>NZ_CP071644.1:4800000-6842500 GCF_051131985.1 Pseudomonas sp. Z3-6
CAAGTTGATCCAGGGCCAGCCCAAACGCTACAAGTTCGAAGGCGCCACGATGTTCAAATTCATGGTGCCCATGGAACGCGCGGAAGAGCGTTTCAATACCGTAGAGGCGCTGTTCGAGCGCCTCACTCCGACCACTGCTTGAAGGACGCCCCATGCGCCTGTTTCGCTCATTGACCTTGTTGTTGACCCTGGTCGCTCCCCTGGCGTTCGCCGACGACCTGTATCAGGTTGAAATGATCCTGGTACGCCAGAACGCCGAGCCGGCGATTGTCAGCCGCGCCGCACCGGAAGACTGGGACGCCGGCGCGCAACGCCTGGGCGCGGACAGCCAGCGCACGCCGGCCTTGGGCAACGTCGTCGAGAAACTCACCGCCAGCGGCCAATACACCGTATTGATGCACAAAGCCTGGCAGCAGACCCTCGGCGAACAGGGCCGAAAAGTCGCCATCAGCGACGGTACTGAACAGTTCGGCCAGTTTCCCATCGAGGGCACCCTGGAACTGAAACTGGGGCGTTTCACCGACGTGGATGCCGATTTCTGGGTCAACCAGATCGACGCCAATGGCCTGGTCACCGCCAGCGAGCGCCTCAAACAGCAGAGCCATACCAAGAATGGCCAACTGAACTTCCTCGATAACGGTCACCTCGGCCTGTTGATCAAGATCACTTCGCTGACTGCGCCCGCACCTCGGCAGGCACCTGAAGTCATTCCGGACTGATTGGCGCGCCTATGCCCTCGCCCCTGAGCAAACCCCTGGCACCTTCCTGGGTCAATCGATTCAAGGAACAGAGCCTGGAGCGCGGGCGCCGTTATGCGCTGGAAAACCGCGTCAGGATCGTCGAGGCCGGCGACAGCACCATCATCGCCAGCTGCGAAGGCTCTGGCGGCAGCGTCTACCGTCAGACCATTCGCCTTAAAGAGTCAGCCAAGGGCACGCTGATTCTGCTCGAAGCCGCGTGCTCCTGCCCGGTGCGCATCAACTGCAAGCACTGCGCGGCCGTGTTGCTGCAAGTCCAGGAAACCCTGGCCTACCCGGCCGCCGAAAAGGACGCCCTCCTGCTGGAGAAACTCCAAGCGGTGCTGGACAACCGCAGCCCCAAGGCCCCGCCACAAGTGCTGGTGGACAACGTGCAGCCGGTGCCGCGCCTGTGGCTGGCCAGTATCGAGTTCAGCGCCTTCGAGCCACGCAACGGCAAGATGCAGCGCTACATCCAGCACCGCGCCGCGCTGTCCTTCAGTTATCTGGATGAATACGTCAGCGGCCAGCGCAACACCGACGTGCTGATTCGCCAGGAAACCCAGACGTTGCGGATAAAACGCCACACCGATGTGGAACAGTCCTACCGCGAACAACTACGTATCCTCGGCTTCAAGGTCGCGACCCGACAAAGCAAGGCCCTGCCGGAAAGCGCCGGCGAACTGTACGAAATGGTCAACGACAGCGCCTGGCTGACCTTCACCCTCAACGACCTGCCGAAACTACGCACCCAGGGCTGGGAGTTGCAGATCGACGAGGACTTCGGCTTTGACCTGACGGCGGTGGACGAGTGGTATGCCACGGTCGAGGAAACGCCGGAGCGGGACTGGTTCGACCTGGAACTGGGGATCATCGTCAATGGCGAACGCCTGAGCCTGCTGCCGATCCTGTTGAACCTGATGCGCTCGCACATCGAATTGTTCAATCCGGAACGCCTGGCCCGGCGCCGGGACGATGAACTGATCCTGGTCAACCTGCCCAACCGCCCGAACTCGGAATTCGGCCCGCAGCAAGTGGCCCTGCCCTATGGCCGGCTGAAACCGGTGCTGGCGACCCTGGGCGAGTTTTACCTGCAAGAGCCCGGCACCACCAAACTGCGCCTCAACAGCGCGGACGCCTTGCGCCTGAACCCGCTGCAGGACATGCCATTGACTTGGGAAGGCGGCGAACACATTCGCGGCCTGGCCCAACGCCTGCGGGACATCAAGGATTACACCGCCACCGCGCCAGAAGGCCTGAACGCGACGCTGCGGCCTTATCAACTCGAAGGCCTGAGCTGGATGCAGTCGCTGCGACAGCTGGAAGTCGGCGGCATCCTCGCGGACGACATGGGCCTGGGCAAAACCCTACAGACCCTGGCGCACATTCTCAGCGAAAAACACGCCGGTCGCCTCGACCGGCCGTGCATGGTGGTGATGCCGACCAGCCTGATTCCCAACTGGCTCGACGAAGCGTCCCACTTCACGCCGCAGCTCAAGGTCCTGGCGCTTTACGGTGCGGGACGCAAAAAACATTTCGAACGGCTGGTGGATTACGACCTGATCCTCACCACTTATGCCCTGCTTCCCAAGGACGTCGAGCGCCTGAAAGCGCAGCCACTTCACGTGCTGATCCTCGATGAAGCCCAGTACATCAAGAATCCCACCAGCAAAGCCGCCCAGGCCGCCCGCGAGCTCAACGCCCGCCAGCGGCTGTGCCTGTCCGGTACGCCCCTGGAAAATCACCTGGGCGAATTGTGGTCGCTGTTTCACTTCCTGTTGCCGGGCTGGCTCGGGGACGTCAAGAGTTTCAACCGCGATTACCGTGTACCGATCGAAAAGCGCGGCAGCGACGTACGATTGCAGCACCTCAACGGTCGGATAAAACCTTTCCTGCTGCGCCGGACCAAGGAACAAGTGGCGACGGAGTTGCCACCCAAGACCGAGATCATCCATTGGGTCGAACTCAGCGACGCCCAGCGGGACGTCTACGAAACCATGCGCCTGGCGATGGACAAGAAGGTCCGCGACGAGATCACCCGCAAAGGCGTGGCCCGCAGCCAGATCATCATCCTCGAAGCGCTGCTCAAGCTGCGCCAGGTGTGTTGCGACTTGCGCCTGATCAACGACGCCACCGTGCCCGCCCGAGGCAGCACCTCAGGCAAGCTCGACAGCCTGATGGAAATGCTCGAAGAGCTGTTTGAAGAAGGGCGACGGGTGCTGCTGTTTTCGCAGTTCACGTCCATGTTGGCGCTGATTGAAGATGAGTTGAAGAAACGCGGCGTCGACTACGCCATCCTGACCGGCCAGACCCGGGATCGACGCACGCCCGTCAAGGAATTCCAGAGTGGCAAGCGTCAGATCTTTTTGATCAGCCTGAAGGCCGGTGGTGTAGGCCTGAACCTGACCGAGGCCGACACCGTGATTCACTACGACCCGTGGTGGAACCCGGCCACCGAAAACCAGGCCACCGACCGTGCCTACCGCATCGGCCAGGAAAAACCGGTGTTCGTCTACAAGCTGATAGCCCGAGGCACGGTGGAAGAGAAAATCCAGCTGCTGCAAAAGGAAAAATCCGACCTCGCCGCTGGCGTGCTGGATGGACGCGTGGCCGGTGATTGGAAATTGCAGAGCGACGATATCGAGGCGTTGTTCGCGCCGCTGCCGGACAAGCTCGAGAAGCGCTGACACTCCCTCAACTCAGCCTGGGTGTCCCTGAGCCTGGTGTTCACCGCAGAGCCACTGTGGGAGCAGAGCTTGCTCGCGATAGCGGTGGTTCAGTTGATGCAGATGTTGACTGTGCAGCCATCATCGCGAGCAAGCTCGGCTCTCACAGGAAGTTGTGGCGTTCACATAATCTGAGTCCACCACACTTCCAATGTGGGAGCGAGCCTGCTCGCGATAGCGGTGGTTCAGCCGGCCTAGATGCTGACTGTGTTGCCGTCATCGCGAGCAGGCTCGCTCCCACAGGGGAGTGTTGCAACGTTCACCCAACCAGAATCCCCTACTAATCAATAAGCTGCGCAGCTCTCAGTGCGCCGAGCGCCGTCAGCCAGCGTGGGTCCTGGCGGTATTCCGTGGAGGCACAGGCCTGGCCGCGCATGCGGGCGATCCGCGCCGAAGGCTTGACCTTCAGGCGTTGGGCAGCGCTCAGGGCCAGCTCCGCGGCGGCGCGATCGTTACACACCAGGCCCATGTCGCAACCCGCCGTCAAGGCCGCCTCGATACGACTGGCGGCATCACCGACCACATGAGCCCCGGCCATCGACAAATCATCGCTGAAGATCACACCGTCAAATTGCAACTCGCCGCGCAGGATGTCCTGCAACCAGCGGCGGGAAAAACCAGCTGGATTGGCATCAACCTGCGGGTAGATGACGTGGGCCGGCATGATCGCGGCCAGTTGCTTGCTCAGCTTGGCGAACGGTACCAGGTCGCTGGCGCGAATCTGCTCGAGGCTGCGCTCATCGTTCGGGATCGCCACATGGGAATCAGCCTCGGCCCAACCATGACCCGGGAAATGCTTGCCAGTGGCCGCCATCCCGGCGGCGCTCATGCCACGGATGAAGGCACCGGCCAGCAACGCCGCGCGTTCAGGGTCACCTTCGAAGGCACGACTGCCGACGACGGCGCTGCGCTGGTAATCGAGGTCCAGCACCGGGGCAAAACTCAGGTCGAGACCGACCGCCAGCACTTCGGTGGCCATGATCCAGCCGCACTGCTCGGCCAGGTACTCGGCGTTCGGGTTCTCGGCGATCGCCCGCATCGCCGGCAACCGCACAAATCCTTGGCGCAACCGTTGAACACGGCCGCCTTCCTGGTCCACCGCCAATAGAAGGTCGGGACGGATGGCGCGGATCGACGCACTCAATTCGCGCACCTGACGTGGATGCTCGATATTGCGGGCAAAAATGATCAGGCCGCCTACCTCGGGCTGGCGCAACAGGTGGCGATCTTCGGCCGTCAGCCAGGTACCGGCGACGTCCACCATCAACGAGCCTTGCAGGCCAGCAGTCATAGCATTTCCTTAATAACGATGAACCCGCGCGGTGACACAGACACGACCACACCGCCAGGCCCAAGGCCCGGCAGGTCGCGGTCATGAAATATAGAATGGAACGGGTTCGAAACAAGAGTCGGCATGGGCGGTTAGCTTAGCGGATGTAGGCAGCCACGCCCACCCGTGCGCTCAAGCCTTGGCCAGCGCCGGCGTCGATTTGCTGCGTGGACGCAGTTGCGCGGCCGCCATGGCCTCATCGGTGACGCCACTTTCGGCACGCATGCCGGCTGCCAGGAACGGCACCATCAGGCGCATCACCTGCTCGATGGAGGTGTTCACACCAAAATCGGTTTCAGCGATGGCCCGCAGCGCTTTGATACCGGACATGCTGAACGCAGCGGCGCCGAGCATGAAGTGCACCCGCCAGAACAGCTCGATAGGCGGAATGCGCGGTGCGGCTTCGTTGACCAGCAGCATGTAGCGACGGAAGACCTTGCCGTACATGTCTTCCAAGTAACGCCGTAGGTGGCCCTGGCTCTGGCTGAACGCAAGGCCCAACAGGCGCATGAAAATGGACAGATCGTTACCGCTGCGCGGTTGCACGACCAGGGCTTGCTCGACCAGGATTTCCAGCAGCTCTTCCAGGGTTGGCTTGACGTCGGGCTTGGCCTGGCGCCGCTCCAGTTCGCGATCGAGGCTGAGGCAGAAAGGCCCGAGGAACCGCGAGAAAACCGCCTGGATCAAGGCTTTTTTCGAGCCGAAGTGATAGTTCACCGCCGCCAGGTTCACCCCGGCCTTACTGGTGATCAGACGCAACGAGGTTTCGGCGAAACCTTTTTCCGCGAACAACTGCTCGGCAGCATCGAGAATGCGTTCAACGGTTTCCGACTGGGCCATGGTTACTCCGCCTGACAAACACTTGTTTGAAACATACGTTTCAGCCTAGGGGTTGTCAAGCCTGCCGGGGCGTTTTGCGAACGGTCGGTCACGTATTTAACCACACCTTTTCTCAGGTGGTAGCCCTGCCCCAACCAACAAGCCGACCGACCGTCCAGCGGCCCGCGAAAAAAGGAGGATTGCCAAGCAGCGTCTACTGTATATAATCCCAGTCACTGTATAAAAAGACAGAGCGATCAATATGCTAAAGCTGACGCCACGCCAAGCAGAGATTCTGGCCTTCATCAAACGCTGCCTCGAAGACAACGGCTACCCGCCGACTCGCGCGGAAATCGCCCAGGAACTGGGTTTCAAGTCGCCCAACGCGGCTGAAGAACACCTCAAGGCGCTGGCGCGCAAGGGCGCGATCGAAATGACCCCGGGCGCATCCCGTGGCATTCGCATCCCTGGCTTCGAAGCCAAGGCCGACGAAACCACCCTGCCGATCATTGGCCGGGTCGCGGCAGGCGCACCGATCCTCGCCCAGCAGCATGTCGAGGAATCCTGCAATATCAACCCTTCGTTCTTCCATCCCCGGGCCGATTACCTGCTTCGGGTACACGGCATGAGCATGAAGGACATCGGTATCTTCGACGGTGACCTCCTGGCCGTCCACACCACCCGCGAAGCCCGCAATGGCCAGATCGTGGTGGCGCGCATCGGCGACGAAGTGACCGTCAAGCGCTTCAAGCGCGACGGCAGCAAGGTCTGGCTCATTGCCGAGAACCCTGAGTTCGCCCCCATCGAAGTGAACCTGAAAGACCAGGACCTGGTCATCGAAGGCTTGAGCGTCGGCGTCATTCGCCGCTAAAGGAGGCTTTATGCAGTTCCCTCACACACCACAACACACACAACTTCCGCTGTTCGAGGCATTCATGGCCCAACCGCTGGTTCCAGTCCTGAAAGAGGTCATCGAGTCGCCCTGGGGCGTCGAACCCGAGGCTTTCAGCGAACTGTCGTTACGTGGTGCGGCCGGAAACTGCCTGAACCTGCTGGCGCCGATTCTGCGAGAACTCAGCCAGGACCAGGATGCTCGCTGGTTGACGCTGATCGCGCCACCGGCCAGCGTTACCCAGGCCTGGCTGCGGGATGCCGGCCTGAACCGTGAACGCATCCTGTTGCTGCAGCCACGGGGCACCCAGAGCGCCCAACAGTTGACCTGCGAAGCCTTGCGCCTGGGCCGCAGCCACACTGTGGTCAGTTGGCTCAACCCATTGACCGCGACCGCACGGCAACAGTTGATCAGCGCCGCCCGCACCGGGGACGCACAAAGCCTGAATATTCGATTGGGGTAAGACAAACGCGGGGCTTCTCCAAGACAGAGAAGCCGGTCAGTCACATTTTTCAAAAAAGCCGACAGGCGGGATTAATGAAGGACCCGCGGCCCCTCTTCCTTGTTGAATTCGCCTTCAACCAGGCGACCGGCCATCTGGACGCCCACGCTCAGCATCGCCTTGGCGACTTCGACGTGTTGGCCTTGGAGGAACACCTTGGCATCTTCGGAGAAGTTCAGGGTAACCAGAGAACCCTCGTCCTCTGCCCTGCGCAGCTCGATGCGGCCATCAGGAAGTTCGACAATTTCTAGAAAGGACGTAGGCATAAAAGTCTGTTCTCCACGAAAGGCGAGGATTATATAGTCATCGGCCAGGCTCCGCTCGGGATCTTGACCAAGCGTTATCAATGGACGTAAAGGGCCGAAGGGAAACTCAGCACTCGTTCAACCCTTCACGAAAGCGTATCGCCAAGCTCTTGAGGTTCTGGCGCCAGCTCTCCAGCTCTTCCCGGCTCAGCTCCTGCTCGGGATCCTGCTCGTCCAGATTGACCGCGACGATCAACGGCTGGGTCACGTCCCCCTTGGGCTTGCGCGGGGCTCGTGGCGGCTCGAACAGCGCCGCATGGGCCGCCAACAGCTTTGCCAGCCAGGTTTCCGGGTTGTGTGCCAGCTCGACCATTTCGGCCATTTCCGGGATGGCGATGGTTTCCAGCACTTCGCGGGTCAACAGCAGCTCGGCCCGCGGCGCATTCGCTTGTGGCAGGCGATAGAAACCAGCGATTTCATGGCATAACCCCAACAACGCACCGTATAGGTGAAACAGCGCGGACTCACGCCCTGCCTGGAGCAGCGCCTGGGAATTCATCGCACGCCCGTCTTCGGCCCGGGTGAGCGCTTCGAGCGACAGACCGGCGAAATAGATTTTCTGATTGGTGCGGGTATAGAGTTCGTGGGCCATGGCGGCATCTCCCCAACGAAATGAAAGCTTCACGCAAGTGCGACAGTGTCGTGGATCAACCAAGGCCACTGCAAGCCAAAAACAAAAAGGCCACATGAAAACCTATGGGTTGTCATGTGGCCTTTTTGTTCAGTCGGGCCCTATCGAGGACGGCTGTGCCGCCCAGTGGGAGCAAGCTCCCTCGCCACGGGGTCCTCGCTTAGCCCTCCTTCTTAAACAGGCGTTCAATCAACGCTTGTCTTCAACCGTCCACTTACCGCCGTCGTAATAGGCCTTCCAGCCGGTCGGCTTGCCGTCGACTTCGGTCTGCACGTACTGCTCCTTGGTCTTGCGGCTGTAGCGAATGACCGCCGGACGCCCTTCCGGATCCTTCTGCGGTGCTTCACAGAGGAAATGGTACTTCGGATCGATCTCGTCCTTATGCGGCACGATCTCCATCACCAATGGCGCACGGGTCTCACGGTTTTTCGGGAACTGGCTGGCTGCCAGGAACAGGCCGGAGGCGCCGTCACGCAGGATGTAGGTGTCGTTGACCTTCTCGCATTTGAGCTCAGGCATCTTCACCGGGTCCATCTTCGGCGGCGCCGCGTCCCCGCTCTTGAGCAGTTTTCGGGTGTTCTTGCAGGTCGGGTTGGTGCAACCGAAGAACTTGCCGAAACGGCCGGTCTTGAGCTGCATCTCGCTGCCGCACTTGTCGCATTCCAGGCTCGGGCCTTCGTAGCCCTTGATGCGATAAGTGCCCTCTTCAATCTCGTAGCCGGCGCAGTCCGGGTTGTTACCGCAGATGTGCAGCTTGCGCTTTTCATCCAGCAGGTAGGCATCCATCGCCGTGCTGCAGATCGGGCAGCGATGCTTGCCGCGCAGTACCAGGGATTCCGACTCACCCTCGTCGTCCGCAGCGATTTCGTCGCCCGGCACCAGGTTGACGGTAGCCTTGCAGCGCTCCTTGGGCGGCAGGCTGTAGCCCGAGCAACCGAGAAACACGCCAGTCGAGGCGGTACGGATTTGCATCGGACGCCCGCAGGTCAGGCACGGGATGTCGGTCATGACCGGCTGGTTGGCGCGCATGCCGCTGTCAGGGCTTTCAGCTACTTCGAGTTTTTTCTTGAAGTCGCCATAGAATTCGTCGAGGACATTTTTCCAGTCCCGTTCGCCCTGAGCCACATCGTCGAGGTTTTCTTCCATGCCGGCGGTGAAGCCGTAGTCCATCAGGTTCGAGAAGCTCTCGGACAGACGCTCGGTGACGATGTCCCCCATCTTTTCCGAATAGAAACGACGGTTGTGCAGCGCCACATAACCGCGGTCCTGGATGGTGGAGATGATCGCGGCGTAGGTCGAAGGACGGCCGATGCCGCGTTTTTCCATTTCCTTGACCAGGCTGGCTTCGGAGTAACGGGCCGGCGGCTTGGTGAAGTGCTGGGTCGGATCGAGCTTGATCAGCTTCATCACGTCGCCCTGGGCCATGTCCGGCAGGACATCGTCATCCCCAGGCTTGGTGATTTGCGGCATGACGCGGGTGTAGCCGTCGAACTTCAGGATGCGCCCCTTGGCGCGCAGCTCGAAGTCGCCGGCACCGACGCTGACCGTGGTGGACAGGTATTGCGCCGGCAGCATCTGGCAGGCCAGGAACTGGCGCCAGATCAGCTCGTAGAGACGCTCGGCATCGCGCTCCATGCCCGACAGCTTGCTTGGCTCGGTGTTGGCATCGGACGGACGAATCGCTTCGTGAGCCTCCTGCGCGCCTTCCTTGCTGCTGTAGACGTTCGGCGTGTCCGGCAGGTACTTCTTGCCGAACTCGCTTTCTATATAAGTGCGCGCCATCGCCACGGCATCGGCCGACAGGTTCGTCGAGTCGGTACGCATGTAAGTGATGTAGCCGGCTTCGTACAAACGCTGGGCCATCATCATGGTTTTCTTCACGCCAAAGCCCAGGCGATTGCTCGCGGCCTGTTGCAGCGTGGAGGTGATGAACGGCGCCGACGGCTTGCTGCTGGTCGGTTTGTCTTCACGCTTGACGATGCTATAGCTGGACGCCTTGAGCTTCTCCAGCGCCGCCATGGCCTGGGCTTCGTTGAGCGGTTTGAAGGCTTCACCCTTCTCGCGGGCCACGTCGAAGCGCACAGTCGCGCCCTTGGCAGTGCCGAGGTCGGCGTGGACTTCCCAGTACTCTTCAGGGATGAACGCCCGGATTTCCCGCTCGCGCTCCACCACCAGCTTCACGGCCACCGACTGCACGCGACCAGCCGACAGGCCGCGGGCGATCTTGGCCCACAGCAGCGGCGAAACCATGTAGCCCACCACACGGTCGAGGAAACGCCGCGCCTGTTGGGCGTTGACCCGGTCGATATCCAGTTCGCCCGGCTGGGAGAAGGCTTCCTGGATGGCCTTCTTGGTGATTTCGTTGAACACCACGCGCTTGTAGCGGCTGTCATCCCCACCAATGGCTTCGCGCAGGTGCCAGGCAATGGCTTCCCCTTCGCGGTCCAAGTCCGTCGCGAGATAGATGGTGTCGGCATCCTTGGCGAGCCGACGCAGTTCTTCGATGACCTTTTCCTTGCCTGGGAGGATCTCGTACTTGGCTTTCCAGCCGTGTTCCGGATCGACCCCCATGCGTGAGACCAGCTGCTTGCGCGCCTTGTCTTTCGGCGACAGCGCCGGCGCTTCACCGGCAGCAGCCTTGCCGCGCTTGGCGGCTGGCTCCTTACTGGCGCTAGCCGAACCGCTGGTGGGCAGGTCTCGGATATGGCCGATACTCGACTTCACCACGTATTGGTTGCCCAGATACTTGTTGATGGTCTTGGCCTTAGCCGGGGATTCCACAATGACCAGCGATTTGCCCATGGATCAGAAAATTCCTGAATTCTAAAAAGTGAAAGGCGGTTGGCGCCTGACGCGGCACCGCTATATATAGTGGCTGCAAGGTGAGGTCAAGCGCAGGGTTGCCCGCATGCCGGCCTCAAGGCTTGGAAAAAATGCTCTCCTCGGCCTGCACCAAAGCAAAGCGTGGCACCTGTTCGCCGTCAACCTCGACGGACTCCTCGAACATGCTCAAGGGACGCACCCAAAAGCCGTAATCGCCATACAGGGCTTGATAGAAGACCACTTCCTCCTCGGTCTCGGAATGCCGCGCAATGCTGAATACGCGGTACTGCGGACCTTTGTAATGCTGGTAGAGCCCAGGTTGTATCGGCATGCTTTGGCCCTCACTCAAATCTTTTCAAAATAAAAACAAAATTCTTTTGTTACTAACCCCGAAAAAACAAAAACCGGGGCACTTGGCCCCGGCTTCCATCGACGCAACGCTTAGACGCGTTCGAAGACAGTGGCGATGCCTTGGCCGAGGCCAATGCACATGGTCGAGACACCAAAGGTGCCGCCATTCTGCTTCATGACGTTGAGCAGCGTGCCGGAGATACGCGCACCGGAGCAACCGAACGGATGACCCAGGGCGATCGCACCGCCGTGCAGGTTAACCTTCTCGTTCATCTTGTCGAGCACTTTCAAATCTTTCAGCACCGGCAGGGCCTGTGCGGCGAAAGCTTCGTTGAGCTCGAAGAAGTCGATATCGGCGATACTCAGGCCTGCACGCTTCAAGGCTTTCTGCGTGGCCGGTACTGGACCATAGCCCATGATCGCCGGGTCCACACCCGCCACGGCCATCGAACGAATCACTGCCATCGGCTGGATACCCAGGTCCTGGGCACGCTGGGCCGACATCACGATCATGCACGAGGCACCGTCGGTGATCTGCGATGAAGTACCAGCTGTCACGGTGCCACCCTTCGGATTGAAGGCCGGCTTCAGGGCCGCCAGGCTTTCCAGGGTGGTTTCCGGACGAATGGTTTCGTCGTAGTCGAACAGCTTCAGGAAACCATTCTCGTCATAGCCCTGCATCGGGATGATCTCGTCCTTGAACTTGCCTTCCACGGTCGCCTTGTGGGCGAGCTGGTGGGAACGCACGCCAAAGGCGTCCTGCTGTTCGCGGCTGATGCCGTGCATCTTGCCCAGCATTTCCGCGGTCAGACCCATCATGCCCGAGGCCTTGGCCGCGTACAGCGACATGTGCGGGTTCGGATCGACGCCGTGCATCATGCTCACGTGGCCCATGTGCTCGACACCACCGACGACGAATACGTCACCATTGCCGGTCATGATCGCCTGGGCGGCGGTGTGCAGCGCGCTCATGGACGAACCGCACAGGCGGCTGACGGTCTGGCCGGCCGCGGTGTGAGGAATCTGGGTCATCAGCGAGGCCATGCGGGCGATGTTCCAGCCCTGCTCCAGGGTCTGGTTCACACAGCCCCAGATCACGTCTTCGACTTCGTTGGGGTCGACCTTGACGTTGCGCTCCAGCAGCTTGCTGATCAGGTGCGCCGACATGTCTTCGGCGCGGGTGTTGCGGTGCATGCCGCCCTTGGAGCGGCCCATCGGCGTACGACCGAAGTCGACGATCACGACGTCTCTAGGATTCAAGCTCATAAATGTTCTCTCGCTCTAGTCGTTGGGCGCTTAACCGAAGAAGCGTTGGCCGTTCTTGGCCATTTCACGCAGCTTCGCGGTCGGGTGGTACAGCGCGCCCAGATCAGCGTACTGGTCAGCCAGGGCAACGAACTCGGCCACACCAATCGAATCGATGTAACGCAGCGCACCGCCACGGAATGGAGGGAAACCGATACCGTAGACCAGACCCATGTCGGCTTCGGCGGCGGTTTCGACAATGCCGTCTTCCAGGCAACGCACGGTTTCGAGGCACAGCGGGATCATCATCCAGTTGATGATGTCCTCGTCGGTGACGTCGCGCTGCTCGTAGACGA
The DNA here is from genome assembly GCF_051131985.1 of Pseudomonas sp. Z3-6. Lineage (NCBI taxonomy): Bacteria > Pseudomonadati > Pseudomonadota > Gammaproteobacteria > Pseudomonadales > Pseudomonadaceae > Pseudomonas > Pseudomonas sp. Z3-6. The sequence continues at coordinate 4,812,718 of NZ_CP071644.1, forward strand.
TCGGCTTGAGCACTTCCAGCACCGACGCATCGGCGACTTTCTTCTGCTTGCCGCGCTTGTCGGTCTCGTAGGCGTAGAAGCCCTTGCCATTCTTCTGGCCCAGGCGCTTGGCTTCGTAGAGCACGTCGACAGCCGAACGACGGTCGTCTTTCATGCGGTCCGGGAAGCCTTCAGCCATGACGTCGCGACCGTGGTGGCCGGTGTCGATGCCGACCACGTCCATCAGGTACGCCGGGCCCATCGGCCAGCCGAATTTTTCCATGATCTTGTCGATGCGCACGAAGTCCACACCGGCGCTGACCAGCTTGGCGAAACCGCCGAAGTATGGGAACAGCACGCGGTTGACCAGGAAACCCGGGCAATCGTTGACGACGATCGGGTTCTTGCCCATTTTCTTGGCGTAGGCCACGGTGGTGGCAACAGCCAGCTCACTGGACTTCTCGCCACGGATCACTTCCACCAGCGGCATCATGTGCACCGGGTTGAAGAAGTGCATGCCGACGAAGTTCTCCGGACGCTTGAGGGCCTTGGCCAGCAGCGAGATGGAGATGGTCGAGGTGTTCGAGGCGAGGATGGTGTCCTCCTTGACCTTGTCTTCGACTTCAGCCAGTACCGCTTGCTTGACCTTCGGGTTCTCGACAACCGCTTCGACCACCAGGTCGACATGGCCGAAATCGCCGTAGGACAGCGTCGGACGAATGCCGTTGAGCACTTCGGCCATCTTCGCGGCGGTCATGCGCCCCTTGTCGACGCGACCGACCAGCAGCTTGGCGGCTTCGGCCAGGCCCTGCTCGATCCCGTGTTCATTGATGTCCTTCATCAGGATCGGCGTACCCTTGGACGCCGACTGGTAGGCGATGCCGCCGCCCATGATGCCGGCGCCGAGCACGGCGGCCTGCTTCACGTCACGGGCGATTTCGTCGTAGGCCTTGGCCTTTTTCTTCAGTTCCTGATCGTTGAGAAACAGGCCGATCAGGCTTTGCGCAGCCGAGGTCTTGGCCAACTTGACGAAGCCGGCGGCCTCGACTTCCAAGGCCTTGTCGCGACCGAAGCTTGCGGCTTTCTGGATAGTCTTGATCGCTTCGACCGGCGCCGGGTAGTTCGGGCCAGCTTGTCCGGCCACGAAACCCTTCGCGGTTTCGAAGGCCATCATTTGTTCGATGGCGTTGAGCTTGAGCTTTTCCAGCTTCGGCTGGCGCTTGGCCTTGTAGTCGAACTCGCCGCTGATGGCGCGCTTGATGGTTTCAAGGGCCGCTTCCTGGAGCTTGCCAGGTTCGACCACCGCATCCACGGCGCCGACTTTCAGTGCGTCTTCGGCACGGTTTTCCTTGCCGGCGGCAATCCACTCGATGGCATTGTCGGCACCGATCAGGCGCGGCAGGCGCACGGTACCGCCGAAGCCCGGGTAGATGCCCAGCTTGACTTCCGGCAGGCCGATCTTGGCCGTGGTGGCCATGACGCGGTAATCCGCCGCCAGGCACATCTCCAGGCCGCCACCCAGGGCGATGCCGTTGATGGCCACGACGGTCGGTACGTTGAGGTCTTCGAAGTCGCTGAAAATACGGTTGGCTTCGAGGTTGCCAGCGATCAGTTCGGCATCGGGCAGCTTGAAGTTGTCGACGAATTCGGTGATGTCGGCACCGACGATGAACACGTCCTTGCCGCTGCTGACGATCACACCCTTGATCGAAGCATCTGCCTTGATAGTGTCTACGGCCTGACGCAATTCATTCAGGGTTAGACGGTTGAACTTGTTGACGGACTCACCCTTGAGGTCGAATTTCAGTTCGACGATGCCACTTTCAAGAGCCTTAACCGTGATGGCTTTACCTTCGTAAATCATCAACTGATCTCCACGATATGGAAGCTGAACAGTACACGTTGGACGCTGGCCACTGGTTCGACACTGACGTTACCGTCGATGCTACGCCAATCCGCCAGGCACACCCGTCAACGCGATAGTCGGGGTCTGTAGGAGCGTTCCGAAAATACAAACGCTCAATTCATACGCCCGTTTGATTTGGGTACGTCACCTTCACGGAATTTCCGACAATTGTCAATCGCCCTAAACACGGGCGAGAACGCGACTTTACGGTCATTTCCGTACCGTACGGATCCGCAACACGGCGCCGCATGTGCAGCTATTCATAGGATCAATCATTAGAAAAATCGCCCTAATTCCAGACATATCGGGTCCAGCCGACTACGCTGTCGGGAATGCGATTGAAATTTCAGGAACGAAGGGCGCTGCGAACGCACGCCCTGACATGAGATGGATTACCGGCCTGCCTGGCCAACCGCCCGATGAGACTGTCGGGCTTTTTTATGCCTCAGGCCAGCGCCTTGAGCGTGCTGGCAATGTCTTGCAAAACACTGGCTTCGCCTTTTTCGCCCCAGTACACCGCAATCATTTGCCGGTCGGCTTCGACTTTGTAGACGTTGGCCGGCAATTTTTCGAAATGATTGAGCAAGGATTCATCCTGGCAGACTTCCCGCCACTGATTGGCCCAGACGCCCGGTGCCGTTTGCCAATAGCTCCAACAGGCCGGCTGGTTGCCTCGCCGAGGCCGATAGTACTGGGCACAGGGGTTTGGCGGCTGCTGGCCGAGCCAGTGCGGCCACTCCTGTGGCGCCAGTTGCATGGCCAGGCCCAGGCGTCGCGCTTCCATGCGCAGGGCCATGCGACCGTTCTGTACACGGGACGGACGCAACCATGCCAATGGACTTAACACCACCAACAGGATTGACAGCACTATCCAGACCGTCATATTCGTACTCCCCGATTCTGATGAGCCATTGACCCAGGTCGCCGTCAATGCGCTTGAAACCAGCCATACTTACCGTATCGCAATTCTCTGGAGTGCCTTCCATGTACTACAACCACGTTCTGGTCGCCGTTGACCTCACTGAAGAATGCGATCCGGTCGTCAAGCGCGCCCTCGCCCTTTGCGAAGGCCGAGACACCCAGCTGTCGCTGGTGCATATCGTCGAACCAATGGCCATGGCCTTCGGCGGCGACGTGCCGATGGACCTTTCCCAGTTGCAGCAGCAGCAATTCGACCAGGCCAAGGAACGCCTTGACCGACTGATCGTGAAATACCCGGCCCTGAAGAAGGAGTTCAGCCACTTGACCTACGGCCAGCCACGCCAGGAGATCCATCACCTGGCCAAGGAACAGGGTTGCGACCTGATTGTCGTCGGCAGCCATGGTCGCCATGGCCTGGCGCTTCTGCTGGGCTCGACTGCCAACGATGTGCTGCATGGCGCGCCCTGCGATGTGCTGGCAGTGCACCTGGTCAAGCGCACCTGAGCCATATACCCCTGTGGGAGCGAGCCTGCTCGCGAAAGCGGTGTGTCAGCCAACACCAATGGCGCTGATCGACCGCTATCGCGAGCAGGCTCGCTCCCACAGGGATTGGTTTCTTATCTCAATGGATCAAGCGTCCAGCTCGGCCCAGCGCTCGACCAATGCATCCAGCTCGGCCTGCAGTTGTTCCAACTGCGCGATAACCTTGGCGGTTTCGGCAGCAGGCCGCTGATAGAACCCAGCGTCGGCCATTTCGGCTTCCACCGCGGCGATCTGCTGCTCCTTCGCATCGATATCGCCCGGCAGAGCCTCCAGCTCGCGCTGCAATTTGTAGCTGAGCTTTTTCTTCGCCGGGGCCGGAGCTGCGGCGGCAACCGGCGCGGGCTCGGCCTTGACCACCGCCGAATTCAGGTCGGCCTTGCCGGACTTGCTCTCGGTGACCCCAAGCAGACGCGGCGAGCCGCCCTGGCGCAGCCAGTCCTGATAACCACCGACGTATTCACGCACCAGGCCTTCGCCTTCGAACACCAGGGTGCTGGTGACCACGTTGTCGAGGAATGCCCGGTCGTGACTGACCATCAGCACGGTGCCGTTGAAGGTCAACAGCACTTCTTCCAGCAACTCCAGGGTTTCCACGTCCAGGTCGTTGGTCGGTTCGTCGAGCACCAGCAGGTTCGCTGGCTTGCTGAACAGCTTGGCCAGCAACAGACGGGCGCGCTCACCGCCCGACAGCGCCTTGACCGGCGTACGGGCACGCTGTGGACTGAACAGGAAATCGCCGAGGTAGCTCAACACGTGACGGCTCTGGCCATCGATGTCGATGAAATCGCGGCCTTCGGCCACGTTGTCGATCACGGTCTTTTCCAGGTCCAACTGATGGCGCAACTGGTCGAAGTAGGCAACGTCGATCTTCGTACCCTCCTCCACCTTGCCATTGGTCGGCACCAGGCCGCCAAGCATCAGTTTGAGCAAAGTCGTCTTGCCGGTGCCGTTGGCCCCTAGCAAGCCGATGCGATCGCCACGCTGCAGGACCATGGAGAAGTCCTTGATCAGGAACGGGCCGCCAGGGTGGGCGAAGCTCACATTCTCAAGGACCATCACCTGCTTGCCGGACTTGTCGGCAGTATCCAACTGGATATTGGCCTTGCCGGTACGTTCACGGCGTTCGCTGCGCTCAACGCGCAAGGCCTTGAGGGCCCGCACACGGCCTTCGTTGCGGGTGCGACGAGCCTTGATGCCCTGGCGAATCCAGACTTCTTCCTGGGCCAGTTTCTTATCGAACAGGGCATTGGCGGTTTCTTCCGCCGCCAGCGCCGCTTCCTTGTGCACCAGGAAGCTGGCGTAGTCGCCGTTCCAATCGATCAGGCCGCCGCGGTCCAGTTCAAGGATGCGCGTCGCCAGGTTCTGCAGGAAGGAACGGTCGTGGGTGATGAACAGCACCGCCCCCTGGAAGTCCTTCAGGGCTTCTTCAAGCCAGGCGATGGCACCGATGTCCAGGTGGTTGGTCGGTTCGTCGAGCAGCAGCAGGTCCGGCTCGGACACGAGGGCCTGGGCCAGCAGGACGCGACGACGCCAGCCGCCGGACAACTCGGCGAGGGTCTTGTCGGCCGGCAATTGCAGGCGGCTCAGGGTGCTGTCAACCAGTTGCTGCAGACGCCAGCCATCTCGGGCTTCAAGGTCGTGCTGCACGTGCATCAACTTGTCCAGGTCGGCATCGGTGACGATGTTCTGGCTCAGGTGGTGATACTCGGCCAACAGCGCGCCGACCCCGTCCAGGCCTTCGGCGACCACGTCGAATACGGTCCGCTCGTCGGCCACCGGCAGTTCCTGGGGCAATTCGCCGATTTTCAGGCCTGGCGCGCGCCAGACCGAGCCGTCATCGGGCTTTTGATCGCCCTTGACCAGCTTCATCATGCTGGACTTGCCAGTGCCGTTGCGGCCGATGATGCACACCCGCTCACCACGGGCGATCTGCCAGGACACCTTGTCCAACAACGGCATAGCGCCGAAAGCAAGGGACACATCGCTGAATTTGAGCAGGGTCATGAGCTTCTCCAAAAACCGGGCGCGCATTCTACCTGAGATGAGGCCTCAAGGGTCCGCCAATTTCGCCACTGAAGCACTCTGCACGACAAATGTTGCGAACTTGCACCGACAGCCCTGCAAAGCTTTCGCCGGCTGCTGGCAAAAGGCTAAGCTACAGACAGTTACCCTGGGTTAACCCTTGGGCTTGTCATGTTTTTTCTGCCCGGACGTCTCATGCGCAGTCGCCTTTTCAGTGTTTTATCGTGTCTTTTTGTATGTGCCACTGCCGTTCAATCCGCTCAGGCGGTGGATATTTCCACTCAGCGCCAGTATTACAACGAGGCCAAGCGGGCCTTGGCCAAGGGTGATTCCGGCCCTTACTTTCGCTACAGCCAGGCCTTGCGCGATTACCCGTTGGAGCCCTACCTGGCCTACGATGAACTGACCGCGCGCCTCAAGAGCGCCAGCAACGCCGAAATCGAAAAATTCCTCGCCGAGCACGGTGACCTGCCCCAGGCCAACTGGATGAAACTGCGTTGGTTGCGCTGGCTGGCCGAGCGCGGCGATTGGGCGACCTTCGTCAAGTATTACGACCCCAAGCTCAACTTCACCGAATTGGACTGCCTCAACGCTCAGTACCAGCTCAGCCATGGCCTTAAGGCCGAAGGCTATGCCAATGCCGAAAAGCTCTGGCTCACCGGCAAGTCACAGCCCCAGGCCTGCGATGCGTTGTTCGGCCTATGGGCATCCCAGGGCCAGTTGACCGAGCAGAAACGCTGGGAGCGCACCAAGCTGGCCGCCCAGGCGCGCAATTATCCGCTGGCCAACAGCCTGGTCAGCGGCCTGACCACTCTCGCCCCCCGTGGCAAGTTGCTGGTGGACGTGGCGCAAAAGCCTGAGTTGCTCAACCAGCCCTCGCGCTTCAGCCCGGCCGATGAACCGATGTCCGATATCGTCAGCCTCGGCCTGCGTCGCCTGGCCCGCCAGGATCCGGAAAAAGCCATGGCGCTGCTGGATGGCTACGCCAGCACCATGCATTTTTCCCGGGATGAAAAAGTCGCGATTGCCCGGGAAATCGGCCTGACCCTGGCCAAGCGCTTCGACAGCCGCGCCTTGGACGTGATGACCAAATACGACCCGGAACTGCGCGACGACACCGTTTCGGAGTGGCGCTTGCGCCTGCTGCTGCGCCTGGCCCGCTGGGACGATGCCTACCAACTGACCCGCCGCCTGCCCGAGTCGCTGGCGAGCACCAACCGCTGGCGCTACTGGCAAGCCCGCACGCTGGAGCTGGCGCAGCCGCAAAACCCCGAGGCCCTGGCGCTCTACAAGCACCTGGCCCGTGAGCGGGACTTTTATGGCTTCCTGGCCGCCGACCGCTCCCAGTCGCCGTATTCCCTCGTCAACAAGCCACTGGTGATGAGCCAGGCGCTGATCAATAAGGTGCGCAACACACCGGGCGTGCGTCGTGCACTGGAGTTTCATGCCCGTGGGGACATCGTGGACGGACGCCGCGAGTGGTATCACGTCAGCCGGCATTTCAACCGGGACGAAATGGTCGCCCAGGCGAAACTGGCCTATGACCTGAAGTGGTATTTCCCGGCCATTCGCACCATCAGCCAGGCCAAGTACTGGGACGACCTGGACATCCGTTTCCCGATGGCCCACCGCGACACCCTGGTACGTGAAGCCAAGGTGCGTGGCCTGCATTCGAGCTGGGTCTTCGCAATCACTCGCCAGGAAAGTGCCTTCATGGACGACGCCCGCTCCAGCGTCGGCGCCGCCGGCCTGATGCAACTGATGCCTGGCACTGCCAAGGAAACCGCGCGCAAGTTCAGCATTCCCCTGGCGTCGCCTCAGCAAGTGTTGAACCCGGACAAGAACATCCAGTTGGGCGCGGCCTACCTGAGCCAGGTTCACAGCCAGTTCAACGGCAACCGCGTCCTCGCCTCGGCGGCCTACAATGCCGGCCCCGGTCGCGTGCGCCAATGGTTGCGCGGTGCCGATCACTTGAGCTTCGACGTCTGGGTCGAAAGTATTCCATTCGACGAGACCCGCCAATACGTGCAGAACGTGTTGTCATATTCGGTGATCTACGGCCAGAAGCTCAACTCGCCGCAACCGCTGGTGGACTGGCATGAGCGGTATTTCGATGATCAGTGAGTATTAGCGCAGGCTGTTACTGAGAAGAAAAAATGCCCGCCTCGAAGGAAGCGGGCATTTTTTTGCTCGGTGACTGGGTCGGTTGCTGGACCCTGTGGGAGCGAGCCTGCTCGCGATAGCGGTGTGACAGTCAGCATCTTTGTTGCTGATCAGCCGCTATCGCGAGCAGGCTCGCTCCCACATTGATCTCAACACATCAAACTCACTAAACATCCTCGCCGTGCTGATTGAACTGCAACGCCGCCAACCGCGCATACAGCGCATTGCTGGCTACCAGCTCCTGGTGAGTGCCCACGGCAACCACCTTGCCCTGGTCCATCACCGCGATCCGGTCGGCGTTTTTCACCGTGGCCAGGCGATGGGCAATGACCAGGGTGGTGCGGTTTTTCATCAGGCTAGGCAAGGCTTGCTGGATCAGGTGTTCGCTTTGCGCATCGAGGGCACTGGTGGCTTCGTCCAGCAGCAGGATCGGCGCATCCACCAACAAGGCTCGGGCGATGGCCAGGCGTTGGCGCTGGCCGCCGGACAAGCCCAGGCCGCCGTCGCCCAGGTGAGTCTGGTAGCCGTTGGGCATTTTTTCGATGAAGTCATGGGCATGGGCGATCTGCGCGGCCTCGCGCACCTGTTCGGGCGTCGCCTGCGGATTGCCGTAACGAATGTTTTCTTCGACCGTGCCGAAAAACAGCGCCGGGTTTTGTGAGACCAGGGCGAAGTGCCGGCGCAGGTCCAACGGATCGAGCTGGGTCAACGGCACGTCGTCGATCAGGATCTGCCCTTGCACCGGATCATAGAAACGCAACAGCAAGTCGTAGACCGTCGACTTACCCGCACCGGAAGGCCCGACGAGGGCCAGGGTCTCGCCGGCCTTGACGCTCAGGTCGAGACCGTCGACCGCGTAACTGTCCGGCCGGGACGGATAGGAAAAACGCACGCCTTCAAGACGTAAATCGCCGCGGACCCGCACCGGCAAGGTCACGAGTCCTGAGGCCGGCGGCTGGATGATGTTCTCCGAACGCAGCAGCTCGGCAATGCGCTCTGCCGCACCGGCCGCCCGCTGCAGCTCGCCGATCACTTCGCTCAGGGTCCCGAAGGCGCTGCCGACAATCAGGCTGTAGAACACGAACGCCGCCAGCTCGCCGCCGGAAATCCGCCCGGCGATCACATCCATACCGCCGACCCAGAGCATTACCCCCACCGCCCCCAGCACGAGCACGATCACCAGGGTGATCAGCCAGGCCCGCTGGGCGATGCGCTTGCGAGCGGTGTGGAAGGCCTGCTCCACTGTCACGGAAAAACGCTGTTCGTCCTGGACCTGATGGTTGTAGGCCTGCACGGTCTTGATCTGGCCGAGAGTTTCGGAGACGTAGCTGCCGACGTCGGCAACACGGTCCTGGCTCTCACGCGACAAGCTGCGCACTCGCCGCCCAAAGATCAGGATCGGCGCCAATACCAGCGGCAGGGCAATCACCACGATGCTGGTCAACTTGGGATTGGTGACAAACAGCAGCACGATGCCCCCCACCACCATCAAGACATTGCGCAAAAACAACGACAGCGACGAACCGATCACCGATTGCAGCAAGGTCGTGTCAGTGGTCAGCCGCGACTGGATTTCCGAACTGCGGTTGTTTTCGTAGAAGCCTGGGTGCAAGTACACCAGATGGTTGAAGACCTGCCGCCGGATATCGGCCACTACCCGCTCGCCGATCCAGGACACCAGGTAAAAACGTGCAAACGTACCGATCGCCAGCCCCACCACCAACACCATGAACAGGCCGATGGATTGATTGAGCAAGTGTGGCGAACGGGTCATGAAGCCCTGGTCCACCAACAAGCGGATGCCCTGGCCCATCGACAAGGTAATGCCGGCAGTGACAATCAAGGCCAGCAACGCGCCGGCGACTTGTTTGCGATAAGGGGCGATGAAGCCGGTGGCCAGGCGTATGGCACGGCGATGTCGAGAAGAAAGCATCAAAGGCGTCCGATAATTCAGCAGGAAAAGGCCGGCCCGCGCGGTCGAAACGCAACGGAACCAGGTTGAATCAGAATGAGTCAGGTTAAATATGACCACGACGACTAGGCGCTAGATGTTATCGGTCTAAAGTCTGGCTGGAAACGCGACTGTGTTTCTGATTGAGTGGAGGTGTCGCCATGAACCTGCAAGGAGTGTCATGGCTCGGTCACCTGGCGACATTAAAGTAGGCACACAACCTGATGAGGAGACAGGCCATGTCCTTGCAACACAGCAGCGACGACAAGATTCAAGTAATCCGCACGCAACCGGACCAATCTCTGGGCTGCTCGTTCATCGATGAACAAGGGCGCGAAGTACCGATCACCGAAGACATGATTCGCAAAGCCTGCGGCGAGTTGGAAAAACGACTGGTCAAGCCTGCCGAACAAAAGTGATACAGCCCGTCTCGATTGAACCCGACCTTGATGTCGGGTTTTTTATGCCGGTTGATTTTGCAGACTCTTGTGGTGAGGCTCTTGTGGCGAGGGAGCTTGCTCCCGCTGGGTTGCGAAGCGACCCTAATGCCTTTTGGATTCCAAAAAGCGACGACTGCTTCGCAGCCGAGCGGGAGCAAGCTCCCTCGCCACAACAGCGCTCCACGCTATATGGCAGTGGCACCCAGCGCCGTCACGATCTGTTGCAAGGTCGCCGACTGCCCTTCGATACGAACCTTCAAGCTGTCGATTTCCCGCCGTGGCGGATAATGCTTGCGCAAGGCGTCGAACGCGCTGCGTTGCTCGCTGACCGTGCCCACCAGGCTGCGGCGAAAGTTTGCGTCGTCGCCACGGGGGTCGTACACGCTCCGGCACAACGCCGCCAAGGCCCAGGCCGGGTCGGTTGCGGCATCCAGGGTGATGCCACCGAGCCAAGGCCGAGGCAACAGGTCGCTGAGGCTGACTTCAACCGGCTGTTCCAGGAAAGCGCACAAGGCCTGGTAGATCTGGGCGGTGCCGCGCTGACGACCATCGAGGCTGTAACCGGCAATGTGCGGGGTAGCGATCACGCACAAATCGGCCAGGTTCACATCAACGGTGGGCTCCTGCTCCCAGACATCCAGCACCGCTTGCAGGTCTTCGCGCTCCAGCAACACCTCGCGCAGCGCGGCGTTGTCGATCACCGGGCCGCGGGCCGCATTGATCAGCCAGGTGCCGGGCTTGAGCTGGTTCAGGCGCGCTTCGTCGAACAGGTGCCAGGTCGGTTGCTCGCCGTCGTGGGTCAACGGGGTGTGCAGGCTGATCACATCGCATTGCTCGATGATCTGTTCCAGGCTCACATAGTCACCGCCCTCGGCGGCCTGACGCGGCGGATCGCAGACCTTGACGGTCCAGCCCAGGCCCTTGAGCAGTTCGATCAACCGCCCGCCCACCTGCCCTGCGCCGACCACGCCGAAGGTCCGCTGCGCGAGCGCCACGCCTTCGATTTCCGCCAGGGTCATCAGGCTGCCCAACACGTAGTCCACCACGCCACGGGCGTTGCAACCGGGTGCGCTGGCCCAGTGAATACCGGCCTCGGCCAGATAATCCAGGTCCAGGTGATCGGTGCCGATGGTGCATGTGCCGACGAAGCGTACCTTGCTACCCTCCAGCAGCGCCCGATTGACCTGGCTGACCGAACGCACCAGCAGCACATCGGCTTGCTCGACCATCGTCCGGTCGATTCCCCGGCCCGGTACCCTGCGGATTTCGCCGAACCCGTGGAAAAACGCATCAAGCAGGGGGATGTTTTCGTCGGCGACGATCAGCATGGCAGAGCTCCTTAGGCGGGAGGGGCAGTGTAGGCGTTCCTCGCCTCGATGGGCCAGTCCATTGCCTCAGTGAACGCGTTTGTGGTAGGGAGCTTGCTCCCGCTCGGGTGCGAAGCAGCCGCCCGCTTTTTGGCCTGCTTCGCAGTCCAGCGGGAGCAAGCTCCCTCGCCACAGAAACTACCCGGGCAGACGTTGACGATTACAAATCCACAACACAGCTTTTTTCCTGACCACAGCGTCAAGGCGTAGAATTCGCCGCCTTGCGCTAATTTCTCTCGGACGCTTCGCCTGTGAATCCTGTCATCGACTCTCCTGCCACCCTTTCCCGCCCGGCCCGGGTGCGTCTGGAATTCAAGACCCTGCTGGCCTTGGCCGTGCCAATCATGGTGGCGCAACTGGCGACCACCGCCATGGGCTTTGTCGACGCGGTGATGGCCGGTCGGGTCGGCCCACGGGACTTGGCGGCCGTGGCCCTGGGCAACTCGATTTGGGTACCGGTGTTCCTGTTGATGACCGGCACGTTGCTGGCGACCACGCCAAAAGTGGCCCAGCGCTTCGGTGCCGGCACGTTCGACGAAATCGGGCCGCTGGTGCGCCAGGCACTGTGGCTGGCGCTGGTGGTGGGTTTGCTCGCGACCCTGGCGCTGTTCAGCGCCGAACCGATCCTGCACATCATGAAGGTCGATCCCGAATTGATCGGCCCCTGCATGGAATACCTGCGTGGCATCGGCACGGGCCTGCCGGCCGTGGCGCTGTATCACGTGCTGCGCTGCTTCAGCGATGGCCTGGGCCGCACGCGACCGGCAATGGTGCTGGGGCTGTGCGGGCTGGCATTGAACATTCCGCTCAATTACATCTTCATCTACGGGCACCTGGGCGTGCCCGCCATGGGCGGCGTCGGTTGCGGCTGGGCCACGGCCATCGTGATGTGGTTCATGGCGCTGGGCATGGCCGGTTGGGCCCGTTGGGCACCGGCCTATCAGTCGAGTCGGTTGTTCAGCCGTTTCGACTGGCCGCAATGGACAGTGATCAAGCGCCTGCTGGGCATCGGCCTGCCAATTGGCATCGCGGTGTTCGCCGAGTCGAGTATTTTCGCGGTGATCGCGCTGCTGATCGGCAGCCTCGGGGCCACGGTGGTGGCCGGGCACCAGATCGCGCTGAACTTCAGCTCCCTGGTGTTCATGATCCCCTACTCCCTGGGCATGGCTGTCACGGTGCGGGTCGGCCAGGCCTTGGGCCGTCGCCAGCCCCGTGAAGCGCGCTTTGCCGCCGGGGTGGGCATGGGCACGGCCCTGGCGTACGCCTGCCTGTCGGCGAGCCTGATGTTCGCATTGCGCGGGCCTATCGCGGCGATCTATACCGCCGACCCGGTGGTGATCGAAGTGGCCTCGATGCTGATCGTCTACGCGGCGCTGTTCCAGTTTTCCGATGCGATCCAGGTCACGGCGGCAGGCGCGTTGCGCGGCTACCAGGACACCCGTGTGACGATGATCCTGACCCTGTTCGCCTATTGGGGCATCGGCCTGCCGGTGGGCTACGCGCTGGGCCTGACCGACTGGCTCGGCGCGGCCAGCGGCCCGAGCGGGTTGTGGCAAGGCCTGATCGTAGGCCTGAGCTGCGCGGCGCTGATGTTGTCGATCCGCCTGACACGCAGCGCACGCAAGCAGATCCGCGTCAGCCACTCGACGGATTAAGCGAGTTTCTTGCGGATCCAGTAGAGGTAGGTACCAGCCTCTTCCTGCTGGGCCACCAGTTCGTGATCCAGGAACACGCAAAACTTGGGGATGTCGCGGCGAGTCGAGGGGTCGGTGGCGATGACTTTCAACAGGCCACCGGGGGCCAGGTCACGGATGTGCTGGTGCAGCATCATCACCGGTTCCGGGCAATTGAGGCCCGTGGCATCCAGTGTGCCGTCGACCGGCGTGTCGTTCATTTCACTCATGTTCTACTCCTGAAACTGGCCGGCATTGTCGCGCAATGCCGGCGCTCTTAACAGATGTACATCAGCCCTGTGGCGAGGGAGCTTGCTCCCGCTCGGCTGCGAAGCAGTCGTCACTTTAGGAGTCCAACAGGACATTGGGGTTGCTTCGCAACCCAGCGGGAGCAAGCTCCCTCGCCACAAAAGCTCGCTCCATAGCTTCAGCGGGACTTCGGCTTTTTGGTATCCAGCCGCCGCAGATGGCACGTCACTTCCTCGCGGTCGTGGTACAGCTGCTTGCAACCGATTTCAACCTGGATACCCCGGGCCTTGAAACCCTCGGCGATGCGTTCGAGCAGGCGTTTCACCTCGGCATAACGCTGTTTCATAGGCAGCTTGAGGTTGACCACAGCCTCGCGGCAATGCCCTTCGCCAATCCACTCCTCCAGCATCGCCGCGTTGCGCGCGGGCTTTTCGACGATGTCGCAGACCATCCAATCCACCGGCTGCTTGGGCTTGAACGTGAAGCCGTCCGCCATCAGATGCTGCACCAGGCCGGTATCCATCAGGCTTTCGGCCATCGGGCCGTTGTCGATGGCCGTCACCAGCATGCCGCGGTTGACCAGTTGCCAGGTCCAACCGCCCGGCGCGGCGCCGAGGTCCACGCCGGTCATGTCACTGTGCAGGCGCTCGTCCCACTGGTCCCGGGGGATGAAATGGTGCCAGGCTTCTTCGAGCTTGAGGGTGGAGCGGCTTGGCGCCTCCCGGGGGAACTTGAGGCGCGGGATGCCCATCGGCCACATCGCCGAATTATCCGCGTCCGCCAGGCCCAGGAAGACTTCGCGGCCACTCTTGAAGGTCAGCAGCAGGCGCGGCTTGCGCGGATCGTCCACCAACTTGCCAGCCCCGCTCAACGCCTTGCGCAGCGGGCCTTCGAATTTCTTGCAGAAGTTCGACAGTTCCTTGCCGTCATTGGTGTCGACCACCTCGAGCCATAAGCTGCCACAGACTGGGAAGCCGCTCATGTGGGCCAGGATGACGCTGATACGGTCGGTTTCCGGCAAGTCAATGAACGTGCCCCGCGCCCACTGGCGCGGGAAAATCAGCTCGGCAAAACGCTGCCCACGCATCAGCCGTTCGGCGCCGTCCTCTTGCGTGCAGACAAATTCGGCGCAGGCGCTGGCCGGCTTGGCCTTGGCATAGCCGGCCACGTTGAGCCGAGCCGCATGTTCGGCGATCTCGGAACAGACCTCGCCTTCGAAGCCCGGCCGGCAGTGCATAAAAAGCGTGTTCATTGAAACTCCGTAGCAAAGCCTGTCACGAAAACCGCCGCATGATAGCGGAGTTCGGAACCGCGAACCTTGCAATAGAGTCCAGTGATTAGTCATACGCTCAAAACAGGGCTAGGTTAAAGGCTCTGTCCGTTCCGTCAGTCCGTAGCCGTGCGGACTCAAAGGAGTGATTTCAATGCCGTCCCTCGATAGCCTGAAAACCCTTAAAACACTGCAAGTCGACGCCAGGACCTACCACTATTTCAGCCTGCCGGATGCCGCCCGAAGCCTGGGCGACCTCGACAAACTGCCCATGTCCTTGAAAGTGCTGCTGGAAAACCTGCTGCGCTGGGAAGATGAAAAAACCGTCACCGGCGCCGACCTCAAGGCCCTGGCCGGTTGGCTCAAGGAGCGCCGCTCCGACCGCGAGATCCAATACCGCCCCGCACGGGTGCTGATGCAAGACTTCACCGGCGTGCCCGCCGTAGTCGACCTGGCCGCCATGCGCGCCGCTGTGGAAAAGGCCGGCGGCGACCCCCAGCGGATCAACCCGCTGTCCCCCGTGGACCTGGTGATCGACCACTCGGTGATGGTGGACAAGTTCGCCAGCAGCCAGGCGTTCGAGCAGAACGTCGACATCGAAATGCAGCGCAACGGCGAACGCTACGCCTTCCTGCGCTGGGGCCAGAGCGCCTTCGACAACTTCAGCGTGGTGCCGCCGGGCACCGGCATCTGTCACCAGGTCAACCTCGAATACCTGGGTCGCACCGTGTGGACCAAAGAAGAGGACGGCCGCACCTACGCCTTCCCGGATACCCTCGTGGGCACGGATTCCCACACCACCATGATCAACGGCCTCGGTGTACTGGGCTGGGGCGTCGGGGGGATCGAGGCGGAAGCAGCGATGCTGGGTCAACCGGTGTCGATGCTGATTCCCGAAGTCGTTGGCTTCAAACTCGTCGGCAAACTGCGCGAAGGCATCACCGCCACCGACCTGGTGCTGACCGTCACGCAGATGCTGCGCAAGAAAGGCGTGGTGGGCAAATTCGTCGAGTTCTATGGCGACGGTCTGGCCGACCTGCCGTTGGCCGACCGCGCCACCATTGCCAACATGGCCCCGGAATACGGCGCCACCTGCGGATTCTTCCCGGTGGATGAGGTGACCTTGGACTATCTGCGCCTGTCCGGGCGTCCGGCTGACACCGTGAAGCTGGTGGAGGCCTATTGCAAGGCCCAGGGCCTATGGCGCCTGCCCGGCCAGGAACCGGTGTTCACCGATACGCTGGAGCTGGACATGGGCAGCGTCGAGGCCAGCCTCGCCGGCCCTAAACGCCCTCAGGACCGGGTCTCGCTGCCCAATGTCGGCCAGGCCTTCAGCGACTTCCTGGAATTGCAGGTCAAACCCACCAGTAAGGAAGAAGGCCGCCTGGAAAGTGAAGGCGGCGGTGGCGTCGCGGTGGGCAACGCCGACCAGGTAGGCGAAGCCGAGTACGAATACGAAGGCCACACCCATCGCCTGAAAAACGGCGCGGTGGTGATTGCCGCGATCACCTCGTGCACCAACACCTCCAACCCCAGCGTCATGATGGCCGCCGGGCTGCTGGCGAAAAAAGCCGTGGAAAAAGGCTTGGTTCGCAAGCCTTGGGTCAAGAGCTCCCTGGCACCGGGCTCCAAGGTGGTCACCGATTACTACAACGCGGCCGGCCTGACCGAATACCTGGATAAACTCGGTTTCGACCTGGTGGGCTATGGTTGCACCACCTGCATTGGCAACTCCGGGCCGTTGCCGGACCCCATCGAGAAAGCCATCCAGAAAGCCGATCTCACCGTGGCCTCGGTCTTGTCGGGCAACCGCAACTTCGAAGGCCGAGTGCACCCACTGGTGAAGACCAACTGGCTGGCCTCGCCGCCATTGGTGGTCGCCTATGCCCTGGCCGGCACGGTGCGCATCGACATCAGTAGCGAGCCGCTGGGCAACGACCGGGACGGCAAACCGGTGTACCTGCGGGACATCTGGCCCAGCAGCCAGGAAGTCGCCGCCGCCGTGGCCCAGGTCAATACCAGCATGTTCCACAAGGAATACGCCGCTGTGTTTGCCGGTGACGAGCAATGGCAGGCTATCGAGGTGCCGCAAGCGGCCACCTATGTCTGGCAGGACGATTCGACCTATATCCAGCATCCACCGTTCTTCGACGACATCGGCGGGCCGCCACCGGCGGTCAGGAACGTCGAGGGCGCCCGAGTGCTGGCCCTGCTGGGGGACTCGGTAACCACCGACCACATCTCCCCGGCCGGTAACATCAAGGCCGACAGCCCGGCCGGTCGTTACCTGCGCGAACAGGGCGTGGAGCCACGGGACTTCAACTCCTACGGTTCACGGCGTGGCAACCATCAGGTGATGATGCGCGGCACCTTCGCCAACATCCGCATCCGCAACGAAATGCTCGACGGCGAAGAAGGCGGCAATACGATCTACATTCCCAATGGCGAACGCATGCCGATCTACGACGCCGCCATGCTGTACCAGGTCGCGGGCACGCCGCTGGTGGTGATCGCCGGCCAGGAATATGGCACCGGGTCGAGCCGGGACTGGGCGGCCAAGGGCACCAATCTGTTGGGGGTCAAGGCGGTGATCGCAGAAAGCTTCGAGCGCATCCATCGCTCCAACCTGGTGGGCATGGGCGTGCTGCCGTTGCAGTTCAAGCTCGACCAGAACCGCAAGAGCCTGAACCTCACGGGCAAGGAAACCCTGGACATCCTCGGCCTCAATGACGTCGAACTGACGCCGCGCATGAACCTGCCCCTGGTCATCACCCGGGAGGATGGCAGCCAGGAGCGAATCGAAGTGCTGTGTCGGATCGATACCTTGAATGAAGTGGAGTATTTCAAGGCCGGCGGGATTCTTCACTATGTCTTGCGACAATTGATTGCCGCTTGAAATTGTGGGAGCGGGCTTGCTCGCGAAGGCGGTGAAACAGTCAACATTGATGCTGCCAGGCACACCGCTTTCGCGAGCAAGCCCGCTCCCACAGGTTCTGCGCCTCGCTGACTGTTATTCACCTCTTAACGGGCGATGTTTTGTATCGACCCGCCTATAATCCCGCCGGCACTCACGGAACAGAGTCAGCCAAACCGCCAGCCCTTCCTGCGCATGAATCTGCATGGACACAAATGTGCTCTTTGCGCGACACAGTGGCGTCGAAGACCCGACGGCCGCCCTCGCCCAGAGTTCTCCCGCTAAAAGGATGTTGTATGCCCGCTCTATCCTGGCTTCACCTGGCCCTTCTTTCCACCGGCTATGGCTTGTCGCTGCTCTACGGCCAGTTGGCCTGGACCGCGGCCATCTCGGTTGCGCTGCTGCTGTTCGCCGGGTATGCGGTTCGCCAGCAACAGACACCGGTTGGCCAGTTTCTCGGGCATGCGCTGTTCATTGTCATGGCCCTGGCATTGGCCCTGCACTGGATGCCTGGCTTCTTCAACGGCCGGGCCATTGCCCCCCAGCGTTTGACCGATGATGCCGTGCCGTTTGCCATGTACCTGAACCAGGACAAGCCGCTGATCGGTTTCTGGCTATTGCTGGCCTGCCCCTGGATCGTCGGCCGGCGCTCACTGCGCCTGTCCGTCCAGGCCACGGCACTGGGCTTGGGGCTGAGCGCGGTGCTGGCCCTCGGCGGGGCTGTGCTGCTGGGCATGGTCCACTGGGCGCCGAAGTGGCCGGATCACGCCTGGTTGTGGACCGCTAATAATCTTTTATTGGTCACGATCGTGGAGGAAGCGCTGTTTCGTGGCTACATTCAGGGGGGGTTGAGTCGACGCTTCAAACATTTGGCCCAGGGCGACAACCTGGCGCTGCTCCTGGCCTCGCTGCTGTTCGGCCTGGTGCATGCCGGCGCGGGCTGGCAGTGGGTGCTGTTGTCGGGCCTGGCGGGCGTCGGTTACGGCCTGGCGTATCGTTTTGGCGGCCTGGGCGCGGCGGTCGCTACGCATTTTCTGCTCAACCTGCTTCATTTCGCCCTCTTTACCTACCCGATGCTGGCGTGATAGCGACAGGCAAAAATAACTTCAACTAAAACCTGACGACGCCGACAACCTTTCAAAGCCTTGCGGATCTACACACCATGCGTAACAACCAACCCGTCACACAACGCGAAAGGACCTTCCCGGCCCAGCAACGATTGATTTCCACCACCGACACCAAGGGTGTGATCACTTACTGCAACGATGCTTTCGTTGAAGTCAGCGGGTATTCGAAGGAAGAACTGATCCGTGCGCCGCACAATCTCGTGCGCCATCCCGATGTCCCCTCCGCCGTGTTCGCGCACATGTGGGGCACACTGAAACAAGGCTTGCCATGGATGGGCATCGTCAAGAATCGCTGCAAGAGCGGTGACCATTACTGGGTCAACGCCTATGTCACGCCCGTGTTCGAGGGCAATCAGGTGGTCGGCTACGAGTCGGTGCGGGTCAAGCCCACCGCCGAGCAGATCGGCCGCGCCGAAGCCCTCTATCAACGCATCAATCAGGGCAAGTCCGCAGTGCCGGGCAGCGACAAGTGGTTGCCGATACTGCAGGACTGGCTGCCGTTCATCCTGGTCAGCCAGCTGGGCTTCGTCGTCGGCGCGTTTCTGAATTCTTCCTGGGGCTTTGCCCTGGCCGCCCTGCTGTCGGTGCCCTTGGGGCTGATGGGCCTGCAATGGCAGCAACGCGGGATCAAGCGCCTGCTGCGCCTGGCCGAACAAACCACCTCCGACCCGCTGATCGCGCGGATGTACACCGACAGCCGCGGCGTCCAGGCACGCCTGGAGATGTCGATCCTCAGCCAGCAAGCGCGCCTGAAAACCTGCCTGACCCGCCTGCAGGACACCGCTGAACACCTCAACGACCAGGCTCGCCAGTCCAACACCCTGGCCCACGACAGCTCCAGCGGCCTGGAACGTCAGCGGGTGGAAACCGAACAGGTCGCCACGGCCGTCAACCAGATGGCGGCAACGACCCAGGAGGTCGCCAGCCACGTGCAGCGCACCGCCGATGCCACCCAGGAAGCCAATCGCCTGACCAGCCGCGGCCGCGACATCGCCGGGGAAACCCGCGATGCCATCGAGCGGCTATCGGTGGTAGTGGGTGAGACCGGTCAAACCGTCACCCAACTGGCCAAGGACAGCGACGAGATCGGTGGCGTGGTCGACGTGATCAAAGGCATCGCCGACCAGACCAACCTGCTGGCCCTCAACGCGGCCATCGAAGCGGCCCGTGCCGGCGAGATGGGCCGCGGCTTTGCCGTGGTGGCCGACGAGGTAAGGCAACTGGCGCAACGCACCAGCGAGTCCACCGGGCAGATCCACGCGCTGATCGCCAAGCTCCAGCAGACCGCCACCAACGCCGTGCAAACCATGGACGCCGGCAACCGCCAGGCCGAAGAAGGCGTGGCGCGGGTCATGGAAGCGGACCAGGCGTTGGTGGGCATCAGCGAAGCCGTGGCGCATATCACGGACATGGCCACCCAGATCGCCGCTGCCACCGAGGAACAAAGCTCAGTGGCCGAGGAGATCAGCCGCAACATCAGCAACATCTCGGAACTGGCCGACCAGACTTCGGGACAGGCCCACAGCTCGGCGCTGCTCAGCGAAGAGCTGACCCGGACAGCCAATACGCAGTATTCGTTGGTGGAGCGGTTCAACCGCTGATAGATGCCTGCCCAATAAAAAACCGGGAAGGTGTTGCTTCCCGGTTTTTTATTGCCAATTCAAAAGTGGTGTCGCTTTATGAACCATCTTCGCGAGCAAGCCCGCTCCCACAGGGGATTGCAGTTCTTCATGCGAACGCATTCTAAAATGTGGGAGCGGGCTTGCTCGCGAAGAGGCCAGGACAGGCGCTATCAATCCTGAAGAAACGCCGCCACCTTGCCTGCAGCAGCCTCCAAATGCTGCTCATGACTGAACCCCGAAACCTTCAGCGGCTTGAGGTCATGATCCCCCGCCACCAACCACAACACCTCGATGCTGGGTGACAAGGTGTAGCCCTGCACCGCCTCCCGATTACCCAACGCATCCCGCTCGCCCTGGACAATCAACGTGCGCGTCTTCAATGCCGCCAGATGCTCGACCCGCGGTTTCTCCGGCTTGCCCACCGCGTAGAAGGGATAGCCCAGGCATACCAGCGCATCGGCGCCCAGCTCATCGGCCAGCAGGCTCGCCATGCGCCCCCCCATGGACTTGCCGCCAATGGCCAGCCGCCCAGCGACATAAGGCCGCACCTTGGCGTACACCTCTCGCCAGCATTCGAGCAGCTTGGGCGCCGGGTTCGGTGGACGCTTGCCGCCATCCAGACGCCGCTGGGCCATGTAGGGAAACTCGAAGCGCAACACGTTGACACCTTGTGCAGCAAGGCGTGCGGCCATTTCCTCCATGAAGCCGCTGTCCATCGGCGCACCGGCACCGTGGGCCAGGATCAGGGTCGGTGGTTCGGCGCACACCCCGGGCCGCGCGACCGTCCACAACCAGCCATGTTGCTCCACGCACCGCGCCCATTGATCCCCGTCAATACTGGCCTTGTGCTGTTTGTCCATGCTTGCCTCGCTTTTAGTCTGCCTATAACTCCAGGCGAAGAACGCCGCACTGCCTTGCGCAGGCGCTCACTTCGGCTGAACCGTGGATGGGGAACCATGAACACTTCTATCAGTACCGCCTACAACTACAAGGTGGTCCGCCAATTCGCCATTATGACGGTGGTGTGGGGCATCGTCGGCATGGGGCTCGGGGTTTTTCTCGCAGCCCAATTGGTCTGGCCGCAGCTCAACTTCGATTTGCCCTGGACCAGCTTCGGCCGCCTGCGCCCGCTGCACACCAACGCGGTGATCTTCGCCTTCGGCGGCTGCGCGTTGTTTGCCAGTTCGTTCTACTCGGTGCAACGCACCTGCCAAACCCAGCTGTTTGCGCCGAAAATCGCCGCGTTCTGCTTCTGGGGCTGGCAACTGGTGATCCTGCTGGCGGCCATCAGCCTGCCGCTGGGCTACACCAGTTCCAAGGAGTACGCCGAACTGGAATGGCCGATCGACATCCTGATCACCATCGTCTGGGTCGCCTACGCCATTGTGTTCTTCGGCACCGTGGCCAAGCGCAACACCAAGCACATCTATGTCGGTAACTGGTTCTTCGGCGGGTTCATCCTGACCGTGGCGATCCTGCACATCGTCAACAACCTGGAACTGCCGGTGAGCTGGACCAAGTCCTACTCGGTGTACGCCGGGGCCACGGACGCGATGGTGCAATGGTGGTACGGGCACAACGCCGTAGGCTTTTTCCTCACCGCAGGCTTCCTGGGGATGATGTATTACTTCGTGCCGAAGCAGGCCGAACGCCCGGTGTATTCCTATCGCCTGTCCATCGTCCACTTCTGGGCGCTGATCACCCTGTACATCTGGGCCGGCCCGCACCACCTGCACTACACCGCGCTGCCGGACTGGGCACAGTCCCTGGGCATGGTGATGTCGCTGATCCTGCTGGCACCGAGCTGGGGCGGCATGATCAACGGCATGATGACCCTCTCGGGCGCCTGGCATAAGTTGCGCAGCGACCCGATCCTGCGGTTCCTGGTGGTGTCCCTGGCGTTCTACGGCATGTCGACCTTCGAAGGTCCGATGATGGCGATCAAGACCGTCAACGCCCTTTCCCACTACACCGACTGGACCATCGGCCACGTGCATGCCGGCGCGCTCGGCTGGGTGGCGATGATTTCCATCGGCGCGCTGTACCACATGATCCCGAAAGTCTTCGGCCGGCCACAGATGCACAGCATCGGCCTGATCAACGCGCACTTCTGGCTCGCAACCATCGGCACCGTGCTCTACATCGCCTCGATGTGGGTCAACGGCATCGCCCAGGGCCTGATGTGGCGGGCGGTGAACGAGGACGGCACGCTCACCTATTCCTTCGTCGAAACCCTGGTGGCCAGCCACCCAGGCTTCGTCGTGCGGTTGGCGGGCGGGGCGATCTTCCTCATCGGCATGCTGCTGATGGCCTACAACACCTGGCGCACCGTGCGGGCCTACCAGCCTGCCGAAGCCGCCGCTGCCGCGCAGATGGCCTGAGGAGTCCGCCATGAAACACGAAACAATCGAAAAAAACGTCGGCCTGCTGATGCTGCTGATGGTCCTGGCCGTGAGCATTGGCGGCCTGACCCAGATCGTGCCGCTGTTCTTCCAGGACGTGACCAACAAGCCGGTGGACGGCATGAAGCCCTACACCGCCCTGCAACTGGAAGGCCGCGACATTTACATCCGTGAAGGCTGCGTCGGCTGCCATTCGCAGATGATCCGTCCGTTCCGCGCCGAGACCGAGCGCTACGGCCACTACTCCGTCGCTGGCGAAAGTGTCTGGGACCACCCGTTCCTGTGGGGTTCCAAGCGTACCGGGCCAGACCTGGCACGGGTCGGCGCGCGCTACTCCGATGATTGGCACCGCGCTCACTTGTACAACCCGCGCAACGTCGTGCCGGAGTCGAAAATGCCGGCCTACCCCTGGCTGGTGGCCCAGGCCGTGGACAGCAGCCACACCGAAGGCAAGCTGCGCGCCATGCGCACCCTCGGCGTGCCGTACACCGACGACGACATCGCAGGCAGCGTGGCCTCGCTCAAGGGCAAGACCGAAATGGACGCGCTGGTGGCCTACCTGCAAGTGCTCGGCACTGCCATCAAGAGCAAGAGGTGAGCCTGATGTTCTTTGAAATGAGCACTGGAATGATCCGTGGGCTGGGCACCGTCGTGGTGTTCATCGCCTTCATCGGCCTGATCCTGTGGGTGTTCAGCAGCAAGCGCGGACCGGAGTTCGCCCAGGCGCGCCTGCTGCCGTTCGCCGACGAGCCACCCGCCGATCTCACCCCCCAAGACCCTGCAACAAGGAGTACCCGGCCATGACCACCTTCTGGAGTACGTGGATCTGCGTACTGACCCTCGGCAGCCTCATCGGCCTGACCTGGCTGCTGATCGGCACCCGCAAGGGCGAGACCAAGGGCAGCGTCGACCAGACCATGGGCCACAGCTTCGACGGCATCGAGGAATACGACAACCCACTGCCGCAGTGGTGGTTCCTGTTGTTCGCCGGCACCCTGGTGTTTTCCGTCGGTTACCTGGTCCTCTACCCGGGCCTGGGCAACTGGAAAGGCATCCTGCCCGGGTACGAGAACGGCTGGACCGGCGCCCATGAATGGGAAAAGGAAATGGCCAAGGCCGACGCCAAGTTCGGGCCGATTTTCGCCAAGTTCGCGGCCATGCCCGTGGAAGAAGTCGCCAAAGACCCACAGGCCTTGAAGATGGGTGGCCGCCTGTTCGCCTCCAACTGCTCGGTCTGCCACGGCTCGGACGCCAAGGGTGCCTTCGGCTTCCCGAACCTGGCCGACAGCAACTGGCGCTGGGGCGGCGGCGCCGAGACCATCAAGGCGACCATCATGGGCGGGCGCATGGCGGCGATGCCGGCCTGGGGCGAAGTGCTGGGGGAGTCCGGGGTCAAGAACGTGGCCGCCTATGTTCGCCACGACCTGGCCGGCCTGCCTTTGCCGGCGGACAGCGGTGCCGACCTGCAAGCCGGCCAGCAGGCCTTCAACACCACCTGCGTTGCCTGCCACGGCGCCAACGGCCAGGGCACCGAAGCCATGGGGGCGCCGAACCTGACGCAACCGGCCGGCTTCATCTACGGCACCAGCCTGACCCAGTTGCAGCAGACCATTCGCCATGGACGCCAAGGCCACATGCCGGCACAGAATGAGTTGCTGGGCAATGACAAGGTGCAACTGCTCGCGGCTTATGTCTACAGCCTGTCCCAGGGTGTCGGCACCGAGCGCCTGCAAGCGGAACACAAAAGCGAATAAATCCTGACCACACGAACAGCCGCATTCATCTGGATGCGGCTGTTCCGTGCCCCTGCGCGACTCATTGTCGCACCCTCCCATAGTCTTTCTTTCGGTTCCCCTGAATCAGGTCTAAGCTTGCCTTTGCGTGCGCTGGCGACTGCCGGTTTCAGGTCGATCCGACCCGATGCGTTCGACAATCGTTCGACAAAAAGGCCGCAAAGGCAGGTGAATACCGGCCGTTGCGACAGTTGCCTGGCATCACCCGAACGCCGTGTTCGAACACACCCCGTTACAACCGACCTGACCCCCTCGCCTCTTTCCTTCGTTGCGACATTTTGCCGAGGGCCAATTTTGTCCCTACACCGAACAGGGAAAGGCCGCAGAATCAGCTTTGGAAAGCATTGACCCAGGTCATGGCGCGTTGCAATGACCCCCCGCTTTCTCCATACTTGCGACCGATTTTTATCCTAATAAAACACCCAAACCGTGGAACCTTAGAATGAGCACAGCAATCAGTCCGACTGCTTATAACTATAAGGTAGTCCGCCAGTTCGCCATCATGACGGTGGTCTGGGGGATCCTTGGCATGGGGCTCGGTGTCTTCATCGCCTCGCAACTGGTCTGGCCGGAGTTGAACTTCGATCTGCCATGGACGACATTTGGACGCCTGCGCCCGCTGCACACCAACCTGGTGATCTTCGCCTTCGGTGGTTGTGCGTTGTTTGCCACTTCTTACTACGTCGTGCAGCGAACCTGCCAAACGCGACTGATTTCCGACAGCCTCGCCGCCTTCACCTTCTGGGGTTGGCAAGCGGTGATCGTCGGCGCGATCGTGACCTTGCCAATGGGTTTCACCACCACCAAGGAATACGCGGAACTGGAATGGCCCCTGGCTATCCTGCTGGCGATCGTCTGGGTGACCTACGGTTTGGTGTTCTTCGGCACCATCGTCAAGCGCAAGACCAAGCACATCTACGTCGGTAACTGGTTCTACGGTGCCTTCATCGTCGTGACCGCCATGCTGCACATCGTCAACCACGCCTCCCTGCCGGTCAGCTTCTTCAAGTCGTACTCGGCCTATTCGGGCGCGACCGACGCGATGATCCAGTGGTGGTACGGCCACAACGCCGTGGGTTTCTTCCTGACCACCGGCTTCTTGGGGATGATGTACTACTTCGTGCCGAAACAGGCCGAGCGTCCGATCTATTCCTATCGCCTGTCCATCGTCCACTTCTGGGCGCTGATCACCCTGTACATCTGGGCCGGCCCGCACCACCTGCACTACACCGCACTGCCAGACTGGGCACAATCCCTGGGCATGGCGATGTCGATCATCCTGCTAGCGCCAAGCTGGGGCGGCATGATCAACGGCATGATGACCCTGTCGGGTGCCTGGCATAAATTGCGCACCGACCCGATCCTGCGCTTCCTGGTGGTATCCCTGGCGTTCTACGGCATGTCGACCTTCGAAGGCCCGATGATGGCCATCAAGACCGTCAACTCCCTGAGCCACTACACCGACTGGACCATCGGCCACGTACACGCCGGTGCACTCGGTTGGGTTGCGATGATTTCCATCGGCGCCATCTACCACATGATCCCGAAACTGTTCGGTCGTGCGCAGATGCACAGCACCGGCCTGATCAACGCGCACTTCTGGCTCGCGACCATCGGCACCGTGCTCTACATCGCCTCGATGTGGGTCAACGGCATCACCCAAGGCCTGATGTGGCGTGCGATCAACGACGACGGCACCCTGACCTATTCGTTCGTCGAAGCGCTGCAAGCCAGCCACCCTGGCTTCATCGTGCGTGCCCTGGGCGGCGCGTTCTTCGCCAGCGGCATGCTGTTCATGGCCTACAACGTGTACCGCACCGTTCGTGCCTCTGACCCGGCTGAAGCTGAAGCCGCCGCCAAGATCGCCGTAGTTGGAGCTCACTGATGAAGCACGAAGCAGTAGAGAAGAATATCGGCCTGCTGGCCTTCTTCATGGTCATCGCCGTGAGCATCGGCGGCCTGACCCAGATCGTTCCGCTGTTCTTCCAGGATGTGACCAACAAGCCGGTCGAAGGCATGAAGCCGCGTACCGCCCTTGAACTGGAAGGCCGTGACATCTATATCGCCAACGGCTGTGTCGGCTGCCACTCGCAGATGATCCGTCCGTTCCGCGCCGAGACCGAACGCTACGGCCACTACTCCGTTGCCGGCGAAAGCGTCTGGGACCACCCGTTCCTGTGGGGTTCCAAGCGTACCGGCCCGGACCTGGCCCGCGTTGGCGGCCGCTACTCCGACGACTGGCAGCGTGCGCACTTGTACAACCCGCGCAACGTGGTGCCTGAGTCGAAAATGCCGGCCTACCCGTTCCTCGTAGAAAACAAGCTCGACGGCAAAGACACCGCCAAGAAAATGGAAGTCCTGCGTGCCTTGGGCGTGCCTTACACCGACGAAGACATCGCCGGTGCCAGGGATGCCGTCAAGGGCAAGACTGAAATGGACGCGCTGGTGGCCTATCTGCAAGGCCTGGGCACCATCATCAAAAGCAAACGGTGATTTAGATGGATATCGGGATGATTCGTGGCCTGGGCACCGTCGTCGTGATGGTGGCCTTCATTGGTCTGGCCCTGTGGGTGTTCAGCCCCAAGCGCAAGTCGGAGTTTGACGACGCGACCTTGCTGCCGTTCGCGGATGATCCCGAAGCCATCAAGCACGTCGAGCAAGCTTCTAGGAGTAACAAAGAATGACTACATTCTGGAGTCTGTACGTCACAGTCCTCAGCCTGGGAACGATCTTCGCCCTGACCTGGCTGCTGCTGTCGACCCGCAAGGGCCAGCGTAGCGAAGCCACCGAAGAGACGGTTGGCCACTCCTTCGACGGGATCGAGGAGTACGACAACCCGCTGCCGAAATGGTGGTTCATGCTGTTCGTGGGCACCATCATTTTCGCTCTCGGTTACCTGGTGCTCTACCCTGGCCTGGGCAACTGGAAAGGCCTGCTGCCAGGCTATAACTACCTGGACACCGAAAAGCAGACCGCCTTCGCCAACGGCCAGACCGGCTGGACAGGCGTTCATGAGTGGGAAAAGGAAATGGCGCGCTCGGACGCCAAGTTCGGTCCGATCTTCGCCAAGTTCGCCTCCATGCCGATCGAAGAAGTCGCCAAGGACCCACAAGCCCTGAAGATGGGTGGCCGCCTGTTCGCCTCCAACTGCTCGGTTTGCCATGGTTCCGATGCCAAGGGTGCCTACGGTTTCCCGAACCTGACCGACGCCGACTGGCGCTGGGGCGGTGAGCCGGAAACCATCAAGACCACCATCATGGGCGGCCGTCACGCCGTGATGCCGGGCTGGGCTGCCGTGGTGGGCGAACAAGGCGTGGCCGATGTGGCCGCCTATCTCGTGACCGGCCTGCACGGTCGCAAACTGCCCGAAGGCGCCAAGGCCGATCCGGCCAACGGTCAGAAACTGTTCGCGGCCAACTGCGTGGCCTGCCACGGTCCTGCCGGCAAGGGCACGCCCGCCATGGGCGCACCTGACCTGACGCATCCAGCGGGTTTCATCTACGGTTCGAGCTTCGCTCAACTGCAGCAGACCATCCGCTACGGTCGCCAGGGCCAGATGCCGGCCCAGGCCGACCTGCAAGGCAACGACAAGGTCCACCTGCTGGCGGCCTATGTCTACAGCCTGTCTCACGGCGAAAAGGCTCCGGCCGCTGACGCCCAGTAAGACAAGTCGCTGATACACGAAAGGGCCCCGCCAATCCGATTGGCGGGGCCTTTTTATTACCGGCGGGAAAACCTGGGCAAATTTCTGTTGCGCTTGCGGCCTCTCCACACCAGTAGTAACGTGCCTACATTCGAACTGAACATGAGGGCACGCCCATGTCCATCACCACCCTCTCCAGCCGTGAATTCAACCACGACACAAGTGGTGCCAAAAAAGCCACCCGCGAAGGGCCGGTGATCATCACCGACCGTGGCAAGCCGGCCCATGTGCTGCTAAGCATTGAGGAGTACCAGAAACTGACCGGCCTCGGCACCAGCATTGTCGAGTTGCTGGTCATGCCCGATGCGCCGGACATCGACTTCGAGACCGAGCGCGCCGTCATCACGCCTCGCTCGGTGGACCTGTCCTGAATGTTTCTACTCGATACCAACGTCATTTCCGAACTGCGCAAATCCCAGGCAGACAAGAACGTCCAGGCCTGGGCGCGCAGCGTTCCCGCGCCCAGCCTGTACGTCTCGGCGATTACCGTACTGGAACTGGAAACCGGCGTGCTGCGCTTCGAACGCAAGGACCCGACGCAAGGCAGCCGCTTGCGGGCCTGGCTGGATGATCATGTGCTGCCGGCCTTTGCTGGCAGGATCCTGGCCGTGGACCGTGCCGTCGCGCTGCGCTGCGCTCGCCTGCATGTGCCTGACCGCAGCAATGAATGTGATGCATTGATCGCCGCGACCGCGCTGGTCCATGGGTTGACCGTGGTGACCCGCAACGTGAGTGATTTCCAGGGCTGCGGCGTGGCAGTGCTCAATCCGTGGGTTGGCTGATGTCTATTTGGCAGTCACTACAAGGTGGCCTTTTTGTGGCGAGGGAGCTTGCTCCCGCTGGGTGGCGAAGCCGCCCCAGAAAATCGCCAGGCTTTTCCAGGTCAGACCGCACCAGCCTGATTTACGACGGCTGCGCCGCCGAGCGGGAGCAAGCTCCCTCGCCACAGAAGGCCTCCTCGCCACGAACAGGGGAGCCCTCAGAACGTGGCCTTCGTTTCGCCAACGCCATCGACTGTCTATAGTCAATTGATCTGGATCATGACTTGTTACATCCGCTACACCATTCGACCCAGACGCCCAACGCGACCAAAGGTCGCACCCTTGAGCCAGAGCGACAGGCGTATCATTGCGCCACTGCAACACCCTTTCTGACCGAGGTCGGCACGTACTGGCCCCGGCACTTTTCCACTGCCGTGGGATGCAATTGATGAGCAACCAGATTCCGGTACATGACGTTACCCCGCCTGCCAAGGACGCTAACAAAAGCGTCGACCTGTATGCCTCTCGGGAAAAAATCTACACCCGCGCCTTCACCGGCCTGTTTCGCAACCTGCGGATGGTGGGCGGAGCGTTCCTGTTCCTGCTGTATTTCGGTACGGTCTGGTTGAACTGGGGCGGCCATCAGGCCGTCTGGTGGAACCTGCCGGAACGCAAATTCTTCATTTTCGGGGCGACGTTCTGGCCCCAGGATTTCATCCTGCTCTCCGGGATGCTGATCATTGCCGCGTTTGGCCTGTTCTTCATCACGGTCTATGCCGGACGGGTGTGGTGCGGCTACACCTGTCCACAAAGCGTGTGGACCTGGATCTTCATGTGGTGCGAAAAAGTCACCGAAGGTGACCGCAACCAGCGCATCAAGCTCGACAAGGCGCCCATGGGTGCCAACAAATTCCTGCGCAAGTTCGCCAAGCACAGCCTGTGGCTGCTGATCGGCTTCGTCACCGGTGTGACCTTCGTCGGTTACTTCACGCCGATCCGCGAACTGGTGTTCGAGTTCTTTACCGGCCAGGCCGATGGCTGGTCGTATTTCTGGATCGGCTTCTTCACTCTCGCCACCTACGGCAACGCCGGCTGGCTGCGTGAACAGGTGTGCATCTATATGTGCCCTTACGCGCGTTTCCAAAGCGTGATGTTCGACAAGGACACCTTGATCGTGTCCTACGACCCGCGTCGTGGCGAAAGCCGTGGCCCGCGCAAGAAGGGCGTCGACTACAAGGCCCTGGGTCTTGGCGACTGCATCGACTGCACCATGTGCGTCCAGGTCTGCCCGACCGGCATCGACATCCGCGACGGCCTGCAGGTCGAGTGCATCGGCTGCGCGGCCTGCATCGACGCCTGCGACAACATCATGGACAAAATGGATTATCCCCGCGGCCTGATCAGCTACACCACCGAACACAACCTCTCAGGGCAGAAAACCAATAAACTGCGCCCACGCCTGATCGGTTATGCGCTGGTGTTGCTGACGATGATCAGCCTGCTGGCGGCGGCGTTCTTCATGCGCTCGCTGGTGGGGTTCGATGTCAGCAAGGATCGCGTGCTGTACCGTGAAAACGCCGAAGGCCGGATCGAGAACGTCTACAGCCTGAAGATCATGAACAAAGACCAACGCGACCATACGTACGTCCTGGACGCCGTTGGCCTGCCCGACCTCAAGCTGCAAGGTCGCCGGGAAATCAAGGTCGCGGCCGGCGAGATCTACAGCCAGCCGGTCGAGCTGTCCAGCGCACCGGAACAACTGCCATCGAGCGCCAACGAGGTGACGTTCATCCTCAAGGACGCCGATGACGAAAGCGTACATATCGAAGCCAAGAGCCGGTTCATCGGCCCACAAACTCGTTGAGAGAAATGAACATGCCTGCAGCAACTGCCACCAGCCCTTGGTACAAGCACCTCTGGCCGTGGATCATCATTGCGATCCTGAGCTGTTCGGTGACACTGAGCCTGACGATGGTGACCATTGCGGTGAACAACCCCGACAACTTGGTCAATGACAACTATTACGAAGCCGGCAAGGGCATCAACCGCTCGCTGGAGCGCGAATTGCTGGCCCAGACCCTGCAACTGCATGCCAATGTGCAACTGGATGACGTGACCGGCGAAGTCAACCTGCGCCTGAACGGCGACAGCCGTCCCCAGACCCTGGAACTGAGCCTGATCTCGCCGACCCAACCGGAGAAGGACCGCAAGATCGTCCTGACCCGCAACGACAGTGAGCCGGGGCGCTACGTCGGCCAGTTGACGGACAAGATCGAAGGCCGGCGCTTTGTCGAATTGCTGGGGATGGAGCACGACAAGACCTGGCGCCTGTTCGAAGAAGAGCAGATCAACCACGACCAGGCCATCCAGCTGGGCGATGAACCGCTGCAAGGCGCTGAAGACCTGAAAAAATAAGCTGCTGTTGTGGCGAGGGAGCTTGCTCCCGCTGGGCTGCGAAGCGGCCCTGAAGCCTGAGTCCCGGCGCTATCAGGCTCCATCGTGTCGGCTGCTTTGGGCCTGCTACGCAGGCCAGCGGGAGCAAGCTCCCTCGCCACAAAAAGCGCCCTCACTTGTAGCAAGCTCCTTCCACAAAGGCCTTCATGCGATACCCATGACCACTCCACAGCCCTGCTACCACTGCGCCCTGCCCGTTCCCCCCGGCAGTCGCTTCACCGCCGTTGTCCTCGGTGAAACCCGCGAGCTGTGCTGCCCGGGCTGCCAGGCGGTGGCCGAAGCCATTGTCGCCGGCGGCCTGGAAAGTTATTACCAGCATCGCAGTGAAGCATCGGCCAATCCTGAAACCTTGCCCGTCCAGTTGACCGATGAACTGGCGCTGTACGATCGCCCTGACGTACAGCAATCATTCGTGCGCCATGAAGGCGAACTGGCCGAAACCACCCTGTTGATGGAAGGCATCAGTTGCGCCGCCTGCGGCTGGTTGATCGAAAAACAGCTGCGCAGCCTGCCGGCCGTGGCCGAGGCGCGGTTGAACCTGTCCAACCATCGCCTGCATGTGCGCTGGGCCGATGCCCAATTGCCGCTGAGCACGCTGCTCGCCGAATTGCGCCAGATCGGCTACGTAGCGCACCCGTACCAGGCCGACCAGGCCTGTGAACAACTCGCCGCACAAAACCGCCTGGCCCTGCGCCAATTGGGCGTGGCCGGCCTGTTGTGGTTCCAGGCGATGATGGCGACTATGGCCACCTGGCCGGAATTCAACATCGACCTGAGCCCGGAGATGCACACCATCCTGCGCTGGGTCGCCCTGTTTCTCACCACGCCCATCGTCTTCTACAGCTGTGCGCCGTTCTTCAAAGGCGCCCTGCGCGACCTGCGCACCCGCCACCTGACCATGGACGTTTCGGTGTCCCTGGCCATCGGCAGCGCCTACATAGCAGGTATCTGGACATCGATCACCGGCGTCGGCGAGTTGTACTTCGATGCCGTGGGCATGTTCGCCCTGTTCCTGCTGGCCGGCCGTTATCTGGAGCGCCGGGCCCGGGAGCGCACGGCGGCCGCCACCGCCCAGCTGGTCAATCTGTTGCCGGCCTCGTGCCTGCGCCTGGCGGATGACGGCCAGAGCGAACGTATCCTGCTCAACGAATTGCGCACCGGCGACCGCGTGCTGGTACATCCCGGGGCGGTCCTGCCGGCCGATGGCAAGATCCTTGAGGGTCAATCCAGCATCGACGAATCGCTGCTGACCGGTGAATACCTGCCACAGCCTCGGCAAGTGGGCGATGCGGTCACCGCGGGCACGCTGAATGTCGAAGGCGCCTTGACCGTCGAAGTGCTGGCCCTCGGGCAAGACACCCGGCTGTCGGCCATCGTGCGTCTGCTGGAGCGGGCCCAGGCCGAAAAACCGCGACTGGCGGAAATCGCCGATCGCGCCGCCCAATGGTTCCTGTTGTTCTCCCTGGTCGCGGCGGCGGCCATCGGCTTGCTGTGGTGGCAACTGGATGCCTCGCGGGCCTTTTGGATCGTCCTGGCGATGCTGGTTGCCACCTGCCCCTGCGCGTTGTCCCTCGCCACGCCGACCGCCCTGACTGCGGCCACCGGCACCTTGCACAAACTTGGCCTGCTGCTGACGCGCGGCCATGTGCTGGAGGGCCTGAACCAGATCGACACGGTGATTTTCGACAAGACCGGCACCCTCACCGAAGGCCGCTTGGCCTTGCGCGCCATTCGGCCACTGGCGGGCCTCGACAGCGATCAGTGCCTGGGCTTGGCCGCGGCCTTGGAAAACCGCTCTGAACACCCCATCGCCCGGGCGTTTGGCCGCGCGCCGTTGGCCGCCGAGCAGGTGCACAGCACCCCGGGGCTGGGGCTGGAAGGCCAGGTGGCGGAACAGCGCCTGCGCATCGGCCAGCCCGGTTTTGTCTGCGAGCTGAGTGACGCCCCCGTACCGCAAATGCCGGAGGAAGCCGGGCAATGGCTGTTGCTAGGCGATGAGATCGGGCCGCTGGCCTGGTTCGTCCTCGATGACCGCTTGCGCGTCGATTCCCCGGCCCTGTTGGCGGCCTGCAAGGCACGAGGCTGGCGAACGCTGCTGCTGTCGGGCGACAGCTCACCGATGGTCGCCAGTGTCGCGGCCGAGCTGGGCATCGATGAGGCCCGCGGCGGCCTGCGTCCAGACGACAAGCTGGCGGTGTTGCAGCAGCTACACCAACAAGGCCGCAAGGTGTTGATGCTCGGCGATGGCGTGAATGATGTGCCGGTCCTGGCGGCGGCGGACATCAGTGTCGCCATGGGCTCGGCCACCGACCTGGCCAAGACCAGTGCCGACGCCGTGCTGCTGTCCAACCGCCTCGAGGCCCTGGTCCACGCCTTCAGCCTGGCCCGACGCACGCGCCGGGTGATCGTCGAGAACCTGGTGTGGGCAGGGCTGTACAATGGCCTCATGTTGCCGTTCGCCGCCCTCGGCTGGATTACGCCGGTGTGGGCCGCGGTCGGCATGTCCATCAGTTCGTTGACCGTGGTGTTGAATGCCTTGAGGCTGACCCGCCAACCGAAGGCGCAGGTGTTCGCCGCCACGCCCGATACCCGTCCGCTGCCGGCCTGAGCCGCGCGGACATGGAGTTCCGACATGCCAGCTCTCTACGTGATGATTCCGGCCGCGCTGCTGATCGTGGCCATCGCCGTGTACATTTTTTTCTGGGCCGTGGACAGCGGCCAGTACGACGATCTCGACGGTCCGGCCCACAGCATTCTGTTCGACGACCAGGACCCGAACCACAAGGCAGCGGTGGACGAAGCCAGTGGCGAGGCCCGCAAGCCGGACGACAAGGCCCCGCCCCATGCTTGACCTGGCGCCATTGCTGGTATCGGCGGTCATTCTTGGCCTGCTCGGTGGCGGCCATTGCCTGGGCATGTGCGGTGGCCTGATGGGCGCCCTCACCCTGGCGATCCCCAAGGAACAGCGCAGTCGGCGCTTTCGGTTACTGCTGGCGTACAACCTGGGGCGGATCCTGAGCTACGCCACCGCTGGGCTGCTGATCGGCCTGGCGGGATGGGCCGTGTCCAACAGCCCGGCCGCGATGATCATGCGGGTGCTCGCCGGCTTGCTGTTGATCGCCATGGGCCTGTACCTGGCGGGCTGGTGGAGCGGCCTGACCCGCATCGAAAGCGTGGGGCGTGGCTTGTGGCGGCACATCCAACCCGTCGCCAACCGCTTGCTGCCGGTGTCGAGCCTGCCCCGGGCCTTGCTGCTCGGCGCCCTGTGGGGCTGGCTGCCGTGCGGGTTGGTCTACAGCACCCTGCTCTGGTCCGCCAGCCAGGGCAATGCCTTGGACAGTGCCTTGCTGATGCTTGCCTTCGGCCTGGGCACCTGGCCGGTGCTGCTCGCCACCGGCCTGGCCGCCGAGCGCATCACCGCCCTGTTGCGCAAACGCAGCGTGCGCATGGCCGGTGGCTTGTTGGTGATTATTTTCGGGGTATGGACACTGCCGGGGCCGCATCAGCATTGGCTCATGGGGCATTAATGATTTCAGTCCAGACAACTCAAAACCCTGTGGCGAGGGAGCTTGCTCCCGCTGGCCTGCGAAGCAGGCCCCAACACTCCTCAGGTAGAACGCATTAGCTGATATTGCGACTGCTGCGCAGCCGAGCGGGAGCAAGCTCCCTCGCCACGGGTTTTGAGTTGTCTGGACTAACATCATCGACAGCTCCGATGCGCCGTTGACGCAAATCAAAACAGCCTCGACCACAGCCCCCTAGACTCGCCCCATGCCAGCCTATCCGGGGAACACCCGCATGCTCGACGCCATCCGTTGGGACTCAGACCTGATCCGCCGCTACGACCTGGCGGGACCACGCTACACCTCGTACCCGACTGCGGCGCAGTTCGGCGGCCAGGTGGGCACCTTCGACCTGCTCCATGCCCTGCGTGACAGCCGCAAGGCCCGGCGGCCGCTGTCGCTGTATGTGCACGTACCGTTCTGCGCAAACATTTGCTACTACTGCGCCTGCAACAAGGTCATTACCAAGGACCGGGGCCGCGCCCACGCCTACCTCCAACGCCTGGAACAGGAAGTCCAGCTGATCGGCTGCCACCTGGACCCGACCCAGCGCGTCGAACAATTGCACTTTGGCGGCGGCACCCCGACGTTCCTCAGCCATGACGAACTGCGGCAATTGATGGCCTCGTTGCGCAAGCACCTGAACCTGCTGGACGACGATTCCGGCGACTACAGCATCGAGATCGATCCCCGGGAAGCCGATTGGTCGACCATGGGCTTGTTGCGAGAACTGGGTTTCAATCGGGTCAGCATCGGCCTGCAAGACCTGGACCCGGCCGTGCAACGCGCCGTCAATCGCCTGCAAAGCCTGGAAGAAACCCGCGCGGTGGTCGAGGCTGCCCGGACCTTGCAGTTCCGTTCGATCAACATCGACCTGATCTACGGGCTGCCCAAGCAGACTCCGGACAATTTCGCCCGCACCGTCGAAGAAGTGATCCACTTGCAACCGGACCGCCTCTCGGTGTTCAACTACGCCCACCTGCCGGAACGCTTCATGCCGCAGCGGCGCATCAACAGCCAGGACTTGCCAAACCCGGAGCAGAAGCTGGCGATGCTGCAAGGCACCATCGAACAGTTGACCGCCGCCGGCTACCGCTACGTCGGCATGGACCACTTCGCCCTGCCCGACGACGAGCTGGCCATCGCTCAGGAAGAGGCCACGTTGCAGCGCAATTTCCAGGGCTACACCACCCATGGCCATTGCGACCTGATCGGCCTCGGCGTGTCCGCCATCAGCCAGATCGGCGACCTGTACTGCCAGAACAGCAGTGACCTGAACCATTACCAGAACACCCTCGCCGACGGGCAACTGGCAACCAGTCGAGGACTGACCTGCACGGCCGACGATCGGTTGCGACGTGCGGTGATCCAGCAACTGATCTGCCATTTCCACCTGGCGTTCGCGGACATCGAGCACCGTTTCAATGTCGATTTTCGCGGTTACTTCGCGCCGCTGTGGCCGCAATTGCAGGCCATGGCCGAGGATGGGCTGATCGAGTTGGATGACATCCACATCCGGGTACTGCCCGCTGGGCGCCTGCTGGTGCGATCCGTGTGCATGGTGTTCGATGCCTATTTGGAGCAGCACAATCGCCAACGTTTCTCCCGGGTCATTTGAGCGCGACAATTTGACGACGACACCGCACTGGCTGGAGTGTCTGCTCTGGGGTACCCTTACGCCTTATGTGTGTTTTCCCACAAGGATTTAAGAAATGTCCGAGCCCGTCAAACTGCGCGCCCACAACCAGGCCCATTGCAAGGATTGCAGCCTGGCCCCCCTCTGCCTGCCACTTTCGTTGAATCTGGACGACATGGACGCGCTGGACGACATCGTCAAACGAGGCCGCCCGTTGAAAAAAGGTGAATTCCTGTTTCGCCAGGGCGACGCGTTCGATTCCGTCTATGCCGTGCGCTCGGGCGCCTTGAAAACCTTCAACTTGAGCGACGGCGGCGAAGAACAGCTCACCGGTTTCCACTTGCCCAGCGAACTGGTGGGCCTGTCGGGCATGGACACCGAGACCCATCCGGTCTCGGCCCAGGCGCTGGAAACCACCTCGGTATGCGAAATCCCCTTCGATCGCCTGGACGAGCTGGCCATACAGTTGCCGCAACTGCGTCGCCAGTTGATGCGAGTCATGAGCCGGGAAATCCGTGATGATCAGCAGATGATGTTGCTGCTCTCGAAAAAAACCGCTGACGAGCGGATCGCCACGTTCCTGGTCAACCTCTCGGCACGCTTCCGCGCCCGCGGGTTCTCGGCCAACCAGTTCCGCCTGAGCATGTCGCGCAACGAAATCGGCAACTACCTGGGCCTGGCGGTGGAAACCGTGTCCCGGGTATTCACGCGTTTCCAGCAGAACGAGCTGATTGCCGCCGAAGGCAAGGAAATTCACATTCTCGACCCGATCCAGCTCTGCGCCCTGGCTGGCGGCTCGATCGACGGCTGATGAACCTGCGCGGCTGAGGGATTGGCCTCGCCGCGCTATACTGCCGCGTTTGCAGCCCTGCCAGGACACCTCGACGATGGTCTTTGACTCCTTCGACATCAAATCCCTGATCCGCCCCGTGATCGACTTCCCCAAGCCCGGCGTGATCTTTCGCGACATTACTCCACTGTTCCAATCCCCGACCGCCCTGCGCCTGGTCATGGACAGCTTTGCCCACCGCTATGTCGAGGCAGAGT
This sequence comes from Pseudomonas sp. Z3-6, assembly GCF_051131985.1. Lineage (NCBI taxonomy): Bacteria > Pseudomonadati > Pseudomonadota > Gammaproteobacteria > Pseudomonadales > Pseudomonadaceae > Pseudomonas > Pseudomonas sp. Z3-6. The sequence continues at coordinate 4,850,224 of NZ_CP071644.1, forward strand.
TCACTCACATTGGCGCAATGGATGCTCGCGGCTTCCTGATCGGCTCGATCCTGGCCTATCAGTTGAACAAGCCGCTGGTGTTGTTCCGCAAGCAAGGCAAGCTGCCGGCCGACGTGCTGGCCGAGGGTTACCAGACCGAATACGGTGAAGCCTTCCTTGAAGTGCACGCCGACAGCCTGTGCGAAGGTGATTCGGTGGTGATGTTCGATGACCTGATCGCCACCGGTGGCACGCTGATCGCCGCCGCCAACCTGATTCGCCGCATGGGCGCCAAAGTCCACGAAGCCGCGGCGATCATCGACCTGCCGGAACTGCTCGGCTCCCAGCGTCTGGAAGACATGGGAATTCCAACGTTCTGCCTGACGCAGTTTTCGCTTAGCGAGAAATAACCTTCGAGCAACAGTTACCTGTGGGAGCGGGCTTGCTCGCGAAAGCGGAGTGTCAGTCAATATAATCGCTTGCTGATCCACCGCTTTCGCGAGCAAGCCCGCTCCCACATTAGCTTTGGGGTGGCTGTTACAAGGCGATCGGCTTACGCCCCGCAAACGAATGCGCCAGCGTCCCGCCGTCCACCAATTCCAGCTCCCCACCCAGCGGCACGCCGTGGGCGATGCGGGAGGCGACCAAGCCTTTGTTGCTCAGCAATTGGGCGATGTAATGGGCGGTGGCTTCGCCTTCGACCGTCGGGTTCGTGGCGAGGATGACTTCCGTGAACGTGCCCGCCTCTTCGATCCGTGCGATCAACTGTGGGATGCCAATGGCTTCAGGCCCCAAGCCATCGAGTGGGGACAAATGGCCCTTGAGCACGAAATAACGGCCACGGAAACCGGTCTGCTCCACCGCATACACATCCATCGGCCCTTCCACGACGCAGAGCAGGCTGTCGTCCCGACGCGGATCGGCACATTGCGGGCAGAGGTCGTCTTCGGTGAGGGTGCGGCATAAACGGCAATGCCCTACGCCCTCCATGGCCTGGCTCAAGGCCTGGGCCAGGCGTGAACCGCCGCTGCGATCACGCTCGAGCAATTGCAACGCCATGCGCTGGGCAGTTTTCTGACCTACACCCGGCAACGTTCGCAGGGCATCGATCAGTTGGCGAATCAAAGGGCTGAAGCTCATGGAGGAAATGTCCGACATAACAACGAGACGCGGTTTATACCCGCGCCTCCGATTAGCGTCAAATACTCAATCCTGCGCGACCCGCACCACCAACTTGCCGAAGTTGCGCCCTTCCAACAGGCCGATAAACGCCTGTGGCGCATTTTCCAGGCCGTCGACCACGTCCTCGCGGAACTTGACCTTGCCATCGCGCACCCAAGGCGCCATGGCACTGACGAACTCCGGCTGACGGTCACCGTAGTCGTCAAACACAATAAACCCCTGGATCCGCACGCGCTTGGTCAGCAAGGTGCGCTGCAGTTGCGGCAAGCGATCCGGACCGTTCGGCGCCTGATTGTCGTTGTAGGACGCGATCAGACCACAGAGCGGGATTCGTGCCTTGGCGTTGAGCAACGGCACGACGGCATCAAAGACCTTGCCGCCGACGTTTTCGTAATAAATGTCGATGCCCTTGTCACAGGCCCGCGCCAATTCCTCGGCAAAATTGGCGCTCTTGTGATCGACACAGGCATCAAAGCCCAGCTCGTCGACCACGTACTTGCATTTCTCGCTGCCGCCCGCGACGCCGACCACCCGCAGGCCCTTGATTTTTGCGACCTGGCCGACCACCGAGCCCACGGCACCCGAGGCTGCCGCGACCACCAGGGTTTCCCCGGCCTTGGGCTGGCCAATGTCCATCAGCCCCATGTAGGCGGTCAGGCCCGGCATGCCCAACACCCCCAGGGCCATCGACGGACTGGGTAGCCCGGAAGGAATGGGCATCACGTTGCGCCCGTCACTGATGCTGTGGGTTTGCCAACCCGTAGCGCCAACCACCAAATCGCCCTCATGGAATTTCGGGTGCGTCGAACATTCCACGCGGCTGACAGCGCCGCCGGTCATCACCTCATCGATTTCCACCGGAGCGGCGTAGGAAGGCGCGTCACTCATGCGCCCGCGCATGTAGGGATCCAAGGACAGGAACAACGTCTTGAGCAGGATCTGTCCCTCTGCCAGATCCGGCAGTGTCACATGTTCAAGACGAAAGTTTTCAGGAGTGGGCGCACCTTGGGGACGGGAGGCCAGGACGATGCGCTGGTTGGAAATCGATGACATGGAGGCGTCTCCTTGTTCGTTGGGCGGACACGTATAGGAAGCAGACCATTACCGAGGGGGCGGCGTTCGATGTTTATTCCGGGATAGCGCGGTGCAGCCTTCGCGAGCAGGCTCGCTCCCACATAGAACCTGCGGCGAATATCACAATCGAAGCCCCTTCAATCCAGTGTGGGAGCGAGCCTGCTCCGGGCGGCGTTCCGACGAAAGCGGTCGAACAACTACCCGAGGCTCCGACAGAAACAAAAATGCCAGGCGCGATGCCTGGCATTGTGTGTAGCCCATCCCGACCGGGATGGCGAATCAGAACGGCAGTTTCATGCCCGGCGGCAATTGCATGCCTGCCGTCATGCCGGACATCTTGTCCTGGCTGTTGGCTTCGATCTTGCGCACCGCGTCATTGACGGCGGCGGCGAACAGGGCTTCGAGCATTTCCTTGTCGTCTTCGCTCAGGCCTTCGACCACGCTTGGGTCGATGCTGACGCGCTTGATGTCATGGCGACCGGTCATGACCACGGTCACCATGTCGCCGCCGGACTTGCCGGTGACTTCGGCGTTGGCCAGTTCTTCCTGCATCTTGGCCATCTTTTCCTGCATCTGCTGCGCCTGCTTCATCAGGCCGGCCATGCCACCTTTCATCATGGGAATCACCTCGAAAGTACTTGGATAAACAACGCGCCCGGCCCGTTCGGCCCGGCGCCTTCAGTTATGAGCCCTGGGTGACCGGGGCCTCGACAGGTTCGATAGTATCGTGACGGACCACGGCGCCGAACTGTTGCATCATCTGTTGGATGAATGGATCGCCGTGGATCGACTCCTCGGCTTCGCGCTGACGGTCGGCACGGCGGCGGGACGCGGCCTGGGCCGGGGTCTCCTGCTCAGGCTTGATCAGCTCGATGGTCAACGTCAGGTTACGCTGGTGGTACTGGTTCAGCGCATCGTTGAGGCGACGCTGCTGGGTCGCGTTGAACAGTGCACTGTGTGCCGGATCCAGGTGCAGCAGCCAGTGGTCGCCTTCCACGGCCATCAGCGTGCAGTTGGCGGCGATGCTGCCGGTCATGCCGCTGATCGGCAATTTAGGGAACAGTTCCAGCCATTGCAGGGCCAGGCCGGTGGCCGGCATCGCCGCCGGCTCGGGCTCGGGCTCCGGGGCCGGTTCAGCGGCGTGCTCGCTGGCCAGATCGTCCAGGTAGCTGTAGGCCGAATCCATGTCCGGCTCGATATAATCCTCGTCCAGCGGCGGCTCGTCGTCCAGGTCGATGCCCGGCGTGGCGACATCGACATCGGCCACCGTTGGCTCGGGCACCGGCGCGGCCACCCACTCTGGCGCATCGGGCACCACGCTGTCGGGCGTTGGCAGCGGCATTGGCGGCAACTCAGGCTGCTCGGCAACGGTTTCCAATACGGGCTCGACGACCGGCTGCTGGACCACTTCCGGCTCGACCGGATCGTTCCACGGCAGGTCGATGACTTCTTCAACGACGGGCTCGGGCAGCGCCTCGACGACCGGTTCGGGTTCCGGCTCAGGCGTCGCGACAACAGGCGTCGGCATCGGCTGGGCGACAGGCACCACCGCGGCCGGAGCCGAAGCCACTGCCGGCGCAACGACGGGCGCGGCAGCCACTGGCTTGGCGGAATCAGCTGTGGCTTGGCTGATCCCCACTGGCTTTAGCGCTTGCCTCGGCGCGTCCGCCGTGTCGGCTGGCCGGAACGCCAGCATTCGCAACAGGACCATTTCGAAGCCGCCGCGCGGATCCGGCGCCAAGGGCAGATCGCGTCGGCCGATCAGGCCCATCTGGTAATAGAACTGCACATCTTCGGCCGGCAGCGCCTGGGCCAGGGCCAGTACGCGGTCACGGTCGCCGTGGCCGTTGTCGACGCCTTCAGGCAGGGCCTGGGCGATGGCGACACGGTGCAGCACGTTGAGGATTTCCGAGAGCACGCCATTCCAGTCCGGGCCCTGCTCGGCCAAGTGACGCACCGCCTCGAGCAGCGCCTTCGCATCGCCTTCGATCAGCGCATGCAAGACGTCATAGACCTGGCCATGATCGAGAGTGCCGAGCATGGCCCGGACATCGGCGGCCATGACCTTGCCTTCACCGAACGCGATGGCCTGGTCGGTCAGGCTCATGGCGTCACGCATCGAACCATCGGCGGCGCGGCCCAACAGCCACAGCGCATCGTCTTCGAACGGGACGTTCTCGACACCCAATACGTGGGTCAGGTGCTCGACCACCCTTTCCGGCGTCATGTTCTTCAGGGAGAACTGCAAGCACCGCGACAGAATCGTTGCAGGAAGTTTCTGCGGATCGGTGGTCGCCAGGATGAACTTGACGTAGGGCGGCGGCTCTTCAAGGGTCTTGAGCAGCGCATTGAAGGAATGGCTGGAGAGCATGTGCACTTCGTCGATCAGGTAGACCTTGAAGCGCCCACGGCTCGGCGCGTACTGCACGTTGTCGAGCAGTTCGCGGGTGTCCTCGACCTTGGTGCGGCTGGCGGCGTCGATCTCGATCAGGTCGACGAAGCGGCCCTCATCGATTTCCCGGCAGACCGAACACTCGCCACAAGGCGTCGAGGTGATGCCGGTTTCACAGTTCAGGCACTTGGCGATGATCCGCGCGATGGTGGTCTTGCCCACGCCCCGGGTCCCGGTAAACAGGTAGGCATGGTGCAGCCGCTGGCTGTCCAAGGCATTGATCAGAGCCTTGAGCACATGGGTCTGGCCGACCATTTCGCGGAACGAGCGCGGACGCCATTTACGTGCAAGAACCTGATAACTCATCGAAAACCGTCGCAACGAAGGAACATAAGCGGCTAATGCTAGCGGAGCAGGGGCGAAATTGCATCCGGTGTGCTCGTCTAATCTGACTAAGCTTGGGTTGTCGACGCGGTTTTACACAGTCAGGGAGAGTTTATGCGATCAGCCATGGGGGCTTTGCTGTTGCTGGGTACCGGTTGCTTAGCCGAAGAAGTCCCCTTGCGTTTCGCCATTACCGACGGCTGGGCAATGCCCATGGTACAGATCGAACGAGGCCGCCCGATCCAGGGCATCCTTCCCGACATCATGACCAGCCTGGCGACCCAAGTGGGAAGGCCGGCGCAATTCCACGTCCTGTCTCGCGCCCGGCTCGACGCTGCCATGAAACACGGCGAAATCGATATACGTTGCTATGTCAGCCCTGACTGGGTGAAGGACAATGGCGATTATCTATGGAGCATCCCGTTGTTTTTCCAGCGCGACCTGCTCGTCGCCCCGACCAGCGCACCGGCGACGGTCACGCCAGCAACGCTCTCGCACCAAGCCATCGGCACCGTGCTCGGCTATAGCTACCCGACCCTGCAACCCTTGTTCGACACCGCTCAACTGCACCGCGACGATGCCCGTAGCCAGGAACAAGTGCTGGCGAAACTGCTGGCCGGGCGTTATCGCTATGGGGTCACCAACCAATGGGCGCTGGACTGGTTCAATCAACGGCATGCCGCTGATCGCCAGCTCCATGAGGTGACTGTCCTGCAGGAGCAGCAGTTGAGCTGTTACGTGCGCAACGATCCGGACATTCCCGCACAACGCATTCTGAGGACATTGCTGAACATGAAAACGTCCGGGGAAATCGACGCGATCATCCAGCTTTACACCGGCCGCAGTGAAACATCGCGGGTCAGGAGCGAGGCGCCTTCGCCCTGATCGCCGGACCGCTGTTGCCATTGGGACGGTGGGATGAAGCCCTGAACCCAGTCGGGTATCTGTTCGGGCGGCATGGGCCGGGCGATGAAATAACCTTGTGCCACCTCGCAGCCCAGGCTCAGCAGCAGTTGGCCGTGCTCCAGGCTGTCCAGCCCCTCGGCGACCACCTCGCGACCAAAGGCCCGGGCCAGGCCGATCACCGCTTCAGTCAGTGCCAGGTCGTCGCGGTCATCGAGGATGTCGCGGACAAAGGTCTTGTCGATCTTGATGGTTTGCGTGCGCAGGTGCTTGAGGTCGTTGAGCGAGCAGTAGCCCGTGCCAAAACCACCCAGGGAAAACCCCACGCCGAGCGCCTGGCATGCCTGGAGGCAGGCGCTGACGTGGGCCAGGTTCTCCACGGCGACGGACTCGACAATCTGCAGGTCCAACAGCCGTGGCGGCACCGCCGGATGCCGCTCCAACACCTGTCGCAGCCGCTCGACAAAATCCGCCCGCTGGAAATGCCGTGCCGAGATATTGATGCTCACTGGCCAGCCTTGCCCCACTTGCTGCCATTGCTGCAACTGGGTCAAGACCTGCTCCATGACCCACTCGCCGATCTCGACGATCAGGTCAGTCTCCTCCACCAAGGGCAGGAACTCCCGAGGCGGCACCAGGCCACGTTGCGGGTGCTTCCAGCGCAGCAACGCCTCCAGGCCGACCACGGTGCCATGGCGCATGTTGACCTTGGGTTGGAAATGCAGCCGCAGCTCGTTATCGGCCAGTGCCTGGCGGACCCGTTCGACGGTCTGGTAAGTGGCCCGTACCTCCTTGTCCCGGGACACATCGAACAAGTGGAAACGATTGCGCCCGCTTTGCTTGACCACATACATCGCCTGGTCGGCGTGACGGAGCAGGGTCTCGGCGTCTTCGTTGTCCCACGGGAACAGCGTGACGCCAATACTGGCGAAGACCTTGATGTCCTTGCCATCAATGCCATACGGCATGGAGACGGCGATCAACACCCGGTTCAACGCGGCATGCAGCTCTTCCATGCCACGCACATGGCGCAGCACCAGCACGAACTCGTCCCCGCCCAGCCGCGCCACCACGTCCTCGCCACGCACGATGCTGCGCAGGCGCCTGGCAACCTCCACCAGCAGCCGATCACCGCTGGCATGACCATAGCCGTCGTTGACGGCCTTGAAACCATCGAGATCGAGCATGCACACCGCCAGGGGCAGGTTCTCCGTGCGGGAAAATTCCAGCGCCTGGTCCAGCAGGTCCGACAGATAAGTACGATTGGGCAGCCCGGTCAGCACATCGTGACCGACCCGCCATTGCAGCGAATGCAGCAAGCGACGCTTTTCACTGACGTCGAAGCGAATCGCCAGGTAGCGCTCGATTTGCCCGGTCTCATCGTCGATCACTGGCACCAGAGTGGTGTCGACCCAATGCAGCGTACCGTCCTTGGCCCGGTTGCAGATTTCCCCTTTCCAGACCTGCCCCAAGGCAATGGTGCGCCACATGGCGCTGAAGAACTCGCCGGGGTGCTGAGCGGAATTGAGCAGGCGATGGTTCGCGCCCAGCAACTCATCGCGCCGGTAACCAAAAAGGCTGCAAAATTGATCGTTGACGTAAGTGATGCGCCCGCTCAGATCGGTCTCGGAAAAAATCGCGGCGGCGTCAACGGCCCTGCGGTACTTCTTATCCATCGAAGCAGTCATCCATGAGTCAGGCTCATTTGTCGCGCGCGGTTGCACCGCCTTCAAGACAGGCGAAAATCAACTAGGCTCAAACACTTTGAGGGAAGCTGGAGCGCGGGCCCTGGCGGTGCCCAGGGAGGGCGCAGCCCTTGCCTTGTATCGTGGCAAGAAACACAAGGCCCGGTCTTTGCACACCCCTCGGCTTCGCAAAGCGGGTCACCAAATACCCGTGCCAAAGGCCGATTCTACGAAACACATCACACTTTGCAAAGCAAGGTGATGGATCACGCGGTTGCCTAATGCGAAAATCTATCGTTAAGTTCTTGATTCTAAATGGGAATTAAGCGATGCAAATTTCAAGTTTGGGTCCAGCCATCAGACGCTACCGCAAAGTAGCGGGGCTTACTCAGGCTGAACTTGGCGAAAAAACCGGTTTTGACCCTAAAACCATCAGCCGCTTCGAAACCGGCACCTACACCCCCAGCGTCGAAGCCTTGTTCCTGCTTGCCAATGTGCTGGATGTGCAACTGAAGGCTTTTTTTGCCGACATGACCGATGAGGACGAACAGCGGGCTTACCTGTTCGGTGTCATACACAAAGCCACCCCGAAGGATCTTGGGAAGCTGATTGCGGCGGTCGACCAGGCCTTGTCCAAGCCTTGACGCAATGGAAGAGAAGCCTGGCCTGTCGATGCAAGACAGGCCAGGCTTCTCTTTGCGCGCTTGCCCAATTCCGAGCGTGACACAAGACATAATGTCACGTTGACATCCCTAGCCACGAAACCGGACTATCAACACGCTGATTCCTGCGTCCCTATGACGCCTACCGACTCGTCGACATAATAAAATCCCCGGGGACACTGTGCATAAACTTTCGATCATTCTTGTCTCGATACTCGCCACCGGCTGTACCGCCAAATACGCTCAACAAGACGTATTCCCCAACCCGGGAAAACTTGATCGGCAAATGCCCGTCACCATCGCCACACCAGTCGATGGCCGCTACGAAACGACACCCTACGCCGCGTCTGGCGATATGACAGCTGCCGCGGTCAAGACGGCATTCTCTTATTACACCAACCGTGTGACGGTAATGGGCTCGTGCCGTGAACTGAGCTGCCTGAGACAGAACAACCCTTCGGGCTACTACGTCATCCCGGAAATCCTGCATTGGGAAGAACGTGCTACGGAATGGTCGGGCCTCCCCGACAAAATTGAAGTGAAGCTCGCTATATATGGCCCGACTGGCGCACAGCCGCTGGGGTCAGCGATCTTGTCCGGTAAAAGCAAATGGGCGACTTTCGGCGGGGATCATCCACAGGATCTTTTGCAAGAGCCGATTGCTGAGTATGTGAAGGCTCAGTACTGACTGGAGGGTCCGGTCCCGTCGATGCGCAGGACCGGCCTCCGCCCATCCGGCAGAGTCTGGACAGCAGAAAGCACCGATCAGTATCGATCAGTGAAGCAAAAAGAAATTTTGAATTTGGCAAACCTTGCGAATGAAGGCTTGGGCGTTATGGAGGCAACCCCACCAGCCACACCCCGGCACACAATGTTCCCGCTGTGGCTGCTTCCTTCCGGATCTGACCAGGTTCACGGGTAATCGTTGCGGGGGGACCGATGGGGTCACCATAACGACGCCCGCCTGACGGCGAGCCGCGCCATTGTACCTATCTGGCAAGAAGTTACAACCGTTCGTGTCGGATTAAAAACTGAAGGCGTTCAAGCACTTGCCGTGGGAGCAAAGCTTGCTCGCGATGACGTGGGCACATCGGGCATGGATGCAAGTTGATCCACCGCTTTCGCGAGCAAGCTCGCTCCCACAAGGGATCTGCGCTTGGACGCAGGAGCTGTGGACACCCGGGAGCCAGTGTGGGAGCGAGCTTGCTCGCGAAGGCGTCGGTACATTCGGCATTGATACAAGCTGACCCACCGCTTTCGCGAGCAAGCTCGCTCCCACAAGGGATCTGCGCTTGGACGCCGCACCTGTGGACACCCGGAAGGCAGTGTGGGAGCGAGCTTGCTCGCGAAGGCGTCGGTACATTCGGCATCGATACAAGCTGACCGGTCGCTATCGCGAGCAAGCTCGCTCCCACAGGGGATCTGTGCCTCTACAACAGCACCTCATCCGCCCGACCGCCCTCCTCCTGGATCACCAGATGAATGAAGTGCAGCTTGGTAATGACGGCAGCCGGTACGACGAACGGGTAGAAGTCCGGCTGGCCCATGCTGCGGGACAATTCGTTGAGCATGCCGGCCAGTTCGATCCAGGCGTTGACGAACGAGAGAAAGGCCGCGCCGCCTGCGTGTTCGGCGTCGTACAAGGTCTCGGGCGGGAACGGCTGGTAGTCGAAATCCATCTCCCGAGCGCTCATGCCAAAGCCCAGGGCAGTGTCGACCGCGTCCATCATGTGCAGGTAATGGGCCCAGGTTTCCGCCCAGTCCTCCCATGGGTGCATGGTGGCGTAGGCACTCACGTAGCGGGTTTGCCAATCCAGCGGCGCGCCTTGCTGGTAATGCCGCTCCAGGGCGTCGGCATAGCTGACGCGCTCGTCGCCGAACAGTTCGCGAAAAGCCCCGAGCCAGTGGCTGTTGGCAATCAGCCGGTCCCAGTAGTAGTGCCCCACCTCATGGCGAAAATGCCCGAGCAAGGTGCGATACGGTTCGTGCATTTGCTGGCGCACATGCTCGCGATGGGCATCGTCCGCCTCCTTGATGTCGAGGGTGATCAATCCGCTGGCGTGACCCGTGGTCGGCGGCGTGCCATCTGGGTCGACGCCGATGAAATCGAACGCCAAGCCGATGTCTTCATTGACGGTTTTCGGGATGACCGGCAAGCCGAACGTGATCAGTTGCGCGACCAGTCGACGCTTGGCGGTCTCGACCTTGCGCCAACGTTCAGGATTTTCCGGAATCGACAGGTCGGGAATGGTGCGATTCAGGCTACAGGCGATGCACAGGGTATCGCGGCCATTGTCCGGCAGCAGCCAATTGCAGGCCGCCGGGGTGTCGAGGTTGGCGCAACGGCGAAACAGCCCGGCGTGCGGATCGGCATCCAGCGTCCAGGTGTCGGGTTGCTCAGCGGGTTGCAGGGAGGACAGGCGGCTCCGCTCAGGTTGATAACCCAGCGCCGCCAGACAGGCCAGGCACTGGCTGTTGCGAAAGAACAATGACTGGCCGCAGCGGCACGGCCAGACCTTGCTGTTACGTGACCGATCACCCAGGAACGGCGCGGCAATGCGTGAACTCAGCTGTTCGAAGAAGCGGTACATGGCGATCTCTCCCTGGAGCCTGCAAGACTAGATCACCTTACGCTCATGATCGTTCCAAAACGCTGGGTCATGACGCCGGTAAATCGTGGCGAGGGAGCTTGCTCCCGCTCGGCGGCGCAGCCGTCGCAAAACCAGCTAATGCGGTCCACCAGGAGCATTGCGTCGCCCCGATTGGGGCGGCTGCGCCACCCGGCGGGAGCAAGCTCCCTCGCCACAAAAGCCGATCACCCTCAGACCGTGATGCCATGGCCCGCCAGGAAATCGACAAAAGCTTGTTCGTCGAGCACCTTCACCCCCAGCTCGTTGGCCTTGGTCAACTTCGAACCAGCACCCGGCCCGGCCACCACGCAGTGGGTTTTCGCCGACACGGACCCGGCGACCTTCGCTCCCAGGCTCTCCAACTTATCCTTGGCGACGTCACGGCTCATCAGTTCCAGCGAACCGGTCAGCACCCAGGTGTGACCCGCCTCGGGCAAGCCTTCGACGACCTTCTTCTCGCTCTGCCAGTGCATGCCAAAGTCGCGTAACTGCTGCTCCGCCGCTTCGGCCTGCTGACGGTTGGCGGCGATGGCAAAGAACTCGCGCACGGCATTGGCCTGTTTTTCCGGCAGGGCCTGGCGCATGTCCAGCCAGTCGGCGTTCATGACCGCTTCGAGCGAACCGAACTTGTCCGCCAGCTTCTGTGCCCCGCCCGGCCCCACCGAGGGAATGTGCAACTTGTCGAGAAAGCCGCCCAGGGTGGTGCTGGCGGAGAACTCGGCGCCCAACTCGCCCTGGTCCTGGATCTCCAGGCCATGGCGCAACAGGTCCTTGATCACCTGGCGGTTGTGCGGGTCCTCGAAGAAGCTGTGGATCTCGTGGGCGACTTCCAGGCCGACGTCTGGCAAGTACGTGAGCACTTGGGGCAACGCCGCCTGCACACGCTCCAGCGAACCGAGGGAGCGGGCCAGGACCTTGGCGGTCTCCTCGCCCACGTCCGGGATGCCCAGGGCATAGATGAAACGCGCCAGGCTCGGCTGCTTGCTGTCGACGATGGCGGCCAGCAGGTTCTTGCTCGACAGTTCGGCGAAGCCTTCCAGGTCGACCACCTGCTCGAAGGTCAGCGCATACAGGTCGGCAGGCGACCCCACCAGGCCCTCATCCACCAGTTGCTCGACGCTCTTCTCGCCCAAGCCTTCAATGTCCATGGCCCGACGCGAGACGAAATGGATGATCGCCTGCTTGAGCTGCGCGGCACAGGCCAGGCGACCGACACAGCGATACACAGCGCCTTCGCTGACGGTTTCGCGGCCCTTGCTGCGCTTGATCAGTTGCGTGCGCTCGACGTGGGAGCCGCAGACCGGGCATTGCTGGGGCACTTCCACCGGGCGGGCGTTTTCCGGACGGCGCTCGGTGACGACCTGCACCACTTGCGGGATCACGTCCCCGGCACGGCGGATGATCACCGTATCGCCGATCATCACGCCCAGGCGCGCCACTTCGTCCATGTTGTGCAACGTCGCGTTGGCCACGGTTACGCCGGCGACTTTCACCGGCTTGAGACGGGCCACCGGAGTCACCGCGCCGGTGCGGCCGACCTGGAACTCGACGTCCAGCAACTCGGTGAGTTCTTCGGTGGCGGGAAACTTGTGGGCAATGGCCCAGCGCGGTTCCCGGGCACGGAAACCAAGCTCGCGCTGGGAAGCGATGCTGTTGACCTTGAACACGACACCGTCGATCTCATAGGGCAACGCGTTGCGGCGCTCGCCGATGTCACGGTAGTAATCCAGGCATTCGTCGACGCCGTGGGCCAGCTTCAACTCACGGCTGATGGGCATGCCCCAGGCCTTGAGTTGCTTGAGGTTGCCAATATGAGTGTCGGCGATGTCCGCCGTCACCTGGCCGATGCCGTAGCAACAGAACTCCAGGGGACGGTTGGCCGTGATCCTCGAATCGAGCTGACGCAAGCTACCGGCCGCCGCGTTGCGCGGATTGGCAAACGTCTTGCCGCCCGCCTCCAGTTGCGTGGCGTTCAGGCGCTCGAAGCCAGCCTTGGACATGTACACCTCGCCGCGCACTTCCAGCAGCGGCGGCCAGCCAGTGCCCTGCAACTTGAGGGGAATGTTGCGCACGGTGCGTACGTTGACGCTGATGTCCTCGCCCGTGGTGCCGTCACCGCGCGTGGCGCCGCGCACCAGCATGCCGTCCTGGTACAACAGGCTGACCGCCAGGCCATCGAGCTTCGGTTCGCAGCTGTACTCCACTGCCGCGCCACCGCCCAGCAAATCGCCCATGGGCAGGTCGAGGCCTTCCGTCACCCGGCGGTCGAATTCGCGCAGGGTAGTTTCGTCGAAGGCATTGCCCAGGCTGAGCATCGGGATCTCGTGACGCACCTGGCTGAACGCCGACAGCGCCACGCTGCCGACCCGCTGGGTCGGGGAGTCGCTGGTGACAAGTGACGGGTGCTGCTCTTCCAAGGCTTTGAGCTCGTGGAACAGGCGGTCGTACTCGGCGTCCGGGATGCTGGGTTCGTCGAGGACGTGGTAGCGGTAGTTGTGCTGGTCCAGCTCGGTGCGCAGCTCTAGGATGCGGGTTTCGACGGCGTTCATGGGTGTTCTCTCATAAAGCAAAAGAGCAGCCTGGGCTGCTCATTCTTTTTAAACCTTTTGGGGGGCTTCGCCCCCAGCGGGAGCAAGCTCCCTCGCCACAAAAGCTCTCCTGCCACAAAAAGCTCTCTGCTCAGGGAGAGCCTGTGTCATTGATCAGCGCTTCTGGGTCAGCGCCCGGCGCTCGAATTCGACGATGCGCTGGCGGTAATGCTCGATGGTCTGGGCGGTCAGCACGCTGCGCTGGTCATCCTTCAGTTCGCCGTTGAGCTCCTGGGACAGCTTGCGAGCGGCGGCCACCATCACGTCGAATGCTTGCTTGGGATGACGCGGGCCCGGCAGGCCAAGGAAGAAGCTCACCGCCGGCGTGCTGAAATGATCGATGTCGTCGAGGTCGAACACGCCAGGCTTGACCGCGTTGGCCATGGAGAACAGCACCTCGCCGTTACCGGCCATGCTTTCGTGACGGTGGAAAATGTCCATTTCGCCAAAACGCAGGCCGCTTTCGAGGATGTTCTGTAGCAACGCCGGGCCCTTGAAGCCGGCCGGGTCGCGGCAGATCACGCTGATCACCAGCACTTCTTCAGCCTGGGCCTGGTCCTTGTCGGCGCTCGGGGCCTTGTTTTCGTCCGGGAAGTCGCCGTCGCGACTGCTGAAGCTCGGCCCGCCATCCAGGTCGAGGTTCAGGTTCAAATCACCCTGGGACGGCTCGCTGTTGCGCTTGCCACGCTTGGAACCCGACTCCCGTGGCTCACGGGCAGGCGCGCTCATCGACGGCAAGTCATGCTCGTCCAGCTGCGGCTCCTTGTGGGCGTCCAGCACCCGCGGCGGCCCCAGCAGCTCGGCGCTATCATCCTCATCGGGCAGGTTCGACAGGCTGCGATCCAGGCGAAACTTCAGTTTCCCCTTGCCGCCGCGCATGCGACGCCAGCCGTCGAAAAGAATACCGGCAATGACAATGATGCCGATGACGATCAGCCACTCGCGCAGACCGATTTCCATGTAATCCCGTGCCTCTATAAAAATGCTGAAAAATAAGGGGCTTAGCTATTTGCAAACCGCTTTAAAACGTGGCGCCAACTCTATGTTCTGAATGGCGTTTTGCCCACGCATACGAAAAATTGACATTAAACTAGCACGACCAAAGATAACTTTACACCGTCTGTCGCATAGGCTTGTGCCCAATCTGTGAATTGAACATCAGCCCCAAGGGTAAAAAATACCTACAGCGTTCGAAGTTGAAGCCCTACAAGCCGTTGTTCAGGCATCCACCATGGCCATGGCCTCCTCCACATCCACCGCCACCAGTCGCGAACAGCCCGGCTCGTGCATCGTCACCCCCATCAACTGATCGGCCATTTCCATGGCGATCTTGTTGTGGGTGATGTAGATGAACTGCACCGTTTCAGACATTTCTTTCACCAGCCGTGCGTAACGGCCTACGTTGGCGTCGTCCAGCGGCGCGTCGACCTCGTCGAGCATGCAGAACGGCGCCGGGTTCAATTTGAAGATGGCAAAGACCAGGGCCAGCGCGGTCAGCGCCTTTTCGCCACCGGAGAGCAAATGGATGGTGCTGTTCTTCTTGCCAGGAGGACGCGCCATGATTGTCACCCCTGTATCGAGTAAATCTTCGCCCGTCAGTTCCAAGTAGGCGCTGCCGCCACCGAAAACTTTTGGAAAAAGGGCCTGCAAACCGCCGTTGATCTGATCAAAGGTATCCTTGAAGCGGTTGCGGGTTTCCTTGTCGATCTTGCGGATGACGTTTTCCAGGGTCTCCAGCGCTTCCACCAGGTCGTCGTTCTGGGCGTCCAGGTAGCGCTTGCGTTCGGACTGCTGCTGGTACTCGTCGATGGCCGCCAAGTTGATGGCCCCCAGGCGCTGGATGCGCTGGGCAATGCGCTCCAATTCTTCCTCGGCGTCCTTCTCGTTCGCCCCGGCCACCAGGGTAGCGAGCACGCCGTCGAGGTCGTAGCCGTCTTCCAGCAACTGGTCCTGCAAGGCCTTGCGCCGCACCGTCAAGGCTTGCCACTCCATGCGCTGCTGTTCCATCTGGCCACGGATCAGTTGCGATTGCTGCTCGGCCTGGCCGCGGCGCTTTTCGGCGTCGCGCAGTTCACGGTCGGCATCCTCCAAGGCGATTTGCGCGGTCTTGAGTTCTTCGTCGACACTCATGCGCTTGTCGAGCAACTCTTCAAGCTTGAGGCGCAGCTCTTCCAGTGGCGCTTCGCCCTCCTCCAGATTGAGGCTCAACTGTTCGCGCTTTTCGGTCAGGCGCTCGGACTGCATTTCCAGCCGTTCCAAGGCCTGGCGCGTGGAATCGTGCTGGGCCCTGAGCGAGCCCAGGCGCACCGCCAGTTGATGGGCGTGGTCCTTGTGCTGGCGTGCTTCCTGGCGCACCCGGTCCAGGCGTTCGCGCAAGCTGTCGCGCTGGGCCAGCAACAGTTCGCGCTGCTCGGTGTCCAGCGCCATGGCATCAAGGGCTTCTTGCAGTTGCAAGCGCGCTTCGCCGATCTGCTCGTGCTCCAGGGCCCGCTGCTCGCCCAGCTCGGCGATTTCTTCTTCCAGGCGGGTACGGCGCAGCGCCAGTTGTTCAACCTTGGCCTTGCCGGCCGACAACTGCGCCTTGAGCTCGCCTTGCTGGCGCGCTTCATCCTGCAACAGCCGCCGCAGGTGCTCGCGACCGTTTTCCTGTTGACGCTGTTGCGCCCGCAGGTTTTGCAATTCGGTTTCCAGGGCTTCGACGCTGGCTTCGCGCTCTTCGCGCTCGGCGCCCAGGCGCTGGATTTCCTGGCCGCGGGCGAGCATGCCGCTCTCGGCTTCGCTGGCCCGGCGCACCCGCAGGAAATGCCGGCCAACCCAATACCCGTCACGACTGATCAAGCTTTCGCCGGCTGCCAATTGCCCGCGCAAAGCCAAGGCCTGCTCAAGGCTGTCCACTGGCTTGACCTGCCCGAGCCAGGGCGACAGGTCGACCTGGGCCTCGACCTTATCGAGCAAGCTGCCGGGAATTCGCACGCCATCGCCGGCCGGGCTGAGTAGGCGCAGATCGCCTTGAGTAAAGCCCGACAGGTCGAAGCCAGCGAAATCATCCACCAGCACCGCTTGCAGGTCGGCGCCGAGCACGGTTTCCACCGCCAGCTCCCAGCCAGCATCGACCTTCAGGCCCTCGGCCAGCCGCGGACGCTCGGCCAGGTGCTGGTCGCGCAGCCATTCGGCGGTGCCAGTGCCCGGGTCCAGCGCCGCTTGCTGCAAGGCCTCCAGCGAAGCCAGGCGCCCATTGAGCCGCTGCAATTCGCCCTGGGCCTGTTGCTGGTTCTGCAAGGCCAGTTGCAAAGCCTGGCGCAGTTGTTCAAGGCGCTCGACTTGGGCATCTTCGCTGGCCTGCAAGTCTTCGAGGGTGGCCTCGCTGGTCGCCAGTTGCTCGCTCAGCTCCAGAATCGCGGCGTCTTCCGGATCCGCGGCGAGCAAGGCGCGCTCTTCGGACAGGCGGCGCTGACGTTCAGCCAGGCGCTCCATGCTGGTTTCCAACTGCTGGATGCGCGACTGCTGGACTTCTGCCTGGCGCCGCGGCTCGGCCGACGTCAGGTTGAAACTGTCCCACTGCTCTTGCCAGCCATGCATGGTCAGCTCGGCTTCTTCCAGGGCTGCGGCAGCCTCTTCGGCGGCGGCGCTGGTGATTTCCTGCTCCGGCGTCAGCCTGTCCAGCTCTTCGCCGAGGGTCAACAGCAACGTGCGGTCATGACCCAGGTGCGATTCGGTTTCCAGGCGCGCCCGCTCGGCTTCCTTCAAGTCGTCCTGCAACTGCCGCAGCCGTTGCTGACCATGCTGGATGCTCTGCTCGACCCGGGCGATGTCGCCCCCCACGGAATAGAAGCGCCCTTGCACCAGATTGAAGCGCTCGGACAGGTCATGGTGGCCGTCGCGCAGGCGCTCGATGGCCGCGTCAGCGTTGCGCTGCTCGGCCACCAGGGCTTCGAAGCTGACTTCCTGGTTGCCGATGATTGCTTCGCGCTGGCCGACCTGCTCGTTCAGCGCCTGCCAGCGCAAGGCCGACAGCTGGGCCTTGAGCTGGCGCTCCTCGCCCTTGTACTCCTGGTACTTCTTCGCGGCCTCGGCCTGACGGTGCAGACGTTCGAGCTGGCGTTCGAGTTCTTCGCGCAGGTCGGTCAGGCGCGCCAGGTTTTCGTGGGTGCGACGAATGCGGTTTTCGGTCTCGCGCCGGCGCTCCTTGTATTTGGAAATGCCGGCGGCCTCTTCGATGAAGTTGCGCAGGTCTTCGGGCTTGGCCTCGATCAGCTTGGAGATCATCCCCTGCTCGATGATCGAGTAGCTGCGCGGGCCCAGGCCGGTGCCGAGGAAAATATCGGTGATGTCCCGGCGACGGCACTTGGCGCCGTTGAGGAAATAGCTGTTCTGGCTGTCGCGGGTCACTTTGCGACGAATGGAAATTTCCGCATAGGCCGCGTACTCGCCCACCAGGGTGCCGTCGGAGTTATCGAACACCAGCTCGATGCTGGCCTGGCTCACCGGCTTGCGACTGGTGGAGCCGTTGAAGATGACGTCGGTCATCGACTCGCCGCGCAGGTTCTTGGCCGAGCTTTCGCCCATCACCCAGCGCACGGCGTCGATGATGTTCGACTTGCCGCAACCATTGGGCCCGACCACCGCCGCCATGTTACTGGGGAAGTTCACCGTGGTCGGGTCGACGAAGGATTTGAACCCCGCCAACTTGATGCACTTGAGCCGCACGTCAGGCCGCCGTCAGGGCAGAAACCACCAGGTCGCAACTGCGCTGGGCGTAGGCCGTGAGCACGATGCGGATCTGCGGCAAATCACGGGCCAGCACAGCGGCGAGCAGGCGCTGGAACAGGTCGAGGAATTCGCTCATTTCCGCCTTGCGCTGGTCCAGGGCCAGGAAATAGGCACGGCTCATGGCCGGTTGCAGGTTCTCGACGGTTTCCTGCAGATACGGATTGTTGGCAAAGGGATAGGCGGCGCGCATCACGCTGAAGCTTTCATCGACGAAGGTGCGGATGTCCTGGCGCGCGTAGGCGTCGTTGAGACGCTGCTGGATCGCGACGAACGGCGCCATGTCGGCCTGTTCTTTCCAGCCATGGGCCACGGCGTTGCCCAACAGGATGTACAGCTCGCTCATCAGCGTGCAGAGGCTGCGCACCTTGTGCTCGGTGAGTTCGGTGACGTGGGCGCCACGGCGCGGCAGGATCGCGATCAAATGGCGTCGCTCCAGGATCAGCAAGGCCTCGCGGACCGAGCCGCGGCTGACGTTGAGCGCCAGCGTGACCTTCTGCTCCTGGATGCGCTCTCCCGGTTTCATTTCGCCGCGAATGATGCGTTCGGCGAGGTGATGGGCGATTTGCTCGGCGAGGCTGTCCGGGGCCTTGAACGTCATGGTTGTCCTTCAAACTCTTCGATCTGCACAAGCGGCGCAGTGTAGCGCACTCGGTACGTCATGGCGCAGGGCCTGCAGCGGGTTTTTGGCACGATATAAGCAAAAAAATCCGGACTCTCATCCTGGAACAGAATCTGTGGAAGAACCTGTGGGAGCCGAGCTTGCTCGCCATAGCGGTCTGTCAGCTTGCATCCATACTGAATGTACCGCCGTCATCGCGAGCAAGCTCGGCTCCCACAGGGTTCCACCGTGTCCATAGAGCGTTGTTTATCGACCAGATGGATTTTCTTGACCCTCAAGTCAGAAAATCGTTGACCGAAAAGTCAGACCTGATAAATTCAGGCCCACGTCGAAACAACAATAATGAGTCTGCGAGGCCTTCCGTGATCCAGTTTTTACTCAACCAGGAACTCCGTAGCGAGCACGCCCTGGACCCGAACCTGACCGTGCTCAACTATTTGCGCGAACACGTTGGTAAACCCGGCACCAAGGAAGGCTGCGCCAGCGGCGACTGTGGCGCGTGTACCGTGGTGGTCGGCGAATTGGAAACGGACGCCAATGGCCGCGAACGCATTCGCTACCGCAGCCTCAACGCGTGCCTGACCTTCGTCTCTTCCCTGCACGGCAAGCAACTGATCAGCGTCGAGGACCTCAAGCACCAGGGCCAACTGCACAGCGTTCAGCAAGCGATGGTCGACTGCCACGGTTCGCAATGCGGTTTCTGCACACCGGGCTTCGTCATGTCGCTGTTCGCCCTGCAGAAGAACAGCGAGCAAGCCGACGCCCACCAGGCCCACGAAGCCTTGGCCGGCAACCTGTGCCGTTGCACCGGCTATCGGCCGATCCTGGCCGCCGCCGAGCAGGCCTGCTGCAGCAAGCAGCCGGACCAGTTCGACGCCCGCGAGGCCGAAACCATCGCCCGCCTCAAAGCCATCGCCCCCACCGAGACCGGTGAACTCAACAGCGGCGACAAACGCTGCCTGGTGCCGCTGACCGTCGCCGACCTGGCCGATCTCTACGACGCCTATCCCCAGGCGCGCCTACTGGCCGGCGGTACGGACCTGGCCCTGGA
This sequence comes from Pseudomonas sp. Z3-6, assembly GCF_051131985.1. Classification (NCBI taxonomy): domain Bacteria; kingdom Pseudomonadati; phylum Pseudomonadota; class Gammaproteobacteria; order Pseudomonadales; family Pseudomonadaceae; genus Pseudomonas; species Pseudomonas sp. Z3-6. The sequence goes on from NZ_CP071644.1 coordinate 4,870,143, forward strand.
AGTCACGCAATTTCATCGCACCCTGCCGGTGATGATCTACGTGGGCAACGTCGCCGAACTCAAGCGTATCGAACGCTTCGACGACCGCCTGGAGATCGGCGCCGCCGCCGCCCTCTCCGATTGCTACGAGGCCCTGAAAGCCGAATACCCGGACTTCGGCGAACTGTTGCAACGCTTCGCCTCGCTGCAGATCCGCAACCAGGGCACCTTGGGCGGCAACATCGGCAACGCCTCGCCTATTGGTGACTCGCCGCCCCTGTTGATCGCCCTCGGCGCGCAGATCGTGCTGTGCAAGGGCCAGGTCCGCCGCACCCTGGCCCTGGAAGACTACTTCATCGATTACCGGGTTACCGCCCGCCAGGAAAGCGAATTCATCGAAAAGATCATCGTGCCGCGAGCCAGCGCCGAACAGGCGTTCCGCGCCTACAAGGTGTCCAAGCGCCTGGACGATGACATTTCCGCCGTATGCGCGGCCTTCAACCTGCGCATCGACAACGGCGTGGTCCGCGACGCCCGCGTGGCCTTCGGCGGCATGGCCGCCACACCGAAACGCGCCAAGCATTGTGAAGCCGCATTGATCGGCGCGCCGTGGACCGACAGCACCGTCGAACGCGCCTGCGCCGTCCTGGCCGAGGACTTCACGCCGCTGTCGGACTTCCGCGCCAGCAAGGAATACCGCCTGCTCAGCGCCCGCAACCTGTTGCGCAAATACTTCATCGAGCTGCAAACACCGCACATCGAAACTCGGGTGACCGCTTATGTCTAACCATCACGCCGTAGAGAAGACCCAAGCCGAACTGGCGGAGTTGTTCGCCCGCGACCTCACCACTGGCGTGGGCCGTAGCGTCAAGCACGACAGCGCCGCCAAGCACGTGTCCGGCGAGGCGCAGTACATCGATGACCGCCTCGAATTCCCCAACCAGTTGCACGTCTATGCCCGGCTGTCGGACCGCGCCCACGCCCGGATCATCCGCATCGATACCGCGCCGTGCTACGCCTTTGAGGGCGTGCGCATCGCCATCACCCACGCAGACATTCCAGGCCTGAAGGACATTGGCCCGCTGCTGCCCGGCGATCCGCTGCTGGCCATTGATGACGTGCAGTTCGTCGGCCAACCGGTGCTGGCTGTTGCCGCCAAGAATCTTGAGACCGCACGTAAGGCAGCGATGGCCGCCATCATCGAATACGAAGACCTGGAGCCGGTGCTGGACGTGGTCGAGGCCCTGCGCAAGCGGCACTTCGTGCTGGACAGCCACACCCACCAGCGCGGCGATTCGGCCACCGCGCTGGCGAGCGCCGAGCATCGTATCCAGGGCTCGCTGCACATCGGCGGCCAGGAACATTTTTACCTGGAAACCCAGATTTCCTCGGTGATGCCCACCGAAGACGGCGGCATGATCGTCTACTGCTCGACCCAGAACCCCACCGAAGTGCAGAAACTGGTGGCCGAAGTACTCGGCGTGTCGATGAACAAAGTCGTGGTGGACATGCGTCGCATGGGCGGCGGCTTTGGCGGCAAGGAAACCCAGGCCGCCAGCCCGGCGTGCCTGTGCGCCGTCATCGCGCACCTCACCGGGCAACCGACCAAGATGCGCCTGCCCCGGGTCGAAGACATGCTGATGACCGGCAAGCGCCACCCCTTCTACATCGAATACGACGTCGGCTTCGACAGCCGCGGGCGCTTGCACGGCATCGCCCTGGAACTGGCCGGCAACTGCGGCTGCTCGCCGGACCTGTCGGCCTCCATCGTCGACCGGGCGATGTTCCACGCCGACAACGCCTACTACTTGGGCGATGCGACCATCAACGGCCACCGCTGCAAGACCAACACCGCGTCGAACACCGCCTACCGGGGGTTCGGCGGGCCGCAGGGCATGGTCGCCATCGAAGAAGTGATGGACGCCATCGCCCGGCACCTGGGGCTCGATCCGCTGGCGGTGCGCAAGGCCAACTACTACGGCAAGACAGAACGCAACGTCACCCACTACTACCAGACCGTCGAGCACAACATGCTCGAGGAAATGACCGCCGAGCTTGAAGAAAGCAGCCAGTACGCCGAACGCCGTGAAGCGATCCGTCGCTACAACGCCAATAGCCCGATCCTGAAAAAGGGCCTGGCGCTGACCCCGGTGAAATTCGGCATTTCGTTCACCGCCAGTTTCCTCAACCAGGCCGGCGCCTTGATCCACGTCTACACCGACGGCAGCATCCATCTCAACCACGGCGGCACCGAAATGGGCCAAGGCCTGAATACCAAGGTCGCCCAGGTGGTGGCCGAGGTGTTCCAGGTGGAAATGGACCGCGTGCAGATCACCGCGACCAACACCGACAAGGTGCCGAACACCTCGCCCACCGCCGCCTCCAGCGGTGCCGACCTGAACGGCAAGGCGGCGCAGAATGCCGCCGAAATCATCAAGCGGCGCCTGGTGGAATTTGCCGCGCGGAACTACAAGGTCAGTGAAGAGGATGTGGAATTCCACAACGGCCATGTGCGGGTGCGCGATCACATCCTGACGTTCGAAGCGTTGGTACAGCAGGCGTATTTCGCCCAGGTCTCGCTGTCCAGCACCGGCTTCTACAAGACCCCGAAAATCTACTACGACCGCAGCCAGGCCCGTGGCCGGCCGTTCTACTACTACGCCTATGGCGCGGCGTGTGCCGAGGTGATCGTCGACACCCTCACCGGCGAGTACAAGATGCTGCGCACCGACATCCTCCACGATGTCGGCGCCTCGCTGAACCCAGCCATCGACATCGGCCAGGTCGAAGGCGGTTTCATCCAGGGCATGGGCTGGCTGACCATGGAAGAGCTGGTATGGAATGACAAGGGCAAGCTGATGACCAATGGCCCGGCCAGCTACAAGATCCCCGCCGTGGCCGACATGCCGCTAGACCTGCGGGTCAAGCTGGTGGAAAACCGCAAGAACCCTGAAGACACGGTGTTCCACTCCAAGGCTGTGGGTGAGCCGCCGTTCATGCTCGGCATCGCCGCGTGGTGCGCCATCAAGGACGCCGTGGCGAGCCTGGGGGATTACCGGCAGCAACCGAACATCGACGCCCCGGCGACGCCGGAGCGGGTGTTGTGGGGGTGTGAGCAGATGCGGGGGTTGAAGGCGGCCAAGGCTGAGGAAGCTGAACCCGAGTTGGCTTCGCTTTAGACCGCGGCGCCGCCTTCGCGAGCAAGCCCGCTCCCACAGGGAACCGCGTTCCAATGTGGGAGCGAGCCTGCTCGCGAAGGCGGTTGAACAGACAACAGAGATGTCGAGGTGAATATGTACAACTGGATCAGCGCCCTCGCCGACCTGCAAACCCGCGGCGAACCCTGCGTGCTGGTGACGATCATCGAAGAACTCGGCTCCACCCCGCGCAACGCCGGTTCGAAGATGGTCATCAGCGCCAGCCAGACGTTCGACACCATCGGTGGCGGACACCTGGAATACAAGGCCATGGAGATCGCCCGGCAAATGCTCGCCAGCGGCCAGCAGAACACCCACCTGGAGCGCTTCAGCCTCGGCGCGAGCCTGGGCCAGTGCTGCGGTGGCGTCACCGTGTTGCTGTTCGAACCCATGGGCCAGGTCCAGGCACAGATCGCCGTGTTCGGCGCCGGCCATGTCGGCCGAGCCCTGGTGCCGCTGCTGGCGAGCCTGCCCTGCAAGGTGCGCTGGATCGACTCGCGAGAAGCGGAGTTCCCCGAACACTTGCCCCATGGCGTGCGCAAGATCGTGGCCGAAGAGCCATTGGATGAAGTCGATGAGTTGCCCGCCGGCAGCTACTGCATCGTCATGACCCACAACCATCAGCTCGACCTGGAGCTGAGCGCCGCGATCCTCAAGCGCAACGACTTTGCCTACTTCGGCCTGATCGGTTCGAAGACCAAGCGGGTCAAGTTCGAGCATCGCCTGCGTGATCGTGGTTTTGATAGCAGCACCTTGCAACGCATGCGTTGCCCGATGGGTATCGGCGAAGTCAAAGGCAAGTTGCCTGTGGAAATCGCCATCTCCATCGCCGGCGAAATCATCGCCACCTATAACGCCGATTTCGGCCAGCACACCGTGCGCGCCGAACCGATTGCCAAGTTGCTGCCAGCTTCGCGCCGCAGCCAGCGTTAATCCCTTTATCGAGACAGACCATGCCCCTGACACGCAAAGCCTACCGCGCCGCCCTGCTCCACAGCCTCGCCGACCCGGCCGAAGTGGGTATCGAAGCGTCCTATGAATATTTCGAAGACGGCCTGCTGGTGGTGGAGAACGGCCAGATCAGCGCCATCGGCCACGCCCATGACCTGTTGCCGACCCTGGCGGCGGACATCGACATCGCCCATTACCCGGACGCACTGATCACGCCAGGTTTGATCGACACCCACATCCATCTGCCGCAAACCGGCATGGTCGGCGCCTATGGCGAGCAATTGCTGGATTGGCTCAACACCTACACCTTCCCCTGCGAAAGCCAGTTCGCCGACAAGGCCCACGCCGATGCGGTGGCGGATATTTTCGTCAAGGAGCTGCTGCGCAACGGCACCACCACCGCCCTGGTGTTCGGCAGCGTACATCCGGAGTCGGTGAACGCGTTTTTCGAAGTGGCCCAGAAGCTCAATCTGCGCATGATCGCCGGCAAGGTGATGATGGACCGCAACGCCCCGGACTACCTGGTCGACACCGCCGAATCCAGCTACACCGAGAGCAAGGCGCTGATCGAGCGCTGGCACGGCAAGGGCCGGTTGCACTACGCCGTGACCCCGCGCTTTGCTCCCACCAGCACCCCGGAACAACTGACCCTGGCCGGTCAATTGCTGGGGGAATACCCCGGCTTGTACATGCAGACCCACATCAGCGAGAACCTGCAGGAAGTGCAGTGGGTCAAGGAGCTGTTCCCGGAGCGCAAGGGCTACCTGGACGTCTACGATCACTACCAACTGCTTGGCGAGCGTTCGGTGTTCGCCCATGGCGTGCATTTATGCGATGACGAATGTGCGCGGCTGGCCGAGACCGGGTCGGCCATCGCATTCTGCCCGACCTCGAACTTTTTCCTCGGCAGCGGCCTGTTCAACCTGCCGATGGCCGAGAAGCACAAGGTGAACGTCGGGTTGGGCACGGACGTGGGTGGCGGCACCAGTTTTTCGCTGCTGCACACTCTGAACGAAGCCTACAAGGTGATGCAGTTGCAGGGCGCGCGGCTGAGCCCGTTCAAGTCGCTGTACCTGGCCACCCTCGGCGGCGCCCGGGCCCTGCGCCTGGAGGACGAGATCGGGACGTTGCAACCGGGGACGGACGCGGACTTTCTGGTGCTGGATTACAACGCCACGCCGCTGCTGAGCTATCGCCTCAAGCAGGCCAAGGACATTGCCGAACGGTTGTTCGTGTTGATGACGCTGGGGGATGACCGGACGGTGGCGCGGACTTATGCGGCTGGCAGGTTGGTGCATCAGCGCTAGATTTCATTCGCCTGTCACACCGCTTTCGCGAGCAAGCCCGCTCCCACATTTGATCCGCGTATGTCATGACAACACGGTCGAATGTGGGAGCGGGCTTGCTCGCGAAGGGCGCGACTCGGTATGACTGATTCGACCCTCAGAGCTTAGCCGTCGACCGCCCCGGCTTCTTGCTCTGCAACAGATGCGAGAACACCGCGTGCAAGTCATCCGACGCACTTTCCTCGTCGAGGTTGAGCTTGCTGTCGATGTGGTCCATGTGATGCATCATCAGGTCCACCGCCAGCGTGGCATCGCGGGCCTCGATGGCGTCGATCAACTGGGTGTGTTCGTCGTAGGAACAATGGGAACGGTTGCCACTTTCGTACTGGGCGATGATTAACGACGTCTGGGACACGAGACTGCGCTGGAAACTGATCAGCGGGGCGTTCTTCGCCGCTTCGGCCAGCTTGAGGTGGAACTCGCCCGACAAACGGATGCCGGCGCCACGGTCGCCCCGGGAAAAACTGTCGCGCTCGTCGCTGACCATCTGCCGCAGCTCAGCCAGCTGTTCGGCGGTAGCGTGCTGCACCGCCAGCTCGGTGATCGCCCTTTCCACCAGGCGCCGGGCCATGAACACCTGGCGGGCCTCTTCGACACTCGGGCTCGCCACCACGGCACCGCGATTGGGCCGCAGCAACACCACGCCTTCGTGGGCCAGGCGGGACAAGGCCCGGCGGATGATCGTGCGGCTGACTCCGAAAATCTCCCCCAACGCCTCTTCGCTCAATTTGGTCCCGGGCGCCAGGCGTTGTTCGAGGATGGCCTCGAAGATGTGCGCATAGACAATATCGTCCTGGGTTCCGCTGCGGCCGGTCTTACCAGCTCGCGGTTGTTTCTTGAGGGGCTGCAACTGTTCGTTCATGGGCACTCGAGTCGGGAGAACTGCGGCGAATTGACCGTGACTGTAATACGGCACAGCGGGTCGCTGGCAAGTATCGCGTAAAAAACAGCTCGATTGTACACAACCTCTGATGGCAACACGACTGTACGGCTGTTTGCGGGCATGGCTGTATTGCAATCGATGATGGGGTTGAGTTTAGGCTTTAAACCGCAAATCTGTGGGGCTATCAAGCCCAGACAATCTATAACAAGGACCACCGCCCACCATGACCGAAGTCACGACCACGCCACTTCGTCCATTGGCCGACACCTCGCCTTCGGCCATCGTCGCCGGGTTCATCGCGATGATGACCGGCTACACCAGTTCCCTGGTGCTGATGTTCCAGGCCGGACAGGCGGCGGGACTGACCAGCGGGCAGATTTCCTCCTGGATCTGGGCGATCTCCATCGGCATGGCGGTGTGCTCCATCGGGCTGTCGCTGCGCTATCGCACGCCGATCACCATCGCCTGGTCGACACCCGGCGCCGCGCTGCTAATCACCAGCCTGGGCGGCGTGAGTTATGGCGAGGCCATCGGCGCCTATATAACCTGCGCGGTGCTGGTGACGATCTGCGGCCTGACCGGCAGTTTCGAGCGCCTGGTCAAGCGCATTCCGGCCTCGCTGGCGGCGGCGTTGCTGGCGGGGATTCTGTTCAAGATCGGCAGCGAGATCTTCGTCGCCACCCAGCATCGCACCGGCCTGGTTCTGGGGATGTTCTTTACTTACCTGATCGTCAAGCGCCTGTCGCCGCGCTACGCGGTGCTCGCGGCGCTGCTGATCGGCACAGCGCTTTCCGGCCTGCTGGGGTTACTGGACTTCAGCGGCTTTGCCCTGGAAGTCGCGACGCCGGTCTGGACCACGCCGCACTTTTCCTTGGCAGCCACCATCAGCATCGGCATTCCGCTGTTCGTGGTGGCGATGACCTCGCAGAACATGCCCGGCATCGCCGTGTTGCGGGCCGACGGCTACAACGTGCCGGCTTCGCCGCTGATCACCAGCACCGGCATCGCCTCGCTGCTGCTGGCACCGTTCGGCTCCCATGGCATCAACCTGGCGGCCATCAGCGCGGCCATCTGCACCGGGCCCCACGCCCACGAAGATCGCAACAAGCGCTACACGGCGGCGGTCTGGTGCGGGATCTTCTACGGGATTGCCGGGGTGTTCGGCGCGACGCTGGCGGCGTTGTTCGCGGCGCTGCCCAAGGAATTGGTGTTGTCCATCGCGGCCCTGGCGCTGTTCGGCTCGATCATCAATGGCTTGAGCATCGCCATGAGCGAAGTGAAGGAGCGGGAAGCGGCGCTGATCACCTTCATGGTCACGGCGTCGGGGCTGACGCTGTTCTCCATCGGTTCGGCGTTCTGGGGGATTGTGGCGGGGGTGTTGACGTTGCTGATCCTGAACTGGCGTAGCGCCTGAGAGCTTAAAAGCTTCGCGAGCAAGCCCGCTCCCACAGAGGCGATGTGAGCGACACATATCCACTGTGGGAGCGGGCTTGCTCGCGAAGGCTGCCTGGCAAGCAACACATAAATGGCAGGCACAAAAAAACCGGCACCCAAAAGGGCTGCCGGTTTCTGACCATCAAGCGACCGGATTGATCGGCTTTTCTGGATACCAGACGTCAATCAGTGGGCTGACTTCAACGCTGGTCAGCTCAGGACGGGCCTTGAGCCAGGCTTCAACGGCAGCGCGCTGCTCTTCGGTGACCGAGCCACGCTTCTGCAGGCAAACCAGACCGTAGTCGTCACCGCCGACGTAGCCCAGGCCATTGGCTTCCATGGCTTCTTTCAGGAAAGCGTCGAGGAAAGCGTCAATAGCCTCATCGGCCAGATCTTCTTTGAAATCCAGGTTCAGTTCGAAACCCAGCTCTTGAAATTCATCCACGCACAGCTTTTTGCGCAGACGCTGGGAACGGTTAGTCGCCATTGGAACAATCCTCATAAGTAATAACGGCCGGCACTTTACCAGTTTGGTGCGTCGATTGCCCGACTCATCGGGTAAGTCCGTTAACCGTTGGTAAAAAAATACCGCTTCGCTGGGCTTGGGCACGGCACATGCCGTTGCGCCTTGGGGCATAATGCCGACACTTTCATGACCGTTGAGGACGTTCATTTTCATGTCCTCGTATTTTCCCCCTCGCCCGTAGGGTTTTATTTCAAATGATCAAATCTTTGCGTCCATTGCTTCTGGCCAGCCTTCTTCTTCCCCTGGCCCTCCCTGTCACCGCCCACGCTGCCACGATCAACACCGCCCTATCGCCCAACGTACAAAAGGCCCTCAAGGCCAGCAAACTGCAGAACGACGCCCTGTCCCTGGTGCTGGTGCCGCTCAACGGCCCCGGCACGCCAACCCTGTACAACGCCGATGTTTCGGTCAATCCGGCGTCCACCATGAAACTGGTGACCACCTATGCGGCCCTGGAGATGCTCGGCCCCAATCATCAGTGGAAAACCGAGTTCTATACCGACGGCACCCTGAGCGGCGGGATCCTCAACGGCAACTTGTACCTCAAGGGTGGCGGCGATCCCAAGCTGAACATGGAAAAACTCTGGCTGTTGATGCGCGATCTGCGGGCCAACGGCGTCCAGCAGGTCACCGGCGACCTGGTGCTGGACCGCAGTTTCTTCATCCAGCCGCAACTGCCCGAGTTCAACGACGACGGCAACGACGAAAACAAACCCTTCCTGGTCAAGCCCGACTCGCTGCTGGTCAACCTCAAGGCCCTGCGCTTCGTCGCTCGCAATGATGGCGGCCGGGTGCTGGTGTCGGTTGAGCCACCGATTGCCAGCATTCGCATCGAAAACGTGGTCAAGGCCATCAACGGCAAGCAATGTGCCGGCGGTGTTCGCTACAACCCCGTCGCCCAGGCCGATGGCAGCATGACCGTCACTGTCAGCGGCCAACTCGGTGAAGGTTGCAGCTCCCAGACCTACCTGTCACTGCTCGACCACGCCACCTACACCGCTGGCGCGGTGCGGGCCATCTGGAAGGAATTGGGCGGCAGCATCCAGGGCCAGGACCGCCTGGCCACGACCCCGAGCAACGCCAAGGTATTGGCCCGGGCGTTCTCCCCGGACCTGGCGGAGATCATCCGCGACATCAATAAATACAGTAACAACACCATGGCCCAACAACTGTTCCTGAGCCTGGGCGCACAATTTCGCAACGAAGCCGACGGTGACGACGCGAAGGCTGCGCAACGGGTGGTACGCCAGTGGCTGGCGAAGAAAGGCATCACCGCACCGCACCTGGTGATGGAGAACGGCTCCGGCCTGTCCCGCGCCGAACGGGTCAGCGCGCGGGAAATGGCTGCGATGTTGCAAGCCGCCTGGCGCAGCCCGTATTCGGCGGAGTTCATCAGTTCGATGCCGATTGCCGGCACCGACGGCACCATGCGCAAACGCCTGAAGACCACCGCCATGGCCGGCGAAGCCCACGTCAAGACCGGGACCCTGAACACCGTCCGCGCCATCGCTGGCTACAGCCGCGACATCAACGGCAACACTTGGGCAGTGGTGGCGATCCTCAACGATCCAAAGCCATGGGGCGCTTCGTCGGTGCTGGACCAGGTGCTGCTGGACCTGTACCGCCAGCCGAAACTGCCACAGACGGCTTCGGTGCTCTGACCCAGCACATACCCAATGTGGGAGCGAGCCTGCTCGCGAATGCGGTATGTCATTCAACATCGATGCTGCTGACCGACCGAATCGCGAGCAGGCTCGCTCCCACAGTGAATCGGGCCATACACAAATCTTGTGCCCACTGAAGATCAACTGTGGGAGCGGGCTTGCTCGCGAAGGCGGTACAACATTCAACCATTGTGTTGACTGACACGCCGCATTCGCGAGCAAGCCCGCTCCCACACTTTGACCTCAATATCCACTGGCTATCCCAGCTGCGTCTCGACCCGATCCCGCCCGGCCTGCTTGGCCGCATAGACGCCTGAGTCGGCCCTGAGCAGTAACGCATCGGCGCCCTCCCCGGCGCGCCAGGTGGCGATGCCGAAGCTGGCGGTAACCACCCCGACATCGTCGATGGGCGCAGCCCGCAAGCCTTCCCACAGCCCCAGCGCCAGGGAATAAGCGCTGTCACTGTCGGTGTCCGGGCACAGCACCACGAACTCCTCCCCACCCAACCGGCAGAACACATCGGTACGGCGCAACCGTTGGATGATGCGCTGGCAGAACGCCTGCAACACCCGGTCGCCCACCGCATGGCCGTGCTGGTCGTTGATGCGCTTGAAGTGATCGATGTCGAGCATGATGACCGCCAGCCCACCGGAACCGCGCTCGACCCGGGCCATTTCCGAGGTCAAGCGTTCCTGAAAATAACGGCGGTTGCGAATGCCGGTCAGGGCGTCGGTCACGGACAAGGCCCGCAGCTCTTCTTCCACACGCTTGAGGTCGGAAATATCCGAGATATAGCCATGCCACAACACCCCGCCGCCAGGCAGTTCCTCGGGGGTGGCCTCGCCGCGCACCCAGCGCAGCCCACGCAAGGGTAATTGCACCCGGTACTCTTCCCGCCATGGGCTCAAGGTATTGGCCGAAGCACGGATCGAAGCGCGGACGCGCGTACTGTCCAACGGATGAATACGCGAGAAAATCGCCTCGGCGTTCTGCACCAGTACATCGGGTTCCAATTCATAGATGTCGCGGATGCCGTCGCTGGCATAGATCACACTGAAGCGACCATTAAAATCCATCCTGAATTGGTAGATTCCCCCGGGGACATGGGCGCTGAGCTTTTTGAGCAGCAGGTCCCGGGCGGCCAGGGCTTCGTGGACGCGCTTGCGCTCGGTGATGTCGATGCAGATCGCCAGGTGCCCGACCCACAGCCCCTGCTCATCGAGCATCGGCGTGGCCAGCATGTTCACGGTCAGGTGACTGCCATCGCGGCGCACCAGGGTCCATTCCCGCGCCTGCTGCCCACCCTGCTCGCCGCCCTCGAGCAGCATCGCATGGCAGGTAGGAATGGGTTTACCAAAGCGCGCGCCAAGCTGAGCGGCCCGGGCCTGGAGTTCGCGCGGCACATGCAGGCTCTCCAGGGTCATGCTTTGCAGCACCTCGCAGCTCGGGTAGCCGAGCATCTGCTCGGCGCCGGCGTTGAAAGTGGTGATGACGCCGCGCAGGTCGGTGGCAATGATCGCCACCTGGGTCGCGGCATCCAGCACACCGCGCAACTGGCCGTGGGTACCGCGCAACTCCTGCTCCCGGGCACGCAGTTCGCCGGTGCGTTGTTCCACCAGTGCCAAGGCTCGCTGCCGCTGGCTGACCAGCACATAGAGCAATGCACTGAGCAGCAGGCTGAGCAAACCACCGAGTATCACTATGCTCGTGACCGAAGAATGATTGGTCGACAGGAACACCCGGCTGGGCCGCAACTCCACCCGGTAGTCGCGATCGGCCAGGCGTAGCAGGCGCGTCGCCGACAACTCGCTCTGGCCCGGCGGGTTTGGGGATTCGAACAGCGCCTCCCCCCCGTTTTCGCTAGACAGGTCCACGACACGCATCGACAGATTGTCGTGACCGGGCGCCGGCAGTCCGTCGCCCGCCAACTGACGCATGCTGATGGCCGCCATCACGTACCCGAACGGTTCCCTGGCCGATTCCCGTATAACCGGCGCGACCAGCAGTACCCCGCGGGTGAACATCGGGTCGGCCCCCATAAAATCCAGGGGTTGCGAGGCCGCGACCCCGCCACGCTGACGCGATCGCTCGACGGTGGCACGGCGCAAGGGTTCGGAAAGCAGATCCAGGCCCAGTGGGGGCCCGTAGGCGCTCCGACTATGAATGTAGAGCACCGGAACGTACTCGTCCCGTTCGGCGGCCAGTTGCAGGCCACCGTGGCCGTCCGGCTCGCGAATCATGAATTGAGCCCCACCGTCGGCCTGCGCCTGCCGTTCGAACGCTTGCCGCTCGTCCCGAAGGACCCTGGGCGCCCAGGCGAAGGCCCGGGTACGACGCATCAGCGAGTCGGCGTAGCCATGGAACTCATTGCTGGCTACCGCTTCGGAGTTGGCAAAAAAACGCCCGAGGCTGTCGAGAAACTGCTCCTGGTCCTGGAACTGTTCCTCGATGCGGCTGAAGCGCTCCTCGACTTGCAGCTCGAAGCGCTCGCGCAATTGCCGATTGAACAGGTCCATCATCGCCCAGCTCAGCACGCCGGTCAGGCAGGTACCGGCCAGCAGCACCAGCGAAGCCACCAGCCAGGCCGAAACGTCTTCACTGATAAAGCCCAGGATTCTGGGGCGCACCTGATGCAATGCCATAGACACAACTCGCAAAGGTACCAGGCATAGGCACAGCCCTGGACACAGCCTAAGTTATAGCTATTCGCCATCACTTTGGCCAGTCCCTAAATGAGGCTAGAAGCCTTGAACTACAAGGCTCCGTGGATCCAATCGATCGCCTTCAACGCGCCATGATCTTCCAAGCGCGGTGGATCTTGCCGTTGCGGGCGAAATCCGGATCGATGGTCTTGGCAGTGATCTCTTCCACTGCATAGCGCTCGCCGAGGTTGTCCTCGAGCTGGAACTTGCGGAAATTGTTGGAGAAGTACAGCACACCGCCCGGCGCCAGGCGCGCCATGGCCAGGTCCAGCAACTGGACGTGGTCGCGCTGCACATCGAACACACCTTCCATGCGCTTGGAGTTGGAGAAGGTCGGCGGGTCGATGAAGATCAGGTCGTACTCGTCACGACTGGCTTCCAGCCAGGCCATCACGTCGCCCTGCTCCAGGCGGTTCTTGTCGGAAAAACCATTGAGCGACAGGTTGCGTCGCGCCCAGTCCAGGTAGGTTTTCGACAAGTCGACACTGGTGGTGCTGCGGGCACCGCCCTTGGCAGCGTGGACGCTGGCGGTCGCGGTGTAGCAGAACAGGTTGAGGAAACGCTTGCCGGCTGCTTCCTTCTGGATCCGCAGGCGCATCGGCCGATGGTCGAGAAACAGCCCGGTGTCCAGGTAGTCCGTGAGGTTGACCAGCAGCTTCACGCCGCCTTCGTTGACCTCGGTGAACTTGCCTTGGGCGCTCTGGCGCTCGTACTGCTTGGTGCCGCTCTGACGCTCGCGGCGCTTGATCACCACGCGGCTCTTGTCGACGTTCAGTGCCTGGGGAATGGCCGCCAAGGCATCGAACAACCGGGCCGAGGCCTTTTCCGGGTCGATGGACTTCGGCGCGACGTATTCCTGGACGTGTACCCAGTCATGGTAGAGGTCGATGGCCATGGCGTATTCCGGCATGTCGGCGTCGTAGACCCGGTAACAGTCCACGCCTTCACGCTTGGCCCACTTACTCAGCGTCTTGAGGTTCTTTTGCAGGCGATTGGCGAACATCTGCCCGCCTTCGCTCAACCGCGCCTGCTCGACCACAGGGGCTGGCGCCGGCGCCGGCTTGATCGGGTTGCCGTTCTTGTTGTACTGGCGCTCTTGTGGCACTTCCGGGGTTTGATCGTAGGCGGCCTGCTCACGCTCGGCCTGGCGCTGTTCCGGAGTGCGACGCTCGCCGGTGACGAACTGGTCCGGCAGCACCTTGATCAGCAGCAACTTGCACGGCAAGGCACCGTTCCAGAACGAATACTGCTTGTGGCTGCGAATGCCCATGCGCTTGCCCAGGTCCGGCGCGCCGGTGAACACCGCCGCCTCCCAGTTCAGGCACGCCTGGCGCAGGCGCTCGCCGAGGTTCTGGTAGAGGTAAAGCAGGCTGGCTTCATCCCCCAGGCGCTCGCCATAGGGAGGGTTGCAGATCACCAAGCCTTTCTGGTTCTGGTCCGGGCGCGGCTCGAAGGTGGCGACTTCGCCTTGATAGATCTTGATCCACTCGCTCAGGCCCGCACGCTCGACGTTGTTACGGCCCGGCTGGATCAGCCGTGGGTCGGCTTCGTAGCCACGAATCCACAACGGTGGCTTGGCCAGCCCGGCGGCGGCGCGCTCGGTGGCTTCTTCGTGCAGTTTCTTCCACAACGCCGGCACGTGGCCGAGCCAAGCGGTAAAGCCCCACTGCTGGCGACGCAGGTTCGGTGCCATATCGGCGGCGATCATGCCGGCTTCCACCAGGAACGTGCCAACACCACACATCGGGTCGGCCAGCGCCCCGCCTTCAGCGGCAATGCGCGGCCAACCGGCGCGGATCAGGATCGCGGCGGCGAGGTTTTCCTTCAGCGGCGCGGCGCCTTGCTGCAGGCGATAACCGCGCTGGTGCAGACTGTGGCCGGAAAGGTCGAGGGAAAGGATCGCTTCGCCGCGGTCCAGGCGCAGGTGGATACGCAGGTCCGGGTTGAGCTTGTCGATGGACGGTCGCTCGCCCGATGGCGTGCGCAGCTTGTCGACGATGGCGTCCTTGACCTTCAAGGCACCGAAGTGAGTATTGTCGATACCCGAGCCATGGCCGCTGAACTCAACCGCCAGGGTGCCATCGGCCAGCATATGGTCTTGCCAATCGACATCCAGCACGCCGTGGTAGAGGTCTTCGGCGTCTTTCATCGGGAAGCGCTTGAGCACCAACAACACACGGTTGGCCAGGCGCGACCACAGGCACAGGCGATAGGCCGTTTCCATGTCGGCCATGCCGCGCACGGCCGAGGTGTGCTCGCGCGCCTCTTCAAGGCCAAGCCCGACGGCTTCCTCGATCAGCAGGCCTTCGAGGCCCTTGGGGCAAGTGAGGAAGAGTTCGAAACGATCGGACATGGGATTTCCAGAGCCTTTGGCTAAGTGGACCGGGCAACGCATTGCCGGGCCGGGTTCAGTCAGGTGCTTTTCTCAAGAGCACCCGCGTGGCACGAAAGTGTGCCGTGCCGCCCTCGCTGCTCAGGTTAAAAGAGCTTAGATGCGAAGGCAGATAAAAAATTCTGTGCAACAAATTGTGAAAAACTCGACCCTTTCGTCGAATAGTACCCGAGTGCAACGGGTGGACATTCTCATTCGAGAAAGGGCAGCCCCTGTTGGCGCAGGGCCGATCATACAGGGGTCTCGCTCAAAAGCGGTCAACGAACATCAAGTTACTTATCGCCCTAACATCTTTATTGTTACGTGCTTATGACAAAACGATCATTCCATCCCTGTGACGCTTTGGTTAGAACTCAACACAGGTTGACGTCGCAACGGCGTCAACACCTCGGCTCGTCACGCCGGCAACGAGCCACCAACGGCAGAATGATTCTGCCCCGGCCTCGATAGAGGTCGACGCTAAGCAACAGTCAACAAGTGAGGGCAACACCCTATGAGAAGACTTAAGCGTGATCCGTTGGAAAGAGCATTTTTGCGTGGTTACCAATATGGCGTTGGTGGTAAATCCCGTGAGCTTTGCCCCTTTACTCTACCGTCGGTACGTCAAGCCTGGATCAATGGCTGGCGAGAAGGACGCGGCGACAACTGGGACGGTATGACCGGCACTGCGGGTATCCACAGACTCAACGAACTTCACGCCGTCGGCTGACACAGGGCTTATTACTCAAGAACTCGACAATTTGACATCCCAATCGATTTAACCACGCACGTCCCATCCGGGCGGCGGGCTACGGCCCAGGGGGCTCCTTCGAGGAGCCCTTTTTAATGCCTGGGTTTCATGGGCACTTACGAATGCCTGAGCTGTGAACATTATTGTGGCGAGGGAGCTTGCTCCCGCTGGGCTGCGCCCTGTAGGAGCTGACGAGTGCAACGAGGCTGCGATCTTGCTCCAGACAGTTGAGTCGAGAGCGAACGACCAAGATCAAAAGATCGCAGGCTACGCCAGCTCCTACAGAGTCCAGCGGGAGCAAGCTCCCTCGCCACGATCAGCGCCGAACTTTAACCCTCGGTTCACCCCAACGCCGCAATCGCATCCACCGACTCACGAATCAACGCCGGCCCCTTGTAGATGAAGCCCGAGTAAACCTGCACCAGGCTCGCCCCGGCGGTGATCTTCTCGGCGGCATGCCGGCCTTCGGTGATCCCGCCCGCCGCAATGATCGGCAAGCGCCCCGCCAATTCAG
The DNA here is from genome assembly GCF_051131985.1 of Pseudomonas sp. Z3-6. Classification (NCBI taxonomy): domain Bacteria; kingdom Pseudomonadati; phylum Pseudomonadota; class Gammaproteobacteria; order Pseudomonadales; family Pseudomonadaceae; genus Pseudomonas; species Pseudomonas sp. Z3-6. The sequence continues at coordinate 4,886,461 of NZ_CP071644.1, forward strand.
CGGCCAGCACCTTCACGGTGTGGGTGCTCTTGTCACGCACTGGCGCGCCAGACAAACCACCCGCCTCGTCACCATGCTCCAGCCCTTCGACGCCTTCGCGTCCCAGGGTCGTGTTGGTGGCGATCACTGCGTCCATGCCCGTCTCGATCAGGGCCTGGGCTACCTGGGCGGTCTCCTCGTCGGTCATGTCCGGGGCGATCTTGATCGCCAGGGGCACGTGCCGGCCGTGGGTCAACGCCAGTTCCGCGCGACGCTGGGCCAGGTCGGCCAGCAGTTGCTTGAGGGAATCACCGAATTGCAGGCTGCGCAGCCCCGGGGTGTTGGGAGAGCTGACGTTGACGGTCACGTAGCTGGCGTGGGCGTAGACCTTGTCCAGGCAGATCAGGTAGTCGTCGACGGCACGCTCCACCGGCGTGTCGAAATTCTTGCCGATGTTGATGCCCAGCACACCCTTGTACTTGGCCGCGGCCACACGGGCCAGCAGGTGATCGACGCCGAGGTTGTTGAAGCCCATGCGGTTGATGATCGCCTCGGCTTGCGGCAGGCGGAACAACCGTGGCTTGGGGTTGCCCGGCTGTGGTCGCGGCGTGACGGTGCCGATTTCGACGAAACCGAAACCCAACTGCGCAAAGCCGTCGATGGCCGCGCCATTCTTGTCCAGGCCCGCCGCCAACCCCACCGGGTTGGGGAATTCCAGGCCCATGACCGTCACCGGCACGTTCGCCGGCGCCTTGCACAGCAAACCGTTGAGGCCCAAACGCCCGCCCGCGCCGATCAGGTCCAGGGACAGATCGTGGGAGGTTTCCGGGGAAAGTTTGAACAACAGCTGACGGGCCAGGGTGTACATGGGTGGGTTTGACTCTGGGCGATAAAAAGTGACGGGATTATACCGAGCAGGAGCGTCAGCGGCGAGAAACGCGTTGATTCCGAGGGCCATCTTTGCGTCGACGCGCCGCGGCCCTTGCCTCGGAGCGTTATTTGATAGTTGAAAGCGCAAAAAGCCTGCAAAAGATCGATGTAGCTGCAATGGCAGCCCCCCGGTAGCCCTCTGTCACACAGGATAAGAATAATGCCCGTCTCATCTTTAGGTGCACCTATAACTCAATACACTCCAGATGAATCTGCTCGCACCGGCAAACCAGACACGGTCATTGATATCGAAAGGGGCTCAACCGACACCATTGTCGAGATGCTCTACGAAGGTATCCCTGCCGAGCAGAGAAGCCAACTCTCACCGCAAGACACAGCAACCGCACTGAAGAATCTCGAGGAGGAACTCAATGAAATCATTACAGAGCTGAAAGATAGCGCCGACATGCGCGTTCATGCATTCATTGAAGGCATCGAATCGAAGATAAACGGCGATGCCGATGGCACGCATTGCAACAATGATGATTCGGTGAGCATTGACATGAGTATGGTCGCGTGCTCAACCCATTTGCCACGTTCCAACGCATCCATACAACGCGCCCAAACCATCCTTGATCAGCTCAGTGATTTCCTAGGCAAACTGACCCGCAACGAATTCGAAGGCGATCTCGGGCGCTGGGCCAGCAACCTGACTATTTCCGGGCTACGCACCGGCTTGGTTACCGGCGCCCTCACGGTGATTAGGCAACTGGTCGGGTTCGCCCTGGAAAAAACGTTCCAATCCAACGCCACTTCGCCACTGACACGCAGTGTTATCGGTGCGATTGTCCAGAGTGTCGGGCCGCTGCTGAACATCCTCGGCGCGATCAGGGACGAATACAATGGAACCGCAACCCTCGAAACGCGCGTGGCGAGGGTCCTCACCCTCACAATATCGGCCTTGGCTCTGGCCGCTGCCATCGCCGTGCCCTCCGCACTGCCGGCATTGGCGTCCTCCGGCTCGCAAATGTTGTTCTACACATTTGCCCAGGATCTGGTGAGCCTGTTCTGTCCCACGGGTGACAATACAAAACCCAACCCCGGTGGCACGGCAGCCGCAGGCGCACTGAATGCCACGCTACAGTTCCTGTCCTTCACCGCGATGAACTACACCGCTCCACACTCCGGTGCCGGGTATGCCATGGCCCAGGGGAGCAAACCTCCATCGTCAGAAACGGAAGGTTTGGCCTTTCAATTGTCGGCCTGGGTGGAACAACAGGCCAATAGGCCGCATGATCCGAATCTGTCGGTGGAGGCCCGGGCCGAGCAAATTGCCGAATCCCTGGCCCCGGTACTGGGACACGATTTATTGCGGGGCGTCTACAACGCCGGGGCCGACGTCGCCGGGCAACTGCTCATGGGCGAAGTAATGCACGCCTTCCAAAAAAATCCCTCTGAAAAGCGCTTTCGGATTAACCCCATTTCTGTACGAATGCCTACTGCCGAACAGGCGGCCAATCAACTCCTGTCCACCAATGCGATACGAACCTCCGTGGGCCAGATAATCATGGCCGTCGTCGTCTCCGCATCCCGCTACTTCTCAACCTTGCCCATTTCAAAAGAAATGGTCGACCATATCGCCAACACACTGGTCGCCGCCGTCGTGTTCGCGGTACGTCCCGGCACCGCTTACATCAATGAACGCACCACTCCCCCAGCAAACGCTTGATTCATTGGATTGCCTGGAATACGTCGTGGCGAGGGAGCTTGCTCCCGCTGGGCTGCGCAGCGGCCCCAAGAAAGGGCCGCTTCGCGCCCCAGCGGGAGCAAGCTCCCTCGCCACGAAATCACTGCCTGCCCTCTCTTCCTTTAACAGGTAGGCATCGCCCATTTTGCCGCCTTCACCACTCACTCTTCTCCCAAGCCTCATCCCCCATCGGCTGGAACACATCCCGCATAAAACCCTTCACGAAAACATCCATCGCAAACGCCAACCCATTGGCACCGCTGATCTCCTTGTAGATCTGTGACTTGTCCAATCCCTCGTCCTTCAATCGCACCAAGACCTGCAATGTGATCGCCATCAACGCCTGGGCGGTGGGGTACGCTGCCGTTGTGCCATCCGGCCCTCGCAACGTACGGAGGAACTCATGAATCGCCTTTTCCCCCTGCCCTTCCATCGCCAGCAGCAATTGATACAAATGCTCGAACTCAGGGTTGGGACGCTTGCTGTCAGGTGTTTGCTCGCTGGCCGCCAACAGCCGTGATTCCAATGTCTGGACCGGAGCATTCGCGTCGTGATCGAGCAGGCCGGAAACCATCATGGATTCAATCTTCATGGCGCACCTCGGCAGGGTCGGTTGGCGAAGACTCGATGAAGCTCGCGCACACATCCGCCAGCGCCTGTCTCGAGGCCTGGTCCAGGGATCGAACCGTCGCCGGCAAATTGGCGATGCTCGCCAATAACCGGGACTCCAGCCGTTCCCGGGTCGTTTCAGCATCGAATTCCAACAGTTGATCCGCTAGCCGCAGCACATAGCGATCCTGCGGGTGGTATTCAACAATCAGTTCACCGGCCCGTTGCCTGCCCAGGCTTTCACGCAGCGCAGGGCCACGCGGGCGACAATGCAGCGGCAACAACAGATGCAGCACCGCGCCCGAGTCGCCCGCCTGTCCGGCCAGCCAGCGCTCGAGCATTTCATCCAGCCACTCGGGGCGACTCAAGGCTTGCCCGAGCAGATCACTGGCGGCCCGGGCCAGATCGTTGCGCAATTGCAGCCCGAAGGTTTGCGTCCTCAGCAAAGCGTCGGCCAGATGCTCGCTCGCCCGCAGGATGCCCTCGGCATAACCCTGTCGAAACGCCTGCGCATGCACGGCCTCGGCGTCGCGGAGGGCCTGTTCGACGCACTCACGGGCGCGGCGCTGGGCTTCGAGCTGCAAGGCATGACGGCGACGGGCGGCGGCTACGTCTTCGCGAGCCAGATGCACGTCTTCGTCCAAGGGCAAATCAGTCAGGGTTCGGATGGAGTCGAGCATGCTGCACCGCCAAGAAGAAAAGGGTTGGGGCCGGTTGAGGAATGGGCCATTGCTGGTGCAAACGAACCACCGGCTCGGAAAACTGCAAATCGAGGCGTTCGAGCAAAAGATGAGAGACCTGGTCGCGCCAACCCCACAACGCGTTGAGACCGGCCGCTTCGACCTGTGCCATCGAAACTGGCGCACGCTCGATCGGCAGGCCGCCTCGCGGGCCCAGGTCGAAGCTGGCAAACCTTCGGACCGACCCGGGCAAACCCAGCAGCACTGCGCCTCGCGCCAGCTCGGGCATCAAGCGATAAGCCCCCATCAACCGGGCGATATAGGGCAATTGCCGCCAATAACGAACCCATTGCTTCGTCACACCGGTCAACGGCACGGAAGGCCACGGCCCTTGCAGTCCCAACCCTTCGAGCAGGATGCGATTGAGCACGGTACGGGCTTCGATTCCGTCGAATTCCGCAGATACGACCGTGCGCTGGGGGTGCAGATACCCCAAAGGTTCGGCGAGGATTTGCTCCAGGCACTCAAGCTCCGACATCACGCCGTCCTGCGCTTGACTGGCGATAGACCCAAGCGCCACCACCGGCCAACAGCACCGCACTGGTCGCCGCCAACCACCACGGCCACGGCGAGCGCCCCGACGTGGCGACTACCGACGGCGCCACATGCTGGATCGGGGAACGTTTGGACAGCACCACCGAAACGTTCTCGTACTCCACCGCCGCAAAACTGTTCTTGAGAAAACGCTTGATATCGGTGATCAGCAATTGCGGTTCGACATCGGGCTCATGCAGCACCACCGCCGCAAGATGGATAGGCGGCGACTTGCGCCCGCCCTCGCCGGCATCCAGGTCGTAACTGACATGGACCCGCGCCGATACCACGCCTTCGAGCACACTCAGCGACTGTTCGATGCGCTGCTCCAGCGCTGAATACAAGCGGGCCTTTTCAGCACGGGGCGAGGCCACCAGGGAATCGGATGGAAACATCTCGGCCACTTGCAGGCGTGGCCGGGAGGGCAATGAATAGAGATTGAGCAGATCGACGGCAGCGGAAAAATCGTGGGCGTCGATTTTCACCGCATAGCCGGTTTTGCCAGTGTCGACTTTCACCGCCGCGATGTTGTTGCGTTGCAGCACCGACAGCACTTCATTGGCCTGTTGCTGATCCAACCCTTCCAGCAGGTTCGGCTGGCGACACCCCGCCAGCGCCAGGCACAACAGCAGCAACAACACGCCCGGCTTCATGATGCGCGCAACAGGGTTTCTGCGGTGCCTACGGCTTTGCGCACCAGCACGTTGAGCAAGTTGATATCCACGTTGTATTGCCCTGTCAGCTCCTGCAACTGGGTCAAGACTTCAGGGTTGGTGACATCCGGGCGCTGCAGCAACCGATTGATCGCTGAAACGTCCTGTGCGCTGTCTACGGCGGAACCGGCAAACGCTTCGATCATTCGCGACTCAAGTGAAACGATCGGGCTTTGCTGCGGGCCACGCAACTCAACGAGGGCGGACCGCGCGATAAGGGAAGGGTCGAGGCTCTGGAAGGGCATACGGTGTACTCATGAAAGGGCCACCGTCTTGCGATGGCCCGTCGAAGGGAAAACGTCAGCGAGCGGCCTGGATGATCGCCATGTCGATATCCTTGAAACCCTTGATCGTGTTGGTCTGGGCGTTGCGGAATACCGTGTAGGAGGAGAACGCGGTCTGGTAGGCCGCTAGCAGTCCGGGGTTAGAGGCATCGTTGTGCAGCTTTTCAAGCGCTTCGTCCAACGCCTCTTTGAGCTTCTTCGCCCCTTGCTCGAACGCGTTGGCTTGCTCGCCGAGAAAGTCGTCGGGAAATATGATGGGTAAACCGATATCAGCCATTGCTCACCTACTGTGTCTGTTTGGAAAAAAGCCAGGACGAAGGGCTCGTCTTGACGTAGCCCTGCGGGCCGGTTTGAAACGACTTGCCTTTGAGCACGTCGTCCCTGAGCTCGACAGTGAAATGCACGTAGCGATCACCCCACTGCCGGTAAAAATCGTCGACGTACTGGCGTGCGGCGGCCAGCTCGGCGTCCTGCAGGTTGCCCTCGATGGTGTACGAGACAGCATCCGTGTGTTCGACCCGGCTGAAGGTCAGTGCGAGACGTTGCAAGCCGCCCTGAGCCCGATCGGCGAGCAGTGCGTCGTCCTGCATCTGCAACACGATGTCCCGGGCATAAGGTGCCGCCGCGAGCAGCACACCGAGCAGCTTGGCCTGCTTGTCGGGCGTGAGCAGGTTGCGTTGCGCGCTGAGCAGCAGGCGCGGCTGCGACGGTTCCTTGAGATCGAGAAAATGCCAGGCCAATTGCGGATCGTGATCAACCAGTACTTGCTCCAGCCGACGCCGCTCCTGATCCGGCAGCAGGACCTTGCCGTGCAGGCTGGCGTGGCGCGCCAGCACCTGTCGGCTCCAACCGGCATCGCGCTCGGAAGACACGAAGACATAAACCCCATCGTCACGACCGCGCAGCACCTGGACCGGCGCACTGGCGCCAGCGATCAGGGCTCGAATATCGGTTTCAGGCGCCGGCCCCGGCATCGAGCCAATGCTGACCGCCACGACCAACGCAACCAGCGCCAGGGCACCGCCGCCCCATCGGGTCCAACGGGCGTCAGGCCAACGGATGGCAGCGCCACCAGCGCGTGGGTTGTCCTGTGGCTGAGTGAGGCATTCGGGCGTCCAGGGTTGACCCCCACACTTGCAACCCGCCAAGCGGCACCCTGGCCTGGAACGCACAGTGGCGCATTTCGACCAAGTCACCGAGCAAACGCACCGGCACACCGTCCGGCGTGGCGTGGTCGGCCAGCACCTCGAAGTTGCAGCCACCTTCCTCCAGGGGAATAAAAATGGCATCCGCCGGCACGCTGGCGGCACCTGCGCCATCCCCCCACATCGCCACGGCCCCAACGACGAACAGGGTCGTGCCCTCGCCAAGCGGAAACTCGCAGCCCTGCAACGGACCGTTGAGGATCCGCAGGACGCAGGGCTGTAATGGGGGGGCCGTCGGGACTGTCACCGTCCAAACTCCAGGAAGGTCGAATGAGCAGGTAGGTTAGAGGGGGCGGTCGCGGGATTCCTGATCCAATTCTGTCGATTGCATGCTGCAAAGGATCAGAATCCTGCACGGGGCCCGTCCGTGACGCCGTCAGTCCCCGGCCTGGGTGATCACTTGGTAACGTTGCCAGACTTTGCGCGCATAACGCAGCCGCGCCGCTTGGCGATCCGGGGCATTGCCGGCGTTGTAGGCGCCGACCGCCGTCCAGTTGTAACCGTAACGGGCGATAAACCCGGCCAGCACCGAGGCACCGACCTCTACCGACAGGCAAGGCTCATCCAGCAGGCGTTGCTCGGTGATGCCTTGGGCGCTCAAGCGCGATAGATGAATGCTGTTGATTTGCATCAGCCCGATATCGCGAGTGCCATTGCGGTTGTGGTTGATGGCGTCCGAGCGCAGGCCCGATTCGACTTCAGCAATCGCTTGGAGCAGTTCGGGCTCGATGGCGTGCAACTGCCCCGCCCTGCTCCAACACCAGGCCTGTGCCTGGGGCGTGCCAAGGCCCAGGCCAAGGCACACCGGCAGGCACAGCCAGGTTTTCCGGCGCCGCTTCATGCCAGGCGCCTCTCGCCGATCCAGGTCGGCTGCTCATGAATGCGCACCCGCAAGATCTGCGCCCGGACACAACCCGGGTCATGTTCCAGGCACTGGTCGATCATCTGCGCCGCCTGCTCGTTGCGTCGCCAGAACCAGTGATGCCAGGCATGAAAGTACAGCACGTCAACCTGGTCGGCCGACAGCTGGCAGCGCCGGAACAACACCTGGGCCGCCTGCTCGCAGCCGCGCAAACTGGTGAGCAACGCCAGGCGCGTCAGTGCGGGGATGCTGCCGGGGTCCAGCGTCAACGCACTGGAAACCGCCGCATGCGCCTCTTCGATGGCACGCTCCGGGTCACCCAGGCCCATCATCGCCCGCCCCAGCCACACATCCGCCAAGCCACACCAGGGCGGTGCGTATCCGGCGTCGAGTTTCAAACACTGCCTGAACAATACAAGGGCATCGCACAGGCTTTGCACCGTGTGCTGCTGCACGCTGCACAACCCATTGAGATACGCCACCGCCGCCGAATAGGACCCGCAGCGATCACCGACCGGACGCAACCCGGGTACACGCTGGGCAACCAGGCTTGTCAACACGCCCAGCGCTTCCCCAAGATCACAGGCATCCAGCGTCTGCCCATGCAGCAGAGATTGATCGCAGCCACGAATCAACTCGACCGACCAGTGTTGCAACCCGCCCGCGCCAATAAAACGCCCGTTCAAGCAATAATCCGCCGACAACCGCCCGGCCAACGACCGCACATCATCCGCGGCCCCGCAGGCCGTGATTACCCCAGAGGGAATGACATGCAACGCCTCGCCGAACGCCGTGGTCAGCTGGCGAATCATCAGGTCTTGCAGATCCAGCGCGGCGATTTCGTCCAGATTGCGCAAAGGCAACACCGCCAACGACGGCGCCCTCGCCTGGCTCGTCACATCGAGCTCGACCACGGAACCGGTGAACCGATAGCCCTGGCCATACACTGTGGCGATGTAATCCTTGTTCTCCTTGAACAACTTGCGCAAGGCATAGATACATCGGGTCAACGACTCCCCCGCCGCATCCATCCGCGGCCAGACCTGGTCCAGCAAATAATCCTTACTCACGACCGTGCCCGCCGATTTCAACAACAGGCGCAGCACGTGCAATTCTTTGGGTGGAACATGAACTCCTTGTCCATCTCGCATCAGCGTTCCGTCGCTTTGCAACAGCCAGTGGTCAAAAACGAATGACTTGGCCGGGGTTTGATCAGTTGCACTGTCCATACGTTGAGACTTCTCTATAGAAAGTTACTGAAGCGCGATTGAGCCTGTGGTAGACACAGGCTCGGGATGGCGAGCTGCGTGACTATAGGAAGATGCGTGGGGGGATTCCGTAGGACAGAATCCATACATCATCAAGGAAAACACCTTTACGACTGTAGGAAATTACGCCCGAGCTAGCCAAGATGAACTGAGCAATGGGACCCAAAACAACCAATATGTCTCAAAAACTCGAGACACCAGTAGCTGTTGGCGTAGCTGATAACCACAGTTCAAACTAACAAGCCAGCCTAGCACGAAAACCGCCCCCCTTATTAAGCCCAGATGAATAAGCGTGGGTTTAGCTTTTACTTGGATAAGAGATACTATCCTTACCCCAGACTCTCATAGCCGCGTCAATAGCGGTCCCGCCATCCACCATCGCCACCAGCAACTGAAGTTCCTGCCCACTTATTTGTCCTTCACGAAGATCATCTTGGATAGAACCGATTCGCCCCTGTACATCTCGGACTTGACTTCTATCAGAATCAGTTAATTTTTTTCCACCTACAACGCGAGAAAGATTCTCCCTGATCAGATTATTCAGCACCACCTCAGTATTACCCTTCAAATACCCAGTCGTATTCTCAACAATCAATCTATTATAGGGAATACCGCCTTGCCAGCTCGCGTGCCTTTCGGGCGTAAACATGTTTTTGTGCTCTAGATAAATTATATTATGCCCCATCAGCGCAAAAGGTTCTAAAGCACCACTTCTAATTCCTATAAGGCCACCGCCTGTGCGCTGTAGAAGACGATCCATGAAATACCATTGATTCTCTCGGGGCGCCAACAAACGCTCACCATCAACTTCTGCCGACCAGAACTGACCAATATGAGGCCGTGCGGATGGCCGAAAAGGTTGTCGATTCATCCAAACTTCAGTACCATTTTCATTTTTCGCTCTATTCAGATAAGTATCCGCAACCAAATACACATCCTTACCTTCTTTCTCAAGTGCATCCGCAATCAACTCAAACATGAAAGGTCTTGAGATCGCCTCTGCCTCTCGCTCATTAGCATACTCACGATCAGCAATCCACAAAGCAATCGCACCCTCCTTTATTTCTTGATGCTCGACTACACTATTGACAAGACTATCAATAACCACCTTATCCGTCAGAGAAACCAGCTTACTTAACTTCTCCCGTATTTCCGAATGCTTCTTATCTTTTCCCAACCCATCTTCATTACGAAAATACCTATTCAGAATTTCCGTTGTCGCTGACACATGAAAAACATGCTCAGTTTTATCCGTAGAATTGGATAGCGGAGACAAAAAACCAGATTGGTGCGAAAAGCCGGCACGAGTCTCACCTTCGTCTAAACTTTCTCGAGCCTGCTTTAAGCTTCCCCCCTTGTAAGAAAGTACCGAAACACGTCGACTTGGGTCAAACTCACCGTTAACCGATAGCGCTTTTTCCACGACGCGCGCAGCCTCTTCTGCACTGGCTTTTTCTTTTGCGTCCCCCTCAGTATAAGCGATCGATATTTTTAACCTAGGCTCGACCAAGGCCGCAAAAATAAGACTATAGCGATCACCAGTGGCATACCCGGGCAAAAAGACATTTATATCTCGCTCACTATCGGTCAATAATTTTTCATAAGGCATATCACGAGAGTGAAGATAGGCGATACCTTGAAGCGTTGAGCTATCCATACAAAAAAACTGATTATCGACAATCTGCTGCTTTGAAATCACAGAATCTAATTTAGCGCTTATCTCTTGCGCTTGCCTAAGCGCCTCACAACCTATTTCCCGCTTAACTCCAAACCCCTCACATACCGACTCTTCATATAATCTATTTAGAAACACTTTCCTATCATTGCTTTCTAGACCCTCACCAAAAAAAACCCCTTCACCATCTACCGAACCCTCGGTATCAAACAATGATATACACTTCCAGCCTGCAGCAAATTTTTCCTGATTACGATCAAGATCAAACTCCGGGGATATCTGCTCAGCTTCGACTAACGGAGAAGGAAGCTCACTCCTTATAAATAGTCGATTCGGATCTCGAGACAGGTCGTTTTTGCAAAACCTCTCCGCACCAACTGCCGTATTAATAAACATTCCAATCGTATTTGGCACTTTCTCTTGTCCACCTATGTTCGTCCATCAGAAATATGCTGATGCAAACCTACTAGATACTTAAGAGCATCGACTACTTGCAACGCCGTCACGCACTCAACCATCGTTCGGTAATAAAGTCTAAAAACCCCATCCGCACCAGCTCCAATCCAAGCCCCACGCATCATTTTGTGATTTGCGTTCATATTGAGATAGTAGCTGCTTACTTCCTCCACACTATTCGGCGCGATGACCTCACTATAAATGATCAAGCATCGATCAACAGACGAAATCTCAATAGTCCATTTTTGTTCATTACTCGCAACCAGTACTACACCAAGCTCACTTAAGCGGCCTTCAATATTCAGACATTCGCATACTTCTTTTACTAACAACCCAGCACGTTCCAATGTCCCCCTCCCCTCCAAAGCTAAAATTAGCTAGCCACTCGGACACCGACTGGTCAATTGCTACCGACCCTTTACAAATCGATAACTGGCAGCCCTTCATTACACCTTGAAATTAATACAAAATAGACCGCAGCCCACCGACGAAATCACAATAACCCATTATATTAAACTCACGCCGCGTCTATTTTTACTGCCGCCGCACCTTTTAACATCTCGTTTATAAGGCTTGTTGCCGCTCCACTCCCTAGCAGACTCCCCGCATCTTGGGTGGGACTTTCCAGCGCCTGCCTTAGATCTTGGCCCATATACCGTAGAATAGTTTCGGAAACCTCCAACGCGCTGTGATAGCCCACTCCGATGAGGAAAGCGGCTGCACCCGAAGCTCGCGCAAGTTTTTGATCTAGCCTATCCCGCGATACATCACCCCGTGACACTTCGTGAACAGGATCATTTTTTCTTATGATGCCCATAAACTGCTCATCATTGGAGTCGCCCCGTAAAACATCCCATGTTTGGAGAATCTCTACAGGAGACACCGACATATGCCCAACCAAAGGTTCTATGGTATGCAACACTCGACTTTCACTGATATGTGCAATTTGCCATTCAACGCTCGGAATTCTTAACTCCGATTTAATGCCAATTAACCTATCTGCTTTTTCGCCGAAATTATGGACCCCGTTTAGCCGACTGAGCTCATTGAACGGACGGCTACGCTCTATTTTTTTCAGTGGTCCAGAAACATAAAAATCCCCGGCAGCTTGAACGCTACGGATAACTTGCTCTGTCAATACGGGCAGTTTTCGCTCAATCATTAAAGTATGAAAACAATTCAAAGCGTCTTTCTCGGCAACCTCGGCGGCGTCTATGTAAAGGGCTCCAATGTTACCCATCGAGGCGATGGCTATGGCACGCGCCAAACCAGTAACCGTGCTCGATGCATCAGGCTCTCGGCACTCATCGCGCACTTGAGCAAGCGCATCAAAAAAAGCTTCTAGGTCCTTCCCGAAAAGCAATCCACCCTCGACAAACAAACGCCGGGTTAATATCTTCTGGTCTTCGGTTTTTAGATCCCGGATAAGATCAAGTAATATCGCAGCGGCCTCGCCGAGCTCTTGTACAAGCAAGCGTCCTGGATAATATAGAAGTGTTCTTGCAGCGACGGTCTGAGAGAGTGCCAACTCAGCTGTCGTCGTATCCTTTTCAGAGCGTAGAGCTGGATCAACATGAGGTTGTATTGGTTCAGGAAATGACAGAGTATTTTTGCCTGACTGTACGCTAATTAAATCTTTCGATAGCCGTACCAAGGTGAAAGACTCATCCCGTTTAACACAAGCAGGTTCGAGGGAAACATTTGTGATTCTCATAGTAAATTTATGCCTCTCGTGCCCACCACCGAGCTCACAATATCAGCCACGGTTCTCCAGCCCTCAACCTGCTCCGAAAGCAGAGTTATATCGAACACTTGTTCAACAATCATTGTAACTTCTACCATATCTATCGAATCAGCACCCAGATCTTCTACCAATCGTGAACAACCGACCACCTCTTGTTTATTAGCCCTAAAATAGCCTGATAGCAATTTTATCAACTCACGCTCGGCGACCTCCTCACACATAACAAAACTCATAAGTTACCCCACCTTCTAATAACCAATATTTCGTATGTAGCCTCATCAAAAATTCAACATTGCCCTCAACATATCCGCAAACTGATTCAAATGCGCCGACAACGTTTTATTAAAATTGTCATGATAAGAATTGGCATTCGAATACTTCTGCGTAAACGACTGCAGCATGTTCTTCATGCGTTCCTCCTGGGCGTTGAAGCCGGTTTGCCAGGAGTTGAACTTGGCGGTATCCCAGGTCACCGTGCCGCCGCCCGACGGCAGACTGCTTTTCATCGTTGTCAGTGGCCCGGTGTCGATGACGACACACCAAGGACCGTTCGGGGCGGGATTCTGCTTGAGGCAACTCGCAGGTAGGCCCAGTGCCTTGAGCCAGTTTTCCGCCTCTTCCTTAGTGGCACCTGTTTCAGGTGGTTTTGGAAAAAGGATGGCGGCGGCGTTGGGTAGGGAATATTTCGCGATCAGTCTATCCAATGCATTGCGCAACGCGCCCACATTCAACTTGACCTCCTTGCCGTCGTTCGCCCCTTCGATCCAATCCTTCATCATCGCGGTGATTTCGCTGTTGAAGTCGGAAAAGAAGTCCGAATATGCCGCAATGATGTGCTCGTAGCCCGCGAGGTAGCCGTTCTTGATCAGGTCGATCAGTTCGAGCAGCTTGTCGAAGAAGTCGTTCGAGGCGTTGATCGTCGCATCCAAAGTCTCCGCGATCTCACGGGGCTGCTTCTCTTCCAGGTGTTCCTGAAGGGCACGAAGGATTTTGCTGTATTCATCATCCAACTGCTGGCGCTGGCTTTCATCCAAGAGCCCTGTCTTCTGGCTGTGGGTCATCACGGCACCGCACTGGCGCACCTGCACGGCCCACATCTGCGCTCGGTCACGTTTGGCGTGGATCTGTTCGACGAACTCCGCGACGAGGTGTTGTGCTGTGGTCTCGGCGGCCGTGCCTTCTAAAGACTTGGCAATGATTGACGGGCACTTGAGCAAATGACCCAGGCTGCGATTCATTGCGTTCATGGACCGATCGAGCAGATGCGTCAGGGAACTGACCGTTTGACTCTCAGCGGGTACGTCCACAGGCGCCGCTGTATCGGTGATGGCCTCCACGTTCGGCAGCAGAACGATTGGCGAACGAATGGATTGATTGATTTCCATAGACCACTCCCCCCTTACGCCGTCACGGCACGGATAACATCGCTACGCGATTGAAACAGCTGCATCACCATCTCCATCAGTTTCTGCAACAACGCCGCCTCGGCCGCGTCTTTCTGGCCGACCTCATCACTGAGGCTCTTCTGGCTGTTCTGCGCGCTTTGCATCAACACTTCTTTTTCCCGGGCGGCGTGCTCGGTCATCCGCACGGTGTTCGCTACCACCTGGCTCATACTCATCGACATGGCGTTGAGCGCGCGGCCGATTTCCAGTTTCCTTTCGATGCCTTTGCTGCCCATCTGGCTCAACCAGTCGGAGGTTTGGCCAACCTTCTGGGCCTTGAGGATTTCCCCGTCGAACCAGGCCTGCTCCTGGTTCGTCAGTGTCGAGCCCTTGGGTTTGAAGTCGACGGTAGTCGGACGGCCGAAATCATCGAGGGTCTTGACCTTGTAAGTGGTGTCCGGGCTCCACTCATTGCGATTGCGCTCCTGCTTGAGGTCGCGTTCGAGGCTGCCCGCGTCCATGGCGTTGCGTTTATGCAGGTCAATGTCCGCATGCTTCAACGCCTGGCCCTGGAAGGTCTTGACCATGGCGAACCCGGCGATGGCGCCGGACACCACCGCGGCAGTAATGGCGCTGTTCAGCGCCGCCTTGCCGGACTCGACAATGGCCGCGCCTTGGGACTTCGCCGCATCGGAGGCCATGACGCTGAAGTGGCCACGCAGTTGTGCATTGGCGACCCGTGCGATGTTCAGGGCGATGATCGCGGCCACCAGCACGTTGGCGTGTTTCTCCCAGGCGCCCGGGTCGAAAACCAGATCGTTGCGCACATCATCGCCGACCATGGACTTGGCTTCAGAGAAGTCCTCCCGATCCGCTTCGGTGGGCTGATAGGTATTGATCCGGCTTTCCAGCTCCGCAGCAGGAAGGGCTGCGAAGGGGCCGTTCTGGAGTATCTGCTTTGCAGTGATCTGGTCGAGGATCGGCGCCCCCTCCAGGGATTTGCGCTTTGAAAATTGCTCTTGGGCAATCAATTCGCCCAGACCGGCGTCATTGATCCGGTCATGGTCAATGACAGGGGATGCGATTGTGGTTGGAGCGTGAATAGTGTTCATTGTGGATACCTGTTGTCCGTGATTTCAAACATGCCGAACCATCTGCAAGCTGACGGAATGGCTGCGTTGCATATCGGCAAACAAATGCTCGATCTGGCGGGTGCGTTCCTGCATCGCCTGCCCGTAGTTCTCGACCACCTGGGTCAGGTAGGCGCTGATTTCCTCGCTGATCGCCATGCGTACCCGCACATCGGCCAGGTGCACGGCCGCCTGGGCCTGGTGCTGGCCGCTCTTGATTTGCAGCACGCCCTGCACCGCGACATTGCCGAACTCGGTGACGGCCTGGGCGATTTCCAGGTTCGCGGCGTAACGCGCCAGCGTGACGGGATCGGCGCCGTTGGTGATGAAACCGCGCAATTGAGAAAGCAGTTGGGTTAGCGTGTTGCCGACCGAGGTTGCCACTTGCTTCATCGCTTGCATCGCGGCGGGCGTGGCCTGGGCGACCACCGACGCCAGTTTCGAGGCGACGGCGCTGACCATTGGCCCGATCACCTGCACCCCGACCACCGCCACCAACGCGACAGCCGCCAGCGTCGAAACGATGCCCTGGATCATGCCGGCGATTTGCGCGATTTTCTTGGCCTGGTCCTCGTCCACGCCCAGACCGATCAGCAACTTGGTGTAGATTTCGGTGAACAGCTTGATGGCTTCCTGCATGACGGTCGTCAGCGGCTTCATCGCCTCGGCCATGAACGACACGCCAGTCTTGTCCTGGATCACCGAGTCGGCAATCATCACCGCCGCGCCGACCACGCCCACGGCGATGAGCACCGGGTTGGCGGTCAGGACCCCGGCGGCGATTGTCGCGACCGTCAGGATCGCCCCGACGATCTTGCCGATGCAGCCCATGGTTTTTTGCAACGCCTCGGCCTTGCGGACTTCTTCCAGGTATTTTTCCGATTCGCGCTCCATGTGTGCCTGGAGCCTGGCTTGCAACTCTTGGAACAGTTCCTGGCTGAGCTCCTCCTTGTTCTGCGCCGACTCGCCGAGCAGTTCGATGATTTTCAAGCGGTTCAATAGCGCCAGCGCGCTGCTGCTGAGGGCCTTTTCATCGGTTGGCTCGGGAGTCGAGCTGTTGACGCTGAACGCCACCACTTTCGCGAATACCGTGCCCACGGCCTTGGCACAGGCATTGGCAACTTCGACCAGCTTCAGATGCGCATCGGTCGCCACATTGAAGGCTTGGGTATGGTTCGCCACTTCGCCTTTGAGCTGGTCGCGACGGGCCAGTTCCTGTGCATATTCAGGCGATTGAGGGTCCAGTTGCGCCAGTCGCGCCTCGCTTTCATCCAACAGTCCCTGGAAGTGCAAGACCCGATCGCGCAGTTGTTCGAGGTGTTCCTGGCTGCTGCCGACATTGCCCTCGGCGGCCTCCATCGCCTGGACGGCAGCGGTGTATTCAGCCGAGAGATTTTCATGAGCCTGTTGCTTGGCGCCAGCCATGCTCTGCAGCATCGCCAGGCGATTTTTCAGTTTCTTGACGTCGACCTCGCCGATCAGCTCGCTGATCATCGCCATCAATAACGTGAACAGATCGCCGCTGGTTTCCTGTTTATTGCCATCGGCGCGCGGCGCTGGCGGGTGCAATGCGGGCCGACCGGTACTGGCGGCGGACGGGCCCTCGTGGCCTTCGTATTTCACTGACATCAGGTCCGCCAGCGCTTTCTGGCCGGCCTCCTGAAAATCCGCGGTCCTGGCGGCCTTGCTGGCCGCCACGCCGTATTTTTCAAAGGCCTCGCTGCGGCTCATCGCGCCGTGAAGCGCCGGGTTGAAAGTAGTCCTTATTTCACTCATGTTCAGTCCTCCGAACAGTGCTGTTCCATGTGGGCCAAGGTGTCGAGATACACCTTGGCTTGCTCGCGCAGATCGTCTTGCGTGGCTTGCTCAAGCACATACTCGAAACACAACCGGGCCTTGCCGACCTTGCCCAGGGCCAAGTGACATTGGCCGGTGTACAACATCGGTCGGTAGTCGTTTTTGCCTTGGGCGAACGCGATGGCATACAGGTCAATTGCTTTCTGGTGGTTTTGCTTGAGCTGATGCACCGCAGCCAGTCCCATCCAGTAATGGCTGTTGTAGAAGTCGTAGATGCACAGGAAGTGGAAGAACTTCTCGGCATCGTCCAGCCGCCCCTGTTCGTAGAACTGGAAGGCGAAGGCATAGAGACCGTCCATGTGCTCGTCACTGAGGCCTTGCACGTCTTTCAACGCCGCCCCACCGAGCACTGCATCGACGACGTCCAGGGCCACCTGCTCGTCTTGTTTATTATCGCGACTCATCAGCCACACTCCTGAAAAAACGTCAGCGTCGCTGACCGGTGCATTGGGCCAAAACGCCGGCAAGCACGCTGCCAAATTGCGCTCATGCCATGACGAGGCTGCTTTTGTGGCGAGGGAGCTTGCTCCCGCTGGGCTGCGCAGCAGCCCCTCCAAAACGCCACTCAATCCACCTGAAACACCGCGTCGCCAGCCTTTGGGGCCGCTGCGCGCCCCAGCGGGAGCAAGCTCCCTCGCCACAGGGTCAGGTGTCAGGCACAAGTGATGGGCCCTTCAATCGAGCGGAGTCGCACAGCCCTCCTCCCTGGCCACAAAGTCCGTGTCTGGCCTCGTTCGGCCTCAAGCCTGCTCGACCTGCTCAAGCCAGATCAGCAACCGCAGCACCTCCTCGATTTCCTGCACCTGGAGAAAGCTGTAGCGCTGGTGGGTCTTGAAGATCCGTCGAGCCAAGGCAACGTCGTTAACCACCGGCACCCCGACCTCCTTGGCGTACGCCCGAACCGCCAGGGCGCGCTGGTTGGTTTCCATCAGGGAGATAAACGGCAGCAAGGTGATCTCCGGGCGGAAATACACGCCGATGGCAATGTGGGTCGGGTTAGCGATGATCATCCGCGAGCCGCGCACATCGGACTTGACCTGCTCCGACAACAGTTCCATGTGCAAGTCGCGACGGCGGCCCTTGATCTGCGGGTTGCCGTCCTGCTCCTTGTGTTCGCGCTTGACCGAATCCTTGTCCATCATCTGGTCTTTCATGAACAACCAGTATTCGCTGAGGGCATCGAGCACGACGATCAGCAGGACGCAGGCGAGGAATGCCAGCACCAACACCAGCAACAAACGCCCCCAGATCGCGAACAGATCCGGCGCCTGGGCGAACAGTTGGGCGAACAGCAATTGGCGCTGGGTGATCCAGACGATCCACAGCGCCATGGCGAAACTGCCCAGGTACAACAGCGCCTTGACGGTGTCCTTGACGGTGCGCAGGCTGAACAGTTTTTTGAACCCGTTGATCGGGTTCAACGCCCCCAGGTTCAGCTTCAAGGCTTCACTGGCCAAGGCAAACCCGCTTTGCAGCAAGGCCGGCAAGGCACTGGTCAGCACGCACACCAGCAACAACGGCAGCAGCGCCTTGAGGCCGACCAGCACCAGCATCGCCGAGTAGGCTTGCAGCTCGGTATCGAAATCGTTGGCGATGATGCGCCGATAGACCTCCATGATCTCGACCAACGAGCTGTTGAAGACCATGTAGGTGATGCCGCACAAGGTCAGGCAGGTGATGACCAGGTCCTTGGCCTTGAACGTCTGCCCTTTGCGCGCCGCATCCCTGAGGCGCTTGGCGGTGGGTTTTTCAGTCTTCGAGGCGCTTGATGACATGCTCGCCCTCCGCGCTGCCCAGGTACCGCTCCAGCCCGCCCGACGTCCCGCCCATGCGCAGGACCTCATCCGGCAGATGCACGCCGAAGTACAGCATCAGCACCACCAATGCCACCAGGCTCTTGACCGTCAGCGACACCGAGAACGCATTCATCTGCGGCGCATACCGCGAGAGCAAGCCGAGCAACGCCTCACTGACCAGCAAGGTCGCTACCACCGGCGCACTGATGACCAACGTCTTGCTCACCAACGCATCCAGTAATGAATAGAGTGCAGGCAGGTGCAGCTCACAACTGCTCGCTGGCGCGCAAAGGCGATAACTGTGGCCGACGGTTTCGAGCATCAACAACAGGCCGCCACCTTCGAGATACACCGCCGCGGCAAACAACTGGAGAAAATTCGCCAGCTCCGAGGTGTCGACACCGTTGGCCGGATCCACTGTGCTGCTGAGCATGGCCCCGCGCTGGTTGTCGATCAGGTTGCCCATGGCGTGCAACACCCAGAACGGCCAACACAGCAATACACCCAGCAGCACGCCGATACCCGCCTCGCGCAGCAACAGGCCGAGGAACGCCAGGCTGTCGAGGGCGGGCGTGGGCACGCCGACATAGCGCCAGAAGCCCAGCGCCACCAGGACAATCACCGCCTGACGCCCGGCACCGGTGAGCACGCCGCTGTTGAGAAACGGCAACATGAAAAAAATCGGCGCCAGGCGCGCCACGCCCAACACCGCCGCGGCGAACCAGGCGTACAGTTCAAAAAACAGCGCCACCGACATCGGCTAGCTCAACGCCAGGCGAATGACTTCACGACTGAAATCCAGCAAGGTTTCGCCGTACCAGCCCGAAAGCAGGAACAGGCACGCCGCCACCGCCAACAGCTTGAAGCCGAACGGCAGCGTCTGTTCCTGCAACTGGGTCACGGTCTGGATCAACCCGACCACCAGGCCGACCACCGTGGCGACGATGATTGGCCAGGCCACCATCAGCAGGATCAGGTACAGGGTTTTGTTGCCGGCATAGACCAGATCGTTCATCGATGCACCTAGGCCAGCAAGGTCAGGTATTGCTTGACCAGCCCGGTCGACAGCAGCGCCCAGCCGTCCAGTGCAACAAACAACACCAGTTTGATCGGCACGGAAATGATCACCGGGCTCATCATCATCATGCCCAGCGCCAGCAGGATGCTGGAGATCACCAGGTCGACGATCACGAAGGGCAGGTACAGGTAGAAACCGATCTTGAAGGCGCTTTTGATTTCACTCAGCGCATAGGCCGGCAGCAGCGAAAACAGCGAGGGCTCAACCTCTTCATCGGCAGGCAGGCCCGCGTCGACTTCATCCTGGATTGCCTGGGCCCGCTCGAAAAACTGCGCCAGCTCCGGGTCGGTGTACTTGCGCAGGTAATCCTTGTAGCTGCCCAGGCCGTTCTCGGCAAAGTCCACCACCGACGCGATGTCGGTAAAGGTCACCGCCTCGGTCTTGTAGTAGTCATGGCCCTGCTTCATGACCGGCGTCATGACAAAAATCGCCAGCATCAGGGCAATCGCATTCAGTGCCATGTTCGACGGCACCTGCTGCAGGCCCAACGCGTTACGCACGATGACAAAAACGATGGAGAACTTGAGGTAGCAGGTGCCCGCCGCCACCAGGAAGGGCAGCAGCGAAGCGAACGCCAGTAGCACGATCAGCGAAACGTCATTCATCGACACTGGTCCGATAGACCTTGAGCAATTCGACACCCAACTGGCCGTCCAACTGCACCAGTTCCCCCCGGGCCACCGGCTTGCCGTTGGCGCGCACCTCGATATGCCGCGCCGCGTCCTCGGCCAACGGGATCAGTTGTCCGTCGATGATGCGCGACAGCGTTGCCAGGTCGGTTTGATGGCTGGCGAGCAGGAATTCCAGGCGCACCGGCAGCGCGCCCAGGTCGATGGCCGCGTCGGCGTCTGGCGGGTTATCCGGGTTGGCATCGGTCACGGTCGATTGCATCGCTAAGCCCTCTTGGGTAAAGGTGAAATTGCCAAGGTAATGGTCGGCCAGACAGCACCGCTGAGTGCGCTGGACGATGCGCAGGACATCGCCCTCACCCAGGCGCCTGTCGTTGGGAAGTCTCAGGTGAGTGACACCGAGGATCAGCTCCAGGCGCAACGGCAATGCGTCCAGCCATGCGCCGACGCCCACGCGCTCGCTGGCAGCGGGTATCGGCGCCAGTTGCAGGAACCACACGCGCCCCCGAGGGGTTTCGAGCCAGGGCAGCTCGCGGATGGGCAATCGCCCCGGGGCGACGCACGTGATGTCGCCCAGCGCCTGGTATTGAAGCTCGTCTATTTCCAGCGACAAAGGACGCGGCACTGCGCGAAACAATTCGAGGATGTTCATCAACGGTGTTTCCACTTTCAGCAACGACTGCAACGATGGCAGCGCTCGATTCAACCAATCATGGGCCGCGATCAGCCCTTGCCAGTCGCCGCCGTCGACCTGGGCGCAAAAACGCAAATAACTGCACTCCCCTGGCACCTGGCCCAAACCCGCCTCATGACCGGCGCGCCGCCAGCGTTGAATCGCCTGCGCCTGGGCGTGCGCCAATGGCTCGATCCGTCGTAGCTGCAAGGCGCTCATACCGGACGCTCAGCCTGTTCGTCCGGGTCTTCGTCCGGCGTTTGCTGCGAACCCTGGCGCGGCTGCTCGTCGCCACTGTCGGCCAACCGCCAGGCCGGCTCACGAGCCAGCTCGAAAGGCGCCTTGAGTTGCTCCAATACTTGGGCGTTGCTGGGGTTGAGCGTGAAGTTCCGAGCGGGCTCATCAGGCAGCCGAGTAATCGTTACCTGCCCATTGGCCGCCCCTTTGTTGAACGGTACTTGCAGCAGCCCCCGGTTCGTGTCCGGCAGCGCCTCGACCATGACCTCAAGCATCGGCGGCGCGGGCGAAAGCACCGGTAAAGGGATGGCAGCAGGCACAACAGCTGGCGTCGGGCGCACGTCCTGGAAGCCCTGCGGAATTTGAGGCGACTGCTGTTCATCGAGACGGGATGCCGGGCGGGCACGAGGCGCAGTGATAGGCTCGACCGTTAACGGCGCGATCGGCACCGGCGTCGTGGCCTTGGCGACGGCAGAAGCCAAAGGCTGCAGGCGTTGCGACAATGGGTGTTGCGCCAGTTTTTCGAGCTGCGGGTGAAGCGGTGGATAAGCCACGGTTTCCCGGGCGATCAAGGGTTTTCCATCGGGCTCGACCGCCAGCGTATCCTGGACAACCGACCGTGCCTCATCGCCCTCCACCGCCTGCACTTGCTGACCGACACTCAGCGCCTGCCGGGCCAGCGCCCGGGCGGCTTCGATCATGGGTCGCTGAGGCGGCAGGATCAGCGACGCCATCAGGTCCAATACGCCTTGCGGCAGTTCATCCTCTTGCACCGGGACAAGTGGGTCCAGCCATTGATCCAACGAACCTTCGTCGACGGGCTCCAGTGCCTGGATCGGTCGGATGGAAACTGCAAGGACCTGATTCATCGTCGTACCCCAATCATCTCTTCCAGCTCCCGCTCTTCCCGGCGCACCGCCTCTAACCGCTGCACACGCAACAGTTGCTGGACGGAGCGCTCATACGTGTCGTGTTTACGTTGCAGACCACGCAATTGCTCGCGCTGCACCTGCAATTGCTGCTCGACCTGCCGACATTGCTGGTCCACGCGGTCACGCTCGACACGCAACAGATCGATGCGACGACGAATGACCGCCTGGGTTCGCAACAGCGCCAACAACTGGCCGTGATCCATCACGCAGTCGTTCGCCCGATGACTGATCAACAACCGTTGCAGCGCCGCCTCTTGTTCCTCGAAGCCGGACTGCTCCTGCAACAATGGCTGCAATTGCCGCTGGACACGCAACACCGCCTGTTCGCCGCGTTGCCGACGGAACTGACTGAAGGCCAGCAAGCGTCGTCGATCAAGCAATGATTTCATGCAGGCTCCGCTGGGTTTCATCCGGTTCGCTACGTTGCTCCGTCGACTGGCGCAACCATTGGCCGAGGGCCTCGCGACGTTGCAGCGCGTGATCATTGGTGGCGTCCACGCCTGGGCTGTATTCGCCCATGTCGAGAAACACCTGAAGTTGCTCAATCCGCGCCAGGGTGTCCCGGGTCGCGGCCGCCAGTTGCCGAACCTCTGGCGAGGTGACTTGCGTCGCCACCCGGCTGACGCTGCGCAAGACATCGATGGCCGGGTAGTGCCCCTTGGCGGCCAAGGCCCGGCTGAGGTAGATGTGGCCATCGAGGATGGAGCGAATCTCCTCGGCAATCGGGTCCGGCTCGTCGTCACTTTCCAGCAGCACCGTGTACCAGGCAGTGATGCTGCCCGACGCGGTCACGCCCGGACGTTCGAGCAAACGCGGCAAGGCATCGAACACCGAGGCCGGATAACCCCGCCGCGCCGGTGCTTCACCGGCCGCCAAGGCCAAGTCGCGGCGAGCGCGGGCGTAGCGCGTCAACGAGTCCAGCAACAACACCACGCGCCGGCCCTGGTCGCGAAAGTACTCGGCGATGGTGGTGGCCTGCAGCGCCGAGTTGCAGCGATCCACCGAGGAAAAATCCGACGTGGCGTACACCACCACGCAACGGGAATGCTTGGGCGACTGGCGCAGATGCTCGATGAATTCAGTCACTTCACGCCCGCGCTCGCCAATCAGGCCAATGACAAAAACCTCCGCGTCCGTGTGTTCGATCAGCATGTTGATCAAGGTGGTCTTACCGGAACCGGCAGCGGCAAAAATGCCGATGCGCTGGCCGACACCGCAGGTCAGTAAACCGTCGATGACACGAATGCCGGTGCGCAACGGCTCCACCACCGGCCGCCGCTGCTGGTACGACGGCGGGTCGGCATCCACCGCGCAGTCGCGCTGGGCCACCGCTGTCGACGGCGCCAGGCGCTCGACGATAACGCCCTGGGGATCGACCACACTGCCGAGCAAGGCATCACTGCAGGTCAGTTGCAGGGTCGCGCCGGTGGGCAC
The DNA here is from genome assembly GCF_051131985.1 of Pseudomonas sp. Z3-6. Taxonomy (NCBI): domain Bacteria; kingdom Pseudomonadati; phylum Pseudomonadota; class Gammaproteobacteria; order Pseudomonadales; family Pseudomonadaceae; genus Pseudomonas; species Pseudomonas sp. Z3-6. The sequence goes on from NZ_CP071644.1 coordinate 4,910,298, forward strand.
AATCATCGACTCCCGGGACAAGCCTTTCGCCTCGCCCAGCAAACTGAGCAACACCGCGCCAGGCTTGAAGCCGATGACCTGCGCCCGAGCGGCAACCTCGGGCGCGCGCCAATGCCGGCGCACTTCACAGATTTCGCCGACCACCACCTCCCGCAGCGCCGCCTCGATCAATGGACCGCTCAAACGCAAGGGATGGGCCGCGAGCCGTTCCAGGCGCAGGTTCATCGACGCAGGATGTCCAGCAGCGTTTCAATGGCCTGCACGAAGGAATCCAGCGCTTGGGCCAAGTGCTCGGCAGCGTTCAAGGCATAGGCACTGGCCATAAAACGCAACTCCAGCCGCCCCTCGACCTCGCACAAGTGCAATTGCCCGGTACGGGAAAACGGGTTGCCTTCGAGCAGGAACTGCATCAGGTCAAAAGCACAATGATTCATTGACTGGGGCGTCGCTTCGGCGACCGCCGCCCAGACCCACACATCACCTTCCACCTCAGCCACACTGATGTCCGGCAGGTTTTTCATCTGCATTTCTATCGTGCTGTGGCTGTCGAAATGCCCTATTTGACTGTCTACGCAGCCGCTGTGTCGCAGCGCTTCGCGTAACAGGTCGGCGATATCCATCGGTAACATTTGCAGAATTTCCTTAAAGCGTCTTGATGACATTGACCGATACCGTCTCGGAGACTTCGCCGAACGACATCACGTCCAGCTCCCGGAAACGGCCCTCGACCAGTTTCTTGATGTAGCGCCGCACATCGACCGAACACAGCAGCACCATGTCCTTGTGGGCGATGTGCACGCTGTCCAGGCCGACACTGAGGCGGTCCATCAGTTCTTCCGATTCGGCCGGTTCCAGGTTGAGGAAACTGCCGCCCGAGGTTTGCCGGATGCCCCGGCGCACCACGTCTTCGAACTCCGCCGACAACAGCAGCACGCGCAGGTCGTTGCCCTGGGCAAACTTGTTGCTGATGTAGCGGGCCATGGCGCCGCGCACATGCTCGACCAGCGCTAGCACATCCTTTTCCCGGGAGGCCCAATGGGCGAGGGTTTCGAGGATCAGCTTCATGTTGCGCACGGAGATGCGCTCGCCGATCAAGCGCTGCAACACCTCGGCAATCTTCTGCACCGTGACGTGGCGATAGACTTCCTTGAGCAGATCGGGGTAGCGCGCTTCCATTTCATCGAGCAACTGCTTGGTTTCCTGCACGCCGAAAAATTCCTGGATGTTGCGCGCCAGCAACGTGACCAGGCAGCGGTAGCACTCTTCGTCGGCAGGCCGCAGGTGATAGCCCAACTGCTGCACCCGCTCGCGGTCAGCGGAGGTGACCCAGACGCCACCGAGGCGATTGCTGTCGTTACCGCGCACCAGGGCGAAACCCAACGGTTCCAGCTCCGGCGAATAATCCAGCAGGCGCCAGTGATCGAAGTGAATATCGAACTGCTCGGCGCGCACTTCATTGATCAGCACCGCCACTTGATGGACCGGCAGCGCCTCGCTGGCCCGTAACCGCGGCTCGGGAATGCGCAGCCCGTAGTCGACGAAGAACTGGCTGCGAAAGCGCGCCGCCCAACGCTCCTTCTCCAACGCTTGCAGGCGCTCTGGGGGCACCAGCAGCATCAGGGCGATGGTTTCAGTGGCAACGTTGTCGACGTCATCGAGCAATCCCGACTCACCCTGCGCCGCGCCCGGCTCGGCAGGTTCGCTGCGGCTTTCGCCCGGGCCGGCCTGGCGCGAGGCGCGGCGATGGCGCACAAACACCACCAACCCCAGCACACTGGCAATGGAGAGAAACGTCAGCAATGGAAAACCGGGCAACAGGCCCACGCCTATCGCCAGCAACGCGGTGACGCCCAGGACGAACGGGTTGCCGAGCATCTGGGCAAGCATGTTGCGCCCCAGGTTGCTGTCATCGCCGTTGACGCGGGTGACGATGAAGCCCGCGCCGATGGCGATCAGCAGCGCGGGGATCTGCGCGACCAGGCCATCGCCGATGGTCAACAGCGTGTAGGTGGACAAGGCCGTGGACATGTCCATGCCCAATTGCCCCATGCCGATGGCCATGCCGCCGATGAAATTGACGAAGATAATGATGATGCCGGCGATGGCATCGCCCTTGATGAATTTCATCGCCCCGTCGAACGAACCGTACAGCTGGCTTTCGCGCTCCAGCACGCTGCGCTTTTCCCGGGCCTGGGCCGCGTCGATGGCGCCGGCCTTGAGGTCGCCGTCGATGCTCATCTGCTTGCCGGGCATGCCGTCCAGGGAAAAGCGCGCCGCCACTTCGGCGACCCGTTCCGAGCCTTTGGTGATCACGATGAACTGGACAATGGTGACGATGGAGAAAATCACGAAACCCACCACCAGGCTTTCGCCGATCACGAAGTCGCCGAACGACGCGATGATCTCGCCGGCATCGGCCTGGCTGAGAATCAGCCGGCTGGTGCTGATCGACAACGCCAGGCGGAACAGGGTCGTCAACAGCAACAGCGCCGGAAACGTCGAATAGCTGAGGATGCGTTCGATGTAGAACGAACCCATGAACACCAACAACGAGATGACGATGTTCAGGCCGATGAGAAAATCCACCAGCACCGTCGGCAAGGGGATGATCAGCATGGCGATGATCATCACCATCAAGGTGAGGATCAGCAGCTCAGGACGAGCGCCGACACTTCGCAGGAACACATTGAACATTAGGCCTGGCTCCGCGACACGATCATGGCTGACCACCGGACTGGCGCTGTTCGATGCATTCGTGGGCATAGGCGACGTCGGCCAGGCGGGTGAATTGGATCGCCAGGCGTTGTGGCGCCTCTTCATCGGCAAACAGTGGCGGCGGCAGTTGCAGGCTGAGCCGCCGCAGGATTTGCAGCAGCGTCGAACGTTCGCGATGGGCACTGAGCAACACCTGCTCGCCCAACACCCCGAGCAACAGCTGGTCGAGGTCATCGGGGTAGCTCAGCACGCCGAACAGGAACACCAGCCAGTCGGCTTCATGGGGGTTGTGCCGATAGACGAGCGCATCGCCAAGCACGGCGCCGATGAACAGCCCATCGGCCGAACGCAAGCGCTTGAGGTCGGTCACCCGGGTCAGCAACTGGCCAAACTCGATGCGCGAGCAACTCGGGTCCTGGGCGCTGATGTCGGTGAGCAGCGCGGCTTCGATGAAGGCCAGCACATTCATGCGCTGTGCCGGGCCATACAGGGCGATCCAGTCCTGATAGCAGCCGAGCGGGCCTTCGTCGGACTCGAGGAAATCCCGATAGGTCTCGCGTAGCAGGCCGGCCCTGACGACCATGCTCTTGCCGAACATCCTGGCCTTGAGCGCGGCGTTGATCCCCGCGTTCAGGCGATTGGGCGAGCCTTGGGCGACCACCGTCTGCAAGAGGGTTTCGAGGCGCTGGCGGGTGCGGGTTTCCAGGTTGCGGCGGCGTAACAACGCCCGCAACACCAGCGCCAGGTCGCTGTCATCGGGGAACAGGCTGCGCGCCATTTGCAGCAACCAAGCCACGGGTTTGTCCGCCAGCCGCGCCAGGCTCAGCACCTGCCGGGCCTTGGGCACGGTGTCGTCCTCGAGCACGCGTTCGAAGGTGTCGGTCAGGGTCTCGGACTTGAGTTCGAACAAACGCCGGCCACGGAACTGCGTCAGCGCCGCCGACAGCTCGTCGCTGATCTGCACGATGCGCTGGGCCACGGCCGCCGTTGCGCTGTCGTCCTGCGCCGTCTCGGCGTCGACCTGCGGTTGTGGATGTTCAGCGGCCTTCTCGGCATTCAACCTGGCCTGTGCGGACCGACCGCCCATGGAAACTGGGGGCAGGATCATTGCTCGGACATCCGGAAATACATTCGACGCACGCGCTCGTGCTGCTCGGGAGTCAGCAATGGCATGCCCGACTCCACGGGTTCAAAGGCGTCGCGAATCTCCTTGGGCTGAATCAAAAACACCCGCACCGTGTTGGCCGAGCGGCCCTGGCGATAGCTGAACAAGCGGCCGATCCACGGGATCGACCCCAGCACCGGCACGCGTCCGACCTGCTCGCCATGGTCATCGCGAGTGAAGCCGCCCACCAGCAGGCTCTTGCCCTGGGGCACACGTGCCACGGTACTGATGCGCGTACGCCCGACCGTCGGCAAGGCACTCTGCTGCTCACCCCGGCCGGGATTCTCGACTTCATTGCCGTCCTCGATATTGAGCGACATCTCGATCTCGTCGGCCTGGGCGAAACGTGGCAGCACATTCACCAGCGTGCCGTAAGTGATGTGCTGCAGATCGACGCTGCGCTCCCCCACCAGCGGGGCGTAGAAGGTACGGTTGTTGTCGAAGATCGCCGGCACGTTTTCCTGTGTCAGGATCACCGGTCGCGAGACCACGTTCGCCCGCTGGGTGCGCTCCAGCGCCATGACCTGGGTCACGAACGAGGCGCCGTCGAGGGTGGTGGCCGAACCGGCGTTGAGCGAGGCGCTAAATTGCCCGCCTGACTTCACCGCGCCTTGCCAGTTGATACCCAACTGATTGAGTTCGTCCTTGTGCAGATCGATGATCCACAGCGACAGCTCGACATGGCGTTTCGGCGTGTCCAGGGCATTGACCAGGTTCTCGATAAAGCGCACCTGCTCGGGCAGCCCCTTGACCAACAGGCTGTTGGTGTCCGGGTAAGCGACCACACGAATGTTGCCGGCGGCCACCTCGCGCGCAATGATTCGCGGTGCCGTCGGGTCCTGGTCCGAAGAGGTGTTCGCCAGGCCTTCGAGGGGAAACACCGGCATCGAGCCCTGCGGCCGCTGGGTGGAGGATTGGGCCACCGACGATTCAACCTGCCGCTTCTCGCCGCGCAACAGGTCCTCGATCACGGTGGCCAGCCCGGGAATGGTCACCTTGTCATCGCGTAGCTCGTATTTTCGGTCGCTGACGAAGGTGTTGCGCACATGGATGACGCCAATCTGCTGCTTGCCCAGCAACAGCTCCGAACGCTGGTTGTCCATCAGCCCGGCCGCTTGCACCACCAGGTCGACATACATCGGCGGGCCCGACACATGGAACGTCCGCAGTCCGTCGTGACGCAGCGGATAACGCGCATCGTGCAAGCCTGAACGGCCGAGGAACGCCTGGAGCTTGGCGACGGTGAGGGTTTGGAGCGACATCATCGCGCTCTTGATTTCCGAGGCGTCATACAGGTAGATCGCCTGGCCATCGCTGTACCAGATCAACCCCATCTGTGCGCTGACTCGCTCGAATGTCCGTTGCGGCGTGCGCAGGTCGAATGTCCCGCCAATGCGCTTGGCCGCCGCGGCCTTGCTGACGATCACCGGCTTGCCCAATGACCCGGACAGCTCGCTGAAAAAGGTCCGCGCGCTCTGTTCGCGAGCCTCGAAGGTATAGACATCGGCCCTTGCGGCACCGGATGCGAGCAGCATCACAGCGCTAAGGCAGACGAATAAAAGGGATGGGGATAACGCTTGGCGGCTCATCGACTCACTTGCCTGGAAGGTAGGTGATATCCGCCAGGCTGCTGGGTGCGAAGCCCACCAGTTCGCGGATCTCCTTGGAAAAATGTGACGACGAAGCAAAGCCGAACTCCAGCGCGACATCGGTCAACGAGCCGTCCTGAAGACTCATGTTCAACAGCGCCTGGGCCGTGCGCCAGCCACGCAAGGCCGGTTTGGCGGCAGAGCCCAGGGCTTGGCGACAGAGCCTGCGAAAATGCGAAACCGATACGCCGTAGCGTTGCGCCAGCGTGTTCAGTTTTTCGCTGTGGGTGCCTTGCTCCAGAAGGAAACGCACGAGCCCGTAGCTCTCGTGATGACGCAGCAGGTGGGCGACCGCGTGATAGGCCGGCGTGCCGCTCATCGCTTGGCCGATGTACCAGCGTTCGAGCCGTTGCGGCGAGCGGACGGTTTCTCCCGCCACCGGCAACAGGGCCCATGGCTCCGCGTGCAGCCGTTGCCCGGCATCCACCAGGGCATCGCTCATGTCCAGGAACGCCTGCAGCTTGACCAGCGTCGCTTCGCAAACCGGCGTGACATGCAACTCACCGCCACAGAAGCGCAGCGAATCGCTCTGCACCACCAAACCCTCCCAACCGACGGGCAGGCAGTGGCTGCGGCCCAACCTCCCGGCGCTCAGTTGAACCGGGGCCCGGGCCACGCGCAGGTGCAGCACGCGTTCGCCCAGATCAGGCAATGCCGTGGCGAGAATGGATGTGTCCTGCATGCCGTCTCCTTTGCTACGTGGCGTTGGAAGGACCGACAGGATGAAAGACACGACGCCTGGAATCTTGATGGGAAGGTGATGAGGGCTCGGCTGGCATATGCCTTGCACCATTACTGCTCATCGGCGCCGGTGCCAAAGGCCAAATGAGTGCCAGACTGATTAAGTGGAAGGTGATGCACGATGAATGAAGTTCCAGCCAACCCCCTGGCCTGGGTCAACGGCAGCGATGCCCCGGAAAAGAGCGCGGTCAACCTCGGCTTCATGGCCTTGAGCGACTGTGCCCCGGTGGTGGTGGCCGCCACCCAGGGCTTCGCCCAACCCTACGGCTTGACCCTGAATCTCAAGCGCCAGGCCTCCTGGGCCAACCTGCGGGACAAGCTGGTCAGCGGTGAAATCGACGCCGCCCACAGCCTGTATGGCCTGGTCTATGCGGTGCACCTGGGCATTGGCGGGGTCGCGCCGACCGACATGGCGGTGCTGATGGGGCTGAACCAGAACGGCCAGAGCATCAACCTGTCCCATGGCTTGCAGGCCCAAGGCGTGACCAGTCCTGAAGCACTGGAACGGCACGTGCACCAAACTCGCCCGAAACTGACCTTCGCCCAGACCTTCCCCACTGGCACCCACGCCATGTGGCTCTATTACTGGCTCGCCGCCCAGGGCATCCACCCCTTGTCGGATGTCGACAGCGTGGTCGTACCGCCACCGCAAATGATCGCGCACCTGCAAGCCGGGCGCATCGACGGGTTTTGCGTCGGTGAGCCCTGGTGCGCCAGCGCGGTGAAACAGAACCTCGGCTTTACCCTGGCGACCACCCAGACCATCTGGCCCGACCACCCGGAAAAAGTCCTGGGCTGCACCCGTGCGTTCGTCGAGCAATACCCCAATACCGCCCGGGCGTTGGTGATGGCCATTCTCGAAGCCAGCCGTTTCATCGAACAAAGCAGCGAAAACCGTCGCAGCACCGCGCAACTGTTGAGTGCACCGCAATACCTCGACGCCCCGCTGGACTGCATCGAGCCGCGCCTGCTGGGCATCTATGCCGACGGCTTGGGCAACAGCTGGCAGGATCCCCACGCGATGCGCTTCCATGGCGACGGCGAGGTGAACCTGCCGTACCTGTCCGACGGCATGTGGTTCATGACCCAGTTCCGTCGCTGGGGCTTGCTGCGCGAAGACCCGGATTACCTGGCCGTGGCCCGGGACGTCCAGCAACTCACGCTGTACCGCGAAGCCTGCGCGGCACTGGACATTGCGTCCCCGAGCCAGGACATGCGCAGCAGCCAACTGATCGACGGCACCACCTGGGACGGCTCGGACCCGGCCGGGTACGCCCGCAGCTTCAAACTGCACGCCTTGAGCGATGCGGCTCCCCTTCTCGCCAGCCGCTGACAGGAGCCACGACCATGCTGCGTATTCTGCTGATCAACGACACCGCGAAAAAAGTCGGCCGTCTCAAGGCTGCCCTGATCGAAGCCGGCTTCGAAGTGATCGACGAATCCGGCCTGACCATCGACCTGCCGGCGCGCGTCGAAACGGTGCGTCCGGACGTGATCCTGATCGATACCGAGTCACCCGGACGCGATGTGATGGAGCAAGTGGTGCTGGTCAGTCGCGACCAACCACGCCCGATCGTCATGTTTACCGACGAGCACGACCCCAATGTAATGCGCCAGGCGATCAAGTCGGGCGTCAGCGCCTACATCGTCGAAGGCATCCACGCCGCGCGCCTGCAACCGATCCTCGACGTGGCCATGGCCCGCTTCGAAAGCGACCAGGCCCTGCGCGCCCAACTCCTGGCCCGGGACCAGCAACTGGCCGAACGCAAGCGCATCGAACTGGCCAAGGGCATGCTGATGAAGATGAAGGAATGCAACGAAGAGCAGGCCTACACCCTGATGCGCCGCCAGGCCATGAGCCGCCAGCAGAAACTGATCCAGGTGGCGGAGCAGATCATTGCCATGAATGAGCTGCTCGGCTGAAAGCCTTGTAGCGCCTGGCCTGCGCCCATCGCGAGCAGGCTCGCTCCCACAAGAGACTGCGCTCCACCTGTGGGAGCGGGCTTGCTCGCGAAAGCGATCTTACTTCCAACATTGATATCGACTGACCCACCGTCTTCGCGAGCAAGCCCGCTCCCACAGGGTTTGCGGGGTGAGCACGACATTTGCGAACAACCATAATCCCTGTGGGAGCGAGCCTGCTCGCGAAGGCCCCCCCTTACCTCACAGGTTGGCACAGATCTCGCTTAAGCAACCCCACAGGTAACCAACGGCGGTTGCCCCACCTACGACAAAGACGTCGCACACCCTCCTTGCCTCTCTGGCGATCCGGGTTGCGGCGTTTTTTTGTTTTGGCCCTTCGGGGCCGGTGGTGCGACCACAGGCGGCGCACTGCTCTAAGCACTGACTCATTTCTCGAGACTTTTACAGCTGAGGTGCGCGATGAATTCAAGCTTCTGGAAATCCGGCCACACCCCGACACTGTTCGCGGCCTTTCTTTATTTCGACCTGAGTTTCATGGTCTGGTACCTGCTCGGGCCACTGGCGGTACAGATCTCCGCCGACCTGCACCTGACCACCCAGCAACGCGGCCTGATGGTGGCGACACCGATCCTGGCCGGCGCCGTGCTGCGCCTGTTCATGGGCCTGCTGGCCGACCGGATTTCACCCAAGACCGCCGGCATGGTTGGCCAGGTGATCGTGATCGGTGCGCTGTTCTGCGCCTGGAAACTGGGCATCCACAGCTACGAACAAGCCCTGCTGCTGGGCCTGTTCCTCGGTGTGGCCGGCGCTTCGTTCGCCGTCGCCCTGCCCCTGGCCTCCCAGTGGTATCCGCCGCAACACCAGGGCAAGGCCATGGGCATCGCCGGGGCTGGTAACTCGGGCACCGTGCTCGCCGCGTTGATCGCACCGGTCATGGCCGTGGCCTTCGGCTGGACCAACGTGTTCGGCTTCGCGCTGATCCCGCTGGTGCTGACGCTGGTTCTCTTCGCCTGGCTGGCCAAGAACGCCCCTGAGCGACCAAAAGCCAAATCCATGGCCGACTACCTCAAGGCCCTGGGCGACCGCGACAGCTGGTGGTTCATGTTCTTCTACAGCGTGACCTTCGGCGGCTTCATCGGCCTGGCCAGCGCCCTGCCCGGCTACTTCAACGACCAATATGGCCTGAGCCCCGTCACCGCCGGCTACTACACCGCTGCCTGCGTCTTCGGTGGCAGTCTGATGCGCCCCTTGGGCGGCGCCCTGGCGGACCGTTTTGGCGGCATCCGCACTTTGCTCGGCATGTACACCGTAGCGGCCGTCTGCATCGCCGCGGTGGGCTTCAACCTGCCGAGTTCCTATGCGGCCCTGGCCCTGTTCGTTTGCACCATGCTCGGCTTGGGTGCGGGCAACGGCGCGGTGTTCCAACTGGTGCCACAACGCTTCCGTCGCGAAATCGGCGTGATGACCGGGCTGATCGGCATGGCCGGCGGCATCGGCGGCTTCGCCCTGGCGGCGGGCATGGGCGCGATCAAGCAAAGCACCGGCAGCTATCAACTGGCGCTGTGGTTGTTCGCCAGCCTCGGTGTCCTGGCCTGGTTCGGCCTGTATGGCGTCAAGCGTCGCTGGAGAACCACTTGGGGTTCGGCAGCCGTCACCGCTGCTCGGGTATAACCTGCAACCATGAGCCTGCAATTGAGTTTTGCCGAGGCCAGCGCCATCGGCCCGCGGGAAGAAAACCAGGACGCCCTGCGCCTGGTCACGCCCGCCCCGGCCCTGGCTGCCAGCAAGGGTTACCTGTTCGCTATCGCCGACGGCGTGAGCCAATGCGCCGATGGTGGGCTGGCCGCCCGTTCGACCTTGCAGGCCCTGGCCCTGGACTACTATTCCACGCCGCAAACCTGGGGCGTGGCCCAGGCGCTGGACCGGCTGTTGCTGGCCCAGAATCGCTGGCTGCAGGCCAACGGCGGCGGGCAGCCGCTGCTCACCACCGTGAGCGCCCTGGTCCTGCGGGGCCGGCGCTTCACCTTGGCCCACGTCGGCGATTGCCGGGTCTACCGCTGGCATGCCGATCACCTGCAACGGGTCAGCGAGGATCACGTCTGGGAACAGCAGGGCATGCAGCATGTGCTGAAGCGGGCCCTGGGGCTGGACCAACACCTGATCCTCGACTTTCTCGACGGTGAACTGCGCACCGACGAAACCTTCGTGTTGCTCAGCGACGGCGTCTGGGCGGTCTTGGGGGACATGGCCATCGCCGGCATCCTTCGCGACCAACCCGACCTGCACCTCGCTGCGCAGACGCTGGTCAACGCCGCGCATCTGGCCGGTAGCCAGGACAATGCCAGCGCGTTGTTGGTGCGGGTCGATGCCCTCGGCGAAGCCAGCATCGGCGATGCCTTGATCCAGCTCCAGCAATGGCCCTTGCCGCCGACGCTGAAACCGGGCCAGGTGTTCGAAGGCTGGCAGATCGAAAGCCTGCTCGGCCAGAGCCAGCAATCGTTGCTTTATCGGGTGCGCGACGGCCAAGGCCAACCTTGGCTGCTGAAAACCTTGCCCGTGCAGCTACGTGACGATAGCCGGGCCGGTCAGGCCTTGCTCTCGGAGGAATGGTTTCTCAAACGCGTCGCCGGGCGGCAGTTTCCCGAAGTCCATGGGGTGCCCCAACGTCAGCATCTGTACTACGTAATGCGTGAATATCCGGGCGCGACCCTGGCCGAGCTGTTCAACCAGGGCGGTCCGCTGCCCCTGGCCCACTGGCAGGACCTGGCGCAACGGCTGGTGCGGGCTGTGGGCCTCTTGCATCGACGGCAGATCTATCACCGCGACATCAAGCCGGAAAACCTGCACCTGGGCGACGACGGGGAATTGCGCTTGCTGGATTTCGGCCTGGCATATTGCCCGGGCTTGTCCGAGGACCAGGCCAACGTGCTGCCCGGCACGCCCAGCTACATTGCCCCGGAAGCCTTCGGCGGCACCGCGCCCACGGCGCAACAGGATTTGTACGCCGTCGGCGTGACCTTGTATTTCCTGTTGACCGGGCATTATCCCTACGGCGAGATCGAAGCCTTCCAGCGCCCGCGCTTCGGCGTGCCGGTCAGTGCCAGCCGCTATCGGCCGGACTTGGCCGAATGGCTTGGACAAAGCCTGGAACGCGCGGTCGCGGCGGATCCGGGTCAGCGTTTTGAGACGGCCGAGGAATGGCTGTTGCTGCTGGAGCAGGGCGAGCGCCGCAGTTTGAGTGTAAGGCCCCGGCCATTGCTGGAAAGAGAGCCGCTGAAGGTCTGGCGGACGTTGGCGCTGGTGTCGTTGGTGGTGAATGTGGTGCTGTTGTTCTTGGTATTCCACTCATGACCGTGGCGAGGGAGCTTGCTCCCGCTCGAGCGCGCAGCGGCCGCCTTTTTTTGGGTCTGCTTCGCAGCCCAGCGGGAGCAAGCTCCCTCGCCACAAAAACTTTTTCGCTCGCCCTAGCGCGCTCCATTACCGGGCAACACGCTTTGATTCGGTGCAATAAATCCCTCCCCAATCCGCTCAACCAGCCCGCTGCTCAATAAATCCGCGCCTTCGCGCCACTTGGCACAACCACTGCATTACCTACCCCACCATACATAAAGCAACGCCTCCAACGATGAAGGCGGTGCTTCCCGAGAGAACGGGACCAGGACAAAGGCGTCCTCGCTAGCTTGCTAGCGGGACGCCTTTTTTTGTTTTCGTAAAAATGACCGAGCCAGTCCGATCGCCGTGATAAAGCGGACCTGAGCTTGCGGAGAACCCTGATGAAAAAACTCAAACTGGTGATGATCGGCAACGGCATGGCCGGGGTTCGCACCCTCGAGGAACTGCTCAAGCTGAGCAACGAGCTGTACGACATCACGGTGTTCGGCGCCGAGCCTCACACCAACTACAACCGCATCCTGCTTTCGCCGGTGCTGGCCGGTGAGCAGACATTCGAAGAGATCGTGCTCAACGACCTGAGCTGGTACCTGGACAACAACATCAAGCTGCTGCTCAACCGCAAAGTGGTGGAGATTGACCGGGTCAAGCGCCGCGTCATCGCCGAAGACGGCAGCGAAGCCGAATACGACCGCCTGCTGATCGCCACCGGTTCCACGCCGTTCATCTTGCCGATCCCCGGCAACACCCTTGAAGGGGTGATTGGTTACCGCGACATCGCCGACACCCAGGCGATGATCGACACCGCCAAGACCCACAAGCACGCCGTGGTCATCGGCGGCGGCCTGCTGGGCCTGGAAGCGGCCAACGGCTTGAAGCTTCGGGGCATGGACGTGAGCGTCGTCCACATCGGTGAATGGTTGCTGGAACGGCAACTGGACAAGACCAGCGGCCAACTGCTGCAAACCGCCCTGGAAAGCCGTGGCCTGAAATTCCGCCTCAGCGAACAGACCCAGGCCCTGCACGACGCCGGCAACGGCCGGGTCGGCTCGGTCCAGTTCAAGAACGGCGACATCATTCCCGCCGACTTGGTGGTGATGGCCGCCGGCATTCGTCCCAATACCGAACTGGCGGAAAAATCCGGCATCCCCTGCAACCGCGGGATCCTGGTCAACGACACCATGCAAACCTACGACCCGCGCATCTACGCCATCGGTGAATGCGCCAGCCACCGCGGCACCGCCTACGGCCTGGTGGCGCCGCTGTTCGAACAGGCCAAGGTCTGCGCCAACCACCTCGCGCAACTGGGCTTCGCCACTTACAAGGGTTCGGTCACGTCGACCAAGTTGAAAGTCACCGGCATCGACCTGTTTTCCGCCGGCGACTTCATGGGCGGCGAAGGCACCGAGACCATCACCCTTTCCGACCCGATCGGCGGCGTCTACAAGAAACTGGTGATTAAGGATGACGTGTTGGTCGGTGCCTGCCTGTACGGCGATACCGCGGACGGCGGCTGGTATTTCCGGCAGATTCGTGAGAACCACGGCATCAGCGAGATCCGCGATCACCTGATGTTTGGGGAAAACGCTTTAGGCGATGTAGGCCACCAAGGCCAGGACAAAGCCATGAGCATGGCCGACACCGCCGAAGTCTGCGGCTGCAACGGCGTGTGCAAGGGCACCATCGTCAAGGCGATCCAGGAGCACGGGCTGTTCAGCGTCGATGACGTGAAAAAACACACCAAGGCCGCCAGCTCCTGCGGCTCCTGCGCCGGCCTGGTGGAGCAGATCCTGATCAACACCGTGGGCGGCGCGGCGGACGTCAAGCCAAAAAGCGAAAAAGCCATCTGCGGTTGCAGCGACCTCAACCACGGCCAGATCCGCCAGGCGATCCGCGACCAGCACCTGCTGACCATCGCCGGCACCATGAGCTACCTGAACTGGCGCACCCCCAACGGCTGCGCCACCTGCCGCCCGGCGTTGAACTACTACCTGATTTCCACTTGGCCCGGCGAAGCCCACGACGACCCACAGTCGCGCCTGATCAACGAACGCGCCCACGCCAACATCCAGAAAGACGGCACCTACTCCGTGGTCCCACGGATGTGGGGTGGCGTGACCAACCCTTCGGAACTGCGGCGCATCGCCGACGTGGCCGACAAATACAACGTGCCCATGGTCAAGGTCACCGGCGGCCAACGCATCGATTTACTGGGGATCAAGAAGCAGGACCTGCCCGGCGTGTGGAAAGACCTCGACATGCCGTCCGGCCATGCCTATGGCAAGTCCATCCGCACCGTGAAGACCTGCGTGGGCAGCGAGTTCTGCCGCTTCGGCACGCAGAATTCCACCCAACTGGGTATCGAGCTGGAGCACGACCTGTTCAACATGTGGTCGCCGCACAAAGTGAAACTGGCCGTCTCCGGTTGCCCACGCAACTGTTCGGAAGCCGGCATCAAGGACGTCGGCATTATCGGCGTCGACTCCGGCTGGGAGATGTACATCGGCGGTAACGGCGGGATCAAGACCGAGGTCGCCGAGTTTTTCGTCAAGCTCAAGACCGCCGAGGAAGTGCGTGAATACAACGGCGCCTTCCTGCAGCTGTACCGCGAAGAAGCCTTCTACCTCGAACGCACCGTGCACTACATGCAGCGGGTCGGCATGGAGCACATCAAGAAAGCCGTGCTGGAAGACCCCGAGCGGCGCAAGGCCCTTCACGAACGCCTGAAGTTTTCCCTGTCGCTGGAACAGGACCCTTGGAAACAACGCCTGGAACAGCCTCAGTTGAAGAAAGAGTTCGAAGTCATCCCCGTGAAGAACCTGGAGGTGCCGGCATGAACTGGCTGGATATCTGCGCACTGGAAGAGATCAACATCCTCGGTTCGCGCATCATCAATGGCCCCAAAGGCGATATCGCGATTTTTCGTACCAGCGACGATGAAGTGTTCGCCCTCGATGACCGTTGCCCGCACAAGGGTGGCCCGCTGTCCCAAGGGTTGGTCTACGGCAAGCGCGTGGCCTGCCCGCTGCACAACTGGCAGATCGACCTGGAAACCGGTCTGGCCCAAGCCCCGGACGTGGGCTGCGCCCATCATCATTCGGCCCGGGTCGAAAACGGCCGGGTGCAACTGGCCCTGCGGGACGCAAGCTGATGAACCGCCAGATCACTGCCTCGACCTGCTGTTATTGCGGGGTCGGCTGCGGCGTCCTGATCGAGCATGACGGCGAGCGCATCCTCGGCGTCAGCGGCGATCCCGCCCACCCGGCCAACTTCGGCAAACTGTGCAGCAAGGGTTCGACCCTGCACCTGACCGGCGACCTCGCCGCCCGCGCCCTGTACCCGGAGCTGCGCCTGGGCAAAGGCCTGGCCCGGGCCCGAACCGGCTGGAACAGCGCCCTGGATCACGCCGCCAGCGTCTTCGCCGACACCATCGCCGAGCACGGCCCCGACAGCGTGGCGTTCTACATCTCCGGCCAGTTGTTGACCGAGGACTACTACGCCTTCAACAAACTCGCCCGGGCGTTGGTGGGTACCAACAATATCGACAGCAATTCGCGGCTGTGCATGTCTTCCGCCGTGGTGGGCTACAAGCGCAGCCTCGGTGCCGACGCCCCACCCTGCAGCTACGAAGACCTGGAGTTGAGCGACTGCGTGATGATCGTCGGCAGTAACATGGCCTATGCCCATCCCATCCTGTTTCGCCGCCTCGAAGAGGCAAAATCCCGCCGGCCGCAGATGAAAATCATCGTCATCGACCCCCGGCGCACCGACACCTGCGACCTGGCGGACCTGCACCTGGCGATCTTGCCGGGCACCGATGTCGCTTTGTTCCATGGGATTTTGCACCTGCTGCTGTGGGAAGACTGGGTCGACCGCGACTTCATCAAGGCCCATACCGAAGGTCTGGCGGACCTGAAGAACCTGGTCCGCGACTACACCCCGGCGATGGTCGCCCAGTTGTGCGGCATCAGCGTCGAACAACTGCACCAGTGTGCCGAATGGGTCGGCACGTCGCCGAGCTTCCTGTCGTTGTGGTGCATGGGCCTGAACCAGTCCACCGCCGGCAGCGCGAAAAACAGCGCACTGATCAATCTGCACCTGGCCACCGGTCAAATCGGCCGGCCGGGGGCGGGCCCGTTCTCGCTGACCGGCCAACCCAACGCCATGGGCGGACGGGAAACCGGCAGCCTGTCGAACCTGCTGCCAGGCCATCGTGAAGCCGCCAACCCGGAGCATCGTGCCGAAGTCGCCCGTTATTGGGGTGTGGAGCAATTGCCCGCCACCACCGGCCTGAGTGCCATCGAGTTGTTCGAGCAGGTGCGCAGCGGCAAGATCAAGGCCTTGTGGATCGCCTGCACCAACCCGGCCCAGTCGATGCCCGACCAGACGGCGGTACGTGAGGCCCTGCAAGCCTGCCCGTTCGTGGTACTACAGGAAGCCTTCCGCACCACCGAGACCGCCACGTTTGCCGATCTACTGTTGCCGGCGGCCAGTTGGGGCGAGAAAGAAGGTTCGGTGACCAACTCCGAGCGGCGGATTTCCCACGTCCGTCGGGCAGTAAACGCACCGGGTGAAGCGCGTCCGGACTGGGCAATCACCGTGGATTTCGCACAACGCCTGGAGAAACGCCTGCGCCCGGGCCAACCCAGCCTGTTCGCCTTCGACACCCCGGCCCAGCTGTTCGATGAGTACAAACAGCTGACCCGTGGCCGCGACCTGGACTTGTCCGGCATCAGCCATGCCCTGATCGACCGCCTCGGCCCTCAGCAATGGCCCTTCCCGGAAGGCGCCACGGTTGGGACGGCGCGACTGTACGTGGATGGGATTTTCCCGACCGACAGCGGCCGGGCGCACTTCGTGGCCGATCCCTATCGCGCCGCCAAGGAACTGCGTGACGCCCGCTACCCATTGACGCTCAACACCGGTCGCTTGCGGGACCAGTGGCACGGCATGAGCCGTACTGGCACCGCCGCGCAGTTGTTTGGCCATGTGAACGAAGCCGTGCTCAGCCTGCACCCCGACGAACTGCTCCGGCACCGCCTGCAAGCGGGCGACCTGGTCAACCTCAAGAGCCGTCGGGGCAGTGTGATTGTGGCCGTGGACAGCGACGACAGCGTGCGCCCCGGCCAGGCGTTCCTGCCCATGCACTGGGGTGATCGGTTCCTCAAGGGCGGCGTGAATACCCTGACTCAACCGGCCTTCGACCCCCTGTCGAAACAACCGGAACTCAAGCACAGCGGCGTGCGCCTGGAACCGGTGAACCTGCCTTGGCAGCTTTTCGCCTTGATCGAAGACGATGTCCAACAGCATCTGGAGGCGCTACGCCCCCTCTGTGAGGCGTTTTCCTACGTCAGCCTGAGCCTGACCGGCCGTGAGCGTCCCGCATTGCTGATTCGCGCTGCCAGCGCCGTCGCGCCCGAACCGCAACTGCTCCAGGCCATCGACGAGCAACTGGGCCTGATCGACGGACCGGTGCTGGCCTATGACGATCCACGTCGCTCTATCGGTAAACGGGTGCGCATCGAAAACGGCCGCATCACCGCCATTCGCCTGGCCGGTGAAACCCTGGCCCGGCATTGGCTGCAGAACCTGTGGCTGGAAGGCCGTGCCGATGAACAACTGCGGCGCTGGCTGCTGGCGCCTTTGAGCGCGCCGCCAGGCAATGTCGGCGCCGCGACGGGTGGCGGTAAAACGCTGTGCAACTGCATGAACGTCAGCCAGCGTGCGATCTGCGCAGGCATTGAACGAGGCTTGGACTTGCAGGGGCTTAAACAGGAACTGGGCTGTGGCACGCAATGCGGTTCTTGCGTACCGGAAATCAAACGCCTGCTGGTTGCCACCGCGCAACCGCTGGCGGCTATCTCGTGAGGAAAACACTATGAACGCAAAAGTCTGGCTGGTGGGTGCAGGTCCCGGTGACCCTGAATTGCTGACCCTCAAAGCCGTGCGCGCCTTGGGCGAGGCCGACGTGGTGTTGATCGACGACTTGGTCAACGACGCGGTGCTGGAGCATTGCCCCGCTGCGCGCATCATTGCCGTGGGCAAGCGCGGCGGCTGCCGCTCCACCCCTCAGGCCTTCATTCATCGGCTGATGCTGCGGTATGCCCGCCAGGGCAAATGCGTGGTGCGCCTCAAGGGCGGCGACCCGTGCATCTTCGGCCGCGGCGGTGAAGAGGCGCAGTGGCTGCGCGAGCATGGCGTCGAGGTGGAAATGGTCAACGGCATCACCGCCGGCCTCGCGGGGGCGACCCAATGCGATATACCACTGACCCTGCGCGGGATTGCCCGGGGCGTGACCCTGGTCACGGCCCACACCCAGGACGGCAGCAGCCTGAACTGGCAAGCCCTGGCCCAAAGCGGGACCACTTTGGTGGTGTACATGGGCGTGGCGAAGCTGAGCGGGATCCGCGAGCAGCTGCTGGCCGGCGGCTTGGCGGCGGACACGCCCGTGGCCATGATCGAAAACGCCTCCCTGCCCCACCAGCGTGACTGCCGCAGCGACCTGGCCTCGATGGAAGCCGCTGCCAGCGACTTCCAGCTCAAGAGCCCGGCGATCCTGGTGATCGGTGCCGTGGCCGAAGCAGCCGAACTGGCCGCCTCACCGCCGGCTTTGGCCCAGGTTTGCGCCCTCTAACAGACACCCCAAGACCTGTGGGAGCGAGCTTGCTCGCGATGAAGGTGGTTCAGTTAGACATACATTGACTGACACACCGCCATCGCGAGCAAGCTCGCTGCCACAATTGGAACAGGGTATGACCGAAGAGCCAGGTCGGCTGCCAGGCCGCCATCGCGAGCAAGCTTTGCTCCCACAGATCTGATGGGTGTACGACCGAAAGAGCCAGGTCGGCTATCAGGCCGCCATCGCGAGCAAGCTTTGCTCCCACAGATCTGATGGGTTTACGACCGAAAGAGCCAGGTCGGCTATCAGGCCGCCATCGCGAGCAAGCTTTGCTCCCACAGATCTGATGGGTGTACGACCGAAAGAGCCAGGTCGGCTGCCAGGCCGCCATCGCGAGCAAGCTTTGCTCCCACAGATCTGATGGGTGTACGACCGAAAGAGCCAGGTCGGCTATCGGGCCGCCTCGCTTTTGCTTTTGATCTGGAGGCCCCGTTAACCACGCTGGCCGAACGCAGGCATTGTGGAGTGGGCATCCCGGCATGGATGCCGGGTTAGCCGCGCTGGGCCATGGATGGCCCTTCGCGGCGGCCCACGGAGCAATGCCGGAGTGAGGGCATGCCGAGCCTAGGCGAGGCACCGAGTGGTGGGGCAAGCCTTTTTTGCTTACTTTTTTTGGCGTTTGAAAAAAAGTGAGCCGCCGTAAGGGCGGAACCCTAAGTAGCCGTTACCGCAGCAACGGATATGTACCCGATCAGCCATCAGACCGCTATCGCGAGCAAGCTCGCTCCCACAGGTCTCCCACAGGTCTTGTGTTCCCCCCATCTCCATAAATCGCAGGCAAAGAAAAGCCCGGCCGAGGCCGGGCTTTTCCAAAGCTGTGGGCTAATTACTTAGCTTGAGCTTCAACCTGCGCTTCTACGCGACGGTTAACTGCACGACCAGCGTCAGTGGCGTTGTCGGCAACTGGGCGGGATTCGCCGTAGCCAACAGACTGAACGCGGGACGATTCAACACCGTACTGGTTGGTCAGAACGTTCTTAACGGCGCTTGCACGACGCTCAGACAGCTTCTGGTTGTAAGCGTCAGGACCGACGGAGTCAGTGTGACCTTCAACAGTAGTGGTGGTGGATGGGTACTGCTTCATGAAATCAGCCAGGTTCTTGATGTCGCCGTAGCTGTTTTCTTTAACGACCGACTTGTCGAAGTCGAACTTGACGTCCAGCTCAACACGAACGACTTCAGCAACAGCTGGGCAGCCATCAGCGTCAACAGTTACGTTGGCTGGGGTGTCAGGGCACTTGTCGACGTTGTCGCACACGCCATCGTTGTCGCTGTCGGAGCAGACTTCAGCAGGTGCTGGAACTGGAGCAGCAGCTGGCTTGGAGCCGCCACCGAAGTTCACACCGATACCAACGCTAGGCGCCCACTCGGTGTCGCCCTGGTCGATGTTGTACTGAGCTTCAACGCCAGCACGGGCGTAGAAGTTGTCAGTGAAATACAGCTTGGCGCCGCCACCAACGTTGGCGAAGGTAGAACGGTTACGACCGTTGCTGCCATTCTGGTCGATGCTCTGGTCGGAGAAACCGGCCGAAACATAAGGACGCAGCATGTCGCCTGGGTTGTTGAAGTGGTACAGAGCGTCCAGAGCGGTGTTCGCGCCCTTAACGTTAGTGCCGTCTTCGGTACGTGCGTTGTGCACTTCGTCGTAGGCCAGACGCAGTTCAACGTCGTCGGTCAGGAAGTAACCAACCGAACCGCCGAACAGGTTGCCGTTGTTCTTGAAATCACGAGCGCTGTCGAACATTTCTTTCTTGGCGAAGCCTTCGATTTCAACTGCGCCTTGGCCTTGTGCCAGAGCGCCGAACGAAGTGGCAGCAATCAAAGAACCAATGGCAAAGCCCAAGGTGTTTTTCAGTTTCATCCGTTAAATCCCCATCTGGTGATTGTGAAGCAGTCCCGCAAACCGGGGGACAACTCGGCGGCAAGTCTATCAGAACTTGCCTACACGTAAGAGATATTTGCGCCGAACTAAGTTTCAGCAATGCCTGCAAATTTCTCACGCAATTTGTCAAGAGCGCGCTTGTAACGCATTTTTGTCGCGCTCAAACCCATATGCATTATGTCTGCGATCTCCTGAAATTCCAGCTCTGCGACAAATCGTAGCACCAGAATTTCCCGGTCGATCGGGTTTACATAGACCAGCCAGCGATCGAGTCCACCCTTTTCCTCGGGCTTGGGCGCCTTATCTTCCGACGCTTCCTCGAGAGGGTCCAGGCTCAACGCGTCCATCAAGCGACGCTTTCGCCGTTCCTTGCGATACTGCGTGATGCATTCGTTGTACGTGATGCTATAAAGCCATGTCTTGAACTTCGATTTCCCCTCGAAGTTCTTCAGGCCATACAGCACCTTCAACATCACCTCCTGACAGACATCGTCAGCATCACGATCGTTCCCGAGATAGCGCGCACAAACGTTAAATAAAGTTCTCTGGTAACGACGCATCAACTCTTCATAGGCGCGTGTTACGTGAAACAGCTCCGTATGCGCGCGCGCGACCAACTCCTCATCGGAGAGATCACGGGGGTCGTAGCGCGTGGATAGCGATTGGGGTTTGTTCAAAACAAGTCGGGCCGACAGTCTAGGTCAATGTGCGCCACAGCCTGGGCTAGCAGGCATTTCGCGGCGGCATACATTAGCAGGATTTGCCGGGTTAGCGGCTACTCACATGCTGTTCCAGCAAGATCCGATTGGAAAGCGACACCAACTCGCCCTCCTCGGTCAGCAATGTGGTTTTCACCGTGCCGATCTCTTCGATCTGGCCTTCGACCTCGCCAACACGCACTTGTTGCCCAACCTCATACAATTCACGCACATAGATTCCCGCAAGAATCTGACCGGCGATCTCCCGGCTTCCCAATCCCATTGCCAGCGCAACCGCCAGACCAACGGTTATCAATACAATCACGATCACATGGTTGAGCAGGTCAGTCTTGACCTCCAACTGGCTGATCGCCACCGAAATACTGATGATAATCACCAGGCCCTGGGCGATACGCCCCACGCCAGCGGCGTAATCCAGCCCGACGCCTTCGGCCGCACCGCGCACCAGCCCATTGGCCAGTTGCGCCAGCAGGACACCGACCAGCAATACCAGCGCGGCACCAAAAACCTTCGGCAAATACAATGCGAGCATATCGAGCGTAGCCGAAACTCGCTCAAGGCCAAGGGATTCTGCTGCGGAAACCAGGAAAATCAGCAATACGAACCAGTACACGATCTTGCCGACCAGGGTCGAGATCGGCACTTGGATGCCGCCACGGGACAGCAGCTTGGTCAGGCCGGTGCCGCCCATCAGGCGATCGAGACCCAGCTTGGCGAGCAGCTTGGACAGCAGCGTGTCCAGCAACTTGGCCACGACAAAACCCAGCAACAGCACCACCAGCGCGCCGAAGAGGTTCGGGATGAAGTTAGCCACCTTGGTCCACAACGCAGTCATTGCCGTGACGAGGCTCTGGGTCCAGAGATCAAGTTCCATATTCAATCAGCCTTATCAGCGGTGCGAGTAACAGGTTTACGGCGGGAAACCGGCGAGACATGGGCCGATCCATTATTCAGGGCGATCATCAGCGCGGGCAACCAGCGGCCCAGCAGGCTGAACAGATCGCCCGCGCCGACCTGGCGGTTGGCGGTTTTCAGTACACGCCCCAAGCATGCGTCGTCGTCCCGGCTGGACGGCGAAGCCTTGAGCATGTCGCGCAAAGACTGTTCAAACGGATCGTGCATACGCACCTCTCGTGATGTCTGTGGAAGACGCGATCACATTTCGTCGGGTCACATGAAACCCCATCACACCCAGCGCAAACGGCGGAACAACCACCACTGCCCCGTCGCGACGCAGATCATCAGCAGGCACGCGACCATGAAACCGTAGGGGCTTTCGGAAAACGGAATGCCACCGACGTTGATACCTAAAAGGCCGGTGAGAAAACTCATCGGCAGGAAAATCCCGGTGATGATGCCGAAGCGGTACATGGTCCGGTTCATGCGCACCGACAGGCGCCGGTCTTCGGCCTCCAGCACAAGCCCCACGCGCTCTCGGGTCAATTCCAGCTCTTCGAGATAACGGGTCAGGCTGTTGTTCAATTCGTTCCAATAGTCGCCATCGTCCTCGACGAACCAGGGCAACTTGATCCTCGACATCTGGCCGAAGATATCTCGCTGTGGCGCCAGGAATCGCTTGAGTCCGGCAGCCCTTCGACGGATGTGCAAAATGGCGTCATGCTCGGGGGCATACCGTTCGTCGGCGTCGAGTTTTTCTTCCTCGCCATCGACGATTTCCGAGAGGCAAGTGACCAGGTCCTGCACCTTGTCGGTGAGGTATTGCGCCATATAAAGGATAAGTTCGGAAGCGTTCTCGGGCCCCTTGCCCTCGGCCAGTTGCGCCAACAGTTCATCGGTGGCGCGCAACGGTCGCAGACGCAGGGAGATCACCCGCTGGGCGGACGCGAAGATCCGTACCGAGACCATGTCTTCAGGCTCGGCGCCCGGGTTGAGGTTGATCCCCCGCAGGAACAGCAGCAGTTCGGCGTTGGGCAACGGCAACAACCGCGGCCGGGTGTTCTCTTCCAGCAGCAGGTCGCAGTTGAATTCGCTCAGGCCGCTGGATTTGCGCAGCCAGGTGTGGGTTTGCGGATGACTGCGATCCCAGTGCAGCCACAGGCTTTCGTGGGGCAGCAGCTGCAAATCGTCGAGTTCGGTCCGGGCTATGGAACGCGCGCCGCCTTTACCGTCCAGCACCAGGGCATGCACCAGCCCCCATTGCGCGTTTTCTTCCTCGAACATCCTCATCCCTTATGGCTGCGGTACTTTATTCAGGCATCTTCAGTGGGCTTGGCGAAACGATCACGCCATTGTTGTCGGCATAGACATACTCGCCCGGGCGGAACGTCACGCCGGCAAAGGTCACCGCTATATTGAGCTCGCCGACACCACGCCGGTCGGTCTTCATCGGATGGCTGGCCAGGGCCTGGACCCCGAGGTCGGTCTGGGCGATGACGTCGACGTCGCGGATGCAGCCGTAGATCACCAGGCCTTCCCAGCCATTCTTAGCCGCTTTCTCGGCCAACATGTCACCCAGCAGGGCCCGGCGCAGCGACCCGCCGCCATCCACAACCAGCACTTTACCCTTGCCATCGAGTTCAACCTGCTCCTTGACCCGCGAGTTGTCCTCGAAGCACTTGATGGTCACGATTTCGCCGCCGAAGGAATCGCGGCCACCGAAATTGCTGAACATCGGCTCCAACACCTGCACCAGTTCCGGGTAGGCGTCGCACAGGTCGGGCGTGAGGTAATGGTTCATCGAACAACTCCTGAAAGGCTGGAACGTCAGATTGAATGGCAACCGTTTGTGACCGGAACCGCTTGAAGCGTCATATCTTAGCCGCAAGCAGACCAGAGCGAAATGCCCTTGTCAGAGCCTTCGCCTCAAACCGCCTCGGCCAACTGGGGCTGTTCACCCAGCAGGGGCGCCTGCTGATCGTCGAGCCAGCGCGCCACCAACGGCCAGACCTCAAGGTGGGCGGCCTTGCTGACCAGCATCTCGACGTGACCGAAATCGTCAGTGAAACCCTGTCCCCGACCCAGGCAGACAAACTGCTTGTGCGTGGAACCGATCTGATCGAAGAGTTTGCGGCACGCCCAAGTCGGGTCCTGGTGATCGCCGGCGGCACTCACCGCCAGCACCGGCAACTGAACATCGGCCAAACCGGCCCACCAGTTCTTCTCGGCATCGCCGAAACGCCCGAACAGGCCGTACCAGCGCATGCTTTCCAGGGCCAGGCCAATGGGCTCGTCCTCGGGGCCGCGCTTGAGCCTTGAACCGGACAACTGGGCAAAGCGCTTGAGGATGAAGCGGCCGCTCCATTCCACCGGCGGAATCTTCAGCGGCCAGTAGGTGCGGCTGACCTGGGTGCCGAAAAACGCCGCGGATGCCACCGCGGGCTCGCCCAGGTAGTGGCCGCCCAAGGCTGCCGCCAGGGTGATGCCCCCCAGGGAATGACCGATCCAGTGAGGCACTTGCCCACTCTGCTCACGCACGAAGGCGCCGATGGCCGGCAGGTCGTAACGGGCGTAGTCAGCCACCCGATTGTGGCGATAACCCTGGTTACGCTGGGATAAGCCATGGCCGCGCATTTCGGGAATCCAGACATCGAATCCCAGGCGCGTCAGGTACGCGCCCAGGCCGAGGCCTTTGGGCGAATACCAGAAACGCCGGTTGGAAAAACTGCCGTGCAACAAAATCACCGGGACACCACGGGTTTCGCCGGGATCAGCCATGCCCAGCCGAGTGACGGCCAGTTCGACGCTGGCGTCCGGGCTGTTGCCGGGTTTCAAGCGATAGACGTCTTCGCTCAGATCACCGCGCCGCTCGGCGCTGATCAGGGCGACAGGAAAGAGGTTGCTGCTGCTTTGCATAATCTTCTTGCACAAAAAAGGGCGGCATCCTTGTGGAGCCCGCCCTACTTCAATCAAAAGGGGCCCGGATAATGCCCATCAGTTGAGCCCCCTGTGGGAGCGGGCTTGCTCGCGAAGACGGCGGAACAGTCAACATGGATGTTGTCTGACGCACCGCTTTCGCGAGCAAGCCCGCTCCCACAGGTTCTGCGACTAACTGACGGGCTTTAGTCGATCAGGCCCCTTCACTCGATCAGACCGCAGCCTGCCCCTCGGCCAGGAAGAACCAGGTTTCCAACACGGAGTCCGGGTTCAACGAAACGCTTTCGATGCCCTGCTCCATCAGCCATTTGGCCAGGTCCGGGTGGTCCGAAGGGCCCTGGCCGCAGATGCCGATGTACTTGCCGGCCTTGTTGCAGGCGGCAATGGCATTGGCCAGCAGCTTCTTGACCGCCGGGTTCCGCTCGTCGAACAGGTGGGCGATGATCCCGGAATCGCGGTCCAGGCCCAGGGTCAGCTGGGTCAGGTCGTTGGAACCGATGGAGAAACCGTCGAAGAACTCAAGGAATTCTTCAGCCAGGATGGCGTTGGACGGCAGCTCGCACATCATGATCACGCGCAGGCCATTGTCGCCACGGGCCAGGCCGTTTTCCGCCAGCAGGTCAACCACCTGGCTCGCTTCACCGAGGGTCCGCACGAACGGCACCATGATCTCGACGTTGGTCAGGCCCATCTCGTTGCGCACGCGCTTGAGGGCGCGGCATTCGAGTTCAAAGCAATCGCGGAACGATTCGCTGATGTAGCGCGATGCACCCCGGAAGCCCAGCATCGGGTTCTCTTCTTCCGGCTCGTAGAGCTTGCCGCCGATCAGGTTGGCGTATTCGTTGGACTTGAAGTCCGACAGGCGCACGATGACCTTTTTCGGCCAGAACGCCGCCGCCAGGGTGCTGATGCCTTCCACCAGCTTCTCGACGTAGAAACCGACCGGATCGTCGTAGCCCGCAATGCGCTTGTCGACGCTGTCCTTGATGTCCTGGGGCAGGCCGTCGTAGTTCAGCAGTGCCTTGGGGTGCACGCCGATCATGCGGTTGATGATGAACTCCAGGCGGGCCAGGCCCACGCCGGCGTTCGGCAACTGTGCGAAGTCGAAGGCACGATCCGGGTTGCCGACGTTCATCATGATCTTGAACGGCAGCTCCGGCATGGCGTCCACGGAGTTCTTCTTGATGTCGAAGCCCAGTTCGCCCTCGAAGATGTAGCCGGTGTCGCCTTCGGCGCAGGAAACAGTCACGCCCTGGCCGTCCTTGAGCAGTTGGGTGGCGTTGCCGCAACCGACCACGGCCGGGATTCCCAGTTCACGGGCGATGATCGCCGCGTGGCAGGTACGCCCGCCGCGGTTGGTGACGATGGCGCTGGCGCGCTTCATCACCGGTTCCCAGTCCGGGTCGGTCATGTCGGATACCAATACGTCGCCGGCCTGGACCTTGTCCATCTCCGAGACGTCCTTGATGATCCGCACCTTGCCCGCGCCGATGCGCTGGCCGATGGCCCGGCCTTCCACCAGCACGGTGCCGGTTTCCTTGAGCAGGTAGCGCTCCATGACGTTGGCCTGGGTGCGGCTCTTCACGGTTTCCGGACGGGCCTGCACGATGTACAGCTTGCCGTCGTCACCGTCCTTGGCCCACTCGATGTCCATCGGGCACTTGTAGTGCTGCTCGATGATCATCGCCTGCTTGGCCAGCTCGCTGACTTCAGCGTCGGTCAGGCAGAAACGCGCGCGCTCGGCCTTGTCCACGTCGACGGTCTTCACCGAGCGACCGGCCTTGGCTTCGTCGCCGTAGATCATCTTGATGGCCTTGCTGCCCAGGTTGCGGCGCAGGATGGCCGGGCGACCGGCTTGCAGCGTGCCTTTGTGAACGTAGAACTCATCCGGGTTCACCGCGCCTTGCACGACGGTTTCACCCAGGCCGTAGGCGCCGGTGATGAACACCACGTCCCGGAAGCCCGACTCGGTGTCGAGGGTGAACATCACGCCGGCGGTGCCGGTCTCGGAGCGGACCATGCGCTGCACACCGGCGGAGAGGGCGACCAATTTGTGGTCGAAGCCCTGGTGCACGCGGTAGGAAATGGCACGGTCGTTGAAGAGGGAGGCGAAGACTTCCTTGGCGGCGCGGATGACGTTTTCCACGCCACGGATGTTCAGGAAGGTTTCCTGCTGACCGGCGAAGGAGGCATCCGGGAGGTCTTCGGCGGTGGCCGAGGAACGCACGGCGACGGCGATGTCGGGATTGCCTTCGGACAGCTTGGCGAAAGCGGTACGGATCTCGGCGTTCAGTTTCTCGGGGAACTCGGCTTCCATGATCCATTGGCGGATCTGGGCACCGGTCTTGGCCAGGGCATTGACGTCATCGACGTCCAGGGCATCGAGCGCATCGTGGATCTGCTTGTTCAGGCCGCTCAGTTCCAGGAAATCACGATAAGCCTGGGCGGTCGTGGCGAAGCCACCTGGCACCGATACGCCGGCACCGGCGAGGTTGCTGATCATCTCGCCCAGGGATGCGTTCTTGCCCCCCACATGCTCCACATCATGGACGCCGAGCTTATCGAGGGAAACTACGTACTCTACCAAGGTGATCTCTCCACTAACTGTGTTGGAAAAGCTCAAGGCACCGGCGGCTCCAGGGGAGCGCTTGCCGGCGATATGGCCTGGACCTGGAAAATAAGTGAGAATGCGGGCCAATGGTGGCCGGCAAATCGCGCCTATCATATCCAAGAATCGTCACTAGCTCACTAGCTTAAGGCCCAAGGCGCAAATGAAACGATCTGCTTTCTTTATCTCCGACGGCACCGGCATCACGGCCGAAACGCTAGGCCAAAGCCTGTTGGCACAGTTCGAAAACATTACCTTCGCCAAATTCATACGTCCGTACATCGACAGCGTCGACAAGGCGCGGGCCATGGTACAGCAAATCAATAAAGCCGCCGAAACCGACGGTTTCCGCCCGATCATCTTCGATACCATCGTCAATCAGGACATCCGTGAGATTCTCGCAACGTCCAATGGTTTCATGATCGATATTTTTTCCACTTTCCTGGCGCCCCTGGAACAGGAACTGAGCGAGCATTCTTCCTACTCGGTCGGCAAGTCCCATTCCATCGGCCACAACTCCAACTACATGGAGCGGATCGAGGCGGTCAACTTCGCGCTGGACAACGATGACGGCGCCCGCACGCATTATTACGACAAGGCCGACCTGATCCTAGTGGGTGTGTCGCGTTGTGGTAAGACACCGACGTGCCTGTACATGGCGATGCAATTCGGCATCCGCGCGGCCAACTATCCGCTGACCGAAGACGACATGGAGCGCCTGCAACTGCCCAGCGCCCTGCGCGCCCACCAGCACAAGCTGTTCGGCCTGACCATCGACCCGGACCGCCTCACCGCGATCCGCAACGAGCGCAAGCCCAACAGTCGTTATTCAAGCTACGCCCAGTGCGAATTCGAAGTGCGCGAGGTGGAAAACCTGTTCCGGCGGGAGAACATTCCCCATATCAACTCCACGCATTTTTCCGTGGAAGAGATTTCGGCGAAGATCCTGGTGGAGAAAGGGGTGGAGCGGAGGTTCAAGTAATCCTCAGTACACCATAAAACCTGTGGGAGCGGGCTTGCTCGCGAAAGCGGTGTGTCAGGCAATATCAATGTTGACTGCTCCGCCGTCTTCGCGAGCAAGCCCGCTCCCACAGGGGTTGCGGTGTTTGGTGGATCAATGTTTCAACCGCTTGACCAACACCTTCCCCACCTCCAGCGCCGACGCCGGGTTCTGGCCGGTGATCAACTCACGATCCATGACCACATGGGACGTCCAGGGTGATGTGTTGCTGCTGTATTGGCCGCCCGCCTGCTCCAACGCATTCTGCGGATAGAACTTCATGCTCCCGCCACCTAGCAGCCCCTTGGCCAATTCTTCCTCCTGATTGCTGATCACCGTCATCTTGTACCCGGCATAGATCCAGCCGGCCTTGGCCGAGGCTTGGCCTTTGGCTGCCAACTGGCCAACGAAGCCCTGGGCATCGGTCATGGTCGACAGCAACGCGATCGGACCATGGCAGACCAGCGCGGTGGTCTTGCCCTGGTCATGAAAATGCGTCAGCACCCGCCCCAACGGCGCGCTCGTGAGCAAATCCTGCATCGGTGCATGCCCGCCTGGGATGTACAGGGCATCGAACCGGTCCAGGCCGATCTGCTCGACACGGGCCAGGCTGATCACCGGTGAGTCCTTGGCCGACGTGATCTTCAACTGCCCCAATAACGCCTGGTAACGCTCCAGCTCCGCCGAGTCATTGTTGAAATACATCTTGTCCACCGAGGAACGGTCCAGCGTCGGCGCCTTGCCCTCGGGCGTTGCGAACGTCACCTGGTGACCCGCCTCCAGCAAGAGTTTCACCGGTTGCAGCAATTCGTTGAGGTAGAACCCGGTGGAGAAGACCTGGCCATTTTTCAGGTCCAGATGATCGGCGTCCGACAGGACCACCAGCACGTTATCGGCATGGGCCGCGACGCTGATGCCTGCTAGAACGACAGACGTTGCCAAGGTAGTGAGTTTTTTCATGATGACTCCAGGACGCATCGATAAAAGATGCGCTCACTGTATTGATGCGCTTAGCGGCGATAAACTGGCCGCCCGGAACATCACCTGGCCTCTGGAGGCAACAATGCCCCGTCGATTCGATCATCTGGCCGACGTGGAAGCCTTCGTCACGGTCGTGGAAAAAGGCACTCTCAGCGCTGGCGCCGTGGCGCTGGGAACCACGCCTTCGGTCCTGAGCCGCGCCATCTCCCGCCTCGAAGCCCGGCTCGGCGTGCAACTGTTGCGTCGTACGACCCGGCGGCTGAACCTGACCGATGCCGGCACGTTGTACCTGGAACAATCTCGCTCGGCCTTTGCCCTGATTGACGATGCGGAGCGGCGAATCCAAGGCCAGGACGGCGTCCTGAGCGGTCGCGTGCGCCTGAGCGTGCCGACCACCTACGGCCATTACCGCCTGCCGTCGCTGCTGTCGCGTTTCATCCAGGCTTTTCCACAGGTTCGGGTCGAGCTGAGCATTACCAACCGTAATGTCGATCTGGTGGCCGAGGGGTATGACCTGGCGATCCGCCTCGGGCCATTGCCGGACAGCGGGCTGGTCGGCCGCAAGCTCGAAGACGCCCGCCTTTGCCTGGTGGCCGCGCCGCACTACCTGGCACGCGCCGGAACGCCCCGGCACGTCGATGAACTGGCGGCCCACGCCTGCCTGCCCTTCGTGATGCCCAGCAGCGGACGCATCGCACCTTGGCTATTTCGCGAAAACCAGCAAGATCGGGAATGGCTGCCGGCGGGCAATGTCCAGGTGTCCGACGATGTATTGGGTATCGTGTCCCTGGCCCAGGCCGGGATGGGGATCTGCCAGACTTATGAATTCATCGTCCGGGAGCGAATCGAGCGCGGGGAATTGGTGGTGTTGCTGGAAGACGTTGGCGGGCGCAGCCGACCGTTTTCAATCATCTATCCGCCCCATCGGCAATTGCCAGCGGCGGCACGGGCGTTGATTGATTTTTTGATGGGTGAATCTTGAACACACGCAACATGTGGGAGCGGGCTTGCTCGCGAAGGCGGCGTGTCAGGCAATAATTGGCTAACTGACAGACCGCCTTCGCGAGCAAGCCCGCTCCCACAAAAGAGCATTCCATATCGGCTTAGTTAAGCACTGCCGCCTGCTCTTCCATCTTCTTGCGCAAGCTCAGCGGGCGCATGTCGGTCCAGACTTCTTCGATGTAGGCCAGGCATTCCTTCTTGAAGCCGCTCTTGCCAACGGTGCGCCAGCCCTCGGGCACGGCCTTGTAGTCTGGCCAGATCGAATACTGTTCTTCGTGGTTGACCACGACCTGAAAGACGATGTCCTCGCGGTCGAATACTGAAGTCATGGGTGTCTCTCCATCTATGCTCGAGGTTCGCTGCATCACATGCGCAGCCAGGATATGAAAGGAACGTATGGGGTCGGGTGAAAATTAACGGTCGGTGATCGCCGCCTGCAGGGCTCGCCCGAAAATCTCGGCGACCCGGTCGATTTCCGCCCGGGTGATGATCAACGGTGGCAGGAACCGCACCACGCTACCCTGCCGACCGCCCAGTTCCAGGATCAGCCCGCGCTTGAGGCATTCGCGTTGCAGGCGTGGCGCCAGCTGTGCGTGTACCGGCGGATGACCCAGGGCATCCCGCTTGCCCGCCGGATCAACCAGTTCAACGCCGAGCATCAGCCCGCGACCGCGGATATCGCCCAGTTGCGGGAAGTCCCGCTGGAGGATGTGCAGGTGCTCGCTCAAGCGTTCGCCCATGACCGCGGCATGGGCCGGCAGGTCGTGCTCTTGCAGGTAGCGCATCACTGCGGAACCGGCGGCCATGGCCATCTGGTTGCCACGAAAGGTGCCGGCGTGAGCGCCCGGCAGCCAGGTGTCGAGCCAATCGCGGTAAACCACCACCGCCAGCGGCAGGCTGCCGCCGATGGCCTTGGACAGCACGACCACGTCGGGGATGATCCCGGCATGTTCGAAGGCAAACATTTTGCCGGTACGGCCGAAGCCGCTCTGGATTTCGTCTACGATCAACGCCACCCCGGCCTGCTCGGTGATTCGCCGCAAGCCGCGCAGCCAGTCCAGGTCGGCGGGAATGACCCCGCCCTCACCCTGCACCACCTCGACGATGATCGCCGCTGGCAATTGCACGCCGGCCTCCGGGTCGTGCAGCAGGTTTTCCAGGTAATGCAGATTGGCCTTGACGCCCTCGGCACCGCCCAGCCCGAACGGGCAGCGGTAATCGTAGGGGTACGGCATGAACTGCACGCCGTTGCTGAGCAAGGCGCCCAAGGGTTTCTTCGGTCCCAGGCTGCCCATCAGGCTCAATGCGCCCTGGCTCATGCCGTGGTAACCGCCCTGGAACGACAGCACGGTGCTGCGTCCGGTGGCGGTGCGCACCAGTTTGAGGGCAGCTTCCACCGCGTCGGTCCCGGTGGGTCCGCAGAATTGGATCTTCGCCTCGGCAGCCAGCGGCGCCGGCAACAGGCCGAACAGATCCTGGACGAAGCGGTCCTTGACCGGCGTGGTCAGGTCCAGGGTGTGCAACGGCAACTCATCGGCCAACACCTGCTGGATCGCTTCGATCACCACCGGGTGGTTATGGCCCAGCGCCAGCGTGCCGGCACCGGCCAGGCAATCGATGAAGGTGCGGCCTTCAACGTCCTCGACGTACAACCCCTTGGCGCGCTTGAGGGCCAGGGGGATCCGCCGTGGATAGCTGCGGGCATTGGACTCCTGCCGACTCTGGCGAGCCAGCAGCGGCGACTCATTGAACTGGTAGAGCGTCTCGGCCGGCACGGGGCTGACCCGCGCCGGCTGTGCTTCGATAAGGCTGTTGGCGACTGACATCTCTCGACCCCGCAATAGGTAGTGACCCAAACGGCACACCGGGCAGGTGCGCATCCGGTCGGGGCGCACATGCAGGTTTCCTGTTGTGGAGACGCATCAGCCACGGGGGGATTTACTCTCGGGCTGCACTTTCGCCGTCGGCGCGATCAGTGGCTTGTGCATCGCGACGGCCTTGACCCCGCCAAGGGCAAAGGCCTCGGCGCTTTGCTCGAAGCCCAGGTGTCGATAGAAGGCCTGGCTGGAACGGGTGCTGTTGAGGCGCACCCGGGCCACCCCGCGCCCGCGCAGCCAGGTCTCGATGTCTCCCACCAGCGCCTGGCCGACACCCCGGCGGAAGGATTCTGGCTGCACGTAGCAGAAGGCGATCCGGCCACTGGCCGTGGCCATGGCGACACCCGCCGGGCGTCCCTGCAAGCGTGCCAGGGTCAGGCGCAACCGTGGGTCGATCAGCCAGGGGCGAATATGCGCGAGAGTGTTGTGGCGCACCCAGGCGGCCACGACAGTGGGATCGTTGCGGTGTTCGGCGGCACACCCGACCCGGATGGAGCGCTCGGCGATCCGGCTGATGATGCCGGCATCGCTGGGCGTGGCCGTGCAGATTTCAATGAAGGTGTCCATGGCGCGGTTTTCCTCAGTCCTTGAGTCGAGCTGAAAAAAACATAGACCCGGATAACGCCAGTGCGCCAATGGCAGGTCGTTACAGCAGATGTACAACGACCATGCCGAGAGATTACCGATGCTCTTGGGACCTAGCCTGGCTCATTGTGGCGAGGGAGCTTGCTCCCGCTGGGCTGCGCAGCAGCCCTAAAGCCAGAGGACACAGTGAGCCTGGTAGTCCGCGGCGGCGGATTTGGGCCCGCTTCGCGGTCCAGCGGGAGCAAGCTCCCTCGCCACGCAATCACCTACTTAACAACGGTTGCCTGCACCGGCATCGTCAATTCGACCCGCAACCCATCCGGGCGGCTGTCGAAATGTAGGCCACAGCCGCAACGCTGGACGATGGCCTGGACAATCGCCAGCCCCAGTCCGCAGCCGGTGCTCTGGCCGTTGCGCCAGAAGCGCTGGGTCAAGTGCTGGATGTCGTCGGCGGCGATGCCGGGGCCATGGTCGCGGACTTGGAAGCGCACGCGCTGGCCGATCATTTCCAGGCTCAATTCCACATCGCTATCGTCCGGGGTATGGCGCAGGGCGTTATCCAGCAGATTGCGCAAGGCGGCAATGGAGAGCACCGCCGGCATCTGCACGGGTGCGTCGGACAGCCCTGGGGCCAGGTGTAGCTTGATGCGCCGGGACTCACAGCCGGCAGAGTCCTGGATCGCCAACCGCGCGACCTGCTCGGCGTTGCAGTGCACGCCATCGTCGAACGACAGGCTGCCTTCGACCCGCGCCAGCAACAGCAACTGTTCAAGGGTGCGGTGCAAGCGGTCGGCGCCCTCTTCGGCCCGGGCCAGGGACTGGTCGCGGGCAACCCCTTCGGTCATGCGCGCCACTTGCAGGTGCGTCTTGATGGCGGTCAACGGGCTGCGCAGTTCGTGAGCGGCGTCGCCGGTCAGTCGTCGCTCGCGCTCGATGGCCTTGCCGATGCGTTGGAACAATTGGTTCTGGGTTTCCAGCAACGGCTGCAACTCGCTGGGCAGCGGATGGATCTGCAAGGGCTCCAGGGAATCGGCATTGCGCCGCATCAGCGCATCGCGCATGCGATTGAGCGGTGCCAGGCCCTGGCCGATGCCCAGCCACAACAGGCACAGGCAACCGAGCAGCGCCACCCCCACCGGCACCGAGGCGGCCAGCAACACCGACATGTTCAAGGCTTCCCGTTCGATCTGGCGGTCGGCGGTGGTGATGCGCAAGTCGCCCCGGGCCAGGGTGAAGCTGCGCCAGGGCGCGCCGTCGATCATCTGGTCGTGGAAGCCCATTTTTTCGGCTTCCAGGGCCTGTTCCGGGGTGCCGTGGCTGCGGGCCAGGATCTCGCCGCGCAAAGAGCTGACCTGGCAGGCCATGCCGCCGGGAATGCTCAGTTGCTCGGCGCTGAAATGCGTGCCGTCACCCTTGGTCGGCAAGGGCGGCAGTTGCTCCAGCAACCCGGCCACCATCCGCGCCGAGGCCACCAGGCGCTGGTCGAGGGAGAACATCATCTGGTTGCGCAGATCACTGAGCATCCACGCCGCGGCCAGGGCCCAGATCAGGGCAAAGGCCGCGCCGAGGGTCAGGCTCAGGCGCAGTCGCAGGCTTATCACTTGGAGGACTCTGCGCCGTCGGCCGGCCCCAGGCGATAACCCAGGCCACGCACGGTCTCGACAATGCCGTTGCCCAACTTGCGCCGCAGGTGATGGATATGGACGTTGAGGGCGTTGCTTTCCAGCTCGTCGTTGAATCCGTAGACACTGTCCTTGAGTTGCTCGCTGGACAACACCCGGCCGCGACTGTGCAAGAGTGCCTGCAACAGCGACTGCTCACGCCGGGACAGATCCACCGGCTGGCCGTCGAGGGTGGTTTCCCGACTGCTGGGGTCGTAAGTCAGGCGACCGTGCTCGATCAGGTTGACGCTACGCCCCGCCACGCGCCGCAGCAACGTGTGCAGGCGCGCCGCAAGCTCGCGCAGGTCGAAGGGCTTGAGCAGATAGTCGTCGGCGCCGGCCTGCAAGCCGTCGACCCGGTCGGTCACCGAGTCGCGGGCGGTGAGGATCAGCACCGGCGTCTCCAGCCCCTGCTGGCGCAATTGCTTGAGCAGCTTGAGGCCATCTTCATCGGGCAATCCCAGGTCCAGCACCATGACATCGAACTCCGCCACGCCGACCATCGCCCGCGCCGCCGATGCGGTGGCCACGTGCTCGACCGTCAGGCCCTGCGCCGTGAGGCCGGCAACGATCCCGCTGGCAATCAACTCATCGTCTTCGCAGACCAGTACGCGCATGGAAAGCCCCGTTGAAAAAGGTACATTAGGCCGCCGGCCGATTAAGCCGACATTATGCGACGACTATGGCCAACATGGGCGATCATTGCTGCCTGCCGGTCGTCGCCGGGTTAATCGACGGTTAATCGCCAGTCGCCATTGTGCTTTCCACATGCTTCGTTCTAAGGCTCTGTCCATGCGTCGATTGTTTTTTTTGTGGCTGTTCCTGATCTCGGGCCTGGCCCAGGCCGCCAATCCCTTCGAAACCAAACCCGATTTCCTGCCGGTGGAAAAGGCGTTCGTGTTCACCTCCGAACGCCTGGACTCCGGTGAAACCCAGCTGTTCTGGCAGATCGCCGATGGGTACTACCTCTATCAGCAACGGCTCAAGTTCGATGGCCTGGCCGAGGCGCAAAAACCCAAGCTGCCTGAGGGTGAAGCCCACAGCGACGAGTTTTTCGGCGACCAGCAAGTCTATCGCCAGGCGCTGGAACTGAAGATACCCGCCGGCGCCACGGGCAAGATCAAGGTGGGCTTCCAGGGCTGTGCCGACGCTGGCCTGTGCTACCCACCCCAGACCCAAGTCGTCGACTTGGGCGGCAGCGCACCGGCGGCGACCACCGACGAGGCGCCGGACCAGGCCCTGGCCAGCGGCCTGCAGCAACGGGCCTTGGGCTGGAGCCTGCTGGTGTTCTTCGGCCTGGGCCTGCTGCTGGCGTTCACGCCCTGTTCGCTGCCGATGCTGCCGATCCTGGCCGGGCTGGTGGTGGGCAGCGGTGCCGGACCGAGACGTGGCCTGGCGCTGGCCGGCAGCTACGTGATCAGCATGGCCCTGGTGTACGCCGCCATGGGCGTGCTCGCCGCACTGCTGGGGGCCAACCTTCAAGCGTTGCTACAACAACCGTGGCTGCTGGGCAGCTTCGCGGCCATCTTCGTGTTGCTGGCGCTGCCGATGTTCGGTTTCTTCGAATTGCAATTGCCGGCCGCCCTGCGCGATCGCCTGGAAAACGCCGGGCGCCAGCGGCGCGGTGGCAGCCTGGTAGGCGCCGGCGTGCTCGGCGCCCTGTCGGGCCTGCTGGTGGGCCCATGCATGACCGCCCCGCTGGCCGGTGCGCTGCTGTATATCGCCCAGAGCGGCAATGCGTTGCACGGTGGGCTGATCCTGTTCACCATGGGCATTGGCATGGGCCTGCCGTTGTTGCTGCTGGTGACCGTGGGCAACCGCTTCCTGCCCAAGCCCGGCGCCTGGATGAACCTGCTCAAGGGTGTGTTCGGCTTCCTGTTCCTCGGCACCGCGCTGCTGATGATTCGCCCGATCATCGACGGCTCGCTGTGGGTCGGCCTGTGGGGCGTGCTGTTGTTGATCGCCGCCTACAGCGCCTGGCGCCAGACCGAAGGGTTCGGTCGCATCGCCTATGTCTGCGGCAGCGCCTCGTTGCTGTTCGGCCTGTGGGGCAGCCTGCTGGTGATTGGCGCAGCGGGCGGTGGCGATGATTTCTTCCAGCCCCTGAAGGTGTACGCCGCCAGCGAGGGCAGTGCGAACGTCAGTGCCCACGACGCATTCGTCACCGTCAGCGAGCCCGCCGCCCTGCAACGGGAACTGGACGCCGCCAAGGTCCAGGGCCAATGGGTGCTGCTGGACTACTACGCCGACTGGTGCGTGTCCTGCAAGATCATGGAAAAGCAGGTATTCGGCCGCGCCGAGGTGCTCAACGCCCTGAACGGTGTACGCCTCTTGCGCCTCGACGTCACCGCCGACAGCCCCGCCAGCCGCGAGTTGCTGAGCCGTTACCAAGTGCCTGGGCCGCCGAGCCTGCTGTGGATTGGTGCCGACGGTGAAGAGCGCCGCAGCCAGCGGATCACCGGGGAAGTCGACGCCAAGGCCTTCCTGGAGCGCTGGAACCTCACCCGAGACGCACGCTGATGCTGACGTTCACCCTGGGCACCTTTGCCATCGCCCTCAATCATTTGTTGTTGATCAGCGCCCTGGCCCTGGCGACCTTCGTCGGCTGGCGGGTGGCCAAGCGCGGGGGCGAGAACCCCGAGTCGGTGCTATTCGTGCTGTTCGTGCTGGGCCTTTTGGCCGCACGGGTCGGTTTTGTTGTCGCCTATTGGCAACATTACCGGGACGACCCGTGGCAGATCGTCGACCTGCGTGACGGCGGCTTCCTGGCCTGGCCGGGCATTGTCGCGCTGCTGGTCGGCGCCTTGCTGTGGGCCCGGCGCCGCCCGGCCTTGCGCCGACCGCTGGGCTTCGGTGTCGGCAGTGGCTTGCTGTTCTGGCTGGTGGCGACCATGTCGTTGACGATTTATGAACAAGGCACCCGGCTGCCCGAGATAAACCTGCGCACCGCCGACGGCGAGACCGTGAAGCTCACCGACTACCAGGGCGGCCCTCTGGTGATCAACCTGTGGGCCACCTGGTGCCCGCCTTGCCGACGAGAAATGCCGGTGCTGGAAGAAGCCCAGCAACAGCGCCCGGACCTGACCTTCCTGTTCGTCAACCAGGCCGAAAGCATGCAAAGCGTCAGTACCTACCTGGCCACCCAAGGCCTGAGCCTGACCAATGTTCTGTTCGATGGCAGCGGCCGCCTCGGCCAGGCCGTGGGTTCCATGGCCCTGCCAACTACCCTGTTCTACAGCGCCGACGGCCGCCTGCTGGGCAGCCACCTGGGCGAACTGTCGGAAGCGAGCCTGGCCCGCGCCCTGGAACACTTCGAAACGCCCGACTCGCCTACGACGCCCCACTCCGCCACAAGGAAACCGCCATGCCCCGCCTCCGCCACCTGCTGACCCTGGCCGTTGCCGCCGCACTGTTGCAGTCACCGCTGCTCCAGGCCGAAGAGTTGCCTGCGGCCATCAAGAAGATCGAAGCCAAGGGCGCGAAAATCGTCGGCACCTTCGAGGCCCCGGACGGGTTGCGCGGTTACGCGGCGCAATACCAGAACCGCGGGATGGCGCTGTACCTGACCCCGGACGGGCAGCACGTCCTGCTGGGCAACCTGTACGACGCCGACGGCAAGGACTTGAGCGCCGAACCGCTGCAAAAACTGGTCTACGCCCCGATGGCCAAGGAAATCTGGGCAAAGATGGAAGCCAGCAACTGGATCGCCGACGGCAACAAGGACGCACCGCGCACGGTGTACCTGTTCAGCGACCCGAACTGCCCGTACTGCAACATGTTCTGGGAACAGGCCCGGCCTTGGGTCAAGGCTGGCAAGGTGCAGTTGCGCCACATCATGGTGGGCATCATCCGCGAAGACAGCCCGGGTAAATCCGCTGCCTTGCTGGCCGCCAAGGACCCGGAAAAAACCCTGGCCGAGCATGAAAAGGCCGGCAAGGGCAGCCCGCTCAAACCGCTCAAGGACATCCCACCCGCCATCCAGGCCAAACTGGACGCCAACCAGCAGTTGATGGACGAACTGGAACTGTCCGCCACCCCGGCGATTTTCTACCTGGATGAAAAAGGCGACCTGCAACAGCAGCAAGGCGCGCCGTCGCCGGACAAGCTGGTGAAGATTCTCGGGCCGAAGTAGTCCAAAGTCCAAAACGGCTCTTGTGGCGAGGGAGCTTGCTCCCGCTGGGGTGCGAAGCAGCCCTTGGATCTCCTGCTGTGGTTCGTCAGATTCACCGCATTGGTTTTTTTGGGGCTGCTGTGCAGCCCAGCGGGAGCAAGCTCCCTCGCCACGGTTAGCCAACAGTCAGTGCTTGCGCGCCAGGAACTCCAGCAACGCCTCGCTCACGAATTCCGGATTCTCCAGGTTGGAAATATGTCCAGCCTCGGGAATCAGCACATGGGAACAGCCAATCAGCTCGGCCATTTCCAACGCCTCGGACGGTGGACGCGGCTTGTCCTGGTCGCCGCACATCACCAGCGTGCGCTTGGCATCCAGCTCATGCAGGCGCGGCAGGATGTCGTCCCGGCCAAAAATGATCCGTCCCAGCGGCACGACGCTGTCGCGCAGGCGCTCGCTCGGCAACGCGGCCAAGGTGGCGCGGAACTGCCGGTAGAGGGCTGACTGCGGATCGATACCCGGCCGGAAGAAGATCGGCACGATGATGTCCAGCAACGGCTCGGGAATACTGCCGCTGGCTTCGATCTTGTCGAACAGCGAGAAGTAGTAAAGCCGGGTCGGCTCCGGCTCGACGCCGACGTAGGTGTCCATCAATACCAGCGACTGCACACGCTCGGGCGCCGCCAGTGCCAGCCGCGCGCCCCACATCCCGCCCACTGAAAGCCCGACCAGGTTGAAGCAGTCGATATTCAGGTGATCCATCAATGCCAGTGTCTGGCGGGCCAGGTCGTCCAGGGAGGACATGCCTTCTGGCAAGCGTCCGGACTGGCCGTGGCCCCATAATTCCGGAACGATCACCCGGTAGTGCTTCGACAAAACGTCAATCTGCGGCGCCCACATGCTGTGGTCCCACAGATAGCTGCTGCCCAGCAGCACCACCGGGCCTTGACCCTGGTCCAGGTAATGGAGCGGTTGTCCGTCGATCATTGCAAACGGCATCGGTGACCTCCTTGTTTGAATCTGGAAAAAAGCCCTGGGGAGACTGAGCCGCCAGGCGCGAGGCGTCAACCTTGGGCTTGGCAATGTCCGGGCAATGCCATCGCGGGCAAGCCTTGCTCCCACAGGGTTGAAGCTCGAACACAGATAATCTGTTCGCAGCCGATTCCTGTGGGAGCAAGGCTTGCCCGCGATGAGGCCACTACAGACACCGCAAAACTACAACCCCTCCAACTCCGCCATCAGGTCATTCAACCGATCCACCTTCTCCTCAGTGATCTCGCTTGCCGCCAGCCCATCGATGTACTCGGCCAGTTCCTGCACCGTGCCGCACTCGAACATTGCCCGCAGTGGCACATTGCGTTGCAGGGCCTTTTGCACCCGTGAGGCGATTTGCGTCGCCAGCAAGGAATGGCCGCCCAGTTCGAAGAAGTTGTCCCGTACCCCTACCCGCTCGACTTTCAGCACCTGGGCCCAGATGTCGGCCAGGGTCTGTTCCAGCTCATTGCCGGGGGCCTGGTAGTCCTGGCTGTGCAACTGGCCGATCTCCAGGGCCGGCAAGGCCTTGCGGTCCAGTTTGCCGTTGGCGTTGAGGGGCAAGCGATCGAGCCACAGCCAGTGCAGCGGCACCATGTATTCCGGCAGTTCGGTCCGCAGGCGGTGCTTGATACGGTCCAGGCGTTCGGCGGGTTTCAGCGCCGAGTCGGTGGCCACGAGGTAGCCCACCAGATGTTTGCCATTAACCCCCTCCTGCACGCCCACCGCGCCATCGCGCACTTCCGGCTGCTCATGCAACCGAGCCTCGATTTCCCCCAGCTCGATGCGGTAGCCGCGGATCTTCACCTGATGGTCGATGCGCCCGACGTATTCCAAGACCCCGTCGCTGCGCCGCCGCGCCAAGTCGCCGGTGCGGTACAGCCGTTCCCCCGGCGCCCCGAACGGGTTCGGCACAAACACCGGGGCAGTGCGCAACGGATCGCTGACATAACCACGCCCGACCCCGGTGCCCGCCACGCACAACTCACCCACCGCGCCCAGCGGCACCAGGTCCAGCGCGCCGTCGAGCAGATACAAACGGTTGTTGTCGGTGGGCGTGCCAATCGGCAAATAAGTGCCACGGGTCGACGCCTGATCGACGCGGAAGAACGCTACGTCGTCGGAGCATTCCGCCGGGCCGTAGGCGTTGACCAGGCCGATGTCCGGGTAGCGCAACAACCACTGGTGAGCCAGTTCCGGCGGCATCGCTTCGCCGGTGGGCAGCATCCAGCGCAGGCCGTCCAGACGGATGCGTTCCTGGGCGAGCATGCCCTGGATCAGCGACGGCACGCTTTCCAGCACGGTAATGCCCTGCTGCTGCACATGCCCCAGCAGCCCTTGCGGATCGTGGGCGATGGCGTTGGGCACGATGTCGACCCGGGCGCCGAACAACGGCGCGGCAAGGAACTGCCAGACCGAAATATCGAAGCTCTGGGAAGCCGTCTGGGCGATCACATCCGCCTCGCTCAGCGCCAGGTAAGGCACTTTGCTCAGTTGGTTGTTGAGCATGCCCCGTTGTTCCACCATCACGCCTTTGGGCAGGCCGGTGGAGCCGGAGGTGTAGATCACGTAGGCGAGATTGTCCGGCCCGCTGTAGACGCCAGGGTTTTGCGGCGAAAAGTCGCCGGCCTGGACGCTTTCCCATACCAGCAGCTTCGGCCGCCCGGAGCAGGCGAACTCATCCAACAAGGCCAGTGCCTGGGCCTGGCAGGCCTGGGTGCAAACCAGTAGTGGCGTACGACTCAACTCGATGATGCGGCTCAAGCGCTGGCTTGGCAGGCCGGGATCCAGCGGCAGGTAACCGGCACCGGCCTTGAAGCTGCCGATGATCATGCCCAGCAACTCGGCATCTCGTTCGGCCAGCAGCGCCACCGGCTGATCCAGACCGACACCGGCCGCAATCAGGGCGTGACCGAGGCGGTTGCTGCGGGCATTCAACTCGGCGTAGCTGTAGGTCGCGTCCAGGCAACTGACCGCAAGGCGTTGCGGATGGGCCGCGACCCGCGCCTCGAACAACTCGACGTAGCTCTGCTCCAGCGGATAAGCATGCTCGCTCCGGTTGCAGCCTTCGATCAGGAAATCCTGTTCTTCGACACCGATCAGCGGCAGCTCGCTCATATCGCCGTGCAAGCCCTCCATCAGCGCCAGCAGCAGCCGCTTGAACT
Organism: Pseudomonas sp. Z3-6; assembly: GCF_051131985.1. Classification (NCBI taxonomy): domain Bacteria; kingdom Pseudomonadati; phylum Pseudomonadota; class Gammaproteobacteria; order Pseudomonadales; family Pseudomonadaceae; genus Pseudomonas; species Pseudomonas sp. Z3-6. The sequence goes on from NZ_CP071644.1 coordinate 4,952,017, forward strand.
CGCCCAGCAGGCCTTGGACGGTGCTTTCATCGAAGTAGCGCTGGTCGTACGAAAGGTGCAGCCCCAGGTCGTCTCCCGGGTAGCAGACCGCCGTCAGCGGGAAGTTGGTGTGGGTACGACCCGAGTCTGAAGTGGCGTTGAGGCTTTGGGCGCGATCCAGCACCGAGACTTCCACCGGCGCGTTCTCGAACACGAACAAGCTGTCGAACAGCGGCTGGCCCTTGGGCAGTTCGCTGACTTCCTGGATGCTCACCAACGGCAGGTATTCGTACTCGCGCAGTTGCATGTTGCGGTCCAGCAAATCGCTGAGCCACTGGCGCACGCTGCAGCGCTGATGAACCTCGGTCATCTGCACGCGCAAGGCGATGCTGTTGATGAACAGCCCCACGGTGCGTTGCATCTGCGGCAACTCCACCGGGCGCCCGGCCACGGTGACACCGAACAACACGTCGCGGTCGCCGCTGACCCGGCGCAGTACCAGGGCCCACGCCGCCTGGGCGAAGGTGTTGACCGTCAGTTGATGGGCCTGGGCCAGCTCCCGCAGCCGCGTACCGTCCCGAACGTCGAGGCGGGTGTAGCAGTCGCCGACGATCATGCCGCCGCTGTCACCGGCGTGCTCGCGCAGGAACGGCCGGTCGCCAGGGATCGGCGTGGTCCGCTCGAAACCTTGCAGGTTGTCCTTCCACCACTGCCGGGCTTCGTCCAGGCTCTGGTGCTGCAGCCAGCCGATGTAGTCGCGATAGCGCGGCGGCACGGCCAACCGCGGTTCGCGCTGTTCGCCCAGGGCGGTGTAGACCTCGAAGAAATCGTCCATCAGCAGCGAACGGCACCAGGCATCGATGAGGATGTGGTGATTGCTCATCATGAACCAGTAGCGTGCCGCGCCGACCCGGATCAACCGCAAGTGGAACGGGGCCTGGTTCAACAGATCGAAACCGGCCTCGCGCTCATCCTTGAGCAAGGCCTGGAGCTTGGCTTCCTGGGCGTCTTCGGCCACCTCGGACCAGTCGAGATAGTCCACTGGCGTGCGGCCGGGCTTGTGGATGATTTGCAGCATGTCTTCGCCAACGTTCCAGCAGAACGAGGCTCGCAAGGCTTCGTGGCGAGCGATGACCGCCTGCCAGGCCTGGGCGAAGCGCTGCGGGTCCAGTTCGCTGTTGATGCGGTAGCGATCCTGCATGTAGTACAGGCCAGTGCCCGGCTCCAGCAAGGTATGCAGCAGCATGCCTTCCTGCATGGGCGTCAGCGGATAGACATCTTCGATCTGCGCGGCCGGCACAGGCAGGCTGTCGAGCTGGCCCTGGGTCAGCTTCGCCAGGGGGAAGTCCGAAGGCGTCAGGCCGCCCGCCTCGTCCGTCAGGCAGTGTTCGATCAGGCGTTGCAACTCATCGAGGTAGGCCTCGGCCAGCGTAGCAATGGTCTCGCGCTCATGACGTTCGGCACTGAAGGTCCAACGCAACACCAACTCGCCGCCGCTGACCTGGCTGTCGACGCTCAGCTCATTGGGCAGTGGCGCGGCGGGATCATGGATCGCCCCCAGCGGCGCATCCAGCGGCTGGAACAGCGCCTCCTGGCCCAAGGTCTGGTCGAGCTGGCCCAGGTAGTTGAAAGTGATCGCCGCGTGCGACAGGCCGGCCATCGCCTCGCGAGTCGCCGCATCCGCCAGGTAGCGCAGCACACCATAACCGAGGCCCTTGTGGGGCACCGCGCGCAGCTGCTCCTTGATAGCCTTGATCGAACCGCTGACGCTTTCGCTCGCGGGAGTCAGGCGCACGGGGTAGACGCTGGTGAACCAACCCACGGTGCGGGTCAGGTCGAGGTCTTCGAACAGCGCTTCGCGGCCGTGGCCTTCGAGCTGGACTAGGGCCGAATCATGGCCGCTCCATCGGCACAACACTCGAGCCAGCGCCGTGAGCAGCAGGTCATTGACCTGGGTGCGGTAGACGCTCGGCGCCTGTTGCAGCAGCTGCCGAGTGCGCTCGGCGTCCAGGCGCACGCTGACGGTTTGCGCGTGACGCTCCTGGCGTCCCCCCTCGGGGTTCGTGCATGGCAGCGCGACGTGCGCACCGCTCAACTGCGCTTGCCACCAACCGAGTTCTTCGCGCAGGGATTCGCTGCCGGCGTAGGCCTGCAAACGCGCGGCCCAGTCGCGCAACGGGCTGGTCTTGGCCGGCAATTGCATCTCTTGCCCGGCGACGAGCTGGCGGTAGACGGTTTGCAGGTCGTCCATCAGCACCCGCCACGACACACCGTCCACCACCAGGTGATGGATGACAATCAGCAACCGTTGCCGGCCATCCGGCGTTTGCGCCAACACGGCATGCAGCAGCGGCCCGGTGGCTAGATTGAAACGGCTCTGCGCCTGGGCAAACAACGCTTCGCACGCTTGCGCGGTGTCCACGGATACCTGCTGCAACAGCACGGCGTCAGACAGCGGCTGGTGCTCGGCGCGCCAGTGCCCGGCGGTTTCGCCAAAGACCAGGCGCAAGGCATCGTGGTGCTGGAAGATCGCGTGCAGGGCCTGTTCCAGTGGTTGCGGGTCCAGGGCCGTGGTCGGCTCCAGCAGCAACGCCTGGTTCCAGTGATGCCGGTTGGGCATCGGGCGGTCGAAGAACCAATGCTGGATCGGCGTCAACCCGGACTCACCCTGCACCAGGCCCTGTTCGGCGTGCACCTGCTGGCTGCGCGTGGCGACGGCGGACAGGGTCTGTACGGTCTGGTGCTGGAACAAGTCCCGGGGCGTGAAATGAATGCCCTGTTGCCGGGCGCGGCTGACCACCTGGATCGACAGGATCGAATCGCCGCCCAGTTCGAAGAAGTTATCGTTGAGGCCCACCTGCGTCACGTTCAGCACGTCGCACCAGATCGCCGCCAGGGTCTGCTCCAGGGCATTGCTCGGCGCCACGTAGTGTTGGCGATTGAGTTCAGGATCGGGCAGCGGCAAGGCGCGGCGGTCGAGCTTGCCGTTGGCGGTCAGCGGCATGCTCGCCAGCAGGATCAGGTGCGTGGGCACCATGTAGTCCGGCAGTTGGGCCTTGAGGTGGTTTTTCAAGGCGTCGCGCAGGGTCGCTTGTTGCTCGCCGTCCTGGCTGGCGATGTCGCTCACCAGGTAGCCGGCCAGTTGCGTGCCGCCCGGCAGGTCGAGAGCCAGGACCACGGCCTCGCGCACCGCCTCATGTTCCAGCAGGCGGGTTTCGATTTCCCCCAGTTCGATGCGGAAACCACGGATTTTCACCTGATGGTCGATCCGTCCCAAATACTCCACCAGACCGTCGGCACGCTGGCGCACCAGGTCGCCGGTGCGATACAAGCGTCCGCCTTCGGGGGCGAACGGGTCGGCGACAAAACGCTCGGCGGTCATGCCCGGACGCTGGTGATAACCCTGGGCCAGGCCAGCACCGCCGACGTACAACTCACCCGTGGCGCCTGGTGGCACCAACGCGAGGTCGGCGTCGAGGATGTAGGCCACCCGGGCGCCAACCACGCTGCCAATCGGCACACTGGCCGCGCCCTCCTCCAATTGCTCGGGGGCCAGGCTCGCCAGCGGCATGACCACGGTTTCGGTCGGACCGTAGGCGTTGAAGAACAGGCTCGGGCTGAACGCCGCGCGAATGCGCTGCAAATGCTCGCCGGTCAGGGCTTCGCCGCCGGTGATGCACATGCGCACCGGCAACGTCTGCCCTTGGGTAGCCAACCACTGCGCCAACTGACTGCCATAGCTGGGGGTGAAGCCGAGAATGTTGATGCGATGCTGACGAATCAGCCCGCAGATTTCCTCGGCGTCCCACTGGCCTTGGGCACGCAGCACTACTTGGGCACCACTGAGCAACGGCACCAACAGGCGTTCGGTGGCGGCGTCGAAGTTGATGGAATAGAAATGCAGCTCGCAATCGTCCGGGCGCATGCCAAAGCGCTGGATCACCGCCTGGCAATGCATGGCGATTTCACCGTGGGACACCACCACGCCCTTGGGCTTGCCGGTGGAGCCGGAGGTGTAGATCAGGTACGCCTGGTGTTGCGGCAGGTTGATCAACGGCAGCGGGTGGTCCGGGTAGTGGGCCAAGGCCGCCGAGTCGTCTTCCAGGCTCCAGCAGCCCACGCCCTCGGGCAAAGCACCCAGGGCCTGGAGCATCGCCCGATCGCTGAGCAACAGGCTGATGCCACTGTCTTCGATCATGTAGTGCAGGCGATCCAGTGGGTATTCCGGATCCAGCGGCACGTAGGCACCGCCAGCCTTTAGGATCGCCAGCAGGCCGATGACCATTTCCAGCGAACGCTCCAGGGCCAGGCCGACCCGCACCTGCGGTCCGACGCCTCGCTCGCGCAAGTGCCAGGCCAGGCGATTGGCGCGGCTGTCCAGTTGCGCATACGTCAGGGTCTGCCCGGCGAAGGTCAGGACCGGCGCATCGGGACGCGCCCGGGCCTGTTCGTCGAACAGTTCATGGATGCATTGGTCGAGGCGATGCTCACCGGGCTCGACGCCCAGGCTGTCGAGCAATTGTTGCTGCTCGCCAGCCTCCAGCAACGGCAGCTCGCTCAACCGGCGGGCCGGATCGTCCAGCAACGCTTCCAGCAGGTTACGCCAATGCCCGGCCATGCGCGCGATGCGCGGCTCGTCGAACAGGTCGGTGCTGTAGGTCAGGCAGCAACCCAGGCGCTGGTCCAGATCCGTGACTTCCAGGTTGAGGTCGAACTTGGTGGCCCGGGCGTCGTTGACCAGGTAGTCGACGCTCATGCCGGCCAGCGTGCGGCTCTGCTGGAACTCCCAGCGCTGCACGTTGCACATCACTTGGAACAGCGGGTTGTAGGCCGCACTGCGCGGTGGTTGCAGGGCTTCCACCAGATGATCGAACGGCAAGTCCTGATGGGACTGGCCTTCGATGACGGTGTGGCGGACCTGTTCGAACAATTCGCCCACCGACATTTGCCCGTCGAGTTGGCAACGCAGCACTTGGGTGTTGAGGAACGCACCGATCAGCCCTTCGCTTTCCAGACGGATACGGTTGGCCACCGGCGCGCCGATGCGCAGGTCGGTCTGGCCGCTGTAGCGGTAAAGCAGCACCGCCAGGGCGGCGGTCATGGTCATGAACAGGGTCAGGCCCTGTTGCGCATTGAAGGCGCGGACCCGCGCCGCCAGTTCATCGCTCAGATCGAAACGGAACAGTTCGCCACGATGGCTTTGCACGGACGGACGCGGGCGGTCGCCGGGCAGCTCCAGCAGCGGGTGTTCGCGGCCCAGTTGCGCGGTCCAGTAATCCAGCTGCCGCTGACGCTCACCGGACTCCAGCCACTGGCGCTGCCAGACGCTGTAGTCGAGGTATTGCACCGGCAACGGTTCCAGCGGGGATTCGCGGTCGTCGACAAAGGCTTCGTACAGCGCGCTCAGTTCCCGGGCGAAAATGTCCATCGCCCAGCCTTCGGTGACGATGTGGTGCAACGTCAGGACAAAGTAATGCTCATGCTCGGCGGTCTTGACCAGGCAGGCTCGCAGCAGCGGACCGGTTTCCAGGTCGAAGGGCTGGTGGGCCTCGCTGTCCGCCAGTTGCTGCACCCGCTGTTGGCGCGTGTCGGCGGCCAGTGTCGAGAAGTCCTGCCAGTCCATGCGCAGGCCCGTCTCGTTGTGCACCTGTTGGCGGGCCACGCCGTCGACGCTCGGGAACGTGGTGCGCAGGGTTTCGTGACGCAGGATCAATGCCTGCAAGGCCGCCTCGAAGCGCCCGACATCCAGTACCCCGCGCAAGCGCGCCATGCCGCCGACGTTGTAGGCCGGGCTGTCCGGCTCCATTTGCCAGAGGAACCACATGCGCTGCTGGGAATACGACAGCGGCACCGGTTGACTGCGGTCGACCTGCTCGATGGCTGGCTGGCGGTTGGTCTGGCCGCTGGCCTGGATCAAGCGCACCTGTTCGGCGAAGGCTCCCAATTCACTGGCCTCGAACAGCGCCCGCAACGGCAGTTCCACGTCACAGGCCTGGCGAGTGCGGGAAATGATCTGGGTCGCCAGCAGCGAATGGCCGCCGAGGGCAAAGAAATCGTCCCGCAGGCCGATACGCACCAGTCCCAGCACATCGCGCCAGATGCCGGCGATTTGCTGTTCGAGGGCGCTGACCGGCTCGACGTGCTCGCGCACCTGCCATTGCGGCTCGGGCAAGGCGCGACGGTCGAGCTTGCCGCTCGGGCTCAGGGGCATGGCGTCCAGGCGCAGCAGTTGGGCGGGCACCATGTAGTCCGGCAGCTCGGCGGCCAGGGCGGCCTTGAGTCGACTATTCAACTCGTCCTGACCTTGAGCGACATCCGGGGCGGTGTAATAGCCGATCAGTTGCGGGCCGGCCGAAGTGTCGCGCACCAGCACCGCCACTTGGGCGATGCCGTCCTGGGTCAGCAGGCGCGCTTCGATTTCCTGCGGTTCGACTCGGAAGCCGCGCAGCTTGACCTGCTGGTCGAGGCGGCCGAGGTATTCAATCACACCGTCGGCGCTCCAACGGGCGCGGTCGCCAGTCCGGTACAACCGCGCCCCGGCCGGGCCCAGGGGGTCGGCGACGAAACGCTCGGCGCTCAGGCCCGGACGTCCGAGGTAACCCCGGGCCAGGCCCAGGCCGCCGATGCACAGCTCGCCCGGGACACCGGCCGGCACCGGATTGAGGTCGCTGTCGAGCACCCGGCACAAGACGTTGCCCAAGGGACGGCCGATGGGCGAGCGCTCGCCATCGGCTTCGGTGCACTGCCAATGGGTGACGTTGATCGCGGTTTCGGTCGGGCCGTAGCGGTTGTGCAACTGTACCGACGGCAGTTGCGCCAACACCCGGTTGCGCAACTCGGCCGGCAAGGCTTCGCCGCCGGAAAACAGCCGGCGCAGGCTGGTGCAGCGGGCACTCAGGGGTTCATCGATGAACAGGCTGAGCAGCGGCGGCACGAAGTGCAGCGTGGTGACGCCAAACTGCTGCACCAACTGGGCGATGCGGTGCGGGTCACGGTGTTCGCCGGGGCTAGCCAGCACCAGTTGGCTGCCAGTGATCAGCGGCCAGAAGCATTCCCAGACCGACACGTCGAAACTGATGGGGGCCTTTTGCATCAGCACATCGCTGGCGTCCAGCCCGTAGGTCGCCTGCATCCATTGCAGGCGCTCGGCCAGGGCCGCGTGGGTGTTGCCGACGCCTTTGGGCTGACCGGTGGAACCGGAGGTGTAGATCACGTAGGCCAGGTGATCGCCGTGCAGGTGCAGGCCCGGCGGGTTGCTCGGCCATTGCTCCAGGTGCAGGGCGTCCATGGCGATCACACTGACGCCGTCGCACGCCGGCAAACGCTCCAGCAATGCGGTTTGAGTCAACAACAGATCGACGCCACTGTCCTGAAGCATGTAGGCCAGACGGTCGGCCGGGTAGTCCGCATCCAGCGGCACATAGGCGCCGCCGGCCTTGATGATGGCCAGCACACCAATGAGCAACAGCGGCGAGCGCTCGGCGGCAATCGCCACGCAGACATCCGGGCCAACGCCCTTGTCCCGCAGGTAATGGGCCAGGCGATTGGCCTGGGCGTGCAGCTCGGCATAATCGAGTTGACCACCGTCCCAGCGCAACGCGATCCGTTGCGGCGTGCAGCGGGCCTGCTCGTTCAACAGTTCCGGCAGCCATTGACTGGCCGGCGCGCACGGGGCCGCGCTCCACTGTTGCTGTTGGCGGTGCTCATCGGCGGTCAACAGCGGCACGTCACCGATGGCTTGCTGCGGATCGGCACAGACCGCCCGCAACAGGTTGCAGTAGTGCTCCGCCAGGCGGGCGATGGTCGTCGCCTCGAACAATTCGTCGGCGTAGTCGAACGACAGGGTCAAGCGACCGTTGCGATCTTCTTCGCTGTGCAGTTGCAGGTCGAACTTGGCTTCGCGGCTGTGCCACGGCAACGCTTCGGCGAGCAGCCCCGGCAGGCGTCGCAAGGCGCTCAGGTCACGTTGCTGGTGGTTGAACATCACTTGGAACAAGCCGTGCTCGCGCGCCTCGGGAAACGCTTCGAGCAACTGTTCGAACGGCAGGTCCTGGTGAGCCTGGGCACCCAGCGTGGCTTCGCGGGCCTGGGCCAGCAGCGCGGCGAACGGTTGGCGGGAATCGACCTGCCCACGCAGGACCTGGGTGTTGATGAAGAAGCCGATCAGCCCCTGGGTTTCCAGGCGCGGACGGTTGGCGTTGGGTACACCGATGCGCAAGTCGGATTGCCCGGTGTAACGCTGCAACAGCGCCTGGAAGGCGGCCAGCAACAGCATGAACGGCGTCGCGTCATGGGTCTGGGCCACTTGGCGCAGGGCTTCGCCGAGGTCCTTGTCCAGGCGCAAACTGTGCCGCGCGGCGCTGCGTTGGCGTTGAGCGCTGCGTGGATGATCCGTGCCCAACATCAGGGCCGAATGTTCAGCGCCCAGTTGCTGCTTCCAATAGCTCAGTTGACGCTCGGCCTCGCCCTCGGCCAGCCACTGGCGTTGCCAACTGCCGTAGTCGGCGTACTGCAAGGGTAATGGTGCCAGCGCAACGTCCTGACCTTGGGAGAGCGCGGCGTACAGTCGGGAGAATTCTTCGATCAACACATTCATCGACCAGCCGTCGGCGATGATGTGGTGCAGTGTCACCAACAGTTGGTGATCATCCTCGTCGAGACGCAACAGGGTGACCCGCAGCAGCGGTCCCGTCTCCAGATCGAACCGCGTGGCCGCCTCGTCTTCTCGAACCTGTCGCGCCCGGTCTGCGCGCGAGTCGGCAGGCAGGTCGCCAAGGTCGATGACATGCAGCTCGAACTCGCCGACCGGATCGACCTGTTGCAGGGCCACGCCATCGCGTTCCAGGAACCGAGTGCGCAGGGACTCATGACGCTCGATCAGTCGCTGGAAGCTGGCGCGCAAAGCGTCTTCGTCCAACTCGCCGCGCAGGTGCAAGCCACCGGGAATGTTGTAGGCGCGGCTCGTCGGGTCAAGCTGCCAGGTCATCCATAAACGGTTCTGCGCCAGGGACTGCGGCAGTGGCACGTGGCGCGGCAACGCGCTGATCGCGCCCTGGGCCTGGCCGCCGTCCTGCTGCTGGTTCGCCACCGCTGCCGCGAACGCGGCCAGGGTCGGGGCGTCGAACAGCAGGCGCAGGTTGAGCGCCAGCCCGAGGGTTTCACTCAATCGCGCAATCACCTGGGTGGCGGCGATGGAGTTACCGCCCAGCAGGAAAAAATGATCATCAGCCTGGACGTGCTCGACCTGTAATTGCTCTCGCCAGACCTGGCCGATGAGGGTTTGCAATCGGCAGGACTGCGCGGACTCATCCGCCACGGTGACTTCGGTTGATGGGGTTACTTCGGCTGAGGGGAACTGGGCATAACTGTCCAAGCTGCCGTCGACCAATCGGGTGCCGCAGGCCGAGCGCTGCAACTTGCCGCTGGAGGTCTTGGGCAACGCGCCGGGATTGAGCAGCACCACCACGCTCGGGGCTTGCTGGCAGGCCTCGGCCACCGCCTGGCGAATGACGTTGATCAGGGCTTCCGGCGGCAGGATTTTCTGCACGCTGCGGCTGATTTCTGCGGCGATACCGATGCCTTCCTCACCGCCGTCGTTGACTGCGAACGCCGCCACCCGGCCCTTGCGCACCACTTCCACTTCACGCTCGATGGTTTGCTCGATGTCCTGGGGATAAAGGTTGTGCCCGCGCACGATCAGCAAGTCTTTCAGGCGCCCGGTGATGAACAGTTCGCCGCCGCGCAGGAACCCCAGGTCACCGGTGCGCAGCCAGGTCCGGCCGTCGTGCTGGACAAAAGTCTTGGCGCTGGCTTCAGGGTTGCGCCAATAACCCAGCGCGATGCTCGGCCCGGCGGCCCAGACCTCACCGACCTGATTGTCGGCCAGTGGCTGCAACGTCGCCGGCTCGACGATCAGCACCGCGTGCCCGGGCTGACTGACACCACAACTCATCACCGCGCTGCCCTGCCCCGGCTCGACCCGGTTTTGCGCCAGCGCCGCATCAACCACCCGCAGCGAAGGAATGCCGTGGTGGCGTGGCGTGCCGGCGACAAACAAGGTCGCTTCGGCCAGGCCGTAGGAGGCCATGAAATTACCGGGCGTGAAGCCGCACGGGGCGAACTTCTCGGCAAAACGCTCCAGGGTGTCGAGGCGGATCGGCTCGGAGCCGGAATAGGCCACGCGCCAGCCGCTCAGGTCGAGACGCTGCAGGGCTGAATCACTGACCCGCTCGCTGCATAACCGGTAGGCGAAATCCGGACCACCGCTGATGGTGCCGCCGTACTCGCTGATCGCTTCGAGCCAACGCAGGGGGCGGGCCAGGAAATAAGCCGGGGACATCAATACACAGGGAACGCCACTGAACACTGGCTGCAACAGGCCGCCAATCAGGCCCATGTCGTGGTACAGCGGCAGCCAGCTGACGATCACATCGTCGGGGTTCAGGTCGATGCCGAAGCCATGGCGGATCAGCAATTCGTTGGCCACCAGGTTGCCGTGGCTGACCTGCACGCCCTTGGGCAATGCAGTGGAACCGGAGGTGTATTGCAGGAAGGCAATGTCATTGTCCTGCAGCATCGGCATCCGCCATTGTCCGGCGCGGGCCGGGTCGAGGGTATCGACGCACACTACCGGTGGCGCCGATTCGATGGCTTGCAGCAGCTCGCGCAGGTCGCTGCTGGTGAGCAGCAGGCGCGGCTCGGCGTCCTTGAGAATCGACAACAGTCGCTCCTGATGGTGGCGACGAGTGGATTCCGGCGGATAGGCCGGCACGGCAATCACCCCGGCGTAGAGACAGCCAAAGAATGCCGCGACGTAATCCGGGCCACTGGGGAACAGCAACACGGCGCGATCGCCCAGCGCCGCTTCGGCCTGCAAGGCGCCGGCGATGGTCCGGGCGCGCAGGTCCAGGTCGCGATAACTCAACACCACACCCTGCCCGGGGGTGTCGGCAAGGAAGCGCAGGGCCACCCGGTCCGGCGTCAGCGCGGCGCGGCGCTGGAGGGCATGAGCCAGGGTGCTGGGGAGTTCGAACGCGTCGGTCATGGGGGGTTCCTGCCTGAATTCGGCTTGCAAGTTGTCCCCCATGGAACGGATAGCGGCGGCAAATAATTAGTCGGGTAGCTGACTCACCAAGGCCTGCCGCGAAGCATCCGGCAGCCAGGCGCCGCGGCAATGGGTCGCGGCGCCGAGGCTGGACTTTATTGCATCAATAATTCTTCTTCTCAATTGACAATCATTATCATTAAGCCTAATTTGGCGCTCGATGTGTAGGACGGGTCCGGCATCCGGACGTCCCGCTAACTTTTTGCAGCAAGGTGAATTCCATGACGGAACAAGTATCCACAAGCAGGTGCGACTCACCGTTACTCCAGGCGTTCGTCGATAACCGACTGATCCTGGTCAAGATCGCGGCGCGCATTACCGGCTGTCGGTCCCGCGCGGAAGATGTGGTGCAGGACGCTTTTTTCCGGCTGCAATCGGCGCCACAAATCACCTCCTCGTTCAAGGCGCAGCTCAGTTATCTGTTTCAGATCGTGCGCAACCTGGCGATCGACCACTACCGCAAGCAGGCGCTGGAACAGCGATACTCGGGGCCGGAAGAGGAAGGGCTGAACGTGGTGATCCAGGGTGCTTCGCCAGAAACCTCCCATATCAACTTCTCCACGCTGGAGCACATCGCCGACGCGCTGACCGAACTGCCCAGCCGCACCCGCTATGCCTTCGAGATGTACCGGCTGCACGGCGTGCCGCAGAAGGACATCGCCAAGGAACTGGGCGTCTCGCCGACCCTGGTGAACTTCATGATCCGCGACGCGCTGGTGCATTGCCGCAAGGTGTCGGGGGTTCGCGGGGATACCTTCGCCCGGCGGTAATGCTTACTGGTTCACCGAGGCACCTGTGGGAGCGGGCTTGCTCGCGAATGGGGCCTGACAGTCGACATCAATGGTGACTGGTCCGCCCCTTTCGCGAGCAAGCCCGCTCCCACAGAAGTTCACATGTCGCCAAACCTCACATCAACCCACACCGATCAAAGAACCGCTCACGTCCCAGGATCATCAGCGCCGCGCGCTTGTGGGGAAAATCGAATTCCTTCTCGCAATGAAAGCACTGGTTATGCAAGTGCCCGATCATCCGCGCATTGTCGGCCCGGGGCTCGGCGACCACGCGCTGGGTGCGCGGGTCGTCCAGAAACAGGTAGTGCACCAGCGCCGATAGCCAGCTCGCCACCTTGTGCGGCCCGCGGTGCTGCTCTTCGCCCACCAGCATATGGATGCCGCGGTCATAGTGGTCGGCCTCATAGAACGGCGCGATCCGATCTTCCTTGGCCCAATAGGCTTCGAAGTAAGCGAACGGCTGATCATCGAAGCAACCGATCAGGGTCAAGACCCGCGGATCGGCCTGCAGCTTGCCCAGGTACTCGCGATGCTGCTCCAGGCTGCCCTCTTCCTGCCAGAAACTCGCCACCCGCGGGCTGTTCTGCCAGCGGTTGAAACGTTCCAGGTCCTGCTCGACTTCCAGGGTGCGCAAGGACACCCAGGCCCCCAGCCGCGCATCGAAACGCCGGTACACCTCACCGCGCGGCTTGATCGGCCGGCGTGGATGGCGACGACCATCGGTGATGACCATCTGTTGCGGGTAACTGCCGCTGAACGACTCCCCCAGCCACGGCTGCGGCAATTGCCAGAACAGTGTGCGCTCGCAGCGGTATTCACCGGCACGTTCGGTGCCCGTCAGTAAACCGCTGAGCAAGGCTTCACCAGGGCGCTCGTCGAGGTGCCAGGTCAGGCGCTGACACTCGGGATCGCGGGCGAACAGCCAATAGCAGGCCGCCCACAACGCCGGGCCCATCGGACGGTCGTTGATTTCCTGTAAATGCACATGCAACTCGGGACCGCGCACCAGGCGCAGCCGGATCAGCGGCGCGCCCTCGAGCATCAGGCTCAGGTGGCGTTCGGTTTCATCGGCGCCGAGGCGACGACCACCGGGCAAGGGCAGCGTCGTCGGCTGGTTGAGGTTGGACATAAGAGCGGCTCGCGTATTCGTCGGTAGTCAACGTGGGACGTGAGCCGGGAAGGGAAATTTAGTGTCACCGTCAATGGGAATGCGTGGGCACCAGCTGGATCTGGTACGGCTGGAAAATCTTCAGCAGTTGACCGTTGTCTCCCAGCTTTTGCAGCAACTGCGCGAACGCTTCACTGGAAATGGGCGCCTGTGGCCGGATCAACGCGTAATGGTGGTAAACCTGATCGATGCGTTCGGAGACCAGCAATTGCGGGCCGACTTCCGGGTTGCGCAACACGTAATCGTTGAGGTACGAACGGGTCACCAGGGCGATATCCGCCCGCCCGCGCAACACCATCAGCAGGTTGCTGTCATGGGAATACGTCAGCGTGGCGTTGTATTGGCCGGCGAGGAACTTGGGGTCGGGGTTGAATTGGGCAAAGGCGTAGTGGTAACCGCTGAACAACGCCAGGCGCTTGCCCCTGAGGTCGGCGAAATAACTTTGCTGGCGATCCGGCTGGCGCTGGGCGACGAAGACCTCCGCATCCTCCAGGCCCATGTCCACGGCAGTGTGTGGCACATCCTGCCAACCCCATTCGGGGTTCTCGAAAATCGCCATGTCGACCCGGCCTTGCTTGAAATCATTGAAGCGGCGCGGGATCGACGTCGGCACCAGCACGAATTGATAGTCGCTTTGCGACTGGTTCAGAGCCTCCACCATCTGCGGCAGCAGGCCGGTGTCGGCGCCGTTCTCGGGACGAACGGTATAGGGCGGAAAATGCGCCGCGCCGATCCGCACCTGTTGCGCCGCCTCGATCGGCAACGCCAGGAAAGCGGCCAAAGCAGCCAGTAGCACACGCGAGGTCATCCCCATCGGCGAAAACGTCAAGATAACCCACTCCCCAAAAGTCCCGTCACTACAATCAAGCTAGGCGGTTTCAGCCGCTTAGCCAGCCACACGGCCCTTCGAAGCACCGTTCGATTATTATTCTTCTTCAAGCACCAGGATCAGGGCCTGCTCGGCCAGTTCATCGAGACTCAAGTTGCCTTCGGCGCGAAACCAGGTGGTGGTCCAGGACAACGCCCCCGTGAGGAACCGTCGAGTAATGGACACGTCCCCGCGAATATACCCGGCCTCCTTGGCTTGGCCCAGAACCTCCAGCCACAAGTCTTCATAAATGTCACGCAGGGCCAGTACCTGCCGCTGTCCGTCATCCGAAAGCGAACGCCATTCGTAGACCAGCACGGCCATGGCCTCGCCCGTGCCGCCCATGATCGACTGCAATTCGCAGCGGATCAGCGCCAGCACCCGCCCGCGTACGCTGTCGACCTCGGCGAGGGCGGCGCGCATCAGCGCCGTGTTGTAGCGGATGGTTTCTTCCATCACCGCCCGCAGGATTTCATCCTTGCTTTTGAAATGGTGAAAGATGCTGCCCGACTGGATGCCCACGGCACTGGCCAGGTCGCGCACCGTGGTGCGCTCGAAGCCCTTGTTGCGAAACAGATGGGCGGCGGTCTGGAGCAGTTTGCCGCGAGCACTGTCCGGGTCGGTCAGTTGCCCGCTGTCGACCAGCTCACGCATCACGTCCAAGGCTTTTTGCTCGTCCACCCATTCTCTCCTACAGTCGATCAACCAACGCGCCGCCATTGCCCGTCAAACCATCGGTGGCGCGGGCAATTTAAGCCGAGCGAGGCAACCAAGCAAGCGCTCGGCCACAAGTACGGGACAGCGTTTACAAACCAAGCGCTTGCTTGGTAGTCTCGAACCACCTTTGCCGGAGGGAACACCATGCCAAAAACGATCCGTATCGGTTGCGCCAGTGCCTTTTGGGGCGATACCTGCACCGCGGCGGCGCAACTGGTCGAGGGCGGGAAGCTGGATTACCTGGTATTCGACTATCTGGCCGAGGTGACGATGTCGATCATGGCCGGAGCGCGCTTGAAGGACCCGTCGAGCGGCTATGCCACGGACTTCATCGAGGTCCTCGCCCCGCTGCTCAAGCGATTGCATGACGACCGGATCCGCGTCGTCAGCAACGCCGGCGGAGTCAATCCCCAGGCCTGCGCGAGCGCCTTGCAAGCTGCCTGCGATCAGGCCGGCGTACCACTGAAAATCGCCGTGCTGCTGGGCGATGACCTGCAACCGCAAGGCGAACGGCTCGCCGCCCAAGGCATCAGCGAGATGTCCAGCGGCGAGCCCCTGCCGCCCGCGTGCGTGTCCATCAATGCCTACCTCGGCGCGCCCGGTATCGTCGAAGCGTTGCGCCTGGGCGCCGATGTGGTGATCACCGGGCGGGTGGTGGACAGCGCCGTGGTCAGCGCCGCCCTGGTGCATGAGTTCGGCTGGGCCTGGGACGATTACGATAGATTGGCCCAGGCCGCGTTGGCGGGGCATCTCATTGAGTGCGGTGCCCAGTGCACCGGCGGCAATTTCACCGACTGGCAGCAAGTGCCGGATTTCGAGCACATTGGCTTCCCCATCGTCGAAGCCAGCGCCGACGGCCAATTTATCGTCACCAAGCCCGAAGGCAGCGGTGGACTGGTCACGCCGCTGACCGTTGGCGAGCAGTTGCTCTACGAAATCGGCGATCCGCAAGGTTACCTGCTGCCGGACGTGATCTGTGATTTCAGCCAGGTCAGATTGACCCAGCAGGGCAAGCACGCCGTGCGTGTCCATGGGGCCAAGGGCCTGCCGCCCAGCGACCGGTACAAGGTCTGCGCCACCTGGTTGGACGGCTGGCGCTGCACCGCCACGTGCCTGATCGCCGGCATCGATGCCGTGGCCAAGGCTGAACGGGTCAGCCAGGCGCTCCTCGCCAAGACCTCGCAGCTATTGCGCCAGCGTGGCTGGGCGCCCTTCAGCGAAGTGAACATCGAACTGCTGGGCAGCGAAGCCACTTACGGCCCACACGGCCAGCGCCGGGACAGCCGTGAGGTGGTCATCAAACTGGCGGTACGACACCCGGACAAACAACCGTTGGTGCTCTTTTCCAGGGAAATCGCCCAGGCCGCCACCGGCATGGCGCCGGGACTGACCGGCCTGGTCGGTGGCCGGCCGACGGTGTCGCCGTTGATTCGCCTGTTCTCGTTCCTGATCGACAAAGCCACTTGCCGGCTCGACATCGAGTTTGACGGCCAGCGCCACCCGTGTCCCCTGCCCGCCCTCGAACCGCTGGACATCACCGGCCTGCCGGTCGCCCCGGACCTGCCCAAGCCCCAGGGCCGGGCCGACGCCAGCGTGCCGCTGATCAAACTGGCGGTGGCGCGCTCTGGCGACAAGGGCAACCACAGCAACATTGGCGTGATTGCCCGCGAGCCCGAATACCTGCCCTGGATCGCCGAAGCGCTGACGCCGGAGGCGATGGTCGACTGGATGAGCCACGTGCTCGACCCGCAGTTGGGCCGGGTCGAACGCTGGTACCTGCCGGGCACCCACAGTTTGAATTTCCTGCTGGAAAACGCCCTCGGTGGCGGCGGTGTCGCCAGCCTGCGCATCGACCCCCAGGGCAAGGCGTTCGCCCAGCAATTGCTGGAGATCCAGATACCAGTGCCGCAACACGTTGCCGATCAGGTCGGCTAAGGACGGTCGCCATGGCAAATGAACGATCAGCAGCACCTGTGAAACCTGTGGCGAGGGAGCTTGCTCCCGCTCGATTGCGCAGCAATCGCAAAAAAGCCGGGGTCGCTGCGCAACCCAGCGGGAGCAAGCTCCCTCGCCACAGGGGTTCGGCTAATCCGTTCCAACACGAGGAGTCTGCATGCCGGTCATCGAATCGCACCTGGATCCCCACAGCGCTGACTTCGCACGCCATTACACGGCGATGCGGGCCGGCGTCGAACAACTGCGCCAGCTCGAACAGGCCGTGGTGGAGAAAGCGGCCCAGGCCCAGGGCAAATTCGAGCGGCGCGGCCAACTGCTGCCGCGCCAACGCCTGAACCTGCTGCTGGATCCCGGCGCGCCATTTCTTGAGCTGGCGAGCCTGGCCGGCTACAAACTCCATGACGACAAGGATGGCAGCCAGGCCGGCGGCGGCCTGATCGCCGGGATCGGCTACGTGTCCGGGACGCGGGTGCTGGTGGTGGTCAACAACAGCGCGATCAAGGGCGGCACGATTTCCCCCAGCGGCTTGCTCAAGACCCTGCGCCTGCAACAGATCGCCATGGAAAACAAACTGCCGGTCATCACCCTGGCCGAAAGTGGCGGCGCCAATCTCAATTACGCCGCGCAGATTTTCGTCGAAGGCGCACGCTGCTTCGCCAATCAGGCACGTATGTCGGCCATGGGCCTGCCGCAGATCACCGTGGTGCATGGCTCGGCCACGGCCGGCGGGGCCTATCAGCCGGGTTTGTCGGACTACGTGGTGGTGGTGCGCGATAAGGCGCGGTTGTTCCTCGCCGGGCCGCCGTTGCTCAAGGCGGCGACCGGCGAAGTGGCCAGCGAGGAGGAACTGGGTGGTGCGCTGATGCACGCGCAGGTGGCCGGCACCGCCGAATACCTGGCCGAGAACGACGCCGACGGCGTACGCCTGGCCCGGGAAATCCTCAGCCTGCTGCCCTGGAACGCACAACTGCCGCCACAACCCGAACGAACCTGGACCGAGCCGCTCTACCCCGCCGACGAATTATTGGGCCTGGTGCCCGACGACCCGAAGAAGCCCTATGACGTGCGGGAAATCATCGCCCGCATCGCCGACGGCTCGAACTTCCTGGCTTTCAAAAGCGAATTCGACGCCCAGACGATTTGCGGCCACCTGCACATTCGCGGCCATGCCTGTGGCCTGATCGGCAACAACGGACCCATCACGCCCCAGGGCGCCAGCAAGGCCGCGCAGTTCATCCAGCTGTGCGACCAGAGCCGCACGCCATTGCTGTTCTTGCACAACACCACCGGGTTCATGGTCGGCACCGAGTCCGAGCGACAAGGGGTGATCAAGCACGGCGCCAAGATGATCCAGGCCGTGGCCAATGCCCGGGTGCCCAAGCTGACCGTCGTCGTAGGCGGTTCCTACGGCGCCGGCAACTACGCCATGTGCGGCCGCGGGCTTGATCCGCGCTTCATCTTCGCCTGGCCCAACAGCCACACCGCCGTGATGGGCGGCGTCCAGGCCGGCAAGGTCCTGCGGATGATCACCGAGGCCACGCAACTCAAGAACGGCCTGAGTCCCAACCCGAAGATGCTGGACCTGCTCGAGCACACCACCGCGCAGAAACTCGACAGCCAATCCACCGCCCTCTACGGCAGCGCCAGCCTGTGGGACGACGGGCTCATCGACCCGCGTGACACCCGCACATTGCTGGGCTACCTGCTGGACATCTGTCACGAGGCCGAACAGCGGCCATTGCAAGCCAACAGCTTTGGCGTGGCCCGTTTCTGAGCGCTGACTCCAGGAGAACAATAAGAATGATCTTCACCCAAGAACATGAAGCACTGCGGCGCACCGTTCGCCAATTTGTCGACCGCGACATCAACCCCTACGTCGACGAATGGGAGCGCGCTGGACGTTTCCCCATCCACGCGATTTTCCGCAAGGCTGGCGAGCTGGGCCTGCTGGGCATTTCCAAGCCGACGGCATTCGGCGGCATGGGCCTGGACTACAGCTATTCGATCGTCGCGGCCGAGGAATTCGGCACCATTCATTGCGGCGGTGTGCCGATGTCCATTGGCGTGCAGACCGACATGTGCACCCCGGCCCTGGCCCGGTTCGGCTCCGATGAGTTGCGTGACGCATTCCTGGGCCCGGCCATTCGCGGTGAACAGGTGGGCTGCATCGGCGTCTCGGAAGTCGGCGCCGGTTCCGACGTCGCCGGGCTCAAGACCACCGCGCGCAAGGATGGCGACGACTACGTCATCAACGGCAGCAAGATGTGGATCACCAATGCGCCGAGCGCCGATTTCATTTGCCTGCTGGCCAACACTTCGGACGACAAGCCCCACGTCAACAAATCGCTGATCATGGTGCCGATGGACAGCCCCGGCATCAGCCTCGGACAGCACCTGGACAAACTCGGCATGCGCAGCTCCGAAACCGCCCAGGTGTTTTTCGACGACGTGCGCGTGCCACAACGCAACCGCATTGGCCAGGAAGGCGCCGGGTTCATGATGCAGATGCTGCAATTCCAGGAGGAACGCCTGTTCGGCGCGGCCAACATGCTCAAGGGCCTGGAACAGTGCATCGACAGCACCATCGCGTACTGCAAGGAACGCAAGACCTTCGGCACGGCCCTGATCGACAACCAGGTGATCCACTTTCGCCTGGCGGAACTGGCCAGCGAGATCGAATGCCTGCGGGCGCTGGTCTACCAGGCCACCGAGCAGTACATCAACGGCCAGGACGTCACGCGGCTGGCGTCCATGGCCAAGCTCAAGGCCGGGCGCCTGGCCCGGGAAACCACCGACAGTTGCCTGCAATATTGGGGCGGCATGGGTTTCATGTGGGACAACCCGGTCGCCCGGGCCTATCGCGACGTACGGCTGGTGTCCATCGGCGCCGGTGCGGACGAGATCATGCTGGGCATCATCTGCAAGCTCATGGGGATTTTGCCGGGGAAGAACAAGTGAGCGCCCTGTCCGCTCGGTTGTGGAGTTTGAAAAGCTTCGCGAGCAAGCCCGCTCCCACATTGAACTGGGACTACCTGATGATCTCGGTCAACTGTGGGAGCGGGCTTGCTCGCGAAAGGGCCCGAACAGACAGCTCAAAACGCCAGGAATGCTTCCATGCCCACCTTCAGCAAACTCCTCATCGCCAACCGCGGCGAAATCGCCTGTCGCATCCTGCGCACCGCCCAGGCCCTGGGCTACCGCACGGTAGCGGTGTTCAGCGAGGCCGACGCCGATGCGCTGCACGTGCGCATGGCCGATGAAGCCGTGCTGATCGGCCCGGCCCCGGTGCAACAGTCCTACCTCAATCCCTTGGCCATACTCGACGCAGCCCGGCGCAGCGGCGCCGACGCGATCCACCCCGGCTACGGCTTTCTTTCGGAAAATGCCGGGTTCGCCCAAGCCTGCGAAGAAGCCGGCATGGTTTTCATCGGCCCCAGCCCCCAGGCCATCGACCTGATGGGCAGCAAGCGTCGCGCGAAAATCGCCATGCTCGCAGCCGGTGTTCCCTGCATCGCCGGTTACCAGGGCGCGGCCCAGGACGACGACACACTGCAACGCGAAGCCGAGCGCATCGGCTACCCGCTGATGATCAAGGCCAGCGCCGGTGGCGGCGGTCGTGGCATGCGCCTGGTCCAGGGCCCCGAAGACATGCTCGAGCAATTGCGCAGCGCACGCTCGGAAGCCTTGCACGGTTTTGGCAGCGACGAGTTGATTCTTGAACAGGCGTTGATCGATCCACGGCATGTGGAAGTGCAGATCTTCGGCGACCATCACGGTCAACTGATCCACCTGGGGGAACGGGACTGCTCGATTCAGCGGCGCCACCAGAAAATCATCGAGGAGGCGCCCTGCCCGGTCATGACCGCCGACCTGCGCCGGGCCATGGGCGAGGCAGCACTCAAAGCAGGGCATGCCGTGAATTACGTGGGTGCCGGGACCGTGGAGTTCCTGCTCGCGACGGACGGTCGATTTTACTTTCTGGAGATGAACACGCGCTTGCAGGTCGAACACCCCGTCACCGAGTTGATCACTGGCCTGGACCTGGTGGCCTGGCAGGTGGATGTCGCCGCCGGCAAGCCGCTGCCGTTGCGTCAGGATCAGGTGACGTTTAGCGGCCATGCCCTGCAAGTGCGGCTGTACGCCGAGGACCCGGCGAAGGATTTCCTGCCCCAGGCCGGGCGGTTGATCGGTTGGGAGCCGCCGATACAGGACGGCGTGCGAATCGACCATGGCCTGCTGCAAGGCCAGGCCATCACACCGTTCTACGATTCGATGTTGGGCAAACTCATCGCCCATGGCGCCACCCGCGAAGACGCCCGGCGCAAATTGCTCCGGGCGGTGGAAGATTGCGTGCTGCTGGGCGTCCAGAGCAACCAGCGCTTGCTCGCCGGCTTGCTGGCGCATCCGCGCTTCATCGACGGCGACTTCGGTACCGGTTTCATCGGTCAGCACTTTGCCAATCATCCCGCACTACTGCCCATTGAGCCCTCGACCGAGCAACTGGCCATCGCCACGGCAGCGTTTTATCAGGCCTCACAGGCACGGCATGCCCCCGGCCTGGGCGGGTGGCGCAACAGCGTCGGCACGGCGCGGCATTATAGGATTGGCTTCGGTGAACACGACTGGACGCTGGCCCTTGAGGCCGAAATCGACGGGACCTTGAACATCCGCAGTGCCGAACGCCTGGTCGAACTGAGGCTGCTCGACGTTGACGCCAATGGCGCGTCGCTGATGATCGATGGGATTCGCCAGCGCCAGGCCTGGCGCCTCGATGGCCACGATCTCTGGCTGTCCACCCGCCCCGGCAGCCTGCACCTGCAAGACCGGACCCTGGCTCCGGTCACCGCCAAGGCCACCGCCAGCGACGCAACGCTCAAGGCGCCCATGGACGGCGCCATTGTCGAGGTGCTGGTCAGCGAAGGCAGCACGGTGCGCCAAGGCCAACTGCTGATGGTGCTCGAAGCGATGAAAATGGAGCATCCACTCATGGCCGGCGTCGACGGCGTGGTCAGGCAATTGCAGGTCAAGCGGGGTGACCAAGTGAAAAACCGTCAGGTTTTGTTGCGTGTCGAAACAGCCCACTAGTCGGATGCCCGGGGTTTGACTACGCTCAAACCCATCAGCACGCCGATACCGGGAACCCTGCGATGCCTCACTGGCTGGTGATTGATCTGGAGGCCACCACCGATGAGGGTGGCTGGCCGGTAACCGAAATGGAAATTATCGAAATCGGCGCCACGCTGGTGAATCGTGACGGCCGCGAAGTGGATCATTTCCAGCGCTTCGTGCGGCCCCTGAGACGCCCGCTGCTCACGCCTTTCTGTCGTGAACTGACTCATATTACCCAGGCCAATATCGACAGCGCCGAGCCCTTGACCGAAGTCTGGCCGGCGTTCGAGCGCTGGCTGGCGCCGTATCATCCGAAGCTGGAAAGCTGGGTCAGTTGGGGCGACTACGACCGCAAGCAACTGCTGCAGGAATGGCAGCAACAGCGGTTACACAGTGTCCTCGGCCAAGTGCCGCACATGAACCTCAAGCAACGCTTCGCCAAGGCCCGTCGGCTGGAACGACCGCTGGGGCTCAATGGCGCACTGCAACTGGCTGGCCTGCAATTCTGCGGTCAACAGCACCGAGCCCTGGAAGATGCCCGCAATACCGCGCGGTTGTTGCCCTTGGTGCTGCCGGGTTGAGCGGTGTCCGCCGCCCGGCGCGGCAGATGACGAATGTTGCAGCCTTGTGCATACTGGCCGGCCTTTTTCAGCCCCTTTTTCGAGGAATCGCCCATGTTCAAAGTCAACGAGTACTTCGACGGCACCGTCAAGTCGATCGCTTTTGGCACTGCCGAAGGCCCAGCGACCATCGGCGTCATGGCTCCGGGCGAATATGAGTTCGGCACGGCCCAACGGGAAATCATGCACGTCGTCTCCGGTGCCCTGACCGTGAAGCTGCCCGACAGCACCGACTGGGAAACCTTCGAGGCCGGCAGCCAGTTCAATGTACCGGCCAACAGCAAGTTCCAGCTCAAAGTGGCTGTCGACACAGCGTACCTGTGTGAGTACCGCGGCTAAGCCGACGACAACCTGTGGCGAGGGAGCTTGCTCCCGCTGGACTGCGCAGCAGTCCCAAAAGGCTTAGCACAATCGGCCTGACACGCCGAGGTGGCAGTTCTAGGGGCTGCTTCGCAGCCCAGCGGGAGCAAGCTCCCTCGCCACACATTTTTATTCACGGCGCTTTTTACTCAAGCACCTCAACCGGCATGCCGACTTCAAGCCGACCGTTGCTGTCGTTGACCAGGTTCTGGCCGAACATCGCGCCGTCCGGTGTCGAACGGTATTGCTGCAGCGTGGCAAAGGGTTCGCGATTCGGATCGCGCTCGCCGGTTTGCGGATCGACCGTGGTCATGATGCACCGCGAGCAGGGCTTGACCAGCCGGAACTCCACCTCGCCGATACGAATACGCTTCCACCCGTCCTCGGCAAACGCTTCGCTGCCCTCGACCACCAGGTTGGGACGAAAGCGCAACATTTCCAGCGAACGACCGACCCGACTCGACAGGTCCTGCAACGAGGCCTGGCCAATTAGCAGCAAGGGGAAACCATCGGCAAAGGCGACCTTGTCGTCGTCCTTGCCATAACCGGCTGCGGTGGTGCGCGCCAGCTCCACCGGCACATGCACCAGCCGCGTAGGGTTGCCGATGAATTCACTGACCCAGGCCGCGGCCTCGTCACCGGCATCCGGCACACGCAAGGTGTCACGCCAGATGATCACACCGCGCCGCTGCTCTTCCTGGGTAGGTGGCAACGACACGTCGATGGCGCCATGGCCGGGCGCACTGAGCGTCAGGCCCCCCGCCTCGTTCCACAAGGCCGAAAGCTGGCTCATCTTCGCCACGGCGCGCTGGGTCAGGAATCGCCCCGTGCCCTCGTCCACCAGCATCCAGCGCCGATCGCCGTCCAGCCCGAGCTTGTCCAGGCCGATTTCCGACAAGGGCTGGCCCTTGCCGGACTTCAACGGATACCGATACAGCGCGCTCAGCCGCAACATGCTCAACTTCCCCAGGGGCAAAAAAATGCCACCTTATACGAGCCGGCCATTGAAGCAAACCACCATCGGTTTCAGTCGAGCATCAACCGCTGGCGCACGACGTCGACCAGCTTGTCCGGCTGGAATTTGGAGAGGAAATTGTCGCAGCCAACCTTCTTGACCATCGAGTCGTTGAAGCTGCCCGACAGCGAGGTGTGCAGTACGACATAGAGCCCGCGCAAACGCGGGTCGTTACGGATTTCGGTGGTCAGGCGGTAGCCGTCCATTTCCGGCATTTCCGCGTCGGTGAAGATCATCAGCAATTTATCGGTCATGACCTCGCCGGTATCGGCCCAGGCCTTGAGCATGTTCAGCGCCTTCAGGCCGTCGCTGGCAATGTGCATTTTCACGCCCAGTTGACCCAAGGTGTCGCGCAGTTGCGAGAGCGCCACATTGGAGTCGTCCACCAGCAACACTTCGCGGCCGCGGGCACGTTCCAGCACCGGATCTTCGAGTTTGTCCCGGGAGACCTTGGCGTTGTACGGCACGATTTCGGCCAGGACTTTCTCCACGTCGATGATTTCCACCAACTGATCGTCCACCTTGCTGATGGCCGTCAGGTAGTGCTCGCGGCCAGCACTGGTCGGCGGCGGCAGGATGGCTTCCCAGTTCATGTTGACGATGCGGTCGACGCCGCCCACCAGGAATGCCTGCACCGAGCGGTTGTATTCAGTCACGATAATGGTGCTGTTGGCGCCCGGCACCAACGGGCGCATGCCAATGGCCTGGGACAGGTCGATCACCGGCAGCGTCTGGCCACGCAGATTGACCACACCGCACACGAACGGGTGACGTTGCGGCATCAACGTCAGCTTCGGCAGTTGCAGGACTTCCTGGACCTTGAACACGTTAATGGCGAAAAGCTGTCGACCCGCCAGGCGAAACATGAGAATTTCCAGGCGATTCTCACCCACCAGTTGGGTTCGTTGATCTACTGTGTCGAGAATGCCGGCCATCGATGACTCCTGGGCTTGTTCGGATGAATCCAATAAAACAGCTATCGGCGGCACGAGCCGAATCTTGACCCCAGATAAAATACAGCGCGGGGAATTGATATCACATTAACATCATGTTTTACTGGCTTCACGATCTCATTCCCCGTTTTTCCCGCTGCGCGACTCCGGTTTGCGCACTAAGTTCCCCTGCCTAAGGGATTCCCCTAGGCACAATCAGGTCCAACCTGATATTCCCGCTTTCCAATAGCCATTAATGTGACGCCATTCTCATTGCTGAACGGAGTCAGGCTTTTGTGCGCGACCACAGGACATCGGACCTGCTGCCTTTCGGCCGATCCCATCCGTGCAATCGTTTGCGAACTCGCCTTCGCGCAACGGCGCGGGCGTGTCGTCGTGCGTCCGCCCGCGGTCGTCCTTGAGATCCAGCCGTTCGCCATACGCGGTTTCCTTTCGCCTGACATGATGTTGTGGAGATAAGCATGCCGAACGATCGTAGAAACTGGAATCAACGTCTTCCCGAATTTCTGATCGAGGCCGAGACGCTGCTGGCCAAGTCGGAGGAATGCCTGAGCCATCTGCAATTGATCAACAACGACAAGGACGCCATCGATTGCATGCTCAGCACCTTGCTGAAGCTGTCGAACAAAGCCAATGCCCTGGCGCTGGAAGCCGTTTCGGAGTTTTCCATGCACATCCATGGTTTGCTCAGCCACGCGCAAAACATGGAATTACATGATCAGGCCCTGGAAGCCTTGAAGGATTGCTTCACCCTGATGGCCTGGCAATTGGAGCTGGTCGATCACACCACCGGCCAGTTGGGCCTGGACAGCAGCGAGCAGACCTCCTTGATCGAGGCATTCGCTTTCCAGGTAGGCCAAAGTCCCGGCGAGGCATTGGCCGCGTCACGTCCGTTGGCGTTGGTGTCCTACCCCCAGAAACAAGCCTGATCTGATGGCAATTAGCCTGCACTTTAGCGTCTTCAGGGCACCATGCCGAGCGCGACCCGCGATAGGCGAAGTGGTACTATCTCCTGCGTCAGCCACTTCAAGACAGCGCCATAAAAGCCGTCGACCGAAGCCGTCTCCGACCTGATACGTTTACCCGACCCGGCCTGTCAGATGCGCTGACCGGCCTGCCCGCAGCGAACATTCATTGGCTCCATCCGCTATGCACGCCAGCCTCAAGTCATTTATCACCTGGCCTCCTTCCCGAGATAACGCCCGTCGCTTCACATTACTACTGTGCATCTGCTCGACCCTCGGCTGCCTGCTGGCCTATCTGTACGCCCACACGGTGCCGCTGGGCCTGCTGGCCCTGAACGTCGCGGCCTTGAGCTGTGTCTGGATCCACCATCGATTGTCGCGCAAATCCATCAAGTTCCAGCCCCAGGAGCTGGCCGACCGGCTGCTGGAGGTCCAGGAGAATGAGCGCCATCGGCTCAGCCGTGAATTGCACGACGACATTGGCCAGTTGCTGACCGCGGCGAAACTGCAAGGCGAATGGCTCAAGCGGCGGATGCCGGAAGAATTGCAAGACCAGTGCGCACTCCTGTGCGAGACCCTGGACGAAACCCTCAACAAGGTCCGTGATGTATCGGCGATCCTCAATCCGCGGGAACTGACCAGTCTCGGGCTTGAAGCCAGTCTGCGGGCGCATCTGCTCAAGACCCTGGCCAACGTCCCGGTGAAGTGGAGCCTCGATTGCCAGCAGCGCATGACGGGCATCCCGGAGGAGATGTCGGTGGCGGTGTTCCGGATCACCCAGGAAGCGGTCACCAATATCTTGCGCCATGCCCGGGCGACAAATCTGCTGGTACGCCTGCAACGCTTGCCCGACGGCCTGACCCTGCTGATCAGCGACGATGGCCTGGGTTTTGCGCCCGCCAGCCACCCCGCTCGTGAAGGTCAACGGGGCATGGCCGGCATGTCGGAGCGGGTCGAACAATTAGGCGGCACCCTCAAGGTCATCAGCGAGGCCGGCAAAGGCACGCACATCGAAGCACGCTTTCCCTGGGCGCCGCGTGCCCTGGAACGAGCCAGTAAGAATAAGGTTCTCCTTTGATTTGTAATTTGCTTCTGGTAGATGACCACTCCCTGATCAGGGCCGGCGTACGAGCCCTGGTCATGGATATCCCAGGTTATGCCGTGATCGGCGAAGCCAATGACGGCACGCATTTGGTGGAGTTGGTGGAACGACTGAACCCCGACATCGTGCTGCTGGACATTTCCATGAAGGACACCAGTGGCCTGGACGCCTTGCAGCAGCTCAAGCGGGTGCGCCCCCACAGCAAGGTGCTCATCCTGTCGATGCATACGGATCCGGCGCTGATCATGCAGGCGCTGGAATACGGAGCCCATGGCTATCTGCTCAAGGACACCACCGCCACTGAGCTGAAACACGCCCTGGAGGCGCTGCGCAACAACGAACGCTACCTGAGCCCGGCCATCGCCCATACCGTGATCAACCAGGCGCTGACCCGTGTCCAGAAACATCAGCCGGACCCAGCCCAGACCCATAACCTGACCGCACGCCAGTTGGAGATCCTGCGGCTGATCGTGCGCGGCAAGTCCACCCGGGAAATCGCCAACGGCCTGAACCTGAGCATCAAGACCGTGGAAACCCACCGGGCGCAAATCATGAAGCGCCTACAGATCCATGACGTGGCCGGCCTTGTGCTGTTCGCGGTGCGCGAGCAAATCATCAGCCTGGACGATTGAGCGCCGTCGCGCCGCCCAACAGCGGCGAATCGGACGGCAGGTGCAGCCGCAACGCCTTTGGACGGACAGTGAAGCGCAGGGTATCGACCTGCAACGGCTCGCCATCGAGATTGATGTCCAGGCCTTGCGCGACCTTGATCTCCACCCAGGGCAAGCGCGCGCGGACAAACATGTTGTCGATGCCCAGGCCGCCCGCGAGCAAGTCCTTCAAGGTGCTGACCACTTCCTGGGGTGCCGGCAGGATGCTGATGTCCAGCAATCCATCATCCGCCAACGCCTCCGGGCACAGCACATGGCCTCCCCCCGCCTGCCGGCCATTACCGATGCCCAGCGCGAGCAAATCGCCCTGCCAGTGGAAATCGGGCCCCTGCAACTCACCATAGGCGGCACTGAGCTCACTGAATCGCGACAGGCCCGTGAACAGATAGGCAGCGCCGCCCAGGACCTTCTTGAGGTCCTCGGAGGTGTTCGCCGTCACCTGGCTGCCGAAACCACCGGTGGCCATGTTCAGGAAAATCCGCCCGCCGACTTCGCCCACGTCAACGGCCCGCGGCGCAACGTCCAATAAATCCATGGCTTGCGCAGGTTCCAGCGGCACACCGGCCGCCCGGGCGAAATCGTTGGCCGTGCCCAGCGGCAACAGGACCAGGCTGGCATCGCTGGACTTATGAGCGATCGCTTCGGCGATATCACGCAAGGTCCCATCACCGCCGCCAGCGATCAGTCGCGTATATCCGGCAGCCAGCGCTTCATCGACCCAGCGCTGGGCATCACCGGCTTCCCAGGTCAACCGTACCGCCAAGTCCCAGCCCTGCTCGCGCTTGAGCATCACGGCCGAGCGAACCTCTTCGTTGAGCGCTTGCTTGCCATGCAAAATCAACAGCGCCTTGCCTTTGCTCATCGTGGTCTCCGTCATTGGAAGGTTCAGGCATGGGACCGCTCATTCGAGCGAAAAAGCCCAGTACACCTCATTATTTTAGAAGCGCAGGACGGCTCGTCCGATCAACGCGCCCTGATTCGAAGAGTTTTCTTACAGGATCTGGCGAATCAGCTCAATTGACCCTCCAGTGGTATTGAGACACCTTGGGTTCATGTTTTGCTGGATCGCTTAAACCTCACCACACAAGGAAGCATGCTCCCATGGATGGATACGTTACGGCCCGCAGGGGCCGGATCACTCGCTCGAACAGTTATGGGGATGGACCGTCCCATGCATAACCGTGAATACAAGCTGTCTCCCCGGCAGCTCGCGTCCTTTGGAAGCGGGCAGGCCGATACTCGAAACGAATGCAAAAGTTGCAGTAATCCCGCTGGAGGAATTGATTTGGAACCGCGCGTCGTTGAACTGGAAACCCACCTCAAATACATCCGTAAAGACATGGATGAAATTCGTACCGACGTCAAGGTGATCCGCCACAGGCTGGCCTATTCGGCTGGCGCCGCGGCGGTGGTGCTCGGCCTGCTGGGCTGGGTCGCCAACAACCGATTCGATCAGTTGGTGATACTGCTCACGCGATAAGGTGAGGCGCGCAACGGCCCGAGCGTCCCACTCGGGCCGGAGAACACCTGGTAGGCATGCTAGCCCAGGACTTCGCTCAAGGGGATGAAGCCCACTTCGTCACCCTCCACCAGCGTCTGTCCTTCGAGCACTTCGACCAATCCTTCGGCCCAGGCCGCGCTGCGCAGGACCCCCGAGCTCTGATTCCGGTAGATGACCGCTCGACCATTCTCCATGCGGCCTCGCAGGTATTCTCGGCGACTGCCCGCCTTCGGCCAGGCGAAACCGGCCGGCACCTTGAACTTGAGCGGCGTCACCGACTGAACGCCTTGGCGTCTCAACAGGTAAGGCCTTGCCAGCAGTGCGAACGTCACGAGGGTCGACGCGGGATTTCCAGGTAGGCCTATGACCGGCACGCCACGGTAATGCCCGAACGTCAGCGGCTTACCTGGCTTGATGGCGAGCTTCCACAGTGTCAGCTCACCGTCCTCACGCAAGGCGATGCCGAGGAAGTCCGCCTCCCCCACCGAGACACCACCGGTGGACAGGATCAGATCGACATCCGACAACTGCGCCAGACGCTCGCGGGTGGCAGGCAAATCGTCGGGCAGAATACCGGCATCAACCACCTCACAATCCAGGCGTTGTAGCCAACCACACAGCAGCACGCGGTTACTGTTATAGATCTGACCAGGCCCCAGTGCCTGGCCGGGCTCAACCAGCTCATCACCCGTGGACAGAACGGCGACGCGGACCTTGCGCACCACGTCCAGCGATGCGCAGCCCAAGGACGCCGCCAAGCCCAGCTCGATCGGCCCCAGGCGAGTGCCGGCAGAGAGGACCTGCTCGCCAACGGTGGTCTCCTGTCCTTGAGGACGAATGTTCTGTCCACTGACCATGGGCTCGGTAAACCGCACCCGCTGGTCGCTTTCAACCACGGCATTTTCCTGCATCTCGACGCAATCAGCGCCAGCAGGGACTGGCGCCCCCGTGAAGATCCGCGCGCACGTGCCAGCGGCCAGCGGCTCCGGCGCCTGCCCGGCAAAAATCCGCTGGCTGACCACCAACGGCTCGCCGCTCCAGTCCGCCAGCCGCAAGGCATAGCCGTCCATGGCGCTGTTGGGCCATGGCGGCAAGTCAAGGGTCGATACCAGGTCCTCGGCCAGCACTCGCCCTGATGCCTCGGCCAACGGCAAACGCTCGCGTTGGACAATCGGTGTGCTCGCCGCCATCTTGAGCAGCCGTTCCAGCGCCACCTCAACGGCCATCAAGGCGCCGGCCTTACCCGGTTTACCCACGGGATTCACAAGGGGCTGCCTGTTTCAAATGAGCCACAAAGTTGCATGGCCGATGCCGCACATCCAATTGTTCGGCCAGGATCCCATCCCATCCGGTACGCACCGCGTTGGTCGACCCTGGCAGGCAACATACCAGCGTGCCATTGGCTAGGCCAGCCAGCGCACGGGACTGCACAGTGGAAGTGCCGATGTCGGCCACGGATATCTGCCGGAACAACTCGCCAAAGCCATCGACCTGCTTGTCCAGCAGGCACGTGACGGCTTCCGGCGTACTGTCACGCCCCGTGAAACCGGTGCCGCCGGTGATCAGCACGACTTGCACCACGTCCTCGGCAATCCAGGTCGCGACTTGTGCTCGGATCTTGTACAAATCATCTTTGAGCAGGACCCGTGCCGCCAGGTTGTGACCCGCCGCCGTGAGCCGATCGACGAAGACCTGCCCGGACGTATCGGTTTCCAGGGTACGGGTGTCACTGACTGTCAGCACCGCGATATTGAGCGGCACGAAAGGTACATCAGCCTTGGCTTTCATAGGCTCGTCCAGTTGTGAAGGAAACAGCCCGGTGTTATATCACAGCGCTTCATTTTTTCGCCCGTGCGGAGACACGCCATGACCTCGGAAACGCCACTGCCATCCTGCTCCATTCTGCTCCTGGCCGGTGGGCGCGGACAACGCATGGGCGACCAGGACAAAGGGCTGGTGCAATGGCAAGGGGAACCGCTGATTGCCCATCTCCATCGCCAGACCCGCGCCATGAGCGATGACCTGATCATTTCCTGCAACCGCAATGCGCAACGTTATGCGCCGTATGCCGATAAGTTGGTGCACGATGAGGAAGGTGATTTTCCCGGGCCATTGGCGGGCATCCGCGCAGGTCTGAAGGCCGCGAGATACCCGTATCTACTGGTGCTGCCATGCGACGTGCCGCAAATCGACGCAAGCCTGCTCGACAATATGCGCAGGACGGCCAGCCAGCACCCCGACCAACCGTTGATGGTGCGCCACGGCGCGCATTGGGAACCGCTGCTGTGCGTCATCCCGTTGACCCTGGCAGCACGCTTCGAACAGGCCTGGAGCGAAGGCGAACGCAGCCCCGGCCGCATCATGCGCGCGCTGCACGCCGTTGCCTTGCAATGCCCTGCCGATGATCCGCGACTGGCCAATCTGAACACCCCGGAACTATTGGCCCGACATAAAGGCGTGTCAGATTGACACTAGCCAGGAACTTGCGCGCAATGTATACGTCTGAAGGTCAGTAACTTGAAGAATCCATTTCGGAGAAACACCATGACACAACGGACCCTCGCCACGTTCATGCTCGCTCTGGGCCTCGCCACCCTTGCCGGGTGCGCTTCGCCAACGGTGATCACCTTGAATGACGGTCGCGAAATCCAGGCCGTCGATACCCCACATTTCGATGAAGAAAGCGGCTTCTACGAATTCGAACAACTGGATGGCAAGCAGACTCGCGTGAACAAGGATCAGGTTCGTACCGTTAAGGATTTGTAATCTGTAACGCTGCTGCCCGATGTTGTTAAAAACCGGCGTTTCCTGAAGAGGGAAGCGCCGGTTTTTTTTGGGGCTTGGTTTTGGTTTTAGGCTAGCCGACCTGGTTATTGGTGAGACCGTGTTACCCCTGCGGGAGCGGGCTTGCTCGCGAAAGCGGTGTGTCAGTTTGCGGTGGCGTTGGATGGGCCGGCCTCTTCGCGAGCAGGCTCGCTCCCACAGGTTGTGCGGTGCACATGGGCCTTGGGCCTGCTGAAAATCCAATGTGGGAGCGAGCTTGCTCGCGATAGCGGTGGCTCGGCCACATAGATACCAGCGTGTGCCCTGCTCTTGCTCCTAACGAAAAAATCAAAACTTCACGCAGTTATAGCGGGTTCTAAACCAACTACCACTGCAACGAAATACCACTCTCGAACACCCGCTCCCGACCACTCACCGGATCAACAAAACGTAACCCCTGAGCCAGCAATTTCAAAGGATTGGCATAATCATCCTCAACATCCCGAAGCACATCCGGATAAAACGGATCATTGCAGATCCCCGCCCCAAGGGCATTCATGTGAACCCGCAATTGATGCTTCTTACCCGTAACCGGATACAAGCCATAACGCCACAACTCACCCTTCCTTTCCAACACTTCAATGGCCGTTTCGGTATTGGGCTCGCCCTGCCCTTCCTGCATCCGGAAGAACGGTTCGCCATCAATCATCCGGCTTTTATGCACCAGGGGAAAGTTCAACCCAGGCAACGCACGGGCAATGGCTTGGTAGCGTTTCTCGATTCGCCGTGTCGGGAACAATGACTGATACGCCGAACGGGTTTGCGGGTTGGCCGAAAACAACACCAGCCCGGCCGTATGCCGATCGATGCGGTGCAGGGGCACCAGATGCGGATTGTCCAGCCGCCGGATCAACCGTCGCAACAAGGTTTGCTCGACATACTCGCCCGCCGGAGTGACGGGCAGAAAATGCGGTTTGTCTGCCACCACCAGGTGCTCGTCGGCGTATAGGATCGACTCCACCACCGGAATCGGTTTCTCGTCGGGTACTTCCCGGAAGTAGTGGATGCGCAAACCTTCGCGGTACGGCAAGTCGACAGGGATCGCCTTGCCCTCCGCGTCCAATACCCGGCCCCGGGCGATCCGGTCCAGCCACTGTTCACGGCTGATGGCGCTGAAATGCTCGCACAGGCATTCCAACACCGTCGGCCAGGAACCGGGCGGCAGGTACAACGTACTGGCCTGATGCTGAGCGGCGGAAAACGATGAACCGGACATTAAAAACTCTTGGATATTTGGCATGCCGGCATTATCCGACAGTCGCCCCAGCCAGCCCAGCGATGATTGCTTTACGCCGTGGCCGACGTCGGTTTTGCCGCCGCTTCGGTGAACTCTTTCAACCAGCGCAGTACGTCCACCGCCTCCCAGCGACCCGGATCGTAGAGCGCGTACAGCAAGCCCTGGTAACCCACCACATCCAACTGCTTGTGATAGCCGGCGCGCTGGAACAACGCTTCGATTTCGGCGAAGCAGGTATTGAAGTGCAGTTTATTGAAGGGTGTCTTGCCTTCGGTCACCAAGCCATCCAGGCGAAGCTCCAGGACCGCCTCATGCACAACGTCCGCGGACATCCTGTTTACGCTGGCTTTCAGTTGTTCGACATTGACCAAGGGGTGCACTCCAGATAGCTGTATGGGCATACAGTAACCGAAGCGCGATATTTTCGCCAACCACAGTGTCAGGAACTGACGAACGAGCCGTTCAACGGAGGAATGTCACGATCTGTTCGGTATCGAAGGGCCAGTCCAGCTCGGCACCGGTATCCAGCCTGCGCAGCACGGGAATACGCAGCCCATAGTCCTCGACCCAGTCTTCACGTTCTGAAATGTCCACCAATTCCACCAACAATCCATGTTCGACCAAAGGCATCAGTTCAGCTTCGGCGACTTCGCAAAGATGGCACCCCAGGGTACCGAACAATTGGCATTCAGGAGGCATGGCGGGTAGACCCAAAAAAGATAGACGGTCATTCTAGGCTCGCCTCGGAAAACCGTCGAGTCGCTGGCTCGCTTCAGGGTGTTTCGGTAAAACGCTGATGCAAATCACTGAACGCAAATGCTTTTCCAGCGACGCTTGTCGCGTTTTCCCTTCTACGCTGTGCGTTGTACCTTGAAACGGAGTTCCCCTTGTTTGCCAACCTGCTGATCATCCTCGCCTCGTCCCTGGTGGTCATCGCCCTGTTCAGGCGGCTGCGCCTTCCACCGGTGCTGGGTTATCTCTGCGTCGGGCTGGCGGTCGGCCCTACCGCGCTGGACTGGGTCAACGACAGCGAAGAATTGCCAGACCTGGCCGAGCTTGGGGTGGTGTTCCTGCTGTTCTCGTTGGGCCTGGAGTTTTCCCTGTCGAAAATGCTCGAACTGCGCCGGGTCGTGTTCGGCCTGGGCAGCCTGCAGGTGCTGTGCTCGGGAGCGCTGCTGGCAGGATTGCTCGCTTTATGCGGCGCCCCAGCGATCGCCGCGTTGCTGCTCGGCGCCGGGCTGGCCTTGTCCTCCACGGCCATTGTCAGCAAGGAGTTGACCAGCCTGGGCGAGATCTTCAGCAGCCACGGCCAGAACGCCATCGGTGTGTTGTTGTTCCAGGACGTTGTCGCGGTGCTGCTGTTGACCCTGGTGCCGGTCTTCGCCGGCAGTAGCGAGCACCCATGGTATTGGGCGCTGCCCCTGACCCTGGGCAAGACCCTGGTGTTGTTTGGCGGCCTGCTGCTGGCCAGCCGATTGCTGCTGCCACGGCTGTTCCATGAAGTGGCGGCGTCCCGGTCCGCGGAACTGTTCGTGCTGCTGGCCCTGGTGATCGTGCTGCTGACGGCATGGCTGACCCACCTGCTCGGATTATCGCCGGCCCTGGGCGCCTTCCTGGCGGGCATGCTGCTGGGGGAAAGCCACTACCGGCATCAGATCGAGGCCGATATACGCCCGTTCCGTGACATCCTGCTGGGGCTGTTTTTTGTCAGCATCGGCATGCTGATCGACCTGCAACTGTTCCTTGATGATGGCCTGTTGATCCTGGGATTGACCCTCGGCTTGATGCTCATCAAGGGCTGCGTGGTCGCCGTCCTGGTGAAATGGCGCGGCAGCGACCGTGAAACCGCCTGGCGCAGCGGCCTGGCCTTGGCCCAGGGCGGCGAATTCTGCTTTGCCTTGATGGCGCTGATGCAGCAGAACCGACTCATGCCCGCCGACATCAGCGGCCTGCTGCTGGCTGCGACGTTCTGCTCGATGCTGCTGACCCCGTTGCTGCTGCGCGCGGCGCCACGCATCGCCGCACGCCTGCATCGCAAACCCAACGAAGAGGCACAACTGGACCAGATCAGCGCACTCAATGCCGGGTTGTCGAATCATGTGGTGATTTGCGGCTACGGACGCGTCGGCCAGTCCATCGGACGCTTCCTGCGTCGCGAAGGCCAGGCGTTCGTCGCCCTGGATGACGACCCGGTGATCATCCAGGAAGCCACCGTCGGCGAGAACTGCGTGCATTATGGCGATTCCCGACGAGGGGACTTGCTCACCGCCGTGGGCTTGAACCGCGCCCGGCTGCTGGTGATCGCGGTGGACAAGACCGACATCGCCATCACCGTGCTCCAGGCGGCCCGGCGGATCAACCAACAGGTGCCGATTCTGGTGCGCACCCGTGACGACAGCCAACTGGCCGAGTTGCAGGCGGCCGGGGCCAGCGAAGTGGTCCCCGAGCTGTTGGAGTCGAGCCTGATGCTGGCCTCCCACGCCTTGATCATGCTCGGCCTGCCTGAACAGCAGGTCCGGCATCACGTGGATCAGGTCCGCCACGACCGCTACCGCCTGCTCCACGGTTTTTACCCTGGCAACCAAGACAAGGAGCCTTAAGCGACCGCTAATGCAGCGATCAGTCCTGGCTGACCGCGCCGATCTTGTGAATCGACAGGTCGGCGCCGTAATACTCTTCTTCCTGGGTCAGGCGCAGCCCCAGCACAACCTTGATGGCGCCATAAACCGCGAACCCACCGGCCAGGGCGATGACCACGCCCAGCGCCGTGCCGATCAACTGGCTGATCAGGCTGACCCCACCCAGGCCGCCCAAGGCACTCTGGCCAAAGACGCCACAGGCAACGCCGCCCCAAACCCCGCACAGCCCATGCAGCGGCCAGACGCCGAGCACATCGTCGATCTTCCATTTGCCCTGGGCTGCCGTGAAGCACCAGACAAACAGGGCACCGGCAATGGCACCGGTGGCCAGCGCACCCACCGGGTGCATCAGGTCGGAACCGGCGCAGACGGCCACGAGCCCGGCCAGCGGGCCGTTGTGCAGGAAACCTGGGTCATTGCGCCCGACAATCAATGCCGCCACGGTACCGCCCACCATCGCCATCAACGAATTGATCGCGACCAACCCGCTTACCCCTGGCAAAGTCTGGGCACTCATCACGTTGAAGCCGAACCAGCCGACAATCAGGATCCACGAGCCCAGGGCCAGGAATGGAATGCTCGAAGGCGCGAACGCCACCAGGCGACCGTCCCGGTAGCGGCCATTACGCGGGCCGAGCAAGAGCACGGCGGCCAGCGCCAGCCACCCACCCATGGCATGCACCACCACGGAACCGGCGAAGTCATGGAAACTGGCACCGAACCGGGCTTGCAGCCAGGCCTGCAGGCCGAAATTGCCGTTCCAGACCAAACCTTCGAAAAACGGATAGACAAACGCCACGATCAGCACCGTGGCGCACAACTGCGGGGCGAACCGCGCGCGCTCGGCAATACCGCCGGAAATGATGGCTGGGATCGCCGCAGCAAAGGTCAGCAGGAAGAAGAACTTCACCAGGCTGTAGCCATGATCGACATTGAGCACCGCTGCCGGTTGCAGGAAGGTCACGCCGTAGGAAATCCAATAGCCGACAAAGAAATAGGCCAGGGTCGAGACCGCAAAATCGCTGAGGATTTTCGACAACGCATTGACCTGGTTCTTTTGCCGGACCGTTCCCACCTCCAGGAACGCGAAGCCGGCATGCATGGCCAGGACCATGACCGCGCCGAGCAGGATGAACAGCGTGTTGGAGCTGTGGACCAGACTGTCCACGGCACTTTGCATATTTTCCATG
Organism: Pseudomonas sp. Z3-6; assembly: GCF_051131985.1. Classification (NCBI taxonomy): domain Bacteria; kingdom Pseudomonadati; phylum Pseudomonadota; class Gammaproteobacteria; order Pseudomonadales; family Pseudomonadaceae; genus Pseudomonas; species Pseudomonas sp. Z3-6. The sequence goes on from NZ_CP071644.1 coordinate 4,988,785, forward strand.
GTGTTGGCAGACCTGAAAAAGTTGAAAAAAGCACCAAGCCGGTTCGCTCACCTCACAAACGCACCAAGTTGAAACGGACCAACGACCGGATACAGGTCGATGAACCGCTTTGGTGCACCAGAACGGGCAAACGAAGCCCCGCTTCGCGGGTTTTAATTATTTGGGTTAAGGTTTTACGGGCCTGCGCCCAGCTTCAGCGCACTGGCACGGGCTAACGCACCAGTACATGGCGCAAGCCTGAGCAAAAGTTGTACCAGCCACTTGCACTGAACCTTCCGGCAAGGCTCATACTCGAACGCTTCAGACGTCACTTACGGAGATTCACCCATGGCCAGAACCCAGGCAAAGACTGCTCAAGAAATTCTGATGGAAGATTTCCAGACGCTGGTCAGCGACACGGAGCGCTTGCTCGATCACACCGCGACGCTGGCAGGCGATCAAGCCGATGCACTACGCAGCCAGATCCACGAAACCCTCCTGCGCGCCCGCGAAACACTCAAGCTGACCGAAGATTCCATGCGCGAACGCGGCCAGGCTGCGGTAGTCGCCACCGAGGAGTACGTACAGGCCAACCCTTGGCAATCGGTGGGCATCGCCGCGGGCGTTGGTTTTCTGATTGGTCTGTTGGCAACACGGCGCTGATCATGGGTATCGACGAATCCGGCTCGTCCGAAGCGGGCACACAACCTACAGCGCGCCGCCTGGGCGCGGCGTTTCTAGGCTTGCTGCACAGTCACGTCGAATTGTTCGGCATGGAACTGCAGGAACAGAAGGCACGCACCGTCAGCCTCCTGCTGTTCGCCGGCCTTGCGCTGGTATTCGGCTTGCTGCTGTTGGTCGGGCTTTCGGCGCTGGTGCTGATCCTGGTGTGGGACACCTATCGTCTGTCGGGCATTATCGGCCTGTGTCTGTTTTACCTGCTGGCGGCCCTGTTTTGCGGTCTGCGGCTCAAGGCGGCGATCTATGACGAGTCCTCCCCTTTCAATGCCACCCTCGAAGAACTGGCCAATGACCGGGAGCGCCTGCTGCCATGAGCCTGCCTGATATCCCCCAAGCCCGGACACGACAGGAAATGCGCAAGGCACTGGTGCGCCTGCGCATGGAAATGCATCGCCAGGAAATCCGGCAAGAGACGCGCCAGTTGTTGCAGCCTTTGCATCGAGTGCGCGGCTTGACGCAAAGCTGGCACGAAGGCTTCGGCATCAAGCATGCGCCACTGTGGGGCGTGGCGGCGGTGTCCCTGCTGGGCTTTCTCACTGGCAAACGGACCCGCCGTGGTGGTGGCGGTGGTGTAACAGGCTTGATCCGCCTGGCAACCACATTGCTGCCGCTGATCAAGCTGGCCAAGACCCTGCGCAAACCCTGAAAAACCTACACCTGTGGCGAGGGAGCTTGCTCCCGCTTGAGTGCGAAGCACTCACAAAATTTGGCCTGCTTCGCAGTCCAGCGGGAGCAAGCTCCCTCGTCACAAAGGGTATGTATCCAGCCTGCGCAGGCCTATAGGCCTTGCACGCCACCCCACGAACCGGGAAGCTAGGGCATCGACCTCATCGAACGGAGCAACCGGCCTTGGATTGGCATACCCTGCTGACTCGCGAACGTCTCGGAAAACCGCTGCACAGCCCACAAGAGCTGGGCCGTAGTCCCTTCCACAAGGACCACGACCGCATCATCTTTTCCGGTGCCTTCCGCCGCCTCGGACGCAAGACGCAAGTGCATCCGGTATCCAGCAACGACCACATCCATACGCGCCTGACCCATTCCCTGGAAGTCAGTTGCGTCGGGCGCTCCCTGGGCATGCGTGTGGGCGAAACCATCCGCAACGCCCTGCCCGACTGGTGCGAGCCCAGCGACCTGGGCATGGTGGTGCAATCGGCTTGCCTGGCCCACGACATTGGCAACCCGCCGTTCGGTCATTCCGGCGAGGACGCCATTCGCTATTGGTTCCAGCAGGCCGCCGGGCGTGGCTGGCTCGATGCCATGAGCGAAGCCGAGCGCAACGATTTTCTCAACTTCGAAGGCAACGCCCAGGGCTTCCGCGTCCTTACCCAGCTTGAATACCATCAGTTCGACGGCGGAACCCGGCTGACCTATGCCACCCTCGGCACCTACCTGAAATACCCCTGGACCGCCCGTCACGCCGACTCCCTGGGCTACAAGAAGCATAAGTTCGGTTGCTACCAGAGCGAACTGCCACTGTTGGAACAGATTGCCCACAAGCTCGGTTTGCCACAGATCGAGGATCAACGCTGGGCACGGCATCCCTTGGTGTATCTGATGGAGGCCGCCGATGACATCTGCTACGCGCTGATCGACCTGGAAGACGGCGTGGAGATGGATCTTCTGGAATATCCCCAGGTGGAATCGCTGCTCCTGGACCTGGTAGGCGACGATCTTCCGGACACCTACCGGCAGCTCGGGCCGCAGGACTCTCGGCGGCGCAAGCTGGCGATCCTGCGGGGCAAGGCCATCGAACACTTGACCAACGCCGCCGCCCGGGCGTTTGTCGAGCAGCAGGAAGCGTTGCTGGCCGGCACGCTGCCAGGGGACCTGGTGGAACATATGCACGGCCCGGCAAAACGTTGCGTGTTGAATGCCAAGGACATGGCACGGCGGAAAATTTTCCAGGACAAGCGCAAGACCCTGCATGAAATCGGTGCCTACACCACGTTGGAAATCCTGCTCAACGGCTTTTGCGGCGCCGCCCTCGAACAGCACGGCGGGCGCACGCCTTCGTTCAAGAATCGCCGCATCCTCGACCTGCTGGGGAACAATGCGCCGGATCCCAACGGCCCTTTGCATGGTGCGTTCTTGCGCATGATCGATTTCATCGCCGGCATGACTGACAGCTACGCCAGCGAGATGGCCCAGGAGATGACGGGCCGTACGCGTCAATAAAAGGCGGGGAGTCGACGGTGTGCGGCACCTGGCACAAAACCTGTGTGCGAGCTTGCTCGCGATGGCGGTAGCTCATCGATGCAGGATGTGCCACCGTCATCGCGAGCAAGCTCGCTCCCACAGGGAATGGGGGTGAATGTGAATTTTGTAGCGCTGCGCCACAGGAAGTTTGAACTAGATAAATAAATGTTTGGCTTACACGAACCTTGATTTAAACGCTTCCCTTGTTTGCGCAAAAAACAATCAAAGAAATATTCATTCACTCATTGCCAACAACCCCCCCTCTTTATTGTCATCCACCTACTAAAAAACCGTTTACGTCGTAATATCTTGCCTCTTTTTTTGTAGGAAACTTCTGAAATTGAAGTTGCATGCCTGTCTCTTCGTACGGCCCTGGCTGTAAGTGGGCTAAGGTGCGCGCTTTATTCAAGTTCGCAGGGTATTTATTCATGAACTCCGTTTTCATTGTCGACGATCATCCGGTCATTCGCCTCGCCGTTCGCATGCTCCTGGAACATGAGGGTTATAAGGTCGTAGGAGAAACTGACAACGGCGTCGACGCGATGCAAATGGTGCGCGAGTGCATGCCAGACCTGGTTATCCTGGACATCAGCATCCCCAAACTCGACGGGTTGGAAATCCTGTCACGCTTCAACGCCATGACCACGCCGCTCAAGACGTTGGTGCTCACGGCACAATCGCCGACGCTCTTCGGGATCCGATGCATGCAATCCGGTGCCTCTGGTTACGTTTGTAAGCAGGAAGACCTCAGCGAACTCGTCAGTGCGATCAAAGCGGTATTGTCCGGCTACAACTATTTTCCCAGCCAGGCGCTGAACCCGGTACGCCCGGATGATCCACGCAGTGTAGAGCTGGACCTTTTCAAAAGCGTCAACGATCGGGAACTGATGGTGCTGCAACTTTTTGCCCAGGGCCGTACCAACAAGGAAATAGCCAAGGGAATGTTTCTCAGCAATAAAACCGTCAGCACTTATAAAAAACGTCTGATGCAGAAACTCAAGGTCAAGTCCCTGGTCGAGCTGATTGAAATGGCGAAGCGCAACGCGCTGGTGTGAGAAACATCATGCTCAGACGCATAACCGAATGTCTCTTGCTGATCAGCGTAGCGTTGTACTCAGGAGCGCTCGCGGCGACGCCAGAGACGCCCGGGCAGTACACGCTGCTGGGTCGGTCGTCCACGGCTCAGGCCGAGATCAAACTCGATGACGCTCACCGCGCCTGGCTAAAAGACCGACAGGAACTGGTCCTGGGCACCTCCGCACCTGATTACCCGCCCTTCGATCTCTCCGCCAGTGGACGCGACTACGAAGGCCTGACCGCCGATTATGCCAACATTGTCGCCAAGGCCACCGGCCGGCCCATCAGCGTCCTGCGCTTCGCTTCCCGTGAGGCCGCCATGGCGGCTCTCAAGAACGGGCACATCGATATGCTTGGCACCGCCAACGGTTTCGAAGCCCGCGATCCCGACATTGTGCTATCGACGCCATACGCGGTGGATCAACCCGTGCTCGTCACCCGAACGGATGAAAGCCGATCCCTGAATGAAGACCTCAAGGGGTTGCGGCTGAGCATGGTCTATCACTACCTGCCGCTGCGGGAAATAGAAAAACTCTACCCCAAGGCGATCATCACCACCTACCCGTCCTACCAGAACGCCATCAATGCCGTCGCCTTTGGCCAGGCCGATGTATTTCTCGGCGATACCCTGTCCACCCACTACATGATCAGCAAGGGCTACCTGAGCAATATCCGCATGGCCAGCTTCGGCAAGCATGAAACCTATGGATTCGGTTTCGCCGTTCGCCGCGGCGATACCCGCTTGCTGGAAATCATCAACACCATACTGAACCAGGTCCCCATTGCCGAGCAGGCGGCCATCTCCAAACGCTGGAGTGCGGGCAGCGACTTGTACCTCACCGATCACCGGGTACAACTGACCGACCGCGAGCAACGTTGGCTGGACAGGCATCCGGTGGTCCGGGTGGTGGTGAACGAAACCTCCGCCCCCTTCACCTTCTTCGATCCGGACGGCGATTTTCGCGGCATCAGTGCCGACCTGCTTGAACTGATCCGGTTGCGCACCGGCTTGCGCCTGGACATCCAGCGCCACCAGAACGACAGTGAGATGATCGCTGCCGTCCTGAACGATCAAGCCGACATGATCGCCGCACTGTTGCCCAGCAGTGAACGGCAACGCCAGTTGAAATTCAGCCGCCCCTACATCGACAGCGCGTTCGTCCTGCTGATTCGCAAACAGTCCGACACCCCCACGACACTCGATCAGTTCGGCCAAGCCAGCCTGGCGATCGCCAAAGGCAACCCCGTCATTGACTGGCTACGCAGCCAGTACCCGAATATCCGGATCATCGAAACGGACGGCTCCGTGCGCGCCGTGGAAATGCTCGCCCATGGCCAGGTCGACGGCAGCGTGCACTCGCAGGTGATGGCCAACTACTTCATCTCCTCCCATGCGTGGCGGGACAGATTGCAAATCAGCAGCACGGTGGGCACCCAGCAAGCGCTGTTCGCGCTGGCCACCGCCAGACACGCCAGCGAGTTGAACGCCATCCTCGACAAGGCCCTGACCAGCATCGACCCTGACGAACTGGGCGTCATCAACAACCGCTGGCGCGGTTACGTCTCGCCCTCGGAACACACCTGGCGCACCTATAATCGCCTGTTCTTCCAGGTCGTCGCGGGGGTTGGCCTGTTGCTGCTGCTGTCCCTGGCCTGGAACGCCTACATGCGGCGCCAGATCAGGCAACGTCAACGGGCGGAACTGGCGCTCAACGATCAACTGGAATTCATGCACGCACTGCTCAACGGCACCCCGCACCCCATCTACGTGAGGGATCGCAACGGTATCCTGCAAAGCTGCAACGACAGTTACCTGGAAGCGTTCAACGCCCGGCGTGAAGACGTCATCGGCAAGGACTCGATGCCAGGCTCCATGAGCAACGCCTTCGAAGCGCAGGAGTACCAGGCGGACTACCAACGCGTCATGGCCGAAGGCAGCGCCCTGATCGTCGACCGCCCGCTGCACATCGGCGACCGGAAGCTGACGATCTATCACTGGATCCTCCCCTACCGAAACTCCGCCGCCGAAGTGCAAGGCATCATTGGCGGCTGGATCGACATCAGTGAACGACGGCAGTTATTCGAGGAATTGCGCGCCTCCAAGCAACGGGCCGATGACGCGAACCGCGCCAAAAGCACGTTCCTCGCCACCATGAGCCATGAAATCCGCACCCCCATGAACGCGGTGATCGGCATGCTCGAGCTGGCCCTGAAACACGCCGACAAGGGCCACCTGGACCGCTCGACCATCGAAGTCGCGTACGAGTCGGCGTCCGGCATGCTCGAGCTGATCGGCGATATCCTCGACATCGCCCGTATCGAATCCGGCCATCTGAGCCTGGCCCCCGAACGCGTCAATCTCAGGGCCCTGCTGCAATCGGTCATACGGGTCTTCGAGGGCGTAGCCCGGCAAAAAAACCTGGTGTTGTCGTTGCAGTTCGACGCCGGCGAGGGAAACCCTGACGTGTCGATAGACCCCTTGCGATTCAAGCAGGTGCTGTCGAACCTGATCAGCAATGCCCTTAAATTTACCGAGCAGGGCCAGGTCGTGGTCAAGGTCCGGCTATCCCCAACCGAGCGGGACGATGTCCTGGACATGCATCTGGAAGTCAACGACAGCGGCATCGGCATCGGCCCGGCCGATCTGCATCGATTGTTCGAGCCTTTTGCCCAGGTCGATAACAGCAGCCGGATGGCCCGCAAAGGCGCGGGACTGGGGCTGGTGATTAGTCGCAACCTGTGCCAGATGATGGGCGGCAACCTCCATATGAGCAGCCAACCCGGCGTCGGCACCCAAGTCCAGGTCCGCCTGCACCTCACCGTCCTGTCAACGGCGCCGGTCAGCGCCCCACTGGAACCGGTCATCGAAACGGCACAGGCCATCTTGAACGTCCTGATCGTGGACGATCACCCGGCCAACCGCTTGCTGATGTCCCAGCAATTGGAATACCTCGGCCATCACTACCAGGTCGCCCACGATGGCGCCCATGGGCTCGAAGTTTGGCAAAAAGGCGATTTCGATCTGGTCATTGCCGATTGCAACATGCCCATCATGAGCGGCTACGAACTGGCCCGGTCGATTCGTCGCGAGGAGTCCGAACAGCGACGGGCGCCCTGCACGGTCCTGGGGTTCACCGCCAATGCCCAGCCGGAGGAAAAACAACGCTGCCTGGACGCCGGAATGGATGATTGCCTGTTCAAACCGATCAGCCTGAGCGCCCTGAGCCAGTGGATCAAGACCGTCAAACCGGTCGGCCATCCAGCGGTTTTCTCCCTCCACAGCCTCCAGGCGTTGACCGGCGGCGACCCTTCGTCGAACCGGCGCTTGCTGGCGGAGTTACTCAGCAGCAGCCGCGCGGATCGCCAGGAGTTGCTCGACGCCCGAGGAGCGAACCGGCAAGCGCTGACCGAAACGGCGCACAAGATCAAAGGCGTCGCCCGCATCGTCCAGGCGACCTCTTTGATCCAGCGGTGCGAGGCGCTGGAACAGGCGTGTCATCAGGCACAGGCACCTGAACGCATCAGCGACTGCATCGATGCCCTCGACCGCGCCATGACCGAACTGGAGCGGGCCCTGGAAACGGAAATCGCCAAGGCAAAATAACCCAGTGTTTACTATGCTATTCGCTCAGCAGTGCGTACCTGGGGGGTTCTCGATCGGTTTCCCTTGCACGCGGAAACACCATCGAGAACGCCCCCTGCCCCCATGGAGTGACTGCAATGCCCAGCGCACCGCGTCCGGACAAACGCCGGTTCCCCCTGCACGTCCATATCAGCGTGATGTTTACCCTGCTTTTGTTGTTGACCGGGGTGGTGCTGGGCATTTTCAACTACCGGCAAACCACGCAAATCATCCTTTCCAGCAGTGAAAAACTGTTCAACCGCATTGAGCAGGACGTGCGCCTGGACCTGTATGACACCTACGAACCCATCCGCCACCTGTTGAGCCTGTTGGCCGATTACCCGGCGACACGTACGCCGCAGATGGCGCAACGCCTGGCCCTGCTCGCGCCCTTCAGCCAGGCACTACGGGACAACCCGAACCTGGCGTCGTTGTACCTGGGCGATCAGCGTGGCAACTTCCTGATGGTTCGGCCATTGCGCACCCCAGCCCTGAGAACCGCCTTGCAGGCACCCGCCGAGGCGGCCTATCAGGTCTGGACCGTTGAGCGAGCCTCCGAGCAAGGCCCGGTCCATTCCCAGTCGCTGTTCTACGACGAGACCCTGACGCTCATCAATCGCCGGGACATCGCCGACGAAACCTACGATCCGCGCAACCGTGGCTGGTTTCGCAGCGCCGCCGACAGCGCCGAGCAGATCACCACCGAACCCTACGTTTTTTTCTCCACCCACAATGTCGGCACCACCCTGGCCCGGCGTAGCGGCGAGCAAGCGGTCATCGGCGCCGACCTGACCCTGGCGGCCCTGTCCCAGACCCTGGCCAAGCACAAGGTCACTAACGGCACCGAAATCGTCCTGCTCGACCCCAAGGGCAACGCCGTGGGTTATCCCGACAGCGACCGGCTGCTCGCCGACGCCCAGTCGGCGCGCCTGATCAAGGCCCGCGACCTCAGCCCGGCCATCGCCGCCGTCCTCGATGACAACGCTGACACGACCCGCCTGGAAGCGGCTGGACGCCAGTGGATCGTTTCCCGCAGCCACATGCAGGAAGGCGGGCCCCAAGGCCTGGAACTGGCGTTGCTGGTGCCTGAAGACGAGCTGCTGGACAACGCCTATCGCATGCGCTGGCAAGGCGCGCTCATCACCCTCGCCACCCTGCTGCTGTGCCTGCCCCTGGGCTGGTTGACGTCGAGGATCCTGGTCAAGCCGTTGCGCGAACTGGTGCAGGAAGCCGACGCCATTCGCAGCTTCGATTTCAACTACCCGGTGTCACGCCGCTCCCCGGTGCTGGAGGTCGACCAGTTGAGCGTCTCGATGGCGCGCATGAAAGACACCCTGGCGAGTTTCTTTGAAATCACCGCCAGCCTGCGCGCCGAAACACGCTTCATCCCACTGCTGGAGCGGGTGTTGTTCGAAACCGTAAAAATCGGCCAGGCCCAGGCCGGCCTGATCTACCTGCGCGAGAACGACGACAATCGGCTCAAGCCCTACGGGCTGGTGATCGATGGCACGCCCAGGGACCTCGAAACCTTCAAGCTGCGCAATCTTGAATTGCTGGCTGGCGACAGCCCGCAATGGCTCCAGCAACTGGCCGTCTCGGACAATCTGGTGACCTCCCTGGGCTTCGAGCAGGCGGCCGACCTGCAGGGCATCCTGCGGGCACTGGACTCGCCTCGAGCCCATCTGATTGGCATCCGCCTGCGCAATCGTCACCAGGAAACCGTCGGCGTGTTGGTGTTGCTGATCACCGACAGCGGCACCGAAGCCGACCTGGAAAAACTCCAGCCCGACCGCATCGCCTTCCTCCAGGCCGTGTCCGGCGCCGCCACCGTGAGCATCGAAGGCCAGCGCCTGCAAGCCAAGCAAAAACAACTGCTGGACGCCTTCATCCAATTGCTGGCTGGCGCGATCGATGCCAAGAGCCCCTACACCGGTGGCCATTGCCAGCGGGTGCCGGTCCTGACCCTGATGCTCGCCCAGGCCGCCGCCGCCAGCCAGGCGCCGGCATTCGACGCCTATCAGCCCACAGAGGATGAATGGGAAGCCCTGCACATCGCTGCCTGGCTGCACGACTGCGGCAAGGTCACCACCCCTGAATACGTCGTCGACAAAGCCACCAAACTGGAAACCCTGAACGACCGGATCCACGAAGTACGCACCCGCTTCGAAGTGCTCAAGCGCGACGCCTGGATCGATTACTGGCGGGCCGTGGCAAACGGCGGCGAGTCGTCATCCCTGGCGCAGCAGCGTGACGCGACGTTGACGGCCCTGGATGACGACTTCGCTTTTGTCGCGCGCTGCAACCTGGGCTCCGAAGCCATGGCCGAGGCCGACCTGCAACGCTTGCAACACATCGCGCAACGCCCATGGACCCGGACCCTCGACGATCGCCTGGGGGTTTCCTGGGAAGAGAATCGGCGCCAGGCCCGCACGCCCAAGCCGACGCTACCGGTCACCGAGCCGCTGTTGGCGGACAAGCCCGAGCACCTGTTCGAGCGCCACGCGGCTGAACTGATCCCGGCGGACAACCCGTGGGGCTTCCAGCTCGATGTGCCGGCCTGGAAATACAACCGCGGCGAGCTCTACAACCTGAGCATCACGCGCGGCACGCTGACCCGCGAGGAGCGCTACGTCATCAATCATCACATGGTGCAGACGATCCTGATGCTCAGCCAGTTGCCCTTCCCCAGCCACCTGAACAATGTGGCGGAGATCGCCGGCGGTCATCACGAGAAGATGGACGGCAGCGGTTATCCCAAGCGCCTCAAACGCGAGGAAATGAGCCTGCCGGCACGCATGATGGCGATTGCCGACATCTTCGAAGCACTGACAGCGGCCGACCGCCCCTACAAGAAAGCGAAGAAGCTGAGCGAGGCCCTGGGCATCATGGCCACCATGTGCCGTGACGCCCATATCGATCCCGAACTGTTCGGGCTGTTCATCGAGGAAAAGATCTACCTGAGCTACGCCGAGCAGTTCCTCGACCCGCACCAGATCGATGAAGTCGACCCCGACAGCCTGCTGGCCAAGGCCGGGCTGAGGGCATGATCAGCAATCCGTCAGGCGCAGGAAGATCGCAGCCAACGCTTCAATGCCGGCCTGGTCATGGTCGCTGAAACGCGCCAATTTCGGGCTATCCAGATCGAGCACGCCGATCAGGCGCCCGTCCTTGACCAGCGGCACCACCAGCTCGCTGTTCGACGCACTGTCGCAGGCGATGTGCCCAGGGAAGGCATGGACATCTTCGACGCGCTGGGTCTGCCGGGTCGCTGCCGCCGTGCCGCAGACGCCGCGGCCAAAGGGAATCCGCACGCAGGCGATCTGGCCCTGGAACGGCCCCAGGACCAGTTCTTCATTGCGATTGAGGTAAAAACCAGCCCAGTTCAGGTCTTCCAGTTGCGTGAACAGAAAGGCCGAGAACTGCGCGGCATTGGCGATGAAATCACGCTCATCGGCCAGCAAGGATTCCAGCTGTGCCGATAACAAGCCGTAGCCATCGAGGCCTTCGCCGGCAGCGTTCAAATCGATCATGCCTTGTGCTCCAACAATTTCAGGCCGACCCAGTAACGGGCAAACTGATAAGCGCAACGTCCGTTGCGGTTGCCGCGACCGGTTGCCCAGCGCACGGCCTGTATCTCCAGGGCTTCATCGCGCTCCCAGGCCAGCCCGGCCTTGGCCGCCAGTTCGCCGATCCAGTGCTCCACGACGTCGAGGAAATGCTCCTGGGTAAACGGATAAAACGACAGCCACAAACCAAAGCGGTCGGACAAGGCGATCTTGTCCTCCACGGCTTCGCTGGGGTGAAGTTCGCCGTCGACCCGCTTCCAGTTTTCGTTGTCGCTTTCCTTTTCCGGCACCAGGTGGCGACGGTTGGACGTGGCATACAGCAGCACGTTGTCCGGCGCCTGTTCCAGCGAACCATCCAACACGCTCTTGAGCACGCGGTAATCGCCTTCGCCGGACTCGAACGACAAGTCATCGCAGAACAACACGAAGCGCTGTGGCAGTTTCGCCACCTGCTCGACCACCCGGGGCAAGTCTGCCAGGTGATCGCGTTCGATCTCGATCAACCGCAGGCCATGCTGGGCATGTTCGGCCAACAGGGCGCGCACCAGGGACGATTTGCCGGTGCCACGCGAGCCCCAGAGCAAGGCATGGTTGGCGGGCATGCCATCAATGAACTGCCGCGTGTTGCGCCCCAGTTGTTCGACCTGGCGATCCACGCCGATCAGGTCCGACAGGCGCATGTCGAGGCTGACTTGCAGCGGCAGTAGGTAGCCGCTGCGCCCGTCCCGCTGCCAGCGGGCGGCAAGGGTCTGGGTCCAGTCGATGGCGGGCCGGGGCGCCGGCAGCAACGGCTCGATCCGGGCCAGCACGGCATCGGCGCGCTCAAGAAAAGCATTCAATCGCGAGTCCACATCTTCTCCTCGGACAGGTTCACAGTAATGATGGCGCTCCAGCAACGAAACGCCGTATCCAATGGCGGGTCTACTTCACACAAAACCAACCGGTTGCACCGGTATTCAGAGATGATCAGCTATGCTTGACCGGCGAAGGGAAACGTAAGTGGTTCATCACTCCATGGACATCCGATTCACTCAACGGCTTTCCTATAAGCAGGCCCGCCTGACCGTCCTGGTGGGCTTCGTGCTGGGCACCTTGCTCAGCCTGATGCAGATCGGCATCGATTATGCCAGCGAAGACGCGTCGATCAACCGTGAAATCCTGTCGTTGCTGGAAATCAGCCACAACCCGGCCTCGCGCATCGCCTACAACATCGACGCCGAACTCGCCCAGGAGCTGTCCATGGGCCTGTTGCGCTCACCGGCCATCATCGGGGCCGAGCTGATCGACAACAACAATACCGTGCTGGCCAGCGTCAAGCGGCCCGAACTGCAAAGCAGCTACCGGTTCATCAGCGACTTCCTGTTCGGCGCCCAGCGTCAGTTCGAGGACCGACTCTACCTGGATCATTTGCCCGGCGAATCCCTGGGCATACTGCGACTGGACGTCGACACCTATGCGTTCGGCAGCCGCTTCCTGCGCCGCGCCGAGGTCACCTTGCTCAACGGCTTCGCCCGCAGCCTGATCCTGACCGGACTGCTGCTGGCGCTGTTCTACGTGATGCTGACCAAGCCCCTGGTGCGGGTCATTCGCGAGTTGAGCAGCCGCGATCCAAGCAGCAACGAACAGAACCGCCTGGAATGCCCTTCCGGCCACCAGTCCGATGAAATCGGCGTGCTGGTGTCCGTCGCCAACCAGCAGTTCGAAAATATCTCCACGGAAATTCAACAACGGCGCACGGCCGAAAATCGCCTCACTGAATACCTGGCGCAGCTGGAGAACATCGTCTCGGCACGCACCGCCGAACTCAAGGCCATCAACGCCCGCCTCAGCCAGTCCAACGAGGAGCTGGAGGTAGCCCGGCGCACGGCCCTGGACATGGCCGAAGCCCGCTCCGTGTTCCTCGCCAACATGAGCCATGAGATCCGCACGCCGCTCAACGGCCTGCTGGGAATGATCGCCCTGTCCCTGGACGGTCCCCTGACGGCCGAGCAACAGCAGCAGCTCTCGATTGCCCATGACTCGGGCAAGGTATTGGTCGAACTGCTCAACGACATCCTTGACCTGTCGAAATTCGACGCCGGTCAACTGGAACTCGAACGCATCCCGTTCGACCTCGGCGCCCTGGTGGAGGACACCGCCAATCTGCTTTCCCAGAACGCGGCCCCCAGTGTCGAACTGGCTTGCCTGATCGAGCCGCAGTTCCCGGCACAAGTCATCGGCGACCCGACCCGAGTGCGGCAGATCGTCAGCAACCTGCTGTCCAACGCATTGAAGTTCACGCGCTTTGGCCGGGTCGACGTGAAGTTGAGCCATTACGAAGGCGGCGTGCGAATCGAAGTCTGCGACACCGGTATCGGTATTCCCCAGGAGGCCCAAGCGCGGATCCTGCAACCGTTCACCCAGGCCGGGGCCGGGATTACCCGTCAGTTTGGCGGCACCGGGCTGGGCCTGGCATTGACCTACAACCTCTGCGAAGCCATGCAGGGCCGATTGACGATCAGTTCCGAGGCCGGCTTCGGCAGTCAGTTCTGTGCAGAGCTGCCGCTGCCCTGCCATCTTCCGGCAACGCCGGTCGAACCGCTGCACGGCAATGTCGTCGCCATCACCGCCAGCAGCAGCGGCCTGGCCGAGTTGCTAGGCATGCTACTGCCAGGATGCGGCCTGGATTATGTGCGGCGCTCCATCGATGACGGGCTGCTGGGGCTCAAGCCTGACGTGCTGATCACTGACTGCCCGGAATGCCTGTTCAACCTGCGACCGACCTTTGATGCGCCGATCCTGCTGGTGACCGCCTATGGCAGCTTCATGCCCAGCGAAGAAGCGGCTGCCCTCGCACCGCTGATACAACAGGCCCGACCATTGGCACGCCATGCGCTGTACCAGATCCTGCGACGCGCCATGCAAAACGAGGCGACCACCATCAACGACGCACAGATCGAAACCCTGGTGCCGTCCAGGCGCGGACAGGTATTGCTGGTGGAGGACAATCCGGTTAACCAACTGGTGGCCAAGGGCATGTTGGTCAAGTTGGGCTGTGAAGTCACCGTCGCGGCCCACGGCGTCGAAGCCCTGGATCAACTGGAACAGCGGGTGTTCGATCTGGTGTTGATGGACTGCAACATGCCAGTGATGGACGGTTACGAAGCCAGCCGGCAGATTCGCCGCAGCGGGCGCTGGTCGGACCTGCCGATCGTTGCACTGACGGCCAACGCGATGCCCGAGGAACGTGAGCGCTGCCGGGCGGCCGGCATGAATGATTACCTGTCCAAGCCGTTCCGCCGCGAAGAACTGGCGGCCGTGCTGGACCAATGGGTGCCCACTACGTCAGCGCTTTGATCTGGCCCAGCAGATGATCGAGACCGTCTCGCAACGCGCCCAGGCGGTCCAGATCGACACCGCTGTCGCACAACAGGCGGGCCTTGAGCGGGCCGACCTGCTCGCGCAAGGCGCGCCCCGCAGCCGACAGGCTCAAGTGCACCTCCCGCTCGTCCCGGGCTGAACGCTGGCGCTGGACCAGGTCCAACTGCTCCAGGCGCTTGAGCAGCGGCGTCAGCGTGCCGGAATCCAGCAGCAAACGCTCACCCAGGGCCTTGACCGTCGGCTGTGGCGGGGCCGTGTCCTGCCACTCCCACAACACCAGCATTGCGAGGTATTGCGGATAGGTCAGGCCAAGTTGATCGAGCATCGGCTTGTAGCCACGGATCACCGCACGGGAAGCGGCGTACAGCTTGAAGCACAACTGGCTGTCGAGCTTCAACGAATCGGCTGACAGATCATTCATTTGAGCAGTGCTTCGATCTCGCCGGTCAGATCCTGGGGTTTGGTGGTCGGGGCAAAACGCTTGACCACCTGGCCGTCCTTGCCGATCAGGAACTTGGTGAAATTCCACTTGATGCCTTTGGACCCCAGCACGCCAGGGGCCCGCTGTTTAAGCTGGACGAACAGTGGATGGGCGTTGGCGCCGTTGACTTCGACTTTCTTGAACAGGGGAAAACTCACGCCGAAACTCAGTTCGCAGAACTCGGTGATCGCCCCTTCATTGCCCGGCTCTTGCTTGCCGAACTGGTTGCAGGGAAAGCCCAGTACCACCAGGCCCTGGTCCTTGTAGGTCTGCCACAACGCCTCCAGCCCTTTGTACTGCGGGGTAAATCCGCACTGGCTGGCCGTGTTGACCACCAGCACAGCCTTGCCGGCAAAATCAGCGAGGGTCTTTTGCTCACCCTTGATGGTGGTGCACGGGATGCTCAGCAGGTTGTCGCTCATGGCAAGACTCCGGATTGGAAGAAGAGGACGAAGAAGATAGCGAGCAATTAAATTGTATGCAATCTAATTGTTCGCCCCACGGCCTTGAGAACCTACGGGACTCTGTGGCGAGGGAGCTTGCTCCCGCTCGGCGGCGCAGCCGTCGTAAACCGGCCGACACGGTCTTCTTGAAAAACCGCGCCAAGCCGTTTTGGGGCGGCTGCGCCTCCCAGCGGGAGCAAGCTCCCTCGCCACAGGGGTCGTGGTGAACAGTCCCTACCGGGGGACCAGGTCCAGGCACACCGAATTGATGCAGTACCGCAATCCCGTAGGCGGCGGGCCGTCGGGGAAGACATGGCCCAGGTGGGCATCGCATTGGGCGCAAACCACCTCGGTGCGGATCATGCCGTGGCTGACGTCCCTTACCTCTACCACCGCGCTGCCTTCGATCGGCGCGTAGAAACTCGGCCAGCCACAGCCCGAATCGAATTTGGTCTGCGAATCGAACAACGGCTCGTTGCAGCAGATGCAGTGATACACACCGTCAGTCTTGGTTTCGTTGTATTTACCGGAGAATGGCCGCTCGGTGCCCTTCAACCGACAGACGTTGTACTGCTCCGGGTCGAGCATGGCGCGCCATTCTTCAAGGGTTTTCTGCAACTTTTCCATCGTCCTACCTCGGCAATTGAAAAAGCCCGATCCGACGCTTTTCCGCAGATCGGGCGGCACGTATGATTGCGCCTCGTCAGACGCCAGTCTGGCAGTCACGTCATGCGCATTCAAACGGATTGTGGCGCCTATACCGCGTCAGGCCTGGGCACAGACGCAGGATCCCCAGTACGGTAGTTCACACGCCGCCTGGATCGTTCATTTTCGGGAACACATCGCCATGCAGGTCAGCAAATCGAACAAGCTCGCCAACGTCTGCTACGACATTCGCGGCCCGGTGCTCAAGCACGCCAAACGCCTGGAAGAGGAAGGCCATCGCATCCTCAAGCTGAACATCGGCAACCCGGCCCCCTTTGGTTTCGAAGCGCCCGATGAAATCCTCCAGGACGTCATCCGCAACCTGCCGACCGCCCAGGGCTACAGCGACTCCAAGGGCCTGTTCAGCGCGCGCAAGGCCGTAATGCAGTATTACCAGCAAAAGCAGGTCGAAGGGATCGGCATCGAGGACATCTACCTGGGCAACGGCGTGTCCGAGCTGATCGTGATGTCCATGCAGGCCCTGCTCAACAACGGCGACGAAGTACTGGTGCCGGCACCGGATTATCCGCTGTGGACCGCTGCCGTAAGCCTTTCCGGCGGCAACCCGGTGCATTACCTGTGCGACGAACAGGCCAACTGGTTCCCCGACCTGGCGGACATCAAGGCCAAGATCACCCCGAACACCAAGGCCCTGGTGATCATCAACCCGAACAACCCGACCGGCGCCGTGTACTCCCGGGAAGTGTTGCTGGGCATGCTGGAACTGGCCCGCCAGCACAACCTGGTGGTGTTCTCCGACGAGATCTACGACAAGATCCTCTACGACGACGCCGTGCACGTGTGCACCGCATCCCTGGCGCCGGACCTGCTGTGCCTGACCTTCAACGGCCTGTCCAAATCCTATCGGGTTGCCGGTTTCCGCTCCGGCTGGATCGCCATCTCCGGGCCCAAGCACCATGCCCAGAGCTACATCGAAGGCATCGACATGCTGGCCAACATGCGCCTGTGTGCCAACGTGCCGAGCCAGCACGCGATCCAGACGGCACTGGGCGGCTACCAAAGCATCAACGACCTGGTCCTGCCCCAGGGCCGGCTGCTGGAACAACGCAATCGCACCTGGGAATTGCTCAACGACATTCCCGGCGTCAGTTGTGTCAAGCCCATGGGCGCGCTGTACGCCTTCCCACGGATCGACCCGAAGGTCTGCCCGATCCACAACGATGAAAAATTCGTCCTCGACCTGCTGCTGTCCGAAAAGCTGCTGGTGGTCCAGGGTACGGCGTTCAACTGGCCATGGCCGGACCACTTCCGCGTCGTGACCCTGCCACGGGTCGATGACCTCGACCAGGCCATTGGCCGGATCGGCAACTTCCTAAAGTCCTACCGTCAATAAGCCGGACTGCGTGCGAGGCGTCCTCACCTCGCACGCTGTTTGATTCAGCAACATATCCGTTCGGGCCGGTTTCGTCGGGCCTTCTACACTCGGTGCAGGACGGCCAACGTGCAGCGGGGCTCAACGTTCATGGGGCGCAGGCAGCGCATTTCTTTTCCCTTGTCACTTTCAGAAAAGTCTTTCAAACATTTAGGACGGCTGTAGGACACAGTTTGAAATAGTCGGCGAGTTGAATAGCCTGCGGCAGCACCTTATATACCCCGCATAACGCTACATCTTTAGCATGAGGAGATTTTCACAACCATGATGCGCATCCTGCTGTTCTTGGCCACTAACCTGGCGGTCGTGCTGATTGCCAGCATCACCCTGAGCCTCTTCGGCTTCAACGGGTTCATGGCGGCCAATGGGGTTGACCTCAACCTCACTCAGCTGCTGATCTTCTGTGCGGTGTTCGGTTTCGCCGGTTCCCTGTTCTCGCTGTTCATCTCCAAGTGGATGGCGAAGATGAGCACCGGTACCCAGATCATCAGCCAGCCGCGCACGCGTCACGAACAATGGCTGTTGCAGACAGTCGAGCAGTTGTCCCGCGAAGCCGGTATCAAGATGCCGGAAGTCGGTATCTTCCCGGCCTACGAGGCCAACGCCTTCGCCACTGGCTGGAACAAGAACGACGCCCTGGTTGCCGTCAGCCAGGGCTTGCTCGAGCGGTTCTCGCCCGATGAAGTCAAGGCCGTGCTGGCCCACGAGATCGGCCACGTCGCCAACGGCGACATGGTGACCCTGGCGTTGATCCAGGGCGTGGTGAACACCTTCGTGATGTTCTTCGCCCGGATCATCGGTAACTTCGTCGACAAGGTGATCTTCAAGAACGAAGAAGGCCAGGGCATCGCCTACTACGTGGCGACCATCTTCGCCGAGCTGGTACTGGGCATCCTCGCCAGCGCCATCGTCATGTGGTTCTCGCGCAAACGCGAGTTCCGCGCCGACGACGCCGGTGCACGCCTGGCCGGCACCAGCGCCATGATCGGCGCCCTGCAGCGCCTGCGCGCCGAGCAAGGCCTGCCGGTGCACATGCCCGACACCCTGAATGCCTTTGGCATCAACGGTGGCATCAAGCAGGGCCTGGCTCGCATGTTCATGAGCCACCCGCCGCTGGAAGAGCGCATTGACGCACTGCGTCGTCGGGGCTGATAGGTAACTCAAAAGAAAGCCCGCAGTAATGCGGGCTTTTTCTTGTCTGCTCATTTGTGTACTGCCGACCTGACGCCATCCCAGCCAACACATCAGCGGCCGAAAATCCGATACACCCGCTCATCCAGCCTCTTCACACCCGCCTGCAAGAACTTCCAGCTCTCCCCAAGCACATCCTGCTCCTGCAAGACTTCCAGCCGCCAGCCATTCCCCAGCAGCCGCTGCACCTCATCATTTCCCACGGAGAAAGGTGGACCCGGCATTTCATCCTGGTTGTAATCCAGGGTAATCAACAATCCGACGCCGTTTGGCAAGATCTTCTGCAGATGAGTCGCGTACCGTTCCCGCATCGGCACTGGCAAGGCGATCAACGCCGCACGGTCATACAGCGCCGTGCAATCGGCCACATCCTCCGGCTCCAGGGCAAAAAAATCACCGCAGCGAATTTCGATATCACCGGACCGAAAGACTTTGAACGCGCCCTCTTCACTGATGCTCGGCTCAAGCTGATGTTCAAGGAAAAAATCAGCCGCAGCTTTTTCCGACAACTCCACCCCCAACACCGAATACCCCTGATCGGCAAGCCACAACAGATCCAGGCTTTTCCCACACAGCGGCACCAGCACCCGACTGCCCTGGGCCAATCCCAGCTGCGGCCAGAACCGTTGCAGGTAGGGGTTCACCTCCGGCAAGTGAAAACCGATCTGGTTCGATGACCAGCGCTTGTGCCAAAACTCGGGCTCCATGATTCACTCCAAAAAATCGATCAAAACGGGCTAAAACTTATATTAGATTTAGATCATAGACCTGACGGAAGATGACCCATCTTAACGCTCAGGAGTCCGTCCATGCTGCCCAGCCTGTTTATCTCCCATGGCTCACCGATGCTCGCCCTGGAGCCCGGCGCCAGCGGCCCGGCGCTGGCCAGCCTTGCCGCTCAATTCCCCAAGCCCAAGGCCATCGTCATTGTCTCCGCCCACTGGGAAAGCAATGACTTGCTGGTCAGCGCAAACCCGCAACCACGCACCTGGCACGACTTCGGCGGTTTTCCACCGGCGCTATATGAAGTGCAATACCCCGCGCCAGGCAATCCACAACTGGCGATGCAAGTCGCAGACATGCTCAACGCCGCGCACCTGCCGACACGCCTCGACCCTCAACGGCCGTCCGACCATGGCGTCTGGGTGCCATTGTCGTTGATGTACCCCGACGCCGACATCCCGGTGGTACAGGTTTCCCTGCCTAGTCGCCAGGGGCCGGTGTTACAGACCCAGGTGGGCCAGGCCTTGGCGAGCCTGCGCCACGAAGGCGTCTTGCTGATCGGCTCCGGCAGCATCACCCACAACCTGCGCGACCTGGACTGGAATGCCGGCCCTGACAGCATCGAGCCCTGGGCCAAGGCCTTTCGCGATTGGATGGTCGAGCAACTGACAGCCAACGACGAAACCGCGTTGCACGACTACCGCCGCCAGGCGCCCAATGCCGTGCGCAGCCACCCCAGCGACGAGCACTTGCTGCCGCTGTATTTTGCCCGGGGTGCGGGTGGGAAATTCAGTGTTGCCCATGGGGGGTTCACCATGGGGACGCTGGGGATGGACATTTATCGGTTCGACTGATTGACCGAGTCGCTTCCATCGCGAGCAAGCTCGCTCCCACAGGGGATTTGTGAGCACCGAAAATTCATTGTGGGAGCAAGCTTGCTCGCGATGGCGCCCACGCTACCTTCCTGAAGGAACACCAAACGACAGGCGAAAAAAATCCCCGAACCAGTCGGGGATTTTTCATGTTCGATCAATCAGCCCGAGAGCCGATCAATCTTCGCGGTAGCGACGCAGCTTGAGCTGCTTGCCAGCCACGCGGGTGTCTTTCAACTTGGTCAGCAACTTCTCCAGACCATCTTCCGGCAGCTCTACCAGGCTGAAGCTGTCACGCACCTGGATGCGACCGATCGCTTCGCGGGCCAGGCCACCTTCGTTGAGGATGGCACCCAGCAGGTTCTTGGCGGCGATGCCGTCACGGGCACCCAGCGCAGTACGGCAGCGCGCACGACCTTCGGCCAGCGGGATCGGTGCACGACGCTCGCGATCACCACGATCCGGACGATCACCGGTGCGCTCAGGACGATCGCCACGCGGTGCGTTGTTCGGCACCAGCGGACGTTCCTTCTCGATTGCAGCCAGGTTCAGCGCTTGGCCATTGGTGGCCTTGCGCAGTAGTGCTGCGGCCAGGGCGCGTGGGGTGCAACCGATGTCGGCGGTCAGGCGATCAAGCAGATCACCGTGGGTCGATTCGGCGTCAGCCACCAGTGGCGACAGGCTGTTGGTCAGTTTCTTGATGCGGGCATCGAGAACGGCCTGGGCGTCCGGCAGGCGAACTTCAGCCACCTTCTGGCCAGTCACACGCTCGATCACTTGCAGCATGCGGCGCTCACGCGGGGTGACCAGCAGCAGCGCACGGCCTTCGCGACCGGCACGGCCGGTACGGCCGATACGGTGAACGTAGGACTCAGGATCGTACGGCATGTCCACGTTGAATACGTGGGTGATGCGCGGAACGTCCAGGCCACGGGCCGCGACGTCGGTCGCCACAACGATGTCCAGGCGGCCATCCTTGAGGGAGTCGATCACGCGCTCACGCTGGTTTTGGGCAATGTCACCGTTCAGCGCGGCGGCTTTGTAGCCTTTGGCTTCCAGGGCGCTGGCCAGGTCCAGGGTCGCTTGCTTGGTGCGCACGAACATGATCAGGGCGTCGAAGTCTTCCACTTCCAGCAAGCTGAGAACGGCGGAAGTCTTCTGGTCAGCGTGAACCAGCAGGTGAGCCTGTTCGATCGCGGTGACGGTCTGGGTCTTGGTCTGGATCTTCACGTGTTGCGGATCGCGCAGGTGGCGCTCGGCAATGGCACGGATCGATTGCGGCAAGGTGGCCGAGAACAATACAGTCTGGCGAGTCGCTGGCAGGGCCTTGAAGATGACTTCCAGGTCATCCATGAAGCCCAGCTTGAGCATTTCGTCGGCTTCGTCGAGAACCAGGTGGTTCACGGTAGCCAGGACTTTTTCGTCACGACGCAGGTGGTCGCACAGACGACCCGGGGTGGCGACAACGATTTGCGCGCCGTTACGGATGGCTTTCAGTTGTGGGCCCATCGGGGCGCCGCCGTAAACGGCCACAACGGTAACGCCAGGCATTTGCTTGGAGTAGGTTTCGAAAGCGGTTGCTACTTGCAGCGCCAACTCACGGGTTGGCGCCAGGATCAGGGCTTGCGGTTCGCGCTTGGCAGGATCGATGCGATGCAGGATCGGCAGGGCGAACGCAGCGGTTTTACCCGTACCGGTTTGCGCCTGGCCAATCATGTCGTGGCCGGCCATGATGATCGGGATCGATTGCTGCTGAATCGCCGAAGGTTCTTCGTAGCCGGTCGCAGTGACGGCAGCAAGAATGTTCGGGTTGAGATTAAAAGCGGCGAAGCCGCCGGTTTCCTGGGTCATGGGTCTGCCTCTAAGTGCATCCGCAAAGACCCATGCTCCAAAGCTGCGCATGCCGTGTTGAGACTCAAGAGTCGCCCTGGCTGCTTTGTCGGCGGGGATTTGCGAAAACGAATGAATGGAAAAAGAACGTCGTGGAAGCATCCGTTGTGCGGACATGCAACCGAAGCTGACTTCGGAGAATTGCGCTACCTTGACGCGGCCCGGCTAAAGGCCGGCGCGCACTATACCGGAATTCGCCCAAAAAGGGAGCTTTTTTTATTGCCAAACCCCGTTATGGGGCTCGCTGCCCCAGGCCCGGGGACAGCCGGCTAAAACGGTTCACCTCCACACGCCTCCGCCCTTGTGGCGAGGGAGCTTGCTCCCGCCGGGTCGCGAAGCGGCCCCCTTCAATTTCAGAGATCAACCCAGGCGTCTGCTTCGCAGCCGAGCGGGAGCAAGCTCCCTCGCCACAGGGGAACTCACCGGCCACAAAATTCCTGGCGTCCCTGATCAGGTCGCCGGGCGAATGGCCTTGATCAACGACTGCAACGAATAGCCCAATCGCGGTGCCAACCCTTCGGCCCTGGCCACCAGCCCTTGCATATCCAGTTCCTGATCCAGGTCCGCCGGCACGATCAGGATCACGTTGCCCTCCTTCACCGGCAGCTCCCAATAATGCCGGTGGTACAAACCACGCAACAGCGCCGCGCCCAACGGCTTGCCATCGTCGGTAGCCCATTGGTTGATCACCAGCCAGCCGCCGGGGTTGAGGCGTTTCTGGCAGTTTTCCAGGAACCGCCAGGCCAAATGCCCGACGCCTGGGCCGACATCGGTGTAGAGGTCGACGAAGATCAAGTCCGCCGGCTCCGCCGTTTCGAGCAATTCCAAGGCATCGCCAACGCGAATATACAGTCGCGGATCGTCGTCCAGCCCCAGGTATTCGATGGCCAGGCGCGGCACGTCGGGGCGCAGTTCGATGGCTTCGACATCTTCCAGCGGCAGGAACTTGAGGCAGGCCTGGGTCAGCGTACCGGCGCCGAGCCCCAGGAACAGCGCACTTTCCGGCTGCTCGTGACACAACGCACCGATGAGCATGGCGCGGGTGTAGTCATATTCGAGCCAGCTGGGATCGGCCGTGAACACGCAGCTCTGCTCGATGGCATCGCCAAACTCGAGAAATCGGTAATCGGCCACTTCGAATACGCGGATCATGCCGAACTCGTCGTGCACCTCGGCGAGCAACTGCTCGACGCGCTCCTCAGTCATTTCATCTCCTGATGTTGCCGGGCGGGCATGAGCCTGCGCATACGGGGGGCAAAGGCGCGATTGTCCGCGAAGCAAGCGGAACAGGTCACGCACTAATTTGCTGATAACATGAGCGCCCGAGCGTAAATCACCTAGAGATCATGATGAGCCAACCCTGGAGCCCTGACAGCTGGCGCGCCCTGCCGATCCAGCAGCAACCCCGCTACCCCGACGCCGCGCACCTGTTGCAGGTGGAGCAGACCCTGGCCAGTTATCCGCCACTGGTGTTTGCCGGTGAAGCCCGGGAGTTGCGCCGTCAGTTCGCCGAGGTGACCCAGGGCCGGGCGTTCCTGCTGCAAGGCGGCGACTGCGCCGAAAGCTTCGCCGAATTCTCGGCGGCCAAGATCCGCGACACCTTCAAGGTGCTGCTGCAGATGGCGATCGTCATGACGTTTGCCGCCGGTTGCCCGGTGGTCAAGGTCGGGCGGATGGCCGGGCAGTTCGCCAAGCCGCGCTCGGCCAACGACGAAACCATCGACGGCGTGACCCTGCCGGCCTATCGCGGCGACATCGTCAACGGCATCGGTTTCGACGAAAAAAGCCGCGTCCCGGACCCGGAGCGGTTGTTGCAGTCCTATCACCAGTCCACCGCCACCTTGAACCTGCTGCGCGCCTTCGCCCAAGGCGGCTTTGCCGATTTGCACCAAGTACACAAGTGGAACCTGGATTTCATCGCCAATTCAGCCCTGGCGGAAAAATACAGCCACTTGGCCGACCGCATCGACGAAACCCTGGCATTCATGCGTGCCTGCGGCATGGACAGCTCGCCGCAACTGCGCGAAACCAGTTTCTTCACCGCCCACGAAGCACTGCTGCTCAACTACGAAGAAGCCTTCGTGCGCCGTGACAGCCTGACCAACGACTATTACGACTGCTCGGCCCACATGCTGTGGATCGGCGACCGTACCCGTCAGTTGGACGGCGCCCATGTCGAATTCCTGCGCGGGGTGAACAACCCGATCGGCGTCAAGGTCGGCCCGAGCATGGACCCGGACGACCTGATCCGCCTGATTGACGTGCTCAACCCGGACAACGATCCCGGCCGGCTGAACCTGATCGCCCGGATGGGCGCCAACAAGGTTGGCGAACACCTGCCGCCACTGTTGCGCGCCGTGCAGCGTGAAGGCAAGCAGGTGCTGTGGAGCTCCGACCCGATGCACGGCAATACCATCAAGGCCAGCAGTGGCTACAAGACCCGGGACTTCGCGCAGATCCTCGGTGAAGTGAAGCAGTTCTTCCAGGTTCACGAAGCCGAAGGCACCTACGCCGGCGGGATTCACATCGAAATGACCGGGCAAAACGTCACCGAATGCATCGGCGGCGCGCGGCCGATTACCGAAGACGGGCTGTCAGACCGCTACCACACCCACTGCGACCCGCGGATGAATGCCGATCAGTCGCTGGAACTGGCGTTTTTGATTGCCGAGACATTGAAACAGGTTCGGCGGTAATTCAGACAGCTTTGTAGCGTTTGATTTATCGCTTTCGCGAGCAAGCCCGCTCCCACAAAGGAACTGTTGAGTTCACAAAATCAGTGACCGACTCGGCCCAATGTGGGAGCGGGCTTGCTCGCGAAAGGGCCCGCTCAGTCACCATCAATCTGTGCCAATGCCACCGCCAACCGCACCCCACCCTCCCGCCGGCAATTGAGCTGAACCCGCTCCAGCCCCAACCACCGCGCCATGCGCCACAGGTTCAGTGCAAGAGCCTGCATCCCTTCCTCGTCCAGCCCCGGCGCCTCCTCGTGCACGGCATGCACCGCCAACTGTCCCAAGGCCCGCTCCGCCCGCAGATCGACCCGGGCGGCAATTCGTTCGTTGTGCAGAAATGGCAGGACGTAATAGCCATACACCCGCTTTTGAACCGGTGTGTAGATCTCCAACCGATAGCGAAAGTCGAACAACCGCTCGGTACGACCGCGCTCCCAGACCAGCGAATCGAACGGCGACAGCAAGGCACTGGCGGCAACTTTGCGAGGGATTTTCACCGCGGGTCGGCACCAGGCCGGTTGCTTCCAGCCTTGCACCTGGCAGCGCAGCAGTTCGCCAGCCTCCTCCAACTCGGCCAAGCGCCCGCGACTGTCGGCCGGGTCGAGGCGAAAGTAGTCGCGCAAGTCTTTCTCGGTCGCGATGCCCAGGGCTTCGGCGGCATGTACCAGCAAGGCGCGCTGGGCCTGGGCTTCGTCCGGCAGCGGTTGCTGCAGGATCGAAGCCGGCAGTACCCGCTCGGGCAAGTCATAGAGCCGCTCGAACCCACGCCGCCCGGCTACCGTGACTTCGCCTGCCGCGAACAACCATTCCAACGCATGCTTCTCAGCGCTCCAGTCCCACCACGGCCCGGCCTTTTCCTGGCGTGTGGACAAACTGCCTGCGCCAAGAGCGCCCTGCTCCTGGACCGCCGCCAGGACGCGGCGGATGACATCCTGGCGTTCCTGGCCGAAACGCGCCAATTGCTGGTAGATCCCTTCGCCACCCGACGCCCGATTCATGCGCCAGCGCATCAGCGGATACATCGACATCGGCAATAGCGACGCCTCATGACCCCAGTATTCGAACAGCGTGCGACGTTGGCCCTGGCTCCAGGCAGCTTGATCGAGCAAATCGCGATTGTAGTGACCGAGGCGGGAGAACAGCGGGAGGTAATGCGAGCGCACCAACGCATTGACGGAGTCGATCTGCAGGACGCCGAGGCGTTCGATCAGGCGGTTGAGGCGCGAGGGTTGCACCGAAGCTGGCGGCGACCGCCCATCGAATCCTTGGGCGGCCAACGCCAGACGCCGGGCCTGTTTGAGGGTAAAGGACACAGTCGCGGGCATGGAGATCTCCTTGTCTGCTCGCAACCTACCTCACCAATAAAGGGTTTGTGTAGGAAAGGATGGCTCATTTGTGCATTGGGTCATCCCAGAATGGCCGAACCACTTCCTGCTCTACGTCGGCACGACTCACGCCAATGTCCTTGAGCGCTTCGTCGCTCATGCCGGCCAGCAACTCACGTTCGTGGTGCAATTCGTACCAGCGACTAACCTTATGCAGCAGAGCACTGACCGAGAAGCCGTGGGAGAGTTTGTCTATCAGTAGATAACCTTTTTGACCTTTCATCGTGATGTCCTCCGTTGGGGATGGCTCAAGTCTCGCGCTAACGCTAAGATCAATCCAACGAATGTTTCTTATGCAATACATCTCGGAGATTGATCAATTGTCGAGTTACCCGAGCATCGATACGGAAGTGCTGCGCACCTTTGTCGCCATCGCCGACCAGGGCGGTTTCACCCGGGCCGGGGAATTGGTCAATCGCACCCAGTCTGCCGTGAGCATGCAGATGAAGCGGCTGGAAGAAGACGTGTTGCAGCGACGACTGTTCGAGCGTGACGGGCGCCAGGTCAAGCTCACCGCCGAAGGCCAGGTGCTGCTGGGTTATGCCCGGCGGATCCTCAAGCTGCACAGCGAGGTGTTCAATACCCTGCGCGAACCGCACATGGTCGGCACGGTGCGCATCGGCACGCCGGACGATTACGTGATGCGCTTCCTGCCGGGCATCCTGCAACGCTTCGCCCAGTTCTACCCTTTGATCGAAATCGAAGTGCACTGCGAATCGTCCAAGCAGTTGCTGCTGCGCCAGGACCTGGACCTGTCCATCGTCACCCGTAAACCGGGGGACGAGATCGGCCAGTTGCTACGCAAGGAACGTTTTGTCTGGGCCGAAGCCGCCTGCTTCAACGTCCACGAACAAACACCGCTGCCGCTGGCGATGTTCAACAGCGATTGTTTCTGCCGGCAATGGGCGTGCAACGCACTGGATGCCATGGGCCGCGATTATCGCGTGGCGTACAACAGCTCGAGCCTGTCGGCACTCATGGCGGTGGTGGGGGCCGGCCTGGCAATCACGGCGCAACTGGAAAGCCTGCTGACCCCGGACATGCGCGTACTCGGCGAGGCCGAAGACCTGCCGGAACTGCCCGAGGCCAGCATCATGCTGATCCGCAACCTGCACAACCCGTCGCCGATCACCGAGTGCCTGGCCGAACACATCGTCGAAGGTTTCAAACTTTAAAGGCGAGCAGCACCGCGCACAGCACCAGGAAACCGCAGAACAGCCCGCGCAACAGCCGCTCCGGCAGCGCGTGGGCGACTTTCACTCCCCAACTGATGCTCAGCAGGCCACCGATGGCCAGCGGCAGGCCGATGCTCCAGTCCACTTCGTGGTGAAACGCATACGTGGCGAGGGTCACGCCAGTACTGGGCAAGGCCAGCGCCAGGGACAAGCCTTGGGCAACCACCTGGGTGGTGCCAAAGATGCTGGTCAGGATCGGCGTGGCGACCACGGCCCCACCGACACCGAACAGACCGCCCATGGTGCCGGATGCGGCCCCCAACACGGCAAGCCATGGCCAGCCATGACGCATCTGCGCCGATGCCGGTGCAGTGGCGGCGAACATGCGGACCAGATTGTAGAGTGTCAGCGCGATCAGGAACGCTACGAAGCCGATCCGCATGCGGTCCGCGTCAATCCCCACCGCCCAGATCGAGCCAAGCCAGGCAAAGCAGAAACCCATGGAAGCCAACGGCAGGACATGGCGCAACTCAATGCGATTGCGCTGGTGGTAGCGCCACAACGCAAGCATGACGTTGGGCACCACCATGACCAGCGCCGTACCTTGGGCCAGTTGCTGGTCGAGGCCGAACCAGACGCCCAGTACCGGAATGGCAATCAGGCCGCCACCGATCCCGAACAATCCTCCCAAGGTGCCCAAAACGGCACCAAACAGCAAAAACTGCACAAATTCGAACAAGACGATTCCCCTTTCCTTAGGGCGCATATCCTACGCAGTCGGCGGCAGCGGGGAAACGGGCCATCTGATCAGGTCGTCAGAATTATCTGGCGCATTAAAGATTTGCCCGCTAGATTCATAACGATCATTGATTTGAAGGTTTTGCCATGAACACCCTGCGCGACACCCCCGAAGCCTGCGAAGCCCTGCTGCTCGACAACCAGGTCTGCTTCGCCCTGCACTCCACGTCACTGCTGATGACCAAAGTCTATAAACCGCTGCTACAGGCCTTGGGCCTGACCTACCCGCAATACTTGGCGATGATGGTGCTGTGGGAAAAGGACGGATTGACCGTCGGTGAAATCAGCACACGCTTGCTGACCGACCCCGGCTCGTTGACGCCATTGCTCAAGCGCCTGGAGGCCGAAGGCCTGTTGAGCCGCACCCGCAGCCGTGAGGACGAACGCGTGGTGATTGTCGAACTCACCGAACAGGGCCGTGCCCTGCGGGAAAAAGCCCTCGACATCCCCCAATGCATCCTCGCCGCCAGCGGCCAGACCCTGGAGCAGTTGAAGAAGCTGCAACTCGACCTGCAAGAGCTGCGCGGGCATTTGCAAGACAGCCTCTGACTCCCATCTGTGGGAGCGGGCTTGCTCGCGAAGGCGCCGGTACATCCAAGACCCCTACCAACTGATCCACCGCTATCGCGAGCAGGCTCGCTCCCACACTGGATCTGCGGTGAACACAAAATTCATGTCCGACACAGAACCACTGTGGGAGCGAGCCTGCTCGCGATAGCGCCAACCCTGTCTACCCTGCCCTCCTAAAAAATTTTATACGCTCAATAACCGCTCTAGCTAAAGGCTTTCAGGCTTTTTCAGATCGCCAATTCCATCTCGCCTCGAAAATTTATCTTGCGCACAAAATATTAGCGCTATACATTCTATCCACACCTACTTAGCGCGCAAACATTTAGCGCAAATATCCTACCCAGAAACGAGGCGATCATCATGCAAACTCTCTACACCGCAATCGCAACTTCCACTGGCGGCCGTGACGGTCGTGCGATCTCCAGCGACAACATCCTCGATGTCAAACTCGCTACACCCAAGGAACTCGGCGGTGCAGGCGGTGCGGCTACCAACCCTGAGCAGCTGTTCGCCGCCGGCTATTCGGCCTGCTTCATCGGCGCCTTGAAATTCGTGGCTGGCCAAAGCAAACGCAAGATCCCGGACGACGCCTCGATCACCGCCCATGTCGGCATTGGCCAGATCCCCGGCGGTTTCGGCCTCGACATCGACCTGCACATCAGCCTGCCGGGCCTGGACCAAGCCGACGCACAAAGCCTGGTGGACGCGGCTCACCAAGTCTGCCCGTACTCCAACGCCACCCGCGGCAACGTCGATGTGCGCCTGCATGTCGCCGTCTGACCACAGTCCTTGGACCCGAACTTAAGGAGATACACATGAACACGCTCAGCAAAGTCTTGACCGGTACTCTTCTCGCCCTCAGCGTCAGCAGCGCCTTCGCCGACGGCATCGTCGAACACAACACCCAGGCGTTCCTCGACGCTCTGAATGCCGGCACCGGCAAACCCTTGGAGCAGCTGTCGCCCAAGGATGCACGTGCCGTACTGGTCGGCGCCCAGGCAGGTGTGAAGTTGACGCTGCCCAAAGCCGATGTCAGCGAGAAGATCATCAAGGTCGACGGCCAATCGATCAGCCTGACCATCGTTCGCCCAGCCGGGGTCAAGGGTGAGTTGCCCGTGTTCATGTTCTTCCATGGTGGTGGCTGGGTATTGGGCGATTTCCCGACCCATGAACGACTGGTTCGGGATCTGGTGGCGGGTTCGGGTGCTGTCGCGATATTCGTCAACTACACGCCTTCACCCGAGGCGCATTATCCGGTGGCGATCAACCAGGCCTATGCGGCGACGAAGTGGGTCGCCGAGCATGGCAAAGAGATCAATGTCGATGGCAAGCGCCTAGCGGTAGCGGGTAATAGCGTGGGTGGCAACATGGCCGCGGTCGTGGCGCTGATGGCCAAGGACAAGGGCACCCCGGCGATCCGCTTCCAGGCATTGCTGTGGCCGGTGACCGATGCCAGCTTCGAGACGGCGTCCTACAACCAGTTCGCCGAAGGGCACTTCCTCAGCAAAAACATGATGAAGTGGTTCTGGGACAACTACACCACCGATGCCGGGCAACGCGGCGAGATCTATGCCTCGCCATTGCGGGCAACCACCGCGCAACTCAAGGGCCTGCCGCCCGCGCTGGTACAGACTGCCGAAGCGGATGTCTTGCGCGATGAAGGCGAAGCCTATGCCCGCAAACTGGACGCGGCGGGGGTCCCGGTCACAGCTGTACGTTACAACGGCATGATCCACGACTATGGCTTGCTCAACGTCGTCAGCCAGGTGCCTGCGGTGCGTTCGGCGATGTTGCAGGTGTCGCAAGAGCTCAAGCAACACTTGAAGTGATTGCACGCCGAAGCTGAAGTGACTGCACGCCGAAGCTTTTGTGGCGAGGGAGCTTGCTCCCGCTCGGCTGCGTAGCAGTCGTCATCGGGTCAATGCGGTATGACTGAATGACCGGGTTGCCTGGGTTGGGGCTGCTGCGCAGCCCAGCGGGAGCAAGCTCCCTCGCCACGGGAATCTGGTCCTGAAATGAAAAAGCCCGACTCAATGGTCGGGCTTTTTTATACAGAAGGCTTCGCTTATTTAGCGCGGCCTTTGTAGGAACCGCCTTCGCGGGTATCGATCTCGATCATGTCGCCGATTTCGATGAAGTCAGCAACCGACAGCTCGGTGCCGTTCTTCAGTTTGGCAGGCTTCATCACCTTGCCGGACGTGTCACCGCGAGCGGAGCCTTCGGTGTAGTCAACCTGACGCACGATGGTGGTCGGCAGCTCTACGGAAACCAGGCGCTCTTCGAAGAACACGGCTTCGCAGACGTCGGTCATGCCTTCTTCGATGAACGGCAGAACGCTTTCGATGTCTTCGGCGTTCAGCTCGTACATGGTGTAGTCAGTGGTGTCCATGAACGTGTAGGTGTCGCCGCTGATGAAGGACAGGGTCGCTTCTTTGCGGTCGAGGATCACATCGTCCAGTTTGTCGTCGGCGCTGTAGACGATCTCGGTCTTGTAACCGGTCAGCAGGTTCTTCAGCTTGGTCTTCATGATCGCGCTGTTACGACCCGACTTGGTGAACTCAGCTTTCTGAACCAGCCAAGGATCGTTTTCGAGACGGATCACGGTCCCGGGTTTCAGTTCTTTACCAGTTTTCATTGCGAATATCCGAATTTGGATGGGATTTACAAAAATCTAGGCCGCGTATCATATCCAATTTACATAAAACTGCACCAGCGCTGCGGCAAGATCGGGTCGCGAGGCCTGTTCCAGACACCACGCCTGGGCGTGTTCGAGCAGTTCCGGCTGCTGTTCGCGGCTGGCTTTCCAATGTTCGGCCATGTCCTGGCCAGCATTCCAGGCCCGCCACAGACCACCGGTCGCTTTTTGCGCGGCTGGCGAAAGCCCCTGATTGTAGAGGGTGAGAAACGCCTCGAGTTTTTCCAGGTGGACGTCCTCTTCCTGCTGGTAGATATGCCAGAGCAGCGGACGGCCGGCCCATTGGGCGCGCACGAAGGAGTCTTCGCCGCGCACGGCATTGAAATCACAGCACCACAGCAAGTGGTCGTACTGATCCTGGCGGACGAATGGCAGCACCTGCACCGTCAGCGCGCCGCGTCGATGCAGCGCACCGGCCTTCAGGCCTTCGACAGCGAGCCAACGCTCGACATCGCCCAACACCCGACCTTCGGGAACCAGCACATGGAACGCCTGGGCATCGGTTGCCATTGCGTCAAACCAGCTCGCCAAACCTGCGTTTTCATAAGCAAACAGCGAGATCAGGCACGTCTCCGGCGCCCGCTCGACGCCCAATCCCTGGAGGAAAATACGTTGTGCCTTGGCATCCTGCTGGAATTGCCGACGACGCTCCAGCAAACCGGCCTCACGCAGCAAGCCACCTGTTCCCTCCCGAAAGCCCGGAAAAAAGAAGTATTTCTGCACGTGTTTGTACTTGACCGACGGCAAGCCGTGGCATCCGATCACCCAGTCCTCGGCGCTCAGATAATCGAGGTTCATCCACAAGGGCGCGGTCGGGCGCTCGGCCATCGCCTCCATGTAGGCACTCGGCAGCTGGCAGGCAAACGCGGCGATCACCACCTCGGCGGCCTCGGTAGCCGGCCAGTCCGCAGGCCAGTGGCGCACTTGTACGCCCTGCTGCCATTGCTCGGACAGGGTGATATCGATTTCCGGACACAGCCGTTCGAAGGCGCGTAGATCGTCAACCCAGAGCCGCACCGCGCATTGGTGCTCGGCCACCAGTTGCCGAGCCAGGCGCCAAGTGACACCGATGTCGCCATAGTTATCGACGACGGTGCAAAAAATATCCCAGCGCACAGCCATTCTCGACTCCCTGTGACAAAGGCCTGATTGTCCCGAATAAACCGATCGCGCAGAAGAGCCGACGGCGATTAATCTTCATGCGACAATCACCGCCTGCCCATGCCCCTGCCAGGAAGCAGCCATGCCCGATCACTCCCCAGCCCCACGTCTCAGCGCTTTGAAATTGACGGTCAGTATTGCCCTGGGCCTATGGTTGGGGTTTCTCGCCATCGTCCTGACCGGCTGGCTGCTGTCAAAGTTCCTGTTCGACGAACAACTGGCGCCCGTGGCCGCCGCCGTCCATCAATTGGCGCAACCGCCGGCGGTGCAACCGGCCCCGGAACCGCCCGCCCCCATGTTCGAGCAGTACCAGCAGAACCTGCAAAGGAACGAGCAGCGCCAGGCGCTCGATCAGGCCAGGAGCAATCCGCGCAACCTGTCCAACCCCAAGTGCCAGTTCTGGTTGCAGCAGGACCAGAATGCGCCCAGTGAAAAAAGCCGCGCCAACGTCCTGCAATTCTGCGAATGATATGAACAAACAGACCGTCCACCAGTTGATTCTCGACAAGCTCAAGATTGATCTCGACATCGCCGAACGCGCCGCGCAAACCGCCTACGAAACCGCGACCCACGAAGAAAACATCGCCGAGAACAAATACGACACCCTGGGCCTGGAGGCGTCCTACCTCGCCGCCGGACAAGCCAGGCGCGTGGAAGAAATCCGCCAGGCCCTCACCCTCTGCCAGAACCTGGCGTTAAGGCCTTACGACGAACAGCGCGGCATTCAGGTCGGCACGTTGATCGGCCTGGAAGATGAGGACGGCCGCCAGCAATGGCTCTTTTTGGGGCCGGATGCGGCGGGTTTGAAGGTTTCGCTGGTGGGCCAGCCGATCACCGTCATCACCCCTCGCTCACCGCTGGGCCGCGGCCTTTTGGGCAAGTTCGAAGGGGATGAGGTGGAAATCGTCGTAGCGGGCGCCCGGCAACAGTTCGCAGTCACCGAGGCGATCTAGAAGGGCCTTAGTGCACCGGCAGCTCGACACCGTCGAACAACTCTTCGAGTTCCTGCTTGTTGTGGCACTGGATGGCCTTGGCCATGACTTCACGGGTCAGGTGCGGCGCGAATTTCTCGATGAAATCACACATGAAACCGCGCAGGAACGTGCCACGACGGAAACCGATCTTGGTCACGCTGGATTCGAACAATTCGCTGGCATCCAACACCACCAGGTCACTGTCGAGCTTGGTATCGACGGCCATCTTCGCGACGATGCCCACGCCCAGGCCCAGGCGAACGTAAGTCTTGATCACGTCGGCGTCGGCGGCGGTGAACACCACTTTCGGCGTCAGGCCACGGTGGCTGAAGGCTTCGTCGAGTTTGGAACGACCGGTGAAACCGAATACATAGGTCACGATCGGGTATTCGGCCAGGGCTTCGAGGGTGAGCTTGGGCAGCTTGGTCAACGGATGGCCCTGGGGCACGACCACGCAGCGGTTCCAGCGGTAGCACGGCATCATCACCAGGTCACCGAACAGCTCCAGGGCCTCGGTGGCAATGGCGAAATCCACCGTGCCGTCGGCCGCCATCTCGGCGATCTGCATCGGCGATCCCTGGTGCATGTGCAGCGCCACGTCGGGGTATTGCTTGATGAAATTGCTGATCACCGGCGGCAGCGCATAACGAGCCTGGGTGTGGGTGGTGGCGATCGAGAGGGTGCCTTTTTTCTCGTTGGAGAATTCCTGGGCGATCTGCTTGATGCTCTCGACCTTGCGCAGGATCTCGCCGGCCGTGGTGATGATGCGCTCACCCGCCGGGGTCACGCGGGTCAAGTGCTTGCCGCTGCGGGCGAAGACTTCGACGCCCAGTTCATCTTCCAACAGGCGGATCTGCTTGCTGATGCCGGGTTGCGACGTGTAGAGGCTTTGGGCAGTAGCGGAAACGTTGAGGTCGTGGTGCGCCACTTCCCAGATGTAGCGCAATTGTTGAAGCTTCATATGTATCCCTCAAAGCAGTTGGACGCCACGGGCATCAGCGACGGTATATAACTATATGGAAGGTCACGACAATAAATCTAGAACTTTTTATAAAACGCCATCATTTAGCCTCAGGCCTCGCCCTGGCGTCGGCGCTGCACCAGCGGGACCAGGTAGACCGGCACCCGGGATAACTGCAATACCCGCGCAGCGGTCCTGCCCAAGGGGGTTTCACCGCTCGCTCCTTGGCAATGACTGCCCACGATCAACAAATCCACGGAGAGTTTCGCAGCCTGCTCCAGGATGACCTGGGAAGGATCGCCCTGGTACACCCTGACCGATTTGATCAGTTTCAAGTCCTGTTGCCCGTCCCCCAATTCCTCGCGGAAATTGTCGAGCACCCGCTGTTCGATATTGGCCATCACCGTACTCAGACCTTGGCGATGGAATTCGTTCAGCGCTTGCTCGTCGAGATAGCTTTGCAACACCGATTCGGCGAATAGCCCCATCGGTTCTACCGCATGCACCACATACAACTCGGCTTCAAACGTCCGTGCCAACGCCAAGGCATGCTGCATCACATAAGGGGCGTAGAGACCCAAGTCTGTGGCGTACAGCATCGAACGAATCATGTGACCTCCTCGAGTGCCAGAATGGCGGAGATTGATTCAGCTTAGCAGCGCCTTGGAGACTGCGACGTGCGGCCTGACGTCCCGGCCCCGAGGTCGTCAGGGCTTTATTTCGTTACTGATGCCATGGGGCACGTGACCGGTGGCGACCACCTCCCGAGCCAGTTCGCAATGGCCCGTCTGGTCATCGAAAAACACATCGGCGGCGAAGGCCTCCAGAAAGGCCGATTTGGTCAGGCCGCCGAGAAACAACGACTCATCCAGACGGATGTCCCATTCACGCAACGTCCGGATGACCCGCTCGTGGGCCGGTGCCGAACGGGCCGTCACCAGCGCCGTGCGGATGGGGCAGGCATCCTCGGGAAACTCACGTTGCAGCGCATTGAGCGCCGCCAGGAAGCCCTTGAACGGCCCGCCCCGCAGCGGCTCGCGGGCGGCCTGTCGCTCGCTGGCCTGGAATGCCTCCAGACCACCGGTCTGATAGACACGCTCCGACTCATCGGAAAACAGCACGGCATCGCCGTCGAAGGCGATGCGCAATTCCCCGCTAGCGGCGCGACTGGCACCACCCGAGAGGATGGTCGCCGCGGCAAAGCCAGCGTCCAGGGCGCTGCGCACGTCTTCAGCGTGAGTGGACAGAAAGAGATCGCAGCCGAAAGCCTTGAGGTACGGGTAAGGGCTACGGCCGCCAACGAAGGCCGCGCGTGAAATGGCCAGCCCATAGTGATGAATGGAGTTGAACACCCGAAGGCCGGTGTCGGCACTGTTGCGCGAGACCAGGATCACCTCGACCCGGGCACGCCCCAGGTGCTCGTTGAGGTCCAGCAGTTTCTGCACGAGGGCGAACGCGTCACCGGGCGCCAGGACTTCGTCTTCATGCTCGATCTGATATTGCCGATAGGCCTCGACGCCACTCGACAGGTACACCTTGTGGCTTTCCCTCAGGTCGAACAGCGCCCGCGACGAAATCGCCAGCACCAATTTGTCGTCGATGTTGTTTGCCATGCCGATCCCCCCCTTTCGCCCGCTCAGCGGTTGTTTCGATCCATGAACGCCAACGCCTGATACAAGGCTTCGATTTTCGGCAGCTCACACCCTGCCGCTTTCGCCGCCGCCAATGGCCGACCATAGATCGCGTCCAGTTCCAGCGCACGCTTGTGGGAATAATCGTGGTACATGCTCGGCCAGTAGTCGGGCATCTTCTCGGTCATCGCGAACAGGTACTCGGCATAACCCGGCGCGATCTGATGCCCGCAGGCTTGGGCACCGCGAACCACCTCCCCCATCAGCGCCTGGATCAATTCGCGGCTATGGTCGTTGGCCATCAACGGCGTAGTACTGGTGCCCAGCAGAACCGAAAGGCCGTTGTACGGCACATTCCACACCAGCTTCTGCCAGCGGGCCTGTTGCAGGCCGGGCATGGCCTGGGCGTCGATACCGGCGCTGCGGAACATCGTCGTCACTTCTTCGACGATCGCCATGCGTTGCGCCTGATCGGCGCAAGGACCGCTGTGATAACCGACGTTGACCGCGCCAAGTGCCTGATGGGCGACGACGCCAGGGCCGACGCGATGCACGCAGATCAGGCACAGGCCACCCAGCAGGTGCAACGAGTCGGGCAGCAACGGTCGAAGGTCGTCCTCGACATCGAGGCCGTTCTGCAGCAGCAGGACTTTGGCCCCATCAGCGGCCGCCTGGGCAATGGCCGGGGCCAGGTCGGCATTGCTGGTGGTCTTGGCGCCGACCAGCAGCCAGTCGCAGGGCGGCATGTCGGCTGCCGAGAGATAGGCCTGGACCGGGTGGAGGGCCAGTGCACCGTGGACCGCGCTGTCGATCCGCAAACCGGCTTCGGCCACGGCGGCAAATTCGCTGCGCAACAGGAAGTGCACGTCAAAACCGGCACGCGCCAGCATCACCCCGTAGAACCCGCCAATCGCCCCGGTGCCGATCATCCCGATCCGTGGTTTAGCGCCTGCCTGCATCGTCGCAACTCCCCTGGTAAAAGTTCCTGCACACTATCAGCGCGAGCGGCACGGCATGCAATCTTCATTACATCTGCTCACGAATCTGTTGCAGAGCCATCTCCAAGGCCTTTTCCCCAGCCTGTAGGGCATTAAACCCGTCTCAGCCCATTGTCGAGCCACCTCGTAACGCGATAAGGTTCGGCTCCCCGACGCGCTTAAAATCCGCTGTGCACCGCCGCGCGGGGATCGCTGGCGGCCGGCACCCGTGACCTGACGAGTAACACGATGGCTGATTTACCGATCAACGACCTTAACGTCGCCTCCAACGAGACCCTCATCACGCCTGACCAGCTCAAGCGCGATATTCCCTTGAGCGACGCTGCCCTGCGCACCGTGACCAAGGGCCGGGAAGTCATTCGCAACATCCTGGACGGCACCGACCATCGCCTGTTCGTGGTCATCGGCCCCTGCTCGATCCACGACATCAAGGCCGCCCACGAATACGCCGAGCGCTTGAAAGTGCTGGCCGCGGAAGTATCGGACACCTTGTACCTGGTCATGCGCGTGTATTTCGAGAAACCTCGGACCACCGTCGGCTGGAAAGGCCTGATCAACGACCCGTACCTGGACGACTCGTTCAAGATCCAGGACGGCCTGCACATCGGTCGTCAATTGCTGCTGGACCTGGCCGAAATGGGCCTGCCCACCGCCACCGAAGCCCTCGACCCGATCTCGCCGCAGTACCTGCAGGACCTGATCAGTTGGTCGGCCATCGGCGCGCGTACCACCGAATCCCAGACCCACCGCGAAATGGCCTCCGGCCTGTCGTCGGCGGTAGGCTTCAAGAATGGCACCGACGGTGGCCTCACCGTGGCGATCAACGCCTTGCAATCGGTTTCCAGCCCGCACCGTTTCCTGGGCATCAACCAGGAAGGTGGCGTGTCGATCGTCACCACCAAGGGCAACGCCTACGGTCACGTGGTGCTGCGCGGTGGCAACGGCAAGCCGAACTACGATTCGGTCAGCGTTGCCCTGTGCGAGCAGGCACTGAACAAAGCCAAGATCAAACCGAACATCATGGTCGATTGCAGCCACGCCAACTCCAACAAGGACCCTGCCTTGCAACCGCTGGTCATGGAAAACGTGGCCAACCAGATCCTGGAAGGCAACCAGTCGATTATCGGCCTGATGGTCGAAAGCCACCTGAACTGGGGCTGCCAGGCCATTCCGAAAGACCTCGCCGACTTGCAATACGGCGTCTCCATCACCGATGCCTGCATCGACTGGAGCGCGACCGAGAACACCCTGCGCAGCATGCATGCCAAGCTCAAGGATGTATTGCCTAAGCGGCAGCGCGGCTGAAAAGATCGCAGCCTCGTTTCACTCGACAGTTCCTACACAGCTCCTACACGCTCCCACGCATATTTGGGGTATGTGGGAGCTGGCGAAGCCTGCGATCCTTTGCTCCACCAGAAATAAAAAACGCCGGGCTTCTCAGCCCGGCGTTTTTTATTGGGAATCCGTTTTCTCAGAGCTTCGCCGCGTGCCGCTGGTGACGCTCCATGTAGCGCTCCACGTAGGAGCAGGACGGGATCACCGTGTAGCCCATTTCTTCAGCGTACTTCAGCGCCTCTTCGGTCAACTTCGCTGCAATCCCCCTGCCACGCAGGGCGTTGGGCACGAAGGTACGATAGATGTCCAGGGTCTGCTTGCCCAGGTCCATGTAGGTCAGATAGGCACGATGACCGTCCACATTGGTCTCGAACTGATGACCAGCCTGGTCATGGTGGATGGTAACCGCCTCGCTCATCACTACTCCTCGCGGGTCTGAATGCCGACCCCTACCTTACCGATGTTTTTCCGGCGAAGGAACCTCTACGCCACCCCGTGCCTTCCTGGTCACCGAGCGCCAAAACCGATCCGCCCAAACCCGAGCACGTCGTGAATAGTAGGCACCAATGACGCAAATGCTCAAGGCACGCCTGTCATCGAAGGGGTGAACCTGGTCGGGTTTATCGATTGAGCGCCATCGTCGCGCTGTAGTCGGTCACGGTGCAATAGCTGAACATCGCCAGTTGTTGAGTCTTGAGACGAGCGCGCGTAGTTAAAGTCACCGCCAATACCAATAAAGATGCCCGGAGCGCTGCACAAAAAATGTACAAAAGTGTAGGTGAATCAATAAACAACGACGTTAGCGAGGTCTGCGAGAGTTCACCCGGCCACGGAACTTTTTTTCGTCGACGCGCTCCAGGCAAGGGCTTTGGCCTGTATATTTTTTAAACAACCCTCAGAAAAGTTGCTCGAAAAAGAATCACCGCCTACAATTTTTTTGCTTCTTGCGCTACGTCAGTTTACTTACTACAAGTAATGGGTAGTATGTACGCCGGCTAACTCCTCAGTCTGGGGAGACAGTCACTAATAGAAAGTCCTTGAAGGGGAAACCGATGAACAACGTTCTGAAATTCTCTGCTCTGGCCCTGGCCGCAGTTCTGGCTACCGGTTGCAGCAGCGCATCGAAAGAAACCGAAGCACGTCTGACTGCTACCGAAGACGCAGCAGCTCGCTCCCAGGCTCGTGCAGACGAAGCTTACCGTAAAGCTGATGAAGCTCTGGCTGCTGCTCAAAAAGCACAACAGACTGCTGACGAAGCTAACGAGCGTGCTCTGCGCATGCTGGAAAAAGCTAGCCGCAAGTAATAGTCCTTCGGGATTGTTATCGAGCCGACCCATTCTTGGGTCGGCTTTTTTTTGGATTCAAGAGCTATTGACTGGTGTTTTACCAGGCGATAAAAAACCCGCCGACATCGCGAAACGTCGGCGGGTTGCTTTCAAGCTTTTACTGCTGCAGGTCGATCGGCGCGCTCGAAACCATCGGTGCCGAGGTATTTGGAACTGCGATTTCCACTGGCAGGCCATCTTCGGCCGCGACCACGTCCCGCACCACGTCCCAGTTCATGCGCAGGTTGCTGGTGATGTCTTCGCGCTTGAGCATCGCGTTGATGACGGCGGTGTGCTTGTCCACCACCGACGGGTTGCCCTTGTCGTCCAGCGGCGTATGCGCTTCCAGATACACCTTGCCGCCGCTCAAGCCCAGCTTGTAGGGGTCGTTGATGATCCGCACCGACGTGCCCACCGGCACCATGCCGGCCATTTCCAGTACGTTGTTGTTGAACATCCGGAAGCAACCGTGACTGGTGCGCATGCCGATGCCGAACTTCTTGTTCGAACCGTGGATCAGGTAGCCCGGGGTGCCCAGGGTGAACTTGAAAGGACCCAGCGGGTTATCAGGGCCGGCAGGCACGACATTCGGCAACGGGTCGCCGTCGGCGGCGTGTTCGGCCTTGATCGACGCGGGCGGAGTCCAGGTCGGGTTCGGGGTCTTGGCGATGATGCTGGTGTGGGCGATTGGCGAGCCCCAGCCCTCACGGCCAATCCCCAGCGGGAAGGTGTAGACCACGTTCCGCCCCTTGGGGAAATAGTAGAGACGGTACTCGGCCAGGTTGATCACGATGCCCTCGCGCGGGCCCGGCGGCAGGATGAAGCGCGTGGGCAACACGATCTCGGTACCAGTGCCCGGCAACCAGGGATCAACCCCCGGGTTGGCAGCGACCATCTCGCTGTAGCCCAGGTCATAGGCGGTGCCTAGGTCGGCGAAGGTGTCTTCGTATTTGGCCTTGATGACCTGCACCTGGCCGATAATGTCTTCACCCGGCGGTGGCAGGGGCAGCTCCAGGGCGGCAACGGGGCCCGCCATACACAGGGCGGCAAGAGACAGGCAGCGGGCGACGGCAGGCAAGCGCGGCAACATCCGGGAAATCCTTCGCAGATCGAACTGGGGTATGAAAACGGCGATTGTACACTGCCACCTGTTATTTCGGGGAGAGCGGTACGGAGGCGTCCGATGCGCAGCATGTCTGGAAATTGAAATGGAACCCTGTGGGAGCGGGCTTGCTCGCGAAAGCGGTGGGTCTGCTTGCGTTGATGTCGAATGTGCCGCCTTCGCGAGCAAGCCCGCTCCCACAAAGGCAATACCTAGAATTCGGGGATTAAAGTTCGAACCGCAGCTCCGGCCAGATCGGCGAGGTGCCGCGCTTCTGGGATTCCAGGATCGCCCGGCACAGCGAGCACAGGCGATGATCCTGGAAAATTTTGCGATCGACGCTCGACCAGCGCGGCTGGGCCGGTAGCAGGCTGCCGCAGAGGGTCCGGTCGGCCGAGCCACCGAGTTCCAACTGCCGGGTCACCAGGTGCACCCGTACTTCCTGGCAGGCGAACAGGTCCAACTGCTCGTCAGGCTCGATCAGTTGGTAGGCAAACAGGGACCAGGCGGGACGCGGCATCGGGGGCTCCAAATCGGGGGCGCCACATTAGCCGAAAGCCCGCCGGTAGAAAAGCGTCAAAGCAGCGGTTTCAGCGTCGGCCAGACATTTTCCAGCAACTTGCCCTGGGCCGCGACGGACGGGTGCAATCCGTCGCTCTGCATCATGGTCGGAACGCCACCGACGTCCTTGAGGAAAAACGGCACCAGCGGGACTTTCTTCTCCTCGGCCAGGGTGCTGTAGACCCGAGCGAAGGCATCGGTGTAGCGCCGTCCGTAGTTGGGCGGCAATTGCATACCCAGCAAAAGTACCTTCGCACCGCTGGCGCGGGCGCTGTCGATCATCGCTGCAAGGTTTTGTTGCAATTGTGTTGGCGGTTGTCCACGCAAGCCATCGTTGCCGCCCAGTTCCAGGATCACCAGGTCCGGTTTATGGGCTGCAAGCAGCGCCGGCAGCCGCGCCTGGCCTCCGGCGCTGGTGTCGCCGCTGATGGAGGCATTGACCACTTTATCGTCAAAACCCTCGGCCTTGAGCCGTTGTTCGAGCAACGACACCCACCCCTGCCGGGTATCCAGGCCGAAAGCCGCGCTGATACTATCGCCAACGATCAGGACTGTACCCGCCGCTGCGTTCTGGACCATGCACATCAAGGCCAGGCCGGCACTCAAAAACCACACACGCATCGGATTCTCCATGGGCTCAAGCATTCTCACCGCGACGGACCTTAGCAAAGTGGTCGCCAGCGCGGAAGGTGAACTGACCATCCTGCATGAACTCAGCCTGGAACTGAACAAGGGCGACAGCCTGGCCATCGTCGGCGCGTCCGGTTCCGGCAAATCCACCCTCCTGGGCCTGCTGGCCGGCCTCGACCTGCCCAGCAGCGGCGAGGTCACGCTCGCCGGGCAGGCCCTCAGCGCGCTGGATGAAGACCAGCGGGCGCGGATCCGCGCCGAGCATGTCGGTTTCGTCTTCCAGTCATTCCAGTTGCTCGACAGCCTCAATGCACTGGAAAACGTCATGTTGCCGCTGGAGCTGGACGGCCGCAAGGATGCCCGCGAACGCGCCACGCAACTGTTGCAGCGCGTCGGCCTGGGCCAGCGCCTGACCCATTCGCCGCGCCAGCTCTCCGGTGGTGAACAGCAACGGGTGGCGATTGCCCGCGCCTTTGCCGCCGAGCCCGACGTGCTGTTTGCCGACGAACCCACCGGCAACCTCGACAGCCACACTGGCGAGCGCATCAGCGACCTGCTGTTCGAACTGAACAAGGAACGCGGTACGACCCTGGTGCTGGTCACCCATGATGAACGCCTGGCCCATCGCTGCCGGCGCCTGATCCGACTTGAAGCCGGCGAGATGGTCGCCCCTCTGGAGCCTTGATGGCACGTCTGCCGCTGTTGCGCCTGTTCAGCCTCGCTGTCCGTCAATTGCTTCGCGATGCCCGCGCCGGTGAGTTGCGGGTGTTGTTCTTCGCCCTGTTGGTGGCGGTGGCGGCGAGCACCGCCATCGGCTACTTCGGTGCCCGCCTCAACGGCGCGATGATGATGCGCGCTACCGAATTCCTCGGCGCCGACCTGCTGCTCGAAGGCAGCTCGCCGGCCCGCCCGGAGCAAATCCGCAGCGGCACCGAATTGGGCCTGGAACATGCCCGGGTGGTGGAGTTCTCCAGTGTCGTGGCCACCGACAATGGCATCCAGCTGTCCAGCGTCAAGGCGGCCGATGACCGCTACCCCTTGCGCGGCGAGCTGAAAAGCACCCCTGCCCCGTTCGCCCCGGAAGAAACCGGCGGACGTCCGAACCCTGGCGAGGCCTGGGTCGAGGCACGGCTGCTGACGGCACTGGACCTGAAGATCGGCGACAGCATCGACGTCGGCAACCAGACCCTGCGCCTGGCCCGGGTGCTGACCTATGAACCCGATCGCGCCGGCAACTTCTACAGCCTCACCCCGCGGGTACTGATCAACCTCAAGGACCTGGAGGCCACCGGCGTGGTGCAACCGGGCAGCCGTGTCAGCTATCGCGACCTGTGGCGCGGCCCGGCACCGGCCCTGCAAACCTACCGCGACCTGGTCAAGCCTGGGCTTGAACCCAACCAGCGCCTGCAGGATGCCCGCGACGGCAACCGCCAGATCGGCGGCGCCCTGGGCAAGGCCGAGCGCTACTTGAACATGGCCAGTCTGGTGGCGGTGTTGTTGTCCGGTGTGGCCGTCGCGCTTTCGGCCAACCGCTTCGCCACCCGACGCTTCGACGCCAGCGCGCTGCTGCGCTGCCTGGGCCTGTCCCGCCGGGAAACCATGGTGCTGTTCAGCCTGCAATTGACGGTGCTGGGCCTGCTCGCCAGCATCAGCGGCGCACTGCTCGGCTGGGTCGCCCAATTGGGCCTGTTCGCCCTGCTGCATGACCTGCTGCCTACCACCGTTCCGCCCGGCGGCCTGCTGCCGGCGATTGCCGGAATCGGCACCGGGCTGGTGGCGTTGGCGGGGTTCGCCTTGCCGCCACTGGCTGCGCTGGGGCGAGTGCCGCCGTTGCGTGTGCTGCGCCGGGACATGCTGCCAATCCCCTCCAGCTCCTGGGTGATCTACGGTGCCGCACTGGGCGCCCTGGGCCTGATCATGTGGCGCCTGAGCCTGGACCTGGTGCTGACCTTCGCCCTGTTGGGCGGTGGTGTCGTTGCCGCGCTGGTGCTCGGCGGCCTCTTATTGCTGTTGCTCCAGAGCCTGCGTCGCCTGCTGGCCCGCGCCGCCCTGCCCTGGCGGCTGGGCCTCG
Source organism: Pseudomonas sp. Z3-6 (assembly GCF_051131985.1). NCBI lineage: Bacteria > Pseudomonadati > Pseudomonadota > Gammaproteobacteria > Pseudomonadales > Pseudomonadaceae > Pseudomonas > Pseudomonas sp. Z3-6. The sequence goes on from NZ_CP071644.1 coordinate 5,033,134, forward strand.
GCCAATTGCTGCGTCATCCCCTGGCGGCGGCCGGCCAGGCCCTGGCGTTCGGCCTGATCCTGTTGTCCATGGCGTTGATCGCGCTGCTGCGCGGCGAGTTGCTGGACACCTGGCAAAACCAGTTGCCCAAGAATGCGCCGAACTATTTCGCCCTCAACATCCTGCCCAACGACAAGCAGGCCTTCACCGACAAGCTGCTGGAATTGTCCGCGCAATCAGCCCCGCTCTACCCCGTGGTACCCGGGCGCCTGATCAGCATCAATGGCGAACCGGCCACGGAGTTCGTCACCAAGGATTCGGCGGGTGACCGGGCACTGCAACGCGACCTGAGCCTGACCTGGGCCGCGGACCTGCCGGCGGGCAACGTCGTCACCGCCGGGACCTGGTGGCCGCAGCAGCCACCGGACGATGTCCCGGGGGTTTCGGTGGAAGGCAAAGTCGCCGAAAACCTCAAGATCAAGCTGGGCGATCGCCTGGTCTTCAGCGTGGGCGGCGTCAACCGTGAGGCGAAGGTCACCAGCTTGCGGGAAATCAACTGGGACAATTTCCAGCCCAACTTCTTCATGATCTTCCAGCCCGGCACATTGAAGGACCTGCCGGCGACCTACCTCACCAGCTTCTACCTGGCGGCGGGTCACGACCAACAAATCGTCGACCTGTCCCGGGCCTTCCCGGCGGTGACGATCCTGCAAGTCGAAGCCCTGCTCGAACAACTGCGCAGCATCCTGGCCCAGGTGACCCTGGCCGTGGAGTACGTGCTGTTGTTTGTACTGGCGGCGGGGATGGCGGTGCTGTTTTCCGGCCTGCAGGCCACCCTCGACGAGCGGATTCGCCAAGGCGCGCTGTTGCGCGCACTGGGCGCCGAACGCCCTCTGCTGGTCAAGGCCCGACGCATCGAATTCGGCCTGTTGGGGGCGGTCAGCGGCCTATTGGCGGCCCTGGGCTCGGAGCTGGTGAGCCTGGTGCTTTACCGGTACGCCTTCGACCTGCCCTGGCACCCGCATCCATGGCTATTGGTATTGCCGCTGTTGGGGGCCTTGTTGATCGGCGCGGCCGGGGTGTTTGGTACCCGTCGGGCGCTCAACGCCAGCCCGCTGACAGTATTGCGCGAGGGTTGATAGACTCCCGGCTTCGCTATCACAAGAAGTTGCCATGAGCCGTTATCGCCCACCCCGCACCGCCGGCACCGCGCTGATCACCCCCGAGGGTGAAGCGCGGATGCGCGCCGAATTCCATGAGCTGTGGCATGTGCGCCGTCCCCAGGTGACCCAGGCGGTCAGCGAGGCAGCGGCCCAGGGCGATCGCTCGGAAAATGCCGAATACACCTACGGCAAGAAAATGCTGCGGGAAATCGACAGTCGCGTGCGCTTCCTCACCAAGCGCCTCGAGGCGCTCAAGGTGGTCAGTGAAAAACCCAGCGATCCAAACAAGGTTTATTTCGGCGCCTGGGTCACGGTCGAAGATGAGGACGGCAAGGAATCACGCTATCGCATTGTTGGCCCGGACGAGCTGGATCTGAAACAGAACCTGATCAGCATTGACTCGCCGTTGGCCAGGGCACTGATCGGCAAGGCCTTGGACGCGGAGGTCAGCGTCCAGACGCCCACAGGTGAGAAGCGGGTCTACATCGTCGACATCGCGTATCCGTAATATCCGTAATCCTCGCCTCAGCGGCGAGTGATCAGGCCCTGCCGTGCAACACGGGTCAGTTGCCGGATCATTTCGGGAGCGTCCGCCGTGCTGGGGGACTGGATGACAGCCAGGTCGAAGCTATCATTGGCAAAACGTGCCAGTGATTCACCGTCTTCGACGAATTGGATCAGGAAAGCAGCAGGCCCGTGGTTGCGACGTGGCCAGCCGTCAAGGTAACGCAAGAGTGTTGGCTGGTGGGTGCCGCCCAGGAGGATTTTCGGGTTGCGCTGCACTAGGTTCGCCGTGATCGGCGCAAGACGTACAAGGGGACTGGGTGCGTTCATCGTGTCGTGTCTCTGCCTCAAAAGTCTGCATGGCAGGTGAGAGGCAACACCGAACCAGCGCTTTAGCGGTATTTCGAAGCCGTGTTTTCCGGCTTCTGTCGGCGACTGGATGAGTCACCTGGCGCCCCGCAAGTAGCTGTTTAAATCGGCGCATGAGCGGCATCCTAGAGAAGCTGACTGGTCAGTGTCAAGAATCACTTCCCATAAAAAAGACCCGTGCAAGACGGTAATGCTGTGTTCTGATTATCTGTTCAGAGGGGCGTGGTTTGGTGTGTATATCCGTTTCTGCGGCAACGGCTACTTATGGTTCCGCTCTTACAGCGGGTCACTTTTGGAAAAGCGCCAAAAGTAACCAAAAACGCTTTGCCCCACCACTCGGTGCCTCGCTTAGGCTCGGCATGCCCTCACTCCGGCATTGCTCCGTGGGCCGCCGCGAAGGGCCATCCATGGCCCAGCGCGGCTACCTCGGCATCCATGCCGAGGTGCCCACTGCGCAATGCCTGCGTTCGGCCAGCGTGGTTTAACGGGGCGTCCAGATCAAGATCAAGATCAAGATCCAAAGCAAGAGCAAGAGCAAGAGCAAGAGCAAGAACGGGGCACATGCCGGCATCTATGTGGCTGAGCCACCGCCTTCGCGAGCAGGCTCGCTCCCACAGGAAAAACGCTACACGCTTCTCAACAGTGACCCGCCGTAAGGGCGAAACCCTAAGCCGTCGTTACCGCAGCAACGGATATACACACGATCCATCCAGGAAAAGGCGAGTAGATTTTTCCAAAAAGCCGCAAAAAAACGGCGCTTCCCATTTCTGGAAGGAGCGCCGTTTTTCCTAAGTGAACAGCATTACGTACAAGACGGGCCTCGAATTCAAATCGAGCAATCAACCCGCAACGGCACGATCGACCGACAACTTGCCCGCCCCTTCGATCAACACGGCGATACTGCCCCCCAGCAACGCCAGGGCAAACTCATAACCGTTGTTGGCCATGAACAAGCCGTTACCAATGTGCACCGAGAAAATCGCCACCAGCGACACAAACGCCAGGCCCAACGCCGCAGGACGGGCCAGCAGACCGATGATCAACGCCAGGCCGGCAAAAAACTCCGTGCCGCCCGCCAGTGTCGCCATCACATAGCCCGGGGTCAGGCCGATGCTTTCCATCCACTGCGCCGTGCCTGCCAGGCCGTAGCCACCGAACAGACCGAAGAGTTTCTGCGAACCGTGGGCGGCAAAGATGACGCCGACGACGATGCGCAGCACAGTCAAGCCGTAGCCGGCGCGGGTGAACAGGACTTTGTTGATGAATGTGCTCATAAGGTTATTCCTTGGGGTAGTGGAGAGTTGGCCGCTATATTAATCAATAAAATTCATGTTAAAAGCGGAAATAATCCGTTATATCAATCAATTTATTCGATCATTTACGCAATGCAACCTTTTGCTCCTTCGGTTCCAAGGACTCCCGTTCACGATCAAACGCCAGGTAGTACTTATTCACACTATTAACATAGCTGACGGCGCCCATTCCCACCTGCTCCATGGCAATGCGCTCGACTTGGAAAAACCATTGGTTGGGGTTCAGTCCCCGTCGCCGAGCCTCGGCGCGCATACCTTGGACACGCTCGGGGCCCATGTTGTAGGCCGCCAGGACAAAGGCCATGCGTTCGCGCTCGTTGAGCTTGGGGCTGGCGAAGAACTTGCGGCGGATGAGGGCCAGGTACTTGGCGCCGGCTTGCACATTGGCGTCCAGGTTCTGGATGTTATCGACCCCGACGCGCTGGGCCGCCGCCGGGGTGATCTGCATCAGGCCGGTGGGGCCTGAGCCGCTGCGGGCGTTGGGTTGCAGGGCGGATTCCTTGAAGGCCAGGGCCGCCAGGTTGAGCCAGTCCATGCCCTGGGCATCGGCATGTTTTTGCAGCACCGGGCGCAGCTTTTCCAGACGCTGGCGATTGGCCCGGGCCAGCGGATAATGGACTTGGTACAAACGCCGATAGATACGCAGGAATGCCGCGTCTTGATTAGAGGGCACCTTGTAGGTCACCAGGAATCGGTCGATGCTCGCCCGCAGCATGGCGGCGTCACGGCGAACGAACCAGTATTCGTCACCCGGCTCGCCAATCAGCACCTGACGGTCGAAGCGCAGCTTGGGCAGGATCTTGCCCCAGCGCTCGGCGATGGGCTGCTCGACGATGGTCAAATGGAAAATCCCACCCTGAACCATCTCCAGGACATCCTCCACAGCCAGGGAGGGATCGACCCATTCGATCTTCACCGGCGGCAGCTTGAGCAGCGCCAGCTTCTGGTTGATCTGGCTCACGGCGTCCCCCGCCGCGCTGCCGTTGGGCAGGGCCAGGGTCTTGCCGGACAGTTGCTCCACGCGCGTGTAGCGCTTCTCACCCTTGATGCCCACCAGCAGCAAAGGCACGTCGGTACGGATCGGATTGCTGGCACTGACGGCATGGCCGGCCTGGGGCTCAAGCAACTCACCCGGCGCGACGAGGTCGCCCTCCCCACGCTGCAAGGCACCGAGCAGTTGGTCCTTGGCCTTGGGGATGATCTTGAGAGTGATTTCCTGGCCATCCAGGGCGTGGCCATTGAGGTATTGCTCGAAAGCGCGCAGCCGGTGGTATTCGACGCCAATGGGTTGGCCCTGGACTTCACCGGAGCTGTTGCGACTCTGATTGACCAGCACCTTCAACACTCGGCTGCTACGGATTTGCGCCAAGTCGCGCACCGTGCCCGGCGCCACCGCCTGCACTGGGCCAGGCAGCCGCGCTTCGGCCGGCATCGGCAACAGCAGCGAACAACACAACAGTAGCAACGCCTGGGGACGTGTCATCCACTCTCCGGAAGGAATACCGCCGACCGCCTCCCTTGAAAAACGAGGCTGAGTCGACGGAAACAGAGCGTCTGAGACGCCGAAAAAGTGCGGAAGACTGGCACAGCGATGGCCTTTATACCAACCCAATGTGTCTCGCGGCCTTAACAGACAGCCTCAACTCGTTGTAGTTCTTGGTTTTTCTTATAAATCTACAGCTCTGATATGCTTTCCGGCCTTTGGGCCGAGGTAGCACCATGCAACTCATCGATATCGGCGTCAACCTGACCAACCCCAGTTTCGCCGACAAACACCAGGCGGTACTTGAGCGCGCCTATGAATCCGGGGTCTGCCAATTGGTTCTGACCGGCACCAGCCTCGAGGGCAGCGAACAGGCCCTGGAACTGTGCCAACAGCTCGACGACACCGGGCAGCGGCTGTTTTCCACCGCTGGCATTCACCCCCACAGCGCCAGCGAGTGGACCGCCGACAGCGCCCGGCACCTCAAGGACCTGCTGATGCACAGCCGCGTGCGTGCGGTGGGCGAATGCGGACTGGATTTCAACCGGGACTTCTCTCCTCGGCCCCAGCAGGAAAAAGTCTTGGAGGAGCACCTCGCCCTGGCAGTCCAGTTGCAACTGCCGGTCTTCCTCCATGAGCGCGACGCCGACCAGCGCTTGCTGGACATCCTCCGGGATTTTCGCGATCAGTTGCCGGCGGCCGTGGTGCATTGCTTCACCGGTGAAAAAAAGGCGCTGTTCAGCTACCTCGACCTGGACCTGCACATCGGCATCACGGGCTGGATTTGCGACGAACGCCGGGGCACGCACCTGCACCCATTAGTGCGTGAAATACCCCGCGGTCGGATGATGCTTGAAAGCGACGCGCCCTACTTGCTGCCCCGTACGCTGCGGCCCAAACCCAAGAACGGGCGCAACGAGCCGGCCTACCTGACGGAGGTCCTGCGCGAAGTGGCCTTGCACCGGGGCGAAACCCAGGAAGACCTGGCCGCCCACAGCACCGCCTGCGCCCGGGCGTTTTTTGGTTTGCCCACTCTTTCCGAATGAACCCGCATTCCCCTGTGGGAGCGGGCTTGCTCGCGAATGCGTTGGATCAGTCACTACTGTATTTGCTGATCTACCGCATTCGCGAGCAAGCCCGCTCCCACAAGAGATCCGGTTGTCTGTTAGTCCATATCAAAATCCCCGGCACCTCAGCTGTCCGTTGACCCACATCAAAACCCAGCCTCCTGAGTAGCGGCACAATAATGGCACCTTGCCAATGCTGTTTCCGCTATCAGAGAAAACCTTCCATGGGTGCCTGGCTTAGCAATATCTCGTTGAAATACAAATTCTGGGCGGTCAATGCAGTCGCCTTTATCACCACGTTGCTGCTGGTGCTCTACGCCGTGCACCTCGAACAGCAAGCCCGCAACCACGCGGCCCAGGCGAACGCCCGGGTCCAGGCACAGGTGCTCGACGCCTGGCCTACTGGACAACCCGTGCCCAAAGCCAACAACCTTTTGGCATTCCAGCGCGGGCAGATCCCGGTGTTCAATGAGCAACCGTTGCCTTCGCTGGTGCAGGCCGAGGGCTGGGTCGAATTCGATGCCGGGCCGCTGTTGGGCGACAATCCGCTGCTGGGTGCCCAGGTGATCCGTCGAGGTGACGGCCAGCAACTCGCGGTATTGGCCCATGGTGCAAGCCTGAGCCAAGTGTTCGGTGAACGCTTCAGCCAATACGCCGTGGCGGTGTTCGTGTTGATGCTGGCGATGTTGGGCGCGTCGCAACTGTTGATCCGCTTTTTGCTCAGCCAGCTCAATACGCTCAAGGATGTGATGCTGCACGTGGAAAAAACCGGCGACTTGTCCGCCCGCGTGCCCCTGGCCTGCAAGGATGAAGTGGGCCAGATGGCGGCGGCATTCAATGCCATGCAAGCCGGCTATCAACGGGTGGTCGACACCGTTGCCAGCACCGCCCGGCAGTTGGACAGTGGTGCGGCGCGCCTGGCGTCGAGCATGAACGAGGTACGCCACGGCATGCTCGGCCAGCAAAGCGAAACCGATCAGGCGGCTACGGCGATCAACGAAATGTCCGCCACGGTTTATCACATCGCCCAGCACGCCGGCGCCACCCGCGACCTGTCGAAAACCGCCGACACCCTGGCCGGCAATGGCCACGAAGTGGTCGGCCGGGTGCAGCAGTCGATCACCGGGTTGTCTTCGGGCGTGCAGCAGACCGCCGAGATGATCCAACGCCTGGCCGAAGACAGCCAGAAGATCAACGGCGTGGTCAATGTGATCCACAGCATCGCCGAACAAACCAATCTGCTGGCCCTGAACGCGGCCATCGAAGCAGCGCGGGCTGGGGAAATGGGCAGGGGGTTTGCCGTAGTGGCCGACGAGGTGCGCAATCTGGCCAAGCGAGTCCAGACGTCCACGGACGAAATCACCACCATGGTCTCGGCCCTGCAAGCCGGAACCCGGGACGCGGTGGACTTCATGCAGGAGAGTTCGCTCAAGGCCGACGACTGCGTACAACAGGCCCGCGAGGCCGGCGATGCGTTGGCGCAGATCACCGCAGCGGTGGCGCAGATGCGCGAGAGCAATACCCAGATTGCCGTTGCGGCCGAGCAGCAAAGCCACGTCGCCGAAGAAATGAACCGGGCGGTGGTGAGCATTCGCGACGTGACCGAAAATACCGTGCGCCAGACCGTGGATTCAGCCACCACCAGTGACGAACTGGCAACGTTGGCGGGGGAGTTGAGCAAGGCGATCGGGCAGCTGAAACTGTAGAAACTGGCTTGCCCAACTCCCCTGTATTGAGGGAATGCCCTCTGTGGGAGCAAGGCTTGCCCGCGATGGGGGCACCTCGGTTCACCAAAGACCGTATCGCGCCCATCGCGGGCAAACCTTGCTCCCACAGCCCTTACAAAACAAATAAGTCCCTTGCCACAACAGCAAAACTGTATGGCCACCTATCGCTTCGATAGCCAACCGCCATTCGCCGCACCGCCCGCCCGGACCTATCCTTGGGTTATTCGGTTTCGTTCAAGGAATAGCATCATGGGCAAACGTCACCCCAACCTTCCGGCCTGGCAATGGCGCGCCTACCCCGGCAATCATCGCCACCCCACCAACCTGGTGTTGCACCTGATTGCCGTGCCGCTGTTCATCATCGCGTTTCTGCTGATTGTGTCGGGGGTGTTCAGCTTGAGCCTGGGCGATGTCGCCATCGGTGTCATCGGCCTCCTCGCGGCGTTGGGCTTGCAGCGCCACGGCCACAGCCTGGAGACCCAGACCTCCGAACCGTTCAGCGACCGCAAGGATGCAGTCTCACGCCTATTGGTGGAGCAGTTCCTGACGTTTCCGCGGTTCTTCCTCAGCGGTGGCTGGTGGCGCGCCTGGCGCGATCGCCACCGTCACAACCGCAAGCCTTAACCGAGGAAACCTTTAACCAAAGATCGTTACGGTCTGCCGGCTCAGGGCGATCAAGCGACCATCGGCGCTCCAGAACTTCGCGGCGACATGGCCGTAGCCGTCCTGGGCATGCTCGATCTCGGCCAGGTATTTGCACCAGTCCAGCGTCGTGAGCTCCAGCAACGGCTGGACGAACTCGATGGTCCAGGTGAGCGTACTGCCGGGGGCCATTTGCGAGAGGTGCGGCAACAACGCCGGCGGCCAGGCGTCCACCAAGGCCAGGATATGGCTTTCGTTAAGCGGCTCCTCCTGCACATCACCGCGCAAGCGCACCCAGCCGCCCATGCTCCGGGATTTATTGCCGCTGAACGGCAAGCCGCCGACGCTCCAACGCATCGCCAGGTGCCGCATGAATTCCGGGGTCATGCCCTTGACGTAAGGCAGTTCCTGGCATTGCTCCACGCTTTTGAAATCCGGCGCGGGGTCGGCCTGCACCGCCACCACGGACGAGCGCGAGGCGCCAAAGCTGCCTTGCACCACGGTCACCACCTGGCCGTTCTGCACCGCCCGCCCCAACACCTGGCTCACCGCCTTGCCTTCACGCAACACATCGACTTCAAAACTCACCGGCACGTCGGGCTCGACCGGGCCGACGAAGGTGATCGCCAGCGAACGCACCGGGCGATCGGCCGGCACTCGGGCACGCATCGCCTCATATTGCAGCGCCGCCACCAACCCGCCAAAACTGGCCCGACCCTGGCCCCATTCTGGCGCGATGGTCACCGCGCCTGGCTGCCGGCGCACGGCATCGATCAACTCGGAAAAGCGCATGACGACCTCGAAAACAGGGGAAAAGGATGAAGGCATCTTAACCAGCCCGGACGGGCGGCACAGGGCTCATTCCGGCCAAAGAGACTGACAGAAAAGCCGCCATTTTTGAATTCACCCCCAATCAACTGTGGGAGCGGGCTTGCTCGCGAAGGCGGTGGGTCAGTCACAACTGTATGAACTGATCTATCGCCTTCGCGAGCAAGCCCGCTCCCACAGAGGCATGTACAGGGTTCAGGATTATTCGAAGCAACTGGCAATCAACTTGTCGAGCACCTTGTCGGACTTGGCCTCGGCCTTTTCCATCGTGGCGTGCCAGGTCGGCACGCAAGCGTGCAGATCGGTTTCTTCCTTGGCCCTGGCCAGCCATTGCCAGCAATCATGCCAGTCGCCCAGCGCGCCCTGGGCGGATTTGAGCCGGGGCATGGCCGCTTCGGGCAGACGGTCGAGTTCGGGGTAGGCTTCGATGGCGTAGCGCACGCGCTTGATCAACAGGCGCAAACGGTGGCGGTCATGGGCCGGATCGCGCAGGGCTTCGTCGAGTTTCTTCCATTGCTTGTCCAGGCGCTTTTCGATGCGTTTGCGCAAACCCTTCAGCAACCCCTCACGCTGGGCGGCGCGAATGAAGCGCGGGAACGCATCGAGGATCATCAGCAATTGGGCCAGCTCGACACTGGCGGCCACGGCGGGATAGGCATCGGCCATTTGCACCTGGCGTCGCCGCGCCGCCGCGGTCTGGCCGTGTTGCTCAAGGTAAGCCGCCAACACTTCGCGGTCACGCAACGGGGTGGTCAACGTACCGACCGCCGAAGCCGCCGTTTCCAGTTGTTCAACGCCGGGCAATCCACGCAGCGGACGCAACAAGCTGCGCAAACGGCGTACCGTGGTGCGCAGGTCATGCAGGGCTTCGCTGTCGGTGTGGGCATTCAAGCGGGCCTGACAGGCCAGCAGCCGGACTTCCAGGCCCAATATGCGGGCCACCAGCCGATCGATCATGGGGCGTACTCCGTACGCAGCTTCAAGTAGCAAGCTTCAAGCTGCAAGTGAGGAGCGACGTGTAGCGCCCTCTTGCAGCTTGAAGCTTAAAGCTTGCAGCTGCCTTTATCACCTTCCCGCGCGGGATTCGCGGATGTAGAAACGCGCCTTCTCGGCTTTCTTGGCGCAGCCTTCGAACGCTTCGAATTGCTGCTGGGTCTTGGCGCCGGTCAGCAAAGACAAGGCCTTGGAGTAGCTGACGGTGCCGGCAAAACCTTCGGCCTTGGCCAGATCCAGTTCACGCCAGGCGCTGTCGAGTTGGCTGCCACAGCTGTCACGGTAAGCGGTTTTGCCTGCGCAACCAGCCAGGGCCAGAACCATCAGGGATGCCACCAGGGGCAGGCAGATCCGGGCTTTCATCGATTACACCTCAAGTCAGGAAAACAGTCGTGCTGGTAAGACGGTCGCACCGGCAAAAAGTGCCAAGGCCCGACCGGGTAAATTCCAGTGTGGGGAAGAATACGCAAATGCCGCGCTGGCGTATCAAATAACGACGCGTGCGCCACAATGATTGAGCCGAGCCGTCGATGAGTGCATTGTTGAAGTCTGTTCGACAAGAGGCCGGGTCATGACAAAACGTGTCGCATTGGTATTGGGTTCGGGTGGGGCCCGGGGCTATGCCCATATCGGGGTGATCGAAGAAATCGAACGGCGTGGCTATGACATTGCCTGCATCGCCGGTTGTTCCATGGGCGCTGTCGTCGGCGGGATCTATGCCGCGGGCAAGCTCAAGGATTACCGCGACTGGATCGAAAGCCTCGACTACCTGGATGTCCTGCGGCTGGTGGACGTCAGCTTTCGCCTGGGGGCGATTCGCGGTGAAAAAGTGTTCGGACAGATCCACAAGATCGTCGGCGACATCAATATCGAGGACCTGCGCATTCCCTACACCGCCGTGGCCACCGACCTGACCAACCAGCAGGAAATCTGGTTCCAGGAAGGTTGCCTGCACCAGGCAATGCGCGCCTCGGCGGCGATTCCCAGCCTGTTCACGCCCGTGATGCAAGGCAACCGCATGTTGGTGGACGGTGGTCTGCTCAATCCGTTGCCGATCGTGCCGGTGGTGTCGAGCCACTGCGACCTGATCATCGCCGTCAACCTCAACGCCACCAACCAGAAACAGTATCGATTACCAGTGATTCCGCGCCCCGCCGCGTTCCGGCGCCGCTTCGATACCCTGGTCAGCTCACTGGGTTCGCGCCTGCCGTTTCGCCGCAAGCAGGCCGAACAACTGTTGCTGCTGGAGCAGGAAGCCTTGAAGGCCGAGGCGGCCGACATCAACCCATGGATCGACTCGGCCGAGCCCGAAGGCCAACAGCCGGCTGCCGCGCCGGAGAATGAAGGCGCGCCGAAATCCGCCACCGGTTCATTCATCATCGATAACGTCGGCCCAGCCTCGTTGCTGGACTTGATCAACCAGAGTTTCGAAGTGATGCAGACCTCCCTGGCCCAGTACAAGATCGCCGGTTATCCGCCAGATGTGCTGATCAACGTGCCTAAGCGGGTGTGCCGGTTTTTCGAGTTCTACAAGGCGCCGGAATTGATCGCCCTGGGGCGGGAGATTGCCAGCGATACCCTGGATCGGTATGAGCGTGAGCAGAACTGAGCGATCTGGCTGTCAGGGCCTCTTCGCGAGCAGGCTCGCTCCCACACAGTGTCCACCGCAGATCTTATGTGGGAGCGAGCCTGCTCGCGAAGGCGGCAAATCAAACGCCACAGAGCCTAAAGCCCACCCTCCCCCAACAACCGATACCCCACCCCCGCCTCGGTCACGATGAACCGCGGCCGGGTCGGGTCGTCGGCCAGCTTCTGGCGCAAGTGACCGACCACGATCCGCAGATAGTGACTGTCTTCGGTGTGGGTCGGGCCCCAGATGTCCTTGAGCAGTTGTTGCTGGGTGATGACCCGCCCCGGATGCCGCGCCAGTTGCGCCAGGACGGCGTACTCCTTGCGAGTCAAGGCCACTTCGGCGTCGTCCAGCAGCACCCGTCGATAGGCCAGGTCCACCGTCAGCGGTCCGAACTTCAGCGCAGCCTCCTGGGGCTCGCCGGTCGGGGCCTGGCGCAACAGGGCGCGAATACGGGCGAGGAACTCCTGGATGCCGAACGGCTTGGTCACGTAATCGTTGGCGCCGTTGTCCAGCGCCTCGACTTTTTGCGCTTCGCTGGCCCGCACCGAGAGCACCAGCACCGGCACCGTCGACCATTGGCGAAACTCGCGCAACACCTCCTGGCCGTCCATGTCCGGCAGGCCCAGGTCGAGCACCAGTAAGTCGGGTTTGTTCAGCGCAGCTTGGGCCAGCCCTTCGGCGCCGGTGCCGGCTTCCAGCACCTTGTAGCCTTGGGAGCTCAGGCTGATGCGCAGGAATTTGCGGATCTGCGGTTCGTCATCGATGACCAAAAGGGTCGCGGTCTGGCTCATGGGGCTCGTTCATTGCAATCAAATGGAAAGGCTAGCAGGTCGCAAGCTGCTGGTAGCAAAAGAGTATCTCAGCCGGGCTCAAGCTTCATCGTCCATGCCTGGTTGCGCCTGCAACGGCAGGTGCAGCGTGATGCAGGTGCCGCGTCCGTCGAGACCTTCGGCCACACTGATCCGCCCGCCGTGGGCGCCGACCATACCCTGACAGATCGCCAACCCCAACCCCGTGCCCTGCCCGCCACGATCACCACGGGCGGCGGTATAGAACATGTCGAAGATTTTCTCCCGTTCCTCTTCAGGAATCCCGGGCCCTTCATCGGCCACGGCAAAAAACACCTCGCTGTCGGTCGCCCCGGCGCTCAGCAACAGGCGTCCGTGGGCCGGCGAGAAGCGCGCCGCGTTCTCCAGCACGTTTACCAGCGCCTGTTCGATCAATGCCGCATGGACATGCAACAAGGGCAATTCAACAGGCACCTCGACACTGAGCGCCAGCGGCGCCAGCACCGCCCGCAGGCGGTTCAGCGCGCTGCCGACGATATCGGCCGGCGCCACCCAGTCCCGCGCCAGCTTCAGGGCGCCGTGGCCGAGACGAGTCATGTCCAACAGGTTCTGGATGTAGCGATCCAGTCGCTCGGCTTCATCGCGGGTGCCTTCGAGCAAGTCGCGACGATCGGCCAGCGGGATCGCCTCCCCCAGCGCCAGCAGGCTGTCGATGCTGCCGCGCATGGCGGTCAGCGGCGTGCGCAGGTCGTGGGACACTGAAGCCAACAAGGCGCTGCGCAGTTGTTCGGTTTCACCATGCAGACGCGCCGCCTCCAGGTCCTGGGCCAGTTGCGCCCGCGCCAGCGCCTGGGCCAAGGGTTGACTGAGGGCCGCCAGCAAACGGCGGCGCTGGCCACTCAACGGCTTGCCTTCTTTCGGGCATACGCCCAGCAAAGCCAGCGGCCCGCCTTCCGCCGACAACGGCCACCACCACCAACGCCCGGAAGGCAGTGTCCCGGTGCCGGCGCCCGCCGGTTGATCGTGCTGCCACGACCAATCGGCCGCCGCCCGTTCGGCCTCGGTGAACGTCAACGGCTCACCACTCTCGATTTTCCAACTGGCCTGGTCGTCGCGGTTGAGCAGGCACAATTGCAAGTCGTGCCAATCGTTGAAGTGCTGCACGGCCGCGCTGATCACCGCTTGGCGGTCGGTGGCGGCCGTGAGTTTGCGGGACAGGTCGAGCAGCTCGCCGGTTTCCTGCTGGGTATCGCGCAAGGCCTGCAACTGGCGACGCTGGCGCGCGGCAAGATTGCCGGTCAGGGCCGCCATGAGCAGGAAAAACATCAGCGTCAGCACGTCCTCTTCGCGCTGGATGGTCAGGGAAAAGTTCGGCGGGATGAACAGGAAGTCATAAGCCAGGAACGACAGCGCCGCGCAGGCCAGCGCCGGGCCGAGACTGCTGCGCACCGCCACCAGCAACACCGCCATCAGGAACACCAGGGAGATATTGGGCAACGCCAGCAACCCCGAGATACCCCAGGCCAATGCGCTGGCCGCCGCGGTCGCCAGCAACGCCAACACATAATCGAACCCGGTCTGGACGGCGCTGGAACGCACCCGGGCAGGACGCGGTTGCTCATCGCTGTCCAGCACGTTGATCTCCAGCCCCCGGGCATCGCGCAGCAAACGCGAGGCGAGGCCGCCGCCAAACAGGCGTCGGCGCAGACGTGGCCGGGACTGGCCCACCAGCACCAGCGTGGCGCGCCGTTCAGTGGCATGCTGGATCAGCGTCCTGGCCACTTCGCCGGCCCGCAGCAACACCACTTCGCCACCGAGGCGTTCGGCCAGTTGCTGGGCGTTCTGCAAACGCTGGCGCGAGAGTTCGTCACGGGCACTGCCGTTGTCCACATGCACCAGGCTCCACGGCAGATGCCGACGCTGGGCGACGCGGCTGGCATGGCGCACCAGGCGTTCCGCCTGCACGTCACCGTCCACGCCTACCAGCAAGCGTCCGCGCACCGCCGGCGCGGCCTGGCCCAGTTGTCGATAACCCTGGGCCAAGTCATTGTCGACCTGGGCGGCGGCCGTCTGCATCGCCAGCTCACGCAACGCGGTGAGGTTGGTCTGGGAAAAAAACGCATCGATCGCCGCCCGAGCCTGCTCCGGCACGTAGACCTTGCCATCGCGCAGGCGCTCCAGCAGCTCACGCGGCGGCAGGTCAATCAGCAGCAGTTCATCGGCTTCCTGCAAGACCCAGTCCGGCAACGTCTCGCGCACCTGCACGCCGGTGATGCCGCGTACCTGGTCGTTGAGGCTTTCCAGATGCTGGACATTGACCGTGGTGTAGACGTCGATGCCCGCCGCGAGCAGTTCCTGGATGTCCTGCCAGCGTTTGGCATGGCGGCTGCCGGGGGCGTTGCTGTGGGCCAGTTCGTCCACCAGGACCAAGGTTGGCCGGGCGGCGAGCAGACCGTCGAGGTCCATTTCCTCGAGCATCACACCGCGATATTCCGAGCGCACCAACGGCTGCTGCACCAGGCCGCCGAGCAGCGCTTCGGTTTCACTGCGACCGTGGGTCTCCACCACCCCGGCGATGACTTTCACGCCTTGGCGCAATTGGCTGTGAGCCGCTTGCAGCATGGCGTAGGTCTTGCCCACACCCGGGGCCGCGCCCAGGAAGACCTTGAGTCGACCACGGTCGTTGCGGGGCAGATTGGCTAACAGTGCGTCGGCGCGGCCGGAGTCGCTCATGGCGTGGAAATCTCTTTCAAATATTGATCAAACACCCTGTGGGGAGCCGGACCTGTGGGAGCAAAGCTAATGGGAACGGACCTGTGGGAGCAAAGCTTGCTCGCGATCAAGGCGACACAGTTCAACGGATGGACCGCGTTATCGTTCATCGCGAGCAAGCTTTGCTCCCACAGGCTTTGCTCCCACAGGTTTTACAGTTTTTCCAGGGCCAGGTTCAGCGCCAGCACATTCACCACAGGCGGGCCCACCAAGGGTTGCTGGATGTTGACGTCGAGCAGTTGCTGCAACGTCGAGATCGGCAGGTTGCGCGCCGCGGCGACACGCGCCAGTTGATAGGCAATCGCCGCCGGAGGCAAGTGCGGATCCAGCCCGCTGGCGGAGGTGGTCAACAGCGCCAGCGGCACCGGGCCCTGACCGGGCACCTGGAGCTTGCCGGCGGCATCGATCACCCGTGTGGCCAGGGCCGGATTGCTCGGGGAAAAGTTGCTGGCACCGCTGGCGACCGTGGCAAAGGCACCGGCCGATGGCCGTGGATGAAACCAGGCATCGCCGGTGAAATCCTGGGCGATCAGCGTCGAGCCACGGACCTTGCCGGCGGCGTCGACGATCAGGCTGCCGTTGGCCTGGGCGGGGAACGCGACTTGCGCCACGCCGGTGACCACCAGCGGGTAAGCGACACCGGTGATCAGGCTCATCAGTAATAACAGGCTCAAGGCCGGGCGAATCAGAGTGGACATCTCAAAACCCTCGAATAAGAAAATAGCTGATTTGCAGGCATACCTGTTTGTGGCGAGGGAGCTTGCTCCCGCTGGGCTGCGCAGCAGCCCTGAAAATCAGCGAATGCGGTGCGCTGGGCAGATAGCATTCAGCTTCTTGGGGCTGCTTCGCAGCACAGCGGGAGGAAGCTCCCTCGCCACAACGGCCTCACCTGCCACAACGACTCAAACCAGCCCCAACGCCGTCAGCAACATATCGATCGCCTTGATCCCCACGAACGGCACCACGATCCCGCCCAGGCCATAGATCAACAGATTGCGCCGCAACAACGCCGCCGCGCTCGCCGCTTGCACGCGCACGCCGCGCAGGGCCAGGGGGATGAGCACGACGATGATCAAGGCGTTGAAGACAATCGCCGACAAAATCGCGCTCTGCGGGCTGCTCAGGTGCATCACGTTCAACACGCCGAGCTGTGGATAAATCGACGCGAACAGTGCCGGCAGGATCGCGAAATACTTGGCGATGTCGTTGGCGATGGAGAAAGTCGTCAGCGCCCCCCGGGTCACCAGCAACTCCTTGCCGATCTGCACCACATCGAGCAGTTTGGTCGGATCGCTGTCAAGGTCGACCATGTTCGCCGCCTCCCGCGCGGCCTGGGTGCCGTCGTTCATCGCCATGCCGACATCAGCCTGGGCCAGGGCCGGCGCGTCGTTGGCGCCGTCACCGCACATGGCCACCAGCCGACCGTCATTTTGCTCATGACGGATACGCGCCAATTTCTTCTCCGGCGTAGCCTCTGCCAGCACGTCGTCGACACCCGCTTCGGCGGCAATCGCGGCGGCGGTCAACGGGTTGTCGCCGGTGACCATCACCGTACGGATCCCCAACTTGCGCAGCTCGGCAAAACGCTCGCGAATGCCGGGTTTGACCACGTCCTTGAGATGGATGGCGCCGAGCAGCTTGCCGTCCACGCACACCAGCAACGGCGTGCCGCCACTCTGGGCGATCTTGTCGACCTCCCGCGCCAGGGCGACCGGCAACTCGTTGCGTGCCAGGCCGATGAAATCCAGCAACGAGTCCACGGCGCCCTTGCGGTAGATGCGGCCCTGATAGTCGACCCCGGACAAACGGGTTTCAGCACTGAACGGCACGGCCGTCAGCGCTTCGACGCCAGGCTCGGGCAGTGGATGCAAACCTCGCAGGTACTCGACGATGGACTTGCCCTCGGCCGTCTCGTCAGCCAACGAGGCGAACAGCGCGCCTTCGGCCAGTTCCTTGGCGCTCACACCGGGGGCGGCATAGACCGCCGTGCAGCGGCGATTGCCAAAGGTGATGGTGCCGGTCTTGTCCAGCATCAACACATGCACATCCCCCGCCGCCTCGACCGCACGGCCGGATTTGGCGATCACGTTCAGGCGCACCAAACGGTCCATCCCGGCGATGCCGATGGCCGACAGCAGCCCGCCGATGGTGGTGGGAATCAAGGTGACCAGCAAGGCCACCAGAAACACCAGCGGCAGGCTGGCGTTGGCGAAATGGGCGAACGGCTGCAGCGTCACCACCACTAGCAGGAAGATCAGCGTCAGGCCGATCAACAGGATGTCCAGCGCCACCTCGTTCGGCGTTTTCTGGCGCTTGGCACCTTCCACCAAAGCGATCATGCGGTCGAGGGTGGACTCACCAGGATTGCTGGTGATGCGTATTAGCAGCCAGTCGGAGACCAGTCGCGTATTGCCGGTGACGGCCGAGCGATCGCCGCCGGATTCGCGGATGACCGGCGCCGATTCGCCAGTGATCGCCGCCTCATTGACCGCGGCGATGCCTTCGATCACTTCACCGTCGCCGGGGATCATGTCGCCGGCCTCGACGCGCACCACATCGCCTTTGCGCAGACGGGTGGCGGGGATGATTTCAAAACCGCTGGCGGTCTGGCGACGGGCATTGAGGCCTTCGCTGCCGGCCTTCAAGCTGTCGGCCCGGGCCTTGCCCCGCCCTTCGGCCAAGGCTTCGGCGAAGTTGGCGAACAGCACCGTGAACCACAACCACAGCGCAATTTGCGCGGCGACGAAGGTCGGCACGGCGCTGTCAGGAATGAAGCACAACACGGTGGTGAGGATCGCGGTCAGCTCCACCACCAGCATCACCGGTGCACGGTGCAACTGGCGAGGATCGAGCTTGACGAAGGCTTGCAACAACGCCGGGCGCCAGAGGGCCGACAGGTGAGTCTTGGGTTGCTCCGGCGCCTTGGCGGCGATGGTTTTGCTCATTGGCATATTCATCATCAAGTCCTCAGAAGCCCATGCTCAGGTGCTCGGCAATCGGCCCCAGCGCCAGGGTCGGCAGGAAGGTCAAGCCGCCGACCAGCAGGATGGTCACGGTCAACAGGGTCACGAACAGCGGGCCGTGGGTGGGAAAGCTGTTCTGGCCAATCGGCGCGGTCTTCTTCAAGGCCAGGCTGCCGGCCAACGCCAGCACCGGCAGGATGTAGCCGAACCGACCGATCAGCATGCCCAGGCCCAGCATCAGGTTGTGGAAGGGTGTATTGGCACCGAACCCGGCGAATGCCGAACCGTTGTTCGCCCCCGCCGAGGTGTAGGCGTACAACAACTGGCTGAAACCATGGGCGCCAGGGTTGCTTACCGCCGCGGCCGGCCCGGGCAGGCTGGCGGCGACAGCACCCAGCACCAGCACGCTGACGGGCATCACCAGCAGCGTTGCGACCAACAGTTGCACCTCTCGGGCGCCCAGCTTCTTGCCCAGGTATTCCGGGGTGCGACCGATCATCAAGCCGGCCAGGAACACCGCGATCAGCACGTTCAACAGCATCCCGTAGAGCCCGGCCCCGACGCCGCCGAAGATCACCTCGCCGACCATCATGTTCACCAGCGACACCATGCCACTGATCGGGTTGAGGCTGTCGTGCATGCCATTGACCGAGCCGTTGGACGCAGCCGTGGTGGTCACCGACCACAGCACGGTGGCGGTGGTGCCGAAGCGGGTTTCCTTGCCTTCCAGCGGTGCGGTTTGTTCGACGGCCGGGTTGTCCAGGGCCGGGTTGGGCTGGTATTCGGCCCACAGTGACGTCGCGCCGCCGATCAGGAACAGCGCCAACATGCAGGCGATGATCGCGCGGCTCTGGCGCAAGTCCTTGACGTAATGACCGAAGGTGAACACCAGCGCGGCGGGAATCAGGATGATCGAAGCGACTTCGAACAGGTTGCTCCAGGCCGTCGGGTTTTCGAAGGGGTGCGCCGAGTTGACGCCGAAGAAACCGCCGCCGTTGGTACCCAGTTGCTTGATGGCGATCTGGCTGGCGGCCGGCCCTAGCGGGATGACCTGGTCGGCACCCTCCAGCGTGAGCCCATGCACATAGTGGGCGAAGGTCTGCGGCACGCCCTGCCAGACCAGGAATAACGCCAGCAGCAGGCACAGCGGCAACAGCCCGTAGAGGGTGGCGCGGGTCATGTCGACCCAGAAGTTACCCAGCGTCGTGGCGGACTTGCGCCCGATGCCGCGACACAGCGCCACCAGCACAGCCAAGCCGGTGGCCGCGCTGACAAAGTTCTGCACGGTCAGGCCGACCATCTGGCTCAAGTAGCTCAGGGACGCTTCACCGCTGTAGGACTGCCAGTTGGTGTTGGTCATGAAGCTCACGGCCGTGTTGAAGGCCTGGGTCCACTCCATGCCGGGCAGTTGCTCGGTATTGAGGGGCAAATATCCCTGCAGCAGCAGGATCGTAAACAGCAAGACAAAACCTGCCAGGTTGAACGCGAGCAAGGCCAGGGTGTATTTCTGCCAGCTCTGCTCAGCGGTGGAATCAACACCCGCCAGGCGATAGCAACCGCGCTCCACCGGGCCGAGGATCGGCGAAAGCCAGGTGCGTTGGCCTTCCATCACCCGGTAGTAAAACCGCCCCAGAAACGGTGCCGGAATCAGCACCAGGGCGAAAAAGGCGAGGATCAGCCCGAAATCATAACCGTGCATAACCGCTCCTAGTTCCGATCGGCGCGCAGCAGCGCAACCAGCAGATAAATGAACAGCGCCACTGCCAGCAGCAGCGACACCCCGTCCAGAACACTCATGGGATTTCTCCGTGGTACGGCGTCGTGCCGTGTGGGGAGTGATTGTCTGCAGGGAGGCTGTAAAGGAGCGAGATCGAGAGCGGGATTGGGGGATAAAGAATCTGTAAAGAATGTATTTATCGCGTTGTTATGGCGGTGATCGGGAGGGCCTCTTCGCGAGCAAGCCCGCTCCCACAAGGATTTGTGGTGTGCATGAAGTCGACTGTTCACCGCAAGTCCAGTGTGGAAGCGGGCTTGCTCGCGAAGGCGGCATCATCAGCGCCAACGCCCTCAACTGGCGCACAACAGGGGCACATAAAGCAGCGAACATCCCCGATACGACACGATTCCACCCATTACGACCGCCCCCGCCAGCCTGGCACGCCCGCTGCACAGTCCTCCCTAGCGCTTTTGCTATGGATCGAGGGGAGCCACCGATGAACACACAACTCAAACCCACCCTGGGCACCCTGCATTTATGGGGCATTGCCGTCGGCCTGGTGATTTCCGGCGAGTATTTCGGCTGGAGCTACGGCTGGGGCGTGGCCGGGACACTGGGCTTTTTGGTGACGTCCTTCATGGTGGCGGCCATGTACACCTGCTTCATTTTCAGTTTCACCGAACTGACCACCGCCATTCCCCATGCCGGCGGGCCGTTTGCCTACAGCCGTCGCGCCTTCGGCGAGAAAGGCGGATTGATTGCCGGGCTGGCAACACTGATCGAATTCGTCTTCGCCCCACCGGCGATTGCCCTGGCTATCGGCGCCTACCTGAACGTGCAATTCCCAGCGCTGGACCCAAAACACGCCGCCGTCGGCGCCTATATCGTGTTCATGGGCCTGAACATCATCGGGGTCAAACTGGCCGCGACGTTCGAGTTGGTTGTCTGCGTACTGGCGGTGGCCGAACTGCTAGTGTTCATGGGCGTCGTGGCCCCGGCGTTCAGTTTCAGCAGCTTCGCCCTCAACGGCTGGGCCGGCTCAGATGTGTTCGGCGCACCGGCCATCGCTGGCATGTTCGCCGCGATTCCTTTCGCCATCTGGTTCTTCCTGGCCATCGAAGGCGCGGCCATGGCCGCCGAAGAAGCCAAGGACCCGAAACGCACGATTCCCAAGGCCTACATCAGCGGCATCCTGACCCTGGTGTTCCTGGCAATGGGCGTCATGTTCATGGCTGGCGGCGTCGGCGATTGGCGTACCCTGTCGAACATCAACGATCCCCTGCCCCAAGCCATGAAAACCGTGGTCGGTGAAAGCTCCGGCTGGCTGCACATGCTGGTGTGGATCGGCCTGTTCGGCCTGGTGGCGAGTTTCCACGGCATCATCCTCGGCTACTCACGGCAGTTCTTCGCCCTGGCCCGCGCCGGCTACCTGCCCGCCTCCCTGGCCAAACTGTCACGTTTCCAGACCCCGCACCGGGCCATCATCGCCGGCGGACTGATCGGCATTGCCGCGATCTACAGCGACGGCCTGATCAACCTCGGCGGCATGACCCTCACCGCCGCGATGATCACCATGGCCGTGTTCGGTGCCATCGTCATGTACATCATGAGCATGCTCAGCCTGTTCAAGCTGCGCAAAACCGAACCCAACCTGGAACGTACTTTCCGCGCACCGGGTTACCCGATCGTGCCGGGGATCGCCTTGGTGCTGGCGGTGGTGTGCCTGGTGGCGATGGCCTGGTTCAACGCGTTGATCGGGTTGATCTTCCTTGGCTTCATGGCGGTGGGCTTTGTCTACTTCGTCCTCACCGCACAACTGCGTGCGGATGCTCCCGCCGATGCGATGCTGACCGGGCTGTGAGGTGAAGCCGGCCGAACGGGCGTAGTATTGAACCACTGCGAACAACATTCGCTCATAAGTGGTAAGTGCGATGGATTGGCGAAACGTTCGTCTGTCCATCGCGCCCTCAAGGAGAGCCCTATGCCCTGGTATGCCTGGTTGATTCTGATTGTCGCAATCGGCTCGATCGTGGGAGGCCTGATGATGCTGCGCGACACGGCCAACAAAGTCGAACTCACGGACGAACAACGCAAGCGTGTTGCCGAGCGCAATGCGGAAATGGATGCGAAAGAAGCCAAGGACCGTTGAGCTATTACCTGTCCCGGCTACATAGTGCTTTTGTGGCGAGGGAGCTTGCTCCCGCTGGGGCGCGAAGCGGCCCTAAACCTGCTGGCGCGGAGTGTCAGGCTGATCAGGTTTCAGCCGTTGGGGCTGCTGCGCAGCCCAGCGGGAGCAAGCTCCCTCGCCACAAAAAAGCCTGCGCCCGCTACATCACTTTTCCCAATCCGCCTTGGCAATATGCAAGCCATGCAGCCCCTTGTACGCGGCCCGCTCAGGCTGGCTCCAGCCCTCCAGCAATGAATCCTCCAACCGATAGATCTCCACACCCAGCGGGCGGCAGACGCTGAGAGGATCCTGCGCCTCCGGCCCCCACATCGCCAGCGACAGGTCTCCACCCGGGCAGGTGGACAGGGCGCATAACAGATCAATCTCGGCAAAAAACTCCAGGTAATCACCCTTCTGCGCCGGACAGGCCTTCATGAAGTACATGTCGTCATGATTGAGCCCTGTGCACTGGAAAATATTCAGCACATCATGCACGTCGAACTCAGTCAGGCCGTGGGGCAACACCGCACGGGTCAGGTTCGAATGGCAGTGATGATGGAAGTCCTCCCCGGTCAGCATCTTGTTCACATACGGATCACAGCGCGTACCCAGCAGATCATGCAATCGTCCACCATGCTCATCGATGCCGTAGCCGGCCAGGCTGTCGTCGGTGATGGTCACCAACGGCCGCAGGAATGGCAGGTTCGACCACAACCGATCATGGGTGCTGACATGAGCGCCCTGAAGCTGACGGGTGCGCGCCGCCCAGAGGCGCTCCCGCGGGTCATGGGCGTTCCAGACGTTGAAGTCCCCCACTTGCGGCCCTACTGGGGTGGTGACGCGGAACACGTGACCGGCGGGTACGTGCCAGGCGCGGCCAGTGCGGATGGGCACTTCGAACTGCTCGATCAGGCTGCGTTTGTCCTGCTGGGTGCGGATACGGTCGTAGAAGGGTTGGTCCACCTGCAGGGCTGAACCTTTGCTGACCTGGTAGGCGGCTGGGTAGTCTTTGTGCATGGCGCGGGTCCTTGATCAGGGGGTGGGTCACAGGAAATCAAAACTGCAAAACTACTCGGAATCGTCGAAATAAAAACTCATTGTGTCATCCCTCGCTTCCTGATCACTTCCAACAACCGACCATGGAACAGTTAGGCACGGTTGACCACGCAGGGACGCGCAACCCAAACGCAACCGTGCAGTGGCTGCTCCTGATGGCTTGAGGCTCGAAGGTGCGAAATTCTCAGCTTGGAGTATTTCCCTACATCAAATTTGTTCAACTTGCAAAAGCATCACTAAACTTTATTCTAACTTGCCCAGTATTACATCCAACATTGGTTTTGCAGAGATTAAAGAACCCTCAAGAGAAAGATGGGTAGCGTCAGAATATAGAATTTTACCATCCCTAACGGTCTTGCATATGCCATCACGACAAAGTGCGGAAGCAGCATCAATATAAAAGGTATTGGGGTACGAACTAGCAAACCTCTTCAGAGTCTTATTTATTTGAAAAGAAGAAGACTCTTCAAGACTAAACTCAAGTAAAGCCTCACAACCTTGGGCCACATACCTTGGACGCAGAAGACAAGAGACAGCATTAATTTTTTCATACAAAAATGGCTGACTACCGACAATGAAAAATGGTCGATCACCTATATCTATTCGCGCCCGCAGAAGAATATCCTCAATCACATCTGAATATTCCCTCTTACCATCACGCTCTATATTTTTCCCTTCATGATCGGCAATTTTATTGCTATACCCACTCCAGCTTTGCGCAAGTATGAAAGGCAAATCATTGCCTTCCAACTTCGACAAAGCCTTAGCATAAGCATCTTTGCAATCCTGCCTAGGAACATTATTTAATATCCTTGTATATTCCTTCGACAGAATACACCCATGCCTAAATACACCACTGAGTGCTAGCCCCTTGCCTTTTAGTTCATTATCTATCCCTTTGGCATACTGCAGCGCATAGCTATCGCCGGCCATAACACCTACTAGCCGGCCTTTTGCATCGCCGAGTATTGGTTCCAGGCTGTAACCGTAACCACCATAGTTGTTTGTATGGAAATTGACCGGGTCGGATGCGAATTTCAAATACTCTGCTGGTATGCGGGACGTAATACCGGACCGTTCAATAACCTGTACGGATCCATAGGCAAGCGTAGCTACCGATGCCGCAACGGCGGTCAAACCAACCGACTTCACGTGTTTCCACTTACCCATGAACAATCGTTCCACGCTAAGATACAGAATTGTACCAAGGACAAACGAAGCCGCTAGTAATACCAGCTTCTCTGGAAGCGTTATAGATCTAAAAACGTAATATTTGTAGAAAACGGCTATCGGCCAATGAACAAGATAAACTGAATATGAAATAAGCCCAGTCGCCACCATTGCCCGAGTACGAAATAAAGCGCCCACCGCCGACCTTCCTGCGTATATGAACGCGGCAGCACCAAGGCACGGAATCAGCGCTCGCAGCCCTGGAAAGGGTGAGTTTGAGTCTAGAAAAAATCCTGAAAATACGATGAGAACAATACCTGAACCAGCAATAACCGACTCAACATTGGAGTCAAGACGGCGCTTCGAGACGAATACCAACAGGGCACCGATCGACAGTTCGAACACTCTGAATGGCATCATGAAATAGGCAGCAGAAGAGTCGTACCCCAGCATAATTTGCGATGCAGCGAGGGACCCAACAGTCATCACCGCCAACAGCAATGCAAGGAATTTTTCTGATACTTTCAAGGCGGCCCATAGAATAATTGGCCAAACTACGTAAAACTGCCATTCAGCAGCCAGTGACCAAGTATGCAACAATGGCTGCGTTTGTGCGGAGGCATCAAAGTAGCCTTGATTTAGCCAAAAATAGAAGTTAGACGCAGAGAAAATAGCGTACTTGGCGGAATCGGCCAAGCCGATGAACGCTGCTGGATCCATCAATACGAATCCGGCCCCCATAGCGCCTCCAACAGTGACAATGAGCGCGGGGTGCAATCGAAGTAAACGGCGGGCATAGAAATTAAAGAATGAAAATCGGCCAGCGTCTATTGCATTGCGAATGACTTCGGTAATCAGATAACCCGAAATGACAAAAAACACATCAACACCAACAAACCCCCCTGGCACGCCTAAATCGAAGTGGAACAGCAATACTAGAATAACCGCTAATGCGCGAAGGCCATCAATATCAGGTCTGTAATTTGTGTTTTTGCTATGCATGAATCCCTTTCTCCGGGCTCACCGGGTCAAATTTGATGGCCGGAGGATTCTACAAGCGAATGAGCTTCGTGTCAGGATCTAACTGCCAGGCTCTTACTCCGCCCCACCGAATGAACGACAGTACGGCCGGTTTTTATGAGAAAAAATCATTCTGTTCGCAGTAGCCACCCTTGATTTCAGGCTCCAGAGTAAAAAGGCCAGTCATCCCGACCGGCCTTCCACCGCTACATCTCAGTTCACCTTCAGTTTGTCTCGATTCCGATCCAAGATCGCCTTACCAATTCCCTTAACCTCCAGCAATTCCTCCACTGAAGCGAAGGCTCCGTTATTCTCCCTATACGCAACAATCGCCTCAGCCTTGGCCTTGCCTATCCCGGCAAGCAAGTGCTGCAACGTAGCGGCGTCCGCAACGTTCAGATCCACCTTAGCGTCTTGTGAATTAGCCGAAAGTTCCAGCGCCTGCGGCGTAACCGTCGTCTCGGGTTTGACAGAGGGCGCAGCGATAACAGCTATAGAAGTGCTGGTCAGAAGGGCAAAAACCAGAGAATAGAAATAGCCTGTACGCATAGGTGACGCTCCATGACATCGTTAAAAAGGAAGCAGCTTTTCCGAAGCTGCTTCTCAAACTTAGGCGATGATAGGGAACTGTCAAAAGCGTGTATGTTACAGCTTATGTAACAATTAGGGGTCGAGTCGGCGCTGCTGGTAGATCCAGTCGACAATCTCACCGTCCGGGGCGTAGCCACTCACGGTATGGCGCAGCAATTGACGGACTCTCGTGTAATCATCGTGTTCAATTGCAGCCAGCAGCTCCGCCAGTCGAGCCTTGAGCACATCCCAAGGCAGGTGATCTTCGTTGGCACTCATGATCATCGGATGCGGAGTCGCGACAACGTTATCGCCAATCAGCAACTCCTCGTAAAGCTTCTCGCCGGGACGCAGGCCTGTGAACTCGATTGAAATGTCGCCATGAGGGTTCTTTTCCGAACGAACACTCAAGCCGGACAGGTGAATCATCTTCTCCGCCAGCTCGACAATCTTCACTGGCTCGCCCATGTCCAGTACAAACACATCCCCGCCCAACCCCATGGAACCGGCCTGAATCACCAACTGTGCGGCTTCCGGAATAGTCATGAAATAACGCGTGATCTTAGGATGCGTAACGGTTAATGGCCCCCCGGACTTGATCTGCTTATGGAACAGAGGAATAACCGATCCTGACGAGCCCAATACATTTCCGAACCGGACCATCGTGAAGCGAGTTTTATTAACCCGAGAAACATTCGCCTTATCGCCGAACAGCACTGGCGCCAGTTCTCGACTAAGGGCCTGCAGGGTCAGTTCTGCAAGACGCTTAGTACTGCCCATCACGTTGGTGGGGCGCACGGCTTTGTCGGTGGAAATCAATACAAAATTCGATACACCCACCTGCAACGCGGCTTGCGCGGTGTTCAATGTCCCGATCACGTTATTCAAAACACCTTCGGCAATATTGTGCTCAACCATGGGCACATGCTTATAAGCGGCGGCGTGATAGACCGTATCGACATTCCAAGTCTTCATCACGTCCAGTAATTTATCTTGATCCCGTACCGACCCCAGAATGGGTAACAAACGAACAGATAACGACTCCCGAATAATTCGAGGTTCAAGTTCGGATAAAATACTGTATAAATTGAATTCGCTATGGTCGAAAAGCAGCAGCGTGGTTGGTTTGAGCGCCAGTATCTGCCGACAAAGTTCAGAGCCAATCGATCCTCCTGCCCCAGTAACCAAAACCGACTGACCTGTAATGCAATGCTCCAGCAATTCGCCTTGTGCAGGAACCGGATCTCGTCCCAGAAGATCTGCAATGTCCACTTCCTGAATATCATCGACCTTAACCCGCCCGCTGGCTAGATCCATGAAGCCCGGAACACTTCGCACGTGTAAAGGAAAACCTTCAAGCAGCGTCAGTATCTCCCGACGTCGACCTCGAGAGGAGGAAGGAATTGCGAGCAAAATTTCTTGCGCGCCGGTAGCATCGATCATTTGCTGGATTCGCTTAGGCTTATAGACTTGCAACCCGGCGATTACACGGTCAGCAATACTACTATCGTCGTCAATGAACGCAACAGGGCGCATTACCCGCCCCATCCGCAGCGCAGCGACTAACTGATTGCCAGCAGCACCCGCACCGTAGATGGCTACCCTAGGCAAACCATTGTCGCGATTGGTGAAAGGAACATGCTGTGCGGCGCTGAACCAATCTCCCAGAAAATACTGACGCATCATCAAACGTAAACCACCAATCATGATCATGCTCAACCACCAGTAGTTGAAGATAATCGATCGTGGCACCACGGTCTTATGGTTGCTGTACCAGAACACCACTAATGCCAGCAGCAAAGCCGAGAGGCTGACGGCCTTACAGATGGTAATCAACGCATCGTTACCGAAATAACGCATCACGGCGCGATACATGCCAAAGCGGATAAAAATCGGGATGGCGATGACTGGAGCAAACGTAAACAGCCAAAGATGGGTTTCAATCGGGCTGGTCAAAGCTTCGACTCCCAGCCGCACGACGAACGCCAGCCACAAGGCAAGCCATACCAGAACAATATCGGCGGCTACTTGGATTGCCCGTTTATGACGCCTCGGCAAGCCCAGCATGGCTGTTCTCAATTTACCCATAGACCTTTCGCGCACCTTCGCCAGCTCCTAAAAACAATTTGGTTCTTATGCCGTTGCTACATCATCCAGCGTTCGACAACTAAATTAACCGAAAACGCAAATTTGTGGGCCGAAAGTCAGGAATCCTCAAGTTCACCGGCATGGAATTTGATGGCCACTATGACTAGAGGAACATAAGCCACCACCAAAGCCAATGCCCCGTCCAAGTCCAGCAGCGCCACGCAAGCAGCAACAGGCAATAACCAAAGAAGGTTGATCGCTACCACCGCCAATGTTACAGGCAGGTGGCGACCGTACCGGCGCGATGCAAACTGATAGGCATGACTGCGATGCGCCTCATACACCCTGTCACCTCGCAACAAGCGTCGTATCAACGTGCAGGTGGCATCGACAATGAAAATGCCAAGCAGGATTAGCCACACCCAAAACAGTTTAGGTGAAAACCAAGCTGCTTGTAACGAAATCAACCCCAAAGCGATCCCAAGAAAGCCGCTGCCCGCATCCCCCATGAAAATCCGCGCGGGAGGAAAGTTCCAATACAGAAACCCTATCACAGCTGCCGCGAGAGCCATAGGTGCAACCACCAAGCTGTCGAAGCCGGAAAACCAATACAACAAACATGCCCCAAGACACGCGCAAATAGCCTCAACGCTGGCAATGCCGTCGATACCATCCATGAAATTATAGAGGTTGAGCATCCAGACCAAATAAAAGGCAGCGAAGATATGACCTACCCACCCTAGATTCACCACTATTCCAGCCACGTCGATAGACGGAAGTCCACCCAACCAGAACAACGCCCAAGTAGCCGCACAAAAATGCCCCAGCAATCGCCATCGTGCCGCGACATGACCATGATCATCAAGAAACCCGAGTATCGCGACCCCGCCTCCCGCACCAAGCACCGCGAACATAAAATCCAGTGACAACTCCCCGGCTCCCCAGAAAAGAGGGACTGTCATCAGGAAGCTCAACACAATCGCCACTCCGCCTCCCCGGGGAGTCGGCACAGAATGCGAGCTTCTGGCATTCGGGACATCAATCAAACTGCGACTCAATGCATAGCGCCGTAGTATCCACGTCAAAAAAAGCGAGATAAAAGCGATAGCGAACATCAACCAAAGCAGAAACGTCATTAAAAACTCCCATCGTTGGCCCTTTTAGGGGCCGTCAACGCAAATAATCGGTACCTGATCTAAAAGCTTCTGCAGTCTTCGCCAGGCCTTCATCAAGCGTTGTATTCGGGCTCCAGCCAACCAACTCTCGAGTCTTACGAATATCAACCTGAAGAGAGCCACTCAGCCGCTGAGCGATATCTTTTCGTCCCACTAGCGCAGCTCCGATGTTCAGAAAAATAGTGGGTACCGATATTAGCCGAGCGGGCTTACCCAGAGCCATCCCCATACGTATTAACAGCTCAGTAGTTGATACATCTTCACCATCACTTACCATAAACGTCTGATTAGCCGCACCTGGATGATCCAAACAAGTAACAATTAAATCGATTAAATTATCCAACGACACCAAGCTACGCTTATTACGTATCGCACCAAATGGTAGAGGAACACCTTTATTCAACCAACTCATCATGCTATGAAAATTAGCCTTCACGCCGGGTCCGTAGACTATAACAGGGCGAATGATTACCACCTCAATCCCAAGTTCTTTCGCGATATTTTTTAAACCTTGTTCAGCTTCCATTTTGGAGATGCCGTACGGATCCTTTGGTTCAGGTATGTCATCGGCATGATAAGGGCGCCCAGGAGGAGTACATTCGCCGTTAACCTTTATAGAACTTATAAATATAAAACGCTTTACGCCTGATTCAGCAGCTTTCCGCGCCAAAGCCAAAGTGAAATTTACATTTACTTCACGAAAGTCAGCCAGCGGATCTATTGAGGAGTCTTGCATTATATGAACACGCGCCGCGCAATGAACAATTGAGCTCACATTTTCAAGAGATAGCTCCGCTACCGCACGGCTCTCAGAAACAGTCGAAACTAAAACCTCCGGAGGAAAATTGACTTTTTTCTGTCGAACAACTGCAATAACCTGCTTACTCTGACAAGTCAAAAGGCGGGCAACTAACGCAGAACCAACAAACCCGGTAGCGCCCGTGACAAGAACTCTTTCAGTCATGATCAGGCGCTCGCTCCAGCTTTGAATAAATATCCATATGTTGTTGCACTACTTTTCTCAAATCGAATTCGTTCTCGGCTAATGCGCGTCCTGCAGCGCCCATACTTTGCCGCCGGATAGGGTCGTCGATCAATAATTGTAGACCGTCCGCCAACGCTAAGGCATTGCCCATAGGAACCAATAAACCTGTGACATCAGGATCAATAGCATCACGGCAACCAGGTACATCGGTGGTAACGACAGCACGCCCACAAGCCGCGGCCTCAACCAAGACCTTCGGAAGGCCTTCCCGATAGGAAGGTAATGTTACCAGATTTACATTAGCGAACAGTCTGGCAATATCTTTACGGTATCCCAATAATTCGATCAACCCCTCCTCGCGCCAAGTAGACATTTCAGCTTCGGTGATCGTAGTGGGGTTGCCTGGGTCAATGTCACCAATTAACTGAAAACGTGCTTTGACCCCTCTTTGGTGAAGAATCCGCACAGCATCAACAAACTCCAGCACACCTTTATCTCGCAAAAGACGGGCTGCGAGACAGATCACAGGGAGTGAATCTAAACGTTCTGGTTCAAAAGAATATAACTTAAGGTCTACACCGGACCCACGAACCATCTCGACCTTGCCGGGGTCCAGTACACCGAGACCAATTAATAGGTCGCGATCATCCGGGTTTTGGAAAATAACACGTAGGTTTTTCTTGCCCAATGCTACCTTATAAAAAAAACTGACAACCTTACGCAGTAAGGTTGCTTTACTTCCCTTCGATAAGAATAAATACCCTAATCCTGAGACCGCAGCCACTACACCTTTCACCGGCGCCAATCGAGCAGCTATTCCACCATATACAACCGGCTTAACTGTTACTAAATGTAAAATATCCGGCCTGATCCGCCACAGCAATCGCCAGATACAAAACAGCGCTAATAACTCGAAAAAAGGATTACTTCCACTTCGAGACAAAGGTATTGAGTGATGGGTAAATCCCTCGTCAGTAATAAGCTTTACGGCTTTTCCATCCATAGTTGCAATATGTACCGTGTACCCAGCTTTTCTTGCACCTTGGGCAACCGCCAAACGATGCGAAATAAAAAAAGCTGGATCATTCACAACCATCAAAAATGTATGTGTCATTAGTACATACCTAGCCAAGCTTCAAACATCAGTACGCCTCATTAATATTGCTACGATTCAAGGAGCCTCTGAAAAGCGTCTTCCGGCTTCATAAATTCTGAATAGATAACGATAGGGCGCCAGCAAAGCTTGTATTCTTGGACCATGCCTCGGCTACTCCATCACCCTGATAACCTATCGAACGGGGCGTTCCGCCCCTTAGTCACTTTCCGGACAGATTTGCTCGTAGACCATCTTGTAACGAGACTTGGCGGAGCTCAGAGTGAAGTTTTCGTAAACCCGTCTTTGCGCCTTTTCACCCAATTCCAAACGGTACGCTGCTTCGGCCGATACCAACTGCCTCAATCCATCAGCTAAGCCTTGCGGGTTTCGCGACTCCACCACCACCCCGGTATCCCCAATCAGAAACGCCGCATCTCCTACATCAGTGGTTACGCAAGGCAATCCCATGGCCATCGCTTCACCCAGAACGTTTGGAAAACCTTCCGTTCGAGAATGCAGGCAAAACACGTCCATCGCTTTCAAACAACAAGCCACGTCCTGCCGCTCGCCCAACAAGACAAAACGGTCAGCATATCCGGTTCCTCTGATTTGCTCCATTATTACCTTATTTTGCGGATCAAGGTCACGGCCAACAAGCAAAAATCTCAGATCTGGGTAGTCCGCTCCCAACAATGACGCTGCAGCAATAAAGTTCTCATGATCCTTGGCTGGATTGTATCGACCGAGGCTCCCGATGACCAAATCAGTAGGGGAAAAACTACAAGCCATACGAATGGCCTCCCGTTGATCCATTGAGGCGACCAACATTTTGGGATCGAACCCGTTAGGTATAACCATCATCCGCTTACTGTCATAGCCAATTTTTACATGTGCCCTTCTTGACGCATCAGCAGCACAAACGATTAACTTAGGAATCGTGTAGGACAGAATAGCGCAGACCCTACGAATTCCTCTAGTCGCCTTACTAACTCCACTACTGATATTCGTACTTCGAATCCCCCATATTACATTCCTGACGCCAGATAGACGCGCAGCTATCCCGCCGATTAAATCGGCATGATACATCCAGGTTTGAACAATATCGGGTTTTAGCTTACGCAAAATACGATAGAGCCTGAAAAGCACCCTCGGAAAATCGAGCACTCCTTTCATGTCCAAAGTGGTGACCGGCACTCCTTCATCTCGAATCATTGGTCCGAGCTTACCGATATCGGTTAATGAGATAATGGAGTGCGTCTGTTTTTCGTCATCGTTAAATGATTTTGAAAGCCGGAAAAGCATAAGCTCTGCCCCACCAACATTTAACCCTATTATTATATGCACCACTTTCATAAAACACGCACCTTTAGTCACCCTGCCTGCCATTTAAATCAAGCAAACGCCAGACTACATATAGTTTTCCACACCCCAACCAAATCCGGGCAAAGAGAGCCTTGGAAGCCATTGCATGACAAAGTAAAAACAAAAAAGCAGATAATAAAAAGCCCGCCGCCAGGAAGTTAGGCGAAGACCAGACACAAGGACCAGAATTAGTGCGCTTTCAAAGATACGACCTGATACAGGCAGAAAGAAATAAACAGACAAGTAAAAAACCAACATTCCTACCTGAAAACTATTTTCCTTTAAAAAAGTCTTCCCTTGCAAAAAGTAAACTATGGCGATCGCTGACCAATATATAAAACCTAATCCACTAATCTCTAAGTCATTATCACCATAGACCTCCGCTTGGCGTGCCCCCAAACTGGAAGCTAGCCAAAGAGCAGAAAAAGCAGCCGTGCCACCCACGAGTGCAAAAAGAGCGACTCGCAAACTGGATGACAATCTGAGCAGCGAAAACGCCACGTTACAATAATATATCACCACAACGAAAAAGAATGATGCATGTATAAAAGGAGTCAACAGAACAAGCACGTTCCGCGCTCCACCTCCTCTGGTGAACCATCCAAGTAAAAAAACAGCGACGGCCAAGCCTTGACGAAGGTGAATAACATAATTTTTTAAAACTTGAGGAAGAAACAAAAAAAGCAATAGAACAAAAAAGAACCTACTATCAACTCTCAACAAAAAATATGCCGACATAAAAGCCGAAACGAATATAACAATTCTTACTACATCTTCGTCTTCACAAAAAAAAGAAAGCACTACATTGATCAGCAGCCAGACTGGTTCATTTGTAAAAATATAAGCCGGTCCTTCCCCAACCCCTCGCCCCATAATCTCCGCTGCGCTAGAGGCATAACGTAGATAGTTATCTCTATCAACAAAAGCGTCGACTGGAAGGGACGCCAAAGCGAATGCAAATATGAGCGCCAGCATCAAGCACCCCCAAGCATAACGAGGCGTAGAGTTAAATTGATAAATATTTACATCCCTCACAATAAAAATACTCTTTAAAAATAACAATATTCATAATAACGATTAATCAGTCAATAGACCTTACCACTTGACTTAACTTACGTCCCTTAAACCTCCAGAACAGAGAGAACAAAATTACGTCGCCAGTGTATAATAAGCGGAATAGGGGCGAAAATTTCATCCGCAATGGTGAGCTCAGCATAGCAGAAGGCTTGACCTGTTCAAAATTTTCTACGCATGTATCTACAGAAAACATCTCAGCCTTCTTTACATGAGCCTCGCTCAAATTTAATTTATCAGCTTCACTATACGAACTAAAATCAACAAATATATCCACCGCTTTTTTCTTTATATAAAGGCCGTCTTCGTTGTAAGAGAAGCCCGGAATCTCGCTTAAAAATCCGTATGTGGTCGCTTCATTGGCATTCTCGATTCCAATAATTGACGGAACACCTAACCCCGCCGCCTCAATCAATGCCGTACCCGAACCGATAAATATATCAAACTTAGATACGACGTTAGCGAACTCAGAGTAATCAAGACTCCCTCTCAGAAAAACAACGTCTTCGAGATGCAGATTTTTTATTTTTTCAGCGATGACTCCCTCTGTCGGGCCATACCCGTAGATATCATATCTGACAGCAAGGCCCAGTCCCTTAAGTTCATTAACGACATCCAGCATCCATAAATTGTAGGTTTTAAAATCCACAAGTCGTCCGACAGACCCTAAGCTGAGAAGCGGACTAAAGCGTTTATTTGGTAACTTTGAAGGCCCATCCACAACCCCCAGCGGAAACAAACCGACATTACTAAAGTCTTTCCCCGAGAGTTTTGAATATAAATCAACCATCTTTTCATTAAAGAACATTAAGGCTTGCGTTGCGTGTAAATAATAGAAAATCTCACGATTACTTTTTTCAAAAAAAGGTAACCAGGGAAGACGCGCGCCCCAAGAAAACTCCATCGAGTGATAAAGCCCCATTGTGAGCCCTAAATCGACTTCTAGGATCGACGCCAAGCGCAGCACCATGTGTGCACAAAACCCGTTGGATACATGGGCACAGCTAATCCCGTTAACAATCTTTTGCAACACTGAGCGTCTCAATGGATAAATCAAAGAGAACTGATAGATAATTGCGCTAGGGGGAAGCGTAAAGGGTGATCGTATGATTTCATCGAGAAAATATACTTCTGCACAAGCTTTAGCTCGACTCACCAGCTCAGGATGACTTTTGCTCTCAGCTGAGAGTATTAAAAATTTAGTTACCAGCCCCCGTTTTTTTCTACCTTGAGCCATTCTTACATAGAAAGTCTCAACGCCACCCAGCGCTAAAGAACCGTGCACAAATAACATTTATGATCGACCTTTTATAAAATTATGCAACAATCTCACCTGGGCCTTGTATCCCAACATACACAAACACAATGCTGCTACCCAACCGATATAAAGCCCATAACCAAGGGCATCACCGAACAACGCACTTAATACACATAGCGCGACAACGAATGATGAAAAAGTATAAAATTTCGCATTTGAAAAAGAGACCCAGACTCTATTTGACACTTCCGTCTTAAGCATCAGATATAAAGAAAAGGCAAGAGCAGTTGATGCTGCTGCTCCTCCAGCACCAAATATTGGTATCAAATAGTAGTTAAAACTCAAGTTCACCAGCACACAAACGAGAGTAATGACCGGAAGAAATTTAGTTCGCTTCGAGATGCTTATCCCAATACCAGAGACTTCGGTTATCATTATATACAGCGGAGGAATCATACAAGCGGGAAGCATGAATCTAGCTGAAGCGTACGCTTCTGGAAGCAAATAGATTACAACAAACGAACACAGCGCTATTATACAAATCAGAACAAGGGCAAATAGCTGAACAGATTCATTTATGTTCTTCAACTTCGTTGCAGCAGCTCCCTCGGAGACCCACTTATAAATTAGTGGATGCCACATTGTAGTAAATATCTGTTGAAACAATATGGCAGCCCCGGCCAAAGTTGACGCCACGGCATAAACGCCCAACTCAGACAATGACGACAACTCTTTAAGCATTATTCGATCTAGAAAATTAAGCCCCCAAAAGGCGATACCATTCAACATCAATGGAAAACCAAAATAGAGCAGCTCTCGTGTCGTTCTGAACTCAAAAGCAAGTTTTCCGCCTTTTAAATACTCACTCTTCAGGTAGCCCAACATAATTAATACCACCAATAACCAGCAGAGGCTCTGCATACCAGCTAAAAGAACAAAGCTTTTTTGAGCTGGAAACAGAAAAACGCCAAAAACAAATACCAGGAAGAGTAGCTTAGGAAGTACGCGAGTCAAACTGTACGCGAATGACAACTCTTTCATTCTAATAAAAACGGAAAAAAAACGCTCTAAATACAAAACAACCACAGCGAACGAAAATATACCGTAAAGAAACGAACTATCCAAACCGAATAACCAATAAGACAGCTGCTTTGCATACGTACCGGCTAGGGCTATGCTTATTAATAATGCAAACAAGCCGGGCATCATACAAATTCGAGCAAGATATATTTTATCATTTACTTCATTAAAATTTCGAACATAGGATTGATCAAGACCTAAGGAAAAAAACACTACTATCAGCGACAACGAGAGCTGAAACAACGAAACCCTTCCCACATCCTCCGGAGGAAACAGCCATGCAAGTAT
Source organism: Pseudomonas sp. Z3-6 (assembly GCF_051131985.1). Taxonomy (NCBI): domain Bacteria; kingdom Pseudomonadati; phylum Pseudomonadota; class Gammaproteobacteria; order Pseudomonadales; family Pseudomonadaceae; genus Pseudomonas; species Pseudomonas sp. Z3-6. Next base: position 5,069,464 of record NZ_CP071644.1, read on the forward strand.
AGGTAAGGTAATAAGACTTAATGCAGCTCCAAGAGCAATCCCTACCGCATAAACAGAGACCGTTCGAAAATTCAACGAAAGAACCTCTGAATAGCATCGATCACCTGGGTTACATCGGTCTCTGGGATACCGTACCAAACAGGCAAGCGAATAAGTCGCTCACTCCCTAGCGTGGTTTGCACATCTTCTCCATGAAAACGGCTGTAACGCTCCCCGCAGATGGCTGAATGAAGAGGAACGTAATGGAAAACCGCATGAACACCTTGCTTAGCGAGATACTCTAGCAAATTGGTCCTGACTCCCAGATCAGCTACTTTCAAGTAGAACATATGAGCATTATGCTCGCATCCAAGAGGAATCTCAGGAAGGGAAATTTTACCTTTAGCTGCTAGGGACTGAAGCCCTGTGCTGTATTGAGCCCACGTCGTCAATCGATTTTCTTTAATAGCAATAGATTGTTCTAGCTGTCCCCAGAGAAAGGCTGCTTGGATATCTGAAGGCAAATAACTACTTCCGATATCAACCCAGCTATATTTATCAACCATTCCTCGAAAAAATTGACTTCTATTTGTACCCTTTTCGCGAATGATTTCGGCTCGACTGACAAACTGCTGATCGTTGATTATCAACAGTCCTCCCTCACCACCACTTGTATAATTTTTAGTCTCATGAAAACTATAGGCACCCAAATGACCAATACTTCCGAGAGCGCGACCTTTGTAGGTGGATCCTTGGCCTTGAGCCGCGTCTTCAATAACGTAAAGTTTATGCCGTGCGGCAATATCCATAATGGTGTCCATTTCGCAAGCCACGCCTGCATAATGAACGGGCACTATCGCTTTTGTTTTTTCTGTAATAGCACATTCGATGAGACGCTCATCGATATTCATGGTATCTGGCCTGATGTCCACAAATACTATCGTTGCCCCCCTCAATGCAAAGGCATTAGCTGTGCTGACAAATGTATAGCTAGGCATTATCACTTCGTCGCCCGGCTGGATACCCACGAGTATTGCAGCCATCTCCAATGCGTGGGTGCAAGACGGAGTCAACAAAGCCTTTGCACAAGAAAGTTCTTTCTCGAACCATTGGTGGCATAGACCGCTATAATGACCATCTCCTGAAATTTTGGTGCTACGCATAGCGGCTAATACGTGCTTCTCTTCATTTCCAGTATAGGGAGGCTTATTAAACGGAATCATACTTTGCCCATTAATTAATTTAGATTAGCTATCAGCAGCATTCAAAAATACATAACAGATTTTTGCCAAGCAAATAATCCGCCCTTTCAAGACTGCAGTTCGATATCTGAGACGAAAATTTTTTCCAAAATCAAAAGATCGCGCTTTCTTTCCTTTATTCGCCTGGCAGGGGCGCCAACATAAATACCCCACGCTTTTGTACTTTTGGTGACCAGAGTCATAGCACCTATTGAGCATCCTTCTTGGACAGTCACTCCTGGAAATATCACCGAGTTAGCACCGACAATCACATGTTTCTTCAACCGAACAGAATCAAATTTTTCATTTTTAAATTTTTTGGGTATCAGAGAGTTTGTTAGTGTTTCGCCGCTGTAGTCATCGGACTGTGCGAAAATTTTCACACCATATGCCAAGGTGCAAAAATCTTCTAAGACAACACCCGGCTCACCTCCAGCAATCAAACACATTGGAGTAATGTGGTTATACCTGCCGATGACGACTTTGCCAGAGACAATGCAGAAATCATCAATACGCGAGTAATCACCAACTTCTATACTTTCCGCATTATAGATAGCGGCCTTGTCACTAATTTTTACGTTTTTACCAACCCGTTTGAATCCCAGCGCTTGCAATTCAACAGAATTAAGATAAGCCATGATGATAGTCTTTAGCAAATGATCACTTTAGAAAATTGATATACCAAGGCATGACAGATGCAATACCTTGCTCAATATCAAATTTTGGTTGATAACCCAATAACGTCGTGGCTTTACTAATATCCGCTTGAGAATGCCGTACATCGCCTTCACGGAAATCGCGATATATCGCTTTTTTAATATAATTTACATCATTTTTTTTCAATTCACTTCGAAGCACAGCGAATAGCAGATTCAGATCAGTACGCCCACTAACAGCAACGTTATACACTTGATTTAATGCCTCTTTATTAGCAGTGGTTGCTGCCAACAAATTGGCTTGGACTATATTTTCTATAAAACAAAAATCACGACTGGTTTTTCCGTCACCGTTAATAAAAACGTCGTCATTTTTTATCATTGACGACGTCCACTTCGGAATCACTGCAGCGTAAGCGCCTGCGGGATCTTGGCGCTTACCGAATACGTTGAAATAACGTAGACCAATACTGTTGAATCCATAGCAACGTGCAAAAACGTCGGCATACAGTTCATTCACATACTTAGTCACCGCGTAAGGTGACAAAGGTTTACCAATCACACTCTCAACCTTGGGAAGACCTGGATGGTCACCATAAGTAGAACTGCTTGCAGCATAGGTAAAACTTTCAACCTTAGCGTCTCTGGCTGCCACCAGCATATTTAAGAAGCCATCTATATTAGTGGCATTCGTGGTGATGGGGTCGTTTAGCGAACGAGGTACGGACCCAAGAGCTGCTTGATGCAGTACATAGTCGACGCCGGAACAGGCCTGCTCACAGCTTTTAAGATTCCGTATGTCTCCCTCAATAAAGCTAAACCGTTCCCATTGCTGAGCCGTTACTTCACGCTTAACTTCCTCAAGATTGTGCTTATGGCCGGTTGCAAAATTATCCAGACCGATCACACGCTGATCAAGTTTTAGCAGTGTTTCCAGCAGGTTTGATCCAATGAATCCGGCGACCCCCGTAATCAGCCATTGCTTTGGAGATAACGGGAGCGTTTTCAGCAAATTTTCATAGAGAGTCATAAAATTCGATTCATAGTAAGAAGATGTACAACACCCGAGGTATTCCCACACATTGGCCTATTTTCAATTTAAAGGCGAATATCGGAATCCGAGCTATCCAGCAAATATTTTAGATCATATAGAACATGTTCCGCCTTACCAAAACTGCGAATGGCTTTAGCCCCCATGTTCCGAAATTCATTATGTGCGACCGCAACAACAATACCATCGTAAGTGTCAGTCTTCGGTTCGGATATTGGGGTGATAGCATATTCATGCTCAGCTTCAGCGACGCTGACCCATGGATCATAGACATCTACCGCAATATTGTACTCCGCCAGCTCAGCAACAATATCGACGATACGCGTATTGCGCAGATCCGGACAGTTCTCCTTAAATGTCAGGCCCATGATTAAAACACGAGCGCCATCCACATGAATTCGACGTTTTAACATCGCTTTCACCATTTGGGAAACAACATACGCTCCCATGCTGTCATTAAGACGACGGCCAGCAAGAATGATCTCAGGGTGATAGCCAATAGCTTGGGCCTTGTGCGTCAAGTAGTACGGGTCGACACCAATGCAATGACCTCCCACTAGACCAGGCCGGAAAGGCAGGAAATTCCATTTAGTACCGGCGGCTTGAAGAACGGCCTCAGTGTCAATCCCCATCTTATTGAAAATAATTGCAAGTTCGTTTATAAGAGCGATATTGAGATCACGTTGCGTGTTTTCGATAACCTTTGCAGCCTCTGCGACTTTAATACTGCTAGCCTTGTGGGTGCCGGCAGTGATTATCTGATTATAAAGGGCATCCACCAGATCAGCTGTTACCGGGGTAGAACCCGAGGTCACCTTTTTTATTGTAGTAACACGATGCTCTTTATCACCTGGATTTATACGCTCTGGGCTATACCCAACAAAAAAGTCGACATTAAATACGAGACCTGAAACTCGCTCCAATACAGGAACACACTCTTCCTCCGTTGCGCCCGGATAGACGGTGGACTCGTAAATGACTATATCATCTTTCTTAAGAACTTTACCGATAGTCTCGGACGCCTTGATCAGTGGGGTAAGATCCGGCTGATTATATTGATCAATCGGCGTGGGCACAGTCACTATAAAAGTATTGCATTCGCCTATTTCACTCACATTAAAACTAAAGCCTAGATATTTGGCTTGATTTAGTTCAACGTTGCTAACTTCAAGCGTAGAGTCATGACCGGATTTCAGAGCGTTTATACGCAATTGGTTGATATCAAAGCCAACCACCGGACGAAATTTTCCAAATTCTACAGCAAGCGGCAACCCCACATAACCCAGGCCAATAATAGCAAGTTTAATATCTTTCAATTGATGCATAGTCAAAGCCTAAATTATCGAATGAATGAGTCTGATCAAGCTAAAATCATGTATCTATGCATGCTACCGTCCCAAGGTTAACCGTCGACTCCCTAGAGCACTAATTCATGCTTCCCGCACCAAAATCCGTTCAGGTGATCTGGTTATAGAGCTACGTATAATGACGACCTGTCGATTGCTCCTGTCGATTCGAATAATTTACAAGCATGGTCACTCGCTCCTCACCATCCACCGTCATCATAGTATCAAGCTCAGTACAAGCAGGTTCGAAACGTTGGGTAAGCTCTGAGCACTTGACATGAGAATTCTCCATCAACTCATCGCAGTGTTGTAATTTCAGGACAATAGAGTTAGCTACCGACAATGGTCGCTCTCCAGAACTTACAATATGACTAACCACACGGGTCGGACGCAAAGGAGGCCAATCGGTATCGGCAGGAAGACTTATAGGTAGGTACCCTAGACATAGGGTCTTTTGGACGGTGCGGGTCTGTCCTCGTACGATTCGAACACGCCCGTATACGGGACGAGCACACGCGTAGCCCGGCCGCTGCAGATTTTCTTCAGCTCGACAATCCTGCCTGGCTTTACACTGCACCAGATCCCAAGCCTTCTGCCGTCTGCAGAGGACGGATTCGCTGATTGCATTGCGAATATTCATGTCCATACTCTAATCACTAACGCTCAACATCTATCCACCACTCGCCCGCGGAGCCCCCGTCACTGGCTGGGCTGGAGGGGTCAGCTCTTCAGGTCCAGCTTGGTTGCCATAAAACATCGAGCCAGGTCTCTACCAAGCAGATCAACCTGCAGGTGAATAGATTATACAACTAAAGGGGAAAAATCCTTAGCCACAATCATCTGCGCCCAGAGTTTCCTATCCACGTCAGGTGAGTTTCTTGCCTAGGTACCCGGTTAAGCCATGATGATGGGGGAAATGAATTTCGTATCCACTGCAGATCGCCATCAGGTAGGTGATAGGAGACAGCTTAGGGAGATAGGCGCCGTATGCCCTGAACCTATACAAATTTGATTTGATCAAAGAGATAGGCGGTCTTAGCAAGCCCCCTTAACAGAGGACGCCGCCCCCCCCCCTCCTTTAGCCTAGCAGGCACACCCTCCAAGCGGATATTTGGAGTAGGTGCGATTTCGCGAGCACATAAAAAAAACTTAAGGAACTGAACCTCAATCCGTGATAATGCTTCCAGAGGAAGTCGGCCGTTGACCTATCAGCTACGAACGGACAGCTACTTCGCCCGACATCGTTGATAGTCGAATGACCAAAAATCGAATGAATGCTATAAACCCACCCAAAACCAGCCCTGAAATAAAACCCACTACAAGAATAAAAAACTTTCTTGGTTTTATTGGACTTTCAGGCACTTCAGTGTTGCCATCTTGCCTATAAACCCAAAGGCTGTCGCGATCGACACTCAACTTCCTATAAAAGTTGTATCGCATTTGTAAGGCGCGCAAATCAGATATAAAAGCGTCGTCTGAAGATCGAGCCTCCAAGGCAGCAACCTCCGCCGCCAACGCCTTGCTTCCCCGCTGATAATCTAACTTATCACCTGTTTCCACGGTGATATCCACTGCTGCTGTACTCCTCACGGCAGGAGTAGTCAAACCAATGGTTTCAGCAATTTTCAGAGCTTCACGCAGCTGTTGAATGCGGTCCTCACGTATACGCTGAGCATTCTCTCGTAAACTGACTATACGCTGCTCCAAATTGCGCGCTCTTACCGCAGCTTCGGTCGTAACGTTTTTGACCAGCTCTACCTCAGCGGCTTCGGCGGCATGCTGCACATATGTCCTAGCCCACTCCGTGGCTTGCTGGGGGTTCTCTCCTTGAACAGTTATGGAAAAGCGATCCGTATTACCCTTACCCTGCTTAACCACTAGTTCTTTAGAGAAACGTTCGTATAAACGATCCATCGCTCCCTTACGCTCAGCCTCGGTAAGCGAAGGCAGAAAAACCTCATTGAAAAATTTTTGACGAAGAGATTCCCCTTGGAGGTTCCGAGTAAACACAGAATAAACATGGTCGATAGAATAAAGATCTAAGTCGGTACTTTTCCCGCGACCATAATTCAACTCAGCAATACCATTCTGAGTAGGCGGCATGATAAAAAGCTTGGCTTCATAGACAGGCTTACTGAGAAACGCATAAAGACCCGCGCCAACAGCAACCAAAAGAGTGACACCCAAAATCAACCCTTTCTGAGCCCAGAGGCCCCGGACCAGCTCGATCAGATCAATTTCGTCATCGCGACGCGCATCAATACGATCATTTTGCATGGAAAGCCTCGCTTGGCATCGCGTTCGCGTACACACCAAACGCATTAAAAGGCAAGACGGGCAAAGCCGCGTCGGACACAGCGGCACACTGAGCTAGATTAAATACGAACAAAACGCACCCAAAGTCAGAAAAAATTGTAGACAGTGATCCTTACCAAGACCCCTGGGCTCACACATCCATTTATTTCGATCGCCTACGCGCCCCCATGAACCACGCGAGCAACGGGCCAACCATCATACCAGCGAGAAGTGACACTAGCACGCAAACTGAAACAGGAAGTTGCGGTGATGACCAGCCCAGAAACAGCAATGCGACCGACTGGTTGTTTTCAAGCACAAACAGGACGACTGCCGAGGCCACGAGCAGCGCAAGTACAACAAGGGCCAGGCGTTTAAAGCTCCGCATGAGAACTCCTTTGTCTTAGCGCTCCGTCAGAGCTCATCCCCCTCCTCCTCATTCACCCGATCCCTAAGCTCTTTGCCTGGCTTGAAATGAGGAACAAATTTTCCATCAAGGCTGACGGACTGGCCGGTCTTTGGATTGCGACCTACCCGCGGGGCGCGGTAATGCAGAGAAAAGCTGCCGAAACCACGGATTTCAATACGATCACCCGTAGCCAGGCACTGGGACATTTGTTCAAGCATGGTCTTGATAGCCAGCTCCACATCCTTGGATGAGAGTAGCCCTTGATGGGTGACAATTCGTTCGATCAACTCCGACTTCGTCATATTTTTCCCTTCTTTTTCAAGCAGCTAGGAAAATCGCTTGAAAAGGTTTTAGCATGACCGGAGGGATTTGAACAGCCCGAGTATTGACATTCTTCTTTGCTCCCCTGTTGCTTCTTTCCATGATGGCCGGGAGATTTCTCTCGCTATCGGCAGATGACCAGCATCGTGCGAGTCAAATAGCCAGCCGGATTAAAACCAAAGGGGTATTGATCGTTATCCTTCGCGTCGTCGGATCGGGTAATGACCTTGTAGCCAGCGCCCTTGCACTCTCTTGCGGCTCTCTTATGACACTTCTCCCAGCCAGAGCCCAACCCTGAGCAGTCGACCTCGATACCACTGACACCACGCACCGCGTGGGTTTTGGCGCTTGTGGTGCAACCTGCCAATGCCAGCATTGCGAATATCAGGATGAGTCTGTTCATTCATCTCCTTAAATATCCATCACTCGACTGGGTGGCGCCTGATCTGGCGCTATCGCGAGCAAGCTCGCTCCCACATTGTTCCGGGGGAGCCATGACATCTGTAATCCAGCCTTGATAGATGGCTGATACGCTTAAAGAAAGAGACAGCTGGGCTGTAGGTTTGGTTTCACAGCGAGACCAGACAGCGCACCTCTAACGAACAAGGTCTGGCTTTCCCGAATTGCGGCCACAAAAAAGGGCGACCGAAGTCGCCCTTTTTCATGGTCTGACAGAACTTAGTTCTGTTTTTCCATCTGTGCACGCAGCAGGTCGCCCAGAGTGGTAGGACCAGGAGCATCAGTAGCTGGCTTCTCGCGCAGGCTCTGAATTGCTTCTTTCTCTTCAGCATCGTCTTTCGACTTGATGGAGAGCTGGATTACGCGGCTCTTGCGGTCAACGCTGATGATCTTGGCTTCTACTTCTTCGCCTTCTTTCAGAACGTTGCGCGCGTCTTCAACGCGGTCACGGCTGATTTCGGAGGCTTTCAGAGTCGCTTCGATATCGTCGGCCAGGGTGATGATGGCGCCTTTGGCGTCAACTTCTTTCACGATGCCCTTAACGATTGCGCCTTTGTCGTTCTCTTGAACGTACTCGGAGAACGGATCGCTTTCCAGTTGCTTGATACCCAGGGAGATACGCTCGCGCTCTGGGTCAACCGACAGGATAACGGTGTCCAGCTCGTCGCCCTTCTTGAAACGGCGTACGGCTTCTTCGCCCACTTCGTTCCAGGAGATGTCGGACAGGTGAACCAGGCCGTCGATACCGCCGTCCAGACCAATGAAGATACCGAAATCGGTGATCGACTTGATGGTGCCGGAGATTTTATCGCCCTTGTTGAACTGGCCAGAGAAGTCTTCCCATGGGTTGGACTTGCACTGCTTGATGCCGAGGGAGATACGACGACGCTCTTCGTCGATGTCCAGAACCATGACTTCCACTTCGTCGCCGACTTGTACGACTTTCGAAGGGTGGATGTTCTTGTTGGTCCAGTCCATTTCGGAAACGTGTACCAGGCCTTCAACGCCTTCTTCCAGCTCAGCGAAGCAGCCGTAGTCGGTGAGGTTGGTAACACGAGCGGTGACGCGGGTGCCTTCTGGGTAACGGGCTTTGATAGCGACCCATGGATCTTCACCCAGTTGCTTGAGGCCCAGGGAAACACGATTGCGCTCGCGATCGTACTTCAGAACCTTGACATCGATCTCGTCGCCAACGTTGACGATTTCCGAAGGATGCTTGATACGCTTCCAGGCCATGTCGGTGATGTGCAGCAGGCCATCGACGCCACCCAGATCGACGAATGCGCCGTAATCGGTGAGGTTCTTGACGATACCCTTGACCTGCTGGCCTTCCTGCAGCGATTCCAGCAGAGCTTCACGCTCGGCGGAGTTCTCGGCTTCCAGGACACTGCGACGGGAAACGACAACGTTGTTGCGCTTCTGGTCCAGCTTGATGACCTTGAATTCCAGCTCTTTGCCTTCCAGGTGCGTGGTGTCGCGCACTGGACGGACGTCAACCAGGGAACCTGGCAGGAACGCACGGATGCCGTTAACGTCGACAGTGAAGCCGCCTTTAACCTTACCGTTGATAACGCCCTTGACCACTTCCTCAGCTGCGAAGGCCGCTTCCAGAACGATCCAGCATTCAGCGCGCTTGGCTTTTTCACGGGACAGCTTGGTTTCACCAAAGCCATCTTCAACCGAGTCCAGCGCAACGTGAACTTCGTCACCGACGTTGATGTTCAGTTCGCCAGCGTCGTTGTAGAACTGCTCAAGCGGGATCAGCGCTTCAGACTTCAGACCAGCGTGAACGGTTACCCAGCGAGCTTGGTAATCGATATCAACGATAACGCCGGTGATGATGGAGCCTGCCTGAAGGTTCAGGGTTTTCAAGCTTTCTTCAAAGAGTTCCGCAAAGCTTTCGCTCATTTTAATTCCTGTTGATTAGGGCGAAGTAAACGCCCATCTCCACACCCCAGACGGTGTGGGTTAGTTTCATATAAAAGAAGCGCCGCAGGACTATGACTGGTCCCCTGCGGAGCTTCCTGTCACCCGGCGATATCGCGAAGCGCGATCTCGCTCATGATGCGTTGCAACACCTGATCGATGGACAACTCCGTGGAATCCAGCTGTATCGCATCGGCCGCCGGCTTTAGCGGGGCTACTGCGCGCTGGGTATCACGCTCATCGCGTGCACGGATCTCATCTAGCAGACTCGACAGACTAACATCCTCGCCTTTGCCCTTCAACTGCAAATATCGGCGGCGCGCCCGTTCCTCGGCGCTGGCAGTCAGGAAAATCTTCAGCGGCGCGTCGGGGAACACCACCGTGCCCATGTCGCGGCCATCGGCCACCAGCCCTGGCGGCTCCTGGAATGCACGCTGGCGTTGCAGCAAGGCTTCGCGCACCGCCGGCAGCGCGGCGACCTGGGAGGCACCGGCGCCCACGCTTTCGGTACGGATGACGTCGCTGACTTCGTCGCCTTCCAGAATAATGCGCTGGAGCTGACCGTCGGTCGCCGCGATGAATTGCACGTCCAGATGAGCGGCCAGCGCCTTGAGCAATTCCTCGTTGGTCAGGTCGACGCCATGGTTGGCGGCGGCGAACGCCAACAGACGGTACAAGGCGCCCGAATCGAGCAGGTTCCAGCCCAACTGCCTGGCCAGGATCCCGGCGACGGTGCCCTTGCCCGAACCGCTTGGGCCATCGATGGTGATGACCGGTGCCTTGATGTTCACGACTGTGCCTCTTGTGCTACTCGGATACCGACCTGCGCGCACAGCGCCAGGAAGTTCGGGAACGACGTCGCGACGTTGGCGCAGTCATGGATGCGAATCGGCGCACTGGCGCGCAAAGACGCAACACTGAAGGCCATGGCGATGCGGTGGTCACCGTGACCATGGACTTCGCCGCCGCCAATCTGGCCGCCGTCGATAATGATGCCATCCGGGGTTGGCTGGCACTTGACGCCCAGGGCGAGCAAGCCGTCAGCCATCACCTGGATGCGATCCGATTCCTTGACCCGCAGCTCCTCGGCACCCGTCAATACGGTGCGCCCTTCTGCACAGGCGGCCGCCACGAACAACACCGGGAACTCATCGATGGCCAGCGGAACCAGCGCCTCCGGAATCTCGATACCCTTGAGTTTAGCCGCTCGTACGCGCAGGTCAGCTACCGGCTCGCCACCCACTTCACGCTGGTTTTCCAAGGTGATGTCGGCGCCCATCAGGCGCAGGATGTCGATAACGCCGGTACGGGTCGGGTTGATACCAACGTGCTCCAGAACCAGGTCGGAGCCTTCGGCGATCGAGGCGGCCACCAGGAAAAACGCCGACGACGAGATGTCGCCCGGCACTTCGATGTGGGTCGCGGTCAGCTTGCTGCCAGACTCGACGGACGCCGTGGCGCCATCGACCGTGACCGGGTAGCCGAAGCCGCGCAGCATGCGCTCGGTGTGGTCGCGGGTCGGGGCCGGTTCGGTGACAGTGGTCTTGCCTTCGGCGTAGAGACCCGCCAGCAGCAGGCAGGATTTCACCTGGGCGCTGGCCATTGGCATGGTGTAGGTCAAGCCCTTGAGCTTGTTGCCACCACGAATGATCATCGGCGGACGACCCTCGGCGGCCGTCTCGATGACTGCGCCCATTTCCCGCAACGGGTTGGCCACCCGATTCATCGGACGCTTGGACAGCGAAGCATCACCGGTCAGGGTGCTGTCGAAGTCCTGGGCGGCCAGCAGGCCGGACAACAGGCGCATCGAGGTCCCGGAGTTGCCCAGGTAGATCGGCCCTGGAGCAGGCTTGAGGCCGTGCAGGCCGACACCATGGATGGTCACGCGACCGTGGTGCGGGCCTTCGATGACCACGCCCATGTCGCGAAACGCTTGCAGCGTCGCCAGGGCGTCTTCGCCCTCGAGGAAGCCTTCCACCTCGGTCACGCCTTCGGCCAGGGAGCCGAGCATGATCGAACGGTGGGAAATCGATTTATCGCCCGGTACACGAATACGCCCACTCAGGGAGCCACCAGGTTGTGCCAGGAAAATCAGATCGTTGGAGTTCATAGCGTCCACATAGGCCCGACGGGCCAGGATTTTACTGAAATGCTCGCGGGCCACCCTGGCGCGTGTGAAAACGCCCAGCAATTGGTGCCCGTCCCCTGCATCGACCGCGTCGCGCAAGGCGTCGAGGTCGCTGCGAAATGTATCGAGTGTGCGCAAGACAGCTTCGCGGTTGGCGAGGAAGATGTCGTGCCACATGACCGGGTCGCTTCCGGCGATTCTCGTGAAATCGCGGAAACCGCCGGCAGCGTAACGGAAGATCTCAAGATTTTCATTGCGTTTGGCCAATGAATCCACCAGGCCGAACGCCAACAGGTGCGGCAAATGGCTCGTGGCCGCCAACACTTCATCGTGACGCTCGACCTGCATGTGCTCGACATCGGCGCCCAATTCGCGCCACAAACGGTCCACTACGGCGAGCGCGGCCGGATCGGTCTGGTCCAGGGGCGTGAGGATCACCTTGTGACGACGAAACAGTTCGGCGTTGGAGGCTTCCACCCCGCTCTGCTCGGAACCGGCAATTGGATGACCGGGCACGAAACGCGCCGGCATCCCGCCAAAAGCCTCGGTGGCTGCATGCACCACGTTGCCCTTGGCACTGCCGACGTCGGTCAGGATCGCTTGCCCCAGGTTCATGGTTGCCAGGCGCGCCAGCAATTTTTCCATGGCCAGGATCGGCACCGCCAGCTGGATCACATCCGCGCCTTGGCATGCGATTGCCAAGTCATCTTCGCAGCGATCAACCACGCCCAGCTCCACGGCCAGCTTGCGCGACTGCGGATCCAGGTCGACACCGACCACTTCACGGCACAAGCCGCTTTCACGCAAGCCCTTGGCAAACGAGCCGCCGATCAACCCCAGGCCGACTACCACCAGGCGACCGATCATAGGGACAGCAGGTTGCAGTGAAGTGACATCAACCACGAACCAGGACCTTGCTCAACGCCTCGAGGAAACGGCTGTTTTCCGCCGGCAGGCCAATGGTGATGCGCAGATGGTTCGGCATGCCGTAATTGGCCACCGGACGCACGATCACACCTTCGCGCAACAGCCCCTGGTACACCGGCGCGGCGACGCGCCCCAGGTCGACACAGATGAAGTTGCCTTTCGAGGGAATCCAGCCCAAGCCCAGTTCACGCAGGCCTGCTTCCAACTGCTCCATGCCGGCCGCGTTCAGGCGACGGCTTTCAGCCAGGTAGGCTTCATCCTGCAACGCGGCACAGGCGGCGGCCAGGGCGAAGCTGTTGACGTTGAACGGCTGGCGCACGCGGTTCAGCACATCGGCCACCACCGCAGTGGACAGGCCGTAGCCGACCCGCAGCGAAGCCAAGCCGTAGGCTTTGGAGAACGTACGCGATACCAGCAGGTTCGGGTAGGCCGCGAGGAAATCCAGGCCATCGGGCAAATCGCTGCCTTCGGCGTATTCGATGTAGGCCTCGTCCAGCACCACCAGCACATGCGCGGGCACGTCCTGGAGGAAGTCATCCAGGGCCTGGGCATCGAACCAGGTGCCGGTCGGGTTGTTCGGGTTAGCGATGAAGACCACGCGGGTATTGGCGTCGATGGCCGCCAACATGGCCGGCAGGTCGTGCCCCCACTCCTTGGCCGGAACCACATGGGCATCCGCGCCGACGGCCTGGGTCGCGATCGGATAGACCGCGAACGCGTGCTCGCTGAATACAGCGTTGAGACCTGGCGCCAGATACGCCCGCGCCACCAATTCAAGAATGTCGTTGGAGCCGTTGCCCAGGGTCACCTGGTTCAGCTCGACACCGCAACGCTCGGCCAGCAGGCTTTTCAACGCAAAGCCATTGCCATCGGGATAGCGGGTCAGCTCGGCCAGTTCGTCGCGGATTGCCGCCAGCGCCTTGGGGCTCGCGCCCAGCGGGTTTTCGTTGCTCGCCAACTTGACGATGCTGGCCGGATCCAGGTCCAGCTCGCGGGCCAGTTCGTCCACGGGTTTGCCCGGAACGTAAGGCGAGAGTTGTTGCACGCCTGGCTGAGCCAGAGCGAGGAAGTTGCCACTCATTTGCTATCCGCCCTTAAAGAACTGCCTTGGGGTAGGAACCCAGCACCTTGAGTGCCACTGCTTCCTGACTGATTTTTTCCAGCACACCTTTTACCAGCGGATCGCGGTGATGGCCGACAAAATCGATGAAGAACACGTAGGTCCATTTACCGCTACGCGACGGACGGGTCTCGATCCGCGTCAGGTCGATACCGTTGTCGTGGAACGGCACCAGCAACTCATGGAGCGCGCCCGGCTTGTTGCTCATGGAGACGATGATCGATGTCTTGTCGTCGCCGGTCGGCGGCACTTCCTGGCTACCGATCATCAGGAACCGCGTGGAGTTGTCCGGGCGATCCTCGATTTTCTCGGCCAGGCGCGTCAGCCCGTAGAGGCCGGCCGCCATGTCGCCGGCAATCGCCGCCGAGTTCCACTCGCCCTTGACCCGCTTGGCCGCCTCGGCGTTGCTCGAGACCGCCACGCGCTCGACGTTCGGGTAATGAGCGTCCAGCCATTTGCGGCACTGGGCCAACGACTGAGCGTGGGAATAGATCCGGCTGATGCTGTCGGTCTTGGTGTTCTCGCCCACCAGCAGGTGATGGTGGATGCGCAGCTCGACTTCGCCGCAGATCACCATGTCGTGTTCGAGAAAGCTGTCCAGCGTGTGGTTGACCGCACCTTCGGTGGAGTTCTCCACCGGCACCACGCCAAAATTCACCGCGCCGGCGGCGACTTCACGGAACACTTCATCGATGGCCGCCATCGGCTTGCTGATCACCGCGTGACCGAAGTGCTTCATGGCCGCAGCCTGGGTGAACGTGCCTTCCGGCCCCAGGTAGGCGACTTTCAGCGGCTGCTCGAGGGCCAGGCACGAGGACATGATTTCGCGGAACAAGCGCGCCATCTCTTCGTTGCCCAGCGGCCCCTTGTTGCGCTCCATGACACGCTTGAGCACCTGGGCTTCACGCTCGGGGCGATAGAACACCGGCACTTCGCCTTCAGCCAGGGAGGCCATCTTCACCCGGGCGACTTCCTGGGCGCAGCGCGCGCGCTCGCTGATCAGCTCCAGGACCTTTTCGTCCAGGGCGTCGATGCGCAGGCGCAGCGCCTTGAGTTCTTGCTCAGACATCAGCCATGTTCCTTCTCGAACTCTGCCATGTAGGCGATCAGCGCATTGACGGCGTTGATGTCGACGGCGTTGTAGATGGAGGCGCGCATGCCACCGACCGAACGGTGGCCCTTGAGGTTCAGCAGGCCGCGCTCGTCGGCACCGGCCAGGAACGGCTTGTCGAGACGGTCGTCGGCCAGGCGGAACGGCACGTTCATCCATGAGCGATCGGTCTTGTTGATCGGGTTGCTGTAGAGGCCGCTGGCATCGATGAAGTCATACAGTGTGCGCTGCTTCACTTCGTTGAGCTTGCCAATGGCTTCGACACCACCCTGCTCTTTCAGCCATTCGAACACCAGGCCGGACAGGTACCAGGCCAGGGTCGGCGGGGTGTTGTACATCGAGCCGTTGTCGGCCGCGACCTTGTAGTTGAGCATGGTCGGGCACAGGGAACGGGCGCGCCCCAGCAGGTCTTCGCGAATAATGGCGACCAGGATGCCACTTGGGCCGATGTTCTTCTGGGCACCGGCGTAGATCATGCCGAAACGGGAGATATCCACAGGGCGCGAGAGAATATCCGAAGACATGTCGGCCACCAATGGCACGTCGCCGGTTTCCGGGATCCAGTTGAATTCCAGGCCGCCAATGGTTTCGTTCGGCGCGTAGTGAACATAGGCCGCGTCCTTGGACAGCTTCCACTCGTTCTGGCCGGGAATGGCGAAATAGTCGTAGGGCTTGGCGGTGGCCGCCACGTTGACGTGACCGTAGCGCGACGCTTCTTCGATGGCTTTCTGCGACCAGATGCCGGTGTCGATATAGTCGGCGCTGCCGTTTTCCGGCAACAGGTTCAACGGGATCTGGGCGAACTGCTGGCTGGCGCCGCCCTGCAGGAACAGCACCTTGTAGTTGGACGGGATGTTCAGCAGATCACGCAGGTCCTGCTCTGCCTTGGTGGCAATGGACACGAACTCATCGCTGCGATGGCTCATTTCCATGACCGACAGGCCCTTGCCGTGCCAGTCGAGGAGTTCACCCTGGGCACGTTTCAGGACCGCTTCAGGAAGCGCCGCCGGGCCGGCACAGAAGTTATAGGCTCTCTTGCTCACATCCAATCTCGCTCTGATCTGGTGGTCACTTAAATCTTTTGATCCGCACCGCTCCCACAGGGGTTACCGCTCATTCAAGGCATGGATGAATCCGTGGCGAGGGAGCTTGCTCCCGCTTGAGTGCGAAGCGCTCACAAAAGGAGGGGCCGCTGCGCGGCCCAGCGGGAGCAAGCTCCCTCGCCACAATGAATCAAACAAGCCTCAAGAGAGGGGCAGCATCCTTGGGACTGTGCAGTGTCGCAAATTTTCAAACAGAACAAACAACAAGGGGGCGAATCTTCATCCGCCCCCTGTGTGTCCGCTTAGTCCTGCGGTTCTTCTTCGTCTGCGGCAGCGTCGAGCGGTTGGTCGCCGACAGCATCGTCGACATCGGCGCCGAGGGTGCCGTCGAGCGCCACGCCGTCTTCGCCTTCCAGCTCCTCGCCTTCGACTTCCGACGGCTCCTGGACCCGCTCGAGCCCGACCAGCGTTTCGTCGCTGGCCAGCTTGATCAGCGTCACGCCCTGGGTGTTACGACCCAGGCTCGACACTTCGTCGACCCGCGTACGCACCAGCGTGCCCTGGTCGGAAATCAACATGATCTCCTCGCCGTCGAGCACCTGCACGGCGCCGACCAGGCGACCGTTACGCTCGTTGCTGACCATGGCGATCACGCCCTGGCCGCCACGCTTGTACTCGGGGAACTCGCTGATGGCCGTGCGCTTGCCATAACCACGGGCCGAAGCGGTGAGGATCTGGCTGCCTTCTTCAGGGATCAGCATGGAAATCAGCTTCTGCCCTTCCGGCAGGCGCATACCACGGACACCGCGAGCGGTACGGCCCATGGCGCGAACGTCGGATTCCTTGAAGCGGGTGACCTTGCCGCCGTCGGAGAACAGCATGACCTCACGCTCGCCGTCGGTGATGGCGGCGGAAATCAGCACGTCGCCTTCGTCCAGCTCCAGGGCGATCAGGCCGACGCTGCGCTGGCGACTGAAGGATTCCAGCGGGGTCTTCTTCACGGTGCCGTTGGCGGTGGCCATGAAGATGTAGTGACCTTCGGTGTATTCCTCCACCGGCAGCATGGTGGTGATGTATTCACCATCGTCCAGCGGCAACAGGTTGACCAGCGGACGACCGCGGGCGGCACGGGAGGCTTCCGGGATCTCGTAGGTCTTGAGCCAGTACACCTTGCCTTTGCTGGAGAACAGCAACAGCGTGGTGTGGCTGTTGGCGACCAGCAGGTGAGCGATGTAGTCCTCGTCCTTGACGCCGGTCGCCGACTTGCCTTTGCCGCCGCGACGCTGGGCCTGGTAGGCGGCCAGCGGCTGGGTCTTGGCGTAGCCGCCGTGGGAGATGGTCACCACGCGGTCTTCTTCCGGGATCATGTCACCCAGGGTCAGGTCCAGGCGCGCATCGAGGATCTCGGTGCGGCGCACGTCGCCGTATTCGGCGCGGATCACTTCCAGTTCTTCGCGGATCACTTCCATCAGGCGCGTGGCGCTGTTGAGGATGCGGATCAGCTCGCCGATCTGGTTGAGGATCTCCTGGTACTCGGCCAGCAGCTTCTCGTGCTCCAGGCCGGTCAGGCGGTGCAGGCGCAGTTCCAGGATGGCTTGCGCCTGTTCCGGGGACAGGAAGTACTTGCCTTCGCGCAGGCCATATTGCGGATCGAGGTTTTCCGGACGGCAGGAATCGGCGCCGGCACGCTCGACCATGGCCACCACCGCGGAGGACTCCCAAGGCGTGCTGACCAGCGCTTCCTTGGCTTCCGATGGCGTTGGCGAGGCCTTGATCAAGGCGATCACCGGGTCGATGTTCGACAAGGCAACGGCTTGGCCTTCAAGAATGTGGCCACGCTCGCGCGCCTTGCGCAGCTCGAATACGGTACGGCGGGTAACCACTTCGCGGCGGTGACGGACGAAGGCTTCCAGCAGGTCCTTGAGGTTCAGGATCCGCGGACGGCCGTCGATCAGAGCAACGATGTTGATGCCGAACACGCTTTGCAGCTGGGTCTGCGCGTAGAGGTTGTTGAGGATCACCTCAGGCACTTCGCCACGGCGCAGCTCGATCACGACGCGCATGCCGTCCTTGTCGGACTCGTCACGCAGCTCGGTGATGCCTTCGAGCTTCTTCTCTTTCACCAGCTCGGCGATCTTCTCGATCAGGCGGGCCTTGTTCAGCTGGTATGGCAGTTCGGTGATGACGATCTGCTGGCGACCACCGACCTTGTCGATGTCCTCGACAGTCGAGCGGGCGCGCATGTAAATGCGGCCACGGCCGGTGCGGTAGGCTTCGATGATGCCGGCGCGACCGTTGATGATCGCGGCGGTCGGGAAGTCCGGACCAGGGATGTATTGCATCAGCTCATCGACGGTCAGCTCGGGATTGTCGATGAGGGCCAGGCAACCGTCGATGACTTCACCGAGGTTGTGCGGCGGGATGTTGGTCGCCATGCCCACGGCGATACCGCTGGAGCCGTTGACGAGCAGGTTCGGGATACGGGTCGGCATGACCGCCGGGATCATTTCGGTGCCATCGTAGTTCGGCACCCAGTCCACGGTTTCCTTGTGCAGGTCGGCCAGCAGCTCGTGGGCCAGCTTGGTCATGCGCACTTCGGTGTATCGCATGGCCGCGGCGTTATCGCCGTCCACGGAACCGAAGTTGCCCTGGCCGTCTACCAGCAGGTAGCGCAGGGAGAATGGCTGCGCCATACGAACGATGGTGTCATACACGGCAGTGTCGCCGTGGGGGTGATACTTACCGATCACGTCGCCGACGACACGGGCGGATTTCTTGTACGGCTTGTTGAAGTCGTTGCCCAGCTCGCTCATCGCGAACAGCACGCGTCGGTGCACGGGCTTCAAGCCATCGCGCGCATCCGGCAGCGCCCGCCCGACGATTACGCTCATCGCGTAGTCGAGGTAGGACTGTTTCAGCTCGTCTTCGATATTGACCGGGAGGATTTCTTTGGCCAGTTCGCCCATGAGAAGCCTGATTCCTTTTTCTGGTGAAACCTCGTCACATCCAGATGGGACGAACGAAGCTCGCCGCTGCAGAACAAGTGCCATGCAGCGACTTACGACAAATCAACGAGTTATGCCATGGATCTGCGCAGTAAAGACCACCTCGCGAGGCGGCCTTGGAAACCGCCGGATGTTATCACAAGAGCCGCCACGCACCTATCCCCCAGATGCGCATGGTGCGTAGTTAGTTGACCGGTGACAGGCTGATATGGGATCAGAGGGGCTTAGAAGCACTGCGGATGGAGAATCAGGGCACAAATGCAAGGAATTTGTTGCCTTAAAGGCCTATTCGCGAGCAAGCCCGCTCCCACAGGGGATTTTTGTACGCCTGATATGTCAGCTCAACACATTCCACTGTGGGAGCGGGCTTGCTCGCGAAGGCGATAGATCAGGCGCCCCAAATTTTCAGTGCAACCGCTTGCGGCACATCAACTGCGCCAGCTTCGCGGTGTCCGGACGCTCGATGACGCCCTTCTCGGTCACAATCACATCGATCAAATCCGCCGGCGTGACATCGAATACCGGGTTGAAGGCGTCGATATCCGCGCCGAGCCCCTTGCCACCGACTTCCAGCAGTTCGCGCCTGTCGCGCTCTTCCATCGGAATGTCGTCACCGCTGGCCAGGCTCAGGTCGACGATCGAACTCGGCGCCACCACCATGAAGCGCACGCCATGGTGCATGGCACAGACTGCCAGCTGATAAGTGCCGATCTTGTTCGCCACGTCGCCATTGGCGGCGATGCACTCGGCACCGACGATCACCCAAGTCACCCCTTTGGTCTTCATGATGTGGGCAGCGGCCGAGTCGGCGTTGAGGGTCACCGGAATGCCCTCACGAGCCAATTCCCACGCCGTCAGGCGCGAACCTTGCAGCCACGGCCGGGTTTCGTCGGCATAGACGCGCTCCACCATGCCTTCGATATAGGCACCCCGGATGACCCCCAAGGCCGTGCCGAAACCGCCGGTGGCCAGGGCGCCGGTGTTGCAGTGGGTGAGGATGGCCTGGGCGTTGCCCTGGTGCTTGCGGATCAGGTCGACACCCAGCTGGGCCATGGTCAGGTTGGCTTCGCGATCACTCTCGTGGATGGCGATGGCTTCGGCCTCTAATACCGCCAGCGGCTCGGCATGCCCTTTCAAGCGCCCCAGCCGGTCACGCATCCGATCCAGCGCCCAGAACAGGTTCGCCGCCGTCGGCCGGGCCTCGGCCAGCAAGGCAAAATCGGCTTCCAGCGCCGCCTGCCAATCGCCGCCCTCGGCCATCCTGGCCCGCGCCGCCAGCACAACGCCATACGCCGCGCTGATGCCGATGACCGGCGCGCCGCGCACGACCATCGCGCCAATAGCCTCGGCCACGTCGGCGACACGGGTGCAGGCGATCCAGTTCTCCTCGAACGGCAGGCTACGCTGGTCCAGCAGGTACAGGACGCCATCACGCCAATCGATGGCCTTCACCTTCTCCGCAGCCAATAGTCGATCGCGCATCCTTCACCCCGTACTCATGAACAAAAGCCGCCGATTATAGCGATCCCTCCGCGAAGACGCTCGGGTATACTTCGCCATCCTTTATACCCCATGGAACCGTTCCACGATGCCCAAGCCTGCCGTTGCGCTCGACTTATTATTGCTGCCGACCTGGTTGGTGCCTGTCGAACCCGCCGGTGTAGTGCTCAAGGATCATGGCCTGGGCATCCGCGACGGCTGCATCGTGTTCATCGGCCCACGGGCAGAAGCCCTGAAATGTGACGCAACCGAAGTCCGTGAGCTACCCGGCATGCTGCTCAGCCCCGGTCTGGTCAACGCCCACGGCCACGCGGCCATGACCTTGTTCCGTGGCTTGGCCGACGACCTACCCTTGATGACTTGGCTGGAACAGCACATCTGGCCGGCCGAGGCCAAATGGGTCGATGAGGATTTCGTCCGCGACGGCACCGACCTGGCGATCGCCGAACAGATCAAGAGCGGCATCACCTGCTTCTCCGACATGTATTTCTACCCCAAGATCGCCAGCGAGTGCGTCCACGACAGCGGGATTCGCGCGCAAATCGCCATTCCGGTCCTCGACTTCCCGATCCCCGGTGCCGCCAGCGCCGACGACGCCATTCGTCAGGGCATCGAATTATTTGGCGACCTCAAGCACCACCCGCGGATCAAAGTCGCATTCGGCCCGCACGCCCCTTACACGGTGGGCGATGAGAACCTGGAGAATATCCGCGTGATCGCTGAGGAACTGGACGCGGCCATTCATATGCACGTTCACGAAACCGCCTTCGAAGTGCAGCAGGCTGTGGATAACACCGGTGAGCGACCGATGGCTCGCCTCGGGCGCCTGGGCCTGCTGGGGCCACGCTTCCAAGCCGTGCACATGACTCAAATCAGCGACGAAGACCAGGCCTTGCTGGTAGAAAGCAATTGCAGCGTGATCCACTGCCCGGAGTCGAACCTGAAGCTGGCCAGCGGTTTCTGTCCGGTGGAACGCCTGTGGCAGGCCGGCGTCAATGTCGCCCTTGGCACCGATGGCGCGGCGAGCAACAACGACCTTGACCTGCTCGGCGAAACCCGCACCGCCGCCCTGCTGGCCAAGGCCGTCGCCGGTTCGGCCACGGCCCTGGATGCCCATCGGGCCCTGCGCATGGCCACGCTCAATGGCGCCCGGGCGCTGGGCATCGAAACGACCGTCGGCTCCCTGGAAGTCGGCAAGGCCGCCGACCTGGTGGCTTTCGATTTGTCGGGCCTGGCCCAGCAACCGATCTACGACCCGGTGTCGCAGTTGATCTATGCCACCGGTCGCGATTGCGTCAAACACCTGTGGGTAGGCGGCAAGCCGTTATTGGAGGATGGCCGGCTGACCCGGATGGACGAACCGACACTGATCGCCACGGCCCAGGCCTGGGGTCGCCGCATCAGCGGCCACAACGAATGACCACGCCCCTTGAGCCACGGCTCGGGGCACCTGATTTTTCAAGCTTTTCGAGGATCTGCACATGAGCAACGTCGACCACGCCGAAATCGCCAAATTCGAAGCCCTGGCCCATCGCTGGTGGGACCGTGAAAGCGAATTCAAACCGCTGCACGACATCAACCCGCTGCGGGTCAACTGGATTGACGAACGGGTCAACCTGGCCGGCAAGAAAGTCCTCGACGTCGGTTGCGGCGGCGGCATCCTCAGCGAAGCCATGGCCCAGCGCGGTGCAACGGTAATGGGCATCGACATGGGCGAAGCCCCGCTGGCGGTGGCGCAACTGCATCAGTTGGAATCCGGCGTCAGCGTGGAATACCGGCAGATCACCGCCGAAGCCCTGGCCGAAGAAATGCCCGGCCAATTCGACGTGGTCACCTGCCTGGAGATGCTCGAGCACGTGCCAGACCCTTCCTCGGTCATCCGCGCCTGCTTCCGCATGGTCAAGCCGGGCGGCCAAGTGTTCTTCTCCACCATCAACCGCAACCCGAAGGCCTACCTGTTCGCCATCATCGGTGCCGAATACATCATGAAGCTGTTGCCACGGGGCACCCACGACTTCAAGAAATTCATCCGCCCTTCCGAACTGGGCGCTTGGAGCCGCGCGGCCGGGCTGACGGTCAAGGACATCATCGGCCTGACCTACAACCCGCTGACCAAGCACTACAAGCTGGCCGCCGACGTTGACGTCAACTACATGATCCAGACCTTGCGCGAGGAATAAGTCGATGCGTCTCAAAGCGGTTCTCTTCGACATGGA
This sequence comes from Pseudomonas sp. Z3-6, assembly GCF_051131985.1. Classification (NCBI taxonomy): domain Bacteria; kingdom Pseudomonadati; phylum Pseudomonadota; class Gammaproteobacteria; order Pseudomonadales; family Pseudomonadaceae; genus Pseudomonas; species Pseudomonas sp. Z3-6. The sequence continues at coordinate 5,092,197 of NZ_CP071644.1, forward strand.
CGGCACGCTGCTCGACACCGCGCCAGACTTCATCGCCATCTGCCAGGCCATGCGCGCCAACCGTGGCTTGCCACCGATGAACACCCAGCACATACGCGACGAGATTTCCGGCGGCGCCCGGGCGATGGTCGCGGTGACCTTTTCCATGGACCCGGAATCACCGGGGTTCGAGGAACTGCGCCAGGAATTTCTCGACCGCTACCTCAAGGGGTGCGCGGTCCACAGCCACCTGTTCGACGGCATGGCCGAGGTGCTGGCCGATATCGAGGCGGCCAACCTGATCTGGGGCGTGGTCACCAACAAGCCGGTGCGTTTCGCCGAACCGATCATGCAGCAACTGGGCCTGGCCGAGCGCTCGAAAGTGTTGATCTGCCCTGACCACGTGAAAAACAGCAAGCCGGACCCGGAACCGCTGACCCTGGCGTGCAAAATGCTCGACCTGGACCCGGCCAGCGTGCTGTTCGTGGGCGATGACCTGCGGGACATCGAGTCCGGCCGCAGCGCCGGCACCAAGACCTGCGCGGTGACCTATGGCTATATCCACCCGGACGACAATCCCAAGCACTGGGGCGCGGATGTGGTGATCGATCACCCATTGGCCCTGCGTGAAGTGCTGGATAACGCATTGTGCAGTTGCTGAGCTGATGTCGCTTTTGTGGCGAGGGAGCTTGCTCCCGTCCGGCGGTGAAGCCGTCGCCTGGGGACCGCTTCGCGCTCCAGCGGGAGCAAGCTCCCTCGCCACAAAAGCTCACCAAGCTCACTAAGCTCACTAAGCTCACTAAGCTCACCAAGCTCACCAAGCTAAGCTCACCAAGCTCACTGGCCATGATTGCTCTGCACAAACGGTAACGTGCCGCTTTATTTTGTTGAGGTTTTTTTATGTTTGATTATTCCGCCCGCCCCGATCTGCTCAATGGCCGGGTGATCCTGGTCACCGGCGCCGGTCGCGGGATCGGTGCCGCTGCTGCGAAAGCCTACGCCGCCCACGGTGCCACCGTCCTGCTGCTGGGCAAGACCGAAGCCAACCTGACCCAGGTCTACGATGAAATCGAAGCGGCCGGTCACCCGCAGCCGGCGGTGATCCCGTTCAACCTCGAAACCGCCCTGCCGCATCAATACGATGAACTGGCGGCGATGATCGAAACCGAGTTCGGTCACCTGGACGGCCTGCTGCACAACGCCTCGATCATCGGCCCACGTACGCCACTGGAACAATTGTCCGGTGAGAACTTCATGCGGGTGATGCACGTCAACGTCAACGCGATGTTCATGCTCACCAGCACCCTGCTGCCCCTGCTCAAGCTGTCCAGGGACGCGTCGGTGGTGTTCACCTCCAGCAGCGTCGGCCGCAAGGGCCGGGCCTACTGGGGCGCCTATGGTGTATCCAAGTTCGCCACCGAGGGGCTGATGCAGACCCTGGCCGACGAAGTCGATACCGTCGCCCCGGTGCGCGCCAACAGCATCAACCCCGGTGCCACCCGCACCAGCATGCGTGCCCAGGCCTATCCGGGAGAAAACCCGCTCAACAATCCAACGCCCGAAGCGATCATGCCGGTCTACCTGTACCTCATGGGCCCGGACAGCACCGGCGTCAACGGCCAGGCGTTCAACGCGCAATAACGACCCGAGCCGGCGGCGCGACGATTTACCGTCGCGACACCGGCCCTGATCCATGCCAAACCAGGCGAACCGCCAAGCCCACGTCGCCGAAGCTTATCGCGAGCTGTTTTCAATCCATTGATTCCTCATCGGTTTTTACTGAAATGAACCGAATGGCACGACTTTCGCTCTAACCTCTTCAAACATGCCATGTTCGGCAGGTAATGGACGTTGAGACGAGACTTATGCCTGCCATGGAAAGCGGACTAAACTCAAATCAGTTGTCCTACGGGACTGATGGACCAGTACGACGCGCAGCCCAAAGTCGCCACACCCAACCTGCGGGACAGATTTAGCTTAGGGGCTAACGCCATATGAAAACGCCCACCCAGATCAACGCGATCGACTTCGACAGCGCCAAATTGCAGCGCCTGGGCCTGGCCCAGCCATCGCCGCTTGCGGCACGCTCTGTCAGTCTGTCGCAATTGCGCCAACAACTGAGCCAGCAACTGCAGACCAGCCTGGAGCCACAGCGCATCCTGGGCCTGTTTTTCCGCGAAATTCAGCGACTGGTTCCCCTGGATGCGTTGGCCTATCAGCATAAAGCCAGTGACCTGCGCCTGGAGTTCGGGCAACGAGGGCATCACACCCTCAGCTACAACCTCAGCCATGAAGGCGAACAGCTGGGGGAACTGGTATTCCGCCGCAACCAGCGTTTCATCGAGGCGGAACAGAGCGATCTCGAATCCATCATGTCGACGCTGCTGTATCCGCTGCGCAACGCGCTGCTCTACCGCGCCGCCACCCGTAGCGCCCTGCGAGATCCACTGACCGCTACCGGCAACCGCATCGCCATGGACCAGACCCTGATGCGGGAAATCGACATGGCCAAGCGTCATTCGCAGCCCTTGTCAGTGCTGATGCTCGATATCGATCATTTCAAGCGCATCAACGACAACCATGGTCACGGCGTCGGTGACGAAGTGCTCAAGGCCGTGGCCGAGTCGATCAAGGGCCAACTGCGCAACGTGGACATGGTGTTCAGGTTCGGCGGTGAAGAATTTCTGATCCTGCTGGCCAATACCAGCCGGGATGCGGCGGCCATGGTCGGCGAACGGCTGCGTTATGCCGCCCAGGCCCAGGATTACTTCGCCGCTGGCACCCGGATCGAGCTGACCGTCAGCCTGGGCTGCGCCACCCTGCTACCAGGGGAATCTTCGGAAAGCCTGCTACGCAGGGTCGACAGCGCGCTGTACGTGGCCAAGCGCGAGGGTCGCAATCGACTGGCGATGGCTGGCTGACAAGTATCGGCAGCAAAGAATATTGAAATATCTGTGGGAGCGGGCTTGCTCGCGAAAGCGGTGGGTCAGCCTACGACTATGTTGCATGTGCCAGAGTCTTCGCGAGCAAGCCCGCTCCCACAAGGTTTAAGGCGATTCAAGACAGCGCTCATCCAAAACAACTGTGGGAGCGAGCCTGCTCGCGAAAGCGGCCTAGCAGTCAACCTCCCCGTCGACTGGCAGACCGCTTCGCGAGCAGGCTCGCTCCCACAGGTTGTGGCTATCTGTAGTGGTAGTAATCAGCTCCCGGCCAATGCCAGGCGCTCGCGGGGGGATGACGACTTACTCACTGTCTCCGACTGTTCCAGTTGCATGCAACGCTCCAGGAACAGATACATGTAGTCATAGCTCTTGCAAACGGCCTGGCGAAGCTCCGTCTGCAGGGCTTTGCTCGGGTTCATCCCCGCCAGCGTACAGATGATTTCCAAGGCTTCCCAAGGATGGGCATCGTCGTACTGGGCATGCATCTTCAGCCATTTCATGGCCCGCTTGCGGTCTTCCTCGGCGAAGGCGGCCGCATAGACACCGTTGGAACACACCAGCGCCGACCACTCTCCCGTGGCACCCTCGATGGCATAGTTGGTCGCGGCGATGGCCACGATCAACGCGTCCGAGGAACTGGTGTGCCAGCACCAGTGGCTCAAGGCATGAAGCTCAGGCGGTACCTGCTGGGCCTGCAGGTCTTCCAGGGTCACGCCGTGGGCGGCGCTCCAGTTGACCCAATAATCGGCATGGTTGAGTTCGACACGAATGTTGCGCATCAGCCAGCGACGCGCCATGTCCTCGCCAGGATGGCGGGCAAAGCGGGTCTTGGTGAGGTTCTGTGCCATGTATAAAGCGAACTGTTCGACGACCGGCCAACCACCAATGAGGTAGTGGCGCATGGTCTTGGCGCTGAGCTTGTTGTCGCGCATGCGCTGATACAGTTCGTGTTCGACAACCCGGCGCTTGCTCTCGCTGCAATCGGTAATGAGCTGCTGTGCCCATTTCGGATAGCTTGTGGCGTCCATGAGCGGGCCTGTTCGGTTGAATGTGTCGATCACTGTCGGGCTCCTTTTGATTGTGATTTTCTCGGATCAACAAGCGTTTCAGCGGAACGTGCCGGGGGCCTTGAATAACAACGGCTGGGGCCGGGCCGGCCGACATTGCAACGTGTCGCAGGTAAACAATTGCGGGCGTTCGATCACATACCCCTGAGCGTAGTCCACCCCTATCTCCAGCAATGCCTGCTCGATCTGGGCGGTTTCTACAAACTCGGCAATCGTGCGCTTACCCATGACGTGACCGATGTGATTGATCACTTCGACCATTGCACGGTTAATCGGGTCGTCCAGCATATCCTTTACGAAACTCCCGTCGATCTTCAAGAAGTCTACAGGTAAATGTTTCAGGTAAGCGAATGAAGACATTCCGGCGCAAAAGTCGTCCAGCGAGAAATAACATCCCAAGCTCTTGAGTTCATTGATAAAACGGATCGCACTGCCGAGATTCGAAATAGCGCTGGTTTCTGTAATTTCAAAACAAATCATTTCCGGCGGAATCGAGTAGGCGGCGAACTGTTTACGCAGGAAGTCGAGGAACGCCTGATCTCCGATAGTTGTGCCTGACAGATTAATCGCACACATCGCCATGGGCCCCTGTCGCGATTCATTCAGGCACTGGCGGATAATCTTGAAGACGTTTTCCACTACCCAACGATCCAGGGATGTCATCAGCCCGTAGCGTTCCGCCGCGGGAATGAAGCTGTCCGGCAGGATCATCCGCCCGGCTTCGTCATGCAGGCGCAGCAGGATTTCTATGTGCCCGCCACCATGATCGCCCGGGCCCAGCGCGGCGATTTCCTGGGCGTACAGGCAAAAGCGGTTTTCCTCCAAAGCCATGTGCAGGCGCTGGACCCAGGCCATCTCGCCAAAACGCAGGGACAACTCCGAGTCGTCGGCATGATAGACCTGAACCCGATTGCGCCCCTTTTCCTTGGCCATATAACAGGCCATGTCGGCGGCCCGCAGGGATGCCTCCAGGGTCGTCGGGGTCTGGGCGATGTGCACCAGGCCAATGCTCACGGTGGTCACGAACGGCCGGCCCTTCCAGACAAAATGCAGGTTCTGCACGGTCTGGCGCAGCCCTTCGGCAATCTTTTCCGCAGCCTCCGGCGAACAGTTCTCCAGCAGGATCCCGAACTCATCGCCGCCCAACCGGGCCAGGGTGTCGTTTTCCCGCAGCCCTGATTGCAACAAGGCACAGATATGCCGCAACAACTCGTCTCCCGCCGCGTGGCCGCAGGTGTCGTTAACCAGCTTGAACTGGTCCAGGTCGAGGAACATCAAGGCATGCCGGCCGACCTGGCGAGTGAGGTTGTGCAAGGCCTGCTCGAGGCGATACTCGAATTCCCGGCGGTTGGCCAGGCCGGTCAGGGCGTCGTGGGTGGCCTGCCACGACAGGTTGGCGATGTATTGCCGCTCCTGGGTCATGTCATGCAGCACCAGCACGGCGCCGCTGACCTTGCCAGCATGGCGGATCGGCGCGCCCACCAGGGTGACCGAGACCGTGCTGCCATCCAGGCGCTGGATCAGTTTCGAATGTTCGCTGGCGCCACTGAGTCGACCGCTGAGGATGTGCTCGATCAAGGTCAGCCCTTCGGTCTGGGCATTGTCATCGAGCAAATTGAACAGCGCGGCCAAGGGCAAGCCCGTGGCGTGTTCGGCCTTCCAATGGGTCATCGCTTCGGCGGCGGGGTTCATGTAGGCGATGGCCCCTTCCACGTCGGTGGTGATAACCCCATCGCCAATGGATTGCAGGGTGATCTGCGCTCGTTCTTTCTCCATCTGCAGCGCATTGGCGAACACCTGCCGCTGGGCCAGCAACTTATGGGTACGCAACAGCGCCAGGACGATCAGCCCCAGGGCGGTGGCGAAATTGGTCACCAGCAGAAGCCGCAGGATGAAACGCGAGCCCTCTCCCAGTGCGTCGCTGAACGCCTTGGCAGCCGGGGTCACGGAATCATTGATCGCAAAGATCTGGGCCTTCCAGCCGCGGATGTCCACCTCCGAGGCCTGGCCCGCGGCGATGCTGCCGTGCATCTGCCGGGCGACGTTATTCAATTCGATCAGGTAGCCGTCGCCCACCGTCCAGAGATCGATGGCTTCTTCCAAGTAACTGAAGTGACGGAAATTCAAATAAAGCCAGATCAGGCTGGACACATCGTCCGGGTGATTGCCGCCCTTGAGGATGCCGGCCCGTGCGGCCTCCAGGTCCGGCGGCTCACGGTCCAGCGCCACCCGCAATTCGTGGCCGCCCTCGGGCACGGCGATGGCCTGCTGAAATTTTCGGAAAATCGCCTCATCGCGGCTGTCGGCGTAGAGGTTGAGGTAATAGATGGCGTCTTTCTGCCCCTTGGACCAGAGACTCTCCCCCGCCACATAGCCGCGAACCGCAGACAATACGTATAGGCTGACGCCGCCGAGCAATGCCTGAAATAGCACAACGGCGATAAAGGGCCAGACGATACCCAGCAGCCGTGGTGTTCCGAGAGTCTGCTTTTGCTTCATGAGGTCCCTTGCACACAGGTATTGCGGACGAACACCCGCCAGAATTCCACTCCTGACTCAATAGCCTAGGCTAGTTTTCGACCCATCGAATGAATGGATGAACAGATCGACAGACTTTGCGTGGAATTTGGGAAAAACAGCGGGTTTGCCTGCTTTTTTTCCGATACTAAGCGCAGAAAACCGCCGGAAACTCAAGGCTGCTGTATTTGTTGCAAATGACCGTAGAGCCGAGCGTACAGGCCCCCTTCGGCAATCAGTTGCAAATGGTCGCCGTCTTCGGCGATTCGCCCACCGTCGAACACCAATACCCGATCAGCCTGCTTCACCGCCGAGAGCCGGTGGGCGATGATCAGGGTGGTACGCGCGCTCAAAAAACGCGCCAGGGCCTGGTGCAGGTTGTACTCGGTGGCCGCGTCCAGGGCCGAGGTGGCTTCGTCGAGAATCACCACCCGAGGATTGGCCAATACCATGCGGGCAATGGCCAGCCGTTGGCGCTGCCCGCCGGACAACCGTACCCCGGAACGCCCAACGATGCTTTCCAGGCCCAGGGGCAGCGCCCGTACCGTGGCGTCGAGTTGGGCGATTTCCAGCACCTGCCAGCAGGCCTCGTCGCTGCGTTCACGGCCCATGGTCAAGTTAGCCCGCACCGTGTCGTTGAACAACGCCGGATGCTGAAGCACCACAGCGACGTTCTCTCGAATGGTTTCCAGGCCAACCTCCTGCTGCGTGGCGCCGCCGAAACGAATGCTGCCCGACTGCGGCGTGTACAGCCCGAGCAGCAACTGCACCAGAGTGCTCTTGCCGCCGCCACTGGCCCCGACGATGGCGACTTTTTCCCCCGCAGAGATGGACAGGTTCAATTGGTCGAGCACCAACTCCTCGCCGTAACCGAAACTCAACCCTTGGATCTCGATGCCCACGGTGTCACGGCCCTTGAACGGATCGACGACGCCGGTGTACTGCGGCTCGTCGGCCCGGGCCAGCAGTTCATTGATGCGGTTCAAGGCGCCGCCGGCGGCGTAAAAGGCGTACTGCAAATTCAACAACTGCTCGACCGGACCGATCATGAACCAGAGGTAGCTGAACACCGCCAGCATCTGGCCGATGGACAGGTCGGAAAACACCACGGTGAGCATGGCCGCCGCGCGAAAAATATCGATGCCGAACTGGAACAGCAAACCACTGGCGCGGTTCGAGGCGTCGGTTTTCCACTGCGAGTTCACGGCGTAATCGCGGACTTCCTTGGCGCGCATTCCCAAGCGCCCAAGGAAATGGCCCTGGCGGTTACCGGCGCGCACTTCCTGGATGGCGTCCAGGGTTTCGGTCAAGGCCTGGGTGAAGCGCGAGGTGCTGTCGTTCTCCAGTTTCTTGAGGTGTTTGACCCGCTTGCCCAACTGCACCGTGGCGTAGATCACCAGCGGGTTGAACAGCAGGATCAGCAGCGCCAGTTTCCAATGCATCCACACCAGGATCCCGGCGGTGCCCACCAAGGTCAGCATCGCCACCAGGAAACGGCTGAGGGTTTCGCCGATGAATTTGTCGAGGGTGTCCAGGTCGGTGACCAGGTGGGCCGCCACCGTGCCGCTGCCCAGGCTTTCGTACTCGCCCAGGGAGATTCGCTTGAGACGTTCGATCAGGCGGATGCGAATGCGGTAGACGAGATCCTTGGCCAGCCTGGCGAACAAGCGCGCCTGCAGCACGTTGAACAGCAAGGCGCCGCAGCGCAGGGCCAGGGTCGCCAGCAACATCAGCCCGATATAGCCAGCAGCGCTCTGCCACGCCGTTGGCAATGCATGGTTCATGACGTTCAAGGCCGCATCGCCGTGGCCCAGCAGGACTTCGTCCACCAACAGCGGCAACAGCAACGGGATCGGAACGCTGCACAGCGTCGCCAGCACGGCCACGCCGTTGGCGATCCACAGGGCTTTTTTATGGGTGAGGGCCAGGCGACGGATTTCCGCCCAGCTCAACCGATCGATGCGCCGCGAGGCCGATGGGTCTGGCGGCCGCTCAGGCACAGGTCGCGCGCTCCAGCCATCGGCCCAGCAACGGCGACAACTGGCCCAGGGGCTGATAACCGTTGGTCAGCAAGGCCAGTTGGCCGTCGCGCTCAGCCAACAGCGTGGGGAACCCGGCGATGCCCAGGTCCTGTACCCAGGTGAAATCCGCCGCGGTGGCCGCGTGTTGGTCGGCGCGGTCAAAAGCGGCAGCGAATTCGATGCGTGGCAACCCGGCCTGTTCGGCCAGCTCCACCAGGACGCTGGCGTGGGTGACGTCGCGGCCTTGCACATAAAAGGCCTGCTGGATCAGCTTCACCAGCTTCCAGGCCAAGTCCGGGGCGAGGCTGCGAGCCGTCACCAATGCCCGGCAGGCTGGTTCGGTGTCGTAGACGAAACCGTCCGGCAATGCGCCTTCAAGCTTGAAGGGCTGGCCGGTGGCCTGGGTCACCGCCTGCCAATGTTCAAGAATGTAGCGCCGGGTGGTCGGCTCCAGCGCCGAACCACTGCCGGTGCGCAAACCGCCCACCACCAGGTGCAATTCCACACCCGCGGCCTGCGCCTGCTCGACCAATGCCTCGGCCACCGGTGCAAAGCCCCAGCACCAGGAGCACATCGGGTCCATCACGTAGAGCAGGCGCGACGCCATGGTTCAAGCCTCGGAAGATGTTTGCTTATAGTTGTAGCCGATCGGGTGCGGCATGTTCCGCGCCTTGGCCAACTCGATCTGCTTCTGCCGGTCGATGGCGCTGCGACGGGTTTTCTCGCTCAGCTTATCCCAGCAATGCGGGCAGCTGATGCCAGGCACATAATGCTCCGAAGCGCGGTCTTCTACGCTCACCGGGGTACGACAAGCATGACATTGATCGTAGTCCCCTTCGCTGAGGTCGTGGCGAACGGTCACACGGTTATCGAACACGAAGCAGTCGCCGCGCCACTTGGTTTCCTCCTGAGGCACCTCTTCGAGGTATTTCAGGATGCCGCCCTTGAGGTGATAGACCTCGTCGAAGCCTTGGCCCAGCATGTAGCTGGAAGCCTTTTCACAACGAATGCCGCCGGTGCAGAACATCGCGACTTTCTTGTGCCTGGCCGGGTCGAAGTTGGCCTTGATGTACTCGGGGAACTCGCGAAAGCTGGTGGTCTTGGGGTCGATGGCGCCTTCGAAGGTGCCGATGGACACTTCGTAATCGTTGCGGGTGTCGATCAACAGCACTTGCGGATCGCTGATCAACGCGTTCCAGTCTTGTGGCTCGACGTACGTGCCGACCTGCTTGTTCGGGTCCACGCCTTCGACGCCGAGGGTGACGATTTCTTTCTTGAGCTTGACCTTGGTGCGGTAGAACGGCTGCTCGTCGCAGTACGACTCTTTATGGTCGATGTCGTCCATGCGCGGATCGTTCTTGAGCCAGGCCATCAACCCGTCGATGCCTTCACGGGTGCCGGAGACCGTGCCGTTGATGCCTTCCTCGGCGATCAGCAGCGTGCCTTTGATGCCGTTATCAAGCATGGCCTTGAGCAGGGGCTCACGCAGCTCGACGTAATCTTCAAGGGTGACGAACTTATACAGTGCCGCCACGACAATGGGTTGTGTCATGGGTGTTTCTCCAGGTGGCTACCCTCGTAAAGGGTGAACCGGATGCGAAAAAAAACGCGCCGGGTGAGCGGCGCGTTGCGGATTCTAACAAAAACAATGTGGTTTTAGGAGCGAGAGCCTTTGTGGCGAGGGGAGCTTGCTCCCGCTGGGTTGCGCAGCAGCCCCAAAAAACTGATTGGGATCAGCCTGACACGACGCGTGTGATTGGCTTGGGGGCCGCTTCGCAGCCCAGCGGGAGCAAGCTCCCTCGCCACAAAAGCTTCCTGGCCATAACAGGTTGCCCGCTCAGTGCTTGCTGCCACCGGCACACGTCGGCGAAGCCGGGGCCGCGTCGATCTGCGCCCACTCCTCAGGCGTGTAGGTGTGCAGCGCCAACGCATGGAACTCACCCATCAGCTCGCCCAGCGTGCCGTAGACCTTCTGGTGACGCTTGACGCGATTGAGCCCTTCGAACTGCTGGCTGACCACCACGGCCTTGAAATGCGTCTGCAGGCCACGGCTGTGCATGTGGCTTTCATCCAACACTTGCAAGTGCTCGGGCTGCAAGAGCCCGAGTGTCGATTCGATGCGTTGTTGCATGCTCATACCGGGCTCCGCTTACGGCTTTTTCTTGGCTGGGGCGGCGGCTTTTGGCTCGAGCTCGGCCGTCATGTCGGCCAGCAGCTTGTTGACCACCGGCACCGCGCTTTCAAGCTTGGCCTGGGTCAGCTGGGCCGATTGCTGGGTCAGCTGTGGCATTTTTTCCAGGACTTTCTTGCCCAATGGCGATTGGTAGAAAGCCACCAGGTCCTTGAGCTCCGACTCGTTGAAGTTGCTGGTGTAGAGCTTGACCATGTCAGGCTTGAGCTTGTTCCAGCCGATGGCTTGGTCCAGCGCGGCATTGGCCTTGGCCTGATAGGTTTCCAGGGTGGCTTTTTTCGACTCAGGGGCCTTGGTCTGTTCAAAGCGCTGGGCAAACATTTGCTGCACTTGCATGTACACCGGAGTGCCCAGTTTGTCAGCGTGCGCCAGGGTCAGGAACGCTTCGGCGCTGGCGTTGTGGCTGGCGGTATCGGCGAAAACAGGGCCGCTGGCACACACCAGAGCAACTGCGGTACAGATGGCACGAAGACGGGTCATCGAGTTTCCTTTGATTACAGGCGAGGTAAAACCCCAAGGGCGACCATTCTGCGCCTAAAAAACGCCGGGCCTCAACCCCGATGCTTGTCGGGTCCGATTGACGGGCCGGCGCCACTGCTCCTAGATTGAGGGAACCGGTGCCGCCCATCCGGGCCTAAACTGCGCATTCAGTCTTTAAGGAGTTTGACCCGATGAGCCGTATCGAAACCGACAGCCTTGGCCAGGTTGAAGTCCCGGACGACGCCTACTGGGGCGCCCAGACGCAGCGCTCCATGATCAACTTCGCCATTGGCAACGAGCGCATGCCGCTGTCGGTGTTGCATGCCCTGGCACTGATCAAGAAGGCCGCCGCGCGGGTCAATGATCGCAATGGCGACCTCCCCGCCGACATCGCCCGCCTGATCGAACAGGCCGCCGACGAAGTGCTCGCCGGCCAACATGACGACCAGTTCCCGCTGGTGGTCTGGCAGACCGGCAGCGGCACCCAGAGCAACATGAACGTCAACGAGGTGATTGCCGGGCGCGCCAATGAACTGGCCGGCAACCCCCGCGGCGGCAAGAGCCCGGTGCACCCCAACGACCACGTCAACCGCTCGCAGAGTTCCAACGACTGCTTCCCCACCGCCATGCACATCGCCGCCGCCCAAGCCGTCCATCAGCAATTGCTGCCGGCCATCAGCGAACTGTCCGGCGGCCTCGCGGAACTGGCGGCGCGCCACATGAAGCTGGTCAAGACCGGCCGCACCCACATGATGGATGCCACGCCGATCACTTTTGGCCAGGAACTCTCGGCGTTCATTGCCCAGCTCGATTACGCCGAACGGGCGATCCGCGCCGCGCTACCGGCGGTTTGCGAACTGGCCCAGGGCGGCACGGCGGTGGGCACCGGGCTCAATTCACCCCATGGTTTCGGCGAAGCGATTGCCGCTGAACTGGCGGCGCTGTCGGGCCTGCCGTTCGTCACCGCACCGAACAAGTTCGCCGCGCTGGCCGGCCATGAACCCCTGACCTCGTTGTCCGGCGCCCTGAAAACCCTCGCCGTGACCCTGATGAAAATCGCCAACGACCTGCGCCTGCTGGGCTCAGGACCACGGGCCGGGTTCGCCGAAGTGAAATTGCCGGCCAACGAACCGGGCAGTTCCATCATGCCTGGAAAGGTCAACCCGACCCAGTGCGAAGCCTTGTCGATGCTGGCCTGCCAGGTCATGGGCAACGACGTGACCATTGGTTTTGCCGCCAGCCAGGGGCATTTGCAGTTGAACGTGTTCAAACCGGTGATCATCCACAACCTGCTGCAGTCGATACGCCTGCTGGCCGACGGCTGCAGCAACTTCCAGCAGCACTGCATCGCCGGTCTCGAACCGGACGCCGAGCAGATGGCCGCGCACCTGGAACGTGGGTTGATGCTGGTGACCGCACTGAACCCGCATATCGGCTACGACAAGTCAGCGGAAATCGCCAAGAAAGCCTACGGCGAAGGGCTGACCTTGCGCGAGGCGGCGCTGCAACTGGGGTACCTGACCGATGAAGAATTCGATGCCTGGGTGAGGCCGGAGAATATGTTGGAGGCCGGTAGCCAGGGCTAACGCCATCCCTCCTGTGGGAGCGAGCCTGCTCGCGATGAGGCCGGCAGGCTCGACATCCTCATCGCCTGCCAAGCCGCTTTCGCGAGCAAGCCCGCTCCCACAATGGATCTTCAGTGTATGCAATACTACGGCTCACATAGATTCCCTGTGGGAGCGGGCTTGCTCGCGAAGAACGATAACGCGGTTTAACGCCCGACAGCCAAACGCTCGCGTCGGGCCTTGAGCCCGGCGATCAACGAGGGGCCCAGGGCGACCAGCGCCGAACCCAGCACTACCAGCACCGCCCCGCCATAGCCCAGCAGGTTGATCTGCTCGGCATGGACATAATCAGGCCACCACCAGGCCGCCATCGCCACTGCGGCGAAGGTCACCAGTGGCGTGATCGCCAGGGTCGCGCTGACCCGCGACGCTTCCCAATGGGCCAGGGCTTCGGCAAACGCGCCATAGGCAATCAAGGTGTTGAGGCAACACGCGAACAACAACCAGCCTTGCAGCGGGCTCAATTGCAGCGCCTCCAACGGATGCACCCAAGGTGTGAGGAGCAACGCGCAGAACAGGTAGATCACCATCATCACCTGCAGCGAGTTCCAAACCGTCAACAATTGCTTCTGGCCCAAGGCGTAGAACGTCCAGACCGTCGACGCAAGCAACACCATCAAGACCCCGGCGGTGTATTCGCTCAGGGACGTCAGCAACTCGCCCAGGCGCTGGTTGAAAAACAGCGTGAAACCGATCAGCAACACCAACAGGCCAATGCCCTGCCCCACGCTGAACCGCTCCTTGAACACGAACAGGCTGGCGACCAGCAACATGATCGGCCCCATCTGCACCACCAGTTGCGCGGTGCCGGGGCTCAAGCGGTTCAGGCCCATCAGGTACAACACGTAGTTGCCCACCAGCCCGAGCACGGCCATCGCCACCAGCCAGCCGCCGCGCGGGCCGAGCACCTTGCGACTGGGCAGGCGCCGAGTCGCCGCCAAATAAATGAACAGCAAACCGCCGGACACCAGCAAGCGAAACCAGGTCACGGTGACCGGGTCCATCACTTGCAGCACTTGCTTGAGCTTGATCGGCAGGATTCCCCAGAGCAGGGCCGTCAACAGGGCGAGGAACAAGCCGTAGACCCAGCGACCGGACGATATGTGCATGCAACCCTCGAAGCCCTAGACAAAGAACGCCCATTCTAGGCGCCTGCGACCGAGCAACACAGGAACAGTTGGGGATTAATTGAACCGGTTACCGGCATGGCACATGGCCGCCTATCGGCTCGCCAAGCAACGGTCCACGCCAGCCTCTAAACTTCACTCAACCTGTTCCCGCCGCCCCTTTTGGAGCCCCTCATGCTTGGCAAACGCGCCCAGGACCTCGCCCCGGCGATGGTCTTTCCCAGTGACCGGATTTGCCGCATCAACGGTGAATTTTACTTCAACACCCGGGAAGGCACCCAGGAAGGGCCGTTCGCCAATCGCGAGGAGGCGTTGCGGGAGGTGGAAGCGTATGTACAGCGGATGTTGCAACTGACTCAGGTCGCCAGCTAGCGCCGTACTCCTGTGGCGAGGGAGCTTGCTCCCGCTGGGTCGCGAAGCGGCCCCCTGCCCCATTCAATAAACCGCATCGACAGTTTGGCGCCTGCTTCGCAGCCGAGCGGGAGCAAGCTCCCTCGCCACAAAAGCTCTGTGCAAGCATACTTTTTGCGGTTATCTCACCGCCTCGAACAACCCCGTCGCCCCCATCCCGCCGCCCACACACATGGTCACGATGCCGTAGCGCAGGTTGCGCCGTTGCAGCTCACGCACCAGATGCCCGACTTGCCGCGAACCGGTCATGCCGAACGGATGGCCGATGGAGATCGAGCCGCCGTTGACGTTGTATTTCTCTGGATCGATTTCCAGCCGGTTGCGGCTGTACAGGCACTGGGAAGCAAACGCCTCGTTGAGTTCCCACAGGTCGATATCGGCGATCTGCAAGCCCTTGGCCTTGAGCAGCTTGGGCACTGAAAATACCGGGCCGATGCCCATTTCGTCCGGCTCGCAACCGGCCACGGTGAAACCGCGAAAAAACGCCTTGGGCTTGAGCCCCAGCGCCAAGGCCTTTTCCAGGCTCATGACCAAGGTCATCGAGGCGCCGTCGGACAACTGCGACGAATTGCCCGCCGTCACCGAGCCGTCTTCGGCGAACACCGGCTTCAGGCCCGCCAAGCTTTCATAGGTGGTGTCCGGGCGGTTGCAATCGTCATGATCGACCACGCCTTCAAGAATCTGCACCGCACCGGTCTGCTTGTCCTCGACCCGGTACTTGACCGCCATCGGGATGATTTCATCATCGAACAATCCCGCCGCCTGGGCCTTGGCGGTGCGTTGCTGGCTCTGCAAGGCGTAACGGTCCTGCTCCTCGCGGCTGACCTGGTAACGGCGAGCGACGATCTCCGCTGTCTGGCCCATGGGGAAATAAATCCCGGGCACTTGCTCCTTGAGCAGTGGGTTGATCAGGTTGTCGGTATTGACGCTTTTCATCGTCAGGCTGATGGATTCCACACCGCCCGCCACAATGATGTCGCTGCAACCGGAAGCGATCTGGTTGGCGGCGATGGCAATGGCTTGCAGGCCCGAAGAACAGAAGCGGTTGAGGGTCATCCCGGCCGTGCCAATGCCCAATCGCGAGAGCACCGCCACGTTGCGCCCGATGTTGTAGCCCTGGGCGCCCTCATTGGAGCCGGCCCCGACGATGCAATCCTCGACGCTGGCCGGGTTGATGTCGTTGCGCGCCAACAAGGCATCGACGCAATGGGCCGCCATGTCGTCTGGACGGGTCATGTTGAACTTGCCACGAAAGGACTTGGCCAGGCCGGTCCGTACGCTGTCGACGATCACCACTTCACGCATGGCTGTACCTCATTGTTCTGGTCGGTTGAGAGTGAATCGAGCATAGATCCACTGGATAACCGACCGCGACAATCATTCACCTCGCGTATGCGTACCCATCGCCCTAGCGCTTCTTCTTGCGAGCCTGTTTTGCGCTGCGCTCGAAAGCCGCCTCCAATGCCTGGTTAAGGGTGCGCAGTACCTTGACCCGCGCCCAGCGCTTGTCGTTGGCCTCCACCAAGGTCCAGGGGGAAATCTCGGTGCTGGTGCGGTCGACCATGTCGCACACTGCGGCGCGGTAGGCGTCCCACTTGTCGCGGTTGCGCCAGTCATCCTCGGTGATCTTGAAACGCTTGAACGGGATTTCCTCGCGCTCCTGGAACCGCTCCAGCTGGGTTTCCTTGTCGATGGCCAGCCAGAACTTGACCACCACCACACCGGCGTCGGCGATCTGCTCCTCGAAGTCGTTGATTTCCCCGTAGGCCCGCAGCCAGTCGGCCTGGCTGCAAAAACCTTCGACCCGCTCCACCAGCACCCGGCCGTACCAGGAGCGGTCGAACATGGTGAACTTGCCGCGCGCGGGGATATGCCGCCAGAACCGCCACATGTAGGGGTGGGCGCGCTCTTCTTCCGTGGGCGCGGCAATCGGCACGATGCTGTATTGGCGTGGGTCCAGGGCCGCCGCGACCCGCCGGATCGCCCCACCCTTGCCCGCCGCGTCATTGCCTTCGAACACCGCCACCAGGGCATGTTGGCGCATGCGTTTGTCCCGCAGCAGGCCGGCGAACCGCGCCTGCTCGATGATCAATTGTTCTTCGTAGTCGGCCTTGTCCAGGCGCCGGGTCATGTCCAGGCTGTCGAGCAGCGTGACCTGGCCGTCCAGCTCGGGCAGCGGCGCCACGCTGACCTTTTGCGGCTTGATTTTCGACCGGTCCAAGGCCTGGCGCAAACCGTCGAGCAGGATCCGCCCGACGGTGAGGCTGCGATAACAGCTGTCCATGCCTTCGATGACATGCCACGGCGCGTAGTCGCGACTGGTGCGGCGCAGCACACGCTCGCCGTATTTGACGAACTTGTCGTAGGTCTGGGACTGCTGCCAGTCCAGCGGGCTGATGCGCCAGCTGTGCAGCGGGTCATCCTTGAGCCCCTTGAGCCGAGCCTTCATCTGCTTCTTGGAGAGGTGGAACCAGAACTTGAAGATCAGCGCGCCTTCATCGCAGAGCATTTTTTCCAGGCGCTCGGCACCGGCGATCGCCTGGTCGAGCCGCGGGTCCTTGAACTCGCCATGGACCCGACCTTGCAGCATCTGGCTGTACCAGTTGCCGAAGAAAATCCCCATGCGCCCCTTGGCCGGCAGCATCCGCCAATAGCGCCACGCGGGAGGCCGCGCCAATTCCTCGTCAGTCTGCTGGTCGAAGGTGCGCACTTCGATCAGCCGTGGGTCCATCCATTCATTGAGCAACTTCACCGTCTCGCCCTTGCCCGCGCCTTCGATGCCGTTGATCAACACGATGACAGGAAAGCGGCCCTGCTGCTGCAACTCGAACTGCGCTTCCAACAGCGCTTCACGCAGGGCGGGCACCTCGGCCTCAAAGGTGTCTTTATCGATCACATGGCCGATTTCAGCGGATTCAAACATGGGCAGCTCCTTCCGGGGATGGCTCAAGACTAGCGGATTGGATGCGGCCCTGTGCAGCAGATTCCATTCAGATGCGCGCTCTGTTGCGATGGGTCAAGCAAGCCGATACCGATCGGCTAGAATGGCCGCTCAGTTTTGACCGAGCCTGCCATGACGCCCATCCAGCAACACGCCCAACTCGACTGGGATGATCAGGGGCGCCCGCGTTCGCGGGTGTTCGACGATGTGTATTTTTCCGATCAGTCGGGCCTGGATGAAACCCGTTATGTGTTCCTCGAGCAGAACAACCTGGCCGAGCGCTTCGCTGCGCTGGCCGCTGGCGGGCGGCTGGTGATCGGCGAAACCGGGTTTGGCACCGGCTTGAATTTTCTCTGCGCCTGGCAATTGTTCGAACAGTGCGCGCCAGCAGGCGCTCGGCTGCACTTCGTCAGCGTCGAGAAGTATCCCCTGAGCCCCGAAGACTTGCGCCGGGCCCTTGCCCTGTGGCCGCAACTGAGCCTTCAAGCGGAACAATTGCTTGAGCAGTACGTGGCGATCCACCAGGGTTTCCAGCGCCTGGTCCTGGCCAATGGCCGGGTGACGCTGACCTTGTTGATCGGCGATGCCCTGGAGCAGTTGCCGCAGCTGGACGGGCAGATCGACGCCTGGTTCCTCGACGGTTTTGCGCCGGCCAGGAACCCCGAGATGTGGACCGCCGAGCTGTTCGCCGAACTGGCCCGGCTGGCAGCACCCGGCGCGACCCTCAGTACCTTCACCAGCACCGGTTGGGTTCGGCGGTTGCTGAACGCGGCGGGCTTCAAGATGAAGCGCACGCCCGGCATTGGCCATAAATGGGAAATCCTGCGCGGCGTGTTTCTTGGCTGGCCCGAGCAGACACCCGCGCCGTCCCTGGCAAAACCCTGGTATGCCCGCCCCTTGCCGCCCACCGGCGAGCGTCGGGCCTTGGTCATCGGCGGCGGCCTGGCCGGGTGCGCCAGCGCGGCGAGCCTCGCCGCCCGTGGTTGGCAGGTGACGCTGCTGGAGCGTCATGCCGGGTTGGCCGAGGAAGCGTCCGGCAATCCCCAAGGCGTGCTGTACCTCAAATTGTCGGCCCATGGCACGGCGTTGTCGCAGATGATCCTCAGCGGCTTCGGCTACACCCGCCGTGTGCTGGAGCAACTGCAACGCGGCGTTGACTGGGATGCCTGCGGCGTCTTGCAACTGGCCTTCAACAGCAAGGAAGCCGAGCGCCAGGCGCAACTGGCCGAGGCGTTCCCAGCGGACTTGCTGCATTCACTGGATCAGTCCGAGGCCCAGGTTCGCGCCGGCATCGGCCTGGCCTGTGGTGGCTTGTTTTATCCCGAAGGCGGTTGGGTGCATCCGCCGGCGCTGTGTCGCTGGCAAGCTTCGGAGCCCGCCATTGATGTGCGAACCCATCATGACGTGCTGCACCTGCGCCGAGTCGACGGCCAATGGCTGGCATGGGACGGCGAACGCTGCCTGGCCAGTGCGCCAGTGGTGATCCTCGCCAGCGCTGCCGAGATCAAACGCTTCGAACCTGCCGCTGGTCTGCCGCTCAAGCGCATTCGCGGGCAGATCACGCGGTTGCCGCAAACCCGCCGCAGCCAGAGCCTGGCGACGGTGGTCTGCGCCGAAGGTTATGTGGCGCCGCCACGGCTGGGCGAACATACCCTGGGCGCCAGTTTCGATTTCAATAGCGACGACCTGACCCCCACCGCTGCCGAGCATGCCGGCAATCTGCAGATGCTCGAAGAGATCTCCCACGACTTGGTGGAGCGCCTGGATGCTGGCACCCTGGACCCGCACCACCTCGAAGGCCGCGCGGCGTTTCGTTGCACCAGCCCCGATTACCTGCCGATTGTCGGACCGCTGGCCGAGCGCCAGGCCTTCACCGAGGCCTACGCTGCCCTGGGCAAAGATGCACGCCAAGTGCCGGACGCCCCCTGCCCATGGCTCGATGGCCTGTACATCAACAGCGGCCACGGTTCCCGCGGCCTGATCACCGCGCCCCTGTCGGGCGAACTGATCGCCGCCTGGCTGGACAACGAACCCCTGCCACTGCCCCGCAGCGTGGCCGAGGCCTGCCATCCGAACCGGTTCGCGTTGCGGGCCTTGATTCGGGGCAAGACCTGACACAGATGGATGACCCGCCACAAACCCTGTGGGAGCTGAGCTTGCTCGCGATAGCGATGTGTCAGCCAACTAAGATGCCGACTGATCCACCGCCATCGCGAGCAAGCCCACTCCCACAAAGAGCCTGTGCCAGACGCATCATTTCTGCGGTCGATGAAAATCAACGGTGGGAGCGAGCCTGCTCGCGATTGCGGTGTGTCAGTCGCTTAGATACCAACTGATCTACCGCAATCGCGAGCAGGCTCGCTCCCACAGGTTTCGCTCTATTCTTCAGTCATGCAGCAGACCAAACGGGCCCCACCCCGCCGGCTTATAACGCATTGATCTAAAACTCACAGCAATCCCTCCGGTCAGTTTCAGAGTACCCGCCCTTTCGGCGCGTGCTGCTTGACCCCTCCCCAACGGAAACACCGGTAAGGACTTATGTGCGGATTAGCTGGAGAGTTACGTTTCGATCAACAACCTGCGGACCTTGCGGCCGTAGAGCGAATCACCCATCACCTGGCCCCTCGCGGCCCTGATGCCTGGGGTTTTCATAGCCAGGGACCGATTGCCCTCGGCCACCGACGCCTGAAAATCATGGACCTGTCGGACGGCTCGGCCCAGCCGATGATCGACAATCAATTGGGCCTGTCGCTGGCCTTCAACGGCGCGATCTACAACTACCCGGAGCTTCGCACCGAGCTGGAAGGCCTGGGCTACACCTTCTATTCCGGTGGCGACACCGAAGTGCTGCTCAAGGGTTACCACGCCTGGGGCGAAGCGCTGCTGCCCAAACTCAACGGCATGTTCGCCTTCGCCATTTGGGAGCGTGATGCCAAGCGGCTGTTCATCGCCCGCGACCGCCTCGGCGTCAAGCCGCTGTACCTGTCGCGCACCGGCCAGCGCCTGCGCTTCGCCTCGGCATTGCCGGCGCTGCTCAAGGGCGGCGACATCAATCCGATGCTCGATCCGGTGGCCCTCAACCATTACCTGAATTTCCACGCGGTGGTCCCGGCGCCCCGCACCTTGTTGGCCGGTGTTGAAAAACTGCCGCCCGCCACCTGGATGCGCATCGAAGCCGACGGCACCACCGAGCAGAAAACCTGGTGGACCCTGCCCTACGGCCCTCGCGCCGACGAACAGCACCTGAATCTGGAAGACTGGATCGATCGCGTTCTCGACAGCACCCGCGAAGCGGTTGCCATTCGCCAGCGCGCCGCCGTCGACGTCGGCGTGCTGCTGTCCGGCGGCGTCGACTCAAGTATGTTGGTGGGCCTGTTGCGGGAAGTCGGCGTCGAGGACTTGTCGACATTCTCCATCGGTTTCCAGGATGCCGGCGGCGAGCGCGGTGACGAATTCCAATATTCGGACCTGATCGCCAAGCACTACGGCACTCGCCACCACCAACTGCGCATCGACGAAAAAGAGATCATCGAGCAACTGCCCGCCGCGTTCCGCGCCATGAGCGAGCCGATGGTCAGCCACGACTGCATCGCCTTCTACCTACTGTCGCGGGAAGTCGCCAAGCATTGCAAAGTGGTGCAAAGCGGCCAAGGCGCGGATGAGCTGTTCGCCGGTTATCACTGGTACCCGCAGGTCGACGGCGCCAGCCATCCGTACGCCGCCTATCGCGCGGCATTCTTCGACCGCAGTTACGCAGAATATGCCGCCACTGTGCAGCCCAACTGGTTGACGGCCAACGACGCGGCCGGGGACTTCGTCAAGGAGCATTTCGCCCAACCCGGCGCCGATGCCGCGGTGGACAAGGCCCTGCGCCTGGACAGCACCGTGATGCTGGTGGACGACCCGGTCAAGCGCGTCGACAACATGACCATGGCCTGGGGCCTGGAAGCGCGCACACCGTTTCTCGACTATCGCCTGGTGGAACTCTCGGCCCGGGTCCCGGCGAAATTCAAGTTGCCCGATGGCGGCAAGCAGGTGCTCAAGGAAGCCGCCCGACGGGTGATTCCCAGCGAAGTGATCGACCGCAAGAAAGGCTATTTCCCGGTGCCGGGCCTCAAGCACCTGGAAGGCGACACCCTGGCCTGGGTTCGCGAACTGCTGCTGGATCCGAGCCAGGATCGCGGCCTGTTCAACCCAGCCATGCTCGACCGCCTGCTCACCGACCCCAACGGGCAACTCACGCCGTTGCGCGGTTCGCGACTATGGCAACTGGCGGCGCTGAACCTGTGGCTCAGCGAGCAAGGAATCTGATCGATGAAACCTCACGCAACTGTTCACAACCAACGCCTCTTGCGCGGCCAGGCGCCCTCCTATGAACGCCTGCAGGCACGCCTGGCCGAAGACGGCAGCGAATTGGGCGCCGACCCGATCGCGGTGCATTGCGGCTGGGGCCGACTGCTGATCGGCCACACCTTCCCGGACGCGGCGTGCCTGGCCCGGGAACTGCTCAACGAACAACCCGGCGAACGCGACATTGCCTTGTACGTGGCCGCGCCCCAGCAGGTGCTGGGGCTGGAACCGGCGCAATTGTTCCTCGATCCGTCCGACACCTTGCGCCTGTGGTTCAGCGACTATCGCCAGTCCACCCGGGTGTTTCGCGGCTTCCGCATTCGCCGCGCCCAGAGCGAGACCGACTGGCAGGCCATCAACCAGCTCTACCAGGCCCGGGGCATGCTGCCCATCGACCCGCTGCGACTGACCCCGCGTCACGAAGGCGGACCGGTGTACTGGCTGGCTGAAGACGACGATACCGGTGCGGTGATCGGCAGCGTCATGGGCCTGAATCATCAGAAGGCCTTCAACGACCCGGAAAACGGCAGCAGCCTCTGGTGCCTGGCCGTCGATCCGCAATGCCCGCGACCCGGTGTCGGCGAAGTGCTGGTGCGTCACCTTATCGAGCATTTCATGAGCCGTGGCTTGAGCTACCTCGACCTGTCGGTGCTGCACGACAATCGCCAGGCAAAAAATCTCTACGCCAAACTCGGCTTTCGCAACCTCTCGACCTTCGCCATCAAGCGCAAGAACGGCATCAACCAGCCGTTGTTCCTTGGGCCCGGCCCCGAGGCGGAGTTCAATCCGTATGCGCGGATCATCGTCGAAGAAGCTCACCGGCGCGGCATCGAAGTGCAGGTGGACGATGCCGAGGCCGGCTTGTTCACCCTGGTCCACGGCAGCCGCCGGGTGCGCTGCCGCGAGTCCCTGAGCGACCTGACCAGCGCCATCAGCATGACCCTGTGCCAGAACAAAAGCCTGACCCACAAGGTGCTGAAAAACGCCGGCCTGAACCTGCCGGCGCAACAGCTGGTGGGGAACGCCGATGACAACCTGGCGTTTCTCGATGAGCACGAACGGGTGGTGGTCAAGCCGCTGGACGGTGAGCAGGGCCAAGGCGTGGCGGTGGACTTGCGCACTATCGAGGAGGTGCAGAGCGCCATTGAAGCGGCTCGGCAGTTCGATAGCCGGGTGCTGCTGGAGAGCTTCCACGAAGGGCTGGACCTGCGCATCCTGGTGATCGGCTTTGAAGTGGTGGCCGCGGCGATCCGGCGCCCGGCGGAGGTGATCGGCGACGGCCGGCACACCATCGGGGCCCTGATCGAAGCCCAGAGCCGCCGACGGCAGGCCGCTACGGGGGGTGAAAGCAAGATACCGATGGACGCCGAGACCCTGCGCACCCTCAATGCGGCGGGGTACGACTACGACAGCGTCCTGCCGGCCGGAGAGCACCTGTTCGTACGCCGTACAGCGAACCTTCATACCGGCGGCGTCCTGGAGGATGTCACCGGTATCCTGCATCCGACCCTTGCCGATGCGGCGGTGCGTGCCGCGCGGGCGCTGGACATCCCCATGGTCGGCCTCGACCTGCTGGTGCCGGCGGCCGATCAACCCGAGTATGTGTTCATCGAAGCCAACGAACGCGCAGGTTTAGCCAACCACGAACCCCAGCCCACCGCCGAGCGTTTTGTGGATCTGTTGTTTCCTCATAGCCAGACGGTGGCTTAGCCCTTCTTCCGTGGCGAGGGACCTTGCTCCCGCTCGACTTTGTAAGAGCTGTGTAGGAGCTGTCGAGTGCAACGAGGCTGCGATCTTTCCCCAGACACTTGAATCCCAAGCGAAAGATCAAAAGATCGCAGGCTTCGCCAGCTCCTACAGAGCTCAGCGGGAGCAATCTCTGACCACAGGGTTCCCCTATTTCAACCTAATGTTCCGAGAGGAGTTTCCATGATCAGCAAAATTCCCGAACCGGATCTCGAATACCTGCAAAAGGTCCTGCTGGAAATGCTCGCCATCCCCAGCCCGACCGGCTTCACCGACACCATCGTGCGCTACGTCGCCGAGCGGCTCGAAGAGTTGGGTATCGCCTTCGAAATGACCCGTCGTGGCACGATCCGCGCCACGCTCAAGGGCCGCAAGAGCAGCCCCGACCGGGCCGTGTCGGCGCACCTGGATACCATCGGTGCCTCGGTGCGGGCCATCAAGGACAACGGTCGCCTGACCCTGGCTCCGGTGGGGTGCTGGTCCAGCCGGTTTGCCGAAGGCAGCCGGGTCAGCTTGTTCACCGACACCGGCGTGATTCGTGGCAGCGTGCTGCCATTGATGGCATCCGGTCACGCGTTCAACACCGCCGTGGATGAAATGCCCATCAGTTGGGACCACATCGAGCTGCGCCTGGACGCCTATTGCGCCACCCGCGCCGATTGCGAAACCCTGGGCGTGGGCATCGGCGATTACGTGGCCTTCGACCCCTTGCCGGAATTCACCGAAAGCGGTCACATCAGCGCCCGGCACTTGGACGACAAGGCCGGGGTCGCGGCACTGCTGGCGGCGCTCAAGGCGATTGTCGACAGTGGCGAGGAACTGCTGATCGACTGTCATCCCCTGTTCACCATCACCGAGGAAACCGGCAGCGGCGCAGCGGCCGCACTGCCCTGGGACGTCAGCGAGTTCGTCGGTATCGACATCGCGCCCGTCGCCCCTGGCCAGCACTCGAGCGAACATTCGGTCAGCGTGGCGATGCAGGACTCCGGCGGCCCCTACGACTATCATCTGTCGCGGCATTTGCTGAAACTGGCCAAGGAGAACGACATCTCGGCACGCCGCGACCTGTTCCGCTATTACTTCAGCGACGCTCATTCGGCCATCACCGCTGGCCACGATATCCGTACCGCCCTGCTCGCCTTCGGCTGCGACGCCACCCATGGCTACGAACGCACCCACATCGACAGCCTGGCCGCCCTCAGCCGCCTGCTCGGCGCCTACATCCTCAGCCCACCGGTGTTCGCCAGCGACGCGCAGCCGGCCCAAGGCTCCCTGGACCGCTTCAGTCATCAGATCGAACACGATGCCCAGATGGAAAGCGATACCCGGGTGCCGTCGGTGGACAGCCTTGTGGGGCAGCGGTCGGACAGCTGATCCCGCTCGCGATGTCGGCTGACACATGACGCTTTCGGAGTCTACACAAATCAAATTGTGGGAGCGGGCTTGCTCGCGAAAGCGGTGGGTCGGCTAGCATAGAGTTTGAATGTACCGCCGCCTTCGCGAGCAAGCCCGCTCCCACAAGGATTCGCAATGGTCAAAACCCAGGCTAGCCGCAAAAGCCCATTGGCCGTAGCATCGCCCTATTGTCTAGCCGAGGTCCCCCATGCTCATCCCCCACGACCAACTCGAAGTCGACACGCTCACTCGCCTGATCGAAGATTTCGTGACCCGCGACGGCACCGACAACGGTGACGACACGCCCCTGGAGACGCGGGTGCTGCGGGTCCGGCAAGCCCTGACCAAAGGCCAGGCCTTGATTGTCTTCGACCCGGAAAGCGAACAGTGCCAACTGATGCTCAAGCACGACGTGCCCAAGCACCTATTCGACTGAACAGGCCTTGCGGGCGGCATTAGCCTTTTTCCTCTGGATCTTTTCATAGATTTCGGAGCGATGGACATCGACGTGCCGTGGCGCTTCGACGCCAAAACGCACGGTGGTGCCACTGACCGACAGCACCCGGACGGAAATATCGTCACCGATGGAAATCAACTCGCCCACAGCACGGCTTAATACGAGCATGGTTCTTGTCCTTAAGAATGTCTGGACCCTGACCATGCCCGGCCTGCTTTCCGTTCTCAAGACACCAGCGAGAATTCAGTAAGGCCCTACAAGCAAAGTTCTCGCGACTGAAGGAAACGTCCTGCAAAAACCTGGCGAACCGTAGGTTATTTCAGGAAGCTGAGAGCCGTGGGCCGAATAGAATCACGCTCGCCCCCAACACGCAGAGCGCCACGCCAATCCAGTCGGAACCCAGTGGCCGGACCCGCTCCACCACGGCCAGCCAGCCGATCGAGGCAATGATATAGATACCGCCATAAGCGGCGTAGGCGCGCCCGGCGTAGGTCGCTTCGATGCGGGTCAGCAACAGCGCGAACAAGGTCAGGCTGAGCAGCGCCGGGGCGATCCACCAGGCGCTCTTGCCCTGGCGCAGCCACATCCAGAAGGCGTAGCAACCGGCGATTTCAAACAGCGCGGCGAGAAAGAACCACAGGTAGTTGAGCATGCAGATGTCCATCAAGAGGGCCGAATGGCGCCATCCTGAGGACATCGCGCAGCCAGGTCAATTCAGGTTCTGGCGGGCCTTGGCGCGCATCTTGTCGGCCATGGCGGTCATTTCGTCGTAGAGCAACTGTGGGTTCTTCTGCTTGAGCGCCCAGGCCATGCGCCCCTGTTCATGGGGCAGGATCATGAACTGCCCTTGGGCCACTTGCTGGTAGATGTAGTCGGCAATGTCAGCGGCGCTGATCGGTGAGCTTTCCAGCAACTTGCCGACCTGAGCCTTCATGGCTGGGGTCGGCCCGCGGAAGGAGTCCAGCAGATTGGTCTGGAAAAACGACGGGCACACCACGTGGACGCCGACTTCCTGCTGCGCCAACTCTACCAGCAGGCTCTCCGATAACGCCACGACGCCTGCCTTGGCCACGTTGTAGTTGCTCATGGCTGGCCCCTGCATCAAGGCCGCCATGGAGGCGATGTTGATGATCTTGCCGCGGCTCTTTTCCAGCAATGGCAGGAAAGCCTTGCAGCCCTTGACGACGCCCATCAGGTTGATCGCGATCTGCCAGTCCCAATCTTCCAGGGACAGTTCGCTGAAGAACCCGCCCGAAGCGACGCCAGCATTGTTGACGATGATATCGATGCCGCCGAGTTTCTCTTCGCAAGCCTGGGCGAACGCCGTCAATTGGCTGTAGTCGCGCACATCGCAACGCTGGATGAAGCCTTCACCACCGGCAGCGCGCACCAATTTCAGAGTTTCCACCAGGCCTGGCTCGCTGACATCCGACAAGGCCAGGCGCCAGCCTTCACGAGCCCAGCGCAGCGCGATTTCGCGACCCAGGCCGGAGCCGGCCCCAGTGATCATCATGCGATTTTGCATAGCAAACAGCCTTGTTCCGGGAGAGATAGGCCGAGTGTAGCGAAGGCGTCTGCCGGACCCACGCTCCATCAGATTGCTGAATGGCGAGGGCAAACTGTAGGAGCTGGCGAAGCCTGCGATCTTTTGATCTTTCGCTTGGGATTCAAGTGTCTGGGGAAAGATCGCAGCCTCGTTTCACTCGACAGCTCCTACACAGCGCCTACCGGCGCCTACAAAAACTTTGAATTTTTTACAGGACGTTACGGTCGGACTTATTAAGCCGCCCGGATTTAACGCATGCGTGCTGGTAGTTGGAAGTTGCATCAATCCAAAACTGACCAATAAGGAAATCTACAATGGGCACAATACTTATCATTATTCTGATCCTCCTGCTGATCGGCGGTCTTCCGGTCTTCCCGCACTCCAGAAGTTGGGGCTACGGTCCGTCCGGTATCATCGGTGTAGTGTTGGTGGTGCTGTTGGTCCTGCTATTACTGGGCAAGATATAAACCACTAAGTAAGCGCAAAAAAAAGAGGCCTCTGCAGGCCTCTTTTTTATGCTCGCCGTTTCTCAGTCCGGCTTGCCGTCAATCACGCCGGCCGTGTTATCCAGCAGGCTCTTGGTCGCGGTTTGCAGGAACGATTCGAGCTTGAGTTTCATCTCAGCCGTCTCCGGTGCATCCGGGATGACCTCTGCGTGTGGATTGGCGCCCAGTTGATAACGGAACAGTTTCGGTGCCATTGCCTTTTCCTCTGGCAACACCAGGATCTTGTCGTCGTGGATAAGTGCCGTGGTCTGATCGCTACCCGACGGTTTGATCACGCCAAAACCGGTGTCGCCTGGCGGCAGATTCAACAGGTCGCGGCCCCAGCACTGGTTGCGCACTTCCCCGCCGAGCCGGCCCATGATGGTCGGGACGATATCGACCTGGGTGCCAATGGTGTGGTTGCGCTGGCCGAATTTCTCTTGGACGCCCGGCCCGATCAGCAGCATCGGCACATTGAAGCGGCCCAGGTCCATCTCGGTGATCTGGCGCTCGTTGCCGAAGCCATGGTCACCGACCACGACGAACAGGGTTTCCTTGAAGTAAGGTTCCTTGCGCGCCTTCTCGAAGAACTGGCCCAGCGCCCAATCGGCGTAACGCATGGCGGTCAGGTGTTCGTTCAGGCGGCCACGGTCAGTGACCGGCTCCACCGGCAACGGCGTCGGCAGCGCATAAGGCGTATGGTTGGACAGAGTCTGCAGCAACGCATAGAACGGCTTGCCGTTTTCCCGCGCCTTGAGTTCGATCAGGCCCCGGTCGAACATGTCCTGGTCGGACACGCCCCAGGTCGGGTCGGAGAACACCGGGTTCACGAAGTCGTTACGCCCAATAAATGTTGTCATGCCTTGGCTGCTGAAAAAACCCGACTGGTTGTCCCAGGCAAAATCGCCGTTGTAGACATACACATCGTCGTAGTTGCGGGCGCTGAGCAGTTGCGGCAGGCCCGACAGCTTGTGGCTGCCCTCCGGCGTCTGCATCAGGTATTCGAAACCCGGCAGGTTCGGGAAGCACGCCATGGTGGCGAACATGCCTTGGTGAGTGTGGGTGCCATTGGAGAAAAAACGATCGAACAACAGGCCTTCCTTGGACAGTTTGTCCAGGTAAGGCGTGATGTTGCCTGGCGCGCCCAGGGCGCCCACCGAGTGACCGGCCATGCTCTCCATGAGAATCACGACCACGTTCTTAATCGGCAGGGTCTTGTCCGCTGGCGGCGTGTAGTCGCGGCGCACGGCGGCTGTCTCGGCGTCCACGAGTTTGTCGTCAGGCATCACCAGCATGTCGCGCACGGTCTGCTGTGCCAGCGGTTGCTCGAGTGTGGCCTTCCAGATGTTGTCACGGTGTTCGGACAACCGGCTCTTGGCCGCCGCCACCAATGACAAGGTGCCATTGAGGCCCAACTGGTTGGCGAAGTTCGAATCGGTGGTATAGACGTCGCCCCAACGCAGTGGCGGACCTTGGCGCAGGGTACCGCGCGCAGCGGCCACGGCCACCAGCAGGCAAACCATGAACACCGCGACACGTCCGTACCACGGCGCGAGTTGACGCGTGCCGATGCTGCCGCCGCTGAACGGCCCACGCGGGCGGGTGGCATGGTCGGCGCCCTTGAACGCCAGGCTCAGGATAAGGGTGCCGCCCACCCAGGCCAGCAGGTAGCGCACTACCGGGAAACCGTACCAGAGCATGCTCATCACGGTTTTCGGGTCTTCCTTCACATACTGGAAGACCAGGCCGTTGAGGCGCTGGTGGAATTCACGGTAGAAGTCCATCTCCATCAAGCCGAGGAACAGCGCAACACTGGAGGTAATGGTCAGCCAGAAACGAAAGAAACCACGGGCGGCCATGGCCCTTGCGCTGAACAATGCCAGCAGCAACGGGATGCTGAGGTAGACCACCAGGCGCAAGTCAAAGCGCAGGCCATTGAAAAACGCTTCAACGAAGGTCGAGGCCGGGGTGTCGAGGATCATCTCGCGGTTGTAGACCAGCAGCGCCACGCGCAGCAGGCTCAGCATGACCATCATTACCAGGGCGCAAAGCAACGTGTAGGCCAGGTGCGATTTGACGGTCGGTTGCAGCAGGCGATGCGTGGTGCGCTGCTGACTCAGGGCGTCCGGGATTGCCATGTCGTTTAAGGACCCTATTGGAGTTGGAGTGTCAAAAAAAGAAACAACGGCGCGCCCTCTGTTGGCCAAAGCCTGGCCCCGGGGCTTGCGCGAGTGCGCAAATGTTGCACGAACGGCTATGGCATTGCCATTAAATAACCGGCGGCGATATGAGCGCGGGGGATTGTCCGCAAGATTTGGTGAAAATTTCGTTCAAAGAATATTCGGAAACACAAAAAGCCCGGCCTACTGCACGGATGTGCCGAACGCCATTGTGGTGGAGGACTTGATTGTGGCGAGGGAGCTTGCTCCCGCTCGGCTGCGCAGCAGTCTTAAAATCTGGATAGCGAAATATGCCTGACAGACCACGGTGGCTGGATTGGGGCTGCTTCTCAGCCCAGCGGGAGCAAGCTCCCTCGCCACAGGGTTGCCGATCACTTCCAGATCAGTGTGAAACGATCACTTCAGTGGAACTTGCGCCCCAGCCCCGCCGGCACGCCTTCGATGGTGGTTTCTTCCCACGGGCCGTTCGGGCTGACGGAACGGCTCCAACCGTTGTTCCAGCGGAAATAGGTGCGCTGGCGGTAGAACGTATTGGTCTGGTTATCCAGCACATAGACCCCCAGCTTGGCGTCCCAATGGCTGTTGCCACCCGGTGGCGGGGCGAAACTGGCGGAGGTACGTGGCACCGGCTTGGCCGGTTTGTTCGGGATGACTGGCTTGCCAGGAGGCGTGGACGGGGCCGGCTTGGTGGTCGGGGTCGACGGTGGAATCGGTGGCAGTGGCGCCGAGGGCTCCGGCGGACGCTGGACCGCGCAAGCGCTCAGGCCCATGACGAGCGTGAGCAGGGTGATACGAGCGATGGCGGTCATGGTGCGAATTCCTGTTATTTATCCGGGCTGTCGATGGTCAATTGTTGTTGCGCCGTGGTGCTGCTCGCCAGGGGCTGGCTGCGGCCGATCCACTCACCCGCGGTCGGCTGGCCGGCCCGGGAGACGCGCGCCATCAGTTGGACTTCGGGGAAGTTCGACAGTTTCAACTGCGGCATCATGGCGTCTGCATCGCCCAGTTCAACCGTGACCGGCAGATCGGCCACTGTCAGGCGCTTGGCGGCCAGGGGTGCCGGCGGGCCGGACACGGCGCGGGCAAAGATGAACACGCTGTCGCCAGGCTGCACCTTGGCCTTGAGCTCCGGCGCCAGGTCGACGCGAACCTTGAGCACTGCCCCGGTCTTGGCCGGCGGGGCCTGGACGACTTTGCCACCACTGGTCTGCAGCTTCTCGGTGGCCCGGGTAATGCCGCCCTGCAGCGCCTCGCGGGATTTGTCGCC
This sequence comes from Pseudomonas sp. Z3-6, assembly GCF_051131985.1. Taxonomy (NCBI): domain Bacteria; kingdom Pseudomonadati; phylum Pseudomonadota; class Gammaproteobacteria; order Pseudomonadales; family Pseudomonadaceae; genus Pseudomonas; species Pseudomonas sp. Z3-6. The sequence goes on from NZ_CP071644.1 coordinate 5,122,924, forward strand.
TTCCGGCAGTTGCGCGAGCAGGCGCCCCCAGTAATCGATCGCTTCCTGATAGCGTTCGCCTTCAAACGCGGCGATGCCCAACAGGCCGAGGCTGGTGACTTCCTTCGGATCGAGCTTGAGCGCTTCGTCGGTCAAGGCCTGGACTTTATCCGACCATTTCTTGCCATCGGCGAAATACTGCGCCTGGGCCCACTGGCCCAACAGTTCCGGTTGGCGACCGGCGACCGCCACGGTGCGCTCGAAAATCTTCGCCGCATCCGCGGGCCGATCCTGGGCCATGTAGGTACGCCCGAGGAAATACAGGCCTTCGGCCGAGTCTGGCTGTGCCGCCACCGCGCGCTCCAGGCGCTGGGTCATCTCTTCCATCGACTGCGGCGCCTGGGCGAATTCGCGCGTCAGCTCGACCTTGTCACTGGCACCGAAATGCAGGTACAGCGCCAGGCCCAGCACCGGCACCAATACGGCGGCGAGCAACGGCAACGGTTTGCCTAGCCGGGATTCGCGCGGAGCATCGGCGCCCTCGGTGTCGGCGAGCAGCTCCCGGGCGGCTTCGGCACGACCGGTGTCCAGTTGCGCGGCGTTGAGCACGCCCTCCTCCCGCTCGGCTTGCAGTTCGGCCACGCGCTCCTGATACAGCGCCACGTTGAGTGCGGTGCGGTCCTCTTCGCGTTGAGCGCGACGACCGCGCAGTACAGGGATCAACAGAAAACTCAGGGCAACCAGAAGAAGCAGACCTGCGGCGAGCCAGAAATCAATCATGCTTGGTTTTATCCAACAGTTGGTCGAGGCGCTGGCGCTCTTCGACAGAAAGCGTGTCCGGTGCGGCCGTGCGCTGGACCCGGCGCCGGCGCACGATGACTGCGATGATCACGAGACCACCGAGCAACAGCCCGGCGGGGCCGAACCAAAGCACCGCGGTCTTGGAGGACAGGGCGGGGTTGTAGCGCACGAACTCACCGTAGCGATCGACCATGAAGTCGATGATCTGCTGGTTGTCCTTGCCCTCGCCGAGCATGCGGAAGATTTCCTTGCGCAGGTCGGCGGCAATCGGGGCGTTGGAGTCGGCGATGTCCTGGTTCTGGCATTTGGGGCAGCGCAGTTCCTTGGTCAGTTCGCGAAACCGCTCGCGCTCGCCGTCGTTGGCGAATTCGTAGGTGTCGATGGCCGCCTGGGCCACACCGACCAGGCTCAACCCCAGGATGGCAGCGGCTAACCAGCGCTTCATGGCTTGGCCTCGTCCACCAGGGACTGGTATTTGGCGGCCAGTTTCTCGCGCCAGACCTGTTCGTCGATCACGCCGACGAACTTGTCGCGGATCACGCCCTTGGCATCGATGAAGAAGGTTTCCGGCGCGCCATAGACGCCCAGGTTCAGGCCCAGGGAGCCCTCTTCGTCACGAATGTCCAATTGGTACGGATTGTGAAACTCGGCCAGCCACTTCAGAGCGTCAGCATTGACGTCCTTGTAGTTGACGCCGTAGATCACCACGCCGTTCTGGGCCAGCTTGTTCAGCACCGGGTGCTCGACCCGGCAGGAAATGCACCAGGTGCCCCACACGTTGACCAGCGCCGGCTTGCCCAGCAGGTCGGCACGGGTCAGGGTCTTGTCGCCTTGCACCGAAGGCAGGGAAAACTCCGGGAATGGCTTGCCGATCATCGCCGAGGGCAACTCGCTCGGGTTCAGGTACAACCCCCGGTACAAGAACACCGCCATCAGCAGGAACAGCGCCAACGGCAACAGCATCAACCAACGTTTCATGCAGTGGCTCCCGTCACGCCCAGGGCTTCACGCACCCGGGTTCTCACCTTGACTCGATAACGCCGATCCAGCGCCGCCAGCATCCCGCCCAGGCCGGTGAGCAAGCCACCGAACCAGATCCAGCGCACGAACGGCTTGACATGAACGCGCACCGCCCACGCGCCGTCGCCCAGGGACTCGCCCAGGGCCACGTAGAGATCGCGAGTGAACCCGGCATCGATCCCGGCTTCGGTCATGACCGAGTTCTGCACGGTGTAGAGGCGTTTTTCCGGGTGCAGCACGGTGATTTCCTGGCCGTTGCGAATGACCCGCACAGTGCCTTTGTCAGAGGTGAAGTTCGGCCCTTCGAAATGCTTGGCGCCTTCGAACACGAACTGATAGCCCCCCAGGTCCATGGACTCCCCCGGCGCCAGGCGCAGGTCGCGCTCGGCACTGTTCTGGCTGGACAGCACCACGCCCAAGGCGCAGACGGCGATGCCCAGGTGGGCGATCTGCATGCCCCAATAACTGCGAGTCAGGGATGGCAGGCCTTTGATCAGGCCTTTGTGGCGGGTCTTGTCGAAGATGTCCCGGACGCCGGCCAGCAACACCCAGGCCGCCAGCACGAACGTCGCCAGCACCGCCCAGTTGAAATCGCCGTAGGCCACGCCGGCCACCACGGCCAGGGCGGCCGTGCCCAGCAGCACCGGGGTCAACATGCCCAGTAGCCACTTGACCGGGGTGTCTTTCCAGCGCACCAGCATACCGATGGCCATCACCACCATCAGGATCGCCATCAGCGGGATGAACAACGCGTTGAAGTACGGCGGACCCACCGACAGCTTGGCGCCGGACAGTGCATCGAGCACCAGCGGGTACAACGTCCCCAGCAGGATCATCGACGCCGCCACAACCAGCACCAGGTTGTTGCCCAGCAATAGGGTTTCCCGCGACCAGAGGTTGAAGCCGACCTGGCTCTTGACCACCGGCGCCCGCAGGGCGAACAGCGTCAGCGAACCGCCAACGACGAACAGCAGGAACATCAGGATGAACACGCCACGTTCAGGGTCCGAGGCAAAGGCATGCACCGACGTCAGCACGCCGGAACGCACCAGGAACGTGCCCAACAGGCTCAACGAGAACGCCGCGATGGCCAGCAGCACGGTCCAGCTCTTGAACACACCGCGTTTTTCCGTGACGGCGAGGGAGTGAATCAGCGCGGTACCCACCAGCCAGGGCATGAAGGATGCGTTTTCCACCGGATCCCAGAACCACCAGCCGCCCCAGCCCAGTTCGTAGTAGGCCCACCAGGAGCCCAACGTGATACCGACACCGAGGAAGGCCCAGGCGACGATGGTCCACGGGCGCGACCAGCGCGCCCAGGCGGCATCGAGACGCCCGCCGAGCAACGCGGCGATGGCGAAGGCGAAGGCCACGGAAAAACCGACGTAACCCATGTAGAGCATCGGCGGGTGAACGATCAGGCCGATGTCTTGCAGCAATGGATTGAGGTCGCGGCCATCCATCGGCATCTGCGGCAGGATGCGCTCGAACGGGTTGGACGTGACGATCAGGAACAGCAGGAAACCGGTGCTGATCATGCCCATGATCGCCAGTACGCGGGCGAGCATCACGCGTGGTAATTGCCGGGAGAACACCGAGACCGCAAAGGTCCATCCGGCGAGAATCAAAGCCCAGAGCAACAGCGACCCTTCGTGGGCACCCCACACCGCGCTGAACTTGTAATACCAGGGCAAGGCGCTGTTGGAGTTGCTGGCAACGTACTCCACGGAAAAATCGTCAGCCATGAACGCGTAGGTCAGGCAACCGAAGGCGAACAGCATGAACGCGAACTGCCCCCATGCCGCCGGCTGTGCCAGGCTCATCCACAACCGGTCGCCACGCCAGGCACCGAGCAGGGGCACCACGGCCTGGACCAGGGAGAAACACAGGGCCAGGATCATCGCCAGGTGGCCCAACTCGGGAATAAAGATACCAGCCGTCATCGGTCAGCCCTCCTTCACAGGCGCGGGTGCCGACTGGCCGCTGTCTTTCAGGGCCTTGGTCACTTCCGGCGGCATGTATTTCTCATCGTGCTTGGCCAGCACTTCATCGGCGACCACAACGCCGTCAGCGTTGAGCTTGCCCAGGGCGACGATCCCCTGCCCTTCGCGGAACAGGTCCGGGAGAATGCCGCGATAGGTGATCGTCACGGTCTTGCTGAAATCGGTGACGTTGAATTTCACGTCCAGCGAATCCCCGGAACGCACCAGCGAGCCCTGCTCCACCATGCCACCGGCGCGGATGCGTGTGTCTTTCGGCGCTTCGCCATTGGCGATCTGGGTTGGGGTGTAGAACAGGTTGATGTTCTGCTGCAAGGCGCTGAGAGCCAGGCCGACCGCGGCACCGACACCCACCAGGATCGCCAGAATGATGACAAGACGTTTTTTTCGCAGCGGATTCACTGACCGTTCTCCCGGCGCAGACGACGCGCCTCTTGTTGCAGATACCGCTTGCGGGCCAGGATCGGCACCGCCACGTTGAGGGCCAGCACCACCAGGCAAATGCCATAGGCTGACCAGACATACAGGCCATGATGGCCCATGGCGAGGAAATCGCCGAATGAAGCGAAACTCATCGAGCGGCCTCCAGGCTGTTCTGTACTTCGGCCTTCACCCAACTGGCCCGGGACTCGCGCTTGAGCACTTCCAGGCGCATGCGCAGCAACAGCACCGCGCCAAAGAAACAGTAGAAGCCCAGTACCGTCAGCAACAGCGGCAGCCACATTTCGACGGGCATCGCCGGTTTTTCGGTCAGGGTGAAGGTCGCGCCCTGATGCAAGGTGTTCCACCACTCCACCGAATACTTGATGATCGGGATGTTGATCACGCCGACAATCGCCAGCACCGCGCAGGCCTTGGCCGCGCTGTCACGATTGCTGATGGCGTTGCCCAGCGCAATAAGACCGAAGTACAGGAACAGCAGGATCAGCATTGACGTCAGCCGCGCATCCCAGACCCACCACGAACCCCAGGTCGGCTTGCCCCAGATGGCCCCGGTGACCAGCGCCACGGCGGTCATCCAGGCGCCGATGGGGGCGGCGCATTGCAGGGCGACGTCGGCCAGTTTCATCTTCCACACCAGCCCGACCACACCGCACACCGCCAGCATCACATAGATGGACTGGGCCAGCAGGGCCGTGGGCACGTGGATATAAATGATGCGAAAGCTGTTGCCCTGTTGGTAGTCCGGCGGGGCGAAGGCCAGGCCCCACACCACGCCAGAACCCATCAATAGCAGCGCGAAGAGGCTCAACCAGGGGAGCAGTTTGCCGCTGATGCCGTAGAACCACTTGGGTGAGCCGAGCTTATGAAACCAGGTCCAGTTCATTGCTGTTTCCATCACGGTTGCGGTTCGCCATCACGAACCGCCAGGTCTGCCTTTACTTCCAGGGAAGTGGTCAATTTTTGACCAGGCCTCGTTATTATTCGCCGACGCTGATTTTCAAGCCAGCGGCTATTGCGAAGGGTGTCAGGGTTATCGCCAGGGCGGTCAGGCTCCCAAGCCACAGCAGATAACCGGTCGCGGGCATGCCTTGCAATGCGGCTTGCAAGGCACCGCTGCCCAGGATCAACACCGGGATATACAACGGCAGGATCAGCAGCGCCAACAACAGGCCGCCGCGCTTCAAACCCACCGTCAACGCCGCGCCCACCGCACCGAGCAAGCTCAGCACCGGAGTGCCCAGCAGCAGCGACACCAGCAGCACCGGCATGCACGCGGCGGGCAAGCCCAGCATCATCGCCAGCAGCGGCGAGAGCAGCACCAGTGCCAGCCCGGAAAAAACCCAGTGTGCCAGTACCTTGGCCAAAACCAGAAGGGCCAGGGGGTGCGACGAAAGGACCCACTGTTCCAGTGAGCCGTCTTCGAAATCACTGCGGAAAAGCCCGTCCAGCGAGAGCAGGACCGATAAAAGCGCGGCCACCCAGACCAGTCCTGGAGACAAGGTTTGCAACAATTGAGTCTCCGGACCGACCGCCAACGGGAAGAGCGCGATGACAATCGCGAAGAATACCAGCGGATTGGCCAATTCGGCCGGACGACGAAACAGCAGGCGCGCCTCGCGGGCAAGCAGCAGGCCAAACACACTCATACGGCCCAGTTCCCCAGATCGATATTGCGATAACCGGACGGCATCCGCGCCAGCGTGTGGTGGGTCGTCAACAGGACCATTCCGCCATTTTCGCAGTGCCGGGCCAGGTGTTCCTCGAGTTGCGCGACGCCCTGCTTGTCCAGGGCAGTGAACGGCTCGTCGAGAATCCACAGCGGCGGGCCGTCCAGGTACAACCGGGCCAAGGCCACTCGGCGCTGCTGGCCGGCGGACAGGGTGTGGCTCGGCACGTCTTCGAAGCCGCGCAGCCCGACCGCCGCCAACGCTTGCCAGATCGCCTCGCGCTCGGCCGGCGTATGCAGCGCACAGAGCCAACTGAGGTTTTCTTCGGGGGTCAGCAAATCCTTGATGCCCGCGGCGTGGCCGATCCAGAGCAGGTTACGGGCCAGTTCGCTGCGCTGGCTGTGCAAGGGCTGGCCATTGAGCAACACTTGCCCTGCGGTGGGCTGCATCAACCCGGCGAGCAGGCGCAACAGACTGGTCTTGCCACTGCCGTTGGGGCCACTGATCTGCACCATGTCGCCAGGCGAGAGTCTCAATTCCAGATGTTCGAAAAGCAGCCGCAAGTCTCGCTCACAGGCGAGGCCAACGGTTTGCAGGAGAGGACTGGTCAAGGGATCGCGGGCCTTATACGGTGTTCAAGTCGGCGGTGCAGCGGCCGTTAAAGAGGTGCAGCATAGATGCTTTGACGGCCTGTTCCACAGAGCTGCGTCAAACAATTGCAAGGTTTTCGCCACTCCCTGAAAGACGGGCGGCATTATACATGCCCTGACCTACTCTCAAGAGAGCTTATTTCCCCAAGGTAAGACCGCAAATGACAGGCGACATGAACATCCTGCCGCTGCCCCAGGCCACGGCAACGACGCGTATGCCAACGGTGACGGGGGAGCTGCTCAAGTTGCTGGCACCAGCCGAAGGGCTGATCGGGCCCGGCCAGACCGCCAAGGCCGAAGTGCTGTCGCTCAAGCAGGCGGACCAGACTTTTCAGCTACTGCTCAAGGTCACCCTGGAGAGCGGTCGACAGGCCACCGTGCAGGCCACCAGCACCCAGCCACTGCCCCAGGGCACCAGCCTGGCCGTGACCCAGCCGTCCGCCAGCAACCTGGCGATTGCCGTGCAACAGGCCGTTGCCTCCAGCGTTGCCACCTTGACGCGCATCGACACCGCGCAGATGCCGGTGGGCACGTTGCTGCAAGGCAAGGTGTTGACCAGCCAGGCGTTGCCCGCCTTGCCCGGACAACCGGTGGTCTACCGGTCGTTGGTGAGCCTGCTCAACACCGCCCAGGCTGGCAGCACCCTGGACATCGACAGTCCCCAACCGCTGCGCATCGGCACACTCTTGAGCGCCCAGGTGCAAGATGCCCAGACGCTGAAATTCGTACCCCTGAGCAACCGTCAGGAGCAACTGGCGGTAAGCCAGCAACTGGTTACCCAAGTCAGCCGCCAGGGCTCGCTGGACAGTCTGATCACTGCGCTGCAAAACCTTCCCGTCACTGACGACACAGAAACACAGCTGCGCGCGGCGGTGACTCGCTTGCTGGCAGGCCTGCCGGATGTCCAGCAACTGAGCACGCCCAAGGGCGTGGCCCAGGCCATGATCGCCAGCGGTGTGTTCCTGGAAAGCAAACTGCTCGCCGGACAGCCACCGAGCCTGGCGCCGGACATGAAGGGCGACCTGCTGAAACTGATTGCCCAGCTGACACCGGCCCTGCCCGCCTCGACCAACCTCGGCGCCATCATTGCCGCCAACACGCTGGCCCAGGCCCTGCCGAGTTTCGTTCGCAGTGCCCTGGGGATGCTTGGCCAGGTCAGCGCCAAACCGTCGCCCACCAGCTTTCCGCTGCCCTCCCGGCAGCTGAAAGAGCAGGACGAAGAAGGCGACCTGGAACACCTGCTGCGCCTGGCCGCCGCGGCCGTGTCGCGCCTGCAAAGCCATCAGTTGTCGAGCCTTGAACAGACCGGCCTGACCGACGACGGCCGACTGATGAGTACCTGGCAGTTGGAGATCCCGATGCGCAACTTGCAGGACATCGTGCCATTGCAGGTCAAGTTCCAGCGCGAGGAAACCCCGCCCCGGGAACAACCCGACGAACGCCGGGAAGAACGCGAGCCGAAACAGCAGCTCTGGCGGGTGGAGCTGGCGTTCGACGTGGAACCGCTCGGCCCCTTACAGGTCCAGGCCCAGTTGCTCAGCGGCAGCCTGTCCAGCCAGTTATGGGCAGAACGGCCATATACCGCGAGCCTGATCGAAAGCAACTTGACCGCCTTGCGTGAACGCCTTGTGACCTGTGGCCTGAACGTCGGTGACCTGGACTGCCACCTCGGTACCCCGCCCCAAGGCCCCAAGACTCGCCTGGAACAGCGCTGGGTGGACGAAACCGCATGACCACCCACACTGAACCCCGCCAAGCCATCGCCCTCAAGTACGACGGCCACCACGCCCCGACCCTCACCGCCAAGGGCGACGAGGCCCTGGCCGAGGAAATCCTGCGCATCGCCCGCGAAAGCGAAGTACCGATCTATGAAAACGCCGAGTTGGTGAAGTTGCTGGCACGGATGGAATTGGGGGACAGCATCCCGGAGGAGCTGTACCGCACGATTGCCGAGATCATTGCGTTTGCTTGGAACCTCAAGGGCAAGTTTCCGCAAGGGTTTGACCCGCACGCACCGAGTGTCGAAAAGGATGTGACCGACCGCGGCGACGATTACTGATCAGTGGCGAGGAGATTTATCCCCGCTGGGTTGCGCAGCGACCCCATTTTTGCGGCTGCTGCGCACCCGAGCGGGGATAAATCCCCTCGCCACAGGGCTGGGCTGGAAAGATTGGCGCGCCAGAAAACCTGTGGGAGCGAGCCTGCTCGCAATGACGGAATCACACCCGACATTTCTATCGACTGCCACACCGCTATCGCGAGCAGGCTCGCTCCCACATTGGATCTGCGGCAGGACGCGACATCGTGGCGAGGGAGCTTGCTCCCGCTCGGCTGCGCAGCAGCCGCAAAACCGGGCGATACGGTCTGCCTGGGAACAATGCGGGGGCCCGCTTCGCAGGCCAGTGGGAGCAAGCTCCCTCGCCACAAGCACTGCGTGTGCTGGAATGATCAGTCGGTGAGCGCCAGAAAAACTGTGGGAGCGAGCCTGCTCGCGATGGGGCCCTGTCAGTCAAGGTTGATTTGACTGCCACACCGCTATCGCGAGCAGGCTCGCTCCCACATTGGATCTGCGGCAGGACGCGACATCGTGGCGAGGGAGCTTGCTCCCGCTCGGCTGCGCAGCAGTCGCAAAACCGGGCGATACGGTCTGCCTGGGAAGAATGCTGGGGCCCGCTTCGCAGGCCAGCGGGAGCAAGCTCCCTCGCCACAAGCGCTGCGTGTGCTGGAATGATCAGTCGGTGAGCGCCAGAAAAACCTGTGGGAGCGAGCCTGCTCGCGATGACGGAATCACACCCGACATTTCTATCGACTGCCACACCGCTATCGCGAGCAGGCTCGCTCCCACATTGGATCTGCGGCAGGACGCGACATCGTGGCGAGGGAGCTTGCTCCCGCTCGGCTGCGCAGCAGTCGCAAAACCGAGCGATACGGTCTGCCTGGGAACAATGCGGGGGCCCGCTTCGCAGGCCAGCGGGAGCAAGCTCCCTCGCCACAAGCACTGCGTGTGCTGGAATGATCAGTCGGTGAGCGCCAGAAAAACCTGTGGGAGCGAGCCTGCTCGCGATGACGGAATCACACCCGACATTTCTATCGACTGCCACACCGCTATCGCGAGCAGGCTCGCTCCCACATTGGATCTGCGGCAGGACGCGACATCGTGGCGAGGGAGCTTGCTCCCGCTCGGCTGCGCAGCAGCCGCAAAACCGGGCGATACGGTCTGCCTGGGAACAATGCGGGGGCCCGCTTCGCAGGCCAGTGGGAGCAAGCTCCCTCGCCACAAGCGCTGCGTGTGCTGGAATGAACAGTCGGTGAGCGCCAGAAAAACCTGTGGGAGCGAGCCTGCTCGCAATGACGGAATCACACCCGACATTTCTATCGACTGCCACACCGCTATCGCGAGCAGGCTCGCTCCCACATTGGATCTGCGGCAGGACGCGACATCGTGGCGAGGGAGCTTGCTCCCGCTCGGCTGCGCAGCAGTCGCAAAACCGGGCGATACGGTCTGCCTGGGAAGAATGCGGGGGCCCGCTTCGCAGGCCAGCGGGAGCAAGCTCCCTCGCCACAAGCACTGCGTGTGCTGGAATGATCAGTCGGTGAGCGCCAGAAAAACCTGTGGGAGCGAGCCTGCTCGCGATGACGGAATCACACCCGACATTTCTATCGACTGCCACACCGCTATCGCGAGCAGGCTCGCTCCCACATTGGATCTGCGGCAGGACGCGACATCGTGGCGAGGGAGCTTGCTCCCGCTCGGCTGCGCAGCAGCCGCAAAACCGGGCGATACGGTCTGCCTGGGAACAATGCGGGGGCCCGCTTCGCAGGCCAGTGGGAGCAAGCTCCCTCGCCACAAGCGCTGCGTGTGCTGGAATGAACAGTCGGTGAGCGCCAGAAAAACCTGTGGGAGCGAGCCTGCTCGCAATGACGGAATCACACCCGACATTTCTATCGACTGCCACACCGCTATCGCGAGCAGGCTCGCTCCCACATTGGATCTGCGGCAGGACGCGACATCGTGGCGAGGGAGCTTGCTCCCGCTCGGCTGCGCAGCAGCCGCAAAACCGGGCGATACGGTCTGCCTGGGAACAATGCGGGGGCCCGCTTCGCAGGCCAGCGGGAGCAAGCTCCCTCGCCACAAGCGCTGCGTGTGCTGGAATGATCAGTCGGTGAGCGCCAGAAAAACCTGTGGGAGCGAGCCTGCTCGCGATGACGGAATCACACCCGACATTTCTATCGACTGCCACACCGCTATCGCGAGCAGGCTCGCTCCCACATTGGATCTGCGGCAGGACGCGACATCGTGGCGAGGGAGCTTGCTCCCGCTCGGCTGCGCAGCAGTCGCAAAACCGGGCGATACGGTCTGCCTGGGAACAATGCTGGGGCCCGCTTCGCAGGCCAGCGGGAGCAAGCTCCCTCGCCACAAGCGCTGCGTGTGCTGGAATGATCAGTCGGTGAGCGCCAGAAAAACCTGTGGGAGCGAGCCTGCTCGCAATGACGGAATCACACCCGACATTTCTATCGACTGCCACACCGCTATCGCGAGCAGGCTCGCTCCCACATTGGTCTTGGGTGATAGCTAAAGATCAGCCGCCCTTGTGCAGCTTGCTCATCAACTCCGCCTCGGCCTGGGTCAGGCCGCAGGCTTGGGTCAGTTCGTCGACGCTGGCGCCCATGCCCACCAGGCGGGCGGCCTGGGCGAAGGACAGGCTGGAGGGGTCGCGCTGTTCCAACTGGGCGAGCTTGTCCGGCAACGGCGCAACCACGGCACGCAGCTCATGGAGCGCTTCGCCCATGCGCACGGTGCCGTTCTGGTAATCGTCGACGCGCTTGGCCAGGTCCTTGATGCGCTGGTCGCGCAGCGCATCGCCCTGGGCCTGCTGAGCGGCGATCTGCCGCTGGCCACGTATGTACGCCAAGAACATCGCCAGCGTGCCTGCCCAGAAAAGGAACAGGACAATGACTGCTACCTCAAGAATCAAATCAGATACTCTCCAGTTCCGACCACTCTTCTTCGCTCATCATCTTGTCCAGTTCAACCAGAATCAGCAACTCGTTGTTCTTGTTGCACACGCCCTGAATGAACTTGGCGGATTCTTCGTTACCCACGTTCGGCGCGGTTTCGATTTCCGACTGGCGCAGGTAAACCACTTCGGCGACGCTGTCGACCATGATGCCAACCACTTGCTTGTCGGCTTCGATGATGACGATCCGGGTGTTGTCGCTGATCTCGGCGTTCATCAGGCCGAAGCGCTGACGGGTATCGATCACGGTGACCACGTTGCCGCGCAGGTTGATGATGCCCAGCACATAGCTGGGTGCACCCGGTACCGGGGCGATCTCGGTATAGCGCAGCACTTCCTGAACGCGCATCACGTTGATGCCGTAGGTTTCGTTATCGAGTTTGAAGGTCACCCATTGCAGAATCGGATCTTCAGAACCCTTTTGAGACGACGCCTTATCATTCATACCCTGACCCCTCGAAAAACCGCCTGTGGCGGCGTGTATTCTGTCCGGCGACGCTGCGCGCCACCGGTTGTCTTATTTCGGTTTCTGGACCGGCTTCTTGCTGCCGCCCAAGTGTTTTGCCCCGCCGCTGGCAATCAACTCCGCCAGTTCGGAAACGTCCAGCAAGGCGCACATGTGCTCGATCACCGTACCGGCCAGCCATGGCCGTTGCCCTCGATGGCTGCGCCACTTGATCTCGTTCGGGTCCAGGCGCAGCGAACGGCTGACCTGATGCACCGCCAATCCCCATTCATAACCTTGCACCGAAATCACGTATTGCAAGCCCTGGCGAAAGTCATCGCGATAACGGTCCGGCATGACCCAGCGCGCCGTATCCAGCACCTTCAGGTTGCCGGCCTGGCTCGGCAGGATCCCGAGGAACCATTCCGGCTGGCCAAACAACGGCGTCAATTCCTGCCCGGCCAGGGAGTAGATCGACCCCAGGCAGACCAGCGGCACCGCCAGGGTCAACCCGGCCACATCGAACAACAAACACTCGAACGGCTCGGCCGCCCAGGCCGGACGGTCGTCGCCCGGCACCGGTGGCGGCGGACTGCTCGGCGGCAAGTGGACTTCCACCACCGGCGTCACCAGGCCCTGCAGCAACGGGGCGACGGTCGAGACCGGAGCCAGGATCGGCGCAGGTGCGTCCATGACCGCCAGTTGCGGCTTGATGAACGGTGCTTCGACCGCCGCAGCCACTACTGATTTGCGTGCATCACGGGCCTGCTCTTCGAGCACGGCCGCTTGAAATTCATCCAGCACACCCTCGGCTTCGACGGGTTCGGGCAACGCCTCGATCACGCTTGGCGGCGGTGGTAGTTCTTCGGTCGCTTCCTGCAACAGCCCATCCAGATAGGACTGCAGGGCCATTTGCGGACGCGAGGTTGTCTTTATCGGGCGGCTCATGGGAACAGTGCGCCACTTGAAGAGGTTATCGGCATGAATGCGCTAGGACTTGAGTGCTCGCAAGCGAACACGATGCCAGTGGAAAGCCTCGTCACCTTAAGCCACCTGCTGCGGAACAAGCTGTTGGGCCAGCAGGTGCTTGAGCAGCGCCCGGTAAGCCAGTACGCCACGGCTCTTGCCATCGAATTGCGAAGGGGTCACACCGGCACGGCTGGCATCGCGCAGGCGCGTGTCAACGGGGATATAGCCTTGCCAGATGTCCTCCGGGTACATGTCCCGCAAGACGCGCAGGGTGCCCAGGGACGCCTGGGTGCGACGGTCGAACAGGGTCGGCACGATGTTGAAGGCCAGCGTCTGCTTGCGCGAACGATTGACCATCGCCAGGGTATTGACCATGCGCTCCAGGCCCTTGACCGCCAAATGCTCGGTCTGCACCGGGATCACCAGTTGTTGGCTGGCTGCCAAGGCATTGACCATCAGCAAACCCAGCAACGGCGGGCTGTCGATGATCGCGTAATCGAAATCCTGCCACAGCTGCGCCAGACTCTTGGCGATCACCAGGCCCAGCCCGCTCTGCCCAGGCGACTGTCGCTCCAGGGTGGCCAGGGCGGTGCTCGACGGCAACAGCGAAATGCGCTCGTCGCTGGTGGACAACAGCAACTGCCCCGGCAGGCCCTCGGGCACCACGCCCTTGTGCAGGAACAGGTCGTAGTTGCTGTGCTCCAGGCTGTCGGGATCGTAGCCGAAATAGCTGGTCATCGAGCCGTGGGGGTCCAGGTCGACGATGACCACGCGCTTGCCCGCCTCGGCCAGCAACCCGGCTAAAGCGATGGAAGATGTGGTCTTGCCCACACCACCTTTTTGATTGGCGACTGCCCAGACTCTCATTCGGATCGTTCCTCCCGGCCGAAACTGGCTCGACCGAGAAATAGCTCGGTTATAAAGCGGGTGACGGAGAATTGACGGCACTCTGTCTTCCCGGCGACTTGACCGGAGCCGGTGCAGTTTGTGTGCCAGCCCGCTTCAATGCCGCGTCCGGGGTTGCTTTGGCCGTACCGGTACCGGTCAGACTGCGACGCACATCGAGGTTGCGCGACACCACCAATATTACGCGACGGTTGCGCGCACGCCCCTCGGCGGTGGCGTTGTTGGCCACCGGCTGGAACTCGCCATACCCCACCGATGCCAAGCGCCCGGGATTGAGTCCCTGCATCGCCAGCATGCGCACGATGCTCGCCGAGCGGGCCGAGGACAGTTCCCAGTTGGTCGGGTATTGCGCGGTACGGATCGGCTGGTCGTCGGTGAAGCCTTCGACGTGGATCGGGTTGTCGAACGGCTTGAGGATCGCCGCGACCTTATCGATGATGTTGAACGCCATGTCGCTGGGCATGGCATCGCCACTGCCGAACAACAGGCTGGAATTGAGTTCGATCTCGACCCACAGCTCGTTGCCGCGCACGGTCATCTGGTTGGAGCTGATCAGGTCGCCGAACGCCGCGCTGATGTCGTCGGCGATGCTTTTCAACGGATCGCTACTGCCGGCGATACCGGCGTCGACCTGCTCGCTGTCCTTGACCAAGGGTTTGGCCGGCGTGGTGGTCTTGGGCCGCTCCTCGCCGATCGGAATGGGCTTGAGAGCCCGGTCGGAATCAGTGAAGACCCCGATCAACGCCTCGGAAATGACTTTGTACTTGCCTTCGTTGACTGACGAGATCGAATACATGACCACGAAAAAAGCGAACAGCAGCGTGATGAAGTCGGCGTAGGAAACCAGCCAGCGTTCATGGTTGACGTGTTCTTCACGATGCCTGCGACGTGCCATGCTCCATATCCCCCATTAATCCATGAAGCCCTGGAGCTTCAATTCAATGGAGCGCGGGTTCTCACCCTCGGCGATCGACAGGATCCCTTCCAGCAGCATTTCGCGATAGCGCGACTGACGCAACGCGATGGACTTGAGTTTGGCCGCGATCGGCAGCAACACCAGGTTGGCGCTCGCCACGCCGTAGATCGTCGCGACGAATGCCACGGCGATGCCGCTGCCCAGTTGCGACGGATCGGCCAGGTTGCCCATTACATGGATCAGACCCATCACCGCGCCGATGATGCCAATGGTCGGCGCGTAGCCGCCCATGCTTTCGAAGACCTTGGCCGCCTCGATGTCGCGACTTTCCTGGGTGTAGAAGTCCACCTCCAGGATGCTGCGGATGGCTTCCGGCTCGGCGCCGTCCACCAGCAATTGCAGGCCTTTGCGCGAATAGCTGTCAGGCTCGGCATCGGCCACCCCTTCCAGGCCCAGCAAGCCTTCCTTGCGAGCGGTCAGGCTCCAGTTCACCACGCGGTCGATGCCACCAGCCAGGTCGACACGGGGCGGGAACAGAATCCAGATCAGCACCTGCATGGCGCGCTTGAAAGCGCTCATGGGTGATTGCAACAGCGCCGCGCCAATGGTGCCGCCGATCACGATCAACGCCGCCGGACCGTTGGCCAGCGCGCCGAGATGACCGCCTTCCAGGTAATTGCCGCCAATGATGGCGACGAACGCCATGGTGATGCCAATCAGGCTGAGCACATCCATTACAGGCAGGCCTCGACCAGGTGTCGACCGATGTCATCCAATCCGTACACCGCGTCGGCAAGATCAGCTTTCACGATCGCCATGGGCATGCCGTAGATCACGCAACTGGCTTCGTCCTGGGCCCAGATCGCACTGCCGCCCTGCTTGAGCAGGCGCGCGCCTTCGCGACCGTCGGCGCCCATGCCGGTCAGCACCACTGCCAAAACTTTGTCGCCGTAGGACTTGGCGGCGGAACCGAAGGTAATGTCCACGCAAGGCTTGTAGTTCAGACGCTCATCGCCCGGCAGGATTTTCACCGCGCCGCGGCCGTCGATCATCATCTGCTTGCCACCCGGTGCCAGCAACGCCAGGCCGGGACGCAGGATGTCGCCATCCTCGGCTTCCTTGACGCTGATGTTGCAGAGCTTGTCCAAGCGCTCGGCAAATGCCTTGGTGAACGCCGCCGGCATGTGCTGGATCAGCACGATGGGGGCCGGGAAGTTGGCGGGCAACTGAGTCAGGACCCGTTGCAGCGCCACCGGGCCGCCGGTGGACGTACCAATCGCCACCAGCTTGTAGGCTTTGCGCTTGGGTGCCGGCGACGATGCACTGGCAGGCGCCGAACGCGTCGGCGCAGGTGCCGGGGCGCTACGCACCGGTGCAGGATTGAAGCTGCTCGAAACCGTCGGCGCAGGCGCCGGGCTTGGCGCCGCAACCGGGGCGGGTGCCGGCGCGCTGTAGGCACTGACACGGCGATTGCTGCGGGAAATGCTGTGGACCTTTTCGCACAGCAACTGCCGGACCTTGTCCGGGTTGCGCGAAATGTCTTCGAAATTCTTCGGCAGGAAATCCACCGCCCCGGCGTCCAGCGCATCGAGGGTCACCCGGGCGCCTTCATGGGTCAGGGAGGAAAACATCAAGACCGGGGTCGGGCAGCGCTGCATGATATGCCGCACGGCCGTGATGCCGTCCATCATCGGCATCTCGTAGTCCATGGTGATCACGTCCGGCTTGAGTGCCAGGGCCTGATCGATCGCCTCTTTGCCGTTAGTCGCGGTACCGACGACCTGAATACTCGTGTCCGCTGAAAGAATTTCCGAGACGCGGCGACGGAAAAACCCCGAATCGTCCACCACCAGGACTTTAACTACCATAAACACTCCGTTAGACGAGGCGCGGCCCTGGGCCGCTCCCCTCCAGAATCAAATACGCCGGGCGGCGTAACGCTTGAGCATGCTTGGCACATCGAGAATCAACGCGATGCGGCCGTCGCCGGTGATGGTGGCGCCGGACATGCCCGGGGTGCCCTGGAGCATCTTGCCCAACGGCTTGATGACCACTTCTTCCTGGCCCACCAACTGGTCGACGACAAAGCCGATCCGCTGGGTGCCCACCGAAAGGATCACCACGTGGCCTTCGCCCTGCTCGACGTGAGCAGCGGAGCTGACCAGCCAGCGCTTGAGGTAGAACAGCGGCAGCGCCTTGTCCCGCACGATGACCACTTCCTGGCCGTCGACCACGTTGGTGCGCGACAGGTCGAGGTGGAAAATCTCGTTGACGTTGACCAACGGGAAGGCGAAGGCCTGGTTGCCCAGCATCACCATGAGCGTCGGCATGATCGCCAGGGTCAACGGGACCTTGATGACGATCTTCGAGCCCTGGCCCTTGGTCGAGTAGATATTGATCGAACCGTTGAGCTGGGAAATCTTGGTTTTCACCACGTCCATGCCCACGCCACGGCCCGACACGTCGGAGATCTCGGTCTTGGTCGAGAAGCCCGGGGCGAAGATCAGGTTGTAGCACTCGGTATCGCTCAGGCGGTCGGCGGCATCCTTGTCCATCACACCGCGTTTCACCGCGATGGAACGCAACACATTCGGGTCCATGCCTTTGCCATCATCGGAGATCGACAGCAGGATGTGGTCGCCCTCCTGCTCTGCGGCCAGGATCACCTTGCCGCTGCGGACCTTGCCCGAGGCTTCGCGTTCTTCCGGCGACTCGATGCCGTGGTCGACCGCGTTGCGCACCAAGTGGACCAGCGGGTCGGCCAGGGCCTCGACAAGGTTCTTGTCGAGGTCGGTCTCTTCACCCACCAGTTCCAGGTTGATTTCTTTCTTGAGCTGGCGAGCCAGGTCGCGAACCAGGCGCGGGAAGCGCCCGAAGACTTTCTTGATCGGCTGCATCCGGGTCTTCATGACCGCAGTCTGCAAATCGGCCGTGACCACGTCGAGGTTCGACACAGCCTTGGACATGGCTTCGTCCTGGCTGTTGAGGCCCAGGCGCACCAGGCGGTTACGCACCAGCACCAGCTCGCCGACCATGTTCATGATCTCGTCCAGGCGTGCGGTATCGACCCGAACGGTGGTCTCGGCTTCGCTGGCCGGTTTTTCCGCTGGCGCAGCCGCTGGAGCACGGGCTGGCGCCGGGGCGGCGGCAGCGGCAGGCTTGGCGGGCTCGGCCTTGGGTTCCGGTGCCTTGGCGGCGGGTTTGGGCGCGGCCTTGGCCGCCGGTGCGGCCGTCTTGGCGGCGGCAGGCGCGGCGGAAGCGGTACCGACCTCGCTGAACTTGCCCTTGCCGTGCAGCTCATCGAGCAGCGATTCGAATTCGTGGTCGCTGATCAGGTCGCTGCCTGCGGCAGCGGCAGCAGGTTTGGCCGGCGTCGGTGCCGAAGCGATGGCCGAATCCAGGGCGTCAACGGCAAAGGTGCCCTTGCCATGCAACTGGTCGAGCAAGGCTTCGAATTCGTCGTCGGTGATGTCCGAGCTGTCGCCCGCCGCTTTCGCGGCGGCCGGGGCTGCTGGCGGGACAACGGCATCTGGCGCGAATTGGCCCTTGCCGTGAAGCTGGTCGAGCAGCGACTCGAACTCGGCATCGGTGATTTCGTCGCTGCCAGCCCCATTGCTGGCCGGTGCAGCCGGCGCAACCTGAGCGGCCGGTGCCTCGGCCTGGGCCTTGACGGCACTCAGGGAGTCCAGCAACTGTTCGAATTCATTATCGGTGATGTCGCCCGATTCTTCGGCGACTGGTTCTTCAACCACTGCCTCGGCAACCGGCGCGGCTTCGTCAGCCGATTGCGGCTCGGCCAGGCGTGCCAGCGCGGCGAGCAGCTCGGGGGTGGCCGGGGTAATCGGCGAGCGCTCACGCACTTCGCTGAACATGCTGTTGACCGCATCCAGCGCTTCGAGCACCACGTCCATCAATTCCGAATCAACGCGACGCTCACCCTTGCGCAGGATGTCGAACACGTTCTCGGCAATGTGACAGCACTCCACCAGCTCGTTGAGCTGGAGGAAGCCGGCGCCTCCTTTTACAGTGTGGAAACCGCGAAAAATTGCATTGAGCAGATCCGCATCATCAGGTCGGCTTTCCAGCTCGACCAGCTGTTCGGACAGTTGCTCTAGAATCTCGCCGGCCTCAACCAGGAAATCCTGAAGGATCTCTTCATCGGCGCCGAAGCTCATTAATGGCTGCTCCTAAAATAGGGCTAAATCAAAATCCAAGGCTGGACAGCAAATCGTCCACATCGTCCTGACCGGACATAACGTCTTCTCTTTTATCGGCATGAATTTGCGGACCTTCACCCTGAGAGAGATGTTTTTGTGGATCTTTTTCAGCAAGTATCGCTTCACGGTCGTGTTCGATGCCTGCAAAGCGGTCGACCTGGCTAGCCATCAGCACCAGTTTGAGCAGGTTGCTTTCCACTTCGGTGACCAGTTGGGTCACACGCTTGATCACCTGGCCGGTCAGGTCTTGATAGTCCTGGGCCAGCAGAATGTCGTTGAGGTTACTGGCCACGGCGCGGTTTTCGTTGCTGCTGCGCGTCAGGAAACCGTCGACCCGACGGGCCAGCTCCCGAAATTCTTCAGCACCGACTTCGCGACGCATGAACCGGCCCCAGTCGGTGCTCAAGGCCTGGGCCTCTTCACTCAGGCCATTGACCAGCGGTGTTGCGCTTTCCACCAGGTCCATGGTGCGGTTGGCCGCGGCCTCCGTCAGCTTGACCACATAGCCCAGGCGCTCGGTGGCGTCGGTGATCTGCGAGACTTCCTCGGCCTGCGGCATGTGCGGGTCGATCTGGAAATTGACAATCGCGCTGTGCAGTTCACGCGTGAGCTTGCCCACTTCCTGATACAGACCACGGTCACGGGTCTGGTTGAGCTCATGGATCATTTGAACCGCATCGCCAAAGCGACCTTTTTCAAGGCTGTCGACCAGTTCGCGGGCATGTTTTTTCAGGGTCGATTCGAAATCGCCCATTGAAGATTCGTTGTCCATAGCTCCCCCGTGGCGCCGTTAACCGATGCGTTCGAAGATTTTTTCGATCTTCTCTTTCAACGCCTGGGCCGTGAAGGGCTTGACCACATAGCCGTTTACACCGGCCTGGGCCGCTTCGATGATCTGCTCGCGCTTGGCTTCGGCAGTCACCATCAGCACCGGGAGGTGCTTGAGTTTTTCGTCGGCGCGCACATGGCGCAGCAAGTCGATACCGGTCATGCCGGGCATGTTCCAGTCAGTCACCAGAAAGTCGATGCTCCCGCTGTTGAGGACCGGAATGGCTGTGACGCCATCATCCGCCTCGACCGTGTTGGTGAACCCAAGGTCACGCAACAGGTTTTTTATGATCCGCCGCATCGTTGAGAAGTCATCAACGATGAGGATTTTCATGTTCTTGTCCAATTCGACCTCCAAGCAGTCTTAAACGCGCCCAGCACCTGGACGCGCCATTTCAATCAATTCCGGCACAACACTCGACAACGGTCTGGAGCACAACGGATGGAAACTGACCCGGCAACGCCATGCCAGTCCCGCTCGCAGTGTCCCCACACTGCCTGTCAGCGCGCTCGCCACTCCCCCAAACGGCCCCGCAAGCGGGCCGCGCACTGGCTGTGTAACTGGCTGACCCGAGATTCGCTGACCCCCAGGACCTCACCGATTTCCTTGAGGTTCAGCTCTTCGTCGTAGTACAGCGCCAAGACCAGTCGCTCACGTTCCGGCAAATTGGCAATCGCATCCGCCAGCGCACTCTGGAAACGTTCATCTTCCAGGTCACGCGACGGCTCCATGTGAGCACTCGCGTTATCCTCATGCAGCCCTTCGTGCTCGCCGTCCTGCAAGAGGTCGTCGAAGCTGAACAGGCGACTGCCCAAGGTATCGTTCAAAATCCCGTAATAATCATCGAGACTCAACTGGAGTTCGGCCGCAACCTCGTGATCTTTAGCGTCACGCCCAGTTTTAGCTTCGATTGCCCGAATCGCGTCACTGACCATGCGGGTATTGCGGTGCACCGAACGCGGCGCCCAATCGCCCTTGCGGACTTCATCGAGCATCGCCCCACGAATGCGAATACCGGCATAGGTCTCGAAACTGGCGCCCTTGCTGGCGTCGTATTTGTTCGACACTTCAAGCAGGCCGATCATGCCGGCCTGGATCAAATCCTCGACCTGGACACTGGCCGGCAACCGCGCCAGCAAGTGATAGGCGATACGCTTGACCAGTGGCGCATAACGCTCGATCAATTCGTATTGGGCGTCCCGTGCCGATTTTTTGTAGAGATGGTTGTAACCGCTGGCTGTCATAACACGGGCCCTGCTGTTTGTTGCACAAGACGCTCGACGAAAAACTCCAGATGCCCGCGGGGGTTGGCCGGCAGCGGCCAGGTATCGACCTTTTGGGCGATCGCCTTGAACGCCAGCGCGCATTTGGAACGTGGAAAGGCTTCATAAACGGCACGTTGCTTCTGGACGGCCTTGCGCACGCTTTCGTCGTAAGGCACTGCACCGACGTATTGTAGGGCGACGTCCAGGAAGCGATCGGTGACCTTCGTCAACTTGGCGAACAGGTTGCGTCCTTCCTGCGGGCTCTGGGCCATGTTGGCCAGGACGCGGAAGCGGTTCATGCCATAGTCGCGGTTAAGCAGTTTGATCAGGGCATAGGCGTCGGTGATGGACGTCGGTTCGTCGCAGACCACCAGCAGCACTTCCTGGGCGGCGCGCACGAAACTGACGACCGAGTCGCCGATGCCGGCCGCGGTATCGATTACCAGCACATCGAGGTTATCGCCGATGTCGCTGAACGCCTGGATCAGGCCCGCGTGCTGCGCCGGGGTCAGGTGAACCATGCTCTGGGTGCCGGAGGCAGCCGGCACGATGCGAATCCCGCCCGGCCCCTGCAACAGCACGTCGCGCAGTTCGCAACGGCCTTCGATCACGTCCGCCAGGGTGCGTTTGGGGGTAAGCCCCAGCAACACGTCGACGTTCGCCAGGCCCAGGTCGGCGTCCAGCAGCATGACCCGTCGGCCAAGCTCTGCCAGAGCCAGGGACAAGTTCACTGACACGTTAGTCTTCCCGACGCCACCTTTGCCGCCGGTCACCGCGATCACCTGTACGGGATGCATGCTGCCCATGTTCGTTCTTTACCTTGTCTTCTTAGACGGAGGCCACATTACTGGCTGCGCGTTCGCATACGGAACAATGCATGGCAGACCATCGATGTAGGTACAAAAAATATTCATGATTACCTCAGCCGACCTGCTTGGTCGGGCTGTGGTAGATGTCAGCGAACATGTCAGCCATGGCTTCTTCGCTGGGTTCTTCCTGCATTTGCACACTCACGGCACGACTGACCAGTTGATGACGGCGCGGCAGATGCAAATCATCCGGGATCCGCGGCCCGTCGGTCAGGTAGGCCACCGGCAGTTCATGACCGATCGCCAGGCTCAACACCTCGCCCAGGCTTGCCGTTTCGTCCAGCTTAGTCAGGATGCAGCCGGCCAGCCCGCAGCGTTTGTAGCTGTGGTATGCGGCGGTTAGAACCTGTTTCTGGCTGGTGGTTGCCAACACGAGATAATTTTTTGACTTGATACCGCGTCCGGCCAGGCTTTCGAGCTGCATGCGCAGGGCCGGATCGCTGGCTTGCAGGCCGGCGGTATCGATCAGCACGACGCGTTTGCGCAGCAGCGGTTCCAGCGCCTGGGCCAGGGATTGGCCCGGATCCACATGGGTCACCGACACATTGAGGATCCGGCCCAGGGTCTTGAGTTGTTCCTGGGCACCGATGCGGAAACTGTCCATGCTTACCAGGGCGATGCTCTGGGCGCCGTACTTGAGTACATAACGGGCGGCGAGCTTGGCCAGGGTGGTGGTCTTGCCCATGCCGGCAGGACCGACCATGGCAATGACCCCGCCCTCTTCCAGCGGCTCGACTTCCGGCGTGGCAATCATGCGTGCCAGGTGCGCCAGCAGCATGCGCCAGGCCTGGCGCGGCTCTTCGATACCATTGATCAGCGCCAGCAGGTCGCGGGACAACGGGCCGGACAGGCCGATGCGTTGCAGGCGACGCCACAGGTTGGCCTGGGCCGGACGGCTGCCTTGCAGCTGGTTCCAGGCCAGGGAGCCGAGCTGGACTTCCATCAGCTCGCGCAGGCTGTTGAGTTCGAAGCGCATCGAGTCCAGGGCGCGCGGGTCAAGCCCACGGGCTGGCGCGGCAGGTGCCGGCTCTGGACGACGCGGTTCGGCCTGGACCTGTTCCATCAGCGGTTCGGCGGCGGTCAACGGCAGGCCGGCGGTCAGCGGCTGACCGGCGAACAATTGACGATTGGTGCCCGGCGCGCCTTCGCCTTCGCTGCTGCGCAGGCTCAGTTCGGCCTGGGCGCTGGCGATGCGCGATTGAGTCTTGCGCAGCTCATCTTCAAGTTCCATGTTCGGAACCCGTGGCGCCAGCGCCGACAATTTGTAATCCAGGGCCGCCGTCAGCTCGACACCGCCGGCGATACGACGGTTGCCAATGATGGCTGCTTCAGCGCCCAGCTCGTCACGAACCAGTTTCATGGCCTGACGCATGTCTGCGGCGAAAAAACGCTTCACTTGCATAAACCACTACCTCAGCCGTTGGGCCCTACTGTCGCAACGATGGTCACTTGCTTGTTGTCCGGTATTTCCTGGTACGCCAGCACATGCAGCCCCGGGACCGCGAGGCGTCCGAATCGCGAGAGCATCGCGCGAATCGGACCGGCCACCAGCAGGATCACCGGTTGGCCTTGCATCTCTTGCCGCTGGGCTGCCTCGATCAGCGAACGCTGCAGCTTCTCGGCCATGCTTGGCTCCAGCAGAACACCCTCTTCCGAGCCTTGTCCTGCCTTCTGCAGACTATTGAGCAATATCTGTTCCAACCTTGGCTCCAAGGTGATAACAGGCAGCTCAGACTCAGTGCCTACAATGCTTTGGACGATTGCACGGGATACGCCGACCCGAACCGCGGCCACCAGGGCGGCGGTATCTTGACTCTTGGACGCGTTGTTGGCGATGGCTTCGGCAATACTGCGTATGTCGCGCACAGGCACTTGCTCGGCCAACAACGCTTGCAGGACCTTGAGCAACTGCGACAACGAAACCACGCCCGGCACCAACTCTTCAGCCAGCTTCGGCGAGCCTTTGGCCAGTACTTGCAGGAGTTGCTGGACTTCTTCGTGGCCAATCAGCTCGCTGGAGTGCTTGTACAGAATCTGGTTCAAGTGGGTCGCCACCACGGTACTGGCGTCCACCACGGTGTAGCCGAGGGACTGGGCCTGGGCCCGCTGGCTGATTTCGATCCACACCGCCTCCAGGCCAAAAGCCGGATCCTTGGCGGTGATGCCGTTGAGGCTGCCGTAGACCTGGCCAGGGTTGATCGCCAGCTCGCGGTCGGGGTAGATCTCGGCTTCGGCCAGGATCACGCCCATCAGTGTCAGGCGATAGGCGCTCGGCGCCAGGTCGAGGTTGTCGCGGATGTGCACAGTGGGCATCAGGAAGCCCAGGTCTTGGGAGAGCTTCTTGCGCACCCCCTTGATCCGCGCCAGCAACTGACCACCCTGGTTGCGGTCGACCAACGGAATCAGGCGATAACCGACTTCCAGGCCGATCATGTCGATGGGCGTCACGTCATCCCAGCCCAATTCCTTGGTTTCCATGGCGCGGGCCGGCGACGGCAGCAGTTCCTGCTGGCGCTTGACCTCTTGCAGGGCCTGGACTTTCTGCACGTTCTGCTTCTTCCAGAACAGGTAGGCACCGCCAGCCGCCAGGGCCGCCATGCTCAGGAAGGAAAAATGCGGCATGCCAGGCACCAGGCCCATCACCGCCATCAGGCCGGCGGCAACGGCCAGGGCCTTGGGCGAGGCGAACATTTGGCGACTGATCTGCTTGCCCATGTCTTCGGAGCCCGAAGCACGGGTCACCATGATCGCGGCGGCTGTGGATAACAGCAGTGATGGCAATTGCGCCACCAAACCGTCACCAATGGTCAACAAGGCGTAAACCTTGCCGGCATCGCCGAAGGTCATGCCGTGCTGAAAGATGCCGACGGCCATGCCGCCGATCAGGTTGATGAACAGAATCAACAGGCCGGCGATGGCGTCACCGCGCACGAATTTGCTGGCACCGTCCATGGAGCCGTAGAACTCGGCTTCCTGGGCCACTTCCAGGCGACGCAGCTTGGCCTGGCTCTGGTCGATCAGGCCGGCGTTGAGGTCGGCGTCGATCGCCATCTGCTTGCCGGGCATCGCATCGAGGGTGAAACGTGCGCTCACCTCGGAAATCCGCCCGGCGCCCTTGGTCACCACGACGAAGTTGATGATCATCAAGATCGCAAAAACCACGATACCGACCACGTAGTTACCGCCGATCACCACCTCACCGAAGGCCTGGATCACCTTACCGGCGGCGGCGTGGCCTTCTTGGCCATGAATCATCACCACCCGGGTGGACGCCACGTTCAGCGCCAGGCGCAACAGCGTGGCCACCAGCAGGATGGTCGGGAACACGGCGAAATCCAGCGGCCGCAGGGCGTAGACGCACACCAGCAGCACCACGATCGACAGGGCGATGTTGAACGTGAAGAACACGTCCAGCAGGAACGGCGGCACCGGCAGCATCATCATGGCGAGCATGACCAGCAGCAACAGCGGCACGCCCAGATTACCCCGGCTGAGGTCTACGACATTGCTGCGTGCAGAGCTGAGTAACTGAGAGCGATCCACCAAAATTCCCCGTTCCTGTGAAGCAAACTTTTGACGCCCGGAAGGGGCGCAGACGGGGTATTGCAAGAAGCCTTCCAACTTTTCTTGAAGACTGCAATAGAGCGGCTGACGCACATTCAACCCTGTGGGAGCGAGCCTGCTCGCGATTGCGATTTGTCAGTCAACATTTGCATGGACTGGATTACCGCATTCGCGAGCAGGCTCGCTCCACAGGGTCATGCTGTTCACCTAAGGCAAACGACGAACCTGTGGCGAGGGAGCTTGCTCCCGCTGGGTCGCGAAGCGGCCCCGAAACCAGCCGAATACGAAACATCAGGCACACCTGCGTTATGGCGGTCGCTGCGCAACCGAGCGGGAGCAAGCTCCCTCGCCACGGGGCCTGTCGCTTTCCAGGCAAACCTAACAGTTCTGCTAGTTTCCCCTCTGCATCCCAACCCCGATAATCCAACGGAGCCTCACCCGAACGGAGCATCGACCATGTCAGCCACGCGCCTCTGCACTTACCGCTATGACCCACTGGATCGCCTCACCAGCCACACCTTGATGACTCACGCGCCTGTCCAGCGGTTTTATTGCAAGTCTCGCCTGGCGACAGAAATCGAAGGAGCCATCAGCCGGTCAATTGTTCAACATGGCGATCAATTGCTGGCCCAGACCGAAACCCAAGGCAGCGCAAAGCAAGCGACACTGTTGGCGACCGATCAACAACGCTCGGTATTGCATGCCGTTTCCGCCAATGAAAGGCAGTCCCATGCCTATTCGCCTTATGGCAATCGAACTATCGACAACGGTTTGTTGAGCTTGCTCGGCTTCAATGGAGAGCGACCGGATCCGGTGACCGGGCATTATTTGCTGGGAAATGGTTATCGGGCGTTCAATCCGGTTTTGATGCGAATTAATAGTCCAGACAGTTTGAGCCCGTTTGGCGAGGGTGGATTGAATCCGTATGCATATTGCATCGGCGACCCTATCAATCGGAGAGACCCAACGGGACACGTCGGCGCTCCAGCTAGTCTGATGTCCCAGTATTTGAAGCAAACCGCGCTAAGGCGGGTCCAAAAGACCTGTTATCGATAAATAAACCGAGCTCGGCAAAAATCAAATCGGTTGTGGAAAAAACGGTTAAAGATCAGCTAACGTTAATCTCAGAAACCAAAACACTGCAAGCAGCACTCTCGGAAAAAATCCAAATCAGCTTCAGACCGACTCCAAATAAAAAAACGCTGCTGAAGCATATTTCTCACATCATCAAAACATTCCGTTCGACAATGAAGGAATACCGGCCCCCCAAAGCCCCTTCACTGAAATCGATGCTTCCGGAAAAAAAATTCTGAAGACGAATTTTTATGACGACGCAATAGTTTTTTCACGAGCAAGCCATCAAATCAGGAACCCCAGGCAGCAAAAACATGGCTTATCGCAATGAGATGTCTATAAAAACGGGCGAAACCATTGAAAGAAGAATTAGATATATCCGCAGGTATATTTTAGAGGCGGCTGATTACTAGCGCCGATAAGCACTCAAGTGTCACGCCGCAAATCCGGCGGGATCGGCAAATCCTTGAGCGGCTCAGGGCGCTTACCCTTGCCAGCGCGGTGCTGGCGGATCTGGTAGACGTAGGCCAATACCTGCGCAACAGCCAAATACAGCCCCCCAGGGATTTCCTGGTCGAGTTCGGTGGAGTAATAAATCGATCGCGCCAACGCCGGGGATTCGAGCAGCATCACTTCATTGGCCACGGCGATCTCACGGATCTTCAGTGCCAGGAAGTCACTGCCCTTGGCCAGCAACACGGGAGCGTTGCCTTTTTCGGGGTCGTACTTGAGGGCGACAGCGTAGTGCGTCGGGTTGGTGATGACCACATCGGCATCGGGGATTGCCGCCATCATCCGCCGCTGGGAGACCTCGCGCTGCAACTGGCGGATCCGTTGCTTGACCTCCGGTTTGCCTTCCTGATCCTTGTGTTCGTCGCGTATCTCCTGCTTGGTCATCATCAGCTTCTGCTTGCTCTGATAGAGCTGGATCGGCACATCGATCGCAGCAATCAGGATCAAGCCGCAGGCCATCCACAACGTGCTCCAGCCCACTAACTGCACGCTGTGGATAATGGCCTGTTCCAGCGGCTCATGGGCAATGCGCAGCAGGTCATCGATGTCAGCCTGCAAAACCGTCAACGCGACAAAAAGAACCAGGAAGAATTTTCCGAGGGCCTTGAGCAGCTCCATCAACGCATTGGTGGAAAACATCCGCTTCAGACCGCTGGCCGGGTTCATTCGGCTGAATTTCGGCGCAAGGCTTTTGCCGGCGAACAGCCAGCCACCCAAGGAAATAGGACCAATAATGGCGGCCAGCAGCAGAAATATCAGCACCGGCTGCACCGCCAGAATCGCGATCTTGCCGGAATGCAGCAAATATTGCCCCATCGCCTCCGGACTGAGCAGCACCTCACGAGGCAGGGAAAAATTAAGCCGCATGATTTCCAGCAGATCCAACGCCAGCCCCCCGCCGTAGATCAGCAACCCGCCCGCCCCGGCCAGCATCACCGCCAGCGTATTGAGCTCCTTGGATCGGGCGATCTCGCCCTTTTCACGGGATTCGCGCAGGCGCTTTTCCGTGGGGTCTTCTGTCTTGTCCTGACCACTCTCGCTCTCGGCCATGGTTCAGCGTGCCTGTGCCATGTCGCGCAGCAGCTGCAAGGCCTGGGTGGCCAGCGGCTGATACTGGTTGAGGATATCCCCCAGGCTGACCCAGAAAATCACCAGGCCCAGCACCAGGGTCAACGGGAAACCGATGGAGAAAATATTCAATTGCGGCGCCGCCCGGGTCATCACGCCAAACGCGATGTTGACCACCAGCAACGCCGTGATCGCCGGCAATACCAGCACCATCGCGGCGCCGAGGACCCAGCCGAGCTTGCCGGCGATGTCCCAGAAATGATTGACCAGCAATGCGCTGCCCACTGGCATGGTGGTAAAGCTCTCGGTCAAGACCTCGAACACCACCAGATGTCCGTTCATGGCGAGGAACAACAGGGTCACCAGCATCGTCAGGAACTGGCCGATCACCGCGGTGTTGACGCCGTTGGTGGGGTCGATCATGGACGCGAAGGCCATGCCCATCTGGATCGAAATGATTTGCCCGGCCACCACAAAGGCCTGGAAGAACAGTTGCAGCGAGAACCCCATCAAGGCACCGATGAGAATCTGCTCGGCCACCAGCATCAGCGCACTGAGGTCCAGGGCATTGACCGGCGGCATCGGTGGCAGCCCAGGTGCGATAACCACCGTGATCGCCAGGGCGAAGTACAAACGCACCCGAGTTGGCACCAGTGTCGTGCCGAAGATCGGCATGCTCATCAGCACCGCGGTGACGCGAAACAGCGGCAGAATGAACGATGCCACCCACGTGCTGATCTGGGTGTCCGTCAGCTCGAGCATCGACATGGGGTCAGCCGATCAACTGCGGAATACTGCCGTACAACTGCAGGATGTATTCCATGAAGGTCTGTACCATCCAGGGGCCGGCGACGATCAACGTCACCAGCATCACCAGCAGGCGCGGCAGGAAGCTCAAGGTCTGTTCGTTGATCTGGGTCGCAGCCTGGAACATCGCCACCAGCAAGCCCACCAGCAGGCTGGGGATCACCAGGATGGCAACCATCATAGTCGTCAGCCAGAGCGCTTCACGGAACAGGTCTACCGCTACTTCAGGCGTCATATTGTCCTACCCGTACAAGAGGCCTAAACACCGCCGAAACTGCCCGCCAGGGTACCGATGATCAGCGCCCAGCCATCCACCAATACGAACAGCATGATCTTGAACGGCAGGGAAATGATCAGCGGCGAGAGCATCATCATACCCATGGCCATCAGTACGCTGGCGACCACCAGGTCGATGATCAGGAACGGGATGAAAATCATGAAACCGATCTGGAACGCGGTCTTCAGCTCGGACGTCACGAACGCCGGCACCAGGATGGTCAGCGGTGCCTGGTCGGCACTCGGGATGTCGGTGCGCTTGGACAGGCGCATGAACAATTCCAAGTCACTGCTGCGAGTCTGGGCCAGCATGAAGTCCTTGATCGGCACCTGGGCCTTGGCTACGGCATCCTGGGCGCTGAGTTGTTCCGCCAGGTAAGGCTGCAGCGCATCCCGGTTCACCCGGTCGAACACGGGCGCCATGATGAACATGGTCAGGAACAGCGCCATGCCAGTGAGGATCTGGTTCGAGGGGGTCTGTTGCAGGCCCAGGGCCTGGCGCAGGATCGAAAAGACAATGATGATCCGGGTGAAGCTGGTCATCAGCATGACGAACGCCGGAATGAAACTCAGCGCGGTCATGATCAGCAGGATCTGCAGGCTGACCGAGTATTCCTGGGCCCCTTCGGCGTTGGTTCCCAGGGTGATCGCCGGGATCGACAGCGGGTCCGCGGCGAACGCCAACGGTGCGGCCAGCATCAGGGCCAATGCCAACAGAATGCGCAACGGCATTACTTTTTATCCTTCTGGTCTTTCCCCAGCAGCTCCATGAGGCGCTGGGCAAATTCGGGGCTGGCCGACTCGGTGGAGGGTACCTGTACCGGCTCCTTGAGGACGTGCAACGCAGTGATGGTGCCCGGGCTCAGGCCCAGCAGGATCTGCTCGTTGCCGACCTGCACCAGCACCAGCCGGTCGCGCGGCCCGAGCGCACGGGAACCGACGATGTCGATGACCTGGCCCTTGCCGGCCGGCCCCGCCTGTTGCACGCGCCGCAACAACCAGGCGAGAAAGAAGATCAAGCCCAGCACCAGCAGCAAGCCAAGCACCAGTTGCGCCAGTTGCCCGGCGATACCCGAGCCTGACGCCGGCGCAACGGCCGCCGTGGCAACCGGTTCGGCCGCCAGCACGCTCAAGGGCAGCATCGACGCTGCGGCGAGGAAACCTTTCACTCAGCGCAGCTTCTTGATGCGTTCGCTCGGGCTGATCACGTCCGTCAGGCGAATGCCGAACTTCTCGTTGACCACCACCACTTCGCCATGGGCGATCAAGGTGCCGTTGACCAGCACGTCGAGCGGCTCGCCGGCCAGGCGATCCAGCTCGATTACCGAGCCCTGGTTGAGCTGCAGCAGGTTGCGGATGTTGATATCGGTGCTGCCCACTTCCATGGAGATGGACACCGGAATGTCGAGGATCACGTCCAGGTTCGGCCCGTCCAGCGTCACCTGTTCGTTGCTCTTGGGCACGCTGCCAAACTCTTCCATCGGCAAGCGATTGGAGCCGTGGTTACCGCTATCGGCGGCCAGCAAGGCATCGATGTCAGCCTGCCCGGCATCGCCGGTTTCTTCCAGGGCCGCGGCCCATTCGTCGGCCAGCGCCTGGTCATCCTGGGTGTTCATATCGTTAGCCATCATTTGTCCTCGGCGGGCAAAAATCAGTTAGAAACGCAAACATAAAAATTCGACACCGCTCAGCGGCGTTCGATCGGCTCGATCACCTGCAACGCCAGGTTGCCTTTGTGAGAGCCCATCTTGACCTTGAAGGCCGGTACGCCATTGGCGCGCATGATCATTTCGTCGGGCATCTCGACCGGAATGATGTCACCCGGCTGCATGTGCAAGATGTCCCGCAGGCGCAGTTGGCGCCGGGCGACCGTCGCGCCGATCGGCACATCGACGTCGAGTACGTCCTGGCGCAAGGCGTTGATCCAGCGTTCGTCCTGGTCGTCGAGGTCCGACTGGAAACCGGCGTCGAGCATTTCCCGCACCGGCTCGATCATCGAATACGGCATGGTCACGTGCAGGTCGCCGCCACCGCCATCGAGTTCGATGTGGAAGGTCGAGACCACGATGGCTTCGCTCGGCCCGACGATGTTGGCCATGGCCGGGTTCACTTCCGAGTTGATGTACTCGAAGTTCACTTCCATGATCGCCTGCCAGGCTTCCTTCAAATCGATGAAGGCCTGCTCCAGCACCATGCGCACCACTCGCAGCTCGGTCGGGGTGAATTCGCGACCTTCGATCTTGGCGTGACGACCGTCGCCGCCGAAGAAGTTGTCCACCAGCTTGAACACCAGTTTGGCGTCGAGGATGAACAACGCAGTACCGCGCAACGGCTTGATCTTCACCAGGTTGAGGCTGGTGGGCACGTACAGCGAATGCACGTACTCGCCGAACTTCATCACCTGCACGCCACCCACGGCCACATCGGCCGAGCGGCGCAGCATGTTGAACATGCTGATGCGGGTGTACCGGGCGAAACGCTCGTTGATCATTTCCAGGGTCGGCATGCGTCCGCGAACGATGCGATCCTGGCTGGTCAGGTCGTAGCTTTTGACGCTGCCCGGTTCAGCAGCGTTTTCGGTCTGTACCAGACCGTCGTCGACACCATGCAACAGCGCATCGATTTCGTCCTGGGACAGCAGGTCCTGCACGGCCATGTCGTGTTCCTACTGCAATACGAAGTTAGTGAAGAGCAACTGTTCGATCACCACTTTGCCGAGCTCTTTCTGAGCCACTTCCTGCACGCTGGCCGTGGCTTTCTGGCGCAGCATTTCCTGGCCGACGGGGGTGGCCAGGGTGTCGAAACTCTGTCCGGAAAACAGCATCACCAGGTTATTGCGAATCAGCGGCATGTGGACCCGAAGCGCTTCCAGGTCAGCCTGGTTGCGCCCCTGCAACGTAATGCTGACCTGCATGTAGCGTTGGCGACCGTTCACGGTGTAGTTGGCCACGAAGGCCGGCGCCATCGGTTCGAAAATCGCCGGCTGCTTGCCCACTGGCGCGACTTCGGCCGCTGCCGCCGCCGGCTTGCTTTGAGCGCTGTGCATGAAATACCAGGTTGCCCCCACGGACACGCCGATCGCCAGGAGCAAACCCACCACGATCATGATGATCAGCTTGAGTTTGCCTTTGGTTGCAGGGTCTTTTACAGCTGCTGCTTCGCTCTTCGCCATGCCAATAATCCGTCACTAATCGGGGTTTTCACTGTTGCACGGCAAGGCTGGAGCAAGTGTTATGCCAGAAGAGGAAGGACGACCTCAGATGCAATCTTCAAATGCCAGAAACCAATGTGGGAGCGGGCTTGCTCGCGAAGGCGGTGTGTCAGTCGACGTAGCTGTTAACTGACACACCGCCTTCGCGAGCAAGCCCGCTCCCACAGGGGGAAAACGTCATTGGATCAGGCGTAATAGTCGACCGCGCTGGTGCCGATGACGCTGGTCGTGCTGGCGGCCACTTCAGCGATGCTGGCCGCAGTGGCTTCATCCCCGGCTTCCACCGGTCCACCGGAAGAGGTCGAACGCCCCGCCCGGGCCTGCTGCTGGGCTTGCTGCTCCTGGTTCTGCGAACCACGGGATTGGTCCGACACGCTGACGTCGACCTGGCCCATGCCCTGTTGGGCAAAACTGTCCCGCAGGCGATGCATCTGGCCTTCGAGGGCTTCGCGAACGCCGGAGTGGGCGCTCATGAAGGTGACCTGGGTCTGCTGGTCCGGCACCATGTTCACCCGGATATCCAGGCGCCCGAGTTCGGCGGGCTGCAATTGGATGTCGGCCGCCTTGAGATTGACGCTGGACAGGTACATCACCCGGTTCACCACCTCTTCGGTCCAACCGCTCTGGTTCATTGCGATAGGTTGGTTGATCGGCACCGCGTTGGCGGTTTTGGGCGTGGCGGCCTGGGTCAGTGCAGCCAGGCGGTTGGCGAAATCGTCTACGCGGGTGTCACTGGACGCGGCGCCCAAGTCTTTGAGGCCCTCGCTGATCAAGCCGCCGAAGGCCTTGTCACCGCCCTGGCTGCCGGACTCCGTGCTGTTCTGGTCGGCTTGCACGCCGAGCATGCTGGCCATGCCGGCGGCGAAGGTCTGCGCTGAAGTCGGCTCGCCGTCGAGCGACGCCGGGGCAGCGCTCTTGGGCTGCGCCTGGCTGCTGGCGGAAACATGACCGCTCTGCTCCATTGCCAAGCGCAAGGCGGGCAATGCGTCGAGCGGATCGGCTTGTGGATCGAAGGCTGGATCGACGACCGGAACCGCAGGCTGGGCCGGTGCGGCCAATGGGACAACCGGTGCCGCGACCGCAGTCGTTACCTGAGCCTCAGCCGTAACCACTACGGGGGCAGGTTCGGCCGGGGCTGTCGCGACCGGCACCGCCATGTCCGTCAGCGCGCCTGGGTCGAGGCTCGGATCGACCGGTGCCGCATCCGCCACCGGCGCTTGAGCCGCGTCGGCATCGTTATCGCTGGCCGCTTTGTCGTCGGTGCTGGCCGGTTTGTCCGCGGGCAAGGGTTTGCCGCTATCGGCAACAGTCGGTTCCGGGGCGGCGGGGGTTTCGTTGCCGTCGTCTTTTTTGACGGTGTTGTCAGCGGCCTTGTCGCGCGCCGGTTTCACCACGGGCTCTGGGGCCGCTGCGGCTTTGGCAGGTGCCTGCTTGGCGAAGACTTGAGCGAAGCTGGAGGCTCTATCCCCGAGGTCCGGGGCCGCTGCCGGTGAATTGACGGCGGCCTGGGGCTTGGCCTGGACGGAGGCCTGGAGCAATGAATTAGGGGTGACGGGCATAAAAAGGTCTCCGCTGTACTGGAATCATAGGTACAGTCGAGACTAGGCAATGCAAGGCACGGGCCAACGTTTTACCCGACCGTCAAATCTCAGCAGTGGAAACCTTCACGCTCTTCCCGGCACAGCTTGCGGACATGGGCGAATTCGCTGTCGATTTCGTTGACCAGATTTTCGATGCCGCCCAATGACGGCTGCTTGGCACGCTGTTCCAGCTCGCCGCACAGCTCGGCCAGGCGAATGGCGCCCATGTTGCTGCTGCTGCCCTTGAAGCTGTGGGCGGTGGCGCTCAGTTTTTCAGCGTCCCGTGCTTCATGCAGCACGCGCAAGCGAGCCTCGGAGTCGTTGAGAAACGTATCCAGCAACTCCGGATACCCCTCCTCCATGACTTCCTTCAACGTGCTAAGCACGTCGCGGTCCAGATGAATCTCGTTCACTTGTTCGCTCCCTGATCAAGAATGGCCCCAATTATGCCAGAGCCTCCCAGAAAAACTCCACGCGCGCACTACGACCATCGTCTGACCAACTGGCCTGATGGCTCAGTTGGCGAACCAGGCTCACGCCGCGCCCCGACAATCGATCACTGTCCACGGGCCGTGCCAGCACCCGGGCGACATCGAACCCTTCGCCACTGTCTTCGACTTCGATGGCCAGGCGTCCGCCCTCGCCGTTTGGCGAAACGTGCAAGTGCACCCGCACGTAACCGTCGCTCAACTCATCCAGGCGCGTATTGCGCTCCCTGTAGTAGCGGGCGAAACCCGCCGCATCACGCTTGAGACTCGAATCGAGGCCCAGCACCCCGTGATCCAGGGCATTGGAGTAGAGCTCCGACATGACGCTGTAAAGGGCGCCACTCTGCGCCCTGAGCCCATGCACCTCCAGCAGCAACTGCAACAGGTAGGGCATCGGGTTGAAGCGCTTGAGGGTCTGCGCACGGAACTCGAAGCTCACCGACCAATCCAGCGGGCTGGACTGGCCGCTATCGGAATAGACCGGTGGTGGCGGATTGAGTTGCGTCGGAGCGACCAGCCGCACCTCGACCATGCTGAAGTCGTCACGGGCCTCACCACGAAAATCCAGCAGCGCCTGCTGGATATCTTCAAAAAGACGGTCGGGCTCACGGTTGGCCGAAAACACCTGCTGCAACCGCTCCACGCCAAACGGCTGGTCGTCGCGGTCACTGGTCTCGATGACGCCATCGGACAGCAGGAACACCCGATCCCCCAGCGACATCGGATGCACTTCGGTGCGGTCATCGAACAACTGCGGGGTGAGCACGCCCAATGGCAAGTGCCGCGCCGGCAAAGGCGTGCGCACGCCGCTGAGGCTGTCATGCAGGTAACCATCGGGCATGCCGCCGTTCCAGATCTCCACCGTGCAGCGCTGGAAGCTCAGGCATAACAGCGTCGCGCAGCAGAACATATCCACTGGCAGGATGCGTTTGAGCTTGGCATTCATCTCCCGCAGGATTTGCGCCAGCCCATAGCCCTTGGCCGTCATCCCGTAGAACACTTCCGCCAGGGGCATCGCGCCGACCGCCGCCGGCAAGCCGTGCCCGGTGAAATCCCCCAACAGGATGTGCATGTCGCCGGCCGGGTTGAACGCGGCCAGCAGCAGGTCGCCGTTGAACAAGGCGTAGGGGGATTGCAAATAACGGATGTTCGGCGCGCTCAGGCAACCGGAGTGGGCGATCTTGTCGAACACGGCCTTGGCGACCCGTTGTTCGTTGAGCAGATAATCATGGTGCCGGGCGATCTGGTCGCGCTGTTCCACCACCGTGGCCTGCAACCGGCGCAAGCGGTCCATGGCCTTGATCTTGGCCGTCAGGATCACTTGGTTGTAGGGTTTGGCCAGGAAATCGTCGCCACCTGCTTCCAGGCAACGGGCCAGGGCTTCGCTCTCAGTCAGCGAGGTGAGGAAAATGATCGGGACCAACTGGTCCCCGGCCAACTGTTTGATTTTCTGCGCCGCTTCGAAGCCGTCCATCACCGGCATCATCGCGTCCATCAGCACCAGGTGCGGACGCTGTTGCAGATAGACATCGACCGCTTCGGCGCCATCGGCCGCCGTGAGCACATGGTGGCCCTGGCGGCGGACAATGGTCGACAGCAGCAGTCGATCAGCGGCGCTGTCTTCGGCAATCAGGACCGTCAGTGGCTCCGACGACGATTGCATGGCGATCAACTGATGTCGAACAGCTTGTCGAAATTGGAGATCGCGAGGATTTTCTTGACGTCGCTGCTGCTGTTGACGACGCGGATATCCGACTGGTCGCCACCGGCATGATCGCGCAACAGCAGGAGCATGCCCAAGGCGGAACTGTCGAGGTAGGTGGCTTCTTTCAAATCCACCACGATGGAGTCAGGTTTCTTGTGGAGCCGCTCATAGGACTCACGAAACTCCTGATGCCGCCCGAAATCGAATCGACCCTTGATCGAGATCGTCAGCTTATGCCCATCGGGGGATACTTCGGTAACGACTGACATGATCGGCTTCCTTGTCATGGACATACGTGTACAAGGTGTAGCATCTGGTAAAGGTCTGAGCAAGGTTTTGCCTCGTTCATCCGACAAAATCCTCGTTTCCCATCAGTAGGGATTCTGCCGCGGCAGGCGCTGGGACAATTCATCGAGCAATTTCTGTTCGCGCTTGTCTTCCAGTTGCCGCGCCTCATCGATATAACGCTGCACCAGTTTGCGCAGCCCTTCGACTCGGGCGAATGCTTCTTGCCAGCTCTGGCGGGCCTTCTCCAGGTTGTTCTGGTGCCAGACCAGGCTCTGGCGCTGCTGATCGATGGCCGTGCCCAGTTGCGCAAGAAATCCTTGGTAACCCAACAACCACTGCCCCGACACCCCGTGGGCGCCACGGGCGATCCACTGTTCTTGATATTCGAGTCGAAAGTTCTCGAGGTCTGCCAGCTTGCTCTCGGCAACGGCCACTTGCCCCTGGAAATACGCCAGGCGCTGGACGGCGGTCTTCTCGGCCTTTTCCGCCATGTCCACCACGGGTGCCAGGCGTGCCGCACGACTCGTGGCCATGGTCGGTTATCCGCCAGCGACCGGAGCGAAAATGGTCTGCAGGTGCGCCTCGCTGGCCCCCATGCCGATATTGTCGTTCAGGCTCTGGCGCAGATAAACGGCCATCGCCGGGTAAAGGCTGATGGCGGTGTCGGTTTCGCGGTCGCCACCAGGTACATAGGCGCCGACGCTGATCAAATCGCGGCTTTGCTGGTAGCGCGACCAATATTGCTTGAACTGCTGGGCACGCCTCATATGCTCGGCACTGATCACCGACGGCATGACCCGGCTGATGGACGCCTCGATGTCGATGGCCGGGTAATGCCCTTCTTCGGCCAGGCGCCTGGACAGCACGATGTGGCCGTCGAGTACGCCCCGGGCCGAGTCGGCGATGGGGTCTTGCTGGTCGTCACCTTCGGACAGCACGGTATAGAACGCGGTGATGGAACCGCCGCCCTTTTCCGCATTGCCGGCGCGCTCGACCAGTTTCGGCAGCTTGGCGAACACCGAAGGCGGATAACCCTTGGTGGCCGGCGGCTCGCCGATGGCCAGGGCGATTTCCCGCTGGGCCTGGGCGAAACGAGTGAGCGAATCCATCAGCAACAGGACGTTCTTGCCCTTGTCGCGGAAATACTCGGCGATACGGGTGCAATACATCGCCGCCCGCATACGCATCAGCGGTGCATCGTCCGCTGGCGAAGCCACCACGACCGAACGCTTGAGCCCTTCCTCGCCGAGGATGTGCTCGATGAATTCCTTGACCTCACGGCCCCGCTCGCCGATCAGCCCCACCACGATAATGTCGGCTTCGGTGAAGCGGGTCATCATGCCCAGCAGCACACTCTTACCTACGCCGGTACCGGCAAACAGGCCCAGGCGCTGGCCACGACCGACCGTCAACAAACCGTTGATGCAACGAATGCCCACGTCCAGCGGCACGCTGATGGGGTCACGCTTGAGGGGGTTGATCGTCGGGCCGTCCATCGGCACCCAGTCTTCGGCCTTCATGCCGCCCTTGCCGTCCAAGGCCCGTCCGGCCCCGTCCAGAACGCGCCCGAGCATGCTCATGCCCATGGGCAGGCGACCGTTGTCGGCCAGGGGCACCACCCGCGCGCCGGGGGCGATGCCGGCGACACTGCCCACCGGCATCAAGAAGACCTTGCTGCCGGAAAAACCCATGACTTCGGCTTCGACCTGCACCGGGTGGTAGCTGTCGTCGTTGATCACCATGCAGCGGCTGCCCATGGCGGCACGCAGGCCCTCGGCTTCGAGGGTCAGGCCAACCATGCGCAGCAAGCGACCTTCCAGGATCGGCTGGCCGGCCAGCTCACTGGCCTCGGCGTAGCTGCCCAGGCGCTTGCCGAAGCTGGTTCGCTCAAGGCGCATCGCGGCTGTCCAGTACAGAAGTATCCAATTCAGGCACGTCCAATTCCTCCTCGACCGTCGCCACGTCACCCTGGAGTTCGTCCGGCAACTCCAGGCTCAGGTCGGCGGCGGCCGGGTGCAGGGCCTGTTCGTGTAGCTGGTCGAACAATTTGGCCATGATCTGGCTGATGCGTGTTTCAACCGTGGCGTCGATGCGGCTGTGTTCGGTTTCCACCCGACAACCGCCCGGCAGCAGTGTCGCATCCTCGACGATGCGCCAGGTTTCCTCATGGCGCTCGCGCAGGGCCTTGACCAGTTCGAAATCCTGGGGATTGATGTACAGCCGCACATTGCCCACGCCCAACGGCAACAGCTTGAGCGCTTCACGCATGACCTGTTCGATCTGGGTCGAATCGATGGCCAGCTCGCGCTGGATCACTTGTTTGGCGATGTGTTGCACCAAACCCACCAGGGATTTCTCGATCTGGGTGTCCTGCTCGGCAATGGGGTCGAACAGGTTGAGCATCAGCGATTCCAACGCGCGAAGCTTGGCCGTCAACGCCACATCGGCTTCCTGGCGGACCTTGAGCGTGGTGCTGTGGAAGCCCTCCTTTTCGCCCACGGCGAAGCCTTCGTTATAGGCTTCCTGGCGAATGCTCTCGACTTCCTCGAGGGTCAGCGGCTGGACTTCTTCCAGCGGCACCTCTTCCATCTCCGGCAGTTCCTCCACGGGCTCCGGCTCAGGCTCGGGCACGTGGGGGTCGAAGCTGGGCAGCGACCAGACGTCGAAATTACTGACGTCTCGGCCGCGGATCAGGTCGCTGGGTGCTTCATCACTCTTGGCAGACATAACGACCTTAGATCATCTCTTCGCCGCCCTTGCCACCGAGAACAATCTCCCCGGCTTCGGCCATGCGGCGGGCGATGGTGAGGATTTCCTTCTGTGCGGTTTCCACGTCGCTGACGCGCACCGGGCCCTTGGCCTCGAGGTCGTCGCGCAACAGTTCGGCCGCTCGTTTGGACATGTTCTTGAAGATCTTTTCCTTGACGCCTTCGTCCGAACCCTTGAGGGCCAGCACCAGCACGTCGGACGACACTTCGCGCAACAGCGCCTGGATGCCACGGTCGTCGACATCGGACAGGTTGTTGAACACGAACATGAGGTCTTCGATCTGACCGGACAGGTCTTCGTCGACTTCGCGGATCGAGTCCATCAACTGACCTTCGATCGAACTGTCGAGGAAGTTCATGATGTCCGCCGCGCGCTTGATGCCACCCAAGGTGGTGCGCGAGGCATTGGAGTTGCCCGAGAACTGCTTCTCGAGAATCTGGTTCAATTCTTTCAGGGCCGCCGGCTGCACGGTGTTGAGCGACGACACCCGCAGGATGATGTCCAGGCGCACCTTGTGATCGAAGTTGCCGAGCACTTCACCAGCCTGGTCGGGGTCGAGGTAAGCCACCACGATCGCCTGGATCTGCGGGTGCTCGTAACGGATCACGTCGGCAACCGCCCGCGGCTCCATCCACTTGAGGCTGTCCAGGCCGCTGGTGTTGCCACCCAACAGGATCCGGTCGATGAGGCCGTTGGCCTTGTCCTCGCCCAGTGCCTGGGTGAGCATCTTGCGCACGTAGTCGTCGGAACCGACGCCCAGGCTGGTCTGATCGCCGACGATGTCGACGAATTCGCTCATCACCTGCTCGACCTGCTCACGGTGCACGTTGCCCATTTGCGCCATGGCCACGCCCACGCGCTGGACCTCTTTGGGGCCCATGTGACGCAGCACTTGGGCGGCGTCGGTCGAACCCAGGGACAGCAGCAGGATCGCGGCTTTGTCGACCCGGGACAATTTGGCAACAGCGGCTCGATTATCACTCATCTGCGTTAATCCACTCTTTCACGACCTGGGCCACACGACCCGGGTCTTCTGCCACCAGACTCTTGATGGCGTTCAACTGAGCGTCGTAGCCTTCGCTCGGGCTTGGCAGCAGGATGCTCTGCGGCCCGCCGAGGCTGACGCGATCGTTGGCCAATTCGCCATCCAGGCCGCCCATGCCTCCCAGCTCGACATCGCCCAAGCCTGCCAACTGCTTGTTCTT
The DNA here is from genome assembly GCF_051131985.1 of Pseudomonas sp. Z3-6. Classification (NCBI taxonomy): domain Bacteria; kingdom Pseudomonadati; phylum Pseudomonadota; class Gammaproteobacteria; order Pseudomonadales; family Pseudomonadaceae; genus Pseudomonas; species Pseudomonas sp. Z3-6. Next base: position 5,163,467 of record NZ_CP071644.1, read on the forward strand.
GCCGCCACCAGTGATGTTGTTCAGCACCGGACGCAACACACCGAAGACCAGTATCAGGATGAACAACACACCCAATACTTGCTTGACCACATCCCAGAACCAGGGTTGCGAATAAAACGGAATGTCGGCGATTTCTTCACCGCGCTCCAGGGAGAACGGCACGTTGATCACACTGACGCTGTCGCCACGGCTGGCGTCGAAACCGACCGCGTCCTGCACCAGGCGAGTGAAGCGCGCCAATTCGTCGGCGGTCCACGGCGCACGGCTGGTTTCGCCGTTGGCCGGGTTGACCTTGACCTGGTCGTCCACCACCACGGCGACCGACAGGCGATTCAAACGGCCCTGCTGCTGCTTGGTGTGGCTGATGGAACGGTCGAGCTCGAAGTTCTTGGTCGATTGCTGGCGCTTGTCGGCCGGGTACGGCGCGAGCATCGGCTGGCCGGTGGCCGGATCCATGATTTGCTGGCCATTGGCATCGATCAGCGGCTGGCCTGGCTGCACCATGCCGGCGGCCGCCGTAGCACCACCGGTGGTTTGCGGCGCGCTGGCCGGCGACGGCGGCTGGTTGCTCAAGGCACCGGGCACGCCCTGCGGGCCATTGCTGGCGGTACGCTGCTCGTTCACCGACTGCTCGCTGCGCAACGCCGGTTGATCCGGGTTGAACTGCTCGGAAGTCGATTCGACGGCGCTGAAATCCACATCCGCGGAGACTTCGGCCTTGTAGCGACCATTGCCCAGGATAGGTTGCAGAATGTTATGTACCCGCTGGGTGAACATGCCTTCCATGCGACGGCTGTAGTCGTATTGCTTGCCGGCCATGGTCAGTTCGGAATTTTCCGCCTGGTCGGACAGCAGGTTGCCCTTCTGGTCGACCACAGTGATCTGCGACTTGCTCAGCTCGGGTACGCTGGTCGCCACCAGATTGATAATGGCAACGACCTGGCCTGGCTCAAGGGAGCGGCCGGAATACAATTCGACCAATACCGAAGCGCTCGGCTTGCGCTCATCGCGCACGAACACCGAACTTTTCGGAATCGCCAGGTGCACACGGGCGCCCTTGACGTTGTTCAGGCTGGAGATGGTCCGTGCCAGCTCACCTTCCAGGCCGCGACGATAACGGGTCGCTTCCATGAACTGGCTGGTGCCCAGGCCCTGGTCCTTGTCGAGGATCTCGAAACCGATGTTGCCATCGGTCGGCGTCACGCCAGCGGCGGCGAGCTTGAGGCGCGCACGCGCGACATCGTCGGCCTTGACCAGCAAGGCGCCAGAGTTGGGTTCGACGGTGTAAGGAATGTCGGCAGAAGCCAGGGTCTCCATGACTTGCTTGGCATCCATGCCCTCCAGGCTACCGTACAACGGACGGTAGTCTGGCTGCTGGGACCACAACACCACGGCGAAACCAATCGCCACGCTGGCAGCCAGGCCGACCAACAGGCCGACCTGACGCAGCATGGTCATCTCGGAGAGATTTTCCAGGAAGGACAGACCGAACAACGGCGGTTTGCCGTCTACCGGAGTGGCCTTGGCTGGAACGTTATCAACGGCTGCTTCTGCCATGACTCAATAATTTCCTTAAACCGGCATCTGCATGATGTCTTGGTAGGCCTGAACCAGTTTGTTGCGAACCTGGGTCAGCGCCTGAAACGAGACACTGGCTTTCTGCGAGGAGATCATTACGTCCGTCAGGTCGACGCCACTTTTGCCAATCTCGAAAGCACTGGCCAACTGGTTCGAAGCCTGCTGGGTATCGTTCACTTTATTGACGGCCTGACCGAGCATGTCGGAAAAGCTGCTGCCACCCACCTGGGGGACCGCGACCGATTTAGGCTGGGCCATGGCGTCCATTTGCATGGCCCGCATGTCCAGCATCAACCGATTAAATTCAATACCTTGGCTCATGGTCTACCCTCTCTGGCGGCCCGCGTTTTTTTGACACTTACTCAGCGGGTACGTAGGTATTAGCAACAAGGGTGCCAGCTCCATGGCGATAAAAAACAAATGCATGTGGGAGCGGGCTTGCTCGCGAAGGCGGTGGTTCAGTCAATGCAACGGTGACTGATAAAGCGCTTTCGCGAGCAAGCCCGCTCCCACAAGGGATATTCGGTGTACATCATTCAACTGGCGAACAGATAAGCCTCGACATCCATGCCGGCGTCGCGCATTTGCGCCAGCTTGTAGCGCAGGGTGCGCGGGCTGATGCCCAGGCGTTCGGCCGCCTCCTTGCGACGACCGCGTTCGGCGCGCAGGGTATCGATGATCATCTGGAACTCACGGCGTCGCAGGTCGTCTTCCAAAGCACCAACCGAGTCGCCCTCGACATCCGGGGCTGCTGCCGGTGCCGGCGTCAAGGCTGGCAATGGCGCACAGGCCACCGGCCCGGCCAGGCAGAAATCCTCCGGCTGGATCAAACCGCCTTGCTGCAGGATCAGGGCCCGCTGAATGGCGTTATCCAGCTCTCGGACATTGCCCGGCCACGGGTAGGCAACCAGACAGGCCCGGGCTTCGGCTGAAAGCCGCGCCGCCGCGTGCTTCATTTTATTGACGTGCTTGTTCAGCAGGCGCTCGGCCAGCGGCAGGATATCGGCGGTGCGCTCGCGCAACGGACGCCAAGCCAGCGGAAATACCGACAGGCGGTAATAGAGGTCTTCACGGAAACGCCCCGCCGCCACTTCGCCGGCCAGGTCGCGGTTGGTGGTCGCCACCACGCGGATGTCCAGGCTGATGGGCTTGCGGGCACCGACCCGCTCCACTTCCCGCTCCTGCAATACCCGCAACAGCTTGGCTTGCAGGCCCAAGGGCATTTCGGAAATCTCATCGAGCAAGATCGTGCCACCGTCGGCCTGCTCGAACTTGCCGGCCTGGGCGGCAATGGCGCCAGTGAACGAGCCTTTTTCGTGGCCGAACAGCGTCGCCTCGAGCATGTTGTCAGGAATCGCCGCGCAATTGATGGCGATAAACGGTTCCCCGGCACGCCGGGATTGTTGATGGATGTAGCGGGCCAGTACTTCCTTGCCCGTACCGGATTCGCCGGAAATCAGCACCGTCGAATCGCTGCGAGCCACCCGCGCGGCCAATTCCAGCAGCTGCGCGCTGGCCGGTTCGATGGCCACCGGGCCTTCGCCCTCCACCGCCAGACTGCCCAAGGCATGACGTGCGACCAGGTCCAGCAGCGCCTTGGGCTCGAACGGCTTGACCAGGTAATCCGCCGCGCCCTGGCGCATGGCATCCACCGCTCGCTCGACGGCCCCGTGAGCCGTCATCAGCAAGACCGGCAGTTGCGGCTGACGGGCGCGCAACAGGCCAAGCAACTGATGACCATCCATGCCCGGCATGTTGACGTCACTGACCACCAGGCTGAACGCTTCCCGGCCGACCGCCAACAGCGCTTCTTCCGCCGAACCGACGGCGGCGTAATCGTGCCCGGCCAGCACCAGCGTATCGGCCAGCGCCTCGCGCAGGGCCCGATCATCCTCAACCAGCAACACCTTGATCGCCATTGTGTTCACTCCACCCCCGGCGCGTTGGAAAACAGCGGCAAGCACACCGTTGCGCAGGTGCCACGGCCCAGCCGCGAGCGCAGCTGCAATTCTCCCTGGTGGGCACGGGCCACGGCCTTGACCACGGTCAGGCCCAGGCCAGTGCCGGTGGTCTTGGTGGTAAAGAATGGCTCGCCCAGGCGCGCCAGCACCGCCGGCTCGATACCGCTGCCGTTGTCGCTGATCGACAGGCGCAGGGTGTTGCCTCGTGTGTATAAGTGCACTTTCAGCCGGACATCGCCACCGCTGGCCTGGATCGCGTTTTCGATCAGGTTCAACACCGCACCCACCAGCGTGTCGCGATTGCACAACACTTCGCCGGCATGGCTGTCGCACTGCCAGCGGATCGGCAATTGCTGCACATGGGTCAATGCCGCGGCTTGCAGCGATTGCAGCAAGGCCTTGGGGCTGACGCGGTCAGTCAATGGCAGCTCGCCGCGGGCGAACACCAGCATGTCGCGCACTTGGTGTTCCAGCTCGTGCAGGCGCTCTTTCAAGCGCCCAGCAAAGCGTTGCTGGGTTTCCACTGGCAATTGCTGCTCGGTCAGATGACTGGCGTAAAGCAGCGCGGCGGAAAGCGGGGTACGAATCTGGTGGGCCAGCGAGGCTACCATCCGCCCCAGGGAAGACAGGCGCTCATGGCGCGCCAATTGGTCTTGCAGGTGACGGGTTTCAGTCAAGTCGTTGAGCAGTACCAACTGTCCTGGCTCTGCATCCAGCGAGCGCGTCGAAATGGATAGGCGGCGACCGTCCTTGAGGGACACTTCATGGCCATCGTCTTCCCGGGGCGCAAAGCAGCGGGCGATAACGTGCCGCCACAGCTCGCCTTCCAACGGCAGGCCGAGCAATTCGCAGGCCGCTGGGTTGGCTTCGCGCACGAAACCGTGGGCATCGATGACGATGACGCCACCAGGCAAGAGGTCGAGGAGATTCTGCAGCCGATTGGCCAGGCGTTCCTTTTCCGCCAGCTCCTGCATGCGCTGGGCGCTGACCACGGCCAGCTCACCCTTGAGTTCGGTGACCCGGGCTTCGAGCAGGCTGTAGGAATCGGTCAGTTGGCTGGACATCTGGTTGAACAGCGAAAATGCCTGCTCAAGTCCAAGCCGGCTCGCCTGTTCGGCGGACGGCAGGTGTCCCGGCTCGGGGACAGGCGACATCTGGGCGGCTTGGGTCATCGTGCTCTCTCGCTTGGCTGACCGTCAGTTAAACGGAACGTTGCGAGGGCTATAGCAATACCCGTGCCGAAAAAAAACCGCCTGAAAATCAGGCGGTTGGAAAACAGGCGTCAATCATCCGCCTGTTCATCTCCTTCGCGACGGCTCATGCCGTACTTGCGCATCTTCTCCACCAGGGTGGTACGGCGGATGCGCAGGCGTTCCGCCGCGCGGGCCACGATGCCGTTGGCATCGTCCAAGGCCTGCTGGATCAGCCCTTGTTCAAGGCCTCCCAGGTAATCCTTGAGGTCCAAGCCTTCGGGCGGCAACAAGGCATTGGCGGTGAAGTCCGGCGTGTGGCCGTTGATCGCCACCCGCTCCTCCAAGTCGCTGCGCAGGCTGTCGACCATTTGCTCGTCTTCGTCGTCGACGTAGCGGAATTTCTTCGGCAGTTCGTTCACGCCGATCACCCCGTACGGGTGCATGATCGCCATGCGCTCCACCAGGTTGGCCAACTCACGAACGTTGCCCGGCCAGCCATGGCGGCACAGGGACATGATCGCCGCCGAATTGAAGCGGATCGAACCGCGCTTTTCGTGCTCCATGCGCGAGATCAGCTCGTTCATCAGCAACGGGATGTCTTCGACGCGCTCACGCAGTGGCGCCATCTCGATCGGGAAAACGTTGAGGCGGTAATAGAGATCTTCGCGGAAACTGCCGACCTCGATCATGCTCTCAAGGTTCTTGTGCGTGGCGGCAATGATGCGCACATCGACGCTCTGGGTCTTGTTGCTGCCCACACGCTCGAAGGTGCGTTCCTGCAGGACGCGCAACAGCTTGACCTGCATCGGCAGCGGCATGTCGCCGATTTCGTCGAGAAACAGCGTGCCGCCGTTGGCCAGTTCGAAACGCCCGGCGCGGCTGGTGATTGCGCCGGTGAAGGCGCCCTTCTCATGACCAAACAGTTCGCTCTCCAGCAACTCGGCCGGGATCGCGCCACAGTTGACCGGCACGAACGGCGCTTCGCGGCGCTTGGAGTGATAGTGCAGGTTACGCGCAACCACTTCCTTGCCGGTACCGGACTCGCCCAGGATCAGTACGCTGGCGTCGGTGTCGGCGACCTGCTGCATCATCTGGCGCACATGCTGGATCGCCCGGCTGGTGCCAACGAGGCTGCGGAACAGGTTGGGTTCGCGATGCCGACCGCGCTCGCGGGCCTGATCGTACATCTCACGATAAACCTGCGCGCGATGCAGCGAATCAAGCAGCTTGCTGTAGCTGGGCGGCATTTCGAGGGTGGAAAGCACCCGGCGACGCTGGTCCTCAGGCAAGTCAAGGGAAGAATTTTCGCCCATTAACAAAACCGGAAGGAACTCATCCCAGGTTGAGAGTGTCTTTAGCAAGCCCAAAAGCGTTGCGGGAGCATTTACGGTCCCGATAAGGACACAAATGACTTCACGACTGGACGACAATGAGCCGACAGCCTGCTGCCAGTCATGGCTTCCGCAGGGTAAATTTTCTTCGCCAAGAAAATTCAGGATCACCGCCAGGTCGCGGCGGCGGACGCTATCGTCATCGATCAGGAGAATTTTGGTTTCACGCCACATGCAATAGCAACTTCCCTAGTCAACCCAATGCCCAAAAATTAGGGGGCAAGCTAGACGCTTGCAGACTTGTTATGCCTGTAGACGCCTTAAATCTGTAAACAGTTACTAGTTAAGTCAAAAAACCGTGCACAGTCAAATTTATGGCGCAACGGATTCGGATTAACTGAGCATTAACCGAACAGATGGTAAACCTTTGCAGCGTTCTGTGCTTGATGGATCTGCTGCATCTCATCGACGATCGCCTGACGCTCTCCCGTCGCCGCCTCCAGCAATTGCCGATACACCCCCAGCAATTCCTCCAGATTGATTCGCAACGCCGCCTCGTCCACCTGAGGCTCACCCAGGACGTCTTCCATGCAGGAACGGCAAGCCAGGTCCAATTGACCGATGGCCTCCCAGTTACGCTCGGCCAAGGCATCGACCAAGGCGTCACGGGTTTGTTCGATTCGCTGCAGGACAAGACTCATGAGAGCACTCCTTAGAATTGCGGACCAGCTGGCGCGATGCCGTCCCAGCCTTCCTTGACCGTGCGGAGCAGATCGGCGACTTCGTCGAGGATCTTCGGATCGGTCTTGGCGTTGGCTTCGGCCAGGCGTTTCATCATGTAGGTGTAGAGAGCGTCCAACTCGGCTACCGACTCGGCCTGGTTTTCCAGATCCAAGCCTTCACGCAGGCCGCCGACGATGCCGATGGCCTTGCTGATCAGTACGCCTTTGTTGGCGATGTCCTTGCGTTCCATCGCGCCCTTGGCCTGGGCGATACGGTCCAATCCACCTTCCATGAGCATCTGCACCAGACGATGGGGACTTGCTTCGGAGGTTTGCGCCTGGGCGCCAATCTTCTGGTATTGGCGAAGGGCTAACATCGGATTCATGTTCTACCTCATCAAAAACTTCGGTTCGTATAAACAGCGTATCGACGCTGCGTCAAAAAACTTTAGGTCGAAAAAGCCGAAAGCCCGGAACGTTGTCAAAACGTTGCCGGGCTTTTTGCATCAGTCGAAGATCAGCTGTTTTTCTGCTGTGCCGTCATCGCTTCGAACATGGAGGTGATGTTGCTGGCGGTGGCTTTCAGCCTGCCGACCAGGGTGTCCATGTCGTTGTACTTTTTGGTCAGTACGGCGGTGAGGGTTTCAACGCGACGATCCAGGGCCAACTGGTCCTCGCTCAGTTTCGCCTTGAGAATTTCAAGATTCTTGGAGCGCGCCGTCAGGATGTTATCGACGGTCTTCCCATTGGAGTCCTTCTTGCTGGTCTCCGTGTAGGGATTGAGTGCATTCTGCATGCGCTCGATCAGGCCGTTCTCGCCAGTGAACAGGGTCTGGATTTCGCCACCTAACTGTTTTTCGTTCACGGCTGTTGCGAACTTTGTACTGTCAAAATCCAGGGCGCCAGTCGTTTGGTTGGTCGTAATCCCCAACTGGGACAATACGGTCAGCTTATCGCCAGCACCGGTTTCGGACAAAGGCGCGCGAATGGCCGCCAAAAGCGAGCGAGGCAACGAGTCGCCGGTCAATGCTGCCGGAACCGAGTTACCCTCAGCGTCTGTCGATGGCCTGGTCAACGAAGTCACAGCCTTCGCGATGGCGTTATAGGCGTCGACAAATTTCTGGATCGAAGCTTTCAGGCCGTCGGTGTTAGCGGCAACAGTGACGGTTGTTGGGCCGGTATCCTCAACGAGCAACGTCATACTCAAGCCGGAGACCACGTTATCCAGCTTGTTGGTCGGGCTGGTCATTGCCAAGCCATCAACAGTAAAAATAGCGTCCTTGGCAAACCCCAGCGAACCCGAAGAAGTCGCGGTAGGTGATGAGGCCATGGCTACGGAGCCGTCAGCTGCGAGGCTGGCAATGCCGCTGAGGGAAATATCGTTGCCCGCACCGGTCTTAGTCGATCCCACCACAAGACGCGAACCGAAACTGTCGGTCACGATGTTGGCGGCCAGGCCACTGGAGGAGTATTTGCTATTGATAGCGTCCCGAACCGACTGCAGCGTTGAGTCAGCAGGGATATCAAGGGTGTAATCCGTGCCGCCCTGGCTGATAGTCAGCGTACCGGTCTCCACTGCGCTGGAAGCACCGCCTGCGAAAGCAGCCGTCGCAACTTTCGAAGAAGTTGCCAGTTGAGTGACGTTTACCGTGTAAATACCACTAACCGCCGAGTTGCCGGCCGTCACCGTCAATGCACTGGTGTTGGCCGAAGTCGCGGCGACCCCAGTAAATTGGGGCGTGGTCGTGCTGCCCAGACTTTTCAGCGCCGATTGAAAGGTATCCAGCAGCGACTTCAGGGTGCCGATCCCCGAAATATTGGCCGTATTGGTCTTGGTGGCGCGGTCAATCTGACCTTGCTTGGCTGCTTTGTCAGAATCCACCAATGCCTTGACGATAGCACCGGTATCAAGGCCAGAGCCTAAACCCAAGCCAGGTAGAATTGGACTTGCCATGTGGGACTCCCTTCAGTGTGTCGCCGGCCTTTTGACCTTTACAACCGCTCAAAATAACCAAACAACAAAATTCGTGCCAGCTATCAGGCTTGTGCGCTGAACAACAGGCTGCTTGCATCATTCAAACTGTTCGCCAGTTTAAGCACTTCTTCATTAGGGATCTGGCGAATCACTTCACCGGAACCACTGGCAATCACTTTGACAACTACTTTGCCTGAAGGCTCATCGATTGAGAACTCCAGGTTGCGCTTGACCGACTGAACGAAGGTTTCAATTTCCTGAACCGCCCTCTTCAGTTTCTCTTGCTCGGCCGCAGCGTCTTTTGGCTCATCCTTGACCGGTACCACGGTGGCAGCATCGGTTCGAGGCTTCTCCACTGGCTTGTCGGCAAATGTCGTCGCCGGCTTCGCAGCTGGATAAGACAAGTTCAGCTTCACGCTCATATCCATGTCCATCACCTCTTGAACGGAAAAAGCGAGAGAATACGCAAGCGCACTCCCCCGCTAAAACTCATCCGGCTATTACTGAAGCAGCTTCAGTACAGCGGATGGCAGTTGGTTGGCCTGGGCCAGAACCGAAGTGGAAGCCTGTTGCAGAGTCTGCTGCTTGGTCAGCTGGGCAGTTTCAGCAGCAAAGTCGGTGTCTTGTACACGACCCAGTGCAGCACTGGCGTTTTCATTGACGTTCTGCAGGTTGGAGATGGTGCTGGTCAGACGGTTTTGTGCGGCACCGAGGTCTGCACGGCTGGAGTTGATGGTTGCCAGAGCAGCATCGATTGCATCGATTGCCGCCGAGGTTTTGGCTTCTGAGTCAGTGCTATCGGAACCAACGATGCTGATGGTTGCCGAGTCAACACTCAAAGTTGCAGCGTCGAAGCCGCTGTCCAGGGTCAGAGTGATCTGGTTGGTAGCACCGGTGTTGGAGCCGACCTGGAAGGTCATGGTGCCAGCGGAACCGTCGATCAGGTTCTTGCCGTTCAGGTTGGTCGAATCAGCGATACGGGTCAGTTCGTCCGACATCTGAGCAAATTCTTTGTTCAGAGCGTCACGGTCAGCAGTACCGTTGGAGTCGTTTCGTGCCTGTACAGCCAGTTCACGCATACGCTGCAGAATGTTGGTGGATTCCTGCAGAGCGCCTTCAGCGGTCTGAGCGATGGAGATACCATCGTTGGCGTTCTTGATCGCAACAGTCTGACCGCGGATTTGCGAAGTCATACGGGTAGCGATCTGCAGGCCAGCGGCGTCGTCTTTGGCGCTGTTGATTTTCAGGCCGGACGACAGGCGGGTCATCGAAGTGGACAGAGCATCGGAAGCCTTGTTCAGGTTCTTCTGAACGTTCAACGATGTGACGTTAGTGTTTACTGTTAAAGCCATGACGAATTCCTCGTTGGTTGGGTACTGCGGCTTCCGGCCCTGGCAACCGCCGGGTGTGGCCTAGAGAACCTTCGTAATAGTTATCGTCGTAATCGGAACTTGCTTTAGCAGATTTTTCAAAAATTTTGCCATCAGGGTGCCACCCCTCGTAAATCAAGGACTTGGCTGCGATTCAAGGGTAGAAAAATGGCGTCAGGGAAACGCCGCTGGCGTCGTTGAAGGCAATACCCAGTGATGAACGTAGCCCAAGAGAGCTAGATAGCCTGACCAGCGGTCAACAGTTGGACCCATTCGTACTCAAGGTAATCGGCCAGGGAGATCCAGTTCTGCGCCTGCTGGTCATCGAACATCAAGGCAAGCAGCCCATTCCATGATGTGGTGACATCGCCTGGCATCCGTTCAACCAAGGGCTGAGTCGATTCAACCAGCGCGACCATCGCCAAACCCGCCTCAACGTCCCTGCCGAGACGAAACAGGCGCGCGCATTCACGGGCATCATTGATTGCCTCATCAAGCGTAGTCATTGCGCATACTCCGGATGGAAATCGGTGCCGACGATCATCGCCCCGTCCCGACTGCTGTTGAGGAACCGCACCTGGGGGTGCCCGGCAATAAAACGTTCCAGCTCACAGAGGTAGCTGCGGAAGTTGAGTTGGGTCTTGACTCGCCGGCCATACCCATCGAGCACCCAATGCCGGGACGCGCCCAGTTGCGGGCCCAAATCACCGTCGCCCCAACCTGCATGAGTCTTGTCATGGGGAAAGGCAAAATCGGCACCGAAGAGCGTGACCTGTACAGCGCCCATTTTCACCGCCAGGTCGACGGCCGGATGAATCACGCTGCCGCCTACATGGAGTTCGGCGCGGCGCAGCTGCGCCCGCATCTGACGGTAGACAGGGCTCGAGGAGTAGCCGGCATAACGCGCTCCCCGCCACGCTCCGATCACCAAGGGGTCGGCCATCGGCAGATAGACCAGGGCAATGCCGTCGGTGTCTTCAGGCGGAAGATGACGTGCCGAAATACGCTGGTCGATGCTGACCACGATATCCGGGGCAACGCCATGATCGATCAACGGTCGGTAAGCCGTATCGACACAAATCAACAATGGTCGCTCGGTTTGGTTGCTCAGGTGACGCAATTTCTCGAAGTGCCGCTCAAGACTGGGACCGGTGGCAATGACGAACGCCTCACGCCCGTCCAAGGAGCCGAACAGCTCGGAAACGTCACGATCTTCCTGCACAAGACTTAACGTCGATTGCAGGCGCTCGACAATCTCGGGGGACCGGGGGTCAAACGCCTGGTTGGTGAAGTCCAGATGAATTTCGCTGATCAACCGATCACGAATCTTGGCGTTGTAATCATCGGCCAGCACCAACTCGGCGGGGAGCGCAAAAAATGGCAATTGGATTTCCGCCAGATCGCCGGCATAGCGCAACACCACCCTCGGGTCGGCAAGCCAGGGCGATTGGTCCAGCACCTGCAGCACCAGGGCGAACACCGCGCCGTTGAGGATATGCACCGACAACCGCTCAAGCCCTGCCCGCTCCAGCAAACGATTCTGCAGATCGCCCAGCCCGGTGCCATAGACATGCACAATGGAGGCGTCCGGCGCCACGCTGGCGGCTTGCAGGTCGGCCTCGGCGAGGCGATCGTGGCGACTGGTCAGTTGGATACCGTTGACGCTCAGGGTCGACCCAAGCCCCTCCACCAGATCGGCTTGCAAGCCACCAACATCCTCCATTGACAAGCGCTCGGCCACGGCCGGCCACCGCTGCTGGATAATCTGGAGATTGCGCTCAAAGAACTCGCTCATGGTGTCTCGCTTTCGCGTCAGGCAAAAAAATAGCGTTCAAGGTTACACCTTGGACGCTATTTTTTGTGCTCGGGTTTTATCGGCTCACGGGCGATAGATGATCGCCGAGCCCCATGACAGACCTACGCCGAAGCCACTCAACGCCACCCGTTTCCAGTCGGAATCGAGCACGTGCTTCTCCAACAGCAGCGGAATGCTCGACGACACCGTGTTTCCGGTCTCAACCATGTCCTTGATGAACTTCTCCGGCTCGCCTTCGAAACGCCGCGCCACGGCATCGACAATCGCCGCGCTGCCTTGGTGAATACAGAACGCATCGATATCGCTGGCCTGCAGGTCAGACTCGGCCAGCAGCTCATGCAAATGAGCCGGCACCTTGAGCAACGCGAAGTTGAACACCTGGCGACCGTTCATGAAGAACACACCATCGCTGACCTTCAGGTGCGGCGCACCGGAACCGTCAGTGCCAAACTTGGCCTTGCCCAGTTGCCACGGCGCATCCTCGCCCATCCACGTCGCCGTGGCGGCATCGCCGAACAGCATCGTGGTGTTGCGGTCTTCCGGATCGACGATCTTCGAGTATGGGTCGGCGGTCACCAACAGGCCATTCTTCAGGCCGGCGGCTTCCATGAAACCTTTGATGGCATAGATGCCGTAGACATAACCCGAGCAGCCCAGGGAAATATCGAACGCCGCCACGCTAGTGGGCAAACCGAGCTTGTCCTGGACGATGGCCGCGGTGTGGGGCAAGCCTTCTTCATCGCCGTTCTGGGTGACGACGATCAGTACATCGATGGATTCGCGCTTTAGATCGGGATTATTGGCAAACAGCGCATTGGCCGCTTCGACACACAGATCCGAGGTTTCCTGACTGTCATCCTTGCGTGGCAAGAAGGCGGAACCGATCTTGCCAAGGATGAACTCTTCATCCTTTTCAAACTTCGCACCTTGTGCGTAATTGTCCACGCCGGCTACAGGAACGTAGCTCGCAATGCTTTTTATGCCAATCATTACGGCTTCCCAATCAAAAACAGCCCAATACCACCGCTCGCAAGGAATCGAGGGGCGCCGACAAACGGGAAGTGTAAAGGGCTATCACTGGTCCTGATAAGGGCCAGGCGCCATCTTCCCGGTCAATACAATACAGTGAAGATGCGCGTTATGACTCGCAGGTCACGCTAAATTGCCGAATAAGCCCGATCAAAAAGCTATTCGACCAACGACCACGACAGCGCAGTGCCGCGCTTGATGGCCTGGCGGGCGCGATGGCCTATCAGGGAATCCAAATGTTTCGGCGCCAGTCCGAGGCCCGGGCGGATGGCCCGCACGTTCTGCGACGTAAACACTTCGCCGGCAGCCATGTCTTGCGTGACATACAGCGAACGGCGATAGACCAGCGACTTTTGCTCAGCCTCGGTCACGCCGTAGCGCACCTGCCCCATGGCCTGCCAGGCGCGCTCGGTTTCGACCACCAGCGCTGCCAGCTCTGCCGGTTCCAGGGAGAAACTGGCGTCCACGCCGCCGGCGGCACGGTCCAGAGTGAAGTGTTTTTCAATGACGGTCGCCCCCAGCGCCACCGCAGCCACGGACACCCCGACGCCCATGGAATGGTCCGACAACCCCACCTCGCAACCGAACAACTCCCGCAAATGGGGGATGGTGCGCACGTTGCTGTTGGCCGGTGTCGCCGGATAGGTGCTGGTGCACTTGAGCAATACCAGATCCTTGCAACCGGCCTCGCGGGCAGTACGCACGGTTTCGTCGAGTTCGGCAATGCTGGCCATGCCGGTGGAAATGATCAGCGGCTTGCCGGTAGCGGCGACCCGGCGAATCAGCGGCAAGTCGGTGTTTTCGAAACTGGCGATCTTGTAGGCCGGCACGTCCAGGCTTTCCAGGAAACCCACGGACGTCTCGTCGAACGGTGTGGAGAAGGCGAGCATGCCCAGCGCCTTGGCCCGGGCGAAAATCGGAGCGTGCCATTCCCACGGCGTATGGGCCTTTTGGTATAAATCATAGAGCGATGTTCCAGCCCAAAGGCTGTTGGGGTCCTTGATGAAGAACTCGCCTTCGCTCAGATCCAGCGTCATGGTATCGGCGGTGTAGGTCTGTAGCTTCAACGCATGAGCACCGGCCCGGGCGGCGGCTTCGACGATCTGCAAGGCCACCTCCAGGGATTGGTTATGGTTGCCGCTCATCTCGGCAATGATGAAAGGCGGCGCGTCAGCCCCGATGCTGCGCTGGCCGATCTTGAAACTACTCATGAACTTCATCCTTCAATACCCGGTTGAACACGCATGTGCCCCGACTGAAACCTGCCTGGCGGAACAGCGCCAGAGACGCTTGATTGCCGGACAGAACCTGAGCGGTAAAACTGCGCAGTTGCGGCCAGTGGGCGCTAGCAAACGCCTCACCATGGGCCAACAGTGCCCTGCCCCACCCCATGCCCAGGCGGTTCTCGAACAGATAAATCGATATCAGCGCTTCGCTGCCTTGCAAGTCATAACGCAGTGCGCCGACGGGACCATCGGACGCTTCGCCAATCAACAGCAAGCGCTGTGGATTGACCAGGCTGGCTTGCAGCCATTGGCAATGACGATCCCAGTCGATGACCGAATGATCCAGCGATACTCGGCGAACGGCCTCGGCATTACGCCCCTCGAAAAGCAGACGGGCGTCAGCTTGCGTGGCCGGACGAACCCGCAACAAGGCACCGGCCAGCGCGACGGCGACGCGTGAGACGCCCAAGCCATCGACCAGTCGCCGGGAGTGCTGTGCCAAGCTCTTGCGCACCCCCTGGTTATCCACGACGAATCCGATGGCCTGGCGCAACTGTTCAACCGTGACGTTCTCTCTAGGGCCAAGGTAAATATGGGCACCGAATGTCGCCATTACGTCACTGTTAGCCTGCTGATTGTTCGATACCGTGATACAGATCGTGGGCAATCCCACGGCTGCCCGCTCCCAACTGGTTCCGCCACCGGCACCAATGAACAGATCGGCCTCCAACATGAGCTGATGAAAATGACTGACGAAACTGTGCAATCGCCAGTGGGGCCGACTCGCCGCCATCCGTTCCATCCGAGCCCAAGCCGGGTTGTCCGCGCCCGCCACAAAATCCACTTCCAGCCCTGGGTAATCCGCCAGCGCCAGCATCGCCTGATGGGTCTGCATAGCCGCATCAAACCCGCCAAAGTTGACGATCACGCGCTTGACCTTGGGTTTTATGTCAATCGCCTCGCAACGGAATTCCTCGCGCAACAACGCGTAGCGCGGGCCCAGCAGCGTACGGCATTCCTCGGGAAGCAACCCTTCATACGCCGCTTGCGTGCCGGACAGGTTCTGATTGAGCAAGAGGTCTACGCTATAAGTCCGAGTCGCCAAGTCGTCCACCGCCATGATCCTTGGCGCAAAGCGCCGGGCAGCGGTCTGCCAATGATGATCCAGGCCATAATGGTCAACGATGATCCAGTCGAAACCGGGCCGGCCGGCCAAGGCTCGTTCCAACGCATCGATATCTGCTTGCCAGGGCAGCAACGACTCGATGGCCTGTTGCGGATCTTCCCCGGGATAAAAGTTGGGCAGGGCGAACGTCTCGAAGCCCTCGGCCTCCAGGGCATGCAGGCGATGCCCGGTGAGCAGCCGGCAGGCAAACGCGACGTGCGCACCCTGCTCGCGCAACACCCGCGCCAAAGTCAGACAACGGGCAATATGCCCGCTGCCTATGGTGGGCGAAGCGTCGGCGCGAATCAGCACTCTCATTGCAATTCACCGCCCGCTCTCAAAGCGGCGTAGAGATACTCGGCGCGCTTCCAATCTTCGGCTGTATCGATGTCTTGCACCAAATAACGAGGCAACACGACCGGCAGGCTTTTGGACGAAAACAATGCATCGCCACGCAACCAGGCGTCCCGCCGCCCCCAATAGAATTGGCCGGCATCCTGGAAAGCTTCGGCCAGGTCCTGGGAGCGGATATCGCGAAATTGCGGATACAGCGGCGTCAACGCGCCCTGATCGTCCAAGGTCAGTGCACGCTGTACGGGGAAGCCGAAAGTGCTCACGGAAAATGCGAACGATTTGTCGGGATGCCCGCGCAGCAAGTCAAAACCTTTACGCAGAAACCGAGCTTGCAGCAGGGGTGCCGTGGCATAGATGCAACAGGCGAATTCGAACGGTCGTTCACGCAGCTCATCCAGGGCATGAGCGATCACCGCCGCCGTCCCAGTGAAATCATCCGCCAACGCTGCCGGCCGCAAGAATGGCACTTGCGCACCGTGAGCCTTTGCCACTTCGGCAATTTCCTCATCATCGGTGCTGACGATCACTTCGTTGAACAACCCCGATTCCAGCGCCGTGCGAATCGAACGGGCAATCATCGGCACGCCATCGAACGGTTTCAGGTTTTTGCGAGGAATACGCTTGCTGCCGCCACGGGCGGGAATGATCGCGATTGCGCTCACGCGTCGTTACTCCTCGAGTAATCGTTGCAGTTGCCCAACCACATACTCTTGCTCCTCGTCGCTGAGGGAAGGAAACATCGGCAGACTGATGGCCTCGGCGTAATAACGCTCGGCCTGTGGATAATCACCCTGGGCAAATCCCAGATCGCAGTAATACGGCTGCAGGTGGACCGGTATGTAGTGCAGGTTCACGCCAATCCCTGCCGCACGCAAGCCTTCGAAGACCTGACGATGATCGAGGGATATCTCGTCGAGCCGCAAGCGTACTACATACAAATGCCAAGCCGATTCGGCCTCGGGTTGCAAACCGGGCAAGGTCAGTGGCAAACCATTCAGCAAGCGGTTATAGCGCGCCGCCAGTTCACGACGCCGGGCGATGAAACCTTCAAGCTTATTCAACTGGGAAAGCCCCAGGGCAGCTTGAAGATCCGTGATGCGGTAATTGAAACCCAACTCCACCTGCTGGTAGTACCAAGGCCCATGGCTAGGCTCGCTCATCTGTTCAGCGTCACGGGTCATCCCATGGCTGCGCAGACGTTGCAGGTGCTGCGCCAGCTCCGGGCGATTGGTCAGGACCATCCCGCCTTCGGCGCTGGTTATGATTTTCACCGGGTGGAAACTGAACACCGTCATATCCGCGAATTCGCCACACCCCACCGGCCTGCCGGCATAAGAGGCTCCCACCGCGTGAGAGGCGTCCTCGATGACCGTGAAACCGTAACGCTCGGACAAGCGGGCGATTTCACGCATGTCACAGCTTTGCCCGGAGAACGCTACCGCCACCAACACCTTGGGCAGGGTCCCGTTACGCTCGGCCTTTTCAAGCTTTGCGGCCATGGCAACGGCGTCCAGATTCCAGGTCAGCGGATCGATATCGACGAAATCCACCTGCGCGCCACAATATCGGCCGCAGTTGGCCGAGGCCAGGAAGGTGTTGGGTGTGGTCCACAAGCGATCCCCCGGCCCAAGCCCCGCCGCCAGGCAAGCAATGTGCAGCGCGGCGGTCGCGTTGCACACCGCCACGGCATGGCCGGCCTGGCAGCGGCGGGCCATGGCCTGTTCAAAGCGCTCGATCGCAGGCCCTTGCGTCAGCCAATCGGACTGCAACACGGCCATCACGGCATCGATGTCCGCCTGATCGAGGCTTTGCCGACCGTAAGGAATCATACCGACAGCCGGGCGTGCAAATCTGCGATCTGCTCCACCGACAGAAAGTGCGGATTGGTGTCGGAGCGATACTCGAAATCCTCCGCGACGGGCCTGCCGCGTTCACCCAGGTTATCCACAGCGAAATCCACGTCCACGCTGGTGAAGCGAATCGATGGCTGGATCGTGTAATGATCGGCGAACTCGATGGTCATGCGCGCATCGTCCAGCGGCACCATCAACTCATGAAGCTTTTCACCAGGCCGAATGCCGACGTTCTTATGAGGCAAATGACCCGCCATGCCCGACGCCAGGTCGACGATGCGAATCGACGGGATCTTCGGCACGAACACCTCGCCGCCATGCATGCGGGCGAAACTGTCGAGCACAAATTGCACGCCGTGATCGAGGGTGATCCAGAAGCGAGTCATGCGCTCATCGGTAATCGGTAATTCGGTGGCACCCTCAGCAATAAGCTTGCTGAAGAACGGCACCACCGAGCCCCGGGAGCCCG
Source organism: Pseudomonas sp. Z3-6 (assembly GCF_051131985.1). Classification (NCBI taxonomy): domain Bacteria; kingdom Pseudomonadati; phylum Pseudomonadota; class Gammaproteobacteria; order Pseudomonadales; family Pseudomonadaceae; genus Pseudomonas; species Pseudomonas sp. Z3-6. The sequence continues at coordinate 5,181,509 of NZ_CP071644.1, forward strand.
CAACGTTGCCATAGCGCACCACGGCGAAGCGGGTCTGCTGTTCGCCCGCGATATTGTTGGCGGCGACGAACAGTTTGTCCGACAGCAACTTGGTCGCGCCGTACAGATTGATCGGGCTGGCCGCTTTGTCAGTGGACAACGCAACGACCTTTTTCACGCCGTTGTCGATGGCCGCTGCGATGATGTTTTCGGCGCCATTGACGTTGGTACGAATACATTCGGTGGGATTGTATTCCGCCGCCGGCACCTGCTTGAGGGCCGCGGCATGCACCACGTAATCGATGCCACGCATGGCCTGGCGCAGGCGATCGGCATCGCGCACGTCTCCCAGGAAATAACGCATGCACGGGGCGTTGAAGGTCTGTTGCATCTCATACTGCTTGAGTTCGTCGCGGGAAAACACCACCACGCGCTTGGGCTGGTATTGCTCCAGCAACCGGCGGATGAAGTTGCGCCCGAACGAGCCGGTGCCGCCTGAGATGAAAATCGATTTACCGTTGAACATACCCTGATTCCTTTTGCCTGGCAGGCTTATGCGAGCAACCGCGCCCAATCGACAGCCGTGGCGGCGCCCAACGCAAAACCGGTGCCGGTCAAGGCCAGGTTCGGGTTCCGGGCCGCGTCATGGTCGAAGCGCGCCTGCCACTTGTTGCGCAAGGCGTCGGCCGCCTCCGGCGCATCGGGGAACGTACCGGCGTGCAGCATCTGGGCCTGGGGTGTCCAGACCGTGATATAACCCGCGTCGGCGGTTTTCAGGCAAAGGTCGACATCGGCAAAGGCCTCGGCGAATTGATCCTCGTCCAGGCCGCCAACGGCTTCGAACAAGTCTTTGCGGATCATCAGGCAAACGCCGGACACCGCCGAGTAGTTCTGCTCCACTTGGTGGCCGTTGAGGTAGCCCTTGGCGTCCTTGCGTTCGCCCACAAATACCGAGTTCACCTGGCCGTCGGGAGCGAGCACCAGGCCAGCCTGGGTCGTGATACCGCGTATGTCCATTTGTTTGCTGCCGACGATCCCCACTTCAGGCCGCTGTGCCTGATTGAGCAGACTGTCGAGCCAGTTGGCGTTGACCACCTGTACCTGGGACGATAGTAGGATCAGGTACTCCCCTTTGGCCTGGGCACTCGCCCAGTTATTCAGGGCCGAGACGCTGAGGCGTCGGTCGCTGCGCAGGATGCGGATCCGATCGCCCTTCCCTTCAAGACTGTCGAGCCACTGGGCCAACGCTTCGGACTGGCTATGATTGTCCGCGATCAGAATTTCATGGCGATGGTAGCGCGTGCGCTGCAGCACGCTGACCAGCGCCTGCTGTACTTGTTCAAAGTTGTCCCGACTTTCGAGAATGATCGATACCAGGGGCCGCTCGGCGTGCTGGTAATCGATCTGGTACGTCAGCGGCTGTGCCGAGGTGACTTGGGCGCGATATCCTCGGGCAGCCAGATGACGTGTCAGGACCTGACGCTCCTGAGGATTCTCTTCCTCTGCCGGAGCATTGCAGATCAACAACGGCTCGGCCAGGTGTGCCAGGCCGCCCAACCCTGCGTCTTCAATCAGGCGCAACAACAGATCCAGTTCCAGGGCCTGAGTGTATTCAGCGGTAAAGCCGCGAGCCTGGGCCAGTACATCACGGCGAATCAGCCAGTGACGCGCCATCAACGAGGGCACCGATTGCAGCAGATCGAGGTTGACACCCGGACGGAACACGTCGGTGAGGCTGCCGTCAGCCTTGCGCTGGATTTCATCCATGGCCACGGCGCGCACACCTTCGGCACCGATCAATTCTAGGCTGGCGCGTAGCAGGCCGTTTTGGGTGAACTGGTCACCGGCCTCGACCAGCACCATCCAGTCGGCGGTGGACTGTTCAATGACCTGGTTGATGCGCTCGACATAATTAGTCGTGCTGACTTTAACGAAGTGCACGGTGTCATGTACCGAGGTGGTCGCCGGCAGGTCACCCGTGGTGAACACCACGACATTGAATGCTTTGCAATGGCTATTGACCAGGCTGTCGAAGGTGGCCTGCAACTTGAACATGTCTGCTTCCAGATCCAGCAACAGGACGCCAAACCGCGGCCCGCCCTGATGCTCGGCCAGATGGGCAGCGATGGACTTGAGTTGCTGTTCATCAGGGTTACGCGCTTCAAGCCAGTTCAACAAGCGACCGGAGTGCATGTTTTCCAGTAACCGGCGGCCCTGCTGTCCCGGCACCGAGTCCAGGCGATCGGCCCAAGCCTGCAATTTCACGGCTTCCTCGGGCTCGTCGCTGTTCTTCAACGATTCGGCCAAGCGCTTGACCACGGTACGGTTGAACGCATACAGGCCCTGGGCCTCCCACAAACGACTGCGTATCGTGCGCTCGTTGTCATTGGGTTGCACGCGCATCAGTTCGTGTTGGCGCAGCAGAATACCTTCCAATTGCTGAAGTTGCAGGCGCCCGGCCGGCATGGCGTGCAACAGAAATTCAAACTGGGTCAGGAGATTGAATACTCGCAGGTTGTAAAAAGGCATCTCGACAAATTGTTGCGGGCCAAACGAACGCACTGGCTCACTACCGGCCTGCGGCCAGGCCGAGCGAATGATCTGTGTACCCTTGAGTGAACGCCCTTGCTGCAGGCAGTCAGCCATGGCCGCGAAACTGTCCAGAGCAATCTGCTTGGCACGTCCGTGCGCTTGCTCGCGCAACGGCGTTGGAAGGGATGCCAGGAACTCGGCGAATTGCTCGCGCTCGGCAACGCTTTTGGCGTCCTTGTAGCTAAGCACGGTCAACACATTGGTGTTGTGCTCGGAACCGCCGTAATTGGCCTCGCGAACGGCAAATGGAATCGGCAGGATCCGTGCCTTGGCGCAGGCCAGCAGATAAAAGGTGTGGCCGATCTCCTGCCATTCGAAACTGGTGCCCCGCGGCAACAGGCCATACCACTGTTGCAGCAGATCAGTTCGGGTCACGGCATAAAATGGCGGCAGGAACTGGTCCATGAAGCGAATGACCCGGTCTTCGGCCAGCTCGCTGTTGTAATCCTCATGCACCTTTCGATCGCGACGGAAGTAATTCACTTCGGTCGCACACGACAGATACATGATCCCGTAGCCATGGCACAGGCCATAGTCGGGGTTGGCTTCGAGAAACTCCACCGATTCGGTCAACGCATCGTGCAGCAAGAAATCATCATCGGCGGCAAACACCATGTACGGTGTCGTGACCTGGTTGACGCCATACACCAGTTTGTCCTGCAGTCCCTTGTAGGTGAACTGAGGCAAGTGTCGATAATCGACCGAGGGAAAATCCCGGGCGATCTGCTCATCGCGCTCAACCGACGAATCAAGCACCAGTACCGAACACGGATAGCTGCTGTAGTAATGCAATGTACGCCGCAGGAATGCGCTGCGGTTGTGGGAGATCACCACCACGGTGAACCGCTCGTTCAGCGGTGCCACGTTGTTTTGAATATTGTTTCGAACCTGCATATTTCCTGTCCCCACAACCTGCCAGACGCCAATGACTTGAAACGGATGGATTAACGAACCCGACGCAGATAACCGTCTGGAGCAACGGTGATCAGCAGCTTGTTCTGCAATTGCTGGTCAATTTCAAAATCAGCGTTTTCCTCAAGGTATTTCCACACGGCGGTTTTCGGGTTATCGCCAGGGCCCCATGGGCGATCCGGGAAAAAGTCCGCTGGCATGTCTTCGACCACGGTGTCCATCACCACGCAATAGCTGCCCACCGAAACCAGCGGCGCGTACAGGCGCAGCTCTTCGAGGACATGGTCATGGGTGTGGTTGGAGTCGAGAACCAAAATGACCTTTTTACCTTTCGCCGCCGCATGGACCTGCTCGGCAATGGCCGGATCGATGCTCGAACCCTCGATCATTGAGATGCGTTTACTCATCGGATGGCTCTCGATGGCTTCGCGGTTATGGGGACGAATATCCAGGTCGATGCCCAGCACTTCGCCGTGGCCCTGCAACTCCAGCAACGAAGCGTAATAAATGATCGAACCGCCATGGGCGATACCGCATTCGATGATCAGGTCAGGCTTGATCTGCCAGATCAATTCCTGCATGGCCATCATGTCCTGCGGCAGTTGGATGATCGGTCGCCCCATCCATGAAAAATGGTAGCTGTACTTGTGGCGGGCCGATTCGTTGAAAAACGCCTTGGCCAAGCCGACGAGTTTCTGATCTTGGCCCTGACCGGCGATTTCGGTCTGGCATTGGGCTTCGAAAGCTTTATGGATAGTGTTGTCGGTCATTTTTCGAATCTCGTGGTTATTGGAACGAAGCGCTGTCAACGGCGTGGTAGACGTAGCGCCCACCCGTCATCCGCTTGATCTCTTCGAGGTAATTGGAGTTCATTACGAACAGGTTGGCGCCTTCGGGCAGCGCATTCATAGCTTCTTTCGGCGAAGATACCCGGGCGCCCGACAACGGCAGATACCGCCCCTGCTTGGCCGGGTTGATATCCACCACGCAGTCCACTGCAACACCGGCTCGTTGCAGGAATAGCGAATAGATCACGCCCTTGGAGGAAGCCCCCCAGATCGCCGAGCCTTGTTGCGGCGCAGCCTGGACGATCTGCACGGCATGACCGAGGCTGGCGGTGAATCCATCGGGCATTTGCAAGGCTGGAACGGGCTGTTCCGGCTTCAGGCGCAACGTGGCCAGATCGGCAACGATGTACAGGTACTGACCGCCGAACAGATGCCCCGCCTCATGCACCGTGCCGAACATCCGCCGCAGGTCGTCAAGGCGGAAATAATTGACGTGTTCGTAGAACAGGTCGAACCAGGCTCGATGCTCCAGGATCCAGTCCAGGCACGGCACTTCGATGTAAATCTGTCCGCCCTGGTTGGCCGCTGAGATTTCGGCGAGGAAAGCCACCGGATCCTGAATATGCTCCAGCACATGACGCAGCACGACCGCGTCAGCCGAAAGCCCGAGGTCACGGGTAAACGGCGCCTTGATGACATCTGCGTTATTGCCCTCATAGGCCGGGTCGATACCCGTGATTGCGTAACCACGCTCCTTGAGCAGCTCCAGGAAATAGCCTTTGCCGCAACCGACCTCGATCAATTCCTGGCCGCTGAAATGCCGGGCGATGATGCCTTCCACGTCAGCAAGATGTTTCTGAAACTGACCGGAATGGGCCTGTTCATTCTGGTAGTCGCTGTCATAGCTGAGCTTGTCGGCATCGAACGCCTGGTTGAAAACCAACCCGCTCACTTCGTCCTGGACCAACACCATGTCGGCACTCGCCGAGGTTTTGGCTGACTGCTCATCGGCGAAGGTACGGTTCTGCAGAACCGGAAGGCCGGTGGCCCGGTACAGCTCAAGCGTCATGTTCGGCTCCCAACAAGGTTTGCAAACGTTCGGCCACGCCCCAGAACGCCATGGGTTCGTGAGTCGGATAGGGATAGTGGCCCAAGTTCAGGCGAATGGCCGCGCCACGCTCGCGCAGCCGTGCTTCTACCAGCGCGCGAACCGACACCGGTTCACCACTTGAGCAATTGACGACCCCATTGAATTCGCGCTGCGACAGCAGCCCCGCCAGATAAGCACTCGCTGTTTCGATTGCCAGGTAATCGCGCAATTGCTCGCCCCCCGACATATCGAATACTGGCGCCTGGGTATCGATGGCCCGGTCCAGCGCCGCGAGCAGGCTGGTGGGGTTCTGACCGGTGCCGTACAAATAGAACAAACGTGCCCACTGCAAGGTAAACGGGTGCTCGCGCTGCAGGTGTTCAAGAAACAGGCGCAAGGTATTTTTCGCCAAGCCGTAAGGGTTGGCCGGTTGCGGCGCAGTCTGCTCATCGAGCGGTCCGCTCTGCAGGCCGTACTCGAAACAGGTACCTGTGACCAGCACCTGTCCCACACCCGCCACGACAGCCTCTTTGATGAACTGATAATCGGCCATCAAGTTATGTTCGAAATGAAACAGAGCCTGGTAGTTCGGCAGCCCCGGCCACGCCAGATGCGCCAAGGCATCGACATCCTCCACCAATGCAACAACGTCCAGCGCTTCTGCGTAGACATCGGCCGCGACGAATTCAACCTGGTCGAACCAGGGCAACTCCCTGGCCGGCTCTTCCCGGCGCGCAACCGCCCGGACCTGACACCCGCGAGCGAGCAAGGCCGCGACCAGATGACGGCCTACAAACCCGGTGGCGCCAGTTACTAAAACTTTCATAGCAGCGTTAACTCAGGCACCGCGATGACGAATTGCCCACCCCATTGACGAACCTCAACCAGCTGCTGGCTGACTTCGCTCAGCAAATTCCAGGGCAGGACGAGCACGTAGTCGGGTTTCTCTATTGCGATACGCTCAGGCGACACAATAGGAATCCGACTGCCCGGTAAATACTTACCCTGCTTGTGCGGATTGGCATCCGCCACCCACGCCAGCAAGTCAGGCTTGACCCCGGCGTAGTTGAGCAAGGTGTTGCCCTTGGCGGCCGCGCCATAACCGACCACACGCTTGCCATCGGCCTTGGCCTGTAGCAAAAAGCGTAGCAAGCCATGCTTGATCGCTTCGGCGGCTGGCGCCAGGGTGGCGTAGTAGGCGGCGGTTTTCACGCCTGCCTCCCGTTCGGCCTGCAATTGTTGTTGCACTGAAGATTGGACCGGACGCCGGACTCCATCGATCCGCTGGACGAAGACTCGCAACGAGCCGCCGTGGGTCGACAGTTGGCTGACATCGAATACTTCAAGCCCATTGCGCTCGCACAGGGTCTGCACGGACGTCAGCGACAAGTAGGAAAAATGTTCGTGGTACAGCGTGTCGAACTGCTGCCCGGCCATCAATGTGAGCAGTTGCGGAAACTCGAACGTGGCGACGCCGGTTGGCTTGAGCAGAGTGGCAAAGCCGGCGAGGAAATCATTGATGTCCGGCACGTGGGCCAATACGTTGTTGGCCGCCATCAAATCCGCTGCCCAGCCTTCGCCGATCAGTTGCGTGGCCGTTTCGCGACCGAAGAATAACTCACGGATCTCCAGGCCTTTGGCACGGGCGGCCTCTGCGGTGCTGCGTGTCGGCTCGACGCCCAGGCACGGAATACCGCGCTTGGCCACGTACTGCAACAGGTAGCCATCGTTGGCGGCAATTTCCACCACGCGACTGCCGGCACTCAGGTCGAAGCGCTCGACCATCTCGGCAACGTAGCGCTCGGCGTGGGCCAGCCAGGTGCTGGAAAAAGAACTGAAATAGGCATACTCGGCGTCGAACAATGTGTCCGCGCGGGTGTAATCCTCGGTCTGCACCAACCAGCATTGCTGGCATACCGCGACCTTGAGCGGCACCCACTGCTCGGCCTGATCCAATTGGTCGGCCCGCACATAAGCGTTGGATGGCGGCGAAGTACCGAGATCGATCAAAGGCAAAGCCAGGGCAGTCCCACAACCTCGGCAGTTCATAGACGCACTCCAGCGAAACGCTCGTCAAGCAAGGGATGGTTGCTGTCCCGACTCGACAGATTATTGACAGGCAGCGGCCAGGCAATTGCCAGCCGCGGATCATTCACCGACAGGCCACCCTCGTGCTCGGGAGCGTAGTCGGCACTGTGCAAGTAAAGCAGCTCCGCGTCGTCGGTGAGGGTCTGGAACCCATGGGCGAACCCCGCCGGGATCAATAGGCTGCGGCCATCGCCGGCCTTCAGGTGCTCGGCATGCCAATGCAGGAAACTCTCGGAATCGGGGCGCAAATCCACCGCCACATCCCAGACTTCGCCACGCAAGCACGTGATCAGCTTGGCTTCCGGCTGCGCCGCGTTCTGATAATGCAACCCGCGCACGCTACCGCGCTCACGTGTGCAGGAGTGGTTGATCTGGCGGATATGGAACGGCTGGCCAAATGCGCTCAGGCTGCCTTCGCAGAACAGCCGGGCGAAATGCCCGCGCTGGTCTTCGAAGCGTTTGTGCTGGACGCTGAACAGATCGGCCAGCGGCAATGCCTTCAAGGAAAACTCGCTCACAACGCGCCTCGGTACAGGTTCAGTTGACCGAGGGTGACTTGACGCATGTCGTCACCGTTCTGCCACGCCAAATGCCAATCCAGGGTCTGGGCCAGGCATTGTTGCAACGACCAACGTGGCTGCCAGCCGAGCAGCTGCCGGGCGCGGCTGCTGTCCAGGCGCAACAGGCCGGCCTCATGCAAATTGCTCGGTTCGATGCGCAGGCCCGGCGCTTGCGGCCAGCGCTCGGCCAACAGCTGGACGACTTCACCTACGCTGCACATATCGGCTTCACCCGGACCAAAGTTCCAGGCGCCGGCGAACTCTGGTCCCTGCTGATACAGGCATTCAGCCAATAACAGGTAACCAGCCAACGGTTCCAGGGCGTGCTGCCACGGACGAACGGCCTGTGGATAACGCAGCGTCACCGGCTCGTCTGCCGACCACGCTTTAAGCACGTCGGGGATCAGGCGCTCGGGCGCGAAATCACCGCCGCCCAGTACGTTGCCGGCCCGCGCCGTGGCCAGGGCCAAACCATGCTCGGCATAGCGCTCAGCCGAGAAGAATGAGGCGGCATAAGACTGCGCCAGCAATTCGCAGCAGGCCTTGCTGCTGCTATAGGGATCGTGACCGCCCAAAGGCTCGTTTTCGCGGTAGGGCCATAACCATTCCTGATTGGCGTAGACCTTATCGGTGGTAACCAGTACACACGCCTTGACCCCACCCACTTGGCGAACCGCTTCCAGCAGGTTGAGCGTGCCCATGACGTTGCTGGAATACGTGCCCAACGGGTCGCGATAACCTTCGCGCACCAACGGCTGCGCCGCCAGATGCAGGACGATCTCCGGCTGCACGTCCGCCAGCAATTCCAGCAACGCGCCCAGGTCGCGCAAATCACCGCGCCGGTCATCGATGCCCTCGCCCACGCGGGCCAGCTCGAACAGGTTTGGCTGGGTGGCCGGGTCAAGGGAAAAGCCACTGACCTTGGCCCCCAGGCTTTGCAACCACAGCGTCAGCCAACTGCCCTTGAAGCCGGTATGGCCGGTGACCAGTACGCGCTTGCCACGCCAGAACTCCGGATTCAAGACCATTGTTTCCATGGGGCCTCGCCGCTTTGCCACAGGGCTTCGAGGTGGTTTTTATCCCGCAGGGTGTCCATTGGATGCCAGAAACCATCGTGCTGGAACGCCTGGAGCTGCTGCTCGCTCGCCAACGCAGCCAGCGGCTCAGCCTCCCAGGACGTTTGGTCATCGGTGATAAAAGGCAAGACTTTTGGCGAGAGCACAAAGAAGCCCCCATTTATCCAGCCACCGTCACCTCGAGGTTTTTCAGTGAAACCCAGAACGCTATCGCCGTCGCGCTCCAACGCACCGTAACGCCCGGGGGGCTGGACTGCCGTCACGGTGGCAAGCTTGCCGTGAGACAAATGAAAATCCACGAGCGCGCCAATATTGAGGTCCGACACGCCATCACCATAGGTGAAGCAGAACGCCTCTTCATTTTCCAGGTAACGTGCCGCCCGACGCAGACGCCCACCGGTCATGGTGTCCTCACCGGTGTCGATCAATGTCACGCGCCACGGCTCGCTGTAGTTCTGATGAACGTCCATGCGGTTGTTGCACATATCGAAGGTGACGTCAGAGGTGTGCAGGAAGTAGTTGGCGAAAAAATCCTTGATGGCATAGCCCTTGTAGCCCAGGCAAATGACGAAGTCGTGGATTCCGTGGGCGGAATACTGCTTCATGATGTGCCAAAGAATTGGCTTGCCGCCGATCTCGATCATCGGCTTGGGCTTGAGGTGGGATTCTTCGCTGATTCGCGTGCCGAGACCACCTGCCAAGATAACTGCCTTCATCGTCTCCCCTCTTGTTCATCACCGGGCTCGGCCAAGCGTTGTTTCGCTTTGCTGGCGCGGGGATTACACCTTCAATGCCGATCCGAGCGCTGCGACAGGCCGCGAGCGCTCGTTTTATGGCGATATGAGGGGGGCTTGCAGGAAACGCGCCAGCAAATCCTGGTATCGGAAGCTCTAGCGTTCATAACCTTGCCAAGCCACTCAGCGTTAAAAACTAGCCCTCTCTGAATGCTCGCTGGGCATGGTCGCTGATTGGTTTAAGCAAATAAGACATGACGTTTCTGGAGCCGGTCTGAATCATTGACTCAACCGGCATTCCCGGCACCAGGGCAAGCCCTTGCAGTTTTGCCAATTCACTTTGAGGAATCTTGATACCTGCCCGATAAAACCCTACCCCGGTGCGCTCATCCTGAATCAGATCCGCGGACAACCGCACCACGGTGCCGGTCAGTTCCGGCGTGGTGCTGCGGTTGAACGCACTCAAGCGCAAGGTCGCGGATTGCCCGACCGTTAGTTGGTCGATGTCCTGGGCACTGATTTTCGCCTCCACCAGCAGTTCATCGTCGGCGGGTACGATCTGCATGAGCCCCTCGGCCGGTGAGATCACACCACCGATTGTGTGCACGGCCAATTGCTGCACGCGCCCGGCAATCGGCGAGGTGATGTCGATGCGTTTGAGCTGATCACTGGCCGTGATCTCCCGCTCGATCAACTCGCCCTGACGGGCCAGCAAATCCCTCAGCTCTTGAGACACTTCACTGCGGAAAGTTTGGTCAACCTGGAGTCGTTGCAACTCGGTTTCGGCGATCTTGCCCCGGGCCTCGGCAATGGACGCCATCAACTGTCCCCGCTCTCCGCGCAAGCGGGCAATACCTCGAGCCAGGGCGTTAACCCGGTCGAGGGTCATCATGCCTTTGTCGAACAGCTTTTTGACAGCTTGGTATTCGCTATCAATCAGTTCGATTTCCTCAAGCTTGGTTTTTTGCTGGAGGTCGTGGCCGGCAATGGTTTCGTTGAGTTGCTGGACACGCTCGCGCAGTTGCTTCTTCTGGCCTTCCCGGGAAGCGCGGCGGTCGATGAACAGTTGCTGCTCGCTGGCCATGACGGTCTTGGCCTCTTCCACGCTCATACGACTCAGCAGCTCTTTTGGCACCGTCACTTCGCTGGCATTGTCCCGCTCGGCCTCCAGGCGAGCCAAACGGGCCCAGGCCTGGTTCAACGATTTACTGACGATGGCCTGACTGGCGGCAGGCAATGTGGCATCGAGCCGCAACAACACGTCCCCTGCCGCGACTGTCTGCCCTTCCTTCACCAGCAGTTCGGCGACGACGCCGCCGGTAGGATGCTGGACGGTCTTGACGCTGCCTTCCACGGCGACCACGCCCGTGGCGATGACCGCGCCGGACAGGCTGGTGCTCGACGCCCAGGTCAGCCCTCCGCCAAGCAGCACCACCAATGACACCGCCCCCCAACGCAGATGACGGGATAAAGAATCGGTCAGATTGGCTTCTTGATCGGTCTGCATCAGTTGGGTACTCCCAATTCCACGACATTGCTGGCGGGCCGGGGAGCTGGCGCAGGCGGCCTTTTAAGAACGACATCCTTGGGACCGAAAGCTGCCTGCATGCCGTTTTCGAGAATCAGCACTTGGTCGATCACCGACAAGATACTGGTGCGATGGGCAATTACCACCACGATGGCACCACGGGCCTTGAGCGCCAGGATGGCCTTGGCCAGCGCCTGTTCACCTTCGGCATCGAGGTTTGAATTTGGCTCGTCCAGCACCACCAGGAACGGATCACCGAATAAGGCCCTGGCCAGTGCCACCCGTTGTCGCTGACCGGCCGAGAGGTTGACCCCACCTTCTCCCACTTGGGTTTCATAGCCTTGGGGCAGTTGCAGAATCAACTCATGGACCCCAGCCAATTGTGCTGCGCTGACAATCGCACTGTCCGGTGCCGAAGGGTCTAGCCGGGCGATGTTCTGGGCGACGGTTCCGGTAAACAGCCCAACGCTTTGCGGCAGATAACCGATCAAATTGCCTCGAGCTTGTTCGGTCAGCAGATCCAGCGGCGCGCCATCGAGCCGGACATGCCCACGAGCCGGTGCCCAGGCGTTGACGAGGACCCGTGCCAATGACGACTTGCCCGATGCGCTCGGCCCCACCACCCCCACGGCAGTGCCCGCGGCGGCCATGAAATTGATATTTTGCAAGGTCAGGCGCTGCGCGCCGGGCGGCGCGGCGAAAACACTTTCGACCTGCAAGTTGCGATGGGCCGCGGGCAGCTCGGTCTTGCTCTGGGCATCCGGGAACAGCGAGAACACTTCCAGCAGCTTCTTCCAGGCGATTTGGGCACCCAACAGGCTGCGCCACGAGGCAATGACCTGCTCCGCCGGTGCCAGGGTCCGCGCCACAATAATCGAGGCCGCGATCATCGTGCCGCCGCTCAAGTCGCCCTGGATCACTAACCATGCCCCCAAGGCCAGGGCGGCCGACTGAACGACCTGGCGCAAGGTTTTGGAAATGCCACCGTAAAAACCGCCGATGTCGATCGAGCGTCGTTGCAGGGTGATGAAGGTACTGTGATTCTTCTGCCAGATAGTCGACGTATTGGCCAACATGCCCATGGCCATCAGCGCTTCGGCGTTCTGGTGTGCTTGCTGACCCAGGTGATTGCGCTTGTTCAACGCATCGGTCGACGCCTGCATCAGTTTGCGGGTTTGCCGGTCAGTGATCAGGGTCAGACCGATGAGGATGATCATCAGGCCGACGGTCAAAAGACCAAAGAGCGGGTGAATATAAAAGCAGACCGCGAGGTAAACCGGCATCCACGGCAAATCGAAAAATGCCACAAGTCCCGGACCACCAATAAAACTGCGGATCTGGTCCAGCTCCTGGGCCGGTTTCAAAGCGTCTCCGGTAATCGGCGTTTTCAGTGAAGCGCGGGCAATCACGTTGAAGACTCTCGAAGACAGCGCCAGATCCAGCGAGGAAGCAATTCGCACCATGACTCGGGAGCGAATGATATCCAGCAGGCCCGAAAGCGCATAAACCCCCAGCGCCAGCAGGCCCAGGGCGACCAGGGTCGGGACGCTCTGGCTGGGGATGACTCGGTCGTAGACTTCTAGCATGAACACCGGGCCAATCAGCGCCAGGATATTGATTACCCCGGAAAACAGCGCGGCGCCTATCAGCCCCCGGCGCAATGCCGATTTCAATGGAGGCGCGACAACAGGCGCACTGACAGCCTTAGGGGTTTTCAACTGTTATCCATCCCTTGGTTTTTATGACATCCATGTCACCAGTCAATACTGACTTGATGACAGAGGCCGTATGGAAACTTGACGCTCTTCGAGCGCTTTGCGCTGGGCTGCAAGTTCCGCACCAGACAGCCCGCCTACGGCAGGACTCGCCTGCGCAAGATTGCGCCCAAGCTGCGGGCAAATAAAAACGCCTCTGGGTCAATAAGACCCAGAGGCGCTCCTATAGCCTTGCTCTTGATCAAGCTCCCCGGGCAAGGGGGAGCATGCGCAGGTGTTATGCGGGGATCGTAAAGACATCTCCATTGGACGTATGGAACTGCTCGATGGTGTTGAAGCCCGCGTACCAGTCCTGCAGCTTCACGCCCATGTCCGAAAGAGGTCGGCCTGAATGGTAGCTGGAGGTGTTGAAGATATAGGCATCATTGCCACTTCGTACGGTCGTTATCGTGTCCATCGACTCCATTCCGTTCAGCATCACCCGGTCAAATCCTCCTGTGCCGTCATCCTTGATCGTGACCTGGCCGTAAGTATCAATGACGTAAGTATCGTCATCCTGGCCTCCATTGACGAACCCCTGACCACCTTCGGCGACAGTCAAAGTGTCATCGCCTGCCCCGCCCAATAAGCGGAAACCATCCCCTTTGCCCAACAGAATATCGTTGCCGGCCCCACCGTCAGCAGTGCCACTGAACACCGCGATACCGTCGTTGCCAGCCTCGCCATAAGCCACTGTTCCGGTGTCCAGGCTGGCCGTGGTGATCGCATCATTGCCGAGGCCGCCATAGAGCTGGTCGGCCTGGGCAACGTTGGTCGAGCTACCGGGAAGCATCGGGCCCGTAGCCGTGTACAAGCCGCCATAGATGTAATCGGCGCCATCGCCCCCGTAGATGGTGTCGCTGCCCAGCCCGCCCTCCAGCCAATTAGCCTGGCTGTCTCCTGTCATGGAGTCATTGAACTGGCTACCCATGACCCGCTCGATGTTAGTCAGCACATCGCCCTGGGCGTCGCCTCCCTGGTGAATACCCGTCTGAAGGTTGATATCCACTGCGGCAGCACTGTTGATGTACCAGGCCTGGTCCACACCATCGCGACCATCGATCACGTCGGCGCCCGCACCGCCAATAAAAATGTCGGCTTTAGCAGAGCCCAACAGGGTGTCATCGAAGCTGGAGCCCTGATAGATCTCGATCGCGGTAAACGTATCGCCCGCCGCATCACCGGCATTCACATTGGTTGTCAGGTCGATGGTCACCGCACTGGAGGACTGTTCATAGCTGGCCAGATCAGTTCCCAACGCGCCATCCACGCCCATCGCTTGCGAACCGCCAATGAAGGTGTCGTTAAAGCCCGACCCTCGTAGCGTTTCAATCTCCTGATAGGTATCCCCAGCCGCAATGCCTGTATGGACGCCTGTGGTCATGTTGAGAGTGACCGCTACCCGACTGTCACCATAGCTGGCCACATCAACGCCTGCACCGCCGATGAGTTGATCTGCACCAGCGGCGCCGAACAGTACATCGTTACCGCCACCACCGATGATGATGTTATCGCCGGTGTTGCCGTACCCTGTGAATGCCACCGTGCCAGTGTGGGTCATCTTCTCAATGAACGGGTCCATGGTGAAGATGGCCTGGCTAGTAAATACTTCGTCGAAGCCGCCATCGGCCAGCTCGACCGTCTTGTTCCCGCTGGTGTTGACAATGTAGACGTCGTCACCGAGCCCTCCTTCCAGCGTTACAGCCCCCCAGGCACTGGTGAACGTGTCATTGAACACCGTACCGATAACCTTTTCGATACCTTCCAGCGTGTCGCCCTCGGCATCACCGCCAATCCCAGGCAAGCCTTTATAGGCCCGAATATCGACATTGATCGCCTCGGCCGACGTCGAGTAATCCACCGTGTCTATTCCCAGACCACCATCGAAGCCAATCGCCAGACCGTCCGCTACAAAGGTGTCGTTGTAACTTGAGCCGCGGATCACTTCGATGCCGGTAAAGGAATCACCAACTGCAATACCCGAATAAACTCCGGTTTTGAGGTTGATGTACATGGCCTCGCTACTGTCGGTATAACCGGCCACGTCCAGCCCCGAGCCACCGAAGAACTGGTCGGCTCCGTCACCGCCGAACAGCACGTCGTTGCCGGCGCCCCCGATAATGATATTTTCGCTAGCGTTGCCATAGGCGGTGAAAGCGGCCGTGCCGGTGTAGGTCAACTTCTCGATGAACGGATCCATCCTGTAGCTGGCCTGGTTGGTGCGCACTTCGTCGTAGCCACCATCGGCCAACTCGATCGTCTTGTTGCCGCTGGTATTGACGGTATAGAGATCGTCCCCTGCCCCGCCTTCCATCGTCACGGCTCCCCAGGCACTGGTGAACGTGTCATTGAACGCCGTACCGATAACCTTTTCGATCCCTTCCAGCGTGTCGCCTTCGGCATCACCGCCAATCCCAGGCAAGCCTTTATAGGCCCGAATATCGACATTGATCGCCTCGGCCGACGTCGAGTAATCCACCGTGTCGATGCCCGCGCCGCCGTCGAAGCCAATCGCCCGACCGTCCGCCACGAAGGTGTCGTTGTAACTTGAGCCACGGATCACTTCGATGTCGGTAAAGGTGTCGCCAGTGGCGATGCCCGAGTGAACACCCGTCTTGAGGTTGATGTTCACCGCCACCTTGCTATCGGTATAACCGGCCACATCCAACCCCGCGCCGCCGAAGAGCTGATCGGCGCCGTCACCGCCGAACAGCACGTCGTTACCTGCGCCGCCGACGATGATGTTGTCGGTGACACTGCCGTAAGCAGTGAAAGCCGCTGTGCCGGTGTAGGTCAGTTTTTCGATGAACGGGTTCAGGGTGAAGGTGGCCTGATTAGTGCGTACCTCGTCGTAGCCGCCGTCAGCCAACTCGATCGTCTTGTTGCCGCTGGTATTGACGGTATAGAGATCGTCCCCTGCCCCGCCTTCCATCGTCACGGCTCCCCAGGCACTGGTGAACGTGTCATTGAACGCCGTACCGATGACCTTTTCGATGCCCTCCAGCGTGTCGCCCTCGGCATCACCGCCGGTACCTGACAGGCCTTTGTAATTGCGGATATCGACATTGATCGCTTCGGTCGAAGTGGAATAATCCACCGTGTCGATGCCCGCGCCGCCGTCGAAGCCAATCGCCCGACCGTCCGCCACGAAGGTGTCGTTGTAACTTGAGCCGCGGATCACTTCGATGTCGGTAAAGGTGTCGCCAGTGGCGATGCCCGAGTGAACACCCGTCTTGAGGTTGATGTTCACCGCCACCTTGCTATCGGTATAACCGGCCACATCCAACCCCGCGCCACCGAAGAGCTGATCGGCGCCGTCACCGCCGAACAGCACGTCGTTACCTGCGCCGCCGACGATGATGTTGTCGGTGACACTGCCGTAAGCAGTGAAAGCCGCTGTGCCGGTGTAGGTCAGTTTTTCGATGAACGGGTTCAGGGTGAAGGTGGCCTGATTAGTGCGTACCTCGTCGTAGCCGCCGTCAGCCAACTCGATCGTCTTGTTGCCGCTGGTATTGACGGTATAGAGATCGTCCCCTGCCCCGCCTTCCATCGTCACGGCTCCCCAGGCACTGGTGAACGTGTCATTGAACGCCGTACCGATGACCTTTTCGATGCCCTCTAGCGTGTCGCCCTCGGCATCACCGCCAATCCCAGGCAAGCCTTTATAGGCCCGAATATCGACATTGATCGCCTCGGCCGACGTCGAGTAATCCACCGTGTCGATGCCCGCGCCGCCGTCAAAACCGATCGCCCGGCCGTCCGCCACAAAGGTGTCGTTCAAATTCGAGCCGCGGATCACTTCGATGTCGGTAAAGGTGTCGCCAGTGGCGATGCCCGAGTGAACACCCGTCTTGAGGTTGATGTTCACCGCCACCTTGCTGTCGGTATAACCGGCCACGTCCAGCCCCGCGCCGCCAAAGAACTGGTCGGCGCCGTCACCACCGAACAGTACATCGTTGCCCACGCCGCCGATGATAATGTTGTCGCTGGCGTTGCCGTACGCGGTGAACGTCGCTGTGCCGGTGTAGGTCAGTTTTTCGATGAACGGGTTCAGGGTGAAGGTGGCCTGATTAGTGCGTACCTCGTCGTAGCCGCCGTCAGCCAACTCGATCGTCTTGTTGCCGCTGGTATTGACGGTATAGAGATCGTCCCCTGCCCCGCCTTCCATCGTCACGGCTCCCCAGGCACTGGTGAACGTGTCATTGAACGCCGTACCGATAACCTTTTCGATCCCTTCCAGCGTGTCGCCTTCGGCATCACCGCCAATCCCAGGCAAGCCTTTATAGGCCCGAATATCGACATTGATCGCCTCGGCCGACGTCGAGTAATCCACCGTGTCGATGCCCGCGCCGCCGTCGAAGCCAATCGCCCGACCGTCCGCCACGAAGGTATCGGCAGCACCTGTGCCACGAATCACTTCGATGTCGGTAAAGGTATCGCCAGTGGCGATGCCCGAGTGAACACCCGTCTTGAGGTTGATATTCACCGCCACCTTGCTGTCGGTATAACCGGCCACGTCCAGCCCCGCGCCGCCAAAGAACTGGTCGGCGCCGTCACCACCGAACAGCACATCGTTGCCCACGCCGCCGGTGATGATGTTGTCGCTGGCGTTGCCGTAACCGGTAAAGTCTGTGCTGCCGGTGTAGGTCATGTTTTCAATGAAGGGGTCCATGGTCATCAACTTCCAGCTGGTACGCAGCTCGTCGATGCCACCATTGTCTTGCTCAATTATTTTCACGCCACTTGTGGCGACGTTATAAACATCGTTACCGGCGCCGCCTTCAAAAGTAGGGCCACCAATCGCGCTCGTGAAAGTGTCATCAAATGCCGTACCGATAACTTTTTCGATAGCGACCAGCGTATCGCCTTCGGCATCACCACCGACACCAGCCCGGCCGACACCGTTGCGAATATCAATGTCGATGCCAGCCGTCGAAGCGGAATAATCCACCGTATCGGCCCCCGTCCCCCCATCCAGCCTGTCCGCCCCAGCGCTACCCAGGAGTACATCATTAGAGGCCAATCCATAGACCTCGTCGTCATCACTGCTCCCGGCCAGTGTATCCACGCCGCTCGTTCCATTTATCACTGCCATTTGCTTCTTCCTTGCTCTGTTGAGAAAACGGGTATTTTTTCAAGCAGCATTGGATAAAACCGCTCGCGATCAAAAAAACTCATCTGCCTTTATCGGCTTGTGGGCATGGAGATTGAGGCGAAAAAAAGGCGACTAAAGTCGCCATTGATCCAAGTTTTGTCAGAGCTAGTCCGGCAACCAACCCCACAACCAATGTTGCAGGTTCTTGCCGCTGAGCATGTAGTCGCGCAACACCGCTTCGCGCAGTTCATCGCCCATGCGGTAGCTGGCGTCAGGGTCGGCCAAGTGCATGCGGATTGCCGCGATCCATTCCTCGGTGCTGTTGCTGCGTACCTTGGTACACGGCAGGAAGCCGTCGTAGGCCTTGGTGTCGGTGCAGATCACCGGGTAGCCGCAGGCGCCGTACTCCAGCAAGCGCAGATTGCTCTTGCAGTCGTTGAAGATATGGAACTCCAGCGGTGCCAGTGCCAGGTCGAGGTTCAGGCTGGCCAGTTTGAACGGGTAAGTCTGCAATCCGACGGAGGCGTGGAACTCATGAATGTAGGGGCGCAATACTTCCGGGCACATCCCGAAGAACACCCACTCCACCTCATTGGCAAGTTCGCGGACGACGTCGGCAATGATTTCCAGATCGCCGCTGTGGCTGGTCCCGCCGCCCCAGCCGACCCGTGGCTTGGAGGATGTTCCGCGCCGGCTGCTCAACCGGGCCCATGGCTCGGGTCGCAACATGTTAGGCACCACGCGGATCTCGTTGTGCATGCAGGATA
The DNA here is from genome assembly GCF_051131985.1 of Pseudomonas sp. Z3-6. Classification (NCBI taxonomy): domain Bacteria; kingdom Pseudomonadati; phylum Pseudomonadota; class Gammaproteobacteria; order Pseudomonadales; family Pseudomonadaceae; genus Pseudomonas; species Pseudomonas sp. Z3-6. The sequence continues at coordinate 5,200,472 of NZ_CP071644.1, forward strand.
AGGCATCCGCCAGCGGTTGAGTTGTCACTACCACGCGATCACACAACGCGATACCCTCGCGCAGCATCTGCTCGGTGTTGACCGGTTTGTTGCGCGTGTGGGTATTTTTCTTGGGCGCGCTTACGATGTAGTCGTCGAGTTCAAAAATCCTAAAAGCGCCGGAATACTTCTTCATTCGTAGAATGTCGCCAGCAGCACCTTCGCTGTAGCGCCCCTGCAACACGATGGCATCTGGAGACAGTCGCTCGATTTCAACGGTCGAAGGCGACTCGTAGGCCACCCGAGCAATCACTCGACCGGCAGCTTCAAGCTCAGCCAGGGGGGCCGTGACGCGATAATGACCAACTGCTGTGGCATTGACTGGCAAACCAAGTACCAGTGGCAATGTACGGGTGCAAAACGGGTTCCAGTTATTGCGTAGCGAGGGTTCCAGACCGAAGCTGGAAGCCCCCAGGCTCAAGGAAGGACTGTAAGCCGGGTCACGAGCAATCTGCGGCAGCCATTTGCGATAGAAAACTTCACGCTCGCGTTCCTGCAACGCTTCTTCCGGCTGGGCTGACGATTGCCCGGTCGCTTGCATGACGCTGGCGTAAGGCGTCCAGACCACCAGATAGCCATCCTTACCTATGCGCAGGCACAAATCGACGTCACTGAGGCCCTGGGTGAACGTCGCCTCATCAAGACAATCGAGCTCTTCGAACACCTGCTTGCGCACCATCAGGCAGTCGCTGCTGACCGAACTCCAATTCTGGGTCGTGTGCAGACGCTGCATGTAGCCACGCGAGGTCGCGGACTCGCCATAAAACGGTGACCCCACCGGTCCGGCCAACCCGAGGATCTGCCCTGCGCCGACAATCGTACCCTGAGGGCTGAGTATCCTTGCGCCGACCACCGCGACTTCCGGGCGCACGGCATGGTTGATCAGTTCGTCCAACCAATCACTTTCGCAAATGACCATCTGTGGGCTAAGCAGCAACAAGTAGCCGCCCAGGGCCTGGCCCGCGGCGAAGTTACGCACCGCCGCCTCATTGTCGTCACCGGCGTAACGCAGCACGCGCAGCATGCTTGCGCCCAACTGCGCCATGTCCGCCAGCCAGCCGAGCATGGCAGGATCCCTGACGCCGCTATCCACTATCAGAATTTCATAATGCGTATAGGCCGTGCGCTCGATCAGGCTTTCGCAGCAGCGCTGCAAGGCTTTCAACGAATCCCCCGTGCGCAGGATGATCGACACCAAGGGACGAATGCCGTATCGGTAGTCGATGCGATTGATCAACGGCAGCACATCCTGGCGAATATCATGAGGTGCGCCGATGCGCGCCAGGTGTGCGCCGACCATAGGGGCGTTGCCCTCGATAACCCCCGGCCACGACAACCACTGGGCGAAGCTCAGCGTCGACTCCACCTGAATCTCGGCAATGTGCTCGATGGTCTGCGGGCCAGCCTCTTCTACCAACCGCCAGAGCAAATCGTGAGGTGCCAGCTCGCCATGGGCCGGGTCGAAACCGCCCACGGTCATGAAACGCTCACGCTCGAAGGCCAGGGCCCGGCCGACGTAGGGATAGGCGCGCATCAGGTCGAGGTTGAAATCAGGCTTGAATACCGGCTCGATGGACTCGCCGTTTACCAGTGCGCCCTCATCGCTGTAAGCGCAGAGAATTCCCGGTTTCCCGGCCACGCGTTCGGCCAGGATCAACAATGCCGAGTCACGCAGAGTGTCGCCAGCACGCAACAGATAAAACCAATGCGCGCCCTCCAACTGCGGGACAATTGCATTGAGTTGCCGCGCCCAATCGGGCTGATAGGGCAACTGCAACACCCGGTCATTGGCCTCGCAACGGGCGTCGGAAAGCACCACGACAGCCTGGGCCGGATAGAGCTGGCCGTCTATGCTGCGCAGCGTGGACGCCAATGCCACATCGTCACCGGCACCGTCGATGACAATGGGCACGATGTTCGGCCGCAACGGCCAACTGTCGATGCGCGCAGGCATGACACATCGTTCGACCTCACTGAAACGACGATTCGACAGCCATTCACGGTAGAACTCGGCATAGCTCTCGCTCTGGGCGCCTACCCGACCATTGACGACGGTATTGCGGTTGCCCAGCACGCGGGTTACGCAGAGCTCCTGCCAGGCATGAGGCTGGTCAGTGATTTTATTCAAATCGATGCAGCGCACCCAACCCGAGGCTGGAGCCGCTTCACCGCTGCGCGCAACAAGCATCTGCGCCAGCCATTCCCATTCTAATCTGGCAGCCTTGAGCATTTCCGGGGTCTTGCTTAAACGCTCCGGGTAGAGACGCTCGATACTCAACACGGTATTCAAGGCAATCAGGTTGCCGCGTCGCATCAAGCAGACAAACAAAGCAAAATCGAGCACCGCAACAAAACCGGCACCGTCCTGAATCAGGGCGGGCAACAACTCCAGCACATCGGCCCGGCGCATCAGGGCGGAACTGAAATTACCGATAAAGTTAGTAGGTGTTTTCTCAAAAATCGCCAGCATGTCGTCGCCCTTGAGCAAGGCGTCATTCGGCGAGAAGCGGCAGTTATCCACCCGAGGTGGCAAGATGAAGTTACCTGCGTCGCACAACAGCCGAAGCGCAAACACCACGCTCACGTCAGCATGATCCATCAACGCCTGGGCCTGCATTGCAATGCTCGGTGCGAATAGCCGGTCGTCATCGCACAGCACCTTGATGAACTCACCGCTGGCCTCTTCGACACAGCGCAACAGGTTGCCCTGAAGCCCCAGTCGCTGTGGGTTTCGCAAATAGCGGGTCGGATGGGACGGTTCAGTGAACGATTCGAGGATCTGGCGAATCTCATCGCCAGGCGAATCATCGCAAACGATGATCTCGATGTGTTCGTAGGTCTGGGTCAGGGCACTGAGCAGTGCCTGGTCGAAAAACCGAGGGTTATAGGCAGGAATGACGATGCTGACGAGGGGAAGTGACTTCACGGTTAAAACTCTCGAGCGGCGGGCTCCGGCCTTTTCAGGTCGGAGCCCCGGAACCGCTTAAAAAAAGACGGTTGGCGGCTCGGTCGATACCGGCTCAGATCTTGTTGAACAGACCCAACTGGGCGATCTTGCTGAACGCCAGTTGCGAGGCTTGCAGCATGGTCTGTTGCAACGTCAGGCGGGTCATCACCTCGGCCGCATCGGAATCGCGGATCGACGATTGGGTCTGGTTGTTGGCCAGGATCAAGCTCTGGTTGGTATCGCTCTGGGTATCCAGAGCAGCACCACGACCACCCACCGAACTCAGGGCGCTGGACAATTGATCGGTGCCGCTCGCCAGGTTGCCGATACCGGACGCCAGCGAAGCCTGCAGCTTCTGCAGCGCAATAGGATCGTTGTTAGTCGGCGTGCTCAACGCGGTCTTCAACTGATTCACGGTGTCCAGGACGTTCTGGGTTTCGTGGGTGTTGACCGCGATGCTGAACTGATCGTCTGCGGCTGGCGTACCGTTCAGGGTAAAGCTAACGCCCGACGCTGTTGCGACGTTGCCAGCCAGGGTGCCACTGGATACGGGTTGGCTGTTAGCCGTCAGCGGTGCTGCGTAGAGATCGAAATCGGTGGCGCTGGTGAACTTCAACACGGCCGCCCCGGTAGGGAAACTGGCGTGGTACGCCACCGGATCGGTGATCTCGCTGCCGGTGATCTGCACTGCGGTCGGGTTGCCGGGGCTGCGCATCGGAACAAAGGTGTCCGGCTTGGCAGCCAGGGTGAAAGTATGGCCTGGCAACACGGTGCCCGGGACGTCACCCGCTTGCAGATTGATGTTCAGGGTCAGTTCCACACCACGGAACTGGACCGCCTGCCCACTCTTGCTGTTAGGGTCGAACGCGCCACCCTGGCTGGCTTCGGCGGTCACGTCATTGCCGAGCGCGTCGGTAATTTTCAGTTGCGTGCCGCTGGTGAACTCAACGGTGTACGGCTCTCCGCTGCGGAACTTGCTGTTGTAGCTGACACTGGACGACACCTGGCCGTCGGACAAGACCACGCGTCCGTCATCCACCGGCGGCGCGGTGCGGGTGACCTGGCTGCGGCTGGTATTGACGGCCTGCTGGAACACTTCCCAGCCAGTGCTGTTGGTGGCCATCGACATGGTGTCGCCGATCGGCAGGTCGAGCGTCACCTGGTCGCCGTTGTAGCTGTAGCTGCCATCGGTGTTGCGGGTAAACGGGATGGTGTCACCCTTGGAACCGGCAAAGATGTACTTGCCGTTTTCGTCCTTGCTATTCATCAGGCTCAGCAATTGTTCTTCGATCTGCGCCAGCTCCGAAGCGTTGGCCTGGCGATCGGCATCAGTGTAACCGGCGTTACCCGCACCGACGGCCAATTCCTTGGCGCGCTGCAACACGTTGCCGATGCTGGTCATCACCGCTTCGGTGGTGCCCAAGGTGGCCTTGATGGTGTTGGTGTTGGTTTCGTACTGGGCCAGCATCGAAGCCTGTGTACCCAGTTGCAGCAGACGCGAAGCCCCCACCGGGTCGTCGGCGGCGGTGTTCACCCGCACCAGGCTGCTGGCCTCTTCGCTGGTCTTGACCACATTGGCGAAGTTTTTCTGGTAGTTCGCAGCCGTGCTTTCGTAGAACTGAGAAGTAGAAATGCGCATGGGCTACGGCTCCTTAAAGACTGTTGATCAATGTGCTGAAGATTTCCTGCGCAGCCTTGATGATCTGCGAAGACGCGGTGTAGTACTGCTGGAACTTGACCAGGTTGCCGGTTTCTTCATCCAGGTCCACGCCGGACAACGAATCGCGGGCGTTCTTGGCATTGTCCAGGATTGCACCGGTGGCGGCGCTGTCGAGCTTGCCCTGGGCAGCCTTGGCGCCGACGCCTTCAACCAGCTTGCCGTAGGCATCGTTCAGGGAAATGCCTTTGCTGGCAGAGTTGGTGTCCACGGTCTTGGCGGTCTGCAAGCCGGCCAGGACGGTACCGTTACGGTTGTCCAGGCTGCCCGGCTGGCTAAGGCTTATATCGATGCCGGCACCTTGGGAGGGCGTGCCAGCGATGGACATGTCAAAAGTGACAGTACGCTGCACCGGCGGTACGGACGAATCCATGATCGGGTTGCCGCTGGCATCCTTGAGCGGAACACTCAGGCTCAGGGTGTTGCTCTGACCGGGTTTGATCGTGCCGCCACTGATAAATCCGCCCTTGGCATCGAGCAACTGATAAGCCTGGCTCGTGCCATCAGTCGAGGTCGCGCCGAACACCACCTTGACCGGCATGGAATTCTTGATGCCGTTCTGGATGATGCTGGTGGTGGCCTCGTCGTAGATGTCCAGCTTCGTCGTCATGGTCGGCTGGCCGCTGGCCGGAATGGTCAGCGTGCCACTGCCGCCCGGCGTGATGGCGGCGCCCAGCGGGGCAGCAATCGCCAGCCGCTTGGAGTCGGTCATCTCGGTCTTGATGCTGCCCGCCGCGTTGCGGGTCGGGGTGATCTTGAACGAATCGCCGGCGGCCGCAGTGCCATTGGCGAAGGTCAGCGAGAAGCCATCGACGACCGGCGCTGGCGTGGTCGTCGTGCTGAACGCGCCCAGGGAGGTGTTATCAGGCAGGCGCTGTACGGTGTAGTTGGTGCCGCTGGTGAAGGTGATCTTGTAGTCGTTGGTGGTCAGCTTGCCGGTGTCTTCGATGGACACATTGAAGTTGCCGGAGCCTGCGCTGTTGCCCAGCGAGGCGACGCTGCGCTGGCTCATCTGCGCGGCGCTGTTGATGCTGCTGAACAGGTTGGAACCAAACGCACCGTTCTTGTCGATGCCCGAGGCCTGGATGCTGTTCATCTGATCGGCGACGACCAGGGCCACGCGGCCCAGCTCGTTCATGGCCGGGTCGAGCACGGTGCTGCGGTAGCGCATCAGGCCACCGATCTCGCCACCGGTCATCACCTGGGTGAGGTCCATGACGCTGGAGCCGCTGTTGAGCTGGATGCCGATGCGCCCCGGATCGTTCTTGTCCGGCACCGCTTCGAGTTTATTGGTGATGTTGCCCATCACCAGCGGCTGGCCGGAACCGAGGTAGATGTCCAGGCTACTGCCGTTCTCGACGACTTGGGTGCCGGTGAAGGTCGACAGTTGGCGAATGGTTTCGCTGCGCGCGTCGAGCAAATCGTTCGGCGCGCCTCCAGAATTGGAGACTTCGGCGATTTTCTTGTTCAACTGGGCAACGGTGGTGGCCAGGCTGTTGATCTGGTCGACCATGTTCGACAGGTTGCCATTGATGTTTTCGTTCTGCGCGGTCAGCTGGCTGGCAACCGAATTGAAACGGTTGCTCAGGGCTTGAGCATCGCTGAGCAGCAACTGGCGGGACGCATCGTCGCCCGGCTTGGCGTTGACGTTCTGCACCGAGGCGAAGAATTTGGTCAGCGCGCCGTTGAGGCCGGTGCCACTGTCCGACAGCAGGGAGTCAAGCGGCGTGATCTGCCCTTGGTAGGCCGCCGCATCGCTGTTGAGCGAGGTGGTGGTCTTCAGTTGCGCTTCAAGATACGAGTTATACACCCGGCGCACATCGGCCAGGGTCGTGCCGGAACCGATGAACACGTTGCCGTACTGGTTCGACGCCTTGGTGGTCTGCACGGTCTGCTGACGCGAATACCCGGCGGTATCGACGTTGGCGATGTTGTTACCCGTGGTCACCAGTGCGGTCTGGCTTGCGGACAGACCCGACATCCCGATATTGAGCAAACTCATGGTTCAGACCTTATAAAGTCGTGGTGGCACCAGCCGATGCGTAGTTTTGGTAACTCGTCATCTGCCGGGCTATGTTCGAAATCTTGCTGGCGTAGTTCGGGTCGGTGGCGTAACCGGCCTTCTGCAACTCGCGTACAAACTGTTCCGGTTTATCGGCCGACTTCAGCACTTCTTGATAGCGGCTGTTGCTTTGCAACAGATTGACCAAGTCATGGAAACTGTCGCGGTACGAGGCGTAGGAACGGAACTCGGCCGTCTCCTTGACCATCTCGCCATTGCGGAATTCGCTGGTGATCGCCCGCGCCGAATCGCCCGTCCAATTCTTGCTGGCCTTGATGCCGAACAGGTTGTGGCTGCTGCTGCCATCGGGTTGGCGCATCACCGATTTGCCCCAACCGGTTTCCAAGGCGGCCTGGGCCACCAGGTAACGTGGGTCGACACCGATGCGGTCGGCGGCTTCCTTGGCCATTGGCAGCATGGCATTGACGAATTCATCGGCATCGCGGAAGGCCTTGCGCGCTGGCGCCAGCGGTGGCTGGGCCACGGCGCGACCATAGACCTGCATGTCGCCTTTGGGCTCGGACGCCTTGAGCGCGGCCAGCCAGTCGCCATTGGCCAGTTCGCCGGTGGCCGGCTTGACGGCGGCGATGGCACGATCCGGCAGCAGGTTCTGCGCAGGGGCGTCGGCATTGGCCGCTGCCGAAGGCACCAACCCGGCGAGCAGGCGGTCAGCCAGTTTCGGTGGCAGGGCCAGGCGCCGCTGGTTGAGCAGTTCCATGTCGTTACGGTGGACGCCCTCGGCCCCTTGCGGTGCATTCACGGCCCGCGAAGCCCACAACGGACGCTGGCCACTGGTACGCGACAACGGCCCATCGGTAGGCAGGGTCCCGGCCGCCACTGGCGTCGGCACCGGTGCCTTGGCGACTGTGTCCTGCGCCTCTTGTTGCTTGGCAGCCGACAATGTCGCCGCCTCGCCGGACACCAATGGCTTGTTCTTCGACATCTGGCGCAACAGCACATCGGCCAGGCCGATACCACCGCCTTCGCGGGACATGGAAACGGCCAACTGCTGGTCGTACATTTCCTGGTATTGCTTGGCTTCCGGCGTGTTCATCGGATTGTCCTTGCCCAGCGCCTCGGTGGCCGAACGCATGGACTTGAGCATTTCGCCGAGGAACAGCGACTCGAACTCCTGCGCCACTTTGCGCAGGTTGCCTTCGCTGTTCTTGTCGCCGACCTTGAGCTGGTTCAGGCGATTCAGGTCCGAGTAGGACCCCGAATCCCCGCTGATCAAGGCGCCTTTGCGCATATCCACCATGACCGTTTTCCTTAAATCACGATCAGGTCGGCTTGCAACGCGCCGGCCTGCTTCAAGGCTTCAAGAATGGCCATCAAGTCGCCCGGCGCCGCGCCGACCTGGTTCACCGCCCGGACGATTTCATCCAGGGTCGTGCCCGGGCCGAACTTGAACATCGGCTTGGCTTCCTGTTCGGCATTGACCCGCGAACGCGGAACCACGGCGGTCTGGCCGTTGGATAATGGCCCCGGTTGGCTGACGATCGGGTCTTCGGTGATGGTCACGGTCAGGCTGCCGTGGGTCACGGCGGCCGGCGAAACCTTGACGTTCTGGCCGATCACGATGGTGCCGGTACGGGAGTTGATGATGACTTTTGCCACCGCCTGGCCCGGGTCGACTTCGAGGTTTTCCAGGATCGACAGGTAGTCGACGCGCTGGCTCGGATCCAGTGGCGCGGTGACGCGGATCGAACCGCCGTCGATGGCCTGGGCCACGCCTGGGCCAAGCATGTCGTTGATCTTGTCGACGATGCGCTTGGCCGTGGTGAAATCGGAACGGTTGAGGTTCAGTGTCAGGCTGTTGCCCTGGTTGAAACCGCTCGGCACCGCACGCTCCACCGACGCACCACCCGGGATGCGACCGGCCGACGGAACGTTGACGGTGATCTTCGAACCGTCGCGACCCTCGGCATCAAAACCGCCCACCACCAGGTTGCCCTGGGCAATGGCGTAGACGTTACCGTCGATCCCCTTGAGCGGCGTCAGCAACAAGGTGCCGCCACGCAGGCTCTTGGAGTTACCGATCGACGAAACGGTGATATCCACTTGCTGGCCGGGCTTGGCGAATGCCGGCAGATCGGCACTGATCGATACCGCCGCGACGTTCTTCAACTGCACGTTGCCGGAGCCGGCCGGCACCTTGATGCCGAACTGCGACAGCATGTTGTTGAAGGTCTGCAAGGTGAACGGGGTCTGGGTGGTCTGGTCACCGGTGCCGTTCAGGCCCACGACCAGGCCGTAGCCGATCAACTGGTTGGAACGCACGCCGGAAATGCTGGCGATGTCCTTCAGACGCTCGGCTTGAGCGGTGAAGGCTGCCGACATCACCAGGGCACCGATCAACAGCTGTTTAAGATTCAACCGCTTGAGATTCAACTTGGCCACCTAGAAAGGGAACTTCGGGCTGAGGAAGAAACGGTCGAACCAACCTGGCTGACTCGCATCGGCAAAGGCACCAGTGCCCGAATAGGTGATGCGCGCATCGGCCACGCGGGTCGATGGGACAGTGTTGTCGGTGGAAATATCATCGGCGCGAACCATGCCGGCGATACGCACCAGCTCATCGCCCGTGTTGAGGGTCAGCCACTTCTCGCCGCGCACGGCGATGATGCCGTTGGGCAACACATCGGCGACGGTCACGGTGATCGAGCCGGTCAGGCTGTTGCTCTGGCCGGACTGGCTGTCGCCTTTGCTCGATCGATCGGAACCGTAGCCGGCATTGAGACTCAGGTCGCCGCCACCGATCGGGTTGTTGGTGGTCAGGCTGGAGCCGAACAGCGAGGTCAGGCCGACGCTGGTCTCGCTGGTCTTGTCGATCTGCGAGTTGGCGTTCTTGCTGGCCTGGGTCCGCTCGTTCAGGGTGATGGTGATGATGTCACCGACCCGGAAGGCCTTGCGGTCGCTGTACAGGTTCTGCTCGAAGCCGGCCTGGTAGATCGAACCATTGTTGGCGGCAGCCGGCAACGGCGTACGCGGCAACACCGGAGCGTAATACGGGTCATTGGGCCGTGGCGTTGGCGCAACACAGCCCGCGAGTGCGGTAATCCCACTCAGTGCCAGAACAGATACGAAGCGTTTCATGACCCTACCTCTTGGTGTTGCAGGCGACCCTGGGGCCGCCCTGTCTACGTAATGACGGACGACGCGGTTACAGATTCTGCGTAACGAACGAGAGCATCTGGTCGGCGGTGGAGATCACCTTGGAGTTCATCTCGTAGGCACGCTGGGTGGTGATCATGTTGACCATCTCCTCGACCGTGCTCACGTTGGAGGTTTCCAGGGTGTTCTGCAGCGTGGTACCGAAGCCGTTCAAGCCTGGGGTGCCGACTTGCGGCGCGCCACTGGCAGCGGTTTCCAGGAACAGGTTGTTGCCCACCGCTTGCAGGCCGGCCGGGTTGATGAAGTCGGCGGTCTGCAGGTTGCCGATAACCTGGGCGGCCGGGTTGCCTGCCACGGTGATGGACACGGTGCCGTCACGGCCCACGGTGAAAGTCTGGGCATCGTTCGGGATGACGATGGCCGGTTCCAGGGCGAAACCGCTGGCGTTGACGATCTGGCCGTTGGAGTCGAGGTGGAAGGTACCGTCACGGGTGTAGGACGTGGTGCCGTCCGGCTGCAGGATCTGGAAGAAACCGCGGCCGTCGATGGCCATGTCCAGCGGCTGCTCGGTGGTTTGCAGGCTGCCGGCGTTGAAGTTTTTCTGGGTGCCGACAATGCGCACACCGGTACCCACTTGCAGGCCCGACGGCAATTCGCTGTCCTGGGTCGATTGGGCGCCTGGCTGGCGTTTTACCTGGTAGAGCAAGTCCTGGAACTCGGCGCGATCACGTTTGAAACCCGTGGTCGAGACGTTCGCCAAGTTGTTGGAAATGGTGGAAAGGTTGGTGTCCTGGGCGGACAGACCTGTTTTGGCAACCCAAAGAGCCGGAAGCATTCGATTCTCCTCGTACGCCTGTTTTTCGGCGCGACGCTGTAATTAATAGTTAGATCTGCAAGACCCGAGCCATGGCTTCATCGCCTTCTTTGGCGGTGTTCATCATCTTGACGTGGAGCTCGAACTGCTTGGCCAGGGCCAGCACCGACGTCATTTCATCCACGGCATTGACGTTGCTCGCCTCCTGGAACCCGGACACCAATTGCACGTTGCCGTCGATGGGCGCCGGCTGGCCGTCCTTGGTCCGGATCGAGCCGTCCAGGCCCTTGGTCATGGTCCTGAGGTCTGGGTTGACCAGCTTGATGCGGTCCACTTCCGCCATCACCCGCGGGCCTTCGCCCATGGCGCGGATGCTGATGGTGCCGTCCTGGCCGATTTCGATTTTCTGCTCGGGTGGCACGGCGATCGGACCGCCATTGCCCATCACCGGCATGCCGTTGCCGGCCCGCAGCACGCCCAGGGCGTCGACATTGAGGCTGCCGGTGCGCACGTAGCTTTCACCGCCATCGGGGTTCTGCACGGCCATCCAGCCCGGCCCGCTGACCGCCACGTCCAGATCGCGACCGGTCTCGATCAGCGCACCCGGGGTGAAATCGGTGGCAGGACGCTCGGAGAGGGCAAACGCCCGCGCCGGAAAGCTGTCGCCGAACACCGGCATCGAGCGCGCCTGCTCCAGGTCTTTCTGAAAACCATTGGTGGAGATGTTCGCCAGGTTGTTGGCATGGGCCCGCTGCGCCAGTGCGTTCTGGCTGGCGCCGGTCATTGCCACATAAAGGTACTTGTCCACTGTCGTTCCTCTGCATGCCGGACGTTTGCCGCCCACTGCTGTGTTGCACAGCCTTAAGCAATTTGCAGACCAACTTTTTTCTGGCGCCCCTGGGTCCTGGAAACAAAGGACTTGAGGGTTCTGGAAGGGATTTGGGGAAGGTATCGAAGACGAAAAACCGGCGGTGTTGTGCCGGTTCGTGGCAATGCTTTTCCTTGGGTAATGGCCTCTGCCGTCATCGCGAGCAGGCTCGCTCCCACATTGGACCTCCAGTGCTCCAATGATTTGTGAGCAATCAGTAATCTTGTGGGAGCGAGCCTGCTCGCGATAAGGCCGCATGAGCACCGAGAGCAAGCAACTATGGCTCGGTTTTGCCGACTTCGTATTCGCGCAATTTATTAGCAATGGTCGTATGGGAAACCCCCAGCCGCTTGCCCAGTTGCCGGCTGCTGGGATGTTCGGAATACAAGCGCTCCAGCACCGCTTTCTCGAAACGCCCAACGATCTCGTCCAAGCCCCCCTCAAGGGAGAAATCGCCAAGGGGCTGGCGCACGCCGTAGTCCGGCAGGCGGATGTGCTCGGCTTTCACCTTCCCGCCATCGCACAGGGAAACCGCTTGGAACAGCACGTTTTCCAATTGCCGGACGTTGCCCGGCCAATGGTAATGACTGAGGCGGTCCATGGCCGCCGGCGCCAGCTTGGGCAGTGCACAGCCGATCTGGCGGCTGGCCTGGTCGAGGAAATGCTCCACCAGCGGTGCCAGGCCATCGAGGCATTCGCGCAGGGGTGGGATGTGCAGGGAGAGCACATTCAAGCGGTGGTACAAATCCTGACGAAATTCGCCTCGGGCGCAGAGTTCGGACAAGTCCACCTGGGTGGCGCAGATCACCCTGACGTCCAGGTACACCTCTTCATCGCTGCCGACACGCCGGAAGCATCCGTCCTGCAGGAAGCGCAGCAGTTTCACTTGCAGGCGCGGGCTCATCTCCCCCACACCGTCGAGGAACAGCGTTCCTCCAGCGGTCAGTTCCAGCAGGCCGAGCTTGCCTTCGGCCCTCGCCCCTTCGAATGCGCCGGGGCCGTAGCCGAACAGCTCGGTCTCGGCCATCGACTCCGGCAGCCCGGCACAGTTGAGTGCCATCAAGGGCGATTGCCCGCGCGGGCTCGCCAGGTGACAAGCCCGGGCCAGCAGTTCCTTGCCCGTGCCGGTTTCGCCTTCAATTAATAGCGGCGCGTCCAGCGGTGCCATGCGCCGGGCCTCACGGACCACCGCCGCCATCACCTTCGAGCTCTGGAAAATGCTGTCGAAGCCACGCAACTCTTGCTTGCGCACGTTATAGATCCGTTCACCCACGCGGTCGGCCCGATGCAACGTCAACACCGCACCGGCCATGGCTTCGCTGTCGTCGTGTTCCGATTGCAGTGGCGCGATGTCGGCCAGGAACACGTCGCCCTTGACCTTGACCCTCAGGCCGTTGATGCGCGACTGGTTGGCGCGCACCAGTTCCGGCAAGTCGAAATCCTCGGCGTAGCGTGACAAGGGAATCCCCGGCACCTCGTCGACCCGCACCCCGAGCAACTGCGCCGCCGCCCGGTTGGCCGCGACAATGGAGCCGCCCATGTCGATGGACAGCACTGGAAACTCCAGGGCGCCGAGCAAGGCGTTGAGCTCCATGTGCCGACGCTCGCTGGGCATCAGCCCTACTCGCTTGACGCCAAACACCCCGGCGATGCCTTCGAATTTCGGACGCAACGCCTGGAACTGGATGTTGATCAGGTTCGGGCAGTGCAGGTAGATCGCATTGCCGTGCTCGCCACCGACCTCGCCCCGGGCGACGTTGATGCCGTACTCCACCAACAGGTTGAGGATGTCCCGGAGGATGCCGATGCGGTTCTGGCAATGGACTTTGATGCGCATGAAAGGGCCCAGGTGCATATGAGATAGAAAAGCACGCCATTCCAGCCCCTCTGTGGCGAGGGAGCTTGCTCCCGCTGGGCTGCGCAGCAGACCCAAAACAGGGGCCGCTTCGCGCCCCAGCGGGAGCAAGCTCCCTCGCCACAAAGTTTTTTCGGCGTGGCAATGCAAATAATCGTCAAGATTATGTGACAGATGTAGGCCATTTCCCACCCGAAAATCCCGGAAAGATCGTACCGCCCGCCAAATCGTAACGAAAACTTTACGATTCAACCCGTCGTTCGCCCAATCCATCCTCGCCAAGCCGATGCACACATCGCCGCTTCGGGTTATCTCTAATGCATCGCTCGACATAACAACAAACGCATCTTCCCCCTGAGGGAAATCAGCAGGAGAGCAGCATGAAGCAGACGCAATACGTGGCCCGCGAGCCCGATGCGCAAGGTTTTATCCACTACACCGCTGAAGAACACGCGGTGTGGAACACGCTGATCACCCGCCAGCTCAAAGTCATCGAAGGCCGTGCGTGCCAGGAATACCTGGACGGCATCGACAAGCTGGGCCTGCCCCACGACCGCATCCCGCAACTGGACGAAGTCAACAAAGTGCTGGGCGAGACCACGGGCTGGCAAGTCGCCCGCGTGCCGGCGCTGATCCCTTTCCAGACCTTCTTCGAATTGCTCGCCAGCAAGCAATTTCCAGTGGCGACCTTTATTCGTACCCGTGAAGAACTGGATTACCTGCAAGAGCCGGACATTTTTCACGAGATCTTTGGCCACTGCCCGTTGCTGACCAACCCTTGGTTTGCCGAATTTACCCACACCTACGGCAAACTCGGCCTACAGGCTTCCAAGGAAGAACGCGTCTACCTGGCGCGCCTGTATTGGATGACCATCGAGTTCGGCCTGGTGCAGACCCCGCAGGGCCGACGCATCTACGGCGGAGGCATCCTCTCGTCGCCCAAGGAAACCGTGTACTGCCTGTCCGACGAGCCCGAGCACCAGGCCTTCGATCCGTTGGAAGCCATGCGCACGCCGTATCGCATCGACATCCTGCAACCGGTGTATTTCGTGCTGCCCGAACTCAAGCGCCTGTTCGACCTGGCCCACGAAGACATCATGGGCATGGTCAAGCGCGGTCGGGAACTGGGCCTGCACGCCCCGAAATTTCCGCCCAAAGCGGCGTGAACCGCGTCTTTTAATCCCAATTGAGTCTGTTGCACGACGCGGCTTTGCTTTAGCGTGGGTGCATCGACGTTTTTCAAATATTCGATCCAGGAACACACCATGAACACTCTGAACCAAGCCCACTGCGAAGCCTGCCGCGCCGATGCCCCACAAGTCAGCGACGAAGAATTGCCGGTGTTGATCAAACAGATCCCGGACTGGAACATCGAAGTGCGCGACGGCGTCATGCAGCTGGAAAAAGTTTTCCTGTTCAAGAACTTCAAGCACGCCCTGGCGTTCACCAACGCCGTTGGCGAGATCTCCGAGGCCGAAGGCCACCACCCAGGCCTGCTCACCGAGTGGGGCAAAGTCACCGTGACCTGGTGGAGCCACTCCATCAAGGGCCTGCACCGCAACGACTTCATCATGGCCGCTCGCACCGATGACGTGGCCAAGACCGCCGAGGGCCGCAAGTAATGCATTTCGACGCCATCGGCCGGGTACCCGGCGACCCGATCCTCGGCCTGATGGAGGCCTACGGGGCGGATAGCAACCCGAGCAAGTTCGACCTGGGCGTGGGCGTCTATAAGGATGCCCAAGGCCTGACGCCGATTCTTCAATCGGTGAAGCAGGCCGAGCAGCGACTGGTGGATCGCCAGGTCACCAAGACCTACATCGGCGGTCATGGCGACGCCGCGTTCGGCCAGTTGATCAATGAGCTGGTGCTGGGCGCCGACTCGCCGATGATCAGCGCAAAACGCGCCGGCGCCACCCAGACACCCGGCGGCACCGGTGCCCTGCGCCTGAGCGCCGACTTCATCGCCCAGTGCCTGCCGGGCCGTGGCGTCTGGCTGAGCAACCCGACCTGGCCGATCCACGAAACCATTTTCGCCACGGCCGGGATCAAGGTCAGCCATTACCCTTATGTGGGCGCCGATAACCGCTTGGATTTCGAGGCGATGCTGGCAACCCTGAACCAAGCGCCCAAAGGCGATGTGGTCTTGCTGCATGCCTGCTGCCACAACCCGACAGGGTTCGACCTGTCCCATGAGCAATGGCAGCAGCTGCTGGAAGTAGTGCGCAGCCGCGACCTGCTGCCGCTGATCGACTTCGCCTACCAAGGCTTTGGCGATGGCTTGGAACAGGACGCCTGGGCGGTCCGGCTATTTGCCGAAGCGTTGCCGGAAGTGCTGATTACCAGCTCCTGTTCGAAGAACTTCGGCCTGTACCGCGACCGTACGGGTGCATTGATCGTCTGCGCCCGGGATGGCGAAAAACTGATCGATATCCGCAGCCAATTGGCCAACATCGCCCGCAACCTGTGGTCGACGCCACCAGACCATGGCGCAGCCGTGGTGGCGACCATCCTCGGCAACCCGGAACTCAAGAGCCTGTGGGCCGATGAAGTCCAGGCCATGCGCCTGCGCATCGCGCAATTGCGCAGCGGTTTGCTGGAAGCCCTCGAACCCCATGGTCTGCGCGAGCGCTTCGCCCATATCGGCGTGCAACGCGGGATGTTTTCCTACACCGGCCTGACGCCGGAACAGGTCAAGCACCTGCGCGAACGCCACAGCGTCTACATGGTCGGCACCGGCCGGGCCAACGTGGCCGGTATCGATGCCACGCGCCTGGACTTGCTGGCCGAGGCGATTGCCGACGCGTGCAGATAACACCACCGTCGGCTGTTGATTGTGTGGCGAGGGAGCTTGCTCCCGCTCGGCTGCGCAGCAGTCGTAAACTGGCCTGGCGCGGTGTGCCTGAGGGATGGCGCTGTTCCACTTGGGGCGGCTTCGCCGCCCAGCGGGAGCAAGCTCCCTCGCCACGGTGGATCAAACCAGCCTCAAGTCATCCGCCGCCCTTGAGCCGTTATTGGCCCGTCCACTCCCGGACAAACTGCTCCACATCTTCCTGCGGTGCGGTACGCGCTTCTTTCTGCGGCGTGCCCAGGTAGAGGAAACCGATCACTTCCTCCCCATCTTCCAGGCCAAGCCCCCGGGCCACATGTGGCGAGTACGCCAGTTCGCCGGTGCGCCACACGCCACCAATCCCCTGGGCATACGCGGCCAGCAGGATGCCATGGGCCGCGCAGCCGGCCGCCAGCAGTTGCTCGGATTTCGGGATTTTGAAATGGGCCTGCAGACGGGCGATCACCACCACGACCAGGGGCGCGCGCAATGGGCCATTGAGGGCCTTTTCCACGACGGCTTCGGGCACCAGCGGGTCATTGAACTTTGCCGCTTCGGCCAGCAGTTCGCCCATGCGATGCCGCGCCTGCCCTTCCACCGTCAAGAAGCGCCATGGCCGCAACTGGCCGTGATCCGGTGCCCGCATGGCTGCGGCGAACATGAGCTCGCGCTGTTCCGGCGTGGGTGCCGGCTCCACCAGGCGCGGGACGGAAACACGGTTGAGCAAAGCGTCGAGAGCCTGCATCGGCCACCTCCTGAAAAAATGTCCAGCTATTCTAGTGGCTGTGCGGCGAGTCCGTTAGCGCAAATTCCGTGGCCAGGCAGCCAGGCGCCGCCGAGTGCCGGTTTACAGGACGCTGGCCGCAGGTAGAATGGCGCCCTTCCCTTTCAGCCTGAGCGGACTTCATGGCGTTGCCGACCCTGCGAATCATCGGTTTCATCATCGGCATCTTCCTGATCACCCTGGCGATCTTCATGGTCGTGCCCATGGTCACGCTGATGATCTTCGAGCGCACTGGCGACCTGCCGTCGTTCCTCTGGTCGAGCATGATCACGTTCCTCGCCGGCCTGGCGCTGGTACTTCCCGGGCGCCCGGAACACATCCACCTGCGGCCGCGGGACATGTACCTGCTGACCGTCAGCAGCTGGCTGGTGGTGTGTATCTTCGCTGCGCTGCCGTTCCTACTGACCCAGCACATCAGCTATACGGATTCGTTCTTCGAAAGCATGTCGGGCATCACCGCCACCGGCGCCACCGTCCTGAGCGGCCTGGACAATATGTCGCCGGGCATCCTGATGTGGCGCTCGCTGCTGCACTGGCTCGGCGGTATCGGCTTCATCGGCATGGCGGTGGCGATCCTGCCCCTGCTGCGCATCGGTGGCATGCGGCTGTTCCAGACCGAGTCATCGGACCGCTCGGAAAAAGTCATGCCCCGCTCCCACATGGTGGCGCGATTGATCGTGGCGGCCTACGTGGGCATCACCATTCTTGGCACCCTGGCGCTCTGGTGGGCCGGGATGAGCCTGTTCGATGCCATCAACCATTCGATGTCGGCGATTTCCACCGGCGGCTTCTCCACCTCGGACCTGTCCCTGGCCAAGTGGACCCAGCCGGCGGTGCACTGGGTCGCCATCGTCATCATGATCCTCGGCAGCCTGCCGTTTGCCCTGTACGTCTCGATGTTGCGGGGCAATCGCCGGGCGTTGATCAAGGACCAGCAGGTCCAGGGGCTCATTGGCGTGCTGCTGGTGACCTGGCTGGTGCTCGGCACCTGGTATTGGGCGACCACCGACCTGCATTGGCTGGACGCCCTGCGGCACGTGGCGCTGAACGTGACGTCCATCGTCACCACCACCGGCTTCGCCCTCGGCGACTACAGCCTGTGGGGCAATTTTTCGCTGATGCTGTTCTTCTACCTGGGGTTCGTCGGCGGTTGCTCGGGTTCGACGGCCGGCGGGATCAAGATCTTTCGCTTCCAAGTCGCCTACATCCTGCTGCGGGCCAACCTTAATCAATTGATCCATCCCCGTGCGGTGATCAAGCAAAAATACAACGGTCATCGCCTCGACGAGGAAATCGTCCGCTCGATCCTGACGTTCTCGTTCTTCTTCGCCATCACGATCTGCGTGATCGCCCTGCTGCTGTCGCTGTTGGGCGTGGAATGGATGACGGCGTTGACCGGTGCGGCCAGTACCGTGTCGGGCGTCGGCCCGGGGCTGGGGGAAACCATCGGGCCGGCCGGCAACTTCGCACCGCTGCCGGACGCCGCCAAGTGGATTCTGTCGGGGGGCATGCTGCTGGGCCGGCTGGAGATCATCACCGTGTTCGTGCTGTGTATCCCGGCGTTCTGGCGTCACTGACCGGTTCAGGCTGGCTCGCCAATCGCGCCCGGTATTCGCCGGGCGTGGTGTCGAACCAGCGGCGAAAGGCCCGGAAAAAATTGCTCGGGTCGGCAAATCCCAACAGGTAGGCGATTTCCA
Source organism: Pseudomonas sp. Z3-6 (assembly GCF_051131985.1). Taxonomy (NCBI): domain Bacteria; kingdom Pseudomonadati; phylum Pseudomonadota; class Gammaproteobacteria; order Pseudomonadales; family Pseudomonadaceae; genus Pseudomonas; species Pseudomonas sp. Z3-6. Next base: position 5,219,199 of record NZ_CP071644.1, read on the forward strand.
GCAGCGTCATGCCCGGCTGTGCCAGGTACTGCTCGGCCAGCTCGCGGCGGGTGTCCTCCAGCAGGCTCTGGAAACTGGTGCCCTCTTCCTGCAAGCGCCGTTGCAAGGTGCGCTGGGACAGGTGCAACGTCTGCGCCACCACGTCTCGCTTGGGTTCCCCCTGGGGCAACAACCGACACAAGACTTGTCGTGCCTTGTGGGTCACGCGGCTTTCCGAGAAACGCGCGAGGTATTCCCCGGCAAACCGATCGTGCAACTGCGCCATGGCTTCATTGGCCGTTGGCAGCGGCGCCTCCATGTCGGCCCGTTCGAAGATCAGCGCGTCGTAAGGAGCGCCGAACACCAACGGCGCGTGAAAAGCTCGCTGATAAGGCGCCGGGTCCGAGGGTTCGGCGCCCTGGAACAGCACCTTTACCGGATGCAGGGTGCGCCCAGTCAACCAGCTGCACAGGGCCAGCGCACAGGCCAGGGAAGCTTCGGCGCTTTGGCGGGTCGGGGGCAGATGGTCGCCATGCACGGTCAGGATCAGCCCATAGCCGCCTTCCAACGGGCGGAAACTCAAGTCGGCGCTTTCGGCGATGATCCGCTGGTACCGCACCAGCCGTTGGAAACCCTCCACCAGGGTGCGACTGGACATCAAAGCGTAGCCCGCCACATGGAACGAGGCCGGGCGCACCACCTTGCCCATGTTCAAGCCAATGGCCGGGTTGCCCGACAACTCCACCGCCCGTTGCCAGAGCCGCGTCATCGAGTCCTGGGGGAACCGTGCATCCGGATCGTCCAGCGCATCGAAATCCAGCCCCAATTGATTGAACAGCGCCCGACAATCCAGGCCGTCCATTTCCAACGCCTTGACAATCCCCATCGCCCAGCTTGAAGAAGTCGTTCGTTCGCTCATGACGTTTTACTTGCATGACGAGCCGCAGGGTACGGCTGGATTTGCGAAGGATACTAAAGTGGCGCTGATTGTCACTGGCTGTTACGAATGGCCGCCCTAGACTTATCGTCAAAGACTTTTCGATATCGACCCAGAACAATAATCACAGGGAGCGCGTCGTGGGAAACGCCAGACAATTCAATACCTTCGCCGAGTTCTATCCGTATTACCTCAGCGAACACAGCAACAGCACCTGCCGACGATTGCATTTCATCGGCACCTCCCTGGTCATCCTGGTATTCGTCATGGCCCTCGTCGTGGGCGCCTGGTGGCTGTGGGTCGCCCTGCCGGTGGCCGGCTACGGCTTTGCCTGGGTCGGGCACTTCTTCTTCGAAAAGAACCGTCCCGCCACCTTCCAGCATCCGCTCTACAGCCTGCTCGGTGATTTCGTCATGTACCGCGACATGCTGCTGGGCAAGGTCGCGTTCTGATAAGGAGTGTCGATGAGCAACCACGCACGCTTCACCCACATGCAAGAAGGCACTGCGCAAGATTGGGCGATCATCGCGGCCGACTTCAGCGCCTACGCGCGACAGTTGTCGGGCCGGATCCTGGCCCACTTAAGATTGCTGGACGGCGATTTCGGCGGGTTCCCGGTGGATCGCCTGACCCACTCCCTGCAAACCGCCACCCGTGCCTACCGTGACGGGCGCGATGAGGAATATGTGGTCTGCGCCCTGCTCCACGACATCGGCGACACCTTGGGTTCGTATAACCACCCGGACATCGCCGCGGCGATCCTCAAGCCCTTCGTCAGCGCCGAAAACCTGTGGATGGTGGAGAAGCACGGGATTTTCCAGGGTTATTACTTCTTCCATCACCTGGGCATGGACCGGCACCTGCGCGAGCAGTTTTTCGAACATCCGCAGTACCAGGCGACCATTGATTTCTGTGCGAAATACGACGCGGCGGCGTTCGATCCCGAGTACGACACATTGCCGTTGAGCTTCTTCGAGCCGATGCTGGAAAGGCTGTTTGCCGCGCCGAAGCAATCGATCTACAAGGCGGCGATGGCGGAGCAAGCCTGAATCCAACGGACGCAGGAAAACCCGTGGCGAGGGAGCTTGCTCCCGCTGGGCGCGAAGCGCCCCTCTTTTCCAGGGCTGCTGCGCAGCCAGCGGGAGCAAGCTCCCTCGCCACAAAAACACTATGTGGGCTTGCGAAGCAGGCAGGCTGGCCTAGGCAGGCTCAGTCACTTTCAACTCAGTCTTGGCCAGCGCCTCCCGCGCCTGGGCGTCCGCCAACCGATACAACTCGATCGTCCCATCCCAGTGTTCGATCAGCGCCGTGCAGGATTCGACCCAGTCGCCACAGTTGAGGTATTCCACCTCGCCCACCTTGCGCATCTCGGCATGGTGGATGTGCCCACAGACCACGCCATGCAATTCGCGCTTCACGCACTCGTGGGCGATGGCTTCTTCGAAGTCGCTGATAAAGCTGACGGCCGTCTTCACCTTGTGCTTGAGATACGCCGACAGCGACCAGTAACCGTAGCCATAACGGGCCCGCCAGTGGTTGAGCCAGCGGTTCAGCGTGAGGGTGAATTCGTAGGCCGAGTCCCCTAGGAACGCCAGCCAACGGTGGTAACGGGTGATGACATCGAACTGGTCGCCATGGATCACCAGCAGGTGCCGGCCATCGGCGGTGACGTGCACCGCTTCGTCCACCAACTGGATATTGCCCAGGATCAGCTTCGAATAGCGCCGCAGGAATTCGTCATGGTTGCCAGTGATGTAGATCACTTCGGTACCGCGCTTGCTCATGGTCAGCAAGCGGCGAATGACGTTGGTGTGAGCCTGGGGCCAATACATGCCACCGCGCAGCTTCCAGCCGTCGATGATGTCCCCCACCAGGTAGATCTTGTCGGCGTGGTAGCCCTTGAGAAACTGCGACAGGTGCTCGGCCTGGCAGTCCCGGGTGCCCAGGTGCACATCGGAGATCCACAGGGTGCGTACACGCTGCTTGCGGCTGGGTTTGGCGAGCTCGGCGCTGGTCATTGGGCAACCCTCTGATCGTTTTCGCCACTGTGCACCCCAGCGGTTAATGGCCTATGACAAACACAAGTCCATTGCATGACAGCGCCGGGCGTTGCCCCTCGGTGTATGCTGGCGGCCTGACACGGGAGACCGCGATGCGACCGAACCTCACGCTACGCCACTACAGCCACGACTTGATCGCCCACAGCCACGACCACGCGCAGCTGGTGTTCGGGTTGTCCGGCGCGCTGGACTTCGAGGTCGAAGGTCGTGGCAGCCAAGTGGTGCAACAAAGTTTCGTGGTGGTACCTGCCGGCGCCCATCATGGCTGTGGCAGCCCCCACGGCAGCCGCTGCCTGGTACTGGATGTGCCAAGTGACGACTGGGTCGGACAATGCCTGGGGAATCACGCCGACGCCAGCCGCCGCTTGCTCGACGACAGCGTTCGCCTGCCCCTGGACGCGGGGCAAAGCCAGTTGGTCAGTTGGCTGGCGGGCAGCCCGGTGGACGACCCGGTGATCGCCCAGCAAGGCGCAGTACTGCTGCTGGCGAGTCTCAACGGCGTTCGCCGGGAAACCCTCGGTGGCCGGCGCCTGCCCTATGCCGCGCTCAACGCCCACATCGACCAGAACGCGGCCTACCCGTTGCAAGTGGCGGACCTGGCACGGGTCGCCGGCCTTTCCAGTGCCCGCCTGCACGCGCGTTTCATCGCCGAGTGCGGGCAAACCCCGATGGCGTACATCCGTAGCCGCCGCTTGCACCAGGCCGTGGCGTTGTTGCGGGAGTCGGACCTGCCCATCGGCGAGATCGCCCATCAGGTCGGCTACAGCTCCCAGAGTGCTTTCGCCGCGGCGGTGCTGCGCGAATTCGGCGCCACGCCGGGCAAGCTGCGGCATCAGCGCTAGGTTCGCGCTAAAAATCGCTAGGATCGCGACAGACACAGCCGCCTCAACCGCGCTTAAATACTGCAATCTGTGAGGGGAACAGCCCTGTGGGAGCGAGCCTGCTCGCGATTGCTATCTGTCAGTCAATATCTGCATTGCCTGGACCAGCGCTTTCGCGAGCAGGCTCGCTCCCACAGAAGACATTCACCAGTTGCCCCACTGTCTGTTGAAAGGATCGAAATGACGCCTCGTACTGCCCTCGGCGCCCTGCACATTGGCGCACTCATGTTTGGCCTGACCGGTGTCTTCGGCAAACTCGCCGCAGCCTCGCCAGCGGTCATCGTGTTCGGCCGCGCCGTCTTCGCCGTGCTGGCCCTGGCGGTGTTTGCCCGGTTCGCCAGCCGCAGCCGCTGGCAGAAACTGCGGGCCGAGGATGGTCGGCGATTGCTGCTGGGCGGCCTGTTGCTGGCCGGGCATTGGGTGAGTTTCTTCATCGCTGTGAAAGTGGCCGGCGTGGCGATCGCGACGTTGGGGTTCGCCAGTTTTCCGGCCTTCACGGTATTGCTCGAGGGGCTGATCTTCCGCGAGCGGATTCGCGCCAATGAGATCTGGCTGGTGGTGTTGGTGAGCGTCGGCCTGGTGCTGGTCACGCCGAGCTTCGACCTGGCCAGCGGTGCCACCACCGGCTTGCTCTGGGCCGTGGCCTCGGGGCTGCTGTTTTCGCTGTTGTCATTGACCAACCGTGCTGGTTCCGCCCATGTGCCGCCGGTACAGGCCGCGCTGTGCCAGAACGTGGTGGTCGGGTTGTGCCTGCTGCCGGTGGCCGCACCGCAATTGAGCGACGTTCGTCCCATCGACTGGTTGTGGATCGGCTTGCTCGGCGTGTTTTGCACCGGCCTGGCCCACAGCCTGTTCGTCGCCAGCCTGGCCGTGATCAAGGCCCGCACGGCGGCGGTGGTCTTTGCCATGGAACCGGTCTACGGCATCGCCATGGCCTGGTGGCTGTTCGACGAGCGCCCGACGTTGCGCATGTTGCTGGGCGGCGTGGTGATCATCACGGCCATCGTGATCTCAAGCCAACTGGGCGGCTCGAAAAAACCGCGGGTGGAGACCCAAGCCGCGTCTCACTGAACCCGATCGTTGTGGCCCAGGTCCCGCTCCGGGTCGATCCGGTCGCGGACCCGCTGCTTGAGGACCTTGGCCTCGGGGAAACCGCCATCGGCCTTGCGCTCCCAGATCTGCGTACCGTCACAGCTGATGTGGAATACACCGCCGGTGCCCGGCACCAGGGACACTTTGCCCAGGTCGTCGCCAAAGGTGCTCAGCAGTTCCTGGGCCAGCCAGGCGGCGCGCAGCAACCATTGGCACTGGGTGCAATAGGTAATGACGACTTCCGGTTTGTGTTCGGTCATGGCGGGTGGACTCCTGGGTGCTAAGGCGTCGTTATAATACCCGCCTTTGATCGCCCGCCCCGAGATTGACGATGCGCCGCCTCCTGCCCCTCCTGCTTCTGCTGCTGTTGCCCCTTTTCGTCCAGGCTGTCGAAGCACCGCGGCCGAAAATCGGCCTGGTACTGTCCGGTGGCGCGGCGCGGGGACTGGCCCACATCGGTGTGCTCAAGGCCTTGGAAGAGCAAGGCATCAAGATCGATGCCATTGCCGGCACCAGCATGGGCGCGGTGATCGGCGGGCTGTACGCCTCGGGCTACAAGATCGACGAACTGGAAAAACTCGCCCTGGGCATCGACTGGCAACAGGCCTTGTCGGACGCGCCGCCGCGCAAGGACGTGCCGTTCCGGCGCAAACAGGATGACCGGGATTTTCTCGTGAAGCAAAAACTGAGCTTTCGGGACGACGGCAGCCTCGGCCTGCCCTTGGGGGTGATCCAGGGCCAGAACCTGGCCCTGCTGCTCGAAAGCCTGCTGGCCCATGCCAGCGATACGCGTGACTTCGACAAACTGCCGATCCCGTTTCGCGCCGTCGCCACTGACATCGCCACCGGCGAAAAGGTGGTGTTCCGCAAAGGCCACCTGCCCAAGGTCATTCGCGCCAGCATGTCGATCCCGGCGGTGTTCGCCCCGGTGGAACTGGACGGCCGGCTGCTGGTGGACGGTGGCATGGCCGATAACATCCCGTTGGATGTGGCCCGGGAAATGGGCGTGGACATGGCCATTGTGGTCGACATCGGCACGCCGCTGCGCACCCGCAAGCAACTGGTCACGGTGGTCGATGTGCTGAACCAATCGACCACCCTGATGACCCGGCGCAACTCTGAAGAGCAACTGGCGACCCTGAAAAAAGACGACGTATTGATCCAGCCGGCCCTGGCGAGCTTCGGCTCTACCGACTTCGGCCGTGCCCAGGAAATGATCGACGCCGGCTACCGCGCCACCCGCATATTCGACGCCCGCCTGGCCCCGCTACGCCCGCTCGAGGCACCCGATGCCGAACTCATGGCCGCGCGTACTCCCAGCGAGCGCACGCCGGTCATTACCGCCATTCGCGTGGAGAACGACTCGAAAGTCGGCGATGACGTGATTCGCTATTACATTCGCCAGCAGATTGGCGAGCCGCTGGACCTGGGTCGCCTGCAGACCGACATGGGTACGCTGTACGGCCTGGATTACTTCGAGCAGGTGCAATACCGCGTGGTTCACAAAGGCCAGGACCGTACGCTGGTGATCAGCGCCCGGGGCCGACGGACCGGCACCGATTATCTGCGGTTGGGGCTGAGCCTGTCGGACGACATGCGCGGCGACAGCGCTTTCAACCTGGGAGCCAGTTATCGGGTCAACGGCATCAATCGCCTGGGTGCCGAATGGCTGACCCGGGCGCAGATCGGCGACAAGCAGGAGTTGTACAGCGAGTTCTACCAGCCATTGGATGTCGGCTCGCGCTACTTCATCGCCCCCTACGGGCAATTCGAATCGCGCAATGTGGAGTCCATCCTGGACAACGACCCGGTGGCCCAGTATCGCGTCGAGCGCTATGGCTTCGGGCTGAACGTGGGCCGCCAGATTGGCAACAGTGGTGAAATTCGCTTCGGTGTCGGCCAAGCCTGGGGCAAGGCCGATGTGCGCATCGGCGACCACGACCAGCCCAGCGAGAATTTCAACGAGGGTTTCTACGAGCTCAAGTATTCGTTCGACTCCCTGGACAGTGTGTATTTCCCCCATGAAGGGGAAGACATCGGCTTGAGCTGGCGCCAATACGAACCGGGGCTGGGCTCCGACCAACGTTACCGTCAATGGGAGTTCAAACTGGACAAGGCCCTGAGCAGCGGCCCGGACACTTTCATCCTGGGCGGGCGCTACGGCCGCACCCTGGACACCGCCGAGGTGGTGACGTCCAGCTTTGTGCTCGGTGGCGCGCGGCAATTGTCGGGCTTTCGCGAAGATGGAGTGTCCGGACAGAACATGAGCCTGATGCGTGCCGTGTATTACCGCCGCCTCACACCGCGGGCCTACCTGCCCTTGGACTTCCCGCTGTACATCGGTGGCTCGTTGGAGCGCGGCCGGGCCTGGAACAACGACAACGAGTTCGACAGCGGCTACATCAATGCCGCGAGCATTTTCCTCGGCTTCGATACGCCGCTGGGGCCACTGAATTTCAGCTATGGGTTTAACGACGATGATGAACAGGCGGTTTACCTGAACCTGGGGCAGACGTTTTGAGGGGATAGATGTTTGCCTGGGTGGGATTGCTCGCCTGACAGGCCGCTATCGCGAGCAGGCTCGCTCCCACACTGGATTCGGGATGTAGGCGAAATCTCTATCCACCAAAGATCCCTGTGGGAGCGAGCCTGCTCGCGATAGCGGTGGGTCTGTGCCAGTGATGTTGGCTGTGCTGCCGCCTTCGCGAGCAGGCTCGCTCCCACATTGGATTCTCTGTGTACCAAAGATCCCTGTGGGAGCGGGCTTGCTCGCGATAGCGGTGGGTCTGTGCCAGTGATGTTGGCTGTGCTGCCGCCTTCGCGAGCAGGCTCGCTCCCACATTGGATTCTCTGTGTACCAAAGATCCCTGTGGGAGCGGGCTTGCTCGCGAAGGGGCCCGTTGACTCGACATCCATCAACAGCTTCAGCGAATCCCAGCCAGCAGCACCCGGGCAGTCTCCTTCAGGGGTTCGTCTCCCTCTTCGAGCAACTCTTCAAGCAGGGTCACGGCGGTCTTCAGGTCGCCATCGTCGATGCAGTTCTGGGCCTGTTCCAGCTTGGCCGAATGTTCCGGGGGCTGGGGTTCGAGGGACAGGGTGTCCAGGGAAACAGGTTCAAGGGCCAGTGGCTCAAATTCCAGCGCCTGTTCTTCATCGGCAAAACCATCGAGGAAAGCATCGTCCAGCGATTCGGTTTCCAGCGGCGCTTCCCATTGCAGTTCCGGTTCGTCGAAACCTGAAAGCGACAAACCCTCGGCCGGGTCGTTAGCAAGGGGGGCGACCGGTGTGTTTTCGGTGGAGGTGTCCTGGTCATCGGCAAGGTCCCAACTGGTTTCCATGGACAGCGCATCCAGATCCAGCTCGAACTCATCACGAGGCGCCTGCTCAGGTTCAGGTCCAACTTCAGGAGCCGGTGCCTGGGGTTCTGTCGGAGCCACTATCGGTGCGGTGATCGCGGCAACCTTGGGATAACGCCCACGAATGTCCTCCAGCGTCCCGGCATCGACCCCCTGTCCCAGCAAATGATTTTCCTGGGCCTGGAAACCGATGACATCGCCCTGCCTGCCCAGGACCTCCAGCAGTTTCAGGCCCAGGTCGGTGCGTTCAGGCTCCGCCAGCAACGCCGCGCGCAACAGCCCCGCAGCCTCGGTGAAACGGCCGTAGGTCAGGTAGATCCCGACGCCCTCCAGCACATCACCCAGGGGTGCATCGCCGTTATTGAACGTTGTCGCCGCCTCGGGCGGCTCCGTGTCGGGGATTGAGTCGAAGTTTTCGTCGCCCGCCTCCAGCATCGGTGTGGGGCGCTCGGTCATCGGCTCCAACTCAGCCTGCTGCTGGCGACGCCGGATGAACAGTAACAACGCCAACAACCCCAACAGGGCTACCAACCCGGCCACCCATGTCCAATCGATGCCCTCTGGCTCTGCAACCGGTTCGGTAACGGGGGATACGTCCGGAGCCGGCTCCGACGCAGGCTGCGCCGGTTGTGGTTGCGCAGACGCAACGGGGGCTGGAGCCGTCTCGGCCAGCCGGGCCTGCAATTCGCTGATCTGCTGGCGCTGCCCGGCGAGTTCCGCATCCTGGGCCTGGAGCCGCGCTTGCAGTTCCTCGATGGTCTTTTGTTGTTGCTGATTTTGCAGCACGCTGGCGGCCAGCTGCTCATCGGACGCGGCAGAAGCCTGGCCAGCGGCGGTCGCAGCCGATGTCGGCAACACGGCCGAATCGGGCAACAACAGGCGTTGGCCGATGGAGAGCCGGTCGCTGCCGGGATTCAAGGCCTGGATCCCTTGCACCAGCTCATTGACCGACGCGTTACTGCCAGCGTCATGCAGGCGCTGGGCAATGATCCAGGGGTTGTCTCCCTGCACTACCGTATAGCGCTTGCCCTGTACCGCCGGGGGCTTGATGGCCGGGGTGGCCTGGCTCGGCGCAGGCTGCGCAGCCGTGGAAGGCTCGTCACGCTCCGGCACGATACCCGGTGAGCCCGGAGGGTCGAGCAGCACGGTGTATTCGCGCAGCAGGCGCCCATTGGGCTGATTGAGCTGCACCAGGAAATTAAGGAAAGGTTCCTCCACCGGTTTGATGGAGGTCACTCGAATGAAGCTGCGCTCCCCGCGCAAGACCGGCGTAAAGCGCAGGTTATTGAGAAAGAACACCCGCTCCACACCCGCACGACTGAAATCGTCCGGGCTCGCCAGGCTGGCCGACAGATCACCTTCACTGATCCCGGCCACGTCGACCAGGGCGATATCGGCACGCAACGGCTGGTTCAGGGCGGAATGGAGCGTGATCTCGCCAAGCCCCAGCGCTGACGCCAAGGCCGGAAACCCAAGGGCACCCACGACGATCGACACGTTGACCCAACTGCGCAACGTGGACTGCAAACTTTCAAGCATGGGCATCCCTTTCGATTACCAGAACCAACCTCGGCATAAACGCCCTCAATAGGAACGCTTACTACTGGTTATAGTTCGCTAACCGGCGAATCTCAAAAGTCTGACGCCAGGGATATGCCTCAGGATTTTTCCAGGTTGGCCAGGATCGTGCCATGGACCCGCATGCAGACGCGCATGTCCGCCTCGTCGACACCTTCGAACAGCTCCCGACGCAATTGCGTGGCGATGGTTTCGATTTGCTCGATCAGGGGCAGGGCCGGTGCGCAGAGCACGATTTTCTTGGCCCGCCGGTCTTCTGCCACGGCTTGGCGCTGCACCAGCCCCTGGGTTTCCAGGCTGTCGAGCAAGCGGGCCAGGGTCGGGCCTTCGACCGCGACGCTCTGGGCCAATTCGCGCTGGGTCGGCGCCTGTTCGAAACGGGCCAAGTGTAGCAGCACCAGCCAGCGCGCCTGGGACAGGCCCAGCCCGGCCAGGCGACGGTCCAGTTCGGCACGCCAGCCTCGGGACATCTGCGCCAACTGCATGCCAAAACGGTGTTGATCGGTTAACGGCATAAAAAACTCATCAGATCTGAAATAGAGAAAAACTAATTATTAGTCAGCTAAGCATGAGCTTTGGATTCAAGCAAGGCTGGCCTTGTACTGAATCGTTAAAGGAGCGCAACTCACTGATCAGACTTCAAATTCCGACTGCAACGCAGCCCTGACGCAGTACAGCACACCTTCGGGCACCCGTCCGACAAACAACGCGGCGACTTCGGACACTGGCGGCAACTCGCCTTCGCCATCCAGGAACGCGTCCTGTACTTCGCCCATCAGCTCCTCGGGCAGATCCAGTGCCTGCTCCAGGGATAACTGCTGTTTGCCAATGGCCTCGGCCAGCATCGTGTAGACGTTTTTTTCCGAGCATTGCAATTGCCCGGCGATCTGCACCGGTGTCATGCCGGCCCGAGCCAGGGTGATGAGTTCGTGGCGCACATCGGCCACCGCTTTCGGCGCTTCGGCTTCGCCGCCCAGCACCTGGAGGAAAGCCTCGCCATAACGCTCCAGCTTGCGCGCCCCCACACCGCTGACCCGGGCCATTTCCGCCAGGGAAGTGGGCTGGCTGCGGAGCATTTCCAGCAGCGTGGAGTCGGGGAAGATGACGTACGGCGGTACGCCGTGTTCCTCGGCCAGCTTGCGACGCAAGGCGCGCAAGGCTTCCCATTGATCGCGCTCTTCGCCACGGACCAATTGGCTGGCCTGGCTCTTGCTGCTCTTGACCGCCGTTGCCGGCTTGAGGTCGCGGCGCAGTTCCAGGGTGACCTCGCCCTTGAGCAGGGGCCGGCAGGTTTCGGACAAACGCAAGCCGCCGTAGCCTTCCAGGTCGATGTCCGCCAGGCCGCGGGCCACCAGTTGCCGGAACAATGAACGCCACTCGCCCTCGGTACGGGCCTTGCCCACGCCGAACACCGTCAGGTGCTGGTGGCCGAAGTTGCGGACCTTCTCGTTGTCCTTGCCCAGCAACACGTCCACCAGGTGCCCGACGCCATAACGCTGGCCGGTGCGGAAAATCGCCGACAAGGCCTGGCGGGCCGGTTCGGTGGCGTCCCAGGTTTCCACGCCATCGACACAGTTGTCGCAGTGCCCGCACGGCTGGGGCATGTCTTCGTCAAAATAGGCCAGCAACGTCTGGCGACGGCAGCGGGTTTCCTCGCACAGCGAGAGCATGGCGTCGAGCTTGTGCTGCTCCAGGCGCTTGTGCCGCTCATCGCCTTCGGAGTTCTGCAACATCTGCTTGAGCATCACCACGTCTTGCAGGCCGTAGGCCATCCAGGCATCGGCCGGCAAGCCGTCACGGCCGGCGCGCCCGGTTTCCTGGTAATACGCCTCGAGGGACTTGGGCAGGTCCAGGTGCGCGACAAAACGCACGTTGGGCTTGTCGATGCCCATGCCGAACGCCACGGTGGCCACCATGATCAGGCCTTCCTCGTTGAGGAAACGCTTCTGGTGGTAGGCCCGCAGGTCGTTGGGCAGGCCGGCGTGATACGGCAACGCCGGGAACCCTTGTTCACACAGGAACGCCGCCACTTCGTCGACCTTCTTGCGCGACAGGCAATAGACAATGCCTGCATCGCTGCGGCGCTCGGCGAGGAACGCCAGCAACTGCTTGCGCGGCTGCTCCTTGGGCACGATGCGATAGAAAATATTCGGACGGTCGAAACTCGACAGGAACCGCTCGGCATCCTGCAAATGCAGGCGCTCGACGATTTCCTCGCGGGTGCGCTTGTCGGCGGTGGCGGTCAGGGCGATGCGCGGCACGTCGGGGAACAGTTCCGCCAGTTGCCCCAACTGCAGGTATTCACGCCGGAAGTCATGACCCCACTGGGACACGCAGTGGGCTTCATCGATGGCGAACAGGGCGATTTCCAAGCTCTGCAGGAACGCCAGCATGCGTGGCTGCACCAGGCGTTCCGGGGCCAGGTACAACATCTTCACTTCGCCGCGCTTGATCCGCGTCGCCAGGTCTCGCTGTTGCTCGGCGCTGAGGGTGGAGTTCAGCGCCGCGGCGGCGACACCCAGTTCCTCGAGGGTCGCGACCTGGTCATCCATCAGCGCGATCAGCGGCGAAACCACCACCGCCAGGCCGTTGCGCAGCAGCGCCGGTACCTGGAAGCACAAGGATTTGCCGCCGCCGGTGGGCATGAGCACCAAGGCATCGCCACCGCTGGCCACGCGCTCAATAATGGCACCCTGGCGGCCACGGAAACTGTCGTAGCCGAAGATGTCCTTGAGGACGCGTTGAGCCTGTTCGAGCATAGAAACTCCAAAAATCACCAAAACATCCCTGCAAGGCTGGTTCAGAATCACAAACGCTGCACCGGCAAATCGTAAGTGCGCGTTTCGAACCGGCGGAACGCCGCAGGGCATCGCAAAACGCGGCAGTATACCCGAGGCCTTCGTTGCAAAGGGGGCTGCTGACAGGAGGTGCTAGCGGCAAGTGTTGGACAACACCCAAACCTGTGGCGAGGGAGCTTGCTCCCGCTGGGTGGCGTAGCCGCCCCCAAAAACAGGGCCGCTGCGCGCCCCAGCGGGAGCAAGCTCCCTCGCCACAAACCGCCCTGACTTTGAGTCAAGCCCGGCCAACAACAAGGCAAATCCACCACGCGGCTGGCCTGGGCGCTCAAGAAGGCCTAGAATTCCCGCATTGTTTATTCCCCAAGGTAGCCCGTAATGTCCTTCGCTGAGCAACTGACCCGCCTGCAAGTCTTCCTCGACGCCGATGAGCTGCACGACGAAGCGCTGGACTACGTGGCCGCTCATGGCTACTTGACCGCCCTGTCCATCTGCGCAGAAACCGTGCCGGAGCGTGAGTGGATCGACGCCCTGTTCGCCGAAGAGCCGCACTACAGCGACGAAGCCCAGCGCGCCGAAATCGAAGCCACGCTGATTGGCCTCAAAGCCCACATCGCCCGCCAACTGGCTTCCGATGAAGAATTCGAGCTGCCGTGTGAACTGGACCTGGGCGATGACCCGGACGATTCGGAGCTGCGCGGCTGGTGCATCGGCTTCATGGAAGGCGTGTTCCTGCGCGAAGCTGCCTGGTTCGAAACCGCCGAGGAAGAAGTCAGCGAAATGCTGTTGCCGATCATGGTCGGTTCCGGCCTGTTCGACGAGCAACCGGAGTTTTCCGACATCGCCGCCGACGCGAACCTGATGGACGACATGATCGTCCAGATCCCCGAAGCCCTCACCGCCTTGTACCTGCTGTGCAACGCCCCGGACGAGAAACCGGCGATCCTCAAGCCTCGCCACCACTGAGTGACCGGGTGCCCTCGCCCGTCGGCAACCGTCCGCTGATCCTGCGTTACGCTCTACTGGCCATCGGCTGGTTGAGCGTGGTGCTGGGGGTCATCGGCATCTTTATTCCCGTCCTGCCCACCACCCCCTTCCTGCTGCTGGCCGCGGCCTGCTTCGCTCGCAGTTCACCGCGCTTCTACCAATGGCTGGTAGAGCATCCCCGCCTCGGTCCGTGGATCCGCGACTACCTCAGCGGCAACGGCATCCCGTTCAAGGGCAAGGTCTATGCCATCGGGCTGATGTGGGCCAGCATCCTGTTGTCCTGCTACCTGGTGCCATTGCCATGGGCGCGGGGGTTCATGCTCACCAGCGCGGTGCTGGTGACGGTTTATATTCTCAGGCAGAAAACGCTGCGCAAACCCTGAATATCTAGCGTGGCGAGGGAGCTTGCTCCCGCTGGGTGGCGAAGCCGCCCCAAAACCAAAACACTGCGGTGCAACCGGTAAACCCTGCCGGCAAGTTTGCGACTGCTGCGCAGCCGAGCGGGAGCAAGCTCCCTCGCCACAAGGGTCTGTGTGCATTCAAGTAGCGGTGAGGCATCCCCATTTATCTTCACTAACATGAACAAAACCCGCCACATCCAAACCGGACATGGCGGGTTTTGTCGTTTCAGCTCACCTCACACCGTATCCACCTTCAACGAGTGATCATTCAACATCCCATTGATGATGGTCGCCGTGTCCGCACCGCCGATGATTCCCCCCGCGCCCGGCGTGACGCCGTAGTGACTGGCCAGGTTGACGCCGGCCAGGTCGATGGTCTGGTTCGGCGTGGCGCCGGCAAGGGAGCTGATGTCGATGCTAGTGGTGACCGATGCACCGCTGCCGCTGACGGAGAAATGCAGGTAGTCGTCCAGTGACGCCGCGCTGCCGTTCTCCCCTTGCAGCAGCTGGGACAGGTCGAGCTTGTCGACGCCGGGCGCGAAGTCGGTGATCACGTCGTGGCCGCTGTTGCCCGCCTGCCATTGGAAGGTATCGGCGCCACTGCCGCCGGTCAGGGTGTTGTTGCCCTGGCCGCCGATCAGTAGGTCATCGCCGCCTGCGCCATTGAGCACGTCATGGCCCAACCCGCCGTCGATGCGATTGCTGGCACCGTCGCCGGTGAGGGTGTCGTTGAAGTTCGAGCCCACCAGGTTTTCGATGCCTGCCAACGTATCGGTGCCGGCACCCAAGGTGTTCTGCGCCGCGAGCAGGCCCAGGTTCACCGTGACCGCCGAGGTGGCGTGGGCGTAGCTGGCGGTGTCGTGACCGCTGCCGCCATCGAGCAGGTCATTGCCCACGCCACTGTAAAGCACGTCATCGCCCGCCCCACCCTGCAAGGTGTTGTTGCCCGAACCGGCACTGAGGGTGTCGTTGCCGTCCCCCGCATTGAGGACATCGTCGCCATTGCCGGCCAACAGCACATCGTCGCCACTGGTGCCCGTCAGGGTGTGGCCCGCCTGATAGCTGATGCCGACCGAGGCGCTGTCACTGCCGCCGTGGTTGTCGCTGGCGGTGTAGCTGCCGTGGAAATCCGTTGTCTTGCCCTGCGCCCCGGCATAGTCGACGGTCAGGGTCAGTTGATAGTTTTCCGCAGCGTTGGCGTTGCCGACGCCGGGATTGGCGATGTTGGTGACGTGGATCTGATAATTGCCATCCGCTGCCGCGGTGAAAGACGCGCCGTCATTGATCGCAATGAATGGCCCGCCGTTGAGCGAATACTCCATCGCAATGCGACCGGCCGAGAGGTTGTGGTCCAGGGTGAGGGTTTCGCCCTGCTTGAGGCTGATGTTGAGCCGGTCTTCGTCGTTGGCGTTGTTGTTGTTGTTGGAGACCATTCCCAGGGCACCGCTGACCACCAGCATCGCTGTCATGCTCGCGGTATTGGCGACGAAAGCACTGCGGTTGAGGTTGATCGACTGCACGTTGTTGCCAGCGAAGCTGGCCGTGCCGATGCTGCCGGTAAAGTCCGCGCCCTTGGCGAGCCAACCGGTATTGAAACTGGTGGGCGAAGCCGTGAGCGGATCGCCGTTGGCGTCGCTGTCGTTACCCAGCAGCAATTCACCCGGGATCACGATGTTGCCCGACAGCACGTTGGTGATGACGTTGTCATCGACAGCGATCGGCGGGCTGTTCGGAACGACTTTGATCACCAGGTTGGAGCTTGCCAGGTCACCGTCGTTATCGCTGACGGTGTAGCCGATATTCTCAGTGATCAAGGCATGGGTGACGGTCTGGGAGGTATAGCTGAACGCACCGGTATCGAGGTTGACCACCAGGGTGCCGTCGTGGTCGGTGGCGATACTCAGCGTATTGGTGGCGGTATTGAAGGAACCGTGGTTGAGCCCGCCGCTAGCGGTCAATGCACCGTGACCACCGTTGGCCGCCGGGTCGTAGTTGTACGTGGTGCCATCGACCACCAGGCTTTTGACAAACCCGCCATCGGCGCCGAACGAGCCGCCCTCGCCCAACAGGTTGCCGGTGACCGGTGCACCTTGCACGGTGTCGGCGAGCACCGAGTTGAGCTGGTTCAGGTCAGTGACCACCACCGCGTTGGTGTTGGTGTGGGTGCTGCCGTCGTAGGCCAGCGGGTCGAGGTGGGCATTGCTGACGCCGCTGCCCAGGCCGATGGCGTAGTTCTTGATGCCGTTGGCGTCGAGGAAGGCTTTCCAGGCGGCTTCGTCCGTCGAGCCGATTGCGCCCAAGGTCGGCTTGCCGTCGGAGAAGAAATAGCCAACGTTCTGTGCGCCGGTCAGTTGGCCGGAAGTTGCGAACGCCGTCTGGGCCATGGCCACGGCCGCATCGTAATTGGTGTCACCGTGCGCCGTCAGCGCGGCGATCAGCGTCTTGGCCGTTGCCACGTCTACCCACACGGCGCTCTGGTCGGTGGCGCTGCCGCTGAAGGTCACGAGCTGGACTTTTACATCGCCCATGTCGTCGTATTTGTCGAGCAAGGCGCTGACCGCCTGCTTGGCCAGGTCCATTCGCGAGAGCCCCGACACGCCAGAGGGGTCTTTCATGCTCCCGGAGACGTCGAGCACGATCAGCAGGTTGGAATCGATCTCGGTCGCCGTGACCGAACGCTCGGACGCGACAGCCTTGGGCACGTCATCGACAATACTGACCACCAGGCTGCCGGTGGTGCTGTTGCCCAGGGAGTCCGTGGCCTGGTAGGTGAAGCTTTCACTCAGGGCATTCGGACCGTCGTTGGCGTGGGGCGTGGTCGTGGCTGGCGCCGTCAGGGTGTAGGTGTAGGAACCGTCGGGGTGAAGCGACAGTTGACCGTAGGCACCGGTGGCGTTGCCCACCAGGGTGAAGGTGACGGCGCCGGTGGCTCCGCTGATCGAACCGACCAAGCTGCCGCTGGCGGTTTCACCGGTGGCGCTCGGCTCGCTGCCGGTGACGGTGCCGGGGGCCAGGTCCTGGCCGTCCTGGTTGAGGTCGAGGGCTTGTTCATAGACGATGATGTCGTGGTCGGTTTCGGCGACGAGGCAGCTGTTGTGTACATCAATGGTGACGGTCGTGGTGCTTTCATCGCCATCGGCGTCGCGCACGGTGTAGGTGAAGACATCGGTCGCGCCGGGGGCACCGACAGAGCCAGGGTTGCTGTGGTAGACCGCGTTGCCATTGGCGTCCAGGGTCAGGTAGCCATAGGTGCCGTTGATCTGGGTGTTGAGGCCGCCGATGGCAGGGTTCGAGGTGTCGTTGCCAGCGCGCACGCCGATGACTGCGCCGCCGTCGGCGCCGAGTACGTCGTTGTCCAGCACGTTGCCATTGACCGTCCCGCCCTCCACCACCGAGGCAGCGTCGCAGTGAGCCTTGGGCACGTCGTCGACAATGTCGATGACGATGGTGCTGGTGACGGTGTTACCCAACGAGTCCGTGGCCTGATAGGTGAAGCTTTCACTCAATACGTTCGGGCCATCGTTGGCATTAGGTGTTGTCGTGGCCGGCGTGGTCAGGGTGTAGGTGTAGGAACCGTCGGGCTGAAGCGACAGTTGACCGTAGGCACCGGTGGCGTTGCCCACCAGGGCGAAGGTGACGGCGCCAACAGCGCCGCTGACCGAACCGACAAGGCTGCCGCTGGCGGTCTCGCTGGTGGCGCTCGGAGCGCTGCCGGTGACGGTGCCGGGGGCCAGGTCCTGGCCGTCCTGGTTCAGGTCGAGAGCTTTTTCGTAGACGCTGATTTCCTGGTCCGGTGTGGCGACGAGGCAGCTTTCGTGGACATCGATGGTGATGGTGGTGGTGCTTTCATCGCCATCGGCATCGCGCACGGTGTAGGTGAAGACATCGGTCGCGCCCGGGGCGCTGACGGTGTTCGGGTTGCTGTGGTAGACGGCGTTGCCGTTGGCGTCCAGGGTCAGGTAGCCGTAGGTGCCGTTGATTTGGGTGTTGAGGCCGCCAACGGCCGAGGTCGAGGTGTCGTTGCCGGCGCGCACGCCGATCACGGCACCACTGGCAGCCGGCCCGTCGGCACCACCTTCGTCGTTATTCAGGACATTGCCACTGACCGTCCCGCCCTCATCCACCGAGGCGGAATCAGCATGAGCGGTCGGCAGGTCATCGACGATGTTCACATCGAGGTTGCCGTTGGCCGTGGTGCCGTTGTCATCGGTGGCCACAACCGCGAATTGCTCGCTAACGTTGTTGGCGCCGTTGGCGTTTGGATGGGCTTCATTGTCCAGAAGCGTGTAGCTGTAACTCACTACACCGGTAGCCGCGTTGAAGCCGGTGATGGTCAGGGTGTTGCCCAGCGCAGTCGTGATCGACTGTGGGAAACCGGCCGCTACGCCGCCCGTCACCACGTTGATCCCGCCCACGCTCAGGGTCTGCACACCGTCCAACGCCGTCACGGTGAACGTGCCGCTTTGGGTCAGGGCCGATGCATCCGGGCTGCTGCCATCGCTGAGGTTTTTCTCCTGCAATGACAGCTCGCCGCCTTCGGTGTCGAGGCCAGTGATGATCACCGGGTCGTCGTTGTTGTGGACCTGCAAAACCAGATTCGCGGTACTGGTGTCGCCGTCGGCGTCGGTCAGGGTGTAGGTGAAGGTTTCGCTGCCATTGCCGCCGCCGTGCAAACCCTTGAAGTCGGCGTCGGCGGTGTTGAGGGTGTAGGTGTAGGAACCGTCGGCGTTGAGCACCAGGGTGCCGTAGGTGCCGGTGAACGTGCCGGAGGTGATTGGGCCGGACGCCACAGCGTCCGCGCCTTGGGTGTCGTTGGTCAGCACGCTGCCGGTCAGGGTCAGGTTGGTTTCCGAGGCGGTACCGTTGCTATCGTCCACGGCTTTGGGCAGGTCATCGACGATGTTCACATCGAGGTTGCCGTTGGCGGTGGTGCCGTTGTCATCGGTGGCCACAACCGCGAACTGTTCGCTAACGTTGTTGGCGCCGTTGGCATTTGGATGGGCTTCATTGTCCAGAAGGGTGTAGCTGTAACTCACTACACCGGTAGCCGCGTTGAAGCCGGTGATGGTCAGGGTGTTGCCCAGCGCAGTCGTGATCGACTGTGGGAAACCAGCCGCTACGCCGTTGGTGACGACGTTAATCCCGCCCACGCTCAGGGTCTGCACACCGTCCAACGCCGTCACGGTAAACGTACCGCTTTGGGTCAGGGCCGATGCATCCGGGCTGCTGCCGTCGCTGAGGTTTTTCTCCTGCAACGACAACTCGCCGCCTTCAGTGTCGAGGCCGGTGATGATCACCGGGTCGTCGTTGTTGTGCACTTGCAGCACCAGGTTCGCGGTGCTGGTATCGCCGTCGGCGTCGGTCAGGGTGTAGGTGAAGGTTTCGCTGCCATTGCCGCCGCCGTGCAAACCCTTGAAATCAGCGTCGGCGGTGTTGAGGGTGTAGGTGTAGGAACCGTCGGCGTTGAGCACCAGGGTGCCGTAGGTACCGGTGAACGTGCCGGGAGTGATTGGGCCGGACGCCACAGGGTCCGCGCCTTGGGTGTCGTTGGTCAGCACGCTGCCGGTCAGGGTCAGGTTGGTTTCCGAGGCGGTACCGTTGCTGTCGTCCACGGCTTTGGGCAGGTCATCGACGATGTTCACATCGAGGTTGCCGTTGGCGGTGGTGCCGTTGTCATCGGTGGCCACAACCGCGAATTGCTCGCTAACGCTGTTGGCGCCGTTGGCATTTGGATGGGCTTCATTGTCCAGAAGCGTGTAGCTGTAACTCACTACACCGGTAGCCGCGTTGAAGCCGGTGATGGTCAGGGTGTTGCCCAGCGCAGTCGTGATCGACTGTGGGAAACCGGCCGCTACGCCGCCCGTCACCACGTTGATCCCGCCCACGCTCAGGGTCTGCACACCGTCCAACGCCGTCACGGTGAACGTACCGCTTTGGGTCAGGGCCGATGCATCCGGGCTGCTGCCGTCGCTGAGGTTTTTCTCCTGCAACGACAACTCGCCGCCTTCGGTGTCGAGGCCGGTGATGATCACCGGATCATCGTTGTTGTGCACTTGCAGCACCAGGTTCGCGGTGCTGGTATCGCCGTCGGCGTCGGTCAGGGTGTAGGTGAAGGTTTCGCTGCCATTGCCGCCGCCGTGCAAACCCTTGAAGTCGGCGTCGGCGGTGTTGAGGGTGTAGGTGTAGGAACCGTCGGCGTTGAGCACCAGGGTGCCGTAGGTGCCGGTGAACGTGCCGGAGGTGATTGGGCCGGACGCCACAGCGTCCGCGCCTTGGGTGTCGTTGGTCAGCACGCTGCCGGTCAGGGTCAGGTTGGTTTCCGAGGCGGTACCGTTGCTGTCGTCCACGGCTTTGGGCAGGTCATCGACGATGTTCACATCGAGGTTGCCGTTGGCGGTGGTGCCGTTGTCATCGGTGGCCACAACCGCGAATTGCTCGCTAACGCTGTTGGCGCCGTTGGCATTTGGATGGGCTTCATTGTCCAGAAGGGTGTAGCTGTAACTCACTACACCGGTAGCCGCGTTGAAGCCGGTGATGGTGAGGGTGTTGCCCAGCGCAGTCGTGATCGACTGTGGGAAACCAGCCGCTACGCCGTTGGTGACGACGTTAATCCCGCCCACGCTCAGGGTCTGCACACCGTCCAACGCTGTCACGGTGAAGGTGCCGCTTTGGGTCAGGGCCGATGCATCCGGGCTGCTGCCGTCGCTGAGGTTTTTCTCCTGCAACGACAGCTCGCCGCCTTCGGTGTCGAGGCCGGTGATGATCACCGGGTCGTCGTTGTTGTGCACTTGCAGTACCAGGTTCGCGGTGCTGGTATCGCCGTCGGCGTCGGTCAGGGTGTAGGTGAATGTCTCGGTGCCGCTGCCCCCGCCCTGCAACGCGACGAACTGCGGGTCGCTGGTGTTCAGGGTGTAGGTGTATGTGCCGTTGGGGTTGAGCACCAGGGTGCCGTAGGTGCCGGTGAACGTCCCGCCAATGATCGGTCCGCTGTCAGGGCCAGTGGGGATCCGGTCGGCACCCTGAAGGTCGTTGGGCAATACGTTGCCGGTGAGGCTGACCAAGGTTTCCGACGCCGTGTTGGCGTGGCTGTCATCGATCGCCTGGGGCACGTCATCGGTGATGTTGACGTCCAGGGTGCCAGTGGCCGTGTCGCCGTCGGTGTCGACCGCCACCACTGGGAACTGCTCGGTAATGTTGTTGGCACCGCCGCCGGCAGGATGGGTTTCATTGTCCGTCAGTGTGTAGGTGTAGCTGACCACTCCCGTAGCCGGGTTATAACCGGTGATGGTCAACGTGTTGCCCAGCGCCGACGTAATGGTTTGGGGGAAGCCTGCGGGCACACCGCCGCTGATCACGTTGATGCCGCCGATGCTCAGGCTGTTCAGCCCGTCAGGCGCGGACACCGTGAACGTGCCATTTTGCACCAGCGCCCCCGGATTGCTGGCCGAACCATCGGCCAGATTGGCCTCGTTGGTGGTCAGTTCGCCGCCCTCGACAGTCACACCGTCGAGGGTCACGGGGTTGTCCGGGGTCTCAGGGACGACCGGTGGCACGGTCGCATCGTCGCCCGTGTTATCCGGGTCACCGGCCAGGCGCAGGTCTGGAAACTCAGGAATCCCGTTGAACCCGGCCGTCGGGAAACCGATCAACGGATCGACCTCCCCGCCCACCTCTTCCAGCAACACAAAACTGTGTCCACCCCCTACGCCACCCGGGTTGCCCCCTTCGGGTCCGGCAGCCGTGGCTTCACCGGTCTGCGTCGGGTCGGCACCGGCGGCGATGGCTTGCTGCAGCTTTTGCACATCGGTCAGTTGCGCGTCACTCGGTGCCACCGTGTCGGGCGTGTCGACATGAGGCGCAGGGTTGGCGAGCAGCTGCGGGGTCAGGGTCAGGTTGCTTTCGCGGCCCAGGGTCAACGCCTGGCCGTTTTGCAATTGGACAGCCACGGCCCCTTCGGCACCGGTGACCAAGTGTTCGCCGGCATAAAGCCGATCGCCTTCGACCAGCGGCCGCCGCAGGCCACCAGCCGTTTCCGCGAAAACTTGCCCGACCACTTTGCTGACGATACCGATGAGCGCTGCCATGTGCATTTCCTCCGTTGCCGACCGCAGTCGGCACCTGTTTGGGTGAAGAATCCGTCCTCAGATTGGCGGCCTGCAAAGCTGGAAAATCTGCCAGCTTTCGAGAAGGAGGAACGTGCTGGCAATTCGCCTAAACGACAAAAAACCGTCACCGCTAACCGCCTCATCCATCGCCCTTTCGGCACTTCTTCACATCGCTTAAAAATCTGAATGGAACTTTTATTGACGCCTAAAATCCGTCAGAACCCGCAGATTCAAAGGCTTTCGCTTTGAACAATGTGCCGGTTTTTTACAAGCACATAAGTTTTTTTCGGAATAAGCGTTATGAGAAATTCTTCTTAGGTTTTGCGCAGGATGTTCTTAGCTGTGTTGTTACAAGGTTGAAACGGTTTTGATCTTAAATACGTCAATAAATTGGCGACAACGAAGCACTACAGACCTCAGGAGATGCACCCCATGCGCGTTCTAACCCCCCTCTGCAGCGCGGTTTTGCTGGCCATGGCCTGCTCTTCTCAGGCGCAGGCCATGTCCTTGACCGAAGCGATCCAGAGCACCATCGCGACTCACCCGGAATTGGCACAACGGGTGGACAGCCGCCTGTCGGCCAATGAAGACGTCAAAGTCGCCCGGGGGGGCTTTTTCCCGTCGGTGGATCTCAATGCCGGTTATGGCCGTGGCTACAGCGACAACACCAACACCCGGGCGCAGGGCAACCACCACACCAATATCCTGACCTACACCCAATCGGAACTGCGCCTGCGGCAGATGATCTTCGACGGGTTCAACACCGCCAATGAAGTGCAGCGCACCCAGGGCGTGGTCAATTCCCGGGCCTATTACGCCCAGGGCACCGCCCAGGATCTGGCACTGCGCACCATCGAGGTCTACCTGGAAGTGCTCAAGCGTCGCGAACTGGTGACCTTGGCCAAGAACAACCTGCAGGCGCACCTGCGGGTCAACGACCAGATCGGCCTGCGCACCGAGCGAGGGGTGGGCAGTACGGCCGACTCCGACCAGTCCAACGCCCGTCGGGCCCTGGCGGAAAACAACTTCGACACCGCCCAGGTCGACCTGGCTGACGCCGAGGCGAACTTCTACAGCGTGGTCGGGCGCATGCCCGATGAACTGGAAGCACCGCCCTCGACCAAAGGCGAGCTTCCCGCCGACCTGCGCGAAGCCCAGCAAAGCATGGTGGACAACAACCCGTACCTGAAATCGGCCCAGGCCGACATCCAGTCAGCCGAAAGCCAATATGAAGTGGCAAAGTCGCCGTTCTATCCGCGCTTTGACGCCGAGGCGGCAGTGGGCGCCAACAACAACATCGGTGGCGAAGAAGGCCACGACAACAACTGGCGGCTGGGCGTGGTGATGAACTACAACCTGTTCCGCGGTGGCAGCGACAAGGCGCGGCTGGCGTCCAACGCCCACCAGATCAACCAGGCCATGGACATCCGCAACAATGCCCTGCGCCAGCTCAACGAAGACACGCGCCTGGCCTGGAACGCCATGCTCAACGCCCGCAAGCAGACCCCGACCGCCCGCGAATACGCCGACACCACCGCCCGTGTGCGCGCCGCCTACCAGGATCAGTTCGGCCTCGGCCAGCGCACCCTGCTCGACCTGCTCGACAGCGAAAACGAGTTGTACAACGCCAACCGTCGCTACACCGAAGTGCGTTACACCGAGGAATACTCGATGTACCGGGTGCTGGCGAACATGGGCCTGTTGTTGCAAAAACAACGGATCGTGCTGCCGGCCGACGCGGTGGCGCAGACCGAAGTCAAGAACCAGGCACGGTTGCCGGAACTGAAGTAATCCAGTGGGAGCGATCAATGTGACCAGCATGGAACCCGCAACCCCCGGCGCCGATCCGCGCCTGAATTTCGATGATCCCTTGCTGGACGGCCTGTTGATCCTCTGCAAACTCCATGGCGCGACGGCCAGTCGCGCCAGCCTCAGCGCCGGGCTTCCTATGGCGCACCAACGCTTGAGCCTGGACCTGCTGCCCCGCGCAGCGGCCCGGGCGGGCTTGCAGGCGCGACTGTTGCGGCGTGAGCTGGCGGACATCTCAGCCCTGAACCTGCCGGTGATGCTGATCCTGGCGGGGGGCCGCTGCGCCGTATTGCGGCGCTGGGGCGAGGATGGCAAAGCGCTGATCCTCCCCAGCGAAGCCGATGGCGGTGAACAATGGGTCAGCCGCGAGGAACTGACCACCGATTACAGCGGCCAGGCGCTATTCGCCCGGCCGCGCCATGAACTCGAAGACTTGCGCGCCCCGCTGGTGCCGCGGGTCGAGGCGTGGTTCCGCGACACCCTGAAGCTGTCGCGCTGGCTGTACAGCGACGCGATCCTGGCGAGTTTCCTGATCAACCTGCTGGGCCTGATGGTGCCGCTGTTCGTGATGCAGACCTACGACCGCGTGGTGCCGAACCAGGCCACGCCGACCTTATGGGTGCTGGCCGTGGGGCTGCTGATCGGCACCGGTTTCGAACTGGTGCTGCGGGTGGTGCGCGCCCATCTGCTGGACACCGCCGGCAAGAAAACCGACGTGATTCTCTCCGCGACTTTGTTCGAACGCATCACTGGCATGGCGATGAAGGCCAAACCGGTGACCATCGGCGGCTTCGCCCAGAGCATCCACGACTTCCAGGGCCTGCGCGAATTCCTCACGGCGGTGACGCTCACCAGCCTCATCGACCTGCCCTTCGCCCTGCTGATGCTGGTGGTGATCGGCCTGCTGGGCGGCTGGCTGGTGGTGATTCCCGTGATCGCATTTCCGATCACCATTGTCTTCGCCATGATCATCCAGGCACGCCTGCGCGACACCGTGCAAAAAAGCCTGGCCCTCGGCGCCCAGCGCCAGGCCCTGCTGATCGAAACCCTCGGCGGCCTGGAAACCCTCAAGGCTTGCAGCGCCGAAAGCGAGCGCCAGCACCAATGGGAAAGCACCCACGGCGCCCTCACCCGCCTGGACAGCCATGCGCGCAACCTCTCGGCACTGGCGACCAACGGCACCTTGTTCCTGCAACAACTGGCGGGCATGGCGACCATCGTCGCCGGGGTCTACAGCATCATTGCCGGCAATCTCAGCGTCGGCGCGCTGGTGGCGACCTACATGCTCGGCAGCCGCGTACTGGCCCCGCTCGGGCAGATCGCCGGGCTGATCACCCGCTATCAGCAAGCCCAGCTCACCATGCGCAGCACCGATGCCCTGATGGCCTTGCCCCAGGAGCGTGACGCCAAGCAGCGCCCCCTTGAGCGCACCCAATTGCAGGGCGCGCTGGACGTCAGCGGCGTGACGTTCCACTACAACGGCCAGAGCGCCCCGGCACTGGCCAATATCAGTTTCAGCCTCAAGCCCGGCGAACGGGTCGGGATCATCGGCCGCAGTGGCTCGGGCAAGAGCACCCTGGCGCGCCTGGTGATGGGTTTCTATGCACCGGAGGAAGGCCAGTTGCTGCTCGACGGCCTGGACTTGCGGCAACTGGACGTCGCCGACCTGCGCCAACAGATCGGCTACGTCGCCCATGACCTGCCGCTGCTGGCCGGCAGCCTGCGGGACAACCTCACCCTCGGTGCGCGCTACATCAGCGACGCGCGCATGCTGGAAGTGGCGGAACTGACTGGTGTCACCGAACTGGCGCGCCAGCATCCCCAAGGTTTCGACCGCCCGGTGGGCGAGCGCGGACAACTGCTGTCCGGCGGCCAGCGCCAGGCTGTGCTGCTGGCCCGGGCCTTGTTGCTCGACCCGCCGATCCTGCTGCTGGACGAACCCACCAGCGCCATGGACAACAGCAGCGAAGACGTCTTGCGGCAGAAGCTTCATACCCACGTGCAGGGCAAGACCGTGCTGCTGGTCACCCACCGCACCTCGATGCTGAGCCTGGTGGACCGCTTGGTCGTGCTGGATAACGGCCGGATCGTGGCGGACGGGCCGAAGGACGCGGTGATCGATGCGCTGCGCAAGGGACGGGTGGGCTC
Source organism: Pseudomonas sp. Z3-6 (assembly GCF_051131985.1). Taxonomy (NCBI): domain Bacteria; kingdom Pseudomonadati; phylum Pseudomonadota; class Gammaproteobacteria; order Pseudomonadales; family Pseudomonadaceae; genus Pseudomonas; species Pseudomonas sp. Z3-6. The sequence goes on from NZ_CP071644.1 coordinate 5,245,327, forward strand.
CGCGGCGGTTTAGAGGCCGACACATACCCCTGTGGCGAGGGAGCTTGCTCCCGCTGGGCTGCGAAGCAGCCCCAAGGGCCATTCCCCCGGTTGTATCAGGCGGACCGCGCCGGCAGGTTTTGCGACGGCTTCGCCGCCGAGCGGGAGCAAGCTCCCTCGCCACAAAAAGCAGCACCCAGCTCTTTTACTTAAAAGCAGCACCCAGCTCTTTTCATTTAACCAACGGGTACCGCCCCATGTCTGCTCAAACGCCGGATTCAGCCGCCCGAAGCTACTTCGGCAGTTTCAGCAAAAGCGCCGAAAGCGAGTTCATGCCGGAAACCGCCGGCGCCACGCTGCAGGATTCTCCCCGGCGCTCGCGGGTTACCGTGTGGCTGGCCGCCGGGTTGATCGTCACCGGGTTGGTCTGGGCGAAGTTTGCGGTCTTGCAGGAAGTCACCACCGGCGAAGGCAAGGCGATTCCGTCGAGCAAGATCCAGGTGATCCAGAACCTGGAGGGCGGCATCGTCACCGAGATTTTCGTGCGCGAAGGCCAGATGGTAAACAAGGGCGACACCCTGCTGCGCCTCGACGATACGCGGTTCCTGTCGAACAAGGGCGAGAGCGAGGCTGACCGCTATGCCCTGACCGCCCAGGTCGAGCGCCTGTCGGCCGAAGCTGAAGGGCGGCCCTTCGCGCTCTCGGCAGAGGTCACCGCCAAGGCCCCGCAAGTGGCCGAGGACGAACGCTCGCTGTATGAACAACGCCAGCGACGCCTGGCCAGCGAACAACGGACCCTGACCGAACAGCTGCGGCAGAAGACCCAGGAACTGGCGGAGTTTCGTTCCAAGCAAGGCCAGTTCAGCTCCGCCCTGGCCTTGCTGCAAGAAGAAATGAACATGTCCGCGCCGCTGGTGCGCACCGGGGCGGTATCGCCGGTGGAGATCCTGCGGCTCAAGCGCAGCGCGGTGGAAATCCGCGGCTCGCTCAACGCCACCACCCTGGCCATTCCCCGGGCCGAATCGGCGATCAACGAGATCAAGAGCAAGATCGACGAATCGGAACAGACCTTCCGTTCCGAGGCGGCCAAGGACCTCAACGAGAAACGCACCGAACTGTCGAAGATCACCGCCTCAAGCATCGCCATCGACGACCGCGTGACCCGCACCACCGTGGTCTCGCCGGTGCATGGGGTGATCAAGCAATTGAAGGTCAATACCATCGGCGGCGTGGTGCAGCCGGGCAACGACATGGTGGAAATCGTGCCCCTGGAAGACAACCTGCTGATCGAAGCCAAGGTCCGCCCCCAGGACGTGGCGTTCCTGCACCCTGGCCAGAAAGCCATGGTCAAGTTCAGCGCCTACGACTACACGATCTATGGCGGGCTCAGCGCCAAGCTCGAACTGATCGGTGCCGACACCATCACCGACGACAAGGGCAACAGTTTCTATTTGATCCAGGTGCGGACCGATAAAAACCACTTGGGCGGCGATGCCAAGCCGTTGCTGATCATTCCGGGGATGGTGGCGACGGTGGACATCATCACTGGGGAGAAAAGTGTGTTGGATTACTTGCTCAAGCCGGTGTTGAAGGCGCGGACCGAGGCGATGCGCGAGCGCTGATTTCTGCTGAGATATGCGGTGATTGAGAGGCCGCCTTCGCGAGCAAGCCCGCTCCCACAATGGATCTGCGGCGAACACAAATTTTGCGGCCACAGGCGATCAAATGTGGGAGCGGGCTTGCTCGCGAAGGCGCCGGCAAAGACAACCATTATTTCCCAGCATGATTACGCCGAAACGTCTCCTCCCCCATCGCCGCAATCTGCCCCTCGATCAACGCCTCGAACGGCCGTAGCAACGGCTCGAAACTCACCGGCGCCTCAAGCACTTGCAACGCCTGGACAATCGCCTCCACCGTCGACAACGCCCCCGGCCCCGGTGCCTTGCGCAAGCGATAACGGGACACCCCACCGTTAGCCAACGTCACCCTCGGCAACGCCGCCAGCAGCGGATTGAGGTGCAGCAGTTTTCTCGCCTTGCGCCAGGTGCCATCGGGAACGACCAACAGCAGCGGCTCATCGGACGGCCCGTAGGTTTGCAGCGGCTGCGCGTCGTCAGCGGGAAACAACAACCGCGCCTGATAACCCGCCTGGTTGAGCAACCGGGGCAGATCCTCGAACACCTCGCCCACGATCAGCTCGGCATTGCGCAGCCCCAAGGCAGCCAGCCGGGCAGTGTTCAAGGCGTGGTTCACTTCGCTCGGATGTTGCAACAGCAAGACCCGGGTGCGGCTGTCGAGGTTGGGGATCAACGGGCACAGGCAATGGCTTTGCGGTCGTTGGCAGCGCGGGCATTGGATTCTGGACATGATCAGGCCTGGTTCAGTTGAGCTTTGAGCAAATCACGGAAGGTCTGGATCAGCGGCTCGCGGCTGCGGCCACGGCGCACGATCATCGAAAACGGCGCCTGATAACCGAAGGTCGCCGGCAACAGCACGCGCAAGTCGCCCTTGTCGACCCAAGCCTGGGCATAGTGCTCAGGCAAATAACCGACGTAGGCACCGGACAACACCAGGATCAACTGCGCTTCCATGCTCTCGACCGTCGCCGCACTGTGCTTGAAGCCATGACGAGCCAGCTCGGCTTGGCTCCAGTAACCGCGTCCGACCATGCGCTGCTGGGTGATGACCTGTTCGGGGATGCGCCGCTCGTTGAACAGCGGGTGGCGATTGCTGCAATACAACCAGTGCTGCTCGCGGTACAACGGCATGTAGACCAACCCGCTCATGCGCGTGGAAAACGCACCGATGGCCAGGTCCAGGCGGTTGTCCTGCACACCGAGTTGCAGCTCGTAAGGGCTCAGGACCGACAGGTGCAAATGCACCGCCGGATGCTCCTGGCTGTAGGCACCGATGGCTTCGGCGAATGGCAAGGCCGTGTCGCTCACTGTCGAGTCGATCACCCCCAGGTTCAGCGTGCCGCGCAGTTCCCCCTTGAGCGCGGCGGCGTACTGTTCGAAGCCTTCGAGCTCGCCCAGCAGGCGCAGGGTTTCCTGATGGAACAACTCGCCCTTGCTGGTCAGGCTGAACCCGCCCCGGCCGCGATGACAGAGGACCAGGCCCAGGGCCGATTCCAGCTGGCTCATATAAGTGCTGATGGCCGAGGTGGAGAGGTTGAGCTCGTGCTGGGCATTGGCGAACCCCTGATGCCGGACCACGCTGACGAAAATGCGCAGCAGTTTCAGGTCGGGTAGAGCGTTGGCCATTGGGTGTCTCCGGATCACACATAAACAGAACTTGTCGCGCTTTTGTGGCGAGGGAGCTTGCTCCCGCTCGGCTGCGAAGCAGTCGTAAAACCTGCCCACGCGATCTACCTGAAACACCGAGGTGACTGGTTTTGGGGCTGCTTCGCAGCCCAGCGGGAGCAAGCTCCCTCGCCACCAGGGTAATCGTCTGCCCCAGGATTGCGCTGCTGCGGAGTCTATCGCCCCGCCCACCATTAGTTTAGAAAAATCTGAACTAAGTATTTGCCGCCAGCGATTCTTCACGACAGCGGCTTTTCGCAGAATCGGCCCCTGATAAATAAAACAACGATGAGGCCCTACCCGTGGACAAGATTCTTCACCAACCACTGGGCGGCAACGAAATGCCGCGCTTCGGCGGCATCGCCACCATGATGCGACTTCCCCATTTGCAAACCGCTGCCGGCCTGGACGCTGCTTTCGTCGGCGTGCCGCTGGACATCGGCACCTCCCTGCGCGCCGGCACCCGTTTCGGGCCGCGGGAGATTCGCGCCGAATCCGTGATGATCCGCCCCTACAACATGGCCACCGGCGCCGCACCGTTCGACTCGCTGTCAGTGGCGGACATCGGTGACGTGGCGATCAACACCTTCAACCTGCTGGACGCGGTGCGGATCATCGAAGAGTCGTACCACAAGATCCTCGAACACAACGTCATCCCCCTGACCCTGGGCGGCGACCACACCATCACCCTGCCGATACTGCGAGCCATCCACAAGAAACACGGCAAGGTCGGCCTGGTGCACATCGACGCCCATGCCGATGTGAACGACCACATGTTCGGCGAGAAAATCGCCCACGGCACCACTTTCCGCCGCGCCGTGGAAGAAGGCCTGCTCGATTGCGACCGCGTGGTGCAGATCGGCCTGCGGGCCCAGGGCTACACGGCCGATGATTTCAACTGGAGCCGCAACCAGGGCTTTCGCGTGGTCCAGGCCGAAGAGTGCTGGCACAAATCCCTGGCACCGTTGATGGCTGAGGTGCGTGAGAAGGTCGGCGGCGGCCCGGTGTACCTGAGTTTCGACATCGACGGTATCGACCCGGCCTGGGCGCCAGGCACCGGCACCCCGGAAATCGGTGGCCTGACCACCATCCAGGCGATCGAAATCATCCGTGGCTGCCAGGGCCTCGACCTGGTCGGTTGCGATCTGGTAGAAGTCTCGCCGCCGTACGACACCACCGGCAACACCTCGCTGCTGGGCGCCAATCTGCTGTACGAGATGCTCTGCGTACTGCCTGGCGTGGTTCATCGCTGAGGCGCCGTCATGAGCCATCGAGACCAAGTTCTCAAGGCCGCCGCTGAACTGGTGTCGGCCTTCGCCCGCAACGATCGCGAGGCTTACTTCGGTGCGTTCAGCACCGATGCGAGCTTCGTGTTCCACACCTTCGAACAGCCTCTACTGTCACGCGAGGCCTACCAGGCCTTGTGGGACCGCTGGCGGTCCGAGGATGGCTTCGAGGTGCTGAGCTGCACCTCGAACAACGCCTTCGTCAGCCTGCAAGGGGACGTGGCGATTTTCATCCATGACGTGGCCACCGAGCTGCGCATGCAAGGGGAGCTTCACATTAGCCAGGAGCGCGAAACCATTGTGTTTCGCCAAGAACAACAAGGCCTATGGCTGGCCTGTCATGAACATTTGTCCGCAATGCCGGAAGGGCTGCCACCCCCTTAGCCACAGGCGACATTCACAACGATGAATGCGCCTCGATGATCGGAGCAGATCATGAATAACAATAACGATAAAAGCCTTACGCAGATTGAAACCAACGGGGTCGAACGGATCCCGGACCACGAACGCACCGCAGGCACAGGCGACCTGTTTCGCCTGATCTTCGGCGGCGCCAATACCTTTGCCACCGCCGTGCTCGGCAGTTTTCCGGTGCTGTTCGGCCTGTCGTTCCAGGCCGGGGTCTGGGCGATTGTGCTGGGCGTGTTGGTGGGTTCGGTCATTCTCGCGCCGATGGGCCTGTTCGGTCCGCTCAACGGCACCAACAACGCGGTGTCATCCGGTGCGCACTTCGGCGTGCACGGGCGAATCGTCGGCTCGTTCCTCTCGTTGCTGACCGCCATCGCGTTTTTCTCACTGTCGGTGTGGAGTTCGGGCGATGCATTGATCGGCGGCGCCAAGCGGCTGATCGGCGTGCCGGAAACCGACTTGAGCCTGGGCCTGGCCTACGGCCTGTTCGCCCTGCTGGTGTTGACCGTGTGCATCTACGGCTTCCGCTTCATGCTGTGGGTCAACCGCATCGCCGTGTGGGCCGCCAGCTTGCTGTTCCTGCTCGGCATTTTCGCCTTCGCACCGACCTTTGACAGCCAGTTCGCCGGCACGGTCAGCCTTGGCCAGCCGGGCTTCTACGCCGCCTTCATCGGCGCGGCGCTGGTGGCCATGAGCAACCCGATTTCCTTCGGTGCGTTCCTCGGTGACTGGTCGCGCTACATCCCGCGCAACACGCCCAAGCGCCGCATCATGCTGGCGGTGATCGCGGCGCAACTGGCGACATTGATCCCGTTCCTGTTCGGCCTCGCCACCGCCACCATCGTGGCGATCAAGGCGCCGGACTACATCGCGGCCAATAACTACGTGGGCGGGCTGCTGGCGGTGTCGCCGGGGTGGTTCTTCCTGCCGGTGTGCCTGATCTCGGTGATCGGCGGCATGTCCACCGGCACCACGTCGCTATATGGCACCGGGCTGGACATGTCCAGCGTGTTTCCACGGCTGCTGTCGCGGGTCAAGGCGACGCTGCTGATCGGCGTGCTGTCGATTGCCTTCATCTTCATCGGGCGCTTCGCGGCGAACCTGGTGCAGAGCGTGTCGACCTTCGCGGTGCTGATCATCACCTGCACCACACCCTGGATGGTGATCATGATCATCGGCCTGCTGGTGCGCCGCGGCTTCTACTGCCCGGACGACCTGCAAGTGTTCACCCGCGGCGAAACCGGCGGGCGCTACTGGTTCAGCCACGGCTGGAACTGGCGCGGCCTGGGGGCGTGGATCCCCAGCGCGCTGGTGGGGTTGTGCTTCGTCAACCTGCCAGGGCAGTTCGTCGGGCCGCTGGGGGAACTGGCAGGCGGGATCGACATCAGCCTGCCGGTGACCCTGGGCCTGGCCTCGGTGGTGTACCTGGCGTTGTTGGGGCTGTTTCCAGAGCCGGCGGCGGTGTATGGGCCGCAAGATCCGCGGGGCACAGCGCCGCTTGCTAAATCAGAGCTCCGGCAGACCGCCTGACTGAAAAATACCCGTGGCGAGGGAGCTTGCTCCCGCTGGGCTGCGCAGCAGCCCCCCAAGTTTCTGAACCGATAAGCGACGACTGCTGCGCAGTCGAGCGGGAGCAAGCTCCCTCGCCACAAAGACTCGTTCGACAGGGACAGCAGCACTTCGTCCCGTACATAAAAAAGACAATCGGAGACACGCCATCATGGCTTTGGATTTAATCGTCGTTCTCATCTACGCCGCCGGCATGATCGCCCTCGGCTGGTACGGCATGCGCCGCGCCAAGACCCGTGACGACTACCTGGTCGCCGGGCGCAACCTCGGCCCGGGCTTCTACTTGGGCACCATGGCCGCCACCGTGCTGGGCGGTGCATCCACCATCGGCACCGTGCGCCTGGGCTACGTCTACGGCATTTCCGGATTCTGGTTGTGCGGCGCCATCGGCCTGGGCATCGTCGGCCTGAGCCTGTTCCTCGCCAAGCCGCTGCTCAAACTGAAGATCTACACCGTGACCCAAGTGCTGGAGCGCCGCTACAATCCGGCCGCGCGCCAAGCCAGTGCGCTGATCATGCTGGTGTATGCGCTGATGATCGGCGCCACCTCGACCATCGCCATCGGCACCGTGATGCAAGTGCTGTTCGGCCTGCCGTTCTGGATGTCGATCCTGGTGGGCGGTGGCGTGGTGGTGCTGTATTCCACCATCGGCGGCATGTGGTCGCTGACCCTCACCGACATTGTGCAATTCCTGATCATGACCATTGGCCTGGTGTTCCTGCTGATGCCAATGTCCATCGGCGATGCCGGCGGCTGGGACGCGATGGTGGCGGCCTTGCCGGCCAGCTACTTCGATTTCACCGCGATTGGCTGGGACACCATCCTCACCTACTTCCTGATCTACTTTTTCGGCATCTTCATCGGCCAGGACATCTGGCAGCGGGTGTTCACCGCCCGCAGCGAAGGCGTGGCCAAAGTGGCCGGCACCGCCGCCGGCCTGTACTGCGTGCTGTACGGCCTGGCTGGGGCGCTGATCGGAATGGCGGCAAAGGTGCTGCTGCCGGATCTGGAAAACGTCAACAACGCCTTCGCCAGCGTGGTGCAGACCAGCCTGCCCAATGGCATTCGTGGATTGGTGATCGCTGCGGCCCTGGCGGCCTTGATGTCCACCGCCGCGGCGGGCCTGCTCGCCGCGTCCACCACGGTGGTCCAGGATCTGCTGCCTCGCCTGCGTCATGGCCGTGAGAGTGGCAGCGGCGACGTCCACGAAAACCGCATCGCCACCCTGCTGATGGGGGCGGTGGTCCTGGTGATCGCCCTGGTGGTCAGCGACGTCATCAGCGCCCTCACCCTGGCCTACAACCTGTTGGTGGGCGGCATGCTGATCCCGCTGATCGGCGCCATCTACTGGAAACGCGCCACCACCGCTGGCGCGATCACCAGCATGTCGCTGGGCTTCTTGACCGCGCTGTTCTTCATGTTCAAGGATGGCCTGGATGCGAACACACCGATCTACTACAGCCTGAGCGTGGCGCTGGTGAGTTTCGTGCTGGTGAGCTTGCTGTCGCCCAGGTCGAATGTGGTGGCCAAGGCGGTTTGATCGAGCACTGAGCGGTGGTTTTCTTCGAGGGGTGTGGCGCCGATGGCCACGCCCTTTTTTGCCTCTGTGGCGAGGGAGCTTGCTCCCGCTGGACTGCGAAGCAGGCCCCAGCGTCCTGTCTGCCGCACTGCGGTGATGGATACATCTTGGGGCTGCTACGCAGCCCAGCGGGAGCAAGCTCCCTCGCCACAGGGGTTCGCGCCACCAATAAAAAAGATCGCAGTTCCGGGCCATCTCGATCGAGATGGTCCGGAACTGCGATCTCTCCAAATTCCTGGTGTATTTACCGGCGGCGCGGCTGGCGGCGGCGTTGCTCGTCATCGGTGCGGATCGGTACCGGTTGCATCGGCGGCTCGATCAGGCCAAGCGCGACACCCAAGTCGTGAAGCCAGTTCTGGATTTTCTCTTTCATCGTGGTGCCCCCTCAGGGTGGTGCGAGCGGCAGATTTCTGTGGCCCCTTCGCACTGATAATAGTCCGATGTGCTACGCAATGCTCGTCTCAGTTTGCAATGATCTGTTACTGAATTGATCCAAATCCACCTCCCGGAGTTCAAGCCGATTGCGCCGTGATCATTGGCGCTCGCGGCCACGCCTGTTGTTGCAATTCAATCCAGGCATTCAAGTTGGCCCCGACCATGCCTTTACGCCACATCAGCCAAGTGGTGGCGCTGGCAAACGGCTCGGCCAGCGGATGCACCGTCACCCGCTCGCGGCCCGGCAGGCTGGCCAGCATCGACTCGGACATCAACGCCACGCCGGATCCGGCGATCACACACGCCAGCATCCCCTGGTAAGACTCGATTTCCATCGCCCGGCCCATGGTCGCGTGATCATGGGCAAACCAGGCTTCCAAGCGCATCCGGTACGAGCAGCCACGGCGGAACGTGAACACCGCGCGGCCCTGCACATCCAGCGCACTGCGCACCGGCGGGTGATCGGCCTCGGTGATCAGCACCAACCGTTCGTCGCACAGCGGCACGCCATCCAGCCCCGCCAGCTCCAGCGGGCCGTCCACCAACGCCGCATCGAGCCGATTGGTGAGCAGGCCTTCAAACAGTTCACCACTGGGCCCCGACTGCACTTGCAGATTCACCGCTGGATACCTCCGGTGATACGCCGCCAGCAGGTCCGGCAAATGCGTCGCCGCCGTGCTGTACATCGTTCCCAGCAGGAAATCCCCGGCCGGCTGTCCGCCCTGCACCGCTGCGTGGGCTTCGTCGTGCAAGGCGAAGAGCTTGGTTGCATAGTCCAGCAGGACTTTTCCTGCCGGTGACAACTGCAAGCGCTGACGCTCTCTTAGGAAAAGGTCTACGCCCAACTGCTCTTCGAGCTGCTTAAGCCGGGTCGACAGGTTCGAGGGCACCCGGTGCAAGCGCTCCGCAGCCCGGGTGATCGAACCTTCCTCGGCCACGGCCTGGAAAATCCTTAACTGGCTGAACTCCACGACCTTCTCCAAAAAAGAACAAGTTACTCACTATTATTCATTTTTAATGAAAGTCAATCAGTCCTAGCCTGACGGTCATTCGCCCCGACACCCGGAGAACGACCATGTCACCATTAATTCGCCTGCTTGGCAGTTTCATCGCCCTGATGATGGCCATGGGTATCGGCCGCTTCGCCCTCACACCGCAGTTACCTCATTTGATCGGCGAAGGTCAGGTCGACTTGACCGCCGCCGGTCTGATTGCCGCCGCCAACTACCTGGGTTATTTCCTCGGCGCGCTGGACGCCATGTTCGCCCGGCGCCCGGAACAGGTGCGGCGGCGGTTGCTCGGCGGCCTATGGCTGTGCGTGCTCCTGACCCTGGCGTCGTTCTGGGCATGGGGCTTCTGGCCGCACCTGGCATTGCGCTTCGGCACCGGCGTGGCGAGCGCCTGGGTGATGGTGATGATCACCGCCCTGAGCCAACCCTTGGCTGCGGCGACGGGACGGCCGCGGCTCGGCGCCCTGGTGTTTGCCGGCCCTGGGTTGGGGATTTTCCTGACAGGTTTGTTGGCGTTGGGCTCGAACCTGCTGGACCAGACCTCCGCAACCCTGTGGCTGGCGTACGCCGGCGTAGCGCTGGCGATGTTGCTGGTGATTCTGCCGATCCTGCCGCAACCCGCCGCAACCGCGACCGTTGTCGCGCCAGTCACCTCCTCGCCGAATCGTGGCATCGCTCGATTGGGCGTGGTGTATGCCTTGTACGGCGTGGGCTACATCATTCCGGCCACGTTCCTGTCACAAATGGCCTCGGCGCAGTTCCACGGACAATGGCTGGCGGACCTGTTCTGGCCCTGCTTCGGCCTGGCCGCCGCCATCGGCGTGTTGCTGGTCAGCTTGCGGCGGCCGAACCCGAACAGCACCGGTCGCTGGCTGATCGGTACGCTCTGGCTGCAAGCCGCCGGGGTGTTTGCCTGCCTGCTGGGCAGTGGGCCGGGGCTGGCGCTGGGGGTGATCCTATGTGGTGCGCCATTCCTGGCCTGCATGCAGCTGGTGATGCTGCGCTCCCGGGAACTGGCCCCCCACGCCACCCAGCGCAACGCCGGCCTGCTGACCGCCTGCTTTGCCGTGGGTCAGCTCAGCGGGCCGTTGCTGGCAGCGCTGAGCAGTCATTTCAGCGGCGGCCTGCAACCGGCGCTGATCATTGCCGGCAGCGGCCTGCTGTTGGCTGGCGGCCTGTTGTTGCGGCCCGCCAGCCGGGGCGCGGTGGGCCCTTGCGCCCAGACCGCCCTGCGTTGATCAGGCCTGGCCGGCCGGACTGAACGCTTTGCTCGATTGCGCGGTCGGCTCTCGTAGGGCCAAGGCGAAATACAACACCCCGCCGAGGAAACAACCGGTGAACCAGGCGAAGTTGGCCATCGGTTGCAGCAGCGGCGTGAAGGTGATTGCCACACCCATCAAGGTCGCCGGGATCAGCGCCTTGACCGCTGTCCAGTTGATACCGCCGCTGTAGTAATAGCGTCCGCTCGGCCCGTCATTGAACAGCGCATCGACGTCAATCTGCTGTTTTTTGATCAGGTAGTAATCCACCAGCAGGATCCCGAACAGCGGGCCGATGAACGCCGCCAGCACGTCCAGGGTGTAGTGGATCACTTCGGGGTTGTTGAACAGGTTCCACGGCGTGATGAAAATCGACGCCACCGCCGCAATCATGCCACCGGCGCGCCAACTGATCTTGCTCGGCGCGACGTTGGCAAAGTCGAACGCCGGGGACACAAAGTTGGCGACAATGTTGATGCCAATGGTGGCGGTCACGAAGGCAAAGGCACCCAGCAGGACGGCCACGTCGTTGTCGATGCGCGCCACGGTGGCAATCGGGTCGTGGAGCATTTCACCGAACACCGGCAAGGTCCCGGAAACAATCACCACGGTGACCAGGGAAAACGCCAGGAAATTCACCGGCAGCCCCCAGAAATTGCCCCGGCGCACGTCAGACATGCTCCGGCAGTAACGGCTGAAATCACCGAAATTCAGGGTGGGCCCGGAAAAGTACGACACCACCAGGGCCGTCGCCACGATCACTTGTCCGAACGCTTGCCAGCCAGACAACGACTTTTCCGCCAGGGTGAAGCTGATGTTGCTCCAACCGGCCTTCCACACGATCCAACCGGCCAACAGGAACATTACGGCATACACCACCGGTCCGGCCCAGTCGATGAAACGCCGGATCGACTCCATGCCGGTCCAGAACACCAGCGCCTGGACGAACCATAAGCTGAGGAAACCGAACCAGCCCAGGTAGGACAAACCGGCAAAATGCGGCGTCGCGTAGACTTCCATCGAAGGAAAAAACCGCAGCACCACGATGATCAGCGCACTGGACGCCAGGTACGTCTGAATCCCGTACCAGGCTACGGCGATCAAGCCGCGAATGACCGCTGGAATATTCGCCCCGAACACGCCGAACGCCAGCCTGCAAATAACGGGATAAGGCACTGCCGCCTGTTGGCTCGGCCTGGCGACCAGGTTGGCGATCAACTGCACGATGCAGATCCCGCCGAGCAACGCGATCAGCACCTGCCAACTCGCCAGGCCCAAGGCGAACAGGCTGGCGGCGAACACATAGCCGCCGACGCTGTGCACATCACTCATCCAGAACGCGAAGATGTTGTACCAATTCCATTTCTGCGGCAGCGGGCCCAGGTCCTGGTTATAGAGGCGGGGGCTGTAGCCGTTGGGCAATTGCTCGGACATTGCGGGGCTCCTTTTGAGTACCGCCGTGCCCCCGTATCGACCTGCTCACCATACTGCGCACGGGAGCCGGCATGGTTTGTATACGCGTTGCTACGCAGAATGCGTGCCATAGGCGTGGAATGTTAGACAAACCGGGGTGTGGAGCGGGGGTTAAGGTCGAGCAGGAGCAGGCATGCGCCCACGAACAGGGCGTGAATGCATGCTAAAGGTGCAGGAGTTTGTATACAGAGATGAGCACCCGTGGCGAGGGAGCTTGCTCCCGCTGGGCTGCGAAGCAGCCCCAAAAATGATTTTTAACCACAGTACGTCAGGAAGAACGCCGGGGCCCGCTGCGCAGGCCAGCGGGAGCAAGCTCCCTCGCCACAAGGTCACGAGCCACTGGATCATTGATCACAAGGTTCACAAGCCCCGGATTCTGCGTTCGAATCAGCTCAATTCAATGCGATCCGCATGAATGACAATCTGCCCATTCTTGTACAGCGCGCCAATGGCCTTCTTGAAGTTGCCCTTGCTCACGCCGAACAGGCTGCTGATCAGCGCCGGGTCGCTCTTGTCGCTGACCGCCAGGGTGCCGTTGTTCTCACGCAACTTGGCGAGGATCTTGGCGTTGAGGCTGGTGGCGGCCTCCTGGCCAACGGGCTGCAGGCTCAGGCTGATCTTGCCGTCCGGACGGATTTCCTTGATGAAGCCCTTTTCCTGTTTGCCGGCGCGCATGAACTTGAAGATTTCGTTCTTGTGGATCAGGCCCCAGTGCTTGTTATTGATGATCGCCTTGAACCCCATGTCGGTGGCTTCGGCGACCAGCAAATCCACTTCCTGGCCCGGCGTGTAGTTGGCCGGGGTCTTGTCCAGATAACGATCCAGGCGCGCCGTGGCGGTGATGCGGCGGGTGTGCTTGTCGAGGTAGACGTGCACCACGCAGTATTCGCCGGCGGTCATCTGGCGCTTTTCTTCGGAATACGGCAGCAACAGGTCCTTGGGCAGGCCCCAGTCCAGGAACACGCCGATGCTGTTGATCTCAACCACTTTCAGGCTGGCGAATTCACCGACCTGGACCTTGGGTTTTTCCGTGGTAGCGATCAGTTTGTCGTCGCTGTCCAGATAAATGAAAACATTGAGCCAATCTTCATCTTCGCTGGGAATATCCTTGGGAATATATCGATTGGGCAGCAGGATTTCGCCGTCCGCACCACCGTCCAGATATAAACCGAAGTTAGTGTGTTTAACCACTTGCAAACTGTTGTAGCGCCCGACTAAAGCCATTTCCAATACCCTCATTGCGTGGGCGCATTCTACCCGGTTTTACGGTGCGATTCGTGGTCGCCGGCACGGTTTGCCGACAAGGCCCGGCACAACCCTTGATTTTCCTGGGTTTTCACCCGGGCACGGCCATTCGTCAGGCGAGCGGCGGTGCGTACCGCTTGCCATCGGCACACTATTTTTCGCACGGTTGTTATTTAAAACAGGGGCTTAGGGCAGTAATTGACGGATAACCGCGTATTATTCCCGTCACGCCGATGATAATTCAGAAGGATATTTGCCAAGCAATTGTCAAGTATTTCCTGTACGATGCCTGGCCCAATTAATTATCTACAGGTTAATGGCCGTCATGCGCGTAAAAGCATCCAACAGCAAAGCAAAGCCAGCTCCAGCCGTTGAAACCAGCGAGTCGATCAACGACCAGATCGCTGCGTTCCTCAAGTCCGGCGGCGAGATCCAGCAAATTGCCAAAGGCGTCAGCGGCCAGACATTCGGCCCGTCCAAGCAGATCAGCCTGGGCAAGAAGTAACCTGCGCGTCACCTGGTCCCAAAGCGCTTTGAGCTTCGAAGCGCTTGGACTGGAACCTTTCCCGCCCCTTCCATTTCCCAAAAATCGACGAACGGCCTTCGCTGCCGAGTATTCGCCGGTATGCTTGCACCTCTCTAGCCCAAGCGTTTCAGCTTAGTTCCTGCTCCTCGCTATTTCATGGAGTGAAGCATGCGCATCCCTATTGTCCTGCTGATGATCAGCCTACTGTCCTGTTCTCTCGCTCATGGGCAGGTGTTCCAGCGCGAACTCGGCGACTTCGACCTCAAGCTCGGCACCACTCCCAGCCGCAGCATGGCCCAGGGCCTGGTCACGCCGTCGAGCACCGGTTCGTTCCATGGTGGCCTTGACCTGAGCCACGACAGCGGCTGGTACGTCGGCCAGTGGTCCCCCAGCGCCGGCCTGACATCGTCCGCCAACCTTGAGGTCGATTCCTACATAGGCTTTAAACAACCCTTCGACCAGACCCTGGGCTACGAAGTCGGCCTGATCCACTACAGCTACCCCACCGTCGATACCCTCGACAGCCAGGAGTTCTATGGCGGCCTGACCGTGCTGGGCAGCCGCTTCGGCGCGGCCCTGAGCAACGATCCGGACAAGCAGAACAGCACGTTATTTGCGGATCTGGGCGGCAATGTGCCGTTCGGCATTGGCATCAGCGCCAAATACACCACCCACCAACTCAATACGCCGGTCTCGGTCGAGAACGGTTCTGTAGGCAGTTTCAGCGACTGGTCACTGAAAATTTCCCGCCCCTGGATGGGCATCGACCTGGACCTGATCTACAGCGACTCAAGCCTCAGCGGCAGCAGCTGCTCGGCGTACTCTGGCCACAACAGCGAATGCGACAGCCTGCTGACCCTCAAGATGGCCCACCCTTTTTACTAAGCGTTACGCATTAATCAGCTGAACTGCTGCGCGCCTGCCATGCTCAAACAAAGCACTTACGCATTCGCAAGGACTCGCTCATGTCGCGCTGGTTAACACGCACCGCCATGTTCATCGCCATGCTCTTCGTGCTCACCGCTTGCAGCCGCGTCGGGCTGGCGTACCGCAACCTCGACCTGATCATCCCCTGGACCCTCAACGACTACCTGGACATCAAAGGCGAGCAAAAAGACTGGTTCAACGAACGCCTCAAGGACCACCTGACCTGGCACTGCACCACTCAGTTACCCGGCTACCTCGACTGGCTGGATCGCCTCAAGACCATGGTGCAGACCAACCAGGTCACCGACGAAGCGCTACAACAGCGCACCCGGGAAGCCAAGGCCGCCATCGCCGAAACCGCCCGGGCAATCACCCCCTCTGCCATCGAACTGCTGCAAGGCCTGAGCGACGACCAAGTTGCCGACATGGACACCGCCTTCGTCAAGGACCAGCGCAAACGCCAGCAGCAATACCTCAAGCCGACGCTGCAGGAGCAGATCCAGCAACGCAGCGAACGCATGGTCAAACGCCTGGACGACTGGCTCGGCCCGCTCAACGACGCCCAGCGCCAACGGGTGATGGCCTGGTCCACCGCCCTCGGCGACCAGAACCAGCAATGGATCGCCAACCGCGCCCACTGGCAAAACCAGTTCAGCGAAGCCGTGGCCCAACGCCACAGCCCGGACTTCCCCAAACGCATCGAGCAGCTACTCGTCGACCGCGAAAGCCTCTGGACCCCAGCCTACCGCGAGGCCTTCAGCAAAACCGAAGCCCAGGCCCGCAGCCTGCTGGTGGACCTGATGGCCGAAAGCACCCCGCCCCAGCGCGAACAGCTGTTGAAGAAAATCGACGGGGTGAAGAAAGATTTCACTGATTTGAAGTGCCTGAAGGCAGCACAGCCCTGAGACCAGCAAAAATCCAATGTGGAGTGAAAAACAAATGTGGGAGCGGGCTTGCTCGCTCCCACAAAAATCTGCTCTCGGCGCTAGGCAATCTGCGCCTTCGAAGCCACTTCATCAAACGTAAACTCATCCAGCGCGTCTTCCTGCTCATCCAACACCTCGCGTGGATGATCATTGCCCGGAATGCTGCTGTCGATCAGGCTCAACAACCGCGAGCCACGCGGCGTCAGCACAAAATTCTCGCCGTTGCCGCCCTCTTCCTCCGGCCGCGGCTCGATATAGCCACGCTCCAGCAGTAACTTTTCATACTCCCCGGCGACTGCTTTCAAATGATCGAGGTTCTCGATTTCCCCGCCTTCAGCCGCTTTCGCCGCCGCGTACTCCTCCGCATAAACCCGAGGAGCAAAACTGTGGCCAGCGCCGTTCTGCACTTCGTGCAACAACCGTTCGATCAAGTCCCAGTTATAAGTCGTCATCCTGGTCCATCCTCTAAAGAGTGAGATGCCTACCTAGGTTGTGACCGAGGCGCCACGCCACCGTTCAGCCGGGTTGGCGGACGGCCCATCCCGCCAGCCGACCAACGGCCTGTCGAATTTACCCCAGGCCAAACGACCAATGAGTGAAGCGCCGACTTGAGCAACTGCCTACAGGAGAAATCACCATGAACGTAGAGAATCATCCAGTCGTCTCGCGGGAAGAATGGCTCGCCGCCCGTCGCCAGCACCTGGCCCACGAAAAAGCCTTCACCCGCGAACGGGACAAACTCAGCGCCGAACGCCGCACCCTGCCCTGGGTCAAAATCGACAAACCCTACCGCTTCCAAGGCCCCCACGGCGAACTAAGCCTGGCCGACCTGTTCGGCGGCCGCAGCCAACTGATCATCTACCACTTCATGTTCGGCCCCGGCTGGGCAGAAGGCTGCCAGGGCTGCTCCTTCCTCTCCGACCACATCGACGGCGCCAACCAACACCTGGCCCACCACGACGTGGCCGTGGTCGCCGTCTCCCGCGCGCCCTTCGCCGAATTCCAACCGTTCAAACGCCGCATGGGCTGGTCCTTCGACTGGGTCTCGTCGGAAGGCTGCGACTTCAACTACGACTTCGGCGTCAGCTTCGAAGCCGAAGACACCGCCGCTGGAAAAACCACCTACAACTACGAAAAAACCGACACCACCGAAGGCGAACTCCCCGGCCTGAGCGTCTTCTATCGCAACGAAGCCGGCGACATCTTCCACACCTACTCCACGTACGCCCGTGGCCTCGACATCCTGGTCGGCACCTACAACTACCTCGACCTGACGCCCAAGGGCCGCAATGAAGAGGAAATCATGGACTGGGTGCGGCACCACGATAAATACGAAGAGGCCAAGCCGCGTGGTTGCTGCCACAGCTGATACGTCAGCCCGCCCAGTCGAGCGCGAGCCCTGTGGCTAGGGAGCTTGCGCCCGCTCGACTGGGCAGTGGTCGCCTTCTGTGCCTGCCAGCGTAGATAGCGGGTAATGGAAGGATGGGAAACTGAGAGTCCTGCTTCCATACCAGAACCGGACCAGACCACGATTAAAAAGACAGGCCGATCTCGATGAGTCCGCCTCAAATCCCCTTGCCCTGCGCCACCCACAGATCGTAAACATCCTGCATGGCTAGCCAACTCTCCGGCGAGCGGCCAAGCGCTACAGACAGCCGCAGCGCCATTTCGGGCGTCACGCGGCTGGAGCCCTTCAAGACACGGCTCAGTGTTGAGGGGGTTATCCCGAGCTTTTCTGCCAGTTCAAGGCCGCTGATGCCGTTCGGATCCAAGTAAGTCTTGGAAATGAACTCCCCGGGATGGGGAGGGTTGTACATGGTAATCAGCACAGCGCGGCGGAAGAAATCCTCACCGAGCGGGGGTATATCGCTGGTATCGATGTCCGAGTCGTCCAACTTGACCAAGCGCTCCCAATCGGTTTTCGATATTTCCGACATAACGTATGCCTCCTGCTTAGTGGCTATTCGGGCGCAGATATGCAGATCCCATCGTCTCGCCATCCGGTGTAACCAACCACGCCAACCACACACTGATCAGGCCGATGGTTCGACGCGGCGCACCTCTGAACCAAAGACTACTGTCGAAACCGTCCTTCTGAAATCAGACGCATCCCGTCTAAAAGTACGAAGGATCCCCCTTGAAGGTAGAAACCTCCTACGAAACGGACAGATGACAAACAGCTCGGAGGGGAAGAAACGAAGACTTATTCGCATCACAATGAACACATAAGAGACCAAACCCTACGGCGACTGATGTAGATACCCCCCCAAATCGAACACCGTCCCGTGGCGAGGGAGCTTGCTCCCGCTCGACTGCGCAGCAGTCGCCTGCTTTGCCTGAGCTAAAGCCGACAACGGCCAGGCCAAAGGTCCTACATGAAGCTCGGAAAGCGGTGTCTTGTGGCCCAAGAGCGAATCGCCCTATAGTCCCTCGGCGCCCAAAAAGGCAGCCGGGTTTGGCGACCCGATCTACAGAGAGACTCATCAACTTTCGAGGCTCTGCTTATGACCAGATACATGCCCATCACCGGAATCGACTGCACCCCAGCCACCCTGCTCATCGACACCGAAGCCCCACTCGACGTCCTCTTCGAAACCGCCGATTACCGCATCCGCACCGTGACCCAACTGCTGGAAAACATCGCGTTCCGTTCGGATATCAGCTCCGATACGGTGGTGCTTTCGGACTTTTGCAAGATGCTGACGATTGCGTTGCGCGATGGGTGTGATGTGATGGATGTGATTGGGAGACGGTTGCGGGCGCAAGCTGGTGAGTAACGAAAACGGGCGTCCTTTGGGTCGCCCGTTTTTCACATACGCGGAGAGCAAAATGATTGAGACCTTTACAGAATTTGACCCCGCAGAATATCTCAGCACACCAGAGGCCATTGCGGAGTTTATGAGAGATGCCCGGGAAACCGACAATACAAGCTACATCGCCAAAGCGATGGAAGTATTCGCACGCGCCAAGAAGAGGCCGAATTGTCTAGGGAATGACCCATGCGAAAGCGAGCTTTCCTACCAGCAACGAATCAACATGCTGGCGAGAAAACTCGCAGATCGGGACTCTTGGGTACAAACCAAATTTTACATCTAAAACCTACACAGATATGTGGTCCGTCCCTGAGGAGCCGTACTCCAAGGCCAGTCTTTTTCATTTTTTGCAGCTACATCAGCTAATTAGTCGTTAAGTAAGCACCATTAAAATCTGTCCCCTTTTTCTATGCCTTGTCCCTCATGCGAAGCGATTTAGCAAATACTCCCTATATCTCTCCGGTGAAGCATCGATCAAATCAGAAACATTTCGCCCATCGCCCGAGTACACATCCACTACCGACTCAACGAAGTAATACTGCTCTCCAGGCAACTCACTTAACACCCCACGATTCGACTCAAAGAACTCAACCATCTCATCAACTGTTTTATTTCGAGCAAGATAGCGAGCTATCTCCTCATATGCAGATATAAACAGATTATTCTCTACGACCCCTTGAACACCGTCAAACTCCTCAAGAATCTCAGATAACTCTCCATCTGAAAAAAAACGCAACGAAATCAACCAATTCACAAAATCATAAAATATCTTAGCGCTTGAGTGCATCATTTAAATCCTCTAATAACTCACGAGCACACTCAACATCTCTCCGAGAGCTTGGATAAATCAAAAAATCCGCCCCCTTTTTCCGTCCCCTTTTTCCATTTTAAACAAATCACCATGTTGGCGAGCAACCCCACAGATCGGGACTCTTAGGTACAAACCGAGTTCTACATCTAAAGCCTACACTGATATGTGCTCTGTCCCTGAAAAAGCGCTGAAAAAGCGTAGGTCAGGGTCAGTCTTTTTAAATTTCACTTTGAAAAAAACGAACTCGCAATTAACTCACTGATCTCCTGCGACCTTTCGGGAGAACGATCCAAAAACTTATCGCAAGCAAGCTTCAACCATTTACAAAAAACTTCCTCACTCACAATTACTGAATTATCTTCATCCGAAGGATACCCGTACGAAAATCTTACGCCTTCGAAGTGATCCTCCTGAAAATAACTGTTCATATCCGGAAAATCACAGTGAGCACCGTCTGTACCAAACCCCCATCGCTTAACAAGACACCCTATAGCTTTAACAAACAGACCATCATCATGCAAAACATCAAAATAAGCCTTTATAACCCAGCTTGGGTCTAGAGGATCATAAGGCTGTCCAAATAACTCATTCAAAACACACTCCTTACTCATCTTGGGTGAAAGTTACGTACTGTGCCTGTAGTAGGATCTAGATAAACTCGCCCAAAAGGCGGGTGAGGACATGTTCGATCCCTCGAGTGGAAAGTGACATCAAAATAGTGGCGCGATATTAATGAGCCATCATTTTGACGTCAACTAAATGGGTTTGGCTTTGAGGCTATTCCTAGAACCATTCATCTGAAATCAGAGGGTTCCGGTAGGGGGGTACGAAAGGTCCTGGGCAAGATTGGAAATCGCCTACAAAACGAACATGCAGCGTGGCAGGCGGGTTTCGCCCATAAAAAAACCGGACCCAAAGTCCGGTTTTTTATTGAAAGCGTGTTGCTTCTGCTTCAGGCAGCAGAGTGGTCCCCGTTTGCGACCTTCCCTGCTCGAGGTGTTTGGCTGCTACTTGCCCATACTCTCCACCACATCCTTATTCTGAAAACCCAAAGAATATTTCAGGGCCCGTGCATTCATGGTTTTAGGATCTGGCAAGCCTACGGTTTCGGGGTTCGAAAAGCCGGTGGGGCGAGCGGAGCTACCAATATTGATCGCATCAAACAGGAAGCTGAAACCTTGCTTCAATTGGCTCTGGGCAATGCCGTGACACCCCATGCAACCGCCCATGGTCAGGGTGCTTTTCGTGCTGTGGTCATAATCGGGCACCCTGATGTTCAGGAAGTCGCGAGTATTGGTCAGGACGCTGTCCTCTGGAATGGGAAATGAGTTGCTACCGCGAAACAGCTGGATCCCCGGCTGGCTGCTCTCGACCATGATATTGGCCAAGTAGTAATCCGGGTCGGTTTGCTCGCTAGAAGGGATAGCCTGCACCCCTTTAAGTTTGTAATGCTTCCAGACCGAACTGGTGAATTCGCTGCTCCCGTTCATCAGCGCTTTGACCTGATCGTTGACCGCAGCGACTTCGTTAAAGACGGTTTGCGGTTGCACTACAGCAATCGGACCGGCCTGCCCCTCAGGGATCCCCTTGGTGCCGGAGTAGATTTGCGGATTAACGCTCGATTTTACGAAATCCTCTCTGGGCAGGGTAACCGTATGGGTTGTGTTGCCATCAGAGAAGGTCGCGACCGGTGGATTAGGCGCTACTGCTGAGGAGGAGGGATAGTCAATCTTGTTGTAATTGGCGATGTAGTAGAGACCTGTCGGTTTGCCGTCACTTGTCAGGGCATCTTCGTGCTCGAACGTGGCGAAGATGAAGGTCGGGTAGTTGGGCGTCTTATGGATAATGTGCAAGGCGACCAAAGCGTAGTCTTCATTGTATGCGATCGGCTTTGCGTCGGTGCCCCGATAGGTCACCACAGTTGCCGTGTGGTAGCGCGATTGATTCGGTACTGGAATGTCTGCCAGCTTGCGCCATGCCGCCTTGACCTCCACCGCGCCGTCGGGCAAGACGATATTGGTTTCAGGATAGCTCGTCAGCTTCCGAGCATACTCATAGATGACTGGATTCGCCTTGGCCTCAAACAATATCTGGCTGTCCTTTGAAGGCGCGTAGTCCCCGGTTGGGTCGTCTTTTGTCTTCGCTGGATAGGGGGGATCTACCGGGAAAAATATCGCGTTTTGCCCTATCTGGGTCGCCTCATCCAAATTGTTGTAATGAGCATAGGTAGCGCCCGACGCCAAAGGCGCCCCCTGGGGGAACTCGATATAACTGTATTGCGGGTCAGAACCAAACGGACGCGTAGGCCCGCCTACGCCGTTTTTATTGATTGCCGGAAACAACTCGGTACGGTGCGCGAAGGTTTGCCATAACAACGGGCTGGGAGATTTTGAGACTTTGCCCGAATCAGCAAAACTGCTGGCGGGATTGCCGACGCCGCGGTTAGCGGGCAATGGTGCCGCAGCCGTGTTGTTGAGGGCGAAGAAGCTGCGCCAGGCGAACGTTGCGTAATCGGTATGGCTGAGGCCTGTGGCCAGATCGGCCGGCAGTTTCGGGTTGCGCGTGGTTAGATCGCTTGTGGTAATGGCGTAGGAAACGCCCAATCCCGAGGGGTAGGCGGAACGTCCGGGAAAAGCGAAATAGGGCGCCCATTCAAGTCCATTGATTGAACCGGTTGGACCGGTTGAAGCGGTGGAATAATAAACATTGGGGCCACTGCTGATGAACAACCGTTCATTGACCATCGTGGCACTGTTCAGGGAACTCTTGTCAGGTATACCCTTCAGGCCCTGCTTCGTGCCCCAGTTCCCACCCCGGTCATAAGTACGCTCGAACAGCCCGCCGTTAAAAAAGCTGTAATAGACCCTTAAATCACCGTTGTAGACGACAGGTACCAGATTCACGATCGTGTCGGGACCTTCCTGGAATGCAGTTTTTTCCGTGCTCCACTTAAGGCCGTCGTAGGTCACGTAGTAAACAGCCTTGCCACTGTTTTCGTTGTACAAGACGAACAACTGACCGTTGTACACGACGGCTTTGTTATTAAGCGCAGTATGGATTGTATTGACCGACTCAACAGCGGACCAATTGATGCCATCGTCGGAATTGATGGTCTTTAACTGTTGGCGCGGGGAGTCGGCAAAAGTCAGTATCAGTTTTTGCTGGAAGACGGTGACCGAGACGCCACTGTAGATGTTACCGACCGGGATGGGCTTCGGTGCGGACCAGACTTTTCCCTCTACTGAAGAAGAGAAATAAATATTCTTTTGATCATTGTTGCTGGCCCAGAACATGTAGACCTTGCCCTTGAACGACTGCACCACGGGGACAAAGTACGATGAACTGTAGCGCACCACGCTCGTTGAAGACGGCTTGCCACTGACGTCATCCGGGTTATCGAAGACATTCACTTCGATCCCTACGCCTTGTTGCGGCGTCGCGACAATCACGCTTTCCGCATAGCCTGAGGAGACAATAAATAAACCACACAGACACAACATCAGCCGACCGAGTATTGTTCTAAGGCTCATAGCTTTCATTCCTTGAGTGAGTGACTACCCAGGCCGCACGTGTCCCTGGGTAGTTATTCCATTGCTAAAGCATGATCTGCACCGACAGCGACGTGTTCAGGCTCAACCGTTTCTGGAGTCTCCTCCGTTGTTATTCAAGGACAATGCATAGGGTTGGAAGGCATCGACTGCAGGCACGCTCCGGCTTTTGCTGGCGGATGTGCGGCAGGTGCATCCTCCATGGTAGCCGACTGTTTAATATCGGCTAGGAGAACGCCAAAAAAGACTTCAAGCGATGGCGGCTAAAGATGAACTTTCCGGCCTATACCAGCCTCAACCCATTACCTGCCCAACAAGGAATATGAGGCCCTGCCATGAAAACCCTCATCAAACTCACCCTCGCCGCCACCCTCACCTGCGCCCTGCCCGCCTGGGCCGCTTGCACACCTGAGGAGGCGACCATCAAGCGTGAACAACTGGCGGATAAAATCGCCAAGCTCACAGAACAGGATCCGTCCAAGGCCAAGGAGATGAATGACGAGTTGAAGGCTATGGATCTGGAAACATCCAGCAAGGAGGTGCCGGATAAGTGCCAATTGATCGATAAGCGCCTGCAGGAGCTGGAAGAGGCGCAGAGGAAAGCGGAGTGATCGCCGAGCGAGCACGGCCAGCTTTTGTGGCGAGGGAGCTTGCTCCCGCTGGGGTGCGAAGCGCCCCAAACCTGAGCGTCAACATCAGGGCTGATAAACAGTGACCCTCTCGGGGCTGCTGCGCAGCCCAGCGGGAGCAAGCTCCCTCGCCACAAGAGCCTGTTGTACGTAAGGCTGAGTAACAGCCCATAAAAAAACCGGACCCAAGGTCCGGTTCTTTTTAGCAAGCGCTAACGCAGCTTCACTCAGCCGCTGGTGTCTCTGGCTTGCGCCGCTTAAGCGGGGCCATGCCGTCCTTGCTGACCAGCGACGGGGCGTCGGACTTAGGGCGATTGGCGGTCTTGCGTTTGGTCGGGCCCTTGGCGCCGGCTTTTTTCTTGTCGCCCTTGGCGTCGACCTTTTTCTTCTTCACGCCAACGGCCTTGCCCGACGCCTTGACCTTCTTCGGTCCGCCGTAAGTACCTTTGACTTCCTTGATGGTGCGGCGCTCGAAGCTCTGCTTGAGGTAGCGCTCGATGCTCGACATCAGGTTCCAGTCGCCGTGGCAGATCAGCGAGATCGCCAGGCCGTCGTTGCCGGCACGGCCGGTACGACCGATGCGGTGCACGTACTCATCGCCACTGCGGGGCATGTCGAAGTTGATGACCATGTCCAGGCCATCCACGTCCAGGCCGCGGGCAGCGACGTCGGTGGCGACGAGGATCTTCACGCCGCCCTGCTTGAGGCGGTCGATGGCCAGCTTGCGGTCCTTCTGGTCCTTCTCGCCGTGCAGCACGAACGCCTTGTATTCTTGGGCCACCAGGCGGCCGTAGATGCGGTCGGCCATGGCCCGGGTGTTGGTGAACACGATGGCTTTTTCGTAGGTCTCGTTGGCCAGCAACCAGTTGACGATCTGCTCTTTGTGCTGGTTGTGGTCGGCGGTGATGATCTGCTGCCGGGTGGTGGAGTTCAGTTGGCTGACCGCGTTGAGCTGCAAGTGCTCGGGGTTGTTCAGCACCTTGGCGATCATCTCGCGCAGGCCCGAACCGCCGGTGGTGGCGGAGAACAGCATGGTCTGCTGGCGGTTGACGCACTCGTCCACCAGGCGCTGCACGTCTTCGGAAAAACCCATGTCCAACATGCGGTCGGCTTCGTCCAGCACCAGCACTTCGACTTCCTTGAGGTCGAGATTGCCGGCGTTCAACTGCTCGATCATCCGCCCCGGCGTGCCGATCAGGATGTCCGGCACCTTGCGCAGCATGGCGGCCTGGACCTTGAAGTCTTCGCCGCCGGTGATCAGGCCGGACTTGATGAAGGTGAACTGCGAGAAGCGCTCCACTTCCTTCAAGGTCTGCTGGGCCAGTTCACGGGTCGGCAGCAGGATCAGGGTCTTGATGCTGACGCGGATCTTGGCCGGGCCGATCAGGCGGTTGAGGATCGGCAGCACGAACGCGGCGGTCTTGCCGCTGCCGGTTTGCGCCGTCACCCGCAGGTCACGCCCCTGGAGCGCGAGCGGAATAGCCGCTGCCTGCACCGGCGTTGGCTCGACAAATTTAAGCTCGGCCACGGCTTTGAGCAGGCGTTCGTGCAGGGCGAATTGGGAAAACACGGGTGCTACCTCGAAGAAATGCAAAAAAACAGCTGCATAGGGTAACGGTTTCGAGCGCGAAGGCCGAGTTTCTTTGTACAAACGGCGGTAAATCAGTGCTTTTTTATCAGCCGATATTGCATCAACGGTCACTTGAGCGGGCTTAAATGCTCTAATCGCCCCGTCGCGTCTCTATAGAAGAATCGTTTCGTCCATGGACATCAAACAACTCTGGGTCAACATTCAAGACCTCTGGGGTGCCCTTGACCAGCACCCGCTCCTGCATTCCAGCCTCGCCCTGATGTTGCTGCTGGTCATCGCCCTGGTGCTCGGACGCGTCGCGCGCTACCTGATCCTGCACGCCGCCAAGTTGCTTGGGCGCCAGCCAGCCTTGCATTGGGTCAACGACCTGCGCCAGAACAAGGTCTTTCATCGCCTGGCGCAAATGACGCCGTCACTGATCATTCAATCCGGCCTGCACCTGGTGCCGGAACTGAGCAAGACCAGCATGATTTTCCTGGGCAATGTGGCCCTGGCGTTCACCATCCTGTTCATGGTGCTGAGCCTCAGTGCCCTGCTCAGCGCCCTGCTGGACGTCTACGCACGCACCGAACACGCGCGTACTCGCTCGATCAAAGGCTACGTGCAACTGACGAAGATGGTGCTGTATGTGTTTGGCGCGATCATCATCGTCGCCACGCTGATCGACCGCTCGCCACTGTTGCTGCTGTCGGGCCTGGGTGCGATGTCGGCGGTGATCCTGTTGGTCTACAAAGACACCCTGCTGTCGTTCGTCGCCAGCGTGCAGTTGACCAGCAACGACATGCTGCGGGTCGGCGACTGGATCGAGATGCCCCAGGTCGGCGCCGACGGTGATGTGGTGGACATCACGTTGCACACAGTCAAGGTGCAGAACTTCGACAAGACCATCGTCTCTATCCCCACCTGGCGCCTGATGTCCGAGTCGTTCAAGAACTGGCGCGGCATGCAGCAGTCCGGTGGGCGACGGATCAAGCGAAGCCTGTTCATCGACGCGAGCGGCGTGCGTTTCCTGCATGACGAGGAGGAACAACGCCTGACCCAGGTCCGCCTGCTGACCGACTACATCAGCCGCAAGCAGGCCGAGCTCAAGGCCTGGAACGAGGCCCAGGGCAACGTCGCGGCGATGTCGGCCAACCGCCGGCGGATGACCAATCTCGGCACCTTCCGCGCCTATGCCCTGGCCTATTTGAAGAGCCACCCGGAGATCCAGCCGAACATGACCTGCATGGTCCGGCAGATGCAGACCACCGCCCAGGGCATCCCGCTGGAAATCTACTGCTTCACCCGCACCACCGCGTGGGCGGACTACGAGCGGATCCAGGGGGACATTTTCGATTACCTGCTGGCGGTGATGCCGGAGTTCGGATTGAACCTGTACCAGCAGCCGAGCGGCACGGACCTGCGCTCGGGGCTGCTGCCGGCGGTGCTGGGGGCGAGCCACCTGCCGGAGCCGCAGAAGCAGGTGGTTTGACCTCAAACGGCATGCCCTTCAAACACTGGAGATCCCTTGTGGGAGCGAGCCTGCTCGCGAAAGCGGAGTGCCAGACGACTGATATACCGACTGACACGACGCCTTCGCGAGCAGGCTCGCTCCCACAAGGGGGTTCAGTGTGAAGGCTGGGGTTTGCGTACTCCCAACCGACTGATCCACACCGCCATCAATATCACCGACCCACCCAGCAGCAACCGCCCCAACGCCTCGTGCTGGTTCCAGATCAGCAGGTTCACCAACAGCCCCACCGGCACGTGCAGGTTGTTCATCACTGCCAGCGTCCCGCCGTTGACCAGGCACGCGCCCTTGTTCCACCAGTACAGCCCCAATGCGGTGGAAACCAGCCCGAGGAACACCAGCACACCCCATTGCAATGGGGCTTCGGGCCAGAAGTCTGGCTTGCCGAACAGCAGGAACGCCGGCAACGCCACCATCAGCGCACCGAGATAGAAATAGCCGAAACGCCGGTAATGCGGCAGGTCGCTCGGGTGACGGGCCACCAGGTGTTTGTAGAGCACCTGCCCGGCGGCATAGGTGAAGTTGGCCAGTTGCAGCAGCAAAAATCCCATGAAGAAATCCGGGTTGATCCGGTCATAACGAATCACCGCCGCACCGGCCACGGCCACCAACGCCGCGATCAATGCCCAAGGATTGAAGCGACGGTTCAGCGCGTCTTCGATCAAGGTCACGTGCAGGGGCGTGAGAATGGTGAAAAGCAGCACTTCCGGCACGGTCAAGACCCGGAAGCTCAGGTACAGGCAGACGTAGGTCACGCCGAACTGCAAGGCCCCGATCAACAGCATGCCGCGCATGAATGACGGCTCCACCTGGCGCCAGCGGGTCAACGGAATGAACACCAGCCCCGCCAGCACCACACGCACCAGCACCGCGAAATAACTGTCCACATGCCCGGCCAGGTACTCGCCAATCAGGCTGAAGGAAAACGCCTGGATCAATGTCACAAACAGTAGATAGCCCATACCGCCCCTCGTTTCGAATGGCGGCGAAGATAGCGGTTTTGAACGGCGGGAGCGAGCTTGCTTGCGATTGCGGAGTGTCAGTCAACATCAATATTCTGACCCATCGCCATCGCGAGCAAGCTCGCTCCCACAGGTCCTCCACTAACTTGGAGTTTCATCCACGACCCAAGGATTGGCCTGGCGCTGGCGTCGATGGTTGGCAGCACGCTGAAGCACACGGGTCAACGCCTGAAAGTTCGCCGGTTTGGTCAGGATGTCGTCGGCACCCGCGGCCCTGAAACGTTCTATCTCGCTGGAAAAGGCGCTCGCGGTGAAGGCCACGATGTAGCAGGTATCGCCCCCCGGGAGTTCACGGATGCCATGGATGGCCTGCAGTCCGTCCATGACGGGCATGTTGATGTCCATGAAAATGATCTCCGGCGTCGAAACCCTGCACTGATCGACCGCCTCCCGCCCGTTGGATGCCAAGTCGGGTACATAGCCCAACTCTTGTAGCATCGCCATGGCAACTTTCTGGCTCACTGGGTGATTTTCCACCAGCAGGATATCCAGCGGGTAATCCTCGGCAAAAGAGGCGTCGAAACTCACCGCGGCGCGATCGTTTCCGAGGGGTATTTCCGAGACTGAAAAAAGTGTGAGGGGAAGCGAGAAGCAAAACGTCGATCCAACCCCAGGCTGGCTGGTAAAGGACAAGGTCCCCTGCTGCGCCTCGATCAGTGTTTTGCAGATGGAAAGCCCCAGCCCACTCCCGGTAAAACCTTGGCTGACCGGCTCTTTAAACTGGGCAAAGGGCTTGAACAGACTGTTCTGCCGCTCAAGGGGAATGCCAATGCCGGTATCGCGGATGGAAAAGTCGAGCCGGGCTTGAGGGCCGTGACCGATGCTGGAGACCGTGAGCGAGACCTCGCCGCTTTCGGTAAACTTGACGGCGTTGCCCAGCAAGTTGATCAATATTTGGCGAAGGCACTCGATATCGGTTTTGATCAAGGGCGGCACGTCCGCAGAAACCTTGGCCTCAAGGACGATTGGTTTACCCTGGATATTTTGTCGGATCATTTCAAGACTGGATGAAACCAGTGTTCTCACATCGAACACACAAGGCTTCAACTCAAGTTTGCCCGCTTCGATTTTTGCCAGATCGAGAATGTTATCAATAAGCGACAACAGTGTTCGTCCACTGCCATGAATCGTTTTTAACAGGCGGCGCTGCTCAGGATTCAGTTCGGACTTCGCCAGCAGCTCGGTCGCGCCGATGACGCCGTACATAGGGGTGCGAATCTCATGGCTCATGGTGGCCAGAAACCGGGTTTTAGAACGATCCGCCTCTTCGGCGGCATTTTTTGCCTGATTCAATACCTGTTCATTGACTCGCAGTTGCTGGACATGCGTACGCATGCGCAAAAGGATTAAAGCGAGAAAGACCAAAATGGCCAGGATGATATGGTAGAGGGAGTCATGACTGAGTTGTTGGTAGTACTCCGCCAAGGTAATTTCCGCCCCGACAACGTACACCGTACCGTCTTGTGATTTCAGTGGCACAAAGACCGCGCGAAAATCCCCCCAATGATCCGAGTAATCAATCCAGGTTGGCTCGGTGCGTTTGAAACTGTCGAGTAAGGCTTGGCTGGCATCGGGATACGGATCGAAAAAGCGCACGAAATTCCCCGCTTGGATTTCTTCCTTCGATGCGCTGGAGCTGACCAGATAAGCCTCTGCACCTCGCTGGATCACGCTATAGACAAAAGCAGTGCCCATGGACTCGTTGAAGTTGGAGAGCCGCTCGATGGTATCCCAGTCTTGCGCCTGGGATTTGGAACGTTTATCGACCAGATTGTCATGGTAACGGTCGCCGAGGATGGCCGAAGCGCCCAGCGCGGCATGCAGCAATTTATTGTTGATATTGTCTGTAAGGACGCTTTGCGTCTCGACATAGAGGTAGTAGATATAGCCACTCGCCCCTAAGAGATAGGCCAGGAATAAGGCCCATGTTTTCCGTTTGACGTTGAACATATCACAGTCTCCCTACTGTAATTGCGCGCATAAATTACCACAGCAGGCATCGAGAGATTTGCCCAATCCGGGTGACGCTACGGCCTGACCATTTCCAGTGCTCAGGACTTGAAAGACCGTCCATCTTAAGGCCGTTTTTTCCATTTCCCCAAAAAAAAGCCCGATCTCGCTAAAGCGTTCAATCGGGCTGATGCACTCAGGAGCAATAAGTGCAAAGGGAGGTTCGATGCGCAAAACGGTTTGAAGGGAAGCGCCAGGTCACTAAACCACCTGGCGATTATCCGAGGATTAACGGATCAGGCGACCTGGGACAGTTTGGCGTTGGCCTGAGTCAACCCTTTCTCCTGGAAGTCGCCACCCAGGTTCATGCCCTCGGCATGGATGAAGGTCACGTCGTGGATCCCGATGAAGCCCATGACCTGGCGCAGGTAGGGTTCCTGATGGTCGGTGCTGCCACCGGCGTGAATGCCGCCCCGGGCGGTGAGCACGAAGGCGCGCTTGTCGGCCAGCAGGCCTTGGGGACCGGTGGGCGTGTATTTGAACGTCACGCCGGCACGCAGCACGTGGTCGAGCCAGGCTTTCAGGGTGCTGGGAATGGCAAAGTTGTACATCGGTGCCGCCATCACCAGTACATCGGCGGCCAGCAGCTCATCGGTCAGTTGGTTGGAGCGTTCCAGCGAGGCGTTCTCAATGTCGTTGCGCTGCTCGGCAGGCTTCATCCAGCCGCCCAGCAGATTGGCATCCAGGTGGGGCACCGGGTTGATGGCCAGGTCACGAACGCTGATTTCGTCGGCCGGGTGCGCAGCTTTCCACTGGCTGATGAAGGTTTGGGTCAGTTGACGGGAAACCGAGTCTTGCTGGCGGGCACTGCTTTCGATGATCAGAACGCGGGACATGGCTTGTAGGCTCCATCTGAGAATGTTGTCAGTCGATGGAGTGAAGGTTAAACGTGAGCATATCGATGAAAAAGCGCAAATAACTGCTGTAATGCATCGATATTTTCGTTTATAAGCGGAGCAAGCAATATCAAATGCCCCGCCGCCGGCCTATTTCGGCTGACAGGTCAGCTTGATGCGCAGCTTGATGATGTTGCGGTTGAACTTGGCCGTGGCGTTCTTGAACTTGCCGGCGGCGACTTCGATCTTGCGGGTGCGCGGTGCCTCGGGACCGTTGCGGAACACGACGGTGCAGGCCGCGTCGGTACTGCCGTAGTTGTTGACCTGGATGGAACCGATGTCGGCATCGGTGTCATAGGCGGTGTAGTCGATGCTCAGGCCGTTGAGGTGTTTTTCCACATCGATCGGGTAGGCAAACGCGGTCAGTGGCAGCAAGGCCAGCACCACACAACAGATTTTCTTCATTCGGCAGTCTCCACCAAGGGACCGCCAGCTTAGGACAAGAGGAGCTCGATATGAAAGCGCCCCGCGTGACCCTGGATCAATGGCGCACCCTGCAGGCGGTGGTCGACCACGGCGGTTTCGCCCAGGCCGCCGATGTGCTGCATCGCTCCCAGTCGTCAGTGAGCTACACCGTGGCCCGCATGCAGGATCAACTCGGTGTGCCGTTGCTGCGCATCGATGGGCGCAAGGCCGTGCTGACCGAAGCCGGCGGCGTGCTGCTGCGCCGTTCGCGGCAATTGGTGAAACAGGCCAGCCAACTGGAAGACCTGGCCCACCACATGGAGCAGGGTTGGGAAGCGGAAGTGCGCCTGGTAGTCGACGCGGCCTATCCCAACGCCCGCCTCGTTCGCGCCTTGACCGCGTTCATGCCGCAAAGCCGCGGTTGCCGAGTGCGGCTGCGGGAAGAAGTGTTGTCGGGTGTCGAAGAAGTGCTGCTCGAAGGCGTGGCCGACCTGGCCATCAGCGGTTTCAGCATTCCCGGTTACCTGGGCGCGGAATTGAGCGATGTGGAATTCATCGCGGTGGCCCATCCCGAGCATGCCCTGCACCGTCTCAATCGGGAACTTAACTTCCAGGACCTGGAAAGCCAGTTGCAAGTGGTCATTCGCGACTCCGGCCGCCAGCAACCCCGGGACGTTGGCTGGCTCGGCGCCGAACAACGCTGGACCGTGGGCAGCCTGGCCACCGCCGCGAGTTTTGTCGGCAGTGGCCTGGGTTTCGCCTGGCTGCCCCGGCACATGATCGAGCGGGAACTCAAGGAAGGCGTGCTCAAGCGTCTACCCTTGGAACAGGGAGGCAGCCGCAACTCGACCTTCTATCTTTTTTCAAACAAGGAAAAACCCCTGGGGCCAGCCACGCAAATCCTGATCGAACTGCTGCGCACCTTCGACACCGCGCCGCTGGATGCGCCATTCGCCGCCCCTGAACAAGCCTGACAAGGACTTCGCCGATGGCCTATTTCGAGCACGAAGGTTGCAACCTGCACTACGAGGAATACGGCCACGGCGCGCCCGTGGTGCTGGTCCACGGGCTGGGTTCCAGCACCCAGGACTGGGAAAAGCAAATCCCGGTTCTGTCCGCCCACTACCGCCTGATCGTGATGGATGTGCGCGGCCACGGCCGTTCCGACAAACCCCGCGAGCGCTTCAGCATCGCCGGTTTCAGCGCCGACCTGAGCGCCCTGATCGAACACCTCGCCGTTGGGCCGGTGCATCTGGTGGGCTGGTCCATGGGCGGCATGATCTGTTTCCAATTGGCGGTGGATGAACCCGAACGGGTCAAGAGCCTGTGCATCGTCAACAGCGCGCCGGAAGTCAAAGTCCGCACGCCGGACGATTGCTGGCAATGGTTCAAGCGCTGGAGCCTGATGCGCCTGCTCAGCCTGGAGACCATCGGCAAGGCCCTCGGTGCGAAGCTGTTCCCCAAACCTGAACAAACCGAGTTACGCCTGGAAATGGCCCGACGCTGGGCAAAGAACGACAAACGTGCTTATCTCGCCAGCTTCGATGCGATCGTAGGCTGGGGCGTCCAGGAACGACTTTCACAGGTTACCTGTCCAACCCTCGTCATCTGCGCCGACCATGACTACACCCCGGTGGCGCTGAAAGAAGCCTATGTAAAGCATCTGCCCAACGCACGGCTGGTGGTCATCGCCGATTCACGGCACGCTACCCCGCTGGATCAACCCGAACGCTTCAACCAAACCCTGCTCGACTTTTTGACCGCAACCGATACCACCACTCAGGATCACTGACCCCATGCTGAAAAAAATCGTCCTCGCCGCCGGCACCGTACTGTTCGCCGCCAACCTGATGGCCGCGACACCTGCCAAGGCACCGCATGTATTGCTGGACACCACCAACGGCCAGATCGAAATCGAACTGGACCCGGTCAAGGCCCCCATCAGTACCAAGAATTTCCTTGAGTACGTGGACAGCGGCTTCTACACCAACACGATTTTCCACCGCGTGATCCCGGGCTTCATGGCCCAGGGCGGCGGCTTCACCCAGCAGATGCAGCAGAAAGAAACCAAGGCGCCGATCAAGAACGAAGCCAGCAACGGCCTGCACAACGTTCGCGGCACCTTGTCGATGGCCCGCACCTCCAACCCGGACTCAGCCACCAGCCAGTTCTTCATCAACGTGGCCGACAACGCCTTCCTCGACCCGGGCCGTGACGCTGGCTACGCGGTGTTCGCCAAGGTGGTCAAGGGCATGGACGTGGTGGACATCATCGTCAACTCCCAGACCACCACCAAGCAAGGCATGCAAAACGTGCCGATCGACCCTGTGATCATCAAGTCAGCCAAGCGCATCGACTGAACACACAGGGCAAGCCTGAGCGGTGCCGGCGACCCCGCGCCGCTCACAGCAATATAAGGAGAGCCCTGCCCGGGCTATGTACCCATGGTTTACCGCCGTTTTGAGAAACTGATCGACATCTTTCGCGACGCCCCTACCTCGGCCCCGCCGGACCGCGTCCTACCCTTCTATACTTATTACCTGAAACAGGTCTGGCCAAGCTTCGCCGCGTTGCTGGTGGTGGGCCTGATCGGTGCGCTGATCGAGGTAGCGCTGTTCAGCTACCTGAGCCGCATCATCGACCTGACCCAGGCAACGCCCAGCGCGGATTTCTTCAAGCTCCACGGCCTGGAACTGGCGTGGATGGCTGTTGTGGCCCTGGTTTTTCGGCCTATCTTCGTGGCCCTGCATGATTTGCTGGTGCACCAGACCTTGAGTCCCAGCATGACCAGCCTGATCCGCTGGCAGAACCACAGCTACGTGCTCAAGCAGAGCCTGAACTTCTTCCAGAACGATTTCGCCGGACGCATCGCCCAGCGCATCATGCAGACCGGCAACTCCCTGCGCGACTCGGCGGTGCAGGCCGTGGACGCGCTGTGGCACGTGCTGATCTACGCCATCAGCTCACTGGTGCTGTTCGCCGAAGCCGACTGGCGCCTGATGATTCCGCTGCTGATGTGGATCGTCTCGTACATCGGCGCACTTTATTACTTCGTGCCACGGGTCAAGGAACGCTCCGTGGTGTCCTCCGATGCCCGCTCCAAGCTCATGGGACGGATCGTCGACGGCTACACCAACATCACCACCCTAAAGCTGTTCGCCCACACCAATTTCGAACAGCAATACGCCCGCGAAGCCATTGAGGAGCAGACTGAAAAAGCCCAACTGGCCGGCCGCGTGGTGACCAGCATGGACGTGGTCATCACCACCATGAACGGGCTGCTGATCGTCGGCACCACGGCCCTGGCCCTGTGGTTGTGGACCCAGTCGCTGATCAGCGTAGGGGCCATTGCCCTGGCCACGGGCCTGGTGATTCGCATCGTCAACATGTCCGGCTGGATCATGTGGGTAGTTACCGGCATCTTCGAAAATATCGGCATGGTCCAGGACGGGTTGCAGACCATCTCCCAGCCCGTCAGCGTCACCGACCGCGACGAGGCCAAGCCGCTGGCGGTGGCCCAGGGCGAGGTGCGTTTCGAGCATGTGGACTTCCACTATGGCAAGAAAAGCGGGGTCATCGGCGACCTGAACCTGGTGATCAAGCCCGGCGAGAAAATCGGCCTGATCGGCCCGTCCGGCGCGGGTAAATCCACCTTGGTCAACCTGCTGCTGCGCCTCTACGACGTACAGGGCGGGCGCATCCTCATCGATGGCCAGAATATCGCCGAAGTCGGCCAGGAAAGCCTGCGCGAGCGCATCGGCATGATCACCCAGGACACGTCGCTGCTGCATCGTTCGATTCGCGACAACCTGCTCTACGGCAAGCCCGACGCCACCGATGCGCAACTCTGGGAAGCCGTGCACAAGGCCCGGGCCGATGAGTTCATACCGTTGCTGTCGGACGCCGAAGGCCGCACCGGCTTCGATGCCCATGTGGGTGAGCGCGGTGTAAAACTGTCCGGTGGCCAGCGCCAGCGCATCGCTATCGCACGAGTGCTGCTCAAGGACGCGCCGATCCTGATCATGGACGAAGCGACGTCAGCGCTGGACTCGGAAGTCGAGGCCGCGATCCAGGAAAGCCTTGAAACCCTGATGCAAGGCAAGACCGTGATCGCCATCGCCCACCGCCTCTCCACCATCGCCCGGATGGACCGCTTGGTGGTGCTGGAAAATGGCCGCATCGCCGAGACCGGCAGCCATGCCGAGTTGCTGGCCCATGGCGGGTTGTATGCGCGACTGTGGCAGCATCAGACGGGTGGATTCGTGGGGATCGACTGATCTCTACCAGACACCACTGACCCGTGGCGAGGGAGCTTGCTCCCGCTGGGGCGCGAAGCGCCCCCAAAATCTGAGTTCCAACACAATAAATACGTTGGACACCCAGCCTTATTGGGGCTGCTGCGCAGCCCAGCGGGAGCAAGCTCCCTCGCCACAGGGTCTGGTTTGAGTCCGCAATACTGAAAAATTCTGTCCGGGATCCATTTAGCCCACGCAGCCACCCCATACTCCCCGCCGACCACGGCCAAAACCGCCACAGTCCCTGACTCTGGCGGTTTTTTCATGCCGCTGGATTTGTCGATAAACCCTGCTGTACTCAGCCCAGGTTCTGGAGATGAACCTGTCGTAATGCTGCTGGATGCATAACCGATTATCACGACTGTTTTATCAAGGAAACTTATGTCTTTACTCAAACGTTCAACGACTGAGTTGTTGGGTACGTTCTGGCTGGTGCTGGGCGGCTGCGGCAGCGCGGTATTGGCCGCCTCCGGGATTGGCGTGCTGGGGGTGGCCCTGGCCTTCGGCTTGACGGTATTGACCATGGCGTTCGCCATCGGTCATATCTCGGGTTGCCATTTGAACCCGGCCGTTTCGTTGGGCTTGTACGTGGGGGGTCGGTTTCCAGCCAAGGAACTGCCTGCCTACATCATCGCCCAAGTTATCGGCGGGGTGCTGGCCGCCGCGTTGATCTACTTCATCGCCAGCGGCAAGGAAGGTTTTGACCTGGCGGCGTCCGGCCTGGCCTCGAACGGTTACGGCGAGCATTCGCCCGGTGGGTATTCGATGGCGGCCGGTTTCGTCACCGAACTGGCAATGACGGCGATGTTCATCCTGATCATCCTCGGCGCCACCGATAAACGCGCGCCGGCCGGGCTAGCACCGATTGCCATCGGCCTGGCCCTGACGCTCATTCACCTGATCTCGATCCCGGTCACCAACACATCCGTCAACCCGGCCCGCAGCACGGGTCCGGCGCTGCTTGTCGGCGGCTGGGCCATCGAGCAATTGTGGCTGTTCTGGGTGGCACCGCTGCTGGGCGCCATCATCGGTGGTGTCTCGTACCGCTGGCTGGGCCAGGAAAACCGCTGAGTCATTCCCGCAAAAATCAGCACTGCCGATAAGGCAGTGCTGTTTTCGCTTCTTCGGCATACGCCAGCACGCCCTCCTGCTCCCTCATGAGGAAATCCGCCACTGCCGCCTTCAAGCCCGGGTGGCGCAGGTAATGCCATGAGCGAGTAATCACCGGCTCGAACCCGCGAATCAACTTGTGCTCACCCTGGGCACCGGCGTCAAAGCGCTGCAAACCGTGGGCAATCGCGTAGTCCATGCCCTGATAGAAACAGGTCTCGAAGTGCAAGCGGTCGAACTCCGCCAGGCAGCCCCAGTACCGCCCGTAGAAACTGTCACCGCCCACCAGGCTGAACGCCATCGCCACCGGCCGTGAACCTTGCTTGGCCAGCACCACGCGGATGGCCTCGGGCATGCGCTCGGCCAGCAGGCTGAAGAATGTCCGGGTCAAGTAAGGCGCCTGCCGTCGTATCGCGTAGGTATTGGCATAACAGGCGTAGACAAAATCCCACTGCGCCTCGTCCAGTTGACAGCCTTCCAGCCACTCGAACTCGATCCCCTGCCCCGCCACCTGCTCGCGCTCCTTGCGCATCTGCTTGCGCTTGCGGGAGCTGAGGGCATCGAGAAAATCCTGGAAGTCCCGATAACCGCGGTTTTGCCAGTGATATTGGCAGCCAATCCGCTGCAGCCAGCCTTCTTGCCCGGCGAGCGCCGCGTCGGTGAAAGCATCGGTGAAGTTGATGTGGGCGCTGGAAAGCCCTTCGATTTCCAGATAACCCGGCAGGCTGCCCAGCAGCTCCAGGCCGTCCTCCACCCGCGCCGCCAATAATCGCGGCCCACTGACCGGGCTGAACGGCACCGCTGTCAGCAGCTTGGGGTAATAGTCGATGCCGGCGCGGGCGCAAGCGTCGGCCCAGCCGTGGTCGAACACGTATTCACCGTAGGAATGCCACTTGCGGTAACTGGGCAAGGCCGCCAGCAGACGACCGTCTTCAATGTGCAGCAAATGCTCGGCTTGCCAACCGGTTTGCGGGCCCAGGCTGGCGCTGTCTTCCAATGTGCTCAGGAAGGCGTGACGCAGGAAAGGCTGGTTGACGGGCACCAACGCGTCCCACTCCAGAGGCGCGATGGCGGACAGGCTATCCAAGACGTGAAGCGGCATGCGGTTCTCCGAAGCCCAGGCGGCGATAGGGAGTATCGCCGATCTGGGTCGGATGGTACGAGGAACAAGGTGATTTTTATGGTGTTTTTGATTGAACGATCATAAGAATAGTGCCGTTTAGCTTCATTGCTGACCTAGGAATTCGTCAATAGTTCTTCTACCGTTGCCAGTCTGTGCATTTGATTCAGCGTGCCGGATTTCTTCCGCCAGCTCTTTTAACTTTCGTCTAGAATGCTCCGTAATAGCGACTTTTCTTTTTTCATATTTACGTGTAGCCACTTCGAAAGCTTCAATATACGAATCTACTTTAATGGTCAGTTTTTCAACCTCCTTAGCAGCAGGAACTGTTACGGACCAATCTTTCCCCTGCAACTCAAGACTCTCCAATCTGTCAACAGCCACTTGTCGATCTCGGAAATATTGAGCATACACTGTTTTGATATTATCGAGATCCTCAGGCTGGACAAGTGTAAATCTGGCTGCGCTTTTCCCCTGGGGTTTCACGCGAAGAACACCAGGAATTTTTCTAGAAAAAAAAGATGAAGTATTTGCATTAAACAGCCCATGAAAAAACCCTATATGCCCCGTCGGATCCACATTATTAATCGGATCCCCCACGCAATACATGTATGCATTCAACCCCCCCTTCCCAAACGGGCTCAAGTTGTCCGGGCTGTGAAATCTCATCAACAACGGATTGAAGACGCGGTACCCCTTGCCCAGCAAGTACCAACCGGTTTGCGTTTCGCGCCGCTCGCCGTTGTAGCCCAAATGACTGTTCACCGCCCCATCCTCTGCATGATGACCATACGCCGAATAAGCAACAGCCTTGACCGCATCCTGGCTGATCTCGGACAACACACTGTTCTTGTCATCCCCCGCCAGTAACAGGGTCTTCGGGACGTCACCTGCTTGCTGCTCGGCAAGCACCAGGTCATTCGCCCGTACGAAGGTGCTGCTATTGGTCCCGTGGATCTCGTTCACCAATTCATCGTTTCGGTAGAACCGTTGCTCCCTGCCGCCCGACGCACTGCGCCCGATCAAGGTGTCCAGCGCGTCGTAGTGAAAGCTGACCAACGTTTCGCCAGCCGGCAACTGTTCCGTTTCATCTGAACCCGCCATTGTTGTTCTCCACATTCACCGTTAGCGGCCACCGTTCGTCATGGACGCTTAGTTGCGAAAAGCAGAGCGGGCAGTGCCGGGGATTTCCAGACGCCTGCCACCGCCGCTCTGCGGCTGTAGAAAGTAAGCACCCTCTTCGAAAACCGCGAAACTGTCAGGGTTAACAGGTGGATGTCCATACAGTAGTCGGGACAAGAAAACGCAAAGGTGCGAATAAAACTCAAAAAAAACCCCGCCAGGGGCGGGGTCGAAAGGAGCATTAACGGATGAAAGTGCAGCGGTGTATCAAGTCAAGACGTTTTAGAACACGTACTGGGCACGGACAACAAAACCGTCGCCATCGTCATCGCCATTGGCGTTGGTGACTTTGTCGGTCTTGGCCTTGACGTAGGCACCGGTGATTTTCACCGCTTCGTTGGCGTACCAGTTCACACCCAGGTTGTGCACCTTGGCTTCGGCATCGCCGACTTCACGGGTTGCCGAGGCAGTGGTGATGTTGTCGTCTTCGACGGTCATGCTGTCGAAGCGGTAGAACACTTCCCAGGCGCCGATGGATTTGTTCTGAGGCTTGATGGCGTCGAACTTGCCGACTTTATAGCCACGGGATTCACCGGTGATGGTGTAGGCACCCTGAACGTAGAAGCCGTGGCCTTTGAGGTCTTCGAAGGCGTCGCTGTCAGCCTTGGTCTTGCGGGAGATGTATTCACCCTGGATCGACGCTGGACCCATGGCGAAAGCGGCTTCCAGGCCGAAGGCGGTGTCGGTGTCGTAGGAACCGGCCGGCGAGTTGTTGGCGCCGCCCAGGACCGGACGGTTGCCGTTAGGACCGGCATCGTTGCCGCCCAGGGTTTCAACGCCACGCATGCCCAAGCGGGAGCGGTAACGCGCGTCGAATGCGGTGTCCGAAACGTCGCGGGAGGCCACGTTCAAACCGAAGTGCAGCACGTTGCCGGCTTCGTGCATCGGGGCGAACACGAAGCGACCGTTGGCTTGCTTGATGCTGTTGCCGTCGGTGTCGTCGGTGTCTTTGCTGAATACACCGGCCGAGGCGTAGAACGAATCGGCGAAGGTGCTGGAAGCCTGGATGCCCAGACCGTTCTGATGGCCGTTGGCCCAGTCGATCAGGTCATAGGCGGCGTTACGTTCAGGCGCGGTTACCCACTTGGAGCTGGTGGCTTTTTCCAGGCCGAAGTCGGGGTCGAAGCGACCGACTTTGATCGAAACGGGCTTGAAACCGTTATAGGCCAGGGACGCTTCGTCAAAGTAGCCGTTGTCGGAGTCGCCGCTGTTGTGGGCGAAATCGTAGTTGATGGTGTAGGCCCAATCCGTGTACAGCACACCCGACAGCTCCAGGAAGCCACGACGGATGTAAGCCGCATCGGCCTTGTCGCCATTGTCGGTGTAGATACCGTCGAACTGGCTGTAGTCAGCCTGCAAACGACCGCCGAGCTTGAAGCTGAACTCTTTGTCAGTGGTAGCGACCTCAAGGCCGCCCTTGGTTTTGACCACGATATCGGCGCCGTCGGTGGTGACGGTGCCGGCGAAAGCCTGGGCGGTTACTGCCATTGCCAGTGCGCTGGCGGCAACACCTGCGAAGTGCTTACGGATCATCGAAGAATTCCCCTGTTGGTAGTCTATGCGTTAGAAAACACGCGGAACTGGGCCCGCTGGTGTTGGGAGGGGATCTTGGCGGCCGGTTGTGTCAGGCGAGTTGCTATCACATAAAGATTTTATGACAGCGGAACTTTTTACTTCGAATGGGAATAACCAGTACCGCTATGGAGACCCTGTGGGAGCGAGCCTGCTCGCGATAGCGGTGGGTCAATTAACATCAATGCTGGCTGATCCGCCGCTATCGCGAGCAGGCTCGCTCCCACAAAGGGTCGGTGGGTGTATCGAGGGGTTCAGCGGCTGTTTTTACGGCGCTCGGCGGCGAGTTTCTCGGCGAGGTGATCCAGGTCGGGAATCGGTGGCTGCGGCAGTTTTTTGAGGGTCGCCTGCATCAGGCGCATCTGGCGGATGAACCGTCGGCAATTGGGGCAGAACATCAGGTGATGGCGCACCAGCAGGCGTTCACGAAAGCTCAGTTGTCCGTCGAGGTAATCGCTGGAGCGGGCTACTTGTTCCTTGCAGGTCAGCATTCGCCGGTTTCCTCGAAATGTTCAACAGTCGCGAAGACCTTCAATCGGGCGCGATGCAACAGCACGCGTACATTGGAGAGCGAAATGTCCAAAAGATTACAGATTTCGTCCAACTCCAGGCCCTGTTGTTCCCGCAGGGTCAGCACGCTGCCTTGCAGTTCCGACAGGCTGGACAAGGTGTGTTCCAGGCAATCACGTAATTCACCCTCGGTGAGCAGCGCTTCGGGCGTGTCCTGGTGCCAGGCGAACGGCGCCAGCAGCCAGTGGCCGTCAGCGGCGAAACGCTCATCGCCAAGGGTGCCGTGGGGCGCCGGAAGGTCGTCGAGCAACACTTCCCGCCGGTTCTGTTTGTAACGTCCCTTGGCGGCGTTGGCCGTGATGGTCAGCAGCCAGGTCTTGAGGCTGGAACGTCCCTGGAAACCATTGAGATTGCGCACCACCGACAGCCACGCGTCCTGCACCACTTCGTCGGCATGGCGGCTGCCGACGATGGCATAGGCCACGGCGCGCATCGGGCCCTGGTAGGCGCTGACCAGTTCCTTGTAGGCCTGCTGCTCACCGGCCAGGAGGCGTTGGAGCAGGAGGGTGTCATCGGTGATCGTCATTCAACATCCCAATATCTGCAAGACTGCGATGCTTTTGTGGCGAGGGAGCTTGCTCCCGCTCGGTTGCGCAGCAACCGCAAAATCTTGGGGCCGCTTCGCCCGAAGCGTCGGACCGGCCCAGCGGGAGCAAGCTCCCTCGCCACAAAAGCTCCCCCCCCACAGCAAGCGCCCTTACCCAAAAAATCTGGGCCAGGCCAGATCAATGCTTACGCAAAATCACGCTACCAATCGAATAACCGGCGCCAAACGAACTGAGGACAGCGACCGAACCGCTGGGCAGGTCGTCCTGGTAGGTGTGGAATGCAATCACCGAACCGGCCGAACTGGTGTTGGCGTAGCGGTCGAGGATCACCGGGGCTTCTGCTTCGGTGGCTTCGCGCCCCAGCAGTTTGCGCACGATCAGATGGTTCATGCTCAGGTTGGCCTGGTGCAGCCAGAAACGTTTCACGTCGCCAACGCTCAACTGGTTCTCGTCCAGGTGGGCACCGATCAGTTCGGCCACCATCGGACAGACATCGCGGAACACCTTGCGGCCTTCCTGGACGAACAGTTTGTCGCGGCTGCCCATGCCCTCTTCCGCGGTGCGGTTGAGAAAGCCGAAGTTGTTGCGAATGTTGTTGGAGAACTTGGTCAGCAGCTTGGTACTGACCACGTCGAACTGGTACGGCGAGGTCGCCAGGTCGGCGCGTTCGATGATCACGGCAGTGGCCGCGTCGCCGAAGATGAAGTGGCTGTCGCGGTCACGGAAGTTCAGGTGGCCGGTGCACACTTCCGGGTTGACCATCAAGATCGCCCGGGCCTGGCCCAGTTGCACGCTGTTGGCCGCGGCCTGGATGCCGAAGGTTGCCGAGGAACAGGCCACGTTCATGTCGAAACCGAACCCTTCGATGCCCAGGGCTTCCTGGACTTCGATGGCGATGGCCGGGTACGCACGCTGCAGGTTGGAGCAAGCGACGATCACCCCGTCGATGTCGGCGGCCGTACGGCCGGCGCGCTCCAGGGCCTGTTTGGCGGCGCCGACGGCCATTTCGCAGAGCACCGACCACTCTTCGTTGGAGCGCTCGGGCAGGCGTGGGGTCATGCGTTGCGGATCGAGAATACCGTCCTTGTCCATGACAAAGCGGCTCTTGATGCCGGAAGCCTTTTCGATGAACGCGGCGTTGGATTCGGTCAAGGCCTCGACTTCACCACGCTCGATGGCAGCGGCGTTATCAGCGTTGAATTGGGCGACATAGGTATTGAAAGATTGCACCAGCTCTTCGTTGGAGATGCTGTTGGCCGGGGTGTACAGGCCGGTGCCGCTGATGACGACGTTATGCATGGGTCGTGTCTCTGATCTGTTCAGGCAGAAAGTATTGGCACCGACGTACCAACACGCAAAGGGACTTTTCCCATCCGGGGAAGCAGCCCTGGCATCGCTTTATTCCGATCCGCCCGTGGCATTGAAGCTCAAAACCACGGAACCGGCATTTATAGGCGCCAAGTTTGCCATA
This sequence comes from Pseudomonas sp. Z3-6, assembly GCF_051131985.1. NCBI lineage: Bacteria > Pseudomonadati > Pseudomonadota > Gammaproteobacteria > Pseudomonadales > Pseudomonadaceae > Pseudomonas > Pseudomonas sp. Z3-6. The sequence continues at coordinate 5,288,354 of NZ_CP071644.1, forward strand.
AACGCTGGGGTTTGGCCCATTCTCCCTTACTTACGACAAAAAACCTGTGGGAGCGGGCTTGCTCGCGAAAGCGGTTGTACATTCACTATAAATGCAAGCTGATCCACCGCCTTCGCGAGCAAGCCCGCTCCCACAGGGGGTATGTGTGGTGTCCAACTTATCTGATCAACCCTCCACCTGCCCCCATTGCTTGCCCAGGCGCTTATCGGAAATCGGCACCTTGGTGCCCAACTGCTGCGCGAACAATGACACCCGATATTCCTCCAGCCACCAGCGGTATAGTTCCAGTTGCGGGTCGCGCTTGCCTTCCTGGGCGTGTTTGCTGGCGCGGGCCTGGTATTGCGCCCAGAGGTTCGACAGTTCGCCGCTCCAGACCCGGTCCTTCTGCACTTGGCTGCCGAGTTTCTCGAAGCGTTGTTCGATGGCCTTGAGGTAGCGCGGCAGTTCCTTGAGCCACTGATGCGGGGTTTCCCGCACGAAGCCCGGGTACACCAGGTGACTGAGTTGCTGCTTGATGTCGTTCAGCGCCACGGCCTGGGCCAGGTCGATCTTGCCCTTGAAGCGCTTTTGCAGGCCGTGCCAGAGCTTGAGGATGTCCAGGGTCAGCTTCGCCAGGCGTTCGGCGTGCTCGGTCCAGCCGCCGCGCTTGCGCTCGGCCAGGCCGGCCAGGGCGGCGCCGTCACGGGGTAGGCTCGCTTCACCTTCAAGCACGCAGCTATCGAGGCTGGCGAGCAGGATGTCTTCCACCAAGCCATCGATGCGGCCCAAGTCGCGGTACAGCAAACCCAGCTCCGTCAGGCCCGGCAACTTGCTACGCAGGAACTTGGCCGATTCGGCCAGTTGCTGCATGAGCAAGCGCTGCAAGGCGCGGCGATGCTGGAATTCGGCTTCGGCCGGCGTCGGGAAACGTCCTTCCTTGACCACGCCGCCCTCTTCCACCAGCGCCGGGTAGACCGTCATCGACAGCCCGGCGATCTTCTGTTGGGTTTTCTCCGCCACTGGCGCGAAGACCTTCGCCTCCACCGGCGCCTGGCTTTTCGCCGTTTGCGGCACGGCCAAGGCCGCCTGGCTGGCTTCGGCAAAGCGTGCCGTCAGCTCGCCCAGGTCGCGGCCCTCGCCGAGGAACTTGCCCTGGCCGTCGACGATTTCCAGGTTCATGCGCAGGTGGCTTTCGACCTGCTGGGCCGCTTCGGCCCAGGCTTCGTCGCTGACCCGCGCCCCGGTCATGCGCAGCAGCTCACGGCCCAAGGCCTGCGGCAACGAACCCTCGGCGAAGGTGATGCGCTGCAACGCCGCCTTGACGAAATCCGGCACCGGCACGAAGTTCTTGCGCAGGGCCTTGGGCAGATTGCGCACCAGGGCGATGCACTTGGCCTCGATCATCCCCGGAACCAGCCATTCCAAGCGCTCCGGCGGCAGCATCGGCAGCAATGGCGCCGGAACCCGCAGCGTCACGCCGTCACGGGGATGGTTGGGTTCGAAGTGATAGCTCAGCGGCAAGGTCAGGTCACCGACGCGCAAGGTGTCGGGGTACTGCGTGGCGGTGACTTCGCTGGCCTCGCGGGCCAGCACGTCTTCCTCGCGCATAATCAGCAATTGCGGGTCTTTCTGGCTGTTGATCCGGTACCAACTGTCGAACGTTGCGGTCTGGTGAATCTCGGCCGGCAAACGGGCGTCGTAGAACGCAAACAGGGTTTCTTCGTCGGCCAGGATGTCGCGGCGACGGGCCTTGGCTTCCAGCTCGTCGAGCTGCTCCAGCAAGCGCGTATTGGCCCCCAGGCACTTGGCCTTGGACTGGATTTCCCCGCGCACCAGCGCTTCGCGGATGAACAGCTCACGGGACACCACCGGGTCCACCGGTCCGTAGTGCACCGGTCGGCGACCGACGACGATGAGCCCGAACAGCGTGATCTGCTCATAAGCCACCACTTGCCCGCGCTTCTTCTCCCAATGGGGTTCGAAGTGGTTTTTCTTGATCAGGTGCCCGGCCAGCGGCTCGATCCAGTCCGGCTCGATCTTCGCCACCATGCGCGCGTACAACTTGGTGGTTTCCACCAGCTCGGCGGTCATCAGCCACTGCGGACGCTTCTTGCCCAGGCCCGACGAGGGGTGGACCCAGAACCGCCGTTGGCGAGCGCCGAGGTAATCACCGTCCTCGGTTTTCTGGCCGATCTGGCTCAACAGCCCCGACAGCACCGCCTTGTGCAGTTTCGGGTAGTCGGCCGGGTCTTTGTTGAGGCTCAACTGCATGTCGCGGCAGATCAGGCTCAACTGGCGATGGGAATCACGCCACTCGCGCAGGCGCAGGTAGTTGAGGAAGTTCTTGCGGCACCAGTTGCGCAGCGGGCTGGCGGTCAGGGCCTGGCGCTGCTCTTCGAAACCGCGCCACAGGTTGACCAGCCCAGCGAAGTCCGAGTCGGCATCCTTCCATTGGGCATGGGCCTGGTCGGCCGCTTGCTGCCGTTCCGGCGGACGCTCGCGCGGGTCCTGGATCGACATGGCGCTGGCGACGATCAGCACTTCCTGGAGGCTGCCCAGCTTCGCCGCTTCCAGCAGCATGCGGCCCATGCGCGGGTCCACCGGCAGGCGCGCCAACTGCCGACCCAGTGGGGTCAGCTGACTGTTGCGGTCCACCGCCGAGAGTTCTTGGAGCAGGTTGAAACCGTCGCTGATGGCCTTGCCATCCGGCGGCTCGATGAACGGGAAATCGGTGATCTCACCGAGGCGCAGGTGCAGCATCTGCAGGATCACCGCCGCCAGGTTGGTGCGCAGGATTTCCGGGTCGGTGAACTCCGGCCGTCCAAGAAAATCTTCTTCGCTGTACAGGCGCACGCAAATCCCTGGCTCGACCCGCCCGCAGCGGCCCTTGCGCTGGTTGGCGCTGGCCTGGGAAATGGCCTCGATGGGCAGGCGCTGGACCTTGGCCCGATAGCTGTAGCGACTGATGCGTGCGGTACCGCTGTCGATCACGTAGCGGATGCCCGGCACAGTGAGCGAGGTTTCGGCGACGTTGGTCGCCAACACCACTCGACGGCCCGGGTGGGACTGGAAAATCCGCTGCTGTTCGGCCGGTGACAATCGCGCATACAACGGCAGAATCTCGGTGTGCTTGAGCTGGGCCTTGCGCAGCATTTCGGCCGCGTCGCGAATCTCCCGCTCGCCCGGCAGGAACACCAACACATCCCCAGGGCTGCGGCGCTCGCTGCGCTCGTAGGCGGCGATTTCGTCGAGGGTGGCGAGGATCGCCTGGTCGACGGTCAAGTCGTCCTCGACCCGGTTGCCCTCTTCGTCCTGCTCCAGGGTCAGCGGGCGATACCAGGTTTCCACCGGGAAGGTACGGCCCGAGACTTCGACGATCGGCGCGTCATCGAAGTGCTTGGAAAAGCGTTCCAGGTCGATGGTCGCCGACGTGATGATGACTTTCAGGTCCGGACGGCGCGGCAGCAAGGTCTTGAGGTAGCCGAGCAGGAAGTCGATGTTCAGGCTGCGTTCGTGGGCTTCGTCGACGATGATTGTGTCGTAGCGTTCGAGGTAGCGATCATTCTGGGTTTCGGCCAGCAGGATGCCGTCGGTCATCAGCTTGATCAGGGTGTTGGCGTCGCTCTGGTCTTCGAAGCGGACCTGATAACCCACCAGCGCGCCCAACGGCGTGGCCAGTTCCTCGGCCACGCGGCTTGCGACACTGCGGGCGGCGATGCGGCGCGGCTGGGTGTGGCCGATCAAGCCATGCTGGCCACGACCGATTTCCAGGCAGATCTTCGGCAATTGCGTGGTTTTGCCCGAGCCGGTCTCGCCCGCGATGATCAGCACCTGGTGCTTGAGCAGCGCTTGCTTGATTTCGTCGCGCTTGGCGGCAATCGGCAAATTGTCGTCATAGCGGATCACCGGCAGGCTCGCCTTGCGCGCCAGCACCTGATCGCACGACGCCTGCATCCGCGCCACCCACTGGGCCAGCTTGGCCTCGTCGGGCTTCTTGCGCAGCTCGAGCAACTGCCGCCGCAACCGGTGACGGTCGGCGAGCATGGCGTGGTCGAGGTTTTTCAGCAGTTTGTCGATAGCGGGGGCTTGGTCAGTCATCAGGTACGCAAGGGTCGTCGGTTTGAGCAAGGGGGCGATTGTCGCAGATTTGCGGCTATTGCGCCGAGCACCAGAAGCGGCCCCACCACCCTCCCACAGGAGGGTTTGTGCCAAGGCTGGGCTTTTGTGGCGAGGGAGCTTGCTCCCGCTGGGGTGCGAAGCAGCCCCCAGCAGTATTCGGCACCGCGATGTGACGGACAGAACGCAGGGGCCTGCTGCGCAGTCCAGCGGGAGCAAGCTCCCTCGCCACAAAAGCCACACAAACCACAAACCACAGAACACAGAACACAGAACAAAGAACACAAACTACAAACTACAAACTACAAGCCACAAGCCACAGGGGCTTCGTTTGCTCGCCTGGCGTTATTCGCTGTCCAGGTCCTTACGCCGATACGGGAACACATCGATCACCTTCCCAGCCCGGATCGCGTCCTGCAGGCCTTTCCAGTAGTCAGCGTTGTACAGCTCACCGTGTAACTGGTCGAACAGCTTGCGTTGCCCGGCGTCGGCGAACAGGAACGGCGGGAACTCTTCGGGGAAGACGTCCAGCGGTCCGATGGAATACCAAGGCTCGGAAGCCATTTCGTCTTCCGGTGTACGGGGCTGGGGGATGTGGCGAAAGTTGGCTTCTGTAAGGAAGCAGATTTCATCGTAGTCGTAGAACACCACGCGGCCGTGGCGGGTCACGCCGAAGTTCTTGAGCAGCATGTCGCCGGGGAAGATATTGGCTGCCGCCAGTTGCTTGATCGCCAGGCCATAGTCTTCCAGCGCCTCGCGCACCTGGTCCGGGTTGGCGTTTTCCAGATAGAGGTTCAGCGGCGTCATCCGGCGTTCGGTCCAGCAGTGGCGAATCAGTACCGTTTCGCCTTCCACCGACACCGTGGACGGCGCCACTTCCAACAGTTCCTCCAGGCAGGCCGGCTCGAATTTGCTCAGGGGAAAGCGGAAATCGGCGAACTCCTGGGTATCGGCCATGCGCCCGACCCGGTCGACGCTTTTCACCAGTCGGTATTTCTCGATCACCGTGGCCCGGTCGACGTTTTTCGACGGCGAGAAGCGGTCCTTGATGATCTTGAACACGGTGTTGAAGCCCGGCAGGGTGAACACGCTCATGACCATGCCACGCACACCCGGGGCCATGATGAACTGGTCGTCGGTGTTCGCCAGGTGGTTGATCAAGGCCCGGTAGAACTCGGACTTGCCGTGCTTGTAGAAACCAATGGAGGTGTACAACTCGGCGATGTGCTTGCCCGGCAGGATGCGCTTGAGAAAGCCGATGAATTCCGCCGGCACCGGCACATCCACCATGAAGTACGAACGGGTGAACGAGAAGATGATCGACACCTGCGCCTCGTCGGTGATCAGCGCATCGATCTGGATACCCCGGCCCTCGCGGTGCAACAGCGGAATCACCAGCGGCCATTGGTCGTCGCGGGTGTAGATCCGGCCCACCAGGTAGGCGCCCTTGTTGCGATAGAGCACCGAGGAAAACAACTCCACCGTCAGTTCCGGGTCCTTGCAGACCCAGTCCGGCAGGTTCTCGCGCAACTGCGCTTCGAGGCGCTGCAGGTCCCCCGGCAAATCGGCGTAGTCCTCGCTGAAACGGTAATCGGCGAAGACGCTCTCCAGCATCCGGTCCAACTGCCCCTGGGGCTTGTAGGTGCGCGTCTGCGCGGCGCGAGCCCGGCGCAGGCTGGGCCGGGTGGTGTGGATGAACATGGTGCCGTCGCTGATCAGGTCGTGGCTGAACAGCCCGCAGAAGATCGAGTTGTACCAGGTTTCCGACAGCTCATCGTCGAAGCGCAGGTCGATCAGGCTGATGTAGGCGCTCTTGACCAGCGGCCAGCAGCTCACGTCCATCAGGGTTTCGTCATCGAAGGCCTTGTGCAGCTTGGCGACGGTTTCGAAGACTTTTTCTTCATACAAGTTGATGCGCGCCGCCGAAGCCGTTTGCGCCTCCAGCCACAGCGCCTGCTCGAACCGGGCGCGAGCGCCGTCGGTGATCTGCCGGAAATGCTCACGATAATCGTCGAAGCCGTCGAGGATCGAACGGGCGATTTCGATGGCGGGCCATGGCTGCGGCATAGGGTAAACCTCGGCGGGTCATGCTTGTTATTGGCGACTGAGCTTAGAGGCCAATCACGCGGCAACGCAACCATTGCCATCGGTATGCAAGGCGGCGACACTTGCCCCCCCATCAAGGAAGGAGTGGCTCGTGAACCTCGTCGATATCCTGCGTTTACTGTCATTGGCCGCCATCTGGGGCGCCAGTTTCCTGTTCATGCGCATTATCGCCCCCGTCATCGGCACGATTCCCACGGCCTTCTTTCGTGTGTCCATTGCCTTCGTCGGGCTGCTGGTGATCCTGGCCCTGATGCGCGTCGACTGGAATTTTCGTGGCAAGCTCAAAGTCGTGATGGTGCTGGGCCTGATCAACTCGGGCATTCCGGCCACGTTCTATTCGCTGGCGGCCCAGGTGCTGCCGGCCGGTTACTCGGCAATCTTCAATGCCACCACGCCGCTGATGGGGGTGTTGATCGGCGGTTTGTTCTTCAGCGAAAAACTCACTTTGGCCAAGGTCGGCGGGGTCTTCCTCGGGCTGCTCGGCGTGGGCATCCTGACCCGCGCCGGCCCGGTGGCGTTCGACCTGCAACTGTTGATGGGCGCCCTCGCCTGCCTGCTGGCCACCACCTGCTACGGCTTTGCCGGTTTCCTCACCCGGCGCTGGCTCGATCATCAAGGTGGCCTGGACAGCCGCCTTTCGGCCCTGGGCAGCATGTTCGGCGCCACGGTGTTCTTGCTGCCGCTGTTTGGCTACAGCGTCGTCAGCCAGCCGCCGGCCAGTTGGGGCGGCTGGAGTGTCTGGTTGTCACTGCTGGGCCTGGGCCTGGTGTGCACCGCGCTGGCGTACATCCTTTATTTCCGTCTGCTCAGTTCCATCGGCCCGGTCAAGTCCATGACCGTGACATTCCTGATCCCGCCGTTCGGTGTGTTGTGGGGGGCGTTGTTGCTGGATGAGCCGTTGGGGATGGCGCACTTGTATGGCGGGGTGTTGATTGCGGCGGCGTTGTGGTTGGTGCTCAAGCCTTCAGTCACGAAACCGGCTGAGGTGTCTGCCCGATAACCCATCGGTGCCGCTGAAAATGCTATCGCGAGCAGGCTCGCTCCCACAGGGAATTGCGCTAACCCTGTGGGAGCGAGCCTGCTCGCGATAGCGGTAGTTCAGTCAGCGAGTAGCCAAAGCTCAGCGGCGCTTACGAAACACAAACACCAACCCCACGATGATCAGCACCATCCCCAGCAAGCTCAGCAACGCCAACCGGTTGCCGAACACCAGGTAGTCCATGATCGCCGTCACCGCCGGCACCAGGTAGAACAGGCTGGTGACGTTCACCAGGTTGCCGCGGGCAATCAAACGGTACAGCAGCAGCGTCGCCAGCACCGACACCACCAGCCCCATCCACAGCACCGGCACGAAGAACCCCGTGCTGTATTCGAAGTGAAACGGCTGGAACGGCACGAACACCGCGCACAGCACCAGCCCGGCCAGGTACTGCACCGGTAGCGTGCCCAGTGGGTTGTCGGTGATGCGCTTCTGCATGATGGAGCCAGCCGTCATGCTGACCAGTGCCAGCAACCCGCACAGCATCCCTGCCAGGGACATACCGGCCAGGCCGATGCCCTGGTACACCACCATGACCAACCCGACCAAGCCCAATACCAGGCCGAACATCCGCGCCCCGGAACGCCGGCGCTCCATAAGCACTACAGTCAGGATCGGTTGCACACCCATCAGGGTCGCCATGACGCCGGGCGTGACATTCATTTGCAGCGCCAGCAGATAAAAAATCTGATAGGCGCCCAGCAGCACCAGTCCGGTGGTCACCGCGTACAGCATCGGCTTGCCGGTCTTGGGCAACTTGAACTTGAGCAACGGAATCAACAGCACCAGCGCGAACAGCGCGATGGCAAATCGGATCAACAGAAAAGCGAAGGGTGAAGCGTGGGCCAGGCCCAGCTTGGAAAAGATCGCCCCGCTGCTCCACAGCAAAACGAACAGGCTCGTGGAAGCCGCCGCCAACAAGGCGTTTTTGGAAAGGGAAAACATGGATACCACCTGTAGTCAGGCAAAAAGCCAACTCAGCCGAAGCTGAAGTCCAGTAGTTTTTTCAGGCGGGCACAGGGGATGGCAACCGTTGCCGATCAGCCCTGAATGCCAACACCCGGCGGTGATACGACGACGTACACCGATGAGCTACGGACAGGTGGGGGATATTGACCGATCTGCGCAGGCTGCTGGTTCCCACACGGCACGACGCCAGCGTTGAACGCTGGAACCACGACCGCGATGACAGGGGATGCAGGCATGAGCCGATCTCTTGGAGAGTGGGTTCGAAAACCCGAAGAGCGCTGACTATAACCAGCGCCCGATGGACTACGCAATGTTTTAAACGAACAACCAATAGCCAAGCGCCGTCAGCACCGTCACCGCCAACACCGGCCGCATCACCCGGTAGGCCTTGGGATGCTTGCGTTTGAACTGCTTGACCCGGCCGCTGATGCCGTCGCTGAACGACTTGCTCCAGGCATAGGCCTGGTTGATGCCGCCGACGTGTTCATCGTCCAGGTTCTGCGGCGCGGTGGCTCGGCCGAGGAACGCGCTGATGGTACGGTTGAGGCGGGTCATCAGCCGACTTTTCAAGGGCCGCTCGACATCACAGAACAGGATCAGGCGGGTCTGTGGGGTTTCGTTCTTGACCCAGTGCACATAGGTTTCATCGAACATGACGTCTTCGCCGTCGCGCCAGGCATAGATCTGACCGTCGACGAAGATCCGGCAGTCCTCGGAATTGGGGGTTGAGAGCCCCAGGTGATAACGCAACGAACCGGCGAAGGGGTCTCGATGAGGGTTCAGATGGCTACCACCGGGCAGCAAGGCAAACATCGCGCCGCGAACGCTGGGGATCCGACTGACCAGTTCAACCGTCCTCGGGCACAGCAACTCAGCCGACGGCAGCGGTTTGTCGTACCACTTGAGGTAGAAGCGCTTCCAACCCTTCTTGAAGAACGAACCGAAACCCGCATCGTTGTTCTTCTCGGCGGCTCGAATGTAGCCATCGTCGAACAAGTGCATGGCTTCGTCGCGGATGACTTGCCAGTTGTCCTTGAGCACATCCAGTTCGGGAAATTGGCTGCGATCCAGGTAAGGCCTCGAGGGCACGCCGGAGAACAGGTACATCAAGGCGTTATAGGGGGCGAACAGCGCCGAGTGGTTGACGAACTGACGCAACACCGGCAACCGCGCCTTACCACGCAAATGCACATAGAGCGTACTGCCCAGGAACAGCAGCAACACCGAGGCCTTGGCGACAAACGAAACGGTCATTTTTTTAAACTCCTTGTCCAAAAACAACTGACGCAACGCCTACTGCCCGACGTAGCCGGGGGCCATGTTAAATACCCATGGCCCGGGTAAAAACCGTCTGACGCAAGATTCTCTGTTGAGTGAAACGCAATAAACACTTTTTAACAGACGTCACCTGAACGTTGGCTGACGCATCGAACAATCATTCAACCTACCTGAGGTCGCGAGTGCTCTTGTGGCGAGGGAGCTTGCTCCCGCTGGCGTGCGGAGCGCGCCCCTGGGATTTGGCGACCCGGGTTGAATCCGGGGCGCCTGCTGCGCAGTCGAGCGGGAGCAAGCTCCCTCGCCACACAAGCAGCGCTCACCACCCATCCTGCCTGCGGTTACTGCTGAATCTCCTGATCGGTAAACAGATCACTGAACAACATGCTCGACAAATACCGCTCGCCCGAATCCGGCAGGATCACCACGATGGTCTTGCCCTGCATTTCCGGTTTTTCCGCCAGGCGCACGGCCACGGCCATTGCCGCGCCGCAGGAGATCCCGCAGAGGATGCCCTCCTCCTGCATCAAGCGCAGGGCCATGGCCTTGGACTCGTCGTCAGTGACGCGCTCGACCAGGTCGACGATGGACAGGTCGAGGTTCTTCGGCACGAACCCGGCGCCGATCCCCTGGATCTTGTGGGGGCTGGGCTTGATTTCATCCCCCGCCATCGCCTGGGTGATCACTGGCGACACTTCGGGCTCGACCGCCACCGACAGGATCGGCTTGCCACAGGTGTTCTTGATATACCGCGAAACCCCGGTAATGGTTCCGCCGGTGCCCACGCCCGCGACCAGCACGTCCACGGCGCCGTCGGTGTCGTTCCAGATTTCCGGGCCGGTGGTTTTTTCGTGGATCGCCGGGTTCGCCGGGTTATCGAACTGCTGCGGCATGAAATATTTGGACGGATCGCTGGCCATGATCTCGGCGGCTTTCTCGATGGCGCCCTTCATGCCCTTCGCCGGTTCGGTGAGCACCAACTCCGCGCCCAGGGCCTTGAGGACCTTGCGCCGCTCGATGCTCATGGAGGCCGGCATGGTCAGCATCAGCTTGTAGCCACGGGCGGCGGCGACGAACGCCAGGCCGATCCCGGTGTTGCCCGAGGTCGGTTCGACAATGGTCATGCCCGGCTTGAGCTTGCCCGAGCTTTCAGCGTCCCAGATCATGTTTGCGCCGATCCGGCACTTGACCGAATACCCTGGGTTACGCCCCTCGATCTTGGCCAGGATGGTCACGCCGCGCGGCGCAATGCGGTTGATCTGTACCAGTGGCGTATTGCCGATGGAATGGGCGTTGTCAGCGAATATGCGGCTCATGGCTGGGTCCTTGATGGGGCGAAATTGAAGCCTTTAAAGGTATGCCTGTTGCCCATGGGCGTCCAGTTGCACCGAACGTTCCCGTTGTTGCGACAGTCAATGGCATTAGGAGGCGCTCCCCCAACAAACGCTGGAGACTGACAGACATGAAGCGTCGATACCGCTGGCCACTGTGGGTTTTCGCCACCCTCGTCGCGGTGCTGGTGGCCCTGCATTTCGCCCTGCCTTACCTGGTACGCGACTACCTGAACGATAAACTGGCCGACATGGGCGATTATCGCGGCCAGATCGCCGACGTGGACTTGGCCCTGTGGCGCGGTGCCTACCGGATCAACGGCCTGGAAATCGTCAAGGTCGACGGCAAGGTCCCGGTGCCGTTCGTCAACGCGCCACTGGTGGACCTGTCGGTGAGCTGGCACTCGCTGTGGTACGACCATGCGGTGGTGTCCGAGGTGGAGTTCACCCGCCCCGAAGTGAACTTCGTCGACGGCGGGGCCAACCGGCAGAACTCCCAGACCGGCCAGGGCACCAACTGGCGCCAGCAACTGGAAAAACTGCTGCCCATCACCTTCAACGAAGTGCGCATCCGGGAGGGCAAGGTCACCTTTCGCAATTTCAATTCCAAGCCGCCGGTCAACCTGCGGGCCACCGACGTCAACGCCAGCTTCTATAACCTGACCAACGTGGTCGACACCGAAGGCAAGCGCGACGCCCGCTTCGAAGGCAAGGCCCTGGTGGCCGAGCATGCGCCCCTGGAAATGCAGGCTACCTTCGACCCCTTGAGCGACTTCGAGGATTTCGATTTCCGCCTGCGGGCCAGGAACATCGAACTCAAGCGCCTCAACGATTTTGCCGCCGCCTATGGCAAGTTCGATTTCAATGCCGGCCACGGCGACCTGGTGATCGAGGCTGAAGCCGATAACGCCAAGCTCAGCGGCTATATCAAGCCATTGCTGCGGGATGTCGACGTATTCGACTGGCAGCAGGACGTGGAAAACCAGAACAAGAACATCTTCCGCTCGGTCTGGGAAGCGCTGGTCGGGACCGGCGAAACGGCCCTCAAGAACCAGCGCAAGAACCAGTTTGCCACCCGGGTGGAACTCAGCGGCAATGTTCACCAGCAGGACATCAGCGCCTTCGAAGCCTTCCTGCAGATCCTGCGCAACGGTTTCGTCCAGGCCTTCAATGCCCGTTATGAACAGCCACCGCCTTCGAAGGATTGAGATTTGCGGCTTTTAGTGGCGAGGGAGCTTGCTCCCGCTGGGCCGCGAAGCGGCCCTAAAAAGCCTGCGAGCGCTGCGCACTCGAGCGGGAGCAAGCTCCCTCGCCACAAGACTGAGTCAACATGTGACGCCCCATTCAGAGACTGAATACAGCGTCTGCGTTCACAGTCGGCGCGGCCTCGCGTTATAGTCGGGCACGATATTTATTTCGCGCGCCCCGCCTCGCCGGGCCGGCGACACGTTCGAGGAAATTGCAGATGAAGTTCGAAGGCACCAGCGCCTACGTGGCCACCGATGACCTGAAACTGGCCGTGAACGCCGCCATCACCTTGGAGCGGCCGTTGCTGGTCAAGGGCGAACCAGGCACCGGCAAAACCATGCTGGCCGAGCAATTGGCCGAGTCCTTCGGCGCGCGCCTGATCACCTGGCACATCAAGTCCACCACCAAGGCCCACCAGGGCTTGTACGAGTACGACGCGGTCAGCCGCCTGCGGGACTCACAGTTGGGCGTGGACAAGGTCCACGACGTGCGCAACTACCTGAAGAAGGGCAAGCTCTGGGAAGCGTTCGAGTCCGAGGAGCGGGTGATCCTGCTGATCGACGAAATCGACAAGGCCGACATCGAGTTCCCCAACGACCTGCTACAAGAGCTCGACAAGATGGAGTTCTACGTCTACGAGACCGACGAAACCATCAAGGCCAAGCAGCGCCCGATCATCATCATTACCTCCAACAACGAAAAGGAACTGCCGGACGCCTTCCTGCGCCGCTGCTTCTTCCACTACATCGCGTTCCCCGACCGCGTCACCCTGCAGAAAATCGTCGATGTGCATTACCCAAACATCAAGAAGGACCTGGTCAGCGAAGCGCTGGACGTGTTCTTCGACGTGCGCAAGGTGCCGGGCCTGAAGAAAAAACCTTCCACCTCCGAACTGGTGGACTGGCTCAAGCTGCTGATGGCCGACAACATCGGCGAAGCGGTGCTGCGCGAGCGTGATCCGACCAAGGCCATTCCGCCGCTGGCCGGCGCCCTGGTGAAAAACGAACAAGACGTGCAACTGCTCGAGCGCCTGGCGTTCATGAGCCGTCGCGGCACCCGCTGATCCTCTTCGTTTAACAAGAGCGAGGGCGATTGCCATGCTGCTTAACCTGTTCAATGAGATGCGCGCCGCCAAGGTGCCCGTGTCGGTGCGTGAACTGCTGGACCTGATCAACGCGCTGAAACAGCGGGTGATCTTCGCCGACATGGACGAGTTCTATTACCTGTCCCGGGCGATCCTGGTGAAGGACGAACGGCATTTCGACAAGTTCGACCGGGCCTTCGCCGCCTACTTCAACGGTTTGGAGAAGCTCGACGATCACCTCCAGGCGCTGATTCCCGAAGACTGGTTGCGCAAGGAATTCGAGCGTTCGCTGACCGACGAGGAACGGGCGCAGATCCAGTCCCTCGGTGGCCTGGACAAGCTGATCGAAGAATTCAAGAAACGCCTGGAAGAACAGAAGGAACGCCATGCCGGCGGCAACAAGTGGATCGGCACCGGCGGCACTAGCCCGTTCGGCTCCGGCGGTTTCAACCCCGAGGGCATCCGGGTCGGCGACGCCGGCAAGCGCCAGGGCAAGGCCGTAAAGGTCTGGGACCAGCGCGAATACAAGAACCTCGATGACCAGGTGGAATTGGGCACCCGCAACATCAAGATCGCCCTGCGCCGCCTGCGCAAGTTCGCCCGCCAGGGCGCGGCCGAAGAGCTGGACATCGACGGCACCATCGATCACACCGCCCGGGACGCCGGCCTCTTGAACATCCAGATGCGCCCGGAGCGACGCAACACCGTCAAGCTGTTGTTGCTGTTCGACATCGGTGGCTCGATGGATGCCCACGTGAAGATCTGTGAAGAACTGTTCTCGGCCTGCAAGACCGAGTTCAAGCACTTGGAGTATTTCTACTTCCACAACTTCGTCTACGAATCGGTGTGGAAGAACAACCTGCGCCGCACCTCGGAGCGCACCTCGACCCAGGATTTGCTGCACAAGTACGGTGCCGACTACAAAGTGATCTTCATCGGCGACGCCGCCATGGCGCCTTATGAAATCACCCAGGCCGGCGGCAGCGTCGAGCACTGGAACGAAGAAGCCGGTTATGTGTGGATGCAGCGCTTCATGGAGAAGTACAAGAAACTCATCTGGATCAACCCGTACCCCAAGGACACCTGGGGCTACACCGCCTCGACCAACATCGTGCGCGAGTTGGTGGAGGACCGGATGTATCCGCTGACGTTGCGGGGGTTGGAGGAAGGGATGCGGTTTCTTTCCAAGTAAAGTCTTCCGGTGCCTGTAAGGGCCTCTTCGCGAGCAAGCCCGCTCCCACAAGGGATCTCCTGTGCGACACAGATCCAGTGTGGGAGCGGGCTTGCTCGCGAAGCTTTTAGCGGTTTGACAGCCCCCGCAGGCATTCAACCTGCTGCCCATGCGCAACCTCCTGCACCACCGGCCGCAACCGCACCTGCGCCCCGGGCAGGCATTGCGCCAGCCGGGCCAGGGACAGCGGCGTCAACGCCCCCAGGCGTGGATAACCACCGATGGTTTGTCGGTCGTTGAGCAACACGATCGGCTGGCCGTCCGGTGGCACCTGCACGGCACCGAGGGGAATGCCCTCGGAAATCATCGCCGGCCCCTGATATTCCAACGCCGTGCCCAGCAAGCGCATGCCCATGCGGTCGGCGCGACTGTCCAGCGTCCACGCAGTGTTGAATGCATCGAACAGGCTGCGCCCACTGAACGCGCCATTCTGCGCACCGAGGATCAGGTCCAGCGGCTGCGCTTGCTGGAAATCCGGAATCCGCGTGTGGGGCATGGGCCGCGGCGTCGGCGTGCCTGAATAGCTCAAGTGTTCACCGCGACTCAGCGCCCGCCCCCGCCCATCCAGGCCACCGAGTTCCTCACGGACCACCGTCGCCCGGCTGCCCAGCACCGTAGGCGCATTGAACCCACCTGGGGCCGCCAAGTAGGCCCGGGCACCGAGCACAGGCTGGGTGAGCGCCAGGACCTGGCCTTTGCGCAAGCTGAAGAAACGCCACGATGCCACGCCCTGGCCGTCTATCCGCGCGCCCAGGTCAGCCCCGGCCAGCGCCAGCACGCAATCCTCGTCGGCCACCACGGTAAAGCCGCCGAGGGTAATCTCCACCACCGCCGCGTCCAGGTCATTGCCCAGCATCCAATTGGCCCAGGCCATCGACAACCAATCCGCCGCGCCGCCCTGGGTCACGCCCAGGTGTCTCACGCCGAAACGGCCGGCGTCCTGTAACAGGCACAGCGGGGTGCTGGCCTCGATCAACAACCGGCTCATGCCTGGGCCTCCAACGGTGTGTCGTCGCCACCCAGGGCGATGAATTCGGCGTGGTCCACGGCGGCAAAACGTACCGTGTCCCCCGGCTGCATCAGGCTGTAGCCGTCACGCTCACGATCGAACAGTTTGGCCGGGGTGCGCCCGATCAGGTTCCAACCGCCGGGCGAAACCACTGGATACGCCGCGGTCTGACGCTCGGCAATACCGACGCTGCCCGCTGCCACGCGCTTGCGTGGCGTGTCGAGGCGCGGGGCGGCCAGTTCTTCGTCCACCAGCCCCATGAAGGCGAAACCGGGGGCGAAGCCCAGGGCAAACACCTGGTACTCCCGTTCGCTGTGGCGGCGGATCACCTGGGCGACCGTCAAGCCGCTGCGACTCGCCAACAGCTCAAGCTCCGGCCCGACGCTTACGTCGTACCACACCGGCAGCACATGGCATTGGCCGGTCGAGCGGGCATCCGGTGAAAGGTTATGCAGCGCCTCGTCGATCAAATCGCGGGCCTGGACCGGGTTCAGGGCGAGCAAATCGTAGTGCACCATCAAGGTGGTGTAGGACGGCACCAGATCGATCAAACGCTCGGCAAACACCGCTCGCAGGCGCTCGCTGGCGGCGAGCATCCAGGGCATGTTGGCCTCGGTGATCTCATCGAACAGGCGCACCATCAGGCAGTCCACCGCCACCACTTCCACGCGTGGTTTCATGGCGCACTCTGCCCGTCCAGGGCTTCGCGGATGCGCTGCACGGCCGCCACGGAGCTGGCGTTGTCGCCGTGCACGCACAAGGTATTGGCCATGAGGTGCAAGGCACTGCCGTCGCTGGCGGTCAACGCATCGCCACGGGCGATGGTCAGGGCCTGCCCGATGATGACCTCGGGATCGTGATGCACCGCCCCCGGTGCCTGTCGCGAAACCAGGCGACCGGCACTGTCATAGGCCCGATCGGCAAAGGCCTCGAACCACAGGGTCAGGCCGTACTCGTCGCCCAGGGCCTGGGCGGCGCTGTTGTCCCGGGTCGCCATGAGCATCAGCGGCAGTTGCCGGTCATAGGCCGCGACGGCCTGGATCACGGCGCGCAGTTGCGCTGGGTTGGCCATCATGTCGTTGTACATCGCCCCGTGGGGCTTGACGTAGCTGACTCGCCCGCCCTGGGCCCGGCAGATGCCGTCGAGGGCGCCGATCTGGTAGTGCAGCAAGTCCTGCAGCTCCTGGGCGCCATAGGCCATGGAACGCCGGCCGAAGCCCGCCAGGTCCTGATAGGCCGGGTGCGCGCCGATCCGCACGCCGTGGCTCAGGGCCAGGCTGACGGTCTTGCGCATGATGCTCGGGTCGCCAGCGTGGAAGCCGCAGGCAATGTTGGCGCAATCGATGAAGGGCATCACCTCGGCGTCCAGACCCATGGTCCAGCTGCCGAAGCTTTCGCCGATATCGCAATTCAGTAGCAGGCGGTTCACGGTGAACGCTCCTGTAGTTTTTTCTTCTTTGACTGTGGGGCCAAGCCATGGAGCCCAGGCCCCCACAGGGTATCAGTTACTCGGCTTCCAACTGCTTGCCTTGGGTTTCCGGCAGGCTCAGGGCCGCGAGGATCACCACGCCGTAGGACACCGCCGCGAACGCGCCGATACCCACGCTCAGCGGCACCTTCTGGCTCAAGATACCGATCAACAGCGGGAACAATGCCGCCACCGCCCGGCCAATGTTGTAGCAAAAGCCCTGGCCCGAACCGCGGATGCGCGTAGGAAACAGCTCGGTGAGGAACGAGCCCATGCCGCTGAACATCCCGGAAGCGAAAAAGCCCAGGGGAAAGCCCAACCACAGCATCACGTTATTGCTCACCGGCACCTGGGTGTACAGCAGGACGATGGTGAACGAGCCGACAGCGTACAGAACGAAGTTCTTCTTTCGTCCCAGGATGTCCGACAGGTACGCGCTGATGACATAGCCCACGTAGGAACCGACGATCACCATCGCCAGGTAGCCACCGGTGCTCAATACACTCAAGCCCCGTTCATTCTTGAGAAACGTCGGCAGCCAGGACGTGATGGCGTAGTAGCCGCCCAGGGCACCGGTGGTCAGCAGCGAGGCACGCAGGGTGGTGAAGAGGATGCCAGGGGCAAAAATCTCGTAGAACTTCGCGGGATTTTCCGGCGTCAACCGGGCCTTGGTCTGGTTATAGACTTCCGGGTCCTTGACCAGCCGGCGGACGAAAATCACGAACACCGCCGGCACGATGCCGAGGATGAACAGTGCGCGCCAGGCATCTTCCGGCGGCAACACCGAGAACAGTAGCGCATACAGAATCGCCGTCATGCCCCAGCCCAGCGCCCAACCCGATTGCACCATGCCCACCGCCTTGCCGCGGTCCTTGGCACGGATCACCTCGCCCATCAACACCGCACCGGCGGTCCACTCGCCGCCAAAGCCGAAGCCCATCAAGGTGCGGGCGATCAACAGCTGCTCGTAGTTCTGGGCAAAGCCGCACAGGAAGGTGAAGAACGCGAACCACAGCACCGTCAGTTGCAAGGTGCGCACCCGACCGATCCGGTCCGAGAGAATACCCGCCACCCAGCCGCCAATGGCCGACGCGATCAAGGTGCTGGTGTGGATCAGGCCTGCCTGGCCGGTGGTGATGCCCCACATCGCGATCAGGGTCGGCACCACGAAACTGAGCATCTGGGTGTCCATGCCGTCCAGGGCGTAACCGATCTTGCAGCTCCAGAAGGTGCGACGTTCCTGCTGGTTGATGTTGCGATACCAATCGAACGGGCCAGAACGGGCCTGGGGTTGGGGGACGCCGAGCGTGTCGGGTGCACTCATGGTGGTTCTCCACGGTTTTATTGTTGTGAGTCTCGACGACGCTGACGTGGAGACCGTTGCCCCGATTCTTGAGCGCGCGGCCGATCCCGTCCAACGAATAAAACCTTGGCTGGGTCATAAGAAAAATTTGATTGGGCAGCACATCACCCGCAAAGGCAGACCGCTTTTGTGGCGAGGGAGCTTGCTCCCGCTCGAGTGCGTAGCGCTCGCAAAATCTTGGGGCCGCTCCGCAGCCCAGCGGGAGCAAGCTCCCTCGCCACAGGAAGCTCACTGAACCATCGAGTCAGAGCCCGCGCAGGTCACGCTCTTCGATCGGCCGGCCCTGGCGCAGGCGCTTGCCGCCCAGCACCACCCAGTCGATCAGGCGGAACAGGCATTCCAGGCCGAACGACAGCAACATCGCGCCGCTGATGCCCCAGATCATCGCTTCGGGGGTCAGCAGGATCTGGTAGCTGTAGCCGTTCCAGGTTTCCTTGCGGATGTCCGGATCGGCGGCCAGCGCCACTTGCAGCAGGCGGATGTACCACGGGCCTTGCATCGCCTGGAATTGCTTGTCCAAGGCCTGCTGGCGCACGAGCAAGGTGTTCAGGCTGTCGGCATCGCTGCGAAAGATCGGGTCTTCGCTGGCGCGGTAATGGGCCACCAGCGCCTGCATGTCACCCTTGAAAAATTGGTTGGCGGTGCCCTGGAAACCTTGCAGGCCGGTCTGCGCCTCGATCAGGTGAGCCTCGACCCGCTTGGCGTAATCATTGATGAACCCTGGCACCTGGACCCCAACCAACAGGCCCACCGCGAACAACACCAGCCGTAGATAACTGAGCAACATAGCGTGACGTCCTTATTCGGTCCGGCCTTGGCTGACGCATTCGCCGCGTCGCCACAGGCTCCATTGGCCCGGTTCGTAGCGGGTCCAGGTTTCGTTTTCGGTCAAGGGTTCGGTGGCGATCACCGTGACCACGTCGTTGGGTGTGGTTTCCGCCTGGAAATCGACAATCACGTCCACATCCTTGAGCCGCGCCGGGCCGAACGGCGCGCGACGGGTGATCTGGGCCAGTTTGGTCGAGCAATAGCAGAACAGCCAGTCGCCATCGCTGAGCAGGCAATTGAACACGCCTTTGCTGCGGTATTCGGTGCAGGCCTCGATCAACGACGGCAGCAACTGTTCCACGTCCACCGGTTCGGGGAAGGCCTGGCGCATGCGGTTGAGCAGATCGCAGAAAGCCGCTTCGCTGTCGGTGTCGCCCACCGGGCGGTAGAAGCTTGCGCCCGGCTGGAAATCGGCGAGCTGGCCGTTGTGGGCGAAACACCAGTTGCGGCCCCACAACTCACGCACGAACGGATGGGTGTTGGACAGGCAGACCTTGCCGACGTTGGCCTGGCGAATGTGCCCGATCACCACTTCGCTCTTGATTGGATAACGCTGCACCAGGTTCGCCACCTCCGATTCGCTGCTGGCGGCCGGGTCCTGGAACAGGCGCAGGCCACGGCCCTCATAGAAGGCGATGCCCCAGCCGTCCCGGTGCGGCCCGGTCTTGCCGCCGCGCTGCATCAGCCCGGTGAAGCTGAACACGATGTCGGTCGGCACATTGGCGCTCATGCCCAGTAACTCACACATGCTCGAACTCTCGCTTCAAGGGGCAGGCCTGCTTACAGGCGCGGTTCGATACGCGAACGCTGGGGGTTGCTCGGCACGGGTGGGCGACCGTAACGGTCATCCCCGGCCACGCCGAACGGTGGCTCGTCCTCCGGCTCATCGGCCGCGGCGGCGGCTTTGGCGGCGGCAGCCCGTTCCTTGCGCGCGTTGGCGGCCCGCTCGATGGGGAAGCGGATCAGCACGATCACCAGGTAGAGGCCGAAGGCGATCATGCCGTACATGAGCAGGTCGGACGCCGCCCGCCAGGCGTTGTTGCCGACCTTGAACAAGATGTCCAGGGCGACAATGGCCAGGGCCGGGGCAACCTTGTCCTTCACCGGATCGACGACGGTGGGGCTGAACAGCAACACCGCCATCAGCAAGCGCAGCGGTTCACGCAACCAGCGCCACATCCAGCGCGTCATCCGCATCCACACCAGCAGGCAGCCCAGGGCGGCGAAGGCGTAGAGGCCCCAGGCGATCAGATAGTCATTCTCGGTCATGGTGTCCATGGCAAGGCAGGCAAAGAGGCGCTTATAGTAACGGCTTTTCGCGCGTCAGGCTGCCCCGGCGTCTGGCGAATGGCCTGGGCGGTGGGTTCTGTCCAGGCCGCGTGTCCCTTTTCGTACAACGTTCGAGAGCCTTTCATGTCCCTATCTGCCCACGTTTCCAACGCCCCGATCGCCCGCAGGGACGCCGGTGTTGACCCGTACGCCTGGCTGCAGGAACGCGACACCGACGCCGTGCTCGACTACCTCAAGGCGGAAAACAGCTACCAGGAGGCGCAACTCGCCGATCAGGCCGAACTGCGCGAAACCCTGTTCCAGGAAATCAAGGGCCGGATCCTCGAGACCGACCTGTCGCTGCCCTCGCCCTGGGGCCCGTACCTGTATTACACCCGCACCACCGCCGGTGACGAATACCCACGCCATTACCGTTGCCCGCGCCCGGCTGACGACAGCCTGACCGTGGACGAAAGCCACGAACAACTGCTGCTGGACCCGAACGCGTTGGCCGGCGGCGGTTTCTTTGCCCTGGGCGCCTTCAGCATCAGCCCCGACCACCAGCGCCTGGCCTACAGCCTGGACACCACGGGCGACGAGATCTACACCCTGTTCGTGAAGGAATTGTCCAACGACAAGGTCAGTGAACTGTCCTTCGACAATTGCGACGGCAGCATGACCTGGGCCAACGACAGCCTGACGCTGTTTTTTGGCGAACTGGACGACACCCACCGCCCCCACAAGCTCTGGCGCTATCGCCTGGACGGCACGGCCGCCGAGGAAGTGTTCCATGAGCCGGACGGACGTTTCTTCCTGCATTGCTATCGTTCGAGTTCGGAAAAGCAGTTGATCCTGTCCCTCGGGAGCAAGACCACCAGCGAAGTCTGGGTATTGGACGCCGCGCAACCGCAACAGCCCTTCACCTGCCTGGCACCACGGGTGGAAAACCACGAATACGACGTCGACCACGGCCTCCTCGATGGTCAATGGACCTGGTTGATCCGCAGTAACCGCGACGGGATCAACTTCGCCCTGTATCAGGCCGCCGACACCGGCGTGGCACCAACCGAGGCCGACTGGCAGAACCTGATCCCCCACAGCGACACGGTGATGATCGACGGCCTGAGCCTGAACGCCGGGGCCATGACCTTGAGCCTGCGCGAAGGCGGCCTGCCGATCATCGAGGTGCATCCCCAGGGTTTGCCGGCGTATCGGGTGCAACTGCCGGACGCGGCCTACAGCCTGCATGTGCAGAACAGCCTGGAATTCATCAGCGATCGCATTCGCCTGCGTTACGAGGCCTTGAACCGTCCGGCGCAGATCCGTCAGTTGGACCTGGCCAGCGGCGCCCAGGTGGTGCTCAAGCAAACCCCTGTGCTGGGGCCGTTCGATGCCGACGCCTATGTCAGCCAGCGGCTCTGGGCCACGGCGCCGGACGGCACCCAGGTGCCCATCAGCCTGGTGGTCAGGCGCGAAGACCTCGGCCGGCCGGTGCCGCTGTACCTGTACGGCTACGGTGCCTATGGCGAAAGCCTCGACCCGTGGTTTTCCCATTCGCGGCTGAGCCTGCTCGACCGCGGCGTGGCGTTTGCCATCGCCCACGTACGGGGCGGCGGCGAGCTGGGGGAAGCCTGGTATCGCGCCGGCAAGCAGGAACATAAGCACAACACGTTCGGCGACTTCATCGCCTGCGCCGAACATTTGATCGCCAACGGTTTCACCACCGCCGGGCAACTGGCGATCAGCGGCGGCAGTGCCGGTGGCCTGCTGATCGGCGCGGTGCTCAACCAACGCCCGGAGCTGTTCAAGGTGGCGATTGCCGAAGTGCCGTTCGTCGATGTGCTCAACACCATGCTCGACCCGGACTTGCCGCTGACGGTCACCGAATACGACGAATGGGGCAATCCAGAGGAGCCGGACGTTTATGATCGGATCCGGGCCTACGCCCCGTACGAAAACGTCAGCGCCCAGGCGTACCCGGCGCTGCTGGTGATCGCTGGCTACAACGACAGCCGCGTGCAGTACTGGGAAGCGGCCAAGTGGGTGGCGAAATTGCGCGCCACCAAGACCGACAACAACCCCCTGCTGCTCAAGACCGAGCTGGGCGCCGGCCACGGCGGAATGAGCGGGCGCTACCAGGGATTACGTGACGTAGCGCTCGAATATGCATTTGTCTTGAAGGTTTTGGGGCGGGTCTGAGGAACTCTGTGGGATGGCCGGGTCTTAGCTGCATGCGCAAGGCTCAGACATGACGCTGCCCCATTGTGGGAGCGGGCTTGCTCGCGAAAGCGGACTGACATTCAACTTGGATGTCGAATGACCGACCGTCTTCGCGAGCAAGCCCGCTCCCACAAGAGATCGCCTTGCACTCAAGACAATCCAAAGAACCGCAGAAAACGACAAGAAAAAGACCGTGCCGACATGTCAGAACCGACCTTACTGAACAAAGAAATCCGCGACTGGCTGATGGACTGCGGCCTGTTCGACCAGTTGCTACCGGTAGACTTCGCCGCGGCGTCGGGCTATTTCAGCATCAGCGCGATCGCCGAGGGCGAAGCGATTTTCCGCGAAGGCGATGCCGGCAGCTTCATGTGCATCATCCACACCGGCCAAGTGGCCGTGCAGAAAACCGGCCCCGACGGCCAACCCGTGACCATCGCCACGCTGCGCAGCGGCCGGGCCTTCGGCGAAATGGCCGTGCTCGACGGTGAACGGCGCTCAGCCAGTTGCATTGCCGCCAGCGATTGCCAGTTGCTGAACCTGGGCAAGGACTCCTTGGAAAAAATGCTCAACGACGCCCCCAAGATCGCCGCCAAGATCATCCGCGCCCTCGCCGTCTCCCTGTCCAAGCGCCTGCGCATGGCCGATGGGCAGCTGTTGTCGCAGCAGGTCTGACAGCCGCCATAATCCCCTGTGGCAACCATACCCCCTGTGGGAGCGGGCTTGCTCGCGAAAGCGGTGTGCCAGTCAACATCAATGCTGACTGATCCGCCGCCTTCGCGAGCAAGCCCGCTCCCACAGGGTTTCATTGTCCAAAGGATCTCAGTCCTACCCCCCCGGCGACTTGGCCTTCACCGGCTTCGGCTCCATGCCCGGTATCGGCTGGTCCTTGGGCGGCTTGGGCATTTCGATCGGCGGCAGCAAGGGCGGCCCACCATTTCCCGGGCCGGCCTTGGGCACGCCGTTAGGCGTGACCGGCGGATACGGCATGGGCGTGGCAGTGCCCGGCGATCCGGGGATGCTCGGCGGGTTGACCGGAATCGTCGGTTGTTGAGCCTGGGCGCAACTTATTGAGAGCGCCGCCAGGGCAATGGCCGTTAGAATGATGCACTTCATCAATGGCTCCGTGGCTATTGTCTGCTTTAAGGCTAGTCGTTACCGCGCCGGTCTGCCCTCCTACGAGATCTCCATGAAACGTTTCGTTCTGCTCGACACCACGCCCATTCCTGACAACGGCGGTGCCCTGTGCCTGTTCGAGTACGGCGAAGACTTCGTCATCAAGATCCAGGGCGGCGATGGCGGGCAGTTGATGAACACCCGCATGCACGGTTCCGAAGACGCCCTGGCCGAGATTCCTTGCCGCAAGGTCGCCGGCCGTCCTGGCTCGCGCGTGCTGATCGGCGGCCTCGGCATGGGCTTCACCCTTGCCTCGGCCCTCAAGCACCTGGGCAAGACCGCCGAAGTGGTGGTGGCCGAGCTGGTGCCCGGCGTGGTCGAGTGGAACCGTGGCCCCCTGGGTGAAAAGGCCGGGCGGCCGCTGGCGGACCCGCGCACGGTGATCCGCATGGAAGACGTGGCCAAGGTGCTGCAAGCCGAACCCCAGGGGTTCGACGCGATCATGCTCGATGTCGATAACGGCCCGGAAGGCCTGACCCAGAAAGCCAACAGTTGGCTGTATTCGGCCGGTGGCCTGGCCGCTTGCGCCAAGGCCCTGCGGCCCAAGGGCGTGCTGGCGGTATGGTCGGCCAGCGCTGACCGGCAGTTTTCCGACAAGCTGAAGAAGGCCGGTTTCAAGGCCGAAGAGGTGCAAGTGTTCGCCCATGGCAACAAAGGCACTCGCCACACCATCTGGATTGCCGAGAAGCTCAAGGGCTGAGCTAAACTCTGTCCAACCGTCATCAGTCTTTTCTACGAAGGTGAACCCATGAGTTCGTCAACGCCACCGTCCAACACCGCCAAGCTGGACCGCATCCTCGCCGATGCCCAGCGCGACCGGGAGATGGGCTACCGCGACAAAGCCCTGAAAATGTACCCCCATGTCTGTGGCCGCTGCGCCCGTGAGTTTTCCGGCAAGCGCCTGAGCGAACTGACCGTTCACCACCGCGACCACAACCATGACAACAATCCGCAGGACGGTTCCAACTGGGAACTGCTGTGCCTGTACTGCCACGACAACGAACATTCGCGCTACACCGACCAGCAGTACTTCGGCGACGGCTCCCTGAGCACCCCGAAGATTGCCAAGGCGACCCACAACCCGTTCGCCGCGTTGGCTGGGTTGATGAAGAAAGACGAGTAATCAGCCAAGTGACGAGCCCCGCTTTTGTGGGAGCAAGGCTTGCCCGCGATGAAGCCGATGCGGTCTTTCAGAAACCGAGGCGCCTATTTCGCGAGCAAGCTTTGCTCCCACAGGATTTTGTGAACGCCGAAAATGCACTGTGGGAGCGAGCCTGCTCGCGAAGGCGGCCGACCATGCACCACACATCTCGAACCTGACCACCCTTCCCCATTCCCCGTATAATCGCGCCTTTTCCCCAAAGGCACCCCGCCCGTGGCCAACAAACGCTATAGCTGCATCGGTCTGTTCAACCCCAAGTCTCCGGAAAACGTCGGTTCGGTCATGCGTGCCGCCGGTTGCTACGGCGTGGCGTCGGTGTTCTACACCGGCAAGCGCTATGAGCGCGCTGCCGACTTCGTCACCGACACCAAGAAAGTCCACTACGACATCCCGCTGATCGGTATCGATGACCTGAAGAAAATCCTGCCCCTGGGCTGTGTGCCAGTGGCCGTCGAGCTGGTGGAAGGCGCTCGCCCACTGCCCGAATACACCCACCCGGACCGGGCGCTGTACATCTTCGGCCCGGAAGACGGCTCGCTGGACAAGGACATCCGTGATTGGTGCGAAGACGTGATCTATATCCCCACCAACGGCTGCATGAACCTGGCCGCCACCGTCAACGTCGTGTTGTACGACCGCATGGCCAAGGGCAACAACACCCGTTCGGGGCCGCAATTCCGCTGATCGGTGCGATATTCGATTGAACAAGGCAATCGCTCAGGCAGTCAGCTTTATACCAATCCCCACACTGGAGACAGATCATGAGCGATAACAATCCGTTCGAGCCGATTGAGCGCACCCCTTTCCAATCTCATCCGCCGCAAAACGTGCACGGCTGGGAGCGCATTGGCTCGTTGGCCGGCGGTGTGCTGATGATGGGCAAGGGCATACGCCGTGGCGGGGTGATCGGGCTGGCTCAACTGGCGATCGGCGGCATGGCGTTGGCGCGGGGCATCACCGGGCATTGCTCGGCCAAGAGCCTGCTGGAAAAGAATCGCCAGAACCTGGACAACGCCCGTGCCCGCATCGAGCAGGCCGGTGAAGAGCTGAGTCGCCTGAAGGCCAACGCCGAGGCGGCGACTGGCACGGCTACGGTGACGGGGAATGATTCGTTGAATTCGCCGAAGGTTGGGCTCTGAATTGCCCCGGAGCAAGCTCCCTTTCACAGAGGTTTAAAAATCGCACAGTCTCGTGGCGAGGGAGCTTGCTCCCGCTTGAGTGCGAAGCGCTCACCGCTTTTTTGGGGCCGCTGCGCGCCCCAGCGGGAGCAAGCTCCCTCGCCACACAAGCCTCCAGGCCATTGCGCAAAACTGTGGGGCTTGCTCGCGAAGACGGTATCACTGAAGTAACTGGGTATCCAGCACAGTGGAAGCCCCACCCAAAACACTTTCACTGAGCTGTACAAACGCCTCGGTGTCGACGGTTTCCAGGCGCATCGCCCCCTGCAACACATCATCCAGCGAACGCTTGTTACGGGTCTTCAGGCGAATCTCGCGGTCCAGTTCCTGCAACAGCAATACCGCCTTGGCCACGGCCGCCGGGCTGATCTGCTCGCCGCGCAAAGTGGTGACGCCCTTGCTGTCGTGGGCGAGTCGGTCGTTCAGGGTCTGGTAGCGCTCATCGCTCAAGCCGCCAGCGCGGCGCAGCAGTTCGACCGCGTAATATTCGGTCAGCCCCTCGCTGATCCAATCGCTACGGTCCTGATCATTGACCCGGGCCAGTGCCTGCACCAACTCCCGCAACAACGGGCTGCTGCCCCGTTCGCTGACCAGCGGCGGGCGGCTGTGCAGGTAAATCGAGTCATGGCCGGCCTGGGCGCCACGCCACAACGGATCGCCAGCGCCGACAATCAGCAACTTGGCCGGATGGCGCGGCACCAGCGCTTGCACCTGCGGCCAGACGAACGTCAGCAGCGTCAGCACGTCCATCCGGCGCATGCCCTGGCCCCGGGGCGAGGCCACGGTCACTTCGGTTTCACCCAGGCGGGTACGGCGGCTTCCCAGTTTGCCGGCGAGCATCCAGCCCGTGGGACGGTCGAACAGGCGCGAGGGGTTGTCGATGCGGAAGCGCTGCTTGCCGATGCGCGGCCAAGGGGTCTCGATGCTTTTCCAGCCGTCAGGCAATTCAACCTCAAGACGTGCCACCAGTTCGATGCCGTCCTGCTGATCGAGCTTGGCCGACGGCACCAGATCATCGCCGCGCAGCAACGCCCAGGTCGGGGTCATGCGGGTTTCGAAGGTGGCGTTCTTGCGGGCATGGCTGATGCGCACGCGGTAGCTCAGGCTCGCCTTGTCCGCGGCCGGACGCCAGCCACCACGGGCTTCTTTGCCAGGGGTGAGCTGCCATTGGCCGTCGGCCTTGAAATCGCTGTAGCGACTGCCGTCGCCGAGGTCGAAATCCAGGCTGCGCACCGCCGAGCCCCGGGCCAGGGTCAGGCGCACTTCGGCCTGGTCGCTCTGGGGCAACAGGTGCACGTGATAATCCAGGTCGACTTTCTGCGCCGCCCACAGCGGCCCGCACACTGCCAGCAACCCGGCCGCCAGTATCCGTTTCAATCCTGCAGCCATGGGTTCTCCCAGGTGGCGCGCCGCCCGGCGGTTCAGCCGGCGCGAAAAATCAGATGATCTTCCCAGTCGTCTTCCGGCACGCTGCCTTCGGCCAGCATACGTCCAGACTGGGAAATGCGTTCATGGTGCACGGCATCGCGATCGCCGCAGACCAGGTGGTGCCACAACGGCAAGTCCTTGCCCTCGCTGACCAGCCGATAACCGCAGGTCGGCGGCAGCCATTTGAACTCATCGGCCTTGCCCGGCGTGAGCTGGATGCAATCGGGCACGAACTCACGACGGTTGGGGTAGTCGGTGCACTGGCAGGTTTTCAGGTCCAGCAGTTTGCAGGCGATGCGGGTGTAGTAGACGCTGTTGTCATCTTCGTCTTCGAGCTTTTGCAGGCAGCACAGGCCACAGCCGTCGCACAGCGATTCCCATTCCTGGGGATCGAGCTGATCGAGGGTTTTGCGTATCCAGAACGGTTCGACTTTGGCGGCCATGGTTCGAGCATCAACATCAGGTGGTGAAAAGGCCGACAGTCTAGTGCCGGGGCCTCTTGAGGCCAAGCATTGGCGACTGTCGGTATACAGGGGCTTGTCAGGCCGGGCGGCGGGACGTAGGTTGCTTGATTGTCTTTCCACACTCGTGCCAGGTAAGCCCATGAGCGCCAACTCCCGTATTGCCGATTACGCGATCCACCCCCAGTTCATCGAACGCTGGTCGCCCCGCGCCTTTACCGGCGAAAGCATTGCCGAAGAAACCTTGCTGAGCTTCTTCGAAGCCGCACGCTGGGCCCCTTCGGCCTACAACTCCCAGCCTTGGCGTTTCCTGTACGCACGGCGCGACACGCCGAACTGGGAGCGTTTCCTGGGCTTGCTCAACGAGTTCAACCGCGGCTGGGCCCAACACGCCTCGGCGCTGGTGATCATCGTCTCGAAAACCACCTTCGCGGTGCCCGGCGCCACCGAGGAAACCCCGGCGCAGAGCCACACCTTCGACACCGGCGCGGCCTGGGGCCACCTGGCGCTGCAAGCCAGCCTCAGCGGCTGGCACACCCATGGCATGGCCGGTTTCGACCAGGAACTGACCCGCAAGGAACTGAAGATCCCGCAAGGCTACGCCCTGCACGCCGCCGTGGCGATTGGCAAGCTGGGGGACAAATCGACCCTGGCCGAATACCTCCAGGCCCGCGAAGTCCCAAGCCCACGCCGGCCGCTGAGCGAACTGGTGGCAGAAGGTGATTTCACCCTGTAACCCCTTTTATGCTCACTGAAATAACCACTGTGGGAGCGAGCCTGCTCGCGATGGCGCCAGATCAGCCACTTCGATGGCGACTGACACACCGCTATCGCGAGCAAGCTCGCTCCCACAATGGGTTCTGTGGCGAACGCATTTTTTGTGGCCACTGAAAAATCACTGTGGGAGCGGGCTTGCTCGCGAAAGCGGAGTCTCAGTCAGCATAAATGTTGAATGTGCCGGCCCTTTCGCGAGCAAGCCCGCTCCCACAATTTGATCGAGGATGGCTTCAATAGCCTCGGGCGAAATTCACTTCACCACGCAGTGCTTCGCCCGCCTGGTAGGCCCGCAGGTTATCCAGGAACAACTGCGCCATCATCGGTGGCGAAGTCGGTGCCGAACTGTGGCCGGTCAGCAGCAGGCCCCAGGCGGTCCAGAACGGATGGCGCTGCGGCAGCGGCTCCTGGCGGCAGACGTCGATCACCGCGCCGGCCAGGTGCCCTTCCTTCAGGGCTTGCACCAGGTCCGCGTCCACAACCGCTACGCCGCGGCCAACGTTGATGAACAACCCGGTCGGCTTGAACTGCTTGAACAGCGCCGCGTCGTAGATGTCATGGGTCTCTGGCGTGTTGGGCAGCAGATTGATCACGTAATCCACCTCGCCCACCAGCCGCGGCAGATCCTTCAGTGCCCCGACCTCGATGAACGGCGCCATTTCCCTGGCTTCGCTGGCGATGCCGTACAACTGCACGCCGAACGGCACCAGGAACTGCGCCACACGCTGGCCGATGTCCCCCGTCCCGACGATCAGCACCTTGCGTCCAGCCAGGCCTTGGCCCTGGCGGTTGTCCCACTTGCGCTCGACCTGGCTGACCAACCGGGCCAGCACCTCGCGCTCATGGCCGAGCATGTAGGTCAGCACATACTCAGCCATCACCTGGCCAAAAATGCCCACGGCACGGGTCAGGCGGTAATCGCGGCTCAAGCCATCGGCCAGCAGCGGCGTGATGCCCGCCCAGGTCGATTGCAGCCAGCGGGGCTGGTGGCCTTGACGCAACAGGGTGGCCAGCAGATCAGGCTGGCCGAGCCAGACCGGGCAATCGGTGGCGAGTCGCGACAGTTCGGCGGAATCGCCGCTGGTCAGCACTTCAATATCGGGTGCAGCCTGACGCAGAAGCTGGGCATACACCGCGTGATCGTGTTCGGCAATCAGAACGCGCATGAATCAAACCTTTCAAAAACAGTGCAGACGATCGCCGACAGAGTGTCGCTCCATCCTTGCGATCATCGTCAATAAATCATTCCGTTTTTCAAGAAGCGCCCAGGACAGGCGCCTCCAATACCATCAGACCGGGTCGTTGCGGCGCAACAACTCTTCGGGCAAATGCTCGATGTACTCGTCTTCGGCCGGTGGCATCTGCAAGTGATAGCCCTGGGTGTCGAGGTTTTCCAGCACTTTGTTGATGTCTTCCCGGGACAGCTCACGCTCGGGGCTCAGCACCAGGTCAAAGGCGTGGATCGCCTTGCCGAAGGCGGCCATCAATGGCTCGGGCACGCGCTCCAAGGCATCGCTCTTGAGCACATACAGGTACATCTCGTTTTTCTTCGAGCTGCGGTAGATGGAGCAGATACGTTTCAAGGCTGTTCTCCGGCAGTGGCCAGGCTGTCGAGCAGCGCCTGGCCCATCAATTCGCGGCGCCAGCCACGCAGCGAATCGGGCAATTGGTAAGGACCCTCGGGAAAGCCGCTCTTGATCAGCGCCTCGAGGGTTTTCTTGCGCAGCATCAGCTCCGGGGCAATGCCCAGGCGCTCGGCTTCAGCCTGCCCCAGCGCCCGCAGGCGCTTGACCAGGGCAGCGGCCTCGATGGGCAACGGCTCGGCCACGGCCGGCGGCCATTGCTCGGGCGGGATGCTGGCGGCGCGCTGGATCAGGTCCAGCAGAAACTGGCCGTCCTGGCGCACGGTACGCGGGTGCATGTCTTCGATTTTCGCCAGCGCGCCGAGGTTATCCGGCTGGGTGCGGGCCAGGGGCCACAGCGAATGCTCGCGGATGATGCGGTTGCGCGGCAGGTCACGGGCCCGCGCCTCACGTTCGCGCCAGGCGCACAGCTCGCGCAGCACGGCCAATTGGGCACGGGAAAGTTTCCAGGCCAGCTTCGCCTCGCGGTAGACCTCGTACGGGTCGACTTCGCGACGCAGGTTGGCCACCAGTTCGGCCCCATCCTCCAAGACCCAGCGGTATTTTTCGTCGGAAAGCTTCGGGCGCAGTTCTACGAAAACCTCCGCCAGATGCACCGCATCCTCTGCCGCATAGCTGATTTGCGTCTCGGACAGGGGCCGTTGCAACCAATCGGAACGGGTCTCGCCCTTGGGCAGCTCGATGCCCAGCACTTCCTGCACCAGCCGCGAATAGCCCATGGAGAAACCCAGGTTCAGGTAGGCGGCAGCCAATTGGGTATCGAACAGCGGCGCGGGCAGGCTACCGGTCAGGCGCAGCAGCACTTCAAGGTCTTCGCTGCAAGCGTGCAGCACCTTGAGCACCGCCGGGTTTTCCAGCAGAGCGGCCAACGGCTGCCAGTTGTCGATGGTCAAGGGGTCGATCAGGTAGGCACGCTTGCCGTCGCCAATCTGCAATAAGCCAGCAATGGGATAAAAGGTGTCGACCCGCATGAATTCGGTGTCGAGGGCGACGAATGGCAACTGCTGCCACTCGGCGCAAAACTGACCGAGGCTATCGTTGTCGCGAATCCAGTGAATATCGATGGCCACACGGCTCTCCCTTGAAGAATGGCGCGCAGTATATATCGCCGCTGGCGATTGCGAGCATCCATAGAGCAGCTGTCTGAGAGAAATCGCCTGCGAAAAAGCAAGAATAGTCCTACATCAAGAATTAACCGGTTTTACGCAATACATAAACACGCGTCAGCGCAAAACCGGGTAGGAAATCCTGGTACCAAAGCACGCTGAAACCCGCCTGGCGAAACTCGGCTTCGACATTGGCCTTGTCGGCCAGGCTGCGTTGCGGCACCTGGCCCATCTTGAGGCGCCCTTCGATTTTCACCGAAACGATCACCGTGTCGCGACTGACCCGATGAAACTCGCGCAACAGTACCAGGCGATGCTCGCTGGCGCGGAGGTGGCGAAACAGTTGCAAACAGAAAATACAATCCACTGCGTTGGCCGACAGCCCAAGGGTGAATGCCGAACTCGGGAAGGTCTTGACCCGCTGGAGCAACGTGTCGCCATGGTGGGTGAGCGCGTGTTCGAGCGTGTCCGGCGACGGGTCCGCCGCCAGGATCACCCGGTTGGCATGCTCGGCCAGCACCGGCCAGAACCGTCCTGCCCCACAGGCCACGTCCAGCACCAACCCCGGCTCGCCCGCCACCTTGAGGGCATTGCGAACCATTTGTTCGTCGCGCCAGAACGCCAGGCGCAAGCGGCGAGGCGCCGGTCGGCAGCAAACCTGCGCATGCTCCTGGTCATGCTGCCTGGCGAACTCAAGCTCGATGGTGGATGGGGGTAACCCGGACATACAAACGGCTCTTGGAAAAGGCTGGCTGACAGGTTAACCAACCCCGCGTGAAAAAAAGGTCCAGGCGTTCACTCCCGTGCCAGCACACCGTCAATCACCGCGCCGCGACAATTGGCGAACAGGTCCAGGTCGCGGTTGTAGACCTGGCTGTTGACTTCCAGCAACCCGAGCATCGAATGAAACAGGTTGTCCTGGCTCAAGGGCTTTTCACGACTCAGTTGCAGGCAATGGGTGTCGACCGAAAAGGACTTCTGGTAGCTGTCGGAGAACCAGGCCAGCATCGCCACGTGTTTCTGTTGTTCCGGGGCGAGCATGTAGGGCGTGCCATGGAGAAACAGGTTGTACTCGCCCAGGGACTCGCCATGGTCGGACAGGTACAGCATGGCCGTGTCGACCTTGTCCTGGTTGGCCCGCAGCAGATCGATCAGGGTCGACAGCACATGATCGGTGTACACCAGCGTGTTGTCGTAGCCATTGACGATGCTCTCGCGGCTGCAATTGTTCAGCGCATTGCTTTCGCACACCGGGGTGAAATGCTCGTATTCCTTGGGGTAGCGCTTGAAGTATTCCGGCCCGTGGCTGCCCATCTGGTGCAGCACCAGTACCGTGTCCTTGTCGAGGGTGTCGATGAAATGCTGCAGCCCCTGGAGCAGGATCTCATCGCGGCACTCACTGTTGGCGCACAGCGCCGGGTCCTTGAGGTTGCTGACATCCTGCAGCGTGACCCGGTCGCAGGTACCCTTGCAGCCAGATTGATTGTCCCGCCAGATCACCTCCAGCCCGGCGCGCTTGAGCACATCCAGCAAGCCCTCCTCATTCTTGGCCTTGCTGGCGTCGTAGTTCTTGCGCCCCATGTTGGAAAACATGCAGGGCACCGACACGGCGGTCTCGGTGCCGCAGGAATGCACGTCGGTGAAGGCGATCAGGCCGGCCTCCTTGTCCAATGTCGGCGTGGTGTCGCGGTGATAACCGAGGATGCCGAAGTTCTCGGCCCGGGCGCTCTCGCCCACCACCAGGACGGTCAGGGATTTACGGCCATGGGTTTGCCAGGCCGGGTTGCGACTCGCGTCCTCGCCCAAGGTGATGAACGGCTGCTTGGCCGACGCGACCTGTTCGCGCAAATACCCAAGCGAGGCACCGATGTAATTGCTCGGTACGACCATCAAGCGCAACTCGTGGTGGTTGCGAAACAGTGACGACAAACCTTGGTAGTTGACCAGGGCAACCACGCCGATCACCGCGGCCGAGGCCACGCCGACCAGTAACTTACTTAATAACTCCTTTGGCCAACGACGGTAGTTGATCGGGGTCTTGAACAACAACCAGCACGGCAAGACACCCAATAAGCCGATATAGACAAACAACTTCAACGACAACAGATCACGGACTTCCGTGGCATTGGTTTCAGCGAAGTTGCGCAACATGCCGGCATCGATCAGGACGCCGTATTGGGCCATGAAATACGCCACGCCGGCGCTGATCAGGAACAACAGCATCAGCACCGGCTTGAGCAGCGGACGGAAGGCTACGAGGGTCAACACCAGGTTGAACGCACAGAAAATCATCAGGCCAAATGCCACGCACATCAGCAGGCCCCGAGCGTCCGCCGTCGTGATCGCCAGCAAGTGTTGCCAGAGCACGAGGTTGAAGCCCACTAACAAAAAGGCACTGGCGGCCAGCGTCACCCACTCGGGGCGCACGGCTTTAATAGTCAGCATGAGGGTTGACGGCTTCCTGAAGTTGCTCTTTGAAAAAGAAGTGCCGCAGAAAACATGTAAAAAAGATGTTTTCTACGGCAACACAAACTTTAGGCAGCCCACCATCAATTTTTCGTGAAAAAGTTGCTGTTAAATAATTATTTAAGCTGCTGCTAGGCCTGATTCAGATACCACCGCCAATCCTGTTCCCCGACTTCCCTCATGAACTGCCGGTATTCGGCGCGCTTGACCGCCAGATAAACCCCCAGGAACGCCTCGCCAAACGCTTCCCGGGCCCAAGTCGAAGCCTCGAGGGCACGCAGGGTAGTGAGCCAGTCAGTGGGCAGCAGTTCGGTCGCCTGGGCGTAGCCGTTGCCTTCCACAGGTTTCCCGGGATCGCACTGTTCACGCAAGCCGTGATGGATGCCCGCCAATATCGCCGCGGCCGCCAGGTAAGGGTTGGCATCGGCGCCGCAAATACGATGCTCGATGTGCCGCGAGAACGCCGGGCCGCCCGGTACCCTCAGGCTCACGGTGCGGTTGTCCACGCCCCAGGTGGCGGCCAGCGGTGCGTAGCTGTTGCTTTGGAAGCGCCGGTAGGAGTTGGCGTTCGGGCAAAACATCAACAACGAATCGAGCAAAGTATCGAGCATCCCGCCCACGGCATGGCGCAACAGTGGCGTACCGTCGCCGGCTTCACTGGCAAACAGGTTGTGGCCATCGCGGTCGGCCAGGCTGACATGCATGTGCAGGCCGGAGCCCGCCAAGTGCTCGAACGGCTTGGCCATGAAACACGCCTGCATGCCGTGCTTGTGGGCCACGCCCTTGACCAGTCGTTTGTAGCGCACCGCTTCATCCATGGCTTGCAAGGCATCGCTGCGGTGTTCAAGGGTGATTTCCACTTGTCCCGGAGCGTATTCGGAAATCGCGGTCCGGGCCGGAATGCCTTGCAGCTTGCACGCGGCGTACAGGTCGGCGAGGAACGGCTCGATCTGCTCCAGTTCACGCAAACCATAGACCTGGGTGGCGCGGGGCCGACCACCGTCAGCGTCCCGCGCCGGTTGCGGCCGGCCTTGGCTGTCGCGCTGTGCGTCCAGCAGATAAAACTCCAGCTCCGCCGCCATCACCGGATAAAAACCGTCGGCCTGCAGGGCTTCGATCACCTGGCTGAGCAGATAACGCGGATCGGCGATGGTCGCTGGCATGCCTTCCTGGGGATGCATACTGACCTGCACCGCCGCCGTGGGAATCAACCGCCACGGCATGCGTTGCAAGCTGCCGCTGAGGGGATAGGCGCGGCAATCAATGTCGCCGACGTCCCACACCAGCCCGGAATTTTCCACATCATCGCCATTGAGGGTCAGCCCGAGAATCGTACTGGGCAGCGGCCGGCCACTTTCATAGACCGCCAACAACTCGTCCCGATGCAACAACTTGCCCCGGGGCACGCCGTTGTTATCGAGAATGAACAACTCGAACATCTCGATATCGGGGTTTTGCGCAAGGAACGCCTGGGCGTGTTGCACGGGTGCGAAAGACATCTTGGCAAGGCTCATGAGAAAACTCGTATTTCCGTGTCGGACGGGCGACAACGCGCCGTCAGTCTGTGCTCGCCATGAGCGAGCACCGTGATGTTCAACAGGAAAAACGAGTGTCCGGAGGACGCGCATGGCGACAATGCCAGAGCGCCCAAAAAGCCAGCTCGGAGGGCAGCGCACCAAGGGAGGGAGCCATGGCAGGCGTGCATCTGCCGACCGGATCGACTGCGGCGGATGGAGGGTATTGCACTGCCAGGGGCCAAGCGTCCATGAGCGCATCACAGGAAACACATCGGGCAAGCGTCCCACGGCACCTTGGGCGGTTAAACATGGATTTGATGAAGCTTGGATCACCGCTAACTAAACTTAAGCAAACGAGTCGGTCGTTGATCGACACGTCGTGTTCCCTACACTATCTGTCCCGTTCCCGACCATGAAAGCGCCTGCCTGGCATTCTCTTGGCACCATCGTTCCGTTACGATCGTCAGCCTGGTTTGCGCAAGATCCGCGCAAGGAAGCGAGTGAGAGACAGAACGGATGCTGAACAGTAACGCCCTCAGAAAGCTCGACATGCAGGACCTCATGGTGTTTAGCGCCGTGTACGAGCAAAGCAGTGTCACCGGTGTGTCCGAGGTCCTGTGCGTCAGCCAGTCAACCGTCAGTTATTGCCTCAAGAAACTGCGAACCTGTTTCGAGGACGAACTGTTTATCAACACCCGCACCGGCATGCGCCCCACCTGCAAGGCCGAGGGCATGTACAACCATGTGCGCGCCATTTTGCAAAGCATCAACCTTTGCCATGCCGGTCCGCCGACCTTTGATCCGACCCGGCAAGCCGTCACCTTCAACATCTGCGCACCAGAATATTTCGAACACCTGATCCTGCCGCAGCTGCTGCAAGGCTTCGATTACGCCAATTTGCCGGTGGTGGTGAACGTGCACAAACTTGAAGCCGACATTCCCGCCGAGGAATTGCGCGACGGCAGCCTGGACTTGGTGATCTGCTTCGGCCCGAACGTTCACGGCGACCATGCCGATTTAAGATCCCGGCAGTTGCTGGAGGAAGATTGGGTCTGCGTCATGGACAAACGGGCGACGCCACTTGAGCCGCAACTGAGCCTTCAATCTTTCGTACAGCGCCGACACGTGTTTGCGAAGCCTTGGGCGTCAGCGAGCAACAGGGTGGACGGCTGGCTGTCGCGGCAGGCCCATCACCGGCAAGTCGCCGCGCGCGCCAACAGCTACAGTGCCGCGCTGAAGATGATCACCGGCACTGACTTCATCCTGACCCTGCCCCGGCGCATCCAGAAACTGCTGGCCAATGAGGCGATCTTCAATTACCACGAAGCGCCCAAGGGCTTGCCGGGGTTGACCTTGGACATGCAATGGAGCCAGGCCGCCGATCAGGACAGTGCCAACACCTGGCTACGCGAACAGATCATCAAGGCCTGCGCCCACGCAACGCCTGCGCGTCATTGACCGATCAAGGCCTTGGCATAGGGCTCGCGGTCGATGTCGAGGATCTCAACGCACAATTGCACGCTGACTTCGGCCGGCCATGGCCCCAGGTCCTGGATCACCGCCAGCAGGCTTTCGGCCAATTGCTTCTTGATTTCCGGCGAACGGCCACTGAGCAGGGCCAGCTTCACGTGCACGAAACCCCGCTCGCCCATCCCTGTACCCACCCGGAACGTCTCCAGTTTCACGGCCCGGCTCTTGATGTCGTGCTCGGCGGAAAATTGACCGGAGGCCACCAGCGCATTGTTCAGGCGCAGCAATGCGACTTCGGCCTTCAGCTCGGGCAGGTTGGCGGTGTACTCCATGTGCAGGTGAGGCATGTGTTCGACTCCGATTCGAAAAATATGACGAGGTGGTTTCAGCGGTCACAACCTTACCTCGACTTTATTCTTTGGGGCAGGATTTTGTTTCGCGGCAGGCCGGTGTCAAGGTTGTGCCAAGGGCCCGCGCTCGCCCATGAAGGCCTCCAACCGCGAGCGCAACCAGCGCTCGGCCGGGTCACTGTCGACATGACTCAACCAGACCATGGATAAATCCAGGGTCGGGGTCTTGAAGGGAAAGGGTTCGTTGAACAGTTGCCCCGAGGCCGCCATGGCGGCGGCGGTATAGTCCGGCAGGCTGGCGATCAGGTCAGTACCGGCCAGCAACGCCGGCAATGCGCTGTATTGCGGCACCGACAACACGACCTGGCGCTTGCGCCCGATCTCCGCCAGCCATTCGTCAGCGAACCCGGCGACGTTGGCGGTATGGGACACCAGCACATGAGGCCGCGAGCAGTATTCGTCCAGGGTCAGCGGCGTGTCCGACGCATCGGCGCGCAACACGCGGGGTTGGATATGACGCAACAGCTTGCGCTTGGCGTTGGCCGGCAGGCCGCGCGTCTGGCTGATGCCCACGGTGATGTCGCCCGATGCCAGCAAATCGGGGATGCGCCAGTAATCGACATGCTGGACCACAAACACGATTTGCGGCGCCTCTTGCCGCAGGCTGCTCAACAGGGGCGGCAACAGGCCGAACTCGACGTCGTCCGACAGGCCGATGCGGAATGTCATGGCGCTGTTGGCGGGATCGAAATCGTGGGTCAGGCTCAACGCCACCGACAGCGAATCGAGCGCCGGCGAGAGGTGCTGGATGATTTCCTCGGCCCGGGCCGTCGGCTCCATGCGGTGGCCGACGCGAATGAACAGCGGATCGTTGAACATCTTGCGCAGACGATTGAGGGCCGAGCTGATGGTCGGTTGGCCCAGGAACAGTTTTTCCGCCACCCGTGTCACGTTGCGCTCAAGCATCAACGTTTCGAACACCACCATCAGGTTGATGTCGGCCTTGCGCAATTCGTTGCGGTTCATCCACTGCCCCTCGACTCCTTGATTGGGTGCAGTGTAGAAACGCAGGGATTGTGCGTCTATGCGCTAAAAGTCCAGTCGCCTGCTTTTGTGGCGAGGGAGCTTGCTCCCGCTCGGTTGCGCAGCAACCGCAAAATATTGGGGCCGCTTCGCAGCCCAGCGGGAGCAAGCTCCCTCGCCACAATGAGTAAGCCATTGTGAAGTGGAAAACTACTTAACAGTCAGCGACTTCAACCCCAACGCCATGACGCGCTCATCACTCCCCAACCCCAGCGCCTTGGGACTGATGGCATCGGGCAAATGGAACCGCACCCGCACTCGCCCATCCGCACCCATCGTTTCGCGAATGGCTGCCGTCAGAGGCAGTTCCAACGTGTTGTCCTGCAGTCGGTTGAACTGCGTCGCCAGCGCCGCAACGCCGTTGATCGACACCTCCACCCGTTGGCGCGTGTGCGAGGGCTGCACGAACGCCGCGGCTTCGATCGAGAGGGCACGCGCTTCTGGCGGTATGCGTAAAACAACCTCAGCCTCAGGCCCTTCCGACCAGGTGCCCCAATCCTCGACCCGTCCCCAGCCATTGGCCAACATCGCGTTGGTTCGGCTGAACACTTGCCGCTCACCGAGCTTGACCTGCATGTCCAGTGTTTCATCGGCGAACGGTGGGCATTGGGCGCATGTCTTCCAGCCCGGCGCCAGCACCACCAGGCCATCGATACGGGTCAACAGGTCGGTCTGGCGATTGACGGTTTTCGCCGCCTGGAGCGCGGCGCCAGGGTCGAGGATGTACAGCGAATCCGCGGCGTACTGGCCGCTGGCAAGCATCTGCTCGGCGTGTCGCTGGGCTCGCTCGATCGCCCGGTCACTCATGCGCCCCAAGTACACGCCATCGGTTTCCAGGCCGTGCGTCAGGGCGTATTGGCTGGTCAGCAGCCAGTTGTCCGGCTGGTTCTGCGGCAATAACGTGCGGACTTTCGAATAATGACCGGCCGCACTGGCCCAGAACGGATCATTCAGGGGCGTAGGCCAACTCGAGGCCGCCGGCGTCATCCGGCTCTGGCGCAGGCCGGCCCATCCCGCGCGGGTATCCAGGGCCTGCACCACCAAGGCCATGGCTAGCAGACACGCCGCCGTCCGGGGTTTGTTGCCGCGGATCACCAGGAAAATCACCGCAAATATGATGGCGTAGAACACCGGCCAGAACATCCGGCCGGCCGCGCGAAAGACGTTCGCCACAAGCTCAAGGGGTTTGGGTAGCCAGTAATGCACGTTCTGCATGCCGATGCCGAGATGGTTGGTCAGCGAAAACAACGTCAGCCCGATCAATGCCCACAGCAACAGGCGCCTGTGGCGCACGGCATTCACCAAACCGGTGTTGCCTTGCAGCAAAGCCACGCCGGCGCAGATCGCCAGCATGAGGACGCCCAATCCCAGGTAATTGAAACCTTCGTAGTCCCCGGGGCCCTGGGGCATATCGCGCAAGGTGTAGGACCAGCCGCTAGGGTTGACCAGCGACATCACATTCAGGCGATACAACCCAAAACCGCCCGCCACGGTCCCGCCACCCACGCTGAAATAACCCGCCTGCCAACAACAGAACGCCACCAGCACAAACAAGCCGCCCAGCTCAATCAAGGCATCACGCCGGGACAACCGCCCCTTCGTGGCCTGGCTGGCAAGGTCGGCCAACCAGATCAACGCCACCATCGCCAACAGATACGCATGCACCAGCGCGGTGGCGGCCAACAGCACGCCCCAGGCCAGCCGCCGCTTTTGCAAGCCGGGCCGCAGCGCCAGGTACAGGGCCGCCAGGATCAGGAAATGCCCGGACAGCGACAAGTGCCCGCCCATGCGCAGAAACATCGGCGGCGAAAACACAAATAACCCAGTACCCAACAGCCTGATCCACAGCGACGGCGTCAGCAGTCCGATGAGTTTCCAGGCGAACCAGGCCTGCAGGACGAAACAGGTCAGCAACCACAGGCCAAAATACTGGAACGTCTCGGGAAGCCAGGCGTTGAAGGGTTTGAACAAGAACGCCAGCAACGGATTGGAGTCGGAAAAAATGATGCCGTTGCCCAACTCCAGACCATAGGAAGGGTTCATGCCCAACGGAAAGGTCCAGGGTGAACTGCGGAAAAACGCCCAGCCCATGTAATGGGTCGCCGCATCGCCCTCCCCCAGCCAGGCGATGTTGGTCGGATCCAGCACCCGAGGACCGATCACCAACAGGAACGCCAGCGCGCCCAACAATATGGGCAACAAGGAAACCGGGAAACGCTGACTACGAAGGGTCATCGGTACGTCCAGAAATTATGCAGGATGAAGGTGTACACCGGGATGATCAGCGCCACGGCCGCGATGCCCGCCAGGTAACCCAGGCCGACGCGCTGGGCCACCCAGGCCACCAGCATCGCCAGCCCCAACCCGCCGATCGAGACCACCACGAAACGGCCGAGGGTGCGGCCATGCAAGCGGCTGGAAAAACTCCAGAGGGTGTTGATCAGGTACGACACCATGGTCGCCACGACAAAGGCGAAACCATTGGCCAATGGCGGGTTGGCCAGGACCAGGTGCACGAACAGCACGGCCGCCACCACGTGGACGCCAGTGACGAGCAGGCCGGTCATGGCAAAACGCAAGGCACGTCGCAGCAAGGGCGAGTGCGTCCAGGTCACGGCTTCTGCGCCAGGCAGAACACCGTCAGGCCGGCAATGCGATTGGCCCCCATGAATGGACGCTCCAGGCTGCACAATGCCCTCAATACGCCATTGACCAGCGGATGATGCCGCGCCAGCTGCGACTTGGCCGGCGCTCCGGTGGCGTTGCGCTGTAACAGGCGCAGGCCGGCGGCGATGGGAAAGACCAGGCCGAAGTAGTACGCACCTTGCTGCACCTGCAAACCCGCCTGCGCCACGACGCTCTCCAACTGCTTGAGGGTATAGCGGCGCTTGTGCTCGAGAAAATCGTCATGCCCGCTCCAGAGGAACTGGAACGCCGGCACGGTGATCAAGAAACGGCTGCCGGACGGCACCTTGTCGACATAGGCCTTGAGCAGGCCCACGTCATCGTCCACGTGCTCCAGCACATCCATCAGCAACACCAGGTCGGCATCCAGCGTGTCGATGGCGCGTCGGTAGCGGACCGGTTTACCGGCGGTGCTGGCGTCGGAGTCGGCCGGGTAGCTGATGTCCACGCACCAGGCCTGGGCGGTTGCGGTATGGGTCAACAAGTGATGGGAAAAAAAGCCCGACCCAGCGCCCACGTCCAGCAGCGTACTGGCGGAGGTGCCCTTGAGCATGTGGAGCATGGCCCGCGCTTTCGACCGGTAGTACCAGTGCTGCTCGATATCGGGACCGAGGATGTCGGTTTCCTTGAGGTCCATGGTCAGTCCTTGGCGTCATAGATGCGCCGCACCAGGAAAACCGGTCGACGCTTGGATTCGATATAGGTGCGGCCCAGGTATTCACCCAACACGCCGATGCCGATCAGTTGCAACCCGCCCAGGAAGGTGACCGCGACCATCAGCGAGGCATAGCCCGGCAGGTCGACCCCGGAAATCAGGGTCCGCAACACGATGAAAATGGCGAACGCAAAGGACACCAGCGAGACGCAAAGCCCCAGGTACGTCCAGATACGCAGCGGTTCGGTGCTGAAGCTGGTGATGCCTTCGAGGGCAAAATTCCACAAGCGCCAGCCATTGAACTTGCTTTCTCCGGCGCTGCGCTCAGGCCTGACGTAGTCCACGTAGGTGGTCCGGAAACCCACCCAGGCAAACAACCCTTTCATGAAGCGACGCGATTCCGGCAGGGTTAGCAAGGCATCGACCACGCAGCGATCCATCAAGCGAAAATCGCCGACATTTTCCGGCAGCTTGTGGTCGGCGATTTTGTTGTGCAGTCGGTAGAAGCCGTTGGCGGACACCTGTTTGGCCCAGGAATCGGAGTCGCGATTGATCCGATGGCCCAACACCACTTCGGCGCCGTTGCGCCAATGGGCGATCATTTCCAGGATCACTTCGGGAGGATCCTGCAGATCGACATCGATCGGCACCACCGCCTGGCCACGGGCGGCTTGCAGGCCGGCACTCAAGGCCGCCTCCTTGCCGAAATTGCGACTCAGGTCGACGATCCGGATACGCGGGTCGGCCTTCTGCCTGTCCAGCAGCAACACCAACGTATCGTCGCCACTGCCGTCGTTGACGAACACCAGCTCCAGGCTCACCAGTGATTCATCGGCAAAGACCTGGTCGATCCGGGCCATGAACAAATCGATGGACTGGGCTTCGTTGAAGACCGGGATGACAAGCGAAAGCGTTAGACGACCTTGTAGATCCACTCCTGGATATTCAGTCACTTGATGGCTCTTTTTCTTATAGTGTTTTCAGTCCCTTCGGGCTTCCGGCCCTAGGCGTCGAAACGTATTAAGCAGGACCAGACAGGGCAACGCAAGGATCCACCCCGAACTTCCAGCCGACCACATGTTCGCAACATGACTTTTTCCATGGAAACGGTCGAATGCCCAATCCGGCAATATTCGATAACCAATGGAAACGATTTTCCCGTAGCCAAAACCACCCACTTGGCTAGGCTTGCAGCCACATGTCCAACGCATGTCTTGACTGAATCAATCGCAGGGAGCGAACCGATGTATTTTGAAATCTATCGACAGACCCGAGGCACCCCGAGCACCGGAAAAGGCCAATGGCGCTGGCGCTTGAGGGCCGGCAACCACGAAACGATCGCCAGTGGCGAATCCTATGTGAACAAGAGTGACTGCCTTCATGTGATCGGGCTGATCAAGAATGCCCAGGGTGAGACGCCGGTAAAAGAGATCTGAACGGCGCTGTAAGAGATTGGCCTGGGCTCAACTCACTGGCTTGTTTGAATCATTGTGGCGAGGGAGCTTGCTCCCGCTGGGCTGCGAAGCAGCCCTTTTTTGTGAGCGCTTCGCACTGGAGCGCCAGCCCGGTCAAGCGGGAGCAAGCTCCCTCGCCACAAGGTTCATCATTTTTCTTGAGAGAACTGCGTTAGGTAGGGTATACGGGACAAAAGCAGGAGGCCCGGCGCAATGACTCGACCCATCCACAACCGCGACTGGCTGGTGCGAGCACCCGAATCGAGGAAAATGGAACGCATCGAGGCTTATTTCAGTGGCCATGGCTACAGCACCCATCGCCATGACACCTACGCCATCGGCATCACGCTTTCGGGCGTGCAGAGCTTCAACTATCGCCACAGCAAACGCCACAGCCAGCCCGGCGGCACCATCGTGCTGCACCCGGACGAGGTACACGATGGCGAAGCCGGGACGCGCGAGGGCTTTCGCTACCGGATGTTCTACATAGAACCGTCGATGATCCAGCACGTACTGGGAGGCAAGCCATTGCCTTTCATCGAAGGTGGATTGTCCAACGACCTTCACCTCAACATCGCGACCCGCCGATTGTTGAACAGCCTGGATCACCCCCTCGACCCGCTGGAGGAAGAGGACGCCATCTACGACGTGGCCCAGGCGCTCGACCTTGCGGCGGGCAATCGGCGTGGACGGCGATTGATCGACTACCCGGCAGCAGAGCGTGCCCGCCTGTTCATTCACGATGCCCTCGACCAGGTGATCACCCTGGACGACCTGGTGCAGGCAAGCGGCAGGGATCGATGGAGCCTGTCCCGGGATTTCCGGGCGCTGTACGGCACCAGCCCCTATCGCTACATCACCCAGCGTCGCTTGCATGAAGCCCGGCGGCTGGCATTCCACGGCACGCCATTGAGCGAAGTGGCCCTGGCCTGTGGTTTTTTCGATCAAAGCCACATGACCCGGCTGCATACCCAGGCCTTTGGCATCTCACCGGCACGCTGGCTGAACATGCTGCGCTAAGGCATCGACTGCGCGCGGCAAAAAGCTGCACGATCATCCAATACGCACGTTGGCTCGAACAATAAAGTAGGACGCACCACCCACCCAGGAGCATGCCTCGATGACCCGCTATTGCCCCATCAACTTCGCTCAGAAATACACCCTGTTCCAGGAACAGTGGACGCCAAAAGTCGTGGCCGAAATGAACGACTACCAATTCAAGCTCGCCCGGCTCGAAGGTGATTTCGTCTGGCACACCCACGCCGACACCGATGAAACCTTCATCGTGCTGGAAGGCGAGCTGCGTATCGACTTTCGCGATGGCGCGGTGACCCTTGGCCCAGGCGAGATGTACGTGGTCAAAAAAGGCGTCGAGCACAAGCCCAGCGCCGCGCAGGAAGTGAAACTGCTGTTGATCGAGCCTCGCGGCGTCATCAATACCGGCGAAGAAACCAATGAGCGAACGGCGGTCAATGATGTGTGGATCTGACTGAGCCAGCCTCAATCGTATTCAGCCTCCTGGTGATCACCCAGTAACCGCCGCTGGCGAGGTGTC
Source organism: Pseudomonas sp. Z3-6 (assembly GCF_051131985.1). Lineage (NCBI taxonomy): Bacteria > Pseudomonadati > Pseudomonadota > Gammaproteobacteria > Pseudomonadales > Pseudomonadaceae > Pseudomonas > Pseudomonas sp. Z3-6. The sequence goes on from NZ_CP071644.1 coordinate 5,333,052, forward strand.
GCCGCGGCCAGCACCTCAGGGTTGAACTGCCAGTGCAGATAGGGTGAAAACTTCTGCGCGACCATCCGCCGGCCATAATGCACTTGGACCATGTAGCGGGTGCGGTCGGCGGTGCGGTTGTCGCTGCCGGCGTGCCACAGTTCGCTGCGCAATATCAAGACATCGCCCGCCCGGCACAACACGGGCTGCGCGGTACGCCCCTGCCAGTGCGTTTCGCCCGCCACCGGCGCCCGACCAGCCTTGTGGCTGCCAGGAATCACCTGGGTCGGGCTCAAGTCGGCGTCGATGTCATCCAGGTAAAACTGCGCGGTGAACACCTGCATTGGCAACTCGAAGGCCGGGTCGGCCAACAGCGTGGGCGGCAATTTCATCGCCAGGTAATCCAGGTGCAACGGCGCCCCTTTGAAACCCGGATGGCAGCGCCAGGCCGTCTGGCCGATAACATGACAGTCATCGCCCAGGGCCGCCTCGGCCAGTTCGATCACGCCGGCCACCTCCAGGAACGGCAGCCAGAACGGGTCGCGATTAAACACGCATTTGTAATGATCGATGACGCCGCTGTAGTCCCAATGCTGAGGCTTCAACTGGTCGATGGCATGGCGCAGGTTGGCAATCTGCGCGGCATCCAGTACGGCTGGCATCAGGACGAAACCGTCCTGATGCAACGCTCGCAGACTATCGCTGATGGCCACAGCGCGCCTGCCTCAGGTGCGGAAGCGGCCGACCAGCCCAGCCAGGTTTTGCGACAGAGAGGACAGCTGTCGGCTGGCATGCATGCTCTGGGCGGAATTCGCAGCCGCTTCGTTGGACAAGTCGCGGATATCGGAGATGTTGCGGGCAATCTCTTCGGTGACGCTGCTCTGCTCCTCGCAAGCACTGGCGATCTGCGCAGCCATGTCGTTGATCCGCTGGATCGAACCGCCGGTACCGCTGAGCACCTGGTCGACACCCGCTGCACGTTCGACACTGTCCCGGGCCTTGCTGCTGCCCACATGCATGGCTTGCACAGCCTTGGCGACGCCGCTCTGCAAGCGCTCGATGCGAACCTGAATGTCTTTGGTCGAGTCCTGGGTGCGGGCCGCAAGCGCCCTCACTTCATCGGCCACCACGGCAAAACCACGGCCCTGTTCACCGGCCCGCGCCGCTTCGATGGCAGCGTTCAGCGCCAACAGGTTGGTTTGTTCGGCGATGCCACGGATCACTTCGAGCACGGCGCCGATACTGGACGTTTCCTGGGCCAATGCCTCGATCGTGCCCGAAGCGGTCTCCACTTCCTGGGCCAACTGGCGGATCGACTCGATGGTACTGCTGACCACCTGAGCGCCGTCACGAGACTGGCTGCTCGCCTCCTGCGCGGCGCCCGAGGCGCTCGCCGCGTTATGCGCCACTTCATGCACCGCAGCGCTCATCTGGGTGGCGGCGGTACTGACCTGATCGAGCGCCGCGTGCTCACTGCTGATCAACCGGTCATTCGTCGAGGCCATGTCGGCCATGGCCCGTGCTGCGGAATCAACCTCTCCGGTCACCCGCCCAACCTCGGCGATCAACGGTTGCAACTTGTCGAGAAAACGGTTGAAGGCACTGCCGAGCTGCCCCAATTCATCGGCTGAGCGTACTTCGAGACGCCCTTTCAGATCGCCACCGCCCTCGGCGATCTGCTCGATGCGGTGCAACAAGCGACGCATAGGGCTCAACACCACCAGCGGCAGAACCAGGAGCACCAAGATGCAACCGAGCAGGCCAATGAACAGAATCACGCCCTGTTGCACGCCGACTGCCTCGCCGTTTTCAATCGCAGCGTCGCCTTCGCGATGGGACGCCGCATCTTCCAACTCACCCAGCTTGTCGATGGAATCACGCATGGTTTCAAACAGGCGCTCACTGTCACCAAAACTCAGCGCACTGGCGCCCTGCGGATCGCCTACCGACAGTTCGAGGACCCGCCGCGAAACCTGCATCCATTTACCGAAGCTGTCGTTGAACTGACTGACCAACGCCTGCGCCTCGGCACCGGGCTGCATCGCGGCATATTTCTGCACACGGTCGTAAGCCTGCTTCGCATTCTCGCCATGGCTGGCGCTCAGCGCTTTCAGATGCTCGCTTGCATGACCATCCAGCAGACTGCGCTCGGCTACGAAAGCCTGGTAAAGATCACGATCGGCATTGAGTAACAGGCTGATGGCCGGCAGATAACGTTTGGTCAATTGCGTGCTGGATTCAGTCACTTGACTGATGCCGCGCATGCCCGTCCACCCCATCAGCGCCAGCAACACAGCCAGGAATGCAATCGGGAGAGTGATTTTCCAGCGAAAGCCCAAGTCGGCGAAGAACCGCAGCATGGTGTCACTCCTTACACGGGGGAATACCTGCCTATCGGCAGCCATGCCTTGAGCTATAGACCATTAGTCTGATTGTCACAAAGAAGTGACGAAACGACTTAACCAAAAGTGAGGCGCTTCGTAGGACCTTTCTGAAAACCACATTGATAGCCTTCATCTGGATACAAGCCCGTCGCAAGGGTTCTTCAGCCGCGTTAGGCTTCATAGATCGCCGTAGATAGCACCTCACCGTCAGGATTCAAGAGAATGTTCACTCTGGAAAACTGATATACAATAGATATCACCCTCAGGAAGAAGGTGTACAGGAGCAGGACGCTCCCTAACTTGAGACCACGCTACACATGGAGCACATCATGCCCAGCATCGCTGAAAAATCCGAAAGCTTCCTGCTGCGGTTACGTAAACAGGACACACCGACGGGGGTCAGTCTCTCGACCATCGAGTTACTTATGCGTCAGACCGGCCTGAGTAAAACCGAAATCGCTCACCTCGCACTGCGTCAGCTAGCTGACCGTTATTTACCAAAGTACGAGCTGGATGACGGCCCGTTGACCCAAGAACAAATCGCCGCGATTCGTGCCGCTAGCCCTGCTACGGATATTCCGGAGGAACGCGTAACCAGAAGGCTCTATTAATGACCGTTCCTTTTCGTCCACTGCCTGCACCAGGCGATTTTGTCTGGTGCCATTTTCCAGAGGTTGTCGGGAAACCCGGCCCAAAAGCTCGACCCGGTTTAATAGTCGCTGTTTTTGATGACGACCACGCCGTAAGGATCGCCTATGGAACGACTCAAAAAACCGAGAAGCTTTACCCAGGTGAGTTTGTGTTAGATCCCGCAGATCCTGGTTTTTCTTCAAGCGGGCTGACCCACCGGACAAAGTTCGATTTGAATCATGAAGTCCAGGTTTTATTCGATTCAGATTGGTTTGCACCGAACCAAAGCGTCTATGCCTGCGTCCCCTTGCCGAAGATGGGGAGGCTGGACATCAGTTACTACCCAGCCGTGCAAAAAGCCGCCAAAGCCAAACGTCAGAAATAGTCTTTATCGGCTCGCCGACGCCCAGCGTACCCAAGCGGGCCGGCGTTGGATTGCTGACGACCTGCCGCAAAACTGCGACCGAAACGCCGTGATTATTTAGATCCCAGAATGGGGTGGGGCGCAATAAAAAGGGCGGCGGGACGCAATTGCAGAAGGGGAATTTTCTGACATTTCCAGCCCACATAATTCAGGGAATCTTCTTACGCATCATCTGATTGATGATTTCTACAGAAGGGCTCTATATTCCAATTGTCGTTCGTAAGAGCGGCTTGGGTTTGGCGACCCAATGACAAATGGTAAGAAAAGCCCTCAATCAAACGGAGTTTGAAATGAATAGATACATGGCTCTTACCAACAATGCCGACGATCAACCCCTCTTCGTCGATACCTCTGCGCCTTTGCACATCCTGCTCGACACGGCGGGCTATAGAATTCGCGCGGTCACCCAGCTTCTAGAGAACCTCGCCATGCGAGGAGATATTCCGAGTGAGTCAGTGGTCCTCCAGGACTTTGCACAACTATGCTGCATCTCCTTGAGGGATGGCTGCGACGTGCTCGATGTCATTGCCCGGCGATTGGATGCAGAGCCGGCCTAGCTCAAAGGGCCTCTCACGGGGCCCATTTCGTCGAAACGAGCATGGTTCGATGACACTGAAACCCTCCGGTTTACCCAGACTCGATTAATCACATAAGCTGATCAACGCACCTCGGAGGCTCCGATGGCTACTATAAAAAAGTCGAGAAAGCGCGCAGAAAAGTCACTCACGAAGAGCTGACATTTCTTGACGTTCGACAAGCTGCACGTGATGGTCAGAAAGTGTTCGATAGATTTGTAATCACTGGCAAGCTTCCTATTACAAAGTAGGCTTGGATGCCAGTCGTTAAAACTTCCGCACTTTTTGAAAAAACACGGAACTGGAAAAATATAAATCATCAAGGCGTAAACCAATGAAAATCGGAAGTTTCATTCTCAGCCTCTCGATTTACAGCGTACTTCAAACACTCTCAATCCATGCGCTGGCGGAAAGCAAGCTGTGGGTGACCACTGATCGCACCGCCAGACACACCTGTCCTTCTACCGAGTGTGGAGTAGCAGGCCGTCTAATGTTTAGGGAGGGGGTAGACGTTTTAGAAAGAAAAGGAGATTGGGCCCGTATCACCAAGGCGTACTCAGCATCTTGTGTTGGAGGTAAAAGCGAGTATGTGAAAGACGGGAACAAAGCCTGCACCAGTGCCAACGGCATTAGAGAAGGAAAATTCGCCGAATGGGTCCAAATCAAAGATTTTAGTAAGAATCGTCCTAATGACCCCGCAGAGAACGCAACCGGCGATGATTCCCTCATCAAAGGTTCGGACGACTACAGAATCTACAAGGCCAAATTTTCCCAGGCCGCTCGCCAACTCATAGACGAAGGAACCTGTACGGAAGGAGACTTCATAGAGATGGGAGGGTGGATGGCTTCGAGCAATAGGGGCCCGGGGATGTACTTCACGTATTGCGGCGGTATGTCCCTAAGCAACAAAGTCTACCTAGATGCCAATACGGGGAAAACCAGTCGTTAAAAAGAGCTGGGCCAACCACCACGCGTCTACAAGTCGTATCTCCCGCCCTTCTCCCAAGTCGATAGCTAACCTATCAACCGCATTCACAGAGCATTCTGAGACGGCATCATAGCGAGCCCTTTAGCTCCCCCCTAAACCAAACGCAAGAAACGAAAAAGCCCCTGAAATGTTCAACCATTTCAGGGGCTTAGTCATACACAATTATGGCGGAGAGATAGGGATTTGAACCCTAGGTACTGTCGCCAGTACAACGGATTTCGAATCCGTCCCGTTCGGCCACTCCGGCATCTCTCCAGTGGCGCGCATCATACCAGCACATTTGCCGGAAGCGAACCCCCGGGCGAAATTTTTTCCGTGCTATCAGATGCTTGCGTCGATTACAGCGGTACACCCAGGCGCTGGGCGACTTCTTCGTAGGCTTCGATGACGTCACCGAGGCCTTGGCGGAAGCGGTCCTTGTCCATCTTCTTCTTGGTGTCCTTGTCCCAGAGGCGGCAGCCGTCCGGGCTGAATTCGTCGCCCAGGACGATGGAGCCATCGCTGAACACGCCGAATTCAAGCTTGAAGTCCACCAGCAGCAGGCCAGCGTCGTCGAACAGCTTGGTCAGCACTTCGTTGACCTTGAGGGACAATTCCTTCATGCGCGCCAACTGCTCGGCGGTGCCCCAACCGAATGCCACGACGTGGGATTCGTTGATGAACGGGTCGCCCTTGGCGTCGTCCTTCAGGAACAGCTCGAAGGTGTAAGGGTTGAGCTTCATGCCCTCTTCCACGCCCAGGCGCTTGACCAGGCTGCCGGCGGCGTAGTTACGCACGACGCATTCGACCGGGATCATGTCCAGCTTCTTGACCAGGCATTCGTTGTCGCCCAGCAGCTTGTCGAACTGGGTCGGCACGCCGGCGGCTTCGAGCTTTTGCATGATGAAGGCGTTGAACTTGTTGTTCACCATGCCCTTGCGGTCCAGCTGTTCGATGCGCTTGCCGTCGAACGCCGAGGTGTCGTTACGAAACAGCAGGATCAAGCGGTCAGCGTCGTCGGTCTTGTAAACCGACTTGGCTTTGCCGCGGTAGAGTTCTTCACGTTTTTCCATGATGGGCTCCGCTTGCTAAGTAGTGGGCTAGGCGATATGTCGCCAGTCGAGCCCTGAATCTTGATCGGCCAGTTGCAGCCAGTCCGGGTCGCACCCGAGGGTGTCGACGAAACATTGCCGGGCCAGCTGCGGCAGGTTGTTCTTGCTGCTCAGATGGGCCAGGACCAGGTGTTGCAGGCCTTGCCAGCCCAACTCGGCCACCAGGAACGCTGCCTGGTGGTTGTTCAAATGTCCGTGCTCCCCGCCGACCCGCTGCTTGAGGAAGTACGGGTAGTAACCACGGGCCAGCATGTCACGGCAGTGGTTGGACTCGATCATCAACGCATCGAGGTCCCGGTAACTGTCCATCACCCTGTCGCAATATGATCCCAGGTCGGTGAGCAACCCGAAGCGCCGCTCACCGTCGCTGAACACGTATTGCGTCGGTTCCCGGGCATCGTGCGCCACGCTGACCACGCTGATATCCAGGCCACCGATACGCAGTTGCTCGCCACCGGCCACGAAACCGGCTGGCTCGATGGGCTTGCGCAGGCCTTCCAGCGTGCCACGACTCAGGTACACCGGCAGATTGTAGCGCCGAGACAGCAAACCCACGCCATGCACGTGGTCGGCATGTTCGTGGGTTACGAGTATCGCGCTCAGTTGCGCCGGGTGCACACCCAGGCGCAACAGGCGTTTCTCGGTTTCCCGCAGGGAGAAACCACAATCGACCAGCACATACGTGCCAGCACTGGCGACCAGCGTGCCGTTGCCCTGGCTACCGCTGCCGAGAACGGCAAAACGCATCGGATCAGCCCAGGTTATCCTGAATCACGCTCAATACCTTGCGGGCCACATCGGCCGGTGCCACGGTATTGATGTTTTTCTCGACGGTAACCTGGACGTTGTCGCCGACCTTGCTCAGGCGAACCTGATAACGCTCGGCGCGGGCTTCGACTTCTTCCTTGTCCGGCTTGCTGCCGAACAGGCCACTGAAGAAGCCAGGCTTCTCGTCTTTCCTCTCGGCCTTTTCAGCCAGGTTGATGTAGTACAGGCCCAGGCTGCGGTTGATGTCCTCAACGCGCCACTCACCCTGTTCCAGCGCACGGCCAACGCTCGACCAGGCGCGGTCCAGGTCGGAGCCGACGTTGAGCACCGGGTTGCCGCTGCCGTCTTCGCTCAGGCTGACGCGGCTCGGGGTGTCGTAGTCGCGGGTAGCGAGCATCGACACCGAACCGCCCTGCTCTGCGGTACGGCTCATGCTGGCAAGCATGTCGTCCACCAGTGCAGCGTCGAGGCCGGTATTGACCGAACGGTTGGTGAAGGCCACGTCGGCGGTGCTGCCAGCGGGACGCTCGGCGCTGACCACGTAGATTTCACTGGTGTTGCGCTGCACGCCCGGCTCGATGCGCACCCGCACGCGGGTTTCGCTGTCGGCCGCGACACCGGAGGCGCTCAGGCGCTTGGCCATGGCGGCGGACAGTTCATCGGAGCGCTGCCAGGTGGTGGTGAACTCGCCGGTTTGCGGGCGCTGTTCGTCCAGGCGGAAACCGTTGTCCTGGAAGAACTGGATCGCTACAGGCCAGACTTCGGCCGGTGGATGCTGGCCCATGACCCAGCTAGAATCGCCACTCTTCTGCAGGGTGTAGTCGCTGGCATCGGCCACGGCCGACAGCGGCTGCGGACGTGGGACGATGTATTCGCCCTTGACGCTGTCGTCCGCGACGTTGCGCGGGATCGGCAGCAGCGGATCCAGGCGCTTGGCGACGTTGACGTCTTGCGGCAGTTGCATCGGTGCAGTCTGTTGCGCTTGCAGGTAATCACTACCACGGTCGCGGAAGTAACCCTCCGGCCCCCAGATCCATCCGCAGCCGCTGGTGCTGGAGATAATCAAGGCAAGTGCGGAAAGTCCGGCCATTCGCTTCATGCGTTGTACTTCCTCAATTAAACCAGGACGCCGGACTGGCGCAGGGCCTGCCGCAGCGGTTCGTGACAGGGGGTGCTCAACCAGGTCAGTGGCAGGCGGATGCCATCGTGCATCAAGCCCATTTCGACCAAGGCCCACTTCACCGGAATCGGGTTGGCCTCGATGAACAGGTCCTTGTGCAACGGCATCAGTTTTTCGTTGATGGCCCGTGCGGTCTCGGCGTCGCCCTTGAGCGCGGCCTCGCACAGGTCGGCCATTTCGCGCGGCGCGACGTTGGCAGTGACGGAGATGTTGCCCTTGCCACCCAGCAGGATCAGCTCGACCGCGGTCGGATCATCACCGGACAGCACGATGAAGTCCTTGCCCACGCCATCGAGGATGGCCTTGGCGCGCTTCATGTCGCCGGTGGCTTCCTTGATGCCGATGATGTTCGGCACGGTGGACAGGCGGATCACGGTCTCGGCCTGCATGTCGCAGGAGGTGCGACCGGGAACGTTGTAGAGGATCTGCGGGATGTCGACGGCTTCGGCAATGTGCTTGAAGTGCTGGTACAAGCCTTCCTGGGTCGGCTTGTTGTAGTACGGGACGACCAGCAGGCAGGCGTCGGCACCGGCTTCCTTGGCGTTGCGGGTCAGCTCGACGGCTTCGCGGGTCGAGTTGGCGCCCGTGCCGGCGATGACCGGAATGCGCCCGGCAACCTGCTTGACCACGGCTTTGATCACGGCGATGTGTTCTTCTACATCAAGCGTTGCCGACTCGCCGGTGGTACCGACGGCGACAATGGCATGGGTGCCGTTTTCAAGGTGGAAGTCCACGAGTTTGCTGAGGCTGTCCCAGTCAAGACGCCCGTCTGCATCCATGGGTGTGACCAGAGCCACCATACTGCCCGCAATCATGAAACCGCTCCTGCCGGAAAAAGAGAGCGTAATGGTACTGGCGCCAAGATGCTTGTACAAGCGAACTACCATTCCCCTTGGCGTTGGTTTTCGCTACCCTTCAGGCTTTGATCGGTACCGACAAGCTCATACGCCGGTTTCCAGCCTCCGTTTTCGACGTCACAAGCCCCGATCCCGGGTTTGTCCTGGTGCATTCCTGTTGTCGCGGAATGCAGCACAACCCCGGGCACCAGGCTTGAGCCGTTCGTTTTCCGGGGCCGGGCGTCGTGTCGAGCGGCAAAGGTACCGACCGCTCATCGCTTTAGGAATGCTGCATGTCCACCCCCACAGTCCGCGAACAATTCCTTGTTATCAGTGCCCTCGGCGCCAACCCCATGGAGCTGACTAACGTCCTGTGCCGCGCCAGCCATGAAAATCGCTGCGCCGTCGTGACCTCACGCCTGACCCGTCATGGCGAATGCAGTGCACTCGTGCTCGAGATCTCCGGCAGCTGGGACGCCCTGGCGCGCCTGGAAGGCAGCCTGCCGGTGCTGGCCAAGAAGCATGCCTTTACCGTCAACGTGGTGCGCAGCGCCGCCCTGGAGAACCGTCCCCAGGCCCTGCCCTACGTGGCCTACGTGAGTTCGGCCTACCGTCCGGACATCATCAACGAGCTGTGCCAGTTCTTCATGGACCATCACGTCGAGCTGGAAAACCTGACCTGCGACACCTATCAGGCTCCGCAGACCGGCGGCACCATGCTCAACGCCACGTTCACCGTGACCCTGCCGGCCGGCACCCAGATCAGTTGGCTGCGCGATCAGTTCCTGGACTTCGCCGATGCGATGAACCTGGATGCCCTGATCGAGCCGTGGCGCCCACAAAACCCAATGTAAGGAAGCGTTCATGGCCGTTGCCGTCGACCAGCCGGTTACCGATTTCCAAGCGCCTGCCACCAGCGGGCAGACGATCAGCCTCGCCGCCCTCAAGGGCAAGCAGGTGGTGATCTATTTTTACCCCAAGGACAGCACCCCTGGCTGCACCACCGAAGGCCAGGGTTTTCGCGATCAATATGCACAATTCCAAGCCGCCAACACTGAAGTGTTCGGCGTCTCCCGGGACAGCCTCAAGTCCCACGAGAACTTCAAGTGCAAACAGGAGTTCCCGTTCGAGCTGATCAGCGACAAGGACGAGGCTATCTGCCAATTGTTCGACGTGATCAAGCTGAAAAAGCTCTATGGCAAGGAATACCTGGGCGTTGATCGCAGCACCTTCCTGATCGACAAGGAGGGTGTGCTGCGCCAGGAATGGCGTGGTGTGAAAGTGCCGGGACATGTGGATGCGGTGTTGGCGGCGGCCCAGGCCCTCGACAAGGGCTGATTTTACCTTGGGCCTGTTCAGGCCCTTCGCGAGCAAGCCCGCTCCCACAGGGGGTCTGTGTTGACCAAGTCACCGCAGATCCAATGTGGGAGCGGGCTTGCTCGCGAAGGGGCCATCAGCATCACCTGAATAATCAAGCTACAACAACGGCGCCACCACCGGCTCCTTGCTCGGCCACGCATCCAGCACCGCCTTGAACAGCGTCGCCAGGGGAATCGCAAAGAATACCCCCCAGAACCCCCACAGCCCGCCAAACAGCAGCACTGCGCAGATGATCGCCACCGGGTGCAGGTTCACCGCCTCGGAGAACAGCAGCGGGACCAGCACGTTGCCGTCCAAGGTCTGGATGATCCCGTAGACCGCCATCAGGTAGATGAACTGATCGCTCCAGCCCCATTGGAACAGCGCAATCAAGGCCACCGGCACGGTCACCACCACCGTGCCGACGTAAGGCACCACCACCGAAATGCCCACCAGCAGCGCCAACAGCGCAGCGTAATTGAGCCCCATGGTCACGAAGCCGATGTAAGTCACGCCACCGCAGATAAAAATCTCGATGACTTTTCCGCGAATGTAATTGGCGATCTGCCGGTTCATCTCCTGAGCCACGCGGGTAATCAGCGCCCGCTCGCGCGGCAGGTAGCCACGGACCCAACGCCCGATCATTTCCCGGTCCTTGAGGAAGAAAAACACCAGGATCGGCACCAGCACCAGGTAGATCATGATGTTGACCAGCAGCGGCAGGCTGGACAGCGAAAACGTCAGCGCCCACTGGCCGAACTTGCCAATCTCGCCGCGCACCACTTCGATGGTCTGCAACACTTGCTCATCGGACACCAGGTGCGGATAACGCTCGGGCAGCAGCAACAGCAAGGATTGCCATTTGGCGAGCATGCCTGGCAATTCATTGAACAAGGTCACCAACTGGTGCCAGAGCAACGGCACGATCACCACGAGAAACACCACCAGCACACCCATGAACAGGGCAAACACCAGCCCCACTGCCGCGGTGCCGGGCAGCCGCAGACGCTCCAGCGTCGTGACCAGCCCTTGCATCAGGTACGCCAGCACCATCCCTGCCAGTACCGGCGCCAGCATGCCGCCCAACGTGAGCACGGCGGTAAAGGCCAGGAACAACAGCACTGCCAGGACCACCGCCTCTTCATCGGAGAAGTAGCGCTGAATCCAGTCGCGTAACACTTTGAACATTAAAAATCCTTAAGGACGCAGTCGGTTTTTTCAGGCTTTTTTCAGCCAATAACGGTAGACGCCGTCTACATCTTCTTCACGCAGCAGCGTATGACCGGCCAATCGGGCGAAGGTGCGAAAGTCACGTTGCGAGCCCGCATCCGTGGCGATCACCTTGAGGACACTGCCGCTGGCCAGGCGATTGAGTTCCAGCTTGGCCTTGAGCAACGGCAACGGACAGTTCAGGCCGCTGGCGTCCAGTTCGGCATCGTGGGCTACAGCATCAGTCATGGGTTCGCTCCGCGGCAGGTCGTTGAGCGGCCTAGAATATCTGGTCCCGGGCCCGGTGTCCGGCTACAGTAGGGTCTTTGTCAACTAAGGCCTCGTGCATGACATTTCTGCGCCCCACCCTGCTGACGCTCGCTTGCCTGCTTGCCTCACCAGGCTTCGCCGACGACTTGCCGTCACTTGGCGATGCCAGTTCTGCCATCGTCTCACCAGAACAGGAACACCAGTTGGGCCGCGCCTGGCTGGCCCTGCTGCGCAGCCAGGTTTCACAGCTCAACGATCCACAGCTCAAGGACTACGTCGAAACCAGCGTCTACAAGCTGGTGGAGACCAGCCAGGTCAATGACCGGCGCCTGGAGTTCATCCTGATCAACAGCCCGCAGCTAAACGCCTTCGCCGCACCGGGCGGGATCGTCGGGGTCAACGGCGGCCTGTTCCTCAACGCCCAGACCGAAGGCGAATACGCCTCGGTCATGGCCCACGAACTGGCCCACTTGTCACAGCGCCACTTCGCCCGTGGCGTCGAAGCCCAGCAACGCATGCAGGTGCCGATGATGGCCGCACTGCTGGCCGGCATCGTGATTGCCGCCGCCGGTGGCGGTGACGCCGGGATCGCCGCCATCGCCGGGACCCAGGCCGCCGCCATCCAGGAACAACGGCGCTTCTCGCGCCAGAACGAGCAGGAAGCCGACCGCATCGGCATCCAGAACCTGGAAAAGGCCGGCTACGACCCGCGGTCCATGCCCACCATGTTCGAGCGCTTGATGCGCCAGTATCGGTTCGACGCCAGGCCCCCGGAATTCCTGCTGACTCACCCGGTGACCGAATCGCGGATCGCCGACACCCGTAACCGCGCCGAACAGGCCAGGCCGGGCGGCATCGAGGACAGCGTGCGCTATCAATTGATTCGTGCACGGGTCCAACTGACCTATGAAGAAACCCCGGGCCTGGCCGCCAAGCGCTTCCGGGCACAGCTGGACGAAAACCCGAAGAACGACGTGGCACGCTATGGCCTGGCGATCGCGCAGATCAAGGGTGGCCAGTTGAACGAAGCTCGGGAGAACCTCAAGCCGTTGCTGGCCAAATCACCCAACGAGATCATCTACAACCTCGCCCTGGTGGACCTGGACATCACCAGCAACAAACTGGCCGACGCTCAGTCCCGCGTCGACCGGATGCTGAGCCAGTACCCGGGCAATTATCCGCTCAACCAGGTCCGCGTCGACCTGCTGCTCAAGCAGAACCGTCCCGCCGACGCCGAGAAGGCCCTGGAAACCTTGCTCAAGTCGCGCCCGGACGATCCGGACGTCTGGTACATGGTGGCCGAGACCCGTGGGCTGTCCGGCAACATCATTGGCCTGCATCAGGCCCGTGCCGAGTACTTCGCCCTGGTGGGCGATTACCGCCAGGCCATCCAGCAACTGGACTTCGCCAAACGGCGCGCCGGCACTAACTTCCCCCTTTCGTCACGCATCGATGCGCGCCAGCGGGAACTCATGGAGCAGGAGCGCATGGTCAAGGACATGATGGGCTGAGCATTGGCCAGGCAATAAAAAACCGCCTCTCTCGAGCTAATGCGGCTCACTTAAGTCGATCGAAAAAACCGTGGCGAGGGAGCTTGCTCCCGCTGGGCTGCGAAGCGGCCCTTTTTGTGAGCGCTTCGCGCTCAAGCGGGAGCAAGCTCCCTCGCCACAGGTCCATCGTCTCTCTTGAGTAACTGCATTACTTCTTTGGAGGCGGTTTTTTTTCAGCGGCTAACCGGTCATTCGGCCAGCTTGAACGTGATGAAGCTCGCGCGCCCCTGGCGCAGGACCCGCATCGACACCGAACGATTCTTCGGCAATGCCTTGGCGATGTCGGTGAACTCCTTGGCCGAACCAATGGCCTGGTTGTTCAGGTGCGTGATGATGTCGCCCGGCTGGAGACCGATCAGCGCGGCAGGACCGTCCTGCACTTCCTTGATCACTACACCACCCTGCAGTTCCAGGGTGCGTTTCTGCTCTTCGGTCAGCTCGACCACGGCCACGCCCAGGCGGTTGCTGCTGCGCTCGACGCCGGATTTTGGCAGCGAATCCAGTTCCTTGCCTTCTTCAGGAATGGCGCCGACGGTCAGTTCGACGTTCTTGCGCTTGCCTTCGCGGATCACTTCCAGATTAGCCTTGGCGCCGGCCTTGAGAGCGCCCACCAGGTGCGGCAGGTCGGCGGACATGACGATCGGCTGGCCGTTCATGCTCAGGATCACGTCACCCACTTGCAGGCCGCCCTTGGCAGCCGGGCCACCTTCCTGGATCTGCGCCACCAGCGCACCGGCAGGTTTATCCAGCCCGAACGACTCGGCCAGATCCTTGTTCACTTCCTGGATCACCACGCCCAACCAGCCACGGCTGACCTTGCCTTCGCTTTTCAGCTGGTTGGACACGTCCATGGCCACGTCGATCGGAATGGCGAAGGACACGCCCATGAAGCCGCCCGAACGGGTATAGATCTGGGAGTTGATGCCGACCACTTCACCATCAAGGTTGAACAGCGGGCCACCGGAGTTACCCGGGTTGATCGGCACGTCGGTCTGGATGAACGGCACGTAGTTTTCGTTCGGCAGGCTGCGACCGATGGCGCTGACGATGCCCTGGGTCACGGTGTGGTCGAAGCCGAACGGCGAACCGATGGCCACCACCCATTGGCCGGCTTTCAGGTCCTGGGATTTGCCCAGCTTGAGCACCGGCAGGTCCTTGCCTTCGATTTTCAACAGCGCCACGTCGGAACGTGGGTCGGTGCCGATCAGCTTGGCCTTGAGTTCGCTACGGTCGGCCAGGCGCACCAGGATTTCGTCGGCGTCGGCGATCACATGGTTGTTGGTCAGGATGTAGCCATCAGGCGAAATGATGAACCCCGAGCCCAGGGATTGCGCTTCGCGCTGGCGGCCACCACCGGGCGAGCGCGGCTGTTGCGGCATGCCGCGCTCGAAGAACTCCCGCAGCATGGGCGGCAAGCCTTCCAGGTCCGGCATCTGCGGGTCCGATACACGGCGATCCGGCAGCTTCTGGGTGGTGCTGATGTTCACCACGGCGGGTGAAGCCTGCTCGACCAGTTGCGTGAAATCGGGCAATTCCACCGCCACGGCAGGAACGGCCTGGCCGAGCACAAGCACGGTGGCAAAAATGGAGAGATAGGTTTTCAAGCGTGGTATCGACATACGGCTCCCGTTACGACGAGCATGGTTAAGCGATATGGAGCAAGGAATACCAGGGAAAGATACGCCGGTATTTTTGTTCCGGGAACAGACAAGGCCAGAGCCGAGCGGCTCTGACCTATAGAAAAAAAGCTGAGTTTTTGCAAATGAAAATGCTGACAGGAAGTTTCGGCATTTCGATCAAGCCCTGGCGTCATCGGCCTCTCGCGCAATCGAATCACCCGTGCAGCCAGCAGGTTATTGGGTCGCCGTGACGTCAGAGCGCATGGACAGCGCGATCCGTTCCGCCGTACCGATAGGAATTTCACCGACCACCGTGACCATCATTTCGCCCTGGGGCGTCGTCAGTCTGCGAGACACGGCCGCCGTCGGACCGAGTTGAGTACGGGTATCGGTGGCGTTGGCACCGTTCAACGGCTCCAGGAACACCGAGAAGCGCGCCAGCCCGTCGTCATACATCAGGCTGCTGACTTGGACCTGGGAGTCCGGGTCCTTGCGCGCGGTACTGCTGGTCAGCTCGAAGCCGGGCGGCAGCCAGTCCGAGTGCCAGGCGGTTTTCGCCGCGACGGCCTTGCCAGGATCCTGCGTGACAGCCTTGCAATCGGCGCTGGCCTGCAAATCAGCGTCTGCGGGCGCGGCGAGATTCATGCGGGTGAACTGGAAGCGCTCGAGCAACTGGCCCTTGTCATTGAGTAACAAGGATTTGAGCGGCAGGCCGGTTTCTCTGTCCAGGTGCAGCTCGAAGCCATAGCGATGCTGGTCCTTGGGCGTCAGCGCAACGATGACCGTTTGACGTCCGGCCACACGTGACTTGCCAATGACTGCAAGGTCATACCAATTCTTGAGTTTTTGCGGATCGAGCGCACGTGAAGTGCTCTCCGGCGTATTGCCCAGCCCCGCGACCAAGGAGCCGCTTACGCATTGAGTATGCCCATCAATGCGCACGACTTCTTGTGCCGAGCCGTCGAGCTGGAGTAACCGCTCGCGGACCTTGCCATCCTGGACGCGATGCCAGATGTTATGGGTAGAAAAACTACCGTTGCGCTCGTAAACGAAAGTGCCCTGGAAGCTCTGCTGTTGCTCGGCTTGACTCAGGCGGTTCAACCAGTCCTGAGCCTCATCGGCATGGGCTGGAATTGCACACCAGCCACCAAGCAGAAGCGTGAATAGAGGTATGGCGCGCAATGGCTTTCCTTATTAACGGTTTTCCAGGCTGGCGGCACGGGCGTAAGGCAGCGCGCTTTCGGTACCTTTCAGGGCAGCTTGCTGGGCATGCTGACGCAGGTAGTTGGGCAGGCGCTGATCATGCCAGCCAGGCTGGCCTTGCAGAACACCGTTGGCCATTGGGCCTGCGGTTTCCGAACCTTCGCTGTAACCGGCCAATACCGCTGGGCCCTTGACCTGTGGAGCGGCCAAGCCAGGCTGGTTGGACTGCTGCGCCATCTGCACGCCGGCAATCTCATCCTGGTTATACAGGCGTACACCCGCCAGTACAGCGACGGTGACCGACGCGGCTACCGCCAGGCGACCCAGGCTGCGCCATGGTCCGCGAGATGCTTTTGCCGGTACGGCTTCGTCAGCCAATGCAGCAGAAACGGCGGCAGCGATGTCCAGGCGAGGAAGCAACAAGTCCTTGTGCATCACAGCCCGGGCGATCTGGTAACGAGCCCAGGTCTCACGTGTTTCAACATCGTCGAAGGCATTCAATACCCGACGTAATTCAAGTTCGTCCGCTTCGTTGTCCATAACTGCGGACAGCGATTCCTGCAGGGCTTCACGACTCATGGCGTTCCTCTCTTGGCTGTCGCCGCTGTCTCTAGTTTTCCTGCAACAACGGTTGCAGGGCTTTATCAATGGCCTCCCGAGCGCGGAAAATCCGGGAGCGCACGGTGCCCACAGGACATTGCATGACGCTCGCAATGTCTTCGTAACTCAGACCGTCGAACTCACGTAAAGTTAAAGCCGTACGCAAATCTTCAGGCAGTTGCTGGATGGTTCGATGGACGGTGCCTTCGATCTCATCCCGCAGCAACGCACGTTCCGGTGATTCGAGATCCTTGAGGCCATGATCGCCATCGTAGAACTCGGCATCTTCAGAACTTACATCGCTATCCGGCGGCCGGCGGCCGCGTGAAACCAGATAGTTTTTCGCCGTGTTGATGGCGATGCGGTAAAGCCACGTGTAAAACGCGCTGTCCCCGCGAAAATTACCAAGTGCGCGGTAGGCCTTGATGAAGGCTTCCTGAGCGACATCCTGCGCTTCATGGGTGTCGTGCACGAAACGCACGATCAACCCGAGAATTTTGTGCTGGTATTTCAGCACTAGCAGATCGAAAGCTCGCTTGTCGCCGCGTTGGACGCGCTCGACCAGCTGCTGATCCTCTTCCTGGGTTAGCATGAACACTCCTCGATAAGCTCGAAGGAGGCTTGCATTACTAATTGACCGGGCTTGCAAACATAGACTCGGGCTTTTCGCAAAAGTTCTCCCCCTTCCAAGCAAGTTTCCGACGCGCTCTGATCTCGGCACGCACGAAAAACGCAGCAGGAGATTCCCCGGCTGCGCGAATAATCTGTCGCCGGGCCTATTGGCAGGGATTCCAATCGAAATCCTGCATCAACCCGACGCTGCTCCCTTTTGCAGACAACCGTCTATTGAACGTAGGCGCCTGGCAAAAGTTCCCGCTATTTCCAGCGTCGCAAATAGAATAATGGACGACCATGACGTGATAAACAGCGTTCTGTCTTCGAAACAGACGCCTTTGTCGACTCAGAGCCAACCGGCTGGTCCGACGAAGCGTGCCGCTTTTCTGTCACACTGGTTTCACATTGCCATGAATGCCCGGCTATTGTGCCGATCCCCCCCTCTATATACTAGTGGGCTGCGTGGCTGCCCGACCCGTTGAAGCGGTGTCTGGCGCCAACCCCGACCCGGGTCGCCTTGAGCGGAAACCATTCGAATGAGCCAACAGTTCCAACATGATGTTCTGGTAATCGGCAGCGGTGCCGCCGGATTGAGCCTGGCCCTGACCTTGCCTGCGCACTTGCGCATCGCCGTCCTGAGCAAGGGCGACCTGGCCAACGGTTCGACCTTCTGGGCCCAGGGCGGCGTCGCCGCCGTGCTGGACGATACCGACACCATTGAATCCCACGTCGACGACACCCTCAACGCTGGCGGCGGCCTTTGCGATCCGCAAGCGGTGCGCTTCACGGTCGAGCACAGCCGGGAAGCCATCCAGTGGCTGATCGACCAAGGCGTGCCGTTTACCCGTGACGAACAATCGGGCACCGAAGACGGCGGTTTCGAGTTTCACCTGACCCGCGAAGGCGGCCACAGCCATCGGCGCATCATTCACGCAGCCGACGCCACGGGCGCGGCGATCTTCAAGACCCTGCTCGCCCAGGCGCGACAACGGCCGAACATCGAATTGCTGGAACAGCGCGTCGCGGTCGACCTGATCACCGAAAAACGCCTGGGCCTGGACGGTGATCGCTGCCTCGGCGCCTACGTGCTCAATCGCGGCACCGGCGAAGTCGACACCTACGGCGCGCGCTTCGTCATCCTGGCGTCCGGGGGTGCGGCGAAAGTCTACCTTTATACCAGCAACCCCGACGGCGCCTGCGGCGACGGCATCGCCATGGCCTGGCGCTCGGGTTGCCGGGTGGCGAACCTGGAGTTCAACCAGTTTCACCCCACCTGCCTCTACCACCCACAGGCCAAGAGCTTCCTGGTGACCGAGGCCCTGCGTGGCGAAGGGGCTCATTTGAAACTCCCCAACGGCGAACGCTTCATGCAACGCTTCGACCCGCGCGCCGAACTGGCACCACGGGACATCGTCGCCCGGGCCATCGACCATGAAATGAAGCGCCTGGGTATCGATTGCGTCTACCTGGACATCAGCCACAAGCCCGAAGCGTTCATCAAGAGCCACTTCCCGACGGTGTACGAGCGCTGCCTGGAATTCTCCATCGACATCACCAAGCAACCGATCCCGGTGGTGCCAGCGGCACATTACACCTGCGGTGGCGTGATGGTCGATCAACGCGGCCGCACCGACGTGCCGGGCCTCTACGCCATTGGCGAAACCAGCTTCACCGGCCTGCACGGCGCCAACCGCATGGCCAGCAACTCGCTGCTGGAATGTTTCGTCTACGCCCGCTCGGCGGCAGCGGACATCCTCGAGCAGTTGCCGCAGATCGCCATTCCGGCCGCCCTGCCCTCGTGGGACGCCAGCCAGGTCACCGACTCTGACGAAGACGTGATCATCGCTCACAACTGGGACGAGCTGCGGCGCTTCATGTGGGACTACGTCGGCATCGTGCGCACCAACAAGCGCCTGCAACGGGCACAGCACCGGGTGCGCTTGCTGCTGGATGAGATCGACGAGTTCTACAGCAACTACAAAGTCAGCCGCGACCTGATCGAGTTGCGCAACCTGGCCCAGGTGGCCGAACTGATGATTCGCTCGGCCATGGAGCGCAAGGAAAGCCGGGGGCTGCATTACACCCTCGACTACCCGAACCTGCTGCCCGAGGCGCTGGACACTATCCTGGTGCCGCCCACCTACGCCGACTGAACCTGAGCTGCACCCGCAGGCGCCGATGGACATCCGGCGCCAGCGCGTCGCGGGGCACGCACAGCGAGCGAACCCGCCGCTCCCCCTGCAGGCGAAAGCGCAGCACGATGATCATTGGCAGCGCCAGGCTGTCGGGGCGCAATTGCACAGCCCGCCAGCCGTCGGCCCGGTTCCACAGCTGCCAGCCAGTGGCGTTACGACGCAACCCGCAAAAAGCCCGGCGCTGGGTCAGCAATAGATGTCGAGGGATCACCCAGGCGCCATGAGCCAGGCACACTACGACGCCAAGCGCTGCGCACCAGGACGGCACGGACAACAGGAACAACGAACCCAGGGCGAACGCCTGGGCAAGCAGATAGGCCGCCAGCAACTGCCCGGAGGCCTGCCAGCGGCATTCGAAGCGATTACTTGGGCTGGACACGGTCCAGGATCATCCGGACCATGCGCTGCAACTCAGGGTCTTCGGATTCGCTGCGTTCCATGAACCAGCCGAACATGTCCTGATCCTCGCATTCGAGCAAGCGGACGTAGCACGCACGGTCCACTTCATTGAGATGGGGATAAACCTCTTTCACGAACGGCACCAGCAACACGTCCAGCTCAAGCATGCCGCGGCGGCTGTGCCAGTAGAGGCGATTCAGTTCAACGTCTTCGACCATGGAGCGCTCCTCAAATAGAGCGCAAGTATACAGGCCCCACCGCAGCGGAACAGACAGCTTTGGTCGGGCGCCATCGATCCTTTGTGAACTACCCATTTCAAGGGCGTCCCCTTATGATGTCTACCAGACTTTTTACCCTGCGATGACCCATGGCTGATTTCGCTTTTTTCTGCACCCTGTCCCACGAAGGCGTCCTCGCTGTCCGCGGCGTGGATGCCAGCAAATTCCTGCAAGGCCAATTGACCTGCAACCTCGACTACCTGAGCGTCAGCCGGGCCAGCCTCGGTGCCCGCTGCACCCAGAAAGGCCGGATGCAATCGAGTTTCCGCATCCTGCTCGAAGGCGACGGCGTGTTGATGGCCATGGCCACCGAACTGCTCGAACCGCAACTGGCGGATCTGAAAAAATATGCCGTGTTCTCCAAATCCAAGCTCACCGACGAAAGCGCCGCCTGGGTTCGCTTCGGCCTGGAAAACGCCGACACGACCCTGGCCGGCCTGGGCCTGGAACTGCCGAGCGACACCGACAGCGTGGCGCGCCATGAAGCCTTGATCGCCATCCGTGTTTCCCCCGGCCGCGCCGAATTGTGGGCGCCCGCCGACCAGGCCCAAACATTGCGCACCCGCCTGGGCGCCGACCTGGCCGAGGCGGACCTGAACCCGTGGCTGCTGGGTCAGATTCGCGCCGGGATCGGCCAGGTCATGCCGGCCACCCGCGAATTGTTCATCCCACAGATGCTCAACCTTCAAGCCGTCGGCGGCGTCAGTTTCAAGAAAGGCTGCTACACCGGCCAGGAAATCGTTGCCCGCATGCAATACCTGGGCAAGCTCAAGCGCCGCCTGTATCGCCTGCAGCTGGACGCCAGCGAACTGCCGGAACCCGGCACGGCGCTGTTCTCCCCCACGCATGGCAGTTCCATCGGCGAAGTGGTGATTGCCGCCCGCGGAGAGGGAAACATTGAACTGCTGGCGGTTTTGCAGGCCGAAGCAGCAGAAGATGACAATGTGCACCTCGGTGCCTTGGAAGGCCCGAACCTTCAATTGTTGGACCTGCCTTACGAACTGGACCGCGACCGCGAAATCCAGCGCTGATCGCAGTATTTGCCGCAGTACTCTAGAGAACCTAAATGAGCGATTTGGCGGATAAGGTCCAACGGGATTTGGTACAGGCCATCGATAACGACGACCTGGTTCTGCCAACATTACCGGAAGTGGCCATGCAGATTCGCCGGGCCGCCGAAGACCCGGAAATCAGCGTCAGCAACCTGAGCAAAGTGATCGGCCGCGATACGGCCCTCTCGGCACGCCTGATAAAAGTGGTCAACAGCCCGCTGTTGCGCGCCACCCAGGAAGTCACTGACCTGCACACGGCCATCACTCGATTGGGCGTCAACTACAGCAGCAACCTGGCCATCGGCCTGGTCATGGAGCAGATTTTCCATGCCCGCTCCGAGGTGGTGGAACTGAAGATGCGCGAAGTCTGGCGCAAGAGCCTGGAGATCGCCGGCGTCAGCTATGCGCTGTGTCGCGGCTACACCCAACTCAAGCCCGACCAGGCCGCATTGGGCGGGCTGGTGCATCAAATCGGCGTGCTACCGATCCTCACGTATGCACAAGACAATAATGAATTGCTGTCGGACCCGGTCAGCCTCAACCACGTCATCGAGACGATTCACCCGGTGTTGGGGGACAAGTTGCTCAGTGTCTGGGAATTTCCGGAGCGGTTGGTGAAGCTGCCAGGCCTGTACCTGGATTTCAGCCGGGACTCCAAGCAAATCGATTATGTCGATCTGGTGCAGGTCGCTGCGCTGTACTGCTACAAGGACACCGACCACCCGCTGTCCAGGATCGACGTGTTCGGCGTCCCGGCCTTCAAGAAACTGGGCATCGACCCGGAAAACAAGGCCCGCTGCGCGGATATCGAAGAAGCGCGGTCTATGTTCTACTAGGAACATCTGAAACCATGAAGACCTCTCTGGCCATGCCTCTCTTTTGTGGTCAGGAACGCTTTTGTGGCGAGGGAGCTTGCTCCCGCTCGGTCGCGTAGCGGCCGCAAAAGCTTAGGGCTGCTTCGCAACCCAGCGGGAGCAAGCTCCCTCGCCACAGGGTTTTGCATCGCCAGGTTTATCCCGGGACAAAACTCACCCGCACCTTCAACCCACGCTCCTGCCCGTCGTGCAAGGTGATCTGCGCCAGATGCGCGGATATCGAAGAAGCGCGGTCGATGTTCTACTAGGAACATCTGAAACCATGAAGACCTCTCTGGCCATGCCTCTCTTTTGTGGTCAGGAACGCTTTTGTGGCGAGGGAGCTTGCTCCCGCTCGGTCGCGTAGCGGCCGCAAAAGCTCAGGGCTGCTTCGCAACCCTGCGGGAGCAAGCTCCCTCGCCACAGGGTTTTGCATCGCCAGGTTTATCCCGGGACAAAACTCACCCGCACCTTCAACCCACGCTCCTGCCCGTCGTGCAAGGTGATCTGCGCCAGATGCGCGGATATCGAAGAAGCGCGGTCGATGCTCTACTAGGAACATCTGAAACCATGAAGACCTCTCTGGCCATGCCTCTCTTTTGTGGTCAGGAGCGCTTTTGTGGCGAGGGAGCTTGCTCCCGCTCGGTCGCGTAGCGGCCGCAAAAGCTTAGGGCTGCTTCGCAACCCAGCGGGAGCAAGCTCCCTCGCCACAGGGTTTTGCATCGCCAGGTTTATCCCGGGACAAAACTCACCCGCACCTTCAACCCACGCTCCTGCCCGTCGTGCAAGGTGATCTGCGCCAGATGCGCGGATATCGAAGAAGCGCGGTCGATGTTCTACTAGGAACATCTGAAACCATGAAGACCTCTCTGGCCATGCCTCTCTTTTGTGGTCAGGAACGCTTTTGTGGCGAGGGAGCTTGCTCCCGCTCGGTCGCGTAGCGGCCGCAAAAGCTTAGGGCTGCTTCGCAACCCAGCGGGAGCAAGCTCCCTCGCCACAGGGTTTTGCATCGCCAGGTTTATCCCGGGACAAAACTCACCCGCACCTTCAACCCACGCTCCTGCCCGTCGTGCAAGGTGATCTGCGCCAGATGCGCGGATATCGAAGAAGCGCGGTCGATGTTCTACTAGGAACATCTGAAACCATGAAGACCTCTCTGGCCATGCCTCTCTTTTGTGGTCAGGAGCGCTTTTGTGGCGAGGGAGCTTGCTCCCGCTCGGTCGCGTAGCGGCCGCAAAAGCTTAGGGCTGCTTCGCAACCCAGCGGGAGCAAGCTCCCTCGCCACAGGGTTTTGCATCGCCAGGTTTATCCCGGGACAAAACTCACCCGCACCTTCAACCCACGCTCCTGCCCGTCGTGCAAGGTGATCTGCGCCAGATGCGCGCGGCAGATTTCGCCGACGATCGCCAACCCGAGGCCCGAGCCGGCCACTTGCTGGTTACGTCGATAGAACCGCTCGAATACCCGATCCCGCTCATGCAACGGAATGCCGGGGCCATCGTCCTCGACTTCCAGCACCGCCGGCGCTGACACCCGCAGGATTACGTTGCCGCCCGACGGCGTGTGGGCGAGGGCGTTGTCCACCAGATTGCTCAACAGCTCGTTCAACAAGGTCGGCTCGCCCCGCAGCCATACCGGTTCGTCGGCTTCCAGGGCCAGCGCCACGCCTCGGGCATGGGCCAGCGGGGCCATGGCCATGCCCAGCTCACGGGCCAACTGGCTCAGATCGAGCAACTGCGCACCGCCTTCGGCAATGGCCCGGGCGCCATTTTCCACCCGCGCCAGGGACAGCAACTGGTTGGCCAGGTGGGTCAATCGATCGGTCCCCTGGGCCGCGGTTTCCAGGGTTTCCCGCCAGGTCACCGGCTCGCTGGCGCGCAAGCCCAGCTCCAGGCGCGCCTTGAGCGCGGCCAAGGGCGTGCGCAGTTCGTGGGCGGCATCGGCGATGAACTGCGCCTGACGTTCGAACTGCCCGCGCAGGCGCTCGGTGAAATGGTTGAGGGCCCGCACCAGCGGCCATAACTCGTGCTGCACCTCCACCAGCGGCAACGGCCGCAGATCGTCCGGCTGACGCTCCTCCACTGCCGTGCGCAAACGCTCCAGCGGGCGCAGCGCCGCGCTGACGGCGAACCACACCAACAGCAGCGCGCCCACGGCCAGCATGCCCAGGCGCAACAGCGTGTCTGCCATCAGGCTGCGGGCCATGCTGACCCGCGCCTCTTCAGTCTCGGCCACGCGAATTTCCGCCATGCCGTTCATGTTCGGCTCGCTCACGGCCTTGAGCAGACTCACCACGCGCACGTTCTGCCCCTGGTATTGAGCGTTGTAAAAACGCGCCAGGGCTGGGTAGTCGTCCGTGCGGGGCGTTCCGGGCGGCGGGCCGGGAAGGTTTTCGTAGCCGGAAATCAACTTCTTGTCGATGTCGTTGACCTGGTAATAAATGCGTCCGGCACTGTCGTAGGCAAAAGTGTCCAGGGCCACGTAGGGCACATCCGCGCTGAGGCTGCCGTCGCGCTGGGACAGGCCAGCAGCGATGGTCCGGGCCGAGGCCAGCAGGGTCCGGTCATAGGCGGTGTCCGCCGCTTCGCGACCGTTCCAGTAGGCGCTCAAACCGCTGGCGAGCATCAGCACCACCAGCAGCAAGGCCAGGTTGCGAAGCAACCGCCAGCGCAGGCTGTCGGGTTTATGCATTGCGATTTTCCAGCAGATAGCCCAAGCCGCGGAACGTCACGATCGCCACCGCATGGCCGTCGAGTTTCTTGCGCAGGCGGTGGACGTAGATTTCGATGGCGTCGGGGCTGGCCTCTTCGTCCAGTCCGAACACCTGGGCCGCCAGTTGCTCCTTGCTCATCACACGCCCCGGACGGGCAATCAACGCTTCCAGCACGGCTTGCTCGCGGGAGGTCAGGGTCAGTAGTTCGTCGTCGAGGGTAAAACGGCGGGTGTCCAGGTCGTAGACCAGCCCGCCGCAGCGCTGCTGGCGTTCTCCGCCCAGTACGCTGCGGCGCAGCAGGGCCTTGACCCGGGCCTCCAGTTCGGTGAGCTCGAATGGCTTGGCCAGGTAATCGTCGGCCCCCAGGTTGAGGCCATGGACGCGGTCCTTGACGTCGCTGCGGGCAGTCAGCATCAGCACCGGCAACGTCTTGCCACGGGCCCGCAGACGCGCCAGCACCTCGAAACCGTCCATGCGCGGCAGCCCGACATCAAGGACCGCCACGGCGTATTCCTCACTGCTCAAGGCCAGGTCGGCCGCGACGCCATCATGCAACACATCCACGGTCAAACCGGTGCTCTTGAGCGCCTGGGCAACGCTTTCGGCGAGCTGCAGATGGTCTTCGACGAGCAGGACACGCATGGGTTATTCCTCGATTCAGGGATGGCCGACGCCATTCTTTGGCGCGGAGTTTACAGCCGCATCCGCCACTGTGAAGCCAAAAAACACGCTGAAAGGTTTTGAAAGGTTAGCGAAAGGTTGGGCCGTTAGAGTCCTCCCACGGACGGTTTCGGCTGTCCGCCGCGACGCACATCGCGAACGAAAAACGCCTCGAAGCGTTTTCGCCAAATAAGAACAATAAAGCGGAGTACCACCATGCTGTCCATGCAGCCCCAGGCCCCAGCGCCTGCTCGCCTTTCCCGTTTCAACAAGACCGCCTTGGCCAGTGCCGCCGCCCTCGCCGGCTTTTCGCCGATGAGCCAGGCTGCCTTCATCGAAGACAGTACGGCAACCTTCGAAACCCGCAACATGTATTTCAACCGCGACTTTCGCGACGGCACCAGCGCGCAGCAATCCAAGCGTGACGAATGGGCCCAGGGGTTCATGCTCAACCTGCAATCGGGCTACACCGAGGGCACCGTAGGCTTTGGGATCGATGCATTGGGGATGCTTGGGGTCAAGCTCGATTCCAGCCCGGACCGTACCGGCACCGGCCTGTTGCCCACCCACGATGACGGCCGCGCCGCTGATGAATATTCCAAGCTGGGGCTGACCGGCAAGGTAAAAATCTCCGCCACCGAGCTGAAAATCGGCAGCTTGATTCCAGAGCTGCCCATCCTCAAGCCCAACGACGGGCGCATCCTGCCGCAAACCTTCGAAGGCGGCATGTTGACCTCCAACGAAATCAAGAACCTGACCTTCACCGGCGGACGCTTGAACAACGCCAAGGATCGCAACGACACCAACTACGAGGACATCGCCCTCAACAACAAGAACGGCCGCTTCACCGGCAGCGTGGCCGGCGAGCATTTCAGTTTCGGCGGCCTTGACTACAAGTTCACCGACAAGATCACCGGCCGTTATCACTTCGCCCAACTCAGCGAAGTCTACAACCAGCACTTCTTCGGCCTGGTCTCCTCCCATGCCATCGGTCCCGGTACGTTCGGCACCGACCTGCGCCTGGCGATCAGCGACGACCAGGGCGCGGCCCGCGGCGGCAAGATCGACAACAAATCCCTCAATGGCCTGGTGAGCTACGCTTTGAGCGGCCACAAGTTCAGCGCCGGTTACCAGCACATGTCCGGTGACAGTGCCTTCCCTTATGTTGATGGCAGCGACCCGTACCTGGTGAACTTCGTACAGATCAACGATTTTGCCGAAGCCGACGAGCGTTCCTGGCAGGCGCGCTACGACTATGACTTCGGCAAGCTGGGGATCCCGGGGCTGAGCTTCATGAGCCGCTACATAAGTGGCGACAACATTTCGCTGCGCAACGGTGACAGCGGCAAGGAATGGGAACGCAACAGCGAGATCAAGTACGTCGTGCAAAGCGGCACGTTCAAGGACGTTGCCGTACGCCTGCGCAACGCGACCTACCGTTCCAACTATTCGGCTCGCGATGCCGATGAAATGCGCTTGCTGGTCAGCTACAGCGTAGCGCTCTGGTAACCGAAGGTCGCCGGGGCCGCGCGGCTCCGGCACTCTCCAATTTGGCAACACACAACAACAACTCCTGTGGAGACAACAATGAACCTATCACTGCGTAAAGTAGCCCTGGCAGCCGGATGCCTGATGTTCGCCGGGCAATTGCTCGCCGCTGATCCATCCAAAGAACCGAAGCGCCCGGAATGTATCGCCCCGGCCTCCCCCGGTGGCGGTTTCGACCTGACGTGCAAGCTGGCGCAAAGCGCGCTGGTCAACCAGAAGCTGCTGACCAAACCGATGCGCGTCACTTACATGCCCGGCGGTGTCGGCGCGGTGGCCTACAACGCAGTGGTCGCCCAGCGCCCGGCCGACGCCGGTACGCTGGTGGCCTGGTCCAGCGGCTCACTGCTGAACCTGGCCCAAGGCAAGTTCGGTCGTTTCGATGAAAGTGCCGTGCGCTGGCTGGCCGCCGTGGGCACCAGCTATGGCGCCATTGCCGTGAAAAGCGATTCGCCCTACAAGACCCTCGACGATCTGGTACAGGCCCTGAAGAAAGATCCGGGCTCGGTGGTGATCGGCTCCGGCGGCACCGTCGGTAGCCAGGACTGGATGCAGACCGCCCTCATCGCCAAGGCCGCCGGCATCAACCCTCGCGACCTGCGTTACGTGGCCCTCGAAGGCGGCGGCGAGATCGCCACCGCACTGCTTGGCGGGCACATCCAGGTCGGCAGTACGGACATTTCCGACTCCATGCCGCACATCCAGAGCGGCGACATGCGCCTGCTCGCCGTGTTTGCCGAGAAGCGCATCGACGAGCCGGAAATGAAGGACATTCCGACCGCTGTGGAACAAGGCTACAACATCGTCTGGCCGGTGGTTCGCGGCTTCTACCTCGGGCCGAAGGTCAGCGATGAAGACTACGCCTGGTGGAAAGACGCTTTCGACAAGCTGCTGGCTTCCGAAGAATTCGCCAAGCTGCGCGACCAGCGCGAGCTGTTCCCGTTTGCGATGACCGGTCCGGAACTGGACACCTACGTGAAGAAGCAAGTGGCTGATTACAAGGTGCTGGCCAAAGAGTTCGGCCTGATCCAGTAATCCTCCCTGTTCTCGCGGCGGCGCCGGCACAACCGGCGCCGCCCAGGAGTTAGTCATGCTCACCATCCAACGTATTTTTGCCGCGGTGCTGCTGCTGGCCTGTATCGGCCTGGCGCTGATGGCCTGGCCGTATCAGGCCGCCTTTTCCTACGAACCGGTCGGCCCGCGCGCCTTTCCATTATTGATCCTGGGACTGATGGGCCTGGCGCTGCTGTACATGCTGTTTCGCCCTACGCCCGTCGTACACAGCGAGGACGACCCGCAACTGGACCGTGAAACCCTGCAGAAGATCGGCATCTGCGTCGCGCTGCTGCTGGTCTTCGCCGGGACCTTCGAACCCCTGGGCTTCATCGTCGCCAGCATCTTGGTCGGTGTGCCGATGGCGCGCCTGTATGGCGGTCGCTGGGTACCGAGCGTGGTGATCATCAGCCTGATGGCCATCGGTCTTTATCTGTTGTTCGACAAGCTGATGGACGTGCCGCTGCCCCTGGGCCTGCTCGACGTCCTGGAGAATTGATATGGATACCCTGAATTATCTCGGCCAGGGTTTTGGCGTTGCACTGACCCCCTACAACCTCGTCACGGCATTGAGCGGTACCCTGATCGGCACCGTGGTCGGCCTGCTGCCGGGCCTGGGCCCGATCAACGGCGTGGCGCTGCTGATCCCGATCGCCTTCGCACTGGGGCTGCCGCCGGAGTCGGCGCTGATCCTGCTGGCGGCGGTGTACCTGGGGTGCGAATACGGCGGGCGTATCAGCTCGATCCTGCTTAACATCCCCGGTGAAGCCTCCACCGTGATGACCACCCTCGACGGCTACCCGATGGCTCGCCAAGGTCTGGCCGGGGTGGCGTTGTCGCTGTCGGCGTGGAGCTCGTTCATCGGTGCGCTCATCGCTACCTGCGGCATGGTGTTGTTCGCACCGCTGCTGGCCAAATGGGCGATTGCGTTCGGGCCGGCGGAATACTTCGTCCTGATGGTGTTCGCCATTGTCTGCCTCGGCGGCATGGCCGGCGACCGACCGCTCAAGACTTTCATCGCGGCGCTGATCGGCCTGTTCCTGTCCAGTGTCGGGATCGACGCCAACAGCGGCGTCTATCGCTTCACCGGTGACAACATCCACCTGACCGACGGTATTCAGTTCGTCGTGCTGGTGTTGGGCTTGTTCTCCATCAGTGAAATCCTGTTGCTGTTGGAGAAAACCCACCGCGGCCAGGAAGCGGTGGAAGCCACCGGGCGGATGATGTTCAACCTCAAGGAGGCCGCCTCGGTGTTCTGGGTGAACATCCGCTGCGGCGTGCTGGGTTTCATCATGGGCGTATTGCCTGGGGCGGGCGCGACCCTGGCCAGCGCCGTGGCCTACATGACTGAAAAACGCATGGCCGGTGCCAGTGGCACGTTCGGCCAGGGCGACAAGCGCGGCCTCGCGGCGCCGGAAACCGCCATCGGCGGCGCAGCCTGCGGTGCGCTGGTGCCGATGCTGACTCTCGGCGTTCCTGGGTCGGGCACCACGGCGGTGATGATCGGCGCGCTGTCGCTGTACAACATCACCCCCGGTCCCCTGCTGTTCCAGCAACAGCCGGACATCGTCTGGGGCCTGATCGCCTCGTTGTTCGTCGCCAACATCATGCTGGTGATCCTCAACATCCCGATGATCCGCATCTTCACCCGCATCCTGGCCGTGCCGAACTGGGCGCTGGTACCGGTCATTGCGATCATCACCGGGATCGGCGTCTACGCGGTGCATGCCACCACATTCGACCTGTTCCTGATGATCGGCATCGGCATCTTCGGCTACATCCTGCGCAAGTTGGATTTCCCACTGTCGCCGGTCTTGCTGGGCTTCATCCTCGGCGGGCTGATGGAGCAGAACCTGCGCCGTGCGCTGTCGATTTCCAACGGTGCGCTGGAGATCCTCTGGTCGAGCCCGATCACCTTCGGTTGCTGGATCCTGACGGCGATCATGTTGTTCCTGCCGCTGCTGCGCATCTGGCGTCGTCGCAGTGCCCAGCGTCGTGCCCTGGCCAATGTCTGAGGCAACAACCTTCAGACAATGGTGGAGAACACCGCTGGTCGGTCTGGCCGGCGGTTACCTGGCCAGCCTGATCGGCTGGCCCCTGCCCTGGATGGTCGGCTCGTTGTTGGCGATCATCCTGGTGCGCTGTCTCACGCCGTGGCAATTGATGGAAATCCCCGGCGGCCGCAAATGCGGCCAATGGGTGGTGGGCATCGGTATCGGCCTGCACTTTACGCCGGTGGTGATGGAGCAAGTCCTGAGCCACTTCGGCCTGATCTTCTTCGGCGCGCTGATCACCAGCGTGTCCAGCGTGGTGAGTGTCTGGCTGATGCGTCGCACCGGCGAGGACCGTGCTACCGCGTTCTTTTCGAGCATGCCGGGCGGTTCCGGCGAAATGGTCAACCTCGGCGCCCGCAACGGCGCGGACCTCAGCCGCGTTGCAGCGGGCCAGAGCCTGCGGGTGCTGGTGGTGGTGCTGTGTGTGCCGGCGGCCTTCAAGTACCTGTTGGGTGAAGGTACGCCGATGCAACACGCCACGACGGTGGACTGGCTGTGGCTGGCGATCCTGTTCCCGGCGGGCGCCCTGCTCGCCTGGGTCTGGGAGCGCTTGCGCCAACCCAATCCCTGGTTGTTCGGGCCGTTGCTGGTGAGCGCGGCGGTGAGTGTCGGTTGGGACCTGCACATTGGCCTGCCCGACGGCGCCAGCCAGCTTGGCCAGTGGCTGATCGGCAGCGGGTTGGGTTGTCATTTCAACCGGCAGTTCTTTCGTCGGGCACCGTCATTCATGGGGCGCACGTTGGTTGGCACGGTGTTGACGATGCTGATCGCCACACTGGCAGCCCTTGGCTTGAGCACCTTGACCCATCTGGATCTGCGCTCGTTGACGTTGGGCATGATGCCCGGCGGCATCGCGGAAATGAGCCTGACGGCGGAGACGCTGCAACTGTCGGTGCCATTGGTAACGGCGTTGCAGGTGATGCGGTTGTTGTTCGTGCTGTTCCTGGCAGAGCCGTTGTTCAGGTATTGGACGAGCAGGTCGGCGTCGGATTTGTAGACCGAGTTGTCTTCATCGCGAGCAGGCTCGCTCCCACAGGAGCCCTGCGGCGAGCACACATTTTGCGTCCCACCACAAAACCTATGTGGGAGCGAGCCTGCTCGCGATGGGGCCCGCTCGACTAGCTCATCAAACCGGCGGCAACCGCCACTCGATCGGCTGCTCGCCATGCTGCTGGAGAAACTTGTTGGCCCGGCTGAAATGCCCGCAGCCGATGAAGCCTCGGTGGGCCGACAGCGGTGACGGGTGGACCGAGGTCAACACCAAGTGCTTGGTCGCATCGATCAACTTCTGCTTGCCCTGGGCATGGGCGCCCCACAGCAGGAACACCAGGTTCGGCTGGTGTTCGCTGACCACTTCGATGACCCGGTCGGTAAAGTGTTGCCAACCTTTCTTGGCATGGGCGTTGGCATTGGCGCGCTCCACGGTGAGGGTCGTATTGAGCAGCAACACGCCCTGGTCGGCCCAGCTTTGCAGGTAACCGTGATTCGGGATGTCGATGTTCAAATCGCGCTTCAATTCCTTGTAGATGTTCACCAGCGACGGCGGCGTCGGCACGCCCGGTTGCACCGAGAAGCACAAGCCATGGGCCTGGCCTGGACCGTGGTACGGATCCTGGCCGAGAATCACCACCTTGACCTTGTCCAGCGGCGTGGAATTGAGGGCATTGAAGATCAACGGTGCCGGTGGATAAATTTCCTTGCCGGCGGCGTATTCACTGCGCAAAAACTCGCGCAACTCCGCCATGTAGGGCTGGTCGAACTCGGCACGCAAGGCCTGCTTCCAGCTCGGTTCGAGTTTGATACGGTCGTCAGCAGTCATGGTTGCATCCGGTAAAAACAGTGGGCGCACCCTAGGAAAGCCTACAGGGCTTGTCAATTGATCTGACGCAGAACCGGCACTTTCCCACGCAGCGGTCATACTGAACATTCAAATTTCCGATCGAGGTCCCGATGAATCTGCACTTCGAAGAACTCACCGGCATCGACGGTGCCCGTATCGGCATCGCCACGCTGGATGCCGAAAAATCCCTGAACGCCCTGTCCCTGCCCATGATCAACGCCTTGCGTGATCGCCTCGATGCCTGGGCCCGAGAGCCGCAGGTCGTGTGTGTGCTGTTGCGTGGCAACGGCGCCAAGGCCTTCTGCGCCGGCGGCGAAGTGCGCAGCCTGGTGGAGGCCTGCCGCGCGCATCCCGGCGAAGTACCGCCGCTGGCGGCGCAATTCTTCGCAGCGGAATACCGCTTGGACTTCAACCTGCACACCTACCCCAAACCCCTACTGTGCTGGGGCCACGGTTATGTACTGGGCGGCGGCATGGGATTGCTGCAAGGCGCCAGTACCCGCATCGTCACGCCCAGCAGCCGCCTGGCGATGCCCGAGATCAGCATTGGCCTCTACCCGGATGTCGGCGCCAGTTGGTTCTTGTCGCGCCTGCCCGGCAAGCTCGGGCTGTTTCTCGGCCTGACCGGCGCCCACATGAACGCCCGGGACGCCATCGACCTGGGCCTGGCTGACCGCTTTTTGCTGGACGAACAACAGGACGATCTGATCGAGGGCCTGCTGCAACTCAACTGGCAGGAGCAAACGGAGATGCAGCTCAACAGCTTGCTCAAGGCCTTGCAGCAGGAAGCCATCACCCAACTGCCCGAAGCCCAATGGCTGCCGCGGCGGTCGAAAATCGATGAGTGGTTGGATGTCAGCGATGTGCGCTGCGCCTGGAAAGCCCTCAGCCTGTTGGTGGATCATCCTGATCCACTGATCGCCCGGGCCGCCAAGACCATGAGCGAAGGCTCGCCGCTGACCGCACATCTGGTCTGGGAGCAAATTGCCCGGGCCCGGCATTTGTCCTTGGCCGGTGTGTTCCGGATGGAATACACCTTGAGCCTCAACTGCTGCTGTCATCCGGAGTTCAGCGAAGGCGTGCGGGCGCGTTTGATCGACAAGGACCACAAACCGCGGTGGCACTGGCCGGACATCAACCATGTGCCCGAAGCGGCGGTCGAGGCGCACTTTCACAAGGCATGGGAAGGCAGGCATCCGTTGGCGGATTTGTCTAACGAATAAAGCAGCGGATGACGCTCTGTGGAAGTGACATTGTGGAATGTGACATCTGTGGGAGCAAAGCTTGCTCGCGATAGCGGTATGTCAGTCATAGAGAGCTGACTGGGCCTATGTCATCGCGAGCAAGCTTTGCTCCCACAAAAGTTATCCCAACAAAAGTTATTCGACAGGTGTTTATTGCAGCCACAAAAAAGCGGCGCTTCATGCGCCGCTTTTTGCTGCCAGTCCATTACCGATGATTGCCCCGTCCATCATGACCCCGTCCCCGATGATCATGCCCACGGTCACGTCCGCCACGGCCACGACGATCGTCGTTCCAGCCACCCCGATCGCGACCGTCCCAGCCGCCCCGGTGAGGATAAGGCCGGTACGCCGCTCGCGGTGGCGAGTAATGGCGTGGGCCATGTTGGTAGTAGCGCGGTGCCGAGTAATAGCGCGGCGCCGGTTGGTAGTATCGCGGAGCGTAATAGCCGCGCGGTGCCGAATAGTAACTCCCGCCACCGCTGTAATAGACCGGTGCCGGTGAGGTGTAGACCTCGGAACGGTAGTAGCTCGAGTCTCCGTCGTAGTAGGGCACGCATGCCGAAAGAGTCAGGCCAAGGAACGCAATGAGCAGCAGTCGTCGATACATGGCGGCCTCCTGGACCGCGAATGGGCCACATCAGCGACGCTGATGGGCGGCAGTCAACGTTGTGTGACTGACACCTACTCAGACAGCAGAATCGGAATCTGGTGCGTTTGTGCAATAAGTTGAAACATGTAGCGCTTTGCCCAGTTTCGGCCACCATTTTGAATGCCCCCACAAACGTGGCAAATCCGACTGTCTTTTCCCACAAGGCCACTAAACTGATTTCATTGGGTCTGCGCCAAGGGAATCGCCATGTCGCTCCGTTCGCCGTTATATTCCCAGCGCAAGCCGCTCCTGGCCGTGGTGGCGCTGCTCGGTTCTGGTTTCCTGATCATTACGTTGCTGGGCTATTACGCGGCCCATGCCTCGGTACGCGATCACATCCTCAAGACGGTGCTCGTGAATCTACTGATCGGCGTGCTCGTGACGTCGGCGGTCTTGGCCATCCTTTATCGGTTGATCAACAGCTATCAGCTGCGCATCGACGCCCAGGCCACCCTCGACAGCCTGACCGAATTGCCGAACCGCCGTGGCTTCGACCTGCTGGCCGTGCAAGCCCTGCACGAAGCCCAGCGCGAACCCAAACCCTTGACGGCGCTGCTGGTGGAGCTGGACGACTTCAAGCAGCTGGACAACACCCACGGTCATATCGCCACCGATCAACTGCTTACCGGCTTCGCCCGCAACCTGACGGAGAGCCTGCGGCATTCGGACATCGTGTGTCGTTGGAGCGCCGACGCCTTCGTCGTCCTGCTCAAGGACACCGATGGTCAGACCGGTCTGAAAATCGCAGAGAAAGTTCGTCAGCACATCGAAAAGCAGCGCTATTTCTGCAGTGGAAAGCAATTGCGGGTTACCGTCAGCCTCGGCCTCACCACCCTACAAGACGAAGATACCTTGCACAGCCTGCTGTCGCGGACCGATCATGCGCTGCAACGCGCCCGGAAAACCGGGTGCAACCGAACCTGCGTGGAAATGCCTCACTCCAGCTATGAATAAACCCGACCTTTGCCCGGCCTGCGGCGGCGCCAACGACTGCACCCTGGCCGACCCTCGAACCGCCGACCGGCCCTGCTGGTGCTACAGCGTGAGCATCGACCCGACCGTGCTCGAAGCATTGCCGGCCGAGCTGCGGGATCAGTCCTGCCTGTGCCCGCATTGCGCGCAGGTCGACATCCAGTTGCGCGCCAAGCCCCGGCCAATCGCGTAAGATGCCCGCCCTCTGCTGCCCTGCCTGAACTGCCCATGCGCGTCGACCGTTTCCTCAGCAATCTGCCGCGATTCAATCGCCAACAAGTGCGCCTGTTGCTGGTGGAACGCCGAGTGCGAATCGACGGCCAGACCGTCAGCGATCCCCATGCCCCGGTACGTGAGTTCAGTCGCGTCGAAGTCGATGACGACGTGCTGCAAGCCGGCCGACCCGCGCGCTACTTCATGCTGCACAAGCCGCCCGGCTGTGTCAGCGCCACGCGCGATCCGCAACACCCTACCGTGCTCGACTGGCTGGACGAACCGGACAAGGACGATCTGCATATCGCCGGGCGCCTGGATTTCAACACCACCGGGCTGATGCTGATCACCAATGATGGAACCTGGTCCCGACGCCTGACCCAACCGCAGACCAAACTGCCCAAGGTCTACTACGTCGAAACCGAGCAAACCATCACCGCCGAATACGCCGACACCTTTGCGCGAGGCATGTACTTCGCCTTCGAAGACCTCACCACCCAGCCAGCAGGACTGACACTGCTGGGGGAAAAGTCGGCGCGCTTGAGCATCGTGGAAGGACGTTACCACCAGGTCAAACGCATGTTCGGCCACTTCAACAACAAGGTGCTGCGCCTCCACCGCGAGCGCATGGGCCCGCTGGTGTTGGACGCTCATTTAGCGCCTGGCCAATACCGGGCCTTGCGCCCTGAAGAAGTCCAGCTCATCTGAGCCCGCTACCGCTGGGCAGAAGTGTCGAACAATTTTCCGATAGGGACTTGCGCAACGGTCGCCCCCCTGCTTGAATCAAACCGTCGGCCGAAATGTGACCGATGAGTCAACTCATACCTCTAAGAAACTTTTTGCCGGCGGGAACCCTCAGGTTCCGCCTTATCCGCCCGGCAAACTGCCCGCCATAACAATACCCGTCGACCGGCTTTCATGGATCGACATGGGCCTTATCTTCCAGGCGTATGCCTACCTGTCACATTGCCCGTGCAATCTCATTGCGCGCATACCCGCTTGCCAGGAGTCTTATGACATGAGGCCAGAAATCGCTGTGCTGGATATACAGGGTCAGTATCGGGTTTACACGGAGTTCTATCGCGCAGACGCCGCACAAAAGACCATCATCCTGGTCAACGGCTCAATGGCCACCACCGCGTCGTTTGCACAGACCGCCAAAAACCTCTACCCGCAATTCAACGTCGTGCTGTACGACCAGCCCTACGCGGGCAAGTCCAAGGCCCACAATCGGCACGAGAAAATGCTGACGAAGGAGATCGAAGGGCAGATCCTCCTGGAACTGATCGACCACTTCGCCGCCGAGCACGTGCTGTCGTTTTCCTGGGGCGGCGCCGCCACCCTGAGCGCCCTGGCCCAACGGCCACGGCGCATCGAAAAAGCGGTGATCAGCTCGTTCTCGCCGGTGCTCAATGCGCCGATGCGCGACTACCTGGAGCGTGGTGTGGACTACCTGGGCAGCCTGGACGGAGACCGTGTCGGCCACTTGGTCAACAGCACCATCGGTAAGCATCTGCCGCCGCTGTTCAAGCGCTTCAACTATCGCCATGTCAGCAGCCTGGCCGAGCACGAGTACGGGCAGATGCACTTCCACATCACCGACGTGCTCCACAGCGACCAACAGTGCTATGTCAACGCGGCCAAGAAAATCAACGTGCCGGTGCTGTTCCTGAACGGCGAATGGGATGAATACACCTCGGCCGACGACGCCAGGCTGTTCGCCAACCACGTCCAGCACAGCACCTTCAGCACGCTGCAAGCCACCGGGCACTTCCTGGACATGGAACACAAAGCCGCCTGCCGCGACAGCCGCAACGCCCTGATGGGTTTCCTCACACCGGAACCCCACGAAAGCCGACCGCGCTATAGCTACGTGCAGGGCTACCATGCACTGGCCATCTGAAACCGAGTCCTGGCGAGCAAGCCCATTTCCCCCTTCAGCACAGGGCTTGCCCGCCAACGACCGCTCTGGTTTGAGGCTCACGTAGACGACTGGTCGCACACGATGCGAAGAAAAACTTCAAATCCGTGCCCACATCTGGTACAAAGTCAGCCGCTCTGAGCGGGTGTCGTATAATGGCATTACTCCAGCTTCCCAAGCTGATAACGAGGGTTCGATTCCCTTCACCCGCTCCAATCGAATTCTGGTCCTGCGTTGTGTGTTTTTGACGGGGGATTAAAAAAACCGGCTCTTGGTGGCCGGTTTTTTTTGGTCTGGTGTTTGTCGTTGGCGATGTTCTGGAATAAATAAATGCGTTCCCATTTATCGCGGCACTCTCTTCCCACAGGCAGCGACAATGCAGGCCGCGAAATTTACCGCCCCCGCTGAAGAGGCGCGATGACGATGTTCCAGAACGTCTCGGCGGCGCCTTCTTGAGAGAGCCTCTGGTCTCGCTGGCTGCGAAAGGGCGCCATCCCCAGGCTGCGCCAGTACAGGGTTTGGTCGTCTGACTCGACATGAAGCGCTTCGTTAAAGGAGCCCCCGCCGAACGAGTCGCCTTGGCTGTAATAGATGCCGGTTCCCATCTGGCCTCCGACAAAAACGGAGGCCTTGGCTACGTCTCGGCCATCCTTGTAAATGGTCGCGGAGAAACGGTTTCCATCGATTCGGCGAAAAACGCCTTGATATCCATCGTTTC
This sequence comes from Pseudomonas sp. Z3-6, assembly GCF_051131985.1. Taxonomy (NCBI): domain Bacteria; kingdom Pseudomonadati; phylum Pseudomonadota; class Gammaproteobacteria; order Pseudomonadales; family Pseudomonadaceae; genus Pseudomonas; species Pseudomonas sp. Z3-6. The sequence goes on from NZ_CP071644.1 coordinate 5,370,692, forward strand.
GTGCCTGCAGCTCAGCCAGCGAATTCTCAAAGTAGCGGGCAATATATTCGAAAGTCTCGAATTGGAACTGATCCTTATCAAGTTGGGTAAAGGACTTAGCCAACCGAAGGTTGCTGGAACGCGGCCCTGCAATGGCATCGGGGGCTGCGGCAACTGGCATAGCGTACTCGGGGCGTACGCTTATAGGCGGGGACACAGGCTTATCGGTTCGCCATTTTTCAGCCGCCTTGCGAACCTCCTTGGCCACCTGAAGGAATGCTTCGTCCCGATCAGGCCAGAGGGTTACCGGCTTCCCATCCGAGGGGGTGCCGAGCAGCTTGCCGAAAGGAGCATGATGCCAATCACAGGCGCGCAGGATTACTGGGATGACAATCGCCTGCTTCGCATCATGGCGCTCCATGGCGCGTGTCATCTCAACGTTGTAGCAGTAGTCGGATGCAATGAAATCGGGGCTCACCAACAGCAGAATGATTTCGTCAGTGTTGATGTGTTGATCGATGGCGGCATCGATCTCCTGGCCAGCATTGATTCGCCGATCATGCCAGGTCTCGATAACACCCTGACGCTTTAGCATGGACAGCTGTTTTTCGAGCTGGTCTCGCAGCGCCTCGTCAGCATGGCAGTAGGAGAAGAATACATTCGGCAAGATGATGACTCCATGCGGGTTGGGCGACTCGATCTTACGACCTAAATGCGATCCAATTCAAACGGCTCCAGACGCACCGCGTGAATCTGCACCAACATCATCCCGCGCCGATCCAAGCCGGGGTCGTGGATCTCAAGCTCCTGAGGCGAGCTATAAGTACCAGCGCAAGCAGACTGGCGCATACGCAGGGTACAAGACCATTCCGACAGCATGCAGCAGTTGCAGTCGTGCTATCGCGACCGCTTCAGGCGAAATGCTCAACGCTGACTCTATCAGCGTACGAGGGTCGGTCAGGGGGATCCACCCGCCAGGTTGACCGAATTTATGCCATCCCCTATTGCGGCCAGTATCCAGGCAGCCCCCTCCATCTCTTTGAAAGAGTCAGCCGTCAAGGTTGAAAATAACGTAGCCGAGCCTGCTCAACCTGCTGGCTGTAGCTCAGTGTGCTTCGGGGGGCAAGCCACGAGGGCTGCAAAGGCGCCGAGGTATGGCTTAATAGCGACAGCGTTTCGCCCATCAGTTCGCGTAAGGCGAACCACGAGTTCGACGAGCTTTGAACAGAGCCTAATGAACCTTGGGCTGATTTGACGGCAACATCTCAGTTTGCCTGAGCAGAAGCCCGCGCAGCTTTGATAGCCTCTGCTTTCTGCACGACATCACGTTGGGAGGCGTTAGCCTTGCCAATGATGCCCATCAAGATCTCTTTTCTAGTCTCGGCGGGGGTGTTGGTGAAAAACTCAGTCAAAGCGCTGGTTTTCGTAATCTTATCTGTACTCATTGATTTCAACCTCTGCTAACAGCTCAACGAGCTGAGCCTGATCATAGATCTGGGGAATCAGAGCGTCAATCGTATCCCCGGCCACATCAAGCTCAACCTGTTGAGCGTCGTCGCCATCAAAGTCCTTAATAAGCAAATCGATGTGGATCTGGCTACCGTAGATGCGCTTCAACTCAATGACATTGCACCGTGCAGCAACAAACTGTCTGGCGAACTCCAGCAGCGGAATGTTCCTGCCCTCTGTGACTTCCCGAGCCTGCACGAACTGCCAGGCGAGTTCTGGTCTCTGGTAGACATACATAATCTGGGCTTTCCTGCCACTTCCCAAGACGCGGTCGATATTCCGCTTCGCTACCCCAAGGTTGGCCATCGTCCCATCCAGAATGAACGAAAGCCGTCTCTTGAACGCGCGGTCCAACACCTTTTCCAGAATCTTCGTAACCGCACGCTGAAAAAGGTATGAATTGCTTCCGTCGTAGCCGGGAATCAGACTTCGAAAATCATCAGGATCGATACGAAGAACACGTTTGGAGTAAAGGCTAAGATTTCTCTCGTCCAAATCGTCAGCCATAGCCTTGGCTATTTCCGTCTTGCCAGCCCCAGGCGACCCCGCCATGAACACCGTGAATGGTACCTCCTCACTGAGGTACACAGCGGCGTCCGCAATATGCCGAGCCAAGGAGGCTCGATTCACTCTAGCGAATTCAAGGGCTGCTTGCTCGATAGCAGTTTCTTCTGGCGTCATTCCGGCATCGACCTGTTTTACGTGTCCCAGCTTAAAACGTTGATCGTTGCCCATATGGACGAAGGCAACGACGATCAGTCGTCTCGTTGATCGTCGCATAAAAGTATCGTTCGGCTCTCACGACTGTTTGTAGGCAAAATCCGAGTGTTGCGTAAGAGGTGCGCCAACTGCGTTTTTTAGGCAGATTGCCGCCTTGTTGGCTTTGTTTTCCCTGGCTACCCTCCCAAACGTCGCTGCAAATCAGCGATCGGGCTTGGAAACCCGTGAGTCACGAAACCGCACGCCTCATAAGTGCAGAGGTAGTTTTACGCCTGTAAACTTGTGTTTTGGCGGCTGTGCGTGGGACGCCTTTAGGCGTGCCGGTTTCCTTGACTCCCGGTTTCCAACCTGCGCACAGCTGCCACCCATTCGCTTGGAACGAAAGTGGCAGCTCCAGACGTCAAGGAGCTAGACAATGCACAGCAACTCGTTTTTCGATTATTCGTTCAACTCTCGGTCTCACTGCCTCGTCATCAACGGAGGTAGATCATGAACGAAGATACAACCCTCAAAACCATCGGCTACACCCCCTTCAACTATTCCGCTGATCGAGCGTTGTTCCGTGTCAACGGCGGCGTCCCCATCCAAGAGGCATTGGAACGGGCGTCGGATCTTTTGCATCTCGCTCACCGGCTTGCCGAAGACGCGGCGTTTGAAAAGAGCACCGACCGCTACGCCTGGGCTGCGCATTTTTTGTTGGAAATGAGCAAGGCGGTGATTGATGACGTTGTGAAAGTCATTACGCCAAGACCAGCGGCTGAGTCCAAGAAAAAATCCGAGGCACAGTAGATCGACAGTAAGTCCTGAGAATGGGGACATAGGGAACCCCATCCGACAGACAGCGCTAAGCCCTGCTTCTTTCGCAGTGGGGCTTAGCAATACCGACCTCCCTAGAGGCTCAAGCATGGGAAGCGTTCGAAAAACCATCACCGTTGCCAATCAGCGTGCTCAGGAACGTAATGCCGAACTGAAGGATATCCGCTCGGCCCTTGAAGACGGTGAGTCCAGCGGCCCCCCTCGCCCATTCAATTCCGACGCCTTCAAACAGCGAATGTCATTAGGACGTGGATAAATCCCCATCGTAAAAACTATTCAGCCCCAGGCAAATGCCCCAACGGCAACGCCCCCGGCGTCTTCACCGTATTAATCGCAAAGTTACTCCGGATATCGCTGATCCCGGGCAACTTCAACAACTGCCCCGTGACAAAACGGTCATAAGCCCGCAGGTCCGGCACCACGACTTGCAATAGGAAATCCGATTCGCCCGATACCAGGAACGCCGAGATCACTTCGGGCAATGCCGTCACTGCCTGGCGAAATGCTTCGGCTCGCTCGTCGTTGTGCCGTTCGACCTTGACGCCGACGAAGATCGTCAGCCCGAGGCCCACTTCGTCGCGGTCCAGGACGGCTTGGTAACCGCGAATTACCCCTGCCTCTTCGAGCATCCGCACGCGGCGCAGGCAGGGTGACGGGGACAGGCCGATTTCTTCAGCCAGTTGCACGTTGCTCAGGCGCCCGTCGCGTTGCAGTGCGACGAGGATTTTGCGGTCGAAGGCGTCCAGCTTCATGACTTGGCATTTTCCGATTGGATGACGAAGATATTTGGCAGGTTATGCCAATTCCAGAAGCTTTAGAAGCTGTCTTCGCAACCACCTGCCCTGCCCGTCAGCCATAAACTTGGCACTTGCGAATCGTTGATCAAAGGGGTTTGGCATGGCAGAGCTCGGGTTGTTTTTGATGGCGTTGACGGTGGCGTATCTGTTGCCCGGGCCGGACATGATCCTGCTGCTGCAAACCGGTGCCCGTCAGGGCAGGGGCGCGGCGCTCGCGACGGCGGTAGGGTTGGGGGTTGCTCGCGGGTGTCATGTGGCATTGGCGGCGCTAGGGCTTTCGGCCTTGTTCAAGACCGCGCCATGGACCTTCGATGTCGTGCGCCTGGCAGGTGCTGCCTACCTGTTATGGATTGGCTTTCAATGCCTACGGACCACGTTGCTGCCGAACTTTGAAGGCGCCAATGTCGAGGTTGGAAAACGGCATTATTACGAGGCCATTCGACGCGGGCTGCTGACGAACCTGCTCAATCCCAAGGCCTTGCTGTTTTGCTCGGTGTTGCTACCGCAATTCATCGATCCACAGGCCGGGCCGGTGCTGGGGCAGTTCGCGATCCTGGGCGTGGTGCTGGTCGGCGTCGGCCTGCTGTTCGACTGCGCCTACGCGTTGGTCGGCGTGGCACTCGGCCGCTGGCTTCAGCGCTCGCCTTCGGCCCAGCGCGTGCAGCAGTGGTTGTTTGGGAGTCTTTTGATTGGGTTTGCGGTGCGGCTGACGTTTGTGCAGCAGTCATAACGATTGCAGTTTCGCGAAGCGGCTCTTGGTATTCTGAGCGGTAATCCAGGGCCGCTTCGCACCCCAGCGGGAGCAAGCTCCCTCGCCACGAATACATTTTTCTCTCTGGATCATAGGCTGCGTGGCCAATTAACCATTGTCTACCTCGCAACGGGTAAAAGCGCACTAGCATGGGGTGCTAGGGGGCGAGCAAATCGTTCATCACCTTCCCAACAACCCCAATTGCAACGTCAACCCAATCAGACTAGACTCCTCCCAAAATGGGAGCAAATAGGTGCGGATTATCGCGAGAGGTACCTTGCGGGAATTTTGGGAAAGCAATCCGGCTTATGCCGATTCCCAGACGCCATTGGTTGAATGGTATCGACACATGGAGAAAGCGACCTATCGAACGCCTCAAGAGATTAAGGCTGAACTCAGAACAGCCAGTATTCTTAAAAGCGCGAGGGTTGTATTCAACATCGGCGGTAACAAATACCGAGTAATTTTGGCAATCGATTATCAGCGCCAACTTGGTTTTGTACGATTCGTCGGCACCCACGCCCAGTACGACCAAATCAACGCGGAGACCGTATGATGAACATCAAACCCATTCGCAACCAGGACGATCTGGATGCAGCCTTTGCTCGCATCGAACAGCTTTGGGGTGCGGAAGTTGATTCGGCTGAAGGTGATGAGCTGGAAATTCTTGCCTTGTTAATAGAAAAGTACGAGGACGAGCACTACCCAATGCCACCCTCCGATCCAATTGAGGCAATTAAATTCCGGATGGATCAGCAAGGCTTGACCGCGCGCGACTTGGAACCATTCCTTGGTTCGAGCGGGCGTGTGTCTGAAGTACTGAACCGCAAACGCAAACTGAGTCTGGCGATGATAAAACGCCTGCATAATGGATTGCGAATCCCTTACGAGAGTCTGCTGGCGGACGTTGCGTAATACATAGCGACTCCGCACCAATCTGCAGCAGCATCTCAAAATAGAAAAACCGGTCCAACGTGGCCGGTTTTTTTCGCACTTTTTTCAGCTACAGCTCAAATTCCAGGGCTGCTTCTCAGCCCAACGGGAGCAAGCTCCCTCGCCACACACAAGCATTTTCGCCCGGTTTCACATCCCGAAATAAACCCGCCCTCCCCTCCGCCGCCCTTGCGCGCCGCCGCTTCTAGACTTTGTTGCAGCGACTGCGTGCGCCTACCGAGATCTCCTTCGGTGGTTATAGTGTTGATCATTCATTTTCAGTAGGTATAGTACCTACCACGCACACCACACGGAGGTGTTGTGAATAGCCGATTTTTGATAAGCCAGATCATTGCAGACGGTTGGTATCTGGTTCGGGTTCGAGGCAGTCACCATCACTTCAAGCACCCGACCAAACCGGGGTTGGTCACGGTTCCTCATCCGAAGAAGGACCTGCTCAAGAAAACGGCCATCAGTATTTTGCAACAGGCGCTGCTTCAGCCGGCCCGTTGCGCGACGTTCCCGGAGGACGATGAATATGCTTTATCCGATTGCGATTTCCATGGGCGATGACAAGCACGCCTGGGGTGTTGAAGTGCCTGATATTCCGGGGTGTTTTTCCGCAGGCGATGACCTGGACGAGGCCATGGCGATGGCGCGGGAAGCCATCGAGGGGCACTTTGAAATTCTGGCTGAAGACGGCTCGCCGATTCCACCGGCCAACACCGTCACCTTGCACGCCGCCAATCCGCAATACGCCGGTTGCACCTGGGCACTGGTGGACATCGATGTGACCAAATACCTGGGTAAGGCGCAGAAACTCAACATCACGCTGCCCGGCTACCTGCTCAATCGTATCGATGAATATGTGTTGCACCATCCTGAAGAAAAGAGCCGCTCCGGCTTCCTGGCGTCGGCAGCGCTGAAGGTGTTGCAGCAAGGCCGGTGAACAACCATTGACGACACACAAATCTGTGGGAGCGAGCTTGCTCGCGATGGCGTCGGGTCAGCATATCCTGGGTGCCTGACACACAGCCATCGCGAGCAAGCTCGCTCCCACAGTTTTTTACATAGCCATGCCAGGGCTATTTATTCTCTGACTTGGACTCCTGCATCTGCACCGAAGACTTGGTGCCGTCGGTATTGTCCTTGGTCTCGTTATCCGAGTTGTCGAAGCAGCCGTGCAGGGCGAACAAGCAGCAGGCGAGGCAAAAAGTGCGGGCGAAATTCATGATGGACTCCGATGCTGGGGCTTTAAGGAGTGACCTGCGAGCGTGGCAATGGTTGCGACTGTCTTCGTGCCGGACGATGAACGTTGACGGATGTTTGCGATTGAAATGTAAGTAGAATTTTCGCCGACTCGTTGCTGTCACACCAGACAGGTGCATCCCATAAGGAAACACGGCAATGACGTTCGCAAAAATCGCGCAAAAACTATCCCTTTGGGCGGGGAGCCCCAAAACCTTTCTAGGCGCCATCGTGTTGTTGTCGATCTGGGCCGCCAGCGGACCTTTCTTCGGCTTCAACGACACCTGGCAACTCATCATCAACACCTCTACCACCATCATCACCTTCCTGATGGTGTTCCTGATCCAGAACACCCAGAACCGCGATACGGACATCCTGCATTTGAAAGTGGATGAATTGCTGCGGGCGTCCAAGGACGCACAGAACGCAATGCTCGGCCTCGAGTCGCTGGACCTCAAGCAACTTGAAGCGCTGCGCAAGCGCTATCAAGACATGGGCAAGGACGAAGCCAAGGGCCTTGATGGCGTGGAACAAAAGAACAAGATCGACCTGAACCAGTGCTGATGCCTATGCGCGAGTGGCGTCAACCACTCGCGCATCTGTCAGGCATCAAGGCAACGGGTTACCGCCCGTCACGCCAAATACTTCCCCGGTGATGTAGCTCGACTCCTGCGATGCCAGCAGGACATAGAGCGGCGCGCACTCGGCCGGTTGGCCCGGGCGCTTCATGGGTACCTGGGAGCCAAAGGTGGGAATCTTTTCCCGAGGTTGACCGCCGCTCGGTTGCAGCACGGTCCAGATCGGCCCCGGTGCCACGGCATTGACCCGGATGCCCTTGCCGATGACCTGCCCAGCCAGCGCCTTGGTAAACGCTACGATGGCCGCTTTGGTGGTGGCGTAATCCAGCAAGGTCGCGGACGGGTCGTAGGATTGGATCGAGGCGGTATTGATAATGGTCGCCCCTGCCGGCATCAGCGGCACCGCTGCCTTGCAGATCCAGAACATCGCATAGATGTTGGTCTTCATGGTGTCGTCAAACTGCGCGGTGGTGATGTCGGCAATGTCTTTTTGCGCTTCCTGCTTACCGGCAACGTTTACCAGGATATCCAGCCCGTCGAGCTGTTGTTGCGCCATCTTGACCATTTGCACACAGAACGCTTCGTCCTTGAGGTCGCCAGGAATCGCAATCGCCTTGCGGCCCTCGGCTTCGATCAACTCGATGACTTGCCGGGCGTCGCGCTCTTCGCTGGGTAGGTAGTTGATCGCCACATCGGCACCTTCCCGGGCGTAGGCGATCGCCGCGGCGCGACCAATCCCCGAGTCACCACCAGTGACCAGCGCCTTGCGCCCCTCCAGGCGGCCGAAACCTTGGTAGCTTTTTTCGCCATGATCGGGTTGCGGCAGCATGTCCTGATCGATGCCAGGCGGCGATTGCGGTTGGTCGGGAAATTCCGGGCGCGGATATTGGGTCAGTGGGTTCTGCATCGCGTATTGGTTGGGTTCTCGGCGTGTGGACATCGAGGTTCTCCTTTTCGGCGGGCAAAATCTGCCGGGACGCTGACGCCCCGGTCCTGAATGTAAAACCAGATGCGGCAGGTCAACGGCTGGCCTGCAGCGCCCTGGCCATTTCGAGATGGGTCTGCAACTTGGGCAGGGTTTCGTCGGCGAAAGCCTTTATTTCCGGCACTTCGGTGGTCTGGGCTTCCTGCTGGATCTGCGCGATGGCCTCCTCGGTGGCCTTGACCTGGCTGGCGGCATACGCGGCTTCGAACGACTCGCCATCCTTGACCTGCGGCATCAAGGCCTTGGCCTTGTCAGCCACTTCCTCCCGGGGGGCGACGGGCAAGTCGAGCTTCTTGGCAATCTTCGCCAGATGTTGATTGGCGGTGGTGCGATCGTTGATCACCATGATGGTGTAGTCCTTGACCTCCCTGGATTCGGCTTTCCCATGGGCCATGCGACTGGTCTCGATGTCGGCCATGCCTTTGGCAGACGCATCGTTGATGAATTCGACAGGCGATTGGGCCCAGGCACTGTTGGCACCCAGGCCCATCAGCACGACGAGACTGGTGGTGCGAAATAAACTGGCCATACGGCTCATGATCGCGCCCTCCTCTGATAAAAGTTCTGGTGGGTTATCCACCTTGAATCAGAACCAACCCTGAATATTCAGCGAGACGTCCGACCCGGCTTTCGGCCAATTTCGGCTTTCGACGGGCTTCTATCGACGGTCGTGATGGTGGTTCTCCCACTTTTGCGACCTGCTTCGGACACCTTCGTTCGATCATGGGCACTGTTTGTCGGATAAATACTGCTTGAACCAGGCATGGTTCAGCCCTCCGTATTCGTGAATGCCGGGCGTGCAGGCCCTGCCCTATATTCGAATGGGATGCGGGCTGAAGGTTTGAGAAAGCTGCGGGCGCCACGACGAACGGTGACGCGTTTTCAGATGCCGAACGCCCGGTGATTGTGGCGTTTGGCGGCATACATCGCCTCGTCGGCGTGGCGGAACAGTGCGATGTCTTCAGTGCCATGGTCGGGAAAGCAGGCCACGCCGATGCTCGGTTCGATGCTCAAGCAATGCCCGTCCAGACGCAGCGGCTGGGCCAGTGCATGATGGATTTTGTCCTGCACGCGATGGGCATCCTCCAAGGCCTGGATGCTGTGCAGCAGGACCACGAATTCATCTCCACCAATACGCGCCACGGTGTCGGTGTCGCGGATACAGCCCTTCAGGCGACTGGCCACCGCTTGCAGCAGCATGTCACCCACGCCGTGGCCATAGGTGTCGTTGACCTGCTTGAAACGATCCAGGTCGATATACAACAAGGCCATGCGCCCGGACGCAGCACGAGCGGCCGCCACTGCGCACTTGAACCGTTCACGGAGCAATTCGCGGTTGGGCACCTGGGTCAACTGATCGTACTGAGCCATGTGCTGCAACCGGGCGTGCAACTGCTTGCGCTCGATGGCAACGGTGATTTGTGCGCAAACGTATTGCAACAGCTCCTTGTCCTGTTCGGTGTAGCGTTCGTTGTCCGGCGCACTCTTGACGATCAGCGCGCCAATCGTGCCGCTCTGAGCGTTCAGCGGTACGCCCAGCCAGCATGGCGCGTCCGGTTGCGCCACCAAGTCGTCGAACCCCGCTGGCAACGCACTGCCACCGGGCGTCAGGAGGATCGGCTGGCCACTGCGAATCACCTCGGCGCACAAACGCCCGGTGACCGTGCCCGGCAATTCGGGTTGCCCTTCCCGGTCATCGACGTGATAGGGGAAATTCAACTGTGAGCATTGTTCGTCATACAGCGCCACCGAGAAATTCAGCGCCGGCAGCCACTCGCCAATAATCAGGTGGATGCGCTTGAACAGCGCCAGCAAGTCAGCCGCGGCATGGGCCGCTTCGGAAATCGCATACAACGCCGCTTGCCGGGACTCGGCCTGCTTGCGTTCAGTGATGTCCCGGGCCACGGCAATGCGCAGTTGGTCCACCGGCGACCAGCGCGCCGACCACAGGATGTGCACCACCCGTCCGTCCTTGCGCAGGTAGCGGTTCTCGAAATTGAGCTTGGGCTCGCCCCCCATGATTTCCCGCGCCGCCTCGAGGGTCCGCTGGCGGTCGGCGGGGTGCACCAGATCGATCATCGGCTGGCCGATCAGCTCCTGCGGGGTGTAGCCGAAAATACGCTCGCAGGCGGCACTGACAAACACGAAACGCCCTTGGCCGTCGACGGCACACACGGCGTCCAGCAGAAGGTCGATATAGCTGGCCAGCGGCGCGGAACTTGAAGTGTCCATGGGGCTGGAGGTCATCCGGGTAATGCAGCGGTGAGCGAAGCGGGGGATGGTCAGTGCGTGACCGACGTACCCAATACCGGTGAGGATAGCGCAGGCAATCAACCGTAGTGGACGAAACGCCCAGTAGATCAGCCACGCGACTCGACACAGCCCCATCACAGCTCTGTAAAAAACACCATGCCGGCATACGGTGCCTGCCGACAAGCCTTCAACCGCGACGCGAGGTCGCCCACATGGACCTCCAACTTGTGCCCGTCCGGGTCGAGAAAGTAGAACGAATCCCCCTCGCTGCGGTTGTCTCGCCAAGACGACACCTGGGCCGCGTTCAGCCGCGCCACCAGCAGCGGGAGATGGCCGGCGCTGATGCTGAACGCGTAATGGGTGTAGTCCGCCGCCGGCTTGGGCCCGCGTAACGGGTCGAGAGACAGGCACAACCACAACCCCGGCAGCGACAAATATGCCCCGCTGTTCCATTTGGCCTCAAGACGCAGCTGCAAGAGCTCGCCATAAAAAGCCACACTGCGATCCAGATCGGTGACCGCAAGGGTCAGATGATTGAGGCCTGAGAGCATCGGCAAGCTACCTTCAGAAAAGAGTGATAACCCAGCGGGCTTTGGGCAAATCCACGGTGCTCCGAAGCTCCGACACTATTGATGGATTCCCCGTCCAAGGTCCTAGGCAAAGTCCTACGCAGAAATCTCCAGTGACACTCAAGCACGCCGGAAACAGCCGATTCAAAGCCCTGCACAACAATCTGTAAAGTCCGGAAACACGCCGCAATCGAAACACCCCACGGACAGCACCACTCATCAAGGAATGTAAACGCACCATGAACCAGACGGCTCAATCACCTCATTACTTCACCAACTACCGCAAACTCATTTCCCTCGCAGACCAGGATTGGCAAAGCACCGAAGCCGGGAAAATCTCAGGGCTGAATGTCGAGGTCAATACACCCAACGTGCTGGTCGACCAATACGGCCGGGCTTTTCATCACTTCTGCACGACATCCTACCTGGGCCTGGACTATCACCCTGCGTTGCTGGACGGTGCCATGACCGCCCTGTGGGAGGCCGGGACCCTGCGGGTCGCCAATTCAAGGAATCGCTGCAAGCTGGCGATCCTGGACCAGTACGAAACCCAGTTGTCGGAGCTGTTTGGCGCCTGTTGTCTCAGCGCCCTGTCTTGCAGCGCGGCGAGCGCCGGGATCCTGCCGCTGCTGGCCAGCGGTGCATTCACGCAAAATCGTGCGCCCGTCATGGTGTTCGACAAACAGGCCCATTATTCGATGAACCACAGCAAGGCCGCCTGCGCCGACGAAACCCAGGTCATCACCTGCCCGCACAACGACATGGATTTCATCGAGGACGTGTGCAAGCGCCAGCGCGAGGTGGCGTATGTAGCCGACGGCGCCTACAGCATGGGCGGGATGGCGGACCTGGACAGCCTGATGTACCTCAAGCAGCGCTATGGCTTGTTTCTTTACCTGGACGATTCCCACGCCCTGTCTGCGGTCGGGGAATCCGGCGCAGGCCTGGTCCGTTCGCGTATCCCGGCGGTGGACGAGCGCACCCTGGTCGTCGCCTCGCTGGCCAAGTCATTCGGCGCCAGTGGCGGGCTGGTCATGTTTGGCAGTGAACGGCACAAGGCGCTGGTGCAGCGTTACGGTGGACCGAGCAATTGGTCCCAGAGCCTGAACGCAGCGGCCATCGGTGCCGGCATGGCTTCGATCCGCCTGCACCGCAGTCTGGAATTCAGCGCCTTGCAGGCGCGTTTGCAGGCTAATATCCGCCTCTTCGACAGCCTCGTGCGGACCGGACAGCGCGGCACTCCCATGGCGATCCGTATGGTGCCTTGCGGTGAAGCATCCCTCGCCAACAGCCTGGCGGTCGAATTGGCCGAACTGGGGTATTTCACCTCAGCGGTGTTTTTTCCCGTGGTGCCGCAAGGCAAGGCCGCCATTCGCATTACCCTGCGCGCCGACATGGAGCCTGACGTGATTCGCTCCTTTTGCGAAAAAATCACCGAACTGCTGCTGACCCACGGGCGTGACCTCCGCCCCTGAGACAGGACGCTTGATGAAGAACCGTACAACCCTGATCGTCACTTGCACCACCGTCTTCCTGGCACAACTGGGCATGAGCATCTATTTGCCGGCCCTGCCGGATATCGCCCGGGACATCGGTGCCGATGCATCCCGGGTGTCCTGGGGCCTGTCGGTGTACCTGATCGGCATGGCGCTGCCCATGTTGTTGTGGGGCAGCCTGAGCCAGCGCCTGGGGCGCAAGCCGGTCTTGCTGGCGGCTTTGGGGTTGTACGGCCTGGGCAACCTGGCCTTGCCGCTGGGCACGACAGTCGAGGCGTTCCTGACGCTTCGGTTGATCCAGGGCATCGGCGCCAGCGGTATCTCGGTGATGGCGCGGGTCCTGATTCGTGACAGCTTCAGCGGTGACCTGCTGGCCAAGGCCCTGTCCTGGATATCGATCGCCTTTGTGATTGCCCTCGGTATTGGCCAGTACCTGGGCTCGCTGATCCAGGCGGCGTTTGGCTGGGAGGCGATTTTCCAGGGTTTGGGCGCCGTCAGCCTGGCCATGGCAGCGGCGGTGTCCTGGGCCCGTTTCCCGGCGCTGATACAGGCCAGCAACGGGCAATCGGCGTGGGGCATCTACGGGCAGATATTCCGGCAACGGGCGTTCCTGCTGCCGGCCTTGGCCGGTGGGCTGGGTTACGGCGTGATCGTCGCGTTCAATACCGCCGCGCCGCTGATCCTGCAGGAGAGCTTCCACTGGTCGGCCATTGAATATGGCTTGCTGGGCTGGCCGATCAGTGCCGCGTACCTGCTCGGGGCACTGGCGGTGAACGCCTTTGTGCTGCGCACCGGTCAACGGCGAATGATGGGCTGGGGCATCGCGCTGGTGCTCGGCGGCAGCATGACCATGCTGGCGGGCAGCCTCACCCTGAGCGGCATCGCGTTGCTCTTCTGGCTGCCGTACTGCTTCGCGGTGTTCGGCCAGTCGTTGATCTACCCCATCAGCCTGTCCCTGGCCAATGAAGGCTCACCGGTGGCCGGCGCTTATGCCATGGCATTGAGCGGGTTCCTGCATCAACTGATGGCGTCGGTGATCGGCGCCATGGCCAGCCTGCTGTTGAGCCAGCAAGCCTGGCCGCTGGCGGCGTTGTGCGCACTGCTGGGGGCGGCGGCGATGCTCTGTGTGAAGTTCGTGCCACCCCGGGTCGCTTAGAACGCGCTGCGGAAAATCTCCTCGATCTGCCGCTGGTCCGCCGCCCGTGGGTTGGTCAGGCCACACGCGTCTTTCAAGGCGTTGGCGGCCAGCACCGGAACGTCGTTGAGGCGCACGCCCAAATCACGCAAGCCGGCCGGAATGTCCACGTCCTGGGCCAGGCTGCGGATCGCCGCAATAGCGTTCCGGGCCCCCTCTTCCGGGCTGAAACCCCGTGTATCGGCGCCCATGGCATGGGCCACATCGGTCAGGCGAGCGGCGCACACCGAGGCGTTGAAACTCTGTACATGGGGCAACAGCACGGCATTGCACACGCCGTGAGGCAAGTCGTAAAAACCACCCAGTTGATGCGCCATCGCGTGCACGAAACCCAACGACGCATTGTTGAACGCCATCCCCGCGAGAAATTGCGCATAGGCCATGTTTTCCCGCGCCGCCAGATCGGTGCCGTCGCGCACGGCCAGGCGCAGGTTGTTGCTGATCAGGGTAATGGCCTTCAGGGCGCAGGCATCGGTTATCGGCGTGGCGGCGGTGGAGACATAAGCCTCGATCGCATGGGTCAGCGCATCCATGCCAGTGGCGGCCGTCAGGCCCTTGGGCATCGCCACCATCAACGCTGGGTCATTCACCGACATCAGCGGGGTCACGTTGCGATCGACAATCGCCATTTTCACATGGCGGGTCTCGTCGGTGATGATGCAGAAACGGGTCATCTCGCTGGCGGTGCCCGCCGTGGTGTTGATGGCGATCAGCGGCAGTTGCGGCTTGCTCGAACGGTCCACCCCTTCATAGTCACGGATCTGTCCACCGTTGGTGGCGCACAGGGCGATGCCCTTGGCGCAGTCGTGGGGTGAACCGCCGCCCAGGGACACGACGAAATCGCACTGGCTTTCCTTGAGCAAGCCCAGCCCGAGCTCGACATTGGCAATGCTCGGGTTGGGCTTGGCACCGTCGAAAATCACCGAGTCGACGTCCTGCAGCGCCAACAACTCGGCCACCTTGGTGGCGACGCCGGCCTTGGCCAGCCCTGCGTCGGTGACGATCAGCGCCTTGCGAAAGCCGTAGTTGCGAATGGCGGTCATGGCCTCGTCGAGGCAACCCAGACCCATGATGTTCACGGCGGGGATGAAAAAAGTGCTGCTCATGGCACACGCTCCTGGAAGAGGCCGAATCGGCAGGGGCGTACAGGATTGACCGAGTAGTCACGACGTATCTTGATCTGGCTCAAGACTGGGTCGTGATAAAGTCGCGGCCTGCCTTTGCCACGTTTTGAGATGATCCTTGCGATGACCGATTTCCAGGAATACGACACCCGGCTCGAAGACTGGGAGGCCTTGCGCGCCGACACAGCCTTCAGCGGCCTGCTGCTGGGCAATGGCGCCAGCCGTGCGGTGTGGGACGACTTCGGCTATGACTCGCTGTTCGAAAACGCCCGCACCGTCGAGGAAAAACCCTTGAGCCCGTCGGAACTGAGCGTGTTCGACGCGATGCAGACGCGCAGCTTCGAACAGGTGCTCGGGGCGCTGAAAACCACCAGTCGGGTCAACAAGGCCCTGGCCGTCAGCTCCGCCGCCCCGCGTAACCGCTACTACGCAATCAAGGAGGCGCTGATCAACACCGTGCATGCGGTGCATATCCCGTGGCGGTTGGTGCAGCCATCGACCCTGGCGACGATCAATCAGGAACTGGGCCGCTACCGCACGGTGTTCACCACCAATTACGACTTGCTCAATTACTGGGCGATCCAGCATGGGGCCGAGACCCTCAGCGATCTGTTCTGTGGCGATGACCACAGTTTCGACCTGAGCCAGGCGGGCGCGGACAAACCACGCCTGCTGTATCTCCACGGCGGCCTGCACCTGGTGCGCAACCAGGACGGCACGGCGCGCAAACTCACGTCCACCGAAGGCACCTTGCTGGGCAGTTTCGCCATCAACAACACGATCAAGACCCTCGACGACGTGCCGCTGTTCGTCAATGAAGGTCCCAGCACCGACAAGCTCAAGACCATCCGCAGCAGCGATTACCTGTCGTTCTGCTACGACCAGTTGCTGCAGCATGGCGATAATCTGTGCCTGTTCGGCCATGCCCTCGGCGAGCAGGACCGGCACATTGTCCATGCCCTGCGCCTGGCCGCCCCGAAAACCGTGGCGGTTTCGATCTATCCGCGAAGCCAGGCGTTCATCCAGCATCAGAAGCGGCATTACGCCAAGGTGTTCGAGGGGCTGGACGTGCAATTGCGCTTCTTCGATGCCAAGAGCCATCCGTTGGGCGATCCGAAATTGTCGGTGCCGGTGGAGGTTTAAAGGCAGGGCAAACCCGAGTGGCGAGGGGGTTCACTGGTGTGAGCAAAGCTTGCTCGCGATGAACGATAACTCGGCTAGTCTGCACAATCGCAGCGCCCGCATCGCGGGCAAGCCTTGCTCCCACAGATCCCCTCACCATGGATTCTCTTATTACCGTCCTGTCAGAGCGCAGCCACGGTCTTGTCCTTGATGACTGTCGTCGATCCATTGGCCTTGACGCTGGCGATGCCTTTGTCCCGGGCTGCATCCGATGAATACGCCTCACTGCTGCCAATCACTTCGTGGTTGCCGGCCTTGAGGTTGAAGTACGGATGGCCGTCCTTGGTGGTCTTGAGCTCATAGCGTTCGGCCAATGGACTGTTTTTCTGCACCGAAGCGATGCCGCCGTCGGCGCCGCTGCGGGTGGTGTACAACTCGCTGGTCAGGATTGTCTCGGCGTTGGCCGCCTTGAGCACAAACCGAAACTGGCCACTGCTGCTTTTGCTGACTTCGTACCATCCGGACATGATTGTTCTCCAGGCAATGAGGGCATGCCCCGAGAGTAAAGACCCGCTGCGCTTGTCCCGCCAGTCCATTACTACAAAGTGATGGCCGTGCCCAGCAAGGTCAGGAATCCCGCCAGCCAGTTCGGGTGCGCAGGCCAGGCCGGTGCGGTCGCCAGGTTGCCCTGGATATGGCCTTGGGTCACGGGAATGTCCATATAGGTCCCGCCCGCCAGCCGTACTTCCGGGGCGCACGCCGGGTAGGCGCTGCATTCACGCCCTTCGAGGATGCCCGCCGCCGCCAGCAATTGCGCACCGTGGCACACCGCGGCAATCGGCTTGCCCGCCAGATCGAAATCACGCACCAGTTGCAGGACGGCTTCGTTCAGGCGCAGGTATTCCGGCGCCCGCCCACCCGGCACCAGCAGCGCGTCGTAGTCGGCGGCCTGGACGTTGGCGAAGTCATGGTTGAGGGCGAACAAGTGCCCCGGTTTTTCACTGTAGGTCTGATCGCCTTCGAAATCGTGGATCGCCGTGCGCACCGTTTGGCCCGCGGTTTTGTCCGGGCACACGGCGTGCACGGTGTGGCCGATCATCTGCAAGGCCTGGAACGGCACCATGACTTCATAATCTTCGACGTAATCGCCGACCAGCATCAGGATTTTCTTGGCGGCCATGGGAAGGGCTCCTTTGGGAATGCGTGAGGGGTTGACGCATTAAAGGTAGCCCGGTACGTCGGTAGGTGAGGGATAAGCGCTGATAACCTGACGGACTGCATATCGTGGGAGCGGGCTTGCTCGCGAAAGCGGTGTGTCAGTCAGCTATTCAGTCGGCTGGCACACCGCTTTCGCGAGCAAGCCCGCTCCCACAGGGGGTTGGTGCTAGCAGGGCGAGGTCAGGCGAGATAGCCATCCGCCCGCAGCAGCGTTTCGAGACAGTGCTCGGTGATGTGGTAGAAGGCCTTGAGTTCTTCGATTTTTGCCAGCAGCTCGGTGGGGTCCGCCGGTTCGGCGCGTTTGACGGCCAGGATCATCTTGTTTTTGTTGGTGTGGTCCAGGGAGATGAACTCGAACACCTTGGTCTCGTAGCCACACGCTTCGAGGAACAGCGCCCGCAAGCTGTCAGTGACCATTTCCGCCTGCTGGCCCAGGTGCAGGCCGTATTGCAGCATCGGCTTGAGCAACGCCGGGCTCTGGATCTGCAGGCGGATCTGCTTGTGGCAGCACGGCGAGCACATGATGATCGAGGCGCCCGAGCGAATGCCCATGTGGATCGCGTAGTCGGTGGCGATGTCGCAGGCGTGCAAGGCGATCATCACATCCACCGCGCTCGGCGCCACGCTGCGCACGTCACCGTGCTGGAAGCTCAGGCCCGGGTGCTCCAGGCGCGCGGCGGCTTCGTTGCACAGCTTGACCATGTCTTCGCGCAGCTCGACCCCCGTCACCACGCCCTCGGCCTGCAAGGTGTTGCGCAGGTAATCATGGATGGCGAAGGTCAGGTAGCCCTTGCCCGAACCGAAATCCGAGACCCGCACCGGTTTGTCCAAGGCCAGGGGCGAAGACGTCAGCGCATGACTAAAGACCTCGATGAACTTGTTGATCTGCTTCCACTTGCGCGACATCGCCGGAATCAGCTCGTGCTTGTGGTTGGTCACGCCCAGGTCAGCCAAAAATGGCCGGCTCAGGTCGAGGAAGCGATTTTTCTCACGGTTGTGCTCGGCAGACGGCACTTCCCGCAGTTGCTGGGGCTTGCTCTTGAATAGCGAGCTCTTGCCCTTCTTGCTGTACTCCAGCTGCGCCTCGTCGGTGACCGCCAGCAAATGCGCGTTCTTGAACGACGCCGGCAACAGCGCGGCAATGGTGTCCACGCCTTCGGCCAGTGGGAAATTCTTGGTGATGTCGCGGGTCTTGTAGCGGTAGACAAAGGACAGGCATGGCTGGTCCTTGACCGTCAGCTGCTTGATGATCAGCCGCTGGAGGTCCGCTTCGTCCCCCACGTACTTGGCCAGTACCAGTTTGATGAAAGCGTTTTGTTCAAGGCTGGTGCGCAGCAGCTCGATGAATTGGGCGTGGTGATCCGGCGCGGGACGGGCTGGAGTTGCGGTGGCGGACATGAACAAGCGGCCTCGGGGCGGGCGGATCGGGAATGGCGGGTATTTTAGGGGGGATGGGCAGCGAGGGCACGGGGAATTTCCCCAGTGGTAGAAAATCCAGGCCCTTTTTACGAAGGCCCCGGCTTTTGCGGCTCACTGAGCTTTTTGTGGCTCACTGGGGCTTTTTTGTGGCGAGGGAGCTTTTGTGGCGAGGGAGCTTGCTCCCGTTGGACCGCGAAGCGGTCCCCATCGGCTCCAAGGTCGGGCAACGAGCTCGCAAATCGACGACTGCTTCGCAGCCGAGCGGGAGCAAGCTCCCTCGCCACAAAAGCGGCTCTGGCCATGGTGATCGACAATCAGCTTAAAACCACCAACCGATTTGGCAGTTCATTGCGCTCCTGGGTCAGCGGCACGTGTTCCTTGAGCAATTCTCCGCAGGCTTCGATGCACGTCACGAAACCCTGCAAGGTCTGCCCCTGGCGAACCTGCTGGGTAAACGCTGCGACAATGGCGTCCCAGCAGGTGTTGTCCAGGTGCTTGGAGATGCCTTCATCGACGAGGATTTCCACATACCGCTCGGCCTCGCAGACGAAGATCAGCACACCCGTGCTGCCCACGGTGTGGTGCAGGTTCTGTTCGAGGAATTGCCGGCGCGCCAGGTTGGAGGCCCGCCAGTGGCGCACGGAACGGGGAATCAGGTGCGTGGTGATCTTGGGGATGCGGAACACCAGGCACAACACGATGAAACTGACCCACTGCACCAGTAGCAGGCTGTGCACGGCCAGCCACCCGCTGAGGTAATGGACCACGCCGGGCACCACGAGGGCCAGCAAGCTGGCCCACAGCAGCGGGATATAGGCGTAGTCGTCGGCGCGGGCGGCCAGCACCGTGACCAGTTCGGCGTCGGTATGCCGCTCGACCCGGGCGATGGCCTCGGCAACCTTGCGTTGTTCGTGTTCAGTCAGTAATGCCATGGTTAAAAGTGCCTGCTCATTATTATTATCACCAGCCGCCCGACGAACCGCCGCCCCCAAAACTGCCACCACCGCCGCTGAAGCCGCCCCCACCGCCTCCGCCGCCAAAGCCTCCGCCACCGTAACCGCCCGAGCCGCTGGAGCCACCGCGTCCGGCCGGCAGGATACCGAGCGTCTGGCAGACCAGTACCGTCAAAATAAACAGTATCACCAGGAAGATGAACAGCCCCGGGTGACGCTCGACAAAATCGCCCTGCTGCCCATCCGTATTGTAAGCGGTCGCGGGCTCGTCCAGCGGGCTGCCGCCCAGCACCACCAGCATCGCCGCGACGCCATCGCTGATGCCTTTGTTGAAGTTACCGGTCTTGAAGGCCGGCGTGATCACCTGATGGATGATCACCGAACTCTGGGCGTCGGTCAGGCGATCCTCCAGGCCATAACCCACTTCGATGCGCAGTTTACGGTCATCCCGGGCGACGATCAGCAGCGCGCCGTTGTTTTTATCCTTTTGCCCGATGCCCCAGTGGCGCCCCAGTCGATAGCCGAAGTCCTCGATGCTGCTGCCCTGCAGGTCTGCCAGGGTCACGACGACCACCTGTTCGCCGGTCGCCTGTTCATGGGCCTTGAGCTGCGAGTCCAATTGCGTGCGCACCGAGGGTTCGAGCATCTGGGCGGCGTCCACCACCCGCCCGGTCAGTTCCGGAAACTTCAATTCGGCCTGGGCCGTGATGGCAAACGCCCAGAGCAACAGCACCAGGCCAAATTTCAACGCTCGCATTGCAACTCCTGTGTGGGAGCGAGCTGCTGTGGGAGCAAAGCTTGCTCGCGATGAAGGCACCTCGGTCTTTTTAATGACCGCGTTATCGTTCATCGCGAGCAAGCTTTGCTCCCACAGGCTCGCTCCCACAGTTTTTTCAGAACTTCACTTCAGGGGCTTTTTCAGCGTTGGGGCTGGTGGCCTCGAAGGTTTCGCGGATCGGCAGGTCGCTGTACATCACGCTGTGCCACAGGCGCCCCGGGAACGTGCGGATCTCGGTGTTGTACTTCTGCACCGCCAGGATGAAGTCGCGGCGGGCCACGGCGATGCGGTTCTCGGTGCCTTCGAGCTGCGATTGCAACGCCAGGAAATTCTGGTTGGCCTTGAGGTCCGGATAACGCTCGACCACCACCATCAGCCGGCTCAATGCGCCGCTCAGTTGGTCCTGGGCCTGCTGGAACTGCTTGAGTCTTTCCGGGTTGTCCAAGGTGCTGGCGTCCACCTGGATCGACGTGGCCTTGGCCCGCGCCTCGATCACTGCGGTCAGGGTGTCCTGCTCGTGCTGGGCGTAGCCCTTGACGGTTTCCACCAGGTTGGGAATCAGGTCGGCGCGGCGCTGGTACTGGTTCTGCACCTGGCCCCAGGCAGCCTTGGCCTGTTCGTCCAGGGTCGGGATGTTGTTGATGCCGCAACCGGCCAACAACGTGGTGAGCAGCATCAGCGCCAGCATCGGCAGGCTGCGAAGGTGATTCAGTCGAGGATTCATCGGATATGGCGCTCCCTGGCATGACATAGGAAAACCCGGCCACCTATCCCGCCGACGTCTGGGGCATAATCTGCCGTCGCGCTGGATTGAAACGGGCCGATGGGCTAAAAGATGCGCAGTGCGAAACTAAGTTCAGCCCAATGGGTTCGAAAGTCTGCTGCATTTAACTGAACAACAATAGCCGCTCCTCACATTTTGGCTGACCGGCGTGTCTTGATCACCGCCCTTTAGGCTTGCGAGAAAATTATTCATGAAGAAGCTGTGTTTGCTGGGCCTGTTTGTCAGTCTGGCCAGTCACTCCGTATTAGCCGACAACCTGCCCGCCCCCATGGAGAACAAGGATGCGTTCATCAGTAACCTGATGAAGCAGATGACCCTCGAAGAGAAGATCGGCCAATTGCGCCTGATCAGCATCGGCCCGGAAATGCCCCGGGAGATGATTCGCAAGGAAATTGCCGCCGGCAATATCGGCGGTACGTTCAACTCCATCACCCGCGATGAGAACCGTCCGATGCAGGACGCGGCCATGCGCAGCCGGCTGAAGATCCCGATGTTCTTCGCCTATGACGTGATCCACGGCCACCGCACGATTTTCCCGATCCCCCTGGCCCTGGCTTCGAGCTGGGACATGGACGCCATCTACCACTCCGGCCGCATCGCAGCCAAGGAGGCGGCGGCCGACAGCATCGACATCACCTTCGCGCCCATGGTCGATATTTCCCGCGACCCGCGCTGGGGCCGGACTTCAGAAGGCTTCGGCGAAGACACTTATCTTGTGTCGCGCATTGCCGGGGTGATGGTCAAGGCGTTCCAGGGCACCGGGGCCAACGCTGCCGACAGCATCATGGCCAGCGTCAAGCACTTCGCCCTGTATGGCGCCGTGGAAGGCGGTCGGGACTACAACACCGTGGACATGAGTCCGCTGAAAATGTACCAGGACTACCTGCCGCCCTACCGCGCCGCCATCGACGCCGGTGCCGGCGGTGTGATGGTCGCGCTGAACTCCATCAACGGCGTGCCGGCCACGGCCAACACTTGGCTGATGAACGACCTGTTGCGCAAGGAATGGGGCTTCAAGGGCCTCGCGGTCAGTGACCACGGCGCCATCTTCGAACTGATCAAGCACGGCGTCGCCAAGGACGGTCGCGAAGCGGCGAAGCTGGCGATCAAGGCCGGCATCGACATGAGCATGAACGACTCGCTCTACGGCAAGGAGTTGCCAGGGCTGCTGAAAGCTGGCGAGATCGAGCAGAGCGACATCGATAATGCAGTGCGCGAAGTGCTCGCGGCCAAGTACGACATGGGCCTGTTCAAGGACCCGTACCTGCGCATCGGCAAGGCCGAGGATGACCCCGCCGACGTCTACGCCGACAGCCGCATGCACCGCGCCGATGCCCGGGATGTGGCGCGCCGCAGCCTGGTCCTGCTGGAAAACCGCAACCAGACCCTGCCCCTGAAGAAAACCGCGAAGATCGCCCTGGTCGGTCCCTTGGCCAAGGCCCCCATCGACATGATGGGCAGTTGGGCTGCCGCCGGCCGCCCGGCGCTGTCGGTCACCCTGTTCGACGGCATGACCCGCGCTCTGGGCGGTGAGTCGAAGCTGATCTACGCCCGTGGCGCCAACATCACCGGCGACAAGAAGGTCCTGGACTACCTGAACTTCCTCAATTTCGACGCCCCGGAAGTGGTGGATGACCCGCGCCCGGCCCAAGTGCTGATCGACGAAGCGGTGAAGGCCGCGAAGTCCGCCGACGTGGTGGTGGCCGCCGTGGGTGAGTCCCGGGGCATGTCCCATGAATCGTCGAGCCGTACCGAGCTGAACATCCCCGCCAGCCAACGCGAGCTGATCAAGGCCCTGAAGGCCACCGGCAAGCCCCTGGTGCTGGTGCTGATGAACGGCCGTCCGCTGTCGTTGCTGGAAGAAAAGCAGCAGGCCGATGCGATCCTGGAAACCTGGTTCAGCGGCACCGAAGGCGGCAACGCCATCGCGGACGTGCTGTTCGGTGACTACAACCCGTCTGGCAAGCTGCCGATCACCTTCCCACGCTCGGTAGGGCAGATTCCGACCTACTACAACCACCTGAGCATTGGCCGGCCGTTCACGCCGGGCAAGCCGGGCAACTACACCTCGCAGTATTTCGACGACACCACCGGCCCGCTCTACCCGTTCGGCTACGGCCTGAGCTACACCGAATTCAGCCTGTCGGACATGGCGCTGTCGTCGACCACGCTGAACAAGACCGGCAAGCTCGATGCCAGCGTGACGCTGGAAAACACCGGCAAGCGTGACGGCGAGACCGTGGTGCAGCTGTACATCCAGGACGTGACCGGCTCGATCATCCGCCCGGTGAAGGAGCTGAAGAACTTCCGCAAGGTGATGCTCAAGGCCGGCGAGAAGAAAGTCATCCATTTCACCATCACCGAAGACGACCTGAAGTTCTTCAACGCCCAACTCAAGTACGCCGCGGAGCCGGGCAAGTTCAA
The DNA here is from genome assembly GCF_051131985.1 of Pseudomonas sp. Z3-6. Classification (NCBI taxonomy): domain Bacteria; kingdom Pseudomonadati; phylum Pseudomonadota; class Gammaproteobacteria; order Pseudomonadales; family Pseudomonadaceae; genus Pseudomonas; species Pseudomonas sp. Z3-6. Next base: position 5,394,343 of record NZ_CP071644.1, read on the forward strand.
CGTGCAGATCGGCCTGGACTCCCAGGATGTGAAACAGCAGAGTTTTGAGTTGCTCTGACCCAACAACACTGCAATAACCTTGTGGGAGCGGGCTTGCTCGCGAAGGCGGTGTATCAGTCAGCAATTGAGTCGGCTGACACACCGCCTTCGCGAGCAAGCCCGCTCCCACATGGGGTTCCATGTGTTTTCAAGGATTGCGCCTAACCCCGCCGATCCAGCAGATTCACCACCAACCGATCCACCCACCCCCACAGCCGCTGCTTGAACCGCTTCCACAGCGGTCGGCGCTGCCAGGCGTCGAGGCTGACTTGCAGGCTCTGGGCGAAATCCCGCTCGAAACTGGCCGCCACGGCACTGCTGAGCTTGGAGTCCAAGGCTTCGAGGTTGGCTTCCAGGTTGAAACGCAGGTTCCAGTGATCGAAATTGCAGGAACCAATGCTGACCCAGTCATCCACCAGCACCATCTTCAAGTGCAGGAAACACGGCTGGTACTCGTAAATCTGCACGCCGGCCCTGAGCAGTCGCGGGTAGTAACGGTGCCCGGCGTAGCGCACGGACGGGTGATCGGTGCGTGGGCCGGTCAGTAGCAGGCGCACATCGATGCCGCGGGCGGCGGCCTTGCGCAAGGAGCGGCGCACATTCCAGGTCGGCAGGAAGTACGGCGTTGCCATCCAGATGCGTTTCTGGCCGCTGTTCAATGCCCGGGACAGCGATTGCAGGATGTCGCGATGCTGACGGGCGTCGGCATACGCCACCCGGCCCATGCCCTCGCCCACCGGCGGCACGCGAGGCAGGCGCGGCAAGCCGAAGTTGGAGGCCGGTTTCCAGGCACGCCGATGGCGGTTGGCGAGCCACTGGCGGTCGAACAGCAGTTGCCAGTCGAGCACCAGCGGGCCGACGATTTCCACCATCACTTCGTGCCACTCACTGCGGTCGTCGAGGGGGTTCCAGAATTCATCGGTCACCCCGGTGCCACCGACCACGGCCAGGCGTTGGTCCACCAACAACAGCTTGCGATGATCCCGATACAGATTGCGCACCCAGCGCCGCCAGCTCAGGCGATTGTAGAAACGCAACTCCACCCCGGCCTCGGTCAGACGCTTGCGCAGGGCCAGGGTAAACGCCAGGCTGCCGTAGTCATCGAACAGGCAGCGCACGCGAACGCCACGCTCGGCGGCCTGGACCAGTGCCTGGACCATTGCTTCGGCGCAGGCCCCCGCCTCCACCAGGTACAGTTCCAGCTCGACCTGTTCCCGGGCACGGGCGATTTCCACCAGCATGCGCGGAAAGAATTCCGGGCCGTCGACCAACAGCTCGAAGCGATTGCCTTCACGCCAGGGAAAGACCGGGCCGCTCATGTCAGCGCGCCGTGAAAATCAGCACCGCATTCACCGGCACCGACAAACTGATGGCCGATAACCCGGCCAGGTTGCGCAGCTTTTCCAGGCCCGGCGCCAAATCGAAATCCGCCGCGTTGAGCACCACCGGTTCGAGGGTCACCACTTGGAAGCGACGCTCATCCAGGCGCGTCGCGAGCAACTCAACGGGATATTCATGCTGCTTGCCGTGCAGGTTCACCGTCAGCGGCAGGCGCAGTTCCAGCTGTGCGCCGTTGGCCAGGTCCTGGATCGGCATCAGGTCGATCTTGGCGGTGACCGTGGCCTCGGCGAATTGCTTGATGTCGAACAGCTCGGCGCGCATGCGCTCATCCCGCAGGGGGATACCGCTGTTGATGGATTCGAGCTCCACTTCCAGGCGCGCCAAGCCGTCGGGCTGGACTTGGCCGTGCAGCACCAGGAAACGCTGGACCTCGGAAATGTTGCCGTTTTTGCTGCTGATAAACGACAGCCGCGACGACTCGCCGTCCAGGTACCAGTCGGCCTGGGCCGGCAGCGCTGCGCAGGCCAGCAGCACGCTGGCGACCACGCGTGGGAAGAACCGCTTGAACATATGCACTCGGAGGGTAGATAAACCTGTGGCGAACCTTAACCGGGCCGAGGGCGCTTGCAAACTGTCTGTTTCAACAACTGCCCAGGAATGCAGAGAACCTGAGGTGAAGGGTTTCATCTGTGGGAGCAAGGCTCCCTGGGTGAAGAGGGTTTCTGTGGGAGCAAGGCTTGCCCTCAACAGTCAGCTCAGGGTTCCAACCGACACCCCTGCCGCTCCCCCATCCACCGCGCGCTGTTGCTACGCCCCAACCCGCTGACGGTGATGCGTTTCGCGTCTGCGGTCTCGAGAAAGTCGCTGGTGGGCACCGACTGCTTCACATAGCCACGGCAGTAGTCCGCCGATTGCTCCATCACATAGCGACACGAGCAGTATTCCTTGGCGGTGTAGGCGCTAATGATGTCGGGAAAGGCCCGCAACGCCACCCGCTCCAGCCACATCCAACTGAACAGGGCGATGAGCACCGCCGACAGCAGAGTCAGCAACACGTTGCGCCTCATGGCTGCACCGTCCCGGCGAACGCCGCCATGGCCCGCTTGAGCAGTTCGTTATGGCGATAGCGGCCGTCGCGGTCGTCGCCGTAGCGCACGATCACCAGTTTGGCGCTGGGAATGACGTACAGCGCCTGGCCCCAATGGCCCAGGGCGGCGAAGGTGTCCGGCGGCGCGTCGGGCCAGGGGTGGATCGTCGGATCGGCGGCGCGATTGAGCCACCAGTGCCCGCCCGGCACGGCTTCATCCTGGCCGGCCTGGAAGTGCACGAACGGTTCACGGCTGAACGCGACCCAAGCCTTGGGAATCAGCTGCCGTTCGCCCCAGCGGCCGTCCCGTTGCATCAACAAGCCGACACGCGCCAAATCCCGCGCCGTGAGGTAGGCGTAGGACGACCCCACGAACGTGCCGCTGGCGTCGGTTTCCCAGGTGGCATAGCGGATGCCCAAGGGTTCGAACAGAGCGGTCCAGGGGTAATCGGGATAACGTGCCGGGCCGACGATATTTTTCAGGGCCGCCGCCAACAGGTTGCTGTCACCACTGGAATAACGGAACGCCTGCCCAGGCTGACTGAAGCTTTCATGCTGCGCGGTAAACGCCGCCATGTCATGACGCCCGCGGGTGTAGAGCATCGCCACCACCGATGACTTCAGCGGCGCGTATTCGTAGCCTTCCTGCCAGTCGAGGCCGGACGCCCAATGGAAAAGATCGGCCAGGGTCAGGCCCGGGTGTCGGTTCAGCGGCGGATAGTACTTGGCGGCCGGATCGTCCAGGGCAAAGCGCTGTTCGCCATAGGCCACGCCGAATACCGTCGCCAGCAGGCTTTTGCTGATCGACCAGGTCAGGTGCGGGGTCTGGGCGGTGGTTGGTCCGGCGTAGCGTTCATAGACCAGCCGACCGTCCTGGATCACCAGCAGCGCATCGGTGCGGATGCCCTCGCGGCTCTCATCGTCCCGGGGTGGGAAGGCGTATTGCGCCAAGGCTTCGATGGCCGGCCCGCTCGGCGTCGGGCCGCTTGGCCATTGCTCGCCGGGCCAGTCTTCGGCGTGGGCGCTCAGGTTGAGCAATAACAGCGGAATCAGGAACCAGCCTTTGGACATACTTGGGGCTCGCAGGGTTGAACCTTCGGAGCCTATTCAGACTTGATGACAGTTTGGGGACTTGTGTCGACAGTGCTGACGCCATCGCGGGCAAGCCTTGCTCCCACAGGTCTAGCGAAAGCCTTGCTCCCAAAGGTCTAGCGAAAGCCTTGCTCCCAAAGGTCTTCAGCAGACTGTCATTTGGCATTGCACCTGTGGGAGCAAGGCTTGCCCGCGATGAGGCCCTTCAACCCGATGAAGATTCCAACGCCTTGGCCAACCGCTTGGCCCGAGCCCCTCCCGCAATGTCCATCACGCCTTTATCCCGCGTCCACAGCTCGCGCCACGTCGCAGGCCCGCCGGCCAGGGCAGCGTCGAGTTCACCGTCGAGCCCGTGGAACTGGGCGAACAACCCGCCCAGCAGCACATGCCCGGCAGCACTCGAAGGGTTATGCCGGCTCACTTCCGCACAGCCGGCGAGCAATGTCAGCAGGCGCAGTTGCAACGCCTGGGGCCAGGCGCACTCCTGCCCGACGCCATGCAACCAGGCCGTCATCGCGCTGAGCACATAAAGGTCTTCCAGGGTGCGGAACGGTTTGACGTAGGCGTCCCAGCCATCGCCCGCCAGCAATTCGCACAACGCGCCGTCGAGCAGCACGCGGCCATGGCTGATGTCGGGCATCAGGCCCATGGCGGGCAGTTTCTCCAAGGTCACGCCGGGCTCGCCTGCGTAGGCCACCGCCAGGTTCAGCCGTGGCGTTTCACCGGGCGCTTCGCAGCGGGCAGCAATCAACAGCCATTCGGCGGCGTCGCCAGCGGTGACGAAATCCTTGCGTCCGCTCAGGCGCAAATCGTCGAGACGGGTGTGCATGTCCGCCGGCCGCACGCTGCGCTGCTCAGTGGCACACAGGGCGCCGAGGCTCTGCGGCGCGCTGGGCCAAAGCACTCGCAGTGCCGCCTGGTAGCCCACCAGGAACGCCAGCCCCGGCGTGGCCATCGACCGAGCCCCAAGCACGGCCAGCTCGAACGGCGTCACCGGCCCCAGGCGTTGCAGCAACGCGGCATAACCTTCGGCCAGGTCCGGATGGGCGGGCAAGCGCTCGCCATGTTCGATCAGGGTGTGCCAGGGCATTGGGCGGACTCCTTGAGGGCTGTCATATAAGCATCACCAAAGCTTCATGGCGATGACACCGGGGCTACATAGCCTGACTTTGCACAACATGGCTGCATAAAGAAAGTCGACAGGCTGCAACTGAACAGCCCGCACGGAGATTCGCTATGACTCAGATCGCCCGCATCAGCGACACCGGCAATGAACGCCGCCTGCAAGCCGAACGCCTGGTCGGCGCCCACGCCTTGCAAGAAGCCCAGGCCCTGCGCTTCAACGTCTTCAGTGGTGAGTTCAACGCCAAGCTCAAAGGCGCGGAAATCGGTCTGGACATGGATGACTATGATGTTCACTGCGCCCACATCGGCGTACGCGACCTGAACACCGGCCGTCTCGTGGCGACCACTCGCCTGCTCGACCACCAGGCCGCCAGCAGCCTGGGCCGGTTCTACAGCGAAGAAGAGTTCAGCCTCCACGGCCTGGTCCACCTCAAGGGCCCAATCCTGGAAATCGGCCGTACCTGCGTCGACCCGGCCTACCGCAACGGTGGCACCATCGCGGTGCTCTGGGGCGAGCTGGCCGAAGTCCTGAACGAAGGCGGCTACAGCTACCTGATGGGCTGCGCGAGCATTCCGATGCAGGATGGCGGCATACAGGCCCAGGCGATCATGCAGCGCCTGCGCGAACGCTACCTGTGCACCGAACACCTGCAAGCCGTGCCGAAAAAACCACTGCCGACCCTGGACGTGCCGTCCAACGTCATTGCCGAGATGCCTCCGCTGCTCAAGGCCTACATGCGCCTGGGCGCGAAGATCTGCGGCGAGCCGTGCTGGGACGAGGATTTCCAGGTGGCCGATGTGTTCATCCTGCTCAAGCGCGACGAGCTCTGCCCGCGCTACGCCCGTCACTTCAAGGCAGCGGTGTGATGAGTCGGTTGCGGGTGTACGCGCGTATCGCGCGAGTCTTGCTGGTGGTGACGCTGGGGCTGAGCATGGCCAGCGTGTTCGGTTTGTTCGAACGCCTGGGGATCGCCAACTCCATGGTGCGTCGCCAGCGCTGGTCGCGGTTCTTCATGGCCCGGCTGAGCCATGCCCTGCCCTTTACCGTCACCGTCCATGGTCAACTGCCGCAACGACCGATGCTCTGGGTCAGCAACCATGTGTCCTGGACCGACATCCCGCTGCTGGGCATGCTCACGCCGCTGTCGTTCCTGTCCAAGGCCGAAGTGCGCACCTGGCCGGTCGCCGGCTGGCTGGCTGCCAAGGCCGGCAGCTTGTTTATCCGTCGCGGCTCGGGTGACAGCCAACTGATCCGCAAACAGATGAGTCGCCACTTGGAACAGGCCCATCCGTTGTTGATGTTCCCGGAAGGCACCACCACCGACGGCCGTTCCCTGCGCACCTTCCACGGTCGCTTGTTGTCGGCGGCGATCGATGCCGATGTCGCCTTGCAACCGGTGGCGATTCGTTATCTGCGCAACGGCGAGCCGGACTCCCTGGCGCCGTTCATTGGCGATGATGATTTGCTGTCGCACCTGATGCGCCTGTTCGCCAATGATCGGGGCGAGGTGCACATCCACCTGCTGGAACCGATTGCCTGCCATGGCCAGGAACGCGCGGCCCTGGCCTTCCAGGCGCAGCAGGCGGTGCACAAGGCGTTGTTCGGCGCGATTCCCGAGAAACAGCAAGTGCCGGTGCGACCCGCGGCGATTGCGGCCTGACCCGGATTCCCGTGGAAAATCCCTTGTGGGAGCGGGCTTGCTCGCGAAGACGGCAGCACATTCAACACAGATGTTGACTGATCCACCGCCTTCGCGAGCAAGCCCGCTCCCACAATTTAGTTATTTGGTGTGACCTGGCTCAGCGCAAAATCCTGAAGCTGCGGATAGAACAACCGAAAGTCTTCGCTCAACGGCTCATAGAGCCTGATCAACTCCGGCATCGCCCCGGCCAGTTCCTCGGGACGGGACAGGCGGCGAGAAATACCGCGCAGTACTTGCCCCAACACCTCGAATTCCTGATAAGACCCCAGCCAGTCATCCGCCGCCATGTGCGGGGCGATGTGCGCCAGGCGTCCTGGCAACTGCGGTTCGGTGCCGAGCACCTGGTAAACCCGGGACGTGAAATCCAGCAGCGGCTCCTCGCCGTACAACGGCCAGTCCCGGGCCAGGCAATGATCGAAAAACACGTCGAGCACGATCCCGGCATAGCGCCGTCGCACCGTGGAAAAGCGCGACAGGGCGATGTCCACCAGCGGATGACGGTCGGTATACATGTCGATGCGCCGATGCAGGGCAATCGCCGCCTCGATCCGCGGGTCGTAGAGCCCTTGCAGCGGTCCCTTGACGAAGTCGCCGTAGAGGCTGCCGAGCAGTTGTTCCCGGCCAGGGCCGCCGAGGTGCAGGTGCGCGAGATAGTTCATGGCCCGCAGCTTAGCACTCCCGCGCCCATATCGTTATAACCCGATATAGCGATTTGTTCGGCGCTCAGATCAAATCCATATTGGTATATCGCAAAGTAACGATTTAAGGTTCGCTCCATCGCGATATAGCGTTTTACTCACCCCGAGCCTGCCACCATGACCCTCGACCTCGACGAAATAATAAAAGCCCTGGCGCACCCAGTACGGCGAGACATCCTCAACTGGCTCAAAGACCCCAAGGTCCAGTTCCCTGACCAGTTGCACAACCATGAGTTCGGCATTTGCGCCGGGCAGATCGACCAGCGTTGCGGCCTGTCGCAATCCACGGTGTCTGCGCACTTGGCGGTGTTGCAACGGGCGGGGCTGATCACCAGCCAGAAGGTCGGTCAATGGCACTTCTTCAAACGCAACGAGGACGTGATCCAGCAGTTCCTCAAGCAAATGAGCCAAGAGCTCTGACCTGACAAGGACCCATCATGCCCCTTTCACTCCTGATCCTGGCCCTGAGCGCCTTCGCCATCGGCACCACCGAGTTTGTCATCATGGGCCTGTTGCCCGACGTGGCGGCCGACCTGGGCGTGTCGATTCCCGGCGCCGGCTGGCTGGTGACCGGCTACGCCCTGGGCGTGGCCATCGGTGCGCCGTTCATGGCCCTGGCCACCGCCCGGCTGCCGCGCAAGGCCGCCCTGGTGGCGTTGATGGGGATTTTCATCGTCGGCAACCTGCTCTGCGCCATCGCCAGCGACTACAACGTGCTGATGTTCGCCCGGGTCGTCACGGCCCTGTGCCACGGTGCGTTCTTCGGTATCGGCTCGGTGGTGGCCGCCGGCCTGGTGGCGCCCAACAAGCGCGCCTCGGCCGTGGCCTTGATGTTTACCGGCCTGACCCTGGCCAATGTGCTCGGCGTGCCGCTGGGCACCGCACTGGGCCAGGAAGCCGGCTGGCGTTCGACCTTCTGGGCAGTGACGGTTATCGGCGTGGTGGCACTGATCGGCCTGGTCCGCTTCCTGCCGGCCAAGCGCGATGAAGAAAAACTCGACATGCGCTCGGAGCTGGTGGCGCTCAAAGGCGCCGGTCTGTGGCTGTCCCTGAGCATGACCGCGCTGTTCTCCGCCTCGGTGTTCACCCTCTTCACCTACGTCGCTCCGCTGTTGGGTGAAGTGACCGGCGTATCGCCCCGTGGCGTGACCTGGACCCTGGTGCTGATCGGCCTCGGGTTGACCCTGGGCAACATCATCGGCGGCAAGCTGGCGGACAAGAGCCTGGCAAACACCTTGATGGGCGTCTTCATCACCATGGCCGTGGTGTCCACCGTGCTGAGCTGGACCAGCGTGGCGCTGATCCCCACTGAAATCACCCTGTTCCTCTGGGCCACCGCCTGCTTCGCCGCCGTGCCGGCCCTGCAAGTCAACGTGGTGACCTTCGGCAAGGACGCGCCCAACCTGGTGTCCACCCTGAACATCGGCGCCTTCAACGTCGGCAATGCCCTGGGCGCCTGGGTCGGCGGCAGCGTCATCGACCAAGGCCTGGGCCTGACTGCCGTGCCCCTGGCCGCCGGCGCGCTGGCCGTGCTGGCGCTGCTGGTCACCCTGATCACTTTCCGCCAGGGCGGCAATACCGACCTGGCCCCGGCAACTCGTTGACTGTTTACCCTTCCACTTTCGAGGTTGTATTTTCATGGCGACTATTTTCGACCCCATCAAACTCGGCGACATCGAGCTGAAGAACCGCATCATCATGGCCCCGCTCACCCGCTGCCGCGCCGATGCAGGCCGCGTGCCCAATGCGCTGATGGCCGAGTACTACGTGCAACGCGCCTCCGCTGGCCTGATCCTCAGCGAAGCGACCTCCGTCACGCCGATGGGCGTGGGCTACCCGGACACCCCGGGCATCTGGTCCAACGACCAGGTACGCGGCTGGTCCAACGTCACCAAGGCGATCCACGGCGCCGGCGGCAAGATCTTCCTGCAACTGTGGCACGTCGGCCGGATCTCCCATCCGTCGTACCTGAACGGCGAAACCCCGGTGGCGCCCAGCGCGATCCAGCCCAAGGGCCACGTCAGCCTGGTCCGTCCGCTGGCCGACTACCCAACGCCGCGCGCACTGGAAACCGCTGAAATCGCCGACATCGTCGACGCCTACCGCGTCGGTGCCGAGAATGCCAAGGCCGCGGGTTTCGACGGCGTGGAGATCCACGGCGCCAACGGCTATCTGCTCGACCAGTTCCTGCAAAGCAGCACCAACCAGCGCACCGACAACTACGGCGGCTCCCTGGAAAACCGTGCCCGCCTGCTGCTGGAAGTGACCGACGCCGCCATCGAAGTCTGGGGCGCCGGCCGGGTTGGCGTGCACCTGGCGCCACGCGCCGACTCCCATGACATGGGTGACGAGAACCGCCTGGAAACCTTCAGCTACGTGGCTCGCGAACTGGGCAAGCGTGGCATCGCCTTCATCTGCTCCCGTGAGAAGGAGGGCGAAGACAGCATCGGCCCACAACTCAAGCAGGCTTTCGGCGGCCCGTACATCGCCAACGAACGCTTTACTAAAGAGAGCGCCAATGCCTGGCTGGCAGAAGGCAAGGCTGACGCCGTGGCCTTCGGTGTGCCATTCATTGCCAACCCGGACCTGCCGGCACGCCTGCAAGCCGATGCGCCGCTGAACGAAGCGCATCCGGAGACCTTCTATGGCAAGGGGCCGGTGGGTTATATCGATTATCCAGTGATGTAAATCGTAAAAAACAAAAGCCCTGCCTCGAAAGAGCCAGGGCTTTTTTATGCGCGCTAAATATCCCGTCAAACATCCAAACTTCTAAAGTCCCTTCAACCCTTCTTATTATCGCCAGCCACAAGACAAAGCGTCTTGCAATCACTCTCTTTGAAAAGGATTTCAAATGAACGCCACCCCTGAAAACAGCCCACAGGCTGACAAAAGTATTTATGAAGTCTTCGCCGCTCAATTCAACTGGGCACCGTTGGCCGTGTTGTCCCAGTACCTCAGATCGCTCGATACGCAAGAGTACAAGCCGATGCTCACGGCGCTGATGGAGAAAGCGAGCCAGAATGACAAGATCAATAAGCAGATCCAGGCCTGGGAACAGGAACGCGTCGACCCGAACCGCACTCGTCTCGTCGTTAAGTTGATCAATCATACCGACCTGGACTTTGAAGTCAGTGAACACAATCTGCATTCGAATGCGGACAGGCAGAACTTTTCAGCGATTCTTCCTTGGGATATCCAAGCGTTGAAATTCGATCTTGCTTATAGCCGACGCCTGGGCAGTCGCAATAAGGACATGTTCAAACACTTCATTGTGTTCGGCGATGAAGAATTTGGCTTTCGGTTTGACTTCGGTTTGCGCGTCAATACGTCCTTCGGTGTCATTTCACCAACGCTGGCACCCGTCCGGATCCACCAAGTAACCTCCATTGGAATGAGCCCGATCCAATGCACGACTCGAATCACTCGCACAGCCAATGAAGAACCTTATGGTTTTACCGTGGAACTCACGGTGAGCTGAAAAATGCAGCCTTGCCGGTAATGCTGTTCACTTAAGGCTTATCTGTGGCGAGGGAGCTTGCTCCCGCTTGAGTGCGAAGCGCTCACAAAATGGGGCCGCTACGCAGCCCAGCGGGAGCAAGCTCCCTCGCCACTGGTTCATCATTTGTCTTAAGGGAACAGAATTACCGTCTCGCCAAGGCAATCTGGCGGAGTATCTACTGACCTGTTCGGACAGCCTTGCCGAGCGAATTATTCCTACACGTTTACCAGCGCGAAACAAATTTCCTACAAAATTCGCCGCCAATTGCCTACCAACCGCGCCAACGTCGGTTTATAAAAGCACCCTTACGCGCTGTATTGACACAAACCGACGCAATTACGCATTTTGTTTCATTTGCGCAGGCTAGGGCTCAGGTGCAGCATATCCAGCCCGATCTCCACCCAACGCTCGGCCTCACCCGCCAGGGCGAAGCTGTCGGGGGCCAGCAGCCACTGGTACAGAATGCCATCGATGTAGGCATGAATGGCGACTGCAGCCCTTTCCGGGTCCAGATCATCCGGCAACTGGCCACGCTTCATCGCATTGCGCAATGACAGGGCGATGCGCACATTGCAGTCGAGGCTGACCTCGCGTCGCTGCTGGCGCAAATCGCACATTTCATCGGTGAATTCACACTTATGGAACAGGATCTCATTAATGCGTCGGGTTTTCGGGTCCAGGGCCACTTGCTGGAACAACCGGACCAGCAGCTTGCGAATACAGCCCAGCGGGTCAAGCTCCTCTTCACTCTCACTGGCACGGGCCAACTCGTCGAGTGGCTCGTGCAGGGTATCGAGCATCGCCTGGAGCAAATCCGCCTTGTTGCTGAAATGCCAATAGATGGCCCCGCGAGTCACACCGGCCAGTGTCGCGATGTCAGCCAGGGTTGTACGCGCCACGCCACGCTCGAAAAAGGCCTTTTCGGCGGCTTCGAGGATCTGGCTGCGAGTCTCCTGGGCTTCCTCTTTGGTACGACGGACCATGGCAGTAAACACCTCAATCAGGATGCGGTCAGCAATGCGTAAGAATCAGCTGAACAAAATATGAGGCGACGTCCCTTGGAGCGCGTCGCCGATCTACGCTGGCCTTTGTCAGGCTTTTGTAAATACGGATATTACGCAATTTGGCTGTTTACAAACAACCGTGTACGTAAGTATATTTCTTAGCATCCTACTAATTGAATTACTGCTGCTTTTTTACCTTTCCACCTTTCGAGTGCGCCCGTTGCGCGCCTGGACCCGAGGATTTCCATGCAATTCAAGCCAGCTGTTACTGCTCTGGTTACCGCCATCGCCCTGGCATCGCTGCTCAGCGGATGCAAAAAGGAAGAGGCTGCACCTGTTGCTCCCCCTCCTCAGGTCGGCGTCGTAACCCTCAAGACCCAGCCCTTCACCTTGACCTCGGAACTGCCGGGCCGCACCAGCGCGTTCCGCGTCGCGGAAGTACGGCCACAGGTCAACGGGATCATTCTCAAGCGCTTGTTCAAGGAAGGCGCCGACGTCAAGGCCGGCCAGCAGCTGTATCAGATCGATCCGGCTGTCTATGAAGCGACTCTCAAGAGCGCCGAGGCCAACCTGCGTTCCACCAAGTCGATTGCCGACCGCTACAAGCAACTGGTGGACGAACAGGCGGTGAGCCGCCAGGAATACGACACCGCCGTGGCCAATCGCCTGGAGTCGGAAGCCAACCTGCAGACTGCCCAGATCAACGTGCGCTACACCAAGGTCTATGCGCCGATTTCCGGTCGCATCGGTCGTTCCTCGGTGACCGAGGGTGCGCTGGTCAGTAACGGCCAGACCGATGCCCTGGCGACCATCCAGCAACTGGACCCGATCTATGTCGACGTGACGCAGAGTTCGGTCGAGCTGCTGCAACTGCGCCGCGAGCTGGAAAGCGGTCGTCTGCAAAAGGCCGGCGAGAACGCCGCCATGGTCAAGCTGACCCTGGAAGACGGCAGCCAGTATCCGCACGAAGGCAAGTTGGAGTTCTCCGAAGTCTCGGTTGACCAGACCACCGGTTCGGTGACCTTGCGCGCCGTGTTCCCCAACCCTGACCACACCCTGCTGCCGGGCATGTTCGTCCACGCCCAATTGCAGGCCGGTGTGAACAGCGCCGCGATCCTGGCACCGCAACAAGGCGTGACCCGCGACCTCAAGGGCATGCCGACCGCCATGGTCGTGGGCGCCGACAACAAAGTCGAACTGCGCCAGCTCAAGGCCAGCCGCACCGTCGGCAGCCAGTGGCTGATCGAAGACGGGCTCAAGGCCGGCGATCGCCTGATCACCGAAGGGTTGCAGTACGTACGGCCGGGGGTGGAAGTCAAAGCCACCGAAGCCACCAACGTCAACACCCAGAACCCGGCCCCCGCTCAGGCAGCTGATAAAGCAGCCGAAGGCAAAGGGGAGTAAACCATGTCGAAATTTTTTATCGACCGTCCGATTTTCGCCTGGGTGATCGCCCTGGTGATCATGCTGGTCGGGGCTTTATCGATCCTCAAGTTGCCGATCAACCAATACCCGAGCATCGCGCCACCGGCCATTGCGATCCAGGTGACCTACCCGGGCGCGTCCGCGCAAACCGTGCAGGACACCGTGGTGCAGGTGATCGAGCAGCAGCTCAACGGTATCGACAACCTGCGTTATGTATCGTCGGAAAGTAACTCCGACGGCAGCATGACCATCACCGCGACCTTCGAACAGGGCACCAGCTCCGATACCGCCCAGGTCCAGGTCCAGAACAAGTTGAACCTGGCCACCCCGCTGTTGCCGCAAGAAGTGCAGCAGCAGGGTATCCGCGTGACCAAGGCGGTGAAGAACTTCCTCATGGTCATCGGCGTGGTGTCGCGTGACGGCAGCATGACCAAGGACGACTTGGCCAACTACATCGTGTCCAACCTGCAAGACCCGATCTCGCGTACTGCCGGTGTCGGTGACTTCCAGGTCTTCGGTGCCCAGTACGCCATGCGGATCTGGCTCGACCCGGCCAAGTTGAACAACTTCAACCTGACCCCGGTCGACGTGAAAAACGCCATTGCCGCGCAAAACGTCCAGGTCTCGTCCGGCCAACTTGGCGGCTTGCCTGCCCTGCCCGGCCAGCAACTGAACGCCACCATCATCGGCAAGACCCGTCTGCAGACCGCCGAGCAGTTCAAGGCGATCCTGCTCAAGGTCAACCCGGACGGCTCGCAAGTGCGCGTCGGCGACGTCGCCGATGTCGGCCTGGGCGGTGAGAACTACAGTGTCAGCGCCCAGTTCAACGGCGCCCCGGCGTCGGGCCTGGCGGTCAAACTGGCCAACGGTGCCAACGCCCTCGACACGGCCAAGGCCCTGCGCAAGACCATCGACGATCTCAAGCCGTTCTTCCCGCAAGGCGTGGAAGTGGTGTTCCCGTACGACACCACGCCGGTGGTGAGCGAGTCGATCAAGGGTGTGGTTGAAACCCTGGTCGAAGCGGTCGCGCTGGTGTTCCTGGTGATGTTCCTGTTCCTGCAGAACTTCCGCGCCACCATCATCACCACGATGACGGTGCCGGTGGTGTTGCTGGGTACGTTTGGCATCCTCGCGGCGGCCGGCTTCAGCATCAACACCCTGACCATGTTCGGCATGGTGCTGGCCATCGGCTTGCTGGTGGACGATGCCATCGTCGTGGTGGAAAACGTCGAACGGGTGATGAGCGAAGAAGGCCTGTCACCCAAGGAAGCCACCAAGAAATCCATGGGCCAGATCCAGGGTGCGTTGGTGGGTATCGCGCTGGTGCTGTCGGCGGTGCTGTTGCCGATGGCGTTCTTCAGCGGTTCCACCGGTGTGATCTACAAACAGTTCTCCATCACCATTGTTTCGGCCATGGCCTTGTCGGTCCTGGTGGCGTTGATCTTCACCCCGGCCCTGTGCGCCACCATGCTCAAACCGATCCCCAAGGGTGAGCACGGCACACCGAAACGCGGCTTCTTCGGCTGGTTCAACCGCAATTTCGACCGTGGCGTTCGCAGCTACGAGCGTGGCGTGGGCAATATGCTCAGGCACAAGGCCCCGTACATGCTGGCCTACGTGCTCATCGTGGTTGGCATGATCTGGCTGTTCACTCGCATCCCGACGGCGTTCCTGCCCGAAGAAGACCAGGGCGTGCTGTTCGCCCAGGTGCAGACCCCGGCCGGTTCCAGTGCCGAGCGCACCCAGGTGGTGGTGGACAAGATGCGTGAGTTCCTGCTGCGTCCGAGCAAGGACGGCGGCGAAGGCGATGCGGTGGCGTCGGTGTTCACGGTGACCGGCTTCAACTTCGCCGGTCGCGGCCAGAGCTCCGGCATGGCCTTCATCATGCTCAAGCCATGGGAGGAGCGTAACGCCGACAACAGCGTGTTCAAGCTCGCGGCCCGCGCCCAGCAGCACTTCTTCACGTTCCGTGACGCGATGGTGTTCGCCTTCGCCCCGCCGGCAGTGCTGGAACTGGGTAACGCCACCGGTTTCGACGTGTTCCTGCAGGACCGTGCCGGTATCGGCCACGACAAGCTGATGGAGGCTCGCAACCAGTTCCTGGGGATGGCTTCCCAGAGCAAGATCCTCTCCCAGGTGCGTCCGAACGGCCTGAACGACGAGCCGCAATACCAGCTGGAAATCGACGACGAGAAGGCCAGCGCGCTGGGCATCACCCTGTCGGACATCAACAACACCCTGTCGATTGCCTTGGGCAGTAGCTACGTGAACGACTTCATCGACCGTGGTCGGGTGAAGAAAGTGTATGTGCAGGGTCAGCCCGGTGCCCGCATGAGCCCCGAGGACTTGCAGAAGTGGTACGTGCGCAACAGCGCCGGGACCATGGTGCCGTTCACGGCGTTCGCCAAGGGCGAGTGGGTCTATGGTTCGCCAAAACTGGCCCGCTATAACGGTGTGGAAGCGATGGAGATCCTCGGCGCCCCGGCCCCTGGTTACTCCACCGGTGAAGCCATGGCCGAAGTCGAAGCCATCGCCAAGAAGCTGCCGGCCGGTGTGGGTATTTCCTGGACGGGCTTGTCCTATGAGGAACGTCTGTCGGGCTCCCAGGCGCCGGCGTTGTATGCCTTGTCGCTGCTGATGGTGTTCCTGTGCCTGGCGGCGCTGTATGAAAGCTGGTCGATCCCGATCGCGGTCATGCTCGTGGTGCCCCTGGGGATCATCGGGGCGCTGATGGCGACCAGTCTGCGCGGCCTGTCCAACGACGTGTACTTCCAGGTGGGCTTGCTGACCACCATCGGCCTGGCGGCGAAAAACGCCATTCTGATCGTGGAGTTCGCCAAGGAACTCCACGAACAGGGCCGAACCCTGGTGGAAGCCGCCATCGAAGCCTGTAGGATGCGTCTGCGGCCGATCATCATGACGTCCCTGGCGTTCGTCCTCGGTGTGGTTCCGCTGGCGATTTCCACGGGTGCCGGTTCGGGCAGCCAACACGCCATCGGTACCGGTGTGATCGGCGGTATGCTCACCGCGACCATCCTGGCGATCTTCTGGGTGCCCTTGTTCTTCGTGACCGTGTCGTCGATGGGTCGTCGCAAAAATATCGACCAGGACAACACTCCTGAAACTTCCAAAGAGGCTGGCCAATGAGCAAGTCGCTACTCTCCCTGACCATCGCCGCCGTCGTGCTCAGCGGTTGCTCGCTGATCCCCGACTACCAGCGGCCCGACGCACCGGTTGCGGCGCAATACCCGCAAGGGCCGGCCTACGAGGCCGCCAAGGCGCCCGGCCAGGCCGCCGCCGAGCAAGGCTGGAAGCAGTTTTTCCATGACCCGGCGTTGCAACAGCTGATCCAGGTCGCCCTGGAAAACAACCGCGACCTGCGCGTCGCGGCGCTGAACATCGATGCCTATGCCGCGCAATACCGCATCCAGCGCGCGGACCTGTTCCCGGCGGTCTCGGCCACCGGCTCCGGCAGCCGCCAGCGGGTACCGGCGCGGGCATCGCAGACCGGTGAAGCGGCGATCACCAGTTCCTACTCGGCAACGCTGGGCATCAGCGCCTATGAGCTGGACCTGTTCGGTCGGGTTCGCAGCCTGAGCGAGCAAGCGCTGCAAAGCTACTTCGCCACTGAAGAAGCCCGGCGCAGCACCCAGATCAGCCTGGTGGCCAACGTCGCCAATGCCTACCTGACCTGGCAAGCCGACAAGGAACTGCTCAAGCTGACCCAGGAAACCCTCGGTGCCTACGAGCAAAGCTTCAAGCTGACCTCGCGCAGCGCCGAAGTCGGCGTGGCCTCGGCCCTGGACTTGAGCCAGGCGCGCACCGCCGTGGAAAACGCCCGCGTGCAACTGGCCCGCTACACTCGCCAGGTCGCCCAGGATGAGAACAGCCTGACCCTGCTGCTGGGCACCGGCCTGCCGGCGAACCTGAACTCGCAACCGTTGAGCGATGACCTGCTCAGCGAAGTGCCGGCCGGGCTGCCGTCGGACCTGCTGCAACGTCGTCCGGACATTCTCCAGGCCGAACGCAACCTGCTGGCCGCCAACGCCAACATCGGCGCCGCGCGGGCCGCGTTCTTCCCGAGCATCAGCCTGACGGCCAACGCCGGCACCCTGAGCCCGGACCTGTCCGGCCTGTTCAAGGGCGGTTCGGGCACCTGGAGCTTCGCGCCGCAGATCAACCTGCCGATCTTCAATGCCGGCAGCCTGCGAGCAAGCCTGGACTACGCGAAGATCCAGAAAGACATCAACGTCGCGCAGTACGAGAAGTCGATTCAGACCGCGTTCCAGGAAGTCTCCGACGGCCTGGCCGCGCGCCAGACCTACAACGAGCAGTTGCAGGCCCAGACCGATTTCGTCGCCGCCAACCAGGACTACTACCGCCTGGCCGAGCGTCGCTACCGCATCGGCGTCGACAGCAACCTGACCTTCCTCGATGCCCAGCGCCAGTTGTTCAGCGCGCAGCAATCGCTGATCACCGACCGTCTTGCGCAACTGACCAGCGAGGTCAATCTGTACAAGGCATTGGGCGGTGGTTGGAATGCCGAGACGGGCAAGAACGAGCCGTTGGCGGAGAAAGCGCCGGAGACGAAGTTGTTCTGATCCAATGCTTAAAAACACGAAGCCCACCGAAAGGTGGGCTTTTTGTTTGTGCACCTTTTAACGCTGGCTTATGTGGGAGCAAGGCTTGCCCGCGATGGCGGCCTTACGGCTGGCCAAGATTTTGTTGATCGGGTACATATCCATTGCTGCGGTAACGGCCACTTATGGTTTCGCCCTGACGGCGAGTCACTTTCGAAAAGCGCGAAAGTAACCAAAGCGCTCCTGCCCCACCACTCGGTGCCTCGCTAGGGCTCGGCATGCCCGCACTCCGGCATTGCTCCGTGGGCCGCCGCGAAGGGCCATCCATGGCCCAGCGCGGCTACCTCGGCATCCATGCCGAGGTGCCCACTGCGCAATGCCTGCGTGCGGCCATCGTGGTTAACGGGGCGCCCGAGATCAACGTCCACCGCGAGGCGGCCTAGTAGCCGACCTGGTTCTTGATGGGGACCGCGTTCCTCCTGTGGGAGCGGGCTTGCTCGCGAAGAGGCCGGCAAATTCCACATCACCACCGACTGTGACACCCACACTTGGATTGAAGTAGAGCCGTCAGAACTAGGTCGGTTGTCAGGCCGCCTTCGCGAGCAGGCTCGCTCCCACAGTTGGGTCGAAGTACAGCTGCCAGAACCCGGTCGACTGTTAGGCCGCCTTCGCGAGCAAGCCCGCTCCCACAGTTGGGTCGAAGTACAGCTGCCAGAACCCGGTCGACTGTTAGGCCGCCTTCGCGAGCAAGCCCGCTCCCACAGTTGGGTCGAAGTACAGCTGCCAGAACCCGGTCGACTGTTAGGCCGCCTTCGCGAGCAAGCCCGCTCCCACAGTTGGGTCGAAGTACAGCTGCCAGAACCCGGTCGACTGTTAGGCCGCCTTCGCGAGCAGGCTCGCTCCCACAGTTGGGTCGAAGTACAGCTGCCAGAACCCGGTCGACTGTTAGGCCGCCTTCGCGAGCAAGCCCGCTCCCACAGATTTAGATAAGAGTACGACCGGGAGAGCCAGGTCGGCTGTCAGGCCGCCTCGCGAGCAAGCTTTGCTCCCACAGATCTGACGGGTGTACGACCGGGAGAGTCAGGTCGGCTGTTAGGCCGCCTCGCGGTGGACTTTGATCTCGGGCGCCCCGTTAACCACGATGGCCGAACGCAGGCATTGTGGAGTGGGTAACCCGGCATGGATGCCGGGTTAGCCGCGCTGGGCCATGGATGGCCCTTCGCGGCGGCCCACGGAGCAATGCCGGAGTGAGGGCATGCCGAGCCTAAGCGAGGCACCGAGTGGTGGGGCAGGAGCGTTTTGGTTACTTTTGACTGGGCCGGCTTCCGGGCTCTTCAAAAGTGACCCGCCGTTGGGCGGAACCATTAGCGGCCGTTACCGCAGGAATGGATATGTACTCCGCCAAGACTGTCAGGCCGCCAGGGAGTGTCAGGCCGCCATCGCGAGCAGGCTCGCACACAGTGGAATGCGTCCATCCAATCGGCCGTTTTGCCGTTCGATAATCGCCCAAAACCCGCAAACGGCAATTGAACCGATCCCAGGCAGCCCTTCACCATCCCTCACACAAAACCAATAACAACAGGTTCGACGCCATGCCTCTGCGCCCCGCTCCGTCCGGCTGATCCTCGATCGTTTTAACCCTCCAGCTCCACCGCAATGTTCGTAACCCACGGTTGCGGCAACAACTCGCTTCGTCCATAAAAAAACAAGAGACAACGCCCATGAAGCCCACACAGCACCTGTTCCCCAGCCTCATCGCCGCCGCCCTGGCCAGCGCCGCCCTGCCCGTTCTGGCTGCGGAATCGGGATTCGTCGAAGATGCCAAGGCCACCCTGAACCTGCGCAACTTCTACCTCAACCGCAACTTCACCAACCCGAACAATGCCCAAGGCAAGGCTGAAGAGTGGACCCAGAGTTTCATCCTCGACGCCAAGTCCGGTTTCACCCAAGGCACGGTCGGTTTCGGCGTGGACGTGCTGGGCATGTACTCGGTCAAGCTCGACGGCGGTCGTGGCACGGCAGGTACACAACTGCTGCCGGTACACGATGACGGTCGCCCCGCCGATGACTTCGGTCGCCTCGGCGTGGCCCTCAAGGCCAAGGTCTCGAAGACTGAACTGAAGGTCGGCGAATGGATGCCGGTGCTGCCGATCCTGCGTTCCGACGACGGTCGTTCCCTGCCGCAAACCTTCCGCGGCGGCCAGGTCACCTCCACCGAAATCAGCGGCCTGAGCCTCTATGGCGGCCAGTTCCGTGGCAACAGCCCGCGCAACGACGCGAGCATGGAAGACATGTCGATGAACGGCCGCGGCGCGTTCACCTCCGACCGTTTCAACTTCGGTGGCGGTGAATACGCCTTCAACGAAAAACGCACCCAGGTCGGCGTCTGGTACGCGGAACTGTCCGACATCTACCAACAGCAATATTTCAACCTGACCCACAGCCAACCCATGGGCGACTGGACCCTGGGCGCCAACCTTGGCTACTTCACCGGCAAGGAAAACGGCAGCGCGTTGGCCGGCGACCTGGACAACAAAACCGCGTTCGCCATGCTCTCGGCCAAATATGGCGGCAACACCTTCTACGTCGGCCTGCAGAAAGTCGGCGGCGATGATGCCTGGATGCGCGTCAACGGCACCAGCGGCGGCACCCTGGCGAACGACAGCTACAACTCCAGCTACGACAACGCCAAGGAAAAATCCTGGCAAGTGCGCCACGACTTCAACTTCGCCGCCGTCGGCGTGCCGGGCTTGACCCTGATGAACCGCTACATCAGCGGCGACAACGTGCACACCGCCACCGTCGATGACGGCAAGGAATGGGGCCGCGAAAGTGAACTGGCCTACACCGTACAGAGCGGTGTGCTGAAAAGCCTGAATGTGAAATGGCGTAACTCGACAATGCGCCGGGATTACAGCACCAATGAATTCGATGAGAACCGGTTGATCGTCAGCTATCCGATTAGCTTGCTGTAAAAGCCAAGCATGGAGGGAAGCTGTACCACCGCTTTCGCGAGCAGGCTCGCTCCCACAAGGGATCAGTGCCGAGTACAAAATCTGTGCTCACTGAGGATCCCGTGTGGGAGCAAAGCTTGCTCGCGATAGCGGTGGGTCAGTGGCATTTCTGGTGAGTGTGGCATTGCATCGCGAGCAAGCTTTGCTCCCACAGCATTGCCCCCCCACAGGGATTAGCGATGGACCTCAAGCCCGCGATTCGACACCCAGTTCGTCCCAGACGGATTCGGCCAGGTGGAAGGTGGCATTGGCCGCCGGAATGCCGCAGTAAATGGCGCTCTGCATGATCACTTCCTTGATCTCGCTGCGGCTCACGCCGTTGTTGGCGGCAGCGCGCAGGTGCAGCTTGAGCTCTTCATTGCGGTTCATGCCGATCAGCATGGCGATAGTAATCAGGCTGCGGGTATGGCGCGGCAGGCCCGGGCGGGTCCAGATGTCTCCCCAGGCGTGGCGGGTGATCATCTCCTGGAATTCGCTGTTGAACTCGGTCAGGGCATTGAGGCTGCGATCGACGTGGGCATCGCCCAGCACCGCGCGGCGTACTTGCATGCCTTCGTCGTAACGTTGTTTCTCGTCCACAGGAAACTCCTCAGGCGCGGCCAGAATCAAGCAGGAAATCCAGGACCCGCGCACTGAACGCAGCACCGGCCTGGACGTTGGACAGGTGCGCCGCATGGAACTCGGCGTACTCGGCGCCATTGGCGCGCTCTTGGATAAAGTGCGCCCCCGACGGTGGCGTCACCGCATCTTCGGTGCCGGCGATCACCAGCAGCGGCACGCGAATCGACGATAACTGCTCGCGAAAATCGGCATCACGTACCGCCGCGCAGTTGGCGGCATAACCCTGGGGCGAGGTCGCGGCCAGCATGTCAGTGATTTTTTTCGCCGTCGCAGGCTGGGCCTCGGCAAAGTCGGGGGTAAACCAGCGGGCAATCGACGCATCGCGCAACGCCACCATCGCATCCTTGCCGTCACGCAGCACGGTTTCGATGCGCGGGTTCCACATCGACGGGTCGCCGATCTTGGCCGCGGTGTTGCACACCACCAGTTTGTGCAGGCGTTCACTGGCATTGATGCCCAGCCATTGACCGATCAAGCCCCCCATGGACAAGCCGCAGAAATGCACCTTGTCGATGTTCAACTGATCAAGCATCGCCAGCACATCGTGGCCCAGCTGTTCAATGCTGTAGGGGCCTTCGGTCACCAGCGACTGGCCATGACCACGGGTGTCGAAACGCAGCACGCGAAAATGTTCGCTGAAGGCCGGGATCTGCTCGTCCCACATGTGCAGGTCGGTGCCCAGGGAGTTGGAGAGCACCAGCACCGGGGCGTCTTGCGGCCCGTCCAATCGGTAGTTCAGATCGCCCTCGGCGAGTTTGACGAATCCCACAACAATCTCCTTTCAGGCATTCAAGGCAAAGTGTTCGGCCACGGCTCGGGCGACCCAGGTCTGGGCCTGGCCGAGGTAGTGGGCCGGGTCGAGCAGATGGTCGAGCTCGGTCGCGGATAACTGCGCGTTGACCTGGGGTTCGTCTCCCAGCACAGCGCGCAGATGCCGCTGTTCGGCCACGGCGCGCTTGCAACATTGCTCCAGCAGATGATGGGCGGTGTCACGACCAACCCGCTGGGCCAGGACAATGCTCACCGCTTCGGCCAGCACCAACCCCTGGGTCAGTTCCAGGTTGCGGGCCATGCGCGCCGCGTCCACTTCCAGCCCTTCGGCCAGCAGTCGCGCCTGTTGCAAGGCGCCGGAGACCAGGCAGCAGATCTCCGGCAGGGTTTCCCATTCGGCGTGCCACAGGCCCAGGCTGCGCTCGTGTTCCTGAGGCATGGCGCTGAACAGCGTCGACAACAGGCCAGGCACTCGTGTCGCCGCGCCGATCAGCACCGCAGCGCCCACCGGGTTGCGCTTGTGCGGCATCGTCGACGAACCGCCCTTGCCCGGTGCAGAAGGTTCGAACGCTTCGCCGGCCTCGGTCTGCATCAATAGGCTGATATCGCGCCCCAATTTGCCCAGGCTGCCGGCGATCAACCCTAGCACCGCGCCGAACTCCACCAAGCGATCGCGCTGGGTGTGCCACGGTTGCTCAGGCAGGTTCAGTTGCAACTCGGCGGCCAGGGCTTCGGCGACCGGCAGCGCCTGTTCACCCAAGGCGGCGAGCGTTCCGGAGGCGCCGCCGAATTGCAGCACCAGCAAACGCGGCTTGAGTTCCCGCAAGCGTTGGCGACTGCGGGTGATCGCCCCCAGCCAACCGGCGATCTTCATGCCCAGGGTTACCGGGGTTGCGTGTTGCAACCAAGTACGCCCGGCCAGCGGTGTGGCGGCGTAGCGCTCGGCTTGTCGAGCCAGGGTGACGGCCAGTTGCGCCAGCTCTGCCTCGATCAAGTCCAACGCTCGGCGCAGTTGCAGCACCAATCCGCTGTCCATCACGTCCTGGCTGGTGGCGCCCAGGTGTACATAACGTTCAGCCTCGGCGCTCTGGGTGGCGATGAGTTTGCCGAGCGCCTTGACCAGCGGAATCGCCGAGTTGCCGGCACTGGCAATCGCTTCGCTCAACGCCGAAAAATCGTACAACTGGGCACGGCAGGCGCTCTCGATCGGCGCCACCGCGTCCTGGGGGATCAACCCCACTCGCGCTTGGGCCCGGGCCAATGCGGCCTCGACGTCCAGCATGGCCTGCACCCGCCCTGCATCGCAGAACACCTCGCGCATGTCGCGGGCGGTGAAGTAGGCATCGAACAGCTGATTGCCCGGTCGTTCGCTCATAAACAGTCCTTGGGAAAATGGATGCCCTTGTGGTCAGAGATTGCTCCTGCTGGCTTGCACCCGTAGGAGCTGTGTAGGAGCTGTCGAGTGCAACGAGGCTGCGATCTTTCCCAATACACTTGAATCCCAAGCGAAAGATCAAAAGATCGCAGGCTTCGCCAGCTCCTACAGGGCCCAGCGGTGCAATCACTGGCCACAATGAATCAAACAAGCCTTAAAGATCATGGTGCAAATATGCCGGCTGCTTGGGCAGGCGCAGGCTGAACAGGAATGCCACTGCCATCATCACCGTGACATACCAATAAAAGGCGTTTTCCATGCCTTGGGCCTTCAGGCTCAAGGCGACGTATTCGGCCGATCCGCCAAAAATCGCATTGGCCACCGCGTAAGCCAACCCTACTCCCAGTGCCCGCACTTCAGGTGGAAACATTTCGGCTTTCACCAGGCCGCTGATGGAGGTATAGAAACTGACGATCGCCAGCGCCAACGTAATCAGGACAAACGCCAGGAACGGGCTGCTGATGCTTTTGAGCGTCAGCAGGATCGGCACCGTGCACAACGCTCCCAGGCCACCAAACCAGAGCATGGAGTTACGCCGGCCGATCTTGTCCGCCAGCATGCCGAACAGCGGTTGCATGCACATGTAGAGGAACAGCGCGCCGGTCATGATGTAGCTGGCGGTCTTGGCATGCAGGCCTGCGGTGTTCACCAGGTATTTCTGCATGTAGGTGGTGAAGGTGTAGAAAATCAGCGAACCACCGGCGGTGTAGCCGAGCACGGTGATGAACGCCGCCTTGTGGTCGCGAAACAGCGCGGCGATGCTGCCGGCGTCTTTGTTCTCGCGCATTTCCTTGCTGCTGGTTTCCTTCAACGAGCGACGCAGAAGCAGGGAAATCAACGCCGCCGCGGCGCCTACCACGAACGGAATCCGCCAGCCGTAGGCACGCAGTTCGTCCTCGTTGAGAAACTGTTGCAGGACCACCACCAGCGACACCGCCAGCAACTGCCCGCCAATCAGCGTCACGTACTGGAACGAGGCGAAGAAGCCGCGCTGGCCCTTGAGGGCCACTTCACTCATGTAGGTGGCGGTGGTGCCGTATTCCCCGCCCACCGACAGGCCTTGCAGCAAGCGCGCGAGCAACAGCAGCACTGGCGCCCAGACGCCGATGTCCTTGTAGGTGGGCAGGCAGGCGATGAGCAACGAGCCGAAGCACATCATCAGCACCGAGATCATCATCGAATTCTTGCGCCCGTGACGATCCGCCACTCGACCGAAAATCCAGCCGCCGATGGGGCGCATCAGGAACCCGGCGGCGAACACACCGGCCGTGTTGACCAGTTGCACCGTCGGGTTGTCCGAGGGGAAGAACGCCGGCGCGAAATATATCGCACAGAACGCATAGACGTAGAAGTCGAACCATTCGACCAGGTTGCCGGATGAAGCACCGACGATGGCGAAGATGCGCTTGCTGCGTTCTTCACCGGTGTAATGGCTGATTGGGATGGTCATGGGTTATTCACTCGTTGGGGCTGACGAAGTCTAGACACACTTCGTAACACTCCCGTTCCACAGTATTGCATTGCCTGAACTGGCGCCATCGCGGGCAAGCCTTGCTCCCACAGGGATTGCATCATCTCTGTGGCGAGGGAGCTTGCTCCCGCTGGCTTGCGCAGCAAGCCCAAACTGACGACCCGGTGTATCAGGCCGGTCGTGGTAGCCGGGTTTGCGACTGCTTCGCAGCCGAGCGGGAGCAAGCTCCCTCGCCACAAAATCGCCCATCACTCAGTAATCGAAGAACACCGTCTCGGCATCCGTGCCCTGCAGGATCACGTTCCACTGGTACACGCCCGACGCATCGGGCTTGGCGACGAGGGTGCCGCGGCGCTCCTCGGGGACGCAGGCCAGCAGCGGGTCAGCTTCGTTGGCCTGCTCGCCGTCAAAGTAGATGCGTGTCAGCAAATGCTTGACCAGCCCACGTGCGAACACCAGCACGACCAGGTGCGGCGCCTGGGTCGTCCCGCCCAGCCCTGGCACCGTGCCCGGCTTGATGGTGGTGAAGCGGAAGCGCCCTTCGGCATCCACCGGCACTCGACCGAAGCCCTCGAAGTGCGGGTCCAGGGGCTTGTCCTGGTCGTCTTCCGGGTGGGCGTATTTGCCGGCGGCGTTGGCCTGCCAGACTTCCAGCATCGCGTCGTTGACGAACTGGCCATTACCGTCGACCACCTGCCCGGTGATCGCCACACGTTGGCCAAGGGTTTGGGCAACGGTCAGGTCTTCGCGGTTCAGCCAGGTCAGGCCGATGTGGTAGTAAGGGCCAACGGTATGGGACGTGGTGGCGGTGAGCGTCATCTTATTTCTCCATCGGCGTGGCATCGCGGCCGCGCAAGACGATGTCCCAGCGGTAACCGAGGGCGTAGTGAGGGACGGTTTTTTCCAGGTCGAAACGGGCGATCAGGCGCTCCTTGGCGCGGGTGTCCGGCACGCAGTTGTAGATCGGGTCGTATTCCAGCAAGGGATCGCCCGGGAAATACATCTGCGTCACCAGGCGCGTCAGGATGCTCGGCCCGAACAGTGAGAAATGGATATGCGCCGGGCGCCAGGCGTTGTGATGGTTGCCCCACGGATAGGCGCCGGGCTTGATGGTCTGGAACTGATACCAGCCGTCGGCATCGGTCACGGTGCGACCGGTGCCGGTGAAGTTCGGGTCCAGCGGCGCGTCATGGTCGTCACGGTCATGGTTATAGCGGCCGGCGGCGTTGGCCTGCCAGATTTCCACCAGGATGCCGGGCACCGGCTCGCCGTGCTCATCCAGCACCCGCCCGTGAATGATGATCCGCTCACCCAGTGGCTCGCCGGCATGCTGGGCGGTCAGGTCGTGGTCCTTTTCCTGCAGGCGGTCGGCGCCTACCGTTGGGCCGGTAATTTCCGACAGCGAATGGGGCAGGAACACCAACGGCTTGGACGGCGAGCGCAGGTTGGTGGACTGGTACGGCGGGTGCAGATACTCCGGCTGGGTGCCCGCTTGGGGGCGACGATAACCAGGCTTGTCAGTCATGAAGCATTCCTCGGTTTTCTTATTAGTAGAGCGACGCGTCAGACGCGTTCGATGGCCAATGCCAGACCCTGGCCGACGCCGACGCACATGGTCGCCAGGCCTTTCTTGCCGCCGGTTTTTTCCAAATGGTGCAGCGCCGTCATCACCAAGCGTGCCCCGCTCATGCCCAGTGGATGGCCGAGGGCGATAGCGCCGCCGTTCGGGTTGACCTGCGGCGCATCGTCCGCCAGCCCCAAGTCCCGCAGCACCGCCAGGCCCTGGCTGGCAAAGGCTTCATTGAGTTCGATCACATCGAAATCCGCGACCGCCAGGCCCAGGCGTTCAGTGAGCTTGCGCACCGCCGGCACCGGGCCAATGCCCATCACCCGTGGCGCGACGCCGGCGCTGGCCATGCCCAACACTTTGCCCCGAGGCGTCAGGCCGTATTTTTTCACCGCTTCGGCCGACGCCAGGATCAAGGCGGCCGCGCCGTCGTTGACACCCGAAGCGTTGCCGGCGGTGACGGTCTTGTCAGGGCCATTGACCGGTTTGAGTTTGCCCAAGGTTTCCAGCGTGGTGTCGGCGCGCGGGTGCTCGTCCTGTTCGACCACGGTTTCGCCTTTTTTATGAGTGATGCGCACCGGCACGATTTCTTCGGCGAAAAACCCTGCCGCCTGGGCCGCCGCCGTTCGCTGTTGGCTGCGCAAGGCGAAAGCGTCCTGGTCGGCGCGGGACACGGCGTATTCATCGGCCACGTTATCGGCGGTCTGCGGCATCGCGTCCACGCCGTACTGGGCTTTCATCAATGGGTTGATGAAACGCCAGCCGATGGTGGTGTCTTCCAGCTTCATGTTGCGGGAAAACGCGGCGTCGGCCTTGCCCATCACGAACGGCGCCCGAGACATCGACTCCACGCCGCCAGCGATGGCCAGTTCCATCTCACCGCTGGCAATGGCGCGGAACGCGGTGCCGATGGCGTCCATGCCCGAGGCGCAAAGGCGATTGAGGGTCACGCCGGGAATACTCTGCGGCAGGCCCGCCAACAGCAGCGCCATGCGCGCCACGTTGCGGTTGTCTTCACCGGCCTGGTTGGCACAGCCGAGGAACACCTCATCCACCGCACTCCAGTCCACCGATGGATTGCGTTCCATCAGCGCCTTGATCGGCACAGCGGCCAGGTCATCGGCGCGCACGGCAGACAAACCGCCGCCAAACCGACCGATCGGGGTTCGAATCGCATCACAGATATACACGTCGCGCATCAGGCTTCTCCCGGTGCCTGGCCATGGGCCGCCGCGGTGCGAGCTTCCAGGTCGCGCAGTGCGCGCAGCTCCACTTCGGTCGGCTCGGCGGTGGTTTGCACTTGGTCGGCGAAACGGATCGCCCACCCGGTGGCCGCAATGACTTGCTCGCGGGTCACGCCGGGGTGCAGCGCGGTGACCACGAATTCATGGCTGCCGGCTTCCGGTTCCATGATGCACAAGTCGGTGATGATGCCCACGGGCCCCGCCCCCGGCAGGCCAAGACGCTTGCGCGAATCACCGCCCTCGCCATGGCCCACCGAGGTGATGAAATCCAGCTTGTCGACAAACGAACGCGCCGACTGCTTGAGGATGATCAACACACTCTTGGCGGAACCGGCGATTTCCGGCGCGCCACCGGCACCCGGCAAGCGGACTTTCGGCTGATGGTAGTCGCCCACCACCGTGGTGTTGATGTTGCCAAACCGGTCGACTTGGGCCGCGCCAAGGAAACCGACATCGATACGCCCGCCCTGCAACCAGTAGCGAAAAATCTCACCGGTCGGTACGACCGTGTCCGCGGTTTCCGCCAGCTCACCGTCGCCGATGGACAGCGGCAGTACGCTGGGCTTGGCACCGATCGGACCCGATTCGTAGATCAGCACGACGTCCGGCGACGAGGTCAGCCGCGCCAGGTTGGCCGCTTTCGACGGCAGGCCGATGCCGACGAAGCACACGGCATTGTTCTTCAAGCGACGCGCCGCGGCGACGGTCATCATTTCGTTGGTGGAGTAGTTCATGGTTTCACCTGCGAAGCTGCTGCCAGCCGGGCCTGGAATTCACTGAAATCTCGAGTGCCGTGAATGTATTCGTTGATCCATGCCGTAAAGGTCTCACGGTCCCGGGCGATCGGGTCCCACGCCTGGTAGAAACGGTTGTCACGCTCGGTGTAGCCGTGGGCGTAGGACGGATGGGCACCGCCGGGGACATGGCACACGGCGCTCAACGCCCAGGTCGGCAGCACGCAGGCGTTCATCGGCGCGTTCAGGTCGTCGACGATTTCTTCCACGGTGACGATGCAACGCTTGGCGGCCAGGGCAGCTTCTTTCTGCACACCGAGGATGCCCCATAGCAACACGTTGCCCTTGCGGTCGGCTTTCTGGGCATGGATCACCGTGACGTCCGGGCGCACCGAAGGCACGGCGGCCAAGACTTCACCGGTGAAGGGACAGGTCACGCTCTTGATCAGCGGGTTGACCTTCGGCAGGTCAGAACCGGCGTAGGCCCGCAGCACCGCGAACGGCAGGCCGGAAGCGCCGGCGACGTAGGCATTGGCCAGGTCGGCGTGGCTGTGTTCCTCAATCTCCAGTGGGTGTGGCCATTGTTTCTCCACGGCATCGCGCAAGCGGTGCAACGACCCGACGCCAGGGTTGCCGCCCCAGGAGAAAATCAACTTGCGAGCACAACCGGCGCCGATCAACTGGTCATAGATCAGGTCAGGCGTCATGCGCACCAGGGTCAGATCTCTCTTGCCCTGACGAATGATTTCATGACCCGCCGCCGTAGGAATCAGGTGAGTGAAGCCTTCGAGCGCGACGGTATCGCCGTCATTGACGAATTGCTTCACCGCATCGTGCAGCGAAAGGATTTCAGCCATGGGGCAGGCTCCCGTTATCCAGTAGACCGACATGAAGAAAAAGGCGCGAGGTTAAGCGCCGGAGTGACTGAAGATTAAGCTTCGGGATGACGGCAAAACAATCCGATAATCGACTGAGTGTTCGTTTATCGAACAGATTGTTGTTTGGCTATCGATTTATCCAAGCACACAGCCCCCTGTGGGAGCGGGCTTGCTCGCGAATGCGGTGTCTCAGGCTGCATTACTTTGTCTGACCCACTGCATTCGCGAGCAAGCCCGCTCCCACAGGTGTTCCACTGGGGTTAGGTCGTGGGCTCAGGTCGCATCCGCATGACTGACCATGCCCTTGATCACCACCGCCGTGGTCGCCAGGGCCGCAGGAATAACCAGCGCCGTCAGGACCTGTTCGAAGTTCCAGCCCAGCCCCAGCAGTGTGGCGCCCATCCAGGCGCCGAGGATCGCGCCGAAACGACCGATACCCAGCATCCACGAGACCCCGGTGGCCCGGCCCTGGGTCGGGTAGAAACGCGCCGCCAGGGAAGGCATCGCCGATTGCGCGCCGTTGACGCACATGCCGGCCACCAGCACCAGGGTGGCGAGCACGGTGATGTTGCCCAGGCTCTGCCCCACCGCGTAGGCAAACACCCCGGCCATCAGATAGAAAAGGCCGATGACCTTATGCGGATTGAACCGGTCCATCGCCCAACCGACAAACACAGCGCTCAACACGCCGCCGAATTGAAACAACGCGCCGATAAACGCGGCCTGCTCCATGCTCGCGCCGCTGTCGCGCATCAAGGTCGGCAGCCAACTGGTCAACAGGTAGACAATCACCAGGCCCATGAAATAGGTCAGCCACAGCAGCAAGGTGCCGGCGCTGTAGGTACCGGAGAAAATCACCGCCAACACATTGCGGGCCTTGACGGTTTTCTGTTCCGGTACGCTGAAGCTCGCCGCTTGGGCAACCGTGTGCGGCTCGATCGGCGCCAGGGTCTTGCGCACTTTGTCGGTGCCGCGGTTGCGCACCACCAGGTAACGCGCCGACTCCGGCAGCCAGAACAGCAACACGACCGCCAGGATCAACGGCAGCACCCCGCCGATCAGCAGCAGGCTGTGCCAACCGAAGGCCGGGATCAACTTGGCGGAGACGAATCCGCCGCCCGCCATGCCCAGGTTGAAGCCACAGAACATGCTGGTCACCAACAGCGATTTCTTGCGTTCCGGGGTGTACTCCGAGAGCAAAGTGGTGGCGTTCGGCATCCCGGCGCCCAAGCCCAGGCCGGTCAAGAAGCGCAATACCAGCAATTGATCGACGTTGGTGCTGTAGGCCGAGGCCAGGCTGAACGCGCCGAACAGCACGACCGCGCCCACCAGTACGACTTTTCGCCCGAAGCGGTCAGCCAACGGCCCTGAACCCAGTGCGCCGAACACCATGCCAATCAGCGCGGCACTCATTACCGGGCCGAGGCTGGCGCGATCGATGCCCCAATCCTGGGACAGCGCCGGGGCGATGAAGCCCATCGCGGCCGTATCGAGGCCGTCGAGGAACACAATCAGGAAACACAGAATCACCACCCGCCACTGATAACGCGATATGGGCTGGGTATTGATGAAGGACTGCACATCGAGGCAATTGCCTACGGAGGTCTGGGGCTGGTTCATTTTATTTTTATTCCAAGCGAAAAACGCAGGCGGACGAACGGAGACCCGGCGACACACGCCGGATGACGCTGCGCGACATTAATGAGGCTAGGCAAACACCGTCAATTCATCGCCGCCGACTGTGTGCGTTTATCGAACAGCTTAAGTGAACAGCTGCGCGCTCAGGTCGCGACTGGCCCCCAGCAGGCCAGGCAGGAAGCGTTGCTCCAACTCATTGCGGCTGACCCGTCCGGCATGGGTACTGACGTTGAGCGCGGCCACTACTTGACCGGAAGCGTCGTACACCGGTACGGCAATCGAACGCAGACCCTGTTCCAGTTCTTGGTCGACGATGCACCAGCCCTGCTGCCGCACCTGTTGCAGGCACTCGAGCAAAGCCTCAGGTGTGTGCAAGGTGCGGCTGGTCTTGGCCTGCAGGTCGGCGTGGTCGAGGTAGTCGCGCAACGACGCATCATCCAGGGCCGCCAGGAGAATCCTGCCCATGGAGGTGCAATAGGCTGGCAGGCGCCCGCCCACCGACAGGTCCACCGAAATCAGGCGCTGGGTGGTCGCGGAGCGGGCGATATAAAGAATGTCGTCGCCTTCGAGCGTGGCCATGTTGCAGGCTTCGTGCAGTTGCTCGCTCATGCGGTCCAGGTACGGCTGGGCAGAAACGGCCAGGGGTGTGGAAGACAGATAGGCGTGACCGAGGGTCAACACTTTGGGTAGCAGCGAATAGGTGCGCCCGTCCGTGGTGGCGTAGCCCAGCTTGATCAAGGTATGCAGGCACCGCCTGACAGCGGCGCGGGGAATTTCCGTGCGATGGCTGATCTGGGCGATGGTCAGGTGCCGCTTGCGCTCCTGGAAGGCCTGGACCACGGCCAAGCCACGGGCCAGGGACGTCATGAAGTCGGGATCACCGGTCAGGGCCTGGATCCGCTTGGCCGGCGAGGCGACGATCGGTGGCGCGACAGAAGTGAAGGCATTGCGCAATTGGTCGTTCATGTCTGATCCTTCCCCGGGAATGACGGCTATTCAAGCGGCTGCCCGATGGGCAAGCAAGGGCCGCCGGCCGAGAGCGTTCGATTATCGAACCGCCGACCGATAATCGCAATCGGGTCCGCTATCGAATGACTCCCGCTGCGAACACGTTTGAGTTAAGTTGCAGGAAACAATGACTCGAGTTTGGCGTGAAAGCGTGGGGTAAATTGAACTTGTCGGCGTGAACGGCATCTGGATAGCGGTACTCGCCGACCTTTTTCACGCGGTGATACAAGTTGCACATACAAACATGAGTTCACACAACAACAGCACCTTTTAATTTTCCCGATAGTGTTATTCGGCTGGGCCGCTATAATGCAAAACAGTGACGGTACGGCCAATCAACCGTTCTCGTACGCTGGCGCCGTGGTCATTAGCCTGGTGCCCGGAGCGCCTTTATGGTCGCTTCCCCTGTTTGGCAACAACGCGAAGC
Organism: Pseudomonas sp. Z3-6; assembly: GCF_051131985.1. NCBI lineage: Bacteria > Pseudomonadati > Pseudomonadota > Gammaproteobacteria > Pseudomonadales > Pseudomonadaceae > Pseudomonas > Pseudomonas sp. Z3-6. The sequence continues at coordinate 5,426,744 of NZ_CP071644.1, forward strand.
CCTGATGCTACGTCAGCTGTCAGCTCTGGTGCCGTGGCCGTCTGCATGTCCACATGCAGTGCGTATCACCAGATTCAACTTCAATTAATTTAGGTAAAACTGTGACGAAAGACGAACTGCGCGCGGAACTTGAGCGCCAGGAACAACGTTACAAGGAAGTTTACGGCGGGGAAGTCACCACCTACGCCGCGCAACCTGAACCGGAACGCAAACCCTGGCGTAAGCGCGCCACCGTTCAGGACCAGGCCTTCACCCAAGAACTCCAGAAAATGGAAAAGGAACTCAAAGCCGAAGAGCAGTGACGCTCAGCGCCCGAGGTTCCTGTGAAGAGATTTCCGGCCGCCACCCAGGCTGGAATCCGTAGCGCACGCCCGCCATGAGCGGGCCGCCATCCGCTCCTGCCCGACGGTCCGGAAGGGTCATGGCCGACCTTCTTTTCAGAAATTTCATACAATCGCTCACGGCATCATTCAGCTTGCCGTGATCCTGGCCAAGTGTGCTTTGCGCCCCTGATTCAAAGGGTTACGCAACCCGCGGCAAACCTGGCGCCTGAGACGGTCCTACAATTATTTTCGTTGAAGAATGTTACCGATGAGCAGGCAGTGCATCGATTACCGAGGTTTTCTGGCATAATCGCGCCCCCTTATGACCGGGTCAGAAAACCTTCATGATCGATTTATTCAGCGGACTGGATGCTTGGGTGCTTGTGAGCCTCTTGCTCGCCCTGGCTTTTGTCCTCGCCTTCGAGTTCATCAACGGCTTTCATGACACCGCTAACGCGGTTGCCACTGTTATCTACACCAAAGCCATGCCGCCTCACCTGGCGGTGTTCTTTTCCGGTGTGTTCAATTTTCTCGGCGTGTTGCTGGGCGGCGTGGGGGTGGCGTACGCCATCGTTCACCTGTTGCCCGTGGAGCTGCTGATCAATGTGAACACCGGACACGGGCTGGCCATGGTGTTTTCGCTGCTCGCAGCGGCCATCACTTGGAACCTGGGCACTTGGTACTTCGGTATCCCGGCATCCAGTTCCCACACATTGATCGGTTCGATCCTCGGCGTGGGCCTGGCCAACGCGCTGATCAACGATATCCCGTTGGCCGACGGGGTGAACTGGCAGAAGGCGATCGATATCGGCGCTTCCCTGGTGTTCTCGCCCATGGCCGGTTTCCTGATCGCCGCCCTGGTGCTGATCGGCCTGAAATGGTGGCGTCCGCTGTCGAAGATGCACAAGACGCCGGAACAGCGCCGCCAGATCGACGACAAGAAACACCCGCCGTTCTGGAACCGCCTGGTACTGGTGATCTCGGCCATGGCCGTCAGCTTTGTCCACGGCTCCAACGATGGCCAGAAAGGTATCGGCCTGATCATGCTGGTGCTGATCGGTATCGTACCGGCGCAGTTCGTACTGGATCTGGGCAGCACCACCTACCAGATCGAGCGGACCCGTGACGCAACGCTGCACCTGAGCCAGTTCTACCAACGCAACCACGAGTCCCTGGGTGAATACCTGGCGCTGGGCAAAAGCGTGAACGGCGATCTGCCCGAGAAATTCCGCTGCAACCCGCAGCAGACCGAACCGACCATCAATGCCCTGCTCGACACGCTCAAAGGCGTGGCGGACTACCATTCGCTGCCGTCGGAACGACGCATCGAGGTTCGTCGCTACCTGCTCTGCCTGGACGACACGGCGAAGAAGGTAGGCAAGTTGCCAGGCTTGGCGGCTCGCGAGAAAGACGACTTGAACAAGCTGCGCAAGGACCTGACCGCCACCACCGAGTACGCCCCGTTCTGGGTGATCCTGGCAGTCGCACTGGCACTGGGCCTGGGCACCATGGTCGGCTGGAAGCGCGTGGTGCTGACCATCGGCGAGAAGATCGGCAAACAAGGCATGACCTATGCGCAAGGTATGTCGGCGCAGATCACCACCGCGTGCATGATCGGCGCGGCGAATATCTTCAGCCTGCCGGTTTCTACTACCCACGTGCTGTCCTCCGGCGTGGCGGGCACCATGGTCGCTAACAAGAGCGGCCTGCAAGGCGGCACCGTACGCACCATCCTGCTGGCCTGGGTACTGACCCTGCCGGCGACGGTGGCGCTGTCGGCGGCGCTGTTCTGGCTGGCGTCCAAGGCCATCGGCAGCTGATTCCAGCGGCTCAAAAAAGAAGGTGCGACCCTTGCGGATCGCACCTTTTTTTATGCCCAGACACTGGGCAACTTGTGGGAGCGGGCTTGCTCGCGAAAGCGGTATGTCGGGCACTGAATAGATGACTGACCCGACGCTTTCGCGAGCAAGCCCGCTCCCACCGTAGTTTTGCGTGATCAGGAAATTTGCCAAAAAAAAGGGCGACCGAAGTCGCCCAAAATGCCTTGCGTGCTCGTTGTAGCCAGAAAGACCTACGGTTTTTTCCGCTTGTGTGCGTCTTTCCAGATGAATAATCCAAAACCTGCGAAAAACACGAACATGAGGCCGACCGTCAACACCCCGGCAAACACCACATTATCGAAAAACATGACTGGCCTCCTGGTCTTGCCCCTGTTGCGATGGGTTCAAGGTAACCAATCAGGCCTGGATGAAAATTGACCGGGGTCAATAACGCCCGCGACGGGGCATAAAGGTGGGGAAATAACTGATCTGCATCAATGGATCGAGGGGGTTCAGCGCTTTTTCGGTTTGTTCTTCGCCTTTTTCTTGGGCTTGCCCAACGGCATGGCCTGTTCGAAAGCCTGGCGGACTTCATTGAGGCGTTTTTCGTTGAGGTCGTGAACGCGCTTGGCGCGCTCGGCACTGAGGTCGATCAGCTTGTCGTCTTGGCTCATGGCGTGTGGGCATCGTGCAGTGAATTGCGGATGCGCCCATGATGCGGGCTGTTGGCGGCGTTGACCAGCCTGTGAATGCAGCCAGACACCCGGGATCAGATCTGGATATCGACCCACAGGCCTTGGCGCGACTCTTCGTCGATCAGCGGCACCACCGGCACGGTATTGTCGGCGTTGAGTTCGGTACCCGGTACGGCCAGGTGCTCTTCAGGGTCTTCATCGGCCTCGCGGCGGCGGCGCTCGCGCTCCTGCTGGCGCTGCTGTTCCTCGCGCAACAGCAGCGCGGTCTCTTCCGGGTCGCGGTTTTGCAGGTCGATGGTGCTTTCGTTGGAGCTTTGCTGCACCGGGACCACGGGCGGTATGTCCGGTCGCTGGCGAACCGGATCCTGTTGAGCGGTGATGGGTACAACGCTCAAAGGGAGTATGGGTGGCAACATAAGGTTCTCCTGTCTTCAGGTTGTCGGCGGCTAAAGTGGCAGCTTGAACCGCCGGTCCGAAACTTGTGACCCAGTTGGCAATTGCGGCGATGACCAAGGCCGAGCTTGTTTGATCGCCGGGCAAGCATAAGTTCCGTAGCATCGCGACGAATCAGCGTACGTAAATCCTTTGGTATGAAGGATCCTTCCGTTAAGATAACCGGCTTTTTCAAGGCGGGAGTCAGGCAGCATGGCGCAGCAGTATCAACCGGGGCAACGCTGGATCAGTGACAGCGAAGCCGAGCTGGGTTTAGGCACCGTTCTGGCACAGGACGGCCGCTTGTTGACCGTGCTCTATCCGGCCACTGGCGACACTCGCCAGTACGCGCTACGGAATGCGCCACTTACCCGTGTACGATTTTCGCCGGGCGATGTGATCACTCACTTCGAAGGCTGGAAAATGACCGTGCGCGAAGTCGATGACGTCGACGGGCTGCTGGTCTACCACGGTCTCAACGAGCAGAACGAAGTAGTCACCCTGCCCGAGACCCAACTGTCGAACTTTATCCAGTTCCGCCTGGCCAGCGACCGTCTGTTCGCCGGCCAGATCGACCCGTTGGCCTGGTTCTCCCTGCGCTATCACACCCTGGAACACACCAGCCGCCAGCTACAGTCTTCCCTGTGGGGCCTGGGCGGCGTACGCGCCCAGCCGATCGCCCACCAGCTGCATATTGCCCGTGAAGTGGCCGACCGCATTGCGCCGCGGGTATTGCTGGCCGACGAAGTGGGCCTGGGCAAGACCATCGAAGCCGGCCTGGTCATCCATCGCCAGTTGCTGTCCGGCCGTGCCAACCGCGTCCTGATCCTGGTGCCGGAAAACCTCCAGCACCAGTGGCTGGTGGAAATGCGTCGGCGCTTCAACCTCCAGGTCGCGCTGTTCGACGAAGAGCGCTTCATCGAAAGCGATGCCAGCAACCCGTTCGAAGACACCCAATTGGCCCTGGTGGCGCTGGAGTGGCTGGTGGACGACGAAAAGGCCCAGGACGCGCTGTTCGCCGCCGGCTGGGACCTGCTGGTGGTCGACGAAGCCCATCACCTGGTGTGGCACGAAGACCAGGTTAGCCCGCAATACGCCCTGGTCGAGCAGCTTGCCGAAACCATCCCGGGCGTGCTGCTGCTGACCGCGACCCCGGAACAACTGGGTCAGGACAGCCATTTCGCCCGCCTGCGCCTGCTGGACCCGAACCGTTTCCATGACCTCAAGGCCTTCCGCGCCGAGAGCGAAAACTATCGCCCAGTGGCCGAAGCCGTGCAGGAGCTGCTGGACAAAGGCCGCCTCTCGCCCGAAGCCCACAAGACCATCCAGGGTTTCCTGGGGAACGAAGGCGAAGCATTGCTGACCGCCGTCAATGATGGCGATGTCCAAGCCAGTGCCCGCCTGGTGCGTGAACTGCTGGATCGCCACGGTACCGGTCGCGTGCTGTTTCGCAACACCCGCGCCGCCGTGCAGGGCTTCCCCGAGCGCAAGCTGCACGCCTACCCGCTGCCGTGCCCGCCCGAGTACCTCGAACTGCCCTTGGGCGATCACCCCGAGCTGTACCCGGAAGTCAGCTTCCAGGCCCAGCCGGACGCCAGCGAAGAAGAACGCTGGTGGCGTTTCGACCCGCGGGTCGAATGGCTGATCGACACCCTGAAGATGCTCAAGCGCACCAAAGTGCTGGTGATCTGTGCCCACGCCGAAACCGCCATGGACCTGGAGGACGCCCTGCGCGTGCGCTCCGGCATCCCGGCCACGGTGTTCCACGAAGGCATGAATATCCTGGAGCGCGACCGCGCGGCGGCCTATTTCGCCGACGAAGAGTTTGGTGCCCAGGTACTGATCTGTTCGGAAATCGGCAGTGAGGGACGCAACTTCCAGTTTGCCCATCATTTGGTGCTGTTCGACCTGCCGGCGCACCCGGACCTGCTGGAACAACGTATCGGTCGTCTGGACCGGATCGGCCAGAAGCACACCATCGAGCTGCATGCGCCGTACCTGGAAACCAGCCCCCAGGCGCGGCTGTTCCAGTGGTATCACGAAGCCCTGAATGCCTTCCTCAACACCTGCCCGACCGGCAACGCCTTGCAGCACCAGTTCGGCCCGCGCCTGCTGCCCTTGCTGGAGGAAGCCGATGATGGCCAATGGCAGGCTCTGATCGACGAGGCCCGTACCGAACGCGAGCGCCTGGAGGCCGAGCTGCACACCGGTCGCGACCGTTTGCTGGAGCTCAACTCCGGCGGCGCCGGTGAAGGCGATGCGCTGGTGGAGGCCATTCTCGAGCAGGATGACCAGTTTGCCTTGCCGATCTACATGGAAACCCTGTTCGACGCCTTTGGTATCGACAGCGAAGACCATTCGGAAAACGCACTGATCCTCAAGCCGAGCGAAAAAATGCTCGACGCCAGCTTCCCGCTGGGCGACGACGAGGGCGTGACCATCACCTATGACCGCAACCAGGCGCTGTCGCGCGAAGACATGCAGTTCATCACCTGGGAGCACCCGATGGTGCAAGGTGGTATGGACCTGGTGCTGTCCGGCTCCATGGGCAACACCGCCGTGGCGCTGATCAAGAACAAGGCGCTCAAGCCCGGCACCGTGTTGCTGGAGCTGCTCTACGTCAGTGAGGTGGTTGCGCCGCGCTCGCTGCAACTGGGCCGCTACTTGCCGCCGGCCGCCCTGCGCTGCCTGTTGGACGCCAACGGCAACGACCTGGCCGCCCGGGTTTCGTTCGAAACCCTGAACGACCAGCTCGAAAGCGTGCCGCGCGCCAGCGCCAACAAGTTCATCCAGGCCCAGCGCGACCAGCTCACGCCTCGTATCAATGCCGGCGAAGAGAAGATCGCCCCGCGTCACGCCGAACGCGTGGCCGAGGCCCAGCGCCGCCTGGCGGCCGATACCGACGAGGAACTGGCACGCCTGACCGCCCTGCAAGCGGTCAACCCGACCGTGCGCGACAGCGAACTGGTGGCCCTGCGACAACAGCGGGAGCAAGGCTTGGCGATGCTTGAGAAAGCGGCGTTGCGTTTGGAGGCGATTCGGGTGTTGGTGGCGGGCTGAGTTTGGCTGGGATCCCGGTATAAGTTCCGCTGTGGTGCTTTTATCGGGTGTATATCCGTTTTTTCGGTAACGGCCGCTGGCGGTTCCGCTTTTACAGCGGCTCACTTTTGAAAAGCCCGGAAGCCGGCCCAGTCAAAAGTAAGCAAAACGCTCCTGCCCCACCACTCGGCACCTCGCCTAGGCTCGGCATGCCTGAACGAAGGCATTGCTCCGTGGGCCGCCGCGAGGCGGCCTCATAGCCGACCTGGCTCAGGGTGATCGCGTTTCCCCTGTGGGAGCGAGCCTGCTCGCGAAGGCGGTGGGTCAGTTTGCGGTGATGTTGGATGTGCCGGCCTCTTCGCGAGCAGGCTCGCTCCCACAGGGGATCTTGGGTGTTCATGAGTTTTATGTTCACTGCGGCCCATTGTGGGAGCGGGCTTGCTCGCGAAAGCGGTGTGTCAGTTGACGGTGATGTTGGTGGGCCGGCCTCTTCGCGAGCAAGCTCGCTCCCACAGGTGATCTTGGGTGTTCATGAGTTTTGTGTTCACTGCGGCCCATTGTGGGAGCGGGCTTGCTCGCGAAAGCGGTGGCTCAGCCAAATAAATGCAGGCATGTGCCCCGCTCTTGCTTTTGCTCTTGCTCTTGCTTTTGCTTTTGCTTTTGATCTGGACGCCCCGTTAACCACGATGGCCGAACGCAGGCATTGCGCAGTGGGCATCCCGGCATGGATGCCGGGATAGCCGCGCTGGGCCATGGATGGCCCTTCGCGGCGGCCCACGGAGCAATGCCGGAGTGAGGGCATGCCGAGCCCTAGCGAGGCACCGAGTGGTGGGGCAAGCCTTTTTTGCTTACTTTTTTTGGCGTTTGAAAAAAAGTGAGCCGCCGTAAGGGCGGAACCGCCAGTGGCCGTTACCTAAGAAACAGATATACACCCAAAACCCAAAACCCAAAAACCAGCCCCCAGCCTCAAGGACTGTAATACCCCACCGCCACCAGAAAATGCCCAACCTTCTTCAGATAAGCATGCTTGTACTCAACCTTCCCGGTCACCGGATTCTTCCAGCGATACTCATACTCCCCCACATCCTGCTTGCCGATCATGGCCAGGATCGGCTCCCCCACTGGTTTGCCATCCGGGTCCTTGACCTTGGCAAAGTCGGTGTTGATCAAACGCAGATTGGTGCCATGCCCCACATAGCGCCGGGTATCGAGGTCGACGACAAAGACATACAAATCATCCTGCAGATACCCGCCCTTTAGAGCGTTGACTGCCGTCAGCGTGGCTTTCTCGTTTTTCAGCAGGTCACTCGAGGCCTTGTCCAGCAGTGCCCGAGCCTGTTCGGCTGAAGCACGCGGCAAGTAATAACCGACAGCCAGGATTCGCTCACCAACACGCTGGAAATACACATGCTTGCGCTCGACCTTGCCGTCCGCCCAGTTCTGCCAACGGTACTCGGCTTGCTGAATGCCGCTGGCCTCGGCAGTTTTCAAGGCGTCCTTGAAGGCTTTGCGCAAATCCGGCCCCAGCACTTCGGACACGTCCCGTCCGATCAACGCCGAGGAAGGTCCGCCGCTGGCAAGCATCACACCCTGGGTATCGACCACGAACACATAACGATCCTTGTCGACAAATTCCCCTTGGCGGCTGAAGGCGGCAAAGGCTTTGTCGCCATTGTCATGGTAATAGGCCAAGGCCTTCTCCAGCAGCGCCCGGGCCGCGTGGCCATCGTCCGCAGTGGCCGCCTGGGCCATCCCCAGCATGAGCATTGCGCCCAGCCAGGCCATCCTGTGAAAAAAAACCATGGGTGCGACCCTCGTTCTTGTTGGTGTTTCAAGAGCGTAGACGGCGTGGGGAAGTAGGAGCTGACGAGTGCAACGAGGCTGCGATCTTTTCCCAGACAATTGAGTCTTGAGCGAAAGATCAAAAGATCGCAGCCTTCGGCAGCTCCTACAGGGATAGGCGCTGGCCGAACATCAGGCTTATTGAGCCCGAGCGCTGAGTTGCTGCTGCAAATGCTGGATCTGCGCTTGCAAGGTATTGATGTTACGGGTGACCTGCCCGCGGAAGGCGTCGAACTCGGCGGTGTTGCCGTTATCCTGCTGGCTCTTGAGCACGATCACGTCCTGCTCCAGGCGCTCGATGGCAGAGTTGGAGGTGGCTCTTTTCAGGGCGGTGATGTCGGCACCGATGCTCTTGAGCTGGGCATCCAGGGCACCACCCTCGCCTTGATTCTTCAAGGCGGTCACCTCAGCGGCCAGCGCCTTGACCTGGGCTTGGAGCTCCTTGTTGGAAGCTTGCAGTTGAGTGTTGGTGTTCTGCTGGTCAGAAGCCTGGGCAATGAGCTGGGCAAGTTCCTTGTCCAGGTCGGCGGACGGACCGAACGTGGCTTGTTGCTGCCGGTACTGCTCCTGCAGCTTGCCGTCGAATTGCCGGGCCTGCTCCTGCAGCTTGTTGTCCAACTGTTTGATCTGCAATTTCAAGGCTTCACTGTCACTCATGACATTGGACTGCCCGGCGACCACCTTGCCGGAGATGTCCTGCAAGCGCCCCGCCGCATCTTCACTGATCCGGGCGAAGCTTTCCTGAGTCGCCACCAACTGCTGCTCCATCAGGGAAATCTGCTGGAAGCTCCACCAGGCCAGGAAACCGAACGCACACAGCAGCGCGCCGACCAATGCCCACAGCGGCCCGGTACTGGGCCCCTTGACCTTGACCTTCGCCGCGGCAGCCGGCGCCGGGCGCGCTTGCACGTGAGGCGACTGGCGGTTGGGCAGGAAATCATCGTCATCGGGAATGTCGGCCCGCATCCGCAGGCTCGGTACATCATCGAAGTCGTCGTTGGCATCGTTACGCATGGGCATGGTTCGACCTTTGGGAAACCGGTAATGGCTTGATGCGGCGAGTATAACCCCGTCGCCCGCCGCACCGATTGACCCCGAACCGGGCACTCGGTTCATGGCGGGCCGATCAGCGGGCGTCGGTGGCCTATATGGCTCGTTCTGTTAGCTCAAATTCGGATGCCAGAAATTCATAGCCAAGGCGCTGCGACGAGTCATAGCCCGCTATGGCGAGGAGCAGCAACGCAGGATATGGATTTCTGGCGCCGAAGTTGAGCTGACAGAACGGGTCATACAGGCCACTGTTTCCACCAGGCGCAAAATTCATCGAGCGCCGTCCACAAGCTGACTTGCGGATCGTAATCGAGATAATGCTGGGCCCGGCTGATGTCCAGGGTGAAATTTTTGTTCATGACCTGCATGCCCAGGCGCGACAGCGTCGGTTCGGGGCGGCCTGGCCAGAGCTTGCAGACCCCTTCATTCAGGGCCGCGACGCTGTAAGCCAAGCCGTAGGAACGATAACGTCGGACCTGTGGGACTTCCATCTGGCGCATCACATAATTGACCACATCCCACAATGGGACCGGTGCGCCGTTGCTGATGTTGTAGGCCTTGCCCAAGGCGGAATCGCTGGCCAGCAGACTGCTGAGCAACGCTTCGTTAAGGTTCTGCACGCTGGTGAAATCCACCTTGTTCAAGCCGTTGCCGACAATGGCCAGGCGCCCCTTGCGCTGCATTTTCAACAGGCGCGGAAAAATACTCATATCACCGGCACCCGTCACGAAACGCGGGCGCAGGGCCAGCACTTCGAGGCCGAACTCCTGGGCGCCGAAGACTTTCTGCTCGGCCAGGTACTTGGTGGCGGCATAAGGATGCTTGAAGCGCTTGGGCACCTGTTCTTCGGTCAACCCGAGGTGGTCACGGCCATCAAAGTAAATGGACGGCGAGGACAGATGAACCAGGCGACGCACCTTCTGCTTGAGGCAGGCCTCGACGACATTTTCCGTGACCTGAACGTTACCCTGGTGGAAATCCTGGTAGTGGCCCCACAGCCCAACGGAACCGGCGCAATGCACCACGGCCTCGACATCCAGGCACAGGTCGCGGGCCAGCAGCGGGTCGCTCAAGTCCCCTTGGACGAATTGCGCACCGCGCCGCACCAGGTGCTCCACACTCTCGGCCCGGCGACCGGTGACCCGCACATCCAGGCCCTGCTCCAGGGCGAAACGCGCAAAGCGCCCGCCAATGAAGCCGCTCGCGCCGGTGACCAAAATCTTCATGAATGCTCCTAAAATCAGTTTCCAGCTGCAAGCGACAAGCTTCAAGCACTGCGCGCTCAACGTACTGCTTGCAGCGTGCTGCTTGCCGCTGCGATCAGTCGCTCGGTCAATAAGCCGAGCAACTGCCCACCATTGCGCCAATGATGCCAGTACAGCGGCACATCGATCGGTTTATCTGCCAACAATTCCACCAGCACGCCTCGTTCCAGCTGTTCGCGCACTTGCAGCTCCGGCACCAGCCCCCAGCCCAGTCCCGCTTCAGCGAGACGGATGAAACCTTCGGACGAGGGGCACAGATGATGCTCGAAACCGCCCTCCACGCCCACGGACGCGAGGTAGCGGTGTTGCAGGAAATCATCCGGACCAAACACCAAGGCTGGCGTACGGGCCAGTTGATCGGCTCGCACGCCGCCGGGAAAATGCCGGGCGATGAAGGCCGGGCTGGCCAACGCCCGGTAACGCATCGCCCCCAGCAATACACTGCGGGCGCCCGCCACCGGGCGTTCGCTGGCGCAGACACAGGCCGCCACTTCACCGGCGCGCATGCGCTTGAGGCCAACGGTCTGGTCCTCCACCACCAAGTCGAGCAACAGGTGTTGGTCGGCGCAGAAATCACCCACGGCAGCGGCCCACCAGGTCGCCAAACTGTCGGCGTTCAAGGCGATGCGCAGACGCTCCGGCAGGCCCTCTTCATCCAGCGCCGGCACCAGGCTTTGCAGGTCACGCTCGAGCAGCCGCACCTGTTGCACATGGTTGAGCAGCCGACGGCCGATTTCCGTCGGCACCGGCGGCGTGGCCCGCACCAGGACGGGCTGGCCGGCACGCGCCTCCAGCAACTTGATTCGTTGGGAAATAGCCGACTGCGACAAACCCAGCACCTGGGCTGCACGCTCGAAACCGGCCTGCTCGACCACGGCGGCCAGGGCAGAGAGCAATTTGTAGTCGAACATTAGTAATCCTAATGGGCAATCAGCAATATTGGTTTTTCTTATACAGCCATTCCCGGGAAAATGACCAGCAACAGCAACTGACCGGGGATAAAAAAGATGTGGCAAAGCTATGTGAACGGGCTCGTGGTGGCCCTCGGGCTGATCATGGCCATCGGCGCCCAGAATGCGTTCGTATTGGCCCAGAGCCTACGCCGCGAGCATCACTTGCCGGTAGCGGCGCTGTGCATCACCTGCGATGCCCTGTTGGTCGCCGCCGGGGTTTTCGGCCTGGCGACCTTGCTGGCCCAGAGTCCGTTGCTGCTGTCGATTGCCCGCTGGGGCGGGGCGGCGTTCCTGCTCTGGTACGCCAGCCTGGCCTTGCGCCGGGCCTGCTCGAAGCAGAGCCTGCAGCAAAGTGACAACCACGCCGTACGCTCGCTGCGGGCGGTGTTGCTCAGCGCGCTGGCGGTGACGCTGCTCAACCCCCACGTCTACCTCGACACGGTGCTGCTGATCGGTTCCCTTGGCGCCCAGCAGAGCGTTCCCGGTGCCTACGTGATAGGGGCGGCCAGTGCCTCGCTGCTATGGTTCCTCACCCTGGCCATCGGCGCGGCATGGCTGGCACCGTGGTTGGCCCGCCCAAGCACTTGGCGGATCCTGGACCTCTTGGTAGCGGTGATGATGTTTACCGTGGCGATGCAATTGATCGTCACCGGCTGATTATTCCAAACCGCTCTGGAACCTCTATTCCACACAGTTGTTGCGTGGTTATGCCGCACCCCCGGTGCTATGATCCGACTCCTGCGCCGCAAAGAGTACAAACTCCCCGGCGCTAGTCTGGCCGCCCGTGATCGGCCTTGCGCTCACCGCAACCTGACCTGATTAGGAGAATCACCATGGCTTTCGAATTGCCGCCGCTGCCCTATCCACACGATGCACTGCAGCCGCACATCTCCAAAGAGACTCTGGAATACCACCACGACAAGCACCACAACACCTATGTCGTGAACCTGAACAACCTGGTGCCTGGCACCGAGTTCGAAGGCAAGACCCTGGAAGAAATCGTCAAGACTTCCTCGGGCGGTATCTTCAACAACGCCGCTCAGGTCTGGAACCATACTTTCTACTGGAACTGCCTGGCGCCAAACGCCGGCGGTCAACCAACCGGCGCGCTGGCTGAAGCCATCAATGCAGCCTTCGGTTCGTTCGACAAGTTCAAGGAAGAGTTCAGCAAGACGTCCATCGGCACCTTCGGTTCCGGTTGGGGCTGGCTGGTGAAAAAGGCTGACGGTTCCCTGGCCCTGGCCAGCACCATCGGCGCCGGCAACCCACTGACCAACGGCGACACCCCGCTGTTGACCTGCGACGTGTGGGAACACGCCTACTACATCGACTACCGCAACGTTCGTCCGAAATACGTCGAAGCGTTCTGGAACCTGGTCAACTGGAAATTCGTCGCCGAGCAGTTCGAAGGTAAAGCCTTCACTGCGTAAGCTCGATGCCAGCCCAAAGAAACCCGGCGCCATGCCGGGTTTTTTTTGCACGGCGAAAAATGATCGCAGACGAGAGACCTCGCGTCTGGAAAGCAAGAAAAAATCCCGGTGGGCCTCAAGTTGCGGTGCCTTTCAACCGACACAATGGTCGTAGAGCAATCACTCTGGAAAAAACGTATACCGGTCAGGTTTCAAGCGAAAACCCTTGTGTTTGATTGTCCCTTTGACTGACATCACAGGATTGCCAATACTCATGGCAACTTGACGCTACCCGCACGGAACAAGGAACCACTCTTTGAAGCTGGAACTCAAGAACAGCTTGTCTGTGAAGTTGCTCCGGGTCGTGCTCCTCTCGGCATTGATAGTTGGCGTGGTCTTGAGCTGCGCCCAGATCGTGTTCGATGCCTACAAAACCAACCAGGCCGTCGCCACTGACGCCCAACGTATCCTCGACATGTTCCGCGACCCTTCGACCCAGGCCGTCTACAGCCTGGACCGGGAAATGGGCATGCAGGTGATCGAGGGCCTGTTCCAGGACGAAGCCGTACGCATGGCGTCCATCGGCCACCCCCGCGAAACCATGCTCGCCGAAAAAGCCCGGCCCTTGACGCACTCCGACAGCCGCTGGCTGACCGACCTGATCCTGGGCAAAGAGCGCACCTTCACCACGCAACTGGTGGGACGCGGGCCCTACAGCGAATATTACGGCGACCTGAGCATCACCCTCGACACCGCCACCTACGGCGAGGGCTTCATCGTCAGTTCGGTGATCATCTTTATCTCCGGGATGCTACGGGCCCTGGCCATGGGCTTGGTGCTGTACCTGGTCTATCACTGGCTGCTGACCAAGCCGTTGTCGCGGATCATCGAGCACCTGACCGAAATCAACCCCGATCGCCCCAGCGCGCACAAGATCCCGCAGTTGCGCGGCCACGAGCAAAACGAACTAGGCCTGTGGATCAACACGGCCAACCAACTGCTCGAATCCATCGAACGCAACACGCACCTGCGCCACGAAGCGGAAAACAGCCTGCTGCGCATGGCCCAGTACGACTTTCTCACCGGCCTGCCCAACCGCCAGCAACTGCAACAGCAACTGGACAAGATCCTGGTGGACGCCGGGCGCCTGCAACGTCGGGTGGCGGTGCTGTGTGTGGGGTTGGATGACTTCAAGGGCATCAACGAGCAGTTCAGCTATCAGACCGGCGACCAGTTGCTGCTGGCCCTGGCGGATCGGCTGCGGGCCCACAGCGGCCGGCTCGGCGCGCTGGCGCGTTTGGGGGGTGACCAGTTCGCCCTGGTCCAAGCCGACATCGAGCAGCCCTACGAGGCCGCCGAGCTGGCCCAGAGCATCCTCGATGACCTGGAAGCGCCGTTCGCCATCGATGATCAGCAGATCCGCCTGCGGGCCACTATCGGCATCACCCTCTTCCCCGAAGACGGTGACAGCACCGAGAAACTGTTGCAGAAAGCCGAGCAGACCATGACCCTGGCCAAGAGCCGCTCGCGCAATCGCTACCAGTTCTACATCGCCAGCGTCGACAGCGAGATGCGCCGCCGTCGCGAACTGGAGAAAGACCTGCGCGAGGCCCTTGCCCGCGAGCAGTTCAGCCTGGTGTACCAACCGCAGATCAGCTACCGCGACCTACGAATAGTCGGCACCGAAGCCTTGATTCGCTGGCACCATCCCGAGCACGGCCTGGTGCCGCCGGACTTGTTCATTCCCCTGGCCGAACAGAACGGCACCATCATCGCCATCGGCGAATGGGTGCTGGACCAGGCGTGCAGGCAATTGCGCGAATGGCACGACCAGGGTTTCCTCGACCTGCGCATGGCGGTCAACCTGTCGACGGTGCAACTGCACCACGCCGAGCTGCCGCGAGTGGTGAACAATCTCCTACAGATGTACCGGCTGCCGCCGCGCAGCCTGGAACTGGAAGTCACCGAGACCGGCCTGATGGAAGACATCACCACCGCGGCCCAGCACTTGCTGAGCCTGCGCCGCTCCGGGGCACTGATTGCCATCGATGACTTCGGCACCGGCTATTCGTCGCTGAGCTACCTCAAGAGCCTGCCGCTGGACAAGATCAAGATCGACAAGAGCTTCGTCCAGGACCTGCTCGACGACGAGGACGATGCGACCATCGTCCGGGCCATCATCCAGTTGGGCAAGAGCCTGGGAATGCAGGTCATTGCCGAGGGCGTCGAGACGGTGGAGCAGGAAGCCTACATCATCGCCGAGGGCTGCCACGAAGGTCAGGGGTACTACTACAGCAAACCGCTGCCGGCGCGGGAGTTGGGCATTTACCTGAAGCAGGCCGAGCGCAGCAAGGTTTCCATAATCTGACTCTCCCCAGCGCCAAGCCTTCGTAGGAGCTGGCGAAGCCTGCGATCGTTGGTTTGTTCGCTTGGAATTCAAGCGCCAGGGGAAAGATCGCAGCCTCGCTTCGCTCGGCAGCTCCTACAGACGCCTCCTACAGGGGGTGATTCTCATCATTAAACAAGAAATATTTACAACCATAACCCTTTACACATAATGCAAATCTTTCGCATTATGTCGCAGTTTTTGCGCACCCTCGCGCCTGTCCCATCCATCACCGAAGCAGGATGTTCGCCATGATTCGTATGCCCCTGGCTACCGCCAGTCTGCTGGCCATCGCTATTTCCCTCGCCGGTTGCGGCGAAGGCAAAGACAAGGCCGCCGCGCCGCAAGCGCCAACGCCGGCCGCCAGCACTGCGGCACCGGTCGCCCCTGCTGCCGCTGGCAAAATCGACGAAGCCGCCGGCAAGGCTGTTGTCGCGCACTACGCCGACATCGTCTACGCCGTCTACAGCGATGCCGAATCCACGGCGAAAACCCTGCAAACCGCCGTCGACGCGTTCCTGGCCAAGCCGAACGCCGAGACCCTGAAAGCCGCCAAGGCTGCCTGGGTCGCCGCACGCGTACCGTACCTGCAAAGCGAAGTGTTCCGCTTCGGCAACACCATCATTGACGACTGGGAAGGCCAATTGAACGCCTGGCCCTTGGACGAAGGCCTGATCGACTACGTCGACAAGTCCTACGAACACGCCTTGGGCAACCCGGGCGCCACCGCCAACATCATCGCCAACACCGAAGTCCAGGTTGGCGAAGACAAGGTCGACGTCAAAGACATCACCCCGGAAAAACTCGCCAGCCTGAACGAGCTGGGCGGTTCCGAGGCCAACGTCGCCACCGGCTACCACGCCATCGAATTCCTGCTGTGGGGCCAAGACCTCAACGGTACCGGTCCGGGCGCTGGCAATCGCCCAGCTTCGGATTACCTGGAAGGCGCCGGCGCCACCGGCGGCCACAACGACCGTCGTCGTGCCTACCTCAAGTCCGTGACCCAACTGCTGGTCAACGACCTGCAGGAAATGGTCGGCAACTGGAAGCCGAACGTGGCCGACAACTACCGCGCCACCCTGGAAGCCGAGCCGGCCGAAAGCGGCCTGCGCAAGATGCTGTTCGGCATGGGCAGCCTGTCCCTGGGTGAACTGGCGGGCGAGCGCATGAAGGTGTCCCTGGAAGCCAACTCGCCTGAAGACGAGCAGGATTGCTTCAGCGACAACACCCACTACTCGCACTTCTACGATGCCAAGGGTGTGCGTAACGTGTACCTGGGCGAATACACCCGCGTCGACGGCAGCAAGCTGACCGGCGCCAGCCTGTCGTCGCTGGTCGCCAAGGCCGACCCGGCCGCGGACACCGCGCTCAAGGCCGACCTGGCCGACACCGAGGCCAAGATCCAGGTCATGGTCGATCACGCCAACAAGGGTGAGCACTACGACCAACTGATCGCCGCCGGCAACACCGCTGGCAACCAGATCGTCCGCGACGCCATCGCCGCCCTGGTCAAGCAGACCGGTTCGATCGAACAGGCCGCGGGCAAACTGGGCATCAGCGACCTGAACCCGGACAGCGCTGATCACGAGTTCTGATCAACGCCGGCTGGCTGAAACGGATTAACGCAGCCAGCCAAACCACTAAACCTGTGGGAGCGGGCTTGCTCGCGATAGGGGAATGTCAGTCGACATCGATGTTGGCTGATCCACCGCTATCGCGAGCAGGCTCGCTCCCACAGTGGTTTCTGGCGTTTCGAAAATGCGAGGTCTGCCATCAGTTCCCTTGTGGGAGCAGGCTCGCTCGCGAAGACGGTGGGTCAAGCAACAACTGTCTTGACTGCGCCGACGCTTTCGCGAGCAAGCCCGCTCCCACAGTGGTTTCCGGTGTTTCGAAGATGTGCGATCAGTCATCACTTCCCTTGTGGGAGCGGGCTTGCTCGCGAAGACGGTGGGTCAATCAACAACTGTCTTGACTGCGCCGGCGTTTTCGCGAGCAAGCCCGCTCCCACAGGAATTTCGTTGTTCTTGTGGTTCATCACTGCAACCCGGCGAGCCTGGCTTCAATGAACCGCCGTTCCGGCAGTTGCTGCGTCAGTTCAAGCGCACGTCGGTAGGCGGCCCGCGCCTCCTCCACCTGCCCTAACTGCCGACAGAACTCCGCCCGTGCCGAATGGGCCAGGTGATAGTCCGTCAAATCGCCCCTGGCGAGTATTCCGTCAACCAGGCGCAGCCCTTCCTGGGGCCCGTCGCGCTTGGCCAGGGCGGCGGCTCGGTTGAGTTCGATCACCGGCGACGGCACGGCCCGCAGCAGCACATCATAGAGCCCGACGATCTGCGGCCAATCGGTCTCATCGGCCGTCGGCGCTTCGGCATGCACCGCCGCTATCGCCGCTTGCAAGCAGTACGGCCCGAACCGCCGGGTCTTCAACGCGGCTTCCACCAACGCGCAGCCCTCGGCGATCAGCTCGGCATCCCACAAGGATCGGGACTGTTCATCCAGCAGGATCAGCTCACCGGTCGACGACGTTCGCGCCGGTCGCCGGGATTCGTGCAGCAGCATCAACGCCAGCAGCCCCATGACCTCGGCCTCGGGCAGCAACTCCATCAGCAGACGCCCGAGGCGGATGGCTTCGCGCGTCAGGTCTTCGCGGGTCAGCTCGGCGCCCATCGACGCCGAGTACCCTTCGTTGAACACCAGGTAGATCACCCGCAGCACGCTGTCCAGACGCTCCGGCAGCTCCGCCCGGGACGGCACCTGGTAGGGGATCCTGGCATCGCGGATTTTCGCCTTGGCCCGCACGATGCGCTGGGCAATGGCCGCCGGGGCGGCGAGGAATGCCCGGGCGATCTGCTCGGTGGTCAGGTCGCAGACTTCCCGCAGCGTCAGGGGCACCTGGGCATCCGCCGCCAGGGCCGGGTGGCAGCAGGTAAAAATCAGCCGCAGGCGATCGTCTTCCACGTCTTCGTCACTCCACTGGCCCTGTTCCAGTTCCTCGAGTTGGGCGATCAACATTGGTTGGGACGCGGCGAAACGCGCCCGCCGGCGCAAACTGTCGATGGCCTTGAAACGCCCGGCAGACACCAGCCAGGCCCGTGGATTGTCCGGCACGCCGTCGCGCTGCCAGCGCTCGACCGCAATGAAAAAAGCCTCGTGCAAGGCCTCTTCCGCAAGGTCGAAGTCCCCCAACAGGCGAATCAGCGTCGCCAGGATCCGTCGCGAGTCTTGCCGATACACCTGCTCGACCCGCGCCTTGACCGTTTCGGCCGACATCAGTCGGGCATGCCTCGGGTAACCAGCGCTTCAAGCCGGTCCAGGCTCTCGCCCCACCCTTCATGGAAGCCCATGGCTTCGTGCGCCTGGCGATCCTCCTCGCTCCAGTGCAGCGCACGGGCGGTGTAACGGGTTTGGGATAACGCATGAGAGGCAGTTGTGAGGTTCATGAATGAAATCCTGTTTGTGCTTGTTGTTCAGGGGTTCAGTTGGCGTACCGGTCGTACTTCGACGCAGCCGACCCGGGCCGCCGGAATATTGCCGGCGACCTGGATGGCTTCGTTGAGGTCCTTGGCGTCGATCAAATAGAAGCCCGCCAGTTGCTCCTTGGTTTCGGCGAACGGGCCGTCGGTGATCGACAGCTTGCCGCCGCGCATGCGCACCGTCGTGGCGGTCTGTACCGACTCCAGGGCCTCGGCGGCCACCATGCGCCCGCTGCCCTGGATCGACTCGGCATAGGCCATGCACTCGGCGTCCTCCGGGCTGTCGGGCGAATTGTGCAGCGTGTGTTCGTTGCTATACACCAGGCATAGGTACTTCATGGAAGGCTCCGTGATCGGACTGATCAACTATGGACGGCAGAATGACCCTCGGCAAAAAAACCGACGATCAGGGTTGCAGGTCGAACAGCGCCGTCCCGGCCATCGGGTCGAACGGGGCGGACCAATGTTCATGGACGATCCGCCATTGTCCGGCAACACACTGATAGCAGGCCGTCACGCGCATCCAGCAGGCTTGCTCCTCACCCTTTTCGTTGGTGCCGCCGCAATAGGCGAGCCAGTGGGCGAAGGCGATGTTATCGGCCGGGGTAATCTTGACCTGATGAAAGTCGAACTTGTGCGGGCCGGGGCACATTTCCATGCAGGCTTGCCAATGGGCCCGGTAAGCGGCCTTGCCCTTGAACTGCAAGGCCTGGATGGCATCGAACGAGACAATGTCCTCGTCATAGAGCGCCATGACCTTTTCAACGTCCTTGGTCATCACGGCCTGGCGATAGGTGTCGATCAGGGCCTGGATCTGGGTTTCAGTGGTTTGGGTATTCATGGTGATTCTCCGCAGTTTTTTTGTTGAAGACACCCTTGGTCGTTTGGAGAAACAGCGAATCGACAATCCAACAAAAATAATCCAAAGAAAAAATTCGCTAGAATCCACGTCTCATTTAGCCGGCAAACAATGGATGTTTTTGTGACCGTTCAGCTCGTCCCCTACGAAGACCTGACCCCGCGTCAACGCGAACAGGTCACCGCCATCGAAATCCACCCCGGACAGATCAAGTTCGCCGGCGATATCCACGGCGCCCTGCATACGCTGCTGTCCAAACCCGGCCCCGGGGTCAAAGGCTTTGCGCTATTGGCGCAGGAGGTGCCGGTGGCCTTCCTGCTGCTCAAGCGCCCACCGGTACTGCCCGCCTGGGCCAACGAACACAGCGCCACCCTGCATGCCCTGCAAGTCGACCACCGGGCCCAGGGCCAAGGTTATGGCAAGGCCTGCCTGCAGGCGCTGCCCGCCGTGGCGCGCGCCGCCTGGCCGGAGATCCGCGGGCTGGAGCTCTCGGTGGACGCCGACAACGACTCGGCCATCGGCCTGTACACCCGGATGGGCTGGGTCGACAGTGGCGAAGCCTACAAGGGCCGCATCGGTTATGAGCGGCGGATGGGGTTGATGTTTTGAAGACCTTGGCCCATAGACTCAGGATGAATGGATGATGGTGACGTCGATTGAACAGTTGGAAGCCCTGTATGGCTTGCCTCACGAACGGGCAGTGCGTAAACAGATCCCGTTTTTGAACGAGGATTATCAGGCGATGGTCCGGGCCTCGCCGCTGGTGGTCATCGGTTCCGCAGGCCCCGACGGCCTCGATAGCTCGCCCCGGGGCGACGTGCCAGGTTTTGTGCAGATCCTCGACGAGCGGACCCTGGCCCTGCCGGATCGTCCCGGCAACAACCGCATCGACACGCTGCGCAACGTTTTGCACGATCCACGGGTATCGCTGCTGTTCCTCATTCCAGGCAATGGCGAGACCTTGCGGGTCAACGGCACCGCCCGGATCAGCGCCGAACCGGCACTGCTGGAACGCTTTGCGGTCAACGGCAAGCCGGCTCGCACCGTGCTGCTGGTGACGGTCGAAGCGGCGTTTTTCCATTGTGCCAAAGCCATCGTGCGTTCAGATCTGTGGAACCCGGCCCGCCATCTCGAGCGCTCAGCCCTGCCCAGCGCCGGGGCGATCCACAAGCGTTTGAATGATGGGCAGTTCGATGCCGAGACTTACGACCGTGAAGCGCCTGCGCGGGTGCAGGCCAGTTTGTACTGAAGCCGCGACGATCAGCTCGGCTTGAGCGGGATCCAGATCTCCAGGGTGCCTTGGCCGGTCCTGGGGTTGAAATCCTCGCTGTAGCGCTCGAACTCCGGCAGCTCGGCCGCTTCGTGGCCGGAATGCGGCAACCACTCATTCCAGATGTATTGGAACGTGTCCGGCAGCTGTTTCAACGGCCCCTTGTGTTCGAAGACCGCGTAATGCCCTGGCTGGATTTCGATCCAACGGTATTGCTCCGGCAGATCGTCGAGCCGACTGATCTCTACGCCGGCGATGTATTCGAACCCACCCTTCCCGTCCGGGTTGCAACACACGCCGTAGGTCACTTCATCTTTCTGCCCTGGCACTTTGCCGAGCCAGGGCAGGAACTTTTCCCAGAGCAAAGGGATGTCTTGGGCGGTGTCCTCGGTAAACCGGGCACCAAAGCCGGCGATCAGCTGAAAACGTCCCTGCTCAAAGCGTGGTTCGGTTGTGCAATCGCGTTTGTGCTTTTCCATGCGGCAACACTCCAGCAAACGTGAAGTCGGGTTTGGCAGTATAGAAGCCAAACCGTGATTGGCAGGACCGTTTCGCTTGTCAGAAGCCAGGCACAGTGCCGGTGCCGGTTTTTCCTACAAACTCGTTGTAGCCAGAAACGATCACATATACTGCGAAATAGCAGAAGATCGCGGCAGATGCCCAATAGGAATAGCGCAACAGTTTATCCCCCAACAGTTTGCCGCCCTGGGTCGCGGCCAGGCACAAGGCCGCGCACCACAGCAGCCCGGCACAGAGAAAACCGCTGAGGAACAGCGCCGAGCTGAGCAAGGTTCCGCCGCCCGAACGAGCAATCAGCGTGCCGCCCACCGCCGCGAACCAGAGGATGGCACTGGGCGATGACATGGCCAGGAAAATCCCGCGAAAAAACTCCTGGCGCGAAGAGTTGCCCTGCACCTCGCCCGCCTCGGCCAGTACGGTGCTGTGATAGATCGCCGAATGGATCATCTTCGCCGCGAAATACAGCAACAGCACAGAACCACCGAGCCACAGCACCCAGCGCACCGTTTCGTATTGCAGCAGCACGGTCATGCCGGCCAGGGCCAGGACGGCGTAGACCAGGTCGCCCACGCAAGTGCCCAGGCCCAAGGCGAAACCCTGGAAATAGCCACGCTGCATCGCCAGGGTGATCATCGCGATATTGGCCACGCCAATGTCCAGGCACAGGGAAAGGCTCAGCAGGAAGCCGCTGGAAAATTCCATCATTCATTCCATCAGGATTGGGAGAGACAGGTTAAACATGTCGCGGCGACCATCGATAGCGCCGCAGCCTGGGCGACAGTGTCGTCGAAAATAGTTCGACGCGGCTACTGGACAATCCGACATCCGCCCGATTATCTTGCGCCGCAGGCCACCGCAGTGGCCAACGTCGCTCGGACGGTTCCGGGCGCTCACGTATCTCGAGGCAACAATGGCCGAACAAGGTTCGCCGCGCCGCTTTGCGCGCATCGATCGACTCCCCCCGTACGTATTCAATATCACTGCCGAGCTGAAGATGGCTGCGCGCCGGCGCGGCGAAGACATCATCGACCTGAGCATGGGTAACCCCGACGGCGCCACGCCCCCGCACATCGTGGAGAAACTGGTCACCGTCGCCCAGCGTGAAGACACCCACGGCTACTCCACGTCCAAAGGCATCCCACGCCTGCGCCGCGCCATTTCGCGCTGGTACAAGGACCGCTATGAAGTGGACATCGACCCGGAAAGCGAAGCCATCGTCACCATCGGTTCCAAGGAAGGCCTGGCACACCTGATGCTGGCCACCCTGGACCAGGGCGACACGGTGCTGGTGCCCAACCCCAGCTATCCGATCCACATCTACGGCGCGGTGATCGCCGGCGCCCAGGTGCGTTCGGTGCCGCTGGTGCCAGGGGTGGATTTCTTCGACGAACTGGAGCGGGCCATTCGCGGCTCGATTCCCAAGCCGAAGATGATGATTCTGGGCTTCCCCTCCAACCCCACCGCCCAATGCGTGGAGCTGGACTTCTTCGAACGGGTCATCGCCCTCGCCAAGCAGTACGACGTGTTGGTGATCCACGACCTGGCCTACGCCGACATCGTCTATGACGGCTGGAAAGCCCCGTCGATCATGCAGGTGCCTGGCGCCAAAGACATCGCGGTGGAGTTCTTCACTCTGTCCAAGAGCTACAACATGGCCGGCTGGCGCATCGGTTTCATGGTCGGCAACCCGGAACTGGTCAGCGCCCTGGCGCGGATCAAGAGCTACCACGACTACGGCACCTTCACCCCGCTGCAAGTGGCCGCCATCGCCGCTCTCGAAGGCGACCAGCAATGCGTGCGCGACATCGCCGAACAGTACCGCCAACGCCGCAATGTGCTGGTCAAGGGCCTGCATGAGCTGGGCTGGATGGTGGAAAACCCCAAGGCTTCGATGTACGTCTGGGCGAAAATTCCCGATGCCTATGCGCACCTGGGCTCGCTGGAATTTGCCAAGAAGCTGTTGGCCGAAGCCAAGGTCTGCGTCTCGCCGGGGGTGGGGTTCGGGGAATATGGAGATGATCATGTGCGCTTTGCGCTGATCGAGAACCAGGACCGGATTCGCCAGGCTGTGCGGGGGATCCGTGGGATGTTTCGGGCGGATGGGCTGGTAAGCAAACCTAACGCCTGACACCAAACTAATGTGGGAGCGGGCTTGCTCGCGAAGGCGGTGTGTCAGTCATCATCTACTCGACTGAGACAACGCCTTCGCGAGCAAGCCCGCTCCCACAGTTTGTGCCGCAGCGCCTGTTAGATCACCAGCGACAACAGCAGGATAAAGATCAGCCCCACCACGGACAGGATGGTTTCCATCGCGGTCCAGGTCTTGAAGGTTTCGGCCACGGTCATGTTGAAGTACTGCTTGACCAGCCAGAAACCTGCGTCGTTCACGTGGGACAGGATCAACGAACCGGCACCGGTCGCCAGCACCAGCAGCTCACGGTTCACGCCCGGCATCATCCCCACCACCGGCACCACGATCCCGGCCCCCGTAATGGTCGCCACAGTGGCCGAACCGGTCGCAATACGAATCACCGCCGCCACCAGCCACGCCAATAGGATCGGCGAAATCTGCGCACTGACCGCCATGTGGCCGATCACATCGCCCACGCCGCTGGTCACCAGCATCTGCTTGAAGCCGCCACCGGCACCGATGATCAGGATGATCGCGGCAGTCGGGGCCAGGCTTGCGTCCAGCCATTTGAGCATCTGGCTGGAGCCGATGCCCTGCTTGTAGCCGAAGGTGTACAGCGACAGCAGCAACGCCAGCAGCAAGGCCGAGATCGGGTGGCCGATCATGTCCATCCAGACGCGGAAGAGGTTGCCGTCCGGCAGCGCTACGTCAGCAAAGGTCTTGAGCAACATCAGGAACACCGGCGACAGTACGGTGATCAGGGTGATGCTGAAGCTTGGCAGCTCGGCGGCGTTCGTCTCGCGGGCCAGTTGATCCACCAATTCCTGGTTCGGATGGCCGGGGATGTGCTTGGCAATGAACGTACCGAAGATCGGGCCGGCAATGATGGCGGTCGGCAGTGCGACGATCAGGCCATAGAGAATGGTCTTGCCGATGTCTGCGCCAAAGATGCCGATCGCCAGCAGCGGACCCGGGTGCGGTGGCACCAGGCCGTGGACCGCGGAAAGGCCGGCCAGCAACGGGATACCGATCTTGATGATCGACACGCCGGTGCGGCGCGCCACGATGAACACCAGCGGGATCAGCAACACGAAGCCGATCTCGAAGAACAGCGGGATGCCCACCAGGAACGCGGCGAACATCATCGCCCACTGCACCTTGTCCTTGCCGAAGGCACGGATCAAGGTCTGGGCAATCTGATCGGCCCCGCCCGACTCGGCCATCATCTTGCCGAGCATCGTACCCAGCGCCAGGATGATGCCGACAAAGCCGAGCACGCCACCGAAGCCGTCCTGGAACGCCTTGATGATGGTGCCGGTCGGCATGCCCGACGTCAGGCCGAGGAACGCGGCGGCGATGGTCAGTGCAATGAACGGGTGGAATTTGAACTTGGTGATGAGGACGATGAGTCCGATCACCGTGACCACTGCATCAAGCAGTAGGAACGTCTCGTGGGACATGCCGAACATGGGAGGTGTCTCCTGATTTGTTGTTGTTATTGAAGCAGTTATTTATAAGCCGTCGGGACAGCGCTATCTTTCTGACGCAAATTTTTTGAAACTCAGCCGGCAAGCTTCAAACCGTGGGCCAACCACCAGACGTAAGCCTGGCGCGCCAGTTCGTCGATGCTGTGGCTGGACGCGTCCAGAGCCAGGGTCAGGGGCTCGCCGACAGGGGATTCAAGGGTGGCAAACTGGCTGTCGATCAGAGTCGACGGCATGAAATGACCGGGACGGTGGGAAACGCGATCGGCGGCCACTTCGGGGGTCAATTCAAGGAATACGAAGCCCAGGCCGGGCAAGGCACTGCGCAGACGCTCGCGATAACTGTGCTTGAGGGCCGAGCAGGTCAGCACCGGGCGCTCGCCCGTGGCGTCGACACGGCGCAACTCATCGCACAGGCTGTCGAGCCAGCCGGCACGGTCGTCGTCGTTCAGGGGAATACCGGCGCTCATCTTCTGGATGTTGGCCGCGGGGTGGAAGGTGTCGCCTTCGATGGCGGTGGCGCCGCTCAATTGGCACAGGGCCTGGCTGACGCATGTCTTGCCGCAACCGGCAACGCCCATGATGACCAGGGCGGTGATGGGATTGTTCATGTAACACCTCAGCGCGCAGACAGCGCTACCTTTGCCAGTTATGACACCGCAGCAAAAGCAGAAGTTGCCGACGCCTTCTTGTCATTTTTGTGGTTGCAGCATGTTCGTTCACGACGCGAGCGGACGGGAGATCAGGCAACCCCCGTTCACGCATTTGCAGCGGCGTCGAGACAGCGCTACCTTAGTGCCTTGATTTTTGTTTGGCAAGCCGCCCTGATGACCGCCCCTAAAAACGATAAGAATACTCGCACCACCGGTCGCCCCACGCTCAACGAAGTCGCACGCCTGGCCGGTGTCAGCCCCATCACCGCCTCCCGTGCCCTGCGCGGCGTCAGCACCGTTGCCTCGGAACTGGTGGAAAAAGTCCGCCAGGCCGCCGTGGAGCTCAACTACGTCGTCAATCCCGCCGCCCGTGCCCTGGCTTCGGCCCAGAGTCATTCGGTGGTGGTGTTGGTGCCGTCGTTGTCCAACCTGTTGTTCATCGACACTCTGGAAGCCATCCATCGCGTCTTGCGGCCCAAGGGCTTCGAAGTGGTGATCGGTAACTACCACTACTCCCGGGACGAAGAAGAAGACCTGTTGCGCAACTACATGGCCTATCAGCCACGGGGTTTGCTGCTGACCGGTTTCGACCGCACTGAAAGCGCCCGGCGGATGATCGAGGCCAGCAACATTCCCTGCGTGTACATGATGGAACTGGACCCCGGCGCCGGGCTCAACTGCGTTGGTTTTTCCCAGCTCAAGGCGGGCGAAACGGCGGCCGGGCACTTGATTTCCAAAGGGCGCAAGCGCCTGGCCTACATCGGCGCGCAGCTGGACCAACGCACCCTGCTGCGCGGCGAAGGCTTTCGTCGCGCCCTGCAGAAGGCCGGCTTGTATGACCCGGACCTGGAACTGCTGACCCCACGCCCCTCCTCGGTGGGCCTGGGTGGCGAATTGTTCCTGCAATTGCTCGACAGCCACCCGGACGTCGATGCGATTTTCTTCGGCAACGACGACCTGGCCCACGGCGCCTTGTTCGAGGCCCTGCGCTGCGGCATCAAGATCCCCGAGCAGGTCTCGGTCCTGGGCTTCAACGACCTGCCCGCCTCGGCCCACATGGTGCCGCGCCTGAGCAGTATCAGCACCCCACGGGAAGCCATCGGCCGTCGCGCCGCCGAACAGATGCTGACGCTGATGGCCGGCAACCGCATCGCCCAACCGGTGGTGGACATGGGCTTTGAGCTCAAGGTACGCGAAAGCACCTGAGCGACCCGGCACGAGGCGGTCGATCCCTGCCGACGAACGGCAAGGATTGGCCGCCCCGCTCGCAGCACGCCCGTCTAAAAGCCCTTGGAATAAGGTTCTCGCGGCACGGCATGGGAATTGCTCCTGCCCCTCGCTCAGCCATTACCTACAAGGTGTTCATCATGTTGGTCAGTGCAAAACAGCAAGCGATGGTCTTGCCCCTCAAGCGCCCGGGCGAGGATCCCATCGCCGAAGCCGCCAGCGGCCTGCAAAGCGCCGCATTGCAGGCGTTGCGCGATAACGTCCAGGCCCAGGCCAGCCAGGGCAGTGCCCAGGTCCAGGACGCCTTCACTCGACAAGCCACGCAGCAGGTCAGCGCCGCCACCGCCATCAGCGACAAGGTGGACGAGGCATTCGCCAAGACCCGCGTGCACTTGCAGACCGTTGCTTTGTCAGCGGCCGAAGAAACCACGATGCTTGGCGGCTCCGCGACGGCAGAATTCAAGGACTACATGAGCAAGACGCCCGAAGAGCGCCTGCGCGACAGCATCCTTGAAGAGATGGGCATTACCCAGGAAGAGTTGGAGGCGATGCCGCCCGAGAAGCAGATGGCCGTCAGTCAGGAGGTTGCCCAGCGCATGCAGGACAAATCGGCGATGGCGCAAGTGGAAAAGGCCGAGGAAAGCCGCACGGGCGACAAGGCCTCGGCCACGGACATGTTTCTCGCCTCGCTTTGAGCTTCGACACATAACGAAGGGGTTGAGCTGGGGCGACCGTCCCAACTCAAACCGAGGCCAACCCGGACGATAGCGGCTCAATGACCGAACAGATTCACCTTCTTGGCCTTCTTGTCGGCACGCTTTTCATCAGCACTCTTCGCCGGTTTTTTCTTTGCCGCTTTTTTTGAATCCATGCCTTTGGCCATGATACGTACTCCACTCATACGGGATGTGCAGTCAGGTATACACCTATCGCCGCACCCGCGTTCTTTTATAATCGCCTCCCCCTTTTGCCCCACGACCCTGCCATGTCCGAAATCCATTACACGCAACTCGACGAGCCGCTGTGGCCACTGATGAACAAGTTTTACCGCGCCCACCAATCTTCGATGAAAGCGGTGCGTGACGCACAATTGTGGGTAGCAAGACGCGATGAGATCGTCGCCGCCCTGTGCCTGCGGCCCGTGTCGGGCGGGCATTGGTTGACCGGGTTGTTCGTCGACCCGACGTACCGCGTACAGGGCATTGGCGCGCGGTTGATCGCCGAGGCAGTGAAAGACGTGGATGAGCCGGTGTGGCTGTTCTGTCACCCGGACTTGCGTGGTTTTTATGAGCGACGTGGTTTCAGCTTCGATCCTGAACTGCCCTATGCCATGGCCGAGCGCCTGAGCCGGTATGCGCGCAGCAAGCCGATGATTGCGATGGGGTTAAAGCTAAATACACAGTCCTGAAGTGCAATACAGATCAATGTGGGAGCGGGCTTGCCCGCGAAGACGGCGGCACATTCAACATCAATGCAAGCTGACCTACCGCTTTCGCGAGCAAGCCCGCTCCCACAGGGTTCGGGGGCGGGTTATTAGTCGTCGGCCATGGGATCCAGGTCCGGAAACATCACCTCGGTAAAGCCGAACTTGCTGAAATCCGTAATGCGCGACGGGTACAAGCGCCCGATCAGGTGATCGCATTCATGCTGTACCACCCGCGCATGGAAGCCCGACGCGTAGCGCACGATCGGCTCGCCCTTGGGGTCGAAGCCTTCGTAGCGGATGTCCTGGTAGCGATCCACCGCACCGCGCAGGCCCGGTACCGACAGGCAACCCTCAAAACCCTCTTCCATCTGCGGGCCCAACGGAGTGATCAATGGGTTGATCAGGATCGTCTGGGGCACCGCCTCGGCGTCGGGGTAACGCTCGCTGTGTTCGAAGCCGAAGATCACCAGTTGCAAGTCGACGCCGATCTGCGGCGCCGCCAGACCGACGCCGCCGACGCTTTCCATGGTCTGGAACATGTCGTCGATCAATTGCCACAACTCAGGGCTGTCGAACAGGTCGGCGGGCACCGGGGGGGCGATGCGCAGCAGGCGTTCGTCGCCCATTTTCAGGATTTCACGGATCATGGTCGGGCTTCGTCAGGGTGGGTGTGAGGGATGGAATGGTCGCGCCCCAGGCCGGACACGTGCTGCTTTTCATGCTCGCCCGGGTTCTTTTCACCTGGATTCTTGCCCTCGGCGGACATGTGCTCGATCACCGCATTCATCTCCGCACCGAGCAACAGCACCGCCGCAGAAATATAGAAATACAGCAACAACACGATGATCGCGCCAATGCTGCCATACATGGCGTTGTAGTTGGCAAAGGTCTTGACGTAAAACGCGAAGCCCAGGGAGGCGATGATCCACACCACCACCGCCAGCACCGACCCTGGGGTGATGAAGCGAAACTCCTGCTTGACGTCGGGCATCACGTAATAGATCAGTGCCACGGCGACCATCAGCAAGAACACGATCACCGGCCAGCGCACAATCGTCCAGAGCGTGACGATGAACTCCTCCAGGCCGACCTGGGCCGCAATCCAGCCCATCACCTGCGGCCCGAGCACCATCAGCGCCGCGGCGGCCAGCAGCATGCCGGCGATGCCGACCGTGTAGAAGATCGACAGCGGAAAGCGCTTCCAGGCCGGACGGCCCTCGACCACGTCGTAGGCGGCGTTCATCGCGCTCATCATCAACCGCACGCCCGCCGAAGCGGTCCACAAGGCAATGACGATACCCACCGACAACAAGCCGCCCTTGGATTGCTGGAGCTGGTCGATCACCGGGTTGACCTGCTCCAGGGCCTGGGGCGGCAGCACCAGTTCCGATTGCAGGCGCAGCCAGGAGAAGAAGTCCGGCAGGTGCAGGAAGCCGATCAATGCGATCAGAAAGAGAATGAACGGGAACAGCGAAAACAGCATTTGGTAGGCCAAAGCCGAGGCGTAGGTCGACATCTCGTCGTCGAGAAATTCGGTCACGGTGCGCATCATCACACGATGCAAGGGTAAGCCTTTCAAGGCCGGGAACATCATGTGCGTCTCCTTTCGCCGCAAAAAGGGGTGGTCGCTTGGCGACTCAGGGGCGTTGCCACGACAAAGTAGCCTGTTTGGCGACGTTGGATCAATTTCGTCTTTTCAGGCCCGACGCTGAGTTGACCGATGATTGCCAAGCCAAGTTTCATCGTTCGTACAGGCGGGGCTTTATGTTTACCCGGCAACCACCGAGAATGCCCCACGTATTCAGGCGGCGGCCTGAAGCTCCAACCCCGTAGGAACGTTATGAAACTCGATAAAAAGCAGGCCATCGCCCGCAGAAACCTTGAACTGGGCGGCGCCGTACTGGGCGTCAACAACTGCCACTTCAGCGAATTGAACCGCAACCGTAACATCTTCTGGTTCGATATCCCGGTGGCGCGCCTGGCCATCGGTCAGTACGAATGGATCCACCTGCTGCTGCACACGCCGGCCACCGATGAGCTGCTGCACTTGAAAGTGCCGACCGTGTTCCTGCGCGAAAAAATGGAAGGCCTGGAAGTGCGCAACCAGGGTAAACGCAAGGCAGCCCTGAGCCTGGAGCTGAGCGCCGACAAGGATTCCTACCTGCAGGACATGCGGCCGGGTGGCACCAACCTGGATTTTGCGCAGTTCAGGTTGTAATGCTCCACATAGGTTGATTGCAGGGGAGCTGTTGTGGCGAGGGAGCTTGCTCCCGCTATGTGGGAGCAAGGCTTGCCCGCGATGGACGCGATGCGGTCTTACAGAATCGAGGCGCCTGTTTCGCGAGCAAGCTTTGCTCCCACAGCCCAGCGCGAGCAAGCTCCCTCGCCACAAAAAGCGGCCCCGCCTCGGGACATTCGCCGCACATGAAAAGCCCCGCATCAGCGGGGCTTTGTCATTGGCAACGGCCTTACTTCTTCAGCCCCAGCTTTTTAAGCTCTTCATCACGCAACTCGCGCCGCAGGATCTTGCCCACGTTGGTGGTAGGCAAGGCATCGCGGAATTCCACGGCCTTGGGCACCTTGTAGCCGGTGACGTTGGCGCGCATGTGCTCCATCACCTGTTCCTTGGTCAACGTGACACCCGGCCGTGCGACGATGAAGATCTTGATCGCCTCGCCAGACTTCTCGTCCGGGATGCCGATGGCCGCGCATTGCAGCACGCCCGGCAGGGTTGCCAGCACATCTTCCAGCTCGTTGGGGTACACGTTGAAACCGGAGATCAGGATCATGTCTTTCTTGCGATCGACGATGCGCATGTAGCCATCCGGCTGGATCAGCGCGATGTCACCGGTCTTGAGCCAGCCTTCGCTGTCGAGGATCTCATCGGTGGCTTCCTGGCGCTGCCAGTAGCCTTTCATGACCTGCGGGCCTTTCACGCACAACTCGCCGATTTCGCCCAACGGCTGTTCGACGCCCGCGTCATTGATCACCTTGCACAGCGTCGACGGCACGGGGATGCCGATGGTACCGACCTGGATGTGCTGGATCGGGTTGACCGTGGCCACCGGGCTGGTTTCGGTCATGCCATAACCTTCGCAGATCGGGCAACCAGTGACCGCTTTCCAGCGCTCGGCTGCCGCGAGTTGCAGGGCCATGCCACCGGACAGGGTGACTTTCAGGGCCGAGAAGTCCAGCTTGCGGAAGGCTTCGTTGTTGCACAGGGCCACGAACAGCGTATTGAGGCCGACGAAACCGCTGAACTTCCACTTCGACAGTTCCTTGACCATCGCCGAGAGGTCACGCGGGTTGCTGATCAGGATGTTGTGGTTGCCGATCAGCATCATCGCCATGCAATGAAAGGTGAACGCATAAATGTGGTAAAGCGGCAGTGGCGTGATCAGTACCTCACAACCTTCATTGAGGTTGGAGCCCATCAGCGCCTTGCACTGCAGCATGTTGGCCACCAGGTTGCGGTGGCTGAGCATCGCGCCCTTGGCCACGCCGGTGGTACCACCGGTGTATTGCAGCACGGCCACATCGTCGCTGGAGGGGTTGGCTTCGTTCACGGGCTGGCCGTGGCCTTTGCTCAACACGTCGTTGAACTTCACGGCCTTGGGCAAGTGATAGGCCGGGACCATTTTCTTGACGTACTTGATCACGCTGTTGATCAACAGGCGCTTGAGTGGCGGCAGCAGGTCGGCGACTTCGGTGACGATGACGTGCTTGACACCCGTCTTCGGCACCACGGTTTCCGCCAGGTGCGCCATGTTCGCCAGGCACACCAGCGCCTTGGCACCGGAGTCATTGAACTGGTGTTCCATTTCCCGCGCGGTGTACAACGGGTTGGTGTTGACCACGATCAGCCCGGCGCGGATCGCACCGAACACGGCCACCGGGTACTGGAGAACGTTGGGCAACTGCACGGCGATTCGATCGCCCGGCTGTAAATCGGTATGCTGTTGCAGGTACGCGGCAAACGCCCCGGACAACTCGTAGAGCTCACCGTAGGTGATCGTCTTGCCGAGGTTGCTGAATGCCGGCTTGTTGGCAAAGCGTTGGCAGGACTGCTTCAACACCGCCTGAATATTCGGATACTCGTCTGGATTGATGTCGGCAGCAATCCCAGCTGGGTACTTATCCTTCCAAAAGTCTTCGATCATGGAAGCCCACTCCTCAGCAACGCGAATTCTCACCGCATTTGATGCGATTATTATTGGTGTGTTTATTGGTGAATCTGGCTTGAATCAAGGCCGAGAAGTCACAAAAGCGCGCCGAGAGTAGCAGCTTTGCCGAGGGTCGCCTAGAGCCAAAAACAACCCCCATAGTCATAAACATGACTCATGACCATTCAATGGTCACTTTTAGAGTAAAAATTCCAAACCCCCGCTGCATCGCCCTGAATACACAAAAATCTGTGGGAGCGAGCCTGCTCGCGAAAGCGGCATATCAGTAACAAAGATGTTGGCTGATATGCCGCTTTCGCGAGCAGGCTCGCTCCCACAAAAAACACCATGAGGCAGGCGCCTCAGGCGATATCCCGCAACTCCCGCCGCAGGATCTTGCCCACCGGCGTCATCGGCAATGAGTCCCGCAAGACGATGTGCTTGGGAATCTTGTAGCCGGTGAAGTTCTCCTTGCAGTAGGCCTTGAGTTCTTCAAGGCTGACCCCGGTTTCCCGCGCCACCACGAACAACTTCACCGCCTCGCCCGAACGCTCGTCCGGCACGCCGATCACCGCGCAGTTGGCGACCTTGGGGTGGGCCATCACGACGTCTTCGATTTCGTTGGGGTACACGTTGAAACCCGAGACGATGATCATGTCCTTCTTGCGGTCAACGATGCGCACGAACCCGTCCGGGTCGATCACCGCGATGTCGCCGGACTTGAACCAGCCCTCGCTGTCCAGCACTTCGGCCGTGGCCTCGGGTTTGTTCCAGTAGCCTTTCATGATCTGCGGTCCCTTGATGCACAGCTCGCCACGCTCGCCCAGGGGTTGCTCGACGCCCTCGTCGTCGATCACTTTCATCAGCGTGCCCGGCACCGGCATCCCCACCGTGCCCAGGCGGGACTTGCCGCCATAAGGATTGGCGCTGGCCACCGGCGAGGTCTCGGTCAGGCCATACCCCTCGGTAATGCCGCAACCGGTAATCTGTTGCCAGCGCTCGGCGGTGGCCTTGATCAACGCGGTGCCGCCGGAGTTGGTGACCTTGAGGTGGGAAAAATCCAGGGTCTTGAAATCCGGATGGTCCATCAGCGCCACGAACAGCGTGTTGAGCCCCAGCAATAACGAGAAACGCCAGTTCTTCAGCTCCTTGATGAAGCCACCGATGTCCCGCGGATTGGTGATCAGCACGTTGTGGTTGCCGGTCACCATCATGCACATGCAGTTCGCCGTGAACGCATAGATATGGTACAGCGGCAATGGCGCGATCATGACCTCCTGGCCTTCGCGCAGCAGCGGCTGGCCGTCATCGCCGAGCTGTCCCAGGCACGCCCGGGCCTGTTGCATGTTGGCCACCAGGTTGCCGTGGGTCAGCATCGCCCCCTTTGCCAACCCGGTGGTGCCGCCGGTGTATTGCAGCACGGCAATGTCATCGAGGCTGACCTTCAACGGCTTGATGCCCTGGCCGCGTCCCAGGCGCAAGGCGCTCTTGAAGGAAATGGCCTGGGGCAGCGAATAGTCCGGGACCATTTTCTTGACCTTGCTCACCACCGTGTTGACCAGCCAGCCCTTGGCGGTGGGCATCAGGTCACCCATCTTCGCTTCGATCAGGTATTGCAAGTCCGTGTCGGGCAACACCTCCTGGACTTTCTGCCCGAACATGTTCAGGTACACCAGCGCCCGGGCACCGGAGTCCTTGAACTGATGACGCATTTCCCGCGGGGTGTACAGCGGGTTGGTGTTGACCACGATCAGCCCGGCGCGCAACGCACCGAACACGGCGATCGGGTACTGCAGGATGTTAGGCATCTGCACCGCGATACGATCGCCCGGCGCCAGGTCGGTATGGGCTTGCAGGTAACCGGCGAAGGCTGCGCTGTGGCGCTCGAGCTCGGCGTACGTGAGGGTCACCCCCATGTTGCTGAACGCCGGGCGGTCGGCGAATTTCTTGCAGGAACGCTCGAACACCTCGACCACCGACTTGTAGGCCCCAAGGTCGACATCCAGGGGCACGCCGGCCGGGCGCTTGTCATTCCAGAAATCAGGCTGCATTGTTTTTGTCCTCTTTACCTGAGCATATCCGGGCCGCGTCTGTATCGCTTGCAGAGGCGGAGCTCCTGGGACACTAGCAGCTATGGCGAATCAGGCAAATATGGCAACCTGCGTCATAGATTGTGTGAATCTTCCTCCCATGGATCAGCCTGATCAGGCGAGACGCAGCGGATGCGCTATACAATGCAGCGACGCAGCGTCTGACTTTGTGCAAAGGAACCGCCATGATCCACCAAACGTTCTGGCTGACCGCGACCGACCACAGCCGCCTGTTCGTCAACCAGTGGCTGCCTGAAACCGCCCCGTTGGCGGTGGTCATGCTGGCCCATGGCATGGCCGAACACAGCGGCCGCTACGCCCGCCTGGCCCAGGCGCTGTGCGACGAAGGTTACGGAGTCTACGCGCTGGACCTGCGCGGCCATGGCAAGACCGGCGAAGAAGCGATCCTCGGTCACTTTGCCGACGAGGACGGCTGGGCCAAGGTCGTGGGCGACCTGGCCAGCCTCAACCATCACATCGGCCAGCAACATCCGGATACGCCTATTCTGCTACTGGGCCACAGCATGGGCAGCTACCTGGCCCAGGGTTACCTGCTGCATCACAGCGCCAGCCTGCACGGGGCGATTCTCAGCGGCTCGAACTTTCAACCGGTGGTGCTCTATCGCAGCGCTCGCCTGATCGCCCGCTTCGAACGCCGACGCCAGGGTGCGGCGGGGCGCAGCGCCCTGATCGAGTGGCTGTCGTTCGGCAGTTTCAACAAGAAATTCAAGCCGACGCGTACCCCCTTCGACTGGCTCAGCCGTGACCCGATCGAAGTTGATAAATACATCCACGACCCCTTGTGCGGTTTCCGTTGCACCAATCAGCTTTGGATTGACCTGCTCGGCGGCTTGCAGCAAATCAGCAAAGCGTCCAATCTCGCCCAGATCGATCCGGGCCTGCCCCTGCTGGTGATCGGCGGTGAATGTGATCCGGTGAGCGAAGGCAAGCGTCTGAAGGATCTGGCCGACGCCCTGCGCGACGCCGGCAGCCAACACCTGCAATTGACGATTTACCCGCAGGCCCGGCACGAATTGTTCAATGAAACCAACCGCGATGAAGTGACCGCCGACGTGCTGGCCTGGATCGCCCAGGCCTTGGACCACAAGCGGCCGCCACGCAGCGAGTAGGTTTGCGACGCTTTTCTTTACCCCACAGGATCTGAAACAGATGACCCAGGTTACCAACACCCCTTACGAAGCCCTCGAAATCGGCCAGACCGCCAGCTACAGCAAGACCGTCGAGGAACGCGACATCCAGCTGTTCGCGGCGATGTCGGGCGATCACAACCCGGTGCACCTGGACGCCGAATTCGCCGCGGCGAGCATGTTCAAGGAGCGCATCGCCCATGGCATGTTCAGCGGTGCGCTGATCAGCGCGGCGGTGGCGTGTGAGTTGCCTGGGCCGGGCACCATCTACATCGGCCAGCAGATGAGTTTCCAGAAACCAGTGAAAATTGGCGACACCCTGACCGTGCGCCTGGAAATCCTGGAAAAACTGCCGAAGTTCCGCGTGCGTATCGCCACCCGCGTATTCAACCAGCGCGACGAGCTGGTAGTGGACGGCGAAGCCGAGATCCTCGCCCCGCGCAAGCAGCAGACCGTGACGTTGCCGACGTTGCCGGCGATTACTGTCGGTTGATGCACCCTGTGGATTGAATGAACTGTGGCGAGGGAGCTTGCTCCCGCTCGGCGGCGAAGCCGTCGTAAAAAAAGCGCCCGCGTTTGATCAGATCTAACGTGGGCGCCTTTTTTGGGGACGCTTCGCGCCCCAGCGGGAGCAAGCTCCCTCGCCACAGGGAACGCAGCGCGGCGGTTATTGCGGGTCTTCCCGCACCTGCACGCTCGCCGTCATCCCGGCGCTCAGGTTCACGCCCTCAGGCACCTTGTCCAGCTTGATCCGCACCGGGATCCGCTGGGCCAGGCGCACCCAGTTGAAGGTCGGCTCGACCTCCGCCAGCAACTGCGCATCGGGGTTGGTGTTGCGGTCGGTAATGCCACGACTGATGCTTTCGACATGCCCCTCCAGCGCATGGCCGGCACTCATCAGCCAGACCTTGACCGGATCGCCCACACGAATCCTGGGCAACTTGGTCTCTTCGAAATAGGCCTGAACATAAAACGTCGAGTCGTCGATCAGCGCCATGACCGGCTGCCCGGCATTCACGTAGTTGCCTTCGGCCAGGCGCAGGTTGGTGATGTGGCCGCTGCGGGGGGCCAGGACCTGGCTGCGGGCCAGGTTGAGTTCGGCCACCTTGGCCTCGGCCTGGGCTTCGCGCAATTCACCCCGGGCGATGCCGGCGTTGATCTGGGCGTTTTCCCGCAGTTCGGCACTGATGGCCTGGGGCCCCAAGGCGGCGCGGCGACTGGCTTCGTGTTCACGCAGACTCAACTGCTGCTGGCGTGTCTGGACCACGGCCCGGGCCTTCTCCAGCGCCGCTTCGAAACGCTCGCGATCAATGCTCAACAGCAGGTCGCCAGCCTTGACCTGCTGGTTATCCACCGCCTTGAGCTCGCGCACCCACCCCGACACATCGGGGGCAATCACCACCACGTCGGCGCGGATCCGCGCATCGCGGGTCCAGGGTGTGAGCATGTAGTACTGCCACAGGTGAAAGCCGGCGAAGATCGCCACGGCCACCATGCACAGCGTGACGGCAACACGTACGGATGTACGCATGTTCAACTCCTATAGCGGCCCGAGGACCACGGTAATAACAGTCAGGACACAGACATACAGGGCGCAGTCGAACAAGGCTTCATGCCAGATCCAGCGCCCGGCCGGCACCAGGCTGAGCAACAGGCGCAACGCACCCGTCACCAGCAAGGCCAGCACCACATAAATCAGGAACGGGCTGAGCAACACCCCGCCGATCGACCACTCACGCAAGCCCATGGCTGTGCTCCCGTCGTTCAGGTTCGTGCTGGCGGCACCAGGCGCGCCAGCTGTTTTGCAATTGCACCACCGCGCCTTGGGCCAGCTTCAGTGCGTCACCGGGCGGCTGGGCAGCCAGCACGTTCAGGAACTCGGCGCTCGCCGGGGCCAGCGCATCGGCCTGGTCACCGGCCGGGCCGCGTTCGAGTACCTGCTCCAACGCTTCGAAATAACGGCGCTGCGCCCGGGTATCGGGCACTTGGGCGACGGCCAGGCTCAGGCGCAAATGCAGCAACTCATCGCCAATGTCCAAGCCAAGCAAACCATCATCCCAACGGCTGCGCGCCTGCACCGGCAATTCAGGGTAATGCCGCGCCAGCTGCAACAGCCGGTCGGCCATGCGCCCACCGAACCAGCTCTCGGCGCCACGCAGGCTGCGATGGGTCAGGCGCACCAGATCGTGGAGGGTCGCCGCCAGCAGGCGGCGGCTGTGCCAGGCCGGGTTGCGCAAAATCAGCAGATTGAAAGCCAGCACCGCCGCGCCCACCCCGATCATCATCGCCTGGGCGTTGTTGAAGAACGCCGCGACGTCGTATTTCATCGCATTGAGCGGCGAAATCAGCACCACGAAATGCAGGCAGAACGACGTCGCCGTGGCGAAGATCTGCGGCTTGGCCATGCCCAATGCGCCGAAAAACAACGGCACGCCCATGGCCATGCACAGCATTGCGAAACTGCTCCATTGCGGCAGTATGAGCTCGCCGATCACGAACGCCGTGGGCACGGCCAACAGGATGCCCCGTAGAAAACTCATGCCGATCTGCGCGCCGTTTTCACGACTGGCGAACAGGCTGCACACCACGCACGTCAGCAGCATCGCACCCGATGCGGCGGGCCAGGCGGTCGCCAGCCAGAAACAGGCAACGACCAGGAACGCCAGGGCGCTGCGAGCGCCGAAGACCATGGCCAGGGACAAGTCGCGATGGGGCGCCAGGGTGCGAGGTGGATCCGCCGCTTCCCTACCCTCCTGCACCGCCGTCAAGGCGGCGCAGGCGGCCAGGGCAGTATCGAGCAACAAGGCGAAGCGAGCCAGGCAGTAACTTTGCGCCGCGCTGAACTGCGGATCGTGGGACGCATCCCATACCCGGGGACGCAAGGCTTGGAGGGTCGCACTGTCGGCGTCGAGGGCTTGCTGTACCTCGTTCATCCATGGCTGGAGCGCCACGGTTTCCTCGGGGTCGAGCTGCTTCCACTGCCGCCGCACCGAGCGTGAAAGGCGCAACAGCATCAGCAACTTCTGGCTCAAGCCGCTGATGGCCCGGGCGCGCTGCCGGCCACGGCTGCCTTCGAACCAGGCATGTTCACGCTGGGCATCCACCGCGACAATCCTGCCCAGGATTTCCAGCAACCCTTTACGGGCCTGGGCATCGCCGGCCAGGGTCGCACGGGCGGCCTGCATACCGCTTTGCCACGCCGCCAGCGCCTGACCGGCCAATTGCCGCTCGACCCGCAACGGCCAGAGCAAGGCGCTGGCCGCCGTGGCGCAGACGATGCCCAGGCTGATCTCGGTGCAGCGCGCCACCGCCTGATCGAACACGCCCAGCGGATGGGAAAGGGCCGGCAAGGCAATGATCGCCACCGTGTAACCGGCCAACACGAATGAGTACGACCAGGCACTGCGCAGCAGCGTCGAGCAGGCCGTGCACAGGCCCAACCAGAGTGCCAACGCCAGCAGGAATAACCACGGTGCCTGGGCGAACAGGCCCATGAACACCACCGACATGACGGTGCCCACCAATGTGCCGAGCAATCGCGCCAAGCCCTTCTGCACCACCATCCCGGACAAGGGCTGGGCGACGATGAACGCGGTCATCAGCGCCCACGACGGCTGCTCCAGCCCCAAGCGCAAGGCCAGCCACAACGCCAACCCACCGCCGAGCACGGTCTTGATGGCGAACTGCAGGGCAAGGCGGTCGGGGGCGAACAAGGCCTGGATAGTAATGGGCACGCGGAAAACTCTTTGGGGGACGCCAGTAACAATAGATGCAATGCGAGGGGATGGGCGATGCAATTATTAGCTAGCTATCTATTGGAGTCCAGAGCTGATTGTGGATGGATTCAACAACACACTTTTTCTGTTTGATGCTGAATGAGTTGAAATGCCATCGACCTGACTCCCCTGACCTTGTGGCGAGGGGATTTATCCCCGCTGGGCTGAAGCGGGCCCAAAAACAAATGGGGCCGCTACGCGACCCAGCGGGGATAAATCCCCTCGCCACAACAGCGTTCACCTTCAACCTGAGTCGTCACACACAAAAAAACGCCAGCATGCTGGCGTTTTTTTGTGCGTGACGGGTTGTTTAGCTCGCGCGCGCCTGGTTACGCAGCGCCTTGACCTGGTCATGGTTGCGTTGCACACCGTGGTACTGACGCTCCACAAGGTCACGGATGCCCACCAAGTTGTGTTTGTTGATCTTCTCGATGGCTTCCTTGTACGCCTTCAGCGCGTGGTCTTCGCCGCGCTCGGCTTCGTTCAACACGGCTTCTTCATCCTTGCCGGTGAACATGGATTTTACATCTACCCAACGGCGGTGCAGGTCACCGGCGACGCTGGTGGAAGTTTCCGGATCGCCGCCCAAGGAACGAACCGCTGCTTGCAGCTCAGCCGCGGCGGTTGCGCAATCTGCGGCGCGCTTGACAAACAGAGCCTTGAGTTCGGGGTGCTTGATATCTTCAGCGCAGGTCTTGAAGCCTTCCTGGCCATCCTTGCTGGTCTCGATCAGGTCGTTCAAGACAGAGATGGATTCTTTGTTGATGTCAGTCATTTTTCAGTTCCTTTGCTGGTGAATAAAAACCTGCAAGGGATATTGCATTGGCCATGCCAGCCCTCAATAAAAGTTAATTTTCTTTAAAATCAGAAAGTTAACTAACACGCAAAAATCTGTATCCGCGCGATTTGCATGATCTGTCATTTGGCCTGCATGCAGAATGCCTGTATTTTCGAGGCAGGTTTGAATCAAGACAATTGCCATGAATCCGGAAAAGCTCGAATTGCTCGTCACACGCCAAATGCCCTTCGGAAAATACAAGGGCCGAATCCTCGCCGACCTGCCGGGTCAATACCTGAACTGGTTCGCTCGCGAAGGTTTCCCGAAGGGAGAGCTGGGCGGTTTGCTGGCCTTGATGCAGGAAATCGACCACAACGGCTTGTCCGACCTGCTGGACCCATTGCGCGCCAAACATGGCCTGCCCAAACCTCGCCATTGACTGACTGAGACCGCCATGCCCGAGAACACGCTGCGCGCCCACGATGAAGTTTTCTGGCGAACCTTCGTCGACCGCTACGACATCGACCCCGCCGGGCCGCTCAATCTGGAAAACGGCTACTTCGGGCGTATGTCCCGCACCGTGGTGGAGGAGTACCAGCGCAACATCGAATTCATTAACCGTGGCAATTCGGTGTACGTGCGCCAGCATTTCGACCTGGAACACGGCGAAGCCATTCGGCGGCAGGTGGCCCGGCTGATCCACGCGTCCCCCCAGAGCGTGGCCTTGGCTGGCAGCGCCGTGGATGCCCTGCAAACGTTGATTCGCAACTACAACGGCCTCAAGCCGGGCGATCAGGTGCTGATCTGCGATGTGGAGTACGCCTCGGTCAAAAGCGCCATGCGCTGGCTGGCCCGCCAGCGTGGCGTGGAAGTGATCGAAATTGTCCACCAGCACCCCGCCAGCTTCGAAAGCCTGGTGGGCACTTATCGCGAAGCGTTCATTCGCTATCCGCGCCTCAAGCTGATGGCGCTGACCTACGTCAACCACCTCACCGGCTTGGTGATGCCGGTCCAGGCCATTGCCGAGAGCGCCCGGGAATTTGCCGTCGATATCATCCTCGACGGTGCCCATGCCCTGGGCCAGATCGATTTCGACCTGAAGAAGCTCGGGATCGAATTCGCCGGATTCAACCTGCAGAAGTGGATCGGCGGCCCGCTCTCCCAAGGCTTCCTGTACATCGCCCCACAGCGGTTGGCCGACATCGATCCGGACATGGACGAAGACAGCTATCCCACCACCGACGTCCGCTCCCGCACGCCCCACAGCACGCCGAACATCCCCGCCTTGCTCACCCTGCCCCTGGTCTTCGAAGAACATCGGGCCCTGGGGGGTGCCTTGGCCAAGGGCGCGCGCCTCTGTTACCTGCGTGACTTGTGGGTGGACGCCGTGCGCGATGTACCGGGCATCGAAGTCATGACCCCGGATGACCGGCGCCTCTATTGCGGCATCACGGCGATGCGCTTTACCGCCCACACCGATCAACAGGCGATGGCTGATCGATTGCTCAATGAGCATGGGATCTTCACGGTAGTGCGCCAGACCAGCACCGGGCCGTGCATCCGCATTACTCCGGGGTTGATTACCTTGGCGAGTGATATCGAGCGGTTGACCCAGGCACTGATCCATCTGAGCCGCACCTAGATCCCTTGCCACAGGAAATCTTTGCCGGCATGAAAACCCGGGCAAAAAAAAACGGTGCGCCGACCAAGCGCACCGTAAACCGTAGAACACCCAACGAGGTTCGGTAAAAAATCAGTCCAGCAGGGCCAAGGCCTCGGCGGTGCATTCCTGAATGCGGGCCCAGTCGCCGTTCTTGATCCACTCCGGATCGAGCATCCAGCTACCGCCCACGCACATCACGTTTTTCAACGCCATGTAGCTCTTGATGTTGGCCGGGCTCACGCCGCCGGTCGGGCAGAATTTCACTTCGCCGAACGGACCGCCCAAGGCCTTGATGGCCGCGACGCCGCCGCTGACTTCGGCCGGGAACAGTTTGAAGCGGCGATAGCCCAGGCCGTAGCCTTCCATGATGCCCGAGGCGTTGCTGATGCCGGGCAGCAAGGGGATCGGGCTGTAGACGCTGGCTTCGAGCAGATCACGGGTAATGCCCGGGGTGACGATGAACTGCGAACCGGCAGCCTCGGCGGCGGCCAGCATGTGGCGGTCGAGCACCGTGCCGGCGCCGGTCACCAGTTCCGGACGCTGCTCGCGCAGCACCTGGATGGCCTTGAGGCCGTATTGGGAACGCAGCGTCACTTCCAGCGCCGTCAGGCCGCCGGCGGCCAGGGCATCGGCCAGCGGCAGGATGTCCTGTTCACGGGCGATGGTGATCACCGGCAGGATCCGCGCCTTGGCGCAGAGGCTGTCGATCAGGGCAACTTTGTCCGCCATGGAAACGGTCGGGGATGGGTTTGTCATAGCGGCTGATCCTTGGTTCATGGGCACCAGTAAATCTCTAACGTAGGTTGCAGAAACGCGCGGATCGGCATTTCGGCGACGTCGTCACCCGCCACCGCAGCGTTCAATGTGGTCAACTTCGATTGGCCGGAAATCGACAGCACTTTGTGTTGCGCCGAAGCCAGCAAGGCGCGGCTCATGGTCAGGCGCTGGTGCGGCACGGTCGGCGCCAGCATCGGCCAGCAGCGGCGTGCGCCATTGATGTCCAGGGCCTGGGCCAGGTTCGGACTGTCGGGGAACAGCGAGGCGGTATGCCCGTCATCGCCCATGCCCAGTACCAACACGTCGATAGGCGGCAGCTCGGCCAGCAAACGGTCCGCCTGTTCGGCCGCCGCTTCCAGGTTGGCGCTGGCGCTGTAGAGGCTCAGGAACTGGGCCTTGGCCGCCGCGCCTTGCAACAGGTAACGCTTGAGCAGGCCGGCGTTGCTGTCGGCGTGCTCAACCGGTACCCAGCGCTCGTCGGCCAGGCTGACCACCACTTTGGACCAGTCCAGCGCCTGCTTGGCCAGGTGTTGGAAAAACGCCACCGGGCTGCGGCCACCGGAGACCACCAGGGTCGCCGCACCGCGCGCGTCGATTGCGTTGCGCAACTGCTCGGCCACCTTCAGCGCCAGGCCTTCGGCCAGCAGCACCGGATTCTTGAATGCATGGGCGCTGACGCCCTGCGGCAGTTTCACATCAGATATCGCCATACCACGACCTCCCATCCCGCGTGATCAGTGCAATGGAGCTCATCGGCCCCCACGACCCGGCCGCATACGGCTTGGGCGCATCGCCGGACTTCTTCCACCCGGCGATCAACTGGTCACACCACGTCCACGCGGCTTCAATTTCATCTTTACGGACAAACAGGTTCTGATTGCCGTTCATGACTTCCAGCAACAACCGCTCGTAGGCATCGGGGATACGTGCGCTGCGATAGGTGTCGGAGAAGTTGAGTTGCAGCGGACCACTGCGCAATTGCATGCCCTTGTCCAGGCCCTGCTCCTTGGTCATCACCCGCAAGGAAATCCCTTCGTCCGGTTGCAGGCGGATGATCAGCTTGTTGCTGATCTGCAAGCGCTGCTCGGGGGCGAAGATGTAGTGGGACGGTTCCTTGAAGTGAATGACGATCTGCGACAGCTTCTGCGGCATGCGCTTGCCGGTACGCAGGTAAAACGGCACCCCAGCCCAACGCCAGTTGCGGATGTCGGCGCGCAGGGCGACGAACGTCTCGGTGTCGCTCTGGGTGTTGGAATTGGGTTCTTCGAGGTAGCCAGGCACCGCCTTGCCTTCGCTATGGCCGGCGATGTACTGGCCGCGCACCACCTGGGTGGTCAGGCCTTCCGGGCTGATCGGCGCCAGGGCCTTGAGCACCTTGACCTTCTCGTCGCGGATGCTGTCGGCGGACAAGTCGGCCGGAGGATCCATGGCGATCAGGCACAACAGCTGGAGCAGGTGGTTCTGGATCATGTCCCGCAGTTGGCCGGCCTTGTCGAAATAACCCCAGCGGCCCTCGATACCGACCTTCTCGGCCACGGTGATTTCCACGTGGGAGATGTAGTTCTGGTTCCACTGGGTCTCGAA
Source organism: Pseudomonas sp. Z3-6 (assembly GCF_051131985.1). Lineage (NCBI taxonomy): Bacteria > Pseudomonadati > Pseudomonadota > Gammaproteobacteria > Pseudomonadales > Pseudomonadaceae > Pseudomonas > Pseudomonas sp. Z3-6. Next base: position 5,470,979 of record NZ_CP071644.1, read on the forward strand.
CAGGCTGTTGGCGAACCGCAACGCGATCAGGTTCTGGACCGTTTCTTTGCCCAGGTAATGGTCGATGCGATAGGTACGGTTTTCCGGAAAGAACTGCGCCACGGCGTCGTTGACCTTGCGCGACGACTCCAGGTCCGAGCCGATCGGTTTTTCCAGGACGACGCGGGTATTTTCGCTCAAGCCAACCTTCGCCAGGTTCTCGCAGATCGCCCCATACACCGCCGCCGGGGTGGCGAAATAGGCAATGACCTGCTGGGCCGAACCGGCCGCTTCGGCCAGGGCAACGTAATCGTCGGCCTTGAGGAAATCCACGTGCAGATAGGTCAAACGTGCCAGGAAGCGCTCGAGCACGGCCTCGTCCACGTCTTTTTCCCCCACGTAGCGACGCAGCTCGGCGGCAATGAATGCCAGGTGCTGCTGCTCGCCGCCGGGTTCACGGGCCAGCGCTATGATCCGCGTGTCCTCGTGCAACAGTTGAGCGCCATCGAGTTGATACAGGGCAGGAAAGAGCTTGCGCAGGGCCAGATCGCCCAACGCGCCGAACAAGGCAAAGGTGCACGGTTCAACCGTAATCGAAGGCATGATGTTTGTTCTTTTATCAAGTTAAACTACAAATACCTTTTTTCAAGGTATCACTCAAGGAAAAATGTAGTAATAACCACAACATTTTTCGAAAATACCGATTCCGAGTGGTGGTCCGCCGGAGCCATCAGTAGGATAGGCCACCGCAAAGGGTCGTATCAAAGACCCGTCTTCCTAGGAATCTTGTATGGACCGCGTGCGAAATCTACTGGAACAGATCCAGAGTCGCCTTGAAGACCTGAACAAGGCCGAACGCAAGGTGGCCGAGATCATCCTGCTCAACCCGCAGCAGGCCACCCGCTTCAGCATCGCCGCCCTCGCCCAGGCGGCTTCGGTCAGCGAACCGACCGTCAACCGCTTCTGCCGCTCGTTCGGCGTCAGCGGCTACCCGGAACTCAAGCTGCAATTGGCCCAGAGCCTGGCCAGCGGCGCCGCTTATGTAAGCCGCGCAGTGGAAGCCGACGACAACCCTGAAGCCTATACCCGCAAGATCTTTGGCAGCGCCATTGCCTCATTGGACAGCGCCTGCCAGGCCCTTGATCCCAATTTGATCAGCCGCGCCGTGGACCTGTTGATCCAGGCCCGGCAGATCCACTTCTTCGGCCTCGGCGCCTCCGCCCCGGTGGCCCTGGATGCCCAGCACAAGTTTTTTCGCTTCAACCTGGCGGTGACCGCCCACGCCGACGTGCTGATGCAGCGCATGATCGCGTCGGTGGCCCATACCGGCGAACTGTTCGTAATCATTTCCTACACCGGCCGCACCCGCGAGCTGGTGGAAGTGGCACGCATCGCCCGGGAAAACGGCGCCTCGGTGCTGGGCCTGACCGCCGAAGGTTCGCCGCTGGCGAAGGCCAGCACCCTGAGCCTGAACATCCCCCTACCCGAAGACACTGACATCTATATGCCGATGACCTCGCGGATCATCCAGCTCACCGTGCTGGACGTGCTCGCCACCGGCATGACCCTGCGCCGGGGCGTGGACTTCCAGCCGCACCTGCGCAAGATCAAGGAAAGCCTGAATGCCAGCCGGTATCCGGTGGGGGATGAGTTCAACTGATTCGGTCCAGAATCTCTAGCGTCTGGTAGTCCGTCTTCGCGAGCAGGCTCGCTCCCACAGGGGTTTTGTGAACACCAAAGATCCAATGTGGGAGCGAGCCTGTCGCGAAGGGGCCAGCCGCCACACCAGAGATCCTGGCCTAAGCCCCCACCCACGCCTGCAAACTCAAGTGCGCCCGCTCCCCCGGCGCCAGGCACAGGCTGTCGGTGCCGCCACTGGCCGCTTCGACACAGACAAACTCATTGACCTCATCCCAACTCACGCCCAGCAACGGCCGGGTGCCGGGATGCCAGACCACGGTGTCGGCGCTGTCACCGGTGTCGATGCACAATTCGCGCTGCCAGGCGTGATCCTTGAGCTGCAATTCGCCTTCATGCTGGAACACCCGCTGGCAGCCGCCCTCGACCCGTAACTCGCCTTCCTGCTGGCAAGCTTCGCGGCTCAACTGGTCATAACCCTGGGCGCCTTCGAGCCCAGACAGCGCTACCTCGCCGACATCACCGATACGCCAGTAAGCGTGCAAAGCCTGGCTCAACTGGCACGGCAGGCTGTCCTGATGCTCGGTGCTCAAGCGCAGCTCCATGCGTTCACCCAGGTCGGCATGCAGGTCCACTTGCCAGTCGCACAACTGCAGTTGCCAGTGCAAATGCACGCCCTCTTCATCACTGCGGCTGTCCAGCAGTTTCCAATCGATCAACCGTGCCCAACCGTGGGACGGCCAGGCGTTTTCGCTGGGATGACGGCCATACCACGGCCAGCACACCGGCACCCCGCCGCGTATCGCTCCGACTTGCGGCCACTTGGCCGCGCACCACAACCAGGGCTTCTGGCCGCGCGGCTGGAAGTGCAGCAACTGCGCGCCCTGGCGACTGAACACCGCCTGGCACAACGGGTGATCGATCACCAGCACATCGCGCTGCCGATAGCGCTCCCACGCGAATACCGGGCGCTCGCGCAAGGATCTGAAAAAGCGTTGTAGCGGATGCTCATGCATGGGCCGCGGTCCTGGAAATCATTGAATAACTCATCTGTTTGCAACGCTTGCTTTTGTGGCGAGGGAGCTTGCTCCCGCTCGGCTGCGAAGCAGTCGCAAACGAGGTAAATACGGTCTGGCGGACACACCGCAGTGAATGGCTTTGGGGTCGCTTCGCAACCCAGCGGGAGCAAGCTCCCTCGCCACAGGTTCAGTGTCAGCCACTGCGCAAAAAAAAGCGGACAGCCTTGGCCGTCCGCAAATATGCGCACATAGAGAGGAGCTTATCGCAACAGCGTTAGAACACCGACTGAATTTTCAGGCCGGCCACCAGCGCGTTGTCGACTTCATCCACACCACCTGGGTGAGTGATGTATTGCAGGTTCGGACGCACGGTCAGCCAGTTGGTGACGTGGAAACCGTAGTTGATCTCGTAGTTGTACTCAGTGCTGCGCAGTGGCGCGAACAGCGGATCGTCGTAGTCGGTGACGCCATTGGCGGCGTTGACCAGTTCGGAGTTTTTCTTCACGTCTTCGTTGACATGGATACGCGAGAAGCCGATGCCGACATCGTCTTTTGGACGAGCATCGAACGGCCCCTTGTACACGAACATCAACGACTGGTAGTTGTCGACGACGTTGGTTTCCTTGTCGTGGAAAGTGGCGTTGGCGGCGATATTCAGGCCGCGCGAAGCATCACCGTTGTGGCTGGTGAGCTGTTGCTGCACGACGAGCCAGTAGCCGTCCTTGCTGCTGTGGCTGCGATAGGCGTTGCCGGTGGTCGCGGCGTCGTTGCCATCCTCGTCTTCACGGACGTCATCGGCCTTGGCCGTACTTTTGTAGTAACCAACACGGTATTCACCCGGCAGGTTATTGATCTTCGGTGACCAGACCAACTCGACCGGAATGAGGGTACCCTTGGTACCGCTGCCGCTGAGCTTGTAGCGGTTGTTGTTTTCCAGTTGCGAAGGGTTCTGGTTGTAGGCACCGATTTGCGCATAGAGCTCAGGCGTGAGGTTGTATTTGACGCGAATCGCCGCCTGCATGATCGGCCAGTTGTACCAGATGCCGGTCGCCCAGTTACCCGCTTGTGAACCGCAGAACGCCAGGTTCTGGAATTCGCACGGGAAGGTGTTGAAGTCTTCGCCTTCACCGAAATAACCGGCTTTGACATCCAGTTTGCTGTCGAAGTATTTCTGCTTGATCCACAACTGGGTCAGGCGCGTGGTTTGCCCACGGCCCCAGACTTCCTGGGAAGAACTGAGGGTACCGGCGCGTGGATCACCGATGCGGTCGTTGGAGATGTTGCGACCGTCACGTCGGGTGAACTGGATCTTGGCTTCCGTATCGCCCCAGCCTGCCAGTTTTTCCAGGTCGAGCGCGACGCCCAGGCCAAACTGCTGGGACCAGCGCGCGGTCTTGTCATCGTTGTAGCCGCCGTGGAGGTTGGCACCCATCTCACCGACGAAATCCGCCTTGATATCGATACCTTGCTCGATCAGCTTGGTCCGTTCACCGCCCCAGTCGCCCGTCATCCACTGCGAATCGGCGCTGAACGCGTCGGCTGCGTGTGCGCTACCGGCCAGCATCATCGCCGCAACGGCTGACAACTGGCAGATACGCTGGGCGTTTTTTTGCTTTTTCATCCCTACATCCTCGTCTTTATTTATTGTTATTAACTGTTTTTATCTAACGCGGTTTACAACGATTGCGATGGATGTCCCCATCCACCGCATACTCCTTTCCAGTGGGAGAGAGCTTTTGTGGGAGCTGAGCTTGCTCGCGATGAAAGCGCCTCGGTCCTTCGAATGACCGCGTTATCGTTCATCGCGAGCAAGCTTTGCTCCCACAAGCGCCCTCCCACACTCGTTCTTCACCGGCCTTTGAACTGCGCTACGTTGGCGCTTCGGGCATCGGTTTGCGGCTGGCCGGCCACACCCAGGCGTTCGCCGGACTGGGCGTCGAACAGCAGCACTTTCGACGGATCGAATTGCAGCGTCAGGGTTTCCCCGGGCTGCGGTGCCACGTCCGGCGCCAGGCGGCAGCAGACCTTGGTGTCGTTGAGGTTGACGAATACCAGGGTGTCCGGCCCGGTAGGCTCGGTGACCTGGACTTCCGCGCGAATGGTCGGCAAACCATTGGGCTCGCTACCGGCCAACGCGATCTGTTCCGGACGCATGCCAAGAATCACTTCGCGGTCTTCCAGGCCGGCGTCCTGCATGCCCAACGGCAGCTCGCAACGGGCCTGGCCGCTGTCGAGCAGTGCCAGCAGGCGACCGTCCTTGCGTTGCAGGCGCAGCGGGATGAAGTTCATCGGCGGCGAACCGATGAAGCTCGCCACGAACAGGTTGGCCGGGTTGGTGTAGATGTCTTTCGGCGTGCCGAACTGCTGGATGATCCCGTCCTTCATCACCGCCACTTTATCGCCCAGGGTCATGGCTTCGATCTGGTCGTGGGTCACGTAGACCGTGGTGGTCTTCAGGCGCTGGTGCATCAGCTTCATTTCGGTGCGCATCTCGACCCGCAGCTTGGCGTCGAGGTTGGACAGCGGTTCGTCGAACAGGTAGATCTTCGGCCGCCGCGCCAGGGCCCGGCCCATGGCCACGCGCTGTTGCTGGCCGCCGGAAAGCTGGCCAGGCTTGCGATTGAGCAAGTGCTCGATCTGCAGCAGCTTGGCCACGCGGTTGACTTCTTCGTCGATGTCCGACTGTTTCATCTTGCGAATTTTCAGGCCGAACTCGATGTTCTCGCGCACGCTCATGGTCGGGTACAGCGCGTAGGACTGGAACACCATGGCGATGTCGCGATCCTTCGGGCTCATGCCGCTGACATCCTGGTCACCGATCATGATGGCGCCGCCGGTGATGGTCTCCAAGCCGGCGATGCAGTTCATCAGCGTCGACTTGCCGCAGCCCGAAGGGCCGACGAGGATCAGGAACTCACCGTCCTTGATCGACAACTCGATGTTCTTCAGGGTGTCCGGCAGGCCGGCACCATAGGTCTTGTTTACATTGCGAAGTTCAAGCGTTGCCATGATTACCCCTTGACTGCGCCGGCCGTCAGGCCGCGCACGAAATACTTGCCTGCCACCACATAGACCAGCAGGGTCGGCAGCCCGGCGATCATCGCCGCCGCCATGTCCACGTTGTATTCCTTGGCCCCGGTACTGGTGTTGACCAGGTTGTTCAGAGCCACGGTGATGGGTTGCGAATCACCGCTGGAGAACACCACGCCGAACAGGAAGTCGTTCCAGATCTGCGTGAACTGCCAGATCAGGCAAACCATGATGATCGGGGTCGACATTGGCAGGATGATCCGCCGGAAAATGGTGAAGAAACCCGCACCGTCCAGTCGCGCCGCCTTCACCAGCGCATCGGGAATGCTGACGTAGTAGTTGCGGAAGAACAGCGTGGTGAATGCCAGGCCGTAGACCACGTGCACAAACACCAAACCGGTGGTGGTGCTGGCCAGGCCCATCTTGCCAAGGGTGAACGAGGCCGGCAGCAGGACGGTCTGGAACGGCAGGAAGCAGCCGAACAGCAACAGGCCGAAGAACAGCTGCGAACCGCGGAAGCGCCACATCGACAACACGTAGCCATTCAAGGCACCGATGGCGGTGGAGATCAGCACCGCCGGGACGGTGATCTTGATCGAGTTCCAGAAGTAGCCGTCGACCGTGGCCCAGGCCTTGACCCAACCGATGCCGCTGACCACGGTCGGCCAGCTCAGCAGGTTGCCGGTGCTGATGTCTTCCGGCGTCTTGAAGCTGGTCAACAGCATGACCACCAACGGCACCAGGTAAAGCAGCACGGCGAGGATCAGCACCGCGTAGATCGCGATGCGACTCAGGCTGATGGAAGGTTTGGCAGCGAGACTAGTCATGACGCTTGGTCCTCAGCTCGGAGTACAGGTAAGGCACGATGATCGCGAGGATCGCACCGAGCATCAGGATTGCACTGGCCGAGCCCATGCCCATCTGGCCGCGACTGAAGGTGAACGAATACATGAACATGGCAGGCAGGTCGGAGGAATAACCCGGGCCACCGGCTGTCATCGCCGCCACCAGGTCGAAGCTCTTGATCGCGATGTGTGCCAGGATCATCACGGCGCTGAAGAACACCGGGCGCAGGCTCGGCAGCACCACTTTCCAATAGATGCGCGGCATGCTCGCGCCATCGATCTGTGCGGCACGGATGATCGACTGGTCGACACCCCGCAGGCCGGCCAGGAACATCGCCATGATGAAACCCGAGGCTTGCCACACCGCCGCGATCACCAGGCAGTACACCACGCGGTCCGGGTCGATCAGCCAATCCAGGCGGAAGCCTTCCCACCCCCAGTCACGCAACAATTTGTCCAGGCCCATGCCCGGGTTGAGCAACCATTTCCAGGCCGTACCGGTGACGATCATCGACAGTGCCATCGGGTACAGGTAAATGGTGCGGATGAAACCTTCGCGACGAATGCGCTGGTCCAGGAACACGGCCAGCAGCACGCCGATCACCAGGGTGATGCCAATGAACAGGCCGCCGAACAGCGCCAGGTTCTTGCTCGCCACCCACCAGCGGTCGTTGTCCATCAGCCGCGCATACTGCGCCAGGCCTGCCCATTTGTAGTTCGGCAGGAACGTCGAAGTGGTGAACGACAGGACGAACGTCCACAAGATATAGCCATAGAAGCCCACCAGAACGATGAACATGCTCGGCGCCAGCACCAGTTTCGGGAGCCAGCGCTGCAATGCATCGAACGGCGAGGCCTTGCTGAACACAGCAACAGAACTCATGGGAAGATCCAGTACAAGGGAAAAAAGACTACAGAACATTCCCTGTGTGGGAGCGAGCTTGTGTGGGAGCTGAGCTTGCTCGCGATGAAGGCACCTCGGTCTTTCGAATGACCGCGTTATCGTTCATCGCGAGCAAGCTTTGCTCCCACAGGCCCGCTCCCACAAAGGGACCGCGGCGCTCGTTACTTGGCTGACTGAACCGCTGCGCCCAATTTCTTGGCAGCATCGGCCGGGTCGGCTTTCGGGTCGTTGATGTAGTTGGTCACCACATCGAAGAACGCACCCTGTACCGCCAGCGTGGTCGCCATGTTGTGCGCCATGCTCGGCTGCAGGCCGCCGGACTTGGCGTCCGTCAGGAAGTCCTTGGCCGCGGTCTGGGCGCAGGAATCGAAACCGTACTTGGCCATGTCGCCGAGCATGTCGTTACGCACCGGGATCGAGCCCTTGTTGATGCTGAAGACTTTCTGGAAGTTCTCACCCAGCACGACCTTGGCGATATCCTGCTGGCCCGCCGCAGTGCCTGCGTCCTTCTGCTTGAACACCGCCAGGGAGTCGATGTTGTAGGTGAAGGCCTTGTCGGTGCCCGGGAAGGCCACGCACTCATAGTCCTTGCCGGCGACTTTCTTCGCGGCGGTCCACTCGCTCTTGGCCCAGTCACCCATGATCTGCATGCCGGCCTTGCCGTTGATGACCTTGGCCGCTTCGAGGTTCCAGTCCTGGCCCTTGCCGTCGGCGTCCATGTAGGTCGCGACTTTCTTCAGCTCGGTCAGCGCCTTGACCATTTCCGGACCGGTCAGGGCCTTGTTGTCCAGGTCGACGAGGGCCTTCTTGTAGCCATCGGCCCCCATGACCGAGAGCACCACGGCTTCGAACACGGTGCTGTCCTGCCAAGGCTGGCCACCGTGGGCGAGCGCAATGAAACCCGCGGCCTTGAGCTTGTCGCCAGCCGCATAGAATTCTTCAAGGGTGGTCGGGTTCTTGGTGATGCCGGCTTTCTTGAAGACTTCCGGGTTGATCCACAGCCAGTTGACGCGGTGAATGTTCACCGGCACGGCGACGTAGTCACCTTCGTACTTCACGGTATCGGAGACTTTCTTGTCGAGCAGGCTGTCCCACTTCTCGGCCTTGGCGACGTCCTCGAGGATGTCGGTGTCGAGCAGCCCGGTGGACGCCCACTCCTGGATGTCCGGACCCTTGATCTGGGCGACACCCGGTGGGTTGCCGGCCACGGCACGGCTCTTGAGTACGGTCATGGCAGTGGAACCACCACCGCCGGCGACAGCGCCGTCCTTCCAGGTAAAGCCGTCTTTTTCTACCTGGGCCTTGAGCACATCGACCGCGGCTTTTTCGCCACCCGACGTCCACCAGTGGACGACTTCCACGGAACCTTTGGATTCGGCGGCAAGGGCAGTGACGGGAAATGCTGCGACGGGAAGCAGGGAAGCAAGAGAAATGACAGTAGCGAGGCGAGAAATCGCATTCATCTAGAATTACCTTTCTTGTTGTTATGCATGCAAGTCTGGAGCTTGCGCTGCATGGATTCTAATCAGAGGGAATCCCTTCGCAGGTAACGAAGGGACGTGCAAATGTCACGACATGGTTACACAGGCGCAGGACTGGATAACCGCGCCAGGGCTGACGCCATGCTCGGTGCCAGGGGCAGGCGGGGAATCAGGACTGCCTGCCAGGCGTGATACAGGTCCGGCTTGCCCGGCCAGATATCGGCGCTGGGGCGGTTTTGCGGATCGAGTTCGTGATGCCAACTGCCGTTGCAGCGATCGATGAAATGCTTGTCACAGAACTCCCAGAAACGCCGATACCAGGCTTCGTATTTCGCCTCGTCGGTGCGCTTGAGCAAGGCGCTGGCCGCGGCCGCCGCTTCGGCGTGGACCCAATGCAGACGGTGGCGAACCACGGCGCGGTTGTCCCAGTCCAGGGTGTAGACAATGCCCGGTGCGCCATCGACGTCCCAGCCGTGGCGGCAGTTCTGGTCGAAGAGTTTTTGCGCGTCCTGGGCCAGCCAACCAGGGGTGAGCATGCCAATCTGCACCCGCGCCGCTTCAAGGTGCAGCAGCAACCGCGCCCACTCGAAACCATGGCCGGGAGTGGTGCCGTAGGGGCGAAAACCATCGGCGGGATTGTCCTGGTTGTAGTCGCGCAGTGGCTGCCAATGGCGGTCGAAATGCTCCACCACCAAGTAGTCGTTGGCGGCGGCATGGTCATGGATCACTCGCTCGACGATACGCAGGGCGCGGGCCAGCCAACGCGGATCGTCGGTGGCATCGGCCAGGGCCAGGAAGGCTTCGGTGGCGTGCATGTTGCTGTTGGCGCCGCGATAGGCCTCTTCCTCGCGCCAGTCGCGGTTGAAGGATTCGCGCATGGCGCCCTCCTCCTCACACCAGAAATGCGCGTCGATGATCCGCACCGCTTCGTCCAGCAACGCAGGGGCGCCGGGACGCTGGGCCACCACCGCGGAACTGGCCGCCAGGGCGACGAAGGCATGCAGGTAGGCGGCTTTGCCGGTGCTGTCCGCATCGGGTTGCGACGTGGCGAACCAGCCACCGTGCTCGGCATCGCGCAAGGGGCCATTGAGGGCCTGGATACCGTGGTCCACCAGCTCGGCAAAACCCGGCAAGCCCTGGATATGGGCCATGGCGAAGCTGTGGGTCATGCGCGCGGTGTTCATGGTTTCGGCCCGGGCATCGGCCGGCAGGCGCCCAAGCTCATCCAGGTTGCCAAAGCCGTCAGGCAGCTTCGAGGCCTTGGCGAACGCCAGCAGCCGCACGCCTTCATCGGCGAGCCAACGCTGGTGGGCAGGGGCATTCAGCCAACTGCTGAAGGCCGGTTGGAAGGTGTCCATCGGAGTACCTTTTTTTGTTGTTTTGACGCAGGGAGTCTAAACAAGGGAGGGTGGGTGGCAGGTAACGAAAGGGGCGAGTTATGTCACCGAGCTGTGACATTCCTTGAGAGATGTGTTGAGGCCACTGGCGCCTTCGCGAGCAAGCCCGCTCCCACATTGGGTCTATGGTGTTCACAATTTGTGTGTCCACCATCGAACCCTGTGGGAGCGGGCTTGCTCGCGAAGAACGATAACGCGGTGTTGCTAATCCACACTACGAGGCAACTGCAACGTCACCCGCAACCCCCCTTCACGAAGGTTCTGCAGGCTCACCTCGCCGCCATGGCTGTGGGCGATGTTGCGGGCGATGCCCAGGCCCAGGCCATAGCCCTGCTGTTGCCCGGCGAGACGGAAATGCGGTTCGAAGACTTGCTCCAGGCGCTGTTCCGGCACACCCGGCCCTTCGTCGTCGACGTGGAGGATGAACGCGGTTTCATCGTCATCGATGTGCAGGTGGGCGTTCTGCCCGTATTTCAAGGCATTGTCGATCAGGTTGCCGATGCAGCGCTTGAGGGCCAGCGGCTTGCCGGGATACGGCGCCAGCGCCCGGCCATCCTGGGTCACCCGGCCGTTGCCGTTGGGCGCCAGGTAAGGCTCGACCAGGCAATCGAGCACATGGTTGAGGTCCACCGGCTCGATGTTCTCGTGGATGTCGGTGTCCTTGACACACTGCAGCGCGCCTTTGACCAGCAGCTCCAGCTCATCCAGGTCACGGCCGAACTTGGCTTGCAGGTTTTCGTCCTCCAGCAGCTCGACCCGCAGCCGCAAACGGGTGATCGGTGTGCGCAAGTCGTGGGAGATCGCGCTGAACAACTGGCTGCGCTCCGTCAGGTAGCGGCTGATGCGTTCGCGCATGGCATTGAACGCCCGCCCCACTTCCACCACTTCGCTGCCGCCGCCCTCGGCCACCGGCTCCACTTCGGCGCCCAGGGACATGTCCCGCGCGGCTCGCGCCAATCGCTTGAGGGGCCGGCTCTGCCAGTGCACCAGCAAGCCGATGAACAGCAACAACAGGCTGCTGGTGAGCACGATGAAACCAACCTGTTGCTTGGGCAGGTCTTGCTCTTCGAGGCTGGTGTACGGTTCGGGCAGCAGCGAGGCGATGTACAACCATTCCCCCGGCGCCATCTGGATCTGCGTGACCAGCACGGGCGGATTTACCGGCTCCAGCGTCAGGGCATAGTGGGCCCACGAACGAGGCAGTTCATCGAGCTTGAGCCCGGCATTGAAAATCCGCAGGTCGTCGGGGCTGACGAACGTCACCGAGATGTCGGCGTTATGGCCCAAGGAGCGGCGCAGCACTTCATCCACGGCCGTGAGCACCGCCTGCTTGCGCGGCGTCACCGGCAGCACGTCCATGCCCAGGGGTTTGTCGTTGAGGGTGACGACGAACCGCGTGCCGCCCATGCTGCGCAACTGGTCCAGCACCAACGGCCGGTACGCCACCGGCAGCGAGCGCAAATAACTGACGCTGGCGGTCATCGAATGGGCCAGGCTGCGAGCGCTGGTAACCAGGCCTTCGAGTTGGGTGGCGCGCAATTGCGAAACCCAGATCAGGCTGGACAGGGTCTGGGCGAACAGCACCACCAGCAAAGTCAGCAACAACATCCGGCCCAGCAACGAGCGTGGCACCGGTACCCGCCGGACGATTTTCTTGATCCCGTCAATGACCATTGCTGGCAACCACACTGGCCGCCAACTGGTAACCGCTGCCCCGCACCGTGCGAATCAGCCGCGGCGGCTTGTCGGTGTCCCGCAGGCGCTGGCGCAGGCGGCTGACCGCCATGTCGACGATCCGGTCCAGGGGCATCAGCTCACGGCCACGGGTCGCGTTGCCGATGGTGTCGCGGTCGAGGATTTCCTGGGGATGGTCGAGAAACAATTTGAGCAAGGCGAAGTCGGCACCGGAGAGAATCACTTCTTCACCGTCGGTGTGGAACAGCCGATGGCTGACCATGTCCAGTCGCCATTCATCGAAGGCCAGCACTTCGCCGCCGGCGCGTTCCTGGCCGAATTGCGCCCGGCGCAGCAGCGCCTTGATGCGCGCCTGCAGTTCACGCGGGCTGAAGGGTTTGCCCAGGTAATCATCGGCGCCCAGCTCAAGGCCGATGACCCGGTCGGCCTCGTCGGAACTGGCGGTGAGCATGATGATCGGCACATGCGCCTGGCGTGGATGTTGGCGAACCCAGCGGCAAAGGCTGAAGCCGTCTTCATCGGGCAGCATGACATCGAGGATCACCAGATCGCTCGGTGCATCGTTCAACGCCTGGCGAAACCCGGCGCCGTCGGGCGTGGTCCGCACGTGGAAGCCCGCACGGCTGAGGTAGGTGTCCAGCAGCTCGCGAATCTCCTGGTCGTCGTCGACCAACAAAATCGATTTGTTTACTGAACTCACGGGCCTCGTCCTTGTTGTTTGGATGGGGGCGATTATGCCTGATGGACGGGTTCTACAAACACACTGCGACCCCCCTGTGGGAGCGGGCTTGCTCGCGAAGGCGGTGTGTCATTCAACTTTTTTGTTGTCTGACACACCGCCTTCGCGAGCAAGCCCGCTCCCACAAGAGGCCACATTTCAACTTCAAGCTGCGGCGGATTGCTCCAACGCCACGCCCGCGCCCATCAGGCCGGAGTATGGCGCGGTCACCAGCCAGACCGGAATGCCCTTGAAATAATCGCTCATGCAACCCTTGTCGGCGAAACACTTGGCGAAACCGCTTTCGAGGAAGAAATCGGCAAAGCGCGGGACCACGCCACCGACGATGTAGACGCCGCCGCGTCCGCCCAGCGTCAACACATTGTTGCCCGCCACGCGCCCCAGCCAGCGACAGAACTGCTCCAGCACTTCCAAAGCGATTGGGTCGCCGGCCAGGCCGGCCGCGGTGATGGATTCGGGGGTATCGAGCACTGGCGCATGGCCGTCCACGGCGCAAATGGCCCGGTACACCCGAGGCAAACCGCTGCCGCTCAAAGCGGTTTCGGCGCTGACGTGGCCGATCTCGTTGTAGATGTGCTGCCACAACTGGGTTTCCCGCGGGCTGCTCATGGGCAGGTCGACATGGCCGCCCTCCCCCGGCAACGCGGCGAACCGGCCCTCACCCAGATCCAACAGCGTACCGACGCCCAGCCCGGTGCCTGGCCCGATCACCACCGCCGGACGCATCGGCTCCGGGGTGCCTTCGCACACGACTCGGTATTCATCGGGACGCAAGCGGGTCATGCCCAGGGCCATGGCCGAGAAGTCGTTGACCAGCAACAGCTTCTCCACCTGCAATCTTTCGCAGAATGCCAGGTTGCTCAAGCGCCAATGATTGTTGGTGAAGCGAAACTCATCGCCGCTCACCGGACCGGCCACCGACAGGCACACCGAACCGATGGCTCCCGGCTTCAGGCCCATGCCACTCAAGTAAACCTCGATGGCATCTTCCGGGCAGGCGTAATCCGCCGTGGCCAGCACCTGGATATTTTCCAGGTTGTGGTTTTTCCACAGCGCGAAGCGTGCGTTGGTCCCACCGATGTCACCGACCAAAGCCAGTTTCAATTAAGCGTCTCCAGGGCAGAAGTGAAGGCGCTGGCGCCCTGCTCCGCCGAGCTGAAGGCCATGCGCATGAAACCGAACAGCTCGCGACCAGTGCCGATGTTGTTGCCCAACAGGCCCTTGGCCGGCGTGCGCGCGGCAAATTCCTCGGCGTCCACCTTCAGTTCCAAGGTGCCTTTGACGCCATCGACACGGATGATATCGCCCTCCTGCACCCGGGCCAACGCACCACCGACATAAGCTTCGGGGCTGACATGGATGGCCGCCGGGATTTTCCCGGATGCGCCGGACATGCGCCCGTCGGTGACCAGCGCCACTTTGAAGCCGCGATCCTGCAGCACACCGAGGAATGGCGTCATCTTGTGCAGCTCCGGCATGCCGTTGGAGCGCGGGCCCTGGAAGCGCATCACCGCGACAAAATCTTTTTCCAGCAGACCGGCCTTGAACGCGTCCGCCAGGTCCTGTTGGTCCTGGAAGACCATGGCCGGGGCCTCGACCACCTGGTTTTCCAAGGCCACGGCCGAGACCTTCATCACGCCACGGCCGAGGTTGCCTTCCATCACCCGCAACCCGCCTTCTGGCGAGAAGGCGCGGGCCACCGGGCGCAGGATGTTTTCGTCGAGGCTTTCGATCGGACCGTCGCGCCATACCAGCTCGCCGTCCTCGAGGAACGGCTCCTGGGTGTAGCGGCTCAGGCCGTGACCGAGCACGGTGTTGACGTTTTCGTGGAGCAAACCGGCTTCCAGCAATTCACGGATCAGGAACGACATGCCGCCCGCCGCCTGGAAGTGGTTAATGTCGGCCTTGCCGTTCGGGTAGACGTGGCTCAGGGTCGGCACCACCTCGGAGAGGTCGGCCATGTCCTGCCAGGTCAGCTGGATACCCGCCGCCATGGCAATGGCCGGCATGTGCAGGGTGTGGTTGGTGGAGCCGCCGGTGGCATGCAGCGCGACGATGGAGTTGACCAGCGAGCGCTCGTCAACGATTTCGCCGATGGGCATGAAGTTGCCGCTCTGCTTGGTCAGGCGCGTCACCTGGAACGCCGCTTCACGGGTCAGTGCATCGCGCAGCGGCGTGTTCGGGTTGACGAACGAGGCGCCCGGCAAGTGCAGGCCCATCACTTCCATCAACAACTGGTTGGTGTTGGCGGTGCCATAGAAGGTGCAGGTGCCGGGGCTGTGGTAGGACTTCATCTCCGATTCCAGCAGCTCTTCGCGGGTGGCCTTGCCTTCGGCGTAACGCTGGCGCACGTCGGCTTTTTCCTTGTTGGAAATGCCCGAGACCATCGGCCCGCCGGGCACGAAAATCGTCGGCAAGTGACCGAAGCGCAGCGCGCCCATCATCAGGCCGGGAACGATCTTGTCACAGATGCCGAGCATCAGTGCGCCGTCGAACATGTTGTGGGACAACGCCACCGCCGTGGACAGCGCGATCACTTCGCGGCTCGGCAGGCTCAGTTCCATCCCCGCCTCGCCCTGGGTCACGCCGTCGCACATCGCCGGCGTGCCACCGGCGAACTGGCCGACCGAGCCGATTTCGCGCAGGGCTTTCTTGATCTGTTCCGGGAAGGTTTCGTAAGGCTGGTGGGCCGAGAGCATGTCGTTATAGGACGACACGATGGCGATGTTGGCGGCGTTCATCATCCGCAGATGGTGCTTGTCTTCGGTGCCGCAACCGGCCACGCCATGAGCGAAGTTGGCGCATTGCAGCTTGCCGCGCATCGGACCGTCGCTGGCCGCACCACGGATCAATGCAAGGTAAGCCTCACGCGTGGCGCGGCTGCGGGCGATAAGCCGTTCGGTGACCTCAAGAACGCGGGGATGCATGTGTAGAACTCCAGGCTAACGGATGTGGCGACCTGATTGTCTATGCTGGTCAAAAGCCCGCTGCACGCTGTGTGGAAGGCGAGGCGACAGACGGTTTTTGACCATTCGGACCAGTTGATTCAGGTCACTCGTTGTAGATAAAACAAAATATTGCCACTAAAAAGGCTTGTTTTCTATTTTTATGCGAATAATCTTGTAATTCCAACAACAAATCGACGGCGGCGCAGTTAATGACTCTTCGAATCGCAATCAATGGTTTTGGCCGCATCGGCCGCAACGTCCTCCGTGCACTGTATACCCAAGGCTACCGTCGCGACCTGCAGATCGTCGCCATCAACGACCTGGGTGACAGTGCAATCAATGCCCATCTGCTCAAGTTCGACACCGTGCATGGCACCTTCGATGCCGACGTCCAGCACGATCATGAAAGCCTGACGGTCAATGGCGACCGCATCTCGGTCAGCGCCATCCGCAACCCGGCCGAACTGCCCTGGGCCGCCGAGAAAATCGACGTCGTGTTCGAATGCACCGGTCTGTTTACCGACCGTGCCAAGGCAGCCGCGCACATCAGCGCCGGCGCCCGCAAGGTGATCATCTCGGCTCCGGCCAAGGGCGCCGATGCCACCGTCGTGTATGGCGTGAACCATGACATCCTGCGCCAGTCCCACCAGATCATCTCCAACGCGTCGTGCACCACCAACTGCCTGGCCCCGGTGGCCCAGGTGCTGCACCGCGAGCTGGGCATCGAAAGCGGCCTGATGACCACTATCCATGCCTACACCAACGACCAGAACCTGACCGACGTCTACCACAGCGACCCGTACCGCGCCCGTTCGGCCACCCAGAACATGATCCCGAGCAAGACCGGCGCCGCCGAAGCGGTGGGCCTGGTGCTGCCGGAACTGGCCGGCAAGCTGACCGGCATGGCCGTGCGCGTACCGGTGATCAACGTCTCCCTGGTCGACCTCACCGTGCAGCTCAAGCGCGAAGCCTCGGCCGAAGAAGTCAACGAACTGCTACGCCATGCCAGCCAGCATTCGAAGATCCTCGGCTACAACACCCTGCCGCTGGTCTCCAGCGATTTCAACCACAACCCGCTGTCGTCGATCTTCGACGCCAACCACACCAAGGCCAGCGGCAAGCTGCTCAAGGTGCTGGCCTGGTATGACAACGAATGGGGCTTCTCCAACCGCATGCTGGATAACTGCCTGGCGTTGTGTAACGCCGAGTAACTGAAACGGCAGTTGAGCTTTTTTTGTGGGAGCGGGCTTGCTCGCGAAAGCGGAGTGTCAGTCAATAAAAAAGGTGGCTGATCCACCGCTTTCGCGAGCAAGCCCGCTCCCACAGGGTTACAGGGGACCGGTGAAATGAAGGCTTGACCCACCATGTAGATGATAAGCATTATCATCCTCTCGAACCGGATCGGGCCCTACCGTGAGTCAATCGCGCTTTCATCATGTCTTCCTCGCCCAGCGCACGCCGCTGCTACGCACCCTCGAGCGCATGGTCAGCAACCCCAGTACCGCCGAAGACCTGCTTCAGGAAACCTACCTGCGCGTCACCCGAGCGTTGGCCGAACGTACGGTCGAACACCTCGAACCCTTTGTTTTCCAGACCGCCCGCAACCTGGCGCTGGACCATCTGCGTGCCCGGCGCATCCAATCCCGAACGCTGTTGGACGACGTACCGCTGGAAGTCGTCCACAACGTCGTCGCCCCCCAGAGCAGTGCCGAGGACGCCGCCCATGCCCAGCAACTGCTTGAGCGCCTGGACGTCAGCTTGCAAGCCCTGAGCCCGCGCCAACAGCAGATATTCATCCTCAGCCGCCTGCATGGCCACAGTTACCAGGAAATCGCCGAACGGCTCGGTGTATCCCTGAGCACCGTGCAAAAGGAACTGAAGCTGATCATGGCGATCTGTGTGGGTGTGGCTGAGCGCAACCCATGAACTTCACGCTGCGTACAGGCTTGCCTCCTAATGCCTGCGGCTTGTAGCTTGTGCGGGCCGCTAATAAGAGAACTCACCGTGACGGACTACTCCCCTTCTCCTGAGCCGACGCCGGAAACCGCCCATGCCATGGAGCAGGCGCTGGACTGGCTGATCCTGCTGGACAGCCCCAGCGCGGAACAGACGCGGCAGTTCCAGGCCTGGCTGGCGGCCGATCCACGTCACGGCGAGGCGTTTGCCCGGGCCCAGGCGATCTGGAACGGCCCGCAGGTGCTGGAAAGTGCCCGCCGGCTGGAAACCGCGCCCAAGGTCACCGCCCTGTCGCGCCTGCGTGACCACTGGAAACCCCTGGCCACCGCCGCTGTTCTGCTTCTCGGCCTGTTCAACTTCAGCGACCTGCCCCTGCATTTCCAGGCCGATCACCTGACCGTGGTCGGTGAGCGCCAGCGCCTGCAATTGGAGGACGGTTCCAAGGTCCTGCTCAACACCGATTCGGCCTTCTCCAGCACGTTCAACGAACAACGGCACGTGGCGCGCCTGTACAAAGGCGAGGCCTTCTTCGAAGTCCCGGGCAACAGCACCCTGCCGCTGGAAATCGATGCCGGCCCGGTTACCGCCAGCGTCAGCGACACCACCTTCGCCGTGCGTTACCTCGACGGTGTGGCCCAGGTCCAGGTGCAGCGCGGCGATGTGGACCTGCGGGCCACCCGCAACGACACCCATGTACGCTTGTCCGCCGGGGAAAGCATCCGCATCGGCCCCAACGGCTTCGACCGCCCGGCCCGGCTCGATGCCAGCACCGAGCTGGCCTGGGTCCAGGGTCGGCTGGTGTTCGAAAACCGGCCGCTGAGCCAGGTACTGGCCGAGCTGCGCCGCTACTACCCCGGCTGGATCATCAACAGCAACGAACAATTGGCCAACGTCGCGGTGACCGGCAATTACCGCCTCGATCAGCCGCTGGACGTGGTCCGTTCCCTGGCCCACATCACCTCGGCGCGCCTACAGGAATTCCCGGCGCTGGTAATCCTGAACTAAATGAGAATTATTTTTACTCGATAGGCTTCGCTGGTTCGTCTCGTTATAGCCAATGCAATTGATTCGCATCTATCCATGCGAATTTGCACCTATAACAGATGCGACACGGAGCGCTATCGATGTCCTCTCGCCTTACTTGCCGGTTTCTTGCCCCTTCTTGCACGCTGTCACTGCTCACCGCCGCCATCCTGATGGCCGGCACCGCGCCGCTCGCCCTGGCCGCCACCACCGTGCAGCCCCCTGCACGCAACATGGGCGACTACACCTTTGCCATCGCCCGGCAACCCCTGGTCTCGGCCCTGAATGCATTCACTGCGGTCACCGGCTGGCAGGTCGGCCTGCCGGCGGAACTGGCCGAAGGCGTCGCGTCGCCAGGGGTGAACGGCTCGCTACCGCCGGAAAAAGCCCTGGAACGCCTGCTGGCGGGGACCCAACTGAGCTATCGCAAGCTGGGCGACAACAGCATCGTCCTGGAAAAACGCAGCCGCGGCAGCGCGCTGGAACTGCAACAGGTGACCATCAGCGCCACCCGCCAGGAACAGGACATCACCAGCGTACCGAGCACGGTCACCGTCCACGACCGCCAGGCACTGGACCGCAACAACGTCAATACCCTCAAGGACCTGGTGCGCTATGAACCGGGCGTATCGGTGGGTGGTGCGGGCCAGCGCGGCGGCATCAGCGGCTACAACATCCGCGGCATCGACGGCAATCGGATCCTGACCCAGGTCGACGGCGTTGAAATACCCGGCGGGTTCTTCAACGGCCCCTACGCCAAGACCCAACGCAACTACGTCGACCCGGAAATCATCAAGCGCGTGGAAATCCTCCGCGGCCCGGCCTCGGTGCTGTACGGCAGCAATGCCATTGGCGGTGCCGTCAGCTACTTCACCCTCGATCCGGACGACATCATCAAGCCGGGCGAGGACGTCGGCGCGCGCCTGAAGACCGGCTACAGCTCCGCCGACGAGAGCTGGCTCAAGTCCGCCACCGTCGCCGGCCGTAGTGGCCCAGTCGATGGCTTGCTGCACTATAGCCAGCGTGACGGCCACGAAACCGAATCCTACGGCAGCCACAACGGCACCGGCCTGGATCGCACCGCCGCCAACCCTGAAGACGTGCGCACCTACAACGTGCTGGCCAAGCTCGGCTGGAACTATAACGATGATGCACGCCTTGGCCTGGTCTACGAGAAATACAAGGACGACCGCGACAGCGACCTGAAAAGCGCCTATGGCGGCCCCTACTCCAACGGCCGCCCCACGATCCCCACCTCCATGCTGCCCGGCGGCATGTACCAGTGGCGCACTGGCAACGACACCATCACCCGCGAGCGTTTCGGCCTGGAACACAGCTTCGCCCTCGACAGCCTGCTGGCCGATCACGTCAAGTGGAGCCTGAATCACCAGGTCGCCAAGACCGACCAGAGCACCGCCGAGTTCTATTTCCCCATCACCCGCCAGGTCCTGCGCACCCGGGAGACCCTCTACGAAGAGAAGCAGTGGGTCTTCGATGCGCAACTGGACAAGGCCTTCAGCGTCGCCGACACCGACCACGCCTTGACCTACGGCACCACCCTCAAGCAACAGAAAGTCACCGGCTCGCGCAGTGGCAATGGCGTGTGCCTGGCGGTCGGCGTCGGTTGCCCGGCGGTGGGCGCCATCAGCACCCGGGACGTGCTGGCAAAAGCCAGTGACTTCCCCGACCCGACCATCAACACCTACAGCCTGTTCGCCCAGGACCAGATCAGCTGGGACAAATGGACCTTCACCCCCGGCCTGCGCTACGACTACACCCGGCTCAAACCGCACCTGACCGAGGAATTCCTCAGTACCGTGGACCCTACCGGCGGCGGTACAGTCAGCGGCAAGGACAAGACCTGGCATCGCGTCTCGCCCAAGTTCGGCGTGACGTACGCCCTGAGCGATGAGTACACCTGGTACGGCCAGTACGCCGAAGGCTTTCGTACCCCGACCGCCAAGGCTCTGTACGGTCGTTTCGAGAACACCGCCCCCGGCTATAGCGTAGAACCCAACCCCGACCTGGAGCCGGAAAAAAGCCAGGGCTACGAGACCGGCCTGCGTGGCCGTTTCGATTCCGGTTCGTTCGACGTGGCGGTGTTCTACAACAAGTACCGCGACTTCATCAACGAGGACGCCATCATCCCCGGTGCCGACCAGTTGACCTTCCAGAGCAACAACATCAAGCACGCCACCATCAAGGGCGTCGAAGCCAAGGGGCGCCTGGACCTGGACGTGCTGGGCGCGCCAAAAGGCCTCTACACCCAGGGTTCGGTGGCCTACCTCTACGGTCGCAACAACGACACGGGCGAACCGCTCAACAGCATCAACCCGCTCACCGGCGTGTTCGGCCTGGGCTACGACCAGGAGCAGTTCGGCACCTTGCTCAGCTGGACCCTGGTCAAGAAAAAGGACCGCGTCGACGACAGCAACTTCAACTCCCCCGATGGCGTGAGCAGCCAATTCAAGACCCCAGGCTTCGGCATCCTCGACCTGACGGGTTACTACAAGGTGACCGGCGACGTGACCGTCAGCGGCGGCCTCTACAACCTCACCGACAAGAAATACTGGCTGTGGGATGACGTGCGCGGCTACGACAGCGTCGGCGAAGCGGCCGTGCTGAGCCCCGCCAACCTCGATCGCCTGACGGCGCCCGGGCGTAACTTCGCGGTGAACCTGGTCTGGGATATCTGACCAATTTTTGTCGGCAAGCCAAATGCCTGTGGCGAGGGAGCTTGCTCCCGCTGGACTGCGCAGCAGTCCCAAGAACTTGCGGTCGCTGCGCAACCGAGCGGGAGCAAGCTCCCTCGCCACACCTGTTTCATTCGAAGGAATTTTTTCATGACCACACAACGCCCCGCTTCACGCTCCCAACGCCTGAACCAGATCACCCACGAGCCCCACGGCAAGCTCGATGCGCTGGTCAAGGCCCATGCGCCGTTCGACACCCCGGCCAGCTTCGCCCGTTTCGTCGTCGCCCAGTACCTGTTCCAGTCGGAACTGGTGGCGCTGTACAACGACGCCGAACTGGCCGCCTTGATCCCCGACCTGCCAGCCCGCTGCCGTGCCGACGCAGCCAAGGCGGATCTCGCCGACCTGGACACCGAAGTCCCTGGGCCGGTGGCCGGTGCGGTGAAAAACCCGACCCAGGCCGAAGCCCTGGGCTGGCTGTTCGTCTCCGAAGGCTCCAAGCTCGGCGCCGCCTTCCTGATCAAGCGTGCCGTGGGCCTGGGGCTGAGCGAAACCTTCGGCGCCCGGCACCTGGCCGAACCCGCCGGCGGACGTGCCGAAGGCTGGAAAACCTTCACCCGCACCCTCGATGGCCTGACCTTCACCGAACAACAGGAAGCCGAGGCGGACAAAGGCGCGCTGGATGCCTTTAACCGATTTACGGTACTGCTGGAACAGGCTTACGCGACCGAGTTGGCCTGATTCGCACAAGGAATCTAGGGGTGGATGCATATCTTGCAGTCCACCCAGAAACCAGTGTGGGAGCGGGCTTGCTCGCGAAGGCGGTGGGTCAGTTAACGGTTATGTTGGCTGATATACCGCCTTCGCGAGCAAGCCCGCTCCCACAGGAAATGTGTATGACTGAAAAACGCTGATGAACCATCCGTCGAAACTCACCCAACTGCTCTTCGCCCTGCTCGCCTACACCAGCCTGGCCATCGGCCTGGTCGCCATCGTCGTGCCTGGCCTGCCGACCACCGAGTTCATCCTCTTGGCCGCCTGGGCCGCGACCCGCAGTTCGCCGCGCCTGAGCGCCTGGCTGGAGAACCATCGGCTGTTCGGGCCGATGCTGCACAACTGGCGCAACGGCAAGGTCATCCCGCGCCGGGCCAAGGTCGGTGCCAGCGCCAGCATGCTGCTGTGTGCCGGGCTGATGTTGGTGATGCTCGACCACGGCTGGCCGGTCTACCTGGCGCTCGCCGGCATGGGCCTTGGCAACCTGTGGATCTGGTCGCGACCGGAACAAGCGCGAGGTATTCGTGGCGAGGGAGCTTGCTCCCGCTGGGCCTCAAAGCGGCCCCCAACGGATTTTTGATCTATGCTCGCCCTCTGGTTCAGGAGGGGCTTTCGATGGCAGATCTACTCACATCCATGCAAGCCGCGCTCGGTTTGCCCACGACCCCAATCACCTTCAGCGGCGAAGGCGCCCTGCCCTCGGCGTTCGCCGTCACGGAGCTGGCCAGCGCCAGCATCGCCGCAGCCGGCCAAGCCACCGCCGAGCTCATCCACCAGCAGACCGGCCGCCTGCCCCCCGTCGAAGTCGACCGACGCCTGGCATCGTTCTGGTTCGCCACCTCCCTACGCCCCATCGGCTGGCGCGTGCCACCGATGTGGGATCCGGTGGCCGGCGACTATGCCTGCGCCGACGGCTGGATTCGCCTGCACACCAACGCGCCGCATCATCGCCTGGCGGCGGAAAAAGTCCTCGGCACCTGCACCGACCGCGCCGACATGGCGGCCAGGGTCACCCGCTGGAACAAGGCCGAGCTGGAGCAAGCCGTGGTCGACGCCGGCGGTTGCTCTGCCCAGATGCGTTCGTGGCAGGCCTGGCAAACTCACCCTCAAGGCATGGCAGTGAATGCCGAACCGCTGGTGCATCTGAGTGAAGCGACTGGAGGACAGCAGAAACCCTGGCCTGGCTCCGTGACCCAGCCACTGGCGGGCCTCAGGGTCCTGGACCTGACCCGCGTACTGGCCGGCCCCGTCGCCAGCCGCTTCCTCGCCGGCCTCGGGGCCGACGTGCTGCGCATCGACCCGCCAACCTGGAACGAACCCGGCGTGGTCCCGGAAGTCACCCTGGGCAAACGCTGCGCCCGCCTCGACCTGCATCAAGCCGATGATCGCGCGGCGTTCGAGGCATTGCTCAAGGACACCGACCTCCTCCTCCACGGCTACCGTGCCGACGCTCTGGAACGCCTGGGCTACGGCGCCGAACAGCGCAGTAAACTGGCTCCGGGCCTGATCGACGTCAGCCTCAACGCCTACGGCTGGAGCGGCCCCTGGCAGAACCGGCGCGGCTTCGACAGCCTGGTGCAGATGAGCAGTGGCATTGCCGAAGCCGGCCTGGCTTGGAAACACACCGACAAACCGACACCGCTGCCCGTGCAAGCACTGGACCACGGCACCGGCTATCTGCTGGCGGCCAGCGCCTTGGTGCTGTTGGCCCGGCGCCTGCACACGGGCCATGGCGGCTCGGCACGTCTGTCACTGGCACGCACGGCGAAGCTGTTGATCGAGCGTGGCGCAGGGGACTCGAGCCCATTGCGAGCCGAGGCCGAGGATGATCAGGGCCTGGTGATCGAACAGACGCCATGGGGGCCAGCCCACCGGCTGCAGGTGCCCTTGAAAATCACCGGGACGCCGCTGCAATGGACCTTGCCGGCGGCTGAACTGGGGGCGCATCGGGCCCGGTGGTGACATGCACTAGCAGTTTCAACGGCCCCCTGTGGCGAGGGAGCTTGCTCCCGCTGGGGCGCGTAGCGGCCCTATTTTTTTGGGGGCTGCTGCGCAGCCCAGCGGGAGCAAGCTCCCTCGCCACAAGGGTTCGCCTCGGCATTACGGTGAACCTCACAACGCCAAAAACCCACTGTACAACCCATACGCCGCTACACCCGCGCCAAACAGCACACAGGCAAAAACACCTTTTTCCACAGCGGTGAACAAGGGCTGTCCCTGTTCCCACTTGGCCTGGGCAAACAGGATCACTCCGGGTGCATACAACAACGCCGACAGCAGCAGGTATTTCAACCCGCCGGCGTACAGCAGCCACACCGCGTAGCACAGGGCCACGCCACCTATGCACAGGTCTTTCATGCGCTGGGCCGAGGCTCGTTCGTAGGTTTCCCCACGGACGCACAGCAGCACCGCATAAGCGGCCGACCACAGGTACGGCATCAGGATCATCGATGAGGCCAGATAAATCAGGCTGGTGTAGGTGCCGGCGGAAAACAACGTGATAAGCAAAAACAGTTGGATCATGCCATTGGTCAACCACAGCGCATTGACCGGCGCATGGTTGGCATTTTCCTTGGTGAGGAATGCCGGCATGGTCTTGTCCCGGGCGGTGGCGTAGAGGATCTCGGCGCACAGCAGCGCCCAGGACAGCAGCGCCCCCAGTAATGACACCGCCAAGCCCAGGCTGATCAGCAATGCGCCCCAAGGCCCGACAATGTGCTCCAGCACGCCGGCCAGTGACGGGTTCTGCAACTGCGCCAATTCCGGCTGGCTCATGACCCCCAGGGACAACACATTCACCAGCACCAGCAACGCCAGGACACCGAGGAAACCGATCACCGTCGCCCGCCCAACGTCCGCACGTTTCTGTGCCCGCGCCGAGTACACGCTGGCACCTTCGATACCGATGAACACGAACACCGTGACCAGCATCATGTGCCGCACCTGGTCCATCACGCTGCCCAGGTCCGGGCTCATCGCGCCCCAGATATCGCGGGTGAACACCTCGGCCTTGAAGGCCACGGCGGCCAGGACGATGAACATCAACAGCGGCACGACCTTGGCCACGGTGGTCACCAGGTTGATGAACGCCGCCTCCTTGATGCCCCGCAACACCAGGAAATGCACGGCCCACAACAGCAACGATGCACAGCCGATGGCCACCGGCGTGTTGCCCTGGCCAAACGCCGGGAAGAAATACCCCAAGGTGCTGAACAGCAGCACGAAGTAACCGACATTGCCCATCCAGGCGCTGATCCAGTAACCCCAGGCGGACGAGAAGCCCATGTAGTCACCGAACCCGGCCTTGGCGTAGGCATACACGCCCGAGTCCAATGCCGGTTTGCGATTGGCCAGGGTCTGGAACACGAAGGCCAGGGTGAGCATGCCGACAGCGGTGATGGCCCAGCCGATCAGTACCGCACCGACATCGGCCCTAGCCGCGACGTTTTGCGGCAGGGAAAAGATCCCACCACCGATCATCGACCCCACCACCAGTGCGACCAACGCGCCCAGTGGCAACTTTTCAATCGGTGGCGACATTTCCCCTCGCTATTTAATAATTAAATAAAAGCCGATAGCGTTTTTGAATAACGCGCGCATTGCAAAGTCCGTTGTCTTATTTATCAGCCACTATTCAATGGCGCTAAATAAAAATACCAGGACAGCCACCT
This sequence comes from Pseudomonas sp. Z3-6, assembly GCF_051131985.1. Classification (NCBI taxonomy): domain Bacteria; kingdom Pseudomonadati; phylum Pseudomonadota; class Gammaproteobacteria; order Pseudomonadales; family Pseudomonadaceae; genus Pseudomonas; species Pseudomonas sp. Z3-6. The sequence continues at coordinate 5,496,771 of NZ_CP071644.1, forward strand.
ACAAAATAGTTGCGGCTCAGTGGAAATCAACTAGCGTGAATATCCTACCGAAACGCAATCACCCAGCCCCCCTGCAAAAAGCCTCTGGAATAGGCTTTTTGTGCATCTAAACACGCCAACGGACGCTTTAAGTTCTTCATTACAATGGAATGTTGTCATGCACTGATCCAGATCAGCTATTTAACTTTCAAATCGACTTAGTCTGTTGACTCTCTTCTCCTGCATTGGAGTCTCGCATATGTCTGATACCCCCGGAAAACTTCGATTGGGTGCGTTGGTCGCATTGGTCGTCGGCTCAATGATCGGCGGGGGAATCTTTTCCCTGCCACAAAACATGGCGGCCAGTGCCGATGTCGGCGCGGTGCTGATCGGCTGGGCCATCACCGCCGTCGGCATGTTGACCCTGGCCTTCGTGTTCCAGACCCTGGCCAACCGCAAGCCTGATCTGGACGGCGGCGTGTATGCCTATGCCAAGGCCGGGTTCGGCGACTACATGGGTTTTTCGTCGGCCTGGGGCTACTGGATCAGCGCGTGGCTGGGTAACGTCGGTTACTTCGTGCTGCTGTTCAGCACCTTGGGCTACTTCTTTCCGATCTTTGGTGAAGGCAATACCGTCGCGGCGGTAATCGGCGCCTCCGTGCTGCTGTGGGCGGTGCATTTCCTGGTGCTGCGCGGGATCAAGGAAGCCGCGTTCATCAACCTGGTCACCACCGTCGCCAAGATCGTGCCGCTGGTGCTGTTCGTGCTGATCGCCCTGTTCGCTTTCAAGCTCGAGATCTTCACCCGGGACATCTGGGGCACGATGAACCCGGACCTGGGCAGCGTGATGAACCAGGTGCGCAAGATGATGCTGGTCACCGTGTGGGTGTTCATCGGCATCGAGGGCGCGAGCATTTTTTCCGCCCGCGCCGAGAAACGCAGCGACGTCGGCAAGGCCACCGTCATCGGTTTCATCACCGTGCTGCTGTTCCTGGTGCTGGTGAACGTGCTGTCCCTGGGCATCATGACCCAGCCTGAACTGGCGAAGTTGCAGAACCCGTCCATGGCCGCCGTGCTGGAACATGTCGTCGGGCATTGGGGGGCGGTGCTGATCAGCGTCGGCCTGATCATCTCGCTGCTCGGCGCCCTGCTGTCCTGGGTATTGCTGTGCGCCGAGATCATGTTTGCCGCTGCCAAAGACCACACCATGCCCGAGTTCCTGCGCCGGGAGAACGCCAACCACGTACCGGCCAACGCCCTGTGGCTGACCAATGCGATGGTCCAGCTGTTTCTGGTCATCACCCTGTTCTCGGCCAGCACCTACCTGTCACTGATCTACCTCGCCACCTCGATGATCCTCGTGCCGTACCTCTGGTCGGCGGCCTATGCGCTGCTGCTGGCGGTGCGCGGCGAGACCTATGAAGGCTTCGCGGCCGAGCGGCGCAAGGACCTGGTCATCGGGGCCATCGCCCTGATCTATGCGGTGTGGCTGCTGTATGCCGGCGGCATCAAGTACCTGCTGCTCTCCGCCCTGCTCTACGCCCCTGGCGCGATCCTGTTTGCCAAGGCCAAGCGCGAGTTGGGCAAACCGATTTTCACCTCTGTCGAGAAGCTGATTTTCGCCGCGGTGGTCGCAGGCGCCCTCGTGGCCGCCTACGGCCTCTACGACGGCTTCCTGACCTTGTAGTTGGCTGATTGTTTTAACGGGAGGATGTGTAATGACCACGGAAAAAGTGAAGTACGGCGTTTATTCCGAAGCCGGCAAACTGCGTAAAGTCATGGTCTGTTCCCCAGGCCTGGCCCACCAGCGGCTGACCCCGAACAACTGCGACGAGCTGCTGTTCGACGATGTGATCTGGGTCAACCAGGCCAAGCGCGACCATTTCGATTTCGTCACCAAGCTGCGCGAGCGTGACATCGACGTGCTGGAAATGCACAACCTGCTGACCGACATCGTCGCCATCCCCGAAGCCCTGGACTGGATCCTCCAGCGCAAGATCACCGCCAACTCGGTGGGCCTGGGCCTGGTGAATGAAGTCGGTTCGTGGCTGCGCAGCCTGGAACCGCGCCATATCGCCGAGTTCCTCATCGGCGGCGTCTCGGCCGATGACCTGCCGGACAGCTTCGGTGGCAAGACTATCCAGATGTTCCGCGACTTTCTCGGACATTCCAGCTTTATCCTGCCGCCGTTGCCCAATACCCAGTTCACCCGCGACACCACGTGCTGGATCTACGGCGGCGTGACCTTGAACCCGATGTACTGGCCGGCGCGCCGACAGGAAACCCTGCTGGCCAGCGCCATCTATAAATTCCATCCGGAGTTCACCCACGCGGACTTCCAGGTCTGGTACGGCGACCCGGACCAGGACCACGGCAACGCCACCCTTGAAGGCGGCGACGTCATGCCCATCGGCAACGGCGTGGTGTTGATCGGCATGGGCGAACGCTCGTCCCACCAGGCCATCGGCCAGTTGGCGCTGAACCTGTTCAAGCACAAGGCGGTGGAACGGGTGATTGTCGCCGGCTTGCCGAAATCCCGGGCCGCCATGCACCTGGACACTGTGTTCAGTTTCTGCGACCGCGACCTGGTCACGGTATTCCCCGAAGTGGTGAGCCAGATCGTCGCCTTCTCCCTGCGCCCTGACGAGAGCAAGCCTGGCGGCATCGACGTGCGCCGCGAGGACGGCAGCTTCCTCGACACCGTCGCTGCCGCCCTCAAGCTACCCGCGTTGCGAGTCGTGGAAACCGGCGGCAACAGCTTCGCCGCCGAACGCGAGCAATGGGACGACGGCAACAACGTCGTGGCGGTGGAACCGGGCGTGGTGATCGGCTACGACCGCAATACCTACACCAATACCCTGCTGCGCAAGGCCGGCGTGGAAGTCATCACCATCAGCGCCAGCGAACTGGGCCGGGGCCGGGGCGGTGGCCATTGCATGACCTGCCCGATCATCCGCGACCCGATCGATTACTGACTTCGAGCCGGGGCCGTTCCTTATCCAAAATCGGTCTCGGGGATAACCTACACCAGAGGAGATCCACACCATGGCGTTCAACATGCGCAACCGCAGCCTGCTGAGCCTGATGCACCACACCAACCGCGAGCTGCACTTTCTGCTGGACCTGTCCCGCGACCTCAAGCGTGCCAAGTACACCGGCACCGAACAGCCGCACCTCAAGGGCAAGAACATCGCGCTGATCTTCGAGAAAACCTCGACCCGCACCCGCTGCGCCTTCGAAGTCGCCGCCCACGACCAGGGCGCCCACGTCACCTACATCGACCCGGTGTCGTCGCAGATCGGCCACAAGGAAAGCATGAAAGACACCGCCCGGGTCCTGGGGCGGATGTTCGACGCCATCGAATACCGTGGCTTCGAGCAGGAGATCGTCGAGGAGTTGGCCACGTTCGCCGGGGTGCCGGTGTTCAACGGCCTGACCGCCGAATTCCACCCGACCCAAATGATCGCCGACACCCTGACCATGCGCGAACACAGCGACAAGCCGCTGCATGACATCAGCTACGCCTACCTGGGCGATGCCCGCTACAACATGGGCAATTCGCTGTTGATGATCGGCGCCAAGCTGGGCATGGACGTGCGCATCGGCGCGCCAAAAGCCTTGTGGCCGCACCAGGATTTCATCGACCAGTGCCAGGCCTTCGCCGCCGAAAGTGGCGCCCGCCTGACCATCACCGAAGACCCGAGGGAAGCCGTCAAGGGCGTGGATTTCATCCACACCGACATCTGGGTGTCCATGGGCGAGCCGGTGGAGGCCTGGGATGAGCGCATCGAGCAATTGCTGCCCTACCAGGTCAACGCGCAGATGATGAAGGCCTCGGGCAACCCACGGGTGAAATTCATGCACTGCCTGCCGGCGTTCCATAACAGTGAAACCAAGGTCGGCAAGGACATCGCCGCACGCTACCCGAACCTGGCCAACGGCGTGGAAGTGACCGAGGAGGTGTTCGAGTCCCCGGCCAACATCGCCTTCGAGCAGGCGGAAAATCGCATGCACACCATCAAGGCGATCCTGGTGGCGGCGTTGGCGGATATCTAAAAATCCCGTCCGCCCCTTGTTGGAATGCGATCCAATGTGGGAGCGGGCTTGCTCGCGAAAGCGGTGTATCAGTCTAAATAAATGTTGCCTGTAACACCGCTTTCGCGAGCAAGCCCGCTCCCACAGGGAACTGCATTGTTCGATCCATTTTTTAAAGGACAGCACCATGCGCATCGTCGTTGCCCTGGGCGGTAACGCCCTCCTGCGTCGGGGTGAACCCATGACCGCAGCCAATCAACGCAGCAACATCCGCACCGCGACCGAACAGATCGCCAAGATCCACCCCGGCAATCAACTGGTCATCGCCCACGGCAACGGCCCGCAAGTCGGCCTGCTGTCGCTGCAGGCGGCGGCCTACACCTCGGTCACGCCGTACCCGCTGGACGTGCTCGGCGCCGAAACCGAGGGCATGATCGGCTACATCATCGAACAGGAACTGGGCAATCTGCTGGACTTCGAAGTCCCCTTCGCCACGCTCCTGACCCAGGTCGAAGTGGACGCCAACGACCCGGCCTTCCAAACCCCCACCAAGCCCATCGGCCCGGTCTACAGCCGGGAAGAAGCACAGGCACTGGCCGCTGAAAAAGGCTGGGCCATCGCCCCCGACGGCGACAAGTTCCGTCGCGTGGTCGCCAGCCCCAGGCCCAAGCGCATCTTTGAAATCCGCCCGATCAAATGGCTGCTGGAAAAAGGCAGTATCGTGATCTGCGCCGGCGGTGGCGGCATCCCGACGATGTACGACGCCGACGGCAAGCTGCAAGGCGTGGAAGCGGTGATCGACAAGGACTTGTGCTCGGCGCTGCTGGCCGAACAGCTGGAAAGCGATCTGCTGGTGATCGCCACCGACGTCAACGCTGCGTTCATCGACTTTGGCAAGCCGACCCAGAAAGCCATCGCCCAGGCCCATCCCGACGAACTGGAACGGCTCGGCTTCGCCGCCGGTTCCATGGGGCCGAAAGTGCAGGCCGCCTGTGAATTCGCGCGCAACACCGGCAAGGTCGCGGTGATCGGGTCGCTGTCGGACATCGATGCTATCGTCCAGGGCACCGCCGGCACGCGCATCAGCACGGCGACGCCGGGCATTGTTTATCGCTAACGGGAAAACTTATGCGGCAGGCACGGTGTCTGCCGTTCTCCATGCCTTCGAAGGAGAGTCGTTTATGGCCACGTTCAAACCCGGTCACCTGCACATGGAACGCCATGCGCTGAACAAGGATGATTTCAGCTACAACCTGTGCATCGACTACAAGCTCGATCGGAATGACAAGGGCGAGACGGGCATGTCGTTCCAACTGCACGGCACGGTGGAAGAAAAAACCCTGGACGAAACCTTTTTCCTGGCCAAGGACCAGGCCTTCGACTTCGCCCGCCATGCCACGCGCATCGCCCAGAAATACGGCCTGCCCAAGGCTGCCAGCATCGGTTCGATGCACAAGTACTACGACGAAATGTTCGAAGACGTGCGCCACCAACTGGACGTCAAGCCGGGCGACCCGATGAAGCCGGAGCACCTGGAATAACTGGCTGGGAAACGCTGCCATTCCTGACATGAAATGAACCTGTGGCGAGGGAGCTTGCTCCCGCTCGGTTGCGCAGCGACCGCAAGAGCTTGGGGCCGCTGCGCGGCCCAGCGGGAGCAAGCTCCCTCGCCACAATGAAGCAGGGCTTCAGCCTGAAGCCTGGGCCCAACAGGGAATATCAGTGTTCTGAATATCGGGTTACACACAAAGCCTGCCTGGCTGGCAACTCGCTATAGCTGACCTATGCTGAATACAGTACCCCCGGGTATTCGTTCAGAGGTCACCGCCATGAACATCAAAACAAGAAGACGCCTCGCCATTTTCGTCACTTGCGCCGCTACGCTTGCGCTGTATGGCACGGCGGCCTACCGGGTCGAGCAGGCCAGGCAACTGCCCCGTGAATACGCCAGCTGCAACTTCGAACGCTGCATCCCCCACAGCGCAACCCTGAACGCCCTGCGCTGAGGCGTGGTCAGTCTTCCTGTTGATCGGTCTTGAGCCGGTCCCGGAACGCCTTGGGCGAGATACCGACGCGCCGGCGGAACAGCCGGGTGAAGTTGGTCGGGTCGGAAAACCCAAGCAGTTCGGAAATCTCGTAGATGGTCATGCCGGTGTAGGTCAGCAGGCGCTTGGCTTCCAGCAACTGGCGCTCATGCATGATCTGCAACGCCGGTTGCCCCGCCAGTTCACGACAGGTGCCGTTGAGGTGCGACACGGAAATGCCCAGGCGATGGGCCAGGTCTTCGACCTTGACGTGCTCGCGATAGGTTTCTTCCACCAACTGAATGAAACCGTTGAGGTACTCCCGGGCCCGTTGCGGGCGCTGGGCCTGGGTGTGGCGCTGCATCACCTGGCGACTGACCCAGACCATGATCACGCTGACCAGGGCATGCATGAGCATTTCCCGGGCCGGTTGATGGCCCATGTACTCATTCTGCAAGGCGCTGAACAGGCTGTTGAGGTACTCGGCATTCTCGAGGGCCGGGTAGCTTTCGGCCTGGGCCAGCACGTTGACCGAATGCCCCAGCTGCGCTTGCAGGTGCGTGACCAGCGGCGCCGCCAACGTCACCACGTAACCTTCCACATCCTCGGAAAAACGAAAGCCATGGACCGACAGCGGCGGCAGGATCTGCACGGCCGGCTCGGTGAGTTGCGTGCGCCGGCCTTCGATTTCCAGTTCCGCCTGGCCCTTGAAGACAAACAGCAACTGGCACAGATCGGCGTGCCGATGGGGTTTGATTTCCCATTGATGCTCGCGGCTGCGCTTGGAGATGGTCTCGCAGTGCAGCAGATCCGGCGTCGGCCATTCCTGGCTCTCACCGTAGAGCTTGAACACCGGGATCGAAGGCAGGTCAGGTTTTTTCATAACGTGGATCCGGGCCTGGGGTTGCGGGCGATAATCGCACCAATTGGCGAAAAGAACAGGTATCGGCTCAGTTTTCCCCTTCAACTGACAGGTCCGCAAGCGAAAAATGCAGGCACTCGGTCCATAACAATCAACACCGACCCTGGTCGCGTGCTTCGTGCGAGTCATAAGAACAATGAAAACCCTCAAGACCCAAGTCGCTATCATCGGCGCCGGCCCCTCTGGCCTGCTGCTCGGCCAGTTGTTGCACAACGCCGGGATCGACACTGTCATCCTCGAACGCCAGGCCCCGGACTATGTCTTGGGCCGCATCCGCGCCGGTGTGCTGGAGCAAGGCATGGTCGAGCTGCTGCGCCAGGCCGGCGTTGGCCAGCGCATGGACGCCGAAGGCCTGCCCCATGACGGCTTTGAACTGGTGCTCAACGATCGGCGAGTGCACATCGACCTCAAGGGCCTGACCGGCGGTAAAAACGTCATGGTCTACGGCCAGACCGAAGTCACCCGTGACTTGATGGCCGCCCGCGAAGCCGCCGGCGCCCGCACCCTGTACCTGGCCAGCGACGCCCAGCCCCACGACATGCAAACCGAGCATCCCTTCGTGACCTTCGAACACGAAGGGCAAACCTGGCGCCTGGACTGCGACTACATTGCCGGTTGCGACGGTTTCCACGGCGTGGCCCGCCAGTCCATTCCAGCGGAAAAGCTCAAGGTCTTCGAGCGCGTCTACCCGTTTGGCTGGCTCGGCGTACTGGCCGACACCCCGCCGGTGCACGAGGAGCTGGTCTACGCGCGGCACGACCGCGGCTTTGCCCTCTGTAGCATGCGCTCCAAGACCCGCACCCGTTATTACCTGCAAGTCCCCGCTGAGGAAAATGTCGCCGACTGGCCGGACGAGCGTTTCTGGGGTGAACTGAAAAACCGCCTGCCCGCCGACCTGGCCGACGCCCTGATAACCGGCCCCTCCATCGAAAAAAGCATCGCGCCCCTGCGCAGCTTCGTGGTCGAGCCGATGCAGTATGGGCGGATGTTCCTGGTGGGCGACGCGGCCCACATCGTCCCACCGACGGGGGCCAAGGGCTTGAACCTGGCGGCCAGCGATGTCAGCACGCTGTTCAACATCCTGCTCAAGGTCTATCGCGACGGCCGTGTGGACTTGCTGGAACAATATTCGGCCATCTGCCTGCGACGCGTGTGGAAAGCCGAGCGGTTCTCCTGGTGGATGACGTCGATGCTGCACCGCTTCGACGACGACGCCTTCAACCAGCGCATCAGCGAAGCCGAACTGGAGTATTTCCTCGACTCCGAGGCCGGTCGAAAAACCATTGCGGAAAATTACGTCGGGCTTCCTTACGAGGCTATCGAATAGCCGCCTATCGACTTAAACTGCGGGCTTCGTCCCATTCGCCTCTTTGGCGCGACGCCCGCAGGTTCTGTCGTGACTCAGCTCAATACGCTCCAAGCCCCAAAACCGGCCATTCGCAGCGTACTGGTTGCCCTGATGCTGGCGATTTTCCTCGGTGCGCTGGACCAGACCATCGTCGCCGTCTCGATGCCGGCCATCTCCGCACAATTCGCCGACGTCAGCCTGCTGGCCTGGGTGATTTCCGGCTACATGGTCGCCATGACCGTGGCGGTGCCGATCTACGGCAAGCTCGGCGACCTTTATGGCCGCCGACCACTGATGTTGTTCGGCATGGGCCTGTTCACCCTGGCCTCGCTGTTCTGTGGCCTGGCGCAAAACATGGAACAACTGGTACTGGCGCGGATTTTCCAGGGCATCGGCGCCGGCGGGATGATTTCGGTGAGCCAGGCGATCATCGGCGACATCATCCCGCCCCGGGAGCGGGGTCGCTACCAGGGGTATTTCAGCAGCATGTACGCGGTGGCCAGCGTGGCCGGGCCGGTGCTCGGTGGCTACATGACCGAATACCTGTCGTGGCGCTGGGTGTTCTGGATCAACCTGCCACTGGGCCTCGTGGCCTGGTGGGTGGCCCGGCGCACCCTGGTCGGGCTGCCAGTACCGCAACGCACGCCGATCATCGATTACCTGGGCACCGTGTTGCTGATCATCGGCCTGACAGCATTGTTGCTGGGGATTACCCAGGTCGGCCAAGGCCATGCCTGGCACAGCCCTGAAGTGCTGGGGTTGCTGGGTTGCGCGGGGGTAGCGCTGGGGATGTTCGCCTGGCACGAGCGCCGGGCCCGGGAACCGTTGCTGCCGATGCACCTGTTCGCCAACCGCAGCGCGGTGCTGTGCTGGTGCACGGTGTTCTTCACCAGTTTCCAGGCGATTTCCCTGACGGTGCTGGTGCCGTTGCGCTTCCAGAGCGTGACCGGCGCCGGTGCTGACAGCGCCGCGTTGCACTTGTTGCCGCTGGCGATGGGGCTGCCCATTGGCGCGTATTTCGCCGGCCGCCGAACCTCGGTCACGGGGCGCTACAAACCGATGATCCTCAGCGGCGCCCTGCTCTTTCCATTCGCGATCCTCGGCATGGCCTTCACCGCGCCTGACGCGTTCTGGCTCAGCAGCCTGTTCATGCTGCTCAGCGGCATCGCCTCCGGCATGCAATTCCCCACGTCGCTGGTGGGTTCGCAAAACGCCGTGCAGCAACAGGACATCGGCGTCGCCACCAGCACCACCAACCTGTTCCGCTCCCTCGGCGGCGCGGTGGGCGTGGCCTTGATGTCGGCGTTGCTGCTGGCCTTGCTGCAGGATTCAAGCTTCGCCCAGCTCACCGGTTCGTCGCCGCTCGGCGAAGGGCATTCCGGCAACGTCTTGCTCGACGGCCTCAACGCTGCCCCGGGCGAGGCGCAGCATGCCTTGCGCCAGGCGTTGCAGGCGACGTTCCGGCATTTGCTGCTGATCAGCGCGGCGGTGTCGCTGCTGGGGTTGGCCGCAGCGGTGGCGATGCCTGATCGCCTGTTGCGGGGGCGGGATGACAAGGCTGGATAACCTGCAACACACCACCTCTGTGGCGAGGGAGCTTGCTCCCGCTGGGCCGCGAAACGGCCCCAAAAATGGTGCGGTCGCTGCGCAACCGAGCGGGAGCAAGCTCCCTCGCCACAAAAGCATCGGCGCCACAAAATCTCATTAGGCCGTCGCCACGACACCTTCGGGCACCACAACTGCACTCATCCCATCCTTCATCCGCTTGGCATCGCGCACGAAGCAGCGTGACGCCAGGAACAGGAACACCATGGTCAGGAGCAACGCCACCGGGATCAGGTACATCGCGTCATGCAGGCCGATGGCCTTGAAGGCTTCGGTCATCTGCGGGGCGCCTGCGGTCGCCATGGCCGTGCGGGCGAAGTAGTCGGACAAGCCGCCCACCACCACCGGCCCCAGGCCGCCGCCGAGCAAATACAGCCCGGCAAAGTACAACGCCATCGCCGTGGCGCGCAGGCGCGGCTCCACCACGTCCTGGATCGCGGTGTAGACGCAGGTGTAAAAGTTATAGGCAAACAGCCAACCGACGCTGAACACCGCCACGAACACGCCGATTTCTATGCGCCCGGCATGCAGGGCCCACGCCGTGGTGACCGTCGAAATCGCCAGGCTGAACGCGGCAAACAGCAGGCGGCCGTTGGGCACGCGCTGGTGGATCTTGTCGGCGACCCAGCCGCCCAGGGTGAGCCCGAACAAGCCCGTCACGCCCACCATGATCCCGGTCGCCACGGCCGCCTCGTGCAGCGGCATCAGGAAATAACGCTGCAGCATCGGCACCAGGAATGAGTTGCAGGCATAGGTCGCGAAGTTGAAGCACAGCCCCGCCAGCACCAACCAAAGAAAGGTCGGAATCGCCAGCACCCGGCGGACCGGCTTGTCGATCTTTTCCTGGGACACCTGCACGGTTTCCGCCGCGCCGCGCTTGGGCTCCTTGATGAAAAACATGAACACCGCCAGCACCAGCCCCGGCACCGCCGCGATGAAGAACGGCGCGCGCCAGCTGTCGAAGGCCTTGACCATCGCGCCGATGGTGAAAAACGCCAGCAGCAGCCCCAGCGGCAGCCCGAGCATGAAAATGCCCATGGCCCGCGCCCGCCGATGGGCCGGGAACAGATCGCCAATCAAAGAGTTGGCCGCCGGCGCGTAGCTGGCCTCGCCGATGCCGACGCCCATGCGCACCACCAAAAACGCCCAGAAACTGCCGACCAGGCCGTTCACCGCCGTCAGCCCGCTCCAAGCCGCAAGCCCCCAGCCCATCAATTTGCTGCGCGAACCGTTATCGGCCATGCGCCCCAGGGGCAAGCCGGCAATGGCATAAACAATGGTGAACGCGGTACCGATGATGCCGATCTGGAAGTCACTGAGGCTCCATTCCATGCGGATCGGCTCGATGATGATCGCCGGGATGGTGCGGTCGAAGAAATTGAACAGGTTGGCCAGGAACAACAGGAACAGAATGCGCCAGGCATTCGCCGCTTGGGTCGAGTTCTGCATGGGTCCGTCTCTTTTATTGTTATGGGCCAACGATCCGTGGCCTGGTTATGCAATCTAGACAGCGGCACGGGGCCTGTCTCCAATTATTCGCAAGGCTGATACCCGACCATGGAAAGCGGCGTATTTCTTGATGCCGGTCAATACCCTGCGCCAATTGCCATCATTTTGCCTTTTATTGGTTAAAGATCGAGGTTCGGTGGCCGATTCAACATGATCAGGAAAAGATTATCCCGAGCGCTGCTCAGGCTGCAGCCCTGACCGCTTGGACCGACATTCGCGTTTATCCCGGCGCGAATTCCCATCCGCGAGGGTTCGATGATCGCATTCGTCGAGCCACCAGTTCAGGCACATGGCGCACAATGACCTCAAAAAAAACAGCCACTGCGGTATCCGATCTGACCTTGAGCCCGGCCGCCAACGGCCCTGAAGTCTCGAAGCCGTCGCCCCCTCCGCGCCCTCTGTCGACCCAGCAGTACCTGTATTTCACCGAAACCAATACCGACCGTATCCTCGACAACCTCGATGGCCTGCGTGACACCGTGTTCCCGCGCCCACCGCACCTGGTAGACGACGAATTCGACCGTGCCCAGCAAGAGTTTCCGTCGGTGTGCCTGATCGGCCTGGGTCGCTGCGGCTCCAACATCGCCCTGGACGTGGCCGAGCTGGTGTACAACGCCCGCAAGTTCTACCTCAACGAATTCAACGCCGAAGACAAAGGCTACAGCGACAAGGGCTACAGCCCGGCGCAGTGGATCCGCAACAACCTGCGCCTGGGCACCAGCAAGGCCAGCAAGCCGGTATTCCTGGTGGAACCGCTGGTCATGCTCGGCGACCTGGACAAGGACATCGCCGGGCGCATCCGTTTCTCGCGCAAGGGCGAGAAAAGCGGCTTTTTGCGCGACTACAGCAAAATGAAAATCATGGACCTGTCGGAAGTCCATGCCGGCGGCGCCGGTAACGCGCCGATCCTCGGCCAGTACCTGGCCAAGATCATCCTGAACAAGGACACCCAGCGTTTCTCCAGTCCCGACTGGAAAATGATCCACTCGTACCTGATCGACAGCTGCGGCATCAAGGCCAACCAGTCGCGCCTGTATTTCTCGATCTTCAGCGCCGGCGGCGGTACCGGTTCGGGCATGGCCTCGGAGTTCGGCCTGGCCCAGCAGTACTCGTACATGAACAAGACGTTCGACACCAAGCCGATGGACGAGCACGACAGCAAGAGCGGCCACTCCTTCGTCTTCGAGCCGATCTTCACCAGCGGTATCTGCGTGCTGCCGAACATTTCCGATCATCGCAGTGAAATGTCCGAGGCGCTGCACATCAACGCCGGACGCCTGCTGTGCAAATACCTCTCGGAAGAATGGGATTTCTCCTACAACTTCGCCAATGAAGACAGCAGCGAAGCCAGCGTCATGGGCCGTATCCGTCCATGGAACGCGATGATGCTGATTTCCAACGACATCATGCGTTACGCCGAGGAAAGCGATGACGGCAACATCCAGAACATTGATGTCAATGCGATGGAAAAACACGCCAACCAGTACATTTCCCAGCAGATCTTCAACATCCTGACGGCCCAGGCCGTCACCACCGACTACGACCAGAACTACTTCCGTCGCGCCGGCATCGACATTGGCGAAACCATTCGCCTGGACGCCAACGACCTGTTCATGAGCCTGGCCGGCCCCGTGGCGATTGCCTACGCCGAATCCGTCGTCCCGGAAACCCCGGCGCCGAGCGGCGACAAGTTCAAGGTATTCGAGAAAGAGCCGCCGCGCCTGAACATCGACGACCTGTTCTTCCGCTCCATCGACCTGCCGCACTTTAACAAGGTCACCCAGGCCATCGAAGGCATCAGCCTGTTGCCGATCGAGTCCAAGCGCTACCGTGCCTCGTTGGAGCAGTACAAGAACTCCGGCTACGACGCCGCCGCGCTGCACGACCTGCACTTCTTCAAGAACTGCTCGTCGGTGGTGTCCATTGTCTCCTTGCCCAAGGACTACAAGCTGTCCTACATGGACCTGAACCGGCTCAAGACCCACCTCAACAGCCTGTTCCCCAATACCACCCTCAAGCGCTACGCGCTGGTGATCGGCGCCTCGGCCAACCTGTCGCTGACCACCCTGATCGCCAAGAGCCCGTGCCTGTCGGATGATTTCCTGACCCTGATCGTGGCGTTCATCAAGCGCTGCTTCGCCCGCACCCCGTACCGCTTCGACGAGACCCTGGACAATTCGATCCTGGACTTCATCATCAATGAAGACTTCGACGAAGCCCGCATCGACGAACTGCTCAATGAGTTCGAGAACCCGGCGAAGATCCTCGACACCAACTGGTACGCGATCAAGCCGATGTATGAGAAAAAGTACCGTGAGCTGATCAACGATAAAGACAAGTTCGTCTCGATCAACGACATCCGCCTGTCCCGCGACTGCGTGAAGAAATCCATCAAGTACCTGCGCGAGATCTATCGTCACCGGATTGGCAAGACCAAGGTTATTTCCCTTAATAACCATACGGGCAGGTCTTATTGAGGCTGGCGCAGCACCGCGTTGCCCCTTTCGCGAGCAAGCCCGCTCCCACAGTGGACCGCATTCTTTCTGAAGAAACGCGGTCCACTGTGGGAGCGGGCTTGCTCGCGAAGGCGGCCTTGGATACACCACCGAGACAACATCCAGAAACAATTAAGCAGCCCAAAGGCTGCTCAATGAACTGTTCCCGTTACGTATACGTCACCCTGCCCTGTGGCGTTTCGCCACGGCAGGACGCCATCACGCTACTCACCTACACACTTTCAATCAGGCCAACGAGCGAACCAACTTGGTGCGTCGATCAATTCGATGCCCTTTCCTGGATCATAATCCAGGGCGAAACCACCACCGCCCAGAGCTGCGGATCGCGCTCCAAAAAATCCAGCGCCCGCGTTTCAGACAGCTTGGCGAGCTGGTCGGCGGCCAGCCAGGCGGCGACTTTGGTACCTTCGTCCTGGGCCACGGCCTCGGCGGCGGCGATCAGATCCAGTGCCGGATCGACCCACAATAGGGCACCCTTGGCAAAGAACGGCTCCAGCTCTTTCCAGGTGATGGATTCGGTTTCACCAAGCAGCTTGGCATAGAGGGTGCTAGGTTCTTGATTCATGGGAGCTGTCCGGAAAAGAAATCGGCGCGAATGATAACGTCGGTGGTCTGGCAGAAAAACCCGGTAGCAATTGCAGCACCGATTGAAAAGCGCAGGAAAGCCAAGGATTGCCGAAACGACCGGACAACCCCCGCCGCTATTCTGTCTTTTTCTTTCAATTAAGCGACACCTCCAGGTTTTGCCCCCAAGCGCCAGCTTCCCTTGCCAACAATCGGCGCTCTACACTGTACCGGTACAGTTGCCGGGGGCATTTTCCGCGAGGGTATCCAAGATATCTGACCCGGTTCTGCTGCTACGGCGCCAGGACTATAAAAACTACAACAGCATGAGTGGAGCACTATGACTAAGGCTACTAAGCAGATTTCCAAACTGTTTGCCGCTATGGTTCTGGCCGGGGTTGCCAGCCATTCGTTTGCCGCCGACACCATCAAGATCGGCATCGCCGGCCCGAAAACCGGCCCTGTAGCCCAATACGGCGACATGCAGTTCAGTGGCGCGAAAATGGCCATCGAACAGATCAACGCCAAGGGCGGCGTCGACGGCAAGCAACTGGTCGCCGTTGAATACGATGACGCCTGTGATCCAAAACAAGCGGTCGCGGTCGCGAACAAAGTCGTCAACGACGGCATCAAGTTCGTGGTCGGCCACCTGTGCTCCAGCTCCACCCAGCCCGCTTCCGACATCTACGAAGACGAAGGCGTGATCATGATCACTCCGGCGGCTACCAGCCCGGACATCACCGCTCGCGGCTACAAGATGATCTTCCGTACCATCGGCCTGGACAGCGCCCAAGGCCCTGCGGCCGGCAACTACATCGCCGACCACGTCAAGCCGAAAGTCGTTGCGGTCCTGCACGACAAGCAGCAGTACGGTGAAGGCATCGCCAGCGCCGTGAAGAAAACCCTCGAAGGCAAAGGCGTGAAAGTGGCCGTCTTCGAAGGCGTGAACGCCGGCGACAAAGACTTCTCCTCGATGATCGCCAAGCTCAAGCAAGCCAACGTCGACTTCGTCTACTACGGCGGCTACCACCCGGAGCTGGGCCTGATCCTGCGTCAATCCCAGGAAAAAGGCCTGAAGGCCAAGTTCATGGGTCCGGAAGGCGTGGGTAACGATTCCATCTCGCAGATCGCCAAGGAATCTTCCGAAGGCCTGCTGGTGACCCTGCCGAAATCCTTCGACCAGGATCCGGCCAACGTCGCCCTGGCTGACGCGTTCAAGGCCAAGAAAGAAGACCCGAGCGGTCCGTTCGTATTCCCGTCCTACTCCGCAGTGACCGTGATCGCCGACGCGATCAAGGCTGCCAAGAGCGAAGACGCAGGCAAAGTGGCTGAAGCCATCCACGCCGGCACCTTCAAGACACCTACCGGTGACTTGAGCTTCGACAAGAACGGCGACCTGAAGGACTTCAAGTTCGTGGTCTACGAGTGGCATTTCGGCAAACCTAAAACCGAAGCTTCGCCTCAGTAAGGCCTGGCCTGACTGACTGCCAATAAAGCCCACGGCGTGCCGTGGGCTTTGTTTTAAATGTATTGGGCCGCGCTGGCGTGATCCGCCAGTCTCCCCACCTGAAAATCTCAAAACCGTCATCAGCGGTTCGCTGGCAAAACTCGAGTCCGAAGTGGATGCAGATCCATGGGACCCGGGCGGGAAAATGACTCCACCAGTGAAATGCGTATCAGGTTTTTAGGAGCGCTGTAATGCCTGACATCTATCACTTCTTCCAGCAGCTGGTTAACGGCCTGACCGTTGGCAGCACGTATGCCCTGATCGCCATCGGCTATACGATGGTCTACGGCATCATTGGAATGATCAACTTCGCCCATGGCGAGGTCTACATGATCGGCTCCTACGTGGCGTTCATCGCCATCGCCGGGCTGGCCATGATGGGACTCGACAGTGTCCCGCTGTTGATGACCGCGGCTTTCATCGCGAGCATCGTGGTCACCAGTTCCTATGGCTACAGCATCGAACGGATCGCCTACCGCCCCCTGCGCGGCAGCAACCGTCTGATCCCGTTGATTTCCGCCATCGGTATGTCGATCTTCCTGCAGAACACGGTACTGCTTTCGCAAGACTCCAAGGACAAATCCATTCCCAACCTGATCCCGGGCAACTTCGCCATCGGGCCAGGCGGGGCACATGAAGTGCTGATTTCCTACATGCAAATCGTGGTGTTCGTGGTGACCCTGGTCGCCATGCTCGGCCTCACGCTGTTCATCTCCCGTTCCCGTCTCGGCCGCGCCTGCCGCGCCTGTGCCGAGGACATCAAGATGGCCAACCTGCTGGGCATCAACACCAACAACATCATCGCCCTGACCTTCGTCATCGGTGCGGCCCTGGCCGCCATCGCCGCGGTGCTGTTGAGCATGCAATACGGCGTGATCAACCCCAACGCCGGCTTCCTCGTGGGCCTGAAAGCCTTCACCGCCGCGGTACTGGGCGGCATCGGCAGCATCCCCGGCGCCATGCTCGGCGGGCTGGTGCTGGGCGTGGCCGAAGCCTTTGGCGCCGACATCTTCGGCGACCAGTACAAGGACGTCGTGGCATTCGGCTTGTTGGTACTGGTTCTGTTATTCCGGCCGACCGGCATCCTGGGCCGCCCGGAGGTTGAGAAAGTATGACTAGGCATCTCAAATCGGCGCTCTTCAGCGCCCTGCTGGTCTGGGCCGTGGCCTACCCGGTATTGGGTCTTAAACTGACCATCGTCGGCATCAACCTGGAAGTGCACGGCACCAGCCCGGCCATCCTGGCGACCATCGCCGTGTGCTCGCTGTTGATGTTCGTGCGCGTGTTGTTCAGCACGCAGATCAGCGCGGCGTGGAAGTCTTCGCCCGGCCTGCCGGTGATGCCGGCCAAGGCCAGCAACTTCCTGACCCTGCCGAGCACCCAGCGTTGGATCGTGCTGGGCTTGATCGTCGTGGCCCTGGTGTGGCCGTTCTTCGGTTCGCGCGGCGCGGTGGACATCGCCACGCTGATCCTGATCTACGTGATGCTGGGCCTGGGCCTGAACATCGTCGTAGGCCTGGCCGGCCTGCTGGACCTGGGTTACGTCGGTTTCTACGCCGTCGGTGCCTACAGCTATGCGCTGCTGTCCCATTACTTCGGCCTGAGCTTCTGGATCTGCCTGCCGATCGCCGGGATGATGGCCGCCACCTTCGGTTTCCTGCTGGGTTTCCCGGTCCTGCGCTTGCGCGGCGACTACCTGGCGATCGTGACCCTGGGTTTTGGCGAGATCATCCGCCTGTTCCTGCGCAACCTGACCGACATCACCGGTGGCCCGAACGGCATCAGCAACATCGAGAAACCGACGTTCTTCGGCCTGACCTTCGAACGTAAAGCCGCCGAAGGCTTGCAGACCTTCCACGAGTACTTCGGCCTGGAATACAGCTCGATCAACAAGGTGATCTTCCTCTACCTGGTTGCTCTGTTGCTGGCCCTGGCCGCGTTGTTCGTCATCAACCGCCTGCTGCGCATGCCGATCGGCCGTGCGTGGGAAGCGCTGCGTGAAGACGAAATCGCCTGCCGTGCCCTGGGTCTCAACCCCACCGTGATCAAACTGTCGGCCTTTACCCTCGGCGCTGCGTTCGCCGGTTTTGCCGGTAGCTTCTTCGCCGCTCGCCAGGGCCTGGTGACGCCGGAATCCTTCACCTTCATCGAGTCGGCGATCATCCTCGCCATCGTGGTGCTGGGCGGGATGGGCTCGCAGTTGGGCGTGATCCTGGCGGCGATCGTGATGATCCTGCTGCCCGAAATGATGCGTGAATTCAGCGAATACCGCATGTTGATGTTCGGCGCCTTGATGGTGCTGATGATGATCTGGCGTCCTCAAGGTCTGCTGCCTATGCAACGCCCCCACATGGAGCTGCGCAAATGAGTCGCGAGATCCTGAAAGTCGAAAACCTGAGCATGCGCTTCGGCGGTTTGCTGGCGGTCAACGGCGTAGCCCTGACCGTGCAAGAGAAGCAAGTGGTTGCCCTCATCGGGCCGAACGGCGCGGGCAAGACCACCGTGTTCAACTGCCTGACCGGCTTCTACCAGCCAACTGGCGGCACCATCCTGCTGGACGGCGAGCCCATCCAGGGCCTGCCCGGTCACCACATCGCCCGCAAGGGCGTGGTGCGCACCTTCCAGAACGTGCGGCTGTTCAAGGACATGACAGCGGTCGAGAACCTGTTGATCGCCCAGCACCGTCACTTGAACACCAACTTCTTTGCCGGCCTGTTCAAGACCCCGGCGTTCCGCAAGAGCGAACGCGAGGCCATGGAATACGCCGAGTACTGGCTGGACAAGGTCAACCTCACCGAGTTTGCCAACCGTACCGCCGGGACCCTGGCCTACGGTCAGCAACGGCGCCTGGAAATCGCCCGCTGCATGATGACCCGCCCGCGGATCCTCATGCTCGACGAACCGGCCGCCGGCCTGAACCCGAAGGAAACCGAAGACCTGAAGGCGTTGATCGGCGTGCTGCGTGAGGAGCACAACGTCACCGTGCTGTTGATCGAGCACGACATGAAGCTGGTCATGAGCATTTCCGACCACATCGTCGTGATCAACCAGGGCACGCCCCTGGCCGACGGCACGCCGGAACAGATCCGCGACAATCCTGAAGTGATCAAAGCCTACCTGGGGGAAGCGTAAATGCTGCAGTTCGAAAACGTTTCCACCTTCTACGGCAAGATCCAGGCCCTGCACAGCGTCAACGTCGAGGTCCGCCAGGGCGAAATCGTCACGCTGATCGGTGCCAACGGCGCCGGCAAATCCACCCTGCTGATGACGCTCTGCGGTTCACCCCAGGCCCACAGCGGCAGCATCCGCTACATGGGTGAGGAACTGGTGGGTCAGGACTCGGCGCAGATCATGCGCAAGAGCATCGCCGTGGTGCCTGAGGGCCGTCGGGTATTTGCCCGTCTGACCGTGGAAGAAAACCTCGCCATGGGCGGTTTTTTCACTGACAAGGGCGACTATCAGGAACAGATGGACAAGGTCTTGCACCTTTTCCCACGCCTGAAAGAACGCTTTACCCAGCGCGGCGGCACCATGTCCGGCGGCGAACAGCAAATGCTCGCCATCGGCCGTGCGCTGATGAGCAAGCCCAAGCTGCTGCTGCTCGACGAGCCGTCCCTGGGCCTGGCACCGATCATCATCCAGCAGATCTTCGACATCATCGAACAGCTGCGCAAGGATGGCGTGACGGTGTTCCTGGTGGAGCAGAACGCCAACCAGGCGCTGAAAATCGCCGACCGGGCGTACGTGCTGGAGAACGGTCGCGTGGTGATGCAAGGCACCGGCGAAGCCTTGCTGACCGACCCGAAAGTGCGCGAGGCGTACTTGGGCGGTTAAGTCTGGCGCAAAAAAAAACGGCCTTCGGGCCGTTTTTTTTGCCCTTCGTAAAATGATTGCCTTTGTGGCGAGGGAGCTTGCTCCCGCTCGGTTGCGCAGCGACCGCAACACCTTGGGGCCGCTGCGCGGCCCAGCGGGAGCAAGCTCCCTCGCCACGGGTTTGGGGAAAACCGAAAAAAATCTGCAGACGCTGTAACGCTTTCCCCTCTCCCTCCTCTAGTTCAGTAGACCGGCACTAACGCCGGTTCATTTCCCTGAAGACTGGAGAATCACCATGACTGCTTCGACCCGCACCCTGTCCGCCGCCGCCCTGGTCCTGGCCCTGGGTTCTGCCCTGAGCATGACAGCCGTCTCGACCGTCCACGCTGCTGACGACAGCATGGAAAAATGCTTCGGCGTTGCCCTAAAAGGCAAGAACGATTGCGCCGCCGGCGCCGGCACCACCTGCGCAGGTACGGCAAAAATGGACTACCAGGGCAACGCCTGGAAATCGGTGCCAAAAGGCACTTGCACCACCATGGAAAGCAAAACTTCCCCGACCGGTTTCGGCCAGCTCGAAGCGTTCAAAGCCAAATCCTGATCGCATCTGTCTGAGGCCCGTCACCATGTTGAAGACCCCTTCCCCCGCCCTTGATAGCCGGTTGCCGCCCAAGGCGGGGCTGGGGCTCAAGAGCGAGCATTTTCGTGAAGTGCTCCAGACCCGACCGGATCTGGGCTTTTTCGAAGTGCACGCGGAAAACTACATGGTGGCGGGCGGGCCGCTTCATCACTTCCTGGGGCGGATACGCGAGCAGTACCCGCTGTCATTGCACGGTGTCGGCCTGTCGATCGGTGGGGAAGGGCCGCTGGATGTTGCGCATCTGCAGCGCCTGGCCGCATTGATCGAACGCTATCAGCCCCAGTCTTTTTCCGAACACCTGGCCTGGTCCAGCCACGGCCCGGTTTTCCTCAATGACCTGCTCCCCCTGGCCTACGACGAAGCAACCCTCGACCGCGTCTGCCAGCACATCGATCAGGTCCAGAGCAGCCTCAAACGCGTGCTGTTGCTGGAAAACCCGGCCACCTACCTGGCCTTCGAAGCCTCGACCCTCGACGAGCCACACTTCATCAGCGAAGTGATCCGCCGTACTGGCTGCGGCCTGCTGCTGGATGTGAACAACGTCTACGTTTCGTGCATCAACCACTGCCGCGATCCCTTGGCCTACCTCGGTGCCCTGCCCTTGCACGCGACCGGCGAAATTCACCTGGCCGGCTTTGCCGAAGACACCGACAGCCTCGGCGAGCGCCTGCTGATAGACGATCACGGCGCCCCCGTCGACCACGCCGTCTGGCAACTGTATCTCAAGGTGCTGGAGCGGATCGGGCCGGTCGCCACCTTGATCGAGCGCGACAACCACGTGCCTGCGTGGGAGGTGCTGCTGGCCGAAGCGCGCCAGGCCGATCGGCTGTTGAGCGCCGCAGGAGCGCGGTCATGAGCAACCAGCACGCCTTCACCGCCGCCCTGCTCGACCCGCGCAAAGCGTGTCCGCCCGGCTTGGTCAGCGCCAACGGCGCGGCCCCGGAAAGCCGTTTCGCGGTGTACCGCAATAACGTGCTCGGTTCATTGATCAACGCCCTGGCCGACAACTATCCGGTGGTGGTGCATCTGGTGGGTGAGGAATTCTTTCGGGCCATGGCCGGGGTCTACGTCCAATCGACAGCGCCGCGAAGCCCGGTGATGAGCGACTACGGGGACGATTTTGCCGAGTTCATCAAACACTTCGAACCCGCCGCCAGCGTGCCGTACCTGACAGACGTCGCTCGCCTGGAGCGACTGCATCTACAAGCCTGGCATGCCGCCGACGCCGAGCCCATGGCGCAAGAACAAATTGTAAAGGCGCTGTCGTCCCCCACGCTGGCGGGACACCTGAAGATTGGGCTTCACCCGTCACTGCGCCTGCTGCAATCGCCCTTCGCCGTGGTGACGATCTGGGCCGCCCATCAGCACCAGACGCCGGTGCCGTTCGAAGCTTTCCCCGCGCAAAACGCCTTGGTGCTGCGCAACGGCCTGGACGTGAAGGTGTTTGCGATCAGTCACGCTGCCCATGGCTTTATCACGGCCCTGCAACAGGGGGTGTCCCTGATTGCAGCCATTGAAGCCACAAACGACCTCGACCTGGAACACACCCTGGCGGGCCTCATCCGTCACCAGGCCATCACTCACCTCCTCGCCGAACAGGTATCTCCATGAACACCCTGATTGCCGGTTTCATTCAATGGCTGGAGAAAATTCCCCACAGCCTGATCGCCTTCGTTGCACGTTTCTCAATTGCCGCGGTGTTCTGGAAATCCGGCCAGACCAAAATCGAAGGCCTGGCCATCGACCTGCTCGATGGCACCTTCCAGATCGGCCTGCCGCACCTGGCGGACTCGACCATTCCCCTGTTCAAAAGCGAATACGCCCTGCCGCTGCTGTCGCCGGAACTGGCCGCGTACCTGGCGGCCTCAGCCGAGCATGTGTTCCCGGTGCTGATCCTGCTTGGCCTGGCGACACGCTTTTCGGCGCTGGCCTTGCTCGGCATGACCGTGACCATCCAGCTGTTCGTCTACCCGGACGCCTACCCGACCCATGGCACCTGGGCGGCGGTCTTGCTCTACCTGATGGCCCGTGGGCCGGGGCTGCTGTCGATCGACCACCTGATTGCCAAGCGCTACGCCCACGCCTGAACACAGATCCCCTGTGGGAGCGGGCTTGCTCGCGAAGGCGGTGGGTCAGTTTGCATAAATGCTGGATGTACCACCGTCTTCGCGAGCAAGCCCGTTCCCACAAAAAATCTCCAATGGCTGGACTATCGCTGCAGTCGATCCAACGCCTCGCCGCTGCGCTTGAACCAATCGATCAAATAATCAGCCAGCACCTGGGTGCGCTTGGGCAGGCCGCCCTGGTACGGGTGCACCAGGTACATCGGCATGCGCCGGGTCTGGTAATCGCGCAGCAGCCAATGCAGGCGTCCGTCAGCCAACTCTTCATGCAGCAGGTACGACGGCAGCCGGGCGATTCCGGCGCCGGCCAGGGCGGCTTTTTTCAGCAGGCTGTAGTGATTGCTGGCAAACGGCCCTGAGACGCGGACCCGCAGCAGTTCGTGCTGCTGGTGGTAAAGCCATTCTTCCCGACCGCTGTAGTGGCTGTTGAGCAAGCAGCGGTGCTCGGCCAGGGCCTGGGGCGTCTCAGGTGCGCCGTAACGCTCAAGGTAGGCCGGGCTGGCGCAGGTCATTTCGTGCCACGCCAGCACTGGCCGGGCGACCAGCCGTTCATCGATGGCAGCGTCGGAACGGATCGCCAGGTCGAAGCCATCGCGGCTCAAGTCACGGTAGCCGTTGTTGAGCTCCAGTTCGATCTGCACGTCGGGATAGGTGCGAGCGAACTCCGTCAACAAACCCTCGAAGAACGTTTCGCCCAACGAAACCGGCACCGTCATACGCACCGGCCCGGAGATGTCATCCTTCAACCGCGCCAATGCCTGACGCGCCCTTTCTACTTGCACCAACAATGCCTGGGCCTGGGGCAACAACGCCGCCCCTGCCGCCGTGAGGCTCAAG
The DNA here is from genome assembly GCF_051131985.1 of Pseudomonas sp. Z3-6. Taxonomy (NCBI): domain Bacteria; kingdom Pseudomonadati; phylum Pseudomonadota; class Gammaproteobacteria; order Pseudomonadales; family Pseudomonadaceae; genus Pseudomonas; species Pseudomonas sp. Z3-6. Next base: position 5,520,193 of record NZ_CP071644.1, read on the forward strand.
CGTCGAGTGGTGCGTTGCAGCAACACCACTGAAAAGCGCTTCTCCAACAAGCTGATGCGCTTGGACAACTGACCCTTGCTGCACCCCAACTGCTGGGCCGCCAAGGTAAAACTGCCGGCCTCCATCAACACGGCAAATGCCGCCAGGTCATCCATTTCGCTCATTGGATTGTTTCCAAATGAAAACCAAAGGTTGCCTATTAGCATGATTATCAATGGAAAGAACCCCTCTAGACTGAAAACTCATTCAGCCCATTGAGGAACAGCTCATGAAAATCCTGTTGATCGGCGCCAACGGCACCATCGGTTCGGCCATCGATAACGAACTGTCGCCCCGCCACGACATCGTTCGGATCGGCCGTCACAGCGGTGAATTGCAAGTGGATATCAGCGACAGCGCCTCGATTCGCGCCCTGTTCGAGAAGACCGGCCGTTTCGATGCCTTGGTCTGCGCCGCCGGCAACGTCACCTTTGCGCCCCTGGCCGAGATGACCGAAGACAGCTTTGCCCTGGGCTTGAAAGACAAACTGATGGGCCAGGTCAACCTGCTGCTGATCGGCCGCGAATTCGCCAACGACGGCGCATCCTTCACCTTCACCACTGGCGTGCTCAGCCACGATCCGATCAAGAGCGGCGCGTCGGCGGCCCTGGTCAATGGCGCCCTGGACAGTTTCGTGCGCGCCGCGGCAATCGAGTTGCCACGGGGCCTGCGGGTCAACTCGGTGAGCCCGAACGTGCTACTGGAAGCCATGGACAAATACGCGCCTTATTTCCGCGGCTTCAAGCCCGTACCCGCAGTGGACGTGGCATTGGCCTACGCCAAGAGCGTCGAAGGCCTGCAAACCGGTCAGACGTTTCACGTGGGTTGACCGATCACCTACCCGTGTAGGGGCTGCCGAAGGCTGCGATCTTTTGATCTTTTGATCTTTGGTCTTTCATTCAAGACTCAATTGTCAGGGGGAAAGACCGCAGCCTCGTTGCACTCGACAGCTCCTACACAGCTCCACACCGCTCCTACACCGCTCCTATGGGTTGTGATGTGGGATCAGTCTGAGTAACGTGGCGACACTTGTCTGGAGACCCAAAGATGCGTGCCGCCCGCTCCCTGCTGTTTGTCGCCCTCCTGCCGCTGTTCACCGGCTGCCAATTGCTCGACGCCCCTCGTCAGAGCGCCTCCCACGCCGGCCAGGTGCGCCTGCAGGGCGAACTCACGGCGGCCGATGGCAAACTGGTCATCCAGCCGTGCCAGGAACAACGCCGCTACATCGTCAACGACGCCGGCGGCACCAGCGTCCTGCAACAAGCTGCATCCTTGGCCGACGATCACGGCAAATTGTTTGCCGACGTACGCGGTCGCATCGTTTCCAGCGCGGCGGCCGGTACCGACAGCCAGTTGGACGTCGAGCAGCTCTATCGCCTGGAACCGTCGGGGACCACATGCGACAACGCTGACTTCAAACGCATGATTCTGCGCGCAACGGGCCACAGTCCGGAATGGACCCTCACGGCCAGCGGCAAGGGCCTGGTACTGGATCGCGTAGGTCAGCCGCCACTGGCAGTGCCTTATGTCGAAGAGCAATTGGGCGATGGCCGCTTCAACCTCGGCACCGAAGCCAACGGCGAGAAAGTCGAACTCTGGGTGACACCGGCACGCTGTGTCGACAGCGCCACTGGCAGCGTGCAGCACATGAGCGCCGAGTTGCGGGTCAACGGCCAAGTCCAGCGCGGCTGCGCCTACTTCGGTGGCGCGCGCGACGACTGATTCACCGCTTTTGGCTTATAATCGCCGGTTCACGCCCTGGTGCAGTTGTGCATCCCGCGAACCGGACCCCGCCATGTTACGAATCACCGAACTCAAGCTGCCAATCGATCACCCCGAAGACGACCTGCGCCCTGCCATCCTGCAACGCCTGGGCATCGCCAGCGATGACCTGCTCGACTTCACCTTGTTCAAGCGCAGCTACGACGCGCGCAAGAAATCCTCGGAACTGTGCTTCATCTACACCGTCGACCTGACGGTGCGCGATGAAGCCAGCCTGCTGCGCAAGTTCGCCGATGACCGTAACGTCAACGAAGCGCCGGATGTCAGTTACAAAGTGGTGGGCCAGGCGCCGACCGACCTGAGCGAACGGCCGATCGTAGTCGGCTTCGGCCCGTGCGGGATCTTCGCCGCCCTGTTGCTGGCACAGATGGGTTTCAAGCCGATCATCCTCGAGCGTGGCCCGGAAGTGCGCCAGCGCACCAAGGACACCTGGGGCCTGTGGCGCAAAAGCGTGCTCAACCCCGAATCCAACGTGCAGTTCGGTGAAGGTGGCGCGGGGACGTTTTCCGACGGCAAGCTCTACAGCCAGATCAAGGATCCGAAATTCCTCGGTCGCAAGGTCCTGCACGAATTCGTCAAGGCCGGTGCACCGGAAGAAATCCTCTACGTCAGCAAACCGCACATCGGCACCTTCCGCCTGACAGGCGTGGTGGAAACCATGCGTGAGCAGATTCGCGCCCTGGGCGGTGAAGTGCGCTTCGGGCAGCGGGTCACCGACGTTTTGATCGAAGACGGTCAACTGGTTGGCGTCGAGCTGGCCAGCGGTGAGCAGATTCATTCGAAACACGTAATCCTGGCCTTGGGCCACAGCGCCCGGGACACGTTCCGCATGCTCCACGGTCGGGGCGTGTACATGGAAGCCAAGCCGTTCTCGGTGGGTTTCCGTATCGAACACCCGCAATCGCTGATCGACAGTGCGCGCCTGGGCAAATACGCCGGCCATCCGAAACTCGGCGCCGCCGATTACAAGCTGGTGCACCACGCCAAGAATGGTCGTTCGGTGTACAGCTTCTGCATGTGCCCGGGCGGCACCGTGGTGGCGGCGACGTCCGAGCCGAACCGCGTCGTGACCAACGGCATGAGCCAGTACTCGCGCAATGAGCGCAACGCCAATTCCGGCATCGTCGTCGGCATCACCCCGGAAGTGGATTATCCAGGTGGCCCACTGGCCGGGATTGAATTGCAGGAACGCCTGGAATCCCATGCGTTCGTGCTCGGCGGCAGCAACTACGAGGCTCCGGCGCAACTGGTGGGCGACTTCATCGCCGGCAAGCCGTCTACGGCCCTGGGCAGCGTCGAACCTTCCTACAAGCCAGGGGTGTCCCTCGGTGACTTGGCCTTGGCCCTGCCGGATTTCGCCATCGAAGCTATCCGCGAGGCCCTGCCGGCGTTCGAGAAACAGATCCGCGGCTACTCGCTGCATGACGCCGTGCTGACCGGCATCGAAACCCGCACCTCATCGCCCCTGCGCATCACCCGCAACGAGTCGCTGCAGAGCCTGAACGTCAAGGGCCTGTTCCCGGCGGGTGAAGGCGCCGGCTACGCGGGCGGGATCCTGTCGGCGGGGGTGGACGGGATTCGGATTGCCGAGGCGGTGGCGCGGGATATGCTGGGGCTCGAGGGCTGACAGAGGTCTGCTTATGGAAGTGATGCTGTTCACTTAAAGTCCTGAGTAACAGCATTACCCTGTGGGAGCGGGCTTGCTCGCGAATGCGATACACCCTTCACCGATAAGTTGACTGACCCACCGCCTTCGCGAGCAAGCCCGCTCCCACAAGACGTCAGTGTCTCGGGATCAGATATTCGCCCGCAACACACTCTCCGGCAGTGCCTCGCCCCGCTCCACACTCGCCGCCACGATGTCCATCAGCCCATTCAACTCATAGCCCTGGGCCTTGAGCCACGCCGGGTCGTAATAGGTCGTGGCGTAGCGCTCGCCGCCGTCACACAAGATCGCCACGATCGATCCCGACTCCCCGGCATCTGCCATCTGCCGGGCCGCCATGAGTGCGCCGATCAGGTTGGTGCCGCTGGACCCACCGACCCGTCGTCCCAAGCGCTCGGCCAGGTAGTGCATGGCCGCCAGTGACAAGGCATCCGGAACCTTGACCATCGCATCGATGACTTTCGGCAGGAACGACGCCTCGACCCGCGGCCGGCCGATGCCCTCGATGCGTGAACCGCAGTCCAGGCGCAGGCTCGCGTCGCCACTGCGGTAGTAGTCGAAGAACACGGAACGCTCGGCGTCGGCGCATAACACGCGGGTGCCGTGCTGGCGGTAACGGACATACCGTCCCAGGGTCGCCGTGGTGCCGCCTGTGCCAGGGCTGGAAATCAGCCAAGCGGGCTCCGGATGCCGCTCGAAGCGCATCTGCTGGAAGATCGATTCGGCAATGTTGTTATTGGCCCGCCAGTCCGTGGCGCGCTCGGCGTAGGTGAACTGGTCGATGAAGTGCCCATCATGCTCGCGGGCCAAGCGTTCGGATTCGGCGTAGATCTGCGTAGGGTCGTCCACCAGGTGGCTCTGGCCGCCATAGAACGCAATCTGTGCGATTTTTTCCTTGGAGGTGGTCGCCGGCATCACCGCAATGAACGGCAGGCCCAGCAACCTGGCGAAGTAAGCCTCGGAAATCGCCGTCGAGCCGCTGGAGGCCTCGATCACTGGCGCACCGGGCTTGAGCCAGCCGTTACACAACGCATAGAGAAACAGCGAGCGCGCCAGCCGATGCTTGAGGCTGCCGGTGGGATGGCTGGACTCGTCCTTGAAATACAGTTCGATGCCCGGCAGGCCAGGCAGCGGCAGCGGAATCAGGTGGGTATCGGCGCTGCGCTGGAAGTCAGCCTCAATGATGCGGATCGCTTCGCGGGCCCACTGGCGATGGTCGTTCATGGTGTTTTCTCACTGATCGGTTCGACGCGGGGAAATCACGCGGTCGTGCAGGCAAGGGCTGGCGTTCGGAAAAACCAGACGCCAGCTTAGGAAAAAACCGACATCGCGCACAGGTACAGCTAAGGTCCAATATGGCCCGTAACTGCCGACTGCGTGGCGCAGGCCTTGTAACGACATATAACAAAAAAGAATATAACTTTTGTTTTAACAACTAACAGTACGGGTTAGGGTGTGCCATCTTTTTGATTCAATGAATGGAGAGCGATCGTGGCTCTACGCAATTCTCTGACACGTTTTTTTCAACTGGAGGCTGCCAGCGGCCTGCTGCTGATCGCTGCCGCCGTGCTGGCCCTGGTCATCAACAATTCGCCGCTGTCCTGGCTGTACAACGGCCTGCTCGACACACCGGTGGTCGCCCAAGTCGGCGCGCTGAAGATCGCCAAACCCTTGCTGCTGTGGATCAACGACGGCCTGATGGCGATGTTCTTCCTGCTCATCGGTCTCGAGGTCAAGCGTGAGGTCCTCGATGGGCAGTTGTCGAAACCTTCGCAAATCGTCCTGCCAGGGGCGGCGGCGATTGGCGGTATGGTGGTGCCCGCCCTGATCTATTGGTTTCTCAACCGCGACAATCCTCCCGCTCTCGCTGGCTGGGCGATTCCCACCGCCACCGACATCGCGTTCGCCCTCGGTGTACTGGCCTTGCTCGGCAAGCGGGTGCCGGTGTCGCTCAAGCTGTTCCTGATGACCCTGGCGATCATCGACGACCTGGGCGCCATTATCATCATCGCCATCTTCTACTCCGGCGCCCTTTCCACCTTGTCGCTCATGCTGGCGGCCGCCTGCATCGCCGCGCTGGTGGCGATGAACCGGATGGGGGTGGTCAAGCTCGGGCCCTACATGGTCGTGGGCCTGATCCTCTGGATCTGCGTGCTCAAGAGCGGTGTCCATGCCACGCTTGCCGGGGTGACCCTGGCGTTCTGCATCCCGCTGCGCACGAAAAACGCCGAGACCTCGCCGCTGCTGACCCTGGAACATGCCCTGCATCCCTGGGTGGCCTACGGCATCCTGCCGCTGTTCGCTTTCGCCAATGCTGGCCTGTCCCTGAACGGCGTCACCGTCGAGAGCTTCACCCATCACGTACCGATGGGGATTGCCATCGGCCTGTTGCTGGGCAAGACCGTCGGCGTCTTCGGCCTGACCTGGCTGGCGGTTAAAATCGGCATCGCCAGCCTGCCCGCCGGGGCCAATTGGGGGCAGATCCTGGGGGTGGCGATCCTTTGCGGGATCGGCTTTACCATGAGCCTGTTCGTTGGCTCCCTCGCGTTCGAGCCGGGTGTGAGTGACTACGCCGGCATGGATCGGATGGGGATTCTTACGGGTTCGATATTGGCGGCGTTGTTGGGGTATGCGGTGACGGCGGCGGCCAGTCGTAAGCCTGCATTGCCAAGCTGATCTAGCTTTTTTAAAGCCATTCTGGACGGTGTGAATATCCGTTGCTGCGGTAACGGCCACTGGCGGTTCCGCTCTTACAGCGGGTCACTTTTGGAAGAGCGCCAAAAGTAACCAAAAACGCTTTGCCCCACCACTCGGCACCTCGCCTAGGCTCGGTGTGCCCTCACTCCGGCATTGCTCCGTGGGCCGCCGCGAAGGGCCATCCATGGCCCAGCGCGGCTATCCCGGCATCCATGCCGGGTTGCCCACTGCGCAATGCCTGCGTTCGGCCAGCGTGGTTTAACGGGGCGCCCAGATCAAGATCAAGATCCAAAGCAAGAGCAAGAGCAAGAGCAAAGCGGGGCACATGCCGGCATCTATGCGGCTGAGCCACCGCTATCGCGAGCAGGCTCGCTCCCACATTGGATCTACAGCAGACACAAAACCCATACACACCGCAAAACCTGTGGGAGCGGGCTTGCTCGCGAAGAGGCCAGCCCATCCAACATCTTCATCGACTGTGACATCGCCTTCGCGAGCAGGCTCGCTCCCACAATAGGCCTGCAGCAAACTCAAGACTCATGGGCACCTGGATCACCTGTGGGAGCGAGCCTGCTCGCGATGACGCCGGCACATCCAACATCACTGCAAACTGACACACCGCCTTCGCGAGCAAGCCCGCAGAAGAAATGCGGTTCCACCCAGAACCAGGTCGGCTATAAGGCCGCCTCGCTCGGCTTTTGATTTTGATCTGGGGCGCCCCGTTAACCACGCTGCCTTCGTGGCGTCTGAAAAAAGTGACCCGCCGTAAGAGCTGAACCCTAAGCCGCCGTTACCGCAGCAACGGATATACACCCCGCAACCCGAAACAAAATCCATAAAAAAACGGCGCTTTCCCTCCCAGGAACAAGCGCCGTTTTTCTGACCTGATTCCAGCTTAGTGCGATACGCGACTCGTGCCATCCACAGTGGAAATACGAACCCGCTCACCCACACGGAACACCTCGTTCTCCTGAACCTGCTGCACATAGGCACGCATACTGCCGTCATCTTCACGCACAGTGATTTCCACACCCTGGGTACGGGTCAGGCCTTCTTCAGTGGCGGAACCGATCAGGCCACCGGCCACCGCACCGATCACAGCAGCGACGATGCTGCCACGGCCACCACCGATGGCGCTGCCGCCCACACCACCGACCACGGCACCCGCCGCACCGCCGATCGGGGTCTTGGTGCCTTCGATCTTGACCGGACGCAGGGATTCGATGGTCCCCATGCGAATCGTCTGCACGCGACGCGCTTCGTCACGGGAGTAGGAGTCACCGGTCAGGCTCGACTGACAGCCAGTGAGCAACATCGCCATCGTGGAAAAGGAAGCAACCAGCAAAACAGACTTACGCATAGCATCAACTCCAAAAGACAGGGATTCATTAAACTCCCCAGCTTGACGCCTGTCACGGCCTTGCCGGGATAAAATTGTTTTCATTCAGGTGGGATACAGGCGCACCGGAAAAATTCACCAAACAGTAGCGCCAATTTACGAAACCTGCGTCATCAACCCAGGGATTTTTTCATGGACTATTTCATTATCGTCGTCACCACCGTGGCCGGCCTGTACTTCCACGGGTGGCTGTACGTGCGGATCAAACGCTGGATGGACCGCGACCTGGCACTGTCGTTGGCGGGGCAGGATGAGCAGAAAAAGACCTACATGCTGCAACAATTGACCCGCGCCCGAGAGCAAGGCATCAAGCGCAGGGACCTGCCGCAATGGTTGCAAACCGCTGCGGCAGATTATCCGCCTAAGGCGCCAGGCGCTCGCGAGTCCAGTTCGCCCCTTGCAGGCGGTAGTTGAGGCGATCATGCAGGCGGCTTGGGCGGCCCTGCCAGAACTCGATGCGCTCGGGCAGCAAGCGGTAACCGCCCCAATGCTCCGGGCAATGGGGTTGGCTGTCACTGAAACGTTGCTCGGTGGCCTTGAGCAAATCGTCCAACTCCGCGCGCCCTGAAATCACCCGGCTCTGGGGTGAAGCCCAGGCGCCGAGACGGCTGCCCAGCGGGCGAACCTGGTAATAGGCGTCCGACTCTTGCGCCGTGACCTTGACCACTTTGCCTTCGATGCGCACCTGGCGTTCCAGGGCCGGCCAGAAAAACGTCATGGCCGCGAATGGATTCGCGGCCAGTTGTTGGCCCTTGGCGCTGTCGTAGTTGGTGAAGAACGTAAAGCCCAGGGCATCCAGGCCCTTGAGCAGCAGGATCCGGCAATGCGGGCGCCCCTCTGCATCCACCGTCGCCAGGGTCATGGCGTTGGCCTCCACCGGGGCCTGTTCGGTTTTCACCGCGTCGGCGAACCATTGGTGGAACAATGCAAACGGCTCGGCCGGGGCTTGTGCCTCGGTCAAGCCGTCGCGGGTGTAGTCGCGGCGCATATCAGCCAGCGGTTGGGTCATGGCGCATTCCTTATGGTTAGCCCATCACTGCTTCGGAGTCTCGGCGGCCGCGACTTTCTTGGTATCGGTGGCGGCTTTGGCCGGTTGGGGTTTCTTCGCCGGGGTGGCGGGCTTGGCCGGGGCTTTTTTTGCAGGCGCCTTGGTCGCGGCTTTTTTGGCCGGCGCTTTCTTGGTCGAGGCTTTCTTGGTCGAAGCCACCGCTTTTTTAGCCGCAGGCGCAGGGGCCGGGGCAGCAGGCTTCACATCCTGGGCGGCAACCATGGTCACCGGGGCCGGCGCCGGCATGTTGTATTTGCTCAGCAGCGCAACCATGGTGTTGGCGGGCGTGACCAGCAGTTCCACACGACGGTTCAAGGCACGACCCTCGACGCTATCGTTGGCCGCACGTGGCGCCACTGCGCCCATGCCGCGCAGCATCAGGCGATCGCGTTGCAGGCCGCTGAGGCGGAAAATCGCCGCCACGGACTGGGCACGCTCCTGGCTGAGTTTGAGGTTGGCCGGGGCGGCGCCCGAGGTATCGGCATGGCCGAGAATCAGCACGGCGGTCTTCGGATCGGCCTCGAGGATCTTCGCCACGCGGGTGAACGGGCCGAGCGTCACAGGCAACAGCATGGCCGGGCGGTCCGGGTTGAACGAGCCGTCCACGGGCGCGGTGACCACCAGCACGTTGTCGCGGCGCTCGAGTTCGAGCTTGCTGTCCTTGATGGCGGTGCGCAGCTTCGGCTCGTAGTCGTCGAGCCAGGCCTGGGTAACTTTCGGATCGGGCATCGGCACCGCCTTGGCGGTTTCCTGATCCTTGCCGCCGAACGGCCACCACCACTTGCCATTGCTTTCGGCTTCGGCCTTGGCAACCGCTGTTGGCGCCTTGGCCTCAGGCTTGGCTTCAGCTTTTGCTTCGGCTTTTTTGGCGGCGTCTGCGGCGGTTTCCTCGGAAGAGAACGGCCACCACCAATGGCTGGCACCCTCGGCCTTGGCTTGCGGTGCGACGGCGGCTGGCTTCAGGGGCGCCACTGGCGCCGCTTCCTTGGCCGCTACCTTGTCGGAAGAACCGAACGGCCACCAGCCACTGCTGCCCTCGGCATCATTTTGTGGGGTTTGTGCGCAACCGGTGATAGCGAAGCACAGCGCCAGAGCGAGGGTTTTATTCGATGACATTGGATATCCACAAAATGATCTAGATGAAAAAACAAGGCCATGTTTTGGCCGCATAAACAGACGCTTGGAAACTGAAAAGGACACGAGGTTCCTGTGTCCATGGCCTTCAATGGCGTTTTATAGACAAGTGGCAAGCACCCGCGCAAGGTTCTGCGCGCGCGGGTCCATCAACACGTAAGGCCCAAGCGTGTTGGTCACGAAGCCGAACGCGACATCATGTTCGGGATCGGCAAACCCGATCGAGCCTCCTGCCCCCGGATGACCGAACGCCCGTGGGCCGAGGCCGTAGGTCGCATTCGGCACATCCGGCTGGTCAAGCATGCAGCCCAGGCCGAAACGGGTCTGGGTCAACAACGTCTTATCCTCGCCGAGGCTGTGCTGGCGAGTCAGTTCGTCGAGCATTTCACCTTCCAGCAGGCTGCCATCGAGCAGTCCCGCGTAGAACCCAGCCAGGCTACGGGCATTGCCGTGGCCGTTGGCCGCCGGTTGCTGCATGCGCCGCCATTCCGGTTTGTTGGTGCTGGTCATGATCGACGGCGGATTGATAAAAGCCCGGGTGGTCATGGCCGTGGGCTCGCGCATCGTCACCTGCAACAGGCGCTGGGCCGCCGCATCGCCGACGTTGCCTTTGCCACGGGCGATGTGGGCCACGCGATAAAATTCCTCGTCGGCCAGGCCCACGTGAAAATCCAGGCCCAACGGCTTGGCGACGCGGGCCACGATGGACTCCCCCGGGCCTCGCCCGTCGGCCCGGCGCAACAACTCGCCCGCCAGCCAGCCGTAAGTGATCGCGGCATAACCGTGACCCTCGCCCGGCGTCCACCAAGGCGTTTCGGCCGCCAGGGCGTCGACCATGGTTTGCCAGTCATACAGCGCTTCGGGCGGCAACAGCTCACGCAACGCCGGAAGTCCGGCCTGATGGCAGAGCAGTTGGCGCAGGGTAATGCCAGCTTTGCCCGCCGCCGCAAACTCAGGCCAATAGCGGGCCACCGGGGCGTCCAGTTGCAACTTGCCTTCGGCCACCAGTTGCAAGGCGGTGACGGCGGTGAACGTCTTGGTGCAGGAGAACAGGTTAGCGATGGTGTCGCTGTGCCAGGCTTCATGGCCATCCTTGTCGGCGGTACCGGCCCACAGGTCGATGACCGTGCGCCCCCCCACCTGGATGCACAACGCCGCGCCGCGCTCCTGGGGGTCATCGAACAATGCCGCGAACGCTTCACGCACCGCTTCGAACTGAAGCTCGTAATGACCTTGAATTTGCACCCGTAACTCCCTTGAAACAAACACTTTTAAGGTGGCTGGCATTGTTTCAGCCATTCAGGCTTTTGGGAACCGCCGCAAGACGGCTGACCGGACTGGTTCTGGCCTTTGTGGCGAGGGAGCTTGCTCCCGCTGGGGTGCGCAGCAGCCCTGTTCAGACCGCACGCCATAGGCCTGGCACACCGCTGTGCCAGGTTTGGGGCTGCTGCGCAGCCCAGCGGGAGCAAGCTCCCTCGCCACAAAAGCGTCCATTTGCCACAAAAGCGCCCTTGCCACAGCAACACGTATCAGGAAATCTCCCGCCGAAACGGTGGCAATGCATTGAGGATCGCCTTGCCATAGCGCTGGGTCACCAGCCTGCGGTCGAGCAAGGTGATGGTGCCGCGGTCTTCTTCGGTGCGCAGCAAGCGGCCACATGCCTGGACCAGCTTCAGCGAAGCGTCCGGCACGGAGATTTCCATGAACGGATTGCCTCCGCGGGCTTCAATCCACTCGGCCAGCGCCGCCTCTACCGGATCGTCGGGAACCGAGAAGGGGATCTTGGCGATCACCACGTGCTCGCAATAGGCACCGGGCAAGTCCACGCCTTCAGCGAAACTCGCCAGGCCGAACAACACGCTGGAATCACCACCGTCGACCCGTGCCTTGTGCTTGTTCAGGGTTTCCTGCTTCGACAGGTTGCCCTGGATGAACACCTGCTTGCGCCAATCACGGTCCAAGCCATCGAACACGTCCTGCATCTGCTTGCGCGAGGAAAACAGCACCAGCGTGCCCCGTGAGCCTTCCACCAGTTCCGGCAGGTCGCGGATGATCGCCGCCGTATGGCCGGCGGCGTCCCGGGGGTCGGCCTTGAGGTCCGGCACCCGCAGCACACCGGCGTCGGCGTGATGGAAGGGGCTTGGCACCACGGCGGTCACGGCCTTCTTCGGCAGGCCGGCGCGCATGCGGAAGCGGTCGAACGTGCCGAGGGCGGTCAGGGTGGCGGAGGTCACCAGCGCGCCGTAGGCCACGTTCCACAGGTTGCGCCGCAGCATTTCCGCCGCCAGGATCGGGCTGGCATTGACCTCGATGTCGAACAGCGAACCGCTTTCGGCCAGGGTCAGCCATCGCGCCATCGGCGGGTTGTCTTCCGGGTCTTCGGCGGTGAAGGCCGTCCACAGTTCCCAGTTGCCTTGGGAGCGGGACAGCAGGCTGCCGAACAGCGGATACCACTCCTCGGCCTGGTTGCTGGCGATACCAATGTTAACCTCGCCATCCATGCCCTCCTTGAGCAGGTCGGTCAGCCGCGTGAACAGATCCGTCAGGCGCGCGAAACCTTTCTTGAGCTCGATGCCCATGTCGCGCATGTGTTCAGGAATCACCCCGCCGACAAACCGGTGGCGTGGCCGCTCGCGCCCCTCGACGTCTTCGCCGGGCTTGAAATCGGCCACTTGCTCGCACGCGGTGAACATGAACTGCTGGTTCGTCTTGATTTCCCGCGCCAGCTCCGGCACTTGCTCGATGAACTTGCCCAGGTCGCCCGGCAACGGATGCTGGGCCAAGAGCTTGGTGAGGTTCTTGGCGGTGGTTTCCAGCCAATCGGCGGTGGAGCGCAGCCGGGTGTAATGGGCGAAATGGCCGATGGCCTTGTCCGGCAGGTGATGGCCTTCGTCGAACACGTAGATCGTGTCGCGCGGGTCCGGCAGCACCGCACCGCCGCCCAGGGCCAGGTCGGCCAGGACCATGTCGTGGTTGGTGACAATGACGTCGACCTTGCCCATGCCTTCCCGGGCCTTGTAGAAGGCGCACTGGCCGAAGTTAGGGCAATGGCGGTTGGTGCACTGGCTATGGTCGGTCGTCAGGCGAGACCAGTCGGCGTCTTCCAGGGCCGTGGACCAGCTGTCGCGGTCGCCGTCCCATTTATTGCCGGCCAGCTTTTCGATCATGCTGGTAAACAGCTTCTGGCTGGCTTCATCGACCTCGATCTTGAAGCCTTCTTCTTCGAACAACTGGGCCGTGGCGGTCTGGGCGTGGCCTTCCTGGAGCAACATGTCAAGCTTGGACAGGCACATGTAGCGCCCGCGGCCCTTGGCCAGGGCGAACGTGAAGTTCAGCCCGCTGTTGCGCATCAGGTCGGGCAGGTCCTTGTAGACAATCTGCTCCTGCAGGGCGACGGTGGCCGTGGCGATCACCAGGCGTTTGCCAGCGGCCTTGGCAGTCGGAATCGCTGCCAGGCTGTAGGCCACGGTCTTACCGGTACCGGTGCCGGCCTCCACCGCCACGATGGCAGGCTCGCCGCTGCGCCGGCCTTCGTCGTCGGTGTCGATGTCACCCAGGACTTTTGCCACTTCGGCAATCATCAGGCGCTGGCCATATCGCGGCTTGAGGCTCTTGGCTTCGAGAAAACGCGAATAGGCGCCCTGGATCGTGGTTTTGAGTTCGGTGCTGATCATGAATGGTCGGGCGCTAAAAACGCTGGATAAATTTTCAGTGGTTCGGATCGGCGGCTATCATACCCCGCTAATGAATCCTGCGCAGAACGGAGTAACCCAATGACACCCTTTGCCCTCGTCTACACCCTGCATTTACTGGCGGCCCTGATCTGGGTCGGCGGCATGTTCTTCGCCTGGATGATTCTGCGACCCGCCGCAATGACGGCGCTAGAGGGCCCTGCCCGGCTCAAGTTATGGGTAGAAGTGTTTCAGCGTTTTTTCGTCTGGGTCTGGGTGGCCGTGGTGCTTTTACCGATCAGCGGCGTCGGCCTGATCCATCTGCGCTTCGCCGGCTTCGAAACCGCGCCGCGTTATGTGCAGATCATGATGGGGCTGTACATAGTGATGACAGCACTGTTTATCCGCATCCAGGGCTTGCAACTGCCCGTTTTGCGTAACGCCGTAACGGCGCAGGACTGGCCGGCGGGTGCGGCGGTGCTCGGGAAAATCCGGCGGTTGGTGGGGATCAATTTGTTGATCGGGTTGCTGGTGGTGGCGCTTGGCGCGGCGCGGCCGATGTTCTGAAAAAAATCGTCGATATCACACTGAACTTGTGGGAGCGGGCTTGCTCGCGAAGGCGTTGGGTCAATCAACATTGATTAACCTGACACGCCCTCTTCGCGAGCAAGCCCGCTCCCACATGAGGTTCGCCATACGTTTAGAACCGCTGCACCGTCACCGCCCCCGCCGCTCCGGCAGGCCCGGGCTGGCCGTCGGCGCCAGGGCGACCGCTCTTGCCGCCATCCGCGGTATAAACCACGCAGCCCTTGGCCTTGCCGCCCGCCCCAGGCTTGCCGCCGTGTCCCGCCGGGCCACCGGCACCGCCATCCACCGTGACCTTGATCTGCTCGGCAGGATAGGCCCGGGGCAGTTCGAGGCGCACCTGCGCGCCGGCGGCGCCCGGCTGGCCATCGCTGCCATTGCTGCCATCGGCACCGCGACCGGCCGAGCCCCAGGTGCAACCCGGCGCCTGGCCATTGGCACCGTCGAGCCCCACGTAACCCGGTGCTCCGGTGCCGCCACGGGCATCCACCGACAACAACGGCCCATTCAACACCTTGAAACGCAGGTTGAGATCGCGCCCCGGCCGCGCGGCCTTGGTGTAGGTACCCGGTGCGCCCCGTGAAGTGATCTGGCTGCCTTCGGCCAATTCAGCCCGGGCCACTTTCATTTCCAATGCCTGCTGCGCCGGCACGATGGCGATCCGCGCTTCACGCCCCAGGTGCAATTGGTCGATGGACAGTTCAGCGACATTGGACGGCACCAGCAGCGTGCCGTAATCGGCCACCTCCAGACGTTCCAGGGTCAGTGTGCTGGTGGTGTTGGGCAGGCGCATCAACGAATGGCTTTCGACCTGGAGCACCTGGGCCGAAGCCCACGGGCATACAAGGGCGGCAAGCAGACACAATTTACGCATGGGAAGCCTCTGGCGCGGTCGGGAGGGTTTGCAGATGGAAGATGCCGAACAGCAGCACTCTGAGGCGGTCACGGCCAGGGGCGGCGCGGCCACGGAAACTGGCCCGGAACAACAGCAGTTCCAGCACGTGCAGCACCAGCAAAAAAGCACCGGCGAAATTGACCAGCAGATGCAGCGGATGGACGAACGGCACGACCAGGTTGACCAGCACCACCAGCCAGAACAGCAGGGTCAGCAAGCGCCCCAGCCCCCAAAACACCTTCATACGCCCCCCTGATGGAGAATTATTCTTTGCGCGCACAGTAACGGCTTGCGCGCCGGATAAGCCAGAGGGCCAGGCAAATTTAATCCAACCCGAGCCCCGGCCGACCGGATCGCCCTCCCGACGATCCGGCAGCTCTGGCTCGCTGCTCAGCGCTGGAGATGCAATTCGACCCGGCGATTCTGCGCGCGCCCTTCGTCGGTCTCATTGTCGGCCACCGGCTCGCTTTCGCCCTTGCCTTCGCTGGTGAGTTTGTCGGGGGCGAGTCCCTGGGTCAGCAAATACTCCACGACGCTACTGGCGCGACGTTCGGACAGCCCTTGGTTATAGGCATCGCTGCCGACGCTGTCGGTGTGGCCCACTACCCGAATGCTGGCGACATTGACATGGCTGAGCTTGCCCATCAGCCCATCGAGCTGGCTTCGAGCCTCTGCGGTGAGATCGGATTTGTCGAAATCGAACAGCACCTTGCCCGCGTCATTGAGGGTAATGACTTCGCTGGTCGGCGCTTGCGGTTCGACCGGTGGCGCGCTGGCGGGGTATTGCGGCACCGGGCAGCCATGATGCTCGACCGGTGTATTGGCTGGGGTATCGGGACAACGGTCGCGGCGGTCGAACACGCCATCATCGTCTTCATCGCCATCCTGGGCGTAGCAGATCAAGCCACCGCCCAGCAGCCCCAAGGCGGCGCCACCAGCGGCCCAACCGCTGCTTTCAATGGCCCCCAACCCGCCGCCGACGAGGCCGCCGATCAGGCTACAGATTGGCCAGGTGCGTTGATTGAGGGGTGCGCTGCCGTCGCTGTGAGTGGCGCAACCGGACAACAGACTGCTCGCCAGCAGCACCGGTAAGGCGGCCCTGATTAGAACGTTCATGTGAAGGCTCCTGTGTCACCGGCCCATACCGGTCACACAGGAGTAAAGACCCGCATCCGCAACTCTACAAGCCGCGGATGCCAAGGGTTTCAACGGTTTATCTTGATCTCCGTGCGGCGGTTCATCGCACGGCCGTCGGCGGTCTTGTTATCGGCCACCGGCTGGCTCTCACCGGCGCCGGACACCGAGACAAAACTGGACTGCGGCACGCCGTTTTCGACCAGGTATTTCACCACCGAATCGGCTCGCCGCTGCGACAGTTTCTGGTTGTACGCATCGCTGCCAACGCTGTCGGTGTGGCCGGTGACACTCAGTTGCGCGGTGGACGTTTCCTGCTTCAGGCGGGTGGCGACCGTGCTCAGTACATCCTTGTCGGCTGGGGTCAGCGTGGCTTTGTTGAATTCAAAGTGCACATCGCGGATCACGATGGTTTCTTCCTTGACCACGACCGCTTCTTCGACCACCGGCGCCGGTGCGGGCGGCGGGCAACCGTCGGCATCGACCTGCACGCCCTTCGGTGTGCCCGGGCATTTGTCACGGCTGTCCGGCACGCCATCGCCGTCTTCGTCGCCGTCGCCCTTGACCCAGCAATAAGCTGCCGCCATGCCGCCAACATACAACGCGCCGCCGCCAGCCCAGGAAGTGCTTTCTATGGCGCCCAATCCGGCGCCGATCGCTCCGCCGACGGCCGCACAGGTCGGCCAGTCGGTTTTCTGCAAACCTGCGCAACCAGTCAACACACTGGTTAGCAGAACCAGGGGTAACGCTGTCCGAACTATGCTCATCGGGTTTCTCCTTGAGGGATCGGCTTGGCGCCGATTCAGGGGAGTAAAGACCCGACTTCGAATCTACGCCAGCCTGAGCAATCGCGGGTTTTCGCCCCGGGTTTACGACGTTTGCGCACATTCCGGGACAAACCGCTCTAGGCCATGATGTCCGGGCAGGCTATCGTGGTGGTTCTGACTGAGGAACTTCGATGACCGTTGCCATTTCTTCGCGTACGCCCCAGCAAGCCCTGGCGGCCGTGCTTGACCGTTATGCCCCGCAAACCCTGCTGCTGATCGGTGCCAGCGCCTTCCCCGCACTCGAAGCCTTCCAGCAGGCCCACCCCGACACCGAAGTGGTCCACGCCGGCCCCGGCGCGCTGCCGGCGGACGTGGCGGCGCGCCGTTTTGACCTGGCCCTGGCACTCGATTGCCTGGAGCATTTGCCCAAGCGCGAGGGCCTGAACCTGCTGGGCGGCATCCGCAATCTCAACGCCAGCCGCATCGCCGTGCTGGCCGACCTCACTGCCTGCGGCTGGCAAGAGACGGACTTTTTCTCCCTGGCCCTGCAAGCCAGTGAGCGATTCCAGCGTGACGATCAGGTGCTGACCCTGTTCACCTACGATCTGCTTGAATACAAACAAGTCCCCGACTGGCTCAACTCACGTTTCTGGGCCAACCCGGAAAACTTCGGAAAATATTGGTGGTAACCGTGAACACAAGCTCCCAATCACCCATTTGCCCCTGCGGCAGTGGCAATTCACTGGACGCCTGCTGCGGCCACTATCACGACGGTCACCCGGCGCCCTGCGCCGAAGCCTTGATGCGTTCGCGCTATAGCGCCTATGTGCTGGGCCTGGTGGATTATCTGGTCGCCACCACCCTGCCCGCCCAGCAGCAAAGCCTCGATCGCCAGTCGATCAGCGAGTGGAGCGCCAACAGCACCTGGTTGGGGCTGGAGGTGGAAAGCAGCGAAGTGTTCGGCGGTAAACCGGAACACGCCTTCGTCACGTTCACGGCGCGCTGGCACGATGGCCAGGGCGAGCATAGCCACCGGGAACAGTCCTCGTTTGTGCAGAACGACGGGCGCTGGTACTTCATCGACCCGACCGTGCCGGTGAAGACGGGACGCAACGACGATTGTCCGTGCGGCAGCGGGTACAAATTCAAGAAATGCTGCGCCGGTTACTTCACCCGCTGATTTTTCGGAAACGTCCGACGCCCGTCCATCGGCCCATAGGGCTAGACTGGGGATAAACCAGAGGCACGGACATGACCCACCCATCCTTCTTGCTGCGCGTCACCTGCCTGTTGCTGTTCTTCGGGTTCGGCGGCTGTGCCTCCTGGCGAGGCGATGAAGCCCCTGAGCCCCAGGTCCACCTGGTCAAGGTCGAGGTGATCCGGGCCCGGCTGGTGGAACAGCGGTTCATGCTGCACTTTCGCGTCGACAACCCCGGCGACAGCGACCTGACCGTTCGTGGCCTGACCTACCGTGTCCACCTGGGCGAGCTGTTGCTGACCGAAGGTGAGCATGAACATTGGTTCACCGTGCGCCCCAGGCACAGCGCCTACTTCAAGGTGCCGGTGCGCACCAACCTGTGGCCGCAGGTGCGGGAAGTGGTGAAACTGCTGGAGAAACCCCGGGAACAGATCCCCTATCGTCTGGAAGGTGAGCTGGAAACCGGATTATTCATTGCCCACTACGTGCACCTTGAGCGCAATGGCGTGATAATCGCCGCCGATTTAATTGCGGAGTAACCCCGATGACCCAGCAACCCCACGTTCACGGCTCTGATTGCAACCACGATCACGACCATCACCACGATCATGACCACGGCCACGTCCACGGCCCGAACTGCGGCCACGCCCACCAGGAGCCAGTACGCAACGCCCTGAAGGATGTCGGTCGCAACGACCCTTGCCCGTGTGGCAATGGCAAGAAATTCAAGAAATGCCACGGGGCTTGAGGGGCTGGGCGGAGATAATCTTCGCCTGTTAAATCGCTATCGCGAGCAGGCTCGCTCCCACACTGGATTTACGGTGAGGCGATATCCAATGATCGCCGCAGAATCAATGTGGGAGCGGGCTTGCTCGCGAATGCGGTGGGTCAGTTGGCAGTGATTAACCTGACACGCCCTCTTCGCGAGCAAGCCCGCTCCCACAGGGGAATTGCGGGTGAAGCGATACCCAATGATTGCCGCAAAATCAATGTGGGAGCGAGCCTGCTCGCGATGAGGCCAGCACATTCACTGCATATGTATCAGCCTGCCTGTAGAATCCGCTCCACACCCACCACCGTCGCATACTCACCGTGCAAGTTGCCCAGGGACATGGCATGCACCTCGGCCGCCGAACGAGGATTGTCGAAGTAATCGGTCTTGTCGAAGGTAAAGCAGGCGTCCTCGACCACCCAAGTGTCGAACCCCAGGTTGCCGGCCGTGCGGGCCGTGGACTCCACCGAGTTGTGCGTCGCCACACCGACGATCACCAGTTGCCCGATACCGGCTTCGCGCAGGTCTTGCTCCAGGCCCGTGCCACTGAACGCATCCGGCACCTGTTTTTGCACCAGCCGTTCCCCGGCCATCGGCTCGAACCGCGGCTGGACCTCCACCCCCGACTGCCCCGGCCAGAACACCGAGTCCGGCGAGCGGGACAAGTGATGAACGTGAATCACCGGCCGCGCCGTGTGTCGCCAGAAGGCCAGCAGCTCCAGCATGCGCAGCTCGGCCTCGGGGTTGTTGCGAGGGCCGAGCCTGGGGTGAAGGATGCCTTTTTGTTGATCGATGAGGATCAGCGCCGCGTCGTGCTGTAGCTCCATGCCGGTTTTCTCTTGCTCGTTCATTGAATGTTCCACACTTGAGCATCCCCTTTTCCAACAGGCAAGCCTTCGAGCAAACGCGCTGACTTGTGGCGAGGGAGCTTGCTCCCGCTCGGTTGCGCAGCAATCGTAAAAACCTGCCAGCCGTATTTTCCTGGCACACCGTGTCGAATGGTTTTGGGGCCGCTGCGCAGCCCAGCGGGAGCAAGCTCCCTCGCGACAGGTTCACAGTCGTCCTTGAGTGAACAGCAGGGCTTTCATCGCTAAATCAACAAATAACCCTCGCCCCCGCTTGCGCGGCCCCCGCCTGCTCACTAACGTAGCGCCTTTATTGGTGCCACCCCCTCCCGCAGGAGCTTTGCCATGGCCTCGCCAGCCTCTATTTCCCTTATCCCCCGGCTCGGCGTTGCCGCCGCAGTGGCCAGTGTGCTCGGTTTGAGCGGATGCCAGACCTGGAATGCCCAGGACACTGTCCCGCCCACATCCGGCGTGCAGCCGCTCAAGGGGCTGGCGCAGAACGTCTCGGTCCGCCGCAATGCCACAGGCATGCCGCTGATCGAAAGCAACAGCTTCCATGACGCCCTGTTCACCCTCGGCTACGTCCACGCCAGCGACCGCATTGCCCAGATGGTCACCCTGCGCCTGCTGGCCCAGGGGCGGTTGGCAGAGATGTCCGGCGCCGAACGGCTGGACGTCGACCGCTACATGCGCGCCGTTAACCTGAAGAAAAACGCCGACGAGCTGTACAAGGCGTCTTCGCCACGGCTCAAGCGCTTCTTTGAAGTCTATGCCCGCGGCGTCAACGCCTACCTGTTCCGCTACCGCGACAAGCTGCCGGCGGACCTGGCCGCCACTGGCTACAAGCCCGAATACTGGAAGCCGGAAGATTCAGCGTTGATGTTCTGCCTGCTGAATCTCAGCCAGTCAGCCAACCTGCCGGAAGAAGTCGCCAGCCTGGTGCTGGCTCAGACCGTCAACAACGACAAGCTCGCCTGGCTGAGCCCATCCTATCCGGACGAGCAACTGCCCGTGGCCGAGGCTGATAAGCTCCAAGGCCTGCGCCTCAACGGCCAGATCCCAGGCCTGAACGAAATCAGCAAGGCCACCGGCCAGTTGGCCGGGCTGAATCTGTTGGGCGCTGCGTCTGCAAGCAACTGGGCCATCGCGCCGCAACGCAGCCGCAGCGGCAAGAGCTTGTTGGCCAGCGACAGCCATGGGCCGCTGGGCATGCCGGGACTGTGGAGTCCCGTACAGATCCGCGCTCCCAAGTACCAGGCGGCCGGGGTTTCCGTGGCGGGCATCCCAATGATCCTGGCCGGATTCAACGGCAAGGTGGCCTGGAGCATGACCAGCGTGCTGGGAGACAACCAGGACCTGTTCCTGGAAAAAATCCGACGCCAGGGCAACAGCCTGTCCTACGAGGTCAACGGCAAATGGCAGCCGGTGATCGTGCGCAACGAAACCTACTTCATCAAAGGCCAGCGACCAATGCGTGAAGCGGTGTTCGAGACCCGCCACGGCCCGTTGCTCAACAGTGCCCAGGGGCCGGCCATGGCCAACGGCTTTGGCCTGGCCTTGCAGACACCCAGCTTCAGCGATGACAAGACCCTGGATGCCTTCTTCGACCTGTCCCGGGCACAGAACGTCGAGAAAGCCTCCGATGCCAGCCGGGAGATCCGCGCCATGGCGGTGAACCTGGTCTTTGCCGACGCCAGCCATATCGGCTGGCAAGTCACCGGTCGCTACCCGAACCGCCGCGAAGGCGAAGGCCTGTTGCCATCGCCAGGTTGGGACGGTCGCTACGATTGGGACGGTTACGCCGACCCGATGCTGCACCCCTACGATCAAGACCCGGCCCAGGGCTGGCTCGGCACGGCCAACCAACGGGTCATTCCCCATGGTTATGGCATGCAATTGTCCAACTCCTGGGGCGCACCGGAGCGTGGCGAACGCATGGCCGAATTGGCCAGCGCGGGCAAGCACGACACCCGCAGCCTGACCGCCATGCAATACGACCAGAGCACGACGTTCGCGGCCAAGCTCAAGCGCGTCTTCGAAGCCCCGGGCATGACCCAGCCGCTCAAACAAGCGATCGACGCCCTGCCGGTGGCTGACCGGGCCAAGGCCCGCGAGGCCTATACCCGCTTGATGGCATTCGATGGCCGGCTCAGCCCGACCTCCGCCGACGCGGCGATCTATGGGCTGTTCCTGCAGGAAAGCATGAAGCAGATTTTCCTCGACGAGCTGGGCCCGGACAGCAGCGTGGCGTGGCAGGCGCTGGTCGCCAACGGCCAATTGTCCTACTCGGCCCAGGCCGATCATCTGCTGGGGCGCGAAGACAGCCCTTTCTGGGACGATGTGCGCACACCGCAGAAAGAAGACAAGGCCGTCATCCTCGCCCGCAGCCTGGCCGCCACCATCAGTGCCGGTGACAGCCAGTTGGGCGGTGACCACAAGGCTTGGCAGTGGGGCCAGTTGCATCGTTATACGTGGAAAAACAGCAACGGCCAGATCGTACGTGGCCCGCTGCCGGCCGGCGGAGACAGCACCACGCTCAACACGGCGGCGTTTGCCTGGGGGCAGGATTTCGCCACCACCCTGGCGCCTTCCATGCGCTTTATCGTCGACTTCGGCCAGCCTGAACCGTTGATGATCCAGGACGGCACCGGCCAGTCCGGCAACCCGGTCAGCCCACACTATGCCAATGGCATCGATCCATGGATCAAGGGGCAGTACCAGAATTTGCCGCTGCAATCGCAGAACTTCGATCGAGCCTACGGCAAGACGCGGTTGACCCTGGTGCCTGGCAAGTAACTGCAACCCCGGGCCTGGAGACAGGATTTGTGGCGAGGGAGCTTGCTCCCGCTGGGCTGCGAAGCAGCCCCCTGCATGTCTACAAGCAGACCGCATCAACCGGTTTACGACTGCTGCGCAGCCGAGCGGGAGCAAG
Source organism: Pseudomonas sp. Z3-6 (assembly GCF_051131985.1). NCBI lineage: Bacteria > Pseudomonadati > Pseudomonadota > Gammaproteobacteria > Pseudomonadales > Pseudomonadaceae > Pseudomonas > Pseudomonas sp. Z3-6. Next base: position 5,542,757 of record NZ_CP071644.1, read on the forward strand.
CTCCCTCGCCACGGGTTCAGTGGATCCACCCCGAAAACCCGATAGAACTTCTCCCCTCGCCCTCGCCTCTACCTGACAAGCCCATCGCTCCGGTGACTGCATGGATCTTGTCATTGCCCGCCCCGAAGGCTTGTACTGCCCGCCCGGGGATTTCTACATCGACCCGTGGCGCGCGGTGGAACGCTCGGTCATCACCCACGCCCACGGCGACCATGCCCGCAGCGGCAACCAACACTACCTGGCGGCGGCACCCGGCGAAGGCATCCTGCGTTCCCGCCTGGGCCAGGACATCAACCTGCAAACCCTGCCCTACGGCGAACGCCTGCAACACCACGGCGTAACCTTGAGTTTTCACCCCGCCGGCCACGTCCTGGGCTCGGCCCAGGTGCGGCTGGAGTACCAAGGCGAGGTCTGGGTGGCGTCAGGGGACTACAAAGTCGAACCTGACGGCACCTGCGCGCCGTTCGAACCGGTGAAGTGCCATACCTTCATCACCGAATCGACCTTCGGCCTGCCGATCTATCGTTGGCAACCCCAGGCGCAGGTCTTCGAGGAGATCAACCAGTGGTGGCGCGCAAACATTGCCGCCGGCCGGGCCAGCGTGTTGTTCTGCTATTCCTTCGGCAAGGCCCAGCGGATTCTTCACGGCATCGATGAAAGCCTCGGACCGATCCTCGCCCACGGCGCGGTGGAACCGCTGAACCGGGTCTATCGCGAGGCAGGCGTTCACCTGCCACCGACGCTCTACGCTGGCGATTTTAAAAAGAACGATCCAATCATGGGCCAGGCGCTGGTCATCGCCCCGCCCTCTGCCGGCGGCAGCAGCTGGATGCGCCGCTTCGGCGACTACAGCGATGCCTTCGCCAGTGGCTGGATGCGCCTGCGCGGTACGCGTCGGCGACGCGGCGTGGACCGGGGTTTCGTGCTGTCCGATCACGCCGACTGGCCTGGCCTGCTCTGGGCCATTGAACAGACCGGCGCCGAGCGGGTGATGGTCACCCACGGGTCGGTCGCCGTGTTGGTGCGCCACCTCTGCGAGCAAGGCCTCGACGCCCAGGGGTTCACCACGGAGTACGGTGACGATGAAGAAGACCTCGCCACGGCGGCCGACAGCGGCGAGGCGGCGTCATGAAAGCCTTCGCCGAGCTGTACGCCGAACTGGACGCCACCACGTCCAGCAACGCCAAGCTTGCCGCCATGCAAGATTACTTCAGCAAGGCACCGCCGGAAGATGCCGCCTGGGCCGTGTATTTCCTCTCCGGCGGGCGTCCGCGGCAACTGGTGCCGGTAAAAATCCTCCGGGATTTGGCAGTCCAGGTCTGCGGGTTGTCGCTCTGGCTGTTCGAGGAAAGTTATCAGGCCGTGGGCGACCTGGCCGAAACCATTTCGTTAGTCTTGCCTGAATCGCCCCACAGTTCCGATGAAGGCCTGGCGCTGTGGGTCGAGGAGAAACTGCTGCCGTTGCGCGGTGAATCGCCTGAAGTCCTGGCTGAACGGCTTCCGGCGCTATGGGCGCAGCTCGACCGACCGAGCCTGATGCTCTGCATCAAACTCATCACCGGCAGTTTCCGCGTCGGCGTGTCCAAGCTCTTGGTGACCCGGGCCCTGGCGAGCATGGCCGGGCTGGATAGCAAACGGGTGGCCCAGCGACTGGTGGGCTACACCGATCTGTCCCATCGCCCCACGGCGGCCAGCTACCTCAGGCTGATCGCCGCCGAATCCGACGATGAGCATGCCCAGCGCGGCGGCCAGCCTTATCCGTTTTTCCTGGCCCATGGGTTGTCCGCGCCCGTGGCGCAATTCGACGCGTTGCTGGGGCCCGCCAGTGACTGGCAGGTGGAGTGGAAATGGGATGGAATCCGCGCCCAGGTGATCAAGCGCGAAGACCATTTGTGGGTCTGGTCCCGAGGCGAGGACTTGGTCACTGAACGTTTTCCGGAATTGCACTCATTGGCCCAGGCGCTGCCTGACGGCACGGTGATCGATGGTGAAATCGTGGTCTGGAAAGCCCCGCAGTCAGTCACCGAGGACGCCTTCGACCCCGACGCACCGCTGCAACCGGCGGTGCAGCCCTTCGCCCTGTTGCAGCAGCGCATCGGGCGCAAGACCCTGGGCAAGAAAATTCTCGACGACGCCCCCGTGGTGGTGATGGCCTACGACCTGCTGGAATGGCAAGGCGAGGACTGGCGCAGCCGCCCCCAAGCCGAGCGGCGCGAACAACTGGAGGCGCTGATCGCCCGTATCCACAGCCCGGTGTTGTTGCCCTCACCCATCGTCACCGGCCAGGACTGGCTCGACCTCGCCCGGCAGCGCGAAGCCTCTCGCAGCCTCGGTGTCGAAGGCATGATGCTCAAGGCCCGCAACGCGCTGTACGGCGTTGGCCGGACCAAGGACATGGGCGTGTGGTGGAAATGGAAAATCGACCCGTTCAGCGTCGACGCGGTGCTGATCTACGCCCAGCGCGGCCACGGTCGGCGCGCCAGCCTGTACAGCGACTACACCTTCGCCGTGTGGGACAACCCGCCGGGCAGTCGCGAACGCACCCTCGTGCCGTTCGCCAAGGCCTATTCAGGCCTGACCGATGCCGAGATGCGCCAGGTCGACAGCATCGTGCGCAAGACCACCGTGGAAAAGTTCGGCCCGGTGAGCAGCGTCACGCCCACCCTGGTGTTCGAACTGGGCTTCGAGGGGATCGCCCTGTCCAAGCGCCACAAGAGCGGGATCGCCGTGCGCTTTCCGCGGATGCTGCGCTGGCGCCAGGACAAGAGCGTCGACGAAGCCGACACATTGGCAACGCTTCAGGACCTGCTGAAATAACACCGCTCCCTCTGTGGCGAGGGAGCTTGCTCCCGCTGGGCCGGGCTGGCGCTCCAGCGCGAAGCGGCCCTCTGGTTCTGTATGTCACACCGCGTGGGGAGGCTGCGCCTCCAGCGGGAGCAAGCTCCCTCGCCACAAAGACCGCAATCGAGACGACGCACGCTCCATCCCGGTGCGTTTTTTGATGTACGCTCAGCCTCGCGCACCATCGCGTTCCGTCTTCCGCCACCCGTGCTTTTAAAACACCTGTTCGGCACTATGGTGCGGAAATTGCTACCTTTATGCCGTCATACCGTTCAGACCTTCACCGGTAACAATCTTACGCGCCACAAGCGCTCAAATTGGTTTTAGGGACTCAATAATGAAAAAAGCACTGCTGACCCTTTCTGCACTGGCGTTGTGCATGGCCGCTGGCGTTGCCACGGCCAAGGAATACAAGGAACTGCGTTTTGGTGTCGACCCTTCCTACGCTCCGTTCGAGTCCAAGGCCGCCGACGGCAGCCTGGTGGGTTTCGACATCGACCTGGGCAATGCGATCTGCGAAGAACTGAAGGTCAAATGCAAATGGGTTGAAAGCGATTTCGACGGCATGATCCCGGGCCTGAAGGCCAATAAATTCGACGGCGTGATCTCCTCCATGACCGTGACCCCGGCCCGTGAAAAAGCCATCGACTTCTCCAGCGAGCTGTTCTCCGGCCCAACGGCCTATGTCTTCAAGAAGGGCTCGGGCCTGAGCGAAGACGTTGCCTCGCTCAAAGGCAAGACCGTCGGCTACGAGCAAGGTACCATCCAGGAAGCCTACGCCAAGGCCGTGCTGGACAAGGCCGGCGTCAAGACCCAGGCCTATCAGAACCAGGACCAGGTCTACTCCGACCTGACCTCGGGCCGCCTCGACGCCGCGATCCAGGACATGCTCCAAGCTGAGCTGGGGTTCCTGAAGTCGCCAAAAGGTGAAGGCTACGAAGTCAGCAAGCCAGTGGACAGCGAACTGCTGCCATCCAAGACCGCCATCGGTATCAAGAAAGGTAACAAAGAGCTGAAGGCCCTTTTGGATAAAGGTATCAAAGCGTTACACGACGACGGCAAATACGCCGAGATCCAGAAAAAACACTTTGGCGATCTGAATCTGTACAGCGGCAAATAATGCGCGGCGCCCACCCGATCTCGGGTGGGCGTCTTTTTTCTGCCAAAGGCAACGTCCATGTTCGAACAATTCCTACAAAGTCTGGGGCTCTCGGCCTTCAGCCTGCAGGGCTTTGGCCCGCTGCTAATGCAAGGCACCTGGATGACCATCAAGCTGTCGGCCCTGTCCTTGTTGCTGAGCGTCCTGCTCGGCCTGCTGGGCGCCAGCGCCAAGCTGTCCCGCGTCAAACTGCTGCGAATCCCCGCCCAGCTCTACACCACGCTGATCCGCGGCGTGCCGGACCTGGTGCTGATGCTGCTGATCTTCTACAGCCTGCAAACCTGGCTGACCTCGTTTACCGACTTCATGGAATGGGAATACATCGAGATCAACCCATTCGGCGCCGGGGTGATTACCCTCGGCTTCATCTATGGCGCGTACTTCACCGAAACCTTTCGCGGCGCGATCCTCGCGGTCCCCCGCGGCCAGGTCGAAGCCGCCACGGCTTATGGCCTCAAGCGTGGCCAGCGCTTTCGCTACGTCGTCTTTCCACAAATGATGCGCTTTGCCTTGCCGGGCATCGGCAACAACTGGATGGTGATGCTCAAGGCCACCGCGCTGGTGTCGATCATCGGCCTGGCCGACCTGGTCAAGGCGGCCCAGGACGCGGGCAAGAGCACCTACCAGCTGTTTTACTTCCTGGTGCTGGCGGCATTGATCTACCTGCTGATCACCAGCGCGTCCAACTTCATCCTGCGCTGGCTTGAACGCCGCTACGCCGCCGGCGCCCGGGAGGCGGTGCGATGATCGAACTCCTGCAAGAATACTGGCGGCCGTTTCTCTACAGCGACGGCGTCAACATCACCGGCCTGGCGATGACCCTGTGGCTGCTCAGCGCCTCGCTGCTGATCGGCTTCGTGGTGTCGATCCCGCTGTCCATCGCCCGGGTTTCCCCCAAGTTCTACGTCCGCTGGCCCGTGCAGTTCTACACCTACCTGTTCCGGGGCACGCCGCTCTATATCCAACTGCTGATCTGCTACACCGGCATCTACAGCATCGAGGCGGTGCGCGCCCAGCCCATGCTCGACAGCTTCTTTCGCGATGCGATGAACTGCACGATCCTGGCCTTCGCCTTGAACACCTGCGCCTACACCACGGAAATTTTCGCCGGGGCGATTCGCAGCATGAACCATGGCGAAGTGGAAGCGGCCAAGGCCTACGGCCTGACCGGTTGGAAACTGTATGCCTACGTGATCATGCCGTCGGCCCTGCGCCGCTCGCTGCCGTACTACAGCAACGAAGTCATCTTGATGCTGCACTCGACGACCGTGGCATTCACCGCTACCGTTCCAGACGTGCTGAAAGTCGCCCGGGATGCCAACTCGGCGACGTTCCTGACGTTCCAGTCGTTCGGGATCGCCGCGTTGATCTACCTGACCGTCACCTTTGCGCTGGTAGGCCTCTTCCGCCTCGCCGAACGCCGATGGCTGGCCTTCCTCGGGCCGACCCACTAAGGCTTTTGTTCCAGGACACACACGCACATGCGCCATCAGATCCATGACCTGCTGGCCCCGGTACCGGGGACAGCGCGCAAGATCCACAGCTTCCACTTCGGCCCGGAAAATGCCGTCGGCAAAATCTACATCCAGGCGTCCCTGCACGCCGATGAACTGCCGGGCATGCTGGTCGCCTGGCACCTCAAGCAACGCCTGGCCGAGCTCGAGGCGTCGGGCCACCTGCGGCACGAGATCGTGCTGGTGCCCGTCGCCAACCCCATCGGCCTTGAACAAGTGCTGATGGACGTGCCCCTGGGCCGCTACGAAACCGAGAGCGGGCAGAACTTCAACCGCCGCTTCGTCGACCTGAGCGAGGAGATCGGCAACGAGATCCAGGACCTGCTCACCGACGATCCGCAGCACAACCTGATGCTGATCCGCACCAGCCTGCGCGATGCCCTCGCCCGGCAAACCCCTGGCACGCAATTGCAGTCCCTGCGCCTGGCCCTGCAGCGACTGGCTTGCGACGCCGACATGGTGCTGGACCTGCATTGCGACTTCGAAGCCGTGGCCCACCTCTACACCACGCCCGAAGCCTGGCCCCAGGTCGAGCCGCTGGCCCGCTACATCGGTGCCGAAGCCAGCCTGCTGGCAACCGATTCGGGTGGCCAGTCGTTCGATGAGTGCTTCACCCTGCTCTGGTGGCAGCTCAAGGAACGCTTCGGCGACCGCTTCGAGATTCCCTTGGGCAGCTTTTCGGTCACCGTGGAGTTGCGCGGCCAGGGCGACGTCAACCACGGCTTGGCGAGCCTCGACTGCCAGGCCTTGATCGAGTACTTGATCCGCTTCGGCGCCATCGACGGCGAACCGATGCCCATGCCCGAGTTGCCCTACCCGGCCACGCCGCTGGCTGCGGTCGAGCCGGTGACGACGCCCGTGGGCGGGTTGCTGGTCTACAGCGCCTTGCCCGGCGAATACCTGGAGGCGGGGCAACTGATCGCGGAAATCATCGACCCGGTCAACGATACCGTCACCCCCGTTCATTGCCGTAACGCCGGGCTGCTGTACGCCCGTTCGCTGCGCCGCATGGCCACGGCCGGCATGGTGATAGCCCATGTCGCCGGCACCGAGGCCTACCGCAGCGGCTACCTACTTTCGCCTTGAGGATGCATGCTCCATGTACAAACTGACCATCGAAGGCCTGCATAAAAGCTATGGCGAACATGAAGTGCTCAAGGGCGTTTCGCTCAAGGCCAAGACCGGCGACGTCATCAGTCTCATCGGTGCCAGCGGCTCGGGCAAGAGTACCTTCCTGCGCTGCATCAACTTCCTGGAACAACCCAACGATGGCGCCATGACCCTGGACGGTCAGTCAATCCAGATGATCAAGGACCGCCACGGCATGCACGTGGCCGACGCCGACGAACTGCAACGTATCCGCACGCGCCTGGCCATGGTGTTCCAGCACTTCAATCTGTGGAGCCACATGACCGTGCTGGAAAACATCACCATGGCGCCGCGCCGGGTGCTGGGGGTGAGCAAGCAGGAAGCCGACGACCGTGCCCGACGTTACCTCGACAAGGTCGGCCTGCCGGCGCGGGTCGCCGAGCAGTACCCGGCGTTCCTCTCCGGCGGCCAGCAACAGCGGGTGGCCATTGCCCGTGCGCTGGCAATGGAGCCGGAGGTGATGCTGTTCGACGAACCCACCTCGGCACTGGATCCGGAGTTGGTGGGCGAAGTGCTGAAAGTGATCCAGGGCCTGGCTGAAGAAGGCCGGACCATGATCATGGTGACCCACGAAATGAGCTTCGCCCGCAAGGTCTCGAATCAGGTGCTGTTCCTGCACCAGGGCCTGGTGGAAGAGGAAGGCGCGCCGGAAGACGTGCTGGGCAATCCCACCAGCGAACGGCTCAAGCAGTTTCTCAGTGGCAACCTGAAATAGACCTCGGCCTCCCCTTAAAAGGAGGCGCCAATGCCTGTCAGTTAGGAACAAACGGCATAAAACCTGTGGGAGCAAAGCTTGCTGCTTAACTGACTGGCATTCGCCGCCAGGCGCTGCTTTTGTGGCGAGGGAGCTTGCTCCCGCTGGGCTGCGAAGCGGCCCCCTGCATCTGGAAGACGCACTGCAGGAGGGAGGCTGCGCCTCCAGCGGGAGCAAGCTCCCTCGCCACAGAAGCGCGCTCGCCACGATGTCCTGCATAAAACCCTTCATCTCCCGAGCAAGCTTTGCTCCCACAGGTTTGCTGCTTAACTGACTGGCATTCGCCGCCAGGCGCTGCCTTTGTGGCGAGGGAGCTTGCTCCCGCTGGGCTGCGAAGCGGCCCCCTGCATCTGGAAGACGCACTGCAGGAGGGAGGCTGCGCCTCCAGCGGGAGCAAGCTCCCTCGCCACAGAAGCGCGCTCGCCACGATGTCCTGCATAAAACCTTTCATCTCCCGAGCAAGCTTTGCTCCCACAGGTTTGCTGCTTAACTGACTGGCATTCGCCGCCAGGCGCTGCTTTTGTGGCGAGGGAGCTTGCTCCCGCTGGGCTGCGAAGCGGCCCCCTGCATCTGGAAGACGCACTGCAGGAGGGAGGCTGCGCCTCCAGCGGGAGCAAGCTCCTTCGCCACAGAAGCGCGCTCGCCACGATGTCCTGCATAAAACCTTTCATCTCCCGAGCAAGCTTTGCTCCCACAGGTTTGCTGCTTAACTGACTGGCATTCGCCGCCAAGCGCTGCTTTTGTGGCGAGGGAGCTTGCTCCCGCTGGGCTGCGAAGCGGCCCCCTGCATCTGGAAGACGCACTGCAGGAGGGAGGCTGCGCCTCCAGCGGGAGCAAGCTCCCTCGCCACAGAAGCGCGCTCGCCACGATGTCCTGCATAAAACCTTTCATCTCCCGAGCAAGCTTTGCTCCCACAGGTTTGCTGCTTAACTGACTGGCATTCGCCGCCAGGCGCTGCTTTTGTGGCGAGGGAGCTTGCTCCCGCTGGGCTGCGAAGCGGCCCCCTGCATCTGGAAGACGTACTGCAGGAGGGAGGCTGCGCCTCCAGCGGGAGCAAGCTCCCTCGCCACAGAAGCGCGCTCGCCCCGATGTCCTGGATAAAACCTTTCGCATCTCGCCGTGGTCACTGGAAGAGGACCTTCAGGGCGCACGCGGCAGGCATGGCGACATCCAATAATTTCGCGAAACAGTGGTTCGATGCCCGCGGATGGAAGCCATTCGCCTTTCAAAAGCAAGTATGGGCCGCGGTCAAGCGTGGGGAGTCCGGGCTGTTGCATGCCAGCACCGGTGCCGGCAAGACCTACGCCGTGTGGTTTGCCGCCCTCAACCGCTTCGCCCGCTCGACACCGCCGCCGGACAAACCGCGCAAACGCAAGCCGCCAACCGAACCGCTGACAGTCCTGTGGATCACACCGATGCGCGCTTTGGCGGCCGACACCGGCAAAGCCCTCGAAGCGCCCCTGGCAGACCTGCAACTGCCGTGGAGTGTCGGCCTGCGCACCGGCGACACCAGCCCCAGTGAACGCGCCCGCCAGGGCCGGCGCCTGCCCACCGCGCTGATCACCACGCCCGAAAGCCTGACCCTGATGCTCGCCCGAGCCGACGCGCACGCTGCCGTCTCGACCCTGCGCATGGTGGTCGTGGATGAATGGCACGAGTTGCTCGGCAACAAACGGGGCGTGCAACTGCAACTGGCCCTGGCCCGCTTGCGGCACTGGCACCCCGAACTCATCGTTTGGGGCGTGTCCGCAACCCTGGGCAACCAGGCCCACGCCGAGCAGGTGTTGATCCCGCAAGGCAACGGCGCCAGCGTTCAGGGCGCCAACGGCAAGGCGCTGCAGGTCGACACGCTGCTGCCTCCGGCCCTCGAACGTTTCCCATGGGCTGGGCACATCGGCCTGAAGATGCTGCCCAAGGTCGTCGCCGAAATCGACGCCAGTCGCAGTTGCCTGGTCTTCACCAATACCCGGGCGCAATCGGAAATCTGGTATCAGGCCATCCTCGAAGCAAGGCCCGACTGGGCCGGGCTGATCGCCCTGCACCATAGCTCGCTGTCCCGCGGCACCCGGGATTGGGTGGAGCGTGCGTTGAAGGACGGCCAGCTCAAAGCGGTGGTCTGCACGTCGAGCCTGGACCTGGGGGTGGATTTCCTGCCGGTGGAACGGGTGCTGCAGATCGGCTCGGCCAAGGGTGTGGCGCGGTTGATGCAGCGGGCCGGGCGCTCCGGCCACGCACCGGGGCGGACCTCACGGGTGACGCTGGTGCCGACCCACAGCCTGGAATTGATCGAAGCCGCTGCCGCCCAGGACGCGGTGGCCCAACGGCGCATCGAACCTCGCCTGTCACCCCACAAACCGCTGGATGTCCTGGTGCAGCATTTGGTGAGCATGGCCCTGGGCGGCGGCTTCGTTCCCGACGAACTGTTCGCGGAGGTGCGGGGGGCCTGGGCCTATCGCGACCTCAACCCGGCCGAATGGGCCTGGGCCCTGGCCTTTGTGCGCCATGGCGGTTTGTCACTGACCGCCTACCCCGATTACCGACGGGTCGAGCCGGACGAACACGGGATCTGGCGAGTCCCCGATGCGCGCCTGGCCCGGCGCCACCGCATGAGCATTGGCACCATCGTCAGCGATGCCAGCCTGCAATTGAAATTCTGGAGCAAGGGCGGCGGCGGCAAGACCCTGGGCAGCGTCGAGGAAGGTTTCATCGCTCGCCTGCGCCCCGGTGACGGTTTCCTGTTCGCCGGGCGGCTGCTGGAATTGGTCCGGGTCGAAGACATGACCGCCTACGTGCGGCGCAGCCAGGCCAAAAAGGCCGCCGTGCCGCGCTGGAACGGCGGGCGCATGCCACTCTCCAGCGAATTGGCGGCCGCTGTCGTGGCCCGTTTGAGCGAAGCCGCCGCCGGCCGCTTCGAGGGGCCGGAGATGCAGGCCGTGCAGCCCTTGCTGACGACGCAGGAACGCTGGTCCGGTTTGCCCACGCAACACACCCTGCTGGCCGAATCCCTCAAGTCCCGGGAAGGCTGGCACTTGTTTCTCTACCCGTTTGCCGGGCGCCAGGTTCATCTGGGCCTGGCCAGCCTGCTGGCCTGGCGCGTCAGTCGGCAACAGCCGGTGACGTTTTCCATTGCGGTCAACGACTACGGCCTGGAACTGCTCAGCGCCACGGCGGTGGATTGGTCGCACGTCCTGACCCCGGGCCTGCTGAGCGTCGATCACCTGCTGGCCGACGTGCTCGCCAGCTTGAACGCTGGGGAACTGGCCCTCAGGCGCTTTCGCGAAATCGCCCGGATCGCCGGGCTGGTCTTCGCCGGCTACCCCGGTGCGCCAAAAAGCACCCGGCAAGTCCAGGCCTCCAGTGGCTTGTTCTTCCAAGTGTTCAAGCAATACGACGCCGACAATCTCTTGCTGGCCCAGGCCGGGGAGGAAGTCTTGCGTGAGGAATTGGATATCAATCGTTTGGAGCAGACTTTGCAACGCCTCAATACCTTGAAGCTGGACCTGCACAGGATCAAGCGCCCCACCCCGCTCGGCTTCCCGCTGCTGGTGGAGCGGTTCCGGGAAAGCATGAGTTCGGAAAAACTCGCCGACCGCATCCGGCGGATGGTCAACGAGTTGGAAAAGACCGCCGATCGCGGTGACGCCTGATGCCCGCGCCTTATCCCGTCAACCTCGCGGGGGAAGAACTCTGGCTGCTCCCGGAAAAAGCCCTGTACTGGCCCGCCCAGGAAACCTTGATGGTGGCCGACGTTCATTTTGGCAAGGCCGCCGCCTATCGCAGCCTCGGGCAACCGGTGCCCCACGGCACCACCGCCAGCAACATCGCGGTGCTGGATGGGTTACTGGCCAGCCTGGCGTGTCGACAGCTGATTTTCCTCGGGGATTTTCTCCACGGCCCGGGTTCTCACGCGCCCGGCACCCTGAAGGCCCTTTCCGATTGGCGTGCGCGATATTCGCACCTGGCCATGACGCTGATTCGCGGCAACCATGACAAGCGCGCCGGCGACCCACCGCCGGAGCTGAATATTCGCGTCGTACCGGAGCCGCTGCTGCTGGGCCCGTTCGCCGTGCAACACGAGCCCACCCCGCACGCCAGCCGCCATGTGCTGGCCGGTCACGTACACCCGGTCTATCACCTGAGCGGCAAGGGCCGGCAACGGCTGCGCCTGGCCTGTTTCCGCCTGGGTAGCGAGATCAGCCTGCTACCGGCCTTCGGTGCGTTCACGGGCGGCTATCGAGTCGATCAGGACAGCGATTGCAGGATTTTTGTCATTGGCGATAACGAAATATGGCCTGTGAGCTGAAAGCTTCAAGCTTCAAGCTTCAAGCCAAGCTACATGCGCCAACTTGCAGCTTGCAGCTTGTAACTTGCAGCTGATTTCATGCCACCGGCGCAGGAGGCGGCTCGTCCGGCAGGGTGGGTTCGCCAGGTTCGGTAGGCTGTTCGTTAGGCGTATCGGGATCAGGCTGGCCGGGGATGCCGCCCGCCGCTTCGGCAGGATGGGCCAGCAATGACCAAGCCATGACACCGATCTGATTGGGCTCAAGCCTTGCCAGTTCGGCACTGATTCGCGGATCGATCTTCATAGAGCAACTCCTGAGCGAGGGCCCGCTGCGCTGACGCAAAAAAACGGGCAGTACACCCCATAGAGTGCCTGCCCGCCCAGGAATTCCAACAGCTCGTCAGATTCAGGTACGCGGCAGGGTCACGCCGCGCTGGCCCTGGTACTTGCCGCCACGGTCCTTGTAGGACACTTCGCATTCTTCGTCGGACTCAAGGAACAGCATCTGCGCCACGCCTTCGTTGGCGTAGATTTTTGCCGGCAGGGTCGTGGTGTTGGAGAACTCCAGGGTCACGTGGCCTTCCCACTCGGGTTCCAGCGGCGTGACGTTGACGATGATGCCGCAACGGGCGTAGGTGCTCTTGCCCAGGCAAATGGTCAGCACATTGCGCGGAATGCGGAAGTACTCGACGGTGCGGGCCAGGGCGAAGGAGTTCGGCGGGATGATGCACACGTCGCTCTTGACGTCGACGAAGCTCTTCTCGTCGAAGTTCTTCGGGTCGACCGTGGCCGAGTTGATGTTGGTGAACACCTTGAATTCGTCGGCGCAGCGCACATCGTAGCCGTAGCTGGAGACGCCGAAGGAGATCAGCCGGTCGGCGCCTTCGCCACGCATCTGGCGCTCGACGAAGGGCTCGATCATGCCGTGCTCTTGCGCCATGCGGCGAATCCACTTGTCCGATTTGATGCTCATGGCGGTTTCCTGAAATAGCGAGGTGGAAAAAATACGTCCGGCATCTTACCGGGGCGCGGGGCAGGGTTCAAAGCGCGTCACGCAAATCTCGCCGATCCACCTTGATTTCCGGGTCCTGCCGGCCATCGCCCGCGCCGTCAGTCACCAAATAAGAGAAACCTTCGCAAAGACCATTGGCACATTCTGGAAAAAGGGTTAAGGTGGCGCCACTGTGTTGCTTGTGTCACTGAGAATCTCTACACGATATGTTGAATTTCGATCCAACCATCTACAAGAATTTTTCCTGCTCTTTGCACTCAGTCTCGGCCAGGGTTCTTCCTGAGTCGCAGTTATCTTTGTTCAAGGAGTTACACCATGTCTAATCGCCAAACCGGTACCGTTAAGTGGTTCAACGATGAAAAAGGCTTCGGCTTCATCACCCCACAATCCGGTGACGACCTGTTCGTTCACTTCAAAGCTATCCAATCCGACGGCTTCAAAAGCCTGAAAGAAGGCCAACAGGTTTCTTTCATCGCTACCCGCGGTCAGAAAGGCATGCAAGCTGAAGAAGTTCAAGTTATCTAACTTGTCCTTGCTTTAGTAAAAGGCCCCGCCCTCAAAAGCGGGGCTTTTTTGTGCCTGTGTGTTTTGCAGGCACAAAAAAACTGTGGGAGCGGGCTTGCTCGCGAAAGCGGTGAATCAGCAACATTCTCGTTGACTGACACACCGCTTTCGCGAGCAAGCCCGCTCCCACATGAACTTGTTGGCTAGCCTGGGGTTACCAGGTCACGCCAAACCCCGCCGTGTAGCGCGTCTTGCTCAGGTCGCTGTCCTCGGTTCCCTCGATGACATCCTTCTCTGCCTTGAGATTGAGCGATGCCCAGTCGGTGACCTTGTAGCGCAGCCCCATCTCGGCGTCATAGGCGTACTCCGCCACGCCGGACAGCGGCTTGCCCACTTCGCCGTTGGTGAAGAACTCGACGCGCTTGCCGATCAGGTAGCGGTTGTAATCCCACTTCATCGCCACGGAATAGAAGTTGTCCTTGCCGCCGTCGCGGTACTCGTAATCGGTGCGGTTGAGCAGCGAACCCAGGGAGAACGCCCCCAGTTCATCATCCCAGAACTGGTAGCCCGGACCGGTACCCACTACGCGCTGGCGCGCCAGGTCTTCGACTTTGTCGCGTTTGTAATTCAGGCGACCTTGCCAGAACCATTTGTCGGTAATGAACCGGTCGAGGGAATACTCCAGGCGCCAGTTATCGGCGGACACGACGTCATCCTGGAATTCACGGTTGTATTCGCCTTCAGCAGTGTGCCGCCATCTGCCGTGGCGTGCCGAAGTCTTGAAATCGATGTCGTAATCATCGGTATCGGCTTCCGCACGCTGGTAATCCAGCGCGGCATCGACATTGCCTTTCCACACCAGGTCCTCGACCACCGGCTTGGGCTTGAGGATCTGCTGGATACTGGCCAGCTCGACGGTTTTGGGCCCATCACCGTTGGCCAGGGTGACCTTGCCATCCTCGGCCGCTTGCAGCGCCTTGGCTTTTTCGCCGGTGTAGGCATCCTGCTTGACCAGGAGTTGCTGATCACTCTCCAGGGTCTTGACCTGTTTCCAGTCAATGGGAATCGCGCCGGCATAATCGGTCTGGATCAGCAACTTGCCGCCATCGAAAACGGTAATCTTGCCACTGAGTTTGTCCCCATTCTTCAACCAGACAGTGTCGGCAAGCAGGGGCATGGAGGCGCTGGCAACAGCCAGGCATAGCAGGGTTCTAGACAACATAAGCGATAAAGGGCTCAAGTTTGCGGTGAAAAGGCGGCATTATCCCCCAGGATGACACCTCAGCAAGGACTGACCTGTGTAGGACTGATGAGTTCATTTCTCAACCAGTCCTGTAGGAATTAATCTACAGACGGACACCCACCTCAGGAACCCCTACGTGACTGACACCCCAGCGGGCACCGAGAACGCCGCCCAGATCCGCCGCACCACCCTTTACCTGACCCTGGCACAGGTCCCGACGGGCAAGGTCGTCACCTATGGCCAACTCGCCGAAATGGCCGGCCTTGGCCGCGCGGCGCGCTGGGTGGGAAGAACCCTCAGCCAATTGCCGAACGACACCACGCTGCCTTGGCATCGGGTATTGGCGGCCGGTGGTCGGATCAGCCTGCCGGTGGGCAGCGCCTCGGGGGATGAACAGCGCGCACGCCTGCGCATGGAAGGAATCAGTATCCTGAACAATCGTGTTGATATTCAGCGCCATGGCTGGCGCCCGGTAGAGCACAGCGGTTAGAGTGCGCGCTTTGTTTTCGCAATTTTTGAGGCAGACTCCAGCCCATGCCCCGTAAAACCTGGCGCGCCGCCCTCGCCGCCTATGCCAGTCCCTCGACGCTCGTGCTGTTGCTGCTTGGCTTCGCCGCCGGCTTGCCATACATGCTGGTGTTTTCCACGCTTTCAGTCTGGTTGCGCGAAGCCGGCGTGGCCCGCGAAACCATTGGCTACGCGAGCCTGATCGGCCTGGCGTATGCCTTTAAATGGGTCTGGTCGCCGCTGCTCGACCAATGGCGCCTGCCGCTGCTCGGCAAACTGGGGCGCCGTCGTTCATGGCTAGTGCTCTCCCAGGCGCTGGTCATTCTCGGCCTGATCGGCATGGGCTTCTGCGACCCACAGAAACACCTGTCCTGGTTGATCGCCATCGCCGTGATCGTGGCCTTCGCCTCTGCGACGCAGGACATCGCCGTCGACGCCTACCGCCTGGAGATCGCCGACGACACCCGCCAGGCCGCCCTCGCCGCCAGCTACATGTCCGGCTACCGCATCGCCGCGCTGCTGGCCACCGCCGGCGCCCTGTTCTTCGCCGAAGGCTTTGGCTCCACCGGTTTCAGCTACAAACACTCGGCCTGGGCCGGCACCTACCTGTTGTTCGGCGTGCTAATGGTCCCGGCGCTCCTCACGTCCCTGTTCATGCGCGAGCCACCGGTACCGCTGCGCACCCAGTTGCAGGCCGGGCGCTACACGTTTGTCCATCAGTTGGCGTCGGTATTCGTACTGATCGTGCTGCTGGTCTCCGTCCCGGCGATGTTCACCCAACTCTTCAACACCGACTTCGCCAGCGTGCTGTTCGAGGGCGTCAGCCTGCTCGACCTGCTGCTCGAAGACCGCGCCTTCCTGCGGGCCATCCTCTATACCCTCCTGACCGCCCTGTGCCTGTCGGCCATGGGCCGGCGCGGACTGGCGCCAGTGCTGACGCCGATCAACGATTTCATCCTGCGTTATCGCTGGCAGGCCCTGCTGCTGCTCGGATTGATCGCAACCTACCGGATGTCCGACACGGTCATGGGCGTCATGGCCAATGTGTTCTACATCGACCAGGGGTTCACCAAGGACCAGATCGCCAGCGTCAGCAAGATTTTCGGGCTGATCATGACCCTCGTCGGCGCCGGCATGGGCGGCTTGTTGATCGTGCGTTTCGGCATCCTGCCCATCCTGTTCATCGGCGGTGTCGCCTCGGCCGCCACTAACATCCTCTTCCTGATGCTCACCGACATGGGCGCCAACCTGCAGATGTTGATTGTCACCATTTCCCTGGACAACTTCAGCTCCGGCCTGGCCACTTCGGCGTTCGTCGCCTACCTGTCGAGCCTGACCAACCTGAAATTCTCCGCCACCCAATACGCCTTGCTCAGCTCGATCATGCTGTTGCTGCCGCGTTTGATCGGTGGCTATTCAGGGGTGATGGTGGAGAAGTTCGGCTACCACAATTTCTTCCTCATCACCGCCCTGCTGGGCGTGCCGACCCTGTTGCTGATCGCCTTGCACTGGTTCCAGGAGAACCGTCGCCAGGACTCGGCACCCGCCGAGGAACCGGCGCCCACCCGCCCCGCGGAAGAGTCGTAGGAAATTTCAGAAAACACCGGGAAAACCGGTGTCCGCACCTGGCGACCGGCCACGCGCCTGTACGCCAGGGCATCTCGCCCGTACAATGCTCCGTCACTTCTCGTCATCAGCAACCGACAACGGCCAACCATGCGCACCAGTCAATTTTTGCTCGCCACACAAAAAGAAACGCCTTCCGATGCCGTCGTGATCAGCCATCAATTGATGCTGCGTGCCGGCATGATCCGCAAACTCGCCTCGGGCCTGTACACCTGGCTGCCGATGGGCCTGCGGGTCATGCGCAAGGTGGAAGCCATCGTTCGCGAAGAGATGGACGCCGCCGGCTCCCTGGAAGTGTTGATGCCGAGCACCCAGCCGGCCGAGCTGTGGCAGGAGTCGGGGCGTTGGGAAGAATACGGCCCTGAGCTGCTGCGCATCAAAGACCGCCACGGTCGCGACTTCTGTGCAGGCCCGACCCACGAAGAAGTGATCACCGACCTGATGCGCAACGAGTTGAGCAGCTACAAGCAGCTGCCGATCAACCTGTATCAGATCCAGACCAAGTTCCGTGACGAGATCCGTCCACGCTTCGGCCTGATGCGCGGTCGCGAATTCATCATGAAGGATTCCTATTCCTTCCACGCCGACCTGGCCTCGCTGCAGGTCACCTATGACCGCATGCACCAGGCGTACTGCAACATCTTCACCCGCCTGGGCCTGAAATTCCGCCCGGTTGAAGCCGACAACGGTTCCATCGGCGGTGCCGGTTCCCACGAATTCCACGTGCTGGCCGAGTCCGGCGAAGACGACATCGTTTTCAGCAACGGCTCCGACTACGCCGCCAACATCGAGAAAGCCGAAGCCGTGCCACGGGAAACCTCCCGCGCCGCGCCAACTGAAGCGTTGCGCCTGGTGGACACGCCGAACGCCAAGACCATTGCCCAGTTGGTGGAAGGCTACGACCTGCCGATCGAGCGCACCATCAAGACCCTGATCGTACGGGCGGAAGAAGCCGGCAAGTTGATTGCCCTGATCGTCCGTGGCGACCACGAGCTGAATGAAATCAAGGCCGCCAACCAGCCAGGCGTTGCCAGCCCGCTGGTCATGGCCACCGACGCCGATCTGCGCGACGCCATCGGCGCCGGTGCCGGCTCCCTCGGCCCGTTGAACCTGCCACTGCCGATCATCATCGACCGTTCGGTGGAGTTGATGAGCGACTTCGCCATCGGCGCGAACATTGATGACAAGCACTACTTCGGCGTGAACTGGGAACGCGACCTCCCGGTTCCAACCGTCGCGGACCTGCGCAACGTCGTGGCCGGCGATCCAAGCCCGGACGGCAAGGGCACCCTGGAAATCAAGCGCGGCATCGAAGTCGGCCACATCTTCCAGCTGGGCGACAAGTACAGCAAGGCGATGAAATGCGAAGTGCTGGGCGAGAACGGCAAGCCGGTCACCCTGCAAATGGGCTGCTACGGCATCGGCGTTTCCCGCGTGGTGGCCGCCGCCATCGAGCAGAACAACGACGAGAAAGGCATCATCTGGAGCGACACGTTGGCGCCATTCCAGGTGGCCCTGGTGCCACTGCGCTATGAAACCGACCTGGTGCGCGAAGCCACCGACAAGCTCTACGCCGAACTGACGGCCGCCGGCTTCGAAGTGCTGCTGGACGACCGCGACAAGAAAACCAGCCCCGGCATCAAGTTCGCGGACATGGAACTGATTGGCATCCCCCATCGGATTGTCGTCAGTGACCGTGGCCTGGCCGAAGGCAACCTGGAATACAAGAGCCGCACCGAGGCCGAGCCGCAAGCGCTGCCGGTCGACGACGTGTTGTCGTTCCTCCAGGCCCGTATCCGCCGCTGACACCAGATAGAGACGTCATGTTCAAGCGAAACACCTTAGGCCTCGGTGGCGCCGCCCTGTGCGGCGCCCTGCTGGTCAGCGGCTGTGCCAACCAAATGTCGCAACGCAGCGAGCACGAAGAGCGGGTCGAGCGCAAATTGCTCGACCACAGCCTGCAGATCGACGTGGGCGAACCCAAGGTGCTCGACCTGCCGCAGCGTCGGGTGCGCATCAATGAGCAGAAGACCTTCGAAGTCACTGAGTTCGAGGTCACCCGCCATTATGATCGCTACACGCCGTACCAACCCTGGCGGGAAATCTACGAGATCCCCCTGGGCGCGGTGGCCGTCGTGGCCGGTGTCGGTGCGAACGTGGTCAATGTGTTCGCCCTCGGCAACTTGCCGGACACGGCGACCCGTGACTGGATCAGCTACGGTTTCGCCGGGCTCAACCCGTTCATGAACGTCCCTTCCCATGGCCGCGCCCAGCAGAACCTGGCGGGCATCGACGAAGTCCAGCGCGACAAGCGCACGGAACACTCGAGCCTGCCCTGGAGCGAACGCCCGGTGGAGGTCAAGGCCGCCCGGCAGACCTTCGAACTGAGCACCGACCGTAACGGCGTGCTGCGCTTGAACCTGCTGGAAAGCCCGTTCGCCGAACAGGACCTGAGCCAGTTCGGCAAATTGCAGATCAGCGTGACGGATGCCCAGGACGAGGTGCACACCGACTCATCCCTGAGCATCAGCAGCACCTTGCGTAGCAAGCTGGTGGAAGCCCACGCGCTGATCTACGACGACCTGGAAGACGACGAGGTGAGCCAGTGGGTCCATCGGGTCAGGCGCCTGTCGGAGCTGGGACTTGAAGAGGAAGCCAGTGAACTGGAACAGAGCCTGATCGAACTGACGCGCAACGATCCGGAGCTGCAGACCGAGTTCATGAAAGCCTTGACCAAGGATGGCGGACGATTGGTGGCGGATCCGGGCGCTCACTGAGCCCAGTCTGGATGGGGCAATCTCTCTTGTGGCGAGGGAGCTTGCTCCCGCTGGGCTGCGCAGCAGCCCTGAAACCTGCCACCTCGGTATGTCAGATACGTTGAGTAGCAGTTTTGGGTCCGCTACGCGGCCCAGCGGGAGCAAGCTCCCTCGCCACAAGAGCAAAAGGCATGGCCTTCATCAGCCAAGCGACAGCCTCACCGCTCAAACAACTCCAACTGCTCAAACCCACCCCGCAAGTCTTCCAGCCGCACCCCGATCCCCAATAACCGCACCGGCTTGCCGCCCCGGTTGAACGCCTGGGTCAACAACAACTGGTAACTGCCCAAGTCACGCCCTGCCCCGGCCTGCTCCAGCGTGGTCTGGGTGAAGTCGTGGAACTTCACTTTGACGAACGGCTTGCCCGGTCGATAACTGCTGTCGATCCGGGCCATGCGCCCCCTGAGGGTTTCCATCAGCTCCGGCAGTTTGTCGAGGCAGCTCACCAGGTCGGGCAAGTCGACATCGTAGGTATTCTCCACGCTGATGGACTGCCGCCGGCTGTCGTTGTGCACCAGACGCTCATCGATCCCACGGGCCAGGCTCCAGAGCCGCTCACCGAAACTGCCGAATTCGCGCACCAGTGCCAACTTGTCCCATTCACGCAACTGCAGGCAATCGTTGATGCCGAGCCGGTTCAGCTTATCGGCAGTGACCTTGCCAACGCCGTGGAGCTTGCTGACCGGCAGGGCCGAGACAAAATCCTCGACCTGATCCGGGGTGATGACAAACAACCCGTTGGGCTTTTTCCAGTCACTGGCGATCTTGGCCAGGAACTTGTTCGGCGCGACGCCGGCGGACACAGTGATGTGCAATTGATTGGATACACGCCGGCGAATGTCCTGGGCGATGCGGGTGGCGCTGCCGCCGAAATGGTCGCTGGCGGAGACGTCCAGGTAGGCCTCGTCCAGGGACAGCGGCTCGATCAGGTCAGTGTAATCGCTGAAAATCGTATGAATTTCCTTCGACGCTTCCCGATAGGCCTCCATCCGCGGCTTGACGATGGTGAGGTCCGGACAGAGCTTCAAGGCGTGGCCGGAAGACATGGCCGAGCGCACGCCGTAGGCCCGCGCTTCGTAGTTGCAGGTGGCAATCACACCCCGCCGATCCGCCGAGCCACCCACAGCCAAGGGCTTGCCGGCCAGCCGCGGATCATCGCGCATCTCGATAGCGGCATAAAAACAGTCACAGTCGACATGGATGATTTTACGTTGCGTCATAGCGGAACAGGGTGTGCGACGAATCGGGCCACCAGTATCGCACCGGCACCTGTATATAGCACCAGTAGTTTGAAAGATCCATCGTTAAGGCCCGAAAACGCTTACACAAATTTACTTCTTCAATCGCAATGAACCGCCCAATAGAGCGCCAACCCTTGCCAGGCCTGCGTCACAGCGTTGTCACAATGCCTTTTACAAGGCTAAGCGCTTGAAGCGGAACAGTTTTTTTGAACACCAGGCTTGACAGCTGCTCGATCCTCTGTAGAATGCCGCCACACAGACGCGGGATGGAGCAGTCTGGTAGCTCGTCGGGCTCATAACCCGAAGGTCGTCGGTTCAAATCCGGCTCCCGCAACCAAACATCAAAAAAGGCTACTCGAAAGAGTGGCTTTTTTTGTGCCTGATCGTTTTTTGACCACTCGATCAGAGAGACGCCGCCTACGACACCCCACGCGCCCCAGGTTGTAGGACAATTTTCTTTAGATTCCGAGCATTTAGCCAGGCAAGGGACGGATCAGTGGTTTATTTCGCCCCTTCGCCTTTTAACGGTTGACACCCGGGCGTTCGCCTGTAGAATGCCGCCACACAGACGCGGGATGGAGCAGTCTGGTAGCTCGTCGGGCTCATAACCCGAAGGTCGTCGGTTCAAATCCGGCTCCCGCAACCAAATATCAAGAAAGGCCACTCGAAAGAGTGGCCTTTTTTGTGCCTGATGAAAAAAGGCTTCATTACAAATATTTTGTAATTATTTTCTACCGCAGGGATTGGTAACTTCGCTGGTTACCCCCATCCTGTCGCGCATAGCTCAAGAGGTGATTGATGCGCGCCCACTCGTCAGACCCGCAAGACTCCGTTACTGCGACACAACCGATCAAGGCCGAGCGACTGCGCTGGCTGGATCGGATCAGTCAGTACCGCCAGCCCATCGGTCTCGCCGTCACGCTGCTGCTATTTGCGATTGCATTGATTGCCTGCCGCCACTTGCTGAGCGAGCTCGATCTCTACGCTCTGCACGACTCGATTCTGGAAGTGCCCCGGCCCGCCCTGCTCGGCGCGATCGCCGCCACGGTCGTCGGCTTCATCCTTCTCCTGGGCTACGAATGGTCCGCCAGCCGCTATGCCGGTGTGACGCTGCCACCGCAAACCATGATCCTCGGTGGGTTCACGGCGTTCGCCATTGGCAACGCCATTGGCCTGTCGCTGCTGTCGGGCGGCTCGGTTCGCTACCGCCTATATGCGCGCCATGGCCTCGGGGCATCGGATGTCGCCCACATGACGCTGTTCGCCAGCCTGTCCTTGGGCTGTGCGTTGCCGCCGTTGGCCGCCTTGGCAACACTCAGCAACCTGCCCGCCGCGTCTGCCGCGCTGCATTTACCTGCCGCGTTGCTTGGGGCGATTTCCGTGGCCGTGCTGCTGCTCACCAGCGCCTTGGCCATCGGTATTTACCGTCGGCGCCTGCCAGAGCAGCCCCATCGGGACAGCCTTCTGGTAAAGGCCGGGCGTCGCACCCTGCGCCTGCCAGGCCGGCGCCTGACCTTCCTGCAACTGGTAATTACCGCGCTGGATGTGGCCGCGGCCGCCACGGTGTTGTATCTGTTGCTGCCCGAGGCACCGCCGTTCGGCGCCTTCCTGCTGGTGTACTTGCTGGCGTTGGCCGCCGGGGTGCTCAGCCATGTGCCGGGCGGAGTCGGGGTATTCGAGGCGATCCTGCTGGCCGCGTTTGCCGACAAACTCGGCGCCGCCCCCTTAGCCGCGGCGCTGTTGCTGTACCGCTTGTTCTACGTGCTGCTGCCAATGCTGGTGGCCTGCGTGTTGCTGCTGATCAATGAGGCACAACGGCTGTTCCAGACGCGCCAGACCCTGCGGGCAGCCTCGGGGCTTGCCGCGCCGATCCTGGCGGTACTGGTGTTTCTCTCCGGTGTGGTGCTGCTGTTTTCCGGCGTGACACCGGAAATCGACACCCGCCTGGAGCACATCGGTTTCCTGATTCCCCATCGGCTGGTGGACGCTTCGCACTTCGGTGCCAGCCTGGTGGGCGTGTTGTGCCTGCTGCTCGCCCAGGGCCTGCGCCGTCGCCTGTCGGCCGCCTGGATGCTGACCACGGTTTTGCTGCTGGTGGGCGCCCTGCTCTCGCTGCTCAAGGGCTTCGACTGGGAAGAAGCCACGCTGCTGACGCTGACGGCGGCCTTGCTGGCAGTATTCCGGCGCTCCTTTTATCGTCCAAGCCGCCTGACCGAATTGCCCTTCTCCCCCCTGTTCCTGATCGCCAGCCTCTGCGTCCTCGGCGCGTCGATCTGGTTGTTGCTTTTTGCCTACCAGGACGTGCCCTACAGCCATCAACTTTGGTGGCAGTTTACCCTCGATGCCGACGCCCCTCGCGGCTTGCGCTCCCTCTTGGGAGCGGCCGTGCTGTTGGTGGTGGTGTCGCTCACCTGGCTGCTGCGCACGGCACGGCCGGTGATCCATTTGCCGACGGCAGGAGAACTGGAACGGGCCAAAACGGTCCTTATGGCATCGTCGCAACCCGACGGCGGCCTGGCCCTGACCGGTGACAAGGCGCTGCTGTTCCACCCCAACGACGAGGCATTCCTGATGTATGCCCGCCGTGGTCGCAGCCTGGTGGCGTTGTATGACCCGATCGGCCCTACCCAGCAGCGGGCCGAAATGATCTGGCAGTTCCGCGACCTGTGCGATATCCACCATGCTCGTCCCGTGTTCTATCAGGTGCGCGCCGAAAACCTGCCCTACTACATGGACATCGGCCTGACGGCCATCAAGCTGGGCGAGGAAGCACGGGTCGACCTCAAGCGTTTCGATCTCGAAGCCAAGGGCAAAGAGATGAAGGATTTGCGCTACACCTGGAACCGCGGCACCCGTGATGGCCTGTCGCTGGAGATCCACGAGCCAGGCCAGGCGCCGATGGACGAACTCAAGGTCATTTCCGACGCCTGGCTGACCGGCAAGAACGTGCGGGAAAAAGGTTTCTCCCTGGGGCGTTTCAGCGACGACTACCTCAAGCATTTCCGCATCGCAGTGATTCGTTTCGAGGGCCGGCCGGTGGCGTTCGCCAACCTGCTGGAAACCCACAGCCACGACCTGGCCAGCCTCGACCTGATGCGTGCCCACCCCGAGGCGCCGAAACTGACCATGGAATTCATGATGGTCGGCCTCATCCAGCATTATAAAAACCATGACTACGCCCGCTTCAGCCTCGGCATGGTCCCGCTGTCGGGCTTGCAACCGCGGCGCGGCGCACCCTTGACCCAGCGCCTGGGTTCAATGGTGTTCCGCCGTGGCGAGCAGCTCTATAACTTCCAGGGGCTGCGCCGCTTCAAAGACAAATTCCAGCCTGACTGGGAACCTCGTTACATGGCCGTGCCCGCCGGACTCGATCCGTTGGTAGCGCTGGCCGATACTGCCGCCCTGATTGCGGGCGGCCTGACTGGACTGGTGAAACGCTGATGATGCAACGCTCCTGGCGATACGTAGTGGCCGCCCTGCTGGTGCTGGCGGTGATTCTCGGTGGCGGTTACTGGCACTGGAACCGCCCGGCCCCACAACCCACCCTGGAACAACTGGCGCCCGCCGATGGCGCAGCACTGACCCGGGTCACCCCCGGCGCCAAGGCGCTCGCTCGGGTACTGGTGGCGGTCAATGAAGACCAGAAGCTCAGCGACACCCAATTAACGACCCTCAGCCGCAGCGGCTCGGCGCAGATCGTCCAGGTGATCCTGCCCAAGGACTGCATGCTGCAAGGCCGTGCCCTGCAAGCCGGCCTGAGAGAACTGCAAGGCCCGGCCACATTGGTCAGCGGCATCGGCCCTGGCGCCGTGCTGGCCTGGCGTTGGCTGGCCGAGCAGAAGGACGACAAGGCCAAGGCCGTGTCGGTGGACCTGGCCCTGGAAAAACCCGGCTGCACCCACCTGTTGCCTAAAAGCGCAGCCCATGGTCATTGGCTGGTGGCCTGGAACGACAACCCCGACGACACCAGCGCCGGTTTCGTCAGGGATCAAAAAAACGCCGAAACCAGCATCAGCGACTACGACATCAACCTGCCGCAAGTGCTGAACAACGAGCTGCGCAAGATCCTGGTGGGCACCGACAAGGCCAAGGGCGGCCTGAGCATTCCCGTGGTGGAAGTGCCTGCCAGCCAGGCGCGGGATACCGTGACCCTGTTCCTCTCCGGAGACGGCGGCTGGCGTGACCTGGACCGCGATGTAGCCGATGAAATGGCCAAGATCGGCTACCCAGTGGTCGGCATCGACACCCTGCGCTACTACTGGCAGCACAAGAGCCCTGAGCAGAGCGCGGCGGACCTGACCGAGCTGATGCAGCACTACCGGCAGATCTGGGGCACCAAGCGCTTTATCCTGACCGGCTACTCCTTCGGCGCCGACGTGTTGCCGGCGATCTACAACCGCCTGCCGGCCACCGAACAACAGCGGGTCGACGCGATCATCCTGCTGGCCTTCGCCCGCACCGGCAGCTTCGAGATTGAAGTCGAAGGCTGGCTCGGCAACGCCGGCACTGAAGCCGCCACCGGCCCGGAAATGGCCAAGCTGCCAGCCGACAAAGTGGTGTGCATCTACGGCGGCGAAGAAGCCGACGAAAGCGGCTGCACCGACAAGACCGCCGTAGGGGAAGCCATCAAGCTGCCTGGCGGCCACCACTTCGACGAAAACTACCCGGCCCTGGCCAAGCGCTTGATCGATGAGATCAACAAGCGCCAGAACAAGACAGCCGAACAGTAAACAGATACCAGCCTGACAAAAGCCCCGGCAGCCTTACGGTTGCCGGGGCCTTTTTGTACCCGCCCGGCTTACACACAACCCTCTGTGGGAGCGGGCTTGCTCGCGAAGGCGGCGTGTCAGTCGACATCATCGCCAACTGGCACGCCGCCTTCGCGAGCAAGCCCGCTCCCACAAGGTTCGCCTGGCGCCGACATTGTGTAGCTCATAAAAAAGCCCCCGCTACCGCAAGGCAACGAGGGCTTTTTAAAGACGACGTTCTGCCGCGTCGTACACTTCCTTATCCCGCCGAGCGCCAACGACCACGATCAACACCTGAATCGCTTTCCCGTCGACCCTGTACACGATACGGGTATCACCTGTTCGAATTCTTCGACATCCCGCCAGGCTGGCTCTGAGCGGCTTACCGGTTTTGTCCGGTTCACCATTCATAATCCGCGCTTCGATGACATCGAGAACCCGGTTCGCGGCCGCCGCACCCAACTGATCCAAATCGTCTTGAACCTCCGGATGGTAAATAACACCCCAAGCCATTCACCGCTCCTTCAGTCGTTTTTGGCGTACCGTGCCCGCATATCCCCATGGCTAATAGCCTTGGCCTGGTCGAAACCGATCAGGCGCTCGCGAGCCGTCGCTTCGACGCGAAGGTTTTCCAGCTCATCGAGCATTTCCTGATAGGCATCGACGTTGATAATCACTGCTGCCGGCTCATTGTCCTTGAAGATGACCAGCTTTTCGGTTGCACGGCTCGATACTTCCTTGAGCTTCGCGCTGAACCCCCTGACCATTGCCGTAACGGATACTGCTTGATCAGCCCGCTCCAGTAACGCTGCCATGTCTTACCTCCTGCCGCATGAATACTGCATATCTTTATACATACCGTGATGCGCAAAGTGTTGCGCGACAACGTGTATAAATCAAGTTGAAAAAAATCACCCGACCAATTGCTGTATTGAAAAGACACCCCCATAAAAAAGCCCTCGCCGCCGCAAGGCAACGAGGGCTTTTTTGTTTTCCTGGTGCTACTACATCTCGACCTGCGTCCCCAGTTCGATCACCCGGTTCAACGGTAGATTGAAGAAGCGCAGGTTGCCGTTGGCGTTTTTCAACATGAAGGCGAATAACGACTCACGCCAGCGGGCCATGCCTTCGAGCTTGGAGGCAATGACGGTTTCGCGGCTGAGGAAGTAGGTGGTGCGCATCGGACTGAAATCCAAATCATCCAGATGGCAGAGCTTGAGCGCCTCGGGCACGTCCGGCTCGTCAGTGAAACCGAAGTGCAGGATCACCCGGAAAAACCCTTCGCCGTAGGCGTCGACCTCAAAGCGCCGTTGCGGCGGTACCCGGGGAATGTCCTCGTACACCACCGTCAGCAGCACCACCTGCTCATGCAGCACCTGGTTGTGCAATAGATTGTGCAACAGGGCGTGAGGCACGGCATCCGAACGCGCGGTCAGGAACACGGCTGTCCCCTGTACGCGGTGCGGGGGTTGCACGCGGATGCTGCTGATGAAGATCGGCAGTGGCAACGCCCCTTCGTCCAGGCGATCCACCAGCAGTTGCTTGCCGCGCTTCCAGGTGGTCATCAGCACGAACAAGGCAATACCGGCGATGACCGGAAACGCACCGCCCTGGATGATCTTCGGCACGTTGGCGGCGAAGTACAGACCGTCCACCAGCAGGAAACCGAACAACAACGGGACTGCCAGCAGCGGTGGCCATTTCCACAACAGCAGGATCACCGCGGACACCAGGATCGTGGTCATCAACATGGTACCGGTCACCGCCACGCCGTAAGCCGAAGCCAGCGCGCCGGACGATTCGAAGCCCAGCACCAGCAGCACCACGCCGACCATCAGCGACCAGTTCACCGCACCGATGTAGATCTGGCCCTGCTCGGCGCTGGAGGTGTGCTGGATGTACATGCGTGGGATGTAACCGAGTTGGATCGCCTGGCGCGTCAGGGAGAACGCGCCGGAAATCACCGCTTGCGAAGCGATGACCGTGGCCAGGGTCGACAGGCCGACCAACGGCAGCAACGCCCAGCTCGGCGCCAGCAGATAAAACGGGTTGCGTGCCGCTTCCGGGTCACCGAGCAGCAACGCACCTTGACCGAAATAGTTGAGCATCAGGCCTGGCAACACCAGGATGAACCAGGCACGGGCAATCGGTTTACGACCGAAGTGGCCCATGTCGGCGTACAGCGCTTCGGCGCCGGTCAGTGCCAACACCACGGCCCCGAGAATCGCCACGCCCATGCCCGGATGGACCACAAAGAAGCGCACGGCCCAGGCCGGGTTCACCGCCTGCAACACTTCCGGATGCTGCACGATGCCGTACACCCCCAGGGCGCCGAGCACCAGGAACCAGGTCACCATGATCGGGCCGAACAGAATGCCGATCCTTGCAGTGCCGTGGCGCTGGATCAAAAACAACGCCACCAGCACCACCAGCGACAGGGGCACCACCCAGTGGTCGATGCCTTCGAATGCGAGGCCCAGGCCCTCGATCGCCGAAAGCACCGAGATCGCCGGGGTGATCATGCTGTCACCGTAGAACAGCGCCGCGCCGATCAAGCCGCAAATCACCAGGAATGTACGCAGCCGCGCCCTCCCCGCCGCAGCTCGCCGCGCCAGGGCGGTGAGCGCCATGATTCCGCCCTCGCCCTGGTTGTCGGCGCGCAGGACGAACATCATGTACTTGATCGACACGACCCAGATCAGTGACCAGAAAATCAGCGACAGGATCCCCAGCACCCCATCGTGATTGACGGGTACGCCATAGGCCCCGGAAAACACTTCCTTGAGGGTGTACAACGGGCTCGTGCCGATGTCGCCATAAACCACTCCGACCGCCGCGACCAGCATGCTCAGCGGCTTCGCTGCCGAATGCTCGGCACCTGCCACCTGACTACTTGCATGACCCATCCAACACTCCCGATTCCCTGACCTGTCTTCTTGAACGAAACACGATGCTTTGTTGAGGCAGCATGCGCAGTTTTACGCATTGTTACAGATGTTTTGTTGACTGTAGCAATCGCCAGAGCGCAAAGGCGCGAAGCATAGCGCAGCACTCGTCGTATTTCCCGGTATAAAGCTGGTCAAGCAGCCCGGCCACAGATAGAATTGCGCACTTTTTGATCAGAGGCGCGCCAGGCGCCCTGTCTCGACAAGAGACGATCCCCCTACACCGAGGTTAGACATGTCCACCACTCCCGCGCCCGCCAATCCGAAGGTTGGCTTCGTATCCCTGGGTTGCCCAAAAGCTCTGGTCGACTCCGAGCGCATCCTGACCCAGTTGCGCATGGAAGGTTATGACGTCGTGTCCACGTACCAGGACGCCGACGTGGTGGTGGTCAACACCTGCGGCTTCATCGATTCGGCCAAGGCCGAGTCCCTGGAAGTGATCGGCGAAGCCATCAAGGAAAACGGCAAGGTCATCGTCACCGGCTGCATGGGCGTGGAAGAAGGCAACATCCGCAACGTGCACCCAAGCGTACTGTCCGTGACCGGCCCGCAGCAGTACGAACAGGTGGTCAACGCCGTACACGAGGTGGTGCCGCCACGCCAGGACCACAACCCGCTGATCGACCTGGTGCCGCCACAAGGCATCAAGCTGACCCCGCGCCACTACGCTTACCTGAAGATTTCCGAAGGCTGCAACCACAGCTGCAGCTTCTGCATCATCCCGTCGATGCGCGGCAAGTTGGTAAGCCGTCCAGTGGGCGATGTCCTCGACGAGGCCCAGCGCCTGGTCAAGGCCGGCGTCAAGGAGCTGCTGGTGATCTCCCAGGACACCAGCGCCTACGGCGTCGACGTGAAATACCGCACCGGCTTCTGGAACGGCGCGCCGGTGAAAACCCGCATGACCGAGCTGTGCGAAGCCCTCAGCACCCTCGGCGTCTGGGTCCGCCTGCATTACGTCTATCCGTATCCCCATGTCGACGAGCTGATCCCGCTGATGGCGGCCGGCAAGATCCTGCCGTACCTGGATATCCCGTTCCAACACGCCAGCCCGAAAGTCCTCAAGGCCATGAAGCGCCCGGCGTTCGAAGACAAGACCCTGGCCCGCATCAAGAACTGGCGTGAAATCTGCCCGGACCTGATCATCCGTTCAACCTTCATCGTCGGCTTCCCCGGTGAAACCGAAGAAGACTTCCAGTACCTGCTGGATTGGCTGACCGAAGCCCAGCTCGATCGCGTCGGCTGCTTCCAGTACTCCCCTGTCGAAGGCGCTCCGGCCAACGACCTGGACCTGGACGTGGTGCCGGACGACGTCAAGCAGGACCGTTGGGAGCGTTTCATGGCGCACCAGCAGGCCATCAGTTCGGCGCGCCTGCAAATGCGCGTCGGCCGTGAAATCGAAGTGCTGGTGGATGAAGTGGACGAGCAAGGCGCCGTGGGCCGCTGCTTCTTCGACGCGCCGGAAATCGACGGCAATGTCTTCATCGACAACGGCAGCAACCTCAAGCCAGGCGACAAGGTCTGGTGCAAGGTGACCGACGCCGATGAGTACGATTTGTGGGCTGAGCAGATCGGTTGATCCGCGCAAAGCGGGACCGCTGTTGTGGCGAGGGAGCTTGCTCCCGCTGGGCTACGAAGTAGCCCCTCTTTGCGATTGCTACGCAATCGAGCGGGAGCAAGCTCCCTCGCCACGGGGTGTTCGCAAGCCATTCACCTGCCGGCACCGAAAAAATTCCGAAGCCCCGCTCTTGTAACGAGATGCGGGGCTTTTTTACGGCTATCGTATGGAGAAACCCAGCACATCCAGCACAAGGAACTGATGGACATGCGCCAGCATTCGGTCATCCACACACCGAAACCGAGCGATTACCAGGAACTGACCCAGGTCTGGGAAGCGTCGGTGCGGGCCACCCATGACTTTCTACCGGACAGCTACATCGAATTGCTGAAAAACCTGGTACTCACTCGTTACCTGGATGCGGTGATGCTCATTTGCACCCGTGACGCACGCCAACGGATCACCGGTTTCGCCGGTGTCGCGGCGGCCAAGATCGAGATGCTCTTTATCGACCCGCAACACCGTGGCCAGGGCCTGGGCAAGCTGTTGCTGCGCTACGCCATGGAACACTTGAACGCCGATCAACTGGACGTCAACGAACAGAACCCGCAAGCCTTGGGCTTTTACCTCAAGCAAGGCTTCGAAGTGGTCGGACGCTCGGCAAAAGATGGCATGAACCAGCCCTACCCGCTGCTGCACATGCGCTACAAGCAGGCAGACCTGAAGGCGGGACGCGGCTAAAAGTTGCATGAGGCAAATGGACCCGCGATTAACCGGCGCCAGGCAGGTACAATGCCCACCCTCTTTTTGTTACGGCCCCCGTCATGACTGACCCGATTCGTCTCTCCAAACGCCTCATCGAACTCGTCGGCTGTTCCCGTCGGGAGGCTGAGCTGTTCATCGAGGGCGGCTGGGTCACTGTGGACGGCGAAGTGATCGATGAGCCGCAGTTCAAGGTGACGGCCCAGAAAGTCGAACTCGATCCCGAGGCCAAGGCCACCGCGCCGGAGCCGGTGACGCTCCTGCTGAACGTCCCGGCTGGCATGGATGTAGACACCGCAATGGCTTCCCTCGGACCGCAGACCCTGAGCGAAGAACATCGCTTCGGCAAGCGCCCGCTCAAGGGGCATTTCCTGCGCCTGACCGCCAGCGCCGACCTGCAGGCCAACGCCAGCGGGCTGCTGGTGTTCACCCAGGACTGGAAGATCTTGCGCAAACTCACCGCCGACGCCGCCAAGATCGAGCAGGAATACGTGGTGGAAGTCGAAGGCGAAATGGTCGCCCATGGCCTCAATCGCCTGAACCATGGCTTGACCTACAAGGGCAAGGAGCTGCCGGCGGTCAAGGCCAGTTGGCAGAACGAGAACCGCCTGCGCTTTGCCATGAAGAACCCGCAGCCCGGCGTGATCGCGCTGTTTTGCCAGGCGGTCGGCCTCAAGGTCGTCGCCATTCGCCGCATCCGCATCGGCGGCGTCTCCATCGGCAAAGTGCCGCTGGGCCAGTGGCGCTACTTGTCTACCAAAGAAAAATTCTAATTTCCCCGGCGCCGCACCGAACGCAGGCGCCCACTGCCGATTGATCAGGACCGCACACATGATTCACAACGACGTACTGCGCAGCGTGCGCTACATGCTCGACATCAGCGACAAGAAAGTCATCGAGATCATCAAGCTGGGCGGCCTCGACGTCTCCCTGGCGGACTTGGCGGGCTACCTCAAGAAAGACGAGGAAGAAGGCTTCGTGTTCTGCCCCGACGAGGTCATGGCGCATTTTCTCGATGGCCTGGTGATCTTCAAGCGCGGCAAGGACGAAAGCCGTCCGCCGCAGCCCATCGAAGTGCCGGTGACCAACAACATCATCCTCAAGAAACTGCGGGTGGCCTTCGAACTGAAGGAAGACGACATGCACGCCATCCTCAAGGCCGCCGAGTTCCCGGTGTCCAAGCCGGAACTGAGCGCGCTGTTCCGCAAGTTCGGCCACACCAACTACCGGCCGTGTGGTGACCAGTTGCTGCGCAACTTCCTCAAGGGCCTGACGCTGCGCGTTCGCGGCTGACTTCCCAGGCCTCCTGGGCCTTTGTGGCGAGAGAGCCTGCTCCCGCTGGACGCGCAGCGTCCCCTCGCGGTGTGTCAGACAAAACCAGGGGGGCCGCTTCGCGGCCCAGCGGGAGCAAGCTCCCTCGCCACAAAAGCATCCTCGCCACAGAGAACAGTGCCAACCTGGTCCCTCGCGTTATGATGCCTTTTCAACCTCGCCCCGATCCCAACCCATGACCTACAGCGTCTCCCCCATCGGCTTCCTACGCTCCTGCTTCAAGGAGAAGTTCGCCATTCCCCGCCAACCGCAACTGGCGCCGGCCGCACGCGGCGTGCTGGAACTGGTGGCGCCGTTCGACCAGGGCGATGCAGTGCAGGGCCTGGAGCAAGTCAGCCATGTCTGGCTGCTGTTTCTGTTCCACCAGGCCCTGGAAGACAAGCCACGCCTGAAAGTGCGGCCGCCACGCCTGGGTGGCAACAAGTCCATGGGTGTGTTCGCCACCCGCGCCACCCATCGCCCCAACGGCATCGGCCAGTCGGTGGTGAAGCTGGAACGGGTGGAAGCCGGGCGCCTGTGGCTCTCGGGCATCGATTTGCTGGACGGCACGCCGGTGCTGGATATCAAGCCCTACGTGCCCTACGCCGACATCATCGGCTCGGCCTCCAACAGCATCGCCAGCGCCGCGCCTGAGTTGATTCCGGTGCAATGGGCTGACACTGCGCTGCGTCAAGCCCATGAGCATGCCACGCGCCTGGAAGAACCCTTGGTGGAGTTGATTGAGCAGTGTTTGGCCCAAGACCCACGCCCGGCGTACCAGATTCCTACGGCCGAACGGGAATATGGTGCGCAGTTCTGGGATCTGGATGTGCGTTGGCATTACCCGGAGCCGGGGTTGATCCGGGTGCTGGAAGTGATTCCGGCGAAACCGTAAACACCAGAAACGAAAAAGCCCGCGCGGCCTTCATCAGGCGGCGCGGGCTTTTTTGTGGGGGCGTACCTGTTGGACCGAGTCGCCATCTTCGCGAGCAAGCCCGCTCCCACAGTGGATCTGTGGTGAACACAAAATTCGCGCTCACCGCGATCTAATGTGGGAGCGGGCTTGCTCGCGAAAGCGGTCCGACATTCAACCACTATGTTGGCTGACACCCCATTTCACACTTATCGCAACAGTTTACTTCTCTACAAACGCCCGCTCGATCAGGTAGTCACCCGGCTCGCGCATACGCGGCGAAACGGTCAGGCCGAAGCTGTTAAGCACTTCGCTGGTCTCGTCGAGCATGCTCGGGCTGCCGCACAACATGGCGCGGTCATCCTGCGGGTTGATCGGTGGCAGGCCGATGTCGCGGAACAGCTTGCCGCTGCGCATCAGGTCGGTCAGGCGGCCTTCGTTCTCGAACGGCTCGCGCGTCACGGTCGGGTAGTAGATCAGCTTGTCACGCAGGGCTTCGCCGAAGAACTCGTTCTGCGGCAAGTGCTCGGTGATGAACTCGCGATAGGCGACTTCATTGACGTAGCGCACGCCGTGGCACAGGATCACTTTTTCGAAACGCTCATAGGTTTCCGGATCCTGGATGACGCTCATGAACGGCGCCAGGCCAGTACCGGTGCTGAGCAGGTACAGATGCTTGCCAGGCTTGAGATCGTCCAGCACCAGGGTGCCGGTGGGTTTCTTGCTGATGATGATCTCGTCGCCTTCCTTCAGGTGCTGCAGCTGGGAAGTCAGCGGACCATCGGGCACCTTGATGCTGAAGAATTCGAGATGCTCTTCCCAGTTCGGGCTGGCAATCGAGTAAGCGCGCATAAGCGGGCGGCCGTTGGGCTGTTGCAGGCCGATCATCACGAACTGACCGTTCTCGAAGCGCAGGCCCGGATCGCGGGTGCACTTGAAGCTGAACAGAGTGTCGTTCCAGTGATGAACACTGAGGACACGCTCGTGGTTCATGTTGCTCATGTACGGGGACTCCTGGGAATGATGCCTGCGCCGATAATCTGCGCAATTGCATCGCATTCTAATGGCGGCGACAATATCTGTTAAATGGATTATTAAGATAAGGGTTATCGGTTATATAGATATGCGATTTACTCTACGTCAACTTCAAGTCTTCGTCGCCGTCGCACAGCAGGAAAGCGTGTCTCGCGCTGCGGGCCAGCTCAATCTGTCGCAGTCGGCGGCCAGCACCTCCATCACCGAACTGGAGCGGCAATCGAGCTGCCAACTCTTCGACCGTGCCGGCAAACGCCTGAGCCTCAATGCCCTGGGCAAACAACTGCTGCCCCAGGCCGTGGCGCTGCTGGACCAGGCCAAGGAGATCGAAGACCTGCTCAACGGCAAATCCGGTTTCGGCTCACTGGCGGTCGGCGCAACACTGACCATTGGCAATTACCTGGCGACCTTGTTGATCGGCGGTTTCATGCAACGCCATCCGGAAAGCCAGGTGAAGCTGCATGTGCAGAACACTGCCAATATCGTGCACCAGGTTGCCCACTATGAAATTGATCTGGGTCTAATCGAAGGCGACTGCAGCCACCCGGACATCGAAGTGCAAAGCTGGGTCGAGGACGAACTGGTAGTGTTCTGTGCCCCTCAACACCCGTTGGCCAAGCGCGGCCAGGCAACCATGGAGGAATTGACCCATGAAGCCTGGATTCTGCGGGAGCAGGGTTCGGGCACGCGACTGACCTTCGACCAGGCCATGCGCCACCACCGTAGCGCGTTAAATATCCGCCTGGAGCTGGAACACACCGAAGCCATCAAGCGCGCCGTGGAGTCCGGCCTGGGCATTGGCTGCATCTCCCGCCTGGCCTTGCGCGACGCCTTCCGCCGCGGCAGCCTTGTCGCAGTGGAAACCCCGGACATGGACCTGGCGCGGCAGTTTTATTTCATTTGGCACAAACAGAAGTACCAGACCTCGGCCATGCGCGAATTCCTCGAACTGTGCCGGGCCTTCACCGCCGGGGCCCAACGCAGCGACGAAATCGTGCTGCCGGCCATTGCCTGACCCGTTACAGCAGGATCAGGCCCCACACCAATGCGATCATCGTCAGGGCGACGAACTGGGCGGCGCTGCCCATGTCCTTGGCGTTTTTCGACAACGGGTGCAACTCCAGGGAGATGCGGTCGATGGCCGCCTCCACCGCCGAGTTGAGCAACTCCACGATCAGTGCCAGCAGGCACACGGCAATCAGCAGCGCCTGTTCGACACGACTGACGTTCAGGAAGAACGACAACGGAATCAGGACGACGTTGAGCAGCACCAACTGCCGGAAAGCCGCTTCGCCGACAAAAGCCGCGCGCAGCCCGTCCAAGGAATAGCCGGAGGCGTTGAGGATGCGTTTCAGGCCGGTCTGGCCTTTAAAAGGTGACATAGAGTGGGCAACTGATCGAAAAGGAGTGGAGAAACTAATTCAAACCCGGTCAAAAAAGCGTGAAGCAGCGCATCAAGCCTGCGGCGAAATTGACTCAAGTTGTTGCAGCAACAGCGCCGCCTGGGTCCGGGTGCGTACGTTCAGTTTACGGAAGATCGCCGTGACGTGGGCCTTGATGGTGGCCTCCGACACGTTCAGTTCATAGGCAATCTGCTTGTTCAGCAAGCCTTCGCAGACCATGGTCAACACCCGGAACTGCTGCGGTGTAAGGCTGGCCAGGCCCGCGCTGGCGGCCTTGGCTTCTTCGGACACACTCACCGCTTCGAACGCCTGGGGAGGCCAGCAGACGTCGCCGTCCAGGACCGCCTTCACAGCCTTTTGAATCATTTCAAGGGAACTGGACTTGGGTATGAAGCCACTGGCGCCGAACTCCCGGGCCTTGACCATCACCGAGGCTTCTTCCTGGGCCGAGACCATGACCACGGGGATCTGCGGATATTGGCCGCGCAACAGCACCAGCCCTGAAAAACCATAGGCACCGGGCATGTTCAGGTCCAGCAGCACCAGGTCCCAGTCGGCCTTGTCCGTCAGCCGGGCCTCCAGTTCCGCGATGCTGGCCACCTCCGTCAACCGGACAGCCGGGCCAAGGCCCAGGGTCACTGCCTGATGCAACGCGCTGCGAAAAAGCGGGTGGTCATCGGCAATCAGGATTTCGTATGTGGCCATTTTTCAAATGATCCTGTTTTTAATGGCAGGCCCGATGCATTCGCGCCTCGCCAAGACAACTCGAGACACCGCCCGGCGACGGCATCCACAGGGGCACGTTCAACGCCAAACATAGCGTTTCAAACAGTGGGCGGCGCCCTGGTCGGCGCCAAGCATGCCCAGCGAAGCCAGGGTGGTCAAGCAGCACGGCCGCCCTTTGTCCAGTATGGGCCACTATTGGGCCAATACTGCCTGCGGCGTACGGATGAAGGGTTGCAACTCGGCATGGGCCGGGGTCGACAGGTTCACCTCCCGCTGGCCCTTGGCGCCCAGGTAATGCTGGCTGAACACATCGAAATAGGCATCCAGGGCCGACGCGGCGTCGCTGTCCCCCGCCAACTCCAGGCACAACGCCGCCACCTCAGCGGTGCACAAGTGCTCGCTGCGGGTCGAACGGCGCAAGCGGTAGCGCGACAGTCTCTCGGGGAGCAGGCTCAGGATCGGCAGCCGGTCGAAATAAGGGCTTTTACGGAAAATCTTCCGCGCCTCCGTCCAAGTCGCGTCCAGCAGAATGAACAACGGACGCTTGGCGTGATCGAGATCCACCGTATGGGTGACTCGCGATGGCTCGACATATTCGCCGGGGAACACCAGGTAAGGTTGCCACTGTGGATCATTCAGCAACGCCAACAATTGCTCATCGAGCTCGGTGCGCGACCAGATGAATGCATGGTTGTCCCGCACCACATCGGCAATCAGCCAACCGGTGTTGCTTGGCTTGAACACTTCCTTGTTGGTCATGATCAAACAAACCCCGGAACGGGTCTCGACACTCGGACGCCAGGCGCACAGGCAATGGCTCTCGATCACACGGCAGGCGCTGCAACGGGGCGCGCGCCAGCCCCGGGCCTGAATCGGCTTGATGCCTTCATCGATGCGCTGGTCGCGCAGGCGGGCTACGGCGTTAGGGGCGTGATTCATCGTGGGCAACGCCGACGGACAGGAAAACTCGACACGAACAACACTCGGCAGGGCAATAAAGGCCGGCATTCTACCAGAGCGCACGAACCTGTACCGTCCACACGGGCTCCCCTATAATCCCCGGCCACTGAACGCACAGTCATGTGATCGGTCGAACCACCAGTCACTGAACCAGGAGAGTTTCATGCTGCGCCTTATCGTCCCTACCGTTGCCGTTCTGCTGGCGACGTCCTTCAGCGCTCAGGCTGCCTCGCTGAAAGAACTCGAACTGAACAAGATGCTGCAGAACGTTGCCAAGGAAAGTAGCGTCGGCACGCCACGGGCGATCAACGAAGACATTCTCGACCAAGGTTATACCGTCGAAGGCACCGAGCTGATCAACCACCTCAGCGTGCAAAGCAGCCATGCCCAGAAAATGCGCGCAGACCCCAAGGCCGTGTATTTCCAACTGGGTTCCACGGTGTGCACCAATCCGGGCTTTCGCAAGTTGATGGCCAAGGGCGCGACGATGCGCTATGAATTTACCGAGGTTAAGACCAACCGTCCGGTCGCGACCGAACGCTTCCAGGAATCGGATTGCCCGAAACCCGCCAAGACGAAGAAGTAATCAACCCGAGCTTGCGCGCCGCTGCTCATCGTCGGCGCGCAGTTCCGCCACCAGCGCCTGCAGATAGCGCGAGCGCCATGCTCGCCCGCCCAGCCGGCGACAGCATTCTTCCTCAAGACTCACCCGATTGGCCTGTGCCGATTCCAACAGCATCAAGTACAACTGCCTGTCGAGTTCCAGAGTCACCCTGGCCATCTCTCCCGCCTCCCTGCCCGATCCGCTTCAATCCATCACGTGGCACCCAGCCCTGGGCGTCAATTACGTTGGCACGCTTGTTATCAGTAAATCAGAGCGACACGCAGTCGGCCGGCAATCTGACGAGCGGCGCGATATTGCCGTGCGCTTATCCAGCGGTTGCCAACGGTCACTTTTGAGCGCCATGATCAGGACAGCAAAGATCGGCTAGATTCAAAAGTATTCTTAGCAGTTGCACCGGGCAGAAAGAGCCTGTCCGGCCAACACTTTGGCGTGCTTGTTTTTATCAAAGGGAAAAACAGAACCCGTTGGATGGCTTGGTCGCCCTGCCTCAGACCGCGTCAAGCCAGGTCAGCCGCCAGCCGATGCCTGGGCTGACAACGACACACGGAGTGTCGTGGCCCGAACGAATCTCTCGTTCGGGCCGGGGTCCTGTTAAGAAGGAGAAGCTGAATGCCTTATAAACCGAATGACCTGCTCAATCGTCATTTTGAGAATCACGGCCACGACCTCACCCGCAAGGTCGAAGAACAACTCAACCTGGTATCACCCGACAGCCCCAACCTCCCCATTTACCGCGACATGATCCTGACTGTGCTGCGCATGGCCGAGGAGGATCACAACCGCTGGAATGCCAAGATTACGCTGCAAGCCCTAAGGGAATTGGAACAGGCCTTCCGTACGCTCGAACAATTCAAGGGCCGGCGCAAGGTTACAGTCTTCGGCTCGGCCCGAACGCCCATCGAACATCCTCTGTACGGCCTGGCCCGAGAGTTGGGCGCTGCGCTGGCCCGCTCGGACATGATGGTCATCACCGGTGCCGGCGGTGGCATCATGGCTGCGGCCCATGAAGGCGCAGGGCGTGACCATAGCCTGGGATTCAATATCACCCTGCCTTTCGAACAGCACGCAAACCCGACTGTTGAAGGCACGTCGAATCTGTTGCCATTCCACTTCTTCTTTACCCGTAAACTGTTTTTCGTCAAGGAGGCCGACGCACTGGTGCTCTGTCCCGGCGGTTTCGGCACGCTTGATGAGGCGCTGGAAGTCCTGACGCTGATCCAGACCGGTAAAAGCCCATTGGTACCGGTGGTCCTGCTGGATGTTCCCGGAGGCAAGTTCTGGCAAGGCGCCCTGGATTTTATCCGCGAGCAGTTGGAGGAGAATCGCTACATCCTGCCCACAGACATGAAGCTCATGCGCCTGGTATACAACGCCGAGGAGGCCGTGGAAGAGATCAACCAGTTCTACCGCAACTTCCATTCCAGTCGCTGGCTCAAGCACCAGTTCGTGATCCGCATGAATCACAAGCTAAGCGAACAGGCGGTGCAGCAGATGCAGGTGGATTTTGCCGACCTGTGCCTGAACGACTGTTTTCATCAACATGACTACAGCGGTGAAGAGCACGACGAGGCCCGGTTCAGTCATCTGACACGGCTGACGTTCGCCTTCAACGCTCGCAACCACGGTCGCTTGAGGGAGCTGGTGGATTACATCAACCTGCCGGAAAACTGGGCCCAGCCCACCCAGAAGACCCACCCCCTCACATGGGAGCCGATCAAGGTAACCTGAGCCATAAAAAAACGGCCCGCTATCGAAATAGCGGGCCGTTTTTATTCAATCATCCATACCGCGACCGCTGAACAAGCGGTTGATCATTTCCATGGAATACCCTCGGTACGCCAGGAAACGCCCCTGCTTGGCTCGCTCCCGTGCATCGATGGGCAAATGCCCTGAGAACTTGCGACGCCAGGTGTCCGTCAGTTGCTCCTGCCAATCGATACCGCTTTCGCGCAAGGCAAGTTCGATGTCCTGGCGTTGCAAGCCGCGTTGGCCCAGTTCCTCACGAATGCGTAAAGGACCATAGCCGGAGCGAGCACGATAAGCGACGAAGCTTTCCAGGTAACGGGACTCCGACAGCAAGCCCTCTTCAGTCAAGCGGTCGAGGGCTGTGTCGATCAACTCATCGGCTGCGCCGCGCTGACGCAGTTTACGCGTCAGCTCGACCCGACCGTGCTCGCGTCTGGCGAGCAGGTCCATCGCGGTTCGCCGCACCGCGACGAGGGTATCGAGTACGACGGTCATCGGATCAATCAGATGTCGGCATCAGCCAGGTCGTCAACGGGCTCGCGATTAGCCACGGACTTGACGTCTGCCACCGGGCTCAACAGCTTGTCACGCAGCTGCTTCTCGAGGGCCGCGGCAACTTCCGGGTTATCCGCCAGGAACTTGGCCGAGTTGGCCTTGCCCTGACCGATCTTGGTGCCGTTGTAGGCGTACCAGGCGCCCGACTTCTCGACGAAACCGTGCAACACACCCAGGTCGATCATCTCGCCATTGAGGTAGATGCCCTTGCCGTAAAGAATCTGGAACTCGGCCTGACGGAACGGCGAAGCCACCTTGTTCTTCACGACCTTGACGCGGGTTTCGCTGCCGACCACTTCGTCACCTTCTTTCACCGCGCCGGTACGGCGGATGTCGAGGCGAACCGAGGCGTAGAATTTCAGTGCGTTACCACCGGTGGTGGTTTCCGGGCTGCCGAACATCACGCCGATCTTCATACGGATCTGGTTGATGAAGATCACCAGGCAGTTGGCATTCTTGATGTTACCGGTGATTTTACGCAGGGCCTGGGACATCAGGCGAGCCTGGAGGCCCACGTGCATGTCGCCCATTTCACCTTCGATTTCAGCCTTTGGCACCAGTGCAGCCACGGAGTCGACGATGATCACGTCAACCGCATTGGAACGCACCAGCATGTCGGTGATTTCCAGGGCTTGTTCGCCAGTGTCCGGCTGGGAAACCAGCAGGTCGTCGACGTTGACACCCAGTTTGCCGGCGTATTCCGGGTCCAGGGCGTGTTCGGCATCGACGAAGGCGCAGGTCGCGCCGGCTTTTTGGGCCTGGGCGATCACAGACAAGGTCAGTGTGGTTTTACCGGACGATTCAGGACCGTAGATTTCAACGATTCGGCCTTTTGGCAGACCGCCAATGCCTAGCGCAATGTCCAGGCCCAGGGAGCCGGTGGAGATGGAAGGAATAGCCTGACGGTCCTGATCGCCCATACGCATTACGGCACCCTTGCCGAATTGACGTTCGATCTGACCCAAGGCCGCAGCCAAGGCTTTCTTCTTGTTGTCGTCCATTAAAGTCCTCACGTAATCAATAAGGCCTGGCGGCCAACACCTGTATAAGTAGCCAGTATTATTCCACAGCGATCCGGGATCGCCTACCCCTGATTTGAGATTTCTACGGCGGCATGTTGTAACAGCCCGTCTAGCGCGGCCTTCACCGTTTGTCGGCGGACCTCGTCACGGTTGCCTGGGAAGAGTTTCCGCTCGCTGTACACCGCCTCGCCGACCCTCCAGGCGATCCACACGGTACCCACCGGTTTGCTCGGCGAACCCCCGTCCGGCCCGGCCACGCCGCTGACCGCCACGGCAAACCGCGCCAGGCTTTTGCGCTGGGCACCTAGCGCCATGGCCTCGACCACCTCGCGGCTGACCGCCCCCACCTTTTCGAACAACTCGGCGGGCACATCCAGCTGCTGGCTTTTCTGACGATTGGAATAGGTGACATAACCGGCCTCGAACCAGGCCGAACTCCCGGGGATCCGCGTGATGGCCTCGGCAATCCCCCCGCCCGTACAGGACTCGGCTGTGGTCACATGGGCATTGAGCCGCTGCAGGCGCCTGCCCAGTTCCGCGGCCAGTTCGGTAATGTCGTCCATGGTGCTCTCCTGATTCCACGCAATTGGGGCCTACCGTACACGAGCGATCGAAGCTTGCAAGGCTCGCCAGACTACTGACCCAGGGCCCTGATGTAGGCCTGGCAAGCCTGCAACGCGATCAATCCGCGATCACCGGCGTCGGTGATGGCGATAATTCGTTGAGCATGCGCCGGGTCAAGTCGGGCGCGTGGGGCGCCATGATCCACGCCGCTGGCGCGGGCGGCGGCAGGCACTGCACAGCCGGCGGCAACATCGTCGGCGTCGAGGAGGACTGACAGCCGGACATCGGCAGTAGCAAGACGATCGCGCAGGCGATCCTGGTCACGTTGGGCATCGCTCAAGGCTCGGTAATGGGTTTGTTCGCTGGCAGCGAGTTGTAGCTCCAGGACCCGGTGCTTGTCTTGCTCGGCCTTTTGCTGCATCGCAGCCGCCTGGGTGATTTGATTCAGCGTTTCGGCCTGAGCCTGCGCGAGCCGGGCCAACTGGTGACCGTAACGCCAATCCTGGACCCGCCACGCAAGCAGCGCCGAACCGCCGGCCAGCAGCGCGAGCAACACGACAACGCCCAGGGCACGGGATGAAAAGGGCATCAGGTCGAAGGTTGGCACAACACCTCCTTCGCCCGCGCCCACAATTGCAGGCGGTCCTCCAGGCCGTTCAAACCGCCATTGATACGGCGAATGATGCTGTTGAACTGATCGCGGTCGGCCAATTCGTTCAAGCCGTTCTGCTCCCAGAACCAGGCGGCGGATTCGGCGGCCCATTGCGGCCGTTCGAGAAGCTCAGGCAAGGCCAGCAGGCGTTCGTCGCCGAACAGGCCGAGGCTGCAACGCAGATAGTTGTCGTGGCCGGTAATCTGGATCAGCCCTCGGCCGCGATACTTTTGACCGTCACCATCAGCCTGGGGCGAGTTGCCCAGGCGAACGGCCAGGGTTCCGGTATCGTATTTTCCAAGGTACTGCTCGCTGCCTAGCTCGCGCACATAACGCAATTGTCCCGACTCATGACCGACCTGGGCCAGGAACGCGGCCATTCGTTTGACGCTGATGATCCGATAGCGGTCCATGGCAGCGTTCAGGACCGGTGCAAAAACGCTGGCATTGGCGCCGGCGCTCGGGAGGATTTGCAGCAGTTGGGCTCGCGTGACGAGCATGGCATTCTCCTTGATTGACCCGATGCTGGATCGGCTTCAGAAAAACTGCGTGAGGATCGGTGTGATCTTCATGGAGGAATTCCAGTTGTTGAAAGTTGCAGTCGAGGAATACCTGTGGGAGCGAGCCTGCTCGCGATAGCGGTGGGTCAGTCGATATCAAAGTGACTGAGCTGACGCTATCGCGAGCAGGCTCGCTCCCACAGGTTTGCTCGGCGTTGCACATACCCATGCGCCCATCCGAGTCCTTCTGTGGGAGCGGGCTTGCTCGCGAAAGCGGC
The DNA here is from genome assembly GCF_051131985.1 of Pseudomonas sp. Z3-6. Lineage (NCBI taxonomy): Bacteria > Pseudomonadati > Pseudomonadota > Gammaproteobacteria > Pseudomonadales > Pseudomonadaceae > Pseudomonas > Pseudomonas sp. Z3-6. Next base: position 5,585,705 of record NZ_CP071644.1, read on the forward strand.
GCGTCAGGCAACATTGATGCTGGATGTTCTGGCGTCTTTGCGAGCAAGCTCGCTCCCACAGGGTGGGTAGGGTCAGGCCTTGGCGTCCAGGCAGGTTGCGTCAATGGTGCAGCGGTAGCTTTTTTCCCGGTCGCCGCTGGCGGTGACTTTGTCGATCGACCAGCGACCGCGCATGAAGTCCGGCCAGGACGGGTCCAGCAGTACGATGCCCTCGGCAGACAGCCCCGGGTTGCCAGGGCATTCGATCTTGACCTTGAGGGCCTCGCGCTCCATCCGCCGCACCTCGCCTTCACCGGCGGCGCGGGCGTCGTCTGCGCTCTGAAAGCGTTGGCGCAGGGTCTTGAACGGCGCGATGCCGCTCTTCTCGACCTGCAGCTTGCCGGCCGCCGCATCCCACCAATGGGTCTTGCAGCCCTGGTACTTGGCTCGGGCGGTTTCATCAAACTTGGCCGAAATGAAGGCGTGGTCGCCCGGGCGATTGTTGGTCGTCACCGACAGTTTCATCTCGGGCAGGACCTTGCCCGACAACGACTTCGCCTGGCCGCGCCGGGCCAGCACATACAGCTCGTTGACTGGTTTGGCGACGGCGTCATAACGATGGGCCAGCCGCGTGAGGAATCCCATGTCGGTTTCGTTGGACTGGTCAATGTGCTCGATTTTTATCAGCGACAGGTCCGGCGCCACACGGGGCGAAAACCCGTGCCTGAAAGTCAGCTGACGAAACAGCGCCCCCAGGGTCGTCGGACCATGGCTGACGGATCGGCGCTGCTTGAACCCAGTCTGGTCCGCCGCGCTGAACGGCGCCGCCATGGCCACTAGCACCAGTTGCAGCGGAAACAGGAACGGCGTGCGCCGAGTGATGACGAACTCGCCTTTGTCCACCAGGCCCGATTCCAGGTAACCGACCCGCAGGCCGATTTTCCCACCCAGGCTGGGCAACCCTTCCAGACCGTCCAGGCTGATGGTGAGCGTCAGCTGATCGGACTCGATGCCCGCCGCGTCGACATGCTCCCACTTGAGCAGGCGTTCGTTGAGCAGCGCGGCGTTCGCGCCATAAATCTCCACCGCAGGCGTAAAACCCAATGCCATGTCGCCTCCTTAATCCCAGGCCGAAACCGGTGGGGTTGCCACGGGCTTGAGGTCCACTTCCGGCAAGACCACCCACACACCCGCCGGCAATACCGGGCCCCATTCAGCCAATCCGGGATTGAGACGCCAGAGCGCCTCCTCGACGAGGTCGTCGCAACGTTCCAGCTCCCGATAGAGCAAGAGATTCACCGAATCACCGGCGATACTTCGAACCCTACGCATTGGCGAACTCCTTCAAATCAACCACCCAGCCCACCACCATCGCCGTGCCGTCATCAATGATTGCGGTCTGGGTTTCCGTGACATTGTTGATCTGCCACAGGCCCCAGTTGCGGCCGATGCCATCGACCAACGGCAGTGGGACGCGCTGCGCCTGCAACGCGCGCAACTCATCGAGGCGATCCATGGCGGTGGCGTACATCGATTTGCCGGTAATCGTCAGCCCTTGCAGGCCTTGGCCGATCTGGCTGGACTTGGGCTTGCTGGTGAGGATGTCGATGTTTTTCCAGCCGCCATCCGAGGTGTGTACCAACTGGTGGTACGCAAAATTTCTCGACAGACCAAAGATGAAACTGCCGAGGGCCATTTGTTGACGCATCACGTACCTCCGTCGGTCAGGGCCGCATCACTGCGCATGGCCAGTGAGTTGGGCATGGATGTCAGGCCAAATTGGCCGCTGATCTGTTGCACCACCAAGTTCGCCAACTGGCTCGCACTGGCCTGGTCCTGGCCGTTGATGTAGATGTTGGCGGTCATGGTGTTTTGCTGGGTGGTTGCCTGGGTGCTAGCCAGGTCTTTGCTGACCTGCTCTGGCGCGGCGAGCCTGTCGACCGGGGCGACGAGTTTTTCCCCCAGAGACGCGCCGGCATCGCTCCCCAGCCAGCCGCCCAGCAGTCCGCCAAGCACGCCACCAATGGCAGTGCCGAGCACCGGCACGACACTCCCCAACGCAGCACCGGCCGCAGCCCCCGCAGCAGCGCCGGCCCAGCCGCCACCTGCGGCGCCCAGGCCTGCGCCCATCATTCGTTTGTCGCCGGTCAGCACTCCCTCGGCCACATCAGCGACGGCACCAACGACTTTTAATGGGCCTGGCGCCCTGCGAGTCATCGAGCGTAACGAGGCGGTTGGCGCGAGTGAAAAACGCCCTGCGCCTCCCAGTGAGCCTCGTGTACTGACGCGTATTTTCGACCCTTTCGGGGATTCGGGACGCTGGTTGGCATTGCTTGTATCCAGCTTGCCCACCCGAGGATTTCTGAAATCTTCGGAGATCGCTTCACCCAATCGACCGGGAAGGTGCGGAGCGGCCCTCCCCAACACCCGCTTGGCCACCTGACTGGAGATCTCATCTCCTACCGCCTTGAGCAACGCGCCCACCAGCGGTTTGATCGCCGCGCCGATCAACACGATGGCCGCGGCGGCTTTGGGTGAGGACTCTGCCAATTCACTCATGCCATCGGCGAGCGAACCCAGCCCCTGAAATGAGCTACCCGCCGAAGGCATCAGCGCGTTTCCCGTGGCCAACGACAAACGCTCGTTACGGGCGTTGAGGATATTCAGTTGGCCTTGATGGGTTTTCGACAGCGCCAATGCATCCTGCCGCACCGAACCGTCGTTGCCCAATTGTGAAGTGGCGTATTGGCCTGGGTCTTTCACCTGCAAGAAAGCTGCGTTCACATCGGACAGCTTCTGCGCCATGCGCAGCACGGCTTCATCGCCATTGCTGAATAACGTCGTGGCAAGGGCCGAGCGCCTTTCGGCCGGTTGCGCGTTCAAGGCCGCCAGCACTGTCATCACCGTGCCAGGCGCTGTCTCCTTGTCACGCAAGCCGCTCGCCACCGCCGTGGGTTCCAGGCCCAACTGTTTCCAGGCCTTTTGCTCGGTGGCGGAGACTTGGCCACCCTTGCCCAGGGCCGTCGCGAAGCTATCCAGCGCCACGCCGGCTTCCGCTTGTTTGGTCCCGGTATTGAGCAATGCCGCCGTTACCGCTGCGGCTTGGGCAGGGGCCAGGCCTGCCGTCGTTGCAGCCGCACCGTCACGCTGCAAGACCGCGCCGATCTCGGCCGGTTTCGCACCATCGGGTAGCTTGCCCAACTGGTTGGTTGCATCCGCCAAGTCAAAGGCTTGAGCGCCGCTGAGCTTCATGGAGATGCGCCAGTCGGCGAGCATCTCGGCAACCTCCATGGCCGGCCTCTTGGTCGCCGTCGCGATGACGGCAGCATCCGAGGCGAAACGCGACAGCTCCGACGGTCGGTCCGAGGCCTTGGGCAAATCGTTGCCGATGCCTTTGCTGGCCGCCAGGCTTTGCATTCTCACCACTTCAACCGCCGTGGTGCCCCCGGCCGCCACCAACTGAGCGGTGGCGACATGCCGGGTTGACTCAGTCGTCTGTTCGATCTGGCGCGGGGTAAATCCGGTGACCTGCTTCAGATCGGCCATGGCCGAATCCATCGCTATCGCAGGTTTGAGCAGCGCCGGTGGTTCGATACCGCCACTGGACTTGCCCTTTTGCTCATTGGCCGACTCGCCCTTGGCGCCGCCGCCCATTGTTTGGGAGAACAATCGTTGCGCCGAAAGCTTCACGGTCAGCGATTCGATCGCCGTGGTCAGCAGTCCGAGCTTGAGACCGAGTGTCTCCAATGCCAGATCGAGGCTCGCCAGTTGATCCCTGGCGAACGCGCCTTGTGCCGACACGCCACTGGTGAGGCTGGCATTACCGAACGCCAACCCAGGCTCATTGAAGGTTGCGTATTTGAGCGAATATCTATCGTCCGCCATCCCGCTCTACTCCTGTTTCACGCCAAGGCGAGTGATCGCGATGTCGTAGCGGCGCAAGGCCTTGCCGGCGTCCCACTCCAGGATTTCCGCCTCACTTACCGAGTAAATGAGCGGCACCACATCGAGGATCACTTCGATGTCGCGCTCCGAAAGAAGTCCGCCGGTTTGTTTAAAAAATCGTCGATGCGTACCTGAAGTTGTGTCCAGTCGGGCACAGTCAGGTGATCGAGGTCGGGGATCATCAGGCCAGTGCAATGGGCGGTGATGAACTCGGCGCGTTCCTTGGCCGTCTTCAGTTTTTTCATGGCCTTGGTGGCACGCAGCACCGGCATTTCCAGGGTCAACGAGGTCAGGCTGCGGCCCGCGATGTCGAGCGGTTGCAGCAGCTGCACCTGATCGGGATCGACCGCTGCGCTGTCCACCGATTCCAGGAAGTGCGACGCCGGGCGGGTGGACATTTCGTGCACGTACTGGGCAATGCTCACGTAGTCCGGGCGCTTGAGCTGGTCGAGTTCCTTGACCGACAGGCCGGTGGCCAGTTTGGCCAGTTCGAAGAACTGATCGTCTTCGTCATCGCCAGCGCGGGCCAGGGCCTCTTTTTGCGCGGCGTAGTACAGAGGCTTGAGTGGGAGCTGCTCGATCTGCGAGCCATCGTCACCGGTGATCGGCGACAGCAGCTCATGGTTAGGAGGCATCCAGGACATGAAATCAGTTCCTTGGTGAAGCAGCGTGGACGAGCCACCTGTGGGAGCGGGCTTGCTCGCGAAAGCGGTGTGTCAGTCAACATTGCTGTTGAAGCTGATGGCCTCTTCGCGAGCAAGCCCGCTCCCACAGGGACTGTGTCTAGCCAGCTGGTTTGTTTAAGGCAGCAACACCGCACGGCGCGCATCGCCAAGAATGTCAACGCCGTTGAGCACGAACTTCTGGGTGCGCACGTCGATGTCGATCACCGGCACGCCGTTTTCCAGACGGTTGTAAGTGCGGCAGGACAACTCAAGATTGGTCTTGGGCTTCTCATTCATTTTCAGCGGGGTTTCCTCGAGGGATTTCAACTTGCCGCCCACCGTGTGATAGGTGAACCAGGTGTTGCCGTCCTGGTCCTGGCCGGCTTCACGCACGTTGAGCAGAATGTCCTCGCCCACCGTCACGCCCAACGCCAGCATGACTTCCGGACCGAGGCCTTGCAGGGTCAGCTTGGCCGTCAGCACCTTGCCGCCCTTGGCCATTTCCTCGCCAATGAAACGGCCGCCACGCATCTCTTCCATGTCGAATTCGATCTTTGGCGGGGAGAAGTCTTCTACGGTCGCCGACAACGGCAGGCCTTGCAGGGTGGCCGCGATGGCCTGTCTTACGCGGTTGGTAAACATTAGAGAACGTCCTCCAGGAACTGCTCGATGATTTCATCGCGGGCATTGAGTTGATAAATCATGTGTTCGTTCGGTGCGTAGCGGCCGTAGTCGATGACCACGTACCAGGTGCCGTTCTTGTACTTCTCGACGCTGTTCAATTCCGGGTGCAGGTACACGCTGCCACCAGGGATGGTTTCGTCGGCCACCAGGGTTTGCAGCCAGTCGTTGATGCGCTTGACCTCCTGGTCCATGAACGATTTGGTCAGGTTCTTGGCCATGGCTTTCTGGCCGGCCTTCACCAGCTTGCGGCTGATGGCATCTTCCAGGCCGACGTAGCTGATGAACTTGCCGGTGATGGAGCGGTTGCCCAGCAGCGAGAAGCCGCCGAGGATGGTCCGGGCGTAGTAGCTGACACCGTAGCGGTTGAGCAGATCGCCTTCGGTGGAGGTGTCGAGGATGTTGTATTCGACGGTGCGCGAAACGTCCTCGGCGAAGGTCTCCTGGTTGCCCGGGCTCTCCCACTGCTTGACCTTGGCAAGCGCGGCGACGGCCAGGCTCGACGGGGCCAGGAAGACGTTTTTCTTCGCGGCCTTGGAGTACACCGCCGGCATGTTATGCACCACCAGGCAACGGTCGAAACCAAGGTCGGCGCCGCCCAGCTCCTGGCTGTAGGTCACTTGGTCGGCGACCGCGGCGTCCTTGCCATCGAGCACCACACGAGCCTTGATGCGCTTGCCAAACGAAGCGAATTCGCTGGCCACGGCCTTGGTGCCGGTGAAGCCCGGCGCGCCGATAATCGTCAGGTCTTCCGCGACGCCACTCAACGCGGCCAGGCCCAACTTGCGCCCGGTCTGCGCCTCGATGCCGCCGATCACGTTGTTCTGCGTGTCGGCCAGGGTCGCGCCCTCTTCGACGATGACCACATAGACCGGCACCTTGACCACTTTGAGGATCTGGTAGACCGCCTGGAACAACGTACCCGCCTCGGCACCGGTCGGGTCCAACTGGGCCTGGGTGGTGAAGCTGTTGATACGGAACGGGGTGTTTTTCGGAATCAGCGGGTTGGCATTCGGCGCGGTGCCGACCAGACCGATGACGTTGTCACCCAGGCCACCCATGGCCTCGGGAGATTCGGTGGCATTGACGGTAATGCCGTTGTGCTCGAAGTTCAAAACCTCAGCCATGGTTATTCAGCCTTTTTGGTGGTGGCCTTTTTGGCCGGGTTGGATGCAGAAGCCGGTTCGACGGCTTCGGTTTTTTTCAATGCCAGGCGACCGGCGCTGCGCAAAGCGTTGGCCTCGACGTCGAGCAGATCGAGTTCCTGGCCGACGGTCGACCAGTGCCCGCCTCCGGTGGGGAATGGGAGGAGCACGGTGTAGGTTTGGCGTAGTGCCATTTGGGTTTCTCCGGATATGAAAAAAGCCCCTGGGGAAGGGGCTGTTGGGTGTTGTTGAAATTTGACGGTCAAAAAAATGCCCCGTGGTGCGGGGCGACTTATTGGGTTTGACTGACGAACCAGGGCAGCACGACGGGGCGGTATTGGCTGTCGGGGAAACTTGGTGACTGCGGCCAGTCCCGGAGGGCCTGCCGGTAGATAAGCAATTCGGAAAACTGAGCGTCCGTCAGGGTAGTCTCCTGTTTCAAGTCCTGTTCATCTCGATGACGTATCACGAGCCACTCGCTGGCGTGAATCTGCGCGTCGCGCCAGGCTCGCTCGCTGGCGGCCAGGGAATCGCCCTCCCTCACCGGCTCGACAAATGCCTCCCCGTCGTACCGCCAGCCGTGCCTGACTTCTCCGCCGCATGGCTTCCACATCAAATCCGGGTGGAAACGTCCTGCGGGATCGACCTCCGTCACCTCATGCACAACGCTGTCTTGTATCAATGCCCACATGTTGATCACCATCTGATAACTACTTGACCGGGCGACCCATTGCCGCCGTTGCCGTTTTCATTGCCGCCGCCCCCGCCGCTGCCGGCAAGCGTACTGGACGAACCGCCTTGCTCAACTGAACCTGCTCCTGCCCCATAACCTCGGCCGCCCGCGCCATGTCCGCCGCCGTATATGGATCCAGAAGAAGCCAGGCCATTGTCGTGGCGAGTTGCATGTCCACCTGAGCCCAAAGTGGTATTGATATCTCCTCCTGAGCCAAGGCCCGCTCTGCCGCCGTACCACTTCGACGCACCAGCGCCGCCCGTTGCACTCATGAAACTGCCGAAAGATGATGCATTGCCAGGCGCTCCGTCGCCATCACTTCCGGCCCAGCCAGCCCCACCAGCGCCGACAGTAACCGTGACAGAGGAAACGCCGGTCAGGTCTACCAACCCTTCGGAAATCCCGCCGCCACCTCCGCCGCCTCCGCCGTGGGAGAAGCGCCCGCCACCGCCACCACCGCCGAATACCGTCACCCAGACCTTCCTGACGCCAGCTGGCACTGCCCAGGTAAACACCCCGGCGGCCTTATAAGTCTGAGTTGCCTTGAAAGGACCGTGTCGACTGGTTGTAATTTCCTCCCAGTCTTTCCACTGCCCATCCTCACGACGCGCGCGGACCGCCATGCCAACCTCATCCCCCGACATTCCCCCGATCAGCGTTTGTGTCAGACGCTCGCCGGCATTGGACAGGCCGGAAACCCTGAGGCCGTAACGTCGAGTAGGGCTCCAGCCGGGCGGGATGTTGAGCTGGCCTGACGTGGCTGTCAGGTAATCACCCGGTATCGTGTAGTCATTCAAATCCAGCGCGGTACCAACGATTGCGCGGCCCACTCCAAACGCCCCTGGAGCAAGCATTGCGCCCGGGGTCAGATCGAGCGGGTTAGCTTGTTTAGGAGTGTTGTTGCTGCTCCAGATCTGCGCCCAAGGAGTCCAGACACCATTAGCAGTACGCGTACGTATACAAGTAATCGGTAGGATGGCATTCACCAACGAATCCCAAACCTGCGTAGCCATGTTGCTACTGCCCCGCTCCATGTGGAACACAGTGCCCTGGGGAATCTGCCCCGTGCCCTGCTGTGGGGGATATTCCGGCTTCGTTCCCGTGGTCGAAGCGCTGACTAGAAACACACCGTTTTCCACAAGGCTATCGATACTCCCGGTGTAACTGTAGGCAGAGCCCCCCAGGCCATAACGAGCCATGACGGCCCGAACCCCTCCATTGAATGCAGCAGACAACGCATCCGGCACCGATCCGTTCTCCGCGTACCAAGTGATGCCCGCGCCGGTCGACAAGGTGATGCTGTCCATTGTCTTCAACACCAACTGATTAGCAGCAATACCCGCCACATAATCCGTACCTTGCAAGACGATGGTTGCAGCACCGGTCGAAACGTTTAGCAGGTTTATAGTGCCGCCATTGAACCCCGTGCTTGCCTTGGGCAAGGTGATGTTCACTGGGTTGGCCGAATTGATGATGAACGACTTGCCGAACGCATCCGCGGTCAGAACGGTACTCGCGTCCAACCCACCAACGCTTGAATGGTTGCCGAGCGCACGCTGCACAAACGCAGTCGTCGCGAGTTGCTGATTGTTGTTGCTGACCGGAGCAGTCGGGGCCGTCGGGACGCCCAGCAGCACGGGTGAATTGAGCGGCGCAAACCCTTGCGTGATGTTCTGGAACGTCAACGCCGTAGCGCCCAGTACAATCACTCCATCGGTAATCAACTGCCAGATCGTATTGCCAAGCGTCGTCCCCTCCTCCACCGAGACAATCAACCCCGAAGTCACCTCGACACTCGCATCGGCATCCTTCGCCCGAACCCAAGCGCCGTTCGCGGCAACGTAGATACCGTTGTCTTTCGCCAAAGTCTGTGACTTGACCAAGACCCGATTCCCGGCGATCACCGCCACACCATCGATCGCCTGCGCGCCGCTCAAGACAATGTTGGCCGTCGTTGCCACCCGCACCGACTGCTTCCTGTCGAGCTTGGCGAGTTCATCAGCGACGTAACCTGCAACCCAAGCCCGCGTCGCCTTGACCACCGTATCGTCAATCAGCAACGTCACCAGCTCGGCATTGCTGGTCTCGAAAATCGATCGGATATAAAACTCTTTCCCCGAACCGGACGTCGCCAACACCGGTTTGAACGACTCCGGATATTTGACGATCGCGTAAAGAATCCCGGTATCGGTCCAGATCCCGGCCTCACGCACATACCAGCCGCCGACGTCGGACGGGATGGTGACTTCGGCCAGCAGCCAGCTCGGATTGTTTTCATCCTGGAACAGCGCATTGAGCGGCCCGCGCCAGACTTCGCGCTTGAGCGCCGTCGCCGTTGCGGCCGGGTTGTATTCGGCGCCGCCACCGTCACCGACGGAAATCTGCGACAGTTTGATCGGTGTGCCCGCCGCCTTGCAGGCGGTTTCGTAGGCGATCCCCGCATCGGTGAGCAGGGTGTAGTAGTCGGCCATTTAGGACCCCTGTGGATAAATAGTGGAGGTTTCGACGGTGTAGAGCCCGGCGGCCATGAAGGCCTGGCCCGAGGCTTCGAGGCCTTCGATGACGATCGGATAAACCGTGGTCAGCTCGCCGCACAGCGTCGCGGCGCCGATGACGTGACGGCCGAATGCGCTCAAGCCGACAGACACCTTCAAGGTGTCACGCTCGCTCTTGGCATCGGCCAGGCGGCGGTCGAGACGGGCGTCGATGGCTTCGCTGTAGGGCTGCTCGGTAAACGCCCTGACGGAAAAACTGTAGGGCGGGCCCGGTGGCGTTTGCTCATACCAGGCGCGCACTTCAGGCATCAGCTGCAACCCCTTGGCCGCATTTTCCAGCGCCTTTCGCGTCCCGGCCTGCCGAGCGGTGGGCCAGGCGAGTTCAACGGTCAAGCGCTTCTCAGCTTCGGGCGCCTCGGAACTCCATTCACTGACACCGCGGTCGGCTCCTAGATAAGGCAAGAACGCCAAAGGCGTGGCCGCCGGATTCATCAGTTCGGGAAACGGCGGATCGACGCGATCCAGCAGCCGGGCGAACCCGAGATCCAGCGACCGCTCCAGCGGTGAGCTGTTGACCGGCAGCAGGCTCGGTCGAGAAGTGTCGTCACTCATAACGTATCCACCTCGACCTCGACGCCCGTGCAGTACGGCGCCTGGAAAGCCGTCGTCACAATCGGCGCAAGCGGTTCGAGAATCTGCAGCTGAACCGCGCCAGCGCTGTGCAGGGTGTAGTCGATCCAGCTCGGATCCACCCGACCTTCCAGGCGATGACACGCCTCGGCATAGTCCAGCAGTTGCTGTTGTGCGGCAGCCTGGGTCAGGCCCGAGTCAGGCCCGGGATTGATCTTCGCCACGACGCGGATTTTGTAAGGTTTGATCTGCGCGGCCTGCACGATGACCAAGTCCGTCTCGGGCCGTACATCCGGTCGGGCGAAGTGCTCGCGGACGCCGTCGAGCAAGGCTTCGGAGGGCGTTCCATCGCCGTCGCGGGACAGCACCGTGACCGTGACTTCGCCGGGCGCGGTACGGCGTCCGTTACCGTCCTTGATCCGGGCGGCGTAGCTGTCCGGATCGAAGGTGTAGGTGACCGTCACCACACCCGCCGAGGCGTTCTCGACTTTTACGACGGGACGCTGCCCCAGGGTAAAAATCTCCCGCCGATACTGCATGCGCGAGCCAGCCGCCGGCGCATGGGGCGCCAGGTAGTAGCGCAACCGCGCATCGTCATCGCTCTCGTAGACCGGGGGGACGGGCGGGAACGCCGCTGGGTCGCCCGGGTCGAGCAACTGGCGTTCGAGCCCCATGTCCGCGAGGCGAGCGTCGAGGTTGGTGCCGGTGGCCCACCACGCCAACATCTGCTTGATGCGGGCGTTGTATTTGCGTTCGTGGGTTTGCAGCCGGACACAGAACGCCTCGAGGGCCAGGGTCAACAGTTCGCTTTCGTTCTCGAGACTGTCCACCAACTTGGCGGCGCTGGCGGGAGAACGTGCGGCGACGTACTCGACCACGAAGGTCTTGAACTCGGCGAGCAAGTCCTCGAACGCTTCGACGGTGACGATGGCCGGTTCGGCCAGTTGGTTCTGGCCGGGTATCAACATGCTCATGTCACCACCTCGAATGTCTGCTTGCGGTTTTTCCAGGTGCCGGCGAAACGCAGCAGCAATCCGGCACCGTGCCGGCTGGCGACGATGACCTGGGGCTCGAAATCGTCGATGCCGTTATGGGGGTTGTAGAACGCTTGGGCCGCATGGCTCTGGGCGAGGATCAACAGGTCGTCGCCGAGGTTCTGTCCCAGCAACTGGGTCAGTGCGCAGCCATACAACGGGCGCTTCTGGCGGGTGCCCAACGGCGTGGTCAAGGCACGGGTGGCGCGCTGCACGAACTGCAGCCAGTCGTCGACCGTGGCGCCGGTATTTCGATCGATTCCAATCATGAGGAAGTCTCTTATGCGGTACTGATGACGCGTCCCTGGTGATCCACCACCGGGCCGCTCAGGTGCACACCGGAGGCGTCGAGCCGAATGCCGACGGCGCCCAGTTTTAATTCGATGATTTGCGGCATCATCGCCAGACTCGATGGGCCAATGCTGAACTGGAGCGATTCGCGGGAACCGCTGAACGTCGCCGGGCCGTTCTTCCAATGCAGGACATGGCTGGCGTGGTCGTAGCCGTTTTCCGTGCCGTCTTGATAGAGGCGACGCGTCAGCGAGGCCTGGGTCGAGACGGGCGGGAACTGACCGCCATTGAGGCCAAACAACGCCACCGCCTGCCCACCGCTCTCGCCGCCGCCATGGTTGAGTAACAGGCATTGCTCGCCCACGGACGGAATCCGCGACTCGCTCTGGGCGCCGGCGCTCGGGTTGAAAAAGCGGATCGCCGGAGTGAGCAGTCCGCCATGGCTGACTTTGCAGGTGTTGCTGGCCGCATCGACTTCCTGGCAAACGCCAATGCGGCAGAAACTCTCCGCACGTCGATGCAAGTCTTCCAGCTCGGTTTCCATCTGCGCCAGGCGCTCGATGATCGGCCCCAGATGCATCCGTAACAGCGCATCAAACATGGCTCAGCCCTCGAGTGCGGTGTATTGGTCCGGGTCGTCGATGTTCGACACTTCCCAGGTGCGGGCAAACTTCGCGATGCCCAACGGGTCATCCAACAGCGTCGGGCCGAGGTACAAGGTTTGGCTGAAGGAAAGGGTCCAGGCGGTGTACGACCTTGTCGGGTTGATGAACGTAGATGGCAGGCCATCGATCTCCGTGGGCAAGTCGCATTGATCGCCCGACAGACCCCAGCGGTTATCCATCACCAAGTGCTTCAGCTCAGCGGCCAAATCGCAGGCCTCCCATCCCGGGACGGCCATGACCACTTGCAGGGAAACCGTCAGGACATGGGCGATACGCCCATTGTTGGCGCGGTGACCGGGGGCATCACGCTCGATGGCAATTAGTATCCAGGGTTGATCGTCGGTGCCATCGAACTCCTGAGGGCTGCCGACTTTCAAGGTGGGATAAGTGGCGCGCAGCGTCTGGGCAATGGCCGAGAACAACTGCGACGGTTTTTCGATAAGGGCAGGCATTGATCGCCTCCTTGTGTAGGGATCAGCGCTGTCGATTCACGGCTGGTCGGGAGGAACGTCTCGCGGAGGGACTTCGCACACGCCGATCCGCTTGGCGACCCAGCGCTCGTAAAGACCGATGGCCACATCGGCCCCGGCCATGGCGGTCAGGCAACCCAGGGCGCAAGCGCTCCAGATCGACATCCCGAGGGCGTACAACAGCATGGTTGCCGATACGCCGCAGACCACGCAGGCACCGGAGCGCAGAACCACGCGGCGCAGCAACGGCCAGCCACGGGCGCCCTCCTTGTCGGCGCGCCACATCTCGCCGGACACCCCGCCCACCAGGGCGAGCACGATGACCAGCCAGATCGGCATGTCCAGCAACGCTTGTTGCTCGTTTGTCATGTCAGGCTTCCTGGGGGTGATTAAGATTGGGCGGGTAAGTTGTTTGAGGTGAATGAGATGTGGGTCGGTGCAACCCATTAAGTCGCGACTAGTAGCGTTCAAGCTTTTTTCAGGTATTGGAGGGCTGACATTACTTCGGCGCAGCGCAGGTCGCGCCTTTGTAGGTCATGGTGTAGGTGTAGTGCCTGTCCCACGACAGCGGTAGCGCACTGGGTGCGGCCCATTCCGCGTAGTTACCCGACATCGAACCCGCGACAGCTAACTTACCCATGGCAATGGTCGCGAGATTGTTGGCGCTCCCTGCACCCGGCATTGGCACACTCCCATTCCATTGGAGATCGTCCCCGTTCTGGAACCATGCGCCCTTCCAGCCGGCCTGCGAACTCGAGTACCAGGTATTGTCTGCTTTGAAACAGATCGTTTGGTTGGCATAAAAACCACCGCCCGGAACGTGGTAGTAAGCGAATTGCCAGGAACCGACAGGTGAGGTTTCAGCACTTGCATTAAGGGACTGGAAGGCCAGGACAGCTACGACCAGCACACTGAAAAAGTTTTTCATCAGTTACATCCTTTTAGATAGGTAAGTTTTTTAAATCACTTTTTATCTGGGCATCTCCTTGGCTTCACGAATGAGCGCATGGAAATGCCCTGCCTGTTTGAAGCACCTCGCGGCACAGGCATTCCAAAAAGCCCGGTTGCCCAGGCTTTTCAGTAATGCGCTTGATCTTTCGGCGCGACTGGCGCGGTACGGATCCATTCAAATTGTTCCTCCGGCCGCGGTCCCTGCCCGCCGGATAACTGCTTCTGGTGCTTTACGCTGCACACCCGGGCCAGTTGCCAACCCTCTGAACCGTTAAGGCCGGTTCATCGCTGCCTGTTGGTGGAACTAAAGAGCTTCGTTGCCAGCCGCTTTGTCGAGCGGCTTGGACACAGAATATGCATGGATGCATATACAGTCAATGCGTAAATGCATTTATTTATGCATGCTGAATGCGCAAATGCATGAAGCCCTTGTAAATGCGGGGGGCGCGGGTTTCAGGAGGCGAAAAAAACCCGCTCGGCGGCGGGTTTTATCTGACAGCGGAGGGGTTAACGGGCGTACATGCCCCACCAGAAGACGTGACCGAGGATGACGATCTGCTCGTCCTGCATTTCCTGGAACGTGTAGTCCTCATCCGGGTGTTCATCGCGATTGAAGCTACGCAGGCGGATGCCGGTGGGCAGGCGGTAAAGCTGCTTCACCCGCAGTTGGCCGTTGTGATTGATGGCGTAGAGGTCACCGTCGACAATATCGCCGATCCCGCATTTGCCCGCATTCACCCCAACCGTGGCGCCGTCGCGCAGCACCGGCAACATGCTGTTGCCGCGCACCGTCACGCACTTGGCCTGGTCGAACTGCACACCGTTGTGGCGCAGGCTGCGCTTGCCGAACCGCAGGCTGGAGCGCTCGCTCTCCTCGATGACGAATCTTCCTGATCCAGCAGCCAATTCAACCTCACGCAGAAAAGGGACCGACACTTCGTCTTCTTCGACGGGTGTTTCGTCGTCCCACAGGCTTATGTCCTTGAGTTCGGAATGCGGCTCGTCGCGGCGGGCATTGCCGAGGGGCACAACGTCGGCGCGCCCGCGCAGCTGATCGGTGCTCACGGCAAAATATTCGGCGATCTTCGAGATGTGTTTATCCGAAGGGTCGACGATCTTGCCGCTGAGGATCCGGGAGAGGGTGGACTGAGGCACGCCGGTACGCCGGTGAAGCTCCGTGGGGGAGATCCCGTGCTGATCGAGCAATGCTCTTAATACGGTCGAAACGTTGCGTTTTTGCATAACGCGCATAGTGCTTGTTCTTTTCGCAGAAGACAAATGCTGTTTTGCATAAATAGGCAATTCCAACCAGTTGCATTCATTGTGGCGAGGGAGCTTGCTCCCGCTTGAGTGCGAAGCGCTCACAAAAGGGTCTGCTGCGCAGCCCAGCGGGAGCAAGCTCCCTCGCCACGGAATCGCCCTACACGCCGTTGGGAAAAGGCTCCAAAGCCGTCCTTCAAATATGCGACGCAAGGCTACGTTTTCTTGCGCCTCTGCCTACAACTACGCCAGAATCCGCCGGCTTGTGCGCCTTGGGGGCCACCGGTACTTTTGATCCTGTCACTGCCCATCAGTGATCGGGTTTAGTAGCCCGGTATTTCCAAGATGTACATCGCTCCATCCTGTCAGGTATTCCCATTCCTGCATTCGATGGTAGCTGTGCGCAGGGCGCCCTCGGGTGCGCCGGTTTCTTGGATCCCCGGTCTACTAACCTGCGTACAGCTGCCACCCATTTCGTTTAGTAGCGAATCGGTGATGGCTCCCACTTCGAGGATCCAAGCATCATGAGCAAGAACACTCCAAATCCCCCAGACGATCACGTCTCCCGCAGCCAATCGGCCAACGCCAAGAAACTCGACGACGCGGCCACCCGCGCCCTGGACTATTACCTCAAGCCGAAAACCGACAAGGAAACCGCTGACACGCCCGATACCCTTTTCATCATCGCCCCCAACGTCGACGCCGAATGCCTGCTCGCCAACCTCAGCGAAACCCTGGCCTCGGCTAATGCCATGGTCAGTGACTTGGCATTCGACCTGAAGGGCTCGCGTCGGAATATCTTGCTGGGGGTTCAACAGATGATCGAGTTGAGCCAGTTGTTGGCGAACCGGGCGTTGGATGTGGTTGAGGTGAGGTAGCACTCGTGATGCAAGCCAAGACCTAAGAAAAACCCGAGTCATCACTGTGGGAGCGAGCTTGCTCGCGATAGCGGTAGTCCAGTTACAACCAAGTTGTATTGGCAGTCGTCATCGCGAGCAGGCTCGCTCCCACAATTGGATCGGAGTACAGCCGGAGGAACAGGCCGGCTTGCGGGCTCTTCAAAAGTGCTCCGCCGTCAGGGCGGAACCCTAAATAGCCGTTACCGTGGCAACGGATATACACCCAATCCCAAACTGGGTCCCCCCCGACCACCCATGTTAACCTTGCGCCCATCGCGGAAAAGCCGGGCCAATGCCCCTCCTTTTGCCCCACACCTTTCAACGAGCTTCCCTGACACCCATGAATACCGCCGTGAACGATCTGTCCTCCCACACGCCGATGATGCAGCAATACTGGCGCCTGAAGAACCAGCACCCCGACCAGCTGATGTTCTACCGCATGGGCGACTTCTACGAGATCTTCTACGAGGACGCGAAGAAAGCCGCCAAGCTATTGGACATCACCCTGACGGCACGTGGGCAATCGGCGGGCATGGCGATACCGATGTGTGGGATTCCTTACCACGCGGCGGAAGGTTACCTGGCGAAGCTGGTCAAGCTCGGCGAGTCCGTGGTGATCTGCGAGCAAGTCGGCGACCCGGCCACCAGCAAAGGGCCTGTCGAACGCCAAGTCGTGCGGATCATCACACCGGGTACAGTCAGTGACGAAGCCTTGCTCGATGAACGCCGGGACAACCTGATCGCCGCGGTGCTGGGCGACGAACGCCTGTTCGGCCTGGCGGTCCTGGACATCACCAGTGGCAATTTCTCGGTGCTGGAAATCAAGGGCTGGGAAAACCTGCTGGCGGAGCTTGAGCGGGTCAATCCGGTAGAGCTGTTGATTCCCGATGACTGGCCCAAAGACCTGCCAGCGGAAAAACGCCGTGGCGTACGTCGGCGGGCGCCGTGGGATTTCGAGCGCGACTCGGCGCTGAAAAGTCTCTGCCAGCAGTTCTCCACCCAGGATCTCAAGGGCTTCGGTTGCGAGAACCTGACCCTGGCCATCGGCGCGGCCGGTTGCCTGCTGGCCTACGCCAAGGAAACCCAGCGCACCGCCCTGCCCCACTTGCGCAGCCTGCGTCACGAGCGCCTGGATGACACCGTGGTGCTGGACGGCGCGAGCCGACGCAACCTGGAGCTGGACACCAACCTGGCCGGTGGGCGCGACAACACCTTGCAATCGGTGGTTGATCGCTGCCAGACCGCCATGGGCAGCCGCCTGCTGACCCGCTGGTTGAACCGTCCGCTGCGGGACCTGACGGTGCTGACAGCGCGCCAGTCATCCATTACTTGCCTGCTGGACCGCTATCGCTTCGAGCAGCTGCAACCGCAGCTCAAGGAAATCGGCGACATCGAGCGGATCCTCGCCCGTATCGGCCTGCGCAACGCCCGTCCCCGTGACTTGGCGCGCTTGCGCGATGCCCTCGGCGCGTTGCCTGAACTGCAGGTGGCGATGACCGACCTCGAAGCACCGCACCTGCAACAACTGGCACAAACCACCAGCACCTACCCGGAGCTGGCCGCGCTGCTGGAAAAAGCCATTATCGACAACCCGCCGGCGGTGATCCGTGACGGTGGCGTGCTGAAAACCGGCTACGACGCCGAACTCGACGAGTTGCAAGCGCTGAGCGAAAACGCCGGCCAGTTCCTGATCGACCTCGAAGCCCGGGAAAAAGCCCGCACCGGACTGGCCAATCTCAAGGTCGGCTACAACCGAATTCACGGTTACTTCATCGAACTGCCAAGCAAACAGGCCGAGCAAGCCCCGGCCGACTACGTCCGCCGCCAGACCCTCAAGGGCGCCGAGCGTTTCATCACCCCGGAACTCAAGGCGTTTGAAGATAAGGCGCTGTCGGCCAAGAGTCGCGCCCTGGCCCGGGAAAAGATGCTCTACGAAGCGCTGCTCGAGGATCTGATCAGCCAATTGCCGCCCTTGCAGGACACCGCCGGCGCCCTGGCGGAACTGGATGTGCTGAGCAACCTCGCCGAACGCGCGCTCAACCTGGACCTCAACTGCCCACGTTTCGTCAGCGAGCCGTGCATGCGCATCAGCCAGGGTCGTCATCCAGTGGTCGAGCAAGTCCTGACCACGCCGTTCGTGGCCAACGACCTGAGCCTGGACGACAACACCCGCATGCTGGTGATCACCGGTCCGAACATGGGTGGTAAATCCACCTACATGCGCCAGACGGCGTTGATCGTGCTGCTGGCCCACATTGGCAGCTTCGTCCCGGCGGCCAGTTGCGAATTGTCCTTGGTGGACCGCATCTTTACCCGGATCGGTTCCAGTGATGACCTGGCCGGTGGGCGCTCGACATTCATGGTGGAAATGAGCGAAACCGCGAATATCCTGCACAACGCCACCGAACGCAGCCTGGTGCTGATGGACGAAGTCGGCCGCGGCACCAGCACCTTCGACGGCTTGTCCCTGGCCTGGGCCGCGGCCGAACGCCTCGCGCACCTGCGGGCCTACACACTGTTCGCCACCCACTATTTCGAACTCACCGTGTTGCCGGAAAGCCAGCCGCTGGTGGCCAACGTCCACCTCAACGCCACCGAGCACAACGAGCGCATCGTCTTCCTGCACCACGTGCTGCCCGGCCCGGCCAGCCAGAGCTATGGCTTGGCGGTGGCGCAACTGGCCGGCGTGCCGAGCGAAGTGATCAGCCGTGCCCGCGAGCACCTGAGCCGCCTGGAAACCACCAGCCTGCCCCACGAAGCACCACGCCCGACCAAAGGCAAACCGGCCGCGCCACAGCAAAGCGACCTGTTCGCCAGCCTGCCGCATCCGGTGCTCGATGAACTGGCCAAGCTCGATGTGGACGACCTGACTCCGCGTCGGGCGCTCGAATTGCTCTATACATTGAAGACACGGATCTAACGCACAGGCTTTCAAGCTGTTAGAATCTCGCGCGGTTTGGGATGCTGCGGACTATTAGCCTGGTTCGCAGACTACCGCTCCCAAACCTCGCGACCCCGCCGTGAAGGGGCTTCGCGACAGCCGCCTGAGGAGAGAATTAGAAATGACCTTCGTCGTCACCGACAACTGCATCAAGTGCAAGTACACCGACTGCGTAGAAGTGTGTCCGGTGGACTGCTTTTACGAAGGGCCGAATTTCCTGGTCATTCACCCGGACGAGTGCATCGACTGCGCCCTGTGTGAACCGGAATGCCCGGCAAATGCCATTTTCTCGGAAGACGAAGTGCCGACCGGCATGGAGAATTTCATCGAGCTGAACGCTGAACTGGCGGACATCTGGCCGAACATCACCGAGAAGAAAGACGCCCTGCCGGACGCTGAAGAGTGGGATGGCAAACCAGGCAAGATCGCAGACCTCGAGCGCTGATCTTTCCGGCGTCACCAAAAGGCCCCTTGCGGGCCTTTTTTGCTTTTTCTGTCTCGCCCTGAAGAAAAATCGCGGCCCGAAAAAAGCCCCGGCGTTTTAGGCCAGGGCTTTCTTGCCCGGAACGGGGCTGATTACGACAGGTTGACTACTTCACACCAGTTGGAATGTACCGGACCCAGTGCCGGAGAACTCCCCACTAATGTTCGAGCCATATTGCGACGGATGAAGCATCACGGCCAACAGACGCGTCCCTTCAAAGAAGTACAGGGAGAGCGAACCTTGATTAATCGTTAATTGCAGCGACAACGGGACGTTGACGAGGTTCTCGGCATCAGGCACCGAGCCCAGCAGATAGAGATTGGAAATATCGACATTGGTACCCGTACCTGTCGCATAGCCGACAAACCGTACCTGGGTTCCTTGCTGAGGAGCGTCTGGTCCGATAATCGCGGGGGACGCAGTAATCTGGATGGTTTCGGAGTGAGGATAACAACTGCTACCGCAACCTTCGAAGCAGAAATAGCCGCAAATGTTCTGCGCGCATCCACAGCCACACAACGATTGTGGGTGCACCTTCTGATTGAGGACCTCTTGCAGCGCCGGCTTCTCACTCACAAGCGCTTGCATGCGCTTGATTTGTTCGTCAAAAGCAACTTGTGATTGCTTTTTGAGCGCATCGACTTGCTCAGGTTTTATGTCTTGAAGAGACAGTGTCATATCTAAATCCTTTTAGTTTTGCGGAAAGACCTGGAGACATCGTGTCTCACTGGGTTAGCTAACACGCCTTCCAGGAGTAGTTGCTGGATCACCCCACGAACCTTTCGACTCGCGGCCCGGTGTGCTCTAGAAAACCAAGAACGCTTACCCGGCAATCTTTGAATCAAAAAAAGGGGCGGTTTGACCCGCCCACATTTTTTCCCTAATCCCTTTAATCCTATTCATCGTCCTGATGAATCGCGTCCTGCGATGTCCTTCCGTTCCCATCGTCCTTGACGGGTGTGTCTGTCCGTCGACACAGGGCTGATATTAGTGTCTTCCCAGGCGAGTGCAACGCGGGTGATACAGGTGGCTTGCTCTGTCACACTATGTTCATCAACAAATTTTCCTTATAAATCAGTTAAATATAAAAAGATCACGGGATTTATAGCTGTCTGTCCTGGCGATGAGAAACCGATCGCTTACGCAACACTAGGCAAATGCTTACAAGCTGAACCTATAAATGGAGCTGGGTTGGGGAAACGATGCTTCAGATATGCAGAAGCATTCGAACCAGTCGTGATGTTCTATAGTTTTACGAGCGGGGGGTCAGGGGTGGTGTGTATATCCGTTGCTGCGGTAACGGCCACTTAGGGTTCCGCCCTTACGGCGGGTCACTTTTGGAAGAGCCGGGAGCCGGACCAGCCAAAAGTAACCAAAAGCGCTTTGCCCCACCACTCGGCACCTCGCCTAGGCTCGGTGTGCCCTCACTCCGGCATTGCTCCGTGGGCCGCCGCGAAGGGCCATCCATGGCCCAGCGCGGCTATCCCGGCATCCATGCCGGGATGCCCACTACGCAATGCCTGCGTTCGGCCAGCGTGGTTTAACGGGGCGTCCAGATCAAGATCAAGATCCAAAGCAAGAGCAAACGGGGCATAGGCCGGCACTTATGTGGCTGAGCCACCGCTATCGCGAGCAGGCTCGCTCCCACATTGGATCTACAGCGGACACAAAATTCATGTGCACCGCAAAACCTGTGGGAGCGGGCTTGCTCGCGAAGAGGCCAGCCCGTCCAACATCTTCATCGACTGTGACATCGTCTTCGCGAGCAGGCTCGCTCCCACAATAGGCCTGCAGCCAGACACGAGACTCATGGGCACCTGGATCACCTGTGGGAGCGAGCCTGCTCGCGATGACACCGGCACCTCCACATCACTGCAAACTGACACACCGCCTTCGCGAGCAAGCCCGCTCCCACAGGGGAAATGCGGTCTCACCAAGAACCAGGTCGGCGACAAGGCCACATCGTTTTTGAAACGGATATACCCCCAAACCCAAGCCCAAAAAAACGGCACTTCCCATTTCTGGGAAGCACCGCTTTTTCAAACTGCACAGCATCACCGCCAGCCAGGGCGCGTTTCTGCTGCACTTACCTCGGTGTTATTGAAACAACGACTCACTCGACAAGCCGTTCTTCTCCAGGATCTCCCGCAAACGCTTGAGACCTTCAACCTGGATCTGCCTGACCCGCTCACGCGTCAATCCAATTTCCAGCCCGACATCTTCAAGCGTGCTGCTTTCATGCCCCCGCAAGCCAAAGCGGCGAATCACCACTTCCCGTTGCTTGTCGGTCAACTCCGAGAGCCATTGGTCGATGCTCTGGGACAGGTCATCATCCTGAAGCAGTTCACACGGGTCAGTGGGCCGATCATCCGTGAGGGTATCCAGCAGGGTTTTATCCGAGTCCGGCCCCAGGGAAACGTCTACCGAGGAAACCCGCTCGTTAAGCCCAAGCATGCGCTTGACCTCACCCACCGGTTTTTCCAGCAGGTTGGCGATTTCCTCAGGTGAAGGTTCATGATCGAGTTTCTGGGTCAACTCACGGGCGGCCCGCAGGTAGACGTTCAGTTCCTTGACCACATGAATCGGCAACCGGATCGTCCGGGTCTGGTTCATGATCGCCCGTTCGATGGTCTGGCGGATCCACCAGGTGGCGTAGGTCGAGAAACGGAAGCCGCGCTCAGGGTCGAATTTCTCGACGGCGCGAATCAGGCCCAGGTTGCCCTCTTCTATCAGGTCCAGCAGCGAAAGCCCTCGATTGACGTAGCGTCGGGCGATTTTCACCACCAGGCGCAGGTTGCTTTCAATCATGCGTTTTCGACCGGCCGGGTCACCACTTTGCGACAGCCGCGCAAAATGAACTTCTTCCTCGGGGGAGAGCAGTGGCGAGAAACCGATTTCGTTGAGGTACAGCTGAGTGGCGTCCAGCGCCCGGGTGTAATCGATGTACTTATGTTGTTTAAGTGAAGCGGAGTGTTTGGATTTGGCACGAACGGAAGGTGGAGTCGCCCCTTCATCATTCGACATCGAATCCATAGCGATGCCGGTCTCCATAAGGAGAACCTCATCGTCGATGTCAAACTCCGGCACTTCTTTACTGAGAGCCATTGTTATAGTCCTTTGGTGAGTTCGACCTCAAGCTCGAGCGACGCCTTTATCCTTGGCAACGCTGGAGCCTGTTCCCTCTACGTGACGGAACAGGCTGACAATCAAATCAACGACGTGGCAGGAATTGCAGCGGATCGACTGGTTTACCTTGCCGGCGAATCTCAAAATGCAGTTTCACCCGGTCTGTTCCCGTTGATCCCATTTCGGCAATTGTCTGTCCGACCTTGACCTGCTGCCCCTCCCGAACCAACAGCCTGCGGTTGTGACCGTAGGCACTGACGTAGGTATCGCTGTGTTTGATGATGACGAGTTCGCCGTAGCCCCTCAAACCACTCCCGGCGTACACAACCGTGCCATCAGACGCAGCTAAAACAGGCTGTCCCAAATCCCCGGCGATATCAATTCCTTTATTCAAACTACCGTTTGAAGAGAATTTTCCAATGAGAACGCCATTAGAAGGCCATCCCCAGCCTGTCGGGGCGGGGCCTGCGGGAGGCATCGGAGCAGGGGTCGGTTTGCTCGCGACGGACGGTACGACAGCCGTTCCAGCCCCCGCTGGCCGGCGGATGACCGTGGTTTTGCTCGACGACGAAGGCGTCGAACCCGACTGCGTCACCACCGCGGTAGGCGTTGAACCGCTACGGCCATCGAAACGAATCGTCTGACCGGGGTGAATCGTATAAGGCGCAGGAATGTTGTTCCGTGCCGCGAGGGCCTTGTAGTCCCAGCCGTAGCGAAAAGCGATGGAAAACAGCGTATCGCCGCGACGGACTACATATTGGCCGGTCGTTACCGTAGGACGTTGAGGTGTTGCGCTGTTGCGATCGACAACCCGGACATTGCTCGACGGCGTACTGGAACAACCGACCAGCAAAGTGCTCAAGACAAGGCCAGTCACCAGGCGCTGAAAGCTCGTGATACCCATACGCTGCGCAATGACTGTGAGACTCACCCGCCGCTCCCTTTGTGGTGGCTGAAAAATTGGAGGCTGCCTGTCCAGGCAGCGTTCATACAAATATAGCTGGCGACGACTGCGCCTCTATTAATGAAGCGCAACTCACCACCGCACACGTTTGCTCGACGCCATTGGGCTCTGTTCAGCGAATCGATCCCGCTGTAAGACACAGGCGTGGCCACGGAATTCAGCGTCTGTATATAAATGCTCAGGCCAACGGCCCATTGAGTAACGGCACAAACCGAACCGCCCCCAGGACGTGTCGCGAAAAACCGTGTTCCTCGCGCACGATCAGCATCAGTTGCTGAACCTCGCCGGCACCCACCGGGATGACCAGCCGTCCACCGGGGGCGAGCTGATCCAACAGGGCTTGAGGCACGTCGGTCGCGACGGCGGTGACGATGATGCCGTTGTAGGGCGCCAAGGCCGGCCAACCTTCCCAGCCATCGCCCCAACGAAACACCACGTTGCGCAGGTTCAGCTCCACCAGGCGTTCCTTGGCGCGATCCTGCAAGACCTTGATCCGCTCCACGGAAAACACCCGCTCGACCAGTTGCGACAACACCGCCGTCTGGTAACCCGAACCGGTGCCGATCTCCATCACCTTGTCCAGCGGTCCCGCTTCCAGCAGCAACTCGCTCATGCGGGCCACCATGTACGGCTGGGAAATGGTCTGGTTGTGGCCAATCGGCAACGCCGTGTCTTCATAGGCGCGATGGGCCAGGGCTTCATCGACGAACAGATGCCGCGGCGTGCGGCGGATCACCTCCAACACTTGGGCGTTGGACAAGCCTTCTTCGTAGAGACGCTGGATCAGTCGTTCACGGGTGCGCTGGGAGGTCATGCCGATTCCACGGCGCAGCATATCGTCTTGCTCACGAGCCATCAGCGCAGCCCCTCCAGCCAGCCATCGAGACTTCGGAAGGCATCGTTGAAGGTACGGTCGAGTTGCAACGGCGTGATCGAGACATATCCTTGCATCACCGCATGGAAATCAGTACCCGGCCCGCCATCCTCGGCATCACCGGCGGCGGCGATCCAGTAACCGGCCTTGCCGCGCGGGTCGACGACGTGCATCGGTTTGGCGGCGCGGGCACGATGGCCCAGGCGCGTGAGTTGGATGCCACGGATGTGATCGAGCGGCAGGTTGGGGATGTTCACGTTCAGTACCGTGCGTGGCGGCAAGTCCAACTCGCCATGGGCTTCGACCAGTTTACGGGCGAAGTAGGCCGCGGTCGGCAAGTTATCGACCTGCCGGGAAACGAACGAAAAGGCGAACGACGGCTTTTCTAGGAAGCGACCTTCCAGGGCAGCGGCAACCGTGCCGGAATACAACACGTCATCCCCCAGGTTGGCCCCCAGGTTGATGCCCGAGGCCACCATGTCCGGCTCACGCTCCAGCAAGCCATTGAGGCCCAGGTGCACGCAATCGGTTGGGGTGCCGTTGAGGCTGATGAAGCCGTTGTCCAGATAGCAGGGATGCAAAGGACGGTCGAGCGTCAGCGAGCTGCTGGCGCCGCTTTTGTCCTGGTCCGGGGCGATGACCACGCACTCGGCAAAATCCGCCAGCGCAGCATAAAGCGCGGCAAGACCGGGTGCTGTCACCCCGTCGTCGTTAGAAATCAGAATACGCATGGGCTGTCCGTCTGCCCCACCGGCACCAGATCGACGAGTTCGCGCACCAAGACAGTGGCGAAACATCCGGCCGGCAGGACGAATTCCAGTTGCAGAATGTCAGGCGAGGGATAATGCCACGACAGCCCGCCAATGGGCAGTCGCAGGATGCGACGTTCGTGACTCATTCCCGCGTTTATCAACCAGTCGCGCAAATCCGCTTCGCCTTCTGCGATAGCCTGCTCCAACTCGAAGACCACGCCAGCGGCGGGCGAAGGTCCTTCGCCCCACTGCGGCCCGGTCGGGTGCAGGTCAAGAATCGCCAGGCGCGGATCGCTGCACTCAGCCTCCCCGGCGGGGAAAAAACTGCGGCTGTCGGTGAAGGCGAGTAGATCGCCTACCTGGGCACGCTGCCAGGTCCCGTCGGCGACCCGCGCCGCCAGCACCCGGTTGAACAGGAAACTGCGGGCGGTGGACAACAGCCGCGAGCGCACATTGCGCTGTTCCGGCAACGCCTTGCGCGCGGCCCAGGCACGGGCATCGACGACATTGCCGCCATCATGGCCGAAGCGCTGGGCGCCAAAATAATTGGGGATTCCCTGGCGGGCAATCTGTTGCAGCCGCGCGTCGATCGCCGCCACGTCGCCCTTGAATTGAGTCAGGCGCAAGGTAAAGCCATTGGCCGAGTGCGCACCGCGTTGCAGCTTGCGCCGATGGCGTGCGGTCTTGAGGATTCTCAGCGTGTCGTTCTCTGCCGCCGACAAGTCGGGATCGGCCTTGCCTGGCAATTGCACACTGAACCATTGGCGGGTCAGGGCCTGACGGTCCTTGAGCCCGGCATAGCTGACGGTGCGCAACGGCACGCCGGCGGCCTTGGCGATTCGACGGGCGGCCTCTTCGGTATTCAAGCCGCGTTTTTCAACCCAGATCCACAAGTGTTCGCCATCGCCGGTCAACGGGATGTCGAGCACTTCATCGACCTGGAAATCTTCAGCGCTGGCCTTGAGTACCGCGCTGCCCAACGACTCGCCGTAAGCCCGCGGCCCCAACAATTCCAGTTCGGTCATGGGCGCAGCAACAAGGCAACGGAGTGGACGGCAATGCCTTCTTCGCGACCGACGAAACCCAGCTTCTCGGTGGTGGTGGCTTTCACGTTCACTTGGTCCAGCTCAACTTGAAGATCCTCGGCGATCAACTGGCGCATCGCCTCGATGTGCGGGGCCATTTTTGGGGACTGAGCCACGATGGTGTTATCGACATTGCCGACTTTCCAGCCCTTGGCGTGGATCAGCGCGACCACATGGCGCAACAGCACACGGCTGTCGGCACCCTTGAATTGCGGGTCGGTGTCGGGAAAGTGCTTGCCGATGTCACCCAGGGCTGCGGCACCGAGCAGTGCATCGCTCAAGGCGTGCAGCAGGACATCACCGTCAGAATGCGCGAGCAGCCCGAAGCCGTGTGCGATCCGCACGCCGCCCAGAGTAATGAAGTCGCCTTCAGCGAAACGGTGAACATCGTAGCCGTGGCCAATACGCATAAAAAAACGCCCCGATTTTTGTCAGGGCGTGATTCTACCTGCATTAGGCGTTTAGAGCGCGCGCATGATGCTGCAAGTGGTCGTCAATGAAGCTGGCGATGAAGAAGTAGCTGTGGTCGTAGCCTGGTTGCAGGCGCAGCTCCAACGCATGATCGGCGGATTTGGCCGCCTGTTGCAACGCTTCGGGCTTGAGTTGGTTGGCCAGGAAATCATCGCGATCACCCTGGTCCACCAGCAATGGCAGCTTCTCCTGCGCCTCGGCAATCAATGCACAGGCATCCCATTCCCGCCATTTCGAGCGGTCCTCTCCCAGATAACGGGAGAAAGCCTTCTGGCCCCATGGGCAATCCATCGGGTTGTTGATCGGCGAAAAGGCCGACACCGAACGGTAACGCCCCGGGTTGCGCAAGGCGCAGACCAGCGCGCCGTGGCCGCCCATGGAGTGACCGCTGATGCCGCGTTTGTCCGAAGCCGGGAAATGCGCTTCGACCAGCGCCGGCAATTCCTGCACCACGTAGTCATGCATCCGATAGTGCCGCGCCCACGGATCCTGCGTGGCGTTCAGATAAAAACCAGCCCCCAGGCCGAAGTCCCAGGCATTGTCCGGGTCGCCGGGCACGTCGGCGCCGCGGGGACTGGTGTCCGGCGCGACAATGATCAGGCCCAGCTCGGCGGCCATGCGCTGGGCGCCGGCCTTTTGCATGAAGTTCTCGTCGGTGCAGGTCAGCCCGGACAGCCAATACAGCACCGGCAACTTGCCGCCCTGCTCCGCTTGCGGCGGCAGGTACACGGCAAACACCATGTCACAACCGAGCACGTCGGAACGGTGCCGGTAACGCTTGTGCCAGCCGCCGAAGCTTTTCTGGCAAGAGATATTTTCGAGGTTCATTCTTCACCTCAGCTGCAAGCGGCAAGCTTTAAGCTGCAAGAGAGGAGCATGCCCACTTGCAGCTTGTAGCTTGTAGCTTGCCGCTGCTCCTTAAAAATGAATGACGGTACGGATGCTCTTGCCTTCATGCATCAGGTCGAATGCCTTGTTGATATCTTCCAGGCCCATGGTGTGGGTGATGAAGGTATCCAGCGGGATCTCGCCCTTCTCGGCCATTTCCACGTAGCTTGGCAACTCGCTGCGACCACGCACGCCGCCAAAGGCCGAACCGCGCCAGACGCGCCCGGTTACCAACTGGAATGGACGGGTGGCGATTTCCTGGCCGGCCCCGGCCACGCCGATGATCACCGACTCGCCCCAACCTTTGTGGCAGCATTCCAGGGCGGCACGCATCAACTGGACATTGCCGATGCACTCGAAGGAAAAGTCCACGCCGCCGTCCGTCATGTCGACGATGACTTCCTGGATCGGACGGTCGAAGTCTTTCGGGTTGACGCAATCGGTGGCCCCCAGTTGCTTGGCGATTTCGAACTTGGCCGGGTTGATGTCAATGGCGATGATGCGCGCGGCCTTGGCCTTCACGGCGCCGATTACGGCCGACAGGCCGATGCCGCCCAGGCCGAAGATCGCCACGGTGTCACCCGGCTTGACTTTGGCAGTGTTGAGCACCGCGCCGATGCCGGTGGTGACGCCACAACCCAGCAGGCAGACTTTTTCCAGCGGCGCTTCTTTTGGAATCTTGGCGACGGAGATTTCTGGCAGCACGGTGTATTCAGAAAAGGTCGAGGTGCCCATGTAGTGGAAAATCGTCTGGCCCTTGTAGGAAAAGCGCGAGGTGCCGTCCGGCATCAGGCCTTTGCCCTGTGTGGCGCGAATCGCCTGGCAGAGGTTGGTCTTGCCCGACTTGCAGAATTTGCACTGGCCGCACTCCGGCGTGTACAGCGGGATCACATGGTCACCCACCGCCACCGAGGTCACGCCTTCGCCGATGGCTTCGACAATGGCGCCGCCTTCATGGCCCAGGATCGACGGGAAGATCCCTTCCGGGTCAGCGCCCGACAAGGTGTAGGCGTCGGTGTGGCAAACACCGGAAGCCACCACGCGCAACAGCACTTCGCCCGCCTTGGGCATGGCCACGTCGACTTCAACGATTTCCAGGGGTTTCTTGGCCTCGAAGGCAACGGCAGCGCGCGACTTGATCATCCGGATTCTCCAGCAAATAAAAACAAGACCGGGAGTGTAATCCTCCGCCGGACAATGAATAATCCAGCCAAAAGCAAAACATTATTGCTGTATAGGGATAATCCTGCATGTCTGATAACCGCTGGGAAGGCATCGACGAGTTTGTCGCCGTGGCCGAATGCAGCCAATTCACTGCCGCCGCCGAACGCCTCGGGGTGTCGTCTTCCCATATCAGTCGACAAATCGTACGGCTTGAAGAGCGCCTACAGACGCGCTTGCTCTACCGCAGTACCCGCCGCGTGACACTGACCGAAGCCGGACAAACCTTTTTGCAGCATTGCCAGCGCTTGCAGGACGGACGCGAGGAAGCACTGCGAGCCGTCGGCGACCTGACCAGTGAGCCCAAGGGCATGCTGCGCATGACCTGTGCCGTGGCCTATGGCGAGCGGTTTATCGTGCCGCTGGTGACACGGTTCATGGGGCTTTATCCGCAGCTGCGGGTCGACATCGAGCTGAGTAATCGCCCTCTGGATCTGGTGCATGAAGGCTTGGACCTGGCGATTCGCCTTGGTCGCTTGCAGGACTCGCGCCTGGTCGCCACGCGCCTGGCACCGCGACGCATGTACCTGTGCGCCTCACCCTCTTACCTGGAACGCTACGGCCGCCCCCATAGCGTGTCGGAGCTGAGCCGCCACAATTGCCTGATCGGCAGCTCCGACATCTGGCAACTGGAGCAGAACGGGCGGGAGTTTTCCCAGCGAGTACAGGGGAACTGGCGCTGCAACAGTGGGCAAGCGGTGCTCGACGCGGCGCTGCAAGGGGTGGGTTTGTGCCAATTGCCGGACTATTACGTGCTGGAACATTTGCACAGCGGTGCGTTGATCTCGCTGCTGGAGGCGCATCAACCGCCGAATACGGCCGTCTGGGCACTGTATCCGCAGCAGCGGCACCTATCGCCGAAGGTGCGCAAGTTGGTGGATTATTTGAAGGGGGGGTTGGCTGAGCGGCCTGAATATCGGGGTTAGGCCAGTTTCTGCCCGGAGTTTATCCGGTGCCTGCATGATCGCCTTCGCGAGCAAGCCCGCTCCCACATTGACCCTGTGTCTGGCCACACTCTTATGATCAACATAGACCTATTGTGGGAGCGGGCTTGCTCGCGAAGGGCGCGACGCGGTGTTCGAACATAGATAGGAATTTACTAGCGACGATTCGCCCACCGCTGACGCAACCACTCCAGGTCTTCCGGCCGGGTGACCTTGATGTTGTCCGAGCGCCCTTCAATCAACCGAGGCGCCTGCCCCGCCCATTCCATGGCAGAGGCTTCGTCGGTAATCACCGCATCCGCCACCAGGCTGTCAGCCAGGGCCCGATGCAAGGCACCGAGGCGGAACATCTGCGGCGTGTAGGCTTGCCAGATCACGCTGCGATCAACGGTTTCCAGCACACGGCCATGCTTGTCGACGCGCTTGAGGGTGTCGCGCGCCGGGACGGCCAGCAGGCCGCCAACCGGGTCGTTCGCCAACTCGCTAAGCAATGTGTCCAAGTCGTCTCGGGACAGGTTGGGCCGGGCGGCGTCGTGCACCAGCACCCAATCGAAATCATCGGCGCCCTGCTCGTGAAGATGCAACAAGGCATTGAGTACAGAATCCGAACGTTGCTCGCCACCGTCGACGCGCTGGATGCGTGTGTCGTTGGCACAGGCCAGGGTCGGCCAGTAAGGATCGTCGTGGGCAAGGCTGACCACCACACCCTTGACGGTGGGGTGATCGAGGAAACAGCCGAGGCTGTGTTCAAGAATTGTGCGTCCGCCCAACTGCAGGTATTGCTTGGGACGGTCGGCGGCCATCCGGGCACCAACGCCCGCGGCGGGAATCACGGCCCAGAAGGCCGGTAGACGAATGCTCATTGGGCCAACTGGTAGAGGGTTTCGCCCTCCTTGACCATGCCCAATTCATGGCGAGCCCGCTCTTCAACGGTCTCCATGCCTTTTTTCAACTCGGTCACTTCGGCGTCCATCACCCGATTACGTTCCAGCAACGCCTCGTTCTCAGCGTGTTGATCGGCAATTTGCTGAGTCAGGTCGGCCACTTGCGCCAGGCTGCCATTACCCACCCACAGGCGGTACTGCAGGCCGGCCAGCAACAGGAGCAAGACAAGAAACAACCAATTGGGACTGCGCATCGAATATCAGGTATCCAGTGAAAAAAGACCGCCATGCCAAACTTTGAAGCGTCTGATAGCACGAAGCCTGGAGAACCCAGGCTTGTGCTTGATAAGGCATCAGGTTAGAGGCAAAACCGCCGTCATGGCGACCTTTACGACCTAACCCGCTGTCTTTTTACCATTTACCGCTTAACCGCGAAACTCGGCGCGACCGTTGTACTTGGCCTTGCCATTCAACTGCTCTTCGATACGCAGCAGTTGGTTGTACTTGGAAACGCGGTCGGAGCGGCACAGCGAACCGGTCTTGATCTGGCCTGCCGCGGTGCCCACGGCCAGGTCGGCAATGGTCGAATCTTCGGTTTCACCGGAGCGGTGGGAGATCACGGCGGTGTAGCCGGCAGCCTTGGCCATCTGGATGGCCTCCAGGGTTTCGGTCAGGGTGCCGATCTGGTTGAACTTGATCAGGATCGAGTTGGCGATCTTCTTGTCGATGCCTTCTTTCAGGATCTTGGTGTTGGTCACGAACAGGTCGTCACCCACCAGTTGGGTCTTCTCGCCGATCTTGTCGGTGAGGATTTTCCAGCCGGCCCAGTCGGACTCGTCCAGGCCGTCTTCGATGGAAATGATCGGGTAGCGTTCGGTCAGGCCCTTGAGGTAGTCGGCGAAACCCTCGGCGGTGAACACCTGGCCTTCGCCGGACAGGTTGTACTTGCCGTCTTCGTAGAACTCACTGGCGGCGCAGTCCAGGGCCAGGGTGACGTCGGTGCCCAGCTTGTAGCCAGCATTGGCCACGGCTTCGGAGATCACTTTCAGCGCGTCTTCGTTGGACGCCAGGTTCGGTGCGAAACCGCCTTCGTCGCCAACGGCGGTGCTCAGGCCACGGGCTTTCAGCACGGCCTTGAGGTGATGGAAAATCTCGGTGCCCATGCGCAGGCCTTCGGAGAAGGTCTTGGCGCCAACCGGCTGCACCATGAATTCCTGGATGTCGACGTTGTTATCGGCATGCTCGCCGCCGTTGATGATGTTCATCATCGGCACCGGCATCGAATAGACACCTGGGGTACCGTTGAGGTTGGCGATGTGGGCGTACAGCGGCAGGTCCTGGTCCTGGGCGGCGGCCTTGGCGGCGGCCAGGGACACGGCGAGGATTGCGTTGGCACCCAGGGTGGCTTTGTTCTCGGTACCGTCGAGCTTGATCATCGCGTGATCGAGGGCTTTCTGGTCGGCAGGATCCTTGCCCAGCAGCAGTTCGCGGATCGGACCGTTGATGTTGGCAACGGCTTTGAGCACGCCCTTGCCCAGGTAACGGCTCTTGTCGCCATCACGCAGCTCCAGCGCTTCGCGCGAGCCAGTGGAAGCACCGGACGGCGCGCATGCGCTGCCGATGATGCCGTTGTCGAGAAGCACGTCCGCTTCAACAGTGGGGTTGCCACGGGAGTCGAGAACTTCACGACCTTTGATGTCGACGATTTTTGCCATTGTTGTAAACACTCCAAAGTTGACTAGACGTTGCAGAAAACGTGCTCGCTCTCAGTTGCGATTCAGCCAAAAGAGACCGAATGGGAGCGCTTCGCGCTCCAGCGGGAGCAAGCTCCCTCGCCACAGCAAGCCATGCTCCCACAAGAGCAGTGCGGCCAGCGGGCCAGAGCGATAATCGAGCGGTACTTTACCGGAGAAAACCGCGTTACGCGGTTTCTATCGTCGGAAAACCCTTGACCAGCTCATCCAGCGACTTGAGCTGAGACAGGAAAGGTTCCAGCTTGTTCAAGCGCAAGGCACAAGGGCCGTCGCACTTTGCGTTGTCAGGGTCAGGGTGGGCTTCAAGGAACAGGCCAGCCAGGGACTGGCTGATACCGGCCTTGGCCAGGTCGGTGACCTGGGCACGACGACCACCCGCGGAATCGGAGCGACCGCCAGGCATTTGCAGCGCGTGGGTCACGTCGAAGAACACCGGGTACTCGAACTGCTTCATGATGCCGAAGCCGAGCATGTCCACCACCAGGTTGTTGTAGCCGAAGCTCGAACCCCGCTCGCAGAGGATCAACTGGTCGTTGCCAGCCTCCTCGCACTTGCTCAGGATGTGTTTCATTTCCTGGGGCGCGAGGAACTGGGCCTTCTTGATGTTGATCACCGCGCCAGTCTTGGCCATCGCGACCACCAGGTCGGTCTGGCGCGACAGGAAGGCCGGCAACTGGATGATGTCGCAGACCTCGGCGACGACCGCGGCCTGGGCAGGCTCGTGGACGTCGGTGATGATCGGCACGCCGAAGGCTTGCTTGATGTCCTGGAAGATGCGCATGCCTTCTTCCAGGCCCGGGCCACGGTAGGACGTCACGGACGAGCGGTTGGCCTTGTCGAAACTGGCCTTGAACACATAAGGGATCCCCAGTTTCTGGGTGACCTTCACGTACTCCTCGCAGACCTGCATCGCCATGTCGCGGCTTTCCAGTACGTTCATGCCGCCGAACAGCACCATGGGCTTGTCGTTGGCAATCTCGATATCGCCGACGCGGATGATTTTCTGGGCCATCGTCTTATGCCTTTTTCTGGTGTTGAGCCAAAGCGGCCTTCACGAAACCGCTGAACAACGGATGACCGTCCCGTGGCGTCGAGGTGAACTCGGGGTGGAACTGGCAGGCGACGAACCATGGATGGTCCGGGGACTCGACCACTTCCACCAGCGCGCCGTCACCGGAGCGACCGGAAATCTTCAGGCCGGCCTCGATCAGTTGTGGCAGCAGGTTGTTGTTCACTTCGTAGCGATGACGGTGACGCTCGACGATCACATCCTTGGCGTAGCAATCGTGCACCTTGGAGCCGGCTTCGAGCAGGCATTCCTGGGCACCGAGACGCATGGTGCCGCCCAGGTCCGAGCTTTCGGTACGCACTTCCACGGCGCCGGTGGCATCTTCCCACTCGGTGATCAGGCCGACGACCGGGTGGCCGCTGGCGCGATCGAATTCGGTGGAGTTGGCGTCTTTCCAGCCCAGCACGTTACGGGCGAACTCGATGACCGCCACTTGCATGCCCAGGCAGATCCCCAGGTAAGGCACCTTGTTTTCACGAGCGTATTGCACGGCGGTGATCTTGCCTTCCACGCCCCGCAGGCCGAAGCCGCCCGGCACGAGGATCGCATCGGCGCCTTCGAGCAGGCCGGTGCCCTGGTTCTCGATGTCTTCGGAATCGATGTAGCGCAGGTTGACCTTGGTGCGGTTGCTGATACCGGCGTGACTCATCGCTTCGATCAGCGACTTGTAGGCGTCCAGCAGCTCCATGTACTTGCCGACCATGGCGATGGTGACTTCGTGTTCCGGATTGAGCTTGGCATCGACCACGGCGTCCCATTCGGACAGGTCGGCGCCGGCACACTGCAGGCCGAAACGCTCGACGACGAAATCGTCCAGGCCTTGGGAATGCAGGATGCCCGGGATCTTGTAGATGGTGTCGGCGTCTTCCAGGCCGATGACCGCGCGCTCTTCGACGTTGGTGAACTGGGCGATCTTGCGGCGCGAAGAAATGTCGATCGGGTGATCGGAGCGGCAGATCAGCACGTCCGGCTGCAGGCCGATGGAACGCAGCTCCTTGACGGAATGCTGGGTAGGCTTGGTCTTGGTTTCGCCGGCGGTGGCGATGTACGGCACCAGTGTCAGGTGCATCAGCATCGCGCGCTTGGCGCCGATTTCGAAACGCAACTGGCGGATGGCTTCGAGGAACGGCTGGGACTCGATATCGCCCACGGTACCGCCGATTTCCACCATCGCCACGTCGGCGTCGCCGGCACCCTTGATGATGCGGCGCTTGATTTCGTCGGTGATGTGCGGGATGACCTGGATGGTCGCGCCCAGGTAGTCACCACGACGCTCCTTGCGCAGGACGTGCTCATAGACACGACCGGTGGTGAAGTTGTTGTTCTGGGTCATGGTCGTGCGGATGAACCGCTCGTAGTGGCCCAGGTCCAGGTCGGTCTCGGCGCCGTCGTGGGTGACGAACACTTCACCGTGCTGGAACGGGCTCATGGTGCCCGGGTCGACGTTGATGTACGGGTCCAGCTTGAGCATGGTGACCTTAAGTCCCCGCGCCTCCAGGATGGCCGCCAATGAAGCCGAGGCAATGCCTTTCCCCAATGAAGAAACAACACCGCCCGTGACGAATATGTAGCGCGTCATGAAAAACCCTAGAAGTCTGCGTTAAAGCGGTCCGAGCCGCCGGGGAAAGCGAAGGAAGGCCGAAGCCCCCGATCACCTGCATTAATCACAGTGCACCTTTCAAAAAAACCGCCGCGTTGGGACAGACCGGAAGTGAAATCACCGGTACGTTGCTCGCTACACATTTTTTGGAATCGCCCAGCAAAGACTGCTTGGTAATCGGCAACTCCTGCAATTCAGGCGAATCCACAGAAGTTGTATCAAGAAGGGAGCGTAGTCTACCGGAAAGCCCCTTTCAGCTCAAACCCAGATCTTGGTTTCCTGGCGTCCAGATCAATTGCCAACTGCCATCAGCCTGTGCATCGAGGCCGGCCAGGTTGGCCACCGCCAGCAATTGCTCGCCCTGATAGAGCAGCGGCAATCGGTCGCGAACGAACGCCGGCACGCCCTTTTCGTTGAGCAAACGCTTGAGATCACGATGACCACGGCCAGGTAGTACCATCACTTCGCCGCCTTGACGATAGCGCACGCTAAGCGGTCCCGCAGGCGGCTTGCCGTTGAGCAGCAGCTGCCCGTTGCCCGGCAAGCGCAGCGCAACCGCCGGATCCGCCCAATCGACGGCGCCTGGCGGCGAAGACAGCCAGTGGTCGGATAACCACCAGACCCGCCCGCCGGCCCGGTGCAATTCGCCACCGGCCAGGCGCCAGACTGGCCGGGAATCGTCCGCGGCATCGCGCAACGAATCCCAGCTCGCCCAGTGATCGCTGTCGGGCAGCAGGGTCAGCGGCGCCAGCCAGTGGCTCAAGGCATTGCGCTGACGGGCCGGCGACAACGCCCGCAAAGGCGCCAGCGCCAGGGATTGCAGCCCAAGCCAGTCGAACGCACACGGGGTGGCGGCCTGGGCCAGGTCGATCCGCGCCAAGTCGTCCAGCAAGCCTTGGGCCTCGCCCATGTGCGCTGCGCCGCGAGCCAGGGTTGACGAGGCCTGCGGCCAGTGCTCGGCCAGCATCGGAAAAACCCGCTGGCGCAGGTAATTGCGCGCGTACCGGTGATCGTCGTTGGACGGGTCGTCGATCCAGCTCAAGCCTTGCTGCGCCGCATAGGCTTCCAGCTCCAAGCGGGACACATCGAGCAACGGCCGCAGCAGATGCCCCTGGCCCAATGGCCGCTGCCGTGGCATCGCCGCCAGCCCCCTCACCCCCGCCCCCCGCAGCAGGCGAAACAACAGGGTCTCTGCCTGATCATCACGATGTTGGGCGGTGAGCAGCACTTCATGACTGCCGATCGCCGCGACGAAGGCGGCGTAACGCGCCTCGCGGGCAGCGCGCTCGACACTGGCGCCGGGACGCACGTGTACATTCACCACGTCCAACGGCACGCCCAGGGCCGCACAGACCGAACGGCAATGCTCCGGCCACGCATCGGCCACAGCCTGAAGGCCGTGATGCACATGGATGGCGCTCAGCGCGGGCAAGGCGTGGTGTTGCGAAAGGGTCGCGAGCAGGTGCAACAGGACGGTGGAGTCGAGACCACCGGAGAAGGCGATGCGCCAGGTGGCGGCGTTGCGCCAGGGAATGAGCTGGGTCAGCAGGCGGCTTGGCAGATCGTTGCTTGCGTTCATCGGTCTCAGCCTTGGCACAAATCAAATGTGGGAGCGGGCTTGCTCGCGAAGGCGGTAAATCAGTCAACACATGGGTTGAATGTTAAACCGCTTTCGCGAGCAAGCCCGCTCCCACATCGGCTCCCCACAACTGCTGGAGGCTTGGTCAGATCAGAGACCGTAGCTCATCAACCGCTCATAGCGACGGGTCAGCAGCGCGTCGTTGTCGAACTTCTTGAGCATCGACAGCTGCGAACTCAGCTCCGCACGAATCAGCGCTGCGGCTGCGGCTGGGTCGCGATGGGCGCCGCCCACTGGCTCGTTGATCACTTTATCAACGATGCCCAGCCCCTTGAGACGCTCGGCGGTAATGCCCATGGCTTCGGCGGCATCCGGCGCCTTTTCGGCGGTTTTCCACAGGATCGAGGCGCAGCCTTCCGGCGAGATCACCGCGTAAGTGGAGTATTGCAGCATGTTCAGCTGGTCGCAGACACCGATGGCCAACGCACCGCCGGAACCGCCCTCGCCAATCACGGTGGCGATGATAGGGGTTTTCAGGCGCGCCATGACGCGCAGGTTCCAGGCAATCGCTTCGCTCTGGTTGCGCTCTTCGGCATCGATGCCTGGGTAGGCACCCGGGGTGTCGATGAAGGTCAGGATCGGCATCTTGAAGCGCTCGGCCATTTCCATCAGGCGGCACGCCTTGCGGTAGCCTTCCGGACGCGGCATGCCAAAGTTACGGCGTACCTTCTCACGCACTTCGCGACCTTTCTGATGACCGATGACCATCACCGGCTGGTCGTCCAGGCGGGCAACGCCGCCGACGATCGCGGCGTCGTCGGAGAAGTGACGGTCGCCGTGCAGCTCATCGAACTCGGTGAAGATGTGGTCGATGTAGTCCAGGGTATAGGGACGACGAGGGTGCCGCGCCAGGCGGGCAATCTGCCAACTGGTCAGCTTGCCAAAGATGTCTTCGGTCAGCGTGCGGCTTTTGTCCTGCAGACGAGAGATTTCATCGCCGATATTCAGCGAATTGTCATTACCGACCAAGCGCAACTCTTCGATCTTGGCTTGCAGGTCGGCGATCGGCTGTTCGAAATCTAGAAAATTCGGGTTCATAGGCGTCCGTCTAGGGTCGACGTCCAAGAGAGCTTGGGCCGGCCGGTTGTCTATTCGCGCCTACCTTAAGGGAGAGGCGCGTTCAGGTCGAGATTAAAAATTCGGGTCGAGATCAGGGGCTTTCCGGTTTCAACAGTGGCCCCTGGCCGTCAACGGTATTGGAGGAAGACGTTGTCTTTGCCGAACTGGTCACGCAAGGCTTGAATCAACGCATCCGCCGGATCGATCCGCCAGCCTTCGCCGAACTGCAGCACGGCCTTGGCATCGGGGCGTACGTACTCCATGGTGATCGGGCAAGCACCGCGATGGCGCTTGAACAACTCGCCCAACCAGCGTAGCTGATCGCCCTTCAGATCCTGGGTCTGCAACTTCAGGCGCAGGCTCTCGGCCAGGTTGGTGCGGGCATCTTCCATGCTCATCACCCGCTTGACCCGCAGCCGCAGGCCACCGGAGAAGTCATCGTTACTGACCTCGCCTTCCACCACCACCATCGCGTCGGTCTGCAACAACGACTGCGCCGAATGGAACGCGTCGGCGAACAATGAGGCCTCGATACGCCCGGAGCGGTCGTCGAGGGTGATGAAGCCCATCTTGTCGCCCTTTTTGTTCTTCATTACCCGCAGGGCGATGATCATGCCGGCGACGGTCTGGGTGTCGCGCGCCGGCTTGAGGTCAATGATGCGCTGGCGGGCGAAACGGCGGATCTCGCCTTCGTATTCGTCGATCGGGTGACCGGTCAGGTACAGGCCCAGGGTGTCTTTTTCACCCTTGAGACGTTCCTTGAGGGTCAGCTCCTTGGTCTTGCGATGGTTGCCGTAGACATCGGCGTCCTCCTCGACGAACAGCCCGCCGAACAGGTCGGCGTGGCCGCTGTCGTGGGTGCGGGCGGTCTGTTCGGCGGCCTTGATCGCCTCTTCCATCGCCGCCAGCAAGACCGCGCGGTTGCGGTCGATGTTGGCCTGGTAGGCCTTTGGCTCGTCGTGGAAGTAAGGGCCCAGCCGGTCCAGGGCGCCACTGCGGATCAAACCGTCGAGGGTGCGTTTGTTGATGCGTTTGAGGTCGACCCGCGCGCAGAAGTCGAACAGGTCCTTGAACGGCCCATCCTGGCGCGCTTCGGTGATGGCTTCCACCGGCCCCTCGCCCACGCCCTTGATCGCGCCGAGGCCATAGATGATCCGGCCCTCGTCGTTCACCGTGAACTTGAACTCCGAAGCGTTCACGTCCGGCGCGTCGAGGCGCAGCTTCATGGTTCGCACTTCTTCGATCAAGGTCACGACCTTGTCGGTGTTGTGCATATCCGCCGACAGTACCGCCGCCATGAACGGCGCCGGGTAATGCGCTTTCAGCCACGCGGTCTGGTACGACACCAGGCCATAGGCGGCGGAGTGGGATTTGTTGAAGCCGTAGCCGGCGAATTTTTCCACCAGATCGAAAATGTTACCGGCCAGGTCAGGGTCGATGCCGTTGGTCGCGCAACCTTCAATGAAACCGCCGCGCTGCTTGGCCATTTCCTCGGGCTTTTTCTTACCCATGGCCCGGCGCAGCATGTCCGCGCCGCCGAGGGTGTAACCGGCCATGACCTGGGCAATCTGCATCACCTGTTCCTGATACAGGATGATGCCATAGGTCGGTGCCAACACCGGTTTCAAGCCTTCGTACTGATAATCCGAGTGCGGGTAGGCCAGCTCGGCGCGACCGTGCTTACGGTTGATGAAGTCATCCACCATGCCCGATTGCAGAGGCCCCGGACGGAACAGGGCCACCAGTGCAATAAGGTCTTCCAGGCAGTCGGGCTTGAGCTTTTTGATCAGCTCCTTCATGCCCCGGGATTCAAGCTGGAACACCGCCGTGGTTTCGGCTTTTTGCAATAGGCTGTAGGTCGGCTTGTCATCCAGTGGGATGAAGGCAATGTCCAGCGGTTCTTCGCCGACCTTGGCCCGGTCGCGGTTGATGGTCTTCAGCGCCCAGTCAATGATCGTCAGGGTCCGCAGGCCGAGGAAGTCGAACTTCACCAGGCCTGCCGCCTCGACGTCGTCCTTGTCGAACTGGGTCACCAGGCCGTCGCCTTCTTCGTCGCAATAGATCGGCGAGAAGTCCGTCAGCTTGGTCGGCGCGATCACCACGCCACCGGCGTGCTTGCCGACGTTACGCACCACGCCTTCGAGCTTGCGGGCCATCTCCCAGATTTCCGCGGCCTCTTCGTCGACCTTGATGAAGTCCCGCAGGATTTCTTCCTGCTCGTAGGCTTTCTCCAGGGTCATGCCGACTTCGAACGGAATCATCTTCGACAGACGATCCGCCAAACCGTAGGACTTGCCCTGCACCCGCGCCACGTCACGCACCACCGCCTTGGCGGCCATGGAACCGAAGGTGATGATCTGGCTCACCGCGTTGCGGCCGTACTTCTCGGCCACGTAGTCGATCACCCGGTCGCGACCGTCCATGCAGAAGTCGACGTCGAAGTCGGGCATGGAGACCCGTTCCGGGTTGAGGAAACGTTCGAACAGCAGGTCATATTCCAGCGGGTCGAGGTCGGTGATCTTCTGCACGTAGGCCACCAGGGACCCGGCACCCGATCCACGGCCAGGACCCACCGGCACGCCGTTGTTCTTGGCCCACTGGATGAAGTCCATCACGATCAGGAAGTAACCGGGAAAGCCCATCTGGATGATGATATCCAGTTCGAAATTCAACCGATCGACATAGACCTGGCGCTTGGCCTCGTAGTCTTCGGTGGTGTCCTTGGGCAACAGGACACTAAGGCGCTCTTCGAGACCGTCGAAGGACACCTTGCGGAAATATTCATCTATGGTCATGCCATCGGGAATCGGGAAGTTGGGCAGGAAGTGCTTGCCCAGCTTCACGTCGATGTTGCAGCGCTTGGCGATCTCGACGGTGTTTTCCAGCGCCTCGGGCAGGTCGCTGAACAACTCGGCCATTTCCTCAGCGCTCTTGAGGTATTGCTGATTGCTGTAGTTCTTTGACCGACGCGGGTCGTCGAGGGCGCGGCCCTCACCGATGCAAACCCGCGTTTCGTGGGCTTCGAAATCTTCCTGCTTGATGAACCGCACATCGTTGGTCGCCACCAGCGGCGCGCCGATCTTGTCGGCCAAGGCCACGGCGGCGTGCAGGTGTTCTTCGTCATTGGGACGGCTGGTGCGCTGCACTTCGATGTAGAAGCGATCCGGAAACACCGCCATCCAGTCGCGGGCCAGGGTCTCGGCTTCCTCGGGGTTGCCGCTGAGCAGGGCCAGGCCGATTTCACCTTCCTTGGCC
Source organism: Pseudomonas sp. Z3-6 (assembly GCF_051131985.1). Taxonomy (NCBI): domain Bacteria; kingdom Pseudomonadati; phylum Pseudomonadota; class Gammaproteobacteria; order Pseudomonadales; family Pseudomonadaceae; genus Pseudomonas; species Pseudomonas sp. Z3-6. The sequence continues at coordinate 5,626,558 of NZ_CP071644.1, forward strand.
GCGGACAACATGATCAGCCCTTCGCTGGCCTCGGCCACCCACTCGCGTTCGATGATGATCGAGCCGTTGCGCTGACCGTCGATAAAGCCGCGGGAAATCAACTCGGTGAGGTTGCGATAACCGAGGGCGTTCATCACCAACAGGCTGATCCGGCTCAGCGGCGCGTCCGGGTCCTTGTTCGACAGCCACAGGTCGGCGCCACAGATCGGCTTGATCCCGGCGCCCATGGCAGCCTTGTAGAACTTGACCAGCGAACACATGTTGTTCTGGTCGGTGACCGCCACGGCAGGCATGTTCATGCCCACCAGGGTCTTGACCAGGGGCTTGATCCGCACCAGACCGTCGACCAGGGAGTATTCAGTGTGCAGGCGTAGATGAACGAATGAAGCCGGCATAGTGATCCTGCGTTAAGTCATGAAAACAACAAGGCCCGGATTGTACCGGGCCTTGGGTAAAACATCAGCCAGCAACCCATTCTCTTGAGGATTGAACCCGTGGCGAGGGAGCTTGCTCCCGCTGGGCTGCGCAGCAGCCCCCTTCTTATGGGCGCTTCGCACCCAAGCGGGAGCAAGCTCCCTCGCCACGATGAATCAGGTGAACCCCTCGCTCACGATCAACCCATCACGGGCTTCATAAGCCAGCCGCACCGGAGCGAACGAACGCCTGTGGATCGGCGTTGGCCCAAGGCGCGCCAGGGCTTCGAGGTGCACGGGGGTCGGGTAGCCCTTGTGGCTGCCGATGCCGTAGCCCGGGTAGATCAACTCGAAGGCGGCCATTTCCCGGTCGCGACTGACCTTCGCCAGGATCGAGGCCGCGGCGATGGCCGGTACCTTGCCGTCGCCCTGGATCACCGCTTCGGCGCGCATCGACAGTTTCGGGCAGCGATTGCCATCGACCATCGCCAGCTTCGGCGTGATATGCAGCCCTTGCACGGCACGCTGCATGGCGAGCAGGGTGGCGTGCAGGATATTGAGTTCATCGATTTCTTCGACTTCGGCCCGGGCGATGCACCAGCTCAGGGCCTTCTCGCAGATTTCGTCGTAGAGTTTTTCGCGACGGGCTTCCGTGAGTTTCTTCGAATCATTCAGGCCGAGGATTGGCCGCTTAGGGTCGAGAATCACCGCCGCCGTCACCACCGCGCCACACAAAGGGCCGCGCCCCACTTCATCGACACCGGCCACCAGCTCTTCCACTTCGGCGACCAGGTTGAAGTCCAGGCCCATCTGTAGCTTTACGTTGCCCATGGTTTTGCGCCAATCAGGGTCAGTACCGCGTCAGCCGCCTGGTTGGAGGCATCGCGACGCAGGGTACGATGGATTTCGTCAAAGCCCCGGGTCTGTTCCTCGCCGCCATCGATCAAGGGCAACAGCGTAGTGGCCAGCGCCTCGGCGGTCGCATCGTCTTGCAGCAGTTCCGGCACCAACAGACGCTGGGCCAGCAGGTTCGGCAAGGAGACGTAGGGGCTCTTGACCATGCGCTTGAGAATCCAGAACGTCAGCGGCGCCAGGCGATAGGCGACCACCATCGGGCGTTTGAACAGCAACGCCTCAAGGGTAGCCGTGCCAGAGGCAATCAACACGGCGTCACAGGCCGCCAGTGCGTCATGGGAGCGACCGTCGAGCAACGTCACCGGCAAATCGCGACCGTCCAACAAGGCTTCCAGTTGGACGCGACGCTGGGCACTGGCACACGGCAGGACAAACCGCACACCGGGGCGCAGCGCCAGGAGGCGTTCGGCGGCGTCGAAGAACAAGCCCCCCAGGCGACTCACTTCGCCGCCCCGACTGCCGGGCATCAAGGCCACCAGCGGTCCTTCGGACAGGCCCAACGCCTGGCGAGCGGCCTCGCGGTCGGCTTCCAGGGGAATGGTGTCGGCCAGGGTGTGCCCGACAAACCGCACCGGCACGCCCTTTTCTTCGTAAAAGCGGGCCTCGAACGGCAGCAGCGTCAGCATCAGGTCGCAGCCTTCGCGGATCTTCAGCACGCGCTTCTGCCGCCAGGCCCAGACCGAGGGGCTGACGTAGTGCACGGTCCTGATCCCGGCCTGACGCAACTTGAGTTCAATATTGAGGGTGAAATCCGGCGCATCGATGCCGATGAACACATCCGGTTTTTCGTCGATCAGGGTCTGGATCAGCTTCTTGCGTCGAGCCAGCAGCTCACGCAGGCGACCGAGCACTTCCACCAGGCCCATCACCGACAGGCGTTCCATCGGAAAATAGGAGGTCAGGCCCTCGGCCTGCATCAAAGGCCCGCCAACGCCGATGAATTCCACCGCGGGGTGCTGCGCCTTGAGCGCTCGCATCAGACCCGCGCCCAGAATGTCACCGGAAGCCTCTCCCGCCACCAGTGCAACGCGCACGTTAGCCATGGTCAGCGAGTGATGCCGCGGGTCGAAGACTGGATGGAATCGCGGAAAATCGCGACTTCCGGGTGCTGTGCCGACGCCTCGGCCAGTTCGGCGAGCGCCTGCTCGACGGTCAGGCCCTGGCGGTACACCACTTTGTAGGCACGGCGCAGCGCGGTAATCGCCTCTTCGCTGAAACCCCGACGGCGCATGCCTTCGAAGTTCATGCTGCGGGCTTCGGCCGGGTTGCCGAACACCGTGACATAGGCCGGGACATCCTTGCCGATGGCGGTGCCCATGCCAGAAAAGCTGTGGGCGCCGATATGGCAATACTGGTGCACCAGGGTGAACCCGGACAGGATCGCCCAATCGTCCACGTGCACATGGCCGGCCAACGCGGTGTTGTTGACCAGGATGCAATGGTTGCCAATCACGCTGTCATGGCCGATGTGTGCGTAAGCCATGATCAGGTTGTGGTCGCCCAGGGTCGTTTCGGAACGGTCCTGGACAGTGCCACGGTGAATCGTCACGCCTTCGCGGATCACGTTGTGATCGCCAATGACCAGGCGGGTTTCTTCACCTTTGTACTTGAGATCGGGCGTGTCCTCGCCTACCGAGGAAAACTGGTAGATGCGATTGTGACGACCAATCCGGGTCGGTCCCTTGAGAATTACGTGGGGACCGATCACCGTACCCTCGCCGATTTCCACACCTGCGCCGATAATCGACCACGGGCCGACCTCGACATCGGCGGCCAGGACGGCCGTCGGATCGATGATTGCGCGAGGGTCAATCAAACTCATAGTTTGCGTTCCGCACAGATGATTTCAGCGGAGCAGACTGGCTTGCCGTCGACCGAAGCCTGGCATTCGAACTTCCAGATCTGGCGCTTGCAACTGATGAACTTGGCTTCGAGGATCAATTGATCGCCCGGCGTGACCGGCTGGCGGAAGCGCAGCTTGTCGGAACCGACGAAGTAATAGAGCGTGCCGTCGGCAGGCTTTACGTCGAGCATTTTGAAACCAAGGATCCCGGCAGCCTGGGCCATCGCCTCGATGATCAATACGCCCGGCATGATTGGGTGCGCGGGGAAGTGACCATTGAAGAACGGCTCGTTGATGCTGACATTCTTATAGGCGCGAATGCGCTTGCCTTCAACGTCCAGGTCCACCACCCGATCCACCAGCAGGAACGGGTAACGGTGAGGCAGGTATTCGCGAATCTCGTTGATGTCCATCATTTCGGGGGGAAGCCTATGTAAAGATTGGGAGCGCACGAGTGACGCGCACTCCGCTAGCAAATCAAGATGCCCTAACGGCTGTGCACACTTGATATGGAAATGGTATCAGCCATCTGATGAAGCATTACCGCCAGGGGTCACGTCCCCTACGCGCTTTTCCACCTGCTTGAGGCGCCGCGCGATGTCGTCGAGCTGGCGGATACGCGCCGCGCTCTTGCGCCATTCGGCTGCCGGCTGCATGGCTGTGCCGGAAGAATAGGCACCCGGCTCGGTAATCGAGTGGGTCACCATGGTCATCCCGGTCAGGAACACGTTGTCACAGATATCGATATGGCCCACCAGGCCTACGCCACCGGCGAGCATGCAGTGCTTGCCGATCTTGGTGCTGCCGGAGATGCCCACGCAGGCGGCCATGGCGGTGTGGTCACCGACCTGGACGTTGTGGGCGATCTGGATCTGGTTGTCGAGCTTGACGCCATTGCCGATGACCGTGTCGGCCAAGGCACCGCGGTCGATCGCAGTGTTGACGCCGATCTCCACGTCATCGCCAATGGTGACACCGCCGATCTGGGCGATCTTCTGCCAGATGCCCTTCTCGTTGGCAAAACCGAACCCTTCCCCGCCCAGCACGGCACCGGACTGGATCACCACCCGCTTGCCGATGCGCACGTCGTGATACAGGGTGACCCGTGGCGCCAGCCAGCCGCCTTCGCCGATCTCGCTGCGCGCACCAATGACACAATGGGCGCCCAGCGTGACACCAGCGCCGATTCGGGCCGCGCTTTCGATGACCACGAACGGGCCGACGCTGGCCGTGGGGTCAACCACGGCATCTGCGGCGATCACAGCGCTGGGATGAATACCGGCGGCCGATGTCGGCTTGGGATCGAACAGATGGGAAATGCGGGCATACGCCAGGTACGGATCGGGCACGATCAAGGCATCGCCGGCAAAACCATCGGCATCGGCAGCCTTGAGCAACAACGCAGCCGCCCGGCAGTCAGCCAGATACTTGCGGTACTGGGGATTTGCCAGAAAGCTCAACTGAGCTGGGCCAGCCTCTTGCAAAGTGGCTAGCCCAGTAATTGCCTTCTCCGGGTCGCCACGCAGGGTGGCGCCGAGGAACTCGGCCAACTGGCCGAGCTTGATAGTCGCTGTCATGGATTACTTCAGCTGATTCATGCGCTCGATCACTTGGCGCGTGATGTCGTATTGAGGCTTGACATCGATCACTGCGCCACGCTCGAACACCAGGTCAAAACCACCTTTCTTGATGACTTCTTCCACAGCGCTGTCGAGTTTCGGCTTGAGTTGCTTGAGCATTTCGCGGTCAGCAACAGCTTTCGCTTCGTTCAGCTCCTTGGACTGGAACTGGAAGTCACGGGCCTTTTGCTTGAATTCAAGCTCCAGACGTTCGCGCTCACCCTGGGCCATCTTGTCGCCACCGGCGACCAGACGGTCCTGGATACCCTTGGCGCTGCTTTCCAGGCCCTTGAGCTTGGTCAGTTGCGGGCCGAATTTTTTCTCGGCATCCACGGCGTATTTCTTCGCCGCGTCGGATTCCAGCAGGGCCATCTGATAATTCAGCACGGCAATCTTCATGTCGGCAAAAGCCGGACCGGCAACCAGTACGGTCGCCAGGAGAACCAATTGAGTCAACTTACGCACGATGCACTCCTACAAAATCCATTGTCGTTATCTTGGGCCGGACGCTTAGAACGTCTGGCCGAGGGAGAATTGGAACACTTGGGTTTCAGCGTCATCCGGTTTCTTGATCGGCATCGCCAACGCGAAGCTCAAAGGACCCAGTGCGGTGACCCAGGTCACGCCCACACCGACGGAGCTGGCCAGGTTGCTGAGGCTGATGTCGTTGCACTCTGCGTTGGATGACGTGCCATTGTTGTTGGTAGGTTTATCGCAACTGGAATCGAATACGTTACCCACGTCCCAGAATACCGAGGTACGCAGGGAGCGCTGATCCTTGACGAACGGCATGGGGAACAGCAATTCAACCCCGCCCTGAATCAGGACGTTACCACCGAATGGCAGCGGATCCTGATCCGGGTCCCGGATGGTCCCCTGGTTGCCAGTCTCAGCTGCACCGCGACTCGGCGTACTGCGTGGGCCTAAGGTACTGTCCTTGAAGCCACGTACCGAGTTGAAACCACCGGCGTAGTAGTTCTCGTAGAACGGCAGGCCGTCGGTCGAACCGTAGCCATCGCCATAACCAAGCTCGGTGTGCAGGCGCATGGTGTAGTTGTCAGACAGCGGCTGGAACAGCTGGCCGCGGTAATCGAGCTTGAAGAACGACAAGTCGCTGCCAGGCGTGGTGGTTTCCAATACCAGGCTCTGGGAACGGCCACGGGTTGCCAACACACCCTTGTTCAAGGTCGACTCGGACCAACCAACAGAGGCTTTGAAGTTCAGGTATTTGTCGCCTTCCTTATCGACGAAATCGAAAATCTCGTCAACGGTATAGCGGCCAGTGCTGATCTCGTCCTGCTGGGCGGTGAGGCCGAATGTAAGACGCGAAGTCTCGCTGATTGGATAACCTACGTTGACGCCGGCACCCAAGCTGTCTACTGCATAGCTGGAGACATCGGAATCGAGTTCGTCATAGTCGGTGGTGCGGTAGAAGGCGTTGTAGCCCAGGCTCACGCCGTCAGCGGTCCAGTAGGGGTCCACGAAACCGAAGTTGTAGCGGGTCTGGTATTCGCTGCGGGTCAAGCCGATGCTGACCTTGTTACCGGTACCCAGGAAGTTGTTCTGGGTGATCGAGCCACCGAGGATCAGGCCGGCGCTCTGGGCGAAACCGACGCTGGCGGTGATCGAACCGGAAGCCTGCTCTTCGACGCTGTAGTTCACATCGACCTGGTCATCGACGCCCGGCACGGCCGGCGTCTCGACGTTGACTTCCTTGAAGAAGCCCAGGCGCTCGAGACGGGTCTTGGACTGGTCGATCAGGTAGGTCGACGCCCAGCCACCTTCCATCTGGCGCATTTCACGGCGCAGCACTTCGTCCTCGGACTTGGTGTTGCCACGGAAGTTGATGCGGTTGACGTAGGCACGCTTGCCCGGGTCCACGGCGAAGGTGATGTCGACGGTATGGTCTTCATCGTGCGGCTGCGGCACGCCGCTGACGTTGGCGAAGGTGTAGCCCTCGTTACCCAGGCGGCGGGTGATCAGCTCGGACGTGGTGGTCATCAGCTTGCGCGAGAACACCTGGCCCTTCTGCACCAGCAGCAGCGACTTGACCTGGTCCTCGGGGACCTTCAGGTCACCGCTGAGCTTGACGTCACGAACGGTGTACTTCTCGCCTTCGTTGACGTTGACGGTGATGTAGACGTGCTTCTTGTCCGGGGTGATGGACACCTGGGTCGAAGCGATGTCCATGTTGATGTAGCCACGGTCCAGGTAGTAGGAACGCAGGCGCTCCAGGTCACCGGAGAGTTTTTCACGGGCGTACTTGTCGTCGTTCTTGAAGAACGACAGCCAGTTGGTGGTCTTGAGTTCGAACAGGTCGATCAGGTCTTCATCCGGGAAAACCGTGTTGCCCACCACGTTGATGTGCTGGATGGCCGCCACGGTGCCTTCGTTGATGTTGACCTTCAGGCCGACGCGGTTGCGCGGCTGCGGCACCACTTCGGTGTCGACGGTGGCCGAGTAGCGGCCCTGGGCGACGTACTGGCGTTGCAGCTCGTTACGCACGCCTTCGAGGGTGGCGCGCTGGAAGATCTCGCCTTCGGCCAGGCCGGACTGCTTGAGGCCTTTCATCAGGTCTTCAGTGGAGATCGCCTTGTTGCCTTCGATCTCGATACTGGCGACCGACGGGCGCTCGACTACCGTGATGACCAGGACATTGCCGTCACGGCCCAGCTGGATATCTTGAAAGAAGCCGGTCTTGAACAGCGCACGCGTGGATTCCACCAGGCGCCGATCATCCGCCTGCTCGCCGACGTTCAACGGCAAGGCACCAAAGACGCTACCCGCGGAAACCCGCTGGAGGCCGTTGACGCGAATATCAGAGATAGTGAAGGACTCGGCGTGAACTTCGGCGATCATCAATACGGTGAGAACCGCAGTTAGCAGCAGACGTTTCATGAAGTCCTTTCTTATTCCAACTGGCAATAAACAAACTGCCGCAAAATGCGGCAGATTCGCAATTCAGCGAAGCGTTACAGACGACCCAGATCGTTGACGAGGGCAAGCAACATGACCCCGACCACCAAGCTGATACCGATCTGTATCCCCCAACCTTGCACCCGATCCGACAAGGGACGACCACGCGCCCACTCGATCAGATAAAACAGCAGATGCCCCCCATCCAGTACCGGGATGGGCAGCAAATTCAGAACCCCCAGGCTAATGCTCAGATAAGCAAGGAAATTCAGGAAATCAGCGACGCCCGACTGGGCAGAAGCGCCCGCCACTTTAGCAATGGTTATCGGTCCACTCAAGTTTTTTACCGAGAGCTCGCCGAACAACATTTTCTTGAGCGAGTCCAGCGTCAGGATGCTCATGGTCCAGGTACGACGCGCACCCTCGCCAATCGCCGCCACAGGGCCGAAACTGACTTCGCGGATCATTTCCGGTGGCCAGTCGACCGCCTTGACGCCCGCCCCCAGGTAACCGGTCGGCGCCTTGCTTTCGCCACGGGCGGCCAGGGTCACCGGGACGTCGATTGGAGCACCGTCGCGCTCGATGCGCAGCAAAATCTTGGTATCAGGACGTACACGAACCGAATCGACCACCTGCTGCCAGTCGCTGACCGGCTGGCCATCGAGGGCCAGCAACCGATCGCCGGTCTTCAGGCCGGCAGCCTGGGCCGGGCCTTTCGGGTCGAGTTCGGCGAGAACCGGCGGCAACGCCGGACGCCAAGGCTTGATCCCCAGGGAACGGATCGGATCCGGCTCGTCGGCGCCCTTGAGCCAGTTGTCCAGGATCAGTTCGCGAGGCGAATCCACCGTGGAACCCTGCTCGCGCACCATTAACTGCAACGAACCGCTCTCACCCAGGCGACGTACCAGCTGCAGGTTGACCGCCGCCCAGCCCGATGTCGGCTCGCCGTCGATCGCGACGATTTCCTGCCCGGCACCCAGCCCGGCACGAGCGGCAACGCTGCCAGCCTCTACGCCACCGATGACCGGACGCACCTGCTCGCTACCCAGCATCGCAAGGCCCCAGAAAAACACCAAGGCCAGCAGGAAGTTGGCAATCGGTCCCGCCGCGACGATGGCGATACGCTGGCGGACGCTCTTGCGATTGAAGGATTGGTCGAGCTGATCGGCCGGGACTTCGCCTTCGCGCTCGTCGAGCATCTTGACGTAGCCGCCCAACGGGATAGCCGCCACGACGAACTCGGTGCCTTGCTTGTCGTGCCAACGCAGCAATGGCATGCCAAAGCCCACGGAAAAACGCAGGACCTTGACGCCACAGCGACGCGCGACCCAGAAATGACCGAATTCGTGAAAGGTGACCAACACCCCCAGCGCAACCAGGGTGCCGACAATCATATAGAGCGCGCTCATCTGTTTTCTCCGCAATCCTGTCCAAGGCAACCCTGGCTAACGTATCGCAGCTTCAACGCCCGTGGCGCTGCAGCCATTGGCCCGCCAACTCACGAGCCCTGGCATCCGCCGTGAATACCGTATCGAGGTCCTCGACCGAAACCACGGCTTCGAGGTTCAAGACTTCCTCGATGATACTCGCGATCTCGAGATAACGGACACGTCCATCGAGAAACGCGGCAACGGCCACCTCATTGGCAGCGTTAAGCATGGCCGGTGCACTGTTGCCCGCCTCGGCCGCCTGGCGCGCCAGGCGCAGGCAGGGGAAACGCTGCTCATCGGGCGCCTGGAAATCCAGGCGCGCGATGGCGAACAAATCCAGCGGCGCAACGCCCGAGTCGATGCGCTCCGGCCAGGCCAGGGCGTTGGCGATCGGCGTGCGCATGTCCGGATTGCCCAACTGGGCCAGCACCGAACCGTCGACGTAGTCCACCAGGGAGTGAATCACGCTCTGGGGGTGAATCACCACCTCGACCTGCGCCGGCTTGGCATCGAACAGCCAGCAGGCCTCGATCAGCTCCAGCCCCTTGTTCATCATGCTGGCCGAATCCACCGAGATCTTGCGCCCCATGGACCAGTTCGGGTGCGCACAGGCCTGCTCGGGAGAAACATGCACCAATTCTTCCAGCGGCGTCTGCCGGAACGGACCACCGGAGGCCGTCAGCAAAATCCGCCGAACCCCTACCGCACCGAGACCACGGGAAAAATCCTGCGGCATGCATTGAAAAATCGCATTGTGTTCGCTGTCGATGGGCAACAACACCGAGCCGCTTTTGCGTACAGCCTGCATGAACAGCGCGCCGGACATCACCAGCGCTTCTTTATTGGCCAGCAGGATCTTCTTGCCGGCTTCCACCGCCGCCAGCGTCGGACGCAAGCCCGCCGCACCGACGATCGCCGCCATCACGGCGTCGACTTCGGGGTCGGAAGCCACTTGGCAGAGGCCCTCCTCCCCTACCAACACGCGGGTTTGCAAGCCGGCTGCGCGCAGATCGTCCTGCAACGCCCGCGCCACGCCAGCCTCAGGCACCACGGCAAACCGCGGGGTGTGGCGAATGCACAACGCCAGCAATTCACTCAAGCGCGTGAAGCCACTGAGGGCAAACACCTGGTAGCGCTCCGGATGCCGACCGATGACGTCAAGCGTACTCAGGCCAATCGAACCGGTCGCGCCAAGAACAGTGATCTGCTGGGGGCGACTCACGATGCCGCCACCCACAACAGCACCGCAAAGATCGGGATCGCCGCCGTCAGGCTGTCGATGCGATCCAGCACGCCACCGTGACCGGGCAACAGGTTACTGCTGTCCTTGATCCCGGATTGACGCTTGAACATGCTTTCGGTCAGGTCGCCGACCACCGACACAAAGACGATCAGGGCCGCGCCAATAAGGCCCATGAACAGTTGCGCGACCGTCCAGTCCCGTACGAAGCCGACCACCGTGGTGATCACCAGGCTCAGGACCAGGCCACCATAGACCCCTTCCCAGCTCTTGCCGGGACTGACTTTCGGCGCCAGCTTGCGCTTGCCGAAGGCCTTGCCGGAGAAGTAGGCCCCGACATCGGCGCCCCAGACCAACACCATCACGGCCATGATCTGCCAGTTGCCCAGCGGACCTTGCTTGATCCAGATCAGCCCCTGCCAGGCCGGCAGCAGGATCAACAGGCCGATGACCAGCTTGGTCGCCGCGTTGGCCCAGTGATGCGTGGTCCGTGGGTAGGTCAGGACCAGGAAGGTCGCCGTCGCCCACCACAGCACCGCAGCACCCAGCACCCAAGGCGCGAGGCCGGGCACCACGTACATGATGAACAGCATGGCCGCCACGGTCGCTGCGTAGGCCACCCGCGCCGACTGTGCAGGAAAACCCGCCAGCCGCGCCCACTCCCATGCGCCCAGGGTCACGACCAGCCCGATGAACAGCGCAAAACCGGCGCCTTCGAGCAGGAAGAAACCACCCAGGGCGATGGGCAACAGGATCAAGGCAGTGATGATTCGTTGTTTAAGCATTAAATCCGGGCTCCAGCTTCGATCTGCTCGCTCGTTTTACCGAAACGACGCTGACGGGAAGCGAAATCGGCCAATGCGGTGCGCATGGCTTCGTGTTTGAAGTCCGGCCAGAACAGGTCGGAGAAGTACAGCTCGGCATAAGCCAATTGCCAGAGCAGGAAGTTGCTGATGCGATGATCGCCACCGGTACGGATGCACAGGTCCGGCAACGGCAGGTCACCGGTCGCCAGGCAAGTCTGTAGCAGCTCAGGGGTGATGTCTTCTGGACGCAAGTGCCCGGCCTGGACTTCCCGCGCCAGCCGCTGCGCAGCCTGGGCAATGTCCCATTGGCCACCATAGTTGGCGGCGATTTGCAGGACGAACCGATTGGCACCCGCCGTCGCGGCTTCGGCTTCACGCATCGCAGCCTGCAATTCAGGATGGAAGCGCGAGCGGTCACCGATGATGCGCAAGCTGATCTTGTTATCGCTAAGGCGCTTGGCCTCGCGACGCAGGGCCTTGAGGAACAGGTCCATCAAGGCGCTGACTTCATCGGCCGGGCGCTGCCAGTTCTCGCTGGAGAAGGCGAACAGGGTCAGCACCTCGACCCCTGCCTCGGCGCACACCTCGATGACCGCACGCACAGCGTCGACCCCCGCCTTGTGCCCGGCGACGCCAGGCATAAAGCGTTTCTTGGCCCAGCGGTTGTTGCCGTCCATGATGATCGCCACGTGGCGCGGCACCGCGAACGGCACGGCCTGCTTGGTCTTTTCCATGAAAACGAGACCCTTATACGGCCATCAGGTCTTTTTCTTTCTCGTCCGTGGCCTTGGTGATCTGGGCCTCGGATTCTTTGGTCAGCTTATCGATATCAGCGATGGCACGACGCTCTTCGTCTTCACTGATTTCCTTGTCCTTGACCAACTTCTTCAGCTCACCCAACGCGTCACGACGGATATTGCGCACAGCAACACGCGCATCTTCCGCTGCGCTACGGGCTTGCTTGGTGAAGCCTTTGCGCGTTTCCTCGGTGAGGGCCGGCATCGGGATCAGCAGCAGCTCCCCCAGGTTAGTTGGGTTGAGGTTCAGGCCGGCGCTCTGGATCGCCTTGTCTACGGCAGCGAGCATGTTGCGCTCGAAAGCCACGACCTGCAGGGTGCGCGAGTCTTTCACGGTGACGTTGGCAACGCTGCTCAGCGGTGTGTCAGTGCCGTAGTAAGGCACCATGACGCTGCCGAGGATGCTGGGGTGAGCCTTGCCGGTACGAATCTGGCCGAATGCGTGGTTCAGGGAGTCCAGGGATTTCTGCATGCGCTCTTGAGCGTCTTTTTTGATTTCATTGATCATTGTTGAGCTTCCTCGATCAGTGTTCCTTCGGCGCCGCCATGGACGATATTCAGCAGGGCGCCCGGCTTGTTCATGTTAAAGACGCGCAACGGCATCTTGTGGTCGCGGCACAGGCAGATAGCCGTCAGGTCCATGACACCCAGCTTGCGATCCAGCACTTCATCGTAGGTCAGATGATCGAACTTCTCGGCATGCGGGTCCTTGAACGGGTCAGCGGTATACACGCCGTCGACCTTGGTTGCCTTGAGCACGACATCGGCATCGATCTCGATCGCTCGCAGGCAGGCGGCCGAATCCGTGGTGAAGAACGGATTACCGGTACCGGCGGCAAAAATCACCACTTCCTTGGAATTGAGGTGGCGCATGGCTTTGCGGCGGTCGTAGTGATCGGTCACGCCAACCATGGAAATGGCCGACATCACGATGGCCGAGATATTGGCACGCTCCAGCGCGTCGCGCATAGCCAGGGCGTTCATCACAGTGGCCAGCATGCCCATGTGGTCGCCCGTGACCCGATCCATGCCGGCCGCGCTCAGCGCTGCGCCGCGGAACAGGTTGCCGCCGCCGATGACCAGGCCGACCTGAACGCCGATCCCGACCAACTGGCCGACTTCCAGGGCCATGCGATCCAGCACTTTCGGATCGATCCCGAACTCTTCCGAGCCCATCAGGGCCTCGCCGCTAAGCTTGAGTAGAATGCGTTTATAGCGAGCCTGATAACCACTGCCCTGCTGAGCCATTGCGAATCTCTCCTGCGGCGTATGTGTTCAAAAAATTCTTTGCAAGCTGTTTTCAGCCTGCGTTCACTCTAGCCTTTGCACGAAAAGTGCCTGCGCGACGATCATACTGCGTTGAAAACTGGCTCGGAATGCTCATTTACAACCAGTAAACTCCGCTTCCTCGCCAGTTTTCGCCTTGCCTGATCGCCGCTCGGCGACTTTTCGTACAAAGCCAAGCTTGACGCTGACACAGCGCCATCGGAACACGGCTTTGTAAGCCAGTTCCGACAGGAAACCAATAAAAATCGGCATCCCCATCCAAAAAGAGGCTGCGCGCGTTAAGCGGGCAGCCTCTTCAGGGCGACAGTTATACAAACTGTCTTATTGCTTGCTGGCAGCCAGCTGAGCAGCTACTTCTTCAGCGAAGTTGTCTACTGGCTTCTCGATGCCTTCGCCCACTTTGAAGTAAGTGAAGGAAACGATTTCAGCGCCGCCCTTCTTGGCCAGTTCACCGACCTTGATTTCAGGATTCTTGACGAACGCCTGCTCAACCAGGCTGGCTTCAGCCAGGAACTTGGTGATACGACCGGCAACCATTTTTTCAACGATTTCGGCAGGCTTGCCTTTGATCTTGTCTTCGTTGAGCTGCATGAACACGGCTTTTTCGCGCTCGATGGCATCAGCGGAAACTTCCGACGGCAGCAGGAACTCAGGGTTGCTGGCAGCGACGTGCATTGCGATGTCCTTGGCCAGCTCGACGTTGCCGCCTTTGAGGGCCACAACAACACCGATCTTGTTGCCGTGCAGGTAAGAACCGACAACATCGCCTTCGACACGAACCAGACGACGGATGTTGACGTTTTCGCCTACTTTGGCAACCAGGGCCTCACGAGCCGATTCCTGAGCGGCGATCAGCGGAGCTGCGTCGGTCAGTTTGTCAGCGAATGCTTTTTCGACGCTGGCGGCAACGAATGCTTTGAAGTCGTCTTGCAGGGCCAGGAAGTCAGTCTGCGAGTTGACTTCGATGATAACGGCAGCTTTACCGTCATCCTTGATACCGATAGCGCCTTCAGCGGCAATGTTGCCAGCTTTCTTGGCAGCCTTGATGGCGCCCGAAGCACGCATGTCATCAATGGCTTTTTCGATGTCGCCGCCAGCCTTGGTCAAGGCTTTCTTGCAATCCATCATGCCTTCGCCGGTACGCTCGCGCAGTTCTTTGACCAACGCTGCAGTAATCTCTGCCATTTCAAAATCCTCTTGGATAGGTTTTCAACCATTCCACCCGATCGAACGGGCGATCAATTCTTCCTGGAAAACCACTGCTTATAGGCCACGGCAGGTTACAAACAAGTCACTGCGCTGGCGGCAAATGGTTTTCGAGGTGGCAAAAAGGGGGCCAAGCCCCCTTTTTGCTTACTGAGTCAACGCCAGGGGCGTCGATTACTCAGCGGCTGCTGCCGGAGCTTCTTCAGCGAAGACTTCGGTGCCGCCGTTAACGTTGTTGCGACCACGGATTACAGCGTCAGCCATCGAACCCATGTACAGCTGGATGGCGCGGATGGCGTCATCGTTGCCTGGGATGATGTAGTCAACGCCTTCCGGGCTGCTGTTGGTGTCGACAACGCCGATGACCGGGATACCCAGCTTGTTGGCTTCGGTGATCGCGATGCGCTCGTGGTCAACGTCGATCACGAACAGTGCGTCAGGCAGACCGCCCATGTCCTTGATACCGCCCAGGGAGCGGTCCAGCTTCTCAAGATCGCGAGTGCGCATCAGCGCTTCTTTCTTGGTCAGCTTGGCAAAAGTACCGTCTTCGGACTGGACTTCAAGGTCACGCAGACGCTTGATGGAAGCGCGAATGGTCTTGAAGTTGGTCAGCATGCCGCCCAACCAGCGGTGATCGACGTACGGCGAACCGCAACGTGCTGCTTCTTCAGCAACGATCTTGCCAGCGGAACGCTTGGTGCCGACGAACAGAATCTTGTTTTTGCCCTGGGCCAGGCGCTCTACGAAGGTCAGTGCTTCGTTGAACATCGGCAGGGTTTTTTCAAGGTTGATGATGTGGATCTTGTTACGCGCGCCGAAAATGTACTTGCCCATCTTCGGGTTCCAGTAACGGGTCTGGTGACCGAAGTGCACACCGGCCTTCAGCATATCGCGCATGTTGACTTGGGACATGATAGTTCCTTGATAAGTCGGGTTTGGCCTCCACGTATCCCAATGACCAACCAGCGGCTATATAAGCCGAAGGCACCCAGGTCATCGTGTCGACACGTGTGTGGATTTAAGCTTACGGGGTCATCCCCGGAAAGCGGCGCATTTTATACCACAGCAAGGGCGAAAACGGAACACGGATTCTCAAATCCCTGTGGCGAGGGGATTGTGGGAGCAAGGCTTGCCCGCGAAAAGGCGATGCGGTCCTTTAGAAATCGAGTCGCCTGGATCGCGAGCAAGCTTTGCTCCCACTCTCGCGCCCTGGCCACAGAGTTCCGGGCTGGGGAGTTCTTTGCGCTGATCGTCTGTTAGAATCGCCTCTTTCAGGGCCACGCGAGTCATCATCCGCTGCCCATTTCGTTTTGAACAGCGCCGTCGGGCGCAGAGAGAGCCTGTATGACCGTTACCCTCAAGACGCCCGAGGACATCGCCAAAATGCGTGTCGCCGGCAAACTCGCCGCCGAAGTGCTGGAGATGATCGCCGACTACGTCAAGCCGGGCGTGACCACCGAAGAGCTGGACCGTATCTGCCACGACTACATCGTCAACGAGCAGAAAGCCATCCCCGCCCCGCTCAACTACAAAGGCTTCCCGAAGTCGATCTGCACGTCGATCAACCACGTGGTCTGCCACGGCATCCCCAACGAAAAACCGTTGAAGGATGGCGACACCTTGAACATCGACGTCACCGTCATCAAGGACGGCTATCACGGCGACACCAGCCGCATGTTCCATGTCGGCAACGTGCCGGAGTGGGCCGAGCGCCTGTCCAAGGTCACCCAGGAATGCATGTACATGGCCATCGAACTGGTGAAACCGGGCTGCCGCCTGGGCGACATCGGCGAAGTGATCCAGAAGCATGCGCAGAAGAACGGTTTCTCGGTGGTGCGCGAGTTCTGCGGCCACGGCATCGGTAAGGTGTTCCACGAAGAACCGCAGATCCTGCACTACGGCCGCGCCGGTACCGGCATGGAGTTGCAGGCGGGCATGACCTTCACCATCGAGCCGATGATCAACCAGGGCCGCGCCGACACCAAGGTGCTGGGCGACGGCTGGACCGCCATCACCAAGGACCGCAAGTTGTCGGCCCAGTGGGAACACACCCTGCTGGTCACCGAGACCGGCTACGAAATCTTCACCCTGCGCAGCGATGACACCATCGCGCGCGTTTCCGCCTGATCCGTACCCAGCCTATAGATCCAACAGATATAGATAGAAAGGAAAGCCATTCAATGCCGCAGGTGGATCCCGAACTCTTCGACCGCGGCCAGTTCCAGGCTGAACTGGCCCTGAAGGCAAGCCCCATCTCGGCATTCAAGAAGGCCATCCGCCAGGCCCACGAAGTGCTCGACCAGCGCTTTCGCAATGGCCGGGACATTCGTCGGCTGATCGAGGACCGCGCCTGGTTCGTCGATAACATCCTGCAAAAGGCCTGGGAGCAGTTCGATTGGAGCGAGGATGCCGACATCGCCCTGGTGGCGGTGGGCGGCTATGGGCGCGGCGAGCTGCACCCCTACTCCGACATCGACCTGCTGATCCTGCTGGACAGCGCCGATCATGAAATTTTCCGCGACTCCATCGAGCGCTTCCTGACGCTGTTGTGGGACATCGGCCTGGAAGTCGGCCAAAGCGTGCGTTCGGTGCAGGAATGCGCCGACGAGGCCCGCGCCGACCTGACAGTGATCACCAACCTGATGGAAAGCCGCACCGTTGCCGGCCCCGAGCACCTGCGCCAGCGCATGCTCGATGTCACCAGCACGGCGCACATGTGGCCCAGCAAGGACTTTTTCCTGGCCAAGCACGCCGAGCAGAAGGCCCGTCACCACAAGTACAACGACACCGAATACAACCTGGAACCCAACGTCAAGGGCTCGCCCGGCGGGCTGCGTGACATCCAGACGATCCTGTGGGTCGCCCGCCGCCAGTACGGCACGCTGAACCTGCGCGCCCTGGCCGGGGAAGGTTTCCTGGTGGAAAGCGAAAACGCCTTGCTGGCCTCGTCCCAGGAATTCCTGTGGAAGGTCCGCTACGCCCTGCACATGCTCGCCGGGCGCTCCGAGGACCGCCTGCTGTTCGATCACCAGCGCTCCATCGCCGGCCTGCTGGGTTTCGAGGGGCAGGATGCCAAGCAGTCCATCGAAAACTTCATGCAGCAGTACTACCGGGTAGTGATGAGCATCGCCCAGCTCAGCGAACTGATCATCCAGCACTTCGAGGAAGTCATCCTCGCCCCCGAGGACGAAGAACCGCCGCTGCCGATCAACTCACGTTTTCAGTTGCACGACGGCTACATCGAAGCGCGTAACGCCAACGTGTTTCGCCGCACGCCCTTCGCCATGCTCGAGATTTTCGTGCTCATGGCCCAGCAGCCGGAAATCAAGGGTGTACGCGCCGATACCATCCGCCTGCTGCGGGAAAACCGTCATCTGATCGACGAGGATTTCCGTCACGACATCCGCAACACCAGCCTGTTCATCGAGCTGTTCAAATGCAAGATCGGCGTGCACCGCAACCTGCGCCGGATGAACCGCTACGGGATCCTCGGGCGCTACCTGCCGGAGTTCGGCTTCATCGTCGGGCAGATGCAGCACGACCTGTTCCACATTTATACGGTCGATGCCCACACGCTGAACCTGATCAAGCACCTGCGTAAATTGCAGTACACCCAGGTGTCGGAGAAATTCCCACTGGCCAGCAAGCTCATGGGCAAGCTGCCCAAGCCCGAGCTGATCTACATGGCCGGGCTGTACCACGACATCGGCAAGGGCCGCCAGGGCGACCATTCCGAGATCGGCGCGGTGGACGCCGAGGCGTTCTGCCAGCGCCATCAACTGCCTCTGTGGGACAGCCGGCTGATCGTCTGGCTGGTGCAGAACCATTTGGTGATGTCGACCACCGCCCAGCGCAAGGACTTGTCCGATCCGCAGGTCATCCATGACTTCGCCCAGACCGTTGGCGACGAAATCCGCCTGGATTATCTCTATGTGTTGACCGTGGCCGATATCAACGCCACCAATCCAACCCTGTGGAACTCCTGGCGCGCCAGCCTGTTGCGCCAGCTCTACACCGAGACCAAGCGGGCCTTGCGCCGCGGCCTGGAAAACCCGGTGGACCGCGAAGAACAGATCCGTCGTACCCAAAGCGCAGCCCTGGACATCCTGGTCCGCGGCGGCACCGACCCGGACGATGTCGAGCAGCTCTGGTCGCAATTGGGCGATGATTACTTCCTGCGCCACACCGCCGGCGACGTGGCCTGGCACAGCGACGCGATCCTGCAGCAACCGGCCGATGGCGGGCCGCTGGTGCTGATCAAGGAAACCACCCAGCGTGAGTTCGAGGGCGGTACGCAGATCTTCATCTATGCCCCGGACCAGCACGACTTCTTCGCGGTGACGGTGGCGGCGATGGACCAGCTCAACCTCAACATTCATGACGCCCGGGTCATTACGTCCACCAGCCAGTTCACCCTCGACACCTACATCGTGCTCGACACCGACGGCGATTCGATTGGCGACAACCCGGCGCGGGTCAAGCAGATTCGCGACGGCCTCACCGAGGCCCTGCGCAACCCGGCGGACTACCCGACCATCATCCAGCGCCGGGTGCCGCGCCAGCTCAAGCACTTCGCCTTCGCGCCGCAAGTGACGATTCATAACGACGCCCAGCGCCAGGTCACGGTGCTGGAACTCAGCGCGCCGGATCGCCCGGGCCTGCTGGCGCGGGTCGGCCATATTTTCCTGGAGTTCGACCTGTCGCTGCAAAACGCCAAGATCGCCACCCTCGGCGAACGGGTGGAAGACGTATTTTTCATTACCGACGCTCAGAACCAGCCGTTGTCCGATCCGCAACTGTGCAGCCGCTTGCAGGAAGCGATCGTGCAGCACTTGAGCGTCAACCAGGAACCTGATGCCCACCTGACACGCATCAGCATCTGAACGAACACATGTCCCCTGTGGGAGCGAGCCTGCTCGCGATGGCGGCGGAACATCCAGCATTGATGCTTCCTGATACACCGCTATCGCGAGCAGGCTCGCTCCCACATTGAAAGAGGCCCTCAATGAACAACGCTCTGAACCAGCTCCAGCCCTACCCGTTCGAAAAACTCCGCGCCCTGCTCGGCAGCGTCACGCCCAACCCGGACAAGCGCCCAATCGCGCTGTCCATCGGCGAGCCCAAGCATCGCTCGCCAAGCTTCGTGGCCGAGGCCCTGGCCAGCAATCTGGAAAAGATGGCCGTGTACCCGACCACCCTCGGCATCCCGGAACTGCGCGAAGCCATCACCGGCTGGTGCGAGCGCCGCTTCAACGTGCCGAACGGCTGGCTGGACCCGGCGCGCCACGTGCTGCCGGTCAATGGCACCCGTGAAGCCCTGTTCGCCTTCACCCAGACCGTGGTCAACCGGGGCGACGATGCCTTGGTGGTCAGCCCGAACCCGTTCTACCAGATCTACGAAGGCGCGGCGTTCCTGGCCGGGGCCAAGCCGCACTATCTGCCGTGCCTGGACGCGAACGGCTTCAACCCGGATTTCGATGCCGTTTCGCCAGACGTCTGGAAACGCTGCCAGATCCTGTTCCTGTGCTCCCCGGGCAACCCGACCGGCGCGCTGATCCCGGTGGACGTGCTGAAGAAACTCATCGCCCTGGCGGATGAATATGACTTCGTCATCGCCTCGGACGAGTGCTACAGCGAATTGTATTTTGACGAACAGACCCCGCCGCCAGGCCTGCTCACCGCTTGCGTCGAACTCGGTCGCAAGGACTTCAAGCGCTGCGTGGTGTTCCACAGTCTGTCCAAACGCTCCAACCTGCCTGGCCTGCGCTCCGGTTTTGTGGCCGGTGACGCGGACATCCTCAAGGGCTTCCTGCTGTACCGCACCTACCACGGCTGCGCGATGCCGGTCCAAACCCAACTGGCAAGCATTGCCGCGTGGAACGACGAAGTGCATGTGCGGGCCAACCGTGCGCTGTACCGGGAAAAGTTCGACGCCGTGCTGGAAATCCTCAGCCCAGTGCTGGACGTGCAACGCCCTGATGGCAGCTTCTATCTGTGGCCGAACGTGGCGGGCGACGACGCAGCCTTCTGCCGAGATCTGTTCGAACAGGAGCACGTGACCGTCGTGCCGGGTTCCTACCTCTCCCGCGACGTGGACGGCGTCAACCCAGGCGCCGGCCGCGTGCGCATGGCCCTGGTCGCGCCATTGGCTGAATGCGTGGAAGCGGCGGAGCGAATCCGCGCGTTCATCCAGCGTCGGGGTTGATGGCTATATCGCACTGAAGCGGACCGCTGTTGTGGCGAGGGAGCTTGCTCCCGCTGGGCTGCGCAGCGGCCCCTGAAGCAGTCAACTCAATCTGCCTGACATACCGCGCTGCCCGGTTTCAGGGCCGCCTCGCGCTGGAGCGCCAGCCCGGCCCAGAGGGAGCAAGCTCCCTCGCCACAGGGGGCTGGTGTCGCCCCCATATCTGCGAACACCACAAATCCCCTGTGGGAGCGGGCTTGCTCGCGAAAGCGGTGGTTCAGCTTGCACCCATGTTGAATGGGCCTACGTCTTCGCGAGCAAGCCCGCTCCCACAGAGGGTTGATGTTGATCGCGCGTCCTGTGAACAACACACAACCACTGTGGGAGCAAAGCTTGCTCGCGATGAGGCCGGCACTTATTGCATCAAGTCCGAAGCTCTACCCGATCCAGGCACTTATTCGCCAACAACATCCCCAACTCAATCATCTGCGCCACTCCCAATGCTACATGTCGTCGCGAGCCGTCCTGATCGAAGGCAAGGTCATTGAGCATTGCATTGGCCGAAGCCAGGGTTTCGCTGAGGTTGGCCAGCAACACTTCGGTGTCGATACCGTCAGCCACAGTGAATAACTGTACTGAGGGCTTGGGTTCTGGCTTGCTGTCGTCAGGTTTGAGGTATTGATCCAGCACACGATCAGCTGCCTCTTGCAGCTTTTCGGGGGCATAGTCGCCGTAGGGAAAAGTGGAGGCTGATTTTGGTGGGTTTGGAGTTTCTTTGATCATTTGGATGCTCCTTGGGTGTTGGAGCCGCCACAAAGCCTTCTCACGGACTAGAGAGTGGCAGCCGTACGCGGGGTGAGAATCCGGGTCAAACACCCACTAAATACCCGGCCATGTCGAAACATGCCCGCGCACAGCCGCCATAACATGATGTATGGACGAAACGCGCCTGCACTTTATATGGCGGGCGCTTATGCGCATAGTGGGTATTCGGATTCTCACGTCCGGTCGCTGAATTGGTAGCGACACCCAGAGGCTAGAGCCCTCGCTTCCGACGGACAACCTTAAAAACGTGTCGGAAACTTCGGTGCGTCTGACAGACCATAAGCGCTTATTCAGACAAGAAAAGAAATAAAACGCACCTCATCAAAGCAAGCCTTTGATTTTACGGGTTTAACACCTCAACAAAACTCATGCCGCCCTGTTTCAAGAATCAAGCTCGCTTGAATTCGCTGATACCAGTAGCCATGATCGCCCCCGTCACCAGTGAACGCTGGCAGGAGTCTGGGTCCCTCTCCGGGTTGACCCAGCCACGCAGACGGGGCAGAGCAAGCTCAGTTGCGTGTCGATTGAAGCCGCCTTCGGGCGGCTTTGCTTTTTATGAGGTCTGGCTAGCTGCACATGCCGCCTTGCTTGTCTATGCCGAGCCCGACGAAGTGATCGCCGTGAGCAGAAAGAATTTCGCCACCTCACCGGTATCGATTCGTGCAGCAAGCGTTCCGTCGATATGGACAGCGACATAGCAGTCGCGACCCGGGAACCCCGTGTCTCGAGTCACGACTACGGTTCCGTATGTCTCTTTCGGCTTTGCGGAGAAGGCAAGGATCGGTCTTTCGGAACCGGCTTCGCTTCGCCTGGAGAAACTGGCGACGTAGAACACCCCGCCAGCAAAGCAATAGCTACCGCGCCTACGAACAATCTCATGGGTTCCCCCCTACGGAAGATGGACCCAAGATATCGGACACGGAGCGCACGGCAGGACCGCAAGCTGTCGCTTGTGAATGCTTGCAAAAGTCCCACCACGGGACTACATTCTCATCCATGAGAATTATCGCCATCAGTCATCTGAAAGCCTTCTGGGAGAAATACCCAGATTCCGAACAGCAGCTTAAGGCTTGGCTTGACGATGCCAAAAAAGCCACTTGGACCACCCCAAACGACATCAAGGCGCAATACGGTAACGCAAGCATTCTCAAGAGTCGCCGCGTGGTGTTCAACATCAAGGGTAACGACTACCGCCTGGTGGTCGCCATTGCCTACCGCTTCGGCGCTGTGTACATCAAGTTTGTCGGCACTCATCGTCGGTACGATGAGATCGACGCAAACACCGTGGAAATGGAGTAATCACCATGAACATTCGCCCAATCCGCACCGATGACGAATACCGGGTAGCTCTCAAAGAGATCTCTCCCCTGTTTGAGAATGAGCCTGAACCTGGCACCCCGGAAGGCGATGCTTTTGAAGTCATGGTCACTCTGATCGAGGCATACGAAGCCAAGCATTTCCCGGTGGATCTGCCTGACCCAATTGAAGCCATCAAGTTTCGCATGGAGCAATCCGGACTCACCGCGGCCGATCTGGCTCCCGCTATCGGAAAAACGAACCGCGTATACGAGGTGCTCAACCGTAAACGCTCGTTAACTCTGCCCATGATCTGGAAGCTTCACGATATGTTCGGCATTCCAGCAGAAAGCCTGATAAAGCCAGTAAAAGCTGCCTGATACTAGCCCGGCCCGCCGGGCTTTTTATGTCTTCCAGAAACGACAAAGCCCACATCTGCGGGCTTTGTCGTTAGGGTAAGGATCAGAAAATGGATGTGATCTCGATGATCGCAAATTGTTGACCTTCTGGATCCCTTTCCGGGTTGACCCAGCCACGCAGGCGGGGCAGAGCAAGCTCAACTGCGTGTCGATTGAAGCCGCCTTCGGGCGGCTTTGCTTTTTATGAGGATAGGGATGTACCCGCACTAAGCCAGCCCCAGAGTCTGATATTGGGGCGCAAAAGACAGGCAAGAAAAAGCCGAACTTTCGCTCGGCTTCAAGAATAGACAGGGCCAGTAGGCCCTCATGAAACATCAACAACCAAAAGGTTGGGGGGTTAGCCGCTGCCTAACCATCCCATTACTTACCCTTTACGGGCTGACCATGGGCGGTGCTACGCGGACCTCATCTGGATTTAACGAGCGGGGAGGCTCATGCACACTCGTGGCAAACATTAGAGAAGGGTGTACATCTTGTAAAGCCCATCATAAGGCTAGGTCCGCCTTGCAATGCCAACTACACACATCCCGCAACAGCTTGCCGTTGAAGTGCCATATTAACCGCCTAACATCAGCTTGGCCGTTACACCTATGTCGCAGCCCTGCCCTGTGGAATGAGCCAGTGGGAGCAAAGCTTGCTCGCGATGAACGATGGCACAGTGTTGCAGTTGAACCGTGTCGCCTGTATCGCGAGCAAGCTTTGCTCCCACAAGCTCGCTCCCACAGGTTTTGTAGCGCATCAACCTGGGCCGCCGCGAAACCGTCCGGTCATGGCATAATCCTTCACCTTTTATTTCTAGCACCTGCAAAGGGGGCAGTTCCTTGACCGATTCAAGCAAAACGTTGCACCTTTTCGGCATCAAAGCCTGTGACACGATGAAAAAGGCGCGCACCTGGCTCGATGATCACGCTGTGCATTACGATTTTCATGACTACAAGACCGCCGGCATCGACCGTGAGCACCTGACCCAATGGTGCGACGAGCATGGCTGGCAAGTGGTGTTGAACCGTGCCGGTACGACCTTTCGCAAACTCGACGACGAACGCAAAGCCGATCTCGACCAGACGAAAGCCATCGAACTGATGCTCGCCCAACCCTCGATGATCAAGCGCCCGGTGCTCGATCTCGGTGACCGAACCCTGATTGGCTTCAAGCCAGATATTTATGCGGCAGAGATCAAGTAAGCCTGCCCAGTCCATTTTGTAGAGGTAATTTCATGTCCACTACCCTGTTCAGCCTGGCCTTCGGCGTCGGCACCCAAAACCGTGAAGGCGCCTGGCTGGAGGTGTTCTACGCACAGCCGATGCTCAAGCCGTCGGCTGAGATCGTTGCCGCTATCGCGCCGATCCTGGGCTACAGCGAAGGCAACCAGGCCATCACCTTCACCACCGCCCAGGCTTCGCAGTTGGCTGAGGCACTGCGCAACGTCGATGCCGCGCAAGCCAAGCTGCTGACCCGCCTGGCCGAAAGCCACAAGCCACTGGTCGCCACCTTGCTGGCCGAAGATGCCCAACTGAGCTCCACGCCTGAGGCCTACCTCAAGCTGCACCTGTTGTCCCATCGCCTGGTCAAGCCCCACGGCCTGAACCTGGCCGGCATTTTCCCGCTGCTGCCGAACGTGGCCTGGACCAGCCAGGGCGCGATCGACCTGGCCGAACTGGCCGAGCACCAGCTCGAAGCCCGCTTGCGCGGCGAGCTGCTGGAAGTGTTCTCGGTGGATAAATTCCCGAAAATGACCGACTACGTGGTCCCGGCCGGCGTGCGTATCGCCGATGCCGCGCGCCTGCGCCTGGGCGCCTACGTGGGCGAAGGCACCACGGTCATGCACGAAGGTTTCGTCAACTTCAATGCCGGCACCGAAGGCCCGGGCATGATCGAAGGCCGTGTCTCGGCGGGCGTGTTCGTCGGCAAGGGCTCGGACCTGGGCGGCGGTTGCTCGACCATGGGCACCCTGTCGGGCGGCGGCAACATTGTGATCAAGGTGGGCGAAGGCTGCCTGATCGGCGCCAACGCCGGTATCGGTATCCCGTTGGGCGACCGCAACACCGTGGAGTCGGGCCTGTACGTGACCGCCGGCACCAAAGTGAAGCTGCTGGACGAAAACAACCAACTGGTCAAAGTGGTCAAGGCCCGCGACCTGGCCGGCCAGCCCGACTTGTTGTTCCGTCGCAACTCCGAAACCGGTGCAGTGGAATGCAAGACGCATAAGTCGGCCATCGAGCTGAACGAAGCACTGCACGCTCACAACTAAGCTTCACTCCCTCACCTGTGGGGGCGAGCTTTTTTTGTGGGAACTGAGCTTGCTCGCGATGGCAGCGACACGGTTTACCGCGAGACCGTGTCATCGTTCATCGCGAGCAAGCTTGGCTCCCACAAATAAAAGCCCGCTCCCACAGGGTCCGGCGTAACTCCAGCAGGGCCCGAAAGCATGTTGATCCAATCCCCTTGGCGCGCCGACTTCCCGGCCATCGCCGCCCTGCAACGGCAAGGCCAGACCTACCTGGACAGCGCCGCCACCACGCAAAAAACCCAAGCCCTGCTGGACGCCCTGACGCACTATTACGCTAACGGCACGGCCAACGTGCACCGTGCGCAACATTTGCCCGGAGCGCTGGCCACCCAGGCATTCGAAGACAGTCGCCTCAAGGTTTCGCAATGGCTCAACGCGAGGGACTGCGGACAGATCGTTTTCACCCACGGCGCCACTTCGGCGTTGAACCTGCTCGCCTACGGACTGGAACATCTGTTCAACCCTGACGATGAAATTGTTGTCAGCGCCCTGGAACATCACGCCAACCTGTTGCCTTGGCAGCAACTGGCCGAGCGTCGCGCGTTGAAGCTCGTAGTGCTGCCGCTGGATGCCGATGGGGTGATCGATACCAATGCCGCCGCCGAGCTGATCGGGCCGCGCACGCGCTTGTTGGCCGTGAGCCAGTTATCCAACGTCCTCGGCACCTGGCAGCCATTGCCGGCATTGCTGGCGATGGCCAAGGCGCAAGATGCGCTGACGGTGATCGATGGCGCCCAGGGTGTCGTCCATGGCCGCCACGATGTGGAGGCACTGGGCTGCGACTTCTATGTATTTTCCAGTCACAAGCTGTACGGCCCCGAAGGCCTGGGGGCGTTGTTCGGTCGCACCGAAGCGCTCAGCAAACTGCGTCACTGGCAATTTGGCGGCGAAATGGTCCAGCAAGCCGATTACCACAGCGCCACCTTCCGCCCGGCGCCGCTGGGTTTCGAGGCCGGCACACCGCCCATTGCCAGCGTGATTGGCCTGGGGGCGACACTCGACTACCTGTCCGGTCTCGACGGGCAAGCGGTCATCGACCATGAAACAGCGTTGCACGACTATTTGATTAGCGGCCTGCTGGCGCGCAACGGCGTGCGCCTGGTCGGCAACCCACGCCTGGCCCTGGTCAGCTTCGTGGTCGAAGGTATCCACAACGCCGACCTGGCGCACCTGCTGACCGAGCAAGGCATCGCTGTGCGCGCCGGGCATCACTGCGCAATGCCGCTGTTCAAGCATTTGAAGCTGTCCGGGGCGATTCGGGTGTCGCTGGCGCTGTACAACGACTCCGCCGATCTCGAACGTTTCTTCGAAGCCCTGGACCAGGCCTTGGAGATGCTGCGATGAGCCTGCCCGCCGACGCCCTCACCGCGTTGCAGGTTTTCCAGGAAGCCTCCGGCTGGGAACAACGCGCCCGGCTGCTGATGCAATGGGGCGAACGCCTGCCGCCCCTGAGCGATGCGGACAAGTGCGAGGCCAACCTCGTCCACGGCTGTGAGAGCCAGGTGTGGCTGGTGGGTCGCTTGCACGACGGGCACTGGCAGTTCTCCGCCAGCAGCGATGCGCGGGTGATCCGGGGGTTGGTGGCGTTGTTGCTGGCGCGGGTCAATGGCTTGTCCGCTGACGAGTTGCAGCAGGTGGATTTGCCGGATTGGTTCAATCAGTTGGGGTTGTCGCGAC
This sequence comes from Pseudomonas sp. Z3-6, assembly GCF_051131985.1. Lineage (NCBI taxonomy): Bacteria > Pseudomonadati > Pseudomonadota > Gammaproteobacteria > Pseudomonadales > Pseudomonadaceae > Pseudomonas > Pseudomonas sp. Z3-6. The sequence continues at coordinate 5,653,721 of NZ_CP071644.1, forward strand.
AGCTGTCGCCGTCGCGCAGCAATGGGTTGAATGCGGTGTTGAAGCGGATGCGCGAGTTGACGCAATAACTGTGGCGAGGGAGCTTGCTCCCGCTTGAGTGCGAAGCGCTCATGAAAATGGGGACTGCTGCGCAGTCCAGCGGGAGCAAGCTCCCTCGCCACAGGCTCACCACTCCCTTAGTGAGCAGCGTTGCATTACTGACCGGGCTTGACCCGATCCGCCGGCCGTCGCACACCCGCCACGATCTTATCCACAGCCTTGGTCGCCGCGACCATGCCGAACGTCGCCGTGACCATCATCACCGCGCCAAACCCACCCGCGCAGTCGAGCTTGACGCCGTCACCGACAAAACTCTTCTGCAAGCAAATGCTGCCGTCCGGCTTCGGGTAGCGCAGTTGTTCGGTAGAGAACACGCAAGGCACGCTGTAGTGGCGGGTCACGGTGCGGGAAAAGCCGTAGTCGCGGCGCAAGGTGGAGCGCACCTTGGAGGCCAGTGGATCGTTGAACGTACGGTTCAAGTCGCAGACCTGGATCAGCGTCGGGTCGATCTGCCCACCCGCGCCGCCGGTGGTGATGATCTGGATCTTGCGGCGCTTGCACCAGGCGATCAGCGCGGCCTTGGCGTTGACGCTGTCGATGCAGTCGATCACGCAATCGATGTTCGGCGTGATGTACTCGGCCATGGTGTCGCGGGTGACGAAGTCCGCCACCGCGTGCACCGTGCAGTCGGGGTTGATCCCGCGCAACCGCTCGGCCATGACCTCGACCTTGGGCTTGCCGACGGTGCTGTCCAGGGCGTGCAACTGACGGTTCGCGTTGCTCACGCAGACATCGTCCAGGTCGAACAGCGAAATCTCGCCCACGCCGCAACGGGCAATGGCTTCCGCCGCCCAGGACCCGACACCGCCGACGCCGACAATCGCCACATGGGCCGCCCGCAGGCGCTCCAGGCCTTCGATGCCATACAAACGGGCGATGCCGGCAAACCGTGGATCTTCTGTACTCATGACCATTACCCCAAAAACCGGCGCGCATTATAGGGCTTTGTCGCGGCAATTTAAGCAAAACCTCTGTGGGATTTGTGTTCCAACCGACCAGCACCAGGGGCCCATGGTGGTCGTTTTGCTATAAGATAACCGCCATTTTGTAAGCGTCGGCCGAATACCATCCAACGGTCGAACTCAGGACCTGTGGGAGCGGGCTTGCTCGCGAAGGCGTCATCACTGACGCTAAGAGCTTCGCGAGCAAGCCCGCTCCCACATGGACTGCGATCTCCTTTCCAGCTTCCGGAGTTTTCCATGACGGCCCACGCCGACCTCTCGCCGACCCTGCAACTCGCCTGCGACCTGATCCGCCGTCCGTCCGTGACGCCGGTGGATGCCGATTGCCAGAAAATCATGATGCAGCGCCTGGGCGAGGCCGGTTTCAAGCTCGAGCCGATGCGCATCGAGGATGTGGATAACTTCTGGGCCAGCCATGGCAAGCATGACGGCCCGGTGCTGTGCTTCGCCGGGCACACCGACGTGGTGCCGACCGGTCCGGTGCAGGCTTGGCAACTCGACCCGTTCGATGCGCTCATCGACGAACAGGGCATGCTCTGCGGTCGTGGCGCGGCGGACATGAAAGGCAGCCTGGCGGCCATGGTCGTGGCGGCCGAGCGGTTCGTCGCCGACTACCCGGACCACAAGGGCTCGCTGACTTTCCTGATCACCAGCGATGAAGAAGGCCCGGCCCACCACGGCACCAAAGCCGTGGTCGAACGCCTCAAGGCCCGCCAGGAACGCCTGGACTGGTGCATCGTCGGCGAGCCGTCGAGCACCACGTTGGTGGGCGACGTGGTCAAGAATGGCCGGCGCGGCTCCCTCGGCGCGAAGCTGACCGTGCGCGGCAAGCAAGGCCACGTGGCTTATCCACACCTGGCGAAGAACCCGATCCATCTGGCCGCGCCGGCCCTGGCTGAATTGGCGGCCGAGCATTGGGACCACGGCAACGATTTCTTCCCGCCGACCAGTTTCCAGATTTCCAACCTCAATTCCGGCACCGGTGCGACCAACGTGATCCCCGGTGACCTGGAAGCGGTGTTCAATTTCCGTTTCTCCACCGAATCCACCGTCGAAGGCCTGCAACAACGCGTCGCCGATATCCTTGACAAGCATCAACTGGACTGGCACATCGACTGGGCCTTGTCCGGCCTGCCATTCCTCACTGAGCCGGGTGCCTTGCTGGACGCCGTGTCGTCGAGCATCAAGGACGTGACCGGACGCGAAACCAAAGCCTCCACCAGCGGCGGCACGTCCGACGGTCGTTTCATCGCCACCATGGGCACGCAAGTGGTAGAACTGGGGCCGGTCAACGCGACCATCCATCAGGTCAACGAACGTGTGCTGGCCGCCGATCTCGACGTGCTCACCGAGATCTACTACAAGACGCTGATCAAGTTGCTCGCCTGATGCTTGCCTGTCCGATCTGCAGTGAGCCGCTGAACGCGGCGGACACCGGCGTGGTGTGCCCGGCCGGGCATCGGTTCGACCGTGCGCGGCAGGGTTACCTGAACCTGCTGCCGGTGCAGCACAAGAACAGCCGCGACCCTGGCGACAACCAGGCGATGGTCGAAGCTCGCCGCGACTTTCTCAACGCCGGGCATTACGCCCCGGTCGCCCGGCGCCTGGCCGAGCTGGCCGCCGAACGTGCGCCTGGGCGCTGGCTCGACATCGGTTGCGGTGAAGGCTACTACACCGCGCAAATTGCCGAAGCGCTGCCCAATGCCGATGGCTATGCCCTGGACATCTCTCGCGAAGCGGTCAAACGAGCCTGCAAGCGTAACCCGCAACTGACCTGGTTGATCGCCAGCATGGCCCGGGTGCCGCTGGCGGACGGCTGTTGCCAGTTCCTGGCCAGCGTTTTCAGCCCGCTGGACTGGCAGGAGGCCAAGCGCTTGCTCAGCCCCGGCGGCGGACTGATGAAAGTCGGCCCTACCGCCGGCCACCTGATGGAATTGCGCGAGCGTCTATACGACGAAGTGCGCGAATACACCGACGACAAGCACCTGGCCCTGGTACCACCGGGCATGGAGCTGGATCACAGCGAAACCCTCGAATTCACACTGGTGCTCACCGATGGCCAGGACCGCGCCAACCTGCTGGCGATGACGCCCCATGGCTGGCGCGCCAGTGCCGAACGCCGTGCCAGCGTGATCGAGCAGGCCGAGCCGTTCGAAGTCACGGTGTCGATGCGCTACGATTATTTCATTCTTCAATAATGACCTTTTGGCCTCGGGCAATCGCCTGGGGCCAGTTAAATCCGCGAATGGATTTTTCAAGACCGCAGCGAGGACATCCATGCGCCAACCCGATATCGAGATTTACCTGAAGGACGCCGACGTCGACCACAAGGCCATTGCCCACTGGCTCGGCCAGGCCCTGGGCCCTTGCAGCGACTGGGTACAGAAAGGCCAGACCTACAAGTGCAAGGCTGGCAACATCCCGGTGACCTGGCTGCCGAAGGCCGTGGGCAAATGGAACAGCCTGTACCTGGAAAGCGACCAGACCCCGTGGGAAGACGACATCGCCTGCGCCCGCGCCGCCTTCGCCGCGCTGAACGTCGAAGTGCGCTGCGCGCCTGGCTCCTGGGTGGAAGAGGAAGGGGAAGAATCGGCGGACCGCTGGATTCGCATCAGCGCCGATGGGGAAGAAGAGATTACCTGGAAGACGGCGTGACCCTAGTCTCAGGTCCAACCTGAACCTAAATGTGGGAGCGGGCTTGCTCGCGAAAGCGGTATATCAGGCAATATTTTCATTGGCTGACACACCGCTTTCGCGAGCAAGCCCGCTCCCACAAGGGATTTGCGGTGACTGCAAGAACGGGTTACAACCCCACCACATCCTCAGCCTGCAAGCCCTTCTGCCCTTCCACCACCGCGTACTCGACCTGCTGGCCTTCAGTCAGTGAACGGTGGCCTTCGCCGCGAATCGCGCGGTAATGCACGAATACATCCGCGCTGCCTTCACGCTGGATGAAGCCGTAACCCTTCGCATCGTTGAACCACTTCACACTGCCGGTTTCCCGTGCTGCCATGATGCTCACTCCCATCTCTTATTATTAAGTCGGCTTTTCTTGCCCGACTGCAAAAGGCAAAGCCGTACGAACCCAAGCCACCGTCCGGCCGTCCATGGAGAAGACCGGAGCAGTAACCGGCCGAGTATATGACACCCGGAAAAACTCTCAACTGACTTTACTTCGGCGCTTTTTTGCCGATTTTCGATGAATCCGGCACACTAGCGAGCCCGAGCAGCCGCTCGGTTTTATCCACTCATGCAGAAGCCGTATGACCCGCTCCCCGTTCCGCCGTCTTGTGTTTGGCACCCTGCGCCGACTGTTGTACCTCTGGGTTCGCTCCGAGACGATCAACCAGTCGTCCTTCACCCTCAACCTCGACCGCAGTCGTCCGGTGTTCTACGTCCTGCAAGATCCCTCGCTCACCGACCTGGCGGTGCTCGACACCGAATGCACCAAGGCCGGCCTGCCCCGTCCGGTGCTCCCGGTCTCGGTGGGCAACCTGCTGGAGCCGGCGGCGTTTTTCTACCTGACGCCAGCGCCAGACTGGATCGGGCGCCAGGACAAGCGCGGTGCGCCGCCCACCCTGACGCGGCTGGTCGACGCCCTGACCCACAACGCCGCCGAAGATGCACAGATCATCCCGGTCAGCGTGTTCTGGGGGCAGTCGCCGGACAGCGAATCCAGCCCCTGGAAGCTGTTGTTTGCCGACAGCTGGGCCGTCACCGGGCGCCTGCGTCGCCTGCTGAGCATCATGATCCTGGGGCGCAAGACCCGCGTGCAATTCTCCGCGCCGATCCACCTGCGCGAATTGATCGAACACGACAAGGGCCACGAACGCACCGTGCGCATGGCCCAGCGGATTCTGCGGGTGCACTTCCGCAATCTGAAGGCGGCGGTCATCGGCCCTGACATTTCCCACCGACGCCACTTGGTCAAGGGCCTGTTGAACCAGCCGCTGGTCAAGCAGGCGATTGCCGAGGAAGCCGAGCGGGAAAAGATCTCCCCGGAAAAAGCCAAGGCCCAGGCCCTGCGCTACGGCAACGAAATTGCCTCGGACTACACCTACACCGCGATCCGTTTCCTGGAAGTGGTGCTGAGCTGGTTCTGGAACAAGATCTACGACGGCATCAAGGTCAACCACATCGAAGGCGTGCAGAACGTCGCCCAGGGCCACGAAGTCATCTATGTGCCGTGCCACCGCAGCCACATCGACTACCTGCTGCTGTCATACCTGCTGTTTCGCAACGGCCTGACGCCGCCGCACATCGCTGCCGGCATCAACCTCAACATGCCGGTGATCGGCGGCCTGCTGCGCCGTGGCGGGGCGTTTTTCATGCGCCGCACCTTCAAGGGCAACCCGCTCTACACCGCGGTATTCAACGAATACCTGCACACGCTGTTCACCAAAGGCTTTCCGGTGGAATACTTCGTCGAGGGCGGTCGTTCGCGCACCGGGCGCATGCTGCAACCCAAGACTGGCATGCTCGCCATCACCCTGCGCAGCTTCCTGCGTTCGTCACGCATGCCCATCGTCTTCGTGCCGGTCTACATCGGTTATGAACGGGTATTGGAAGGCCGCACCTACCTGGGCGAACTGCGCGGGGCCAGCAAGAAAAAAGAATCGATCTTCGACATCTTCAAGGTCATCGGCGCCCTCAAGCAGCGCTTCGGCCAGGTGGCGGTGAACTTCGGCGAACCCATCAAGCTGGCGGAATTCCTCGACAGCGAACAACCGGATTGGCGCCAACAGGAATTGGGCCCGCAATTCAAACCGGCCTGGCTCAACGCGACCACCCACCGCCTCGGCGAACGCGTGGCCCGGCACCTGAACGAAGCCGCGGCCATCAACCCGGTCAACCTCGTCGCCCTGGCGCTGCTGTCCACCAGCCGCCTGGCCCTGGACGACCGCGCCATGGCCCGGGTGCTCGACCTGTACCTGGCGTTGTTGCGCAAAGTCCCGTACTCGCCCCATACCACCCTGCCCGAAGGCGATGGCCAAGCGCTGATCAAGCACGTCAAAGGCATGGACCTGCTGTCGGAACAGAGCGATGCCCTGGGCAAGATTCTGTACCTGGACGAGCAGAACGCGGTGCTGATGACCTACTACCGCAACAACGTGCTGCACATCTTCGCCCTGCCGGCGTTGCTGGCGAGCTTCTTCCAGAGCAGCTCGCGCATGAGCCGCGAACAGATCCTGCGCTACACCCATGCGTTGTACCCGTACCTGCAATCGGAGCTGTTCATTCGCTGGTCGCTGGAAGAACTGGACGGCGTGGTCGACCAGTGGCTCGACGCGTTCGTCGAACAGGGCCTGCTGCGTTTCGAAAACGACCTGTACCTGCGTCCGGCGCCAAGTTCGCGGCACTTCGTGCTGCTGACGTTGCTGTCGAAAAGCATCGCCCAGACCTTGCAGCGCTTCTACATGACCGTCTCGCTGCTGCTCAACAGCGGTCAAAACACCGTCAGCGCCGAAGAACTGGAAGACCTCTGCACCGTCATGGCCCAGCGCCTGTCGATCCTGCATGGCCTGAATGCGCCGGAATTCTTCGACAAGAGCCTGTTCCGCCACTTTATCCAGACGATGCTCGACCTCGACGTGCTGCGCCGGGACGAAGCGGGCAAGCTCAGCTATCACGAGCTGCTCGGCGAACTGGCCGAAGGTGCGGCCAAGCGGGTGCTGCCGGCGGAGATTCGTTTGTCGATCCGCCAGGTGGCATTGCATCGCAGTGAAGACGCGGCGGAGGTCGCCGTCAGCCCCGACCTTTGACGCATGCCGATCACTCACCGTGAACAGAGAACGGTTCTGGTGAGTGCATCGGTCGATAGACAGGCGTACTCCGACGTTGCGCAGCGGCCAAAGCGACGTCAAACGGAGAAAAGACCTACAGAGAACTTTGGAGCAGCTCTCTAGGATGGGCTTACGTCAATCTCGACGTATTGAAAAGGAATTCAACTCATGAAACACGCAATCAACGTAACACTGCGTCTGCCAGACGATTATCAAGTCCCACAAACAGGCGCAGGGGACTATGCAATTTCCATCGAAAAAAAGACCGGCCTGCCAGGCGCCTATCCTGCCATCAGCTCCAACGTATTTCCGGCGGGAACACCTCTGGTCTTTTCCTTCCACATCGTTCCCGGTTTCGACCCGGCTGTCCCAGGGGATGAGTTCTCGGCGAAGATGCAAATCAACCATGAAGGCACTGACCTTCTAGCCGATAACGAACACACCTTCATTTGGAATGGAGGCGATCAAGACGTTGAGATCGATCTGAGCCTGGCGCCCTCGTCGGCCAATGAAACTGATCGTTCGATCGCGTCCAACGTCTGAGTCGTTACGTTTCGGCTGGATTTTTAGTGCCGAATCCTCCAGATTCTCTTTGACGCCAGCGTGTTGCTGGCGTCAAAGGAAAGGTACTTCCACATGAAAAAATGTCTTCTGCTTGCATTCACTTCACTGCTGGCCGCGTGCCAATCATCAACGCCACCCGCCGCCTCCGTCGCGAGCCTCGATGGCGAAGTCTTCTATCTGCAACGCATCGCCCTGCCGCCCAACGCCACCTTGAGCGTGAGCCTGCAGGACGTTTCCCTGGCCGACGCTCCCGCGGTGGTGCTCGATGAGCAGCGCGGCCCGGTCAAAGGCCAGGTCCCGTTGCCGTTCCACCTCAGTTATGATCCCAACCAGGTCAAGCCCGGCCATCGTTATGCCGTGAGCGCCCGCATCGAAGTGGACGGCCAGTTGATGTTCATCACCACTGAACAGCATACGGTCCAACTCGATGGCAAAGATCCGCAGCCGTTGAAGATTCGCGTCAACGCCGCACGCTGATTCCTTTTAAATTCCATCAAGGAAGCTGCCATGCTCCGCTCTACCCTTCGTTTCACCGGCCTGTGTGCCGGCCTGTTGATCTGCGCCAATGCCATGGCCCTGTCCCTGGGCGAACTGTCGCAACAAGATGCCACGGGTGGCCTCAAGGACGCCTTGACCCAAGGCGCACAGGTGGCGGTCAAGCAACTGGGCACACCCGGCGGCTTCAGCAACAACCCGGACGTGAAGATCGAACTGCCAGGCAAGCTGGGCAAAGTTGCCAGCAAGATGAAGGCCTTCGGCATGGGCGAGCAGGTCGATCAACTGGAAACCAGCATGAACCAGGCTGCTGAGGCCGCAGTGGTCCAGGCCCAGCCGATCCTGGTCAATGCCGTGAAGAACATGAGCGTGAGCGATGCCAAGGGCATCTTGAGCGGCGGCAACGACTCGGCCACGCAATACCTGAACAAGAGCAGCCGCGAGCAGATCCGCGCCAAGTTCCTGCCCATCGTCAAGCAAGCCACGGACAAGGTCGGCCTGGCCCAACAATACAATGCCTTCGCCGGCCAGGCCGCCACTTTCGGCGTGCTGGATGCCAAGAGCGCCAACATCGAAAACTACGTGACCGAACAGGCGCTGGACGGCTTGTTCGAAATGATCGGCAAGCAGGAAGCCACCATTCGCCAGAACCCGGCGGCTGCGGCGACCAGTTTGGCGAAGAAGGTGTTCGGTACGCTCTAAGCCAAGCGCAAAAACACTGTGGGAGCGAGCCTGCTCGCGATGAATACACCGTCTATCTGACAAACCACAATCCTGTGGCGAGGGAGCTTGCTCCCGCTGGGCTGCGCAGCGGCCCCAAGCTTTTGCGGTTGCTGCGCAACCGAGCGGGAGCAAGCTCCCTCGCCACAGGTTAGGTGTACACCTGTTGATCAGGTTTTCTTGACCCTGAACCACGCCGCATACAACGCTGGCAGGAACAACAGCGTCAACGCCGTGGCCACGATCAGGCCGCCCATGATCGCCACCGCCATCGGCCCGAAGAACAAACTGCGCGACAGCGGGATCATCGCCAGCACCGCCGCCAGTGCGGTGAGCACGATGGGGCGGAAGCGTCGCACCGTGGCTTCGATGATCGCCTGCCAAGGCGCCAGCCCGGCCTTGATGTCCTGCTCGATCTGGTCCACCAGGATCACCGAGTTGCGCATGATCATCCCCGACAGCGCAATGGTGCCCAGCATGGCGACGAAGCCGAACGGCTGGCGGAACACCAGCAGGAACAGCGTGACGCCGATCAATCCCAGGGGCGCCGTAAGGAACACCATGGCCGTGCGTGAGAAGCTGCGCAGTTGCAGCATCAGCAGCGTCAGCACCACCACGATGAACAACGGCACACCGGCATTCACCGATTTCTGGCCACGGGCCGAATCCTCCACCGTACCGCCCACTTCCAGCAGGTAACCGTCCGGCAGCTCGGCGCGAATCGGGTCCAGGGTCGGGAAGATCTGTTGCACCAGGGTTGCCGGTTGTTCCTTGCCGTAGATATCGGCCCGCACGGTCACGCTCGGCAGCCGATTGCGGTGCCAGATCACGCCCTCCTCGAAACCGTATTCCAACGTCGCGATCTGCGACAAGGCAACACTCTTGCCGTTGTCGGTCGGCACTGCCAGGCTCGGCAGCAACGACAACTCGGTGCGCTCATGCACCGTACCGCGCAGCAAAATCTCGATCAATTCATTGTCTTCCCGGTACTGGCTGACGCTGGAGCCGGTGAGGGAGCTGCGCAGGAAACTCGCCAGGTGGGTGGTGCTGACACCCAGGGCCCGGGCGCGGTCCTGGTCAACGTTGAGGTACACCACCTTGCTCGGCTCCTCCCAGTCCAGATGCACGTTGACCACGTAGGGGTTTTCGCGAACTTTTGTCGCCACTTTCCGCGCCAGGGCCCGGACTTCTTCGATGTGCTCACCCGTGACGCGGAACTGCACCGGATAGCCGACCGGCGGGCCGTTTTCCAGGCGCGTGACCCGCGAGCGCAGGGTCGGAAATTGCTCGTTCAGGGTCGAAATCAACCAACTGCGCAACGGCTCGCGATCTTCGATGGTCTTGGCCAGCACCACGAACTGGGCGAAGCTGGAGGCCGGCAGCTGTTGGTCCAACGGCAGGTAGAAACGCGGTGAACCGGTGCCGACGTAGGCTACGTAATTGTCGATGCCGGCATGGTCCTTGAGCAGCGCTTCCAGGCGCTTGACCTGTTCGGCGGTGTTGCTCAGGGAGGCGCCTTCCTGCAGTTTCAAGTCGACCATCAGTTCCAGCCGCCCCGATGCCGGAAAGAACTGCTGCGGCACGAAACGGAACAACGCCACCGAGCCGACAAACAACAGCACGGTCAGCAGGATGACGGTTTTGCGCCGACGCACGCACCACTCCACCATCCGCCGGACACGCTGATAGAACGGCGTGCCGTAAGGGTCGGTCTGGCCGTCAGTCGTGCCATGTTTGGCCGCGTGAATTTTCGCCAGGTCCGGCAGGAGTTTTTCCCCCAGGTACGGTACGAACACCACGGCAGCCACCCAAGAGGCCAGCAATGCCAGTGTCACCACCTGGAAAATCGAGCGGGTGTATTCGCCGGTGCCCGATTGCGCGGTGGCGATCGGCAGGAAGCCCGCCGCCGTAATCAAGGTACCGGTGAGCATCGGGAATGCGGTGCTGGTCCAGGCGAAGCTGGCCGCCTTGATCCGGTCGAAACCCTGCTCCATCTTGATCGCCATCATCTCCACCGCAATGATCGCGTCGTCCACCAGCAACCCCAGGGCCAACACCAGCGCACCGAGGGAAATCTTGTGCAGGCCGATCCCCAGGTAATACATGGCGGCGAAGGTCATCGCCAACACCAGCGGAATCGCCAGGGCCACCACCATCCCGGTGCGCAACCCGAGGGAGAAGAAGCTCACCAGCAACACGATCGTCAGGGCTTCCACCAGCACCTGGACGAACTCACCGACCCCGGTCTTTACCGCCGCCGGCTGGTCCGACACCTTGTGCAATTGCATGCCGGCCGGCAGTGAGTTCTGGAGGCGAGCAAAGTCGACCTCAAGGGCCTTGCCCAGAATCAGGATATCCCCGCCTTGCTTCATCGCCACGGCCAGGCCAATGGCGTCCTCGCCCATGAAGCGCATGCGGGGCGCTGGCGGGTCGTTGAAACCGCGGCGCACGTCCGCCAGGTCGCTGATACGGAACGTCCGGTCGCCGACCCGGATCGGGAAGTTGCGGATCTCCTCCACGGTCTGGAAATTCCCCGAGACCCGTAGCTGCAAACGCTCGCTGCCGGTTTCGAAGAAGCCGGCGGTGGAAACCGTGTTCTGCTCTTCAAGGGCCTGCTGGACCGCCGCCAAGGGCAGGCCGAGGGTCGCCAGCTTAACGTTCGACAACTCGATCCAGATCTTCTCGTCCTGCAAACCGATCAGTTCGACCTTGCCCACATCCTTGACCCGCTGCAGCTGGAGCTGGATGCGATCGGCGTAGTCCTTGAGCACGGCATAGTCGAAGCCTTCGCCAGTCAGCGCGTAGATATTGCCGAAGGTGGTGCCGAATTCATCGTTGAAGAACGGCCCCTGGACATCCGGCGGCAAGGTGTGGCGAATGTCGCCGATCTTCTTGCGCAACTGATACCACAGCTCGGGAATCTGCGCCGAATGCATGGAATCACGCGCCGCGAAAGTCACCTGGGATTCCCCCGGGCGGGAGAACGAGACGATCTTTTCGTAATCGCCGGTTTCCATCAGCTTCTTTTCGATACGCTCGGTGACTTGGCGCGACACTTCCTCGGCCGTCGCTCCCGGCCACACGGTGCGAATGACCATGGCCTTGAAGGTGAACGGCGGATCCTCGCTCTGGCCGAGCTTGGTGTAGGAAAGCGCCCCGACGATGGCCAGCAACAGCATCAGGAACAGTACGATCTGGCGGTTACGCAACGCCCATTCGGAAAGATTGAAACCCATTGGGATTACTCCTTGGCCGCCAGGTTGACCACGCGGTTGGAGCGATCCACCGGCCGCACCTGCTGGCCGTCGAGGAGCACATGTATGCCAGCCGCCACCACCCAGTCATTGGCGCTCAAGCCTTCGAGCACCGGCACGTTTTTTTCGCCAAAGGCACCCACGCGCACCGGGGCTTTCTTGACCGTGTTGTCCGGGTTGACGACCCAGACGTAGGTGGCGCCATTCTCGGCAGTGAGGGCTGATAGCGGCACTGACAGCGGCGCCTTTTCAGCCGTCTGGATAAACACCCGGGCACTTTGGCCCAGCTCCGCCGGAACACTGCCGGCGGTGAAGGCCACGCGGGCGGCGAAGGTGCGGGACTTGGGGTCGGCGGCCGGCGACAGCTCACGAATCCGCCCGCTGAAGCGCTGGTCAGGCTGGCTCCACAACTCGACCGACACCGGCTGGCCAATCTTGAACCGGCCAAAGCTCTGTTCCGGCAGGCTGATCAGCACTTCACGCTCGCCATCGGTGGCCAGGGTAAAAACGGTTTGCCCGGCCGAAACCACCTGCCCGACTTCCACCGAGCGCCGGGCCACCACGCCATCCTGGGGCGCACGCAGCACCGAATAGCTGGCCTGGTTGTTGGCGACATCGAACTCGGCCTTGATCTGCTTGAGCCGCGCGGTGCCGGAGCGGTAGAGGTTTTCGGCGTTGTCGTATTGGGAGCGGCTGACCATCTGCCGCTCCATCAAGGTCTTGTAGCGGTCACGTTCGGCGCGGACCAGGTTCAGGTTGGCCTCGGCGGCGGCGACCTGGGCACGGGTCGCTTCCAGTTGCAGGCGCACGTCCTCGGGGTCGAGCTCGGCCAGCGGTTGATTGGCCTTGACCCGCTGCCCCTCTTCCACCAGTCGTCGGCTCACCTTGCCGCCAATGCGAAAGGCCAGTTCAGGCTCGAAACGTGCCCGCACTTCGCCAGGGTAACTGTCCATCGCCTGGGCCGACGGCTCGGGCTTGACCACCATGGCGGGACGCACGGCGACGGGCACCGGCTCGTCATGACCGCACGCAGACAATAAAAAAGCCAGGGCGACTGGCATGACGAGGGGCAGGGCATAGCGGAACATGGCGAGTGACCTTTCGCTAATGGTGCTTGGAATAATTATACTGGCGAGTATGTTATTAATAGCAAACTCACCAGTCCAGTATTAAAGCGAAGAATGTCGAACAATCCTTCAACCCCTAGCGGCCCAGGCCGCCCCAAGGACCTGGCCAAGCGCCAGGCTATTCTCGACGCGGCGAAACGCCTGTTCCTGAGCATGGGGTATGCCAATACCAGCATGGACGCCGTCGCCACCGAGGCGGGAGTTTCGAAGCTGACGGTCTACAGCCATTTCAACGACAAGGAGACGCTGTTTTCCGCTGCCGTGATGGCCAAATGTGAAGAGCAGGTGCCATCGCTGTTTTACGAATGGCCTGACGGCGTTCCCATCGAACACGTGTTGCTGAACATTGCCCGCGGGTTCAACCAACTGATCAACAGCGATGAATCGTTGAACCTGCATCGCCTGATCATGGCCCTGGGCAGCCAGGACCCGAAGCTGTCGACGATTTTCTACGAAGCCGGTCCGCAACGGATGCTCTCAGGCATGGAGCGGCTGCTGACCAAGGTCAACCAGAGCGGCGCCCTGAGCATCGATAAACCGCGCAATGCCGCCGAGCATTTCTTCTGCCTGATCAAGGGCGCGGCGAACTTCCGTTTGTTGTCAGGCTGCGGCCCGGCCCCGGAACCGGAAGCCGCCGAGGCTCATGTGCAGGAAGTGGTGGGGTTGTTCGTGCGGGCTTATCGGCCTTAGCCTTTCGCTGGCTGGAAGGGCCCCATCGCGAGCAAGCTCGCTCCCACAGGGTTTGATGAACACCACAGATCCAATGTCGGAGCGGGCTTGCTCGCGAAGACGGCGGCCTATTCAACACCTTCCCCAACTGACCCACCGCTTTCGCGAGCAAGCCCGCTCCCACAGTTTGATCGACGGGGTTCACAGAATCAGCGCCCGCCACCGGCCCCTGTGGGAGCGAGCCTGCTCGCGATGCAGGCAACTCGGTCTCAAGGCTTGAGCGCTTTCTTCGGATAGATGTCGTAGCGACTGGACTTGCCATCGAGCCCATGGCTCGGCTTCGGCCCTTCGATGCACGGGGCCTTGCGTGGACGCTTGACCACCACTCGATGAGTCGCCAAGGCCAGGGCCGCGGCGAGCAGCGCCGGGGCGTCCGGGTCATCGCCCACCAGGGGCCGGAACAGGCGCATTTCCTTCTTCACCAGAGCGGTTTTTTCACGATGAGGGAACATCGGGTCCAGGTAGATCACCTGGGGCGGTTCGCCTTCCCAGTTGCGCATCACCTCGATGGCGTTGCCCTTGAGCAAGCGCATGCGCGCCACAATGGGCGCCACGTCGAAATCCTCTGCGCCACGGGCCAGGCCATCCTCCAACAAGGCCGCGATCAGCGGCTGACGCTCGATCAGGTTCATTTCACAGCCCAGGCTGGCCAGCACAAACGCATCCTTGCCCAACCCGGCGGTGGCATCCAGCACCCGCGGGCGCACACCCTGGGCGATCCCGACTGCCTTGGCGATCATCTGGCCACTGCCGCCGCCGTACAACCGCCGATGGGCCGCCCCACCCTCGACGAAGTCCACGCGCACCGGCCCTGGCGCATCCGGGCCCAACTGCTGCAACTGCACCCCTTGCTCACCGACCTGCAAGGCGAACTCGCCTTCGTCCCCTTGCAAAGGCAGGCCAAGCCGCTCGGCCCAGTGTTCGGCCTGCGGTTGGAAGGCCGGGGCCAGGGCCTCGACATGGATGCGGCAGGCCGCGGGTTGCTCACTCATGGAAGTTGTTCACTTATGGAAAACATGCTCAAAAAATTAAGGATCGGCAAAAACGGCCGATAACAACGGTGAACGGCATTTTGCCAGAGCTGAGCGTCGACCGAGAAAAATGTCAGACATTCAATCCACATCGATAGGCGTTATCTCCCCTTACGGCGATTACAGCCTGCGTAACACCCAAGCGCTGAGCGGCGTCAGTCACCTGTGGCAGGATTTTTTTGCCCGGGCCCTGGCCGATCAACTGGGTGATAACGCACCGGCACCTGGCAGCTACCAGCCAGAGCCCCTCGATGAGGCCGTTGAACCGACCCTCGGCGCCGAACTGCTGGCGCATATCGTCAGCCAGCGCACCTGCGAAGTGACCGAAACACAGGTCAAGCCGCCAGAACCGCTGTTCCTGCCCATCGCCGAATTCGAACTCGACCTGCTGGATAAACCCTTCCCGCCGTTCCCGCCAGAAGAAATCGTTGCCCAGCAACACCAGCAGACCTTCGAAAGCAACTGGGTCCGCCCACTCGTCCTCACCGCCGGCCAACCACTGCCGGAACCGGGCCCGGCGCCACAACCGCGTCCGTTGCACCTGCCGATCGCCGAATTCGAACTCGAGCTGCTGGACAAGCCGTTCCCGCCGTTCCCGAAAGAGGAATTGGTGGCGCAGCAGAAACAACTGGACTTCGACACCCGCTGGGCACGTCCGATCGTGCTGCAGAACCTGCGCATCGCCGCTTAAATCAGCGACAGATCCACCATGGCCCCACATCCAGATGAAAATGGTTGCGGTGCGCCGCGTTGTAATCCGGGCTCAAGACCACACTGAACATATCGCAGGCGCCATCCCGAGCCTGACGCAAGAAGCGCGCATCGGCCGTGTCCTTGGGCCAGTCCCTGAGCACGCTGATCGTGCGCCCATCGGCCAGGCGAAACCCGGCGATGTCCAGCGCGCTGGCGGTGGCGTGCTGGCTGCGCGCCCCGCTCTCACGCCCGTACATGTTGCGACAGGCGAAACTGCCCAAGTGATCGACCCGCGTCACTTTCTGCCCGTAGACCGCCATTGCCGCCGGCTGCAACCCGTGACGCTCGAACAACGCAAACGCCACCGCCAGCGGGCAACTGGCGAGGAAGCTGCTGCTCAACGCCACCTCACCGCCCTGCACCCTCAACACATTGGTCAATGGGCATGTGGTATTGGCGCCGCTGTCGGCCTGGCGCGCGGTGCGCAGCCCGGAGGTAGCGAGGGCCTGGTCGCACAGCTGCGGGTCGTTGCGCAGGGCCATGAGTTTGAAACGGGTGAGCAGATTGGGCGCCAGGTTGACGTCCAAAGGCGCCCAGGGATTCCATTGGGGCGGCAGCGCCACCCAGCCGCGCCATACCCCCAGCACGGCAAGGCCAATGAGCAGGGCCACGACCGCAAGCGCTTTCAAAAACCGCACGATATTGCCTCGGGCATCAACCCTTGAATAATTGGTTGGCCTGCTTGAACGGCATCGAGCGGCGCGTGAAGGTGAATGTGCCCTGCTCCTGGATCTCCTCGGCGGCGCGGAAGAACTCGCCATACGCGGCCAGGGCCAGGGCCGAGCCGACACTGATGCGCTTGACGCCCAGCTCGCTCAACTGCGCCACCGTCAGGTCCAGCGCCCCGGACATCAGCACGTTCACCGGTTTTGGCGCCACGGCCTGCACCACCGCGAGCACTTGTTCGGCGCTGCTCAGCCCCGGGGCGTACAACACGTCGGCCCCCGCGTCCGCGAAGGCCTTGAGGCGGCGTATGGTGTCGTCGAGGTCCGGATTGCCATGCAGGAAATTTTCCGCCCGGGCCGTCAGCAGGAAAGGAAACGGCAAGCTGCGCACGGCCTCGGCGGCGGCCTTGACCCGAGCTACCGCGTGGTCGAAGCAATAGATCGGGCTGTCTTCGCGCCCCGTGGCATCTTCGATCGAACCACCCACCGCGCCGGCCTCTGCCGCCCGGATCAGGCTGCGGGCGCAATCCTCGGGGGCATCGGCAAAACCGTTCTCCAGGTCGACGGCCACCGGCAGGTCAGTGGCCGCGACAATCGCCCGCACGTTAGCCAGCGTGTCATCCAGCCCCAGCGCGCCATCGGGTCGGCCCAGGGAAAAGGCGTGACCGGCACTGGTGGTCGCCAAGGCTTCAAAACCCAGGCTGGCCAGCATCTTGGCCGAACCGGCGTCCCACGGGTTGGGAATGACAAAAGCCCCTTCGCGTTCGTGCAAGGCCTTGAACGCCTGGGCTCGACGAATGTGCGCTTCCATGTAGTTCGCTCCTGAGCAGAGAGGGAGTGGGCCTCAGAGCAAACCCAGTTGCTCGGCGGCGGGCTCTCTATATAGCGCAGGCAGGGCCGGCAAGCCAGGCAATCGATGCATCAATCGCTCGTGAAAACGTTGCGCGAGCCTGGCGGCCAGCCGGTTGTCGGCGGTGTGCAGGAAGATATAGGGCGTGCGCCCTTCTTCGATCCAGCCGGCGATTTTCTCCACCCACGGCGTCAGGAACGGCTCGTTGGCTTCGAGCACCGGATGACCGATGAAACGCACTTGCGGACATTGGGTGAACGCCGCGGGCCGGGGCGGCACGCGGGGCTTTTTCGATTGTGCGTGAAGCACGGCGGGATCAAGGGAGGTGCAACTGAACAAGGCCCGGGGATCGAGGCAGATGCGTTCGACGCCGCGATCGAGCAACAGGCGATTGAGCCGCCGTTCGGCGTCGCCCTTGGCAAAGAACTCGTCGTGACGGACTTCGACGGCCAAGGGGCGCTGCAAGGCGTCGATGAACCCCGCCAGTTCCGGCAACCGATTCGGGGTAAAGGCCTTGGACAGTTGCAGCCAATACGGCGCAACGCGCTCGCCCAAGGGGCTGAGTAGTTGCAGGAAGGTTTCAGTGGCCGTCAGGCGTTCGCGCAGGTCGCCATTGTGGCTGATGTCGCCAGGAAACTTGGCGGTGAAGCGAAAGTGCTCGGGCATGATTTCGGCCCAGCGCTGCACGGTCGGCGCAGACGGGCTGGCATAGAAGGTCGTATTGCCTTCCACGGCATTGAACACTTGGGAATAGAGATCGAGGAAATCGGTGCTTTTCGCATCCTGGGGATAAAGGTAATCGCGCCAGGCGTTTTCGCTCCAGGACGGGCAGCCCAGGTAGTAAGGCAAGACCATCAGATGTAGAGATCGAGTCCCAGCACTTCCATATCCCAATCGACGAAACCGGCGGTGCTCAGGTAGCTCGCCAGGGCCGTGGAGACACTGCGGCTCATCGCACGGTGATAAAGCATGTCTTGCTGACGGGCGGGGAGATTGCTCAGGCGTTGCGCAGAGGCTTTGGCGGCGCGGGCGGCCAGTTGCTCTTCAGACGGAAATTCCACCTCGCCATCGATGTCATCGAAGTTTTCCGGCTCGCTGGCTTTACCCGCACGAGGCCGACGCTTGATGGGGTAGGACTGGGATGAAACGCCGTCTATACGCATAACAGAATGCTCGGTATCAATGATGGCAATTTAGCGGCACTTTCGCAGCCGCGCAAATGCGCAAGTGATAACTAGAACACATAAAGTCAAAAAGGTTTAAAAACGGGCGGAAAAAGTGACGACTGGCAAGGTTGGGTGTGACTTTTGGGGGCGTAAATGATTTTTTCGAGACACCGCTTTTTGGGGTGACCCTATGGTTTTGTGGCGAGGGAGCTTGCTCCCGCTGGGGCGCGAAGCGGCCCCGAAATATGATTCGCGCCTTATCTTGCCGGCCTGAAATCAATTTTCTGGGGGCCGCTTCGCAGCCCAGCGGGAGCAAGCTCCCTCGCCACAACGCTGCCCGTTCGAGAGCGGAGTGATGCTTTCTATCGCTCGGACTTGGGGGTTGCGACTTTGTCCCGCAAATATACTGGCTGTGCATCATCCGCTGGAATGGCCTCGCCACGTTCCCAGGCGAAACGTGCCAGGGCCAGCAGGTCCTCGGCATGGGGCAGCATCGAGGCGTCCTGGCCGATGAGACTGACACCGATCCGCTCGCCATAGCCCCAACCAGTGCCGGCGCCGAACCAGTCGCCGCTGGCATCGCCCGGCAACGCCGCCGCTTCGGGCGGCAACACCGCTTCAGCACCGACCAGGCGCATCTCGCCGTCGGTTTCGCGGTAGCAGCCCCAATACACCTCATCCATGCGCGCATCGATGGCCGCGGCAACTTGGCGAGCGCCCTGTTCGCGCAAGGCACGCTGGGCCAGCACCGCCAGGTTTGACACTGGCAGCACTGGCCGCTCCAGGGCAAATGCCAGGCCTTGCACCACGCCGATGGCGATGCGCACGCCGGTAAAAGCTCCCGGCCCACGGCCAAAGGCAATCGCATCCACCGCCTGCAAGGTCGTGCCGGCATCGCTCAACAGTTTCTGGATCATCGGCAGCAGCTTCTGCGCATGCAGGCGCGGGATCACCTCGTAATGGCTCGTGACCTTGCCGTCGTGCAGCAAGGCAACGGAGCAAGCTTCAGTCGCGGTGTCCAGGGCCAGCAAGGTGCTCATCGATGTGTCCGTAAATCAGGTGGGGAAAAAGTGCGCCAGTATAAACAACTACGGCCCGCAAGCGGGCCGTAGTTGATGCAACTGATCAGGCTTTTCAGCTCAGCGCTTCGAGCACCTTGCCGGTGATCGCATCGACCGAGCCAACGCCCGGGATGTGGCTGTACTTCGGCTTGCCTTGGGCAGCCGACAGATTCTGGTAGAACGCCACCAGCGGCTTGGTCTGGGAATGGTAGACCGACAGGCGATGACGCACGGTTTCTTCGGTGTCGTCCTTGCGCTGCACCAGCTCTTCACCGGTGACGTCGTCCTTGCCCGCAAGTTTCGGCGGGTTGTAGACGGTGTGGTAGACACGGCCGGACGCCTCGTGGACACGACGACCGGCAATGCGCTGGACGATCTCTTCGTCGTCGACCGCGATTTCGACCACGTGATCGAGCTCAACACCGGCAGTCACCAGGGCTTCAGCCTGGGGAATGGTGCGCGGGAAGCCATCGAACAGGAAGCCATTGGCGCAGTCGGGTTGAGCGATGCGATCCTTGACCAGGGCGATGATCAGGTCATCCGACACCAGGCCGCCGGCATCCATGATGCTCTTGGCTTGAACACCCAGTGGCGTGCCAGCCTTGACCGCGGCACGCAGCATGTCGCCGGTGGAGATTTGCGGGATACCGAATTTTTCGGTGATGAACTTTGCCTGAGTACCTTTACCGGCCCCGGGAGCTCCCAGCAGAATGACGCGCATCGATGTGCTCCTCAATTTTTTTATGTAAAACGCTCGGATTCGCCTCGCGGGGCCAATCTTCGAAAAACTGGATCGTGACCGCCCAAACGGCCAAAGGCTGATCAAGATACACAGCAGGCCCGACCCACACAAGCCGCCGAAAGTCGGAGGAACCCGCGCCCGATACGACCTTCGGAGGGGGTGGCGAGCGTCGCAACCGGGCAACAAACTGTCGCCTGGCCGACCTGTCCCCGCCCCCGCAGAACAACGCCCGGGAACGCCGGGCGAGCCGTTTCGGTGCGCTGCCTGATCTTAGCCGGTATTGCGCAACCCGGCGGCAATCCCCGCCACAGACACCAGTAATGCCTGTTCCACGGGGCTGCCTTGGGCAACTTCCTGCTGGCGTGAGCGCGCCAACAGTTCGGCCTGCAACAGGTGCAACGGGTCGAGGTAGGTGTTGCGCAGGCGGATGAATTCCAGCGTGGCTGGGCTATGTGCCAGTAGCTGCGACTGACCGGTCAAGCCAAGCACCACCGTGCAGGCCTGCGACAATAGGTCGCGTAAATGCGCACCCAAAGGCAGCAGCCCAGGCTCCACCAAACGCTCGTCGTAAGAGCGGGCGATATCGGCGTCGGCCTTGGCCAGCACCATCTCCAGCATGTCGATGCGGGTCCGGAAGAACGGCCATTGCTCGCGCATCTGCCCCAGCAACGCCCCTTCGCCGCGCTCCAGGGCCTTGCTCAGTGCGGTTTCCCAACCGAGCCAGGCCGGCAACATCAGGCGGGTCTGGGTCCAG
Source organism: Pseudomonas sp. Z3-6 (assembly GCF_051131985.1). Lineage (NCBI taxonomy): Bacteria > Pseudomonadati > Pseudomonadota > Gammaproteobacteria > Pseudomonadales > Pseudomonadaceae > Pseudomonas > Pseudomonas sp. Z3-6. The sequence goes on from NZ_CP071644.1 coordinate 5,674,476, forward strand.
CCGAAAATCCACGGAATCGCCCGCAAGCTTTCGATGCCGCCGGCGCGACGCTTGGCCGGCCGGCTGCCCAGCGGCAGGCGCCCAAGTTCCTGCTCGGGGGTGGACTGGCGGAAGTACTCGACGAACTGCGGATTCTCCCGCACCACCGCGCGGTAGGCACTGACGCCATCGGCCGCCAGTTCATCCATCAAATCCCGCCACTGCGGCGTGGGTGGCGGCGGTGGCAGCAGCGTCGCTTCAAGCACCGCGGCGAGATACAGATTGAGGTTCTGTTCGGCGATATCCGGCAGGCCGAATTTGAAACGAATCATTTCGCCCTGCTCGGTGGTGCGGAAACGCCCGGCCACCGAGCCCGGTGGCTGGGACAGGATCGCCGCGTGTGCCGGACCGCCACCACGGCCCACGGTGCCGCCACGACCGTGGAACAACAACAGTTCGACTTGCTGCTCGCGGCAGATGTCCACCAGCCGTTCCTGGGCCCGATATTGCGCCCAGGCCGCCGCCGTGGTCCCGGCATCCTTCGCCGAATCTGAATAGCCGATCATCACTTCCTGAGGGCCTTGCAGCCGTGAACGATAGCCCGGCAGCAGTAACAGCCGCTCGATCACCGGCCCGGCGTTGTCCAGGTCGGCCAGGGTCTCGAACAGCGGCACCACTCGCATCGGCCGCAATACCCCGGCGTCCTTCAACAACAGTTGCACAGCGAGGACATCGGACGCCGCGCCGGCCATGGAGATCACGTAGGAACCCAGGGACGCCGCCGGCGCCGCGGCCACTTCCCGGCACGTCGCCAACACTTCCGCCGTGTCGGCCGAGGGCTTGAAATGGGCCGGCAGCAGTGGACGCCGGTTGTTCAGCTCCTCCAGCAAAAAGCTGATGCGCTGCTCCTCGTTCCAATCCTCATAGCGACCCAGGCCCAGGTAGTCGGTGATTTCCGTCATGGCGGCGGTATGGCGCGTCGAGTCCTGGCGCACATCGAGGCGCACCAGGAACAAGCCGAAGGTCACCGCCCGCCGCAGGCAGTCGAGCAGCGGCCCATCGGCAATCACGCCCATGCCGCATTCGTGCAGGGAGTGGTAGCACAGCTCAAGGGGGTCCAGCAGTTCGCGGTTGTGCTGCAACACCTCGGCGCCTGGCGGCGTGGCGGCACTCAAGGAGGCGTGGGCCCAGTTGCGGGTGGCGCGCAGGCGTTCGCGCAGTTGCTTGAGCACGGCACGATACGGTTCGGCGCTGTCGCCGGCCTGGGCCCGCAAGGCCTCGCTGGCGTTTTGCATGGACAGTTCGGCCGCCAGTTGGTCGACGTCACGCAGGTACAGGTCCGCCGCCATCCACCGCGCCAATAACAGCACCTCGCGGGTCACCGCGGCGGTGACATTCGGGTTGCCGTCACGGTCGCCGCCCATCCACGAGGCAAAGCGGATCGGCGCGGCCTCCAGCGGCAGGCGCAGCCCGGTGGCGGTATGCAAGGCCTGGTCGGCCTTGCGCAGGTAATTGGGGATGGCGTGCCACAGCGAATGCTCGATCACCGCGAAGCCCCACTTGGCCTCGTCCACCGGGGTCGGCCGGGTGCGGCGGATTTCTTCGGTGTGCCAGGCTTCGGCGATCAAGCGTTGCAGGCGCTCGTGGATCTGCGTGCGCTCGGCGCTGGTCAGGTCGCGGTGATCCTGGGCCGCCAGTTGCGCGGCGATGGCGTCGTATTTCTGGATCAGGGTACGGCGGGCCACTTCCGTGGGGTGAGCGGTGAGGACCAGTTCGATTTCCAGGCGGCCCAACTGCCGGGCCAGGGCCTCGGCGCCATGGCCTTCGGCCCGCAGCCGGGCGAGCAACTCAGGCAGGACCCGTGCCTCGAAGGGCGCCGGTTGCGATTCATCGCGGCGATGGATCAGTTGGTACTGTTCGGCGATGTTGGCGAGGTTGAGGAATTGGTTGAACGCGCGCGCCACCGGCAGCAGTTCGTCCTCGCTCAGTTGATTGAGGCTGGCACTGAGTTCGGCATCCACGGAACCGCGTCGGTCAGCCTTGGCGCCCTTGCGGATCTGCTCGATCTTGTCGAGAAACGTGTCCCCGTACTGTTCGCGGATGGTATTGCCCAGCAGTTCGCCAAGCAGGTGGACATCCTCGCGCAAGCGGGCATCGATATCGGTCATCAGCATTTCTCCAGCAAAAAAGTCCGGACAGCTCTTGGATCAGAGAGTGCCGATGCCGGTCGCTTATGACAAGCGACGAAGGGACTTTAAACCTTGCACAACAAAGCTAGTCTCATGGGTAAGCCACACAACGGCTTGTCACTCACCGCGCCTGCCACGAGCAGGCTGATTGAGGTCATCATGAAAATTCGTGAACTTGCCCAGCATTGGGAAGAAAACGCCAAGGGCCGCCTGACCCAGACGGGCTACACGATCCACCTGGACGTCGAAGCCGCCGCACGCCTGGCTGCGATCTGCGACATGTACCCCAAGCGCCAGCCCGAGGAGCTGCTGGGCGAGCTGATCGGGGCCGCATTGGAAGAGCTTGAAGCGAGCTTCCCCTACATCAAGGGTTCGCAAGTTGTCGCCACCGATGAGGAAGGTGACCCGCTGTATGAAGACGTAGGACCGACCCCACGATTCCTCGCCCTGTCGCGCCGGCATCTGCACGAACTTTCCTCGCAGAACGACAAATCCAAACACTGATTCCCTTCACTCCAGGTTGCGGTTTTCCGGCGCGGGGCCTTTCCCACCTACGCCGGGAATACCGCTGCGCGCCTTGAAAGTTCAGCTTTTCTGCCGCTGACCGATCAGTCAGTAATTCTTTTGGCGAATGGCCATCCTCGCTGAACTTTTGAAAAACGCCTCGGGTCACACCGAGTAACCATACTGGAACGGTCGTTTAAATAAACGCGCCTTGGCGCCAACACCAAACCAGACGTCATGGCTTCGGTCCCAGCATGGATTTGTCGTTTTTTCAGGAGTTTTCCAATGGAGTTGAAGCCTATGAATACCTGCACTGCCAAACCCTCATCCAGTGGCCTGCGCGGCTTGAAGTTGGCTGCCCTGGCGATCGGTAGCAGCTTCATTCTCGCCGGTTGCGCCGGTAACCCACCTTCGGAGCAGTACGCGGTGACCCAGTCGGCGGTCAACAGCGCCGTCAGCGCCGGTGGTACCGAATTCGCCGCCGTGGAAATGAAATCGGCCCAGGACAAGCTCAAGCAAGCCGAAATCGCCATGCATGACGAGAACTACGAAGAAGCCAAGCGACTGGCCGAACAAGCCGAGTGGGATGCCCGCGTCGCCGAGCGCAAGGCCCAGGCCGCCAAGGCCGAACAAGCCCTCAAGGACTCTCAGAAAGGGGTTCAGGAACTGCGTCAGGAAGGCATGAACAAGGTTCAGTAAACCGTTCACGCCACGACGTACTTCTCATTGATAAAAGGACGACAGACTATGATGCACAAACACTTGATGATGCCCGCCCTGCTCGCTGCCTGCGTAGCCCTGGCCGCTTGCTCCCACGACCCGAACGCCAATCTTGAACAGGCGCGGACCAATTACAACGGCCTGCAAGCCGACCCGGCGGCGACCAAAGTGGCTGCCCTGGAAACCAAGGACGCGGCGGACTTCCTGGCCAAGGCCGACAAGGCCTACCTGGATCGGGAAGACGAAGCCAAGGTCGACCAACTGGCCTACCTGACCAACCAGCGCGTCGAAGTGGCCAAGCAGACCATCGCCCTGCGCAATGCCGAAGCCGAACTGAAAAACGCCGGCGACGAACGCGCCCGTGCCCTGCTCGACGCGCGCAACGCGCAGATCAAGCAACTGCAAGACAGCCTCAACGCCAAGCAGACCGAACGCGGTACGCTGGTGACTTTCGGCGACGTGTTGTTCGCCACCAACAAGTCCGACCTGCGCACCAGCGGCATGACGAATGTGAGCAAACTGGCGCAGTTCCTCCAGGAAAACCCGGACCGCAAGGTGATCATCGAAGGCTACACCGACAGCACCGGCTCGGATTCCTACAACCAATCGCTGTCCGAACGTCGCGCCAGCTCGGTGCGTACCGCCCTGGTGAAAATGGGCGTCGACCCGGCTCGCATCGTGACCCAGGGCTATGGCAAGGAATTCCCGGTGGCGGATAACACCAGCGTCTCGGGCCGCGCCATGAACCGTCGCGTGGAAGTGACCATCTCCAACGACAACCAGCCAGTGGCCCCGCGCTCGACCATGAGCGCCAACTGATCGGCTGAGTGAAACCAAAAAGCCCCGCCTGATTGAAGTCAGGCGGGGCTTTTTATCGGCCAACACAAATCCCCTTGTGGGAGCGGGCTTGCTCGCGAAAGCGTCCAGCCAGCTACATATGCAGTGACTGACACACCGCCTTCGCGAGCAAGCCCGCTCCCACAGGGGATTTGTGGTGTCGTTGGGATTGGATTACGGCTGCAGTTTTTGTGGTGTTTCCTGCCCCATGCAGCGCACCGCGCGTTTCTTCTCGTTGATCAACACGCCGGTCAGGCCTTTCTGCTCGGTGTCGAACAACACCAGCACGCCATCGATGCACTGGGCAACCTGGGGCGCGGGTTCCAGGGACACCTTGTAGTCCTCGCCCGGCACGGTCTTGAGCATGGTGAACTGGTCGAGCAGCAACGCATCCTCGGGCTTGGCGAAATGCAGGTAGCCGTAGTACCACAGCACGGCGACGGTGCCCAGGATGCTGCAGATACCGGTGATGATCAGGGGGATGGCGTTACGTTCTTCGCTCATTGCGGGTTCTCTGGTGATTCAACGGGTGATTTCGGGTAGTTCGGGACCTCCCCCAGGCGGCGCAGGCCGTCAAAGTGCCGGGGATCGTCGAGGTAGCGCAGCATCACGGTGCGCCACGTCGGGTCGGCGAAAGTCTGCACATGGCCGCCCCGTGTCAGCTGCAGGACCCGCGGCGGCGGCGCAGCTTGATACAAGCGGATGCCATTGGAAAGGGGCACGATGGGGTCGTCGAGGCTGTGGTAGATCAACTTCGGCACGTCGTTCAACTGCGCCACGGAGCTGATCGCGCTGTCACCGTCCGGCACCAGCCAGGACAACGGCACCTGGAACGGCCAGGTCAGCCACGAGGTACTCAGGGCAAAACGCCCGACGTCGCGATAGCTGGCGGGCACGCCATCGAGCACCAGGGCCTTGAGCTGCCGTTGGCGCTGGGGATGTTCGACCAGGTAATGCACCGCCAGCGCGCCGCCCAGGCTCTGGCCGAGCAGCACCAGCGGCTTGCCCTGGACCTCGGGCGACTGGTCGAGCCATTGGAACGCGGCGTCGATGTCCTGGTAGATCGCCGGCAGGCTCGGCTCGCCTTCAGACACGCCATAACCCCGATAATCGACCATCAACACTTGGTAGCCCTGCTCTGGCAACCACCAGCTCCCGCCCAGGTGCCACGCCAGGTTGCCGCCGTTGCCGTGCAAATGCAGGACCGTGCCCTTGATCTCCACGCCTGGTTTGACGGGCAGCCACCAGCCCCGGAGCTTGAGATTGTCAGCGGTGGTCAGGGTGACGTCGCGGTACTCGAGCCTGGCCCGCTCCGGGGTAAACGGCAGGCCGCGTTCGGGGTAGAACAGCAGGGAGCTGCAACCGCCCAGGGCCAGCAGCAGGCAGATGATGCCGAGGGTTCGCATCCGGTGAAGCCTCGCAAAAAATCAGAAGTTATCCACAGCCCCTCTGTGGGAGCGGGCTTGCTCGCGAAAGCGGTGTGTCAGTCAATATTATCCTTAACTGACACACCGCTTTCGCGAGCAAGCCCGCTCCCACAGTTGGACTTCGTGACCTTCAAAGAATATTCGAATAATCCGCTTCGATCCGGTCCAGGCTCAGGTGGTTCAGGAAGTTGGAGAAACACATCCAGGCCGACAAGGCATTCATGTCGCGGAATTGCTCAGGCAAGTATTTAGGCGGCACCACCAGGCCTTCGTCCACCAACTGGCGCAACGTGCGCATGTCCTCGAGGGTGGTCTTGCCGCAGAACAGCAGCGGCACCTGCTCCAGCTTGCCTTTGCGCACGGCCAATTGAATGTAGTTGTAAACCATGATGAAGCCCTTGAGGTAGGACAAGTCTTTGGTGAATGGCAGCCCGGTGGGCACCGAACCACGGAACACCCGACTGGCGTTGCCGTAGCTTTCGGCCATTTCAAAACCCTGCTCGCGGAAGAACTCGAAGACCTGCAGGAAATCGGCGCCCTCCTCCACCATATGAATGGCCCGGGTGCGGTTGGTGAGCTTGCGCAGGCGACTCGGGTAGGAGGCGAACGTGATGATTTCCATCAGGATCGCCAGGCCTTCCTGGGTCACCGTGGACGAGGGCGGGCCCTTGGACAGGAAGGTGCAGATCGGCTGGTTCAAGCCGTTGAGGGTAGTGCCAACGTGCACCAACCCTTCGTGGACCTCCAGCGCCCGTACGTCGCGCTCGTTGAACATCGCATCGGTGCGGATCTTGATGTAGTCGGCGCCCGCCGCCGCGTCGGCGACGATGCCGTCGGACTCGAACACGCGGATGGTTTCCTCGGCTTCGCCGAACACCCGGTTGAGGCGATGCTGCAACAGGCTGACGGCTTCCTTGGCACTGAGGACTTTCGGCTCGTCCTTGAGGTCACCACGGCCATCGATGTTGTTCAGGTAGTCGGAGAGCATCAGGCCCAAGTCGGCCAGGGTCGGGTCGCCGGCGTGAAAAGCATCGGAGGCGGCGCCATAGAGCTCCTGGGAAATCAGCCCGAAATCCTCGGTGCCACGCGCTTCGAGCATGCGCACCACCATGCGGTATTCCTTGCACATGCGGCGCATGATCTGGCCCACCGGGTTGAACTGCCCCAGTTGACGGGTGATGTCGCGCTCGATGTTCTGGAACTCCAGCTTTACTTTGCTGGAATCAAAAGACAGCGGCCGGTTGAGGTAATAGTCGCGATCCACCGCAGGCATTTCCTTGCCCTTGGCCTTGAGGAACCCCTTGCGGATGTTCTCGTCCCACTTCACCGCGTCGAGGATGCGAATCGGCGTTTGCGCCAGCACAATGCGATCGGACAAGGTGCGTATCGTCTGCTGGTAATCGTCCACCGAAAAACTCCTGTGAAAAAACGTCCGCTTGTTGCAATTATTGGGATTTGGCCAGTCGCTGGTAACGCACGGCTTCCGAGAACACATCGGAGTTGGCCGGGTCGTCGAGGTAGCTGAAAACCTTGTTCATGTCGCTGTCCACCAACACACCGTCGCCCTCTTCGCTCTGGTTCGGCTGGCCACTGAGGATCTTCTGGCCGATGGCCTGGTTGATCTGCTCCAAGTCCAGGTTGTAGACCACCAGTTCCTGTTTATCGGTCAATTCGAAACCGGCGATCAGGAAATGTCCACCGTAGCGGGCCGGCACCTTGGCCGACAGGTACCAGCGACTGCCATGACGGGAGACGGTCAAGGGGATGGCTTCGCGCTCATGGGGCTGGGCCCTGAAGTAGCTGATGGCCTGGTAGCGGTGCTTGCCGACTTGCGTCAGTTCCAGGTTCAACGGTTCGCCCCAGGCATTGGTGCTGGTCCATTGGCCGAGCAGGCCCTCGGGCGCGGCTTCGCTGTTGGGTAACGGCGCCTTGAAGGACACCAGGCAACCACTGAGCAGTAGCAACGACGCGGCCAGTACAACGGCAGGCCAGGCTTTCATTTGAACTCCCTATGGCACAGGTCGCTTTATCCCCTGTGGCGAGGGAGCTTGCTCCCGCTTGAGTGCGCAGCGCTCACAAAAAAGGGGCTGCTGCGCAGCCCAGCGGGAGCAAGCTCCCTCGCCACAAGGGCTGTGGTGAACCCATCTGGATCACACCGACGCCAGTACCAGGTGCATGTAGCGGGTCAGGATGCCGAGCATGTCTTCATCGGCTACCGGCTCGGCGCCATTGAGCAAGCCCTGATATTCCATCCGTCCGATAATCGCCGTCAACACTTTGGCATCCTGTTGCGGTTCGCGGGAGCCTAAAACCTGGAAAAACTGACACGTGCCATGCAGCAAAATCTGCTGGTGGGAACGCACCAACTCCGCCAGGCGTGGGTTGAGCAGGGCTTCCTGGCGAAAGGCCTGCTCGGCCATCAGGTACTCGCGACGGCTGTCCAGTTGATGCCGCACATAGTCGGCGGTCATCCGCGCGATGTCGTCCGCCAGTTGCGAGCGCGACTGGGCGCTGCCATCACCATAGGCGACCATTTCCCGCAGAAGGCCTTCGTTGTTGGCCCACAGCTTGCCCATGAACGCCGCGCTGCGTTCCACATACTGGGCGAAGGTATCGGTGAGCAAATCGTCGATGTCCTTGAAATAGTACGTAGTGGCCGACAGCGGCACGCCCGCTTCGGCGGCCACCGCACGGTGACGCACCGCACGCACGCCATCGCGCACCACGATGCGCATGGCCGCGTCGAGAATCTCCTGGCGACGCTGCTCACTGCCCTGTCGGCTGGCCTTGCGGCCCTGGTACTGAACACTTTCAGCGACAGCCGTGGCGACGCCCGCTGCACCTTCTGAAGCCATTGCACGATTCACGACAGGTCTTCCTCGCTCTTTGAAAAAGTAACCAATTGATACGTTTGTACCAGACAGGCAATAAAAAGCCGCCCATCGAGGCGGCTTTTTATTTGAAACAATTACGCTTGGGGCCGCATGTGCGGGAAGAGGATCACATCCCGGATCGACGGTGAGTTGGTCAACAACATCACCAGGCGATCGATGCCAATGCCTTCGCCAGCGGTCGGCGGCATGCCGTACTCCAGGGCGCGCACGAAGTCGGCATCGTAGTGCATGGCTTCGTCGTCGCCGGCATCCTTGTCGGCCACCTGGGCCATGAAACGCTCGGCCTGGTCTTCGGCATCGTTGAGCTCGGAGTAGGCGTTGGCGATTTCACGACCACCGATGAACAGCTCGAAACGGTCGGTCACGCTTGGGTTCTCGTCGTTGCGACGGGCCAACGGCGACACTTCGAACGGGTACTGGGTGATGAAGTGCGGCTGCTCCAGCTTGTGCTCGACCAGTTCTTCGAAAATCATCACTTGCAGCTTGCCCAGGCCTTCGAAGCCGAGGACCTTGGCGCCGGCCTTCTTGGCGATGGCGCGGGCCTTGTCGATGTCGTTCAGGTCATCGGCAGTCAGTTCAGGGTTGTACTTGAGGATCGAGTCGAACACCGACAGGCGCACGAACGGCTCGCCGAAGTGGAACACCTTGTCGCCGTACGGCACGTCGGTAGTGCCCAGGACCAACTGCGCCAGCTCGCGGAACAGTTCCTCGGTCAGGTCCATGTTGTCTTCGTAGTCGGCGTAGGCCTGGTAGAACTCGAGCATGGTGAACTCGGGGTTGTGCCGGGTCGAAACGCCTTCGTTACGGAAGTTGCGGTTGATCTCGAAAACCTTCTCGAAGCCACCCACGACCAAGCGCTTGAGGTAAAGCTCCGGCGCGATGCGCAGGAACATTTCCATGTCCAAGGCGTTGTGGTGGGTTTCGAACGGCTTGGCCGCCGCGCCGCCGGGGATGGTCTGCAGCATCGGCGTCTCGACTTCCAGGAAGTCACGCTTCATCAGGAAGCTGCGGATGTGGGCGATGACTTGCGAGCGGACGCGGAAGGTCTGGCGCACGTCTTCGTTGACGATCAGGTCGACGTAGCGCTGGCGATAGCGTTGTTCGGTGTCGGTCAGGCCGTGGTGCTTGTCCGGCAGCGGGCGCAGGGACTTGGTCAGCAGGCGCACGTTGGTCATCTCGACGTACAGGTCGCCCTTGCCGGAACGGGCCAGGGTGCCTTCGGCGGAGATGATGTCGCCCAGGTCCCAGGTCTTGACGGCGGCCAGGGTTTCTTCCGGCAGGGTCTTGCGGTTGACGTAGACCTGGATGCGCCCGGTCATGTCCTGGATCACCATGAACGAACCACGGTCGAGCATGATACGACCGGCCACCTTGACTGGAATCGCCGCCTCGGCCAGCTCTTCCTTGGTCTTGTCCGCGTACTTCTTCTGCAGGACGTCGCAATACGCGTCGCGGCGGAAGTCGTTGGGGAAGGCCTGGCCCTTGGCGCGCTCGGCAGCAAGCTTTTCCTTGCGCAGGGCGATCAGGGAGTTTTCTTCCTGTTGCAGGGCTTGCGGGTCGAGTTCTAGGTCGCTCATGTCTTTAAGGATTCCATCACAGGTTCGTTGCCCCCGGCCCGGGCCGGAGTTTGCGGGCGAGCCGCGCTTCCTGTGGAAGCGTGCCCGTCCGCCGCATGGGTGTCGCGTTACAGGCCTTGTTTGAGGCTGGCGATCAGGTATTCATCGATATCGCCGTCGAGCACCTTGTCGCAATCGCTGCGTTCGATGCTGGTCCGCAGGTCCTTGATCCGCGAGGCGTCGAGCACGTACGAACGGATCTGGTGACCCCAGCCGATGTCCGACTTGGTGTCTTCCAGGGCCTGGGACGCCGCGTTGCGCTTCTGCACTTCCTGCTCGTACAGGCGGGCCCGCAGCATCTTCATCGCGGTGTCTTTGTTGGCGTGCTGGGAACGTTCGTTCTGGCAACTGACCACGGTGTTGGTCGGTACGTGGGTGATCCGTACGGCCGAGTCGGTGGTGTTGACGTGCTGGCCACCGGCTCCGGAGGAGCGGTAGGTGTCGATGCGCAGGTCCGCCGGGTTGATCTCGATTTCGATGTTGTCATCGATTTCCGGCGAAACGAACACGGCCGAGAACGAGGTGTGGCGACGGTTGCCGGAGTCGAACGGGCTCTTGCGCACCAGGCGGTGCACGCCGATCTCGGTCCGCAGCCAGCCAAAGGCGTATTCGCCCTTGATGTGCACGGTGGCGCCCTTGATCCCGGCGACTTCACCGGCCGACAGCTCCATGATGGTGGCGTCGAAACCGCGTTTGTCGGCCCAGCGCAGGTACATGCGCAGCAGGATGTTGGCCCAGTCCTGGGCTTCGGTGCCGCCGGAACCGGCCTGGATGTCCAGGTAGGCGTTGTTCATGTCCATCTCGCCGCTGAACATGCGACGGAATTCCAGCTTGGCGAGGTTCTCGTCCAGGCGGGTCAGCTCGGCGACGACATCGCCGACTGCGCCTTCGTCGTCCTCTTCGACGGCCATGTCCAGCAGGTCGCGGCAATCGGCCAGGCCGCTGGACAGCTCGTCCAGGGTCTCGACGATCTGCGCCAGCGCAGAACGCTCGCGGCCCAGCTCCTGGGCGTACGAAGGGTTGTTCCAGACATTCGGATCTTCAAGCTCGCGATTGACTTCGGTCAGGCGCTCATGCTTTTGATCGTAGTCAAAGATACCCCCGAATAGTTTCGGAGCGCTCGGACAGGTCCTTGATGGTGTTAAGGATCGGGTTGATTTCCATGGCGGGCAGCACTCGTTGGCGAACTTTTGAAAGCCGGCGAGTATAACGTAATCAAGCGCCAGCGGCAGCCCGCCTGGCGGCTTTAGGGGCAATGAGGTTCAGCGTCCGGCCCCTGTGGCGAGGGAGCTTGCTCCCGCTGGGTTGCGCAGCAGCCCCAAAACGGCCCCCTCAATCGACCTGGCACACCGAGCCAACTGGTTTCAGGGCCGCTACGCGCCCCAGCGGGAGCAAGCTCCCTCGCCACAAAGGCATCCCTGCCGACATTCAGGATGGCTTATTCGACCCCCACCCGATTACGCCCATTGTGCTTGGCCAGGTACAACCCCTTGTCCGCCGCCGAGATCAGCTGACGGCTGTCGCCCCCCTGCTGGGGAGTGAAGGTCGAGACGCCGATGCTGACGGTCAGGTTTTCGCCGCCGTCGGGCGTGGCGTGGGGGATTTTCAGGGCGACGACGCTCTGGCGCAGTTTCTCGGCCATCAGCCGGGCGCCGCCTGGCGAGGTGCCGGGCAGCACCAGGGCGAACTCCTCGCCGCCGTAGCGGGCCGGCAGGTCGGACGGCCGACTGCACGCCTCGCGGATGGCCGTGGCGACCTTGCGCAGGGCTTCGTCGCCTTCCAAGTGGCCGAAGTTGTCGTTATAGGACTTGAAGTAGTCCACGTCGATCATCAGCAGCGACAGTTGACTCTGGTCGCGCATCGCCCTGCGCCATTCCAGTTCCAGGTACTCGTCGAAGTGTCGGCGGTTGGACAGCCCGGTCAGGCCGTCGGAGTTCATCAAGCGTTGCAGCACCAGGTTGGTGTCGAGCAATTGCTGCTGGCTGACCCGCAATGCGCGATAGGCCGCGTCGCGCTGCAACAGCATCATGTAGGAACGCGAGTGATAGCGGATGCGCGCCACCAGCTCGATGTTGTCCGGCAGCTTGACCAGGTAATCGTTGGCCCCAGCGGCGAACGCCGCGCTCTTGATCAGCGGGTCTTCCTTGGTGGACAGGACAATGATCGGGATATCGCGGGTGGACGGATGGTTACGGTACTCGCGCACCAGGCTCAGGCCGTCGAGGCCGGGCATCACCAGGTCCTGGAGAATCACCGTCGGCTTGATGCGCACCGCGTGGGCGATGGCCTGGTGGGGGTCGGAGCAGAAGTGGAAGTCGATATTGTCTTCCTCCGAAAGCCCGCGCCGCACCGCCTCGCCGATCATCGCCTGGTCGTCGACGAGCAGGACCATGGCGGCGTTCTCATCGCGCTTGAATTCGTCGAGCTGCAAATCAGTCATGATGGCTTACCTGGGTACGGCCTGGGGCAAGGCTCGCGGGGTTCTTCATGGGGTCACAATCTCCAACAGCCGTGGCGCAATGGCGTCCAGGGCAAGAATATGGACGGCGGCGTCGATGGCGGCCGCCGCTTTGGGCATGCCGTACACCGCGCTGCTGCGCTGGTCCTGGGCGATGGTCACATAGCCCTGCTGGCGCATGAGTCTAAGCCCTTGCGCACCGTCGCGGCCCATGCCGGTGAGCAATACGCCCACCGCGTCGCCGCTCCAGTACTGGGCGACACTTTCAAAAAACACGTCGATGGAGGGCCGGTAGATCTCGTTCACCGGCTCGGCGGTATAGGCCAGGGTGCCGTCCTTCAACAAACGCAGGTGATGGTTGGTCCCGGCCAGCAACACCGTGCCGCTTTGCGGCGTCTCACCTTGCCGGGCCAGGCGCACCGTGTGGCCCGACACACTGCCCAGCCATTCGGCCATGCCCGCGGCGAACACTTCGTCCACATGCTGGACCAGCACGATCGCCGGGGCAAAGTCTCGCGGCAGGGCCTTGAGCAACACCTCCAGCGCCGCGGGCCCGCCGGCCGACGACCCGATGGCCACCAGGCTCTTGCGCGACACCGCCGCACGCTGGGCCGTCGGTGCGGGGCGCTCACGCTTGTTGCGCTCACCGATCAGCCAACCGATGTTGGTGATCTTGCGCAGCAGCGGCGCAGCAGCGTCCGCCGGGTTACCGACGCCCAGGGCCGGGGTATCGACCACATCCAGCGCGCCATGGCCCATGGCCTCGAACACCCGGTGGACATTCTGCTGGCTGTCTCCGGTCACAATCACGATAGCGCATGGGCTGTCGGCCATGATCCGCCGGGTAGCCTCCACGCCATCCATGATCGGCATGAACAGGTCCATCAGGATCAGGTCCGGGGTGTATTCGGCGCAACGCTGCACCGCCTCGGCACCGTTGGCGGCGACCCAGACCAGTTGGTGCGTCGGCTCGAACGCCAGGGCGCGGCGCAGGGCCTCGACCGCCAGGGGCATGTCATTGACGATGGCGATCTTCAAGCGCGTGCCCCTCCGATCAATTCGACCACGGCGTCGAGCAAGGCGTCGTCGTGGAAACTCGCCTTGGCCAGATAATAGTCGGCGCCGGCGTCGAGGCCACGGCGGCGATCTTCTTCGCGGTCCTTGTAGGACACCACCATCACTGGCAGCGATTGCAAGCGGTTGTCGCGCCGCAACAGCGACACCAGTTCGATGCCGTCCATGCGTGGCATGTCGATGTCCGTGATCAACAAATCGAAATCCTCCGAGCGCAATGCATTCCAGCCATCCATGCCATCCACCGCCACTGCTACGTCATAGCCGCGACCCCGCAACAACTTGCGTTGCAGCTCACGCACGGTCAGGGAATCGTCCACCACCAGGATCCGCTTGCGGGGTGCCTGGGCCTGGTTTTGCCGGGCGATGCGCTCCAGGCGCCCGGTATCGAGCAGCTTGTCCACCGACCGCAACAAGTCTTCAACATCGACAATCAACACCACCGAGCCATCGTCGAGCAAGGCCCCGGCGGAAATGTCCTGGACCTTGCCCAGGCGCTCGTCCAGGGGCAGGACCACCAGGGTGCGCTCGCCGACGAACCGCTCCACCGCCACGCCGTAGATCGTCTCGCGCTCGCGGATCACCACGACCTTGAGGGTCTGGCTGCCGTTCTGCGTCGACGGGCGATTGAGCAACTGGCTGGCGGCGACCAAGCCGATATGCCGGCCTTCGTGCCAGAAATGCTGGCGCCCTTCGACCTGGACGATGTCCTCCGGCGCCAGGTCGCACATGCGTTCGATGTGGGCCAGGGGGAAGGCGTACGCTTCACCGCCGACCTCCACCACCAGGCTGCGCACCACCGACAGCGTCAGCGGCACCTCGAGATGGAAGCGGCTGCCCTCGCCCGCCGTCTGTTCCAGCACCACCGCACCGCGCAACTGCCGGACCATGTGCTGGACGGCATCCAGGCCGACGCCGCGCCCGGACACTTCGGTGACTTTGTCGCGCAGGCTGAAACCGGGCAGGAACAGGAACGTCAGCAGTTCCTCTTCGCTCAGGCTGGCGGCGGTTGGCTCAGGAGAAAGGCCGCGCTCGACGATGCTGCGGCGCACCCGTTCCAGGTCCACCCCGGCGCCATCGTCCGCCAGCTCCAAGACCAGCAGGCCGGCTTGATGAGAAGCGCGCAAGCGGATCAGGCCTTCGGCGGGCTTGCCGGCCAGTACCCGTTGTTCCGGGGTTTCGATGCCGTGGTCCACGGCGTTGCGCAGCAAATGGGTCAGAGGCGCTTCGAGCTGTTCCAGCACGTCGCGGTCGACCTGGGTTTTCTCGCCTTCGATTTCCAGGCGCACGTGTTTGCCCAGGCTGCGGCCCAGGTCACGGACCATGCGTGCCTGGCCTGATAGCACATCGGCGAACGGCCGCATGCGACAGGCCAGCGCTGTGTCGTACAGCACTTGCGCCCGCTGGCTGGCCTGCCAGGCGAACTCATCCAGCTCGGCGGTTTTCTGCGCCAGCAATTGCTGGGTTTCGGCGAGCAAGCGGCGAGCATCGCCCAGGGCTTCCTGGGCTTGCAGGCTCAGGGCGTGGTCCTTGAGGTGCACGTTCAGCTCTTCAAGGGCGCGCAAGCCGGTGCCTTGCTGGCGCTTGAGCCGTTGCATCGCCGCCAGCCAAGGCTTGAGGCGCTGAGTCTCCACCAGGGACTTGCTCGACAGGTCGAGCAAGCTGTTGAGGCGTTCGGCCGTGACCCGCAAGACCCGCTCGCCGCCTTCGGTGACCCGTTTGCGCTTGGGGGCCGGCTCCGTTGCGGCGAGCGGTTCCGGCGCGGACGGCTCGACGCTGGCGGGTTCGACAGGCGTCTCGATTTTTGTCGGTACCTGCGCGGGTTGTTGTGCAGCGTTGGGATCGAGCAGGCGCCCCATCAACGCCACATAGGCGTCGATGTCCGGCGCGCCGACGTTGTTGCCCGGCGTGGCGATGCGCGTCAGCAAGTCGGTGCCTTGCAGCAAGGCGTCGATGTGCTCGGCGCCCAGCACCAGGCGCCGTTCCTGGGCGCTGACCAGGCAATCTTCCATCACGTGGGCCACGCTAACCCCGGCATCCACCCCGACAATGCGCGCCGCGCCCTTGAGGGAATGCGCCGCGCGCATGCATGACTCAAGGTACTCGGCCTGGGTCGGATCGCGCTCCAGGGCCAGCAGGCCGGTGCTCAGCACCTGGACCTGGGCCTCGGCTTCCAGGCTGAACAGTTCCAGCAGCGAGGCGTCGCGCATTTGGTCGGGGGTCATGACAGGCTCCGGGCCACGGCGGTCAGCAGCTGTTCTTCATCCAACCAGCGCAAGCTACGCCCCTTATACGGCAGCACGCCACGGGTGTACTTGCCCGCCGACGGCGAAGCGTTCGCCAGGATAAGTTCGTCGATGGCGTGGATGCCATCCACTTCATCCACCGGCACCACCACCGGCCCGCCCTTGGCCGCGACGATCAACATGCGCGGCATGACCCGTGTACCGGCCACCGCCGCCGCGCCGGGTTCCAGGTCCAGCAGCTCCACCAGCGACAGGCAGGCCACCAGCGCTCCGCGCACATTCGCCACGCCCAGCAAGGCCCGTGAGCGTTGGTGGGGCAACGAGTGAATCGGCTGCAACGGCGCCACTTCCACCAGGCTGCGCGTGGTCAGGCCCAGCCATTCCTCGCCGAGGCGGAACATCAGCAACGAGCGCGTGACCACATCGTTGTCCACCGGGGCCAGGGACAAATCCCGCTGATCCTGCGGCAAGGCATAACGGTCGAGCAGCCGAGTCGCGGCCGCCGAATACACCGAGCAATTGCGGCAATGGATATGCTCGACCAACAGCGGGCAGGATTTATCGCCATGCACACCGATGCGGTTCCAGCAATCGTCGATGGCCTGGGCATCGTCATGGGTGATGGTGTAGGAAGCCGAACCGCTCATCGTTTGTGCTCACTGTCTGCCGTGCGCCCGCTGCGGGCGGCGCGTTCCTGCAACCGACGGGCTCCGGCCGCGTCTCCCTGGGAAGCCAGCAGCGCCGCCAGATGCACCAGGGCCTCGGCGTGTTGCGGTTCAAGATAAAGCGCCTTGCGATAAAAACCCTGGGCTTGCAGCGCGCTACCGGCCATGTCGCTGAGCAGGCCCAACCAATAGAACACTTGGGCGTTCGGCGCGTGGCTGCGCAGGTATTCTTCACACGCCGCGCGGGCTTCGGCGCTTTTGCCGCCGTTGGCCAAGGCCGCGATATTGGCCAGCAAGCTCGCGGCGTCGCTGCTCTTGGGTGGGGCAATCGGTGTCACGCTCGCGGCAAACGGCCGCGGCCGAACCGCCGGCGGGATGACGCGAGGCGGTGGCTGACGAATCGGTAGCGGCGGTGGTATCAAGGCTGGCAACGGTTGGGGCTCCGACGCCCCCTGTCGACTGAAAGCGAACGATTGGGCAATCCCGATCGAGCGCATGCCCAGGCGCCCCAGCAGGCTGCCTTCGGCAGGGCCGATAAACAGCACGCCGTCCTGATGGGTCAAGCGCTTGAGCACCTCGAACACCTGCTGCTGGGTCGGCTGGTCGAAATAGATCAGCAGGTTGCGGCAGAACACAAAGTCGTAGGGGGCCTCGTTCGCCAGCAAGGCCGGATCCAGCAGGTTGCCTACTTGCAAGCGCACCTGTTCGCGCACCCGTTCGCTGAGGCGGTAGCCTTCGTCTTCGGCGTCGAAGTGCCGCTCGCGAAAACCCAGGTCGGCGCCCCGAAAGGAATTCCTGCCGTAACGCGCGTCCTTGGCCCGCGCCACCGACAGCGGGCTGACGTCCATGCCGTCCACCTTGAACTGATGGGCGCCCAAGCCGGCGTCGAGCAAGGCCATGGCAATGGAATACGGTTCCTCGCCGGTGGAGCACGGCAAACTGAGGATGCGCAGCGCACGCAGGTGCTTGATCTCCGCCAGGCGCTTGACGGCCAGCCTGGCGAGGGTCGCAAAGGACTCGGGGTAGCGGAAGAACCAGGTCTCCGGGACGATCACCGCTTCGATCAACGCCTGCTGTTCCGGGGCCGAATGCTGCAGGGCCTGCCAATACTCATCGGCGGTTCGCCCAGGCACGGCACTGATCCGTTGGCGCACGGCGCGCTCAATGATCGCGGTGCCGACGGAGGTCACATCGAGGCCGATGCGCTCCTTGAGAAAATCGAAAAACCGTTGGTCGTTGTTCATGGCGTTGCCTCGAGGTCGTCGAGGCTCAGCGGCGTAGCAGGAAACAGCAGCGCCCGAACGGATTCGTCGAGCAGGTCATTGACCCGCACCCATTGCAGCAACCCAAGGGCATCTTCGCGGACCGGTCCAAGGTACGGCGCCTGCCGATTGTCCAGGCCATAGGGTTTGAAATCGCCCGGATCACAGCGCAGGGTGTCGGTCGCCTGTTCCAGGATCAATCCCAGCACTTGCCCGGTTTGTTGTGTATCGCCTTGATAACGCACCAGCACCAGCCGCGTGCTGGTCCGGGGTTCGGCGCTCCGGCCGAACGTCAGGGCGCACAGGTCGATCACCGGCACCACGGTGCCGCGCCAGGCAAACACCCCCGCTACCCAGGATGGCGCCCGGGCGATCGGCTTGAGGGGCAGGCGCGGCAGCACTTCCACTACATCGGTGGCCTGCAGGGCGTAACGTTCGTTGCCGATGCAGAACACCAGGAACAACGTCTGGCGGGCCGTCGCTGCGACGCCACGCCGGGTCTCGAGCTCGCCCATCAGACTTTGAAACGCGAGACGCCGCTGCGCAGCCCCACGGCGACCTGGCTCAGCTCGTCGATGGCGGAGCTGGCCTGGCGCAGGGACTCCACGGTCTGGCTGCTGGCATCGCCCAGTTGCACCAGGGCGTGGTTGATCTGTTCGGCGCCAGTGGCCTGGGCCTGCATGCCTTCGTTGACCATCAATACCCGCGGCGCCAGAGCCTGGACCTGATGGATGATCTGCGACAGTTGCTCGCCGATCTGCTGCACTTCGGCCATGCCACGGCGCACTTCCTCGGAAAACTTGTCCATGCCCATCACACCGGCCGATACCGCGGATTGGATCTCGCGCACCATCTGTTCGATGTCATAAGTCGCCACGGCGGTCTGGTCGGCCAAGCGCCGTACTTCCGTGGCCACCACGGCGAAACCGCGCCCGTACTCACCAGCCTTCTCGGCCTCGATGGCGGCGTTGAGGGATAACAGGTTGGTCTGGTCGGCCACTTTGACGATGGTCACCACCACCTGGTTGATGTTGCCGGCCTTCTCGTTGAGGATCGCCAGCTTGGCGTTCACCAGGTCGGCGGCGCCCATCACCGAATGCATGGTTTCCTCCATGCGCGCCAAGCCTTGCTGGCCAGAGCCGGCGGCCACCGAGGCCTGGTCGGCGGCGGTGGAAACTTCGGTCATGGTGCGCACCAGGTCCCGGGAGGTGGCGGCGATTTCCCGGGACGTCGCGCCGATCTCGGTGGTGGTGGCGGCGGTTTCCGTGGCCGAGGCCTGCTGCTGGCGCGAGGTCGCGGCAATTTCGGTGACCGAGGTGGTGACCTGCACGGATGAGCGCTGGGCCTGGGATACCAGCGAGGTCAGTTCGGCCATCATATCGTTGAAGCCGGTTTCCACGGCACCGAATTCGTCCTTGCGCGCCAGGTTCAGTCGTCCGCTCAGGTCACCGCTGCGCATGATCTCGAGGATCTCGACGATGCGGTTCATCGGCCCCATGATCGCCCGCATCAACAGCAGGCCACAGAGTACCGCGACGATCAGCGCGACCAGGAACGACAGGCCCATGGCGACCTTGGCCGCCGTCACCGCATCGCCAATGGTCAGGGTGGCGCTTTGTGCCAGCTCGCGATTGCGCTCGATGATTTGATTCAAATGCCCGCGGCCGCCGATCCATGCAGGCGTCAGCTCTTTCTCCAGCGCCAACCGGGCGCCGTCGTAGTCCTTGCGCTGGTACAAGTCCAAGACCTTGGCCATGGCCTGGTTAAATGCCAAGTGGAAGGCCTCGAACTCGTCGAACGAGGCTTGGTCCGCCGGGTTCTGGATCAACTTTTGGTAGTTCTGTATTTCTTCGCGCAGGTGCTGCTCGAAACCCTGGTAGCGGGCCTTGTCCTCGGCGGTGATTTCCCGATTCCCGGAAAGACCGACGATTTGCTGGGTCAGGACGTAGCTGTCGACCCAGCCACCGCGGATCATCGAGCTGAAATACACCCCCGGAACCGCATCGGACCGGACCTTTTCTTCACTGTCCTGGATCTTCAGCAACCGTGAATACGAGACAACCACCATCAGCAGCATAATGGCGATGATCACCGCAAAACTCGCCAGGATGCGTTGGCGCAATGTCCAATTCTTCACAGTAAAACCTCGGGCACTTGAAAATGCTGGGGAGTATAGCCGAGGGCGGCGCGGCGTCTGTATGGCGGCGTGGGAGGATTTTGATTGAGCCGAGGCTCACCGGTACTTGAAGAAATGGAACCCGCCCCTGTGGGAGCGGGCTTGCTCGCGAAAGCGGAGTGTCAGTCAACCATGCTGCGACTGACCGGACGCCTTCGCGAGCAGGCTCGCTCCCACAGGGGATAGCGTTGGATACAAGATTGCCAGACACCACAAAACCACTGTGGGAGCGGGCTTGCTCGCGAAAACGGTATATCAGTCAAAAATACTGCCACTGACCGGACGCCTTCGCGAGCAGGCTCGCTCCCACAGGGAATAGCGTTGGATACAAGATTGCCAGACACCACAAAACCACTGTGGGAGCGAGCTTGCTCGCGATAGCGGTATATCAGTCAAAAATACTGTCACTGACCGGGCGCCATCGCGAGCAGGCTCGCTCCCACAAGGAATAGCGTTGGATACAAGATTGCCAGACACCACAAAACCACTGTGGGAGCGAGCTTGCTCGCGATAGCGGTGTATCAGTCAAAAATACTGTCTCTGACCGGGCGCCATCGCGAGCAGGCTCGCTCCCACAGGGGATAGCGTTGGATACAAGATTGCCAGACACCACAAAACCACTGTGGGAGCGAGCTTGCTCGCGATAGCGGTATATCAGTCAAAAATACTGTCACTGACCGGGCGCCATCGCGAGCAGGCTTGCTCCCACAGGGGATAGCGTTGGATACAAGATTGCCAGACACCACAAAACCACTGTGGGAGCGGGCTTGCTCGCGAAAGCGGAGTGTCAGTCAACCATGCTGCGACTGACCGGGCGCCATCGCGAGCAGGCTCGCTCCCACAAGGAATAGCGTTGATGCTGCTTTATACAGTCGCCTGGCGCACCTGTTTTTCCAGTTCCACCTTCAACCCCGGCTCCAGCTTGAGTTGGCGCGCCAGTTCATCGAGGTAGGACTTCTCCATGAAGTTTTCCTCATCTACCAGCATCACGCTGGCGATGTACATTTCCGCGGCCATTTCCGGGGTGCTGGCGGCACGGGCGACGTCGGTGGGGTCCAAGGGTTTGTTGAGTTCAGCATGCAGCCAGTGTTGCAACTCCTGGTCGTTGTCGAGCTTGGTGAACTCGCCTTCGATCAATTGCCGCTCGCGCTCGTCCACATGGCCGTCGGCCTTGGCCGCCGCCACCAGCGCCTTGAGGATCGCCTGGCTGTGCTGCTCGACCTGCGCCGGAGGCACGCGATCGAGGGTCTGCGGTTCGGTCTTCGGCGCGTTGCCCTGCTGGGCCTGCCAGTTGCCATAGGCCTTGTAGGCGATCACGCCCAAGGCCGCCAGGCCGCCATAGGCCAGGGCCTTGCCGCCGAAGTTGCGGGCTTTCTTGTTGCCCAGCAACAGGCCCATGGCCCCGGCGGCCAGTGCCCCACCACCCGCGCCGGAAAGCATCCCGCCCAGGTTGCCGGAGCCGCCGAGCAAACCGCCCAGGCCACCGGACGACTTGCCCTGTGAACCGCCAGCCTTGTTCTGCAACATTTCCTGGCCGGACTTGAGAAGCTGATCGAGCAATCCACGGGTGTTCATTTGTTGCCTCCACATTTTCGGGTCAACGTAAGGCCCCCAGCCTAGATCGAAAGTGCCCGACGCCGTTGGCGAGATTGCTTCCAGATGTTGCCTGACGCCCCCAGCGGTGCACGTTCCTTTCCTTCTAAAAAACCGATATACACTCCAGTACATCGATAAATCCGCCCACCGGTATGCGTCCATGATGACTCTGCGTCAGATCCGCCATTTCATCGCGGTGGCCGAAACCGGCTCCATCTCCGCCGCGGCGCAAACGGCGTTCATTTCCCAGTCCACCTTGACCCTGGCCATCCAGCAACTGGAGCAAGACATCGGCGTCAGCCTGTTCAACCGCCACGCCAAGGGCATGACCCTGACCCACCAGGGCCATCAATTCCTGCGCCAGGCCCACCTGATCCTGGCCACGGTCGACAACGCCAAGCGCAGCCTGCAACAAAGCACCGACCAGGTGGCTGGCCAAGTCACCATTGGCGTCACCAGCCTGGTCGCCGGTTATTACCTGGCGGACCTGCTGACCCGCTTCCAGCGCGCCTACCCCAACGTGGAGATCCGCGTGATGGAGGACGAGCGGCCGTACATCGAACATTTGCTGGTCAGCGGCGAAATCGACGTCGGGGTGCTGATCCTGTCCAACCTGGAGGACCGCCACGCCCTGCAGACCGAAGTCCTGACGCATTCGCCGCACCGTTTGTGGCTACCGGCGCAGCATCCCTTGCTGGAGCACGACAGCATCCACCTGGCCGATGTGGCCCGCGAGCCGCTGATCCAACTGAACGTCGACGAAATGGACCGCAACGCCCAACGCCTGTGGCGCGGCGCCGGCCTGCAA
Source organism: Pseudomonas sp. Z3-6 (assembly GCF_051131985.1). Taxonomy (NCBI): domain Bacteria; kingdom Pseudomonadati; phylum Pseudomonadota; class Gammaproteobacteria; order Pseudomonadales; family Pseudomonadaceae; genus Pseudomonas; species Pseudomonas sp. Z3-6. The sequence continues at coordinate 5,696,927 of NZ_CP071644.1, forward strand.
CCCAGGGTCACCCTGCGCACCGCCTCGACCGAAGCAGTGCGCAGCCTGGTAGCGGCGGGGTTGGGCGTGTCGATCCAGCCGGACATGACCTACCGCCCCTGGTCGCTGGAAGGCGACATCATCGAAGCGCGACCGATTGCCGACCTCAACCAGACCCTCGACGTCGGCCTGGCTTGGCGCCGGGGCACGGCGCGACCGGCGTCGGTCGACCCGTTCCTGGCGGTGGCTCGGGAACAGCCTCATGGCGGACGCAAGCCATCTATTTAATCGAACGCAGCCTTGAGTATTTCGAATTTGTCGGGCTTGAGGCCGGACACTAGTCTTGCTGTATCGCCACAATCCATTGTGGGAGAACAATCCATTGTGGGAGCGAGCTTGCTCGCGATAGCGGTGCGACAGGCGACATCGATTCGACTGATACACCGCCATCGCGAGCAAGCTCGCTCCCACAGGTTCTTTGTTTCAACTGAGACCTATAAAAAATGGCTGGCACGCAAACCCCGTTGTGCACCGCGTTGCTGATCGACGGGGAACTCGTTCCCGGTGAAGGCGTTGTCGAGCCGATCCTCAACCCGGCCACCGGCGAAGTCGTGGCTCACATCGCCGAGGCCAGTACCGAGCAGGTGGAAGCCGCGATCCTCGCCGCCCACCGCGCCTTCGACGGCTGGTCGCGCACCACGCCACAGCAACGCTCGAACCTGCTGCTGGACATCGCCAGCGCCATCGAACATAACGCCGATGAGCTGGCCCGCCTCGAAGCCCTGAACTGCGGCAAGCCGCTGCACCTGGCGCGCCAGGATGACCTGAGCGCCACGGTGGATGTCTTTCGTTTCTTCGCCGGTGCCGTGCGCTGCCAAACCGGCCAGCTCAGTGGCGAATACCTGCCCGGCTATACCAGCATGGTGCGCCGCGACCCGATCGGCGTCGTGGCGTCCATCGCGCCGTGGAACTACCCGATCATGATGGCCGCCTGGAAAATCGCCCCGGCCCTGGCCGCGGGCAACACATTGGTATTCAAGCCCTCGGAGCACACGCCGTTGTCGATCCTGGCCTTGGCGCCGATGCTGGCCCGGCTCCTGCCACGGGGCGTGATCAATATCCTCTGCGGCGGTGGCGAAGGGGTGGGCAGCCATCTGGTCAGCCATCCTAAAGTGCGCATGGTTTCGCTGACGGGCGATATCGTCACCGGGCAGAAAATCCTCCAGGCGGCGGCAAAAACCCTCAAGCGCACACACCTGGAACTGGGCGGCAAGGCGCCAGTGATCGTGTGCGACGACGCCGATATCCAAGCCGTGGTCGAAGGCGTGCGCACCTACGGCTATTACAACGCCGGGCAGGATTGCACCGCGGCGTGCCGGATCTACGCCCAGGGCGGAATTCACGACCGGCTGGTGGCCGAGCTCGGCGCGGCGGTCAGCAGCCTGCGCTTTGCCGGCAAGCGCGACGCCGACAATGAGATCGGCCCGCTGATCAGCACCCGCCAGCGCGACCGCGTGGCCAGTTTTGTCGAGCGCGCCCTCGGCCAGCCGCACATCGAGCGCATCACCGGGGCGGCGGTGCATTCCGGTGCTGGCTTCTATTACCAACCCACCCTGCTGGCCGGCTGCAAGCAAAGCGATGAAATCGTCCAGCGCGAGGTGTTCGGCCCGGTCGTGACCGTGACCCGCTTCGACGAACTCAGCCAGGCGGTGGAATGGGCCAATGATTCGGAATACGGCCTGGCGTCCTCGATATGGACCCAGAACCTGGACAAGGCCATGCAGGTGGCGGCGCGGTTGCAATACGGCTGCACCTGGATCAACAGCCATTTCATGCTGGTCAGCGAAATGCCCCACGGCGGCCTGAAACGCTCCGGCTACGGTAAGGACCTGTCCAGCGATTCGCTCCAGGACTACAGCGTGGTGCGCCACATCATGGCCCGTCACGGCCAGCATCTCTAGATAACAGCTCTACTCTAATAACAGGCCAACCATGGCGTTTCATCCTGTTCGAACCCTGCCCCGACCATAATTAAAGCAAGAGGGATTTCCATGTACGCGCACAAGACCGCATTGCTCAGTGCACTCACCACGGCGCTGCTGACCAGCGTCAGCCTCCAGGCCGCCGAGCCGCTCAAGGCCGTCGGTGCCGGCGAGGGCCAACTGGATATCGTCGCCTGGCCGGGTTACATCGAACGCGGCGAAAGCGACAAGGCCTACGACTGGGTCACGGGTTTCGAGAAGGAAACCGGCTGCAAGGTCAATGTGAAAACCGCCGCCACGTCCGATGAAATGGTCAGCCTGATGACCAAGGGCGGCTACGACCTGGTCACCGCCTCGGGCGACGCCTCGTTGCGGCTGATTGCCGGCAAGCGCGTGCAGCCGATCAATACCGCGCTGATCGCCAACTGGAAAAACCTCGACCCGCGCCTGAAAAATGCGCCGTGGTACGTGGTCAACCAGCAGACCTACGGCACCCCGTACCAATGGGGTCCCAATGTGCTGATGTACAACACCGAGGTGTTCAAGCAAGCGCCCACCAGTTGGAGCGTGCTGTTCAATGCCCAGGAATTGCCCGACGGCAAGCCGAACAAAGGGCGCGTGCAAGCCTACGATGGTCCGATCTACATCGCCGACGCGGCGCTGTACCTCAAGACCGCCAAGCCTGAACTAGGCATCAAGGACCCGTACCAACTCGACGAAGCCCAGTACAAGGCCGTGCTGGAACTGCTTCGGGCCCAGCAGCCGTTGATCCACCGCTACTGGCACGACACCACGGTGCAGATGAGCGATTTCAAGAACGAAGGCGTGGTGGCGTCCGGCGCCTGGCCCTATCAGGTCAACGGCCTGATGAACGAGAAGCAACCGATCGCCTCGACCATTCCGAAAGAAGGCGCCACCGGCTGGGCCGACACGACGATGCTCCACGCCGAGGCCAAGCACCCCAACTGCGCGTACAAGTGGATGGACTGGTCGCTGCAACCGAAAGTCCAGGGTGACGTGGCCGCGTGGTTCGGTTCGTTGCCAGCGGTGCCGGCGGCGTGCAAGGGCAGCGAGCTGCTGGGCGCCGAAGGCTGCAAGACCAACGGCTTCGATCAATTCGACAAGATCGCCTTCTGGAAAACCCCACAGGCCGAGGGCGGCAAGTTCGTGCCGTACAGCCGCTGGACCCAGGATTACATTGCGATCATGGGTGGGCGTTAACCCCCAGCACATAAATGGGAGCGGCCCCTGTGGCGAGGGAGCTTGCTCCCGCTGGTGTGCGAAGCACGCCCAAAACGGACCGACGCGGTATTAGCTGACACACCGCATCGCCTGGTTTTGGGGCGGCTGCGCCACCCAGCGGGAGCAAGCTCCCTCGCCACGGGATCGCCTGCCAATCGTTGAGATTTCATACCCGCCCCGCTTTCTGGAGCCCCGCACCATGACGCTTGCAGTCCAGTTCACCCAGGTATCCCGGCAGTTCGGCGATGTAAAGGCCGTAGACCGGGTCTCCATCGACATCCAGGACGGCGAGTTCTTTTCCATGCTGGGCCCGTCCGGCTCGGGCAAGACCACCTGCCTGCGGCTGATCGCCGGGTTTGAACAACCCAGTGCCGGCTCGATCCGCATCCACGGAGAGGAAGCCACGGGGCTTGCGCCGTATCAGCGGGACGTCAACACGGTGTTCCAGGACTACGCCCTCTTCCCCCACATGAACGTGCGCGACAACGTGGCCTACGGTCTGAAAGTCAAAGGCGTCGCCAAGGCCGAGCGCATCCAGCGCGCCGACGAGGCCCTGGAGATGGTCGCCCTGGGCGGCTACGGCGAACGCAAGCCGGTGCAGCTCTCCGGCGGCCAGCGTCAACGGGTGGCCCTGGCCCGTGCGCTGGTCAATCGGCCGCGGGTACTGTTGCTCGATGAGCCCTTGGGCGCCCTGGACCTGAAGCTGCGTGAACAGATGCAGGGCGAGTTGAAGAAGTTGCAACGCCAGTTGGGCATCACCTTCATTTTCGTCACCCACGACCAGACCGAAGCGCTGTCGATGTCCGACCGCGTGGCGGTGTTCAACAAGGGCCGCATCGAACAAGTCGATACGCCACGCAACCTGTACATGAAACCGGCGACCACCTTCGTCGCCGAATTCGTCGGCACCTCCAACGTGATTCGTGGCGAATTGGCACGGGAACTGAGCGGTTATCCACAGCCGTTCTCGATCCGTCCGGAACACATGCGTTTCGCCGAGGGCCCGTTGGCCAATGGTGAGGTCGAAGTCCACGGCCTGCTGCACGACATCCAGTACCAGGGCAGCGCCACACGCTATGAGCTGAAACTTGCCAACGGCCAGACCCTGAACCTCAGCCAGGCCAACACCCAGTGGCAGGACAACGCCGCCCCGCACCAGGCTGGCCAACAGCTGAGCGTTCGCTGGGCCCGTGAGGCGATGGTCACGCTGCACGACGCCGTCAGTGGCGAGGTGTGAGATGAACACGCTGGCCATCACCCCAACGCCTGCGCCCGGTTCGCCGCTGCGGCGTTTTTCCAACCTGCTGTACCGACGGCCCAACCTGTACTTGTCGATGCTACTGGTGCCGCCATTGCTGTGGTTCGGCGCGATCTACCTTGGCTCGCTGCTGACCTTGCTGTGGCAGGGTTTCTACACCTTCGATGACTTCACCATGGCGGTCACGCCGGACCTGACCCTGGCGAACTTCACGGCGCTGTTCCAGCCGTCGAGCTTCGACATCATTTTGCGCACCCTGAGCATGGCCATTGCGGTGTCCATCGCCAGCGCCATCGTCGCGTTCCCGATCGCCTACTACATGGCGCGCTACACCCGCGGCAAGACCAAGGCATTTTTCTACATCGCGGTGATGCTGCCGATGTGGGCCAGCTACATCGTCAAGGCCTATGCCTGGACGTTGCTGCTGGCCAAGGGCGGCGTGGCGCAGTGGTTCGTCCAGCACCTGGGCCTGGGGCCGGTGCTGCAGTTCGTGCTGGGGATCCCGGGCGTGGGCGGCAGCACCTTGTCCACCTCACACCTGGGGCGTTTCCTGGTGTTCGTCTACATCTGGCTGCCGTTCATGATCCTGCCGATCCAGGCGTCCCTGGAGCGTCTGCCGCCGTCGCTGCTGCAAGCCTCGGCGGACTTGGGCGCCAGGCCGCGCCAGACGTTCATGCAAGTGATCCTGCCACTGTCGATCCCCGGCATTGCCGCCGGCTCGATCTTCACGTTCTCGCTGACCCTGGGGGACTTCATCGTGCCGCAACTGGTAGGCCCACCGGGCTACTTCGTCGGCAGCATGGTCTACGCCCAGCAAGGCGCCATCGGCAACATGCCCATGGCCGCGGCGTTCACCCTGGTACCCATCGTGCTGATCGCGATCTATCTATCCGTCGTCAAGCGACTGGGGGCATTCGATGCACTCTGACTCTCAAGACCGAGCCTCGTGGGGCTTGCGGATCGCGGCGTGGGGCGGATTGGTGTTCCTGCACTTTCCGATCCTGATCATCTTCCTCTACGCCTTCAATACTGAAGATGCGGCGTTCAGCTTTCCGCCCAAGGGCCTGACCCTGAAGTGGTTCAGCGTCGCCTTCTCGCGCCCGGACGTGCTGGAGGCGATCAAGCTGTCGTTGCAGATCGCGGCCATCGCCACGCTGATCGCCATGGTGCTTGGCACCCTGGCCTCGGCGGCGCTGTACCGCCGCGATTTCTTCGGCAAACAGGGCATTTCACTGATGCTGATCCTGCCAATTGCCTTGCCGGGGATCATCACCGGCATAGCACTGCTGGCGACCTTCAAGACCCTGGGCATCGAACCGGGGATGTTCACCATCATCGTCGGCCATGCAACCTTCTGCGTGGTGATCGTCTACAACAACGTCATCGCCCGCCTGCGCCGTACTTCCCACAGCCTGATCGAAGCCTCGATGGACCTGGGCGCCGACGGTTGGCAGACCTTTCGCTACATCATCTTGCCTAACCTGGGGTCGGCCCTGCTGGCCGGTGGGATGCTGGCGTTTGCGCTGTCGTTCGACGAGATCATTGTCACCACCTTCACCGCCGGCCACGAACGCACCCTGCCGCTGTGGCTGCTCAACCAGCTCAGCCGCCCACGCGACGTGCCGGTGACCAACGTGGTGGCGATGCTGGTGATGATGGTCACGATGCTGCCGATATTGGGCGCGTATTACCTGACCCGTGGGGGTGAGAGCGTGGCGGGGAGTGGCGGGAAGTAAATGTCACTGTGGAACCGGATCCCTTGTGGGAGCGGGCTTGCTCGCGAAGGCGGTGTGTCATCCAACATTTGCGTCGACTGACACGCCGCCTTCGCGAGCAAGCCCGCTCCCACCCAGATCAAAAGCAAGAATCAAGAGGACATGGACATGCAAACCAAACTGCTGATCAACGGCCATCTGGTGAACGGCGAAGGCCCTGGCCAGGCGGTGTTCAACCCGGCGCTGGGCCGGGTGCTGGTGGAGATCAATGAAGCCAGCGAAGCCCAGGTCGATGCCGCCGTGCGTGCCGCCGACAACGCCTTCGAAGCCTGGTCGCAAATGCCACCCAAGGACCGCTCCTTGTTGCTGCTCAAGCTGGCCGATGCCATCGAAGCCCACGGCGAGGAGCTGGCGAAGCTGGAGTCGGATAACTGCGGCAAACCCTTCAGCGCCGCGCTGAACGACGAGATCCCGGCGATTGCCGACGTGTTCCGTTTCTTTGCCGGCGCCAGTCGCTGCATGAGCGGTTCGGCGGGCGGCGAATACCTGCCCGGGCACACCTCGATGATCCGTCGCGACCCGGTGGGGGTCATCGCCTCCATCGCGCCGTGGAACTACCCGCTGATGATGGTCGCCTGGAAAATCGCCCCGGCCCTGGCCGCCGGCAATACCGTGGTGCTCAAGCCGTCGGAGCAGACCCCATTGACGGCGTTGCGCCTGGCGGAACTGGCGTCGGAGATTTTCCCCGTCGGCGTGCTTAACGTGATCTTCGGACGCGGGCAAACCGTCGGCAACCCGCTGGTCACTCACCCGAAAGTGCGCATGGTGTCGCTCACCGGCTCCATCGCCACCGGCTCGAACATCATTTCCAGCACGTCCGACAGCGTCAAGCGCATGCACATGGAACTGGGCGGTAAAGCCCCGGTGATCATCTTCGACGACGCCGACATTGACGCGGCCGTGGAAGGCATCCGCACCTTCGGTTTCTACAACGCCGGCCAGGACTGCACCGCCGCCTGCCGCATCTATGCCCAGCAAGGTATCTACGACCGGTTCGTCGAGAAACTCGGCGCCGCGGTAGGCAGCATCAAATACGGCCTGCAAACCGCACCAGACACCGAGATGGGCCCACTGATCACCGCCCAGCACCGCGACCGTGTGGCCGGCTTCGTCGAGCGGGCCATCGCCCAGCCGCATATCCGCCTGATCACCGGTGGCAAGGCCGTGGACGGCAACGGGTTCTTCTTCGAACCGACGGTGCTGGCCGACGCCCAGCAGGATGACGAAATTGTCCGCCGGGAAGTCTTCGGGCCGGTGGTGTCCGTCACTCCGTTCCTCGACGAAGCGCAAGTGCTGGCCTGGGCCAACGATTCGGACTACGGCCTGGCCTCATCGGTATGGACCGCCGACATCGGCCGTGCCCATCGCCTGTCGGCACGCCTGCAATACGGCTGCACCTGGGTGAACACTCACTTCATGCTCGTCAGCGAAATGCCCCATGGCGGTCAGAAACGTTCCGGCTATGGCAAGGACATGTCCATGTATGGACTGGAGGATTACACGGTGGTGCGGCATGTGATGTTCAAGCATTGAGCCAATGCTAATTGCGATTACACCACGACCAAGGGGACGATATTGGTCGTGGTGAAGCGCACCTCACGATGGCACCACCAACTGCACCGAAGGAAAATAACTTCGGTAACGCTTCGCATCACGTGTAAGCAAAGGAAGACGCTTGACAGCTGCATGGGCACCGATGAAAAAGTCGGCGAGCACATTATTTTTGCCACCGCCCACCTTTCGATAACGCACAAAAGCCTTCCCTGCCAAAAACAACGCTGGACGAGGTACCTCCTGCATTAGCAGCCCCATCTCTTCGACAACCTCATCCAACGCTTCGAAGGTAGAAAATGTCTGGGACAGTTCAGCATAAATAACTGGATTGATTACCAAATTGTGAATTTTGGATTGGGCACGCATCTGCTCGATGGACCAATCAGCCCAAACCGGATCATCTTCCAGCACATCGATCAAGACGTTGGTATCGACCAATATCATCAGTCTTCACCACGCAACAGGGCCATTAGATCGTCTGTGCGCCATTTGATATCCGCCCTGCCACGGACAGCTTCAAAGCGATCACCGATAGCTGCCTCGGCTGTTCCGGGCTTACCTGCATGCAGCACTACCTCGCCCTGTGCATTGATGCTGAACTCTACCGCACAGCCAGGAATCAAGTGCAGCGCGTCGCGAATGGGTTTGGGAATGGTGACTTGTCCTTTGCTGGTCATAGTCGTCGGCATTGTATTCTCCTCAAAGTATTACCTCGCATAGAAAAGTAATACTTCACGCTCAGGCCTGCAACCGCCGCTGACGGTAGGCCGATGTGCTTGGCCTCGTTTGAAAATTCCCACTCGTTGGTAGGAAAATTGCGAGGCCATTTAAAGGCTGCAGGGTCTCTGGTCAAAACCGCGAAACACTGCGCATCGCATCCACCAGGTAACGCATGGCGATGCGGTCGTTTTCCGACAACTCCCGATAACGCTCGACCAATCTCATTTCTTCCAGGCTGAGCCGGCGTGTCCTGCGCGGGTGGGTCAGCCCTGGAAAGATCCCCAGCATTTCGGTGATGCCCTGTATTTTTGTCATGAATTTGTCCTTCTGTACGTCGAGGTTGACCTGATAGCGCCGTCTGAAACCCGGGTTGGATCGTCTGTCACGCTAAAGAATAGGGAGGATTCAAAGCGTGAAAAGGGAGTTTTAGAGTAATTAGTCAAAAAAACAGGGAATCGGCATAAAAAAAGAAATAACTGTAAGAAAATTTAACCATGCCACGCTTTCCTATCTCTCCAAGCCTGTATTTCCCCTATGATTTTGCGCCTCGGTGAACCGATCCAGCTCTCAGGCATCTGTTCTAACGTTCGTCGCGTTTGGCCAAAGGCATGTCCGAACTCCTTTATCAGTCGCTGTGGCCAGGATCGGCTCGGGGCTGTTTCGAGAAAGGTTGTATTTATGCACCGCAGGAATCTGCTCAAGGCCTCCATGGCCTTCGCCGCCTACACCGGGCTATCGGCCTCCGGGCTCATGGCCGCACGCGCCTGGGCCGCCGAACAGACCGCCGACGGCGAAGCCCGTCCCTTCGACTTCAACGGTTTGAAGGAACAGGCCAAGCGGCTGGCCGAGAGCCGCTACGTCGACACCAAGCAAGTCCTGCCACCGACCCTGGCCCAGATGTCGCCGCTGCAGTTCAACGCCATCCAGTACGACGTCAACCATTCGTTATGGAATGATCTGGACGGGCGGCAACTGGATGCACAGTTTTTCCACGTCGGCATGGGCTTCAAGCAGCCGGTGCGCATGTACAGCGTCGATCCGAAGACACGTATGGCCCGTGAGGTGCACTTCCGTCCGGAGCTGTTCAACTATGAGAAAACCACGGTCAACACCTCGCAATTGACGGGTGACCTGGGCTTCGCCGGCTTTCGCGTCTTCAAGGCGCCGGAGCTGGATCGGCACGACATCGTTTCGTTCCTGGGCGCGAGCTATTTCCGCGCGGTGGACGCCAGTGGCCAGTACGGGCTGTCGGCCCGCGGCCTGGCCATCGACACCTACGCCAAGAAGCGCGAGGAATTCCCGGACTTCACTAAATTCTGGTTCGAAACCCCGGACAAGAACAGCACCCGCTTCGTGGTCTACGCCCTGCTCGACTCCCCCAGTGCTACCGGTGCCTATCGGTTCGACATCGATTGCCAGCCGACCCAGGTGGTGATGGAGATCGACGCGCACGTCAACGCCCGTACCGCCATCGAGCAACTGGGCATCGCCCCCATGACCAGCATGTTCAGTTGCGGCACCGTCGAGCGGCGCATGTGCGACACCATTCACCCGCAAATCCACGACTCCGACCGTCTGGCCATGTGGCGCGGCAACGGCGAGTGGGTCTGTCGTCCGTTGAACAACCCCGCCACCCTGCAATTCAATGCGTTCGCCGACAAGAACCCAAAAGGCTTCGGCCTGGTGCAGACCGATCACGACTTTGCCAGCTACCAGGACACCGTGGACTGGTACAGCAAGCGTCCGAGCCTGTGGGTCGAACCGACGACGGCCTGGGGCGAAGGCTCGGTCGACCTGCTGGAGATTCCGACTACCGGCGAAACCCTGGACAACATCGTCGCGTTCTGGACGCCGAAAAAACCGGTGGCCGCCGGTGACTCGCTGAACTATGGCTACAAGCTCTACTGGAGCGCCCTGCCGCCGGTCAGCACCGACCTGGCCCATGTCGACGCCACCCGTTCAGGCATGGGCGGCTTCATCGAAGGTTGGGCACCGGGCGAGCATTACCCGACCGTCTGGGCACGCCGTTTCGCCGTGGACTTCAGCGGCGGTGGCCTCGACCAACTGCCGCCGGGCACCGGCATCGAACCGGTGGTGACCTGCTCCCACGGCGAAGTGAAGGACTTCAACGTGTTGGTGCTGGATGCGATCAAGGGCTATCGCATCACCTTCGATTGGTACCCGACCGACGACCGTGTGGACCCGGTACAGATGCGCCTGTTCATTCGCAGCAAGGACCGGACCTTGAGCGAGACCTGGTTGTACCAGTACTTCCCGCCGGCGCCGGATAAGCGTAAGTATCCCTGAGCCTTTCTGCGTCAGGGATGACGCCTTCGCGAGCAAGCCCGCTCCCACAGTGGGCTTGTGTTATCCACAGAGTTTGTGAGCCACATCCAATCCCTGTGGGAGCGGGCTTGCTCGCGAAGGCGGCAGTACAAGCACCAACGACTCCAGATAAAACAAAAAAAGCCCCGGCCAATCGACCGGGGCTTCCTGTTTTATCAGGCCCTCAGTCCCGCAAATCCGACTCATGAATCGGCTGGTCCCGATGGGTGGCCCGCTGGTATTGCGCCGGCCACGTGGCCTTGCGGCCGCCCAAGTCATCATCGGCATGCAAGGCCCAGTACGGATCACGCAACAATTCCCGGGCCAGGAAAATGATGTCGGCCTGGCAAGTGCGCAGGATGTGCTCGGCCTGGGCCGGTTCGGTGATCATGCCGACGGTGCCGGTGGCGATTTCCGACTCCTTGCGCACCCGCTCGGCAAAACGTGTCTGGTAACCCGGGCCGGTGGGAATTTCCGCATTGGCGGCCGTGCCGCCCGATGACACATCGATCAGGTCCACACCCAGCGCCCTGAAGCGCCGCGCCAGTTCCACGGTCTCATCCGGGTTCCAACCATCCTCGACCCAATCGGTGGCGGAGACGCGGACGAAGACCGGCAGTTCTTCAGGCCATACCGCCCGGATCGCTTCGGTGACTTGCAGCACCAGCCGGATACGGTTTTCGAACGAGCCGCCGTATTGATCGCGCCGCTGATTGCTCAACGGCGACAGGAATTGATGCAGCAGGTAGCCATGGGCCGCGTGGACCTCGACCACCTTGAAACCGGCCGTGAGGGCGCGCTTGGCCGCCTCCACGAAGGCCTGGATCAGATCGGCGATCTGCCCTTCGTCCAACTGCACCGGCTGGGTGTGTTGCGGATCGAAGGCAATCGGCGACGGGCCGATCGGCACCCAGCCGCCGTCCGCCGGTTTGACGCTGCCATGTTTGCCCAGCCAGGGTCGCCAGGTGCTGGCCTTGCGTCCGGCATGGGCCAGTTGGATGCCCGGCACGGCGCCTTGGGCGGTGATGAACCGGGTGATGCGTTGCAGGGGTTCGATCTGTTCATCGTTCCACAGCCCCAGGTCCTGGGCGGTGATGCGACCGTCGGCGGTCACGGCGGTGGCTTCGGTGAACACCAGGCCGGCACCGCCCACGGCGCGGCTGCCCAAGTGCACCAGGTGCCAATCGTTGGCCAGGCCATCGGTGCTCGAATACTGGCACATCGGCGATACCGCGATGCGATTGGGCAGGGTCAATTGGCGAAGGGTATAGGGTTCCAGCAGCAGACTCATGGGGCACCTCTCGAATCAGTGGGCAGGCTCCAGGGTTCTGTTTGAACAGTCGACGAGTGACAAAAGGTACAACTCCCGCCCCCGCGGGCAAAAAATTCGACAAGACGTCACAAGGGCTATCAAGCAGTGCTTAGAGCCTAGTCGACAACCCGCGAGCACGGAGGGTTCAGAACTTAAAAACCGACGGTGTGACGCAACGACGTTCGCTCAAGGCTGCTTGCATCTCGTGGCGAGGGAGCTTGCTCCCGTTGGGCTGCGAAGCGGCCCCCTGAGTTCCAGCCATCACATTGCAAGGGGACGCTGTCGCGTCCAGCGGGAGCAAGCTCCCTCGCCACAAAGGCCGATCGGCGTATCGCCTACCGCGGCTCGATATGGGCAATCATCAACTGCACCGTTTCCTGGCCGCGGAACTCGTTGAGGTCGAGCTTGTAGGCCAGCTCCACCCAGCGCACGGTAGGGTTGGGCCAGATCTCGCGGTCGATGCCGAAGGCAATGCCGTCGAGCTTCACCGAGCCGCATTCGCTCTTGAGGATGACCTTCAGGTGCCGTTCGCCCACCACGCGTTGCTCGACCAACTGGAACACGCCATGGAACATCGGCTCCGGGAAATGCTGGCCCCAGGGACCGGCATGCCGCAGCGCCCGGGCCAGTTCCAGATGAAACTCCTCCACCGCCAGGGTGCCATCCGACAACAGCCGGCCGGTCAGGTCTTCTTCGCGCAGTTGCCGGCGCACTTCCGCATCGAACGCTTCGGCGAACAATGGAAAATTCGCCTCCGGCAGCGTCAGCCCCGCCGCCATGGCGTGACCGCCGTACTTGCTGATCAGCGTCGGATGCTGCGCCGCCACCACGCTCAGCGCATCGCGAATGTGGAAGCCCGGCACCGAGCGCCCCGAGCCCTTGAGCAAGCCGTCGCCGGCGTCGGCAAAGGCGATGGTCGGCCGGAAATAACGTTCTTTCATCCGCGAGGCGAGGATGCCGATCACCCCTTGGTGCCACTGCGGATCGAACAGGCACAAGCCGAATGGCATCGACTCCACCGGCAGGTCCTTGAGCTGGGCCAGGGCTTCACGCTGCATGCCTTGCTCGATGGATTTGCGGTCCTGGTTCATGCCGTCCAGTTGCGCCGCCATTTCCCGCGCCAGGGCCGGGTCGTCGGTGAGCAGGCATTCGATGCCCAGGCTCATGTCGTCCAGGCGCCCGGCCGCATTCAGACGCGGCCCGAGGATAAATCCGAGATCAGTGGAAGTAATCCGCGCTGCGTCGCGCTTGGCCACTTCCAGGATCGCCTTGATGCCGGGCCGGGCGCGTCCGGCGCGAATCCGTTCCAGGCCCTGGTGCACCAGGATCCGGTTATTCGCGTCCAGCGGTACCACGTCGGCCACGCTGCCCAGGGCCACCAGGTCGAGCAATTCGCCAATGTTCGGCTGAGGGGTGCTGGCGTACCAGCCCAGGCTGCGCAGACGCGCCCGCAGCGCCATCAGCACATAAAAAATCACCCCGACACCGGCCAGGGCCTTGCTCGGGAACTCGCAGCCCGGCTGGTTCGGATTGACGATGGCGTCTGCCGCCGGCAATTCGAGGCCCGGCAAGTGGTGGTCGGTGACCAGCACCCGAAGCCCCGCCGCTTTCGCCGCCGCCACGCCTTCCACACTGGAAATGCCGTTATCCACGGTGATCAGCAATTGCGGTTCGCGGGCCAGGGCGACTTCGACGATTTCCGGGGTCAGCCCATAGCCATATTCGAAGCGATTGGGCACCAGGTAATCGACATGGGCCGCACCCAGCAGGCGCAAGCCCAACATGCCCACCGTGCTGGCCGTCGCGCCATCGGCATCGAAATCCCCGACGATCAGGATCCGCTGGCGTTGCTCCAGCGCCGTCACCAACAGATCCACCGCGGCGTCGATCCCCTTGAGCTGCTGGAACGGAATCAAGCGCGCCAGGCTCTTGTCCAGTTCGGCCTCGGACTGCACGCCGCGTGCTGCGTACAGGCGGGTCAACAGGGGCGGCAGGTCACCGAGGAACGGTAGGGTGTCGGGCAGTTGGCGGGGTTCTATACGCATGGGGGGACGGATATTTCTCTACTTTTTGGTCCTGGACCGTGGCGAGGGAGCTTGCTCCCGCTGGGCTGCGTAGCGGCCCCCTTGATTGTGGGCGCTGCGCACCCAAGCGGGAGCAAGCTCCCTCGCCACAATGAGTTCACTCAATACCTGTCAATGGCTCAACCGCGTTCGCCCAGCAACCATTGGAGCTGGACTTCATGCTGGCCACGGTCGTCAGTCACGAAAATCGTGCCTTCGCTGATCATCACATCCCACTTGATCACCCGGGGCATGTCCTTGGCCAGGGTTTCGAGCACTTCCTGGGGCACGGCGGCGATGTTGACGTTCTTCAGGTTCTTGACCGCCGGAATCACCTTGCCTTCCCACACCCGCAGGCTGCCGTAGGCCAGCAGGCTGGTGCGCTCGGTCCGGCGCGAGCACCAGGTCAGGCGATCGGCATCCGGCTGACCGACTTCGATCCAGTGCAGCACCCGGTCATCCAGGCTTTTTTCCCACAGCGCAGGCTCATCGACGTCTGACAGACCACGACCAAACGCCAGCAGCTCGTTGTACCAGAACGCGTAGGCCAGCAGGCGCACGGTCATGCGCTCTTCGGTTTCCGAAGGGTGGCGGGCGATGGTCTGCTTCACATTCTCGTACACATTGCGGTCGAGGTCGGTGAGGTTCAGTTCAAACTTGTAGGTCGTGGACGGCTGGGCCATGAACGGGCTTCTTGATACGAGGAAAGGCGGCAAGTCTAACCGATGACGCGGGCAATCCACGAATTGCCGACCATCAACCTGCGGCGACCGGCCCTGGCCTATGATAAAACGCTCTATCCGTTCTGCTTTGTCCTACAGGATCCGTCATGTCGCTTACTGCCAAACCCCTTGCCGGCGTCAAAGTCATCGAACTCGGCACTTTGATCGCCGGGCCCTTCGCCTCGCGAATCTGCGGCGAATTCGGTGCCGACGTCATCAAGGTCGAATCCCCCGATGGCGGTGATCCGCTGCGCAAATGGCGCAAGCTGTATGAAGGCACATCCTTGTGGTGGTTCGTCCAGGCACGCAACAAAAAGTCCCTGACCTTGAACCTCAAGCACCCTGAAGGCCTGGCGATCCTGAAGAAACTGATCGGAGAAGCCGACATCCTGATCGAGAATTTTCGCCCCGGCGTGTTGGAAAAGCTCGGCCTGGGCTGGGATGTTCTGCATGCACTGAACCCGAAGCTGGTGATGGTACGGCTTTCGGGCTTTGGCCAGACCGGGCCGATGAAAGACCAGCCGGGGTTTGGCGCGGTGGGCGAATCCATGGGCGGCCTGCGCTACATCACCGGTTTCGAAGACCGCCCGCCGGTGCGCACCGGGATTTCCATCGGCGACTCCATCGCCGCCCTTTGGGGCGTGATTGGCGCGTTGATGGCCCTGCGTCACCGCGAGGTCAACGGCGGAACCGGGCAAGTGGTGGACGTGGCTTTGTACGAGGCGATTTTCGCCATGATGGAAAGCATGGTGCCGGAGTTCGACGTGTTCGGCTTCATCCGCGAGCGCACCGGCAACATCATGCCCGGCATCACCCCCTCGTCCATCCACACCAGCGCCGACGGCAAGCACGTGCAGATTGGCGCCAACGGCGATGCGATCTTCAAGCGCTTCATGCAGATCATCGGGCGTGACGACCTGGCCAATGACCCGCAACTGGCCAGCAATGATGGCCGTGACAGCCGGCGCGATGAGCTCTACGGCGTCATCGATCGCTGGGTCAACGGGCTGCCGCTCGACAGCGTTATCGACCAACTGAACCAGGCCGGGGTACCGGCCAGCCGGATCTTCAGCGCCGAAGACATGTTCAGCGACCCGCAATTCCTGGCCCGTGAAATGTTCCTGCAGGCCAAGCTGCCGGACGGCAAGGCGTTCAAGATGCCAGGAATCGTACCGAAACTCTCCGACACCCCGGGCACCTCCGAATGGGTCGGGCCGGCATTGGGTGAACACAATGCCCAGGTGCTCGGCGAACTGGGCTACGACGCGCAGCAGATCGCCAAGCTGCGTAGCGACGGGGCCATTTGACGGACCGCAAGGGGGCAGTCACTGAAGATCAAACTGTGGGAGCGAGCCTGCTCGCGATTGCGGCGGGTCAGACGACTTGATGTTGACTGGCACACCGCAATCGCGAGCAGGCTCGCTCCCACACAGGTTTTGGGTCGTTTATAAGATCAGTGTCCGCCGCCGATCCCTGTGGGAGCCGAGCTTGCTCGCGATAGCGGTGTGTCTGCTTGCATCAATGCTGAATGTGCCGCCGCAATCGCGAGCAGGCTCGCTCCCACAGTTGGGCCCACAAAAGCTCCACCAGGGCCTGACAGAACACGCTAAACACATAAAAGCCGGGCAAAAAGAAACCCCGAGAAGTGGGGAGACGACTCGGGGTTAAACGTAACCAATCATGGTTAGTACAACAAGCGACAAGCACCGGAGCACAATGCTTGCTCTTGCTGGTAAAAGGTCTGACTCATCAGGACGTAGGAAGGTTCCCACAAAACCCGGTCAATTCGCCGCGACCATGACCTTGTCGCGCGCCAGATTGCGCAATGCCGCAATCACACAGGGCTCGAGGCGACCCTCGGCAATCAGCACATCGCGATGCAGGCCATCGACCACGTCGGTCAACTGACGCTTGTCGGCCAATTGGGCCTGATTGAACACTCGCTCGACGATGATGCTCCCGCTGGCATTCCTCAGCGTTACCCGGCATTCGCCCTTGGCACCGGAGGGAGTCAGCGAGACCTGGTACGGGCTCAAGGCTTCATTCAGCAATAGGCTGATACTTTCCATTCGCTCACCCTTCAATAGTCCGAAACAACTGCATGTACACAGTCAATGACCGTGGGCCGCAGCAGAAAGTTCGTCAGCGCACCGAACCGGCACGCCTCAACCTGTTCAACCGAGCATGCGCGTCCAATATGACAGTCAAACAACAGCCTTCTCCGGGCGCCGTTAGGGGCTGACGGCCGGCACAGCCAAGCCCCTGTCGCAACGGCGCCACCGGCGCCCGACATCGGTCCAGCCCCCCAGAATGCCACGCAGGTGCCCATCGGCCCCATAGAACGGCACCGACCAATGATAGATTTCCCGCAATCCGCCGCTGAACATCAATTGCCGGTCGACGAACCGAGACTGGCCGGTGCGCAATTGATCCATCACTTCCCCATGCAGCAGCTCGGCGGTGGCCGGCGGGAATGATGCCGAGTCGGTCAGCCGCGTGCCCCGCAGTTTTTCGAAGCGGGTCGCGAACTGCTCTTCATAGCTTTTGTTGCACATGATCAGGCGGCCTTCCAGATCACGGATGAAAATCGGGTCGGGAATGGCATCCATCAAGGCCCGCTGGAGCATCAACTGATCCTTGAGGACCGCTTCGGCGTTGAGGCGTTGGTCGATCTGTATCTGCAGGCGACGGTTCCACAGCAGGGACAAGAGGCCAAACACCACGACCACGGTCACACACCAGTAACCCCAGCTGGACATCCGCGTCCAGATCGTGGGCGCCTGGACTGGGGTCGTGCCGGACAACCATTTCGAACGCAGCGCACGCATGTCCTCGGCCGGGAAGGCTTCCAGGGCTTTATTCAAGATACTCAGCAACACGGTCAGGTCCTGGCGTACCGCCAGGTAATCCGGTTCCCACTTGCCCTCAAGGCCGCTGCCGACCTGCAATTGCCCGGCCGGATAGAGATGCACCCCGGTTTCATTTTCGATAGTGGCGAAGGCTTCCCGACTCTCTACCAGCGCCCGTGCCTCGCCAGAGGTCTTGGTCGTGCGTAATGTGATCGTCGGGTAATCGCGCCGGATTTCCGCTTCCAATGCATGGCGTGCCGGTAATGCCAGGACTTTCCCTTCGAGCTGCCCCAGCGAATGAAGGGACGATTCCCCGTCTCGGCCGACGAATACCCAGCCGAAACCACCGAACGCATGGCTGAAACCGAGGAAATCCCGACGTTCTTCATTCATCGCCAGCAGGGTCGTCATGTCGGCCTCGCCATTCTCCAGCATCGTCAACAACTCACCGGGGGAGAACGACTCCCGATGCACGAACTCGAGGCCGCTCAGGTGCGCGATACGCTGGAGAATATCGTGGTTCAACCCACTCCACTGTCCCTGCTCATTCTTGAACAAGTACAACGGAAACTGCATGGTGGCCACGATGACCCGGGGGTTCTCCTTGACCCACTTCAACTCTTGCGCGTCCAGCACCAGCCGTTCGCCAGGGTTGCGCGGTGGCGTTTCGAAAGCGCTCAGCGGCGCCGCACCGCCTCCCTGCGTCCAGTACATCAGGGCCAGAACCATTACCCAGCCCAGGGCTGGCTTGCCTTTGATAAAAAACGACATCTGCATTTCCTTCGAGATGACTCGCCCATCCCTCCAAGGGCGAAAACCCGGCCAGTTTGGCATGCATAAACAAGAAAGCCCGTCAGGAGACGGGCTTCAAAATGTGACAGATTTAAGCGGTCAGAGTGGCTTGCCGCGATTGCCATGCAGGCTGACAAAGGCCTGCACGGCTTTCAAGTCGTTGGGCAACACGGTGCATCGCTCATCTCGCTCAAACAAATCAGAAAGATGCGCAGGCAGTTCGAGCGCTTTTCCTACACCAGCTTTCTCCACCGCTTCCGGGAACTTGACCGGGTGAGCCGTGCCCAGGATCACCATTGGGATGTCCAGGCTGCGACGGCACTCACGAGCGGCCCTGACACCGATGGCCGTGTGCGGATCGAGCAACTCACCGCTCTGCTCGAACACCTCGGCGATGGTTTCGCAGGTCTGCTCATCGTCCACGGCCAGGGAGTCGAACAACTTGCGAGCTTCGGTCCAGCGCTCAGGCTCGACGCTGAAACCGCCGCCCTGCCGGAAGCTGTCCATCAGGCCGGCGATCGCCGCGCCGTTGCGACCGTGCAGGTCGAACAGCAGGCGTTCGAAGTTCGACGACACCATGATATCCATCGAAGGCGACAGCGTGGCGTGCAGGGTTTCCTTGACGTACTGGTTGCCGCTCATGAAGCGGTGCAGGATGTCGTTGCGGTTGGTGGCGACGATCAACTGGTTGATCGGCAGGCCCATGTTGCGCGCCAGGTACCCGGCGAAGATATCGCCAAAGTTGCCGGTCGGCACCGAGAACGATACGGAACGGGCCGGACCGCCCAGCTGCAGGGCCGCATGGAAGTAATAGACGATCTGGGCCATGATCCGCGCCCAGTTGATCGAGTTCACCGCCACCAGCCGCGTGCCCTTGAGGAAGCTCTGGTCGGCGAAGCTGGCCTTGACCATTTCCTGGCAGTCATCGAAGTTGCCTTCGATGGCGATGTTGTGGATGTTATCGCCAAAAATGGTCGTCATCTGCCGACGCTGCACTTCCGAGACCCGGTTGTGCGGGTGCAGGATGAAAATGTCGACGTGCTCGCAATGCTTGCAGCCTTCGATGGCCGCCGAACCGGTGTCGCCAGAGGTGGCACCGACGATCACCACGCGCTCGCCACGCTTTTGCAGCACGTAGTCCAGCAGGCGACCGAGCAGTTGCAGGGCGAAGTCCTTGAACGCCAGGGTCGGGCCGTGGAACAGCTCCATGACCCATTCGTTACCGTTGAGCTGACGCAGCGGCGCGATGGCATTGTGGGAAAAGACGCCATAGGTCTCTTCCAGGATCTTTTTAAAATCGGCGTCCGGGATGCTGCCGGTGACAAACGGGCGCATGACCCGGAACGCCAGCTCGTGATACGGCAGGCCGGCCCAGGAAGCGATTTCTTCCTGGGTGAAACGCGGCAGGTTTTCCGGCACATAGAGACCGCCGTCCGTGGCCAGGCCGGCCAGGAGGACATCTTCGAAATTCAGGGCCGGTGCCTGGCCGCGGGTGCTGATATAGCGCATAGGGGCAAACCTTCGGTTTGAGCTGCGAGCTGTAAGCTACAAGCTGCAAGTAAAAGCGGATCTGCTTTGACTTGGAGCTTGCAGCTTGAAGCTTGTAGCTGCTTAGTTCAAATGTTCAACGCGGATACGGACCACCGGCCCAACGACACCCTGGAGCGCTTCCAGCGCCGCGATCGCGTCGTTGATGTTCTGCTCGACCACACGGTGGGTCAGCAGGATCATCGGCACCAGGCCGTCGTGTTCCTCGACTTCCTTCTGCATGATCGACTCGATGTTGATGCCGCGTTCCGAGAGGATACTCGCCACTTGGGCCAGCACGCCCGGATGGTCCTTGGCCTGGATGCGCAGGTAGTAGGAGCTTTCGCACGCCTCGATCGGAAGAATCGGGTGAGCCGACAACGAGTCTGGCTGGAAGGCCAGGTGCGGCACGCGATTTTCCGGGTCGGAGGTCATGGCGCGAACCACGTCCACCAGGTCGGCAATGACTGAAGAAGCCGTCGGCTCCATGCCCGCGCCAGCGCCGTAGAACAACGTCGAGCCAGAGGCATCGCCGTTGACCATCACCGCGTTCATCACGCCGTTGACGTTGGCGATCAGGCGGTCGGCCGGGATCAGCGTCGGGTGCACGCGCAGCTCGATGCCGCTGGCGGTGCTGCGCGCCACGCCCAGGTGTTTGATGCGATAGCCCAGGGCTTCGGCGTAGTTCACGTCCGCGGTGGTCAGCTTGGTGATGCCCTCGGTGTAGGCCTTGTCGAACTGCAACGGAATACCGAACGCAATGGACGCCAGGATCGTCAGCTTGTGCGCGGCGTCGATGCCTTCCACGTCGAACGTCGGATCAGCCTCTGCGTAGCCCAGGGCCTGGGCTTCGGCGAGCACGTCTTCGAAGGTGCGACCCTTCTCGCGCATCTCGGTGAGGATGAAATTGCCGGTGCCGTTGATGATCCCCGCGACCCAGTTGATACGGTTGGCCGACAGGCCTTCGCGGATCGCCTTGATCACCGGGATGCCACCGGCCACGGCGGCTTCGAACGCCACGATCACACCCTTCTCGCGGGCCCTGGCGAAAATCTCATTACCGTGAACAGCGATAAGCGCCTTGTTCGCGGTGACCACATGCTTGCCATTCTCGATGGCCTTGAGTACCAACTCGCGGGCAACGGTATAGCCGCCCACCAGCTCTATGACGATGTCGATCTCAGGGTTCGTGGCCACTTCGAACACATCGTTGGTAATCGCAATACCGGTCGTCTGGAACTGAGGCTTTGGCGTGCGCATGGCAATTTGTGCCACTTCGATCCCACGCCCGGCACGACGAGAAATTTCCTCGGCGTTGCGCTGAAGTACGTTGAAGGTGCCGCCACCGACGGTACCTAACCCACAGATGCCTACTTTGACCGGATTCACTCTTGACTCCCCATGAAACGGCCGACGCAAGGTCGGCCGTGAAATACAGCCGCGCAGCAACGCGACTCTGTGTTTAACGGCCCGACGAAAGTTTTCGCCGAGCCGTGATCTTCAAAAGCGGATCGCCCATGATCATTTCGCGCCGAGGGCCAGTTTGGCCACTTGTGGCGCTGGCTGGTAGCCCGGAATTACCTGACCATCGGCCAAAACAATCGCCGGCGTACCGTTCACACCTATTGACTGTCCGAGGGCAAACTGCTTGGAAACCGGATTCTCGCACTGGGCGGCCTTGATTTCCTTGCCGTCGACCATCTTGTCCATGGCCGCTTTCTTGTCCTTGGAGCACCAGACCGCCTGCAACTGCTCATCACCCGGCGAGCCCAGGCCCTGGCGCGGGAATGCCACATAACGCACTTCGATGCCGCGCTTGTTCAGTTCCGGCACTTCGGCGTGCAGCTTGTGGCAATACGGGCAGGTGGTGTCGGTAAACACGGTGATGTGGGACTTGGTTTCGCCGATGGCCGGATAAACCACGGTTTCAGCGACCGGAATGCCGTTGATCAACTTGGAAATGCCTTGGCGCTCGGTCAGCTCGGTGAGGTTGACCGGCTTGCCGTCCTTGAGCTCGAACAGGTTGCCCTGGACGATGTATTGGCCGTCGGCGCTGGCATAAAGCACGCGGCTGCCCTTGAGCTTGACCTCATACAGGCCGGCCATGGGACTGGCCGAAATGGTGTCGATCGGCACGTCGAGCTGAAGGTTTTCCAGGCTTTTGCGGATAGCCTTGTCGGCCGCGTCATCGGCGATGGCAAAGGTACTGGCCAACGCAATGGCGGCGGCGGTGAACATCTGGATCAAACGCATGGGGACTCCTGAGGCGAACAAATGAGACGGGAAACGCCGACCCGCAGATTCGGGTTCCAACCGCCCACTGTGCAAACCGACAAAGCCTACCACAGAAGGCTGGCGTGACCGAATGCCGCTGACGCAAGACATTGCTGGAGGCTGCCCTGTGGAACTGTGCTGTGGGAGCTACCTGTGGAAGCTACCTGTGGGAGCAAGGCTTGCCCGCGATGGCCACGCTGCGGTGTAACAACTACACCGCGTTATCGTTCATCGCGGGCAAGCCTTGCTCCCACAAGCTTGCTCCCAAAGGCTCCCACAGGGGACTTCATTCAGCCGCGAGGATGATGCTTGGCATGCAAGTCCTGCAACCGTGCCCGAGCCACATGGGTGTAGATCTGGGTGGTGGACAAGTCGCTATGGCCAAGCAGCATCTGCACCACCCGCAGGTCGGCGCCGTGGTTGAGCAGGTGTGTGGCGAAGGCATGACGCAAGGTGTGGGGCGAGAGGGATTTGTTGATCCCGGCCACCTTGGCCTGGTGCTTGATGCGGTGCCAGAAGGTCTGGCGGGTCATCTGCTCGCCGCGCAGGCTGGGGAACAGCACATCGCTGGGACGCCCACCCAGCAGTTCATGACGGGCATCGCGCATATAACGCTCGACCCAAACAATCGCTTCCTCGCCCATCGGCACCAGGCGCTCCTTGCTGCCCTTGCCCATTACCCGCAGCACACCCTGGCGCAGGTTGACTTGCTCCAGCGTCAAGCTGATCAGCTCGGTGACACGCAGGCCACAGGCGTACAAGACTTCCAGCATGGCCCGGTCGCGCTGGCCGATGGCCTCACTGAGGTCGGGCGCCGCCAGCAACGCCTCCACATCGGCTTCCGACAGGGACTTGGGCAGCGGACGTCCCAGCTGCGGCATTTCCACGCGCAAGGTCGGATCCACCGCGATGAGCTTTTCCCGCAGCAAATAGCGATAGAACCCACGCAAGCCGGAGAGAAACCGTGCCGTCGAGCGCGGTTTGTAGTTCTGCTCCAGGCGCCACGCCAAGTGATCGAGGATCAACTCCCGGCCGGCATTGATCAGTTCCAGGTTATTTTCCTGCAACCAACCGTTAAACAGTGCCAAATCGCTGCGGTAGGCACCGCGGGTGTTATCGGACAGCCCCTTCTCCAGCCACAGGGCATCGAGAAACTGGTCTATCAGTGGATGATCGATGGCTGGCATAAAGACTCTTGAAAGATGCGGGCACACACGGCATCAAAAATGGAAACGAAGCTATGCAGGGTGCTCAAAGCACAAATCGCAGGCAACAAAAAAGCAGCCCGCAGGCTGCTTTTTTTTGCATCGGAAGCTGGACTTAAGCCAGTTTTTCCTTGATGCGAGCTGCTTTACCCGACAGGTCACGCAGGTAGTACAGCTTGGCTTTACGTACGTCACCGCGACGCTTGACAGCCATGCTGTCGATTTGCGGGCTGTAGGTCTGGAAAGTACGCTCTACGCCGACACCGTTGGAGATTTTACGAACGGTGAATGCACTGTTCACGCCACGGTTACGCTTGGCGATAACGACGCCTTCGAACGCTTGCAGACGGGAACGGTCGCCTTCCTTCACTTTCACCTGAACGACAATGGTGTCGCCCGGGGCAAAGGTAGGGATTTCTTTGGTCATCTGCTCTGCTTCGAGTGCAAGGATGATTTTGTTAGTCATGCTGTGCTCCTAAGGCAAGTCGTCGGACTCACCATCGATACGTTGTTAACTATCGTCCCGCTCGCGGATGTATTCCTCGAGCAGCTTCTTCTCTTCTCCAGAAAGCGAGCGGCTTTCCAGAAGATCGGCGCGTCGTTCATAGGTCCGACCAAGGGACTGCTGTAAACGCCAACGCCGGATGTGCGCGTGGTTGCCACTTAGCAACACGTCGGGAACACGCTGATCCGCATACACCTCCGGTCGGGTGTAGTGCGGGCAATCCAGCAGACCATCCGTAAAGGAATCTTCCTCGGCGGAATCTGCATGCCCTAAAGCTCCAGGCAGCAGTCGTGTAACCGCATCGATCAGGACCATCGCCGGCAGCTCGCCGCCAGACAGTACATAGTCGCCAATCGACCACTCTTCATCGACATGAGCTTCAATGAAACGCTCGTCAATGCCTTCATAACGGCCGGCAATCAGGATCAATGCATCCGAATTCGCCAGCTCGCGTACCGCCGACTGAGTCAGCTGGCGGCCTTGGGGCGACAGGTAGATCACCTTCGCACCCTCCCCGGCTGCCGTCCTGGCCTGAACCAGCGCATCTTCCAGGGGCTTGATCTTCATCACCATGCCCGGACCACCGCCAAACGGGCGATCGTCCACAGTGTGATGTCGATCCGTGGTGTAGTCCCGCGGATTCCAACAGGTGAGCTGCAACAGCTCCTGTTTCACCGCGCGGCTGGTTATGCCGTACTCGCTGATGGCGGAAAACATCTCGGGAAACAATGTGATGACTTCAACGCGCAAATTAGCCACGTTTAGAAATCCGCATCCCATTCCACCTTCATCTCGCCTGCGGCAAGGTCGACGGCCAACACGCATTGCTCGGTATAGGGCAACAGGCGTTCGCGATCATCCAGGCTGCCGACGCAAGGCTTGACCACCATGACATCGTTCGAACCGGTCTCGAGCAGGTGATCGATTTTCCCGAGCAATTGCCCGAGGTGGTCGATGACCTTCAGACCCACCAGCTGGTACCAGTAGTACTCGCCGTCGGTCAGTTCAGGGAACAGGTTGCGCGGCACGCAGATCTCATAACCGGCCAGAAGACGTGCTTCTTCACGATCATCGAGACCCTTGAGCTTTGCGACCAGGAACTTGTCGTTCCCGCGTCCGCTGACCAGCTCCACCTGTTTCACGCTACCTTCGCGCTTGAGCGTCCAGGTTTTGTACTCCAACAGGTTCTTGATCGGATCAGTAAAGGAATACACCTTCACTTCGCCGCGAACGCCATGTACAGAATAGATCTTGCCGACAACGATCAAATCACCGGCATCTTTTGGCGTCGCGTTCATATTGCTCAGGCCGCAGCCTTAGCCGATTCCTTCAACAACTGAGCAACGCGCTCAGAAGGTTGTGCACCAACGCTCAGCCAGTAGGCTACGCGCTCTTGGTTCACGGACAGACGAACTTCCTGACCACGGGCAACAGGGTTGAAGAAACCAACCTGCTCCTTGTGGGAACCGTCACGCGGGTTGCGGCTGTCGGTTACGGTCAGGTGGTAAAACGGGCGCTTTTTGGAGCCGCCAAGGGCAAGACGGATTGTTAGCATGTGAACATCGTTCCTGTAGTCGGTGCTGCAAATCTAAATGCACAGCGGGCATAGGTGCCCGAAAGGCCGCATATTCTAAGGAATATCCGGACTTTTGCAAATGTCTTTTTCCGGCGCCTGGCGCCATGCGATCAAGATTTGCCATAGAGCCGTCATGAAAAACGGCAGGTCAGCTCCCACGTAGCGCGGGTTTGCTGGAGATCCCCGCATCCGTGCGGGGCAACGCCGACATGACAGCCGGCGCAGATTCTTTACATTTTCGGCATGCCGCCGCCGGGCAACATACCGCCCATGCCGCGCATCATCTTGGCCATTCCGCCCTTGGCGGAGAATTTCTTCATCATCTTCTGCATCTGCTTGTGTTGCTTGATCAAACGGCCGATGTCCTGCACCTGGGTGCCGGAACCCATGGCGATGCGGCGCTTGCGCGAACCGCTGATCAGCTCAGGGTCGCGGCGCTCGGCCGGGGTCATGGAGTTGATGATGGCTTCCATCTGCTTGAACTGCTTTTCAGCCGCGCCCTGGGCATTGCCCATCTGCGCCAGGTTCACGCCACCGATGTTCGGCAGTTTGTCCATGAGGCCGCCAAGGCCGCCCATGTTCTTCATTTGTTGCAGCTGGTCGCGGAAGTCTTCGAGGTCGAAGCCCTTGCCCTTCTTCAGCTTCTTGGCCAGTTTGTCGGCCTTGTCCTTGTCGAGGGTCTGCTCGGCCTGCTCGATCAGGCTGAGTACGTCGCCCATGCCGAGGATGCGCGAGGCGATACGCTCGGGGTGGAACGGCTCGAGCGCTTCGCTCTTCTCGCCCATACCGATGAACTTGATCGGTTTGCCAGTGATGGCACGTACCGACAGCGCGGCACCGCCACGGGCGTCACCATCGACCTTGGTCAGGATCACGCCGGTCAGCGGCAGCGCGTCACCGAACGCCTTGGCGGTGTTGGCCGCGTCCTGGCCAGTCATGGCATCGACCACGAACAGGGTTTCCACCGGGTTGATCGCGGCATGGAGCGCCTTGATCTCGCCCATCATCTCTTCATCGATGTGCAGGCGACCGGCGGTATCGACGATGACCACGTCGATGAATTTCAGTTTTGCTTCTTTAATAGCCGCCTGGGCGATGTCCACCGGCTTCTGGCTCAGGTCGGACGGGAAGAACGTCACGCCGATGTCGTTGGCCAGGGTTTCCAGTTGCTTGATCGCCGCCGGACGGTAGATGTCCGCCGACACCACCATCACCGACTTCTTCTTGCGCTCTTTAAGGAAGCGCGCCAGCTTGCCGGCTGTCGTGGTCTTGCCCGCGCCTTGCAGGCCGGCCATCAGCACGACCGCTGGCGGTACGGCGCTGAGGTTCAGGTCTTCGTTGGCGGCGCCCATCAGGCTTTCGAGCTCGGCCTGGACGATCTTCACGAACGCCTGGCCCGGCGTCAGGCTGCGCGACACTTCGGTGCCGACGGCGCGTTCCTTGACCGAATTGACGAAGTCCTTGACCACCGGCAGGGCGACGTCGGCTTCGAGCAACGCCATGCGCACTTCGCGCAGGGTGTCTTTGATGTTGTCCTCGGTCAGTTTCGCCTTGCCGGTGACATGGCGCAGCGTCTGCGAGAGACGGTCGGTTAGGTTTTCAAACATGCGCGATCCTTTCAGGCCCAGATGAGACCGGGATAATGGCGGCCCAGACCGTGAAAAATGTGCTCGGCGAGCCTGCGGCGTGGGCAGGTCGCGGATTATAGCGAAGAAGCGTGCGGCGTACACCTTGCAGTGGTCTTTCGTGTGGAGGGGGTTCTATGCCAAACTCAGCGACTTTCGGGCTTGCCTAACAGGATTTATGCTCCCCTTGTCACCCAGCTTGCTTGCCACCCTCGCCGCCGCTTGCCTTTATGCCGCTGCGACCCTCTATCAAGGCACACGCCTGGCCACCGGCGCCAAGGCGAACAAACGCCTGCTGGTCACGCTTGGCGTGCTGGCCGTGCTCGGCCACGCGGCCAGCCTTTATACCCACCTGATGACGCCGATCGGCCTGGGCCTGGATTTCTTCAACGCCGCCAGCCTGATCGCCGTCGCCGTGATCGCCCTGACGCTGCTGGCCTGCTCGCGCATCCCGGTGGAGAACCTGTTGGTGCTGCTGTTCCCGCTGGGGCTGGCCACGGTGCTGCTGGCGCAGTTCGCGCCGTCGGGCACCGTGCAGATCATCGACGAAGAGCCAGGCATCCTCGCCCACATCCTGCTGTCGATCCTCGCCTACGGCCTGTTCACCATCGCCGTGTTCCAGGCCTTGTTGCTGCTGGTGCAGGATCACCAGCTCAAGCACAAGCACCCGTCCGGGCTGATCCGCAACTTCCCGCCGCTGCAAACCATGGAAAGCCTGTTGTTCGGCTTCCTCTGGGCCGGCTGGACCCTGCTGTCGCTGTCGCTGATCTCCGGCTGGCTGTTCGTCGAGAACCTGTTCGCCCAGCACCTGGTGCACAAGACCTTGCTGGCGTGCCTGGCGTGGGTCGTGTTCAGCGTGCTGCTGTGGGGCCGCAACCGCCTCGGCTGGCGTGGACACAAAGCGATTCGCTGGACCCTGGCCGGTTTCTGCCTGCTGATGCTGGCGTACTTCGGTAGCAAGCTGGTTCGTGAATACATCCTGCATATCTGACGGACGGCCCTGATGGATACGTTGCCCGTAGCGCCGTTGTTCGCCGTGCTGGTGGTGCTGATCCTCTGGTCGGCCCTGTTCACGGCCATCGAAGCCGCCCAGCAATACCTGCTGGCCCAGCGCACAGCCTCGCGCGCCAGTGACAGACCGCTGGCGGCGCTGACCTTCCCGCTGGCCAGCCTGATCCTGTGCAATACCCTCTGTCGCGCCCTGGCCGTGGTCATCGGCACGTTGCTGGCCATTTTTACCTGGCTGGAAAACGGCCCGTGGGTCGCCTGGCTCGGCACCAGCGCCGCCCTGCTGGTGTTCGCCGACTACCTGCCGCGCACCTTGGCCAGCCGTCAGCCCGACGCGGTGCTGGCATTGGGCAACACCTTGCTGGGCATACCGCTGAAGATCCTCTACCCGTTTGCCTGGTTGCTGAATAGCGCCAGCCAGTTGTTGCTGCGCCCCTTCGCTCGCAAGCCCGGCATGGTGCAGCAGAGCGACGACGAAATGCCCGCGCCACCGCGTAGCGAGCAGGAATCCGAGCACGGCAGCAGCCGGCTGCATCCGATTTCCGGCATCCACGCCTTGGACAACATCACCGTCAACGATATCCTCGTACCCCGTAGCGAGGTCGATGGGATCAACCTCGACGACCCCATCGGCGACATCATCGAACAGCTGCGCCTGAACCGGCGTACCCGCCTGCCGGTGTTTCACAGTGACATCAACCAGGTCGAAGCGGTGCTCAACACCCGCCAGATCCGTCATTTGCTGGCGGACGCGAGCCTGACCAAGGAAGCGCTGCTGACCGCTTCCCACGAGCCTTACTTCGTGCCCGAAAGCACGCCACTGCAGCTGCAACTGTTGAATTTCCACAAGCAGCAGCGGCGCTTGGGCATGGTGGTGGACGAATACGGCGAAGTGCTGGGTATTGTCACCCTGGAAGATATCCTCGAAGAAATCGTCGGTGAATTCGAGAGCGAGCACAGCCTCGACAATCCCCACGTTCATCCCCAGCCCGACGGCCGCCTGATGATCGATGGCGCGGCGTCGATCCGCGAATTGAACCGGACCCTGGGCTGGCACCTGCCTTGCGACGGCCCCAAGACCCTCAATGGGTTGGTGACCGAAGCCTTGGAAACCATTCCCGAAAGTCCGGTCTGCCTGAAGATCGGCCGTTATCGGCTGGAAATCATCGAGACCGTGGACAACCGCGTCAGCCAGGTGCTGGCGTGGCATAACAGCTCGGTGCCCGCAGTCCTCTAATTACCGCACCGTGGCGAGGGAGCTTGCTCCCGCTGGGCTGCGCAGCAGCCCCAAAAGCAGCCCCCAACTTACCTGATACACCGAGTGATATGGTTTCAGGGCCGCTTCGCAGCCCAGCGGGAGCAAGCTCCCTCGCCACAAAAAGCTCAGCGCACCCTTCAATATTGTGTACGGGCTCACTTGTTGATTCATTAGCCCCCTTCCTATACTCAACCCGCTTACCCAGCCCCGCCCGAACCCCGTGCCTACCCCGCACTTGGCTGGTTCCGGCCAGACCATCGGCAAGATCCGCAGCAACCCTGGGACTGTTCCTACCCGAAACAGCGACGGGATACCCGCCCACATCCCTGGGGGTTCGACCATAATAATTCGCTCCAACGGAGCATATGACTGTCAGGGATAACCGCATGACGACCGCTACCTGCAACGAGGCAGTGACTGCCCAGCCGACCAACTCGGCCACTCGCGTGGCGACCGCGAGCTTCATCGGCACCGCCATCGAGTTCTACGATTTCTACGTCTACGCCACGGCTGCGGCCCTGGTGATCGGGCCAGTGTTCTTTCCGCAAACCTCAGGCACGGCACAGATGCTGTCGTCCTTCCTGACGTTCGGCATCGCCTTCCTCGCCCGTCCGCTGGGTTCGGCGCTGTTCGGCCATTTCGGCGACCGGATCGGGCGCAAGTCCACATTGGTGGCGTCCTTGCTGCTGATGGGCGTGTGCACCACGCTCATCGGCGTGTTGCCCGGCTATGCCAGTATTGGCGCCTGGGCACCGATCCTCCTGTGCGTGCTGCGTTTCGGCCAAGGCCTGGGGTTGGGCGGCGAATGGGGCGGCGCGGCGCTGCTTGCCACCGAGAACGCCCCTAAAGGCAAGCGTGCCTGGTTCGGCATGTTCCCCCAACTGGGGCCCTCCATCGGCTTCCTGGCGGCCAACGGCTTGTTCCTGACCCTGGCCATGAGCCTGGACGACGAGCAATTCCGCTCCTGGGGCTGGCGAATTCCGTTCCTGCTCAGCGCCGTGCTGGTGATCGTCGGCCTCTACGTGCGCCTCAAGCTCCACGAAACCCCGGTGTTCGCCAATGCCGTGGCCCGCCAGGAGCGAGTCAAGGTGCCGCTGGTCGAGCTGTTCAGCCAGTATTGGGCGCCAACGCTGCTGGGCGCGGCGGCGATGGTGGTGTGTTACGCGCTGTTCTACATCTCGACGGTATTCTCCCTGAGCTACGGCGTGTCCACCCTCGGCTACAGTCGCGAAACATTCCTGGGCCTGTTGTGCTTTGCCGTGCTGTTCATGGCCGCTGCGACCCCGTTGTCCGCCTGGGCCAGCGACCGCTACGGCCGCAAACCGATCCTGATCATTGGCGGCCTGCTGGCGATTGCCTCGGGATTCCTCATGGAGCCCTTGCTGACCCATGGTTCCACGGGCGGCGTGGCGTTGTTCCTGTGCATCGAGCTGTTCCTGATGGGGGTGACCTTCGCCCCCATGGGTGCCTTGCTGCCGGAACTGTTTCCGACTCATGTGCGCTACACCGGCGCCTCGGCAGCCTACAACCTGGGCGGCATCGTCGGCGCCTCGGCCGCGCCATTCTTCGCCCAGAAACTGGTGGCGATGGGCGGCTTGAGCTATGTCGGAGGCTATGTTTCAGCGGCCGCGCTGCTCAGCGTCATAGCGGTGTTGTGCTTGAAGGAAACTCGTCATAACGACTTGAATCGGGTCGCCTAGGCCGGGCCCGTGGCGAGGCCCCGCGCCTCGCCACGCCAACCTGTCGCCAGCCTGAACGGCCACCAATGAAATAACCGTTAACAATCCCCCACCATTGAAACCACCCCCCACCTGCCCCATCTAAGACCCATACCCCATTGCGCAGGTGCCCCATGAGCGACCAGCACTCTACTGAAGCCACTCACGAATACGCTGACTCCGAACACGTCGAACACACCTCCTCCGGTACCGGCCTGGCCCTGCCCGGCCAGAACCTGCCGGACAAGGTCTACATCATCCCCATCCACAATCGCCCCTTCTTCCCGGCCCAGGTGCTGCCGGTCATCGTCAACGAAGAACCGTGGGCCGAGACCCTGGAGCTGGTGGCCAAGTCCGAACATCATTCCCTGGCGCTGTTTTTCATGGACACGCCCCAGGAAGACCCGCGTCATTTCGACACCTCGAAGCTGCCGCTGTACGGCACGCTGGTGAAGGTGCACCACGCCAGCCGGGAAGCCGGCAAATTGCAGTTTGTCGCCCAGGGCCTGACCCGCGTGCGCATCCGCACCTGGCTCAAGCACCATCGCCCACCGTATCTGGTGGAGGTCGAATACCCGCACCAGCCGAGCGAGCCGACCGACGAGGTCAAGGCCTACGGCATGGCGCTGATCAATGCGATCAAGGAACTGCTGCCGCTCAATCCGCTGTACAGCGAAGAGCTGAAGAACTACCTCAACCGCTTCAGCCCCAACGACCCTTCGCCACTCACCGACTTTGCCGCCGCACTCACCTCCGCCACCGGCAATGAGCTGCAGGAAGTGCTCGACTGCGTGCCCATGCTCAAGCGCATGGAGAAAGTGCTGCCAATGCTGCGCAAGGAGGTCGAAGTGGCGCGGTTGCAGAAAGAGATTTCCGCCGAGGTCAACAACAAGATCGGTGAACATCAGCGCCAGTTTTTCCTCAAGGAACAGCTCAAGGTCATCCAGCAGGAACTGGGGCTGACCAAGGACGACCGCAGCGCCGATCTCGAGCAGTTCGAGCAGCGGCTGGAAGGCAAAGTGCTGTCGGCCCAGGCGCAAAAGCGTATCGAAGAGGAGATGAACAAACTCTCGATCCTGGAAACCGGCTCGCCGGAATACGCCGTCACCCGCAATTACCTGGATTGGGCGACGTCGGTGCCGTGGGGCGTGTATGGCCAGGACAAACTCGATCTCAAGCATGCGCGCAAGGTGCTCGACCAGCACCACGCCGGCCTGGACGACATCAAGGACCGCATCCTCGAATTCCTCGCCGTCGGTGCCTATAAAGGCGAGATCAGTGGTTCCATCGTGCTGCTGGTGGGCCCGCCGGGCGTGGGCAAGACCAGTGTCGGCAAGTCCATCGCCGAGTCCCTGGGCCGACCGTTCTACCGCTTCAGTGTCGGCGGCATGCGCGATGAAGCCGAGATCAAGGGCCACCGGCGCACCTACATCGGTGCCCAGCCGGGCAAGCTGGTGCAGGCGCTCAAGGATGTCGAAGTGATGAACCCGGTGATCATGCTCGACGAAATCGACAAGATGGGCCAGAGCTACCAGGGCGATCCGGCCTCGGCCTTGCTCGAGACCCTCGATCCGGAACAGAACGTCGAATTCCTCGACCACTATCTGGACATGCGCCTGGACCTGTCGAAAGTGCTCTTCGTGTGCACCGCCAACACCCTGGACTCGATTCCCGGGCCGCTGCTGGACCGGATGGAAGTGATCCGCCTGTCGGGCTACATCACCGAAGAAAAAGTCGCCATCGCCAAGCGCCACCTGTGGCCCAAGCAACTGGCCAAGGCCGGCGTGTCCAAGGGCAGCCTGAGCATCAACGACAGCGCCCTCAAGGCCTTGATCGACGGTTACGCCCGTGAGGCCGGGGTGCGCCAGCTGGAGAAACAGCTGGGCAAACTGGTGCGCAAGGCGGTGATGAAGCTGATCGAAGAGCCAAAAGCGGTGATCAAGCTCGGGCCGAAGGATCTTGAGGCGTCCCTGGGCAAGCCGGTGTTCCGCAACGAACAGGTACTGTCTGGCGTCGGGGTGATCACCGGCCTGGCCTGGACCAGCATGGGCGGCGCGACCTTGCCGATCGAAGCGACGCGCATCCACACCCTCAATCGCGGCTTCAAGCTGACCGGGCAACTGGGGGAGGTGATGAAGGAGTCGGCGGAAATCGCCCACAGCTACGTCAGTTCGCACCTGAAGCAATTTGGCGGCGATCCGAAGTTCTTCGACGAGGCCTTCGTTCACCTGCATGTGCCGGAAGGCGCCACGCCCAAGGACGGCCCGAGCGCCGGCGTCACCATGGCCAGCGCCTTGCTGTCCCTGGCTCGCAACCAGCCGCCGAAAAAAGGCGTGGCCATGACCGGCGAACTGACCCTCACCGGGCATGTCCTGCCCATTGGTGGCGTGCGTGAGAAAGTCATCGCGGCGCGCCGGCAGAAGATCAACGAACTGATCCTGCCGGAAGCCAACCGGGGCAACTTCGAAGAACTGCCGGACTACCTCAAGGAAGGTGTGACGGTGCACTTTGCCAAGCGGTTTGCGGATGTGGCGAAGGTGTTGTTCTGAGGGTTATGTAGCGCCTGCGTTACCGCCTTCGCGAGCAAGCCCGCTCCCACAGTGGAATTTTTGTCGTTCACAAAACTTGTGATCCACACCAATACCTAATGTGGGAGCGGGCTTGCTCGCGAAGGCGGCATCAGCAACGACACATGCCCAGCTGACACACCCAGTAGCATCTTCGGTTATGCTCGCCGTTCGTCGTAAACGCCGGAGCCGTTACCCTTATGTCCCTCACTCGCCTGCTCGTCCCCCTCAGCCTCGTGCTGCTGAGCGCCTGCGCCACGCAAACCAGCCACAACGTGACCGTGGAAAAACTGAGCCAGTGCCCGGTCAGGCTCAACAACGGACAGAACCTGATCCTGAGCCTGCCCAGCAACCCCAGCACCGGTTATCGCTGGGCGATCCAGGATTCAGCGGGAGGCGTGTTGAAAGGTTTGGGGCCGGAGGTCTATCGCAACCCGGAAGACGCCGGCATCGTTGGCGCCGCCGGTGTCTCGACCTGGCGCTTCCAGGCGTTCAACGCCGGTACCGGGCGCTTGCGCCTGACTTATCAACAGCCTTGGGCGCCGGAAGTGCCGCCGGTGGAAACCTTTGACTGCGCCATTGCGGTGAACTGACCGTGGGTTGGCTGATCCTCGCACTGATGGGTGCGGCCACCTACCTGTACGGCCTGGCCATGCATGCCACGTTGCTGTGCCTGCTGGTCAAGCCCATGCCGGTACTGGCCCTGCTCGGCTGGCTGCACGATGCGCCGCCGGGCGACTATCGACGCTGGATCAGCCTCGGGCTGATTTTTTCCCTGGTGGGCGATGTGCTGCTGGCCTGGCCGGGGGATCTGTTCGTGTTCGGCCTCGGCGCGTTTCTGCTGGCGCACCTGGCCTACCTGAAAGCCTACCTCAGCGACTGTCGCCGTCCGGCACTGCGGCCGTTGGCCCTGGCCTTGGGCATCGGCGTGGTGCTGTTGGGGATCCTGGTGTCGAGCGGTCTCGGGCCGTTACTGGTGCCGGTGGTGGTTTATGGTTTGGCCATCAGCGCCATGCTCTGGCGAGCGTTGGCAAGATTGGGCACCGATGTACCCAAGCGTTCGGCCTGGCTAGCCGCCGCCGGGGCCCTGGCCTTTGTGTTTTCCGACAGCCTGATCGGCATCAACCGGTTCGTGCAGCCCTTCCATGCCGCGCCTTACCTGATCATCATCAGTTACTGGCTGGGCCAATGGGGCATTACCGCGTCGGCGTTCCCGCAAAAGCAGCACTGAACAAAGATTAATGTGGTAGCAGAGCTCTGTGGGAGCAAGGCTTGCTCCCACACAGCCCTGCTCCCCCAGGCCTTACCCCCACAAAGCTCGCTCCCACAGGTTTTTTGGTTAAAATGCCGGCCTTTTCACCACCCATGCCGCTGGAACCGCCGTGAGCAAAGACCCCGACCGTCTATTCGCCCAACCCCTGGCCCAAGTGCCGGACTTCGCCTTCAACGAGGACGTGGTGCGGGTGTTCCCGGACATGATCAAGCGTTCCGTGCCGGGTTACCCGACCATCGTCGAAAACCTCGGCGTGCTCGCCGCGCAATTCGCCCAGCCCAATAGCGTGCTCTACGACCTTGGCTCGTCCCTGGGCGCCGTGACCCAGGCCCTGCGCCGTCATGTGCGCACCGACGGTTGCCGGGTGATCGCGGTGGATAACTCGGCGGCGATGGTCGAACGCTGCCGTGAATACCTCAACGGCCAGGACTCGATGTTCCAAGAGCTGCTGCCGGTGGAAGTGATCGAAGGCGACATCCTCGCCCTGGCGTTCCAGCCGGCCTCGGTGGTGGCGCTGAATTTCACCCTGCAATTCATCGCGCCGGACCAACGCACAGCACTGTTGAGCCGCATTCGCCAGTCCCTGCTGCCAGGCGGCGCCCTGATCCTCTCGGAAAAGCTACGCTTCAACGACGCCGAGGAACACGCCCTGCTCACCGACCTGCACGTGGCGTTCAAGCGCGCCAACGGCTACAGCGAGCTGGAAATTGCCCAGAAACGCAGCGCCATCGAAAACGTCATGAAGCCCGACAGCCTCGAAGAACACCGCGAGCGCCTCTTGGCGGCCGGGTTCTCGAAAGTCGTGCCGTGGTTCCAGTGTCTTAACTTCGCCTCGTTGATTGCCCTGCCATGATCGATCTGTCCCCCCTCGCCCGCCATCTGGCCGGCACACCCCTGGCCGATTGGGCCGCGACGCTGCAGACGCAACTCGACAGCAAGATGGAAAAGGGCCACGGCGACCTGGAGCGCTGGCAAAGCGCCCTCGATGCGCTGCCGGTCTTGCAACCCACCACCGTCGACCTGCTGAACGGCCTGACGCTCGACGCTGATTGCTCCGACGAAACCCGTGGGCAAATGCGTACCGCGCTGATGGGCCTGTCACCCTGGCGCAAAGGGCCGTTCGACCTGTTCGGCGTGCACGTGGACACCGAATGGCGCTCGGACTGGAAGTGGTCGCGGGTGGCGCCGCACTTGGATCTCAAGGGCAAGCGCATCCTCGATGTGGGCTGCGGCAATGGCTACTACATGTGGCGCATGCTCGGCGCCGGGGCCGACACGGTGATCGGCGTCGACCCCAACTGGCTGTTCTTCTGCCAGTTCCAGGCGGTGCAGCGCTACCTGTCGCAGCCCAACGCCTGGCACCTGCCGTTCCCCTTCGAGGCCCTGCCAGCGGAACTGGAAGGCTTCGACACGGTTTTTTCCATGGGCGTGTTCTACCACCGCCGCTCGCCGATCGAACACTTGCTGGCCTTGAAGGATTGCCTGGTCAAGGGCGGTGAACTGGTGCTGGAAACCTTGGTGATCGAAGGCGACGAACATCAGGTGCTGGTGCCCGAAGACCGCTATGCGCAGATGCGCAACGTGTGGTTCCTGCCGTCGGTCCCGGCCCTGGAACGCTGGCTGCGCCGCGCCGGGTTCAGCGATGTGCGTTGCGTGGACGTGAGCCTGACGACCGTGGAAGAACAGCGCAGCACCGAGTGGATGAAATATCAGTCCCTGAGCGACTTCCTCGACCCCGCCGACCACAGCAAGACCATCGAAGGGCTGCCAGCGCCGATGCGGGCGGTGATTGTGGCGCGTAAATAAATCGCCCGGAGCCCCTGTGGGAGAACAGCCTGCTCACTTAAGGGCTGCCAATCATTGTGGCGAGGGAGCTTGCTCCCGCTCGGCTGCGCAGCAGTCGTAAAAGCTGCCAACCGATTTTTCCTGATGCACTGTGTTGAATGGTTTGGGGCTGCTGCGCAGCCCAGCGGGAGCAAGCTCCCTCGCCACAAGGGTATGTGTTCAACCTTGCGATTTGGCTCTTCGGGCCTTGAAGAACTCACTCAGCACCGTACTGCACTCCTCAGCCAACACCCCGCCCTCGAACAGCACCCGATGGTTCAGGAAGCCCTGGCTGAAGAACTGCCCCTGGCTCTGCACGATGCCGGCCTTGGGCTCCAAGGCGCCATAGACGACCCGGGCGATGCGTGAATGGACGATCAAGCCGGCGCACATGCTGCACGGTTCCAGCGTCACGTACAGCGTGCTGCCGGGCAGACGATAGTTGCTCATGGCCTGGGCGGCGGCGCGGATCGCGACCATTTCGGCGTGGGCGCTGGGGTCGTGACCACTGATCGGGCAGTTGAAGCCGCGCCCAATGATTTCACCGTCCTGCACCAGTACTGCGCCCACCGGCACCTCGCCCAGGGCGGCGCCTTGTGCGGCAAGGGCCAGGGCTTCGCGCATGAAGTCCTGGTCACGGCTGCGGTCGATGATCTTGGCGGGGCGAATCTGGCGCATCACGCCACCTCGATGGCGGCCATCAGGCCGGTTTCCATGTGGTCGATCACATGGCAGTGGAACATCCACACGCCTGGATTATCCGCCACCAGCGCCACCTGCGCCCGCTCGTTCTTGCCCAGCAAGTAGGTGTCAGTGAAATACGGCACGACCTTGTGCCGGTTCGACGCAATTACCTTGAAGCTCATGCCGTGCAAATGGATCGGATGCTGGTACTGGGTCATGTTCTTCAATTCGAAAATGTAGCTCTGGCCTTTCTTCAGCGTGGCGATCGGTCGGTCGGCGCAGGTCTTGTCGGTGATGTCCCAAGCCTTGCCGTTGATTTGCCACAGACTTGGCGGCTTGCCGTTGTCGACATTCACCGACACCGAGCCGACCCATTCGAAATTGAAGTTGAGTTTCTCGGCATTGGCCAGGTCTGGCTCGGCCACCGGGTTGGGCGGCAATGCTGGCGGCCATGGCGCCGGCGCGTCATTGTTGGACACCGAACGCAGCGTCCCCAGGCGCACCGGGCCGTTGCGCAGCGATAACGCCTCGCCAGCCGGCGGTGCCTTGATCGCCAGGCAAATGCGCATGCCTGGCCCCAGCCAGTATTCCTTGCCCAACGGGCGCGGTTCGATGGGGTTGCCATCCAGCGCATAGATCTGCGCTTCAACACCGGGAATGTTGATGCGGTAAGTCAGGGTGTTATCAAGGTTGAGCAAACGCACCCGGGTGATCTGCCCGGCCGGCAGGTCAATCACCGCTTGCGGCACGCCGTTGATAGTCGACAGCCGCCCGGCCGTGCCGCCACGGGCCGCCTCGCGGGGAATGCTGAACGCGACGAACTCGCCCTGCTCATCCACATGCCAGCTCTTGAGGCTCAGGGTCTGCTCGTATTTGAAACCGGTGGGCTCGCGCTCTTCGATGATCAACGGCCCCACCAGCCCACGCCCGAGTTCTTCGCTGCTGTTGACGTGGGGGTGATACCAATAGCTGCCGGCGTCCGGCACACGGAATTTGTAATCGAAGTACTCGCCCGGCAGCACCGGCAGTTGCGAGACATAGGGCACGCCGTCCATCTCCAGCGGCAAACGAATCCCGTGCCAATGGATGGTGGTGGCGACCGGCAGATGGTTGATGAAACGAACCCGCAACCATTCGCCCTGGCGCACCCGCAGCTCGGTACCCGGCGCCGAGGGGCCAAACGCCCAGGCCTGGGTCTTGTGCCCGGCCACCAGTTCCACATCCAAGGGCGCGGCGATCAATTCATAGTCGTGACCGGCCTCGGCATCCGTCCTTTTGCCCAACCAGTACCGTGACGCGCCGCCTGCACCCACACCAACGACAACAAGACCGGCCAGGCCACCGAGTATTTGGCGACGGGTAAAGGACATGAACGCAACCACCTATTGAATCCGCGCGAACCGTTGGGCCCGCAAAAGGCGAATACGATACACCCGCAGATGAGAAACGGTAAGGAAACCAAGATGAAAAAAACGTGTGGTGATCATTTCCCGACAAAAGAATGAATCGAGCGGTCCGCGCTTCGCCCCCCAGCGGGAGCAAGCTCCCTCGCCACGGTTTTGCGGTGGTGGGAGCGGTGAGGCGAACCTTCAAAATTCCAATACCCGCAAAACAACGAACGCCCCCCACGCCGAACCGCTCTTGTGGCGAGGGAGCTTGCTCCCGCTGGGCTGCGCAGCAGCCCCCCCGAACGGTCAGCCCTGCAAGCCGGTGATCAGATGCACCACCCCGTTGTCCAGCGTCATCACCCCCGTCACACCGGCGACGCTCAGCCCGGCCCGATCGATCCGCGCCATATCCCGCAGCTCCACCCGCAACCGCGTCAACGCGACGGGCTGATGAGACTTGAGGTTTTCCGCGCCGCCCAACGCAGCAATGAGGGCCGGCGCCAGCCCATCGAGCGTTCCCGGCCGCTTGGGTTCTTCCGGTACCAGGTCCGGTGTCAGTGCTTTCCAGAAGGCCTGTTGTAGTTTGTCGAACATGTTCAATGCTCCATGGCCAGGGTGGCCGGGTTGGCCGTGGATGAGTGAGTACGCAGGAGGTCACGCACCTGCTCCGCGCTGTCCTGGCCCAAGGCCTCTTGGGCCAGCGTTCGGCACTCGCTCAGGTTCCATTCACGCACGCAGGCCTTGATCGCCGGAATCAGCGGCACACTGACTGACAACTCGTCCACGCCCAACCCCAACAACAGCGGCACCGCCAGGGGTTCCGAGGCCAGCGCGCCACACACTCCGACCCATTTGCCATGGGCGCGAGCGGCCTCGACCGTACGGGCGATCAGGCGCAACACCGAGGGATGCAGGCTGTCGGCCTGGCTGGCCAAACGTGGATGGTCACGGTCCATGGCCAGGGTGTATTGGGTCAGGTCGTTGGTGCCGATGGAAAAGAAATCCACTTCAGGGGCAAACAGGTCAGCCATCAGCGCCGCCGCCGGCACTTCGATCATGATGCCCAGCTTCGGCGCCTGCGTGAGTCCCAACTGACGGACCTCCTCATCCAGCATTTGCCGCGCCAGGCGCAGCTCCGCCAGGTGCGTGACCATGGGCAGCATGATGTGCAGCCGTGCCAGCCCCGAACAGGCGAGGATTGCCCGGAATTGTTCGCGCAATAACTGGGGTCGCTCCAGGCACAGGCGAATGCCGCGCATGCCCAGGAATGGATTGGCCTCATGCGCCATCGGCACGTAAGCAAGCGGCTTGTCCCCACCCACGTCGAGGGTGCGAACCACCAGGTTGCGCTCAGGTCCGAGAACCCGGGCGACGGCGCTGTACAGGGTCGCTTGCTCGTCGTGGCCAGGTGGGTGGGCGCGATCCAGGTAGAGCAGTTCGGAGCGCAACAGTCCCACACCTTCGCCTCCAAGGGCCATGGCCTGCTCCACGTCTCGCAGCGACCCGACATTGGCACTGACCTCGACTCGATGGCCGTCCAGGGTACGAGCCGCCAGGGCCGACTGCTCCAGGTCTCGCTGATGTCGCTGGCGCTGCCGCTCAGCCGCGACCTGGCGTTGCTCGATCAAGGCCTGATCCGGGTTCACGTGCAGTTCACCGCTATCAGCGTCCAGCAGTACCCGAGTGCCGTTCTCCAAGGCCAATACGTCTTGCGCCACGCCACACAACGAGGGCAGGCCCAGCGCACGAGTCAGGATCGCGACATGGCTGGTGGCGCCGCCACCCACGGTGACAAACCCGGCGATGCGCGAGGTGTCGAGGCTGGCGGTCTGGGAGGGCGTCAGTTGCTCGGCC
This sequence comes from Pseudomonas sp. Z3-6, assembly GCF_051131985.1. Classification (NCBI taxonomy): domain Bacteria; kingdom Pseudomonadati; phylum Pseudomonadota; class Gammaproteobacteria; order Pseudomonadales; family Pseudomonadaceae; genus Pseudomonas; species Pseudomonas sp. Z3-6. Next base: position 5,737,786 of record NZ_CP071644.1, read on the forward strand.
ACCAGAATCGCCTGTTCGGGCAGGTTCCAGGCGTTGTCCTGCACGCCCAGGATCAATTTGAGTACCCGCTGCCCGACATCGGCCAGGTCCGTTGCGCGCTCGGCCAGCAAAGCGCTGCCCAATTGCAGGAACAGCGCGGCGCTTGCCTCGGTGGCGGTTTTCCAGGCAAATGCCGCGCTCTTGCCCGCAGCGATCAAGGCTTGGGCCTGCTCCAGCAAGGTAGGGTCTTCGAGCAATTCTTGATGGGCACGAAAAATCTGCGCCTGGACGCTGCCTGCCGCCTCGCCCTGTAACGCTTTCAAGGCTTGCGTCGCCTGCTCCAGTGCTTGATCCAGGGCCGCCTGCTCGGCCTCGATGCCGACGCCCGCCGCCTCGATGTCCAACACCTGGGAAGCGATCTGGACCACTTCACCAAACGCCGAGCCGGGCGATGCGCAGACACCCCGCAGCCGGCCGGGCATCGACGGTTCGACGGCGGTGATCGGCTCCAGTGCTAGCGGCGCTTGCACTGTTTCGCCGCACCCTGACAGCAGCATTTGTTCCAGCGCTTCGATGGCCTGCCCGGCCTGGGCACCGGCGGCGCTGATCTGCACACAGTCGCCCTTGGCCGTCTGCAACGCCATGATCGCCACCAGGGATTTGGCGTTGGCGCTGGCTTGCTGCTTATGCAGTTGGATATGGGCGTCGAAGCCCTTGGCCGCCTGGGCGAACACCGCGGCGGGACGGGCGTGCAGGCCACTTTCATTGGGCACGACCAGCCGCCGGGAAAACAGCACCGTGCCCGGCTGCGCCTCGTCGGCCGCTCCCTGCTCATCTGAGCGCACCTGCAACAGCGGCGCGCCGCTCTCGATGCCAGTGGCCTCGTCCACGAGCAGGCTGAAGGGTTCGCCACTGACCACCAGCATCAGCGTCAACAGACTGCGCGCGTGCAAGGCGATGTAGTCGGCATCGAAATCGATCAGCGGCTGACCGGCCTCGACCCGTTGCCCCATGGTCACCCGCGAGGTGAACCCCTTGCCCGCCAGGTTGACCGTGTCCAGGCCGATATGCATCAGCACCTGGACACCATTGTCAGCGGTGATACTCACCGCATGGGCGCTGTCCTGGAGCGTGCCGACGACACCGGACAGCGGCGCGCAAAGGGTTTGCGAGGTCGGATCGATACAAATGCCATCCCCCACCACACGGCTGGAGAAAACCGGATCCGGCACGCTGTCCAAAGGCATCAAGACCCCGGACAGCGGTGCGAGCAATTGCAAGGATTGCGTTGTGTTCATGACTTCACCTGCTGCTGTCTGTTCTTTTTCGCATTGCGGGCACGCCGATCAGCGACCCGCGCCTGCACGGGTCATTTCCACCAATATTCGACCTGCAGGCCCACGTTGGAACCATGCCGCGCCCCACCAAACGCACCGGTGTCGGACAGCGCCGAGCCGGCCGCCAACTCATTGGCTGCACGCTGGGCCGCCGCGTTCCAACTGGCGTAGGTGTAATAGAGCCGTATTTCCGGGCGCGCCCAGAATTCCGGGCCCTTGGGCGACCAGGTGGGGGCAAAGGTGAATTTGCTCAGCTTGCGTGTTCCATCGTTGGCCTGCACCTGGTCGTGGCCCAGTTCGGCCACCAGCTTGAACTGATCGGTGATGGCGTACGCCGGGCGAACCCCCAGTGACAGCCAGTCCTGGTCGGCACCATCGGGGCGGATGTCCTTCTGGTACACCGCCTGCACCTGCCCGCCGAAACGCGGCGTGACCTGCCAATCGAAAAACTCCACCAGACGATAGCTCTTGTTGCTGTCGTCCAGCCCGGTGTCGCCGGTATAACCCAGCCCGGTGCCGGGGCCCTCGCCGTATTGCAAGGCCAGTTTATTCTTGCCACCCAGGAAGTCCTGTTGCACATGCTGGACGGTCAGGGCCCAACCGCGGTGGGCGTCACGACGGTTCGCCCGGTCGATGAAGCTCAGGCCAAATTCCAGCTCGCCGCCGGGGTTGGTCCTGAAACCGGCGACGTTGAAGTCATGCCGGTTGACCGGGTCTTTCTGGTAGAGGTTGTCCTTGCGCGAGAAGGCGTAGCTGTATTTCAACCCGCCGATCAGCACGTCCTCGATCCCGCCACCGGTGGCGCTCTGGTTCCAGTAGTAGAAATCCGAAATATGGATGTCGTTGCGTTTGTAATACCGCCGGCCGGCCCACAACGACCCGCCGTTCAGGCTGGGCATATTCGACCATTGGGCATACATCTGCGGCATGCGCGCCGCGCCGTTTTCACCCTGGAAGGTCGGCGTGCGGTCGTAGCGGTTGTACAGCGACGCCATGCCGTCCACGCTCAACACCGAGCCATCGTCGAGGGTGAACAGATCCTGGCGCAGCTCCAATTCCCCGTACTGCTCGCACTCGTTGCCCAACCGATATTTGGTCTGCGCCCCAGGCAAACGGAAACAGGATTGGGAACGGCCATTGGTCGCGCTGCCGACGCCACTGCGCAAATAACCGGAAAACTCCAGCGCCTGAACCGGGAACGGCAGCGCCAGGCAGATACAGGACGCGGCCAGGCCACGGTTTATTATTGTTTTCATACGCCTCTCCATTGTTTCTTATTGTTGTTTGCTCCATGACTTCCCCCCTTGTTTGCCGTTTGGCCGGCGACAAAGGGCCCACGATGCGTCTGGCGCAACGTGTTCGCTGTCAGGCATTGCCTGGGTCAAGGGAAGTTTTTTATTCAGTCGCTCAGGTGCAGCACGAACGACTCGTAGGGCCGCAGGCGCAGCCGTCGGTATCGGTGTTCACCCGCTTCGTAGTTGCCAATCACCCAGCGTTGTTTCGTCTCTTGGGTGAGGATCCCTTCGGGCAGCTCCACCTCGCAGTCGCCGCCATAAAAATGGCTGACCACCAGCAGGCGCTCACCCTGCCCTTCGCGCAGGTACGCCCACACGTGTGGATGCTCAGGCAACAGCAGGCGATAGACGCCGTCCTGGATCAAGGCTTCGCTGCGACGCAGGGCGATCAGCTCGCGGTAGTAATGCAGCACCGAGGTCGCGTCTTTTTGTTGTTGCTCGACGTTGATGAACGCGGCGTTGGCAGGCACGCCAATCCAGGGTTCGACCCGACTGAACCCCGCGTTCGGCCCTGCGCTCCATTGCATTGGCGTGCGCCCGTTGTCACGGGACTTCTGCATGATTGGCGCCATGGCCTCGGCTTCGGGGACTCCGGCGTTGCGCTTGAGGCGATAGATATTCAGGGTTTCCACATCGCGGTATTGCTCGATGTGATCGAAACCCGGATTGGTCATGCCCAGCTCCTCGCCCTGGTACACGAATGGCGTGCCCTGGAGAAAATGCAACGCCGTGGCGAGCATCTTCGCCGAAGGCACGCGGTACTCACCGTCGTCACCGAACCGCGACACCACTCGCGGCTGGTCATGGTTACACCAGAACAGCGCATTCCAGCCGTCACCGGCCTGCATGCCGACCTGCCAGTCGGACAGGATGCGTTTGAGTTCGAGAAAATCGAAGTCGGCCCGCACCCACTTTTGCAGGTTCGGGTAGTCCACCTTCAGGTGATGGAAATTGAAGGTCATCGACAGTTCGCGGGAAGTCGGGCACGAATAACGAACACAGTGCTCGAGGCTGGTGGACGACATCTCGCCAACGTTGATCAGGTCGAAACCCTCGAAGACTTCCCGGTGCATTTCCTGCAAGTAGCGATGCACATTGGGACCGTCGGTATAGAAACGCCGGCCGTCGGTGTGGTCGTCTGGAAAGTCGGCCGGCTTGGAAATCAGGTTGATCACATCGAGACGAAAGCCCCCCACGCCCTTGTCCCGCCAGAAACGCATCATCTTGAACACTTCGGCGCGGACCTGGGGGTTGTCCCAGTTCAAGTCGGCCTGGGTATGGTCGAACAGGTGCAGGTAATACTGTCCGGTCTGCGCTTCGTATTCCCAGGCCGAGCCACCGAACTTGGACTCCCAGGTGTTCGGCTGGTCCCGCCAGATATAAAAATCGCGGTACGGGTTGTCGAGGCTGCTGCGGGCGGCCTGGAACCAGGGGTGCTCGATGGAGGTGTGATTGACCACGATGTCGAGCATCAGCTTGATACCGCGCTTGCGCGCCTCGGTGATCAACAATTCGCAATCGGCCATGGTGCCGTAGCTGGGGTCGATGGCGTAGTAGTCGCTGATGTCGTAGCCATTGTCCCGTTGCGGCGAACGCAGGAACGGCGTCAGCCACAGGTAGTCCACACCCAGCCAGTGCAAGTAGTCGAGCTTGTCCACCACCCCCAGCAAATCACCGGTGGCCTGGCCGCCATGGCTGTAGAAACTCTTGGGATATATCTGGTAGATCACCGAGCGTTGCCAGTCTTGCATGTGCAATTCCTTCAGTCTGTTTGGTACTAGCCTTGCGGGCCTCATCGCGGGCAAGCCCGCCCACAGGGTCAGGCCACCCGATACCCCGGCCGGACGATCTTCATGCTCAACGCACAGGTCAGGGCAAAGGGCACGCTCATGGCGATGACCATGCCGACCACGAACATCGGTATGTAGTCAGGCACGATGGAAATGAATCCCGGCAGGCCTCCGACGCCAATCGCCGAGGCCTTGATCTTGTTCAGTGACAGGAAAATGCAACCCAGGGCCGAGCCGGTAAGGGCGCAATAGAAGGGGAATTTGTAGCGCAGGTTGACCCCGAACATTGCCGGTTCGGTGATGCCGAAATAAGCGGAAATCGCCGAGGTGGACGCCATGCTCTTGTCCCGCGCATTGCGGGTCATGTAGAACACCGCCAGCGCCGCGCTGCCCTGGGCCAGGTTGGACATGACGATCATTGGCCAAATGAAGGTGCCGCCCTGGGTCGAGATCAACTGCAGGTCCACCGCCAGGAACATGTGGTGCATGCCGGTCACCACCAGCGGCGCATAGAGCAGGCCGAAAATCGCCCCGCCAATCACCGGTGCCAGGTCGAACAGCGCCACCATGCCTTCGGTGATCAGGATGCCCAGGTGGCGGGTGACCGGACCGATGATGGCGAGGGCCAGCACCCCGGTGATCACGATGGTGGTGATGGGGATTACCAGCAGTTGGATGGCGTTGGGCACCCTGGCCCGCAACCATCGCTCGATCACGCTCATGACATAGGCCGCCAGCAGGATCGGCAGGATCTGCCCCTGGTAGCCGACTTTCTCGATCCGGAACCAGCCGAAGATATCGAAATACGGCAGGCTCTGGCCGTCCAATCCCGCCACGGCCTTGCCGTAGTTCCAGGCGTTGAGCAGGTCCGGGTGAACGAGCATCAGGCCCAGCACGATGCCAAGGATCTCGCTGCCGCCGAAACGCTTGGCCGCCGACCAGCCCACCAAGGCCGGGAGAAAGACGAAGGAGGTGTTGGCCATGAGATTGATCAGGCTCCAGACGCCGTCCAGGTTCGGATAGGCATCGAGCAACGTCTGCCCGGCAATGAACATGCCCTTGGCGCCCAGCAGGTTGTTGACGCCCATCAGCAGGCCGGCAATCACCAGGGCGGGCAGGATGGGCATGAACACATCGGAGAGCACCCGCACCAGGCGCTGCATACCGTTGCCTTTCTGCGCGCCCTGGCGCTTGACGTCGGCGATGGTCGCGGCGGCCAGGCCCGTCAGCTCGCGCAGGGCCGCGTAGACCTTTTCCACCTCGCCGGGGCCAATGACCACCTGGAACAGGCCACCGGTGAAAAAGGAGCCCTTGACCAGGTCGATCTGGTTCAGCGTGGCGCTGTCCACCCGGGTCGCGTCCTTGAGGGACAGGCGCAGGCGCGTCACGCAATGGGCCGCCTGCTCGATATTGTCGACGCCACCCAAGCTTTGCAGCAGCTCGCTGGCGATTTTGGAGTAATCGTGGCTCATGCTTTTTTCTTCCGCGTCATTCTTGTTATTGAGAGTCGACAGCACGTGGAAGGGAAAGTACTCGTCTGTACGAGTTAAATCAACAACTCGTACAGACGAGTTTTGTTTTTGTTTATGATAGGTCCTCGAAAAACCGGGAAACGTCCTACGCTTCTGTCGTCAAAGAATGACAGCCGAATGGACAAATCCCCCACTTGGCCCGTAAGGTTCCGCCCCGGTGAACAGCGCGGTACAGAGCCCTCTCCATGAGCAAATACAACCAGATCTACAACGATCTGCTGACCAGCATTACCACCGAGCGCCTGGAGCGAGGCGCCCGCCTGCCCTCCGAAACCGAACTGATGGACAGCTACCAGGCCAGCCGTGGCACGGTGCGCAAGGCCATCGAACAACTCCAGGAGCGCGGCTTCGCCCAGAAAATCCATGGCAAGGGCACCTTCGTGCTGTCCACCCAGCCCATCGAATTCCAGCTCGGCGGCATCGTCAGTTTCCAGGAGACCTACCCGCGCCTGGGCAACGATGTCAGTACCGAAGTGGTCGAGTTCAGCCAGTTACCGTTGGAAGGCGCGCTGCTCGAGCACATCAAGGCCCCCGCCGGCAGCCAGGTCACCCGCATCAAGCGGGTCCGGAGAATCGATGGCAAGCGCGTGATCCTGGACATCAACCACTTCGTCAGCGACGTAATCCCCGGCCTGACGCGCGACATCGCCGTGCAGTCGATCTACGCCTTCATCGAACAGACCCTGCAGCTGCAAATCGCCTACGCCCAGCGCACCATCGAAGCGGTCCGCTGCGGCAAGGACGACCAGCAGCACCTGGACCTCGAAGGCCAGAGCCATGTCATCGTGGTGAGTAACCAGACTTTTCTCCAGGACGGGCGGCAGTTCGAGTACACCGAATCGCGGCATACGCTGGATAAGTTTTATTTTTCGGATGTGGCGCGGCGGTGAACGCAAAAAAGGCGTGTGGATACGGGTTCACACGGATTTGATTCGTTCACAGTTCTCTAATACCTAAGCCTGAAGGACTTCAGCGGTCGACAGGTTTTCCCGGCCGATATCGATCGATCACAGCAGCACACGCTCCGCCGTCCTCCTCAAACACCCGCGAGACGGCAACAGCGATTTCGACTCATACCCTGAACTGCTGCAGCACGGGCATTCCAGAAATGATGTCGTGCACCTGATCTTGTAGGTAACGGTTATGGTTGTAAAAAAACGATTAGATAAAAAGAGCCGCGCACAAAAACGATTACTCCTGACAACCGGCTCGTCGAACAGAGGAGAGGCTGAGATGTCTGTCACCCAACCAAAGCGTCCAACTCTTCGCAAGCCATGCCAGGTAACCGTCGACCTTCTTTCGCGACGTTGACCTGCAGCGCCACCTGGGCCACATCCAACACATTCTGGGTAAGCGAATAGTTGCCCTTGGCCTGCAACCAGGTCAGCACGTCCGCCAAATGCCAGATAGAAGCACTCCCCTCGTGCACCGGCGTCGGGAAGCTGCTCGGATGAGCCAACATCAGCTTGCGCATATTCTGCCGAGACACGCCTACGATCTCCGCGACATCGGTCAGTCCGACCAAATCAGGCGCGACCTCGATCAATTTGGCCGACGGCACTGCGCGATGGACGTCGACCAGAGCGCTAAGCACCGCCTTGACCGCATCAGGCGCCTCGCGGGTGAACTCAAGCGCCAGCCGGCCCGGTTGCCCGATGCCGACCAGAGCATCGTCGCAGCCCGCTTCTCCCAGCCGCTCCACCAGTTCATCCATGGCACAGCCATCGTTAGCAAGCTGATATTTCAAGGTAAAAATATATTCCATTTTTCTACTCCTCATCATCGCCATCAGCGTCGCGCCGATTGCGATGCGCAGTGCAATTGTCCACGACGCGTCGCAATGCTCGCGCGTGGTTGCCAGGATTCTGCGGCGTGCTCCATATCGATGTGATACAGAATTCGCCACAGCGGCACTCCGCGTCTTTGTACGGGCAATAAACCCGCCCCCAAGCGTGACTGCCACTAGCGCCTATGCGCCACCCCTGCCCTTCGGCATACCTGAGCGTTTGTTCGATTTCTTTCTTCGGGTGCGTTGGACGAATCATCCGTGATCTTCAGTATTCGCATGAGTCGCCAGATTGTCAAATGACAACCTAAGCATCCCCTTAAAGCGGCGCCACTCAGCAGCGTCTTAAACGAGGAGATAGGTTGGCATTTGACAGGTCCTCGTGAAAAGGTGCGATCACTCAGGCAAAGACGGTAACATCCCACTTTGCAAACACGCACTCAACTATCAAGGATGAACACCATGATCATCACGATTGCTTTCAGCGTAAAAAATTATGTTGAGGTTATGGAAAGTTGACCAATAAAGATTGATGACGTCATATTTACTCTAGAGCGAAAAGACAATACCGTTCAAAAAGTATGTATTTCTTTCCCCAACGTAGACATCGAGAACGCACCCCAAATTGTACGACCTAAAAAAAATCGGGTATACCTCAAATAAATATGCGAGGCAATGAATTCGTAAAAATCGCTTTGAAGAAGGTATTAAACTGGCAAGCCGTCGTCATCAGCCAACAGCTATTTGATTTAGACTTCGACAGCTACGAGATGCGATTCATTGCGGAAACCCCGTTAGAGCAAAGCCAAATTCACATCAAATCATTTCGTAGTATTGAAAACGACGCAATGAATAAATGTTGTGATTTCGAGAAGATCAACTCCATTACATGTCAGCCAACTTCTGAAAGGTCTTCTTGTGAGTCCTGAGAACGAGCTTGGTTTCTGAATAAACGATCTGCTTACCCAAGTCGCCACCCAAATCCAGCTTCTTGATGGCTTTAACTTTAGGCCGCTCTACTATGGATACGCCATAGGTGTTCAGCTTGTGGCTCATGACATGAATACCCCAAACGGTTTGATCAATTTCTGCTCACACGGTAGCACACTGAGAGGCAAGATACACCGAGCCGTCGACTGCGTTGTACGCCGCTTGCTGGTTGGCATCAGTGCCACGCCAGCGCATGACTCAGCATCAGTCATTACTGACAGAAAAGCATCTGCAGCGGTAGTGCGTCAATACGTTCAATCACGTTGGCCTCAGGCAAATGTCGTAACGGCTCCGAATCACATTCGTATCAAGAACGATCATTCAAAGGTCACTGTCCGGGCGGGCGTCTTGTCGTGCGCACTCTCAAAGGCCGCGAACTCGTAATCCGTCAGGCTGGCCTTGCGGCTCATCTCGGCAGCAGCGCGCCCAGCTTGACCCAGCCTGACGGCCTCACCGTAGGCATCCAAAATGTCTCGCATCCCGGCCTTGAGATTGTGATCGTGTTGAGCTGCCTTTAAACAGGTGCGCCAGTTCCGGAGGGTGACAAATGCAAAAAGCCCGCAACTCAGCGGGCATTTTTGTTAGTCAACACAGGTCCCTTAGAGGGCGTAGGCTCACTCCCACTCAATCGTCGCCGGCGGCTTGCTCGACACGTCATACGTCACGCGAGAAATGCCTTCGATTTCATTGATGATCCGCCCGGAGACAGTTTCCAGCAGCTCGTACGGCAGGTGAGCCCAGCGCGCAGTCATGAAGTCGATGGTTTCCACGGCGCGCAGGGCGACGACCCAGGCGTAGCGACGGCCATCGCCGACCACGCCCACGGATTTCACCGGCTGGAACACCACGAACGCCTGGCTGACCTTGTGGTACCAGTCGGCCTTGCGCAGTTCCTCGATGAAGATGTGGTCGGCGCGACGCAGCAGGTCGGCGTATTCCTTCTTCACTTCACCGAGGATCCGCACGCCCAGGCCCGGGCCCGGGAATGGGTGGCGGTAGACCATGTCGTACGGCAGGCCCAGTTCCAGGCCGAGGCGACGCACTTCGTCCTTGAACAGTTCGCGCAGCGGCTCGACCAGCTTGAGGTTCATCTCTTCCGGCAGGCCACCGACGTTGTGGTGGGACTTGATCACGTGGGCCTTGCCGCTCTTGGCGCCGGCCGACTCGATCACGTCGGGGTAGATGGTGCCCTGGGCCAGGTACTTGATGTTGTCCAGCTTGCAGGATTCGGCATCGAACACGTCGATGAAGGTGCGGCCGATGATCTTGCGTTTTTTCTCCGGGTCGGACTCGCCGGCCAGGTTGTTCAGGAACTGCTCTTCGGCGTTGGCGCGGATCACCTTGACGCCCATGTTCTCGGCGAACATGGCCATCACTTGCTCACCTTCGTGCAGGCGCAGCAGGCCGTTGTCGACGAAGACGCAGGTCAGCTGGTCGCCGATGGCCTTGTGCAGCAGCGCGGCAACCACCGAGGAGTCAACGCCGCCGGACAGGCCCAGCAGCACGTTGTCGGTGCCGACCTGAGCGCGGACTTGGGCGATGGCGTCTTCAGCGATCTTCGACGGGGTCCACAGGGCTTCGCACCCGCAGATGTCGAGGATAAAGCGCGACAGGATCCGGCCGCCCTGCTTGGTGTGGGTCACTTCAGGGTGGAACTGCACGCCGTAGTAGCGGCGATCATCGTTGAACATGCCGGCAATCGGGCAGCTCGGGGTGCTGGCCAGGATGTGGAAGTCTTCCGGCATCTTGGTGACCTTGTCACCGTGGCTCATCCACACGTCCAGGCCGAACAGGCCATCGGCGTCGACGTGGTCCTCGATACCGTCCAACAGGCGGCTCTTGCCGACCACGTCGACGCGGGCGTAACCGAACTCACGCAGGTCCGAACCTTCGACCTTGCCGCCCAGCTGTTCAGCCATGGTCTGCATGCCGTAGCAGATACCGAAGACCGGCACGCCCAGGTCGAACACGGCTTGCGGGCAGCGCGGGCTGTCGGCTTCGTGCACGGACTCGGGGCCGCCGGCGAGGATGACGCCTTTCGGAGCGAATTCGCGAATCGCTTCGTCATCCATGTCGAACGGATGCAGTTCGCAGTACACGCCGATCTCACGCACGCGGCGGGCGATCAGTTGGGTGTACTGGGAACCGAAGTCGAGGATCAGGATGCGGTGAGCGTGAATGTCGAGGGCCATGACTCATTCTCATGTAGTGAATCAGAAACAACTCGGGGCTGAATGAACAGCCCCGGTGATTAACGTTTTGCTGGAAGCCTTAACCTACACGGTAGTTCGGCGCTTCCTTGGTGATCTGCACATCGTGTACATGGGACTCGGCCATGCCGGCGCCGGTGATGCGCACGAATTCCGGCTTGGTGCGCATCTCTTCGATGTCAGCGCTGCCGGTATAGCCCATGGAGGAACGCAGGCCGCCCATCAGTTGATGGATGATGGCGCTCAGGGTGCCCTTGTATGGCACGCGACCTTCGATACCTTCCGGCACCAGCTTCTCGGCACCCGCCGAGGAGTCCTGGAAGTAACGGTCGGAAGAGCCCTGGGCCTGGGACATGGCGCCCAGCGACCCCATGCCGCGATAAGCCTTGTAGCTACGGCCCTGGAACAGCTCGATCTCGCCCGGCGCTTCTTCGGTACCGGCGAACATCGAACCCATCATCACGCAGTAGGCACCGGCAACGATGGCCTTGGACAGGTCACCGGAGAAACGGATACCGCCGTCGGCGATCAACGGCACGCCAGTGCCTTCAAGGGCAGCGGCGACGTTGGCGATCGCGCTGATCTGCGGCACGCCGACACCTGCGACGATGCGGGTGGTGCAGATCGAGCCAGGGCCGATACCGACCTTGACGGCGTCGGCGCCAGCGTCGGCCAGGGCCTTGGCGGCTGCGCCGGTGGCGATGTTGCCGCCGATCACTTGCACGTCAGGGAAGTTCTGCTTGACCCAGCGAACGCGGTCGATCACGCCTTTGGAGTGACCATGGGCGGTGTCGACCACCACCACGTCAACGCCGGCATTGACCAGGGCGGCGACGCGGTCACCGGTGTCCTTGCCGGTGCCGACGGCGGCGCCGACGCGCAGGCGACCTTGGTCGTCCTTGCTCGCCAGCGGGTAGGCCTTGGCTTTTTCGATGTCGTTGACGGTCATCATGCCCTTGAGGGCGAATTTGTCATCGACGATCAGCACGCGCTCGATGCGGTGCTTGTGCAGCAACTCGCGGACGTCGTCCTTGCTGGTGCCTTCCTTGACCGTGACCAGGCGCTCTTTAGGCGTCATCACTTGGCGGACGGAAGCATCCAGGCGGTTCTCGAAACGCACGTCGCGGGAGGTGACGATGCCGACCAGGTCGCCATCGTGCAGCACCGGAACGCCGGAGATGTTGTGCATGCGGGTCAGTTCGAACAGATCCCGGACCGTGGCATCAGCCTCGATGGTGATCGGATCCTTGACCACGCCAGCCTCGAACCGCTTGACCTTGCGCACTTCGGCGGCCTGCTGTTCGATGGTCATGTTCTTGTGGATGATACCGATACCGCCTTCCTGGGCCATGGCAATGGCCAGACGGGCTTCGGTCACGGTGTCCATGGCAGCGGAAACCAGGGGGATATTCAGTTCGATGCCACGGGTGAGACGGGTTTTGAGACTGACTTCGTTAGGCAGTACTTCGGAATAACCGGGCACTAGGAGAATGTCGTCGAAGGTCAGAGCTTCTTGGCTGATACGCAGCATCGCGGGGGCTCCCGAGCGGGAAAATGGAAGCGCGCCATTATACTCATGCACCCCGTCTGGCTCAATGTAAAACTCTGTCTATTATTGGCGGGGTGATTGACGGGCTGAAACCACCGCCTTCAACCAAACACAGAGAGTGGGGAAATGGTGGCCCCTGTGGCGAGGGAGCTTGCTCCCGCTCGGTTGCGCAGCAACCGCCAAAAGCCGGGGCCGCTTCGCAGCCCAGCGGGAGCAAGCTCCCTCGCCACAGGGTTTGTATTCCATTCCACAAGGGCTGCGTGTTCCTGGCCACAGCGTTTGGGTGTCCTCGCTACAACTCCACCTTCACCCAACTCACCGGCTGATCCAGCCAATCGGCGAATTCATCGAGGAAGTCCTGCTTGAACCCCGCCTCCAGCCAGTTATTAAAGATGAACCCCAGGTTGGAAAAGCCGCACGGCTGCAGGAACAGGAAGCCATTGATGTCATCTTCATGACCGCATTCGGGGCAGGTGAAGTTGTCGGTGCGCCCTGGCATCCAATCTTCCAGGCTTTCGAACAGCGCTTCGCCAATCTCCCGGCGACACTCGGCGCAACCGGCTTCTTCAAGAAAGCCCTTGGCCGGCGTATAGATGCAGCGCTTGGTGATGATCTCCAGGCCATTGACCGGCTCGCCGAACGGCAGTGCGTCGGGATGCAGCACCACGTCGCGGGCACCGGGGGCGATGGCGTGGGCCATGCGATTGCCGGTACGCCCGCAGGTGGTCAGTTGTTCTTCGACGATGTTCTTGCGCACCAGCCAGCGCACGATTGCCCGGGCCCGAGGCTCGTGGACCGGCAGGGTGGAAATTTTCGGGACGATGATGCTTTGCGAATTCATGGCGAGGCCTGGCGGTTTCCCTGGCGGTTCTTATAAAGGGCCGGCAGCTTAATCCCTGGCTGGGCCAGGTCAAGCACTCAGGTAACGCCCGATCAAGGCGATACCGCTGGCGAGCACCAGCCAGGTGACCAGTCGCACGAACGCCTCGCGCGACAACCTCATGGTCAAGCGACGGCCCACCCACAACCCCAGCGCCATGGCCGGCAACAAACACAGCGCCAGTACCAACAAGGGTAGCTCGGCATACACCCCGGCGATGATAAACAAGCTCAAGCGCACCACGGTGCTGCAACTGATCAAGGCACTTTGCGTGGCACGGGCCGGGTCCTTGGGCAGGCGACTGTTCAGGTAGATCGCATACAAAAAGCCGCCACTGCCAAACAACGCCCCGAACATCCCGCCCACCGTGCCCATCGGAAACGCCCACAGGGAAGACAACTGCGTCAGCCGGGTCTTTATCAACAGGCTGTAGATGGCATAAGCGCAGATGAACAACCCCATCAACAACAGCAACACGTCGGACTTGAGGTTGAGCAGGAAAATCACCCCCAGGGTGCAGCCCAGCGCCATGCACGGCAGCAAGCGCAGCAGTTCCGGCCGGGAGACGTCACGACGCGAGGGCAACAGGTTGCCGAAGGCCGCGACAAAATCGAGCAAGACCAGCAGCGGGACGATTTTCGACAGGGGCATGAACAACAGCAGGATCGGCGCCGCCACCAGCGCCGTGCCAAACCCGGCGATGCCGAACACGATGTAGGCCAGGACAATGGCCGAGGCGATCACCAGCCATTCCATCGGGGCAAATGCCCACTGGCCCAACCATGGGAGAAGATTCATCCGGCACTTCCTTGATGAGGAGAGCGGGGACTTTAGCCAGATGTGTCGGGGCATATCCAGTATTTGTGGTGACTGACCTATCGCCTTCGCGAGCAAGCCCGCTCCCACAGGGAGAAATCAGCGATCTGAAGGTTGATGCTGTACCTGTGGGAGCGGGCTTGCTCGCGAAGGGGACGACTCGGTCTGGCAGAAAGCGCACAGGAGGATTTGTTTTCACTCATGGAGATTCACCAACGAATCCCCTTATCATGCCGCCCATGATTAAAGATCCCTTTGCCCGACTGGGCCTGGACCGCGAAGTCCTGACTGTCAGCCAGCTCAACGGCCGCGCGCGGGTGTTGCTCGAAGACGTGTTCAGCAACATCTGGGTCGAGGGCGAGATCTCCAACCTCGCCCGCCCCGCCTCAGGCCACGTGTATTTCACTCTCAAGGACAGCGGCGCCCAGGTGCGTTGCGCGCTGTTCCGACAGAACGCCGCACGGGTGCGCCAGGCTCTGAAAGACGGCTTGGCGGTGAAGGTGCGCGGCAAGGTTTCGCTGTTCGAGGGCCGTGGCGACTATCAACTGATCCTCGACACCGTGGAGCCGGCCGGCGATGGCGCCCTGCGCTTGGCCTTCGATGCCCTGAAGGAAAAGCTCAGCGCCGAAGGCCTGTTCAGTGCCGAGCGCAAGGTGCCGCTGCCAGCCCATCCGCAACGCATCGGCATCATCAGCTCGCCCACCGGCGCGGTGATCCGCGACATCATCAGCGTGTTCCGCCGCCGCGCGCCGCAAATTTCCCTGACCTTGATTCCCACCGCCGTGCAAGGCCGCGAAGCCACCGCGCAAATCGTCCGCGCCCTGAAACTGGCCGATGCTCGCGGTTTCGATGCGCTGATCCTGGCCCGGGGCGGCGGTTCGCTGGAAGACTTGTGGTGCTTCAATGAAGAAGCCGTGGCCCGGGCGGTGGACGCCTGCGTCACACCGATCGTGAGCGCTGTCGGCCATGAAACCGATGTGTCCATCAGTGACTTCGTCGCCGACGTCCGCGCCCCGACCCCTTCTGCCGCCGCCGAACTGCTGGCGCCGGATGCCGGCGACCTGGTGCGCCGGGTCGAAAGCCTGCATCGCCGGCTGGTGATGCGCATGCGCGACCGGCTGATGCGCGATCAACTGCGCCTCGAAGGCCTTACCCGACGCCTGCGCCATCCCGGTGAACGCCTGCGCCAGCAGGCCCAACGCCTCGACGACCTGGACATGCGCATGCGCCGGGCCTTCGAACGCAGCCTCAATACTCGCCGCGAACGACTGATCCGCCTGGAAACCCGCCTGGCCGGGCAGCATCCGGGCCGCCAACTGGCGATGTTGCGCCAGCGCCTGGACAGCCTCGCCGAACGCCTGCCCCGGGCCATGCGCGAAGGGCTCAAGACGCGACGCGTGCAATTGCACAACCAGATGCAGACGCTGCACATCGTCAGCCCCCTGGCGACCCTCGGTCGCGGCTACAGCATTTTGCTCGACGAGCGCGGCCATGCGATCCGCAGCGCCGGGCAAACCCAGACTGGCCAGCGCCTGACCGCCAAGCTCGGCGAAGGCGAACTGCTGGTGCGGGTCGAGGACAATCACCTGACGCCGGTCACCCTTTCTTTACTGGATTGATTCATGCCGCGATATCTCGCCCCCTTGTTCTTGCTATGCCTGACCGTCAACGCCCACGCCGACAGTTACATCACCCGCTTGCTGAACAAGCCGGTGCCCGGCGGTGTGGCCGTGGTGGACCTGGGCAGCGCGGCCCAGGCACCCAAAGCCACTTACCAGGGCAAACCGGTGCTGGTGGTCAAGGAACAACAGAACTGGCTGGCGATTGTCGGCATTCCGCTGACGGTCCAGCCCGGCACCCAGCAGATCAGCAGCGCCGGCACTACCCAACCGTTCGTGGTCGGCTACAAGAAGTACCCCGAGCAGCACATCACCCTGAAGAACAAGCGCCAGGTCAATCCGAACCCGGCGGATCTCAAGCGCATCGACGCCGAGCTGGCGGTGCAACTGAAGGCCTATCGCAGCTTCAGCCCGAACATCCCCAGCAACCTGTTGCTGGACAAACCGGTCAACGGTCCGCTGTCGAGCAAGTTCGGCGTGCGCCGTTTCTTCAACGGCGAAGAGCGCAACCCGCACGCCGGGCTGGACTTCGCCGTGCCCGCCGGCACGCCGATCAAGACCCCGGCCGCCGGCAAGGTGATCCTCACCGGCAATTACTTCTTCAATGGCAACACCGTATTCGTCGACCATGGCCAAGGCTTCATCAGCATGTTCTGCCACATGTCGAAGATTGACGTGAAGGTCGGCCAGCAACTGGCCCGGGGCACCGTGGTGGGCAAGGTCGGCGCCACCGGCCGGGCGACGGGGCCGCATATGCACTGGAACATCAGCTTGAATGATGCGCGGGTGGATCCGGCGATTTTTATCGGGGCGTTTCAACCCTGAGTGTTTGTGGTGAGGCTACTGGCCTCTTCGCGAGCAAGCCCGCTCCCACAGGTACAGCGTTGATTTTGAAATCACCGACATTCCCCTGTGGGAGGGGGCTTGCTCGCGAAAGCGTCAGCCGCATCGCAGTCCATCATCATGGATTGCCAAGCGAGAAACATCGACGCAATAAAATTACAATTACCTCAGCGTCACGCGATTAAATCTCGCAAACCCATCTAAAAGCAGAACTTCTCCCAATTTTCCCCGACTGCTTGCAACCCCCCGTCCACGCGGTTAGGGTTGAAGGCATGAAAACCTCTCACACCCTCATCCAGCTTCGCCAGCATCGCAGCCTGTGCCTCGTCAGCGCACGACTGCCGGGCTGAATCGCGGCACCTCGTCCCGGCTGTAGAGCCACCCCCATTCGAACCACCGGCAGGCCGCCTTTTTCCGGCCACGACAATAAGGATTCCGCCCATGAGCATGCTCAAAGACCCGTCTTCGAAATACCGCGCCTTCCCGACCATCAACCTGCCGGATCGCACCTGGCCGTCGAAGACCATCACCGCCGCGCCGATCTGGTGCAGCTCCGACCTGCGCGACGGCAACCAGTCGCTGATCGAGCCGATGGACGCGGTCAAGAAGCTGCGCTTCTGGAAAACCCTGGTCGCGGTGGGCGTGAAGGAAATCGAAGCGTCGTTCCCGGCCGCCTCGCAGACCGACTTCGATTTCGTGCGCACCCTCATCGAGGAAGGCCACATCCCGGACGACACCACCATCCAGGTGCTGACCCAGGCCCGTGAAGACCTGATCGCCCGCACGTTCGAATCCCTGCGTGGCGCAAAAAAAGCCATCGTCCACCTGTACAACGCCACCTGCCCGTCGTTCCGCCGTATCGTGTTCAATCAGGACAAGGAAGGCGTGAAGGAAATCGCGGTGAACGCGGCCAAGCTGTTCGTCAAATACGCCGCCCAGCAGCCGGAAACCCAGTGGCAGTTCGAGTATTCGCCAGAGACCTTCAGCGCCACCGAGCTGGAATTCGCCAAGGAAGTCTGCGACGCCGTGATCGAAGTGTGGAACCCGACCCCGGCGCGCAAGGTGATCCTCAACCTGCCGGCCACCGTGGAAGTCGCCACCCCGAACATCTACGCCGACCAGATCGAGTGGTTCCACCGCAACATCACCCGTCGTGACAGCGTGCTCATCAGCCTGCACACCCACAACGACCGTGGCACCGGCGTGGCCGCTACCGAGCTGGGCCTGATGGCCGGCGCCGACCGTGTCGAAGGCTGCCTGTTCGGCAACGGCGAACGCACCGGCAACGTCGACCTGGTAACCGTGGCGCTGAACCTCTACACCCAGGGCATCAACCCTGAGCTGGACTTCTCCGACATCGACGGCGTGCGCAAAGTGGTCGAGGAATGCAACCAGATCCCGGTGCACCCGCGTCATCCGTACGTCGGCGACCTGGTTCACACCGCGTTCTCGGGCTCGCACCAGGATGCGATCCGCAAAGGTTTTGCCCAGCAGAAATCGGACACCCTGTGGGAAGTGCCGTACCTGCCAATCGACCCGGCCGACATCGGTCGCAGCTACGAGGCAGTGATTCGTGTGAACAGCCAGTCGGGCAAGGGCGGCATCGCCTACCTGCTGGAGCAGGAATACGGCATCAGCCTGCCCCGTCGCATGCAGATCGAGTTCAGCCAGGTGGTGCAGCGCGAAACCGATCGCCTGGGCCTGGAAATGACCGCCCAGCAGATCCACGCCCTGCTGCAGCGTGAATACCTGCAAGCCAACACCCCGTACGCGCTGGTCAGCCATCGCCTGCAGGAAGAAAACGGCAACAGCGCCGTGGAAGTGGAAGTGGCGAGCAAGGGCCAGGGCGAGACCAACCTGCACTGGCGCGGCCGAGGCAACGGCGCCCTGGAAGCACTGGTGGCTGGCCTGCCAATTCCGGTGGAGATCATGGACTACAACGAACACGCCATCGGCGCCGGCACCAACGCCAAGGCCGCGGCGTACATCGAACTGCGAGTCAACGGCGAGCGCGCGGTGCATGGTGTGGGCATCGATGAGAACATCACCACCGCGAGCTTCAAGGCGCTGTTCAGTGCACTGAACCGTTCGCTGAGCCAGCCAGAGGCCAAGGCGGCTTGATCCAAGGCTGAAATGCAAAAAGGCCCCGGGGTGTGAACCCTGGGGCCTTTTTGTTTGGCTGATGGTTTTGGTTGGCTGTTCCGGCCTCTTCGCGAGCAAGCCCGCTCCCACAGGAGGTTTCTGCCAGGCACAGAGTCTGCGTCCGCCGCAGTTCCACTGTGGGAGCGGGCTTGCTCGCGAAGGGGCCCTCTCAGACGGCCGAGATATCAGGCATGGGTATCGATCGAAATAGTCATCGCCTGCAACAGCGCGGCCTGCAAGGTTTGCAAAGTCGCCTGGGTCGCCATGATCTGGGTCTGGATCGCCATGGTTTCCTGGGCTTTCTGCTCTTCATCGGCCCGGCTTTTTTGCACGCGGGCTAGCTGGGCTTGCTGCTCGGCCAGCAACTTCTGGGTCTGTTCGATCTGCTTCTTCAGTTGTTCGATGACATCGCCGGTGCCGCTGCTGCCACCCGCACCAGCGATATTCGCGCCGCTGGTGTCGACTGCCAGTTTCTTGTCTTTGTCTTCGCTGCTATCAGTCGGTGCCACTGGACTGACTGCTTTCTCTTCTTCAGCCCCGCGGATGGAGACCTTTGGGGCCGACAATGGATAAGGGTTAACGGTGGTTGCGCTGATACTGGTCATAGGGACTCCTCCTTGGCTGACCCGTTATCGGCACCCGACAGCGTTTCTTGAGGCTGAATCGTTTCAATAAATGAATTCGAAGCGATCGGCATCCAGGTTCGCCGGAAACCGCGTGCGATACGCTGCCAGATCCGCCGCCTTCAAACACACCCTGAACACGCCATCGGCTTCGCCAGCGCTGAGCAAGCTCTCCCCCTGGAAATCCAGTACCTGGCTGTCCCCGGTGTAGGCGAAGCCCTTGCCATCGGTACCCACACGGTTGACCGCCGCCACGTAGCACAGGTTTTCGATCGCCCGGGCCGGCAACAGACGATTCCAGTGCTGACGCCGCGCCCCGGGCCAGTTGGCGGTGTACAACAGCAGGTCGGTGTCCTCGGCATCACGGCTCCACGCCGGGAAGCGTAGGTCGTAGCAGATCAACGGCCGGATCCGCCAACCCTGGAGTTCGAACAGCACCTGCTGGTCACCCGGTGTGTAGTGGTTATGCTCGCCGGCCATGCGGAACAGATGGCGCTTGTCGTAATGCAGCACTTCACCGTCCGGCCGCGCCCACAGCAAGCGATTGCGATGGCTGCCGTCGCCGGCCTGGATGATCACGCTACCGGTGATCACCGCGTCCAGTTTCGCCGCCTGGTCCTTGAGCCAACGGCTGGTGGGCCCGTGTTCAGGCTCCGCCAGGGTCTCGGATTCCATGGAGAAACCGGTGGTGAACATTTCCGGGAGGATGATCAGGTCAGCCCCGCGCGCCTGTTCGAGCAGCGCTTCGAAATGCTCCAGGTTGGCCTCGCGGTCATGCCAGGCCAAGGTAGTCTGGACCAGGGCAATGTCGAGGTCCGGCAACGCGCTCAAATCACGCATAGTTTTTCCGCCGCTTCGCGCAGCGTCTCCTCGCGTTTGGCAAAGCACAGGCGCACCAGGCGCTGGCCTTGCGGTGGGTCCTGGTAGAAGACCGAGATCGGAATGGTCGCCACGCCGTGTTCGCGGGTCATCCACAGCGCCATGTCGACGTCATTCAGGTCCGGGCGAATCCGAGAGTAGTCCACCAGTTGAAAATACGTGCCGGTCACGCGCTTGAAGCTGAACCGCGACGGGGCCAGCAAATCGCAGAACAGGTCACGCTTGGCCTGGTAGAAGTCCGGCAGTTCGTCGACGTGTTCCGGATGCTCGGCCATGAAGTCAGCCAGGGCGTACTGCAACGGCGTCACGCCGCAGAAGCTGACGTACTGGTGCACCTTGCGCAGCTCCGCGGTCAGCGCCGCTGGCGCCACCACGTAGCCGGTTTTCCAGCCGGTGACGTGGTAGGTCTTGCCGAACGAACTGACGACGAAGGCGCGGCGGTACAGCTCTTCATGGGCCAGGACACTGGCATGGGCGACGCCATCGAATACCAAGTGCTCATAAACCTCGTCGCTGACCAGATAGATGTCGCGGTCGCGAATCAGCGCCGCCAATTGATCCAGTTCGGCGCGGCTGATCAGGGCGCCGCTGGGGTTGTGCGGCGAGTTGAGGATGATCATGCGCGTGCGCGGGCTCAGGGCTTCGCCGAGCTTCTCGAAGTCGATGGCAAAGTCATCCAGGCCCAATGGCACATGCACGCAACGCCCACCGGCCAATTGCACGGAGGGCTCGTAACTGTCGTAGCTGGGGTCGAAGACGATCACTTCGTCACCGCTGTGGACCACCGCCGCGATGGCGCAGAAAATCGCCTGGGTCGCGCCAGGGGTCACGGTGACTTCCAGGTCGGCATCGACACTGGCGCCGTAGCTGCGGGCGATCTTCGCTGCGATCTGCTGGCGCAGCGCCGGCAGGCCGGTCATGGGTGAATATTGGTTGTGGCCTTGGGCGATGTGCCGACCGACCGCGTCGCGCAAGGCCTGCGGACCATCGAAGTCGGGAAACCCCTGGGACAGGTTCAACGCGCCCGTCTGCGCGGCGAGCTGGGACATCTGAGTGAAAATCGTGATGCCGACGTTCGGCAACTTGCTGGTGATCATGGAGGGTCCCTGCTCTGCACCCGGCTCTGGCGCGGCGCGGGAGAGCTCGAGGATAGCCCAATCGCCGGGCATGAAAAAGGGTGCCGCCAAGGGCACCCTTTTCTTGTCACCGAATCGCAGGAAAACTCTGTGGCGAGGGAGCTTGCTCCCGCTGGGCTGCGAAGCAGCCCCTGTGTTTCATCTGATGCACTGCGGTGGCAGGTACATCTTTGGGGCTGCTGCGCAGCCCAGCGGGAGCAAGCTCCCTCGCCACAAAAGCGGTCCTGATTCAGCGCTTGTCGCGGCGCTTCTTGTCGGCCTTCTTGTGGTGCGACATCAAGCGGCGCTTCTTGTTGACCTGGCGGTCGGTGAGCGTGTTCTTGTTGCCTTCGTACGGGTTCTCGCCGCCCTTGAACTCGATGCGGATCGGCGTGCCGACCAGCTTCAGGACACGACGGTAAGTGTTCTCCAGGTAGCGAACGTAGGACTTGGGCACCTTCTCGATCTGATTACCGTGGATCACGATAATCGGCGGGTTGGCACCGCCCAAGTGGGCGTAGCGCAGCTTGATTCGACGGTTGTTGACCATCGGTGGCGCGTGCTCGCCGACCGCATCTTCGAGGATCTGGGTCAGGCGGTTGGTCGGCCAGCGAGTGACCGCCGACTTGAACGAGTTCTGCACCGAAGCGTAGAGGTTGCCCACGCCCGTGCCGTGCAAGGCCGAGATGAAGTGGATGTCGGCGAAGTCGACGAAGAACAGCCGACGCTGGAGTTCGACTTTCACAAAGTCGCGCTCGCTCGGCGTCATGCCGTCCCACTTGTTGATCGCGATGACCAATGCACGACCGGCTTCCAGGGCGAAGCCCAGCAGGTTCAAGTCGTGGTCGACCACACCCTCGCGGGCGTCCATCACGAAGATCACCACGTTGGCGTCTTTGATCGCCTGCAGCGTCTTGACCACCGAGAATTTTTCAACTTCTTCGTGGATCTTGCCGCGCTTGCGCACACCGGCGGTGTCGATCAGCGTGTACTTCTCTTCGTTACGTTCGAAGGGAATATAGATGCTGTCACGGGTGGTGCCGGGCTGGTCGTAGACGATGACCCGGTCTTCGCCGAGCATGCGGTTGACCAGCGTCGACTTGCCTACGTTCGGGCGACCAATGATGGCGATCTTGATCCCGTCTTTTTCGCTCGGGCCCGGAATGCGCTTGGCTTCCTCGCCTTCGGCAACGATCTCTTCTTCGCCGTCTTCCGGCTCTTCGGCGTCGTCCTTGGGGAAACTCTCCAGGGCGATTTCCAGCATCTGGGTGATGCCGCGACCGTGGGCGCCGGCGATCGGGATCGCCTGGCCCATGCCCAACGGTGCGAACTCGGCGCGAGCCATGTCCGGGTCGATGTTGTCGACCTTGTTGGCGACCACGTAGGAACGCTTGTTACGCTTGCGCAAATGCTCGGCGATCATCTGGTCGGCGGCGGTAAAACCAGCCTTGGCGTCTACCAGAAACAGCACCACATCGGCTTCTTCGATGGCGAGCAGCGACTGCTCGGCCATTTTTTCGTCCATGCCGTGTTCATCACCGGAGATGCCGCCGGTGTCGACCAGAATATAGGTACGCCCTTGCCACTTGGCCTCACCGTATTGGCGATCACGGGTCAGACCGGACAAGTCGCCGACAATGGCGTCGCGTGTCCTGGTCAGGCGGTTGAACAAGGTGGACTTGCCGACGTTCGGTCGGCCCACCAGGGCGATTACGGGAACCATGCGGCTCTCCACTTCGTTATTTCAGAAAATACAAAAGCCGCTGCGAGGCAGCGGCTGGTGCTCGGGGGCCATTCTGTAGGAGCGAGCTTGCTCGCGATAGCGCTAGTCCAGTGACATGAATGTCGACTGATCCACCGTCTTCGCGAGCAAGCCCGCTCCCACATGAATGAAGCCGCTTGGGAATTAACCCAAGCATAGTCTTACTTGATGGTCAGGGCTTCCAGTTTGCCGCTGTTGCCATACACATAGATCATGTTGCCCACCACCAGCGGACGGGCACGCAGGCCGTCGCTGTCGATGCGCTCACGGCCGACGAAACGACCGTCCACCTGGCTGAGCAGGTGCAGGTAACCTTCCAGGTCACCCACTGCGACGTAGCTGGAGAACACTTCCGGGGCCGACAGTTGACGACGGGCCAGGGAGTCGTTGCTCCACAATGCGGTAGTGGAACGCTCGTCAACGCCTTCGACGGTACCCGAGGACAGGCTCACGTAGACGCTGCCAAAGCCCTGGGCGACACCGGCGTAGCTGGACGCATCGCGCTGCCACAGCGGACGACCGCTTTCCAGGTCCAGTGCCGCGACGCGACCCTGGTAGCTGGCGACGTACAGCGTACCGCCGGACAGCAGCAAGCCGCCGTCGATGTCGACCACACGCTCCAGTTCCGAACGACCTTGCGGGATCGCTACGCGCTGTTCCCAGACCGGCACGCCGTTGGAAATATCCAGGGCAACCACTTTACCGGTCGACAAGCCAGCCACCGCCAGGCGGTTGGTAACGATCGGCGCACTGGTGCCACGCAGGGTCAGTACCGCCGGGGTGCTGTCATACAACCAGCGCTGGTTGCCGGTGGCGGCATCCAGGCCGATCAGACGGTCATCCTGGGTCTGCACCACCACCACGTCACCGTTGGTGGCGGGCGGTGCGAGCACTTCGCTGGTCACGCGGGCGCGCCATTTCTCTTCACCGCTGCTCGCGTCCAGGGCGACGATCTCACCCTTGAGCGTGCCGATCATGACCAGGCCATAACCCACGCCAACGGCGCCGGAAACAGGCAGCTCAAGGTCCTTTTCCCATTTGACGTCGCCGTTGGTGCGGTCCATCGCCATTACCACGCCGGTGACGTCGCCTGCATAGATGGTGTCGCCGTCGATGGCCGGCACCAGCATGTTGTAGGTTTCACCCTGGCCATCGCCGATGGAACGGCTCCACTGCTTCTGCAGCACGACTTCTTCTTTGAAGTCGGTCAGTTCGGCCGGCGGCAGTTCTTTCTTGCTGTTGCTGCTGCAACCCGCGGCCAGAATGGCCAGGGCCAGCAATGCTGCATGTTTCCAACGAATCACGTCACGCATCCCCTTTGGCCAGGTCGTCCAGCTTGATTTGCAGGCCACCGACCGCGGCTTCATCCGACAGCGCAGCCTTGGCTTTTTGGTAGGCCGCATGGGCCTCATCGGCACGGCCCAGCTGTACCAGCAGGTCGCCCTTGAGTTCTTCGCGGGTCGCCAGGAACGCCTTGTCGGCGTCACCGTCGAGCAGCTTCAAGGCGTCTTCGGCCTTGTTCTGCGCCGCCAGCACCTGCGCCAGGCGCTGACGCGCCACTTCGCCCAGGGTCGGGTTGACCGGCTTGTCGACAATGGCTTTCAGCTCGGTGGCCGCGTCGTCCAGCTTGCCGCTGTCCACCGCCACCTTGGCCACGAACAGGCGACCGTATTGGGCGTAGGCAGTGCCGCCGAATTCCTTGTCCAGCTTGCCGGCCAGGTCCGCCACGCGGGCCGCGTCAGGCTTGCCGTCCGGGGTCAGGGTGGTTTCCAGCAATTGCTGGTAGAGCACCGAGGCGCCTTGCGACTGGTTGCTTTGGTATTTCTGGTAGGCCTGCCAGCCGAACACGATGACCAGCGCCAACAGGCCGCCAGTGACCAGCGGCTTGCCGTTGCGCGTCCACCAGTCCTTCAAATCCGCCAGCTGTTCATCTTCGGTACTCGACACCCCAATACTCCTTAATCGCTAAATCGGCTGTTTGACAGCTTCAACCCTGCACGACGCAGGTGGCCAGGTGTGCAGCAAGCGCATCCCAGGCAATGCTTTGTTGTTCGCCCTGGCCACGCAGGGGTTTGAAACCTACCACTTGTTGGGCCAGTTCGTCGTCACCGAGGATCAGTGCGTACAGCGCACCGCTCTTGTCGGCCTTCTTGAATTGGCTCTTGAAGCTGCCGGCGCCGGCGTTGATCTGCAGGCGCAGGTTGGGCAACTGGTCGCGGATCCGCTCGCTCAGGGCCAGGGCGGCCAGTTCGGCGGCCTCGCCAAAGGCGCACAGGTAGACGTCGACCTGACGGGACAGCTCTTCAGGCACTTTATCCAGCGCCTCAAGCATCAGCACCAGGCGCTCGATGCCCATGGCAAAGCCCACGCCCGGGGTCGGCTTGCCGCCCATCTGCTCCACCAGCCCGTCGTAGCGGCCACCGGCACAGACGGTGCCTTGGGCGCCGAGCTTGTCGGTGACCCACTCGAAGACGGTCTTGCTGTAGTAATCCAGGCCACGGACCAACTTGGGGTTGATCACGTAGGGAATGCCCACGGCGTCGAGGCGTGCCTTCAGCCCCTCGAAGTGCGCACGGGACTCGTCGTCGAGGTAGTCGGCCATTTTCGGCGCGTCCACCAGGATCGCTTGGGTCTCGGCGTTCTTGGTGTCGAGCACGCGCAGAGGATTGGTCTTCAGGCGGCGCTGGCTGTCTTCGTCCAGCTTGTCGAGGTGGGCGGACAGAAACTCCACCAACGCTTCACGGTAGCGGCCACGGGACTCGCTGGTACCCAGGCTGTTGAGCTCGAGCTTGACCGCGTCACGCAGCCCCAGCTCGCCCCATAGGCGCCAGGTCATGACGATCAGCTCGGCGTCGATGTCCGGGCCGTCGAGGTTGAACACTTCGAGGCCGATCTGGTGGAACTGGCGGTAACGGCCTTTCTGCGGGCGCTCGTGACGGAACATCGGGCCGATGTACCAGAGTTTCTGCACCTGGCCGCCGCCGGTGATGCCGTGTTCGAGCACCGCCCGCACGCAGGCCGCCGTGCCTTCGGGGCGCAGGGTCAGGGAATCGCCGTTGCGGTCGTCGAAGGTGTACATCTCTTTTTCGACGATGTCGGTCACTTCACCGATGGAGCGCTTGAACAGCTCGGTGAACTCGACGATCGGCATGCGGATCTGCCGGTAACCGTAGTTATCCAGCAGGCGCGCCACGGTGCCCTCGAAATAGCGCCACAGGGGCGTCTGCTCGGGCAGGATGTCGTTCATGCCACGAATGGCTTGCAGAGACTTGCTCACGTGTATTCCTTAATCTTTCGACTTAACCGCGCGCGATGACCGCTGCGTCGGCTTCGACCTTTTCGGCCGCTTTCTGGCGAATCAGCCGTTCCAGCTCATCCACCAGATTGTCATTCGTCAGTTTCTGCGACGGCTTGCCGTCGATGTAAATCAGGTTCGGCGTACCGCCCGTCAGGCCGATATGGGCCTCCTTGGCTTCACCCGGCCCGTTGACCACGCAACCAATCACCGCGACATCCAGCGGTACCAGCAGGTCTTCGAGGCGCCCTTCCAGTTCGTTCATGGTCTTGACCACATCGAAGTTCTGCCGCGAGCAACTCGGGCAGGCGATGAAGTTGATGCCACGGGAACGCAGGTGCAGGGACTTGAGAATGTCGTAGCCGACTTTCACTTCCTCGACCGGGTCAGCCGCCAACGAGATGCGGATGGTATCGCCAATCCCTTCGGCGAGCAGCATACCGAGGCCGACGGCGGATTTCACCGTGCCCGAGCGCAACCCACCGGCTTCGGTGATGCCCAGGTGCAGCGGCTGGACGATTTCCTTGGCCAGCAGACGGTAGGCTTCGACGGCCATGAACACGTCGGACGCCTTCACGCTGACCTTGAAGTCCTGGAAGTTCAGGCGTTCGAGGTGCTCCACATGGCGCAGCGCCGATTCCACCAGCGCCGCCGGGGTCGGTTCGCCGTATTTCTTTTGCAGGTCTTTTTCCAGGGAACCGGCGTTCACGCCGATGCGGATCGGGATGCCCCGGTCGCGCGCGGCATCCACCACGGCACGCACACGGTCTTCGCGACCGATGTTGCCCGGGTTGATGCGCAGGCAATCGACGCCCAACTCGGCCACGCGCAAGGCGATGCGGTAGTCGAAGTGGATGTCGGCGACCAAGGGGACCTTGACCAATTGCTTGATCTTGCCGAACGCCTCGGCGGCGTCCATGTCCGGCACCGATACCCGCACGATGTCGACACCGGCGGCTTCCAGGCGGTTGATCTGGGCGACCGTGGCGGCCACGTCGTTGGTGTCGCTGTTGGTCATGCTCTGCACAGCGATTGGCGCATCGCCGCCCACGGGCACGTTACCGACCCAGATTTTCCGGGATTCGCGACGCTTGATTGGAGATTCGCCGTGCATGACTTATTGACCCAACTTCAGGCGAGCGGTCTCGCCACTGGTGAACGGAGCGATGTCGACTGGCTGGCCGTTGTAGCTGACCTGCGCGCCACGGGCATAACCCAGGCGTACGGCAAACGGCGGCTTGCCGTTGACGGCCGTGTTGTCGCCCTTGCGCTTGAGGCCGCTGAACAGCACCTTGCCGTTGCCGTCGGTGATTTGCGTCCAGCAGTCGGCGGTGAACTGGATTTGTACCTGGCCATCACCGGGTGCAGGGGCCGGGGCCGCTGGGGTTGCAGGAGCAGCCGGTACGCTCGGCGCAGCAACGGTTGGTGCTGGCGTGGCGGGAACTGGCGCTGGAGCCGCCGGTGCGGCGGGAGCAGCCGGCGCAGTGCCCGCGTGGGCCGGCGCGGTCGGTGCGGCCGGCGCAGGAGCTGGCGCCGGAGCGGATGGCACGGTCGGCTCGGCGCCAGCGGTAGCATCGGCTTCGCCGCTATCCTGGCCTTGAGGCAACGCCAGGGCGGTTTCGCCTTCGGCCTGGCCTTCGACAACCGCCTGGTCTTCCGGCTCGTCCAATGGATGGATCTGGGTGGTGCCGTCAGCGCCCTCGACTTCGACGTGCTCGGGGTTCATGGCGACCGGCTCCTTGTTGCGCAAGGAAGCCTGGTCCTGCCACCAGACAAAACCGCCACCGATCACCGCAATCAGCAGCAACAGGCTGACGATTCGCAAAATGGTGTGGGAAACGCGAACCGGCTCCTCGATGCGCCCCAGGCTGTGCACGTTGCTGCCCTGGGCATCGGAACCGGTGTATTGATCGAATTGCTGGACCAGTACGGTCTGATCCATGCCGAGCAGCTTGGCATAGGCGCGGATATAGCCGCGGGCGAAGGTGTGCCCAGGCAGCTTGTCGAACGCGCCCGCTTCCAGGTTGCCCAGGGAAGCCACGGTGAGATTGAGCTTGAGGGCCACTTCGGCCAGCGACCAACCATTGCTTTCGCGGGCTTGACGCAGGGTCTCACCGGGATTTACGCGAGTCGCTGCTACAACTTCGGGATGCGCCGCTTTCATCATTGCTCCGACAGGTATTGCTGATATTCCGGCGTACCGGGATAGAGTCTTTTGAGTTGCAAGCCGTAGCTTGCAGCTTTGTCGCGATCTTCAAACACATGTGCCAGCCGAACGCCGAGCAATAGACTACGTGCATTTTGCTCACTCAGCAGGCTAAAACGCTCGTAATAGTCACGCGCGGGCACATAATGCCTGTCTTCGTAGGACAACTCAGCCATTTCCAGCAGCGCCCGCGGTTGCTGGCGATTGAGCCGTAGCGCCTTTTCCAACTGCTGGCGGGCCAGGTCACGCTGGCCGAGCTGCGCGGCGGTCATGCCGAGGTTTTCGAACACCCGCGAGCGCTCAGGGTAAAGGGTATCGGCGGCAGCCTGCTCGAAACGCTCGTAGGCTTCCTTGTAGCGTTTCTGCTCGAAAAGAAAGCTGCCGTAGTTGTTCAGGATCCGTGCGTCTTGCGGCCGGCCAGACAGCGCCTTGCGAAAATGCTGGTCGGCCAGTTCCGGCTCCATCTCGGCCTGGAACACCAGGGCCAGGGCCGCGTTGGCATCCGGGTCGGAATCGTCCAGCTCCAGGGCTTTCTTGAGCGGTACCTTGGCCCGTTCGGTCATGCCCTGTTGCAGGTAGCCGATGCCCAGTTGCACATAGGCCACACGTGCTTCGTCGCGCCCTTTGCTGGTCTTCATCGGGTTGTAGTCACCCGACAGGACGCAACCGGAACAAAGGCCGGCCAACAGCAAAACGAGCGCGAAGCGCAGGGACATAGAGATCCTCTCTTAGTGACTGTTCGCAGCGTTTTGCACCGCATCGTCCGCGGCGTTCAACTCACGCACGGCAATGTAGCGTTCGCTGCGACGGGTGCGATCCAGCACCTGTCCTACCAATTGGCCACAGGCGGCGTCGATATCTTCGCCGCGGGTGGTGCGCACGGTGACGTTGAAGCCAGCGTGGTGAAGCTGATCCTGGAAGCGACGAATCGCGTTGTTGCTCGGACGCTCGTACCCGGAATGCGGGAACGGGTTGAACGGGATCAGGTTGATCTTGCACGGGATGTTCTTGAGCAGCTCAATCATCTCGACCGCGTGTTCGACCTTGTCGTTCACATCCTTGAGCAGCGTGTACTCGATGGTCAGCACGCGCTTTTCGCCCAGGGACGACATGTAGCGCTGGCACGACTCGAGCAGCATCTTAAGCGGATATTTCTTGTTGATCGGCACCAATTGGTTACGCAATGCGTCATTGGGTGCGTGCAGCGACAACGCCAGGGAGACATCGATGTGCTTGGCCAGCTCATCGATCATCGGCACCACGCCGGAGGTGGACAGGGTCACGCGGCGCTTGGAAATGCCGTAGCCCAGGTCGTCCATCATCAAGTGCATGGCGGAGACGACGTTGTCGAAGTTCAGCAGCGGCTCACCCATGCCCATCATCACCACGTTGGTGATGGCACGGTCGACGGTCGCCGGGACGCTGCCAAAGGATTTGTTGGCAATCCACACCTGGCCGATCACTTCGGCGGCGGTGAGGTTGCTATTGAAGCCTTGCTTGCCGGTGGAGCAGAAACTGCAATCCAGGGCACAGCCTGCCTGGGACGAAACGCACAAGGTGCCGCGCTTGCCCTGGGGAATGTAGACGGTCTCGACGCAGCTGCCGGACGCCACGCGCACCACCCACTTACGGGTGCCGTCGCTGGAGATGTCCTCGCTGACCACTTCGGGGCCGCGAATTTCGGCAACAGCCTTGAGCTTCTCGCGCAGGGCCTTGCCGACATTCGTCATGGCGTCGAAGTCGTCGACGCCAAAGTGGTGAATCCATTTCATCACCTGACCGGCACGGAAACGCTTCTCCCCGATCGAGTCGAAGAATTTCTCCATTTCCGGCTGGGTCAGCCCCAGCAGATTGGTTTTAACAGTCGATGTAGTCATGGATTCACCTTCACTCTTAAGCCAATGCTTAGCGAGTGGTTACTTCAGTAGCAGCGAAAAAGTAGGCGATTTCGCGAGCAGCGGCGGCTTCGGAGTCCGAACCGTGGACGGCGTTGGCGTCGATGGATTCAGCGAAGTCAGCACGGATGGTGCCGGCAGCAGCTTCTTTAGGGTTGGTAGCGCCCATCAGCTCACGGTTGCGAGCGATAGCGTTTTCGCCTTCCAGCACCTGAACGACAACCGGACCGGAAGTCATGAAGGCAACCAGCTCACCGAAGAAACCGCGCTCGCTGTGCTCAGCGTAGAAGCCTTCGGCTTCGGCCTTGGACAGTTGCTTCATTTTCGAAGCTACAACGCGCAGGCCAGCGTCTTCGAAGCGGGTAACGATCTTGCCGATCACGTTTTTAGCAACGGCGTCAGGCTTGATGATGGAGAAAGTACGTTGAACAGCCATGGTGTAACTCCAGAAACGGTAATTTACGAAAAATTAAACCCGCGAATTATACGCGGGTTCTTAGGTATTGCCTAACCTGCGAGGCGATCAGTCGATTTCTTCAATCCAGAGCGCCTGGACCGCTTCCAAGACCTTCTCGCCGCAACGGCCAGAGGTACTGTCGAAATCGGGAAGCTCCATGATCCAGTGCTGCAGATCGACAAAATTAACGGTCAACGGATTCACGTCCGGCTTGGCCTCAGCCAACTCTTCTGCGATGCGTTGTACATCATTCCAACCATAGCTCATGACAGTGTCACCATCAGTGCGGCGCTTCGGCCGCATGGTTAAGCGAATATTTCGGGATTTCGACGGTCAGGTCTTCGGTGCCGACGATAGCTTGGCAGCTCAGGCGCGATTGTGCCTCCAGCCCCCAGGCCCGATCGAGGAAGTCTTCTTCCAACTCGTCTGCCTCTTCCAGCGAATCGAAGCCCTCACGAATGATGCAATGGCACGTCGTGCAAGCACAGACGCCGCCACAGGCACTCTCTATCTCGATATGGTGCTCATGGGCCAGTTCGAGAATGGAAGTCCCGGGCTCAGCCTCCACGACCATGCCCTCCGGACAGAACTTCTCGTGGGGCAGAAAAATCACCTGCGGCATCAGTTATTCCTCGATTTCATTCAGGTTGCGCCCCGCCAGGGCGGCTTTCACCGTCGAGTCCAGGCGGCGGGCAGCAAAGGCATCGGTGACCTGCGACAGACGCTTGGTCTGCTGCTCGATGGCATAACCATCGGTGCCTTTCATCAATTCGGACAATTCCTGCATCTGCAGCTCGATGACCATGCGCTCTTCAGCGTCGAGCAACCGGTCGCCGTCGGCCTCAAGGGCACCTTGCACGGCTTCGATCAGGCGCTGGGCATCGACCTGTTGCTCGCGCAGTACACGGGCGACCTTGTCGTCGCTGGCGTGCTGGAAGGAATCCTTGAGCATCTTGGCGATTTCGCCGTCGGTCAGGCCATAGGACGGCTTGACCTGGATGCTCGCCTCCACGCCCGAACCCAGTTCGCGGGCGGAAACATTGAGCAAGCCGTCGGCGTCGACCTGGAAGGTCACGCGGATTTTCGCCGCACCGGCAACCATGGCCGGGATGCCGCGCAACTCGAAGCGGGCCAGGGAGCGGCAGTCGCTGATCAGTTCACGCTCGCCTTGCAGCACGTGGATCATCATGGCCGACTGGCCGTCTTTGTAGGTGGTGAAGTCCTGGGCGCGGGCAACCGGGATGGTGGTGTTGCGCGGAATCACCTTCTCCATCAGGCCGCCCATGGTTTCCAGCCCCAGGGACAACGGAATCACGTCGAGCAACAGCAGTTCGCCGCCGTCACGCTTGTTGCCGGCCAGGGTATCGGCCTGGATCGCGGCGCCGATGGCCACCACCTGGTCCGGGTCGATTTCGGTCAGCGGCTGGCGGCCAAAGGCCTCGGCAACGGCTTCGCGAACCCGAGGCACGCGGGTCGAACCACCGACCATGACCACGGCCTTGACGTCTTCCAGCTCCACGCCGGAATCACGCACCGCACGGCGGCAGGCCTTGAGGCTACGGGCGACCATGGGCTCGATCAGGGCATCGAAGGCTTCGCGAGTCAGCGCGGCTTTCCACTCGCCATAAGCCACTTCAACCGTGGCGGTGTCGGTCAAGGCTTCCTTGGCGGCGCAGGCGGTTTGCAGCAGGTGGCGTTGCGCACCGGGGTCGAGGTCGGCGGACAAGCCCGCCTGCTCGATGATCCAGCCAGCGATGGCATGGTCGAAGTCATCGCCGCCCAGGGCACTGTCGCCACCGGTGGCCAGGACTTCGAAGACACCGCCGGTCAGGCGCAGGATCGAAATATCGAACGTACCGCCGCCCAGGTCGTAGATGGCGACCAGGCCTTCGGCATGCTGGTCCAGACCATACGCGACCGCCGCAGCGGTCGGCTCGTTGAGCAGGCGCAGCACGTTCAGGCCGGCCAGCTTGGCCGCGTCCTTGGTGGCTTGGCGCTGGGCGTCGTCGAAATAGGCCGGGACGGTGATGACCGCACCCACCAACTCACCACCCAACGCCGCTTCGGCGCGCTGGCGCAGGACCTTGAGGATGTCGGCGGAAACCTCGACCGGGCTTTTCGGGCCCTGCACGGTTTCGATGAACGGCATATGGGACTCGCCACCGACGAAGCGGTACGGCAGCTGGTCGCCCAATTGCTTGACGTCGGACAGGCCACGACCCATCAAGCGCTTGACCGAGACAATGGTGTTCAAGGGGTCAGTGGCGGCGGCCAGCTTGGCCGACTCGCCCACTTCGACGCGGTCGGCGTGATAACGCACGGCGGACGGCAGGATCACCCGTCCCTGCTCGTCGGCCAGCGGTTCGGAAAGACCGCTGCGCAAGGCAGCGACCAGGGAATTGGTGGTACCCAAGTCGATCCCGACAGCCAGGCGACGCTGGTGCGGTTGTGGACTTTGGCCGGGTTCGGCGATCTGCAGTAGGGCCATCGTAATCAGGACTTATCTGTAATCAGGCGTGCGACCGGAGCGGCACTGGGTTAATCGTCGAGGCGCTCTTCTAACTGGCGCACTTCGTAGGTGAGCTTGTCGAGGAACTGCATGCGCCGCATCAGGCGCTCGGCCTGTTCGCGTTGCGCGGCATCGTTCCAGCAGGCTGCGAAGCTTTCGTTCAGTGTTTGCTGGGCGTCCTTCAAGCGGCGCTTGAATACCGCGACACCGGCCAGGTCGGCGCTGTCCTGCAGGTCCTCGAGCTCTTCGCGCCATTGCATCTGCTGCAACAGAAACTCGGGATCATGGACCGTGACCTCCAGCGGCAACTCATGGCCGCTGATGGCGAGCAGGTAACGCGCGCGCTTGGCCGGATGCTTGAGCGTCTGGTAAGCCTCGTTGAGGTTCGCCGACTGCTCGAGCGCCCGCCGCTGCTCCGCCTCGGAAGCATCGGCAAAGCGGTCGGGATGGACGCCACGGGCCAGTTCAAGGTAACGCGCGGACAACTGCTCGAGATCCAGCTGGAACGCCGGCTGCATCTGGAACAACGCAAAATGACAAGGAGTACCCACAAGCCGCCTCAGATGTTGAAGCTTTCGCCGCAGCCACATTCACCGCGCACGTTGGGGTTGTTGAACTTGAAGCCTTCGTTCAACCCTTCCTTGACGAAATCCAGCTCGGTGCCGTCCAGGTACGTCAGGCTTTTCGGGTCGATGATCACTTTCTGACCATGACTCTCGAACACCTGATCGTCTTCGCCCACTTCGTCGACGAATTCCAGTACATAGGCGAGGCCAGAACAGCCCGTGGTGCGAACACCCAGGCGGATACCCTCGCCCTTGCCGCGCCCCGCAAGGGAGCGCTGGATATGGTTAGCTGCCGCTTCTGTCATCTGGATAGCCATGGAAAACTCCTTACCGTAACGCGGATCAGATCAAGCCTTTCTTCTGCTTGTAATCGCGAACGGCGGCCTTGATGGCGTCTTCGGCGAGTACCGAGCAGTGGATCTTCACTGGCGGCAGGGCCAGTTCTTCGGCCAGCTGGGTGTTCTTGATGGTTTCGGCTTCATCAAGGGTCTTGCCCTTCATCCACTCGGTGGCCAGGGAGCTGGACGCGATGGCGGAACCGCAGCCATAGGTCTTGAACTTGGCATCTTCGATGATGCCTTGCTCGTTGACCTTGATCTGCAGGCGCATCACGTCGCCGCACGCCGGAGCGCCGACCATGCCGGTGCCGACATCAGGATCCTGCGCGTCCATCTTGCCGACGTTGCGCGGGTTCTCGTAGTGGTCGATGACCTTTTCGCTATATGCCATTTGCTTCAATCCTCATCAGTGGAGCCGCTCTGGTGGCGACTTCTCAGTGCGCCGCCCATTCGATTTTCGAGATGTCGACGCCGTCTTTGTACATGTCCCACAGCGGCGACAGAGCGCGCAGCTTGGTAACGGCCTCGCAGACTTTCTGCGCAGCGTAATCGATTTCTTCTTCGGTGGTGAAACGGCCGAAGGTGAAGCGGATCGAGCTGTGGGCCAGTTCGTCGTTGCGGCCTAGGGCGCGCAGTACGTACGAAGGCTCCAGCGACGCCGAGGTGCACGCCGAACCGGACGACACGGCCAGATCCTTGAGCGCCATGATCAGCGACTCGCCTTCAACGTAGTTGAAGCTCAGGTTCAGGTTGTGCGGTACGCGGGCGGTCAGGCTGCCGTTGACGTAGAGTTCTTCGAGGTGCTCGACCTGCTTGAAGAAACGGTCGCTCAGGGCCTTGATGCGTACGTTCTCGGCGGCCATGTCTTCCTTGGCCACACGGAAGGCTTCGCCCATGCCGACGATCTGGTGGGTCGCCAGGGTGCCGGAACGCATGCCACGCTCGTGACCGCCGCCGTGCATGGTCGCTTCGAGGCGAACACGCGGCTTGCGGCTGACGTACAGCGCGCCAATGCCTTTAGGGCCATAAGTCTTGTGGGCCGAGAATGACATCAGGTCGACTTTCAGCTTGGACAGGTCGATGTCGACCTTGCCGGTGGACTGCGCGCCGTCGACGTGAAACAGGACGCCCTTGGAACGGGTCAGTTCGCCGATGGCGGCGATGTCGTTGACGGTGCCGATTTCGTTGTTCACGTGCATGATCGAGACCAGGATGGTGTCGTCGCGCAGGGCGGCTTCGATCATGGCCGGGGTGATGATGCCGTCTTCACCGGGCTCGATATAGGTGACTTCGAAGCCTTCACGCTCCAGTTGGCGCATGGTGTCCAGGACAGCCTTGTGCTCGATCTTGGAGGTGATCAGGTGCTTGCCCTTGGTGTGGTAGAAATGCGCGACACCCTTGATTGCCAGGTTGTCGGATTCGGTGGCACCGGAGGTCCAGACGATTTCACGCGGGTCGGCGTTGACCAGGTCGGCGACCTGGCGACGGGCGTTTTCCACCGACTCTTCAGCCTTCCAGCCGAACACGTGGGAACGGGACGCCGGGTTGCCGAAGTTTCCGTCGACCAGCAGGCATTCACTCATTTTTTGCGCAACACGCGGATCAACCGGGGTGGTCGCTGAGTAATCAAGGTAAATCGGCAATTTCATGGACTCTCTCCTAAATCAGGCTGGCTGGCGTTCCGCGTGCTCTGCGGCGGTCATTCGACGGCGGACGCTTCAATCTTGTCCAGGTGCAGCGTCTTGCTATTGCAACGGCGCTGGTCCTGACGCTGGGCTACTTCTTGCACCTCACGGCGAGTTACAAGGTCAGCCAAGCTGATACCGCTTAGAAACTCGTGGATCTGCAGGCTGAGGTCGCACCACAAGTGGTGGGTCAGGCAAGTATCGCCGCCATGGCAGTCGCCAAGGCCCTGGCATTTGGTCGCATCGACCGATTCGTTCACCGCATCGATCACCTGGGCGACCTGGATGCCCTGCATGTCGCGCGACAGCTGGTAGCCGCCGCCGGGGCCGCGAACGCTGGAAACCAGGTTGCTACGGCGCAGCTTGGCGAACAGCTGTTCAAGATAGGACAGAGAAATGCCCTGGCGCTCGGAGATATCGGCCAGGGACACCGGCCCGTGCTGCGCATGCAATGCCAGATCCAGCATTGCGGTCACGGCGTATCGGCCTTTTGTAGTCAGTCGCATGGACAATTACCACGGAGTTCGGAATGGGGGCGAGTATGCAATTCCCGAGTATTTAAGTCAAGTATAAGACCTAGTGCTTTACTCGGGTTTACCCGCGAAAGAGCGCGCGAATGATAGCAAAGGTAGGCGGCTAACGACCAGCTATACCGCGTTATCGTTCTTCGCGAGCAAGCTCGCTCCCACAAGGGATCTGCGGGGCGGCAGGGATCCAATGTGGGAGCGAGCTTGCTCGCGATGAGGCCGGCAGGGTTTCAACCGGCCTGGGTCTCATCCTTGTCCTTCACACACGCAAAGTCTTCCTCGCGCAGTTCAGGCAGGTCCTTGGCACAGTAATTACTGCCCAGGTCCTTCAGGGCGCCGCACATCCCTTCCAGGCGCCCATCGACGGCTTGCAGGTGATCGAGCAACTGGTTGATGGCGCGGGCGACCGGGTCGGGCATGTCTTCGCCGACACCGTAGGCGTCGAAGCCGATCTTCTCGGCCATGGCCTTGCGGCGGGCGTCCTGCTCGTCATCGGACTTGACGATGATCCGTCCCGGAATGCCCACCACGGTCGCGCCCGGCGGCACGGCCTTGGTCACCACGGCGTTGGAACCGACTTTCGCCCCCGCCCCGACCGTGAACGGCCCGAGCACCTTGGCGCCGGCACCGACCACCACGCCGTCTTCCAGGGTTGGGTGGCGCTTGCCTTTGTTCCAACTCGTGCCGCCGAGGGTCACGCCCTGGTAGAGCGTCACGTCGTCGCCGATCTCGGCGGTTTCACCTATGACGATGCCCATGCCATGGTCGATGAAGAAGCGGCGGCCGACCTTGGCACCCGGGTGGATCTCGATCCCGGTCAGCCAGCGGCCGAAGTTCGAGACCAGCCGCGCCAACCACTTCCAGCCCATGCCCCACAAAGCGCCGGACAGGCGATGGATCCAGATGGCGTGCATGCCCGGGTAGCAGGTCAGCACTTCAAAGGCATTGCGCGCCGCCGGGTCACGATGGAAAACGCTTTGGATATCTTCACGCAAACGTTCGAACATTTTATTTCTTCCGCTTAATCAGCTCGCCACGGGCCGCTTTCTGGGTTTCCGTGAGGATGCCGCGCAATATATTCATCTCCGCCCGGCTCACCGAGCTTCGTCCATACAACCGACGCAGGCGCGCCATCAAGTGCCGCGGCTTTTCCGGGTCGAGGAATTCGATGTCCACCAGGGTCTGCTCCAGGTGTTCGAAGAATCGTTCCAACTCGTCCATGGTCGCCAGTGTCTCACTGCGCGGCGACGTCACCTCGGTTTTTTCGACTTTGCTGGGCTTGCCTTCGGCCGCCAGCCAAGCCATGCGCACTTCATAGCTCAACACCTGCACCGCCGCCCCCAGGTTCAAGGAACTGAACTCGGGGTCGGAAGGGATATGCACGTGAAAGTGACATCGCTGCAGCTCGTCGTTGGTCAGGCCGGAGTCTTCACGACCGAACACCAGGGCGATCTCGAAGCCTTGCGCGGCCTCCTCGACCACTTTGGTGCCGCATTCGCGGGGGTCGAGCAGCGGCCAGGGGATGCGGCGGTCGCGGGCGCTGGTGCCGAGCACCAGGTTGCAACCCACCAGGGCATCTTCCAGGGTGGCGACGACCTGGGCGCTGGCAAGGATGTCACCGGCGCCGGAGGCCCGGGCATCGGCTTCGTGATGGGGAAACAAGCGCGGCTCGACCAGCACCAGGCGCGACAGGCCCATGTTCTTCATGGCCCGCGCAGCTCCGCCGATGTTACCCGGATGGCTGGTATTGACCAGGACGACACGAATGTTCTGCAACAAGGGAGGCGCTCTCGAACACGATAAAGGGAGCAAATCTTACCTAAGCACCTACCGTTAAGCTATGAAAGCGAACACCAACCTTCTCCTGAGAAAACTTTCTGATAGAATGCGCGGCTTTCTTTAACAACCTTAGGTGACACATCCATGCAGCCCATGCTGAATATCGCGCTGCGCGCCGCCCGCAGCGCCAGTGAACTGATCTTCCGCTCCATCGAGCGCCTGGATACCATCAAGGTCGATGAAAAAGACGCCAAGGACTATGTGTCCGAGGTCGATCGCGCCGCCGAACAGAAAATCGTCGACGCCCTGCGCAAGGCTTACCCAAACCACTCCATCCTCGGTGAAGAGACCGGCATGCACGCCGGTACTGGCATCGAAGGCGAAGAGTACCTGTGGATCATCGATCCGCTGGACGGCACCACCAACTTCCTGCGCGGCATTCCTCACTTCGCGGTCAGCATCGCCTGCAAATACCGTGGCCGCCTGGAACACGCCGTCGTGCTGGACCCGGTTCGCCAGGAAGAATTCACCGCCAGCCGTGGCCGTGGCGCCCAACTGAACGGTCGTCGCCTGCGCGTCAGCGGCCGCACCAGCCTGGACGGCGCCCTGCTGGGTACCGGCTTCCCGTTCCGTGACGACCAGATGGACAACCTGGACAACTACCTGGGCATGTTCCGCGCCCTGGTCGGCCAGACCGCCGGCATCCGCCGCGCCGGCGCTGCGAGCCTGGACCTGGCTTATGTGGCTGCTGGCCGTTTCGATGCGTTCTGGGAGTCGGGCCTGTCCGAATGGGACATGGCCGCAGGCGCCCTGTTGATCCAGGAAGCCGGTGGTTTGGTGAGTGACTTCACCGGCGGCCATGATTTCCTTGAGAAAGGCCACATCGTTGCCGGCAACACCAAATGCTTCAAAGCTGTGCTGACGGCTATCCAGCCGCACTTGCCGGCTTCGTTGAAGCGTTAGGTAGTTCGGTTAGAAAAAAGCACCTTTCGGGGTGCTTTTTTTATGCCTGTTTCACACCACCACCCACCTCAGAGGCGGACATTGTGGCGAGGGAGCTTGCTCCCGCTCGGTTGCGCAGCGACCGCAAGACCTTGGGTCTGCTGCGCAGCCCAGCGGGAGCAAGCTCCCTCGCCACAATGGATTACACCTTGGACATGGATGCAGGCTGAGCCACCGCTATCGCGAGCAAGCTTTGCTCCCACAAGGAGATTTGGGGTAGGCATAAGATTTGTGCCCACCGCAGACCCACTGTGGGAGCGAGCTTGCTCGCGAAGAGGCCGGCA
The DNA here is from genome assembly GCF_051131985.1 of Pseudomonas sp. Z3-6. Taxonomy (NCBI): domain Bacteria; kingdom Pseudomonadati; phylum Pseudomonadota; class Gammaproteobacteria; order Pseudomonadales; family Pseudomonadaceae; genus Pseudomonas; species Pseudomonas sp. Z3-6. The sequence continues at coordinate 5,777,476 of NZ_CP071644.1, forward strand.
CATTCAATATCGGTGCAAGCTGAGCCACCGCTTTCGCGAGCAAGCTCGCTCCCACAGGGAAATTTGGGGTAGGCATAAGATTTGTGCCCACCGCAGATTCAATGTGGGAGCGAGCTTGCTCGCGATGGCGGCGGCATATCCAGCATTGATGCAAGCTGAACCACCGCTTTCGCGAGCAAGCTCGCTCCCACAGGGGTTTCGGGGTGGCGCGTGAACTGTGGGCATGAAAAAAGCACCCCGAAGGGTGCTTTTTTTATAGCGGTTGGATCACTGGGCCGGTTCGTTCTGGCCCAGGATCAGTTGGCCTTCCTTGCTCACCGGGATCTGGTTGCCCGGGTCGCGGTCCATGCGGACCTTACCTTCTTTGCCATCGAGCATGTAGCGAACGTCGTAGCCCACAACCTTGTCGCTGATGTCATTGACCGTGTTGCAGCGAGTCTGGGTGGTGGTATAGGTGTCGCGTTCCTGCATGCCTTCCTGGATCTTGTTACCGGCATAACCACCACCGGCCGCACCCGCCACGGTGGCGATCTTCTTGCCGTTGCCGCCGCCGATCTGGTTGCCCAACAGGCCACCGGCCACAGCACCGAGCACGGTGCCGGCGATCTGGTGCTGGTCCTGGACGGGCTTCTGCCGAGTCACGGTGACGTCCTTGCACACTTCACGCGGGGTCTTGATCTGGGTCTTGACCGGCTCCACGGCCAATACTTGCGCATACTCAGGGCCACTTTTTACCAAGCTGTAGGTGGCGACCGCACCACCGGCTGTTACACCGACAGCACCCAATACCGCACCAACCAGCATCGATTTGTTCACTTGAACCTCCTGACCATCACAAGCGGAATAATCCGCGCTTCTCCCAGCCTTGGAGCATAAAAAAAGGCGCGAGTTCAACTCGCGCCTTTTCAGCGGTGACGGACGGAAAGCCGAGCCTTACGGGCGGTCGTCCACCTCGGTGTCAGTGGCCGCAGGAGGAATCAGATCCTCGGAGCTCAGGTTCAGCCAGATCAACACCACGTTGGCGATGTAGATCGACGAGTAAGTACCCGCCATCACACCGATGAACAGCGCAATGGAGAAACCGAACAGGTTGTCACCACCAAACACCAGCAGCGCGACAATCGCCAGCAAGGTGGAGATCGACGTCGCCATGGTCCGCAGCAGGGTCTGGGTGGTCGAGATGTTGATGTTCTCGACCAAGGATGCCTTGCGCAGCACGCGGAAGTTCTCACGCACCCGGTCGAACACCACGATGGTGTCGTTGAGCGAGTAACCGATGATCGCCAGCACCGCCGCCAGCACCGTCAAGTCGAAGGTGATCTGGAAGAACGACAGGATGCCCACGGTCACGATCACGTCGTGGATCAGCGAGATAATGGCGCCCACCGCGAACTTCCACTGGAAGCGGAAAGCCAGGTAGAGCATCACGCCGCCCAGGGCCAACAGCATGCCGAGGCCGCCCTGGTCGCGCAGCTCTTCACCCACTTGCGGGCCGACGAACTCCACGCGCTTGACCTGGGCCGGGTTGTCGCCGCCAGCCTTCTGCAAGGCTTCGGCTACCTGGTGGCCCAATTGCGGGTCTTCACCCGGCATGCGCACCAGCAAATCGGTGGTCGCGCCGAAGCTCTGCACGATGGCATCGGCATAGCCCGACGACGCCAGTTGCTCACGCACCTTGGTGACGTCGGCCGGACGCTCGTAGGTCAGCTCGATGAGCGTACCGCCGGTGAAGTCCAGGCCGTAGTTCAGGCCCTTGGTGGCCCAGCTGAACAACGCCAGGGCCGTAAGGAACAATGTGACGCCGAACGCAATGTTGCGAACGCCCATGAAGTTGATTGTACGTAACATGGCAGCCCCTTAAATCCACAACTTCTTGACGTCACGACCACCATAAATCAGGTTGACCATTGCACGGGTCACCATGATGGCTGTGAACATCGAGGTAAAGATCCCGAGGGACATGGTCACTGCGAAGCCCTTGACCGGGCCGGTGCCCATGGCAAAGAGAATCCCGCCGACCAGCAACGTGGTCAGGTTGGAGTCGATAATCGCAGTGAATGCGCGGCCGAAGCCTTCGTTGATTGCCCGCTGGATCGACATGCCCGCGGCGATCTCTTCACGTATCCGCGAGAAGATCAGCACGTTGGCGTCCACCGCCATGCCCATGGTCAAGACGATACCGGCGATACCCGGCAGGGTCAGCGTGGCGCCCAGCAAGGACATCAGGGCCAGCAGCAGCACCATGTTCACCGCCAGCGCAACCGTGGCGATGATGCCGAAGAAGCGGTAGATGGCGATGATGAACAGCGACACGAACAGCATGCCCCACAGGGATGCATCGACGCCCTTGGTGATGTTGTCGGCACCGAGGCTCGGGCCGATGGTGCGTTCTTCAGCGAAGTACATCGGCGCGGCCAGGCCACCGGCACGCAGCAGCAGGGCCAGTTCCGAGGATTCGCCCTGGCCGTTCAGGCCGGTGATGCGGAACTGGCTGCCCAGTGGCGACTGGATGGTCGCCAGGCTGATGATTTTCTTCTCTTCCTTGAAGGTCTGGACCGGTACGTCTTTCTCGACGCCGTTGACCACTTGCTTGGTGTAGGTGGTGGTCGGCTTCTGCTCGATGAAGATCACCGCCATGCTGCGACCGACGTTGCTGCGCGTGGCGCGGCTCATCAGTTCGCCGCCATGACCGTCCAGGCGAATGTTCACCTGCGGACGACCCTGCTCGTCGAAGCCCGCCTGGGCGTCGGTCACCTGGTCACCGGTGATGATCAGGCCACGCTCGATCTGCGCCGCCGGACGACCGCCTTCACGGAACTCGAAGCTCTCGGAAGTGGCCTTGGACGCACCCGGCTCAGCGGCCAGGCGGAATTCCAGGTTGGCGGTCTTGCCGAGGATACGCTTGGCTTCGGCCGTGTCCTGCACGCCCGGCAACTCAACCACGATGCGGTTGGCGCCCTGGCGCTGCACGATCGGCTCGGCCACACCCAGCTCGTTGACGCGGTTACGTACCGTGGTCAAGTTCTGCTTGATGGAGTACTCGCGGATTTCCGCCAGCTTGGCCGGGGTCATCGCCAGACGCAGCACCGGTTGGCCATTGAGGTCGGCCGGTACAATGTCGAAATCGTTGAAATTCTTGCGCACCAGCGCACGGGCCTGTTCGCGGGCATCTTCATCGCTGAAGCCCAGCTGAATGGCACCTTCGAACTGCGGCAGGCTGCGATAACGCAGGCGCTCTTTACGCAGCAGGCTCTTGACGTCGCCTTCGTAGACTTTCAGGCGTGCGTCGAGGGCTTTTTCCATGTCCACTTCCAGCAGGAAGTGCACACCACCGGACAAGTCCAGGCCCAGCTTCATTGGGTGGGCGCCCAGCTTGCGCAGCCACGGCGGCGTGGTCTGGGCCAGGTTCAGGGCCACAACGTAATCGTCGCCCAACGCCTTGCGCACCACATCCTTGGCTGGCAGTTGGTCTTCAGCCTTGACCAGGCGCAACAGGCCGCCCTTGCCGTTTTCGGCGATGGACGCAGCCTTCACATCGATATTGGACGCCTTGAGCGCAGCGCTCGCACGGTCCAGATCGGCCTGGGTGACCTGCAGCGCAGTGCTTGCGCCACTGACCTGAATGGCCGGGTCATCCGGGTATAGATTGGGAGCGGAATAAATCACACCGACCGCCAGCACCGCCAGGATCAGTAGGTATTTCCACAGAGGGTATTTGTTCAGCATCACGCCGCCCGCTTATGACGCGGGGCGCCTTGCGCGCCCCGTCGATTGAAAAGAAGTGGTTACTTAGATCGCTTTCAGCGTGCCTTTTGGCAGCGTGGCCGCGATGGCGCCCTTCTGGAACTTCATTTCAACAGTGTCGGACACTTCCAGTACCACGAAGTCATCAGCCACTTTAGTGATCTTGCCAGCGATGCCGCCGGTGGTGACCACTTCATCACCTTTTTGCAGGCTGCTGAGCAGGTTCTTCTGCTCTTTGGCGCGCTTGGCCTGTGGACGCCAGATCATCAGGTAGAAGATGACCAGGAAGCCGACCAGGAAAATCCACTCGAAACCACCGCCCATAGGGCCGGCAGCCGGTGCAGCCGCGTCAGCCATGGCGTTAGAGATAAAAAAGCTCATTTAGCACTCCAGTTGCAAGTATTGAATCTAGGGATCGGAAAACTCAGTCCAAAGGCGGAACAGGCAACCCGCGCTTGGCATAGAAGGCCTCGACAAAGGCGGCCAATGTACCCTGTTGGATAGCCTCGCGCAAACCAGCCATAAGCACCTGATAATGGCGCAAATTGTGGATGGTATTGAGCATACTGCCGAGCATTTCGCCGCACTTGTCCAAATGATGCAGATAAGCGCGGGAGAAGTTCTGGCAGGTATAGCAATCGCACGTCGGATCGAGCGGCGAATCATCATGGCGATGGAACGCGTTACGGATCTTCAGCACACCGGTGTCGATGAACAGATGCCCATTGCGGGCATTACGGGTTGGCATCACGCAATCGAACATGTCCACCCCGCGGCGCACACCCTCAACCAGATCTTCCGGTTTGCCAACGCCCATAAGGTAACGAGGTTTGTCAGCCGGCATTTCGCCCGGCAGGTAATCGAGCACCTTGATCATCTCGTGCTTCGGCTCACCCACCGACAGGCCACCAATCGCCAGGCCGTCGAAGCCGATCTTGTCCAGGCCTTCGAGGGAGCGCATGCGCAAGTCGCGGTGCATGCCGCCCTGGACGATGCCGAACAGCGCCGCCGTGTTCTCGCCATGGGCATTCTTCGACCGCTGGGCCCAGCGCAACGACAGCTCCATGGACACCCGCGCCACGTCTTCATCGGCCGGGTACGGCGTGCATTCGTCGAAGATCATCACGATGTCCGAGCCCAGGTCGCGCTGCACCTGCATCGACTCTTCCGGCCCCATGAATACCTTGGAACCGTCCACCGGAGAAGCGAAGGTCACGCCCTCCTCCTTGATCTTGCGCATCGCGCCCAGGCTGAACACCTGGAAGCCGCCGGAGTCGGTCAGGATCGGGCCTTTCCACTGCATGAAATCGTGCAGGTCGCCGTGGGCCTTGATCACTTCCATGCCCGGGCGCAGCCACAGGTGGAAAGTGTTGCCGAGGATGATCTCCGCGCCAATCGCCTCGATGTCACGCGGCAGCATGCCCTTGACCGTGCCGTAGGTGCCCACCGGCATGAACGCAGGGGTTTCCACGGTTCCGCGGGGGAAGGTCAGGCGTCCGCGACGAGCCTTGCCATCGGTGGCAAGCAACTCGAAGGACATGCGACAGGTGCGACTCATACGGTTTCCTCGGGCCCGCGTGGCGCGGGGTTACGGGTGATGAACATCGCATCACCGTAGCTGAAAAAGCGGTACCCATGCTCGACGGCGGCCTTGTAGGCGGCCATGGCTTCGGGATAACCGGCGAACGCCGAAACCAGCATCAACAGCGTGGATTCGGGCAAATGAAAATTGGTGACCAGGGCATCGACCACATGAAACGGCCGGCCCGGGTAGATAAAGATATCGGTGTCGCCACTGAACGGCTTGAGCACGCCATCGCGCGCAGCGCTTTCCAAAGACCGCACACTGGTGGTCCCCACCGCCACCACCCGCCCACCGCGGGCGCGACAGGCCGCCACGGCATCAACGACTTCCTGGCTCACTTCGAGCCATTCGTTGTGCATGTGATGGTCTTCGATGCGCTCCACGCGCACCGGCTGGAACGTCCCGGCGCCGACGTGCAGCGTCACGAACGCCGTCTCCACGCCCTTGGCCGCAATCGCCTCCAACAACGGCTGATCAAAATGCAGCCCCGCCGTCGGCGCCGCCACCGCCCCCAGGCGCTCGGCGTACACGGTCTGATAACGCTCGCGGTCCGAACCTTCGTCCGGGCGGTCTATATAAGGAGGCAACGGCATGTGCCCGACACGGTCGAGCAGCGGCAACACCTCTTCGGCGAATTCCAGCTCGAACAACGCATCATGCCGCGCCACCATCACCGCCTCACCGCCGCCGTCGATCAGAATCGACGAACCGGGCTTGGGCGACTTGCTCGACCGCACATGGGCCAGCACCCGATGACTGTCCAGCACCCGCTCCACCAGAATCTCCAGCTTGCCGCCGGAGGCCTTCTGGCCGAACAAACGCGCCGGAATCACCCGGGTATTGTTGAACACCATCAAATCGCCCGGGCGCAAATGCTCGAGCAAATCAGTGAATTGACGGTGAGCCATGGCACCGCTGACCCCGTCCAGGGTCAACAGTCGACTGGCGCGCCGCTCGGCCAGCGGGTGGCGAGCGATCAGCGAATCCGGGAGTTCGAAGGTAAAGTCAGCAACACGCATGATGGGGTTCGTCTAGCAGGGCCGGAAAGTCTAGCGGAAATATTAAAAATTCACCATGAAACGTGATTGACCAACGGTAGGCACCTCTCTATACTTCGCCGCCATTGAGCCCTGATGGCGGAATTGGTAGACGCGGCGGATTCAAAATCCGTTTTCGAAAGGAGTGGGAGTTCGAGTCTCCCTCGGGGCACCATCTTAAAGAAAGACCTTGAAATTCAAGGTCTTTTTTTTCGTCTGCAGGAAAGTGATCCACCTCCAGGAACACCACAATCCTCGTGGCGAGGGAGCTTGCTCCCGCTTGAGCGCGAAGCGCTCACAAAAATGTCACTGCACCCACCGATGCTCCGAGTGGCCACACCCTCCCCACCCAGTCACAAAGGATTTCACCCCATGGAATTGCTGCTGGAAACGGTCGCTCTCTATTCCCTCAAACTGGCCTATGAGACAGAAGGCCACAGCCCGATCCTGCGGGATGATCCGTTGATGGGCAGTTGCGACCGGGAGATTTTTGAGTTGCTGATACGGCGGGGCGATGTGGCCGGGATTCAGGGCGAAATCAGTCGATGCCTGGATTTAGCGTTGGGGGCGGTGGGTGGGGTGGATACAGTGCTGGGCCGAGAGCTGCATCGTTTGGCTGCGGACTTCAACGCAGTGCAGAAAATGGACGATCTTTACGCTCCGCTCATCGCGCTTAACGGTTACGTGAAAGATATTCTATAAACCCCAGCGCTCGCACGTTCCGCGTGGTAACGCATACCGCGATGCTCCGCGTTGCAGATCCAACAGCCAAAACACGCTCCTACGCAGGCAACCAGGGACGACATCATCACAGCGATAGGCAGTTGGCTAACCGAAACCCATGAAGCGAAACGGCGAATGGTGAGCAACCTGGAAATGCTCTTCTGGATCGCCGCCGCGATTTTCGGCGCGATCGCCGCGAAAGATTACGCCGCGAAGCGTAAGGCACTGATGAGGCGAACGGAGCAAGCCTTGCCAGAGAAGGAGCTGAGCGCTACGTTGTTGAGTGACGAACAAGGTCGTGCGGTTAAATTCGTTGGCACCCTGCGGCGGGTTGAGGGCGGGTATACCGTCAGCCTGATTCGAGAGACTGACGGGGAGCGTACCGAGTCGTGTAGCGAGGTGATGCCGTCGCTGGAGAAGGTTGAGGTTTATCTTACAAGCTGTACTTCGTTTGTTTTGTCGGATTTCAAACACTGAAAATGCCGTGCATGTGGATTCATACCGTGCGCTCAGAGACGAGTTTCGTGCTCCGACCATCGCATTCGGATACATTTAGAAGAAATGAAGCATCCATAAGCCCACAATTCAACCATCTCCCTTTCTCGATATATGCCGCCTGCGGTGGACCAAGAGCATGAATACCGCCAGTTTGAGTCTTGAGATTGTTAGGGTGCCCCGCGTAGAATAGCGACACCATATAGACACCAGAAGGAACTGACGCCACCCCTTAATAACTGCATACTTATACAGTATCAAACTCAGCATTCAAAACTTGCAAACATTAAACCCCCCCAAGCAAGACTTCAAGTAGCCCCCCCAGCATGATACTCGAGGTACTCTTTGAACAAAAAATATTATTTTAGCAACCTATTAATCTCACTCAGCTTACTCGCACTGGGTTTAATCGTTTGGTTTTACAAAGAGCCCTTATACGAAACAACAAACCTGTTCTATCTAATCACATGCCTCTGCAGCACTTTTCTTTTCCCCTTCTCCAGAAAGCTTATTGAAAATACATGCTTGCGCTTTACAAGCCGTGAATTTTGGACAACTGGTTTATTGACTGAAAGCCCCGGAAAAAACGGACTGTACGTCATATATTTTTTCATATGCATGATTACAGCAATACCTTTGGGGGGCAGCTTTTTAATATATCTTGGATTGAAGAGAGTGGTCTAAATAGACCACTCTCCTTTGCTCTTATCGACTCAAAACAGAATCAAGAGCATCATTGAACATTTTTACACGCGCATCATTAATAAACGCACTAACCAACGCCATAACTAGACCAAATGCAATAATACCCATAGGTGTGGTAACTGCTAGACCGAACGCAAATGCTATCAGTCCAGTTGCCGCCGCGCCGGCAAATAGGGTTTCAACTTTCAAAACCGTACTGTTCCAGTCACCCGTCTCATAGCCTTTTTTGATTTCGACGAGCAAATCCATGGCATCAATAGCTTTCCCCACGTACCCAAAAGCCTTACTAAAAACATTTAGGTTCTTTGCCAGCTCGCCCCTATCTAACGACTCAAGAGCGTTAGCAATTGCCGTCCGATCAGCGACACTAAATTTTTTGTTCAGATTATCCTTGTACTGATCGAACGCTCGTAAAGCTTCATCAGCGCTTCGCAGTACTTTACCTTTCGCATCATCAGTCATTTGCTGAGCTAAAGCTGACATCTGTGTGCCAAACCTCCCACTAATATCTTTGTAAAAATCAGCAGTAAATTTAATAGCGCCCTTTAACTCATCATCTGCTTTGGTCTTCTCATCTGCCAACCGCTTAGCCTCAGCTTCTGCTTTGGCCTTCTCCTCCGCCAAACGCTTAGCTTCGGCCTCAGCTTTGGCCTTCTCCTCTGCCAAACGCTTAGCTTCGGCTTTAGCCTTCTCTTCCGCCAGCCGCTTAGCTTCGGCTTTGGCCTTCTCTTCCGCCAGCCGCTTAGCTTCGGCTTTGGCCTTCTCTTCCGCCAGCCGCTTAGCTTCGGCTTTGGCCTTCTCTTCCGCCAGCCGCTTAGCTTCGGCTTTGGCCTTCTCTTCCGCCAGCCGCTTAGCTTCGGCTTTGGCCTTCTCTTCCGCCAGCCGCTTAGCTTCGGCTTTGGCCTTCTCTTCCGCCAGCCGCTTAGCTTCGGCTTTGGCCTTCTCTTCCGCCAGCCGCTTAGCTTCGGCTTTGGCCTTATTTTCTGCCGCTTGGGCTACGGCAATTTTCGTCGTGAAAGCTTTAGTTTTCGCAGTGAGAATTCTAATCTCCTCAGTTAAAACTTTAACATTGTAAGCCGCAGTACCAGCCGCGATAAAAAGATTATAGTATGCATCTTTATCACGATGAGAGTAACTTCTATTAACAAAGTCTACTCCGTTCTGCTTAAAATCCTTACTTAAAAAAGCCCTTCCAAAAAAAGCACTGGATTTTACAGTATCACTCTTAATCTCAGCTTGCTTGGCCAGTAAAAGGGCGTCAATCGAAGCCTTTTTTTTCTTCAGCCCCTCTAGCGACTCATTAGTATTTGATCCAGTGGTTGCGTTAATTTGCATTTCAAGACTGGCGGGAATATTTGGCACACTGGCTTTGTATACATCTTCAATTTTTTTTAAGGAGCCGGCAGCCACCACAAATATGGTCGTTCCCGCACTGTCGTGATTTAGATTTATTCCCAGGTCACTAAGCTTAGTGATGGGTCCGACTCCCTTAACCCATGGTTGGGGTTTCGCAACATAACCACCACCTGGTATCGGTTTGGGCGGCTGCGGCGGCGGGGGGTTAGGTGTGATTATGATTGGGGGTAATTCCATGGTTCCGTTTGTAGACATCATGTTCTCCTAATATGAGATCACACTGTTGATCAGTGGGATATCAGCACTGTTAAGGTCTCTATCGAGACCTGCGGCTTCCGTGTCTGTGTTCCCCTCAGCCTGTTGGGGCTGGGATCGAACAAGGCAAAAAGACTGTACAAAAACACAGTCGTGAAATCAACAAAAATATGCATTTATGCATATCTTGATGCGAAACCTAGCTTCCCAGGCTCGCTTACTCCATCGGAATGCACCCCATGGAGCCACGAATTAGGCATTGAGTGATGTCATAAAGCCCCATGACCCTCTGTAAGGTTCAGGGGATGACAAGCTGAGTGTGGAAGCACCATAGGGGACAGGCCTCATCTACCCTTCTCAATTGGCTTGTATCCGACGTGGGTTTCCGTGGTGTCATCGACGAGGCGCACAGGCGATGTAGGGGCTTCATGCTCCGGCGATCATGCTCAGAAATTTTCCCGATATTCTGTGACTGGCACATGGCGGGTAAACGAACCTTACATCTATTACTGCGATTAACGCTTTCCGTAATAACCTAGACAGTCATTCCCGCTTGCCAGATTGTTATAGCTGTCGAACGTTTCGAGGCTTGAACAGAGACCCGCCCACAGCTTGTGCAGATTGATCTAAACGGAGTGATGAGTGCCAACGAACTCCATTCCACCCTGAGCGATGCGCTCGGCTTCCCCGGCCGGTACGGCTGTAACTGGGATGCCTTCTGGGACGCAATCACAGGACTGGTGGAAATGCCCGTGCACCTGAAAATTTCCGGGTGGGATGCGTTATCCAGGCGCTTACCCAAAGATGCTGAGCTCATGCAAAAATGCCTCGAAGACCTGAGCCTTGGGTATCCATCGTTCGCGTCAAACGTAGAGTTCGACTGAACGCAAGAACGCGGCGACGGCTGGCGGTGCGACACCCAAGGTCATCGACCCACTATCCGAGGCGTCGTAACATCCCATCGCACCACCCAAACCATGGAAACGGTTGAAGAGCGGCCAAGGACACACGTGAATCTACAAATCGAAATCGAACGAATCTTTGGCAACAACACGTTCGCCAGACCACTGTTCTATTCCTATCCCGGCGGCCTGCGCTTTGAACTCTCCGAACCCGGCGGCGTGATCGATCAGTTTCTAACCGCGCACCGCAAGGCTACAAAGATCTGTAACGACATCTTCCACGGCGAAGACGAGCTTGTCGTCTGTCTGCGCGCCTACGCTGACGCAAGCCATTTCATCCACAGGCCAGAACTTCGCGCGCTGCGATCAGCCGGGATACTCATTCCCTCTACGTGTTCAATCTGGCGCGAGGATATAGCCGCTGACGAGTGGTACAGCGCAGATCAGCCAGAGTATTGGATCAATCTCGCTTTCAAACTCCCCATCTCCCGCCTTGAGACGTTGCTATGGGGAGCCCTAGCCAAAGACCTCGCGCCGATCCAACCGCAATTCAACTGCATTTTGTATCTCTTCAACCTGCTGCAGGGCGTTATGGTCTTTCCCTATGACGACAGAGGCATGGATGTCGTTGGGCCTAACGAAACGCTACTCAGGCAGTTGTACTGTCAGCATCAAGAATATTTGCTGGACTATGACCGTGCAGAGATGGATAGCACGTTCGCATCGGTCCCCCCTTCCCCACCTTCTGGCCCGTCAGGCAACAAGCGCTTCAAGTAACCAAGGAATGTCTACAACATTGAAGGACTCAGAGTGATGTCAATTTCCATAGGAACTTTCTTCTACCCTTACCTAAAGTTTCTCCACGGCGCGGCCTACAACCTGAACCAGATCCTGGAGGGGCTTGGCGTCGTCTCATCGACCTTCACCGGGCGTAACGACGCCGGGCAAATCATCGGAACCTACTGGTCGCCCGATGAAGCGATGGTGAACACGCTTGGCTGTCTGATGATGCTGTCGCTGCTGCTGATCCCCTTGCTGGCAGCAGCCGCCTACACGGTGGGCAAGAAGAGAGGCGTGCTCATCTTCTTTGCGCTCTTGCTCCTACCGGGAGTGTTGAACTGCCTGGGCCTTTTCCCCAACATCAATTACCTGCCCATCCGTTACGCCATCAATGGCGTTGGGAAACTGGGCAGCGAGATCGGGCTGATCCCCTTGTTGATGCTTTGCGCCATCACCGGATGGGCCGTCATGGTGCTTATCTATGACAACCTCAACCTGACCGAACGCTTCCGTCAGATATACGATCACTTTTGGTTTCCACTGGCATTGGTCGCCGCGGTGTTCTTCGTGGCGGACAACGGCGCCAATGAAGACACCGCAATGCTGAAGGAGGCGACAGCGAGCATCCAGGAAGCCAGCGCGTTCCTGCTGAGCCAGATCAAGCGCTACGATGATTACTGCAGGGCGAATGGCCTGGATAGCCTGAAATCGTGCCAGTGGAGCAGCGACTCACAATGGACCTTTACCCACATCAAGGAAGGTGAAGCCAGCTACTTCATGGATTTCGCACCGAACGACTCCAAAGGCTTCTACGCCGCGACGAGAAGAACCATAAGCGACGAGGATGTGATCGCCATCCGCAAAGAGATCAACGACTACAACCTACGGTTGTGCCCCGTGAAGCACTTTTCCAATGGCATGTCGCGCTCATCGCCACTCTCCAGCACCTGCGAGTACGTCCCCCGTGGCTTTTGCTTGAACAATCCTGATGGCCCACCCGGCCTTGTGGATAACAATATCAGCAGTCACACCGTAGCCTTGGCCAGCGAATGCATCGTTCCCTGGCTTGCAGGTGTCAAGCCCTCCTTGAAGCAGCAGATGGCGCTGGTCGGCGAGCATGACAAAGCGAAGAATCACCGTTGGCTGTATTTTCTTGCTGTTGCTGTGGCGGTCGGAGCGAAGGTGGCCTTGGCGACTACCAAGCTATGCTTGATTGATGCGCGGCCTGGGGCTGATAGGCGTCGGGTTCTGAGGGTTGCGCGGCAGAGGCTGGGGCAGTGTGTTCGGGTGCTGAAGCGCATGCTGGTCGGTATCGGCCAATTAACGTGGTTCGCAGCTCTCCGGGTATCGAAGCTGCTTAAACGGGGATAGCACGGCGGGACTAGCTTCTATCGGTAGGTACACTGGGGCTGGACGTTTTGTGCCAGAGGTAATCTGGGAGACAAAGAAGACGGACAGCCAAAGAAAATAAATCCGCCCCCTTTTTCACTGTTTGTCATTGCTGACAGCCTGCTTTGAGTCGAATGCGGTCCTTGGCGACAGGCCGCAATCAGCCAAAAACGGGCCTATAGTTCACCCAATGCTCGCAGCCGGTTACATGGTCAATCGAAGTGATGAGCACTCAGCGTGGGTGCCCCGCAGCCACCAGTGCGGGACACGAAGCCGAAATCCGAGGATTCAAAGTTGAATCTGACAAGAGCGGGTGCTGGTTCTACCGAAATATTGGCCGACGGCTAAGCCCATTCATAATTCCTCAACAATCTCAAGTCCTGCCCAGTCCGACCAAAGGCACGGATCAGAGATGCTCTTCTCATGATATCGTTGGGCCACTTATGAAAAGATTCATCACCTATGGATGGAGTCAACGTGAGCGAAGAAGAACAATATCCACACAGTGCCGTTTCTTCTTGGAGCGGCTTTGTATACCAAGGGAAAATAGCCCTATACCACTGCCTTAAGTTAATACATGAAGGCGATGTTGATTTTGAGCTACAGCTAGATAGTACCGACGACTTTGCAATATACAAAAGTGGAATCTTAGTCAGCGCTCACCAAGTCAAAGCAAAGATAGGAAAGTATCGCTCAAATTATAGTGAAGCGTTAGAAAAGTCAACAATAATAGAGCTAGACAGAGTCAAAGGAACCATTCGATATTTCCATATATCTATCGCGATTTCAAATACGAGTGACTACAAGGGTGACAGCGGTGAAGTTGTAAAATTTTATCCTTATGGTGACGACAAGCATTGCAGCCTAGGGAGTATCGAGGAACTCACAAAGTCACTTATCGCAAAAATATGCAAAATTAAAGCGATTAATTTAAGCGAAAAACTTTTAAATCTAAACTACTGTTTGCTATCAGAAAAGATCAGCTCAAAGGCAATCGAAATTCATAAAATGATCCAGATGGACGGAGATACTGAAAGAAGAGCTGCATACTCAAATAGGATTATGGGCCAAAATATTTTTGATGACATTATCAACAACAACCCTTATAACGACGCGGACTACTATGCTGTAGATCTTAAGAGCAGGCTTCACGCGCATCTTGAAGATAGACTGGAACAATCATTGCCAGGTATGACAGATGCCGGGTATGAGAGAGCTCGGAATTTATACGAACATATCCGGGTGACTCAAGCCAACGAACTGAAGTGTTTGTGCCAGCTCATGAAACCGTCAGAGCGATTTACTCTTATTCAAAGGGCGGACATCAGAAAATATACAGGACTGATCCAGGAGTTGGGTATAGAGCCGATACTCATCAGACTCCCCCATTACTTATGCAAAAATCATAAATTTTATATCCCTACAGCTCTCGACCTGCCAGAAATTGAGGAAAACAGCTATTGCGCTTCAGATATTCGCAGCGAAATGAGCAGCAATGACGACCTGCTCGAGCTGCTATTCGAGTACAACAATCTCATAGCTTACAGGGCTAAAGAGTCCTTCATGATTGAAACCAAGTATACCGTCAGCTCAGAGTTTTCCGGACAAGATACACAAGAGCAAGCCGACAGCCATATTATAAAAAAACTATGTATAAGCATCTTAACCAAGGAAGAAGCCGAGGCTCGACTAAATGATCATTGCACTCATCGATGAAGCCCTAATCGCGCATCAGTTTGTAAAAGAACTGGAAACAGATGTAACGCGATATTATAAGAGAGAGATTGGCGATGCAGTCCGGTTTGCGATACTTCACAGATTGGACGAGCTTTCTACGCCGAAAGAACTAAATTCAGCCATCATTCAATCGACTCCCGACAATTTCAAAAACGATCCTTCCTACAAAAAAAATTGCGACCTGATATGCATTCATCACCTTAAACAACTTTCAGAATTCAAAATACACGAAGAGGAAATATTTGCCATAGAAGAAGACCCTTACCATTTCAAAAAATATGTTCTCTACTACAGCGACGCAGAAGAGAAAGTTTTACAAGACCAAACCTATGAAAATATCCATACCACCATCACAAACAAAGAACTATTCAATGAATACAAAATGAAACCGCTAACGGCAACGCAATACAGCGCTGCTGCGAAAATATTTATCAAGCTACCTTTCCTTGAACTACCCTTCATCAAGAGAGATCTTGTTCCCTTGCGACTACAAACAGAAGAGGCCGTAAGCGAGGAGGGCCTTACCAAAACTTATGAGAGCATACTGCGCTTCTCCAGTGCTAACGTCGACGACTTGATCAAGGAAATGATTAGTGATGAATTGGCAAATATCCAGAATTGAAGTCTCTAACTTCAAAGCATTCAAAAATGTTTTGCTAAACCTCGACAATTCATCGCTGCTCACTCTAGATGGCCCTAATGGATTTGGAAAGACCAGCATCTTTGACGCCATCGAGCTGCTGCTCACGGGACAGATTAAAAGGATCGACAATCTTTTTACCACGCTGATGAGCAAAAAACAGGTAAATTATGATGACAACCTGTTCTGGAACATCCGCTCTGGTGAAAAAGACCTGACAATCAAGATCGAATTCGTTAACCAAGAACGCACAATTACACTGGCAAGATATGCAACCTCTAAGTCTTTGAAGCAGAAAGCGTTAAATCGCGCCGATAGTTTTTCACAGTTTCTTCTTTATGAGCTACCGGAGTTCCCGTCGACCGATTACGCGCTAGATAATTTACGTAAAAATGAATATATCGACGAACTCTTCGGCGAAAACTTTCGAGAAAATTTTTCGTTTTTGAACTACTTAGAACAGGGGCAAAACCCACTGCTCTTTTCGAAGGTAGAGAGTAGAAAAGATGCCTTAGGTAATCTTTTTAACACCACAGACATTCTGACTGAAATTGAGAACTGCAAGGCTATTCAACGCCGACTCACAAAGTTTCTCAGCGATACTGATCGAAAAACTAAAGAAAGTGAATTGATTGCCGAGGGTGAATCGCTTCGAGCCATGGCTCAAGCTGAGCTTGGCAGTGTGGAGTACAAAAAACTTTCAACCGCAGATCAGCAGGCCGGTTGGGACAAAGAGGATCTCTTCCCAACTTACTCATCCGAAATATTGGATCAATATCTAGACTCCACACGTCGACTTCAGGAGCTCCTGCTCCTTAAAAGCGCTGTGCAAATAAGATTTCAGAATGATCGCATTGACACCTATGTTGAGCAAAACATGGAGTCTCTGCGCAGCGTCGCTCAGTTTGGCAATGACCTCAACAACCTGGACACTTTAGAGAACGTAAAGAAAGAGCTAGATCTGCTCGCGAAAGCTAAAGCCGCTATCCAGCGCGGTACGACTGCCATCACCCTCGCAGAGGTTCAGGCCCTGCCCAGTTGGGAACCTGACCGCCAGAAATGGTTTGAAGAGCAAATTACGACTCGCAACAGTCTTTCCCAACAGAATCAAACAAATGCCACCATCGTGGCTGAACTGGCTCGCCTGAAGATCCAGTTACTTGAGGAACACGCGAAGATCCACCCTGACGACCCGAACTGCCCATTGTGCGGTGCCGACTGGCAGAAGCACCAGGCCATGCTGGATGCGATCCAGGGTAGATCTCAACAGATCGTCAGCACGCTGGGCGCTGATGGGAAGGCGCTCGTCGATCTGACTACTCGCATGACCGAGGAACTGGTGCCGATAGCTGTATACATACAGTCTAGGGAAATAACACTGTCGAATGACTACAACGAGGCCCTACACACCGCCCTAGAACGCGCAAGAGTTCGCTTAACAAGCATTCAACAGCTGGCCGAACGACTTAAAACTACAGGCACACCGATCAATTACCTGTTCTCAGTGAATGCAGAGATCGTGGAAGAACGCCTGCTAGAGCTCATTACTTCGATCCGCACAAAGAAGAGCCTTGAGACTGAGACACTACCCGAGGACTGGCGGCAAACCATTGGTACGACCTTCAAGGCCATTGAAGACTTCTATATTCTCGAGCAGCATGACCTAGCCACCAAGATCCAATACATTTCTATTAAGGCCAATGAAGCACGAAACACTAAGTTGCAAAAATCCCTTGGATCTCTGCAAAAAATTCAACGGGAGAATGAAGCAGCAACGCGTGTAAGCCAGAAGGTCAAGAGACTACGTGACACTCTGGAGCGGGTAGAGCGCTCGTACTCTGACCACACCATTTCAGAGATTGAGTTGATCTTCCATATCTACAGCGGGCGACTCATACAGAACTATCAGCGCGGATTAGGCTTATTCATCGAGAGTCGCGAAGGTAAGCAACTGCGGTTTCTGACCGCTGAAAAGTCTGATCATGATGCCGTACTCTCCATGAGTTCGGGGCAGGTGTCAGCACTTAGTCTGGCGTTCTTCCTCTCCCTAAACAAAGTGTACGCAGATGTCCCGCTGATCCTCATTGATGACCCCGCTCAGTCTTTAGACGAAGTGAACGTAGCGTCGCTCACCGACCTGCTTCGCTGCGAATTGAAGCATCGTCAGCTTATAGTATCGTCACACGAGGAAGACATTTCATCGTACATGCGATACCGCTTTACCAAGGCAGGATTGAGTACCCGCTCCCTGAACATGCAGCACTTGGCTAAAGAGGCGTCCTAAGATGATGGTCGAAACGACCTAGTAGGGTCGGGTGGCTATCCTCCTATTGGGTAGCTGGGTGACCTGCCGCTAACGAAATGCTGCGGGTTTCCGCCCCCGTAAGACTAAGGTTTCTAAAGGGGCCCCGCCGCATTCGCGAGCGGCCTACCATAGACATAGGTACATTACGCGGGTAGCTTCTGCTTCCGTTTCACGTTCACGAGCTTGTGCTATGTGTTGAGAATTTTTATATCGAATAACAATCCAACGAGACGAAGGTAAGAACATGGACTGGTTAGATATCTACAGCCTGGGTAACAGCACAAGACTGATTAGAAAATTTCTGATTGACATGGCATCGATGGAAGCTGACATTGCTTTGACGGGCTTATTTATTACTAGAAAGCTTGAATCGTTTGAAAATGCCATAGCGGTGATGGACGAATTCCCAGAGAAATTCACTTCCATCAAAAGAAATATTGCGCACATCGACAGAGAAACGCATCTTACGCTAGAGCACTTAGAAAAGGACGCACTATTAATTGAGCAAATCTCATTAATCAATTTAAAACTGCAGATGTCTCGCCCCCCTACACCAACATCATTTCTCAAAGGGTTCGCAAGATCATTCACGTACGTTCGTCTCTTCTCCCCTGCTGCAACACGCCTATTCGGCGAGGAAAGTATTTCAATTGAGCGAACCATCGTTAACTGTGACAAATTAATCTCTACACTTAAAATAGCTGAAGAAATAGTTCATCACCGAGCGACACTTGACAACGAAATATTTAAGCCTTCGCGACTAAAAGAAAGCGTTGTTATCGAAATGATAGACAATGCATCACAACTGATTGAAAACTCACGCTCACTAAATTACGAAACGAGAGTCTTAATCAATGAACACTTAGCAGAAATAAAAGCCGAAGCGCAGTCGAAGGCACCAAAGTGGCAAAACATCATCGGTTCTCTCATGATCGTTGCCGCAATGACTAGCAGCTTGGCAGATGCTCCAGGAGCAGCCCAAACGCTCCAAGCATTGATCCGGTACATCGTAGGAACATCGGTCATAAAACCAGAAGTGCCCTACCTGCCGGCGCCAACCGAACAAAAGACCGAGGATTTAGACTTTTTCAGTGGAATACCAACGTAAAGAACCTCACATGGATTCGTCCTTTCAGCAGGCTATAGAAGTCTGTATTCCTACGTGATAAATCAGCTATAAACCCGTTTATATAGATCTTTCTGGCCCCCTCGGACACAAAAAAAGGTCTTGCCAAGCAAGACCTTTTTTCAATCCAGTGTCAGAGCTTAGCCCTGCCGCGCTACCTCACCTCAACAATATCCAACGCCCGATTCGCCAACAGCTCACTCACCTCAATCACTTGCAAAATCCCCAACGCAACCCGCCTTCGCGACCCATCCAGGTCAAACGCCAGATCACTAATCATCGCATTCGCCGAAGCCAGGTTCTCACTCAGATTCGCCAGCAAACACTCAGAATCCACGCTCGGATCAATCTGCAAAATGGAGTCTGTCTTGTCAGACGTTTCGCCCTTAGGCTTGGGTTTCAGGTAGTAATCCAAGGCGCGAGTGGCTGCCTCGTCGAGTTTCTTGTTGCGTGCAGACTGCGCACGGGATGTGGGTTCATCTGTAACTGGAGGATTCGGTGTAATTTTGACCATGGTCTTAACTCTCTGGTTGAGGCCACGACCCGTTCGCTGCTAAACGAATTGGGAGGCAGCTGTACGCAGGTTAGCAGACCGACGAGTTAAGAAATCGGCGCGTCCGAGGACGCCCTGCGCACAGCCACCATCGAGCGCAGGGATGGGGATTCCTGACTGACGATGCGTCGTGCGACTTAACTCGGCGAGCTGCTAAACCCGATCACTGATGAGCAGTGACAGATCCCAAACTACCGACGCAGCCCCAGGCGCACAAGCCGGCGGATTCTGGCGTAGTTGTAGGCAAAGGCGCAAGGCGCTGTGGCTTGGCGGGCCTTGTCGCTGGTGTCTGTCGGTCTTTACTGACAGGACGTCACTCGACTGGTCCGAGCAGGTGTCCGATGCCGTTCAATTGAGGCTGTCGAAAGATCTGTGGCAAGGCGCTCATGGGAGGGGGCTGCTGCGCAGCCCAGCGGGAGCAAGCTCCCTCGCCACGGGGTTTGGTGATTACCCAGCGAGCAACGTGGTGCTAGGCGTCTTCGCCCTTCTCTGCTGATTCAGCGCTGTGCACCACCACCAGCAACTGCGCCTGAACATCACCCACAGAGCGCAGGCGATGGGGTTTTTGCGCGTTGAAATGCAACGCATCGCCGCGATTCAACACGACGCGCTCGTTCATGAAGTCCACTTCCACCTGGCCTTCGTGAACGAACAGGAACTCCTCGCCCGTGTGTTCCTTGAACGCATGGTGCGCGGCGAATTCGGCCGGGGGGTAGAGGATGAAGGGCAGCAAGGTTCGCTCGGAAACCTGGTGAGCCAGCACGGCGTATTCAGCGCTGCCAGGGTTCGCCGCCAGGGATTGGCGGTCTTCACAGCGCACCAGGCTGTAGCTGTCGAGCGAGACGTTTTCCTCGGAGAACAACTCCTCGACTTTCACGTTCAACGCCTTGGACAGCTTGAGCGCCGTGGCGATGGAGGGCGTGCTCAGACCCCGTTCCACCTTGGAGAGGTAGCTCTTGGTCATCCCGGTTTTTTCAGCCAGGACGTCCAGCGTCACACCGAGTTTTTTTCTGAGCAATTTCAAGCGAATGGACATAGGTAACCCACATTTCCAGGGAAACGGACAATCTGCGATTGCAAATGACACTTTGTGTCATATAGTCTATTTAGTGTCATTAGCACCTCCATCCCACAGCTTCCATGACGCGGATCAAGAACGGTCAAAGAACGAATCAGGAGAACTGACATGAGCAAGACACTGGCGACGCCCAAGGACCAATTGGTCGAGCATGCTGTAAACCAGATGCAGAAATCACTGCCGGATAATACGTGGACTGTGCGACAAAAGCTGGCCCTGACCTGTCGCATCTTGTTCGAGAATGGTCACGACTCCGGCCTCGCCGGGCAGATTACTGCGCGCGGGCCGCAACCTGGCACCTACTACACCCAGCTACTGGGCCTGGGGTTTGACGAGATCACCGCCGGCAACCTGCTGTTGATCAACGAAGACCTTGAGGTTCTGGAGGGACACGGCATCCCCAACCCGGCCAACCGGTTTCACACCTGGGTCTACCGCGCCCGGCCGGATGTGAATTGCATCATCCACTCCCACCCAACCCACATCGCCGCGCTGTCGATGCTGGAAGTGCCGCTGCAGATTTCCCACATGGATCTCTGCCCGTTGTACGAAGACTGCGCGTTCCTGGAAGGCTGGCCGGGCGTGCCCGTGGGCAACGAGGAAGGCGAGTTGATCGCCGGCGCCCTGGGTGACAAGCGAGCGATTCTGCTTTCCCATCACGGTCAATTGTCCACCGGCGAGACCGTGGAAGAAGCCTGCAACATCGCCCAATTGATCGAGCGCGCCGCGAAGCTGCAATTGCTCGCCATGGCCGCCGGCGAGGTGAAGCCGATCCTGCCGCACCTGGGCCGCGAAGCTCACGACTGGATCGCCCGTCCCAAGCGTCACGCGGCCGCCTTCAACTACTACGCCCGGCAGAACCTGCGCCAACACGCCGATTGCCTGAACTGAACCCAATAGGAGCGACGCCATGTCTACCCCCAACATCCACGGCATCATCGGTTACACCATCACGCCCTTCTCCGCCGACGGCCAAGGCTTGGACCTGGACGCATTGGGCCGGTCCATCGACCGCCTGATCGACAGCGGCGTGCATGCCATCGCGCCCTTGGGCAGCACCGGCGAAGGCGCCTACCTGAGCGACGCGGAGTGGGATCAGGTCAGCGAATTCAGCATCGCCCGCGTTGCCGGCCGGGTGCCGACCGTGCTCAGCGTGTCTGACTTGACCACCGCCAAAGCGGTGCGCCGCGCGCGTTTCGCCCAGGATCACGGCGCCGATGTGGTCATGGTCTTGCCGGCTTCCTATTGGAAACTGAGCGAGGCGGAAATCCTCAGGCACTACCAGACCATCGGCGCCAGCATCGATGTGCCGATCATGCTTTACAACAACCCGGCCACCAGCGGCATCGACATGTCCGTGGACTTGATCCTGCGAATTTTCAACGCCGTGGATAACGTCACCATGGTCAAGGAAAGCACCGGCGACATTCAGCGCATGCACAAGCTGCAACTGCTGGGCGAAGGCCAGGTGCCGTTCTACAACGGCTGCAACCCACTGGCGCTGGAAGCCTTCGCGGCCGGTGCCAAGGGCTGGTGCACTGCCGCGCCGAACCTCATTCCGCAACTCAATCTCGACCTGTACGCGGCCGTGTTGGCCAACGACCTGAGCAAAGCCCGGGCGCTGTTCTATCGTCAATTGCCGCTGCTGGATTTCATCCTCAAGGGCGGCTTGCCCGCTACCATCAAGGCTGGTCTGCGCACCCTCGGCCTGGAAGTCGGCGACCCGCGCTTGCCGGTGTTTCCGCTCGACGAGTCGGGGAATGACCGGTTGCAAGCGATGCTGAAGCAACTGCTCTGATTCGCCCTGCCCTGCGACCCGGCGGGTGGCGACTCAAAACGTCAACCTGTCGGTCGCTTCACTTCATTCTCAAACTGCAAAACGGCGAGGCGTGAGATGGACACCTATAAACCGCTGCACTGTGACCTGCACGACTACCTGGAGATTGCCTGCCTGTGCGGCTATACGCTGGACATCGAACTGACTGACGGCCAACGCGTGACGGCTCGGGCGATTACTACGCGGACCGCTTCCACGCGGGAAGAGTTTCTCGAAATCGAAACGGCGGACGGTCGTCAGGAGATTCGTCTTGATCGTTTATTGGCGATTACGCCGCTGGATAAGAACGCGAGGTTTGGGCGGGTTGTGTTGATGGCCGGTGACCAGGCAGGCCATTGAGATGGGTCCTTGAGTCGCGCGGGGCGGGTTTTCGTCCCGTGAGGTTGGGTCGGCTTGAATACTCGTTGACTGACGCGCCGCTATTCGCGAGCAGGCTCGCTCCCACAGGGGGCGCGTTGTGCCTGGATTCATTGGACATCCGGTTATCCCGTGGCGAGGGAGCTTGCTCCCGCTGGGCTGCGCAGCAGTCCCAATCAGCCGGCCCTAACGGTCCCCAATGCTGAACTTTTTCCCGCTGGGCTGCGTGGCGGCCGTTTTGTGAGCGCTTCGCACTGGAGCGCCAGCCCGGTCAAGCGGGAGCAAGCTCCCTCGCCACGGGCTCATCGTCGTTCCTGAATGAGTGGTAGTTCAATGACTGACAGACTCATCCATCACCTTCTCCGAACAACCCCCCCTTTTCGCACGCCCAAGAACTCAAGAAAAAACGCCCACTCAAATTTCCTAGGCGCACGCACAAACCCATCAGCCAGTTTATCGACCTCGGCTCTCGCTCCCTCTGCGCTGTCATACGTCAGCGCGCAGACCGTTCCATCTGGAAAAAAGACGCTGTAATCATAACGAGGCCCCACCCAAATCCCATCGGCCGCCCACCGGGCTTTTGTTGATCACGCAGCCTTTGTAGTTTTCTACGAATTCCATATCGCACCTCACGAAATCAAGCACCGTGATAGCGCGACACGTTTCGAGCGAAATCTCGCGATATCGCCTTCAGCATACGGCCCTCGAAAATTCTCGCGCACCAGTAGGAAATGACAGTAATTAATAACAACCAGCCACAAGCACGCAGTCATTAATTCTGTTTGGCTATAAACCCCTCAAAAATTCTTTCCACTCCATCCCTTCCCGCAAAGCCCACATCCTCTCCAGCAAACGCCCCTCCAGTTCCCCGCCTCGATAATCCCCGCTTCAGAAACCCCAAGCGCTGCAACCGAGCCCCCGTGTACCTCCCATGAACCTACGCACCTTCATTCGCAGCTATTGCCTCAACGCCAGGCTCGCCACGAATGCCCTGACCCGCCTGCACAAATCCCTCTCGTCCCTGACCGCCTATCTGGCCCAGCAAGGCTTCGATTCCAACCTATGGCCCGCCACCCGTGACGAAGCCACACTGGACAACCGCATCAGCACCCTCTGCCCAGAGCTGGCCACCACCGTATTCAGCCACGCCCGCGAGGGCATCATCCTCGTCGACCCCTACGGTCGGGTCATCGCCGTGAACGAAGCCTTCTCCCGCCTCACCGGTTACAGCCAGGAAGAGGTGCAGGGCCGCGAGTTGAATTCCCACCGCATGGTCCGTCGCCTCACCGCCTTTTACGCCCCCATGAAAAACGCCCTGGATTTCCACGGCCATTGGTCCGGCGAGATCCAAAGCAACCACAAGGACGGCCGGGAGATGACGTCGCGGATCAGCATCAGCGCGGTGCACGACCGGCACGGCAATGTTCAGCACTACGTAGCGCTGCTCGGCGACATGACGCAGATGAAGCAGCGTCTGCAGTTGCTGGAGCGGGATGCGCGGTATGACGCGCTCACGCAATTGCCCAATCGGTTGTTGTTGGCCGAGCGGATGCGGCAGGCGTTGGGCAAGGCGCGGATTCATCAGCAGAAGATGGCGATTGCGTTTATCGACCTGGATGGGTTCAAGGCGTTGAACGACAGTTATGGGCATGACTGGGGGGATCGGGTGTTGCAGATTGTCGCGGCGCGGATCAATGCGACGTTGCGGGACGGCGATACGTTGGCGCGCCTTGGGGGTGATGAGTTTGTCGCTGGGCTGGTGGGTTTGCATGCCGAGGAGGACAGCGAGCCGTTGCTCAAGCGGATGCTGGCGGCGGCGAATGCACCGATTTTGATTGGCGCGCAGACGGTGGAGATCGCCGCGAGTATTGGGGTGGCGTTTTACCCTGAGCATGGACAGGAGATCGATGGGCTGATCAGTAAGGCGGATCAGGCGATGTATCTGTCGAAGAAGGCCGGCGGCAATCGCTTGGCGTTTTGTCCGACCCGGTTTATTTCGCTCAATAGCGAAGCCTGACGGTGGTGCCGAGGGTGCGTTCGCTGCCGGTCATGACGCCGTAGTCGCCGGCGCCGAGCAATGAGTAGACGGCGGTGATGTACTGGCGGTCGAAGACGTTGCGCACCCAGCCTTCCACTTCCCACGAACGGTCCTGGCTGCGCAGGCCCAGGCGCAGGTTGGTGAGGCCGTAGCTGGGTTGATAGCTGCCTTCGCCGCCTTCAAGGGTGCCGTAGTAGCCGGTGCGGAAGCTGTAGTCGATGCCGCTGAAAGCTTCCAGGCCGTAGGGCAGCGGCTGGGTGTGGTCGAGGCCGCTGCTGAGGTTCCATTCCGGGGCGTTGTAGAGGCGCTCGCCGCTGAGGTCGCAGGTCCATTGGCCCGAGGCCGGCGGGCACGGGGCGTTGGGGAAGCTGCGGTAGCGCGCGTCACTCCAGGCCACGCCCAGGCGGCCGGTGAGTCGGGGGGTGAGTTGCCAGGCGGAATCGAGTTCGATGCCGCGCAGGCGGACTTTGCCGACGTTGATCAGGTTGTCCCGCAGGGGGGGCGCGAACAGCGAGGTGGGCGGGCTGTAGGTGAGCGCTTGGTAATCGTCGACGTCGGTCTGGTAGACGGCGAGGTTGAGCAAGGCGCGTTGATCCCAGAGCCGTGTCTTCATGCCCACTTCCAGGGACGTGGCGCGCTCCGGCTCGAAGGTGGGTTCGGTGAACGGGCCGATCACGTCGAAGTTGATGCCGCCGGCCTTGTAGCCTCGCGACCAACTGACGTAGCCCATCACCGCGTCGGTGAAGCGGTAGCTGGCGCTGAGCAGGCCTGAGACGTTGTCTTCTTTGATCGAGTCTTCGCGGTAATAAGCGCTGCCGAGGGCGATGTCGCGGAGCAGTTGCCCACCGGCCTGGAACACCGGGGGCAAACCCGTCAGCGGAGCGAGGTTGCTGACGTCGCGGGAGACCCAGCCGTCCTTGCGTTCCTGGCTGTAGCGCAGGCCACCGGTGAATTCCAACGGGTCGATTGGGCGCCAGGAGAGCTGGCCGAAAATGGCGCGGCTGTCGCCCTTCTGTTCGCCGTCATAGCGTTGCCGGGCGCCATCGAGCAGCACCGAAGGCACCTGCCTCGGATCGGTGAGGCTGACGCCGAATATTTTTTGCAGTGCCTCCAGTTGATCACCGACGAACCAGGGCGCGGCGTCCGGGCCAAATTCGGCGTCGATCTGCCGGTCGAGTTGTTGGCGCAAGTAATAGAGCCCGGCGACATAATCGACGGACGAGCCGGCGCTGCCGGAAAGGCGCCATTCCTGGCTGAACTGCCGATGGCCCAGGTCAGTTTCGGATTGGGCCACCGACAGCGCGGTGCTGTCGCCGTCGCGGCTGGCGCGGTAGTCCCAGTCGCGGTAGGCGGTGATGCTGGTGAAACGCATCGCCTCGTCCAAGTCCCAATTCAATTCCAGCGACACACCGTTTTGCAGGGTTCGCGGGCGCCCCGGCGCGTCGATGCGGTTTTCCCGTTGGTAAGGGTCGGGCTCCGCCAGCGGATAGCCAAGGAATTTGGCGCGTTTGCGGGTTTGCTCGCTGTAGTGATTGACCAACAGGACGTTGCCGGCGTCGTTCTGCTCGGCGTAGTCGGCGATCAGGCGGGCGCTGAAGTCGCTGTTCGGCGTCCACAGCAATTGGCCGCGCAGGCCTTGGCTGTCGGAATCGCCGAGGCGGCTGCCGTCTTGCAGGTTTTCAACGGCGCCTTCGCTGGCGCCGTCGAATACGTTGAGTCGCCCGGCCAGTACGTCGTCTTGCAGCGGCCCGGAAAGCGTCCCGCGATATTCCCGCAGACCGCGCTCACCGTAAGTCGCTTCGAGATTGGCTTCGGGCTGGAACGTTGGTTGTTTGGTGATGATGTTCAACGCGCCGGCGGTGGTGTTCTTGCCGAACAAGGTGCCTTGGGGCCCGCGCAGGACTTCGATGCGTTCGATGTCCATCAACTCGGTGAACGCCATGCCCTGGCGCGCCTGGTAAACACCGTCGACGTAGGTGCCGACGCTGCCTTCCAGGCCATCGTTGTAGGCGGTGGCGCCGAAGCCGCGCAGGCCGAAGCCGGCGTAACGGGCGTCGTGACCGGAGACCACCAGGCCCGGAACCCGTTGCTGGATGTCTTGCAGTCGATGCAGGCCGGCTTCGTCCAGCTGATCGCCGTAGAGGACGTTGATCGGGATCGGCACGTCTTGCGGGTCTTCTTCGCGGCGGCGAGCGGTGACGGTGGTTTCGTCGAGCGTGAGGGCGCCAGGCGCCTCTTGCGCGGCATGGGCCGATGCCCAGGGCAACGCGAAGAGGCCGCCGAGCAAGAGCAGCCGATAACCCAGACCCGGCATGCTAGAACTCCCGGGCCATTTCGCGATGCTCCGTGTCCGGGCAAACCAATGTATTGATCCGTGCCAGCAGTTCGCGGCTGTCGGCGGGCTTGAGCAGTGCCGCGTCGAAGGCCAGGCCTTGCGGGTAACCTTCCGGCCTGCGTGGCGGGATCGCTGAATACAGCATCACGGGCAGCTCGTGCCCATGGTCGCGCACGTGTCGCAGCAGTTCCCAACCGTCCATGCCGGGCATCATCTGGTCGCTGATCAGCAGGTCGACCGGTTGATCAGCCAGGCAGGCCAAGGCGTCTTTGCCGTTCGCCGCGATGCTGACGTCGAAGCCGTAGCCGGCCAGCAGGTCGTAGAGCCACTCAGTGTTTTGTTCGATGTCGTCCACCAGCAGTACGTGTTTGCCCTGGCCATCGAGCGGCGTGAAGTTGTTGTCGACGATGCCATTCTCCAGGTCGTGTTCCTGGGCGCATTTGAGTTGCAGGCGAAAACTGAAGTGGCTGCCCTGCCCGGTGGCCTGGGGTTCGAGACGGCTGTCCATGCGCTCCAGCAGTTGCGTGACGATGGACAGGCCCAGCCCGCTACCTTCGTAGCGTTGCGCGTTGCTGCCACGGCGGAACGGTTGCAGCAGTTGTTCGAATTCTTGCGGGTCGATGCCGATGCCGGTGTCGATCACGCTGAAGCGCAGCTCCACGGTGTCAGCGGCGGTACCCGGGGAACAGCTCACTTCGAAACGGATCTGGCCGTCGCGGGTGAATTTTGCCGCGTTCGCCAACAGGTTCATGAGCACCTGCCGAAGCCGCTTGAAGTCAGCCTCCACCAGGGGCGGCAGGTCCTGCGCCAGCACCGCGTTGAAGCTGTTGCCCTGGCGCGCGGCGAGGAAGCCAGCCTCGTCGGCGACCTCCTGGAGGAAGCCGTACAGGTAGGCAGGCGCGAGGGTCAGTTGCATTTGCTCCAGTTCGCCACGGGAAAACTCGAGCATCTCGTCGATCAGTTCCAGTTGTTGGCGGGCGTTGCGCTCGATGGTGGCTTGATAGTCGCGGTTCGACCCCGCATGGAGCAGGCGCGCATAGTCGATGATGCGCACCAGCGGCGAGCGCAGGTCGTGGCTGATCCGCGCCATCAACGCACTGCGGGCCGCGAGGGATTCGCGCAACTGCGAGGTGCGCAGCGCCACGGTGCTTTCCAGGCGTTCCTGTTCGGCCTGGCGTTGTTGTTCGAGGCTCGACAGGGCGTGCTTTTCGCGGTTGCGGCTGCGGCTGACTTCCATGATCAATGTGAAGACCAGCAATACCACGCCCGGCAGGGCCGACGATAAGCTGTTTTTGCTTTCCGGCGCTTGCCAGGGCAACTGTTCCTGGGGAAAAAACCACCGCATCAGCATTTGCCCAACCAACAGCCCTGGCACCAGCCAGGCCATCCAGTTGTAGGGCAGACGCCTGCGCCACGCCATAAACAAGGTGGGGACCAGCGCACCGTAGAAACTCATCAGCGAGATTTGGACAATTAGCGCGCCCTGGACCGGGTCGACCTTGAGCCACCAGAGGCGGCCGAAGACACAGCCCAACAGCGGCACCCAGTAGCTCCAGCCAATGATCTTGGGCAATTGGGAAACCTGCAACAGCACGCGCATGTAGGCCAGGAACAGGACGATCGAGGTTGCACTGGTGAACGTCAGCAGCTCGCGTGTCCAGCCCAGTGCGCTGGGCCAGTAGATCAGGTAGCCATTGAGGATGCAGGTCAGCAGGATGTAGCTCAGGACTGCGCCGGCATTCACCGTCAGCAGTCGGGAACGGAGGATCCGGCCAACGATAAAGCCGAACGGCACGACCAGCAGGACAATGCCGAGGGTGAGTCCGTCGCTGAGGTAGGTCTGTTGCTGACTGCGCAGCAGCGCCGGTTCGGACCACAGTTCCGGCTCCAGCAACATCTGGAAATTGCTCGCCACCCGGACGAATACCGTGGCGCTCTCCCCCGCCGCCAACGACACCCGGAACGCCGGTTGACGCGCCGCCGGTTGCGGCCATTCGGCCAGGGGATAGGCGGCTCCGGCATGGGCGACACGCCCCGGTTGGTAGACACGGATGTCTTCCAGGCGCGGCGCGCCGACCACCAGCAAGCGCGAACACGCCGCAGCGCTTGAGTTGGTCAGTTGTAATTTCAACCAGAATGCAGAGCGGCTGTAACCCTGCGTCGGCCAGCTTGGGGTCGCGGCCTTGAAATCGACGTCAGGCCGTTGGGCGATTTGTTCCAGGCTCAGGTGTGCCTGGGTGTCCTCGAAAATCTGCGCCACCGGCATCAGGCTCAGAGAGTCGGTGCGGCAGATATCCACAGGCGCCGCATGCACCAGGCCTGTGGATAACAACGTTATCGTCAGGAGTAGAAACTGTAGAAGCCGCATCAGGCGCATCAGGCGCGTCCGGCCGACTGGGTTTCGGCAATGCCCAGGGCTTGCTGGCGAAACTGGCTGGGCGTCATGCCGATGCGCTGGCGGAAGGCGGTGGTGAAGTTGCAGGCGTTGCGAAAACCCACCAGTTCGGCGACGTCCTGCACGCTCATGGCGCTTTCGCAGAGCAAGTCCTGGCCGCGCCGCAATCGGGCGTCGCGAATGTAGGCAAACACGGTCATTCCCAGGTGCTCGCGAAAAATCGCGGTGAGGCGCTTTTCATGGGTGCCGACTTTTTGCGCGAGCAGGCCCAGGGACGGCATGTCGTCCAGCTGGTTTTCTATCAGTCGCATCGCCGCGCGCAGCACGATCTCATCGCCTTGCGGCTCCGGATCGGCGGGGCTTTCATGGACGGCCGGTGGCGCGCGCCAGGTCAATTGCAGGTGGATCTTGATGCGCGCCAGCACTTCTTCGGGGGCGCAGGATTTGGGGATGTAGTCCACCGCGCCCACGGTCAGCCCTTCCAATCGCTCTAACGAGGTGTTGGCCGAGGACAGGAACAGGATCGGCGTGTGCCGGGTGGCCGGTGCCTCGCGCAGTAGCCGACACAGGCTGAAGCCGTCCATTTGCGGCATGTGCACGTCCAGGACGATGAGGTCCGGGCGCAGGGCCAGTGCCCGTTGATAACCCTGGTAGGCGTCGCTGGCCAGGGAAATGCGCCAGGGCTGGGTCTTCAAGAGAATGAGCGTGGCGCGGATGTCTTCAGGCACATCGTCGATCAGCAGAATATGCGGCAACAGCTCGGACGCCGCCACGCCCCCCGCCGTCGCTGCCTGCCTTTCGTATCGTCCGTTGTCCATTCGCCAGGTCTCTTGTTGTGTTTAGCCAGGTCACTGTCGCGAAATTGCCAGGCGAGGAAACACGTATCGGGCCGGCAACAAGTCGATATAGCGGCAGGTAAGGCGAGAACTGAAGCTATCAAATTTTTGATGGGCGATAAACGGTCATGCCGACCGTGGGGTCCACTGATGCGGGACGATGCTGATGACCGTGGCGAGGGAGCTTGCTCCCGCTGGGGGGCGAAGCCGCCCCAAAGCAGCGAACCCAATCTTCCTGACTCACCGAGTAGCCTGGGTTGGGGGCCGCTGCGCAGCCCAGCGGGAGCAAGCTCCCTCGCCACAGGTGGGTGGGGCATGTGGCGGGGATAGGGAACAAGCGGTAGCTGCGCCTGGAAAAACCCAGGCGGGTGACCAATGCGGTTGATGCTGATGACCGTGGCGAGGGAGCTTGCTCCCGCTGGGCTGCGAAGCGGCCCCATAGCAGCGCACTCAATATGACTGGTACACCGAGCTGCCTGGTTTGGGGGCTGCTGCGCAGCCCAGCGGGAGCAAGCTCCCTCGCCACAGGTGGGTGGAGCATGTGGCGGGGATAGGGAACAAGCGGTAGCTGCGCCTGGAAAAACCCAGGCGGGTGACCAATGCGGTTGATGCTGATGACCGTGGCGAGGGAGCTTGCTCCCGCTGGGCTGCGAAGCGGCCCCATAGCAGCGCACTCAATATGACTGGTACACCGAGCTGCCTGGTTTGGGGGCTGCTGCGCAGCCCAGCGGGAGCAAGCTCCCTCGCCACAGGTGGGTGGGGTATGTGGCGGGGATAGGGAACAAGCGGTGGCTGCGCCTGGAAAAACCCAGGCGGGTGACCAATGCGGTTGATGCTGATGACCGTGGCGAGGGAGCTTGCTCCCGCTGGGCTGCGAAGCGGCCCCATAGCAGCGCACTCAATATGACTGGTACACCGAGCTGCCTGGTTTGGGGGCTGCTGCGCAGCCCAGCGGGAGCAAGCTCCCTCGCCACAGGTGGGTGGGGTATGTGGCGGGGATAGGGAACAAGCGGTGGCTGCGCCTGGAAAAACCCAGGCGGGTGACCAATGCGGTTGATGCTGATGACCGTGGCGAGGGAGCTTGCTCCCGCTGGGCTGCGAAGCGGCCCCAATGCAGCGCACTCAATATGACTGGTACACCGAGCTGCCTGGTTTGGGGGCTGCTGCGCAGCCCAGCGGGAGCAAGCTCCCTCGCCACAGGTGGGTGGGGTATGTGGCGGGGATAGGGAACAAGCGGTGGCTGCGCCTGGAAAAACCCAGGCGGGTGACCAATGCGGTTGATGCTGATGACCGTGGCGAGGGAGCTTGCTCCCGCTGGGCTGCGAAGCGGCCCCAATGCAGCGCACTCAATATTACTGGTACACCGAGCTGCCTGGTTTGGGGGCTGCTGCGCAGCCCAGCGGGAGCAAGCTCCCTCGCCACGGGGTTGTTGAGTACCTTGAATAAGCAGCAGTCGGTTAGAACTGGTAACCAATCTGAGCGAGCAACTGCGGGTTTTCCTGACGCGTATCGCTCTGGGCTTCACCGCCGGAGTGACGCCACGCCACCGTTGCATCGAACGAGATCTGGCCGTACTGGGCACGCAAACCCACACCGCCGCCAGAAATGCTGCGGGTGTTTTCCTCATCGGCCCACTCGTTGTGGTTGATGCGCACCTTGCCGGCATCCCAGAACAGGTAAGGCGTGAGCTTGTCGATCGGGTAGCGAAGTTCGATCTGGGTCAGCATGCCTTCGTCGCCCGAGGCTTCGCTTTGAGGATAGGCCCGCACGCCATCGATGCCACCGAGGCTGAAGTCTTCGGAAGAGTCGAGGTTGTCCTGGCTCCACTGCCCGAGGACACGGGCAAACAGCGTGAAGTTGGCGGGCAGCGCTTGCAGGCGGGCGAGATCGACGTTCACTTTGCTGAATTGGCCCTCGGTCTGGGCGGTCTGGCGGTCGCCCTCGCGCAGGGCCGAGCCCAGTTTAAGGTCACCGTAGGTCAGCGTCGCGCCGCCGTAGGTGATGCCGCCGCCGAACAAGGTGTCCCGTACGTCGAATTGCAAGCTGATGGGCAGCGAGTTGCTGCTTTTTTCAAAGCTCAGGCCCAGCACTTCGTATTTGTCCTCAAGCTCTTTGTGCTGGTATTGCCCGGCCAACATGAGGTTCGCCTGGTTGCTGCGAATGAGCGGATAACTCAAGCCAATGCTGCTGACCTCGGCGGTACCGGTCGCCCCCAGGTCGGCGAATTCCTCGCCCAGGTCGTAAGCGCTCTGGGCATAACCGACGTTGCCACGCAGGCCGGATGTGCCCAATGGCATCGAGTAGCCGAGGCTGCCGAAATACAGCTCCTCATCGGTGGCCATCACGGCGGCGCTGAGCTTGTCGCCGAGCATCATCGGGCTGTTCCAGTCACCTTGTACCGTCAGGCGATTGCGCCCCGAGTAGCGGTTGCCGTGGTTGTCCAGCGTGGCCTTGCCTTCGAAGGCCTTGGTTTTGCTCACTTGGGCATTGAGGTCGCCCGTACCGAGCTCGTCACCCGGGCGGATGACCGGACGAACCGCCACGCCCGGCAAGTCCGAAAGCACCAAGATGCTGCGCTCCAAGCGGTCACGCTCGATCACATCGCCCGGCTTCAAGTCGTCCAGGAACGGCTGCGCCTGCTCGGCCAGTTTCCCATCGTCGTTGACGGCGGTGACTTTGCCATAACGGCCTTCGATCACGGCGATGGTCAGCTCGCCATTGGCCATGCGTTGGGCCGGCAAATAGGCGCGTGCGAACGGGTAGCCGTTCTCGCGGTAGTAAAGCGTGACCTGCCGGGCGATTTCCCGCAATTCGTCCAGATCGTGAGCCTTACCCACGGCTGGCGCGACGACGCGTTGCAGGCTGGCTTCGTCGATGCGGGTGTTGTCGGTGAAACGGACAGCGTTGAGCTGGACCTTGGCGCCGCCGACTTTTTCCTGGGCCGGTTGCGGTGCTTCTACATCCAGGCGAATGCTTTGCGGCAACTCCTGCTGGGGAATCGGCAATTCCTGCAGGATCCGGCCGGCGTCGGGGATCGGGCGTGTCGGCAAGGTCGCGGCCCAGGCCTGGGAAGTGGATAACAACGCCAGACCAGCGGCGCAGGACATCAGTTTGTTATGCATTGAATAAGTCTCGAAGAATGCGGGTTGCCTGAGCCCATGACCGCGTCCGGGGGACGCGGCCAAGGGGCTCCTTCAAATGGAAAAAATGGATGTCAGGGGATCAGGGACGCATGGCCAGACCTGGACCTGGCAAGCGCACACCGCCGCGCACGACGAACACGGTCTGCGGCGGGTAGGCCGCGCAAGCGCCGCCCTCGGATACACCGCCATCGGCGCAGACGTTCCCGGCCAGTTCCCGCTCGCTGTCGGCGCTCTCGGCCTGGGCCGCCGAATCGCCGTCGCCATTGCCAGCGCCGTTGCCACGCGTGCCGCCCTGGTCCACCAGCAACAGACCACCGTCCTCGACCCCGGCGCCGGACCAGTCAGCCGGTTTCGGCTGGGCCGGATTGAGCTCTGGAGCATGGGGCGAAGCCACCTGCGCGCCGACGCGTGTTGCATCGGCGACGCTCTGCCGGACGGCGTCGTAGTCAACGGACGGTGTCACGGTCAGATTGGCGTTGGCCGGGTTGCTCACGATCAGGTAACCCAGGTCGGCCAGCCCACCTATGTTGATCAGGTGCGAGCCTGGGCCTTGAGTGCCTACCGAATACAACGGGTTGCCGAGCATCGGCTTGGTGTCGCCGTTCCACAGGCCGCTGGCGTCATAACCGGCGATACCGCCGCCATTGAACGTGGTCTGGCCATCGAACGGCTTGGTCTGGGTGGTCGTGCCGTTGGTGGACACCAGCAGGGTCGGTTGCTCGCGGTACACGGCATGAACGCCCGTGGTGCCCAGCGCCCGGCCGAAGTTGCTCTGCTGCTCGTCGCTGTTGTAGCGGAAATTGCCGCTGCCACTGCCGACCACATCCACCAGGCGGGTGCTGCCAGCGAGGCTGCCGGTGTAGATCACCGCCCGGCCGCCAGCGCCGGTAGAGACTGTCACACCCGCGTCGGCCTTCACGTCGCCACCCGCGGCCACGCCCGCCGAAGCGGATTGACCGGCGTTGAGCACGATCGCGTCGGAAGCGTTGCTGGTGGTGCTGACGTTCTCGGTCAGGGTGATGTTGCCGGTGGTGGTCACCACCTGGACTTTGCCGGTGTTGCCGATGCCGACGATCTGATCCAGCTGGGTGCCGTCCAGTGCCGTCTCGGTCAGCCTGCCGACGGTGACGTCGCTGCGGTTGACGAAGCTGACGTCCTTCGCGCGGCTGGCGAGATCGCCGACCCAGTTGCTGGCGTTGCGCAGGTCGAAATCACCGCCCTTGAGCGCCAGGCCATCGGCGATGATGTTGCCCTTGGCGTTTTGGGTGGTCTTGCCATCCACGTTAAGGAACACGTTGCCGCGGGTCGCCAGCCCTTCGTTGATCGCCAGGTTGCCGTCGGTGCCGATGCTGACGTCGCCAGTGTTGTTCACCCCGGTAGTGGTCTTGACCACGTTGCCGTTGCCATCGGTTTCAGTCAGCGTGCCGACCTTCAGGTTGCCGGTGTTGTTGAAGGCGACCTTGCCTGCCTTGCTGGCGATATCGCCCACGATGTTGCCGTTGTTGCGCAACTCGAAATCGCCGCCGTTCAGGGCCAGGCCATCGGCGGTGATATTGCCCTTGGCGTTCTGGGTGGTTTTGCCATCGACATTGAGGAACACATTGCCGCTGGTCGCCAACCCTTCGTTGATCGCCAGGTTGCCGTCGGTGCCGATGCTGACGTCGCCAGTGTTGTTCACCCCGGTAGTGGTCTTGACCACGTTGCCGTTGCCATCGGTTTCAGTCAGCGTGCCGACCTTCAGGTTGCCGGTGTTGTTGAAGGCGACCTTGCCTGCCTTGCTGGCGATATCGCCCACGATGTTGCCGTTGTTGCGCAACTCGAAATCGCCGCCGTTCAGGGCCAGGCCATCGGCGGTGATATTGCCCTTGGCGTTCTGGGTGGTTTTGCCATCGACATTGAGGAACACATTGCCGCTGGTCGCCAACCCTTCGTTGATCGCCAGGTTGCCGTTGGTGCCGATGCTGACGTCGCCGGTGTTTTTCACCCCGGTGGTGGTCTTGACCACGTTACCGTTGCCGTCGGTTTCAGTCAGCGTGCCGACTTTCAAGCTGCCGGTATTGTTGAACGCGACTTTGCCCGCCTTGCTGGCGATGTCACCCACGATGTTGCCGTTGTTGCGCAACTCAAAGTCGCCGCCGCTGAGGGCCAGGCCATCAGCGGTGATGTTGCCGTTGGCGTTT
This sequence comes from Pseudomonas sp. Z3-6, assembly GCF_051131985.1. Lineage (NCBI taxonomy): Bacteria > Pseudomonadati > Pseudomonadota > Gammaproteobacteria > Pseudomonadales > Pseudomonadaceae > Pseudomonas > Pseudomonas sp. Z3-6. Next base: position 5,813,007 of record NZ_CP071644.1, read on the forward strand.
TGGGTGGTCTTGCCATCGACATTGAGGAACACGTTGCCGCTGGTTGCCAGCCCTTCGTTGATCGCCAGGTTGCCGTCGGTGCCGATGCTGACGTCGCCGGTGTTTTTCACCCCGGTGGTGGTCTTGACCACGTTGCCGTTGCCGTCGGTTTCGGTCAGCGTGCCGACTTTCAAGTTGCCGGTATTGTTGAACGCGACCTTGCCTGCCTTGCTGGCGATATCGCCCACGATGTTGCCGTTGTTGCGCAACTCGAAGTCGCCGCCGTTAAGCGCCAGGCCATCGGCGGTGATGTTGCCCTTGGCGTTTTGGGTGGTCTTGCCATCGACATTGAGGAACACGTTGCCGCTGGTTGCCAGCCCTTCATTGATCGCCAGGTTGCCGTCGGTGCCGATGCTGACGTCACCGGTGTTATTCACGCCGGTAGTGGTCTTGACCACGTTGCCGTTGCCATCGGTTTCGGTCAGCGTGCCAACCTTGAGGTCGCCGGTGTTGTTGAACGCGACCTTGCCCGCCTCGCTGGCGATGTCACCCACGACGTTGCCGTTGTTGCGCAACTCAAAGTCGCCACCGTTGAGGGCCAGGCCATCGGCGGTGATGTTGCCCTTGGCGTTTTGGGTGGTCTTGCCATCGACATTGAGGAACACGTTGCCGCTGGTTGCCAGCCCTTCGTTGATCGCCAGGTTGCCGTTGGTGCCGATGCTCACGTCGCCGCTGTTGTTCACGCCGGTGGTGGTCTTGACCACGTTGCCATTGCCATCGGTTTCGGTCAGCGTGCCAACCTTGAGGTCGCCGGTGTTGTTGAACGCGACCTTGCCTGCCTTGCTGGCGATATCGCCCACGATGTTGCCGTTGTTGCGCAACTCGAAGTCGCCGCCGTTGAGGGCCAGGCCGTCAGCGGTGATGTTGCCGTTGGCATCTTGGGTGGTCTTGCCATCAACATTAAGGAACACGTTGCCGCTGGTGGCCAGCCCTTCGTTGATCGCCAGGTTGCCGTCGGTGCCGATGCTGACGTCGCCGGTGTTGTTCACGCCGGTGGTGGTCTTGATCACGTTGCCGTTGCCATCGGTTTCGGTCAGCGTGCCGACTTTCAGGTCGCCGGTGTTGTTGAACGCAACCTTGCCCGCCTCGCTGGCGATGTCACCCACGATGTTGCCGTTGTTGCGCAACTCGAAGTCGCCGCCGTTGAGGGCCAAGCCGTCAGCGGTGATGTTGCCGTTGCTGTCCTGAGAGGTCTTGCCATCGACATTGAGGAACACGTTGCCGCTGGTCGCCAGCCCTTCGTTGATCGCCAGGTTGCCGTCGGTGCCGATACTGACGTCGCCGCTGTTGTTCACGCCGGTAATGGTCGTCTGCGTGCCGTCGGCATGGGTCGCGGTGAGCGAACCCACCTTGAGGTTCCCGCTGTTGTTGAACTGGACCTTGCCCGCCTCGCTGGCGATATCGCCGATCACGTTGCCGGTGTTGCCCAGCGCATAATTGCCGCCCAGCAGCACCAGGCCGCTGGCATCGAGCTTGGCCCCGGCATCGCCGGCCTGGGTGGTGTTGCCCGCCACTTCCAGGGTGATGATGTCGTCGGCACGGGTCTGGCCCTGATTGGCGTCATCCCGTGGACCATTTTCGATGGTGATGCCTTTCGCCAACGTCAGGTCGTGATCGGTTTTCAGGGTGACCGCCTCATCGGAGGTAATCCCCACGGTGCCGTCCACGACGCCCACCGTCAGGTTGCCGTTGCCGGCGAATACCAGGCTGCCGACATCGGCAGCGATCACGCCCACGTCATGTCCCTTGCCCAGGTTGAAATCACCTTCGCCGCGCAGGGCCAATTCGTCTGCGGTAATGGTTGCGCCCGTAGCCTGGGTCGCCCCTTGGCCCGCGTCGACGCTAAGGGACAATCCCTTGCCGGTGGTGCCGTCTTCGTCGGTGCCTTCAGGATCCTCGAGGGTCAGGTCGCCCAGCAGGTCCAGGACGCCACTGGCAACCAAAGCCAGATCGTCCTTGAGCGTCGCGCCTTCGTCATCAACGGTGATGTTGCGGGTCTTGTCGTTACCAATGACGACCTTGTCGAAGCCATCCTGGATATTCGCCAGGTCAGCGTCCGACAGCACCAACGGATCGTTAGGCCCGGTCACTTCCGGATCATCGCTGCCGCCCAGGTGGATATCCAGGCCTGGGGTCTTCTGCTGCAGGGTGAGACTGCCGCCACCGGCAACGCTTGCGGCAAGATCGATTTCGTCGGCGGTCAGGCTCGTATTGCCCTGGGTGGCCAATGCCTGGCCGACCGTGAGCGTGTCAGCGACAAGGTTCAGGTCGCCGGTCTGGGTCATGCCGGCAACCGGCACGCCTTGCGGGTTGGCCGGGGTCTGGCTGTCGGGAATGGTCACGACGCCGGCGGTCAGGTCATCAACATCGGCAAAGCTCACCGTGCCGGTGTCGCTGGCGATCGTATTGACGTCGTTGGCGGCGTTGTCCAGGTCATGAACGGCACCGTCACCCAGCAGCACCAGGCCATCGGCGACGAGGGCGCCGCCGGCGGTCTGGTCGATCTTGCCGCCATTGCTTTGCAACGCCAGGACCGGAGCCGGTTTGTTGTCGTCGTTGCCGGTGCCCTGTGCGTCCGCCACGGTCAACTGGTCATTGATGTGGATATTGCCGGTACCGGCATCGAGGATGAGGTTGTCGTTGATGCGGGTCGCTTCGATGATGCTGATGTCACCGGTCATGTCCGCGCCACCGATCTTGACCGAGGTGAAGCCATCGCCCAACGCGCCGATGTCGCTGCCGGTCAGTTCCAACGCACCGGGCGCATCGCCGGTGCTGCCGCCCACGGCAATGTCTTTGCTCGGGGTGTTGGTCTCAAGGGCAATCGAGCCATTGCCGGTGACGCTGCCGGCGCCGCCGTTGAAATTGATATCGTCGGCCTTGATGGCCAGGTTGTTGTCGGTGCTGTTGAGGCTGCCGTTGAAGGTGATGGAACTGCCTTGCAGGCCTTTGCTGCCCGAGGTATTGGTCTTGATGTTATCGACGTACAGCGAACCGCCGACCCGCTTGCCTGCGGTCTCGTCGAAACTGCCCGAGACGAACACGAATTTGTAGGTGCCGGCCTTGTCAGCCGTGGCCGTATGGCTTTTCCAATCCACCGTGCCGATACCGTTCCCCGTTTCGTTCAGGATGATCTGGTACTCGCCGGTGTTGACGTTCAGCAGATAGCCGAAGACATCGTAGGTGTCGCCGCCGGCAACCGGTTTGTAATCGAAACTGACCGCTTCCCCTGCCGCCAGGGAAACCGTGCCCTCGCTGACGACCGAAGGACCACGCATGATGCAGCCGGCGGGGGCGTTCTGGCAGTTGGAGTTGTTCTCGGTACCCAGCAGCAGCGCAGCGCCGCCGTCCTTGCCCTGGCCAGCCGCGGCGACCGGGGTGAGGGGTTTGTAGTCCATGTCGCCCTGGTCGCCAGGCGAGACTATCGGGGTACCGCCGCCCGTAGGCGACGTGGTCGGCAACGTCGGGTCATCCGGCGAGACCACGCCGTCCACCACGGTGACGCCAGTGAAGAACTGGGCGATGGAGGTCTGCCACCCGACCAGGCCGTTTTCGAAGTCGGCGTTCAGGAACTGCGAGGTGCCCAGCTCGACGGCGCCGGTGTAGACCTGCTCGCCGGTGGTGAAGACTTTGGCGCCGTTGATAAAGGTCTTGCCGGCGCCGCTGGTGGTCGCGTAAAGCGCGCCCAGCGCGCTGTTACCGCCGACCATGTCGCTGAAGATGATCGAGCCCGAACCTGCGTCCACGCGCAGCTCGCGGTTGTTGGCCACTGCATCGGAATCCACCACGCCGGCAAACACGACGTTGCCGCCGTTGCTCTTCAAGCTGACGTCGGTGTTGAGGGCAATCTTGCCGTTGAGGATCAAGGCCAGGCTGTTGCCATTGCCGGCGCCACTGGCGTCGATGTCGCCGTTGAGGAAAATATTGCCGAAGACGTAGCGGCCTGTTCCGCCGTCGTTGTGTCCGGATTGCAAGGTCAGCGTCCGGTCGCCGCTGATGCTCGTCGGGGTGTAGTCACCGTTCCAGTGGATGCTGTTGTCGGCCTTGATCGCCACATCGGTGCCGCCGGCCAGGGCCGTATCGATCGCGTTGAAGCCAACCGTGGCGTCTGTCCCATTGACGCCGCCGGTCAACCCGCCGTTACCCGGCCCCACCGTGACGCTGTCCGGGTCGAGCAACCACAAGCCGCCCTTGCCGTTTTTGGCTGACGCATCGGCGGCCTTGCTCACCGCCAGCTTGGCGCCGCTGGTCTCGATCTTGCCGCCGTCGCCGCCCTTGGCGCCGCCGGTGGCTTTCAGCGTGCCGTCCACGCGGGTCACGCTGCCCGGTTTCTTGACGTCGGACCAGGCCACCACGGTACCGCCCTTGCCGTTGTCGGTCGCCGATGCGTCGAGCACGGCACCGGCGGCGACGGTGGTCTGGCTGGCCTGTTTGATCGCAGGATCCTTGCCTTGCCAGCTACCGCCCACATAAATCTCGCCGCCACCTTTGGCGCCCGTAGCGTCGAGTTCGGCGCCGCCCTTGATCGCCACGCGGTCGCCGGTCACGACGATCTTGCCGCCCTTGGCGGTGTCGGAAGACACATCGATGCGTCCGGCGACTTGCACATCACCGTGGTCGCCCATCAGCGTGACCACGCCGTTTTCACCGATATCCAGGGAGCGGGCTTCGATCAGACCGGTGTTGTTGATGACGGTGCTCGCCAGGGTTTCCGCCGCACGGGCGGTCAGCAGGATTCTGCCGGCATCGGCACGAATGGCCCCGCCGTTTTCGATCAACGCCTGCAACGCGCCCTCTTGCACTTCCAGTTGCACTGGCCCGCCCAAGTCGAGGGTCACGACACGGCCGGCACCCAGCAGTACATTGCCCTTGTGGGCGGTGATGTTACCGTCGTTGACGATTTTTGCCGCGATCAGGGCAATGGTGCCGCCTTGTGCCGCGTTGATGTTGCCCTGGTTGACCACCGATGCGGCGCTGTCGCCGCTGAAACGGTAGTTGCCGGCGAGGAAATCTTCTGTGGATAAGTTGAGCGTGGAGGCCACCAGGCCGCCGACATCAACCTGCGCGCCGGGGGTAAACAGTACGCCGTTGGGGTTGACCAGGAAGACTTGGCCGTTGGCTTTCAGTGCGCCCTGGATCACCGACACATCCGAGCCCAGTACGCGGTTCAAAGCGACGGAATTGGCGCCAGGCTGGAAGAATTGAACGGTGTTGCCTTTGCCAATGGAGAAGCTCTGCCAGTCAATGGCGAGCTTGTCGCTGCCCTGGTGAATGGCCATGTTGTTGCCGTTGTGCTGAACGCTGCCGCTACCCGCCACGATGTTGCCGCCGGAAGGCAATCCTCCCGCCGCAGCGACCGAGGCGAAGACGCCGCTGCCCACGCCGATGACGAGGCTGAGGGATGTGCGGCTTTTGTCTTTGCCATGGCTCTTGACCAACTCGGATGCCACCTGCCACGCGCCCATCACGGCATTCCAGACGACTCGGTACACTCTATTCATTTTTGTTCACTCATCCTTAATACGGCGGGTCGCGCCAGGCGGTTCGCTGTCGACAAATCAAATGGAAAAGCGCATCCGGACGGATTGCGGCTCGAAAATCCCACAGTGCTCTGCGCCATCATGTCGACGGCTTGCAGGGCGCGCTTTTGCTTGAGCGCCCAGGGCTTTTGATTGAAGGGATCCGATGAATCTTTTTTTAAGATGGGTGGGTGAAGAGCGGCGGATGGGCCCTGGCCGCCTCGTCGTGGGCGACCTATGCTGGGGCAGTCCCACTTCGACAGGCGAATCCTGATGATCCAATGCAAACGCGCCTATGAAACCGCCAGCGCCGAGGATGGCGTAAGGGTTTTGGTGGACCGCTTGTGGCCGCGTAATTGTTCCAAGGACGCGTTGGCGATTGCTGAGTGGTTGCCGGAGGTTGGGCCTTCTCATGAGTTGCGCAAGGCATTCAAGGCGGGGGCGCTTTCATTTGCCGAGTTCAGCGTGGCCTATCGGCGTGAGCTGGCGGCGCGGCCGGAGCATTGGTGGAAGCTGGTGGATGTGGCGCGGGGCGGGACGCTGACGTTGGTGTATGCGGCCAAGTCGCCAGTTGAGAACAATGCGGTGGTGTTGGCGCAGTGGTTGGAAGATGAGCTGGAGAAGCGGGCGGAGGGGAGTTCGTCGGTGTGTTATTTGTCTGAGTTTCCGGAGTTTTGAAGTGGGCTTGCTGTAACCCGTGGCGAGGGAGCTTGCTCCCGCTCGGCTGCGCAGCAGTCGTAAAACCTGCCGACTGTTTTTGCCTGTAGTACCGAGTTGAATGGTTTGGGGCCGCTGCGCAGCCCAGCGGGAGCAAGCTCCCTCGCCACGGGTTATTGATTTGCCTAAGATCGGCGCAGAGCAATCACAAGGATGACCACCGTAATGCAATCGCCATTCGATCCATTGGTTCATATCGATTGGAAAACACCGGGCAGCGACGTGCTCGGGCTGTTGCAGCATTACTATCCCGACATCGGTGTGTTTGCCGGGCCGGGGTTCGAGGCGTTGTTGGATGAGCTGTCCAACGAGATGCCCGAGGTCTGCTTCGAGGCGCTGGCGCCGGTGTTGGCGGCCCAGGGGTTTGACTTGTGGAACCTGGACGCCGGTGGCGATGATTATCGACCGGTGGTTTTCCCCTCCGATCAGCGCGAGGCGTTTGCCAGGCATTGGCAAAGCTCGCAGGGGGAGCCGAGGTTCACGGCGACGTTGATCGAGCCGCCTGCGGTGAAAGTGCGCAAACCGGCCAAACCCAAGCGCGGCAAGGTGAAGTGGCTGCAGGAAGTCCATGACTACCCCGGCGACACTTATGTGCACGAAGACAACTACCGCAACGGTTGGGCCGCCATCACCGAGCAGGACGAAGACCAGTGGTTGTGCTTCCTGATCGATTACAACCAGTGGCCGCCTACCGAGCAGGACATGCTCGAACACCGCACCGATGGCGTAGACGGCGCGGACTTGCAGCTCATCGACGCCGATGCCCAGCGCAGCCTGTGGAAACGTCGGGTTGTGCGCGGCGATTACGGCAGGGACGACCGCTACCAATACGAAATTCGGCAAGGCAATGAGATCGCGGCGTTCGGCCCTGCCGGGGTGCAATGGCCGGAATTTGAACAGCCCTGCGTGGTGGCGGACTCGGAGATATTCGAACGCCAGCGCCTCTACGAACCCGAGCATCTGACGCGGATCTGGCGGATCACGGCGGACCGCAGCGAGGTGATTTTCGAATACGCCGATGAACTGACGATCCTGCCCATCGGCCCTCGCCGCTTGCTGTTCATGCAGCACAACGGCCCGAAGTGCTGGGTCTGGCATCAAGACCCGCCGCACCAGGCCGTCGTCGCCAAACGGATGCCCGCTGAAGCCTACAAGTTGCGGGCATCAACCGCTTATCTCGACGGGGATGAAGTTCTACTGTTTAGCGAAGGCGCGCGGCAGAACGCTGAGCATGCGGGTTATCAGGACACCGTGCTGCTGGCGTGGCGCTTCAACTTCATGACCGGGGCCAAGACCAAGGCGATGCTGGACGGTTTCGGCAGTGAACTGCGCCAGGACACGCGCCTGCTTGTCACCCAGCCCAAGCAAGTCATTACGTTGCGCACGTTTCATGGGCAACTGCATGTTTCGCGTGGGCACGGCGATTGGTGGGTGTGGACTTACCGCGCCAATACCTTCGGCACCCACACACTGGCGTGGTTCTGGAATCAGGAAAGTAACGAGGTGGTGAAGCTCTCGACCAAGGATATTACGCGGGTCAAGCCGCAGGTCCGTTATGTGCCGGGGCAGGATCGGTACCTGGCGTTCGAGACGGCGTTTGTGGCGCGGTTGCCGGCGTTTGGCGAGATGGTTGAGGCCAAGGGGAGTGAGGTTTTGGATTTCCAGTAAGGCGATTCCGTTACATGGAGCCACTTCCAAAGCATGGCGCTTTTGTGGCGAGGGAGCTTGCTCCCGCTCGGCTGCGCAGCAGTCGCAAACCCTGCCAACCGTTTCCTCCTGACGCCCCGCCGGGGGGGCTGCTGCGCAGCCCAGCGGGAGCAAGCTCCCTCGCCACAGGGGCAGCGGTGTTCTTGAGGGGCTCAAACGCTCAGCACGCCACGAAACCCACGCGCCGCGTAATAAGACTGCACACCGTTGTGGTAGATGAACACCCGGCCATAGCGGTAGTCGCCAAAAATCGCCCCATCGAGGGCGCGAAGTGCTAGAGGGGTTGCCAGCCAACTGGAGGTCTTGGCATCGAACTCACCGAGGGTTTGCAGGGCCCGATACTGGTCTTCCGTCATCAGGGCGATGCCCATCTCTTCGGCCATTTCGATGGCGCTGCCTTTGGGCTTGTTCTCCTTGCGCGCATCCAGGGCCGCGCGGTCGTAGCAGAGGCTTCGGCGACCGGTTGGGCTTTCCTTGGCGCAATCGCAGAAGGTGACAGTGCCGGTCTTCGGATCGAGGCCGATCACGTCTGGCTCACCGCCGGTGGCTTCCATGGCTTGGAGGGACTTCAGGGCGTTGGGGTTGGCTTCGAGCCGGGCCTGGACGTCGGCCCAGGGGATGTCTGGGTGGCGGTTCAGGTTATTTTCGAAGCGAGTTTTCAGGGTTTGGATGAGGCTTTCTTGTTCTTGTTTTTTCATGGTTCGGGTGTCCGCCTGATAATCGGTCATCCAATGATAGTGACTCTGACGGAACGCGTTGAAGCCGCAAGAGATCGCCGAAGTGGCTTTGCACCGTCACGTCTGAACACCAGTGGCAATGGCTTTTCCTCACGCGAAACCAGGAAGATTTTTTTCACCCAGGCAAGGAAAACATTGGGAGGGACGTACCCAATCGAAATGAGAGTAAACGGAGCGCGGTAGCAAAGCCGAAGAGGTCCAACTCGGACCAGAAACCTGGCGTTTTTTTGTGGGAGCGAGCTTGCTCGCGATGGCGGTGTATCAGCCGGCAATTGGTTGAATGTGCATCCGCTATCGCGAGCAGGCTCGCTCCCACACATGCAGTCCCCCGGTGTGGGGTATACAGCTGCGCCCCAAGAAAGAGATTGCATTTGCAACCATATTGATCCGTGCCGTATGGTGCAAGCACGACGGAACGCACGGAGACTAAGGGATGATTGGATTTTCCAGCTTCAACAAAACACCAGAAACCCGCCTGGCCGCACAGGTCTGTATCGATAAAATCCGAACGCTTCCAGAGCAGCATGCGAGTGGTTTTTCCTCACCTCTGCGCACCATGCTCGATATCGCCAACCGCCTCGAGAGGGACCCGGGAACAGCCAGGCATAGCTGGGTGATCCGCGCCGACAAGCAATCTCAAGCCGAGCACTGTCACACACGCATCAGCGCCTGGCCCTTGCGCTTGAGCGCTGCCGCTCGTGCCAGCGAAAAACCGTTGTTGTACTTGATCCGTTCCGCGACGTCGGCCGAACTTTGCGCGCTGTCCAACGAGACCGCAAACCGTGGCATCTTGTGCAATGACATCGAAACCCTGCCCTCGCGCTGGCCCAAGGGCGCCCACCCCTGGGTTCCGCTCTGGCTGGTGGCCAACCCGCAATGCATACCGTTCGACCCGGCCAGCGGCGCCGAGGCGCACGCCATTGCCCTGGCGGCCATGCAGAGTCTGTATGTGGAGGGGAACGATGGGTTTTATTACCTGGCGCTTCACGACGAACCCAATGACCACCTCGCCCCGATAGACAACATCAGTGCGAGTCAGGCGCTCAAAGGCATGTACAAGTGCAGCGGAATCGAGACCGATGTCGGAGCGCCCCGGGTTCGCTTGCTGGGCGCGGGGTTGGCGCTGCAGTCTGTGGTGAGCGCGGCGCAAATGCTGCGCGATCACTGGGGTGTCGCCAGTGAATTGTGGAGTTGCCCCAGTTATACCCGCCTGGCGCGTGAGGCGGACAAAGCCCGGCGCTGGAATCGCCTGCACCCCGAGATGCCGAGGCGGTCGTCGCATTTGCTTGATTGCCTGGGCACCGGAGGCAGTCCGGTCGTCGCGGTGACGGGATACGCCCAGCACGTCGCCGATCAGATCGGCGGGCATATCACGTCACGGTTCGTGGCACTCGGCGCCGACTCGACCAGAGCCGCTTCGCCAGCCGTGGACAAACATTGGATTGTGGTGCTGGCCCTGCAGGCGTTGGCTCAGGACGGCGTCATTGCCCAGACGTGCGTCGAGCAGGCGATGAATCGGTACCGGCTGCAGTGAGCCCCGTCCCCTACCCCGCTTTCCCACTGCTGCGCGCCGCATGGGCGGCACGCTCCAGCGCTTCGCTGAAGACCCGTTGCTGGTCGTCGTCGAACTGCGACAGGAATAATTCGTCCACCGCTCCTTCGTATATTTTCCACATTTTCTTGCGCAGCACTTTCCCGCTCTCGGTAATGGCGGCATACGCACCTCGACCGTCATCGCTGGCGCGGCTGCGGATGACCAGACCTTCAGCCTCCAGGCGGTCCACCAGGCGGGTGAGGTTGTAGCGTTCGATGGCCATGACATCAGCCAGTTCGCTCATGCGCCGTGTGCCGTCGGGGCCGCTTTCCAAGCCCCATAACGCGTCGTACCAGGCGTAGGCAGGCAGCCCGGCGGCGGCTAGCCGGCGCTCGATTTCGCGGATCAGGCAACGGTGGGCCCTGACGAATCTGAACCAGGTATCCGGCTCGCTTGAAGACATGCAGCACCTTTTTGGTGAAGTCGATTTAGTTGCAATTGTAGCGCGCGGCAGGCTAAGTTCTCGCTCGTAGTTGCAAATGCAACTACAAATTCCAGAAGGTTGGCGTCTACCCACGCCCCTTAGTCAGGCACCAAACGACTCGGTGCTGCAGCATTGTCCAGGAGACGACAACGATGGCACAACAATCCCTGTTTCTCGACGAGGATCCACAAGAGACTCGCGAATGGCTCGAATCCATCGAGTCGGTGGCAAGCGTCGAAGGGCGCCCTCGGGCTCATTACCTGATCGACCAGATGCTTGATTTCGACGCCAACCGCCACGGTGACTTCTACGGTCGCGTAACGACGCCCTACGTCAATACGATCCCGGTCGAGCGCCAGCAGCCTTATCCCGGCGACGTGACCGTGGAACGCAGAATCAACGCCTATATCCGTTGGAACGCACTGGCCATGGTGCTGCGCGCCGGCAAGCATTCGAACGTGGGTGGGCATATCGCGTCCTATGCGTCGGCAGCGGTTTTGTATGACGTCGGCTTCGAACATTTTTTTCGGGGCCGCACCGGGCAGTTCGCAGGTGACATGGTTTACATCCAGGGCCACTCTTCACCCGGCATCTATGCACGCGCTTATCTAGAAGGTCGTCTGAGCGAAGCACAGCTGGACAACTTCCGCCGCGAGACTGATCGCGATGGCGTTTCATCCTACCCACACCCAAGGCTCATGCCGGACTTCTGGCAATTCCCGACAGTCTCCATGGGGCTCGGGCCGATCACCGCCGCGTACCAGGCAAGGTTCATGCGTTATCTGGAAGATCGCGGGCTGAAGGATCATCAGGGCCGTAAAGTCTGGGCGTTCCTCGGTGACGGTGAGATGGACCAGCCCGAGTCGCTGGCGGCGATTTCCCTGGCAGGCCGGGAGAAGCTCGACAACATCATCTTTGTCGTCAACTGCAACTTGCAGCGCTTGGACGGGCCGGTGCGTGGCAACAGCAAGGTGATCCAGGAGTTTGAAAGCCTGTACCGCGCGGCCGGCTGGAATGTGATCAAGGTGATCTGGGGCAGCGGCTGGGACACGCTGTTGGAGAAGGACAAGAGCGGCCTGCTGCGCCAGCGGATGATGGAGTGCGTGGACGGCGACTACCAGAACTACAAATCCCAGAACGGCGCCTATGTGCGCGAACACTTCTTTGGCAAGTACCCTGAATTGCTGGAGCTGGTCAGCGACCTGAGCGACGATGACATCTGGAAGCTGTCCCGCGGCGGCCACGACCCGGAAAAGGTCTACAACGCCTATGCCGCCGCCATGCGCCATACCGGCGGGCCGACCGTCATCCTGGCGAAGACCGTGAAGGGTTTCGGCATGGGTGAAGCCGGCGAAGGCCAGAACATCAATCATCAGCTCAAGAAAATGGGCGACGACGCGGTCAAGGCGTTCCGCGATCGGTTCGCACTGGAACTCACCGACGACCAGTTGGGCGACATGCCTTATCTCAAGCCGGCAGCAGACAGCGTCGAAGCCCTTTACCTGCAAGCCAGGCGCACCCAACTGGGCGGCTACATCCCGGCACGTTTCAACGCCGTGGCGCCATTGCAGGTTCCACCCTTGTCGGCTTTGGACACGCAGCTCAAAGGCACCGGCGAGCGAGCGATTTCGACGACCATGGCCTTCGTGCGCATTCTCGGCACGCTGCTCAAGGACCCGAACATCGGCAAGCTGATCGTGCCGATCGTCCCGGACGAATCACGCACCTTCGGCATGGAAAGCCTGTTCCGCCAGATCGGCATCCACTCCCACGTTGGCCAGTTGTACACGCCTCAGGACGCCGGCCAGCTGAGCTATTACAAGGAAGCCCGGGACGGCCAGATCATGCAGGAAGGGTTGAACGAATCCGGCGGGATTTCTTCCTGGATCGCAGCGAGCACTTCCTATAGCACCCATGGTGTGATGACGGTGCCGTTCTACATCTTCTATTCGATGTTCGGCTTCCAGCGCGTCGGCGATCTCGCCTGGGCCGCAGGCGATGCCCGCGCCCGGGGTTTCCTGCTCGGCGCCACCTCCGGCCGGACCACGCTGATGGGTGAAGGCTTGCAACATGACGACGGTCACAGCCATGTGCTGTCCTCGACCATTCCTTGCTGCGTGTCCTACGACCCGACTTACACCTACGAATTGGCGGTGATCATCCAGGATGGCATGCGGCGGATGTATGTCGAAGACGAGGACATCTATTACTACATCACCCTGCTCAACGAAAACTACGCCCACCCGCAGATGCCCGAGGGCGTCGAGCAAGGCATTCTTAAAGGCATGTACCGGCTCTCAGCCCCTGCGCAGCCCGTCGAAGGCAAACATGTACAACTGATGGGCTGTGGGTCGATCTTGCAGGAAGTTGTCGCCGCCGCGCAGTTGCTGGAACGAGATTTTGGTGTCAGTAGCGAAGTCTGGAGCGTCACCAGCCTGACCGAACTGCGTCGGGACGGCCAGGACGCCGAACGCTGGAACCTGCTGCATCCCGAACATGCGCCGCGTATCGGTTACGTGGAAAGTTGCCTGCAGGACACACAGGGCCCGGTGGTGGTCGCGACCGACTACATGAAAATATTCGCCGACCAGATCCGTCCGTTCGTGCCCCAACGACGTTTCGTGGCCTTGGGCACCGACGGTTTCGGTCAATCGGACACCCGCGAATCGCTGCGCCGGTTCTTTGAAGTGGATCGCCACTTCATTGCGTTGGCGGCGTTGAAGGCGCTGGCCGATGACGGAGAAATACCACGGGATAAGGTCATCGAGGCGATCACGCTGTACGGAATCGATCCGCACAAGCAGAACCCTGCGAAGGTTTGAATCCACGATCTAGCTGTGGGAGTGAGCTTGCTCGCGATGGCGATGTATCAACTGCCAATTGGGTTGAATGTGAATCCGCTATCGCGAGCAGGCTCGCTTTCATAGAGGCAGTTGTTGAGATGACAATCCAGCATGAATGGCTAAGGTGAAGTAACCCGTGGCGTCCATCACTGAGCATATGAGGCCTGTATGAAGAACTTCACGATTCAACGTATCGACCACATCGTCCTGCGCGTAAAGGACCTTGAGCGCAGCCTCGCTTTTTATACGTCGGTGCTCGGTTGCGAGCTCAAGAAGCGTCGGGACGATCTTGGCATGCTTCATCTGGGCACCGGTGTTTCGATGATTGATTTGGTGGCTGTCGACGGGCCGCTCGGTCGCCAGGGCGGGCCGGCGGCGGGTAAGCAGGGGCACAATGTCGATCACCTCTGCCTGCGTATCGAGCCGTTTGATGAACCCGCCCTTCTTGCGCATTTGAACTCAGCCGGCCTGACCGTTGAGAAAGCGCAGATGCGCTACGGTGCGGAGGGCAAGGGCTGGTCGATCTATTGCTTTGATCCCGATGGCAACCAGATCGAGTTGAAGGGACCAGCGCTGGAGCCCTGAGCTTCAACGGGCGGATGCTGCCCCTGTGGGAGCGGGCTTGCTCGCGAAGGCGGTCGGTCTGGGCCGGTGATGTTGGATCTGCCGCCGTCTTCGCGAGCAGGCTCGCTCCCACAGGGGATCTCTGGCGGACGCCGAACTTGTGAACAGCCGCAATCAAAAACTGTGGGAGCGAGCTTGCTCGCGAAGGCGGTATGTCTGGGCCGGTGATGTTGAATCTGCCGCCGTCTTCGCGAGCAAGCTCGCTCCCACAGGATCTGTGGTGGGGTTATTGCGTCGTCAACTCCACCGCACCCTGGACCCGCTGCTGCATGTTGATCAAATGCAACCGCATCGACGCCCGTGCGGCTTCCCCGTCATGCCGCGCCAACGCCGCGTAGATCTGCTCGCGCTCACGCACCACCAACGCCCGATTTTCACCGGTCACCGCCGGTCCAGCCTGTTGCACGACAGCGATCAGCGTATTGCCCACATGGGCCATGACGTCGATGAAAAAGCTGTTGCCGGTGCACTGGGCGATTTGCCGGTGAAATTCGAAATCGAGCCGGGCGCTTTCGTCATCCGTTGGGTCAACCGCATTCGATGCGTCGAGCACTTCGCGCATCGCCTGCAACTGCTCCGGCGTGGCGCGTTGGGCGGCGATGCCGGCGGCTTCCACTTCCAGGCTCAGGCGCAGTTCGATGACGGCGAGCGCATCGTAGGCGCCGCCCTTGACGTGTTTGCTGCCCTGGAAATCACCGGGGCGGGCGGTGTCCACCACGAAGGTGCCGATGCCGTGACGGGTTTCCACCAAGCCTTCGGCCTGGAGTCGCGACATGGCTTCGCGGACGACTGTCCGGCTGACGCCGCGTTCCTTGATGATGACTTGTTCGGTGGGTAACTTGCTGCCTGCGGGCAACTCGCCGGCCAGTATCTGCTGCGTCAGGTCGACCACCAGTTGCTGGGTCATGCTCAGGCGTCGATCGGGTGTGACACGGTCCATTGCACCTTTCCATTAAAGCCAGACGATCGCGGCATTATAGCCGCGACCTTGCGCTAAAACTCACTATAATGCCCGCTGATCACACTAGAGCACGCCGATGACGGATCAAGCGTTATCTCCACTGAACAAGCCACGCCGCCTCGCCGAAACCCTGGTCGACCGCTTTGCCCAGCGCATGCGCGACGGCATTCTCAAGTGCGGCGAAAAGCTCCCCACCGAAGTGCATATCATGGAGGCCGAAGGCGTCAGTCGTTCGGTGGTGCGTGAAGCGCTGTCGCGGTTGCAGGCGGCGGGGTTGGTGGAGACGCGCCATGGCGTGGGTACTTTTGTCCTCGACATGCCGGCACCGGAGGGCTTCACCTTGGGGCCGGCGACCATTGCGACGTTGTCGGATGTGCTCAACCTGTTGGAGTTTCGCCTGAGCCTGGAAGTCCAGGCCGCGGGCATGGCGGCCCAACGCGCAACCCCCGAAGCCCTTGCGGAACTGGCCCAGGCGCTGGAGGCGTTGCTGCAAGGGCCGGAAAAGTCCGGCACCACCATCAATGCCGATTTCCAGTTCCATCTGAAAATCGCCAAGGCCGCCGGCAATTACTACCTGATCGACATCATGAAGCACCTGGGCACGAAGCTGATCCCACGTACCCGCATGAACTCCGCCTATTCCGGGCAAAGTGACCGCAGTGCTTATCTTCAGGGGATCAATGCCGAACACCAGCAGATCTTCGACGCCATCGCCAGCGGCAATGTCGACGCGGCGCGGGCGGCCATGTACCTGCACCTAAGCAACAGCCGCATGCGCTTGTGCGAAACCCAGCAGCGCCAGGCGTTCTACAACGAATAAGCGTCCATAGGCCCTGTGGCGAGGGAGCTTGCTCCCGCTTGGGCGCGAAGCGCCCACAAAGAAGGACTGCTGCGCAGCCCAGCGGGAGCAAGCTCCCTCGCCACAGGTTCATCTATTCCTTGAATCAGCAGTGCTGTCTGTAGGCCCGCTCCACAACTCAGAAAAAGTTGTATTGAATACCCACCCGCAGGCGCAGTTGGCGATCATTGTCGACGGAGTTGACTTTGATATCACCCACTTCAAAAAACGGCGCCCTGCGTTTGTCCCACTTGTACTTGACCACGGCATTCTGCTCATAGTCGTCGGTGCCGCCGTTATAACGGATGTAGTTGGCATCGAAGTACGTCAGTTGATATTCATACGCCCACGGCCCTTGGTTGGCGTAGTTGATGTACACGTCGTAGCGATGGATCTTCTGATCGTCCTGACCGTTGTCCGGTACGTCACGGTCGATCTTGTCGCGGTCGAGCTTGGAGGAATCGTAACGGTAGCGTCCGGCGATGCTCAGCTCCTTGGTGATCTTGTAGCCCAGGCGCATGCCCATCTTGTAGGTGGTGGATTCCTCATCGCTTTCCATGGCGAACGAGGGCGTCAGCGTCCAGCGATCATCGATCTTGTGCTGGTAGTTGACGGTGAATTCATGGCCACTGCCAACGGTGTTGTCGAAGGCGACGTCTTCGCGATCGCCAGCAGTCTTGTATTTGAGTTCACCTTCCAATCCCACGCCGTTGTCCAGCCGCATACCGAATTTGGCGCGGTCGGCGTGCATGCGGGTTTGTTCCGCATACTGGTGGCGTACGTTGATATAACCGGTGTCGGCCACGGCAACAATGGAAGTGAACAAGGAAGCGAGGGACAGCGCGACGAGTGTCTTTTTCATGTTTTTTATTCTTGTTAGTTGAATGATTTAGTTGGGTTGAACGCCAAATCACAGGCGAGCGCGTGCGCGGCATTGAAACCTGCGGTTCAACGTCTTCTTCGGGTTAAAACACGTGCTACGAAACAGTTACCTCAGACAGCGATAGGTATTCGCTGTATGTCGCGGCTGGCTTGCACCAGCAAACGGGTGTACGCATGGGTGGCGCCATCGCTCGCCAGCAGATGACTGTCGAGCGTCTCCACCACCCGGCCCTGCTGCATCACCGCCAGCCGATCACACAGATGCGCCACCACCGCCAAGTCGTGGGTGACCATCAGGTAGGTCAATCCTTCCTGGCGGCGCAAGCCGGCCAGCAGGTTGAGGATTTCCGCCTGCACCGAGACGTCCAGCGCTGAGGTCGGCTCGTCCAGCAACAGCACCCGGGGACGCAGGATCAGCGCCCGGGCAATCGCCACCCGTTGGCGCTGGCCACCGGACAACTGGTGCGGATAACGGAAGCGAAAGCTGTCGTTCAAGCCGACCTTGCGCAAGATCTCGCTGACCTTCTGGGCACGCCCGTCGATGCCATGGATGCGCAGCGGTTCCTGCAACGCGGCATCGATGGTGTAGCGCGGATGCAACGAGGCATACGGGTCCTGGAAAACCATCTGCACGGTGCGGTAGTGGTTCAGCGGCAACTTGCGCGTCACCGCCTGACCCGCGACGTGCAGCCGTCCCGTCCAGTGCTGGTACTGCCCGGCCAGGCAGCGCAGCACGGTGGTCTTGCCCGAACCGGACTCCCCCACCAAACCGAATGCCTCGCCTTCGGCCACGCTCAAATCGACGTCGTGCAATACCGCGTTCAGTGCCGCGCCGGTGCCAAAACTGAGGTTCAGGCCGGCTATTTCAATAATGCTCATGACAGGCTCCTCAAGCATTCAACCAGTGGGGGTCGCGCTGCAGCACCGGCAGCGTGGCGCGCCGATGGTCCAGGCTTGGCAGTGCGGCCAGCAGGCCTTGGGTGTAGGGATGGGTGGCGTGGTCCAGGTCGGCGGCGGCAATCGACTCGACCACGCGCCCGGCGTACATCACCAGCACGCGGTCACAGAAATGCCGCACCAGGTTCAGGTCGTGGCTGATGAAAATCAGCCCCAGGTCACGCTCGCTGACCAACTCCTCCAGCACGTTGAGCACTTGTCGGCGCACCGACACATCCAGCGCCGACGTGGGTTCGTCGGCGATGATCACCTGGGGATCGGTGATCACCATCATGGCGATCATGATCCGCTGGCCCATGCCGCCCGAAACCTCGTGGGGGTACAGGTCATAGACCCGCCGGGGATCGCGAATGTGCACCTTGGCGAGCATGTCCAGCGCCCGCTCGCGGGCTTCGCGATGGGGCACCTTGTGATGGGCCAGGTACGCCTCGGCGATTTGCTCGCCGACCCGCACCACCGGGTTCAGCGAGTATTTGGGGTCTTGCATGATCATCGACATGCGTGCGCCGCGAATCGCCTGGATCTGCTTTTCGCTGGCGGCCAACAGGTCGATATCGGCGAAACGCAAGGTCTTGGCGGTGACCCGCGCCGTCGGCGGATGCAGGCGTAAAAGGCTGCGGCCAACGGTGGATTTGCCCGAACCGGACTCGCCGACAATGGCTAGCTTTTCCCGTCCCAAGTTGAACGACACATCACGCACCGCCAATGAGGTTTTGCCAGCGTTGCGAAACTCAACGCACAAATCCTGTACCGCAAGTTTTATCTCAGTCATGGCCGGTTCCTCAGGATTGGCTGCGGGGGTCGAGGACGTCGCGCAAGCCGTCGCCCAACAGGTTGAAGGCCAGGCTGACCAGCATGATCGCCGCACCGGGTGCTGCCACCAGCCACCAGCTTTCGAGCATGTAGCGGCGCCCGGTGGAGATCATCGCGCCCCACTCCGGCAACGGTGCCTGGGCGCCGAGGCCGAGAAAGCCCAGGGCGGCGGCGGTGAGGATGATGCTCGCCATGTTCATGGTCAGGCGGATGATCACCGACGACAGGCACATCGGGATGATGTGGCGCAGGATGATCCGGGTGCTCGACGCGCCCTGGAGCTGCACCGCGACGACGAAGTCGGCGTTGCGCAGCGGCAGGGTTTCGGCGCGGGCGAGCCGGGCAATCGGCGGCCAGGCCGTGAGTGCGATGGCAATCACCGCATGCTCCAGGCCCGGGCCGAGGGCCGCGATGAAAGCCAGCGCCAGGACCAAGCTGGGGAACGAGATGAAGATGTCGGTGATGCGCATGAACAGGCTGTCGACCCAACCGCCGAAGTAACCGGAAACCGTGCCGACCAACAGGCCGATGGGGCCGACGATCACCGTCACCAGCAAGACGATGTACAGGGTAATGCGCGAGCCATACACCAACCGCGCGAACACATCACGACCGTATTCATCAGTGCCGAACCAGTGCGCGCTGCTGGGTGCCTGCAAGGCACTGGCGAGGTTCTGCAACAGCGGGTCGTGGCCGGCGATCCAGGGGGCGAAGATGGCGACCAGCATCAGGGTCGCGACGACGATCAGGCCGGCGAAGGTCATCGGGTTGCGCAGCAAAAACCGCAACAGGCGCAAGGTGCTGGCGACCATCGCCGCCGTGCTGGAAGCCGGCAACGTAGCGCTGCCAGTGGCGCTGGAAGCAAGAGGCAGGTTCATTAGCGAGTCCTCGGGTCGAAGATCTTGTACAGCGCATCGCTGATCAGGTTCAGCGTCACGAAGATGAGGCCGATCAACAGCACGCAGGCCATCACCGCGTTCATGTCGCCGAGCAACAAACTGCTCGTCAGGTACTGGCCGAAACCGGGCCAGGCGAACACGGTTTCGATCAAAACCGCGCCTTCCAGCAGGCCGCCATAGGCCAGGGCGACGATGGTCAACAGCTGCACGCGGATGTTGCCGAAGGCATGGCCCCAGACGATGCGGCGCTGGGACAAGCCCTTGACCCGAGCAGTGATGATGTATTCCTGGGACAGTTGCTCGAGCATGAAGCTGCGAGTCATGCGGCTGATGTAGGCGACCGAGTTGAAGCTGAGAATCACCGCCGGCAACAGGATGTGCCGCAGCGCACTGCGAAAGGCTTCCCACTCGCCGGACCAGGCGGTGTCGATCAGCAACAGCCCGGTGTGTTTCGGAATCAACCCGTCATAGGCCAGGCCGATGCGCCCGACGCCGCCGGCCCAACCCAGCCAGGCGTAGAACACCAGGAAGGCCATCATGCCGATCCAGAAAATCGGCGTGGAGTAACCGAACAGGGTGATCAGCCGCGCGACATGGTCGCCGGCACGGCCCTGATGGGTCGCTGCGTAGACACCCAGCGGCAAACCCGCCAACACGCCGAACAGGATGGCGAGCGTGGCCAGTTCCAACGTAGCCGGGAAGACCCGGGCGATGTCAGTGATGACCGGATTGCCGGTCAGCAAGGCCATGCCGAAGTCACCGTGCAGCAGGTCGCCGAGGTAAATCGCGAACTGGGTCCACAATGGCTTGTCCAGGCCCAGTTCCTTGTACACCTGGGCGTAGGCCGAGGCGTCGGCGTCCGGGCCGACGATGGCCAGCACCGGGTCCAGGGGCATCACCCGCCCAATAAAGAAAGTCAGCAGCAGCAACCCCAGCAGCGTCACCGCCACCGAGCCGCCGCGCCGGGTCGCCGAAGCGGCCCGGGTGGTCCAGATTGAAAAGGATGCAGTCGACATGTTCATTCCTGCCTTGGCCCTGTGGCCGTCGATTTCAGCGCTGCTTGTAGACGTCGCGAAGACGCGTGGTCGCGGCGGTGTGGCCGATGTAGTTGCGCACATCCGCGTGGATCACCACTTCGTCCACCATCTGCGAGACCGGCATGATCGCCCCGGCCTGTTGGTCGTAGAGGGTCTGGATCTGTGCATAGATTTCCCGCTGACGCTCGGGGTCACGCTCGCGCTCGGCCTGCTCGATCAGTTGATTGAGCTGCGGGTCGAAGAACGAGGTGCGCCAGCCCTGGAAGTTGCTCAGCTTGGCTTCGCTGCGGTTGTCCGGGTTGTACACCAGGGCCCGCAGGCTCGAATGGGGATGCCGCTCCGCCCCACCACCACCACGACCGACGAGGATGTCGAACTGACGGTCGCGCATCGCCCCATAGATCTGGTTGCCGGTGCCGGTGATGATCGTCGCCTGGATCCCCGCCTGGGCCAGCGTCGCTTGCAGGCTGGTGGCGATGTTGATGAATGGCGGATCGGTCAGTGAACGAATCGTCACCTTGAAGCCTTCGGCATGCCCGGCCGCCGCCAGCAGACGCTTGGCCTCGGCCACGTCCAGGCGATAACCCGGGTCGTCGAGGCGAGCCGGCAGTCCCAACTGCAAGGGCCGTTGGTTGATCACGCCGTAGTGCGGCATGACCACGTCGTTGATGCCTTGGTAGTCGATCAGCAGGCGGACGGCCTGGCGCACGCGGATGTCCTGGAACAGCGGTTGCTGCATGCTCATCGCCACGTAGTACAGCGTGCCGCGGGCGATGCTCTGGATGCGCACTTCGTCGACCTTGCCCAAGGCCTTGATGTCAGTGGCCGCCATGCCGCGGGCGACGTCCAGGTCACCGCGCTCGACCATCAGGCGCAGGGCCTGGGACTCGGTCATGTTGCGCATGATCACCCGGCGCAACTTCGGCGCGCCGCGCCAATAGTCGTCATTTCGGCTCATCAGGATCACATCGTTGGCCCGCCAGATGTCGAGCTTGAACGCGCCGGACCCAGCCGTGTGCGTCGCCAGCCACGCCGCGCCCTGGTCGTCGCCGACCTGATGCTGCAAAGCGATGCTGCGATCGATGATGAAGGCGCTGGGTGAGGTCGCCAGGGTGTTGAGCACCAGCATCGGGTCGGTGACCCGTGGCAACTCCATCACAAAGGTGTGCGGCCCTTCGGCGCGCATCAGTTTGACCACGTTGTCGGCGGTGAAACCGTAGGCCTTCCAGGTGGAGGCCAGGGCGCGGTTGAGGGTGACGACGCGCTGCAACGACCAGGCGACGTCTTGGGCGGTCAGGGGCGCACCCGAGTGAAACCGAACGTCGTCGCGCAATTGGAAGGTCAGGCGCGTGCGGTCGGGGCTGATGTCCCAGGTTTTCGCCAGGGCCGGAATCAGCGTGTCCGGCTGCGCCGCGTCCTGCTCCAGGAGCATGTCATAGACGTTGGCGTTGACCTCCGCGACCTCCAGGCCCGTCGCCGCGGCAGGGTCCAGGGACAACAGGTTGATCATGCTCATGCCCACCACCAATTGGTCGGGGGGCGTTTCGCCTTGGGCCAGGCTGACGGGCACCTGCACTGCGCACAGGGCCACGGTGACACACAGCAGCCTGGTCAGGCGCTTGGGCCAGAGATTCATGGTTCAGTCCTTTCTTATATTTATAAAGACTTGTCGCCCGGGCCGTCATCGGCCTCAGGCGTGGAACAGACTCAATGTCGGGACAAGGTGTTGGCCTCGATATACGCGAAGTTGATGTCCTCGCCCAAGCCCGGCCGGTCGGATAGATGCACAAAACCGTCGGCGTCCATGGGGTCGACGATGCTGTTGAGATGCGCCGGGACCTCTTCATAGTCAAGGAACGGGTGCAGCAGGCCGCGTTCGTACCAGCGGCAGTTGCTGATCGCCCCGACCACCGCCAGGTTCGCCGCGCCATTGCCATGGACCTCGCAATCCATGCCGAACGACTCGGCCAGGTGCGCCACCTTCAGGCACGGCCCGATACCGCCGACCCCGGCCACGCCGGCGCGCAGGATGTCACAGGACTTCTGGGTCACCCAACTGGCGCGGCTGTGGAACTTGCCGGCGATGCTCTCCGGGCCCAACACCGGGATGTCCAGGTTGGCGGCCAGCCAGGCATAGGACTCCGCCGAGTCTTCCATCATGGGTTCTTCGAACCAGGCGAAATTCAGCTTCTGCAGTGCCTTGCCGATGGTCAGGGCGTCCATGCGGCTGTACCAGTGGTAACCGTCGAGCATCAACGCGATGTCCGGGCCTACTGCCTCACGCACCGCGGCGCAGGCCTGGATGTCCATTTGCGGATTCGGCGCAAAGGAGATCGGTGGCATCCAGGTGTGCAACTTGATGGCCTTGTAGCCGCGCAGGACCAGCTTCTCGGCGAACTGGCCGTACTCGTCCGGCGTCGACAAACCACCTGGCAAGTCATCGCCGCACATCGTCGAACCGTACGCCGGGACCTTGTCGCGATAACCGCCAATCAATTTATGCACCGGCAACTTGAGCTTGCGCCCGGCCAGGTCCCACAACGCTTGTTCCACCAACGCCAGCGCCCGGTCGGTGAACTGCCCGGCACTGCCCCGCTGCCAGTGCGCCAGGTCTTGCCAGATGCTTTCACGGTCCATCGGATCGCGGCCGATCAGCACTTTGCGCACGAAGGATTCGATGATGTGCGGACGAATCAACTCAGGCGGGCCAAAGGCATAACCCTCGGAGCCATCGTCGCAGCCGATTCGCAGCAAGGCCATCTTGATCATGACCTCATCACCCGGATGGGCGTGACCGGCACTGTCCTGGGCACGGCGCGACGGTGTGGAGAAGACTTCGACGTGAACGCCTGTGATTCGCATAGAGGGAGCACCCTGTTGTTATTGTTTATTTGTATGTCGTCATACAACGCAACGGATTATTCTGACGTTTCGTGTGAGCTGTCAACCCACAGAATCAATAAAAATAGGGAGAGCAGAGGAATGACTAGCGAAAGGAGGTTATTTTTCTTGAGCAGCATCGAAAATGTCGTCATACCACGAGACGAAAAAGATACGACTCGCCGCAGGCAGGCCACGATGGCAGGAGGATAAAAACTGTGGGAGCGGGCTTGCTCGCGAAGGCGGTCTGTCTGAGACAGTGATGTTGGATAGGCCGCCGCTATCGCGAGCAGGCTCGCTCCCACAGGGTGGGCGGTGGTGGGCGCAGAATCCATGAACACCCGGGATCAAAAACTGTGGGAGCGAGCCTGCTCGCGATGGCGATCTGTCTGAGACAGTGATGTTGGATCGGCCGCCGCATTCGCGAGCAAGCCCGCTCCCACAGGGTGGTCGGTGGTGGTCGCAGAATCCATGAACACCCGGGATCAAAAACTGTGGGAGCGAGCCTGCTCGCGAAGGCGGTCTGTCTGAGTCGGTGATGTTGGCTGTGCCGATGTCTTCGCGAGCAGGCTCGCTCCCACAGGGTGGTCGGTGGTGGTCGCAGAGAGAACTTGCTCCGGACGTTCCAGGCCGAATGCTCCCCTGAACACATAGCCTGGCAGCCCCCTCGCCCCATGGATGCATTGAGCACTGGCGCCAGGTTGAAAGCCAGTAGCCATCACCGCTCCTTTATGGTTTCCTGCCCCAGGCACGATTGCTGACTGAAACCAGTCGAAATGACTGTTTGTGACGTTTCAGCCCGACGCAAGGAAGGCTCTAGCGCAACCTGTCGAGACTTACAGCCAAAGGACGGTTTTTCCCGTTAACCGCCCCCGACAAGTTGTTTTTCTGCCTAGACTCATCATTGTTCCGCCGTGCCGTGTTTTGAATGAGCCCGCACGAAAATACTAAAAACAAGAGGAAAGCCCGTAATGTTCAAACCTATCTGGAAAGCGCTCGCTTGCACGTTGGCCCTGAGTGCGATGAGCACGGCCATGGCGGCAGATCCGGTGGTGATCAAGTTCTCCCATGTGGTCGCCGAACAAACACCAAAAGGCCAAGGCGCACTGCTGTTCAAGAAGTTGGTGGAAGAACGGCTGCCAGGCAAAGTGAAGGTCGAGGTCTACCCCAACTCTTCACTGTTCGGCGACGGCAAGGAAATGGAGGCCTTGCTGTTGGGTGACGTGCAGATGATTGCGCCGTCGCTGGCCAAGTTCGAGCAGTACACCAAGACGGTGCAGTTGTTCGACTTGCCGTTTCTGTTCGATGACATTTCCGCTGTGGACCGCTTCCAGTTGAGCCCTGAAGGCCAGAAGCTGCTCAAGTCCATGGAAAGCAAGAACATTACCGGCCTGGCCTATTGGCACAACGGTATGAAGCAGTTGTCGGCAAACAAACCGTTGCGTGAACCCAAGGATGCCCGTGGCTTGAAGTTCCGCGTACAGGCATCGGCCGTGCTGGAAGAGCAATTCAAGGCGGTGAACGCCAACCCGCGCAAGATGAGTTTCGCCGAGGTGTACCAAGGCTTGCAGACCGGTGTGGTCAACGGTGCGGAAAACCCGTACTCGAACATCTACAGCCAGAAAATGCATGAAGTGCAAAAGTACATCACCGAGTCCAACCACGGTTTGCTCGACTACATGCTGATCACCAACACCAAGTTCTGGAGCGGCCTGCCGCCGGACATCCGCACTGAACTGGACAAGATCCTGGTAGAAGTCACCGCCCATGTGAACAAAGAGGCGGCGCAGCTGAACGAGCACGACAAACAACGCATCCTCGACGCCAAGACCACCGAGATCATCACCCTGACGCCAGAAGAACGCGGCGAATGGCGCGACAAGATGAAACCGGTGTGGAAGAAGTTCGAAGGCGATATCGGAGCTGACCTGATCAAAGCCGCCGAAGCCTCCAACAAAGCCCAGTGATTGGTTGGCCGGTACCGCCGCCCTGGCGGTGCCGGTCTGTCGTCCCCCCACAGGAGATGTCATCCATGAACGCCCTTCGGCGCACCTGGGAACACTTCGAGGAAGGTTTCATTGCTTTCCTTCTGGCCGCCATGACGCTCGTCACGTTCGTCTACGTGGTCCTCAACAACCTTTATTCAGTTTTCTACAGCCTCGGCGACCACTGGCCTGCCGCCAGCGAACCGATGTTCGCCATCGGCGACAACATCATGGGCATGGCCCAGGCGATGACATGGAGCACATCGCTGACCAAGGCGCTGTTTGGCTGGCTGATTTTCTTCGGCCTGTCGTATGGCGTGCGCACCGCCGGGCATATCGGCGTCGATGCGCTGGTGAAGCTGGCGAGCAAGCCGGTGCAGCGCTTCATTGGCGTCATCGCCTGCCTGTGCTGCCTCGCCTACGCCGGCCTGCTGGCGGTGGCGAGTTACGAATGGATCAACACCTTGATGATTGCCGAGATCGGTGCCGAAGACCTTGGCCATTTCGGCATCATGCAATGGCATATAGGGCTGATCGTACCGGTGGGGTTCGCGCTGGTGTTCATTCGTTTCGCGGAAATTCTCGTGCGCATCCTGATGAACCGCCAGACCGGCCTGGGCCTGGCCGATGAAGCGGCCGAAGCCATCAAATTGACCGAACACGAGGAAGACAAGCCATGACCATTGCCTTCCTGTTCATCGCACTGTTCGTGCTGATGTTTATCGGCGTGCCCATTGCCATTTCGTTGGGACTGGCGGGATCGCTGACCATCATTTTCTTCAGCCCCGACTCGGTGCGCTCCCTGGCGATCAAGCTGTTCGAAACCTCCGAGCACTACACATTGCTGGCGATTCCGTTCTTCCTGCTGGCCGGTGCGTTCATGACCACGGGCGGCGTGGCGCGACGGTTGATCGACTTTGCCAACGCCTGCGTCGGGCATATCCGCGGGGGCCTGGCGATTGCAGCAGTGCTGGCTTGCATGCTGTTTGCGGCGTTGTCGGGCTCCAGCCCCGCAACGGTGGCAGCGGTGGGTTCCATCGCCATTGCCGGGATGGTGCGCTCGGGTTATCCACAGGCGTTTGGCGCCGGCATCGTGTGTAATGCCGGGACCCTGGGCATCCTGATTCCGCCGTCGATCGTGATGGTGGTGTATGCCGCGGCGACCGAAACCTCAGTGGGCAAGTTGTTCATGGCCGGCGTCATCCCGGGCTTGCTGTTGGGTTTGTTCCTGATGGTGGCGATCTACATCGTCGCCGTGAAGAAAAACCTGCCGGCCCTGCCCCGCGCCACGTTCCGCGAATGGTTGACCACCGCGCGCAAGGCCATCTGGGGCCTGTTGCTGATGGTCATCATCCTCGGCGGGATCTATTCCGGGATGTTCACCCCCACCGAAGCGGCAGCGGTGGCGGCGGTGTATTCGGCGTTCATCGCGTTGTTCGTCTACAAGGACCTCACGTTCCGCGAGACGCCGAAAGTGCTGCTGGAGTCGGCCAAGCTGAGCATCATGCTGATGTTCATTATCGCCAACGCCATGCTCTTCGCCCACGTGCTGACCACCGAGCAACTGCCGCAGCAAATCACCGCCTGGGTGATCGAGGCCGGGTTGACACCTGTGACCTTCCTGTTGGTGGTGAACATCGTGCTGCTGATTGCCGGCGCGTTCATGGAGCCTTCGGCGATCATCCTGATCCTGGCGCCGATCCTGTTCCCCATCGCCATGAAGCTGGGCATCGACCCGATTCACCTGGGAATCATCATGGTGGTGAACCTGGAGATCGGCCTGATCACGCCGCCGGTGGGGCTGAACCTGTTCGTCACCTCGGCGGTGACCGGCATGTCCCTGCCTGCCACGATCCGTGCGGCGATGCCGTGGTTGATGATCCTGTTGGCGTTCCTGGTGCTGATTACCTATGTGCCGTGGATTTCCCTGGCGCTGCCGAATTGGTTGGGGATGAGTTAAACCCGGCAAACACTCTGTGGCGGGCAAAGGATGATTTGCCTTGCCATGGAGGTATCGGGCCGATCTGTCGGCCCTTTGCCTCCAGACCAAAAAAAGGACCTCTTGAATGCTCAAACCTCTATGGAAAGCCCTCGCCTGCGCCCTGGCTTTCGGCGCGTGGGGAACGGTCATGGCGACCGAGCCGATCGTCATCAAATTCTCCCACGTGGTCGGCGACCAAACGCCCAAGGGCCAAGGGGCGTTGATGTTCAAGAAGCTGGCGGAGGAGCGATTGCCGGGCAAGGTGAAGGTCGAGGTGTACCCCAACTCCACGCTGTACGGCGATGACAAGGAGATGGAAGCCTTGCTCCTGGGGGAAGTGCAGATCATTGCGCGGTCGCTGGCCAAGTTTGATCAATACACGCGGACCGTGCAGTTGTTCGACTTGCCGTTTCTATTCGATGACATCGCTGCCGTGGACCGTTTCCAGCAGAGCCCCGAGGGCCAGAAGCTACTCAAGTCCATGGAAAGCAAGAACGTCACCGGCCTGGCCTATTGGCACAACGGCATGAAGCACCTGTCGGCCAACAAGCCATTACGCACCCCGGAGGATGCCCGTGGCCTGACCTTCCGGATACAGACTTCCGCCGTGCTGGACGAACAATTCAAGGCGGTGGGCGCCAAAGCGCAGCCGATGATTTTCTCGGTGGTGTACCAGGGGCTGCGCACCGGTTTGGTCCATGGCACGGAAAACACCTATTCGAACTTCTACAACCAGAAACTCAATGAAGTGCAGAAATACGTCACCGAGTCCAACCACGGCATTCTCGACTACATGTTGATCACCACGTCGGACTTCTGGAACGGCCTGGCGCCGGACATCCGCAGCGAACTGGAGAAGATCGTCGTCGAATCCACGGCCTATGCCAACCAGGAAGCGGAACGATTCAACCAGCAGGACAAACAAAAATTCCTGGACGCCAAGACCACCGAGATCATTGCCCTCACGCCCCAGGAACGCAGCGCCTGGCGCGACAAGATGAAACCGGTGTGGGCGAAGTTTGAAAAGGACATCGGGGCGGATTTGATCAAGGCGGCGCAGGCTTCCAACGTCGCGCAGTAATTGCATGAAGGGCCGGGAACGCTCACGGCTCAACACTCTCTGTGGCGAGGGAGCTTGCTCCCGCTGGGCTGCGCAGCAGCCCCCCAATGTTTGCCTGACACACCGTGGTGTCAGGTTTTGGGGGTGCTTCGCACCCCAGCGGGAGCAAGCTCCCTCGCCACAAGAGCGCAATTCCCCCACTTCAATCCAACCCTCCCCAGTTGCAAAGCACATTGCGCTATGATCCCCGCCTCTCCCTGAATAGAGGCTTTTTTCGCTAATGCTGTCGTCCACCCCAGACATCACCTCTACCCTCCCACCCGTCCTGGTCGGCCCGCTGTTACGGCGGCTGGAACCTGCGCGCCTGGTGATGTGGCTGGTGGGCACGCGAGCGTTGGCCTTGACGCTGCGCATTGACGGGGTCGGCGACCTGACGCTGGATGCGTCGCGTTGCACCGTGGTGCCGGTGGGGCAACACGCTTTTGTGCACCTGATCGACGTGACGCTCGACACGCCCCTGCCCCAGGACGTAGCGATTGACTACGACCTGCTGGTAGAGGGCTCGCCTATCGCCGAATGGGCGCCGCACCTGTTGTATGACGGGGCACAGTGCCCGAACTTCATGTTGCATTCGCGCATCGAGCAATTGGTCCACGGATCCTGCCGCAAACCCCACTACCCGGCCAACGACGGCCTGCTGTGTGTTGACCGATTGTTGGCGCAAGACCCGGGGCAACGCCCGGCGCTGTTGATGATGAGCGGCGACCAGGTGTATGCCGACGACGTCGCCGGGCCCATGCTGCGGGCGATTCACGGGCTGATCGAACACCTGGGGCTGTTCGAGGAGCGCCTGGACGGCGCCGTGGTGGAAGACAGCGCCAAGCTCTATCAACACCCGGCCAGCTATTACCATCGGGCCGATTTGCTACCGGCCCTGGAAAGCAACGAAACCCTGCGCGAGCGCTTTTTTGGCGGGGCGCGCAAGCCGATCTTCACCAGCAGCAGCGCCGATAATCACCTGGTGACCTTCGCCGAGGTCATGGCGATGTACCTGCTGGTGTGGTCGCCGGTGCCCTGGACGCTGATCACTGTTCAACCGCCCGAACTGACCGTCGAACGGCGCCAGCGCTACGACCTGGAACAGCAGCGCATCGATGCGTTCAAGACCGGGCTGGGTGGCGTGGCACGGGTGTTTGCGCACTTGTCGTGCCTGATGATTTTCGATGACCACGACATCACCGATGACTGGAACCTGTCCGCGCAGTGGGAAGAAACGGCCTACGGCCATCCGTTCTCCAAACGCATCATCGGCAACGCCTTGATCGCCTACATGCTCTGCCAGGGCTGGGGCAACAACCCGGATGCCTTTGCTGATGTGCTAGCGCAAACCCTGGCCCTGAGCGACACCGCCCGGGACCGCTACCTCGACAGCGCGCCACAGGACCAACTGATCGACACCCTGCTGGGTTTCCAGCGCTGGCATTACGTGCTGCCAAGCACCCCGGCCCTGGTGGTGCTCGACACCCGTACCCGCCGCTGGCGCAGCGAGAACAACCTCAAGCAACCTTCCGGCCTGCTGGACTGGGAAGCCCTGAGCGAGTTGCAACAGGATCTGCTGGATCACCCCTCGGCAATCATCGTCTCGCCGGCACCGATCTTCGGCGTGAAGCTGATCGAGACCGTGCAGCGGGTGTTCAGTTGGTGCGGTTATCCGTTGCTGGTGGATGCGGAAAACTGGATGGCCCATCGCGGCGCTGCCCAGGTGATCCTGAATATTTTCCGACACTCGCGTACACCGGGTAACTACGTGGTGCTGTCGGGGGATGTGCATTATTCCTTCGTCTACGAGGTGCTGATCCCACACCGCAAGGGCGGCCCGCGCATTTGGCAGATCACCAGCAGCGGCATCAAGAATGAATTCCCACCGGTGCTGCTGGAATGGTTCGACCGCCTGAACCGCTGGCTCTACTCGCCGCGCTCGCCCCTGAACTGGTTCACCAAGCGCCGCAGCATGCGCATCGTCCCCCACACCCCGGAACACGCTGAAGCGGGAGAGCGGTTGTGGAACAGCGCAGGCATCGGCCAGGTGTTCTTCAACGAACAAGGCCAGCCCGCGCAGATCTACCAGCACAACGCCAACGGCCTGCCGCCGACGCGTATGTGCCCTCCCAAATCTCCGTCAGCCTGAAAATACCGGACATTAGATGTGGGAGCGGGCTTGCTCGCGAAGGCGGTGGTACAAACTGTATCTATGCAAGCTGACACTCCGCTTTCGCGAGCAAGCCCGCTCCCACAGTTGTGTTGGTCTGACTATAAATTTTGCATCCCCCCAATCCCTGTATCAGGTCAGAACGGTAGTTGCAGGCTCTCCTGGCCTTCGAGGCTGAGCAGGAACTGTTTGGCTGCCAGGCCGCCAGCGAAGCCGGTAAGGCTGCCGGAGCTGCCGATGACGCGGTGGCACGGGGCGATGATCGAGATAGGGTTGCGGCCATTGGCGGCGCCGACCGCCCGGACCGCTGTGGGTTGGCCGATCTGGAGGGCGACGTCTCGGTAGCTGCGGGTTTCACCGAAGGGGATGGTCAACAGGGCCTGCCAGACCCGGACCTGAAAGTCAGTGCCGGCAAAATCCAGTTCCAGCTCGAAACGACGGCGCTGGCCGGCGAAGTATTCCAGCAGCTGACGTTCGGTTTCCTTGAGGACCGGATGCCGGATGTCCTCTTCCAAAGGCCCCAGGCGCACCCGATTGAGCCGCTCGTTTTCCCACAGGATGGCCGCCAGCCTCGTCTCCCGGGCGACGAGGATCAGTTGGCCGACGGGGGATGGGATGGTTTTGTAGAGGGGCAACATCGAGGGATTCCTTGTCAAAGCCTTTGTGGCGAGGGAGCTTGCTCCCGCTGGGTTGCGAAGCGACCCTTCACGTGGCACCGCGGTGTGTCAGATTATCAGTTGGGGCTGCTTCGCAGCCCAGCGGGAGCAAGCTCCCTCGCCACGGGATCTCACCGGCCGCAAAATCTTGCTCAACCCAACAACCCCAATGCTTTCGCCCGCGCCACCGCCTGGGTGCGGCGCTCGACGCCGAGTTTGCTGTTGATGTGGCTGGCGTGGGTCTTGACGGTGTGCAGGGAGATAAACAATTGCTCGCTGATTTCCTGGTTCGAACAGCCTTGGGCAATCAACTGCAACACCGCCCGTTCGCGACTGCTCAGGGTTTCGACAGGTGACGCAGGGTCGACCGGTTGGGCCACCGAGGGCAGGCGTTCGAGCAGATGTTCGCGCAAAGTGCTGGGCGGCGCGTTCTGCAGTTGTTCGCGCAGCCATTCACAGTGCTTGCCCAGCAACCACTCGAACGGCTGCAACACCCCACCGCTGGCGGCTTCGAAAGCCTGGGCCAGGGTGCGACGGGCTTCGGGTTCGCGGCCGAGACTCAACAGCAAGGCGGCTTTCTGGTTGAGCGCCATCACGCTGAGCATCTGCCGGCCGGTTTGCTGGCCGTGCTCCAACAAGGCATTGAGCCGGCCTTCGGCGAGCATCGGTTGACCCCGGATGGATTCCAGCACCGCCTGTTGCAGTTCGACATGCAGCGGCAGTTGCGGGTGGAATTCCGGAGGCGCGGCGGCCCGCTCACCCGTGTAGGTCTGGCCCAGGCGGGCCAGCCAGGCTTCGGCCAGGTCGGTACGGCCTTGGGCCAGCCAGAGTTCGCATTTGACCAGGGTAATCATCGCCAGGTAGTAGATCGGCGGAACATCCCAGATGTGCATCAGGCGTTCGGCTTCCGCCAGTTCGGCAAAAGCCCGGGCGAACTCGCCGCTGTAGCCTTCGATCCGCGCGACCACGCAGTGACCGATCAGCACGCTGATGTCGCGGCAGGCGCGGGCTTCGGTAAGGCCGGCCTGCAACCGCGCCAGGCCGGCCTGGGGCTGCATGCGCAAGGTCAGCAGGAAACCTTCGTACATGATCAGTCGTGCCCGCACCGCATAAAGCCGCTGGGGCGATAATTTGTGCAAGCGTTGCAGGCCATGGTGCACTTCATCCAGTGCCCGCAGGATCTCTCCCCGCGCCTGCAGGACCCGGGCCCGATCGTAATGGGCCAAGGCCTCGAACAATGGATTGCCGACCCGCTGCGCCAGCTCCAGGGAATCGCGGTTCAGGTTACGCGCGCGCCACAGGTCGCCGTCGGCAATGGCCAGGTTCGACAACGTAGACAGGCACATCAGCCGCTGGCCGTAACGTTTTTGCGGCAGGCTCTCCAGGGCTTCGCTGCAATAACGCACGGTGGCCTCGCGATCACCACGCCCCCGGGCGACGATGCCGCTCAGGGCCAGCCATTGGGCGAGCATGGATTTTTGCGCGGTAGCCGAAGGGGCGGGCAGGAAACGACTCAAGTGCGCGGCCAGCTCTTCGGCGGCATCCAGCTGGCAGGCCAACCCAAGCGCCCAACTGTAGAGCACGATCAGCCGCGGCGTGCTGATGAGCAGGCTGTCGGGCAGGTCCATTTTCCAGCGCAGCAACATGCCGACGTTCTGCTCGGCCAGCAGTTGTTCCTCCGAGAGGTTCTGCACCAGGTTCGCCGCCACATCCAGGTGGCCGGCCCGTAGCGCCTGCTCCACGGCTTCGTCGATCAGGCCCTGGGCGTTGAACCAGCGGCAGGCCCGCAGGTGCAGGGTCGCGGCCGGGACCATGGCCGGCGCGCTGGGCCGACTGCGCAGCAGATCGGAAAACAGATGGTGGTAACGGTACCAATGGCCGTGCTCGTCCAAAGGCACCAGGAATACTTGGTGGGACGCCAGGTAACGCAGGATCTCGGCGCTGTCATGGGCTTCGCGCACGGCGTCGCACAGCGCGCTGCAAAAGCGTTCCTGAGGGGCCGTGTCATAGAGGAACGCCTGCACCTCGGCGGGCAGGCAATCGATGACTTCTTCGAGCAGGTAATCGCGAATCAACCCTTCGCCGCCATTCAAGGCCTGGGGCAGCAGGCCTTCGGTGCCGGCTTCAGACGCCGCCAGCAACCAGAACCGCAGCCCCGCCACCCAACCTTCGCTGCGCTGGATGAGGTTTTCCAACGCCTCACCACGCAACGAGCTGCTGTGATGCTGGAGCAGGGTCAAGGCTTCGTCATGGGTCAGGCGCAGGTCTTGTTCATTGAGTTCGAGCAATTGCCGCGACAGGCGCAGGCGCGCCAGGTGCCAGTCCGGACGCTGGCGGCTGGTGACGAGGACCAGCAGACCGTCGGGCAGGTGATTGAGGAAAAATTGCAGGCAGCGATCCAGCACCGGGCTTTGGGCCAGGTGGTAATCGTCCAGGACCAGCAACAAGGGGTTGCGCGGCGACAAGTGCGTGGACAGTTCGTCCAGCAGGCCATCGAGCCATTCTTCGAAGGCAAAGGGCTGGTGGCGCTGGCGCATTTTCAGCAACCCCAGTGCCCGGCCACCCAGTTCCGGGAAAAAGGCCTGGAGCCCTTCGAGCAAGCGTTCCAGGAAACGCCCGGGATCGTTGTCCCGGGCGCTGAGCCCCAGCCAGAGGCTTTGCCAATAGGCCGGCAGGCTCTGGCAGAACTCCACCGCCAGGGAGCTTTTACCAAACCCCGCCGGCGCACTGACCAACAACAACCGGCCCCCGAGCCCAGCGGCCAAACGCTCGCACAACCGCGGCCGCACGACATGGCCGTCGGGCAAGGGCGGGCGGTAGAAACGCCCGTCCTGTACCGCGATGGCTGCGCGGGCAGAATCCGGAAGTGAAGACAAATCAGTCATGGCCGGCTCTTGTTGGAATGCGGGTGGCGGCGTTGCAGATGTCCGCAGACTAGCGGTAAACGAGGAGGTATTGAAGGGAGTGCTACAAATGGCTACAAAAAGACTACACGCCGACCGACGTGAAAAATCCAGGCAGCCGCCGCTCTTGTGGCGAGGGAGCTTGCTCCCGCTGGGGTGCGCAGCAGCCCCAAGGCCGCCCCGTTTGATCTGACACCCCGAGTACTCTGCTTTGGGACTGCTTCGCAGTCCAGCGGGAGCAAGCTCCCTCGCCACGGGGGTTTTGTGTGGGTCAAAAAAAAACGCCCCGAACCAGTCGGGGCGTTGTTTCGAGGATGCGGCCTCGGGTGGAGCGGTTTAGCGGATACCTTCCTGGCGCAATGCGTTCGGAGTGAAGTCGGCGGTGGTGGCGGTGAAGCCGAAGTCGTAGGCCGATTTCTCTTCGTTCTTCATGCCCAGCGCCAGGTAGCGGCCGGACTGCAGGTCGTAGAGGGTTTCCAGGGCGTACCACGGCACTTGCTTGTCGTAGTAGTTCTCGGCATGGGCCTCGGCCACGCGCCACAGTTGCCCACGACCGTCGTAGTGGTCGATCACCGCGGCTTGCCAGGTGTCTTCGTCGATGTAGAAGTCACGCTTGGCGTAGATGTGACGCTGGCCTTCCTTCAGGGTCGCGGTCACATGCCAGACACGACGCAGCTCGTAGCGAGTCAGGTCCTGGTTGATGTGGCCGGCCTTGATGATGTCGGCGTACTTGAGTTGCGGCGAATCGATCTTGTAGCTGTTGGCGGCGATGTACAGCTCTTTCTTGCCTTCCAGCTTCCAGTCGTAGCGATCCGGCGCGCCGTTGTACATGTCCAGATTGTCGGAGGTACGCAGGCCGTCGGCGGCGGTACCCGGGCCGTCATAGGACACTTGCGGGGCACGGCGCACACGGCGCTGGCCAGCGTTGTAGACCCATGCCGAACGCGGTTCCTTCACTTGGTCGAGGGTTTCGTGCACCAGCAGCACGCCACCGGCCAGGCGCGCCGGCGCGGTCACTTGTTGCTTGAAGTAGAACAGGATGTTGCCTGGGTTGGCCGGATCGAAATCCTTCATCTTGTCGCGGAACACGAACTGGTCGCGGAAATACACCAGGCTGTAGGAGCCGTTGGGCTGCGGGGTGGCCTGGGTGACCAGGCGCGTCACGCTGCCGCCGCGATAGCGGGTGATGTGGTTCCAGATCACTTCCACGCCGCTCTGGGGGATCGGGAACGGCACGGCCGTCTCGAAGTTCTCCAGGCCGTTGCCGCCGGACACCAGCTTGGTGTTGACCGCATTCTTCTTGATGGAGGCGAACACCTCGTCCGGCACGGTGGCGCCGCGATGGGTCGGGTAGACCGGCATCTTGAAGGTTTCCGGGTAGCGCTTGAACATCGCGTACTGGCCCGGGGCGAGTTTGGCCTTGTACTGCTCGACGTTCTGCGCGGTGATGGTGAACAGCGGTTTCTCAGTCGGGAACGGGTCGGCAAGGAAACCCTTGCTGTCCACGGCACCGGCATTCTTGGCCATGGCTTTCCAGGCCGGGATCGAGCCATCGGCATTGCCGGCCATCTCGGCGCCCATCGGCGTCAGGCTCTTGCCCAGTTTATCGGCCTCGGCCGCGGGTACCGCCGCCATGACGCTGGCGGCCAGCAGGGATAGCCCCAGAACACCAGCCTGCATCAGATTCTTTGTTATTTTCATAGTGTGTCGTCCTGAAATACGGTGCTTAGAAGGTCACGCCGACGCTGAGCGCCAGGAAGTCGCGATCGTCCACGGTGCTGAAGTCGCCACCAAAGAAGTTGGTGTAGGCCAGGCTGGCGTTGTAAGTGTTCTGGTACTCGGCATCCAGCCCGAGGCTGACGGCCTTGCGGCCTTCTTCAAAGTTGGCGCCAGGGCCTGGCGAGTAGCCCTTGACGTCATGGGACCAGGCCACGTTGGGCTTGAGGTTCACGCCGGCGAAGACGTCCGGGTATTCCCAGATGGCGCGCGCACGGTAGCCCCAGGACGTGGAGGTGGTGAAGCCGTCGTTGTTGCAGTTGCTGTTCACGTCGTTGATGGTCTGGCCGCCACCTGCGGCGGTAGAGCCGTTGAGCCTGTCACAGGCTCCGCTGGGCAGTTGCCCCGGACCAAAGACAGGGTCACGACCGTAGCGAACGTCCGACTTGCTTTCCAAGCCTCCAACATGAGTAACGCCGACTTCACCTACCAGTGTGAGGCGACTGGCGCCCATGACCTGATCCAAGAAGTGAGTGAAGGTGGTCTGGAACTGAGTGATTTCCTTGCGACGATAACCATGCAGATCCTGGCCTGGCACACCCGGGAGCAGCGAAGCATTGCCCAACGTAGGACCACCGAGCGGGCGAACGCCGGCGAACAGGATATCGGTGGTGCTCAATTGCACCGGCGCGTTCGGCCGATAGCTGATCTCACCGCTCCACGCCGTACCGGTTGGCAGGGTGGTGGAGAAACTCAAGCCGTAGAGACGGATATCTTCCGGATATTCGACGAAATATTGGGAATTACCCGCGACGATCAATGGCGCCAGCGGCGAGCCACTGACCGCGTCGTAGACTGACTGAGGCGCACCGGTGGCACTGAAGATCGGCGCACGACTGTGGTAGTTCATGAAGTAGGCACCGAACTCGGTGTCCAGCGGTTCGAACATGTACTTCAACGACGCGCCCCACTGGCCACTGTCGCGGGCATCGCGATCCGGGCCACGGCGTACCAGCACGCCTTCTTCGTTGATATCGACACCCTGGCCTTCCAATATCGGAAGAAGGACGCCCGGCAGCGGAATGCTTGAACGCTTGTTCAGCACCCGCAGGTTATTGGTGCACCCATCGGCAATCACATCCGGCTGGGAGAAGAACGTGCCGCAGTTATCCACCACGGTCTGGTCCCACTCCAACTGGTAGAACGCCTCGGCCGACAGGTTGTCGGTCAGGCTCTGGGAGACGTAGAACATGTTCACCGGGATCAGGCCTTCCTTGACCTCGGCACCAGGACGACGGAACGCGGACACGTCGACCGGGTTGATGGAGTTGATGCCGCCCTGGATGAAGGTACTTTCACCCCAGCTGACCACCTGCTTGCCCAGGCGGACCGAGCCCGGCTGATCGGCAATGGCGTAGTTGTGGTAGATGAATGCGTCGAGGATCTGCCCGCCGGAAGACTGGGCGCCTTCCTTGCGGTTGCTGTCGCTGATGTCCTTGTACAGGCGGTGTTCGTCCTTGAGTTCGAAGTCGTACCAGTACTTGCCGCGCACGAATACGCCGGTATCGCCGTACTTCAGTTCCAGGTCATGGATGCCCTTGAAGATCTTCGAGAAGGTTTCCCCGCGCTTGAAATTCAGGTGGCCGTCATCGGAGGTCTGCGACAAACCCTTGCCGCCATTGTTGACGCCGATCAGGTCCTTGTTGGCGTTGGCCGTGGACCAGCTCGCGCCGACGGACAGGGACGAGTCGAACTGGCCTTCGATTTCACCGATGTTGAAACTGACGCCGAATGCAGGCCCGGCGAGCGAAGAGGCGAGACTGACCGCCAGAGGCAATTTTGCCCGGCGCCAGAACGTGGTTGCTGAGGTCATCGACGCTACTCCATGTGCATTATTGTTATGGCAATGGACATTTCAAGAACACCTCGGCGGCAGGGAGCGGCAGCGTCCCGACATCCGTCGAAGTCGCATCGCCCTTTCGTGCGTGCGCCCCGTTCTTGAGAATCCGTGAGCGGACTATAGCCAGCAGGTAGTACGGCTTGATCCCTCTAAAGTGTGATTTGCAGCCCTCAACCACTCTGGAACAGTCCTTTCGCCAGGCCGACAGATGCCGGCACGGCAAGGATGGCTGAAATTTTCGGTTTGACAAGGCAAGCGCTTGCTTGGTGGGCCTGCCGTGCCCTTTCGGGCACGGCAAAAAGGCCTAAAGCGTGGACAGGAAGGTGCTGTTGTTGCGCTGCCATTCGGTGATGTCGACGCGGATGCGCTTCTTGTCGAGCTTGCCGACGCTGGTCTTGGGAATTTCCGTAACAAGGGCGATCTGGCTCGGGATCGCCCACTTGCTCAGGTGCCCCAGCTCGACGAACGGCTTGAGGTGTTCCTTGAGCTCGCGAGCCCCGATCTCATGCCCTTCGCGAATCACCAGCAAGGCAAACGGCCGCTCGCCCCACTGCGGATCGGGAATGCCTACCACTGCTACTTCGCGTACCGCCGCGTGACGGCTGATGAGGTCT
This sequence comes from Pseudomonas sp. Z3-6, assembly GCF_051131985.1. NCBI lineage: Bacteria > Pseudomonadati > Pseudomonadota > Gammaproteobacteria > Pseudomonadales > Pseudomonadaceae > Pseudomonas > Pseudomonas sp. Z3-6. The sequence goes on from NZ_CP071644.1 coordinate 5,851,502, forward strand.
TCCAGGTCCAGGGAGGAGATCCATTCGCCACCGGTCTTGATCACGTCCTTGATGCGGTCGCGGATGTCGATGAAGCCCATGTTGTCGAGCGTGGCGACGTCACCGGTGTGCAGCCAGCCGCCGGTCCAGAGCTCGGCGCCCTTCTGCGGCTCGTTGAAATAGCCTTCGGTGAGCCACGGCGCACGCAGCACCAGTTCGCCCTGGGTCTCGCCGTCGGCCGGCAGGAAATTCCCCTCGGTGTCGACGATCGCCGCTTCCACCAGTGGCCCTGGCACACCGGCCTTGATCCGGTAGGTGGTGCGTTCGTCTTCGCTGCCGGCCATCAGTTCCGCGTTGAGGTGGGCGCAGGACACCAGCGGGCCGGTTTCCGACATGCCGTAGGCGGCGGTGAGCTGGATGCCCCGGGCCTTGGCCGCTTCGTACAGGCTGCGGTTCAGGGCGCTGCCGCCGATGACGATTTTCCAGCCGCCGAAGTCGGTGTCCTGGGCGCCCTTGGCATTGAGGACCATTTGCAGGATGGTCGGTACGCAATGGGAAAAGGTGACCTTTTCCTTGCGCCACAACTGGACCAGGAATTCCGGATCGTAGCGGCCCGGGTAGACCTGCTTGAGCCCGAGCATGGTCGCCACGTAGGGCAGGCCCCAGGCGTGGACATGGAACATCGGCGTGATGGGCATGTACACGTCGTTGGTGCCCAGCAGCCGCACGCTGTCGATGGAGCCCATGATGGTCGCCACGCCCATGGTGTGCAGCACCAGTTGCCGATGGGTGAAGTACACGCCCTTGGGGTTGCCCGTGGTGCCGGTGGTATAGAACGTGGTGGCGACGGAGTTTTCGTCGAAATCCTGGAAATCGTAGGTGGGGGCGGCGGCGGCCAGCAATTGTTCGTACTCGCCCACCAGGTTCGGCAGGTCGGCGGTTTTTTCCGGCAGGTCGGTCAGCAGCAGGGTCTTGTCCACCGTGGTCAGGTGCCCGGCTATCGCCTGGTACAAGCCGACGAACTCGCTGTTGACCAGCACGAAGCGGTCCTCGGCGTGGTTCATGGTGTAGACGATCTGCTCTGGTGAAAGGCGCACGTTGATGGTGTGGATCACCGCGCCGATCATCGGGATCGCGAACATGCATTCCAGGTAGCGATGGCTGTCCCAGTCCATCACCGCCACGGTATCGCCGGCCTTGACCCCCGCCTCGGTCAACACGTTGGCCAGGCGCGCGACCCGCTCGATCAGCGTCGGATAGCTGTAGCGCAACTGGTCACGGTAGATGATCTCGCGGGTTTTCTCGTAACGCGTGCCGGACATCAGCAGCCGCTTGATCAGCAGCGGGTATTGATAGGCGCCTTCGGCGGGAGGAATAACGCGAGTCTGCAACATAAGAGTCCCTTTTCTGACTGCACGGTCTTGGCTGGAAGTAAGCACTCTAGAGCGCTTATACACGGATCAAATCAGCCAAAGGAATGATTTGATCAGCGCGCAAATACTAGCCTTGAGCCATACCTGGGACCGTAGGAGCTGCCGAGTGCAACGAGGCTGCGATCTTTCCCCTGCCAATTGAATCCAGAGCGAAAGATCAAAAGATCAAAAGATCGCAGCCTTCGGCAGCTCCTACGCAAAGCGAGAGTGCATGGATCAGTGCGACTCGGTAAACGCCAGTTTCACGCCAATGGCGACGAGCACCGCGCCCATGGTCCGGTCGAACCAGTGGCCCATGCGCGCGAAACCGGCGCGTACCCGTTGCTGGCTGAACAGCAGCGCCACCAGGCAGAACCAGACGGCCGTCGCCACCGCCAGGTACACGCCATAACCGGCCTGGATCGCCAACGGTGTATGCGGGTTGATCACCACGGTGAACAGCGACAGGAAAAACAGCGTCGCCTTGGGGTTCAGGCCATTGGTGACAAAACCGGAAATGAACGCGCCGCGGGCGGTACGCTCACCGATCTCCTGGTGCAGGTTTTCCTCGGCCGGCTTGGCCGGTTGCGCCCGCAGTGCCTTGAAGCCGATGTACAGCAAGTACGCGGCGGCGGCCCACTTCAGCGCGTTGAACAGTACGATCGATTGCGACACGATCAGGCCGATGCCCAGCAACGAATAGCCCACATGCAGGAAAATCGCCGTGCCGACGCCCAGCGCCGTCCAGGTCCCGGCGCGCCGGCCATGGGTCACGCTTTCGCGCACCACCACGGCAAAGTCCGGCCCGGGGCTGGCGACGGCCAGCAGGTGGATCAGGGCGACGGTGAGGAATTCGGCGAGGTACATGGGGGGCTCCTTACGACATTCTTTTGTTGGATGACATCCCGTGGCGAGGGAGCTTGCTCCCGCTCGACTGCGCAGCAGTCGCTTGCCTTGTATCGGGGCCTGCTGCGCAGGCCAACGGGAGCAAGCTCCCTCGCCACAGGTATACGCCGCCACGGCAGCATTCCATCTGATAGGCTCGCCACATTACGCCTTCGGTTCTAGACATAAAAGGTACAGCTGATGACGAACACCGCCCGCGCCGTTTTCCTCGACCATCCTTCCCTGGACCTCGGCGACCTGGACCTGGGCCCGCTGCGCAGCTGCTTCAGCGAACTGCAACTGTTCGCCCGGACCGCGCCAGACCAGGTGACCGAGCGGCTCAAGGGCGCCACCGTGGCAATCACCAACAAAATCGTGATCGATGCCCAGGCGATGGCGGCCAGCCCGGACTTGAAGCTGATTCTGATCAGTGCCACCGGCACCAACAATGTCGACCTGGCGGCGGCCCGCAGCCACGGCATCACCGTGTGCAATTGCCAAGGCTACGGCACGCCATCGGTGGCCCAGCACACGATCATGTTGTTGCTGAACCTGGCGACGCGCCTGGCCGACTATCAAAAAGCGGTGGGTGAAGGCCGCTGGCAGCAAGCTTCGCAGTTCTGCCTGCTGGACTATCCGATTGTCGAACTGGAAGGCAAGACCCTGGGCCTGCTCGGCCATGGCGAGTTGGGCAGCGCCGTCGGGCGGCTGGCCGAAGCCTTTGGCATGCGTGTGCTGCTGGGGCAGATCCCCGGGCGCCCGGCCCGCCCCGACCGCTTGCCGCTGGAGCAATTGCTGCCGCACGTCGATGCCCTGACCCTGCACTGCCCACTCAATGAGCACACCCGCCACTTCATCGGCGCCCGCGAACTGGCATTGCTCAAGCCGGGTGCGTTCGTGGTCAACACCGCCCGTGGCGGCCTGATCGACGAACAGGCGCTGGCCGAGGCCCTGCGCCGCGGTCACTTGGGTGGCGCGGCCACCGACGTGCTGAGCGTGGAGCCGCCGGTCCAAGGCAATCCGCTGCTGGCCGGCGATATTCCACGCTTGATCGTCACCCCCCACAACGCCTGGGGCAGCCGCGAGGCGCGGCAACGGATCGTCGGCCAAATGAGCGAAAACGCCCAAGGCTTTTTCAGCGGTACAGCGCGGCGTGTCGTCAGTTGATAAACTGCCGCACTTTTTTTTCAAGGAGCAGACCATGGATCCGCGCAGTGAAGTACTGCTTCGTCAGGCCGAGTTATTCCAGGGTTCGGTGTTGTTGGCCGGCCTGCCCGCCGACGACCTGCTCGGCCGTTTGCCCGAGGCCCATGGCTGGTGCTGGCATGCCGGCGATCAGGCAGCGCTGGATGCTCGTTTCCCCGAGCGCAGCCACTTTGGCGTGAACGTCCCCGAGCATGGGTTCGACACCGCCGTGGTATTCCTGCCCAAGGCCAAGGACCTGACCGATTACATCCTCAATGCCGTGGCGGCGCGCCTGGCTGGTCGTGAGGTGTACCTGGTGGGGGAAAAACGCAGCGGCATCGAAGGGGCGTCCAAGCAGCTCAACCCGTTCGGCAAGCCGCGCAAGCTCGATAGCGCACGGCATTGCCAGCTGTGGCAGGTCACGGTCGCGAATGCGCCCGAGGCCAAGCCGCTGGAAAGCCTGGCCCAGACCTACGAACTGCCCCTGGCCGAAGGCCCACTGACAGTCATCAGCCTGCCCGGGGTGTTCAGCCATGGCCGCCTGGATCGCGGCAGTGCGCTGCTGTTGGAACACCTGGATAAACTGCCCAGCGGGCATCTGCTGGACTTCGGCTGCGGTGCCGGGGTGCTGGGGGCGGCGGTCAAGCGACGCTACCCGCACAATACCGTCACCCTGCTGGACGTGGACGCTTTTGCCGCCGCCAGCAGTCGCCTGACCCTGGCCGCCAATGGCCTGGAAGCCGACGTGCTGACCGGTGATGGCATTGACGCCGCTCCGATGGGTTTGAGTGCGATCTTGAGCAACCCACCGTTCCATGTGGGCGTGCACACCGATTACCACGCCACAGAGAACCTGCTGCGAAAAGCGGCCAAACATCTGAAAAACGGCGGCGAACTTCGGCTGGTTGCCAATAGTTTCCTCAAGTATCAACCATTGATCGAAGAGCATCTGGGCGTGTGCGCAATCAAGGCCGAAGGCCAGGGCTTTCGCATCTACCGGGCCAAGCGTGGCTGACATGTTTTAGGAAACAGCACTTGCCCAATCGGATTTGCCTAGGCAGAATCCGCTCCGTCCTAGGGGAGTAGTCTCCCGCGAGCGCCATGCTCGCCCGGCATACGTCAACATACTTGGTCAGCAGACCATGGCGTATGCGGCCCAAGCGTCCACGCAGATGGTCGCTGGGTTTGACAAGACCTATGACACGCACACCTTACCCGGGGCGGGAAGGCTGTACGTGTCATAGCCGTGTCGACCCGCCCCTTTAGGAATTCCCTGATGCTGGACTCACTCCTGGTACCCACGGCGATCGTTGCGCTGGCCGAAATCGGCGACAAGACGCAATTGCTCGCGCTCATCCTGGCGGCACGCTTTCGCAAACCCTGGCCGATCATCGCTGGCATCGTTGCCGCGACCCTGGCCAACCATGCGGCGGCCGGCGCGGTCGGCGCCTGGGTCAGCGGTTTTTTCTCCGACGCGGTCCTGCACTGGATACTGGCGGCCAGCTTCGCGGCCACGGCATTGTGGACCTTGGTGCCGGACAAACTGGACGATGAAGAAGCCAACACGGCCCGCAAGTTCGGACCGTTCCTGACCACGCTGATTGCGTTCTTCCTGGCGGAAATCGGTGACAAGACCCAGATCGCCACGGTGATGCTCGCCGCGCAATACCCGGAGCTGTGGTTGGTGATCATCGGCACCACCGTGGGCATGCTGATTGCCAACGTGCCGGTGGTCCTGGCGGGCAATTTCGCCGCCGAGAAGCTGCCCCTGACCCTGATCCGTCGCCTGGCCGCCTCGGCGTTCTTCGTCCTGGCGATCGTGGCGGTGTACAAGGCGATGCAGAGCAGTGGGTGGGTTTGAGACTGTTGTGGCGAGGGAGCTTGCTCCCGCTCGGTTGCGCAGCGACCGCAAGCTTTTGGGGCCGCTTCGCCCGAGGCGTCGGACCGGCCCAGCGGGAGCAAGCTCCCTCGCCACAAAAAACAGTTTCACCACATGACGGTGGTTACTTCTTGGCCTGCTGATACAGCGGCATCACCTTCGGAATCGCCGCCTGCAACGAAGCGATACGGCTGCTCGACGACGGGTGGGTGCTCATGAATTCCGGTGGCGCGCCTTCCGACGCCTTGGCCATCTTGTTCCACAAGGTGATCGCGGCGTTCGGGTTATAGCCGGCGCGGGCGGCCAGTTCGAGGCCGATCAGGTCGGCTTCGTTCTCGTTGCCACGGCTGTTGGGCAAGGTCATGCCGTAGTTGGCGACGGTGTCGGCCAACGCCAGGCTGTCCTGGCCGAGGCCGAACAAGGCACCGGCGCCCTGCTTGGCCATTTCGATGCCGTAGGCCTTGGACATCGCCTCGCGCCCGTGCTCGCGCAGGGCGTGGGCGATTTCATGGCCGATGATCGCGGCGATTTCATCGTCGGTGAGCTTCAGCTTATTGATCAAGCCGGTGTAGAAAATGATTTTCCCACCAGGGCCGCAGCTGGCGTTGAGCTCGTCGCTCTTGATCAGGTTCACTTCCCAGTTCCATTGCGCCGAATCCGGACGGAACACCGGCGCCTGGGCGATCAGTCGACTGGAGATGGCCTGGACGCGCTTGGCATCGCTGCTGGTCTTGTCCAAGACGCCCTGGGCACTCGCCTCGCCCATCGTCTTTTGATAGGACTGGGCATACATCTGGTTGACCTGGTCGGTCGACAGCATGCTGAACATGTACTGCTTGCGCTCCACACCCACGGCTCCGCCGCTGGTGGTATTGACCGACTGGCAACCGGCGAGCAGCAGCGCCGCGCTCAGAGCACTCACCATCAATGTCTTGTTCATGTAAAAGAAGCTCCCTGGAAACGTGGGCGTATCCTAGGCCTTGATTTGTGTCGGCGCCAGATACACAGCGAGGGGATTACGGTTTTTTTGGACAGAACCACCGCGCCCATTTGCGACACCCACCTAGCCAAAACAGTCACCCGACGAACAGCGCCTCATGCCGCGCCACGGAAACGCCGATAAAGATCCCAGACGTCATTTCCGCGTCCGGAGTCTTTATGAAATTCAGATCGATCCAGTTTTCCGTGGCCGCCCTGGCCGGTGCCATCGTGCTCAGCGTGGTCGGCGCCCTTGTGCTGTACGCGCTGTTTGCCGGTGCCCGCACCCAGGAGATGGTGCAACAGCGAACCAAGGCGCAGTTCGAACAACTCATCGAACAACGCCTCAGTGCCTTGGCGCGCACCCAGGCCAGCCTGATCCAGCGGGAACTGGAAGCCCCGCTGTTGCTCGCCCGCGGCCTGGCCACCCCGAATGCCTTGATGGGCATGAACGGCGCGGACGGCAACCCGCAACTGAAGGTGCCCCGCGAGCAGATGATCAGCCTGTTGCGCGAAACCGTCGTACGCAACCCGAAAATCCTCGGCGCCTACATCGCCTGGGAGCCGAATGCCATCGACCACGACGACGCCAATTACGTGGACAGCCCGGTACTGGGCATGGAAACCAACGGGCGTTTCCTGCCTTGGTGGTTTCGCAACCAGGACGGCTCCCTGGGCCTGGAAAAGCTCGCCGATGTGACCGATCAAAAACTGCTCTCCACCGGCATTCGCGCCAGTGAGTACTACCTGTGCTCCCAGGACAGCAAGAAAGCCTGCGTGATCGACCCGGCGCCCTACCGCGTCGGCAGTACGATGACCATGCTCGCCTCGTTCATCGAACCGATCATGATCGAGGGCAAGTTCCAGGGCATCGTCGGTGCCGACCTGTCGGTGAATTTCATCCAGGACATGCTCGTGGCCGCCGATGGCAAGCTGTACGACGGCGCCGGGGAAATGGCCTTGCTCTCAAGCAACAACCGGCTGGTGGCCTTCACCAAGGACCCGAGCAAACTCGGGGAAAAGGCCAGCGACCTGCTGGACGCCAACGAACTGGATAACCTGACCAAACTGGGCGTCGGCGAAGTGCGCTACGACATCGACGAAGCCCATGGGCATATCGAGGTGTACATGCCGTTCGGCATCGGCGAGACCAACGCCCGCTGGACGCTGATGCTGCAACTGCCGCTGAGCGCGGTCATGGCCGACCTACAAGCCTTGCAGCAAGACCTCGACCATCGGCGCCAGACCGACATCTTCGGCATGGCGATGGTGGGCCTGGTGATTGCCGGGATCGGTCTGCTGGTGATCTGGCTGGTGGGCCACGGCATCGCCCGGCCACTCAAGCAAATGGTGGCGATGCTCGATGACATCGCCCAGGGCGAAGGCGACCTGACCCGTCGCCTGGTGAGCGACCGCGCCGACGAACTGGGCGCGATCGCCAGGGGCTTCAACACCTTCCTGAGCAAGTTGCAGGGCATGATCACCCAGGTGGTGACCTCGGTGCAGAGTGTCAGCGATTCATCGGAGCACACCGCTGACATCGCGATCCGTACCAACCAAGGTGTGCATAAGCAGATGTCGGAGATCGATCAGGTCGCCACGGCCGTGCACGAAATGACCGCCACCGCCCAGGACGTGGCCCGCAACGCGACCCAGGCCGCCCAGGCCGCCAGTCATGCGGACCAGGCTGCCAGCCAGGGCATGCAGATCGTCCGGGACACTTCCACCTCCATTGGCGCCCTGGCCGTGGAAATCGGCAAGGCGGTGGGTGTGGTGCAGACCCTGGCCAAGGACAGCGAGAACATCAATGCGATCCTCACTGCCATCCGCGGGATCGCCGAGCAAACCAACCTGTTGGCCCTCAACGCAGCCATCGAAGCCGCCCGGGCCGGTGAACAGGGCCGTGGTTTTGCGGTGGTCGCCGATGAAGTGCGCAACCTGGCGCAGAAGACCCAGCAGGCGACCGAAGAAATCCAGGCAATGATCCAGCAACTGCAACAAGGCACCCGAGATGTGGTTCGGGTGATGGAAGACAGCCAGCATCGCACCGATGAAAGCGTGCAGCATGCGGCGAAAGCGGCCCAGGCCTTGGAAACGATTACCCAGGCGGTGTCGGTGATCAACGACATGAACACCCAGATCGCCAGCGCTGCCGAGGAACAGAGCGCCGTGGCCGACGACATCAACCGCAACGTGATCAACATCGGGCAAGTGGCGAACGAAGTGGCCAGCGGTGCCGACGAATCCAGCGCGGCCAGCGCCGGCCTGACCAAACTGGCAGAGCAGCAGCGGCGGCTGATCAACCAGTTCAGGGTCTGATCCTAAGGCCCCATCGCGAGCAGGCTCGCTCCCACAGGGGGATTTGCGGAGGAATGCAGATCTTGTGTACACCACAAAACAACTGTGGGAGCGGGCTTGCTCGCGAATGCGTCAGTTCAGCCTACATTGAAGTGCCTGACACTACGCCTTCGCGAGCAAGCCCGCTCCCACAGGGGGGATTTGCGGAGGAATGCAGATCTTGTGTACACCACAAAACAACTGTGGGAGCGGGCTTGCTCGCGAATGCGTCAGTTCAGCCTACATTGAAGTGCCTGACACTACGCCTTCGCGAGCAAGCCCGCTCCCACAGGGGGGATTTGCGGCGGTACGCAGATCTTGTACACCACAAAACAACTGTGGGAGCGGGCTTGCTCGCGAAGGCGTCAGTTCAGCCTACATTGAAGTGCCTGACACTACGCCTTCGCGAGCAAGCCCGCTCCCACAGGAGGGATTTGCGGGGGAGTGCAGATTTTGTGTACACCGCAAAACAACTGTGGGAGCGAGCCTGCTCGCGATGGCGTCGGGTCAGCCTACATTGAAGTGACTGACACTACGCCATCGCGAGCAAGCTTTGCTCCCACAGACTCCACAGATTCCACAGGCTCAGTGCAGGGTTTCAGAGTTCGCCGAGGGCTTCGATCAGGGCCTGGTTCTGCTCCGGCGTGCCGATGCTGATCCGCAGGAATTGGGCAATCCGCTCCTGCTTGAAGTGCCGCACGATCACGCCCTGCTCCCGCAGTTTCGCCGCCAGCCCTGCCGCGTCGTGCCGGGGGTGGCGGGCGAAGATGAAGTTGGCCGCCGAGGGCAATACTTCGAAGCCCTTCGCTTCCAATTGATCCACCACCCACTCACGGTGTTCGATGACCAATCGGCAGGTCCGGTCGAAATGCTCGCGATCATCGAACGCCGCTGCGCCGCCGACATTCGCCAGGCGATCCAACGGGTAGGAGTTGAAGCTGTTCTTGATCCGCTCCAGCGCCTCGATCAGGTCCGGATGACCCACCGCCAGGCCCACGCGCAGCCCCGCCAGCGAGCGGGACTTGGACAGGGTCTGGGTCACCAGCAGGTTCGGATAACGATCCACCAGGCTGATGGCCGTCTCGCCGCCGAAGTCGATATAAGCCTCGTCGACCACGACCACCGAATCCGGGCTGGCCTTGAGGATTCGCTCGACCGCCTCCAGCGCCAGCAGGCAGCCGGTCGGCGCGTTCGGGTTGGGGAAAATGATCCCGCCGTTGGGTTTGGCGTAGTCGGCCGGGTCGATCTGGAATTGCTCATCCAGCGGCACCGCCTCGAACTGAATACCGTACAGGCCGCAATACACCGGATAGAAGCTGTAGCTGATGTCCGGGAACAACAGCGTCTGGTCGTGTTGCAACAAACCGTGAAAAATGTGCGCCAGCACTTCATCCGAACCGTTACCCAGGAACACCTGGTTGCCCTGCACGCCGTAATAGCGGGCCACGGCGCCTTTCAGCAGGTCGCTGTTGGGATCCGGATACAGGCGCAGATTGTCGTTCAGCTCGGCCTGCATCGCCGCGAGGGCCTTGGGCGATGGGCCGTAGGGGTTCTCGTTGGTGTTGAGCTTGACCAATCGGGTCAGTTTCGGCTGTTCACCCGGCACGTAGGGCACCAGGTTCTTGACGAACGGGCTCCAGAATTTACTCATTTCAGTTCCCCTGCCGTTCAACGGATGGCTCGTCAAGAATGCGGTACTCGGCGCTGCGGGCGTGGGCGCTCAACGATTCGCCACGGGCCAGCACCGAAGCGGTCTTGCCCAGTTCGGAGGCACCCTGCTCGGAGCAGAAGATGATCGACGAACGTTTCTGGAAGTCATACACCCCCAGCGGCGACGAGAAGCGCGCGGTGCCGGACGTCGGCAATACATGGTTAGGGCCTGCGCAATAGTCACCCAGGGCCTCGCTGGTGTGGCGGCCCATGAAGATCGCACCGGCGTGGCGGATCTGCGGCAACCAGGCCTGCGGGTCGGCTACCGACAACTCCAGGTGTTCCGGCGCGATGCGGTTGGCGACTTCGATGGCCTGCGCCATGTCATCGACTTTGATCAGCGCCCCACGGCCATTGATCGACGTGTTGATGATCTCGGCGCGGTCCATGGTCGGCAACAGCTTGTCGATGCTCGCGGCCACCTTGTCGAGGAACTCGGCGTCCGGGCTGACCAGGATCGCCTGGGCGTCTTCGTCGTGCTCGGCCTGGGAAAACAGGTCCATGGCGATCCAGTCCGGATCGGTCTGGCCGTCGCACACCACGAGGATTTCCGAAGGGCCGGCGATCATGTCGATGCCAACCTGGCCAAACACGTGGCGCTTGGCGGTGGCGACGTAGATGTTGCCCGGGCCGACCACCTTGTCCACCCGTGGCACGCTTTCGGTGCCATAGGCCAGCGCCGCCACGGCCTGGGCACCGCCGATGGTGAACACCCGGTCCACGCCAGCGATGCACGCGGCGGCCAGCACCAACTCGTTGATCTCACCTCGCGGGGTCGGGACGACCATGACCACTTCGGTCACACCGGCGACCTTGGCCGGGATGGCGTTCATCAGCACCGAGGACGGATAGGACGCCTTGCCCCCCGGCACATACAGGCCGGCGCGGTCCAGCGGGGTGACCTTCTGGCCCAGCACCGTGCCATCGGCTTCGGTGTAGCTCCAGGAGTCCTGTTTCTGCCTTTCGTGATAATCGCGCACCCGAGCCGCAGCTTTTTCCAGGGCTTCGCGCTGGGGCACAGTGATCCGGGTCAAGGCCAGTTCCAGGCGCTCGCGCGGCAGGATCAGGTCGGCCATGGACGCCACTTGCAGGCCGTCGAATTTCTGGGTGAATTCCACCAGGGCGGCATCGCCACGCTCGCGCACGGCCTTGATGATGTCCAGCACCCGCTGATTGACCGAGTCGTCAGACACGCTTTCCCAGCTCAGCAGATGATCCAGATGATGTGCGAAATCCGGGTCGGCAGCGTTGAGTCGGCGAATCGAAGTGGGAGCGGTCATAGCGAGGGCCTCATTAATGGCAAATGCTCAGGCGCCCTAAGCTACCAGTCCATTCGCGTGGGCACCTGAGAAAATTGGCTATGACACGGATAGACGGGCGCGACTCAAGGTCGCGCAGGTGAATCAGCCGCGGTGTCGCGATTCCACTGCCTTGCGCAGGGTATCGATCAGAGCCTGGATACGAGCATGTTGCATTTTCATCGACGCCTTGTTGACGACCAGCCGGGAGGTGATGTCAGCGATGAAGTCCTGGGGTTCCAGGCCGTTGGCCCGCAGGGTGTTACCGGTGTCGACCACGTCGATGATCTTGTCCGCCAGGCCGATCAGCGGCGCCAGCTCCATCGAACCGTACAGCTTGATGATATCGACCTGACGACCCTGCTCGGCGTAATAACGCTTGGCGATGTTGACGAACTTGGTCGCCACCCGCAGACGCCCCTTGGGCTCCGGCGTGCCGACTTTCCCGGCAGTCATCAGCTTGCAGCGGGCGATCCGCAGGTCCAGGGGCTCGTACAGGCCCTGGCCGCCGTATTCCATCAGCACGTCCTTGCCGGCGACGCCCAGGTCGGCGGCGCCATGTTCCACGTAGGTCGGCACGTCGGTGGCACGCACGATCAGCAAGCGCACGTCGGCCTGGGTCGTGGGGATGATCAGCTTGCGGCTCTTGTCCGGATTCTCGGTCGGCACGATGCCCGCTTCAGCCAGAAGCGGCAGGGTGTCGTCAAGGATGCGGCCCTTGGACAGTGCGATGGTCAACATGGGAAACGTCAGTCCTTATCAAGGTACTCATGCCCGGTCGCAAGCGGCGCCGGACACACATCGAGGGTGCAAACACCCTCGACCTGAAAATCAACGGGCACATCCTTGTGCCCATGCAGCCGGAACTAGCCCGGTACGCGGCGGATCTTGGCGCCGAGCATCTGCAGTTTCTCTTCGATGCACTCGTAGCCACGGTCGATGTGGTAGATGCGATCGATCAGGGTATCGCCTTCGGCAACCAGGGCCGAGATGACCAGGCTGGCCGAAGCCCGCAGGTCGGTGGCCATGACTGGCGCACCCTTGAGCTTCTCGGTGCCCGTGACGATGGCAGTGTTGCCTTCGACCTGGATCTTGGCGCCCATGCGGTGCAGTTCGTAGACGTGCATGAAGCGGTTTTCGAAGATCGTCTCGATCACCGCGCCGGTGCCTTCGGCAATGGCGTTGAGGGAGATGAACTGCGCCTGCATGTCGGTGGGGAACGCCGGGTACGGCGCGGTCCGCACGTTGACGGCCTTGGGCCGCTTGCCGTGCATGTTCACTTCGATCCAGTCTTCGCCGCAGGTGACTTCGGCACCGGCTTCCTTGAGTTTTTCCAGGACGGCTTCGAGGATGGTCGGATCGGTGTCCTTGACCTTGACGCGGCCACCAGTGACGGCAGCGGCCACCAGGTAGGTGCCGGTTTCGATCCGGTCCGGCATCACCTTGTAGGTAGCCGAATGCAAGCGCTCGACGCCATCGATGGTGATGGTGTCGGTGCCGGCGCCGCTGATCTTGGCACCCATGGCGATCAGGAAGTTCGCCAGGTCGACCACTTCAGGCTCGCGGGCGGCGTTCTGCAGCACGCTGCGGCCCTTGGCCAGTGCGGCAGCCATCATGATGTTCTCGGTACCGGTCACGCTGACGGTGTCGAAGAAGAAGTGTGCACCGCGCAAGCCGCCTTCCGGCGCCTTGGCCTTGATGTAGCCGCCTTCGACGTCGATCACCGCGCCCATGGCTTCCAGGCCACGGATGTGCAGGTCCACCGGACGCGAGCCGATGGCGCAACCGCCAGGCAAGGCGACTTCGGCTTCACCGAAACGGGCGACCATCGGGCCCAATACCAGGATCGATGCGCGCATGGTTTTCACCAGCTCGTACGGGGCGATCAGGGTCTTGATGGTGCGTGGGTCGATCTCGACGCTGAGCTTCTCGTCGATCACCGGCTCGATGCCCATGCGGCCGAACAGCTCGATCATCGTGGTGATGTCGTGCAGGTGCGGCAGGTTGGCTACAGTCACAGGACCGTCGCACAGCAGGGTCGCGGCCAGGATTGGCAGGGCGGAGTTCTTTGCCCCGGAAATACGGATTTCGCCATCAAGACGAGCGCCGCCGGTAATAATCAGTTTATCCATAAGAATCTCGAGGCCCTTGGGCTCAGGTGCGCTCGGCCCAGGCCGCGCTGCTGAAAAATTTCATCGTGACCGCGTGGATGCTGCCATCGGCGATCCATGGGTTCAAATGGGCATAGATGCTCTGCTGACGCTTCACTGGACTCAACGCCGCCAGTTCATCGCTGATTACGTTCAGCTGGAAATTGCAGCCTTCGCCTTCAACCTCCACCTGCGTACCAGGCAGCTTTCCTTCAAGGAAGCTCTTCACTTCTACAGCCTGCATGCTCAACCTCAATCGGCGCCCTGTGCGCGCGGGTCGCACATCATACAAAAAAGCCCCGCGCCTGCGAACCCCGCGAAGCAGGACTCTGACAGAGGGGCTTTTCCAACAATGTGGGTCAGGGGTGCACCAACAGCTCGGTCAGCTCGCTGACCTGGGCTATTTCGCGCATGTCTTCGGGCATCCCACGGATGCTCCACGTTTTGCCGGCCGCCTTGGCGTCCCGCATGAAACACAGCAGCAGCGACAAGCCGACACTGCTGGACTTCTGCACCGCCGAGCAGTCAATGACCACCTCGGCGCCGCCAATGGACTTGATCAGCGCCTGGCCCTGCTTGCGCAGGGCCGGCCCAGAGCGGTAATCCAACACGCCGCTGAGCAGCAGCTCACCGGCCCCGCCCAGACGAACGGCCGATTCACTCACCGACTCGATCATTGTTCCTGCTTCTCTTTGGCTTCTTCGGTCACTTCCTTGGCCTTGGCGACTTCACCGGCCCAACCGTCGATGGTCTTGTCCAGGTCGTTGCCATTGCGCTGCATGGCGTCGGCGAACTGATCGCGGAACAGCTTGCCGATGTTGATGCCGTTGATGATCACGTTGCGCACCTTCCACTCGCCGTTGATCTTCTCGAGCGTGTAGGACACCGGGTAGACCGCGCCGTTGTTGCCCTTGACCTGCATGTCGACGCTGGTGCGAGTGCCGCTTTCATCCTTGGCCGGGGAAACGGTGATGCCCTGGTTGTTGTACTCCAGCAAGGCGTTGCCATAGAACTGCATCAGGCTGCGCTTGAAGTTCTCCTGGAAGCGGGTCATCTGCGCCGGGGTGGCCTTGCGCGAGTACTTGACGGTCATGATGCTCTTGGAGATGCCATCGGCGTCCACCACAGGGCCGACGATGCCGTTCAGTGCGTCATAGAACGCGCTGGGGTCCTGCTTGTATTTCTCTTTGTTGGCGGCAAGGTCCGCCAGCAACCGGGTGGTCGTGTCCTGGATGATGTCATGGGCCGAAGGCGCGGCCACGGCGTTGGCCATCAACGGCAGTGCCGCGAGCAGCACCAACAGGCTACGTCGCAAGATAGAGATCATTCAAAAGCTCCTCATTTGGCGTCTTTGCTAACGGTATTGAGCAGGAATTTACCGATCAGGTCCTCGAGCACCAGGGACGACTGCGTGTCGTGGATGACGCCACCGTCCTTGAGCACGGTGTCCTCTCCACCCACGCTGATGCCAATGTACTTCTCGCCCAGCAGCCCAGCCGTGAGGATAGATGCAGTGGAGTCAGTCGGCAGGTTGTCCACGCGCTTTTCCAACTGCAGCGTCACCCGACCGGTGAAATCCTCGCGGTTCAGATCGATTGCCGTGACCTTGCCGATGGTCACACCGGCCATGGTCACCTTGGCTCTGACCGTCAAACCGGCGATATTGTCGAAGTTGGCATAAAGTTTATAAGTATCGGTGCTTGCCGTCGGCGCCAGTCCACTGACCCGCAGGGCCAGCAGCAGCAAAGCCAGGATGCCAGCCAGCAAGAAAAGGCCGACACCGATTTCCAGGGTGCGGTTTTGCATCAGAAATCTCCAAACATCAAGGCGGTCAGAATAAAGTCAAGGCCCAGGACCGCCAGCGAGGCGTACACCACGGTCTTGGTTGTGGCACGGCTGATCCCCTCTGAAGTGGGCTCACAGTCATAGCCTTGAAACACGGCGATCCAGGTCACGACGAACGCGAACACGGCACTTTTGATCACGCCATTGAGGACATCGTCGAGGAAATCGACGCTGTTCTGCATGTTCGACCAGTAGGAACCTTCATAGACCCCCAGCCAGTCGACGGCCACCCAGGAGCCGCCCCAGATCCCCACGACGCTGAAGATCATCGCCAGCACCGGCAGGGAAATGAAGCCGGCCCACAGGCGCGGGGCAACGATGTACTTGAGCGGGTCGACACCGATCATTTCCAGGCTGGACAGCTGCTCGGTGGACTTCATGTTACCGATTTCAGCCGTCAGCGCCGAACCGGCCCGCCCGGCGAACAGCAGCGCGGTCACCACAGGACCAAGCTCGCGCAGCAGCGTCAGGGCGACCATCTGCCCGACCGCCTGCTCCGAACCGTAGCTGGACAAAATGCTGAAGCCTTGCAGCGCCAGCACCATGCCGATGAAGATCCCGGAGACGACGATGATCACCAGGGACATCACGCCCACCGAGTGCAACTGCTTGACCAGCAGGCCAAAGCCGCCGCCCGTCGAGTTGCGACCGAGCAGGGCGTGCATCAAAAACAGCGAGGAACGGCCCAGCACCGCCACCACGTCGATGCCGGAGCGACCGAACAGGCGAATTCTTTCCAACAGTGATTTCTTGCGCATCAGCGCTTCCCCAGCAGATCGGTACGGTAATCCGTGGCCGGGAAATGGAACGCCACCGGCCCGTCCGGATCACCCTTCATGAATTGGCGAATGCGCGGGTTGTCCGAATCCGCCAGTTCCTGCGGCGTGCCCTGCCCCAGCACCTGCCCATCGCCGACCACATAGATGTAGTCGGCAATGCTCGCGGTTTCGGCCAAATCGTGGGAGACCACGATACTGGTGATGCCCAGCGCATCATTAAGCAGGCGGATCAGGCGCACGAGCACACCCATGGCGATCGGATCCTGGCCGACGAAGGGCTCGTCGTACATGAGGATCTTCGGATCGAGGGCAATCGCCCGCGCCAGCGCGACACGACGCTTCATGCCACCGGACAGCTCGTCCGGCATCAGGTCGATGGCGCCGCGCAGCCCGACGGCCTGCAATTTGAGCAGGACGATGTCGCGGATCATTTCTTCCGGCAGGTCGGTATGGACCCGCAGCGGGAACGCCACGTTCTCGAACACATCGAGGTCGGTGAACAGCGCGCCGCTCTGGAACAACACCCCCATGTGCTTGCGCGCATCGAACAGGTCGCTGCGAGACAATTGGGGAAGATTCTGGCCATTGACCCAGACTTCGCCGGCGCTGGGGCGCAGCTGCGCGCCCATCAGCCGCAGCAGCGTGGTCTTGCCACACCCGGAGGGCCCCATGATGCCGGTGACCTTGCCCCGTGGTATGCGAATATCGATGTCATTGAAAATGCTGCGCGTCCCTCGCTTGAAGGACAGTCCCTTCAGCTCGACCGCGTAGGCGTTGTCGGCACTCATCTAAACTCCTTGCGATGCAGCCTCACATTCGAATGCCTTGGGCAGCCGACAAGCGTCGCTACCGCCGGCAGCGAACCGGCGGCGAACTATATCACTGCAACAGCGAAGCGCCCAAGGCCAACGGCCCCGCCGTTAAGCCTGGCTTAAGGTAAAAAGTCTGATATTACGTCGAACCTTGCAGCCGCCAGCACAAAGCATGACGAACTTACGTGAGGGAATTGTTCATTGCCGCTATAATCGCCGCCTTTTCATCGGGCTATACGATTTCTGACATGAACCAATCCAGCGACCTGATTCAATCGGCACAACGTACCATCCGCCTCGAGCTTGAAGCCGTGCAAGGCTTGCTGGCCCATATCGACGCTGATTTCGTACGCGCCTGCGAGATGATTCTGGCCAGCAAGGGCCGCGTGGTCGTGGTCGGCATGGGCAAGTCCGGGCACATCGGCAACAAGATCGCCGCCACCCTCGCCAGCACCGGCACCACGGCCTTTTTTGTCCACCCGGCCGAGGCCAGCCACGGCGACATGGGCATGATCACCCGGGACGACGTCATCCTGGCCTTGTCCAACTCCGGCTCCACCAATGAAATCATCACGTTGCTGCCGTTGATCAAACGCCTGGGCATCCAGTTGATCAGCATGACCGGCAACCCGGACTCGCCGCTGGCCAAGGCCGCCGAAGTGAACCTCAATGTTCATGTCGAACACGAAGCCTGCCCGCTGAACCTGGCGCCGACCTCCTCCACCACCGCAGCCCTGGTCATGGGCGACGCCCTGGCCGTGGCGCTGCTGGAGGCCCGGGGCTTCACCGCGGAAGACTTCGCCTTTTCCCATCCCGGTGGTGCCCTTGGCCGTCGCCTGCTGCTGAAAGTCGAAAACGTGATGCACGCCGGCCAGGCATTGCCACAGGTTGTGCGCGGCACGCTGCTCAAGGACGCGCTCATGGAGATGACCCGCAAGGGACTGGGCATGACGGTAGTGCTGGAAGCCGACGGCAAGCTCGCCGGGATCTTTACCGACGGCGACCTGCGCCGCACCCTGGACCGCGCCATCGACATCCACAGCGCGACCATCGAGCAAGTCATGACGCCCCACGGCAAGACCGCCCGTGCCGAGATGCTCGCCGCCGAGGCCCTGAAAATCATGGAGGACCACAAAATCAGTGCCCTGGTCGTCGTCGATGGCGAAGACCGTCCGGTGGGCGCCCTGAACATGCACGATTTGCTGCGCGCGGGAGTCATGTAAATGAACACAGACCTGTTGCAACGGGGCCAAGCCATCAAGCTGGCCGTGTTCGATGTGGACGGCGTACTGACTGACGGTCGCCTGTATTTCCTCGAAGACGGCAGCGAGTTCAAGACCTTCAACACCCTCGACGGCCAAGGCATCAAGATGTTGATGGCCGCCGGCGTGCAGACCGCTATCATCAGTGGCCGAAAGACCCCGGTGGTCGAGCGGCGCGCGAAGAACCTCGGCATCCCGCACCTTTACCAGGGGCGCGAAGACAAACTGGTGGTGCTGGACGAACTCTTGGGCCAACTCAACCTAAGCTATGAACAAGTGGCCTATCTCGGTGACGACCTGCCGGACCTGCCGGTGATTCGCCGGGTCGGCCTGGGCATGGCCGTCGCCAACGCGGCCAGTTTCGTGCGCGAGCACGCCCACGGAATCACCACGGCGCGAGGCGGCGAAGGTGCCGCCCGCGAATTCTGTGAACTGATCCTGCGCGCCCAGGGCCGTCTCGAAGCGGCCAACGCCGCGTACCTGTGAGCCATTTATGCTGAGCAAAAAGATTCGCACCGTTGTGGTGTTTGCCTGTATCGCGGCGATTTTCGCCGCGGTGGGCTATTGGAACATCAGCCCTGAACGGTTTCTCGACCAGCCTGCGGCCCAAGTCGAGGAAAAGATCGACTGGTACGCGACCAACACCCACACCCTGCAGTACCTGCCCGACGGCAAAGTGCAATATGAGATGACGTCCGACAAGGTCGACCACGTCAAGGCCACTGACATTACGCTGGTCACCAAGCCGGACTTGAACATATTCCGCGGCACCGATTTTCCCTGGCATGTGCAGAGCGAGCACGCCGAAGTCAATTCCGGTGGCACCGAAGTGGAACTGATCGACTCGGTACGCATCGCCCGGACCGACGAAAAAAACCGTGCGACCATCATCACCAGCACACGCATGACGGTATTCCCGCAGCAAGAATATGCGCAGACCGAGCAACCCGTTAGAATCGACGGCGCCGGGGGTGTATCGACCGGCACGGGAATGAAGGCGTATTTGAAGGAAAGCAGGATACACCTGCTATCGAACGTAAGAGGACAGTATGAAGCTCGCTAAAACCCTCCCTATTTTGCTCAGTCTGGGCGCAGCACTGGGAAGCGCGAGCGCCTGGGCTCTTCCCACCGACCGCGACCAGCCTATCCGCATCCAGGCCGACGACGCGCAACTCGACGACAAGAATGGCGTCGCCACCTATAAAGGCGACGTGATCATCACCCAAGGCTCGATGAAGGTCACCGGCAACACCGTGACCATCACCCGCACCCAGTCCGGCGATATCGACGTGGTGACCTCGGTGGGCAACCTGGCCTATTTCGAGCAGATGCAAACCGCGGGCGACACCAAGCCGGTACAAGGCTACGGCGTTACCATCCAATATCACGCCTCCCAGGATCGCGTGGTCCTGATCGACCGCGCCAAGGTCGTCGACAAGGACAACAACGTCACCCAAGGCGAGAAAATCGTCTACGACACCAACAAGAAACTCGCCAGCGCCGGTCGCGCCACCGGCAGCAAGGTGACCGAGCAGCGTCCGCGGATCGACATGGTGATCCAGCCTAAAAAGAAAACCGAGCAGAAGGCCCAGTAATGGCAACTCTGAAAGCTCAGCACTTGGCCAAGAGCTACAAGAGCCGTCAAGTCGTGCGTGATGTCAGCCTGTCCATCGACAGCGGCCAGATCGTCGGCCTGCTCGGCCCCAATGGCGCGGGCAAGACTACTTGCTTCTATATGATCGTCGGCCTGGTCCAGGCCGATCAGGGTCGCGTACTGATCGACGACCTGGATGTCAGCCACCAGCCGATGCACGGCCGCGCGAAGGCCGGTATCGGCTATTTGCCGCAAGAAGCGTCGATCTTCCGCAAACTGTCGGTGGCCGACAACATCATGGCGATCCTCGAGACCCGCAAGGAACTCGACAAGGCCGGCCGTCGCCAGGAGCTGGAAAGCCTGTTACAGGAATTCCACATCAGCCACATTCGCGACAACCTGGGCATGAGCCTGTCTGGTGGCGAACGGCGTCGCGTGGAAATCGCCCGCGCCCTGGCCACCGCGCCGAAATTCATCCTGCTCGACGAACCGTTCGCCGGCGTGGACCCGATCTCGGTGGGGGACATCAAGCAGATCATCCATCACCTCAAGGCCAAGGGCATCGGCGTACTGATCACCGACCACAACGTGCGCGAGACGCTGGATATCTGCGAAACCGCCTACATTGTCAATGACGGCCAGTTGATCGCCGAAGGTGACTCCGCTGCGATCCTGGCCAACGACCTGGTCAAGGAAGTGTACCTGGGCCATGAGTTCCGCCTGTAAGCACACGTGTCTGGCGAATTGCCCGGGCGTCGTTTAATTTTATTATGGCGACGCTCTAGGCAAACACTTCAGTTTCAGGCATATAATTTGCTTAAGTTTGGCGCTCCGGCGCCCTGTAGTGGATGGCGCATGTGCGCCGGCGAATAAGGTGTTAAGCCCCTGCCATGAAACCATCGCTAGTCTTGAGAATGGGCCAGCAGCTGACGATGACACCGCAGCTGCAACAGGCCATCCGCCTGCTCCAATTGTCGACCCTGGACCTGCAACAGGAAATCCAGGAGGCCCTGGAGTCCAATCCGATGCTCGAACGCCAGGAAGAAGGCGACGACTTCGATAACACCGATCCGCTGGCCGACAACGTCGAGCAGAAGACCAATACCGAGATCCCGGAACCGTCCTACCAGGAAGCCGCCCCGACGGTGGACAACCTCGAGGAAGGCGAATGGAACGAACGCATTCCCAACGAGCTGCCCGTGGACACGGCCTGGGAAGACGTCTACCAGACCAGCGCCAGCAACCTGCCAAGCAGCGATGACGACGAGTGGGACTTCACCACCCGCACCTCTGCCGGCGAGAGCCTGCAAAGCCACTTGTTGTGGCAACTGAACCTGGCGCCGATGTCCGACACCGATCGCCTGATCGCCGTGACCCTGATCGATTGCATCAACAACCAGGGCTACCTGGACGAGACCCTCGAGGAGATCCTCGAAGCCTTCGACCCCGAGCTCGACATCGAGCTGGACGAGATCGAAGCCGTCCTCCATCGCATCCAGCAGTTCGAGCCGGCCGGCATCGGCGCTCGCAACCTGGGCGAGTGCCTGTTGCTGCAATTGCGCCAGTTGTCCGCCAAGACACCGTGGCTGGCCGAAGCCAAGCGACTGGTCACCGATTTCATCGACCTGCTGGGCGGTCGCGACTACAGCCAACTGATGCGCCGCATGAAGCTCAAGGAAGATGAGCTGCGCCAGGTCATCGAGCTGGTGCAGAGCCTCAACCCGCGCCCCGGCTCGCAGATCGAATCCACCGAGCCTGAGTACGTGGTGCCCGACGTGATCGTGCGCAAGCACAATGATCGCTGGCTGGTGGAGCTCAACCAGGAATCGGTGCCCAAGCTGCGCGTCAACGCCCAGTACGCTGGCTTCGTCAAGCGTGCCGACACCAGCGCCGACAACACCTTCATGCGCAATCAGCTGCAGGAAGCCCGCTGGTTCATCAAGAGCCTGCAAAGCCGCAACGAAACATTGATGAAAGTTGCCACCCAGATCGTCGAGCATCAGCGCGGCTTCCTGGAGTACGGCGATGAAGCGATGAAACCGTTGGTCCTGCATGACATTGCCGAAGCCGTGGGCATGCACGAATCGACGATTTCCCGGGTGACCACCCAGAAATTCATGCATACCCCCCGGGGCATCTATGAATTGAAATACTTTTTCTCCAGCCACGTCAGCACCTCCGAAGGCGGCGAATGCTCGTCCACGGCCATCCGCGCGATCATCAAAAAACTGGTGGCTGCGGAAAATCAGAAAAAGCCGTTGAGTGACAGCAAGATCGCTGGTTTACTGGAGGCACAAGGCATTCAGGTGGCCCGCCGTACCGTCGCCAAGTACCGTGAATCCCTCGGGATCGCGCCTTCGAGCGAGCGCAAGCGGTTGATGTAACAAGGCCACGCCACAGCGTTCCAGTGGCAGGCATTTCTGCCTGCCGCTTTATGCACTGGCAACGAAGGAGAAGCTGTATGCAAGTCAACATCAGTGGACACCAACTGGAAGTGACCGAACCCCTGCGCACCTACATCGGCGAAAAACTCGACCGATTGGAGAGGCATTTCGACAAGATCACCAACGTGCAGGTCACGATGAACGTCGAGAAGCTGCTGCAGAAAATCGAAGCCACGCTGCATATTCCCGGCGGAGAAGTGGTTGCCAACGCAGAGCACACAGACATGTATGCCGCGATTGACCTGCTGACCGACAAGCTGGATCGCCAACTCAAAAAGCATAAGGAAAAGACCCAGAGCCTCCTCCAGGGCGCTACCGGTCGTTAACCCCCCCAATCCATGATCCGACTAGAAACCATCCTGACCCCCGGCCGTTCCCAAGTGAACGCGCCGGGCGGCAGTAAAAAGAAAGCCCTCGAACAAATTGCCAACCTGATCCACCGCGAGGTGCCTGATCTGGTGATGCAGGACGTCTTCGAGGCCCTGGTTGCCCGTGAAAAACTCGGTTCCACCGGTTTTGGCAACGGCATCGCCATTCCTCACTGCCGTCTCAAGGGGTGTGCCGCGCCGATCAGCGCATTGTTGCACCTTGATACCCCCATAGATTTCGACGCCATCGACGGCGCCCCGGTCGACCTGCTGTTTGTATTGCTGGTTCCGGAAGCGGCGACCGATGCGCACCTCGAGCTGCTGCGCCAGATTGCCAGCATGCTGGACCGCAAGGAAGTGCGCGAAAAACTGCGCAGCGCACCGAGTAACGAAGCTTTGTACCAGGTGGTCCTGGACGAGCAGAACGGTCATTAAACATGCGCATGATCATCGTCAGTGGCCGCTCCGGCTCCGGTAAAAGCACGGCCCTCAACGTGCTTGAGGACAGCGGCTACTATTGCATCGACAACCTGCCCGCCGGCCTGCTGCCGGAACTGGCCGAGCGCGCCCTGATCCACACGGAACTGGCGCAGTCGCTGGTGGCGGTGTCCATCGATGCGCGCAACCTGCCGAGCCACCTGTCGCGCTTCCCTGAACTGCTCGAGGAAGTGCGCAGCCGGCATATCCAGTGCGATGTGTTGTACCTGGATGCCGATGAGGAGACGCTGCTCAAGCGCTTTTCCGAAACCCGCCGGCGCCACCCCCTGAGCAACGCCAACCGCTCCCTGGCCGAAGCCATCGAGGATGAAAGCCAACTGCTGGGGCCGATTGCCGACCTGGCCGACCTGAAGGTCAACACCACGCACCTGAACCTGTATCAGCTACGTGACACGATCAAGCTGCGCCTGCTGAACCAACCGGAGCCGGGCACGGCGTTCCTGGTGGAGTCGTTCGGTTTCAAGCGTGGCATGCCGGTGGACGCCGACCTGGTGTTCGATGTGCGCTGCCTGCCCAACCCCTATTGGAAGCCGGAATTGCGCGAGCAGTCCGGGCTTGACCAACCGGTGATCGACTACCTGGCCGCACAGCCGGACGTCGAGGAAATGTACCAGGACATCTCCAGCTACCTGCTCAAATGGCTACCCCGCTTTGCCGCGAGCAATCGCGCCTACGTCACGATTGCCATCGGCTGTACCGGCGGTCATCACCGCTCCGTCTACCTGACCGAACGCCTGGGTCAGCTCCTGCAACTATCCCTGAAGAATGTCCAGGTTCGCCACCGCGACCTCAGCTAAAGGATTCACATCGCGATGCCTGCTCGGGAAATTGAAATCATCAACAAGCTGGGTTTGCATGCCCGAGCGTCGGCAAAATTCGTCGGTGTGGCGGGTCAGTTCAAGGACACCACCATCAGGGTCGGTCGCACGCCAGAGTCTACGGTCGACGGTAAAAGCATTATGGCGATGATGATGCTAGCCGCCGGCAAGGGCACGAAGATTCACCTGAGCACTGAAGGGGAGCAGGCGCAGGAAGCGATGGATGCGCTGGTGGCGCTGATCAACAACTACTTTGACGAAGGCGAATAACCGCCCCTGGACTCGAGCCGAGCTTAGTTGTGGCGAGGGAGCTTGCTCCCGCTCGGCTGCGAAGCAGCCGTAAATCCACAGCAGGAAAACACAACGGGGCCTGCTTCGCAGGCCAGCGGGAGCAAGCTCCCTCGCCACAACAGCACAAACGCATGGCCCCTGGATTGCATCAGGCCAACGCCGTATCCAACACCATCATCAGACAAAACCCCACCAGCAATCCCAGGCTCGCCAATTTCTCGTAACCATTGCGACGGGATTCGGGAATCACCTCATGGGTCACCACCAGCAGCATCGCCCCGGCCGCCAAGGCCAGACCCAGGGGCAAGAGCATCTCGGCCAGGCTCACCAACCAAGCGCACAACAGCGCGAACACGGGTTCGACCAGCCCGGACGCGGCGCCAATCAGGAACGCCTTCACCCGCGACATACCCGCCGCGGCCAGCACCAGCGCGATCACCAGCCCTTCGGGGACATCCTGCAAGGCGATACCCATTGCCAGGCTGTCGGCATCCGGCATGCCGCCGCCTGCTGACACGCCCACCGCCATGCCTTCCGGAATGTTGTGAGCGATGATGGCGAACACGAACAACCAGATCCGCGGCGCAATGACCGGACGTCCTGGCGCTGCGACCAGCCGTTCGGGGCTGGCTGAGACCTTGCGGTCCACCAGGTACAGCCCGAACGCCCCGGACATGATGCCAAAACAGATAAGACCGCTGGCGGCCCAAGGCGTGAGCCCCAGTTGCTCGGCCGCGGCAATGCCCGGCACGATCAGCGAAAACGCCGTGGCGGCGAGCATCACCCCCGCGCCGAAGCCTAGCAGCGAATCGCTCACGGCCTGGGGCATGCGTCGAATGACCAGCACCGGCACGGCCCCCAGCGCGGTGCCCAAGGCGCACAACCCACCGCCTTGAAGCGCCCGCAACAGCTTGGGCTCCAGGTCCAGCCACGCCAGGCCCTGGGCCGCCAACAACGTCATGCCGGCCAACAGCAACAGCGACCCCAAGGCATAGCGGAACATCCGTCCGCCGCCAATCGCCAGTGTTTGAGTGTCCATGATCAGCCTTGGGTTGTGTTCATGAAGGACTTGAAGCCAGCGCTGCCTGATAGCGTCGGGCAACTTCAGGCCAATTGATCACGTTGTAGAAGGCGTTGATGTATTCAGGTCGACGGTTCTGGTAGCGCAAGTAATAGGCGTGCTCCCAAACGTCGAGACCAAGAATCGGCGTGTTGCCATTCATCAACGGACTGTCCTGGTTGCCGCTGCTTTCCACCACCAGGGTCTTTTGCGGGGTCACGCTCAACCAGGCCCAGCCGCTGCCAAACCGGGTCAGCGCCGCTTTGGTGAAGGCTTCCTTGAAACGCTCGATGCCGCCCAGTTGCGCGTCGATCGCCGCCGCCAGGGCGCCCTCGGGCTGGCCGCCGCCCTGGGGCGTCATCACCTCCCAGAACAACGAATGGTTGGCGTGGCCACCGCCCTGGTTGATCACCGCGGCCTTCAGGTTTTGTGGCAACTGCTCCACGCTGGCCACCAGTTTTTCGACGGGCCATTCGGCGTATTCGGTGCCATCCACCGCCGCGTTGAGGTTATTGATGTAGGTCTGGTGGTGCTTGGTGTAGTGGATCTCCATGGTTTGCGCATCGATGTGCGGTTCCAGGGCGTCGTAGGCGTAAGGCAATGCAGGCAAGGTAAAAGCCATGTTCAATGAACTCCATGATGAAGAGGGGCATAGCGCGGCCGGGGCGTGGTGGCATTGCAGTGCAGCAGACGTTGGGTACGCGGGTACTCACCGTGCTCGCTGATGAAATTCAGCAGTTCGACATAGGTCTTGTGGCTCTGGCGTTGCGCAGCGGCGCGCAGGGCCGGTGCCAGGCGTTCGTCCTGCATTGTCTGCAACAACCGCTGGTGGATCGCGCACAAGTATTCGGCGCTCTCCTCCGGCTGGTTCAAGCGCAGGTGAAGGTCCGCCAGGTTGTGGTGGGAGACGACGCAGGCAGCCACGGCTTCGTCGGCGTCCGCCCAACGCTCGAACAACACTTGGGCCAGCGCCAGGGCTTGCAGGTAGGCTTCGCGGGCATCCACCAGCTCGCCTTGCATGAAACAGCGATTGGCCCGTTCGATCGTACGTTTCCAATGTTCCATGATGAGTCCTCCACACAGGTGTCGGGGGTTACACGCCGCCAGCGGTGAGCTTCTCCGGGTCCAGCAGGACTTCGAGTTCGCTGCGCGTCAGGTCGGTGTGTTCCAGGGCGACATCGATGACCGGCCGGCCTTGCTGGTAAGCCTTCTTGGCGATTTCAGCGGCCTTCTGGTAACCGATGATCGGGTTCAGCGCGGTCACCAGGATCGGGTTGCGCGACAACGCTTCCTTGAGCCTGGCTTCGTTGACCTTGAACGTGGCGATGGCCTTGTCCGCCAGCAAGCGGCTGGCGCTGGACATCAGGGTGATGCTGCTCAGCAGGTTCTGGGCAATGATCGGCAGCATCACGTTCAATTCGAAATTGCCTGATTGACCGGCGATGGTGATCACCGTGTCGTTGCCGATCACCTGGGCGGCCACCATCGCGGTGGCTTCAGGAATGACCGGGTTGACCTTGCCGGGCATGATCGAGGAACCCGGCTGCAAGCCCTCGAGTTCGATCTCGCCCAGGCCTGCCAGCGGCCCGGAATTCATCCAGCGCAGGTCGTTGGCGATTTTCATCAGCGACACGGCCGTGGTCTTGAGCTGCCCGGAAACCGCCACGGCGGTGTCTTGGGAGCCGATCAAGGCGAACAGGTTCTTGCCTGGGGTGAATTGCACCTGGGTCAATTGCGTCAGTTGCTGGCTGAACAACTCGGCGAAGCTCGGATGGGCATTGACCCCAGTGCCCACCGCCGTACCCCCCTGGGCCAGGGATTGCAGGCTCGGCAGCAGGTCTTGCAAGTGGCCGATATTGGCCTTGAGTTGCTGGGCCCAACCGTCGAGCACCTGGCTCAGACGCACCGGCATGGCATCCATCAGATGGGTGCGGCCGGTCTTGATGAACGGGTGGACTTCTTTCGCCTTGCGCTCGATCACCTGCACCAGGTGCGACAGCGCCGGTAGCAGTTGCTCATGCAAGGCCAGCGCGGCGCTGACATGAATGCTGGTGGGAATGACGTCGTTGCTGCTCTGGCCGCAGTTGACGTGGTCGTTCGGGTTGACCGTCTCTCCCAGCAGGCCGCTGGCGAGGGTGGCGATCACTTCGTTGGCGTTCATGTTGGAACTGGTGCCGGAGCCGGTCTGGAAGATATCCACCGGGAAATGGTCCATGTAACGACCTTCGAGCAGTCCCAGGGCGGCATCGACGATGGCCTTGCCCTGGGCCGCGCTGACCTGCTCCAGCTCTACGTTGGCCCGTGCGGCCGCGGCCTTGGCCAGGATCAGGGCTCGGATGAATTGCGTCGGCATCCGCTGGCCGCTGACCGGGAAGTTTTCCACGGCACGCTGGGTCTGGGCGCCATAGAGAGCGTCCACCGGGACGTGCAACTCGCCCATGCTGTCGCGTTCGATACGGGTATTACTCATCGGGAGATCCTTGCACCAATTCAATAAGGGGAATCGACGGCGCCAGGGCACAGGTGGCCAGCGCCCAGGCGTGACGCTGCCAACGCTTGAGGCGGCAGCGGCACAGTGATTGTCGTTCGAGGTCACGCAATGGTCGCCAGGCCTGGTCAAGGCAGAGGCTGCGCCAATGCCAGGGCAGCGCGACGTCCGAGGCGGTGTCGAGCAGCAAACGGAAGGCAGTTTCGGAAATCATCCACGGCGAGGTGGCGGTACAACACGCCAGGTAGCGGCCCTCGGCCAGGTAATGCTCGATCAGCTTCGGCTCGTCCGGGTTCATCGCGCAACGGATCTGGCGACTCATCCAGCGCCAGCTTTCAAGGTAGGGTTGTTCGTGCAGGGCAGAACTCATGACCGGGGCTCACTCGGCGAATGAGATTCATTATTAGATGATAATAAGAAGCAACACAACCGCAAGCGATACAAATTCATTGTGGCGAGGGAGCTTGCTCCCGCTCGGTTGCGCAGCGACCGCAAGATTTTTGGGTCGCTTCGCGGCCTAGCGGGAGCAAGCTCCCTCGCCACAAAAGCGCTCTCGCCACAGGATCGTCGGGCACAAAAAGGCGCGTCACCCCCAGTGGATGACGCGCCTTTTTTACACGGTGAGGCGTTAGCTCCCCGCCACCATCATCCGCTCGACCAGCACCGAGCCGGTGCGGATGTTGCTGCGCAATTCCAGATCGTTGCCCACGGCCACGATCTGTTTGAACATGTCGCGCATGTTCCCGGCGATGGTCACTTCCTGGACCGGGAACTGGATCTCGCCGTTCTCGACCCAGAAACCGGCCGCGCCACGGGAATAATCCCCGGTGACCATGTTCAGGCCGTGGCCCATCAGTTCCGTCACCAGCAGGCCCCGACCCATGCGGCGCAGCAAGGCAGCCTGGTCTTCTTCGCCATGGGTCACGAACAGGTTATGCACGCCACCGGCATTGGCGGTGCTCGGCATGCCGAGCTTACGGCCCGAATAGGTGCCGAGGATGTAGGACACCAGTTCGCCGTTTTCCACGAACGGCTTGGCATAGGTGGCCAGGCCATCGCCATCGAACGCCGAACTGCCCATGGCCTGCATCAGATGCGGACGCTCGTCGATGGTCATCCATTCCGGGAACAGCTTCTGGCCCAGCGCGCCCTCGAGGAACGACGACTTGCGGTACAAGTTGCCGCCGGACACCGCTGACAAGAAGCTGCCGAACAGGCCACCGGCCAACTCGGCCGAAAACAGCACCGGCACTTCGCAGGTCGGCACCGGCCGCGCGCCGAGGCGGCTGGCTGCCCGTTGCGCGGCTTTGCGGCCGATGCTCACCGGGTCCGCCAGCAAGGTGCCCTGGCGGCTCACGTCGTACCAGTAGTCGCGCTGCATCTGGCCGTCGGCTTCGGCGATCATCACGCAACTGAGGCTGTGACGGGTCGATGCATAACCGCCGATGAAACCGTGGCTGTTGCCGTAGACCCGGCAGCCCTGGTGGGTATTGAGCGTCGTGCCGTCGGCGTTCTTGATCCGGCTGTCGGCCTCGAATGCCGCCGCTTCGCAACGCAGTGCCTGCTCGATGGCCTGCTCTGGGGTGATGTCCCAGGCGTGGAACAGGTCGAAATCCTTCAGTTCCTTGCACATCAGCGCAGCATCGGCCAGGCCCGAAGCTTCGTCTTCGGAGGTGTGCTGGGCAATCGCCAGCGCGGCGGCGACGGTTTCGCGGATGGCGTCCGGGCCGCTGGCCGAGGTGCTGGCCGAGCCCTTGCGCTGGCCCACGTACAAGGTGATGCCAAACCCCTGGTCGCGATTGAACTCGACGGTTTCCACCTCGCGCTGGCGTACCGACGTCGACAGACCCTGCTCCAGGGACACCGCCACTTCGCACGCACTGGCACCCTGGCGCTTGGCCTCGGCGAGGATCTGCTCGACCTGTTCCTGCAGTGCCGGCAATGCTTGCGGGCCGACGCTTTGAACTGCACTCATGGTGTTCTCCACTCAAATTCTGTTTTCGGTGATGGCCATCGAGCGACCGGGCCGGACAAGCGGCCCCCGACTGGTTATCATGGCGGCGTTTCTTTGCGGACTGCCACCATGGTTGATTCTTACGACGACTCCCTCTACGAGGGTGAAAAAAGCAAATCCCAGGTCAAACGCGAGCTGCATGCTCTGGTTGACCTCGGCGAGCGCCTGACAACACTCAAGCCTGACTTGCTGGCCAAACTGCCTTTGACCGACGCCTTGCGCCGGGCCCTGGCCGATGCGCCCAAGCACACCGCGAATATCGCGCGTAAACGGCACCTGCAATTCATCGGCAAACTGATGCGCGATCAGGACACTGACGCCATCCTGGTGCTGCTCGATCAACTCGATGCCTCCACCCGGCAGTACAACGAACGTTTCCACAACCTGGAACGCTGGCGCGATCGCTTGATCGCAGGCGACGACGGCACCCTGGAAAAGTTCGTCATCGACTACCCGGAGGCCGATCGCCAGCAACTGCGCTCCCTGATCCGTCAGGCCCAGCACGAACTGGCGCAGAACAAGCCACCGGCCTCGAGCCGTAAAATCTTCAAGTACATCCGTGAGCTGGACGAGACTCAACGCGGCCTGCGTTGAGCTTCACCCGCTTCACGCCCCTCCACGGGGTGACTGTTACCGTGGCGAGGGAGCTTGCTCCCGCTGGGCTACGCAGTAGCCCAAATGCGGTTGCTACGCAACCGAGCGGGAGCAAGCGCCCTCGCCACGACTCAAGCAAGTCCCCGAATGTCTTCAAGCGCCCGTGCCACCCACGGTAATCGCATCGATCTTCAGGGTCGGCTGGCCGACGCCCACCGGCACCGATTGCCCGTCCTTGCCGCACGTACCCACCCCGCTGTCCAGCGACAGGTCGTTACCCACCATCGACACCTTGCTCATCGCCTCCGGCCCGTTGCCGATCAGGGTCGCGCCCTTGACCGGTGCGGTGATCTTGCCGTCTTCGATCAGGTAGGCCTCGCTGGTGGAGAACACGAATTTGCCGCTGGTGATGTCCACTTGGCCACCGCCGAGGTTGGCGCAATAAATGCCTTTTTTCACCGAGGCGATGATCTCCGCCGGATCGCTCTGGCCACCCAGCATGTAGGTGTTGGTCATGCGCGGCATCGGCAGGTGTGCATAAGACTCACGGCGACCGTTGCCGGTGCGGGCCACACCCATCAATCGGGCGTTGAGCTTGTCCTGCATGTAGCCCTTGAGCACACCGTTTTCGATCAGCGTGGTGCATTCGGTCGGCGTGCCTTCATCGTCGACGCTCAGGGAGCCACGACGCCCGGCGAGGGTGCCGTCATCGACAATGGTGCAGAGTTTCGAGGCGACCATTTCCCCCATGCGCCCACTGTAGGCCGAGCTGCCCTTGCGGTTGAAGTCGCCTTCCAGGCCGTGGCCCACCGCTTCGTGCAGCAGCACGCCGGACCAGCCGGAGCCGAGCACCACGGGTAATGTACCGGCCGGGGCCGGGATGGCTTCGAGGTTGACCAACGCCTGGCGCAGTGCTTCGCGGGCATAGCCCATGGCGCGGTCTTCACTGAGGAAATAACGGTAGTCGGTGCGCCCGCCGCCGCCATGGCCGCCGCGCTCGCGACGGCCGTTCTGCTCGACGATCACGCTGACGTTGAAACGCACCAATGGCCGCACGTCCGCCGCCAGGCCGCCGTCGGTGGAGGCCACCAGGATCCGTTCCCAGACCCCGGCCATGCTGACCGACACTTGCTGGATGCGTGGGTCGAGGGCGCGGGTGGCGACGTCGATGCGCTTGAGCAGCTCGACTTTTTCGGCGCGGCTCATGACCTCCAGTGGGTTGTCCGGGGCATAGAGCTGCGCCACGTCCTGGCTGCTGAATGCCTGGACCGTGCCGTTCTGCCCGGCCCGGGAGATAGAGCGGGCCGCACGGGCCGCTGCGCCGAGGGCTTCGAGGGTGATGGCGTTGCTGTAGGCAAAACCGGTCTTTTCGCCGGACTGGGCACGCACGCCCACGCCCTGGTCGAGGTTGAAACTGCCTTCCTTGACGATGCCGTCTTCCAGCGACCAGGACTCGGAGATCTGGCCTTGGAAATACAGGTCGGCGGCATCGATACCCGGGCCGGCCAGGTCGCCCAGCACGCCTTGCAGGCTTTCGAGGGTCACGCCGCCGGGGGCTAAAAGGTGTTCACTGACTGAGGACAACAACCCGCTCATATGTTTTACGCCTTGAATTCGTCGTCTTGGACAGGCCGCTGTCGAGCGCCCTGCGAGAAAAAGCGCCGATGGCTGGCCACCGGCATGCGCGCCCTGATGGACGCCTGTTCGCTGCTGTCGCGCTCGGCCACCAGCACGGCCTCGCCTTGATCCTGTTGTGCTAGCACGCGGCCCCACGGGTCGACAATCGCGGCATGGCCAAAGGTTTCCCGAGGCCCCGGATGCACGCCACCCTGGGCGGCCGCCAGCACATAGCACTGGGTCTCGATGGCCCGGGCGCGGATCAGCACGTCCCAATGGGCCGCACCGGTCACCGCGGTAAACGCCGACGGTGCCGTGATCAGCTCGGCCCCGGCAGCGCGTAGTTCGCTGTAGAGCTCCGGGAACCGCAAGTCATAACAGACCGTCAGGCCCACCCGGCCGACGGGGGTATCGGCCACCACCACGTTGGCACCATAAGCATAGTCATCCGACTCCCGATAGCGCCCGCGATTGTCCGCCACGTCCACATCGAACAGGTGCAGCTTGTCGTAGCGCGCCACGACCTGGCCCTGGTCATCGACCAGCAACGAACAGGCATGGGACCGGCCCTCGGGCTGGTCCTTGGGTGGCAACGGCAGCGTACCGGCCACAATCCATAACTTGAGGTCACGGGCGGCCTGTTTCAACCAGGGCAGGATCGGTCCCTGACCAAAGGCTTCGGCGCGCCCGATGTCGGCCACGTCCCGCCGCCCCATCGCCGCGAAATTCTCCGGCAGCACCGCCAGCCTCGCACCGCCAGCGGCAGCCTGCTCCAGCAGCACCCAGGCACGAGCCAGGTTCGCGAGCACATCGCTTTGGCTGACCATTTGAATCACGGCGACTGGCATGGTACTTCCCTCATTTTTTGCATCACTGCCCCTGTGGGAGCGAGCTTGCTCGCGAAGGCGGTATGTCTGTCACATCAATATTGACTGTGCCGACGCTTTCGCGAGCAAGCCCGCTCCCACAGGGGATTCGCGCCAACTCGTCAAAACGGCTTGTCGAAGGTGATCTTCGGCTCTTTCCACGGCCCCTTGACGTCGTATCTTACGCTGGCAAAGCGCGCCACGCGGTCACCGATCAGCTTGTCGATCAGAAACAGCGCCCCACCCACCGCCGGCGCGCCAACGATCAGCGCGGCAATCGGCAGGTTGTTGGTCACCGGAAGCGTCACCAACAGCTTGGCGTCGACCCGGTCGGCCACCATGTCCAGCGTGCCGTTGAGTTCCAGGTTGCTCGACGGCCCGGTCAGGGTAATGGGTTCGCGGGTCACGTACACCCCGTCGCTCGCCACCAGCAGCCCCTTGACCCGGTCGTAGCTCAAGCCCTTGCCGAACAGGTCGGAGAAGTCCAGGCGCAAGCGTCGACCGATGGAGTTGAAGTTCAGCAGGCCAAACACCCGTAACGCCCGGGCGCTGCCTTCGACTTCGACGAACTGGCCCTTGCTCAACGACGCGTCGAGGCTGCCGGAAAAGCGCTTGGTGGCGACCCATGCTGGCGAGCCCGGCCAACGGCCATCGACATCCAGGCGGAACGCCTGGCTGGTCACGCTTGGCGCAAACCCCCAGCCCTTGAGCACATCGCCCAGGTTCTTACCGCTGATCCGGCCCTTGTACCAACTGCTGGTGGAACCGGGCACGCCTTCCCAGCCGCCACTGCCGTTCAACACCATGCCCTTGAGGCCCATGTCCAAGTTGTTCAGCGCGATACCCTTGGCGGTCGGTCGTACTTTCAACGACCACGCGCCGATCAGATCGGGGCCTTGGAACAGTTGGTCGATGGCGATATCCATGGCCGGGATCTTGCCGGGATCGACCGACGCCAGCGGGTCCGGCGCATTTTCATCCGCCTGGACCGTCGGGTCTGTGGCCGGCAGGCGAACGTAATCAAGCTTGATACCAATCGGTGCGGCCTTGGCGTCCGGCAGGTTGACGTTGCCCTTGGCCTGCTGGCTGGCGAGCTGCAAGGCCCAGGCGTCCGGCTTGCGGTCCAGTTGCACCGAGGCTTGGTCGAGGGTAGTGCCCATGGCCGTGAGTTTGCCGACGGTCAGGTCGACGCTGCTGAGCAGTTGCTTGGCACTGCCGCCTGGGTCGTGGCCGGCGTACTTGTTCACCAGGTCCTGCCAGGGGCTGACGTCCAGTTCCGACAACGTGCCACGCAGCCGCAGGCCCTTGGCGCCCGGCAACACCGCGTCGCCGGCGCCCAGCAACAATTCGCCGCGACCGTCAGCGACTTTCCCGCTTGGCGCGGCGTACGTGAAGCTGGCGAGGTCGCCATAGTCGGCCCAATAACGCCGCTCCGGCCCTTGCAAGGTCATGCGAAACACCGTGTCACGCCCGACGTCGGCGGCCATGCCGAAGGGGGCCGGCAGGTCGATGGCCACGCCCTTGAGGCTGGAACTGACCGACAACTGGCTGTCGGCGCCGTCGAGGATCACTTGTAACTGGTAGGGCACGACGCCGGAGACCGGCAGCGGTTGGGTGACATTCAGCCAACTGGTGAGTTTCTTGACCTCCACTTGCCCAGACGCGGTGACCCGCGTATTGAGCGCACCAGCACGGCCCTCGGCGAAAATCTGCGCGGTCACGGGGCGGTCGAATGCCCGGGCACTGATGCCCTTGCCGCTCAGGCCCTTGTGGCTGTCGAAGCGGAAATCACCCTTGAGCTGGGTCAGCTCCAACGCCGGTTCGCTGAGTTTGAGCCGGGCCTTGTCGGTGGCGAAATCCACCTGGATCTTCGGCTGCTCGCCTTTGACCAGCGGGATATCGAGCTTCACGCTGCCGTTCAGGTCGCCCTCGCCTTCCCAGCCGGCGAACGTCTCGGCCGTACCGATGGGCGCGGTCTGGAGGATTTTCAGGCCGTCGCCCAGCCCGCCGGCGAACCCGCCGTCCAGCAGCAGATGGGAACTCTGCCCGGTCGGTACGTGGGGAATGTTCACCGAAATATCCCTGACCTGAGTATCGAGCAACTGCCCTTGGCTGGCGAAGATGCGCACGCCGCTGTCTTCGACGAAGACATCGCCGCTGACCTTGCTGACCGAAGGCCAGCCCGGCTGGAACGCCAGCTCGGCGTCATGCACCTTGAAAAACAGACTGATGCTGCGGTCCGCGTCCCCGGCACCTTTGTTCAACGAGCCTTGGTACTGGAAAAAACCCTCATCCACCGCGCCCTTGACGATGGCCGTGCGCAGCCACTCATCCAGCGCCGGGCTGAGCACTGCCGGCAGGTACTTGGCGGTGTAGCGCCCATCGCCGTCCACCAGGCCGACCCGCAGGTCCATGTAGTCCTCCTGGCTATGGTCGAAATGCAGGCGGATCAGGAAGTCGCCAGCAATCCGGCCCTCCTCGCCCAGCACTTTCAGGTACGGCGCGATCAGGGTGAAGCCTTGCTTGTCGAGCTTCCAGGTCAGCTGGGCGTTGGCTTGCAGGTACTGCCAGGGCTTGGCGAAGATCGGGTCCAGGTGCAGGGAAAAGTCCTTGCTGTCCATGCGCAGCTCGCCGCCGCCCAGGTCGCCGCTCAGGCTCCCGGAAACGTTACGCGCCGCCGGGGCGCCGCGATAGGCATTGAAACCGACAGTGTCCAGGTTGGTGGCGAAGCTGATTTTCTGGGCGCCGGTGTTCTGCGGCCGATAGTCCAACAGCACGTTGCGCAGGGCGCCGGTCACCTTGAGCCGGTCAATCGTCGTGGCCAGGCCTTCGGGCAAAGGCGCCAGGGCGTTGAGCAACGGCGTGAGCGGAGTCAGGTCCAGGCGATCGGCCTGCAGGTGCCAACGCTCCTCGGCCTGCTCGGTGGCGGCGCTTTGTTGCAGTTGCAGGTGCGATTCCCAGCGGGTTTCGCCCAGGTTCATCGCCAAGGAGTCGAAGGTCGCGGTGAACCCTTGGCTGCCGCGTTGGAAGTACGCGTTGAGGGCCAGGTTGTGGATCTGCACCGGCTTGCGCTCGCCATAGGCGCCGTCGAGCTGCGGCGCGTTCAGGCGCATGGCCGCGCTTTGCACCGTGCCCTCGCCCCAACTGAGCCAGAATTCGCCGCCGGCCTGGATCCGGGAAAAATTCCATTGCTGGGTCAGGCGCTTCGGCAGCCATTTGGACCAGTCGCTTTGCGGCAGGCTCAAGTAGGCGTCGGCCTGGCCATTCTTCCAGTCGCTGGCGCGCAGGCGAGTGCGCAGGTTGATCGCCACCGGCTGGCCGTCGGGCAGGGTCAGGCGTGCGTCCAGGCGCTGGCGGGTGGCGCCGGTGCGCAGGCTCAAGCCGACGTAGGTCAGGGTCAGTGGGGGTTGCTCGACAGGTTGCAAGGTCACCTGGCTATTGAGCACCGAGAGCCTTGAAACCATTTGCATGCGTTCGAGCAATTGCTGCGGATCGAGGGGCTGATCGTCCTTCACCGGCAGGCCTTCCAGGGCCCATTTGCCGTCGGCGCCCTCCTTGAGGCTGATCTTCAGGCCGCTGACTTCCAGGTGGGCGATGCGCACCTGCCGCGCCAACACGCTGTCCCACAGGTCGGGCACGGCCCGCACCTGATCCAGGTGCAAGGCGTTGGGGCCCTCGCCAACCACCACGTCGCGCGCCGCCACGATCGGCGCCAGGGCGTCCCAACTGCCGTCGAGGCTGCCGATGTGCACGGGCATGCCCATGGCCGCGCCGGCGCGGGTCTCGACCTCGGCGCGGTATTCGGCCACCAGCGGGACCAGCTCGCGACCGAGGCTGACGTACAACGCCAGCAGCACCAGCAGCAGCGCGCAAAGCCCCAAGCCCCAACGAGTCAGCGTCGCGATCAAGCGTGTCAGACGCTCCATGTCAGTGGGCTCCCCTGGCAAAGACAATCAAATCCGCGGGCCCGCCGCTTCCCAAGCTCTTCAGAGCAACACCACGTCGTATTGTTCCTGGGAGTACATGGTTTCGACCTGGAAGCGAATCGTGCGTCCGATAAACGCTTCCAGCTCCGCGACATTGCCTGACTCCTCATCGAGCAGACGGTCCACCACTTTCTGGTTCGCCAACACTCTATAACCGGTCGCCTGGTAAGCGCGCGCCTCCCGGAGGATTTCCCGGAAGATTTCGTAACACACGGTTTCCGGGGTCTTCAGCTTGCCGCGCCCCTGGCAACTGCTGCACGGCTCGCACAGCACCTGCTCGAGGCTTTCGCGGGTACGCTTGCGGGTCATCTGCACCAGGCCCAGTTCGGTGATGCCGATGATGTTGGTCTTGGCGTGATCGCGTTCGAGTTGTTTTTCCAGGGTCCGCAGTACCTGGCGCTGATGCTCTTCATCTTCCATGTCGATGAAGTCAATGATGATGATACCCCCCAGGTTGCGCAGGCGCAGTTGCCGGGCGATGGCCGTGGCGGCTTCCAGGTTGGTCTTGAAGATGGTTTCTTCCAGGTTGCGGTGGCCGACGAACGCCCCGGTGTTGACGTCGATGGTGCTCATGGCTTCGGCTGGATCAACCACCAGGTACCCGCCCGACTTGAGCGGCACCTTGCGCTCCAGGGCCTTCTGGATTTCGTCCTCGACGCCGTACAGATCGAAAATCGGCCGCTCGCCAGGGTAATGCTCGAGACGGTCGGCGATTTCCGGCATCAGTTCGGCGACGAACTGGGTGGTTTTCTGGAAGGTTTCCCGGGAATCGATGCGGATCTTCTCGATCTTGGGGCTGACCAGGTCACGCAAGGTTCGCAGCGCCAGGCCCAGGTCTTCGTAGATCACGCTGGGGGTGGCGATGGTCTTGATCTGTGCGGCGATCTGGTCCCAGAGCCTTCGCAGGTAGCGGATGTCCATGAGGATTTCATCGGCCCCGGCCCCTTCGGCGGCGGTGCGCAGGATGAAGCCTCCGGTTTCCTTGATGCCCTCTTTTTCCACGCAGTCGCTGACCACCTGCTTGAGGCGCTCGCGCTCGGCTTCGTCTTCGATTTTCAGGGAAATGCCCACATGGGCGGTACGCGGCATGTACACCAGGTAGCGCGACGGGATCGACAGTTGCGTGGTCAGGCGCGCGCCCTTGGAGCCGATGGGATCCTTGGTGACCTGCACCACCAGGCTCTGGCCTTCATGCACTAGCGCGCTGATGCTCTCCACGGCCGGCCCTTCGCGCATGGAGATTTCCGAGGCGTGGATAAATGCCGCGCGGTCCAGGCCGATGTCGACGAAGGCCGCCTGCATGCCCGGCAGCACCCGCACGACCTTGCCCTTGTAGATGTTGCCGACGA
This sequence comes from Pseudomonas sp. Z3-6, assembly GCF_051131985.1. Lineage (NCBI taxonomy): Bacteria > Pseudomonadati > Pseudomonadota > Gammaproteobacteria > Pseudomonadales > Pseudomonadaceae > Pseudomonas > Pseudomonas sp. Z3-6. The sequence goes on from NZ_CP071644.1 coordinate 5,890,000, forward strand.
TGCCACGTTTTTGCGTGCGCTCGACGTGAACCTCTTGCAACACGCCGTTTTCAACCACCGCCACGCGCGATTCCATCGGCGTGATGTTGATCAGGATCTCTTCACTCATGGCAGGGTCTCGTTCAGGCATGTTCACGATAATGGCCGCATCAAGTCGGACGGCGCTCAGCGCACGTTCAAGGTTTGCCAACAGGGTATGCCGAAATGGCCCAGTAGTTCTGCGGTTTCGCACAGCGGCAGGCCGACCACGGCCGAATAACTGCCTTCCAGCCCGGCGACGAACACCGCGCCCAGCCCTTGGATACCATAGCCGCCCGCCTTGTCCCGGGGTTCGCCGCTGGCCCAATAGGCCAGCGCTTCCTGCTCGGTAATGGGTCGGAAACGCACCCGGCTGCGCACCACCCGGGACTCGCAGCGCGAGGCGTCCAGCACGGCAATGGCGGTCAGCACCTCATGCTCGCGACCGGACAGGCCCAGCAGCATGGACAAGGCGTCGGCCTGGTCCATGGGCTTGCCGAGAATCCGCCCCTCCAGCACCACGGCGGTGTCCGCCCCGAGCACGCAGCCATCCACACCGGGTTGCAGCGCACGTAGCCCAGCCTCGGCCTTGCCGCGCGCCAGACGCTCGACATAGGCCGATGGGGTTTCGTGATCCAGGGGAGTTTCGTCGATATCCGCACCGATGGCGGTAAAGGGCACGCCGATCTGCGTGAGCAGCTCACGCCGACGCGGCGAGCCTGAGGCGAGGTAAAGCGGTTTCATCAAGACATCTCCCTCTCAAAACACAGCCATCCAAACGAGCACAGCTTTTTGTGGCGAGGGAGCTTGCTCCCGCTCGGTTGCGTAGCGACCGTAAAAATGGGGGCCGCTACGCAGCCCAGCGGGAGCAAGCTCCCTCGCCACAGGGATGTAAGTCATCAAAAAAAGTGTCGATATCCTGCGCGAATCAGTTGATTTTGAAACGCAGGCGCAGGCCACGCAAACCGAAGCTGACCCATGGCCAGAGCAACGCGCTGACCAGGGCTGGCAAGACCAGCGCCAAGGTCGGCTGGCGATTGCCGGTCAGTGCGCTGAGCCACAGCTGCACCAGTTGCGCCAGGCCGAAGATCACCAGGATCACCAGGCATTGCTGCCACATGGGGAACATCCGCAGGCGTTGTTGCAGCGACAGCACCAGGAACGTGATCAGCGTCAGGATCAATGCGTTCTGCCCCAGCAACGTGCCGTAGAGCACGTCCTCGGCCAGGCCCAGGCACCAGGCGGTGACCATGCCGACCTTGTGGGGCAAGGCCAGCGCCCAGAAGGCCAGCAACAAGGCCAGCCACAGGGGACGCAGGATTTCCATGAACTGCGGCAGCGGCGAAACGCTGAGCAACAGGCCGATGGCGAAGGTCAGCCAGACCATCCAGCCGTTACCGGATTGGGTACTGCTCATTCTTCTCGTGCTCCCCTGGGCGCCGGTGAAGCGGCGGGTGTCGAGGCCGGTGGTCGAGCCGCAGGTCTGGCAGGCTGGGACGCCGGTGCGTGGGTGGCTGGCCTGGCGGGTGCCGCGGCAGGCGTGGCGGGTGCGGTCGACGGTGTGGTGGCCGGTGCGCTCGTAGCGGGTGTTGCCGCTTGAGGCTTGGGCACCGTGGCCGGCGCAGCGGGTGCAGGCGCGGGCGCAGCCGGCGTAACCGACTCGCCGCCCTGCCGGTCCTGGGCTTCCTGGGCCACGGCGGCGTCGTTGGCGCGCTCTTCGGGCGTACGGTTGTCGCTGAAGACCAGCAGCAGATAGCGGCTGCGATTCAATGCTGCCGTCGGCACCGCGCGGACGATCGCGAACGGCTGGCCGGAGTCATGGATGACTTCCTTGACCGTCGCCACCGGGTACCCGGCCGGGAAACGCTGGCCGAGGCCGGAGCTGACCAGCAGGTCGCCTTCCTTGATGTCGGCGGTGTCGGCTACGTGCCGCAGCTCCAGGCGTTCCGGGTTGCCGGTACCACTGGCAATTGCCCGCAGGCCGTTGCGGTTGACCTGTACTGGGATGCTGTGGGTAGTGTCGGTCAGCAGCAGCACCCGCGAGGTGTAGGGCATCAACTCCACCACCTGGCCCATCAGGCCCCGGGCATCGAGCACCGGCTGGCCGAGGACCACGCCGTCGCGCTCGCCTTTATTGATCAGGATGCGGTGGGTGAACGGATTGGGGTCCATGCCGATCAACTCGGCCACTTCGACCTTTTCGTTGACCAGCGCGGACGAGTTGAGCAACTCGCGCAGCCGCACGTTCTGCTCGGTGAGGGCCGCCAGTTTCTGCATGCGCCCCTGCAACAGCAGGTTTTCGGTCTTGAGTTTTTCGTTTTCGGCGACCAGTTCGGTCCGGCTGCCAAACTGGCTGGCGACACCTTGCCACAAGCGCTGCGGCAGGTCGGTGATCCAATAGGATTCCATCAACACCAGCGACATCTGGCTGCGTACAGGCTTGAGCAGCGTGAAGCGGGCATCGACCACCATCAGCGCGACCGATAGCACGGTCAGCACCAGCAGGCGCACGCCCAATGAGGGGCCTTTGGCGAAAAGCGGTTTAATAGGCCGCTCCTCCCAGGCAAATGTTTTCTTTATTCATACGGCATCAAACCGGCCTGGATACGAATGACAGAAGATAAACGCCAACGGGCAGCACTGCAAAGTGCTGCCCGGGCGCAAACAACATAGACCACTGCGCCAGACTTATTCGCTGGAGAGCAGGTCCATGGTGTGCTTGTCCATCATTTCCAGCGCACGGCCACCGCCGCGGGCAACGCAGGTCAACGGGTCTTCGGCAACGATCACCGGCAGGCCGGTTTCCTGGGCCAGCAGCTTGTCGAGGTCACGCAACAGCGCGCCACCACCGGTCAGCACCAGGCCGCGCTCGGCGATGTCCGAGGCCAGCTCCGGCGGCGACTGCTCCAGGGCGCTCTTGACGGCCTGGACGATGGTCGCCAACGACTCTTGCAGCGCTTCGAGCACTTCGTTGGAATTGAGGGTGAAGGCCCGTGGAACGCCTTCGGCCAGGTTGCGACCGCGTACGTCGACTTCACGCACTTCACCGCCCGGGTAGGCCGTGCCGATTTCCTGCTTGATGCGTTCGGCGGTGGATTCGCCGATCAGGCTGCCGTAGTTGCGACGCACATAGGTGATGATCGCTTCGTCGAAACGGTCGCCGCCCACACGTACGGATTCGGCGTAGACCACACCGTTGAGGGAGATCAGCGCGATTTCAGTAGTACCGCCACCGATGTCGACGACCATCGAGCCGCGAGCTTCTTCCACCGGCAGGCCGGCACCGATGGCAGCGGCCATCGGTTCTTCGATCAGGAACACTTCGCGAGCACCGGCACCGAGGGCCGACTCACGGATGGCACGACGCTCTACCTGGGTGGACTTGCATGGCACGCAGATCAGCACACGAGGGCTGGGCTGCAGGAAACTGTTTTCGTGAACCTTGTTGATGAAGTACTGCAGCATCTTTTCGCAGACGCTGAAGTCGGCGATCACGCCGTCCTTCATGGGGCGAATGGCTGCGATGTTGCCCGGTGTACGGCCCAGCATGCGCTTGGCTTCCGTACCGACAGCCACGACACTCTTCTGGTTACCGTGGGTGCGGATGGCCACGACCGAGGGTTCATTCAGGACGATACCGCGCTCGCGCACGTAAATAAGGGTGTTGGCAGTGCCCAGGTCGATGGAAAGATCGCTGGAAAACATGCCACGCAGTTTCTTGAACATGGGAAAGGGACCCTAGGCAACGCGTGGGTAAAAAAGTGCGGCAAACTCTAACAACGACAGGGATTTTGGGCAAGGCGCCAATATGTTAAATTGGCCGCTTTTCTGTGCACCAAACCCCACAATCGCGGCCGTAAGACCGTAGAAATGCGGTAGTGTTCCGACAATCTAACACACGGACAGACTGCGTCCGTTTTGTTTTCCACTGGAGAATCCCATGGCGCTTGAACGCTCCGACGTGGAAAAAATCGCTCATCTGGCCTGTCTGGGCCTCAATGAAGCCGATCTTCCACACATCACTTCTGCCCTGAACAGCATTCTAGGGCTGGTCGACGAGATGCAGGCGGTCGATACCGACGGTATAGAACCGCTGGCCCACCCACTGGAAGCCAGTCAGCGCCTGCGCGCCGACGTCGTGACCGAGTCCAATAATCGCGAGGCCTACCAGTCCATCGCGCCAGCGGTCGAAAACGGCCTGTACCTGGTTCCGAAAGTCATCGACTAAAGGGAAAGAGCCTCTCATGCATCACATGACCCTGGCCGAGATCGCCCGCGGACTCGCCGATAAAAAGTTTTCCTCTGAAGAGCTGACCCAAGTCCTGCTGGCGCGCATCGCCCAGCTCGACCCGCAGCTCAACAGTTTCATCAGCCTCACCGAAGAACTGGCCCTGAGCCAGGCCAAGGCCGCCGACGCCCGGCGCGCCAACGGTGAGACCGGTGCCCTGCTCGGTGCGCCGATTGCCCACAAGGACTTGTTCTGCACCCAAGGCATCCGCACCAGCTGCGGCTCGAAGATGCTCGACAATTTCAAGGCCCCGTACGATGCCACCGTGGTCGCCAAGCTGGCCGCCGCCGGCACCGTGACCCTGGGCAAGACCAACATGGACGAATTCGCCATGGGCTCGGCCAACGAGTCGAGCTACTACGGCGCGGTGAAGAACCCGTGGAACCTGGAGCACGTACCGGGCGGCTCGTCCGGCGGTTCCGCCGCCGCCGTGGCCGCGCGCCTGTTGCCAGCCGCCACCGCCACCGACACCGGCGGCTCGATCCGCCAGCCGGCGGCGTTCACCAACCTCACCGGCCTGAAGCCGACCTACGGTCGCGTTTCGCGCTGGGGCATGATCGCCTACGCCTCCAGCCTCGACCAGGGCGGCCCACTGGCGCGCACCGCCGAAGACTGCGCGATCCTGCTGCAAGGCATGGCCGGCTTCGACCCGAACGACTCCACCAGCATCGATGAGCCCGTGCCGGACTACAGCGCCAGCCTCAACGGCTCGCTGCAGGGCCTGCGCATCGGCGTGCCGAAGGAATACTTCAGCGCCGGTCTCGACCCACGCATCGCCGAGCTGGTCCACAACAGCGTCAAGGAGCTGGAGAAGCTCGGCGCGGTCATCAAGGAAATCAGCCTGCCGAACATGCAGCACGCCATTCCGGCGTACTACGTGATCGCCCCGGCGGAAGCGTCCTCGAACCTGTCGCGTTTCGACGGCGTGCGCTTCGGCCATCGCTGCGAGAACCCGGAAAACCTGATCGACCTGTACAAGCGCTCCCGTGGCGAAGGCTTCGGCGCCGAAGTGCAACGCCGGATCATGGTCGGCGCCTACGCGTTGTCCGCCGGCTACTACGATGCCTATTACCTCAAGGCGCAGAAAATCCGCCGCCTGGTGAAGAACGACTTCATGGCCGCCTTCAACGAGGTCGACATCATCCTCGGCCCGACCACGCCGAACCCGGCCTGGAAGCTCGGCGCCAAGAACAGCGACCCGGTCGCCGAGTACCTGGAAGACGTCTACACCATCACCGCCAACCTCGCCGGCTTGCCGGGCCTGTCCATGCCGGCCGGTTTCGTCGATGGCCTGCCGGTGGGCGTGCAGTTGCTCGCGCCGTATTTCCAGGAAGGCCGCCTGTTGAATGTTGCCCACCAGTATCAAATGAATACTGACTGGCACACCCGCACCCCAACCGGCTTCTGAGGAGAAACACATGCAATGGGAAGTCGTGATCGGGCTGGAGATTCATACCCAGCTCACCACCCGGTCGAAAATCTTTTCCGGTAGCTCCACCACATTCGGTTCCGAGCCCAATACCCAGGCCAGCCTGGTGGACCTGGGCATGCCCGGCGTGCTGCCGGTGCTCAACGCCGAAGCGGTGCGCATGGCGGTGATGTTCGGCCTGGCGATTGACGCCGAGATCGGCCAGCACAACGTGTTCGCCCGCAAGAACTACTTCTACCCGGACCTGCCCAAGGGCTACCAGATCAGCCAGATGGAGCTGCCGATCGTCGGCAAGGGCCACCTGGACATCGCCCTGGAAGATGGCACGGTCAAGCGCGTCGGTATCACCCGGGCGCACCTGGAAGAAGACGCCGGCAAGAGCCTGCACGAAGAATTCAACGGTGCTACCGGCATCGACCTGAACCGTGCCGGCACGCCGCTGCTGGAAATCGTCTCCGAGCCGGACATGCGCAGCGCCAAGGAAGCCGTGGCCTACGTCAAGGCGATCCATGCCCTGGTGCGCTACTTGGGCATCTGCGATGGCAACATGGCCGAGGGCTCGCTGCGCTGCGACTGCAACGTGTCGATCCGTCCGAAAGGCCAGGCCGAATTCGGCACCCGCTGCGAGATCAAGAACGTCAACTCGTTCCGCTTCATCGAGAAGGCGATCAACAGCGAGATCCAGCGCCAGATCGAACTGATCGAGGACGGCGGCAAGGTCATCCAGCAGACGCGCCTGTACGATCCGAACAAGGACGAGACCCGTCCGATGCGCAGCAAGGAGGAAGCCAACGACTACCGTTACTTCCCCGACCCAGACCTGCTGCCAGTGGTCATCGAGGATTCGTTCCTCAATGAAGTACGCGCCACACTGCCCGAGCTGCCGCCGCAGAAACGCGAGCGCTTCCAGGCGCAATTCGGGCTGTCGAGCTATGACGCCAACGTCCTGGCCACCAGCCGCGAACAGGCCGATTACTTCGAGAAAGTCGTGAGCATCGGTGGCGACGCCAAGCTGGCGGCCAACTGGGTGATGGTCGAGTTGGGCAGCCTGTTGAACAAGCAGGGCCTGGAAATCGATGAGTCGCCGGTCTCCGCCGAGCAATTGGGCGGCATGCTGGTGCGGATCAAGGACAACACCATTTCCGGCAAGATCGCCAAGATGGTGTTCGAAGCCATGGCCAATGGTGAAGGCAGCGCCGACGAGATCATCGAGAAGCGCGGCTTGAAGCAGGTCACCGACACCGGCGCGATTTCCGCCGTGCTCGATGAAATGCTCGCGGCCAACGCCGAGCAAGTCGAACAGTACCGCGCGGCAGACGAAGCCAAGCGCGGCAAGATGTTCGGCTTCTTCGTCGGCCAGGCCATGAAAGCCTCCAAGGGCAAGGCCAACCCGCAACAGGTCAACGAACTGCTCAAAAGCAAGCTCGAAGGCTGATAGCCATGGAGCCAGTCTTCCAATCTGGCTCAATCCCCTGTGGGAGCGAGCCTGTGGGAGCAAAGCTTGCTCGCGATGAAGACACCTCGATCCATCAGTGGACCGCGTTATCGTTTATCGCGAGCAAGCTTTGCTCCCACAGGTTTTGCTCCGACTGGCTTTGCTCCCACAGGCCAGCTCCCCTATCTGTAGTTGGAACCCCCTTGATGAAGCGTCTCCTCGGCGCCTGCGCCCTGCTGTCCCTGTTGGCCGGTTGCGCCAGCCAGAGCGGGACGGTCGATCCACACGGCTACGACCAGACCGGCGTCGCTTCTTATTACGGCGCCCGGCACCATGGCAAGCGCACCGCCAGCGGCGAGCGTTTCAACCAGCATGGCCTGACCGCCGCCCATCGCCAGTTGCCGTTCGGCACCCGGGTGAAAGTCACCAACCTGAAAAACAACGACAGCGTCGTGGTCCGCATCAACGACCGCGGCCCGTATACTCGTGGCCGTTTGATCGACGTGTCCCGCGAAGCCGCCGAGCAACTGGGCATGTTGCGCAGCGGCACTGCCCGGGTGCGTGTGCAAGCCCTCGACGACTGATAGACGGAGCCCGGCCATTTCCCTACTCACCGCCCTACCGCTGCTCAGCCTGATCGAGTTGTTCGGCGCCCTGCTATTGCTGATCGGCGGCGCCGAACTGTTGGTGCGCGCCGCCGTGGGCCTGGCGGCACGCTTGCAGGTACGGCCGCTGATCATCGGCCTGACCGTCGTCGCGTTCGGCAGCAGCGCGCCACAAATGGCCGTCAGCCTGCAGGCGACCCTGGCGCAAAACGCCGACATCGCCGTGGGCAGTGTGATCGGCAGCAGCATCTTCAACATCCTCGTCACGCTGGGGCTGTCGGCGCTGATCATTCCGTTGCGCGTCTCGCGCCAGTTGGTGCGCCTGGACATCCCGTTGATGATCGGCGCCAGCCTGCTGGTGTTCGTGCTGGCATTGAATGAAGAACTGACCCGCCTGGATGGCGCCTGGCTGCTGCTGGCCCTGGCGGTGTACCTCGGGCTGTTGTTGCGCCAGTCCCGGCATTCGGCGCGGCCGCACCCGGTGGGCGGCGACGTGGCCCACATGTCCTGGGTCAAGAGTGTGCTGATGATTACAGCGGGCCTGACCATGCTGATCTTCGCCGGCCACCTGTTGCTGGGCGCAGCGGTGGAAGTGGCGACGGACCTCGGCCTTTCGGAGCGCATCATCGGCCTGACCATCGTCGCCGTCAGCACCTCGCTGCCGGAGCTCGCCACCTCGCTGATTGCCGCCCTGCGCGGCCAGCGGGACATTGCGGTGGGCAACGTGATCGGCAGCAACCTGTTCAACCTGCTGGGTGTGCTCGGCGTGACAGCCCTGGCCGCGCCCACGCCACTGTCCGTGTCGCCGAATGCCCTGGATTTCGACCTGCCGGTGATGCTCGGCGTGGCGGTGCTGTGCCTGCCGGTGTTCTATTCAGGCTACCGCGTCACCCGTGCCGAAGGCTTGCTGTTGCTGGGCTTGTACGCGGTCTACGGGCTGCACGTGGTGTCGTTCACCACCGGCATGCCCCTGGCCGGCCAACTGGAACGACTGATGCTGTTCTACGTGCTGCCGGCCCTGCTCGCGTTTTTGCTGTTCACCTCCCTGCGCGCCTGGCGCCGCCAACACCACAAGAGGGATTTGCCATGACCGACACTCCAAAGACCGGCCTCGACATGCGCCGCCAAGTGATGGGCGATGCGTTCGTCGACCGCGCCCTGGGCAATGCCACCGACTTCACCCAGCCGCTGCAGGATTTCGTCAATGAGCACGCCTGGGGCAGCGTCTGGAGCCGCGAAGGCCTGCCGCTGAAGACCCGCAGCCTGATCACCCTCGCCGCCCTCACTGCCCTCAAGTGCCCGCAGGAACTCAAGGGCCACGTGCGCGGCGCGCTGAACAATGGCTGCACCGTGGAAGAGATCCGCGAGGCGTTGCTGCATTGCGCGGTGTACGCGGGCGTGCCGGCGGCGATCGATGCGTTTCGGGCGGCGCAGGAAGTGATCGATAGCTACCAGAAACCTGAGTGAAGGCCCAAGCCTTGCGGTGACAGGCCAGGCCTCTTCGCGAGCAAGCCCGCTCCCACATTGACTGCGTTCTTCCATGGAAATGCAATCGAATGTGGGAGCGGGCTTGCTCGCGAATGGAACGAAAGAGCGCTGCAAATCCGAGGCTAGATCCACCCACCCCACTGCAACACAAAGATCCCCAGGTTGGTGGTAATCGCCGCCATCAAGGTGGTGATGACGATGATCGCCGCCGCCAGCTCATGGTTGCCATCGGCCGCCCGGGCCATGACGAAACTGGCCGCCGCGGTGGGGCTGCCGAAGTACAGGAAGAGGATCCCCAGTTCCGCCCCGCGAAAACCCCAGAGCCACGCACCGAGGGTGGTCACCAGCGGCAGGCCGACCATTTTCACCAGGCTCGAACTCAGGGCCATCTTGCCGCTCTTGCGCAGGGCCGCCAGGGACAGCGTGCCGCCGATGCAGATCAGCGCCAGGGGCAAGGTCATTTGTGACAGGTATTTGGCCGAGGTCTCGAACCAGTTCGGCAGGCCGATCTGCCAATAGGCGAACGGCGCGGCGGCGATCACGCTGATGATCAGCGGGTTGCTGATCACGCTTTTGCAGATGCTCCACGGATCGGACTTGATCACCGGGCTGTAGACCGCCAGCACGATGGTCGACAAGGTGTTGTAGAACAGGATCACCAGCGCCGCGAGAATCGAACCCAGGGAAATCCCGTAGTCGCCATACATGCTCGCCGCCAGCGCCAGGCCGATCACACCGTTGTTGCCGCGAAACGCGCCCTGTGTGTAGATGCCGCGGTCTTCGCGCGGGCAACGCCAGATGGCCCAGCCCCAGGCCATTGCAAAGCTCACCAGGGTGGCGATGGAGAAATAAATCAGCAGGTCAGGCTGCAACGCCGCGTGCAGGTCGGCGTGCAGGATGCCAAGGAACAAGAGCGCCGGCATGGTGACGTTGAACACCAGGGACGAGGCGATGTGGATGAAGTTGTCGTTGATCCAGTCGATGCGCTTGAGCAGCGTCCCCAGAAACAGCATGGCGAACACCGGCGCGGTGACGTTCAGGGTTTCGAGGAAAATTGCCAGCATGCCGGGGACCTTGAGAAGGGTGTCGTTAGGTGGCTAATGATAAGCCACTCACGGCATTGGCGTCTGGTCGAGCCTCTTCGCGAGCAGGCTCGCTCCCACATTTGCTCGCGTGAACACAGAGCCAACATTCACCGCTGCCCCTTGTGGGAGCGGGCTTGCTCGCGAAGACGGCAGCACATCCAACATCAATGCCAACTGAACCACCGCTTTCGCGAGCAAGCCCGCTCCCACACTGGTTCTCCTGCGATCGCAAAATCCACATTCACCCCCACATCCTTGTGGGAGCGGGCTTGCTCGCGAAGACGGCAGCACATCCACCACCAAAGCAAGCTGAACCACCGCTTTCGCGAGCAAGCCCGCTCCCACACTGGTTCTCCTGCGATCGCAAAACCCACACTCCCCCCACATCCCTGTGGGAGCGAGCCTGCTCGCGATCAGCGCCGGATCAGGTAATCGGCGCCGGGTTGAACAAGGTGATGTCGTTGTACAGCTTGTGCCGCTCGGCCCAGGTCTGTTTCTTGCCGCTGGCCACGTCCAGGTAGTAGTGAAACAGCTCCCAACCCAGTTCCTCGATGGTCGCCCGTCCAGTGGCGATGCGGCCGGCGTCGATGTCGATCAGGTCCGGCCAGCGCTGGGCCAGTTCGGTACGGGTCGAGACCTTTACCACTGGCGCCATCGCCAGGCCGTACGGTGTGCCCCGGCCGGTGGTGAACACATGCAAGTTCATCCCCGCCGCCAGTTGCAACGTGCCGCAGACAAAATCGCTGGCCGGTGTGGCGCAGAAAATCAGGCCCTTTTGCTTGAAGCGCTCGCCCGGGCCAAGCACGCCGTTGATTGCGCTGCTGCCAGACTTGACGATCGAGCCCAGGGACTTCTCGACGATGTTCGATAGCCCGCCCTTCTTGTTGCCCGGCGTGGTGTTGGCACTGCGATCGGCTTCGCCCTTGGCCAGGTAACGGTCGTACCAGTCCATTTCCCGTACCAGCTCCTGGGCAACTTCCTCGGTTTGCGCCCGGGAGGTCAGCAGGTAGATCGCATCGCGTACTTCGGTGACTTCGGAAAACATTACTGTCGCGCCAGCCCGCAGCAACAGGTCCGAGGCATAGCCCAGGGCCGGGTTGGCGGTGATACCGGAAAACGCATCGCTGCCGCCGCATTGCATGCCCAGGATCAGCTCCGAGGCGGGCACGGTTTCGCGGCGACGCTGGTCGAGTTTCTTCAGGCGGGTCTCGGCCAATTCCATGATCTGCTCGATCATTTCCGTGAAGCCGTGACTGGAATCCTGCAAGCGATACAACCACGGCTCGCTGAGGTCCACCGAGCTGTCGCCTTCATGCATCACCTGCCCGGCCTGCAATTTCTCGCAGCCCAGGCTGATCACCAGTGCCTCGCCCCCCAGGTTCGGGTTGCGCGCCAGGTTGCGCACGGTGCGAATCGGGATGTAGGCGTCGGTGGCGGTGATCGCCACGCCACAGCCATAGCTGTGGGTCAGCGCCACCACGTCATCGACGTTCGGGTACTTGGGCAACAGTTCGTCCTTGATGCGCTTGACCGCATGGTCCAGCACACCGGTCACGCACTGCACCGTGGTGGTGATGCCCAGGATGTTGCGCGTGCCGACGGTGCCGTCGGCGTTGCGGTAACCCTCGAAGGTGTAGCCCTCCAGCGGCGCATCGGCCGCCGGCACGTCGGTGGACAGCGGCAAGCTGTCCAGCGGCGGTGCGGTGGGCATGCGCAACTGGTCTTCCTTGACCCAGCTGCCACGAGGGATCGGTTGCAGCGCGTAGCCGATGACCTGGCCGTAGCGAATCACCTCGCCGCCCTCGGGAATGTCCACCAAGGTGACTTTGTGGCTCTGCGGCACGAAGTCGACGGTAACCAGGCCGTCCGGGAATTCGGTCCCGGCCGGTACGCCCTGGTCGTTGACAACAATCACCACGTTATCGCGCTCGTGCAGGCGGATGTAACGGGGCGAATCGGCATGTTCAATCAGATTCATGGACGCCATTCCTCAGGATTTGGCTTCAGACAGGCTGGAGAGGTCGGCTTCCTTGGCCGCTGGCTCCTTGAGCACCACACGCTTGATCGGGCCCACGATGACCAAGTAGCTGAACACCGCCATCAACGCGTTGCAACCGACGAACACCAGTGCCCATTTGAACGAGCCTGTGGAGCTGATGATGTAGCCAATGACGATCGGCGTGGTGATCGACGCCAGGTTGCCGAAGGTGTTGAACAGGCCGCCGCTCAAGCCGGCAATCTGTTTCGGCGAAGTGTCGGACACCACCGCCCAGCCCAACGCACCGACGCCTTTACCGAAGAACGCCAGGGCCATGAAGCCCACCACCATCCATTCGATGTCGACGTAGTTGCACGCCACGATGCTGCTCGATACCAGCAAACCGGCGATGATCGGCGCCTTGCGGGCAAAGGTCAGCGAGTGGCCCTTGCGCAGCAGGTAGTCGGAAATCACCCCGCCCAGCACGCCACCGATAAACCCGCAGATGGCCGGCAAGGAGGCGATGAAACCGGCCTTGAGGATGGTCATGCCGCGTTCCTGGACCAGGTACACCGGGAACCAGGTCAGGAAGAAGTAGGTGATGCCGTTGATGCAGTATTGGCCCAAATATACGCCGAGCATCATGCGGTTCGTCAGCAGTTGGCGAATGTAATCCCACTTCGGACCGTCGGCTTTCTTTTCCTTGCCCTTGTCCTGGTCCATATCGACCATCGCGCCGTTGGACGCGATGTGATTGAACTCGGCCTCGTTGATCATCGGGTGTTGGCGCGGACTGTAGATCACTTTCAGCCAGACCAGCGAGAACACGATGCCGATCACGCCCATCACGATGAACACGTGCTGCCAGCCGAAGCGGTAGACGATCCAGCCCATCAGCGGTGCGAACAATACGGTGGCGAAATACTGCGCCGAGTTGAAGATCGCCGAGGCAGTACCGCGTTCAGCGGTGGGGAACCAGGCGGCGACGATCCGGGCGTTGCCCGGGAACGAAGGCGCTTCGGCCAGCCCGACCAGAAAGCGCAGCATGAACAGCGCAACCACGGCCGTGGACATGCCGAATTCACCGACATAACCCTGCAGCACGGTGAACAGCGACCAGGTGAAAATGCTCAAGGCATAGATTTTCTTCGACCCGAAACGGTCGAGCAGCCAGCCGCCAGGAATCTGCCCGGCCACATAGGCCCAACCGAAGGCGGAGAAGATATAACCGAGGGTGACGGCGTCGATGCCGAGGTCTTTTTGCAGGCTGGAACCCGCGATCGCGATGGTGGCACGGTCGGCGTAGTTGATCGTTGTCACCAAAAACAGCATGAGCAGGATCAAATAGCGGACGTGCGTCGGCTTGGTCTCTTGCATGTAATCTACTTCCACTATTTATTTTTATGCGGGAAATCAAATTGTACGGTCGGCGCCGGAGCCCGGCGCCGACCGGTGTTGCGTATTACGAGCCGATGTAGGAGGTCTTCACCACGGTGTAGAACTCTTGCGCGTAGCGGCCTTGCTCACGTGAACCGTAGGACGAACCTTTGCGCCCGCCGAACGGCACGTGGTAATCCACGCCGGCGGTCGGCAGGTTGACCATCACCATGCCTGCCTGGGAATGGCGCTTGAAGTGGTTGGCGTATTTCAACGAGGTGGTGGCGATACCGGCCGACAAACCGAACTCGGTGTCGTTGGCCATCGCCAGCGCCGCCTCGTAGTCGGCCACGCGCACGACGTTGGCCACCGGGCCGAAGATCTCTTCGCGGCTGATGCGCATCGAGGCTTCACTGTCGGCGAACAGGGTCGGCGCCAGGAAGTAACCTTCGGTGTCGCACGTCACCACACCGCCACCGCTGACCAGCCGCGCGCCTTCGCTTTGGCCGATGTCGATGTACTTCAAGTCCTGGTTGAGCTGGGCTTCGGAAACCACCGGGCCAATGTCAGTGCCGGCCTTCAACGCGTGACCGACCTTGATCGACTGCATGCGCTCGGCCATGGCCGCGACGAACTTGTCATGGATGCCGGCGGTGACGATCAGTCGACTCGACGCTGTGCAACGCTGGCCGGTGGAGTAGAACGCGCTCTGCACCGCCAGTTCGACGGCCTGCTTGAGGTCGGCGTCGTCGAGGATGATCTGCGGGTTCTTGCCGCCCATTTCCAACTGCACCTTGGCCTGGCGCGCCACGCAGTTGACCGCGATCTGCCGGCCTACACCCACGGAACCGGTGAAGCTGATGCCGTCGACTTTCGGGCTGTTGACCAGGATGTCACCGACCACACGGCCGCTGCCCATCACCAGGTTGAACGCACCGGCCGGGAAACCGGCGCGGGAAATGATCTCGGCCAGGGCCCAGGCGCAGCCCGGTACCAACTCGGCGGGCTTGATCACCACGCAGTTGCCGTAGGCCAGGGCCGGGGCGATTTTCCACGCGGGAATGGCGATCGGGAAGTTCCAAGGGGTGATCAGGCCAACCACACCGAGGGCTTCGCGGGTCACTTCGACGTTGACGCCCGGGCGCACCGATGGCACGTAGTCGCCGGACAGGCGCAGGCATTCACCGGCGAAAAATTTGAAAATGTTGCCGGCGCGGGTCACTTCGCCGATGGCCTCGGGCAGGGTCTTGCCCTCTTCCCGGGCCAGCAGTTGGCCGAGTTCTTCACGGCGGGCGAGGATCTCGGTGCCGACTTTGTCCAGCGCATCATGGCGGGCCTGGATGCCCGAGGTCGACCAGGCCGGGAACGCGGCGCGGGCGGCTTCGATGGCGGCGTTGACTTGCGCTGCGTCAGCCTTGGCGTATTCACCGATGACATCGGACAAGTCAGACGGGTTGATGTTGGTGCAATAGTCAGCACCGGCCACCCACTCACCGTTGATGTAGTTATCGAAACGCTTTGCATCTGCCACGGAGCTTCTCCTCTCACAAAAGCTGTCTAGGAACGCAGTGCGTCCCTGGCTGCATTTCCACGCGATGCGTGGAAACGATCAAGCCTTACGCAAAAAGCCGCTGATTGCTCAGCGGCCTTGTCGGGTCTGTTACTGCTTGCCTTGCTTGTCGATCAGCGCGGCCAGGGCTTCGTATTCTTCTGGCAGCAGGTCGGTCAACGGCGTGCGCACAGGGCCCGCGTCATAGCCAACGATCTTCGCGCCGGCCTTGACGATGCTCACTGCGTAACCGGCCTTGCGGTTGCGGATGTCCAGGTAAGGCAGGAAGAAGTCGTCGATGATCTTGCCGACAGTGGCGTGATCTTCGCGGGCAATGGCGTGGTAGAAGTCCATCGCGGTTTTCGGGATGAAGTTGAACACCGCCGAGGAGTAGACCGGCACGCCCAGGGCCTTGTAGGCCGCGGCATAGACTTCAGCGGTCGGCAGGCCGCCCAGGTAGCTGAAACGATCGCCGAGGCGACGACGGATCGACACCATCAGTTCGATATCGCCCAGGCCATCCTTGTAGCCGATCAGGTTCGGGCAGCGCTCGGCCAGTTGTTCCAACTGAGTGGCGTTTAGGCGGCAGACGTTGCGGTTGTACACCACCACGCCGATTTTTACCGATTTGCACACGGCTTCAACGTGGGCGGCAACGCCGTCCTGGCTGGCTTCGGTCAGGTAGTGCGGCAGCAGCAACAGGCCCTTAGCGCCCAGGCGCTCGGCTTCTTGAGCGTACTCGATGGCCTGGCGGGTAGCACCGCCGACGCCGGCGAGGATCGGCACGCTGGTGGCGCAGGTATCGACGGCCGTCTTGATGACTTGCGAGTACTCGCTGGCGGCCAGGGAGAAGAATTCACCGGTGCCGCCCGCTGCGAACAATGCAGAGGCGCCGTACGGGGCCAGCCACTCAAGGCGCTTGATGTAGCTGTCGCGATTGAAATCGCCATTGGCAGTGAAATCGGTGACCGGGAACGACAGCAGGCCAGACGAGAGGATGGACTTCAGTTCTTGTGGATTCATTATTCGAACACCCTGGACGCAAATGTTGTGTTGTAGGAAACGGTTCAGCTTCATGTGAAGTTGTAGGTCATCGTACAACTTAAAATATGAACGTCAACTGTATTTCGTCTTTTGGCCGGTGTCGGGGTTGGGGTGTTTGTCGCGAAGCCTTGTAGACCGGGGGTTTGGGTGTGATGGGGAGACGGATGAAACTTGCCGGTTGGGACACTAGGACCGCTCGTCGCCACTGTCAACTCTGCCAGTAGGCGCCGTTACGGCGAGGGGGCATAACCTAGGCATGGCTGTGCTGCGCACGGCCGTAGTCCCTTTCACAATCTTTTAAGTGAGCCGCCCGTACGCGATGATCGGGGCTGCCTCACAGGGAGTGACATCATGAAGACGTATGCGAAGCCCGCGCTCAGAGATCTTCCACTCGCTGAGGAAATCACGGTCGACTTGTCAAAAATAAAGACATTGACCGTGGAGATTCCGGATGCAGATTTCGACCAGAACTCGAATGCCCGACTGATTCTGGACGAGGGCTCGCCGGTAGGGGCGTTTACACCTCTGACCGAGGGCGAGGAAGGTACGCCACGTAAAGATGTAACGGTGACTATAATAACCAACACCGAGCTGGCAGCTTACCTCGGCAAATCGGTTGAGCTTCGTTACGAGGTTACTTACGAGAGCAGCGTGGATATCGATAGATCCGAGCCGCAAAAGTTGCGGATCACGGCGTCGCGCTAAGCGCCTACGATTCGTCAGACGGGCACACAGATACAAAGCCAGTCACCACTTCCCTGTGGCGAGGGAGCTTGCTCCCGCTCGACTGCGAAGCAGTCGCCAACCTGTAGAGGTTCGATTGATCGAAAGAGCTGAGGGGGCCGCTTCGCAGCCCAGCGGGAGCAAGCTCCCTCGCCACAACAGCATCCTTGCTTGCCACGACAGCATCTTTGCCAGCAGAGCAGTGAGCGACTTCAGCCCTGCGCCTGCGGCCAGTGCGCCTACGATTCGTCAGACAGGCAAACAGACATAACGCCAGACACCATTTCCCCTGTGGCGAGTGGATTTCTTTGTGGCGAGGGAGCTTGCTCCCGCTGGGCTGCGCAGCAGACCCAAACCTGACTCCTCGATGGATCAGATAAATTGCAGTCGCTGCTGTCGGGGCCGCTTCGCGCCCCAGCGGGAGCAAGCTCCCTCGCCACAAAAACGCCCCTGCCACATAGAATAGCGAAGCGCCTTAACCCTGCGCCTGTGCCTCTTCATGGGCCTGGCGCAGCCGTTCGCGGCTGTTGGTCAGGTGCAAACGCATGGCCGCACGGGCCGCGTCGGAGTCCTGGCGAGCGATGGCTTCGTAGATTTCCTCGTGCTCGCGGCTCAGGCGATCCATGTAGTGCTGGTGGTCGTCGTGGGCCAGGCGCGCCGAGTTCAGCCGGGTGCGCGGGATGATGCTGGTGC
This sequence comes from Pseudomonas sp. Z3-6, assembly GCF_051131985.1. Taxonomy (NCBI): domain Bacteria; kingdom Pseudomonadati; phylum Pseudomonadota; class Gammaproteobacteria; order Pseudomonadales; family Pseudomonadaceae; genus Pseudomonas; species Pseudomonas sp. Z3-6. The sequence continues at coordinate 5,907,712 of NZ_CP071644.1, forward strand.
CCAGGTGGGTCATGATGTCGGTGAAGTAGCGGTTGCCGGTGGACAGGGCGATTTCCAGGTGGAAGGCGAAGTCCGAGGCCACCGCGTCGCTGGCATGGGCCGCGCTTTCGTTCAAGGCGTCGAGCGCCGCCCGCATCGCCGCCAGTTGCTCGTCGCTGCGACGCTGCGCCGCGAGCCCAGCGGATTCCACTTCCAGGCTGATGCGCAATTCCAGGATCGCCAGCACGTCCCGCAAGGTAACCACGGTAGCCGGGTCGATGCGGAAACCGCTCGGGCTGGGCGTGTCCAGCACGAAGGTGCCGATGCCATGGCGAGTTTCCACCTGGCCGGCCGCCTGCAACCGGGAAATCGCCTCGCGCACCACGGTGCGGCTGACGCCATGGGCTTCCATGATCGCCGACTCGGTGGGCAATTTATCACCGCGCTTGAGCAGACCGTCGCGAATCTGCTCGGTCAGCACCGTCACCAGCTCCTGCGCCAGGCTGCGGCGCTTGCGGGGAAAGCGTGGTACTTCGATCGGGGTTTCCATGGGGCTGTGTCTCGGTAAACGGCTGAATGGCAACATCATAGCGCAACGTGGTTGTACGATCACCGGGGGTGCAGTGGCAAGTCGGGGGCGGATACCGAGTCGCCTTCATCGCGAGCAGGCTCGCTCCCACATGGGATCGGTTGTAGAGCTAAACACCCGGTTCACCCCAAACCCTTGTGGGAGCGGGCTTGCTCGCGAAGGCGCTGTGTCAGATACATCAATGTCAACTGACACCCCGCCTTCGCGAGCAAGCTCGCTCCCACAGGTTTTCGGTGGTCAGGCGGTTACGGTGCGCTCCACCAGTTGGCCATTTTCGATACGCACATGTCGCGGATGGAACCGTTTCAAACTGCTTCGGTGACCAACGCTGACAATGCTCAGGCCCGGCAACTGGTCGATCAGCGCCTGGTACAGCGTCGCTTCGTCCTCTTCATCCATCGCCGAGGTCGCTTCGTCCATGTACAACCAAAGCGGTGCATAAAGCAATGCGCGGGCAAAGGCCAGGCGTTGTTGCTCACCAGGCGAGAGCATCCGCTGCCAGTGGTTGCTTTCGTCCAGGCGCGGGATCAGGTGCGGCAGGCGGCAGGTTTCCAGCACCTGTGCATAACGTTCGTTGGGGTAGACGTCGCCGGCCTGTGGATAACTCAACACTTCCCGCAGGCTGCCAATCGGCAGGTAAGGTTTTTGCGGCAGGAACAAGTAGCGCGCCGCCGGAAGCCGGATCGTCCCGTGCCCCGCAGGCCACAAATGCCCCATTGCGCGCAACAGGGTGGATTTGCCGCTGCCGGAACGACCGCTGAGCATGACCCGCTCGCCAGGTTCCACATTCATATCGGCGTTGTCGAGCAGATGACGCCCGTCAGCCAAGTCCAACCCGAGGTTGCGGACCGCCAACGCGTTGCCCTGGTTCTGCACATCGATGGCCGGCACGCGGTCTTCGTTGTCGCTCATCGCCTGGCGGAAACTCAGCAGACGATCACAGGTGGCGCGCCACGCGGCGAGGTTGGCGTAGGCGGTGATGAACCAACTGAAGTTCTCCTGCACGTTACCGAACGCGGAGTTGATCTGCATGAGCTCGCCCAGCTGGATCTTGCCCGAGAAATAACGCGGCGCGGCGACGATGAACGGGAAGATGATCGCGATCTGGCCGTAGCCGGACGTAAAGAACGTCAGGCGCTTGGACACGCGCATGATGTCCCAGAAGTTGTGCCAGACCAGGCCGAAACGACCGCTCAGGCGACGATTCTCGTTGGGCTCGCCGCCATACAGCGCAATGCTCTCGGCGTTCTCGCGCACCCGCACCATGGAGAAACGCAGGTCGGCTTCGAAACGCTGCTGGTTGTTGTTCAGGCCGATCAGGCGCCGGCCGATCAGGTGCGTCAGCCAACTGCCCACCGCCGCATACACCAACGCGCACCAGAACATATAGCCAGGGATGGTGTAGCCGAACACTTCGATGCTGCCCGACACGCCCCACAAGATAATCGAGAACGACACTAGGCTGACGACCGTGCGAAGCAGCCCCAGGCCCAGTTCCAGTGTGTTGGAGGTGAAACTGTTGAGGTCTTCGGAAATCCGCTGGTCGGGGTTATCGGTATAGCCGCCCTGCTCCAGCCGGTAGTAATTCTTGTTGTTGAGCCAGCGGGCAAAATGCTGCTCGGTGAGCCAGGCCCGCCAGCGGATGGTGAGCATCTGCGTGAGGTACAAACGGTACACCGCGCCGAGGATCGCCACCGCCGCAATGCCGCAGAAATACAGGATCAACCGCCAGAATGCCGCAGTATCCTTCTCTTGGAGGGCGTTATAGAAGTCCCTGTACCAACTGTTGACCCACACCGAGATTGCCACGCTGAACAACGACAGCGCGATCACGGCAATCAACAGCGTCCAGGCCTTGCCCTTCTCCTCACTGCGCCAGTACGGCGTGGTCATCTGCCAGACACGGCGGAAAAACTGGCCGCGCACCGCGTCATTGACCGCGGAATATTCAGCGTTCTGATTCATGGTTAAGGCTCATAGGAGAAAAAACTCGGGCCGATCATAAAGCAACGGCCCGATGTGTCGCGAGGGTGGACAGCATTTGTTCAGCGCAGGTTCAGCGACGTACCGGGCGCTTTTGCAATTTGCGCTGCAAGGTCCGCCGATGCATGCCCAAGGCGCGGGCGGTGGCGGAGATATTGCCTTCGTGCTCGGTCAGCACGCGCTGGATGTGTTCCCATTGCAGGCGATCCACCGACATGGGGTTTTCCGGCACCAGGGTGTCGAGGTCGGCGTGTTCGGACAACAGCGCCGCCAGCACGTCATCGGCATCCGCTGGTTTGCACAGGTAGTTGCAAGCGCCGCGCTTGATGGCCTCGACCGCGGTGGCGATGCTCGAATAACCGGTGAGGATCACCACGCGCATCTCCGGGTCCAGCTCCAGCAGTTTGGGCAGCAGTACCAGGCCCGAATCGCCGTCCATCTTCAGGTCGAGGGCGGCGTAGTCCGGCAGGTCGGCCTGGGCGATGGTCAGGCCCTCCTCGGCAGAACCTGCAGTGCTCACGCGAAAACCGCGACGGGACATGGCCCGGGCCATGACGCGGGTGAAGGTGGCGTCGTCGTCCACCAGCAGCAGGTGCGGCAGTTCTTCGCCGTCGACTTGGATCTCGTCACTCATGTTTCGTCTCCTCGGTCGGCATGGGGCAGGCGCAGCTCGGTGAGCGTGCCGCCTTCCTCATGGGGGTAGAGTTTCACCGAGCCGCCGGCGCGTGTCACGCTGGCTTTGCTCAAGAACAGGCCCAGGCCGAAACCCTTGCCCTTGGTCGTGAAAAACGGTTTGCCGATCTGCTCGGCAATCGCCAGCGGCACACCGGCGCCGTGGTCGCGGATACAGATCGTCAATTCATAGGCATCCCAATCCAATACCACTTCCAAACCTTCGGGGCAGGCGTCGGCGGCATTGTTCAACAGATTCAGCAGCGCTTGGGTCAAGTCCGGCGGCGGCGCCATGCGCGGCACTGTGCCCTTGCCCAGGCACTGGAAGCGATAACTGGCCTCCGGACGCATCAAATGCCAGCGATTCAGGGCATCATCGAGCCAGAAGGTGACCGCCTGCATGTCGATGTCCAGCCGGCGGTTGGCCTCGGCGGCGCGCACCAGGTATTGCAGGGTTTCCTTGCAGAGCTTGACCTGGTCCTGCAGCACGCCGAGGTCTTCCTGCAACGCCGGGTCTTTATGATCCTGGCGCATTTCCTTGAGCAGCACACTCATGGTCGCCAGCGGCGTGCCCAACTCATGGGCGGCACCGGCGGCCTGGGTCGCCACGGCCAATAGTTGCTCGTCCCGCAGGCCTTCTTCGCGGCGGATCGCCCGCAGCTCCTCCTGGCGACGCAGCTCCTCGGCCATGCGCGCGGCAAAAAACGTGATGACCGCCGCGGCCAGGGCGAAACTCAGCCACATACCGTAGATCTGCAGGTTTTCCCGGGCGATGGGGAAGGTTTCCAGCGGATAGAAACGCGCCAGCAGCAAGGTGTACAGCGCCAAGGCGATGCCGGAAAGGATGAGCGAATACCGCCACGGCAACGTCACGGCGGCGATGGTCAGCGGCACCAGGTAATAGGAGACAAAAGGATTGGTGGAGCCGCCGGAGAAATACAGCAGCGCACTGTGGATAAACAGATCGCAGGCCAGCTGTACGGCGTATTCAAGCTCGGTCACCGGCCAGGACGCGCGCAGGCGAATCGCCGTCAGCGCGCACAGCACGCTGGAACAGACCAGGGTGATCGCCAGTTGCAGCCAGGGCAGCGGCAGCAGGTCGAACCAATAGGCGAGCCCCACGGAACCGGCCTGGGCCGCCAGGACCAGGATGCGGATGAATGTCAGGCGCCAGAGGTTCTGGCGAGAGGCGGAAGTCATTTGCAAGGGGGCGAGCATGAGCTCTCCTGATGAGCGCTCCAGGCGGATCGCACGGAGTATAACCAAGGCGGGGGTTGCAGCGGCAGATATGCGGCAAAGCGCCACAGCCCCGCATGCTACCTATAACCCCCTGTGGCGAGGGAGCTTGCTCCCGCTGGACTGCGCAGCAGGCCCAAAAGACTACGACTGCTACGCAGCCGAGCGGGAGCAAGCTCCCTCGCCACAAAAGCTCCACCAACCTTCGCATCTGTATAGAAGTTGTAACTGTGCGAACCCAACCATAAACGCTAGAGTCTTATCGTTCACGCAGGCCCGGAACCAACCCCTGCGCATCATCCCAAGGAGCTTTCATGCACACGTTCAGTCGCCCCGCCGCCCTGCTCGCCCTCAGCCTCGGCACCGTCGCCAGCCTGCCGGCCCTGGCCGCCGATGAGCTGCACTACAACCAGATCTCCCTGCGCGCCGAAGCCAGCCAGGAAGTGGCCCGCGACCTGATGATCGTCACCCTCTACACCGAAGAACAGAACACCGACCCGGCCAAACTCGCCGCCGCTGTCAGCACCACCCTGAACAAAGCCATCGGCCAGGCCAAACAGGTCAAAGGCATCAACTTGAGCCAGGGCAGTCGCAACAGCTACCCGATCTACGACAACAAAGGTGGGAAAATCACCGGTTGGCGCGAACGCGCGGAACTGCGCCTGGAAAGCGCCGACTTCGCCGCCCTGTCCACACTCACCGGCGAACTGCTGGGCGGCATGAAAATGGCCGGCATGGACTTCGCCATCGCCACCGCCACCCGCCAGACCAGCGAGGACGCCCTGCTCAAGGACGCCGTCAACGCCTTCAAGGCCCGCGCCCAATTGGCCACTGAAGCCTTGGGTGGCAAGGGTTATAAAATCGTCAACCTGAACTTCAACACCAACGGTTATCCACAACCGTACATGCGCCCGCAGATGATGATGAAAGCGGCGTCGATGGATGCCGAGTCGGTGACGCCTGAGGTGGAAGCGGGCACCAGCAAGGTGACGATGACGGCGGATGGGGCGATTGAGGTGTTGATGCAGTGATGATGGACAGCGGGTTCAGCCAGCTTCGTACTGGCTGAACCCTGAAGCCCTGCGACAAAAAACAACCCCCCGTGGCGAGGGAGCTTGCTCCCGCTGGGCTGCGCAGCAGCCCCAAACCTGACACCTCGGTGTATCAGATGGATACAGTTGCCGCTGTTGGGGCCGCTTCGCGCCCCAGCGGGAGCAAGCTCCCTCGCCACAGGGGGTTGTCACGGTGCAGGGCTGGCCGGTGCTTCGAGCTGATCCAACGCCTTGTCCACCAGCAACTGGCACAACTCCACCAACTGATGAATCCCCAGGGCCACGCTGCGTCGCGTGCCCTCCACTTCAAAGGCCAGGTCCTCGGCCATGGCTTTTATCGAGGCCAGGGTTTCGGAGGTGCTGGTCAGTAGTGTGTCGGCGTCGGCCTTGGCGGTGACGGAAAACAGGCTGTCGATTCGCTGATCGGTGCTTGGTTCTGGAGGTTTGGGGTTGAGGTAATGATTTAGGGCGCGCTCGGCGGCGGCGTGGTCTTTGAGTAGGTCTTCGATGGCGTCGAAGCCCGCCAATGGGTTTGTTCTGTTGAAGTTCGGTTCAGTCTTTCCTTCGTTCATGTGCATGCTCCTGATGAAATTGGAGCCATCACTTGCCGTTATGGTCGTGAGGCTTACGACCTATTAATTTCGGGTTCCCACTCCCGGTCGCTGTTTTGCAGCGACAGTAAAAAGTTTAGAGAGCCCACTTCCGAGCGGCAATCTTAAAAAGCTGTGGGATGTTTCGTTTCAGGACCGGTGATCCTTCCTACACAAATGAATGACACATCACGCCTCCTGACGCTGCAACCCCCGTGGCGAGGGAGCTTGCTCCCGCTGGGCTGCGCAGCAGCCCCCAAACCTGACGCCTCGGTACGTCAGATGGATGCAGTCGCTGCTGTTGGGGCCGCTTCGCGCCCCAGCGGGAGCAAGCTCCCTCGCCACGGGTTTGGTGGTCGGCGGGACATAGGCATATTGCTTCGACCTCTGCACAATAGTTTTGACATCTCCAAAAACAGCACGAAAGAACTGTCCACGTTTTATGGAATGTGGACAGCGAAAGATTAGGCCTCCTTGAAAAGTCAAAATATTTTTCTTAGGCATGAAATGACCAGCCTTCACACCTGGGCTTTCAGGCCACCTTCGCGAACAAACCCACACACAACTGATCGGGTACATTCGTGAGAGATAGGCCGGCTACTAGGCCGCCTTCGCGAGCAGGCTCGCTCCCACAATGGATTGGGATATGACCGGGAGAGCCAGGTCGGCTACCAGGCCGCCTCGCGAGCAAGCTTTGCTCCCACAGATCCGACGACGTATGACTGGAAGAATCAGGTCAGCTTCCAGGCCGCCTCGCCCCGAAGCATACGCAAACTCCCAGGCGCCACTCCAGAAAGCCAAAGGTTGCGCCAGGCGCCACCCTCGACCCATGGGCAATGCCGGTGCATCGATTGAACCCTGGACCGAAGATAACGGCGCCTCCGGCAGCGATAAACAAAAAGGGGCCGGATCTCAAACTCAGCCCATTCAGCCCTATCCCCCTCTACGACGTGGGTTTGAAGAGGTAAAACCCGCCCCCTACCGGTGCGCCAAAGCCACGCAGCGCACCGGGAAAGGGCGCCAATCGCCCTTAAAAAACGCGCGCAAACGATCAAATGCGTCAGAAGTTACACAGATGCGACATTAAGGTACGTTCGTGCCACTGTTTCAGACTTGAAACCGCTCTGGATCTTGCATTGGGTATGGGGCCTGCATAAGTATCCGCAGGACGACTCACGAGGTCGCCCTCAAATCCAAAAATGACAACAAATCATGAGGCCAACATGCTTAAACACGCGGTCATTCCGTTTTTAGTCGGTGCAGGCTTGTTAGCCAGCGCTCCCTTCGCTTCCGCCGCGACTAACCTGGTGTTCTGCTCCGAAGGCAGCCCGGCCGGCTTCGACCCTGGTCAGTACACCACCGGAACCGACTTCGACGCCTCTGCAGAGACCATGTTCAACCGCCTGACCCAGTTTGAGCGCGGCGGCACCGCCGTGATTCCTGGCCTGGCCACCAAGTGGGACATTTCCGAAGACGGCCTCACCTACACCTTCCATCTGCGTGAAGGCGTCAAGTTCCACACCACCTCGTACTTCAAGCCGACCCGCGAATTCAACGCCGACGACGTGCTGTTCACGTTCAACCGCATGATCAACAAGGACGACCCTTTCCGTAAGGCGTACCCGACCGAATTCCCGTACTTCACCGACATGGGGATGGACACCAACATCACCAAGATCGATAAAGTCGACGACCACACCGTCAAGTTCACCCTCAAAGATGTCGACGCTGCGTTCATCCAGAACCTGGCCATGAGCTTCGCCTCGATCCAGTCCGCCGAGTACGCTGCCCAGTTGCTCAAGGATGGCAAGGCCCCGGACATCAACCAGAAGCCGGTCGGCACTGGCCCATTCGTGTTCAAGAGCTACCAGAAAGACTCCAACATCCGCTACACCGGGAACAAGGACTACTGGAAGCCTGAAGACGTGAAGATCGACAACCTGATCTTCGCCATCACCACCGACCCGTCGGTGCGCATGCAGAAACTCAAGAAAAACGAATGCCAGATCACCCTCTTCCCACGCCCGGCCGACCTCAAGGCCCTGAAGGAAGACAAGGCACTGAAGATGCCTGACCAGGCGGGTTTCAACCTGGGCTACATCGCCTACAACGTGATGGACAAGATCAAGGGCAGCAACGAGCCGAACGTGCTGGCTGACCTGAAAGTCCGCCAGGCGTTGGACATGGCGGTCAACAAGCCGCAGATCATCGATTCTGTCTACCAGGGCGCCGGCCAGTTGGCTGTCAACGCCATGCCGCCAACCCAATGGTCCTACGACACCACCATCAAGGATGCCAAGTACGATCCTGAGAAAGCCAAGGAGCTGCTCAAGGAAGCCGGCGTCAAGGAAGGCACCAACATCACCTTGTGGGCGATGCCGGTACAGCGTCCTTACAACCCGAACGCCAAGCTGATGGCCGAGATGCTGCAGTCCGACTGGAAGAAGATCGGCCTGAACGTCAACATCGTCAGCTACGAATGGGGCGAGTACATCAAGCGTTCCAAAGGTGGCGAGAACCAGGCGATGATCATTGGCTGGAGCGGCGACAACGGTGACCCGGACAACTGGCTCAACGTGCTGTTCGGCTGCGACTCGCTGGCCGGCAACAACTTCTCCAAATGGTGTGACAAGAAGTTCGACGGCCTCGTGAAAGAAGCCAAGCGCACCACCGACCAGGCCAAGCGCACCGAACTGTACAAACAGGCACAACACGTCCTCAAGGATGCCGTGCCGATGACACCTATCGCTCACTCGACGGTGTATCAACCCATGCGCGCCAACGTGCAGGACTTCAAGATCAGCCCATTTGGCTTGAACTCCTTCTACGGCGTCAGCGTCAGCAAATAAGGTGACCTGTGGCGAGGGAGCTTGCTCCCGCTGGGCCGGTCCGACGCCTCGGGCGTAGCGGCCCCTTTTTTAAGCGCGATGGTGTACCAACAACACCATCGCGAGCAGGGCTCGCTCCCACGGCATGCCGTTGCTTTAAGCCAAGACTCAGGAAATAGCCTACATCCAAAAGCACTGCGTACCACAGCAGTTGGTTTAGGACGTATCGCCTTTTCCCACAAGTCTTTCAGGCATTACGCATTTACCCCCAGGCCCACGACTCATACCGTCGGGGCCTGGACGGCTTGCTGATCCTGCGGCATCGCTACGCAATGGAATGAGCTCAGTGCGCCGGACCTGTCCCCGGAAGGACACCGGTGCACTGTCAAACACCCCGAACGAGAGAGGGAGCGTCATGCGCCATACCTTGGTTTTATCCGCATTGCTGGGCACCGGCCTGTTGGCCGCGACATCCGCCACCCAAGCCGCCGGCGGCAGCCTGGTGTTCTGTTCCGAAGGCAGCCCCGCCGGTTTCGACACCGCGCAGTACACCACCGCGACTGATAACGATGCCGCCGAACCGCTGTACAACCGCCTGGCCGAGTTCGAAAAAGGCGCGACCAATGTCGTCCCGGGCCTGGCGACAAGCTGGGACATTTCCGAAGACGGCTTGAAATACACGTTCCACCTACGCGAAGGAGTGAAGTTTCATACGACTGATTACTTCACGCCGACCCGGGATTTCAACTCCGACGACGTGCTGTTCACCTTCAACCGCATGCTCGATCCGCAGCATCCGTTCCGCAAGGCCTACCCCACCGAGTTCCCGTACTTCAACGGCATGAGCCTGAACAAGAACATCGCCAAGGTGGAAGCGACCGGGCCGCTGACGGTGGTGATGACGCTCAACAGCGTGGACGCCGCGTTCATCCAGAACATCGCCATGAGCTTCGCCGCGATCCTGTCGGCCGAATACGCCGACCAACTGCTCAAAAGTGGCAAGCCGAGCGACATCAACCAGAAGCCGATCGGCACCGGGCCGTTCGAGTTCAAGAGTTATCAGAAAGACTCCAACATCCGCTACGTCGCCAACGATAAGTACTGGGCGCCGGAACGGGTGAAACTGAAGAACCTGATTTTCTCCATCAACACCGACGCCTCGGTGCGGGTGCAGAAGCTCAAGGCCAACGAATGCCAGGTGACCCTGCACCCGCGTCCCGCCGACGTGCCGGCCTTGAAGAACGACTCCAAGCTGCAACTGATCGAGAAGCCCGGCTTCAACCTCGGCTACATCGCCTATAACACCCGCCACAAGCCGTTCGACCAGGTCGAAGTGCGCCGGGCGCTGGACATGGCGGTCAACAAGCAAGGCATTCTCAATGCTGTGTACCAAGGCGCGGGGCAACTGGCGCAAAACGCCATGCCGCCGACCCAGTGGTCCTACGACGACACCATCAAGGACACGCCCTACAACCCGGAAAAAGCCAAGGAGTTGCTCAAGGCCGCCGGCGTCAAGGAAGGCACCGAAATCACCCTTTGGGCCATGCCCGTGCAACGTCCGTACAACCCCAACGCCAAGTTGATGGCCGAGATGCTCCAGGCGGATTGGGCGAAGATCGGCCTGAAAGTGAAGATCGTCAGCTATGAATGGGGCGAGTACATCAAGCGCACCAAGAACGGCGAGCACGACATCAGCCTGATCGGTTGGACCGGCGACAACGGTGATCCGGACAACTGGCTGGGCACGCTGTACAGCTGCGATGCCATTGGCGGCAACAACTACTCCATGTGGTGTGACCAGGATTACGACAAGCTGATCAAGCAGGCCAAGGTCGTCACCGACCGCGACCAGCGCACCGTGCTCTACAAACAGGCCCAGCAGTTGCTCAAGCAGCAAGTGCCGATCACCCCTGTTGCCCACTCGACGGTCAACCAGCCGCTGAGCGCCAAAGTCGAAGGGTTCAAAGTCAGCCCCTTCGGTCGCAACGTGTTCTCGGGCGTCAGCCTGAACCCATAACCGTCTAGCCGCACAGCGAGGGCTTCCCTGGAAGCCCTCACGCAGACGTCTTGCCTGAATTCGTCGATCAGACGTGATGCAAACGTTTGCTAGCTGTGAATGAGTTGTAAACCGTTAGCCGAATCATCCAAAAGGATCGGCACAAAAAAAAGAAAAAGGAGCGTTACCGATGAAACTGAGCAGCACCGCGATACTGGCCTTGGCCATCAGCAGTATTACCGCAACGGCTTTCGCAGAATCCCAGAGCCAGGCGGTCACCCCGGTGACCCTCAAGACCACCAGCGAGCAAAGCGAAGCCAAGGGTTTCATCGACGGCCAATCCGTCACGGGCAGCACGCGCAACTGGTACGCCAACGAGCAATTCAAGCGCGGCACGAAACTCACCTATCGCAAGAACGGCGAAGCACGCGAGACCGACCGCCGGATCAACTGGCTGCAAGGCACCATCATCAAGTACAACTCGGGCTTCACTGAAGGCACTGTGGGCTTCAGCACCGAACTGGCCGCCTACAACGCCATCGCCCTGGACCAGGACCGCAAGGACCTGGCGTCCAACAACGGCGGTGCACCGACCACCCGCCCTGGCGCCGGCAACAACCGTACCCTGACCCGCGAAGGCGGCGACGCCGTGGGCCAGTGGAGCAAACTGGGCCTGGCCAACCTCAAGGCCCGCGTGTCCAACACCACCCTGACCGCCGGCCGCCAGAACTTCAGCAGCCCGATGGTCGACGTGATCGGCAACCGTGCCCTACCTTCAAGCTTCCAGGGTGTGAGCCTGCACAGCGAAGAATTCGAAAACCTGGCGTTCGACATCGCCACCTTCGACCGCAACTCGCCACGTACCGAACAGAGCCAGCGCAAGTTCCGCTCCGAATACGGTGACAGCAGCGTCGAGACCGATCACGTCAACACCGCCGGTATCACCTACCAGCCACTGGCTAGCCTGAAGACCAGCCTGTGGGCGACCGAAGCCGAGGACATGTGGAACCAGTACTACTTCGGTGCCACCCATGAACTGGGCGACAGCTCGGTGCTGAGCCTGACCACCGGCCTGAACTACTACAAGACCGTGGACTCGGGCAAAAGCAAGCTGGGCGAGATCGACAACGACACCTACTCCCTGTCGTTCGGCCTGACGCACCAGGCCCATAGCCTGACGTTCTCGTACCAGGAAGTGAACGGTAACGAGTACTTCGACTACCTGCACGAAACCAACGGCATCTACCTGGCCAACTCCCTGCTGTCGGACTTCAACGGCCCGAACGAGAAATCCTTCCAGATCGCCTACGGCCTGAACATGGCTGAATACGGCGTGCCAGGCCTGAAGTTCAACATCTACCAGGCGCGAGGCTGGGGCATCGACGGTACGCACTACAACAGCACCGGTTATAGCGACGTACGGGCCATGGACGGTGAGCACCACTACGAATACGGCGTCGGCGCGTCCTATGCCGTACAGAGCGGTCCTCTGAAAGCCACCGCGATCCGTGCGACCTACACCGCACACCGCGCCAGCGAAAACCAGGCCGACGGCAGCCTCAACGAGTTCCGCCTGGTCACCACCATTCCGTTCAACATTCTCTAAACTGCCACCGGGCGGTCGACTCACGAGGTCGTCCGCCCGGTCTTTTGCCATTACCCGATTGCAGAGGATTGACGATGAACATGACTCCCCTACGCGCCGCCATCGCCGCCGCGCTGCTGAGCGTTGCCGTTGGCGCCACGGCCAAGCCCCTGGTGGTTTGCACAGAAGCCAGTCCGGAAGGCTTCGACATGGTCCAGTACACGACTGCAGTCACCGCCGATGCCGTGGCGGAAACCATTTTCAATCGCCTGGCCGATTTCAAGCCCGGCACCACTGAAGTGATTCCGGCCCTGGCCGAATCCTGGGACATCAGTGACGACGGCCTGGCGTACACCTTCCACCTGCGCAAGGGCGTCAAGTTCCACACCACCGAATACTTCAAGCCGACCCGCGACATGAACGCCGACGACGTGGTCTGGAGTTTCCAGCGCCAGCTGGACCCGAACCACCCGTGGCACAAATTGTCGAGCGTGGGCTTTCCGTACTTTGAAAGCATGGGCTTCAAGGAACTGCTCAAGAGCGTCGAGAAAGTCGACGAACACACGGTCAAGTTCAGCCTGACCCGCCGCGAAGCGCCGTTCCTGGCCGACATCGCCATGGCCTTCTCCTCGATCTACCCGGCCGAGTACGCCGACCAGTTGCTCAAGGCAGGCAAGGCCGGCGACTTGAACAGCAAGCCGATCGGCACCGGCCCGTTCGTGTTCCAGCGCTATAACAAGGACGCCCAGGTTCGCTTCAAGGCCAACCCGGACTACTTCCGTGGCAAGCCGCCGGCCGATGCGCTGGTACTGGCCATCGCCACCGACAACAACGTGCGCATGCAGAAGCTCAAGACCAACGAGTGCCAGATCGCGCTGTACCCCAAACCCGATGACATCCCCAGCATCAAGAAAGACCCGAACCTGAAGGTCACCGAGCTGGACGCGATGACCGTCTCGTATACCGCGTTGAACACCAGCAAGAAGTACATGAGCGACGTGCGGGTGCGCAAAGCCATCGACCTGGCCTTCGACAAGGAAGCCTACGTCAACGCGCTGTTCGGCAAGGGCAACGCCACCGCGGCGGTCAACCCGTACCCGCCGACCCTGCTGGGCTTCAACCACGACCTGAAGAACCCGACCCGCGACCTGGACAAGGCGCGCCAGTTGCTCAAGGAAGCCGGCGTGCCGGAAGGCACCGTGTTCACCCTGTTCACCCGTAACGGCGGCGGCCCGACCAACCCCAATCCGATGCTCGGCGCGCAGATGATGCAGGCCGACCTGGCAAAAGTCGGGATCAAGGTCGACATCCGCGTGATGGAATGGGGCGAAATGCTCAAGCGCGCGAAAAACGGCGAGCACGACATGGTGTCCGCCGGATGGGCGGGCGACAACGGCGACCCGGATAACTTCCTGACGCCTATGCTCAGTTGCGAAGCCGCCAAGAACGGCGAAAACTACGCGCGCTGGTGCAATGAGAAATTCCAGGCGCTGCTCGACCAGGCACGCGCCACAGTGAACCCCGAGGAGCGCGCGAAGCTCTATGAGCAGGCCCAGGTGATTTTCAACCAGGACCAGCCATGGATCAGCATGGCCCACACCCGCATGTTCACGGCAATGCGCAACAACGTAGAGGGCTACGTGATTAGCCCGCTCACCACCAACAACTTCGCCACCACCCAGGTGAAGTAGATAAGAAAACGCCCGGCAACCTTCACCAAAGGATTGCCGGGCACGCCTAACCGGCTGATGAGGTACACCTGAAGATGTTTAGTTTTATTGCCCGCCGACTGGGATTATTGATCCCCACGTTCTTCGGCATCACCTTGCTGACCTTCGCGTTGATTCGCATGATCCCCGGCGACCCCGTGGAAGTGATGATGGGCGAACGTCGGGTCGATCCCGAAATGCATGCACAGGCAATGGAACGCCTTGGCCTGAACAAACCGCTGTATGCCCAATACCTGGACTACATCGGCAAACTGGCCCAGGGCGATCTCGGCGAATCGCTGCGCACCCGTGAAAGCGTCTGGACCGAGTTCAGCTCCCTGTTTCCCGCGACCCTGGAACTGTCCATGGCCGCCCTGTTGTTCGCCGGTATCCTGGGCCTGCTGGCCGGGGTGATCGCGGCACTCAAGCGAGGATCCCTGTTCGACCATGGGGTGATGGGCATCTCCCTGGCGGGGTATTCGATGCCGATCTTCTGGTGGGGCCTGATCCTGATCATGTTCTTCTCGGTGTCCCTGGGCTGGACGCCAGTGTCGGGACGGATCGACCTGCTCTACGACATCGAACCGAAAACCGGCTTCATGCTGATCGATACACTGCTGGCCGATGAACCGGGCGCGTTCCTCGATGCCCTGCATCACCTGATCCTGCCGGCCATCGTACTGGGCACCATTCCGCTGGCGGTGATCGCCCGCATGACCCGTTCTTCGATGCTCGAAGTGCTGCGTGAAGACTACATCCGCACCGCCAAGGCCAAGGGCCTGTCGCCGTCGCGCGTGGTGTTCGTGCATGGCCTGCGCAACGCGCTGATCCCGGTGCTGACCGTGGTCGGCCTGCAAGTCGGCACGCTGCTGGCCGGTGCGGTCCTGACCGAAACGATCTTCTCCTGGCCGGGCATCGGCAAGTGGCTGATCGAAGCCATCGGCGCCCGGGACTACCCCGTGGTGCAGAACGGCATCCTGTTAATCGCCTGCCTGGTGATTCTGGTCAACTTCGTCGTGGACATCCTCTACGGCTTTGCCAACCCACGCATCCGTCACCAGCGCTGAGATCAAGACCATGAGTACTCCAACTACCGCGGTAGCAGTCGATCAAAGCCTGCTGTACCCGTCCCCGTACAAAGAATTCTGGCAGGCGTTTTCCCGCAACAAGGGCGCCGTTGCCGGGCTGATGTTCATGATCCTGATCGTGTTCTGCGCGATCTTCGCCCCGTGGGTCGCGCCTCATGACCCGAGCGAGCAATACCGCGATTTCCTGCTGACGCCGCCGGCCTGGCTTGAAGGCGGGCAGATCCAGTTCCTGCTGGGCACCGACGAACTGGGCCGCGACCTGCTCTCGCGCCTGATCCAGGGCTCGCGGCTGTCGTTGCTGATCGGCTTGTCGTCGGTGGTGATGTCGTTGATTCCGGGCATTCTGCTGGGGCTGTTCGCCGGCTTCTTCCCGCGCATCCTCGGCCCGACCATCATGCGCCTGATGGACATCATGCTGGCCCTGCCGTCGCTGCTGCTGGCCGTGGCGATCGTCGCCATCCTCGGCCCAGGCCTGATCAACACCGTGATCGCCATCGCTATCGTCTCGCTGCCGTCCTACGTGCGCCTGACCCGCGCCGCCGTGATGGGCGAGCTGAACCGCGACTACGTGACCGCCGCCCGCCTGGCCGGCGCCGGCCTGCCGCGCCTGATGTTCATCACCGTGCTGCCCAACTGCATGGCTCCGCTGATCGTCCAGGCGACGCTGAGCTTTTCCTCGGCGATCCTCGACGCCGCCGCCCTGGGCTTCCTCGGCCTCGGCGTCCAGCCACCGACCCCTGAGTGGGGCACCATGCTGGCTTCGGCCCGCGACTACATCGAACGCGCCTGGTGGGTCGTGAGCCTGCCTGGCTTGACCATTTTGCTCAGCGTGCTGGCAATCAACCTGATGGGCGACGGGCTGCGCGATGCGCTGGACCCGAAACTCAAGAATGCCGCCTGAGGAGATTCCCATGTCACTGCTAGAAATCAAGAATCTCAACGTCCGCTTCGGCGACGCCACCGCCGTGCCGGTGGTCGACGGCCTCGACCTGAGCGTGGACAAAGGCGAAGTATTGGCGATCGTCGGCGAATCGGGCTCGGGTAAATCCGTGACCATGATGGCGCTGATGGGGCTGATCGAGCACCCCGGCATCGTCACCGCCGATGCGCTGAACTTCGACGGCAAGAACATGCTCAAGCTGAGCAACCGCCAGCGCCGGCAGATCGTCGGCAAAGACCTGGCGATGGTCTTCCAGGACCCGATGACCGCGCTTAACCCCAGCTACACCGTGGGTTTCCAGATCGAAGAAGTGCTGCGCCTGCACCTGAAGATGTCCGGCAAGGCCGCCCGCAAGCGCGCCATCGAACTGCTGGAAAAAGTCGAGATCCCCGGCGCCTCCAGCCGCATGGACGCCTACCCGCATCAACTGTCCGGCGGCATGAGCCAGCGCGTGGCGATTGCCATGGCGATTGCCGGCGAGCCAAAACTGCTGATCGCCGACGAGCCGACCACCGCTTTGGACGTAACCATCCAGGCGCAGATCATGGACCTGCTGCTGGCCTTGCAAAAAGAGCAAAACATGGGCCTGGTGCTGATCACCCATGACCTGGCCGTGGTGGCTGAAACCGCCCAGCGCGTGTGCGTGATGTACGCCGGCCAAGCCGTGGAAGTGGGCCAGGTGCCGGAGCTGTTCGACATTCCGGCGCACCCATACAGCGAAGCGTTGCTGGCGGCGATTCCGGAACACAGCATGGGCGCCGAGCGCCTGGCGACCTTGCCGGGCATCGTCCCCGGTCGCTACGACCGTCCGCAAGGCTGCCTGCTGTCGCCGCGCTGCCCGTACGTGCAGGACAACTGCCGTCAACAACGCCCGGCCCTCGATCCGAAATCCAACAGCCTCGCCCGCTGCTTCTACCCGTTGAACCAGGAGGTGGCGTGATGGCCGTCGTACTTACCGCCCGTGACCTGACCCGTCATTACGAAGTGTCCCGTGGCATGTTCAAGGGCCATGCGACCGTGCGCGCCCTCAACGGTGTGTCGTTCGAACTGGAAGCCGGCAAGACCCTGGCCGTGGTGGGCGAATCCGGTTGCGGCAAGTCCACCCTCGCCCGGGCCCTGACGCTGATCGAAGAGCCGTCCGCCGGCTCCTTGAAAATCGCCGGCCAGGAAGTGGCCGGCGCCAACAAGGCCGAACGCAAGCAACTGCGCAAAGACGTGCAGATGGTCTTCCAGAGCCCTTACGCGTCCCTCAACCCGCGGCAGAAAATCGGTGATCAACTGGCCGAGCCATTGCTGATCAACACCAGCCTGTCGGCTACCGAGCGGCGGGAAAAAGTCCAGGCGATGATGAAGCAGGTGGGCTTGCGCCCCGAGCATTACCAGCGCTACCCGCACATGTTCTCCGGCGGCCAGCGCCAGCGCATCGCCCTGGCCCGCGCCATGATGCTGCAACCCAAGGTGCTGGTGGCGGACGAACCGACGTCGGCGCTGGACGTGTCGATCCAGGCCCAGGTGCTGAACCTGTTCATGGACCTGCAGCAGGAATTCAACACTGCCTACGTGTTCATCTCCCACAACCTGGCGGTGGTGCAACACGTGGCCGATGACGTGATGGTGATGTACCTCGGCCGCCCGGTGGAAATGGGCCCCAACGAGTCCATCTACAGCCGCCCGCTGCACCCGTACACCCAGGCGCTGCTGTCGGCCACCCCGACCATCCACCCGGACCCGAACAAGCCGAAGATCAAGATCGTCGGCGAACTGCCCAACCCGCTCAACCCGCCGTCCGGCTGCGCTTTCCACAAGCGCTGCCCGTATGCGACTGAGCGTTGCAAGACTGAAGAACCGGCGCTTCGCCCGCTCGATAACCGGCTGGTGGCGTGTCACTACGCCGAGCGCTTTCTAGACGGCGCGGCGTAAGGCTAAAAAGCAGCAAAGCACTTAAGGCAGAAAAGCCCTTGTGGCGAGGGAGCTTGCTCCCGCTGGGCCGCGCAGCGGACCCTCTTTTGGGCCTGCTGCGCACTCCAGCGGGAGCAAGCTCCCTCGCCACAGGGGTAAATCTTCACCTTGGGCAGTGCACCCGGCATGAAAAACCCCTCCAGCCCCGACTGAGTATCAGTGGGGCTGGAGGGGTTTTCTTTAGGTCAGCAGTCTACGTCTGGCTATCGCCTTCGTCGGCATCGCCCTCACCACCATCACCGCTATCGCCACCGTCGTCGGTGTCCGGATCGTCTAGGGTCGAGTCATCATTATCCTGATCGCCTGGCTCCTCTGTGGTGGTCGCGGCAAGCATCAACCCACCCTGAACCACCGAGCCACTCGACGCGTGTTTCTCATGTTCATCACACTCGGCCCACGCCGCCGTGGAACCGAGGGACAGCATCACCAACACCTTCAGCAAAAACATCATGCGTAGCAGCTTGTTCATAACCCATTCCTTCTGTTCCGGATAAAGCCGGGGCCCGACGGTGCTCAAGAAAATCTAGTTCTGAACAGGCCAGTTCACCAGATAAGACGCCGCAGAACCACTGGAAATGCCCCGCCCGACAGAATGGTTTCGAATAAGGCTTATCTCAAAACCTACTAACCCCAAAAACCCTCGTGGGAGCGGGCTTGCTCGCGAAGAGGCCGGCACATCCAACATCCAGGCGAGCTGACCCACCGCTTTCGCGAGCAAGCCCCACAAGTTGGGTCCGCATGATACTGGCGCTAATACCTGGCTCGATCATCGGATTTCCTTGGGAAGGCAGTCTCCTGCCAAATGACCCTTTACATAAAACTATTTATCCCGTTAACAACTGCCATGAACAACGCCGGCCACGTTTACCTGGGTTGGCGCCAGATAGGTTAGTTGCTCCTCCGCCATTGGAACGAATACGATATTTCAAACTCGACATTATTTCGGATATTGTTAACTCTTTCGTGTATACGTCTCACATCTTCAGCGGCCTCATGTACTACTGCAGCATGCATCTTAATGTCATCGACATCACGAACGCCTCTAGCGTTTTCCAGCTCCACACGAAGTTTCGCAATTTTCGGATCATTGCTCATGAAAGTGTCTACTTTTCTAGTCAAAGCCTGCTGACGTCTGCTAGTTAATAGTCCTGCCACTTTTGCGTTGATATGAGCTTCCCTCCGAGCGACCATATTTAAATCTATATTATTTGCCAATTCAAGCGCGGTTTTTTCCGAAAACTTTCTGTTCTTCGAGAGCCTAGCATACTTATGCGAAATACTATTTCTTCCGTATATTTTACCCGTGCCCCCCCCCAGCTTCACTGCGGTATAATCACCAACTGGTTTAAGAATCGACTTCTGCCGCCAAAAAAGATTACCTATGCCCTTGAATGGCGACATCCAGGAATGCCCAGACGGATCCGTTCTATTAACCGGGTCGCCCGTACAATACGCATAGGCGTTAATTCCACCATCACCAAATGGACTCTGGTTGTCAGGGCTATTAAAGCGCATCAGTACCGTGTTAAAAGCACGGTAGCCATTACCTAACAAATAAAATCCGCTGTTTTTATCGTAACGTTCCCCATTAAAACCCAGTACACGATGTGAAGCCTTGTCGATAGGACTGTAGCCGAACACGCTATATGCCGTTGCTTGCGGCTCTGTCTCGTTTGCCCTTAGGCTGAGAAGCGTCGAGCGTTTGTCATCATGAGCAATCAAGGTCGTTTCTTGGCCGCCCCCATTCGCTGTCTGTTGGCCAAGAAGAGCGCCTTGCGCTTCAAATACGCTGTGCACGACATCGTCCGCTACTTCAGTCGCAACACGGTCGCCGCGATGAAATATGCGGACGCTCGTACCGTCCGAATGCTTGACGCCCGTATGCCGGTCAATCGGGTCATAGCTATAGAAAACCTGGAAACCTTCTTTTTTTGAAGACATGTCTGCGCACCCGTCGATTGGAAGCTTACGCGACATATAAACCAGTCTCCCGTCAACAGCCACTAGCAGAAGTACTAGGTTCCGTACGAAAGCCTGGTTTCGAATAAGCGCTATTTCCAAACAAACTAACGCCAGAACCCCCTGTGGGGCTTGCTCGCGACAGCGGCGTTACATCCAGCATCCAGCAAGCTGCCCCATTGCTATAGCGAGCAGGCTCGCTCCCACAGGGAGTTATGGGTGACCGGGAGATTGAGGACTGACACAAAACCAGTGTGGGAGCGAGCCTGCTCGCGATGACGGTGGCACATCCAACCTCCAGGCAAGCTGCCCCACCGCTTTCGCGAGCAAGCCCGCTCCCACAGGGACTATGGGTGACCGGGAGATTGAGGGCTGACACAAAACCAGTGTGGGAGCGAGCCTGCTCGCGATGACGGTGGCACATCCAACATCCAGGCAAGCTGACCCACCGCTTTCGCGAGCAAGCCCGCTCCCACAGGGGACTATGGGTGACCGGGAGATTGAGGGCTGACACAAAACCAGTGTGGGAGCGAGCCTGCTCGCGATGACAGCGGCACATCCAACATCCGGGCAAGCTGACCCACCGCTATCGCGAGCAAGCTCGCTCCCACAGTGGGTCACGCTTGATGCTTAGTGATGCTCCCGCGTCGCGCGGAATTTCACATCCGGCCAGCGCTCTTCCATCAGCGCCAGGTTCACCCGCGTAGGCGCCAGGTAGGTCAAATGCCCGCCGCCATCCAGCGCAAGGTTTTCCACGGCCTTGTTGGAGAATTCCTCGAGCTTTTTCTTATCACCACATTCAATCCAACGGGCGGAGTACACGGTGATCGGCTCGTAGGAGCATTCGACCTTGTATTCCTCTTTCAAGCGGCTGGCGACGACGTCGAACTGCAGCACACCGACGGCGCCGAGGATGATGTCATTGCTGCGCTCCGGGAAGAACACCTGGGTGGCGCCCTCTTCGGCCAGTTGCTGCAAACCTTGGCGCAGTTGCTTGGACTTGAGCGGGTCCTTCAGACGCACACGGCGGAACAGTTCCGGGGCGAAGTGCGGGATGCCGGTGAAGCCCAGGGCCTCGCCTTCGGTGAAGGTGTCGCCGATCTGGATGGTGCCGTGGTTGTGCAGGCCGATGATGTCACCGGCGAAGGCTTCTTCCAGTTGTTCGCGTTCCGAGGAGAAGAACGTCAGGGCGTCGCCGATGCGCACGTCCTTGCCGGTGCGCACGTGGCGCATCTTCATGCCTTTTTCGTATTTGCCGGAACAGATGCGCATGAAGGCGATGCGGTCGCGGTGCTTGGGGTCCATGTTCGCCTGGATCTTGAACACGAAGCCGGCGAACTTCTCTTCCACTGGCTCCACGGTACGCTCGTTGGCGACGCGAGGCAGCGGGCGCGGAGCCCAGTCGACCACGGCGTCGAGCACATGGTCCACGCCGAAGTTGCCCAGGGCGGTGCCGAAGAACACCGGGGTCAATTGACCGTCGAGGAATTCCTGCTGGTTGAACTCATGGCAGGCGCCCTGCACCAGTTCCAGTTGCTCGACAAAACGATCGTACTCGTCGCCCAGGTGCGCGCGGGCCTCGTCGGAATCGAGCTTCTCGATGATCTTGGTTTCGGTGCGCTCGTGCCCGTGACCGGCGGTGTAGACGATGATGTAGTCGTCGGCCAGGTGGTACACGCCTTTGAAGTCGCGATAGCAACCGATCGGCCAGGTGATCGGCGCGGCCTTGATCTTCAGGACCGCTTCGATCTCGTCGAGCAATTCGATGGGGTCGCGGATGTCACGGTCGAGTTTGTTGATGAAGCTGACGATCGGCGTGTCCCGCAGACGGCAGACGTCCATCAGCGCAATGGTCCGTGGCTCGACGCCCTTGCCGCCGTCGAGGACCATCAAGGCCGAGTCCACCGCGGTCAGGGTGCGGTAGGTGTCTTCGGAGAAGTCTTCGTGGCCCGGGGTGTCGAGCAGGTTGATCATGTGCTCGCGATACGGGAACTGCATGACCGACGTGGTAATGGAAATACCCCGTTGCTTTTCCATTTCCATCCAGTCGGAGGTGGCATGGCGGTCGGACTTGCGGGATTTCACCGTGCCGGCCACCGCAATCGCCTTGCCCATCAGCAAGAGCTTTTCGGTGATGGTGGTCTTACCGGCATCGGGGTGGGAAATAATGGCAAACGTGCGTCTGGCATTGACTTCATTGACAATTTTGCTGTCGGACATCGTTCAAAATCTCGATTGTGCATGCTGTTATGCACACACTGAAAAATTTGCTTTTGGCCGATTGCACAGGCCAGTACAGGGAACCGCGCATTGTAACAAAGGGCGGACGGGAGTGCTCGGTACGATGCCCGATAGCACTTGGCTGGAACTGCGCCCTCGCCGAAAGAGGTTGACTGGAAAACCAAAAGGCCATCCGTCTGGATGGCCTTTTTTCTTACTTGTAGTCCGCGTTCAAATCACGAAGACCTTCCAGCTTCACGGGGCCACGACCGGGAAGCCGGGCAACCAATTCCAGTGTCCCTCCCATAGCCTCAACGTATTCGCGCAGCGTAGAGAGCAGCATGTCGGTACGCTTCTCCACTTTAGAGACGTTGCCTTGCTTCATGTGGAGAAGACCGGCCATAGTCTCCTGCGTGAGATTCAGCTCCTTGCGCAGTTCCTGCAGGGTCATCTGTTCTGCAATGAGCTCTGCGCCGCGCTGTTCGATCTTCTGTCGACGGGCCGCGGGAAGCCCTTTCATAATCTCGTCGATTGACTTAGCCATTGCCTTACCCTTTCTTCAGTGTGCTTAGGTGCCGGTCAAAACGGACATCTGCTGTCTTGATCAAGTCCTTATAGAACTTCTTCTGGCTTCCGCCTGACTTGTCATCACCAATCAGCAGGACGGCTTTCCTTTCTGGATCGAACGCGAAGGCCACACGCCAGACCCCGTTATCAGCCTTGAAACGCAACTCTTTCATATTGGCGTGCTTTGAGCCGTTAAGCGTATCCACCTGCGGACGCCCCAGTTCCGGACCGAATCGCTCAAGTACCTTCATTTGGGCCAGCAGTTCATCCTGAACCGCCTCGGCCATGGCCTCGAATTCCGGTTCAAACTCATCACAAAGCTCGACAGTCCATGGCATTGCAAATATGTCCTTAAGAGAATATTCCGTCAAGTATATAATTCAATCCTGCCCGATCCCGGCCAATTCCATACGGCATGTTTGGTCATGGAAAATCGCCTGGCGGGTGACTCAAAAAAAGGGCAGAAACTATAGCCCAACGTGTGCCAGGCACCGAACCGTTGAGCACATCCAGGGTGGCCAGATCTTCCCTTACATGGGAACCTTTTGCCCCGTGGAGACGTCCACCCCCCTGATACGAGCAACCGTCAGGGCCTGAAAAATCAGCAAGTTAGCCTGACGAGGCTGCGCTCATGGCTCGCTTCGACGGTCGTTTTACCGGCCTCGAAAAGAGCTGCTTCTCGCGAACGTTTTCCCGGCAACCCGTGATGGTTTGCCGCCCGGGACAGCGTGCGCCGACTGAAAGACAAAGGAGTCCGCCTGTGGCTATCCACTATGGCAAAGGGCTTATGGGGGGTGCGGTCGTCGTCGCCCTCCTGGCCCTGTTGGTCCACTGGATCGGCATCGATACGATCCAACATTACCGCGACGACCTGCTGTTCTACCTGCAAGCGCACCTGATGCTTGTATTGGCCTCCATGCTGGCGGCCCTGATTGTCGGCATCCCCGCCGGCATCGCCCTCAGCCGCCCCGGCATGGTCGGGCGCGCCGAACGCTTCATGCAAGTGTTCAACATCGGCAATACCGTGCCGCCCCTGGCTGTGCTGGCCATCGCCCTCGGCATCCTGGGCATCGGCAGCGGGCCCGCCATCTTCGCCCTGTTCCTCGCCTCGCTGTTGCCCATCGTACGCAACACCTATGAAGGCCTGAAGAATGTCCAGGGCTCCCTCAAGGAAGCCGCCGTCGGCATCGGCATGACCCCGCGCCAGGTGCTGTGGAAAGTCGAGTTGCCGAACGCCGTGCCGATCATCGTCGGTGGCGTGCGCGTAGCGTTGGCGATCAACGTCGGCACCGCCCCGCTGGCTTTCCTGATCGGTGCCAACAGCCTCGGCAGCCTGATCTTCCCTGGCATTGCCTTGAACAACCAGCCGCAATTGTTGCTCGGCGCCGCTTGCACGGCGCTGCTGGCATTGCTGCTCGACGGTCTGGTGACACTCGCCAGCCGCCTCTGGCTGGAACGTGGCTTGCGCCCGTCCTGAGCCTGGCTGGATAAAGGAATCGTTATGAAGAAGTTGAGCTTGATCCTGGGCTGCCTGTTGCTGTTCGCAGGGTTTGCCCAAGCCGCAGAAAAACCGCTGATCCGCCTCGGCGCACGTGTCTTTACCGAACAGACCTTGCTGGCGGAAATCACCGCCCAATTCCTGCGCAGCAAAGGCTACGACGCGCAGATTACCGGCGGCCTGGGCAGCAACCTGGCCCGCAGCGCCCATGAAACCGGGCAATTGGATCTACTTTGGGAATACACCGGCGTGTCACTGGTTTCCTACAACCATGTCACCGAGAAGCTCGACAGCGCCCAGTCCTACACCCGGGTGAAAGAACTCGACGCGAAAAAAGGCCTGGTCTGGCTCGCTCCGTCGAAATTCAGCAACACCTACGCCTTGGCCCTGCCGGAGAAAGTCGCGAAGCAATACCCGCAGATCAACTCCATCAGCCAGTTGAACACCGTGTTGCAGGCCGAGGCCGACGAGAACCATCTGGTGGCCCTGGACACCGAGTTCGCCAACCGCTCCGACGGTCTGGCCGGCATGGTCGAGCAGTACGGCATGAACCTGACCCGCAAGAATATCCGGCAGATGGATGCGGGCCTGGTCTACACCGCCCTGCGCAACAGCCAAGTCTTCGCCGGCCTGGTCTACACCACCGACGGGCGCCTGAATGCGTTCAAATTGAAGCTGCTGGAAGACGACAAGCACTACTTCCCCGACTACACCGCCGCGCCGGTGGTGCGCCAGGCATTCCTCGACGCGCACCCGCAACTGGCCGCGCAGCTCAAGCCGCTGGCCGAACTGTTCGACGACGAAACCATGCGCCAGCTCAACGCCCGGGTGGACGTCGATCATGAAAGCCCTTCCGCCGTTGCCGCCGATTTCCTGCGCCAGCATTCGCTGCTCTCAACTCAATGACCTGGAGGAAAAGCCATGGATTTTCTTGACGCCTTTTCCCATCTGGACTGGCCGCTGGTGCTGCACCTGACCTGGCAGCACATCACCCTGGTGGGCATCGCCGTGACCCTGGCGATTGTCATCGGTGTGCCACTGGGCATTTTCATGACCCGTTTCCCGGCGCTTGCCGGCCCTCTGCAAGCCAGCGCCACGGTGCTGCTGACGATCCCGTCAATCGCGCTGTTCGGCCTACTCTTGCCGTTCTACTCCAAGTTCGGCCAAGGCCTGGGGCCAATGCCGGCGATCACCGCGGTGTTTCTCTATTCGCTGTTGCCGATCATGCGCAACACCTACCTGGCCCTGACCGGCGTCGAACCGGGCATCCGTGAAGCCGCCCGCGGCATCGGCATGACCTTCGGCCAGCGCCTGCGCATGGTCGAACTGCCCATCGCCGTGCCGGTGATCCTGGCCGGCGTGCGCACCGCCGTAGTGATGAACATCGGCGTCATGACCATCGCCGCCACCATCGGCGCCGGTGGCCTGGGCGTGCTCATCCTCGCTTCCATCAGCCGCAGCGACATGTCGATGCTGATCGTCGGCGCCGTGCTGGTCAGCCTCCTGGCCATCTTCGCCGACCTGCTTCTGCAATGGCTGCAACGCTCGCTGACTCCAAAAGGACTCCTCAAATGATCGAACTTCAAAACCTCAGCAAAACCTTCAAGAGCAACGGCAAGGATGTAAAAGCCGTGGACTCGGTGAACCTGACCGTCAACGAAGGCGAGATCTGCGTGTTCCTCGGGCCGTCGGGCTGCGGCAAAAGCACCACGCTGAAGATGATCAATCGCCTGATCCCGCCCACTTCGGGCAAGGTGTTGATCAACGGTGAAGACACCACCGGCCTGGACGAAGTGACCCTGCGCCGCAACATCGGTTATGTGATCCAGCAGATCGGCCTGTTCCCGAACATGACCATCGAGGAAAACATCACCGTGGTTCCGCGCCTGCTCGGCTGGGACAAGCAGAAATGCCACGACCGCGCCCGCGAGCTCATGAGCATGATCAAGCTCGAACCCAAGCAGTACCTGCATCGCTACCCCCGCGAACTGTCCGGTGGTCAGCAGCAGCGGATCGGCGTGATCCGGGCCCTGGCGGCCGATGCGCCGCTGCTGCTGATGGACGAGCCCTTCGGCGCGGTGGACCCGATCAACCGCGAGATGATCCAGAACGAGTTCTTCGAGATGCAACGGGCGCTGAACAAGACCGTGATCATGGTCAGCCACGACATCGACGAGGCCATCAAGCTGGGGGACAAGATCGCGATCTTCCGCGCCGGCAAGCTGGTGCAATGCGATCACCCGGACACGCTGCTGGCGCATCCGGCCGACGAGTTCGTCAGCAACTTCGTTGGTCAGGACAGCACGCTCAAGCGGCTGTTGCTGGTCAAGGCCGAAGACGCGGCGGACAACGCCCCGTCGGTCAGCCCCGAGACGCCGGTGGCCGAGGCGTTGGAACTGATGGACGAACACGACCGGCGCTACGTGGTGGTCACCTGTGCCGAGAACAAGGCCCTGGGTTACGTCCGCCGTCGCGACCTGCACCGCCAGACCGGCACGTGCGGACAATACCTGCGGGAATTCAACGCCACCGCCGCCTACGACGAACACCTGCGGATCCTGCTGTCGCGCATGTACGAGTTCAACCGCTCGTGGCTGCCGGTGCTGGACGCCGAGCGGGTGTTCCTTGGCGAAGTGACCCAGGAATCGATTGCCGAGTACCTGAGCTCGGGGCGCTCGCGCGGGGGCAAGACCAGCATTGTCTCGCCGGCCGAGACTGCCTCAGCCTAGTCAACGGCGACTGCCATTGTGGCGAGGGAGCTTGCTCCCGCTGGGTCGCGCAGCGGCCCCAAAAAAGCGATGAGCGCTTCGCACTCAAGCGGGAGCAAGCTCCCTCGCCACAAAGGCAAAAGCCATATCGAGCAGGCTCGAATACCAATCCGGGGGAACATCAACCTGTCACACCGGTCGGTTACATCATGAGCTGTCGCGGGCCGCACGACGGAGACGTGCAAAAACGCGACATTTTTAGTTGATCTCAGGCCCCTCACGCCCTAAAGTTCGCGCCGAACGTCCATGCTGGAAACGATCCATCCGGCTCAAGTACTGACGACGAGACAGCAAGGCCAAGGGAATCAAGCGTCCCATGGCCTTTTTGCTTTCGGCGACATGCCTTGGGAAGTAGGCGAACCAAAGTGGGGATACGGAGGACGTTCGCGAGGGTTGCTGCCCTCAAACCCATTGATCCTGATGTTTGCCAGTAGGAGTCCCAAGTATGTCGATCCAGGTCGAAGATTATTTCGCGCGCGAAACTTTCCAGAAAATGAAAGCGTTCGCCGACAAGCAGGAAACCCCGTTCGTGGTGATCGACACCGCGATGATCTCCCAGGCCTATGACGACCTGCGCGCCGGTTTCGAATTCGCCAAGGTCTACTACGCCGTCAAGGCCAACCCGGCGGTGGAAATCATCGACCTGCTCAAGGGGAAAGGCTCGAACTTCGACATCGCCTCGATCTATGAGCTGGACAAGGTCATGAGCCGTGGCGTCGGCCCGGATCAGATCAGCTACGGCAACACCATCAAGAAATCCAAGGACATTCGCTACTTCTACGAGAAGGGTGTGCGCCTGTACGCCACCGACTCCGAAGCCGACCTGCGCAACATCGCCAAGGCCGCGCCGGGCTCGAAGGTCTATGTGCGGATTCTCACCGAAGGCTCGACCACCGCTGACTGGCCGTTGTCGCGCAAGTTCGGCTGCCAGACCGACATGGCCATGGACCTGCTGATCCTGGCCCGCGACCTGGGCCTGGTGCCGTACGGCATTTCGTTCCACGTCGGCTCGCAACAGCGCGACATCAGCGTCTGGGACGCGGCCATCGCCAAGGTCAAGGTGATCTTCGAGCGTTTGAAGGAAGAAGACGGCATCGTCCTGAAGCTGATCAACATGGGTGGCGGCTTTCCGGCCAACTACATCACCCGCACCAACAGCCTGGAAACCTACGCCGAGGAAATCATCCGCTTCCTCAAGGAAGACTTCGGTGACGACCTGCCGGAAATCATCCTGGAGCCGGGCCGTTCGTTGATCGCCAACGCCGGGATCCTGGTCAGCGAAGTGGTGCTGGTGGCGCGCAAGTCCCGTACCGCTGTCGAGCGTTGGGTGTACACGGATGTGGGCAAGTTCTCCGGCCTGATCGAAACCATGGACGAAGCCATCAAGTTCCCGATCTGGACCGAGAAGAAAGGCGAGATGGAAGAAGTGGTCATCGCTGGCCCGACTTGCGACAGCGCCGACATCATGTATGAGAACTACAAGTACGGGTTGCCGTTGAACCTGGCCATTGGTGATCGCCTGTATTGGCTGTCGACCGGGGCCTATACCACCAGCTATAGCGCGGTGGAATTCAATGGCTTTCCGCCGCTGAAATCGTTTTACGTGTGATGTGTTTGGGCGTTTGAGCTCGTAGCTCTTGCCCTGTTGCGTAATAAAAAACGGCGCTTTTCAGAAATGAAAGGCGCCGTTTTTTTTCCGGTCGCACTCCGCTCCAATCGTGGGAGCGAGCCTGCTCGCGAAGGCGGTGTTCCAGTCGGCGAAGATGTTGGATGTACCGGCCTCTTCGCGAGCAAGCCCGCTCCCACAGGGGGATTGGGTGCACATGGGTTTTGTGTCTGCTAAAAATCCAATGTGGGAGCGAGCCTGCTCGCGAAGGCGGTGTCCCAGTTGGCGAAAATGTTGGATGTACTGGCCTCATCGCGAGCCTGCTCGCGAAGGCGGTGTTCCAGTCGGCGAAGATGTTGGATGTACCGGCCTCTTCGCGAGCAGGCTCGCTCCCACAGGATTTCGTCGCCTGCCCGTTCATGCAAATGATCGAGGCTTTTAGGTGTGTTTATGAATGCTTCTCGATAACACACGGCATAATGCACGCCGTGATGAACAGTAAATGAACAAGGCAGGCGACGTGTTGAAGAAAACCCTGTTCCAGTTGCACTGGTTTTTCGGCATCAGTGCCGGGCTGGTCCTGGCGTTGATGGGCGTTACCGGGGCGGTGGTGTCGTTCCAGGATGAAATCCTGCGGGCCTTGAACCCGCAGGTGCTGACGGTGGCGAAACAGCCGGCCGGCGTCCTGCCGCCCGCCGAACTGGTGGAACAGATCGAAGCCGCCGCCGGTAAGACCGTCGCCATGCTCTGGGTCGAGACCGACAGCGGCAACGCCGCACGGGTGATCTTCGCCGCGCCCCCCGGGGAAAAGCGCGGCGCCATGCGCTATTTCAACCCCTACACCGCACAGTTCATGGGTGAGGTGACCGGCCAGGATTTCTTCGGCCTGATGCTCAGGCTGCACCGCGTCCTGACCCTGGACGACGTGGGTCGGCAGATCACCGGTGCCTGCACGCTGATCCTGGTGTTCTTCTGCCTGTCCGGGTTGTACCTGCGCTGGCCGCGCCAGTGGAAAAACTGGCGCGCCTGGCTGACCCTCGATTGGCGAAAAAAAGGCCGCGGCTTCAATTGGGACCTGCACTCCGTGGCGGGCACCTGGTGCCTGGTGTTTTATCTGCTGGCGGCCCTGACCGGGCTGACCTGGTCCTACGAGTGGTACAACAAAGGCGTGACCCGCCTGCTCTCCGATTCACCTAAAGAGGAACGGGTGCGCAATCGTGGCCCGGCGCCGAGCGGTCCACTTCCCGTGGCCGATTACCGGGCCATGTGGAGCAGCATCTACAGCGCCGCCGGCCCGGGGCTGTCGGCCTATAACGTGCGCATGCCGCCCGTGGCCGGGCAACCGGCGACCGTGTTCTACCTGCTGAAAAACTCGCCCCACGACCGGGCACTGAACCAGCTCATCCTCGACCCGGCCACTGGCGTCGTCAGCCGGCACAGCCGCTACAGCGACAAGAGCCTCAAGGCACAGTTGCTCACCAGCGTCTATGCCCTGCATATCGGTAGCTATTTCGGCTTGGTCGGGCGGATCCTGGTCACCGTGGCCGCGCTGACCATGCCGCTGTTCTTCATCACCGGCTGGTTGCTGTACCTGGACCGTCGCCGCAAGCAGCGCCAGGCCAGAAACGCCCGCCAGGCCCTGAGCGCCAACCCGACCGATGCACCGGCCTGGCTGATCGGTTTCGCCAGCCAAAGCGGTTTCGCCGAGCGACTGGCCTGGCAGACCGCCGGCCAACTCCAGGCCGCCGGCTTGCCCGTGAACGTCCAGCCACTGGCCGGTGTGCGTGAGCAAGACCTGAACAACGCCACCCACGCACTGTTTGTCGTCAGCACCTTCGGCGACGGCGAAGGCCCGGACAGTGCCCGTGGTTTCGAACGCAAGGTCTTGGGCCAAGCCTTGAGCCTGGAGCGCCTGCAGTATTCGGTGCTGGGCCTGGGCGACCGTCAATATGAACATTTCTGCGGCTTCGCCCGGCGACTGCACGCCTGGCTGGCGGAACACGGCGGCAAGACCCTGTTCGCGCCGGTGGAAGTCGACAGTGGCGACCCTTACGCCCTGCGTCACTGGCAACAACAACTGGCCGAACTGACCGGACACGCGCCCGCGCAGACCTGGCAGGCCCCCCGCTTCGAAAACTGGACGCTGAGCCAACGCACCCTGCTCAACCCCGACAGCAGCGGCTCAGGCGTGTACCTGCTGGGCCTCACCGCCCCCGGGCCGAGCAGTTGGCTGGCCGGTGACCTGGTGGAAATCCTGCCGCGCAATGACCTGTCGGCCATCGAACATTTCCTCGATGGCCTCGGCCTCGCCGGCCACGCGCGCGTGCAGGTCGATGACCTGTCCCAGAGCCTCGACCAGGCCCTGGCGACCCGCCAGTTGCCGGAAAACCGCGCCCATCTGGTCGGCCTGCATGCCCAGGCCCTGGTGGATGCGCTGGCACCGCTGGCGATACGCGAATATTCCATCGCCTCGATCCCGGCCGACGGCGTGCTGGAGCTGATCGTGCGCCAGGAACGCCACCCCGACGGCAGCCTGGGCGTCGGTTCCGGCTGGTTGACCGAGCACGCAGCGCTGGGCAGCGCCATCAGCCTGCGACTGCGCCGCAACAGCAGCTTCCACCTACCGGCCCAGGGCGTGCCGATGATCCTGCTGGGCAACGGCACCGGCCTGGCGGGCCTGCGCAGCCTGCTCAAGGCCCGCGTCACCGAAGGCATGCAGCGCAACTGGCTGCTGTTTGGCGAGCGCAATCGCGAGCACGATTTCCACTGCCGTGATGAGCTGCAGGAATGGGTGACCTCCGGCGACCTGGAACGCCTGGACCTGGCGTTCTCCCGGGATCAGAAGCAGAAGATCTACGTCCAGGACCGCCTGCTGGAATCGGCCGCGCTGCTCAAGCAATGGCTGGCCGACGGTGCGGTGATCTATGTCTGCGGCAGCTTGCAGGGCATGGCCTCCGGCGTGGACCACGTGCTCAACAGCGTGCTGGGGCGCGAGGCCGTGGAACGGCTGATCGAGCAGGGGCGGTATCGACGGGATGTTTACTGACAAACTTCAAGAACACACAACATCCTGTGGGAGCGGGCTTGCTCGCGAAGGCGGCGTGTCAGACAACACGTCTGCCAACTGACACACCGCCTTCGCGAGCAAGCCCGCTCCCACAGGGGAACTCTGTGATCCTTGGTTCAAACCGGCTGCAACTTCTTCTCGAACACCGCCACGCCCTCCAGATCCCGCAACACCACGCCCATCTCCCCGCTCTGCCCGTCGATGTTCACCTCGCCAAAGAACTGATACCCGGCGAATGGCGAGGTGTTCTGGGCCGGCGGGGCTTTCTGGAACACCACCTCCGGGCCGAAGGTCTTGTCCAGGGCGTTGGGCCCGAAGCTGCCGGCGTTCAATGGCCCGGCGACGAACTCCCAGAACGGTTCGAAATCCTGGAACGCGGCCTGTTCGGGGTGGTAGTGATGGGCGGCGCAATAGTGAACGTCGGCGGTGAGCCAGACGTAGTTGCGCACCTGATGCTTGCGCAGGTAACCGAGCAGTTCGGCGATTTCCACTTCGCGCCCCTGGGCCGCGCCCGGGTCACCATTGGCGACCGCTTCCCAGCGTGGCACGCCGGGGCTGACCTCGCCGTCCGGCACACCGAGGCCGATGGGCATGTCGGCGGCGATGACTTTCCACTGGGCCCGGGACTGCTTCAACTCGCGCTTGAGCCAATTCAACTGCTCACGCCCCAGGAACGGTTTGGCCGCGCCGAGGTTGGCGTCGTTGGCTTCGCGGTAGCTGCGCATGTCCAGCACGAACACATCCAGCAGCGGCCCGTAACCGAGCTTGCGGTAGATGCGTCCGCCGCCGTCGGCCTTCTGCCGGCGCATCGGCGCGTATTCCAGCCAGGCCTGGCGCGCACGGCCCACGAGGCTGTGGATATCCTTGGTCTGGTAGCGCTCGTCCAGTTGCTTGCCCGGCGACCAGTTGTTGACCACCTCATGGTCGTCCCACTGCCAGATTTGCGGCACCTCGGCGTTGAAACGGCGGACGTTTTCGTCCATCAGGTTGTAACGATAGTTGCCACGATATTCATCCAGGGTTTCGGCGACCTTGCTCTTGGCTTCGGTGGTGAGGTTACGCCAGATGCGACCGCCCTCCGTGGTCACCTGCGCGGGCACCGGGCCGTCGGCGTAGATGGTGTCGCCACTGTGGATAAAGAAATCCGGCAGGCGCAGGCGCATGGCTTCGTAGATGCGCATGCCGCCGATGTCCGGGTTGATGCCGAAGCCCTGGCCGACCGTGTCACCGCTCCAGACAAACCGGATGTCGCGCTTGAACTGCGGCACGCTGCGCAGGTGGCCGAGCCAGGGTTCGCTGGCGACGCCGCTCTGGGCATCTTCGAAATGCACCCGGTAGAAAATCGCCTGGTCGCGGGGCAGCCCGGTGAGTTCGACCCGAGCGGTGAAATCGCTGCGGGCATCGACCATGGGTGAGACGAAGCGGCGGGGATTGCTGAACTTGCTGCGGGTGTCCCACTCCACCACCATCCGCGCCGGACGGTCGCTGCGGCTCCAGATCATCGCCCGGTCGCCCTGCAAATCGCCAGACTGCACACCGTCGGTGAGCACCGGCCGATCCTTGACCGAAGCGATCACCGCCGGCGCCAGCCCCGGCAACAACAACCCCGCCCCCACGGCTTGCATTACACGACGACGGCCCAGGTCGAATTCGCTCATGGTGTTCTCCCTTGAAATGGGAAAACTTAAGCATGGGAGTGTGAAGTGGGTGTGACAGGAACTCATGAACACCGCATAACGAAATGTGGGAGCGGGCTTGCTCGCGAATGCGGTGTGTCAGCCAACGAAAATGCTGTCTGACACGCCGCCTTCGCGAGCAAGCCCGCTCCCACAGGTAGGGTGGTGTAACTTAAATCAGGCCTTGGCCGGCTCCAACGCCATCTCTACCACCTCAGGCCGCTTGAGCAGCGCATACGCCACCGCCGTCAGCAGGCTCCCCGCCACGATCGCCAGCAGGTACAACAGCGCATGGTTGATGGCGTTGGGGATCAGCATCACGAACAGGCCGCCGTGGGGGGCCATGAGCTTGCAGCCGAAGTACATCGACAGCGCACCGGTCAGCGCGCCGCCGGCGATGCTGGCCGGGATCACCCGCAGCGGATCCTTGGCCGCGAACGGGATTGCACCTTCGGAGATAAAGCACAGCCCCAGCACCAGCGCCGCTTTACCGGCCTCGCGTTCGGTCTGGGCGAATTTGCGCCGGGCGATGAACGTGGCGATCCCCAGGCCAATGGGCGGCACCATGCCTGCAGCCATGGCCGCGGCCATCGGTGCATAACTCTGGGACGCCAGCAGCCCCACGGAAAATGCATAGGCAGCCTTGTTGATCGGCCCGCCGAGGTCGACGCACATCATCGCCCCCAGCAACACGCCCAACAGGATCGCATTGGTGGTGCCCATGCTGTCGAGGAAGTGGGTCAGGGCTTCGAGCATGCCCGCCACCGGTTTGCCGACGATGTAGATCATCACCAGGCCGGTGAACAGGCTCGCCAGCAGCGGAATGATCAGGATCGGCTTGAGCGCTTCCAGGCTCTGGGGCAGACGCGCATAGCGGTTGATCGCCTTGGCCGTGTAACCGGCCAGGAAACCGGCGATGATCCCGCCAATGAAGCCGGCGCCGAGGGTGCTCGCCAGCAACCCGCCGATCATGCCTGGCGCCAGGCCTGGCCGGTCAGCGATGGAATAGGCGATGTAGCCGGCCAGCAGCGGCACCATCAATTTGAACGCGGTTTCGCCGCCGATTTGCATCAGCGCCGCCGCCAGGGTTCCAGGTTCCTTGAAGGCCTCGATGCCGAACACGAACGACAAAGCGATCATCAAACCACCGGCCACCACCATCGGCAACATGAACGATACGCCCGTCAGCAGGTGCTTATAGGCACCGCTTTTTTCCGTTTTCGCCGGCCCCGAAGCGGCGCCACTCGCCCCACTTTCCTGGCGGCCTTCGGCCAAGGCTTTTTTCAACGTGGCTTCGGCCTGTTTCAAGGCAATGCCGGTGCCACAACGATAAATTTTCTTGCCGGCAAAACGTTCGGTGGCGACTTCGATATCGGTCGCCAGCAGTACCACATCGGCCTCGGCGATCGCCTCGGGGCTCAACGGATTGCGCGCGCCCACCGAGCCTTGGGTTTCGATCTTCAGGTCGTAACCCAAGCGCGCCGCCGCCTGCTGCAAGGCTTCGGCGGCCATGAAGGTGTGGGCCACGCCAGTCGGGCAAGCCGTGATCGCCACCAGGCGTGGAGCGCGCTCGGTCGGAGTCGCCGGTTCTTGCGCGAACACGTCGGCCTCGCCCAGGACCTCAGCTTCTTCGGCGCCACGACGCAGCACCGCATCAACGTCCTGGAGAGCCAGGGCCGGTGTGCTGCGGAACACCCGCTTGCCAACGAACCGCGACAGGTCCACCGGGCCGCTGGCGACCAGCAACACCCACTCGGCCGCTTCGAGGGTCGCCGCCGACAACTGGCGCTCCGGATGGGCCGCATCATGGACTTCGACACTGGTGCTCCAACCCTGGCGCTGCGCCGCAGCGTCCAGCAGGCGGGCGCACAACACACTGGTAACCATGCCGTTCGGGCAGGCCGTCACAATGGCTAGTTTCATTCTTGCTAACCCTCTTATTGTTCTGTCAGGGGGCGCACGCGCACGCCCTGTTCAAGCGACGCCAGCAATGCGGTGTCGTGGATGCCAAAACCGATCTGCGTGACGGCCATGGCAGCGATGGCCGTGGCGGTGCGCAGCGTCTGCTCCGGGGTGTCGGCACTGAGCAGGCCGTGCAGCATGCCCGCCAGCAGCGAATCGCCGGCGCCCACGGTGCTGGCAACCGTCACCTTGGGTGGCGAAGCATGCAGCGCCGAACCGACACTGAACCAGTTCACGCCATCGGCTCCGTGGGAAATCACCACATGTTCGACACCCTGGGCATGCAGGCGCTGCGCCGCTTGCGCCTGGGCCGCTTCGCTGACCACCTCGCAACCCAGCGCATCGGCCAGTTCCTCGGTGTTCGGCTTGATCAGCCACGGCCCCGCCGCCAGGGCGACGCGCAAGGCTTCGCCACTGGTGTCGAGGGCCACGTTCAGGCCGAGTTTTTTCAGGCGCAGGATCAGCGCCTGCAACCACTGTGGGCTGACGCCACGGGGCAGGCTGCCGGCCACCACAACCACCTCGTGGCCGGGAGCGATTTGCTCAAGGCGCGCCAGCAACGCTTGCTGCGCGGCTTCGTCGACCATCGGCCCCGGGCCATTGAGGTCGGTGATACGTCCGTCCTGCTCGGCCAGCTTGATGTTGCTGCGAGTCTCGCCGGGGACACGGATAAAGGCGTCGACAAAACCACGCTGGGCAAACAGCGTCTCGAACACTTGGGCATTGTCTTCGCCCAAAAAACCACTGACCGTCAGCGTATGACCAAGATCGGCCAACACCTGGGCCACGTTCACGCCCTTGCCGGCGGCGTGGGCATGCATGCCGTCGCTGCGGTTGACCTGGCCCGGCTCCAGGCGCGCCAACTCCACCGTGAGGTCGAGCGCCGGGTTGAGGGTCAGGGTAAGAATCTTCGCCATTACAGCGCCTCCACTAATGCGCGCACATCATCGGCGCTGCCCACGGCCAAAGCCTCTTGGGCCAGGGTTTGTACTTGCGCCAGGCTCAACTCGCGGACCCGCGCCTTGACCTCGGCAATACTGCGGGCCGAGACACTCAGTTCGTCCACGCCCAGGCCCACCAGCACCGGCACCGCCAGTGGGTCGGCCGCCAGTTCGCCACACACACCGACCCATTTGCCATGGGCATGGGCGGCGCGCACGGTGATATCGATCAGTTGCAGCACCGCCGGGTGCAAGCCATCGGCCTGGGCCGAAAGGGTCGGGTGACCACGGTCGATCGCCAGGGTGTATTGCGTCAGGTCGTTGGTGCCGACGCTGAAGAAATCGACTTCCTTGGCGAGCACCGGCGCCAGCAACGCGGCGGACGGCACTTCGATCATGATCCCCAGTTGCAGGTCTGCCACGGGGATTTCCCGGCGCAGGCGCTCGGTCATGTCCCGGGCCTGGCGCCACTCATCGACGCTGCCCACCATCGGGAACATGATCCGCAGCGGACGGCTGTCCGCCGAGCGCAACAAGGCCCGCAGTTGCGCTTCCATGACCTGCGGGCGCTGCAATGTCAGGCGAATGCCACGCACGCCGAGGAACGGGTTTTCTTCTTTCGCGATCGGCCAGTACGGCAGCGGCTTATCGCCGCCCACATCCAGCGTGCGCACCACCAGCGGCCGACCGGCCAGGCCATCGAGCACTTTGCGGTATTCGGCTTCCTGGGTCGCTTCATCCGGGGCCTCGTTGTGGGCCATGAAAATCAGTTCGGTGCGCAACAGGCCAATGCCTTCGGCGCCCTGCTCCACCGCGCTGGCGACGCCGGCGCTTTCGCCAATGTTGGCGAACACTTCCACGGCATGACCGTCACGGGTCACCGCCGGTTCGTGACGCTGCTCGGCGGCGATCTTGAGACGCTGCTCGCGGGTGTCGCGTTCTTCCTTGGCGCGCTGCAAAGTGGCGGCGTCAGGGTCCACGTGCAGGCGACCGCGTTGGCCATCCAGCAGCAACGATGTGCCCGGCGCCAGCAGCAACACCGCCGCACCGGCGCCCACCAGCGCCGGAATGCCCAGGGCGCGGGCGACAATGGCACTGTGGGCGGTGGCGCCACCACGGGCGGTGAGGATCCCCGCCACGCGAGCCGGGTCCAGACGGGCGACATCGGACGGGCCGACTTCGTCCATCACCAGGATGTAGGGTTGTTCGGGTTCAGCCGGGGTTTCGATGCCGCACAGCTGCGCCAGTACCCGACGGCCAACATCCCGCAGGTCGGCGGCACGTTCGGCCAGCAAGGCGTCCTGCAAGGCTTCCTGCTCTTTGGCGGCGGCTTCGATCACGCCCATCCACGCCGCTTGCGCACTCTCGCCCAGCTTCAAGCGGGTGTCGACTTCGTCGGTCAGTTCCGGGTCGTCGAGCATTTCCTGGTGGGTGATGAAAATCTCCCGGATGGCCTTGGCCTTGGCGCGTTCGATCAAGCCCTGGATATCGCGGCGCACCTGGTTCAAGGCGTTTTGCAGGCGCTCGCGCTCGATGGCTGCCGATTCACCGCGCATCGGATAATCGATGGCCTGCAACACTTGGATGTGGGCCGGGCCGATAGCGATGCCCGGGGCGGCGGCGACGGCCTGGATCAGGCTGCCGGCTTCGGGCGCCAACATGACGGTCGCGACTTCGGCCATTGCGGTTTCCCGTGGCGCACTCGGCGGCGGCAGCGGTTCGACTTCTTCGCCCAGGCCTTCTTCGATGGCCGCCAGCAGCGCCGGCAAGGCATCGGCGGCAATGCTCGGCTCGGCGATGAATTCCAGGACCTGGCCGCGACGGGCGCCCAGGCTCAGCAACTTGCTCAGGCTCTTGGCCGACACGGCGCTGTCCTGGCCGTCGACGATGCGCACGCGGATCTCGCCTTCGAAGCTTTTCGCCAATTGGGCGAGGATCTTCGCCGGACGTGCATGCAGACCATGGGCATTGGCCAGGCCGATGCGCGCGCTGGGCCAGTCGGCGGGTAATTCACCGCCGAGCACTTCCAGCACTTTGCGGCTGCTGGTGGCGCGGCCCAATTCGTGGCCGCGGCCTTCGATCAGCAGGGTGCAAAGCCTTTCCAGCAAGGCCTGGTGGGCCTCGCCGAGGCTGGCGAGGCAGAACAGACCGCTCAACGGTTGGCCCAGGTAACGGATGGGTTTGTCCGGGGTAACGAACGCCAGGCCCGGGCGCTTGACGGTCTGTTCGCTGTGCAGCCACCACAAGCCATCGCCCAGGGGCAGCGCATCGACTTGCTGCAACACGCCGGCAAAGCCGTTGCTCACGCAGTCGGCCTGGCGCAACAACCGAGCGCCGCGCCATACCAGTTCTTCAAAATCGTCAGCCGACACACCGAGGCCGATCATCTGCGCATCCAGGGCCAATTCCTGGGGCGCGCCTTGCAGCAGCTTCAGCAAGGCTTCGGCGGAACCGGCACGGCGCAGGGCCTGGCCCAGGTCCGTCTCGCCGAGGGCGCGGGTCAGCAGTTGCAGCAGGCGCAGGTGTTCGTCGGACTTGGCGGCGATGCCGATGGCCAGGTAGACAATCTGGCCGTCGCCCCAGTCCACGCCGTCGGGGAATTGCAGCAGGCGCACGCCGGTGGAATAGACCAGGTCGCGGGTCTGCGGGGTGCCGTGGGGGATGGCAATACCTTGGCCAAGAAAGGTCGAACCCTGGGCTTCGCGAGCCTGCAAGCCGGCGAGGTAACCCTCGGCCACCAGGCCATCGGCCACCAGTTTGTCGGCGAGCAATTGCAGTGCAGCGTCTTTATCCACAGCCGTCTGCGCCATGGATATCTGCTCTAGAGTGAGCTCGAGCATGCTTTCTCCTTTTTGGCGTCCGGTTGGCGCCAGGTATTGTTTTGAATGAATCAGCTTAGCGTTGCAGGACAGCTTTTGGCGGTATCGCGGCAGAGCGGCCAAAAATTCTGCTAGCCTTGAAAATACGCTTGCTGAAACGTTTAATCTAGAAAGATTGGCACGTTACTCGATAATCTCTCATCCTTGAAGTGCAACTTGTCGTAAGCGCTTGGACGGTGACCGTCAGCTTGAATCGGGTAGGATGGCCCTTATCGTCGGGGCTAACTCGAAAAAACAAGGAAAACCGGGTTGAAACTCAGTGATATTGCCCAACTGGCCGGTGTGTCCGTGACCACCGCCAGTTATGTGATCAACGGCAAGGCCGAACAGCAACGCATCAGCAGCGCCACCGTCGAACGGGTGCGGGCGGTGGTCGAGGAACACGGCTTCACGCCCAACCCCCAGGCCGCCGGACTGCGCAGCCGGCACACCCGGACCCTGGGCTTCATCCTGCCAGACCTGGAGAACCCCAGTTACGCCCGCATCGCCAAGTTGCTGGAACAAGGCGCACGGGCGCGGGGCTATCAGTTGCTGATCGCCAGTTCCGACGATGCACCTGAGAGTGAACGGCAACTGCTGCAATTGTTCCGTGCCCGGCGCTGCGATGCGTTGATCGTCGCCAGTTGCCTGCCGGCCGGCGACGACAGCTACCAGCAGTTGCAGGCCAAGGGCATTCCGATCATCGCCATCGACCGGGTGATGGAACCGGCGCATTTCTGCTCAGTGATCAGCGACGACCGCCAGGCCAGCCTGCACCTGACCCGCAGCCTGCTGGAGACCCACCCTCGGCAGATCGCCTTGATCAGCGCCCGTCCCGAGCTGAGCATCAGCCAGGAACGGGCCGCGGGCTTTCGCGAGGCCTTGGCCGGGTTCGAGGGCCAGGTGTTGATCGAACATGGCGAGTCGTTCAGCCGTGAGTGCGGCCGCCAGTTGATGGATGAAATGCTCGCGCGCCTGGGGCATCTGCCGGATGCGTTGATCACGACGTCCTACGTGCTGCTGCAAGGGGTGTTCGACGCCCTGCACGATTTCCCGCTCAAGGCGCGTCCGCTGCGCCTGGGCACGTTCGGTGACACGCAGTTGCTGGATTTCCTGCCGCTGCCGGTCAATGCCATGTCCCAGCAACATCAATTGATCGCCGACAAGGCCCTGGAACTGGCCCTGGCGGCCATCGAAAACGATGATTACCAGCCAGGCGTGCAGGCCATCGCGCGGACGTTCAAGCAGCGGATCCACCAGGGCTGACGTTTCTTCAGGATTGATGCATGGAGTTGATCGACACCCACACCCACCTGGATTTTCCGGACTTTGACGCGGATCGCCCGGCCCTGCTGGCCGAAAGCCGCGCCTTGGGCGTGCGGCAAATGGTGGTACTGGGCGTGTACCGAGACAATTGGCAGCAGGTCTGGGACCTGGTGCAAAGCGACCCGGACCTGCACGCCGCCTTGGGCCTGCACCCGGTGTACCTCGATCAGCACCAACCCGACGACGTGTCGCTGTTGCGCGAATGGCTGGGTCGCCTGGCCGGGCACCGGCAATTGTGTGCCGTGGGGGAAATCGGCCTGGATTACTACATCCCCACCCTGGACCGCGAACGCCAGCAGGCGCTATTCGAAGCACAGTTGCAACTGGCCGTGGAGTTCGAACTGCCGGCGCTGATCCACGTGCGCCGCAGCCATGCCGACGTGATCGCGACCCTCAAGCGCATGGGGCCCAAACGCGCAGGGATCATCCACGCCTTCGCCGGCAGTTTCGAAGAGGCCCGCGAATACATCAAGCTCGGCTTCAAACTCGGCCTGGGCGGTGCCGCGACTTGGCCCCAGGCCTTGCGCATGCACCGGGTGCTGGCGCAATTTCCGCTGGACGCGGTGGTGCTGGAAACCGACTCACCAGACATGGCCCCGGCGATGTTCCCCGGGCAACGCAACAGCCCGGCGCATTTGCCGGCGATTTGCGAGGCATTGGCGGGGATCATGGGGGTCAGCCCGGAGCGACTGGCCGAGGCCAGCACAGCCAATGCCCGCAAACTGTTCAACTGGTGATTCCTCCTGTGGGAGCGGGCTTGCTCGCGAAAGCGGAGTGTCAGACAACCTGTTTGTCGATTGGTACACCGCTTTCGCGAGCAAGCCCGCTCCCACATTGGATCGGCGACCGATAGCTACACCCGAAACGCATTGATCAACTGCTTGAGCTGCACCACCTGGGCGGACAAAGCACGGCTGGCGTCTTCGGTCTGGTGAGCGCCTTCGGCGGTGCGTTCGCCGGCGCGGTTGATCTCGACGATGTTCTGGTCGATGTCATGGGCCACGGCCGTCTGCTGTTCCACAGCGGCGGCGATCTGCTGGTTCTGGTCGACGATCATGCCGACCGCACCGAGGATATTTTCCAAGGCCTGCTGGACCTTTTCCGACTGGCCGACGGTGCCGCTGGCCATCTCGTGGCTAGTGCCCATCGCCTTGACGGCGGCACCGACACCGCCGTGCAGGCGGGTGATCATCGCTTCGATTTCTTCGGTCGATTGCTGGGTCCGCTTGGCCAGGGTCCGGACTTCATCGGCCACCACGGCAAAACCACGCCCCTGCTCACCGGCTCGGGCGGCTTCGATGGCGGCATTGAGGGCCAGCAGGTTGGTCTGTTCGGCGATGCTCTTGATCACATCCAGCACGCGGCTGATGGCCTGGCTGTCGGTCGCCAGTTGATTGATCACCTGCACCGACTGGTCGATCTCGCTGGCCAAGCGGGCGATGCTGCCCTGCTGGGACTCCACCAGCCCGCGCCCGCTGAGGGTTTCGTCGTTCACGCTGTGGGCGCTGCTCACCGCGGCGGCGGCACTGCGGGCCACTTCCTGGGCCGTGGCCGACATCTGGTTCATCGCCGTGGCCACCAGTTCGATCTGGCTGCGCTGGCCAGCGACAGCCTGGTTGCTCCGGGCCGATACCGTTTCCACCTGCCCGGCCTGGCGTTCGACTTCCGCGACGGTGCGACCGACCTGTTCGATCAGGTCGTGGATCTTCGCCACCGTACCGTTGAACACTTCACCCAATTCGCCCAGTTCATCCTGGCTACGGGCGACGAAATTGACCGTCATGTCCCCCGCCGCCACCTTA
Source organism: Pseudomonas sp. Z3-6 (assembly GCF_051131985.1). NCBI lineage: Bacteria > Pseudomonadati > Pseudomonadota > Gammaproteobacteria > Pseudomonadales > Pseudomonadaceae > Pseudomonas > Pseudomonas sp. Z3-6. The sequence continues at coordinate 5,950,168 of NZ_CP071644.1, forward strand.
TCCATCATCTGGCCCAGGTGTTGGAGGGTGGTGCGGGTCGACGCGTAGAAACCGGCGTACAGGTAGAAAATCAACAGGAACACCGCCATCAGCGCCACGGCTTGCAGCACCATATGGCTGCGATTCTGCTCCAGGCGCTGTTGCAACTGCACACCGAGAAAATCCTGGGTCGCTTCGTTCAATTGATAGGTCTGCGCCATCAAGCCGCTGACCTGATCAAAGAATGCCGGCCACGGCGCATCGAGGGTGTCGGCCATCACCACCTGCTCCTCGATCAGTTCCGAGGCTTTTTTCAGGGTGCCTTTGCTGCCGTCGGCCTGGGTGGCAAGGGCTTGTCCAGCCGCTTTGCTGGAACCGAGGGCGTCCTGCAGTTTCAAGTCGTACTCACCCTGGAGCTTTTCGATCTGCCCCAGCAACTCGTCGAAGCGGGTGCTCGACGCCGAATTGAGAAACCCCAGCCCCAACGAGGACGCACCCAGCGCCCGGCCTTCGCCGAGGATCTGGGTGACCTTGGGGGTGGTGCCGATGATCAGTTCGCTGAGCTGGCGGATGTCGCTCTGGTTGTCGCGGCTCAGCCCCGCCTGGCTGGCGATGATCTGGCTGAACATCTGGGCGCTGTTGAGCAATTTGCCGATCAACGCACTTTTGCTCTGCAGGGAGCTTTCAGCTTGCTGGGCCTTGAAAGCGCCAATCATCTCGTCACGCTTGGCCTCGAAGGCACTGACCTGCTCGGGCTCGATGGCCATGGCGGTCATGCCTTGCAGGCGCGTGAGGACCTGTTGTTCCAGGCTGCCGATCTTCGCCTCCACATCACCGGCCTTGCCGGACTGGCCCAGGCTGGCATTGATCTGCACCAGGTTGTTGAGGGTTTCCAGGTCCCGGCGCAGGGCCAGGCTGCTGCCCAGCAGGTCGAGGCTTTGCAGCTCCACCTGGGTGCCCTGGAATTCCCGATAGGAATCACGCACCAGAAAGAAGTTGGTCACCAGCATGGGCAGCAGGAACAGCACGCTGATCAGGCTGAACTTCATGCCGAAGCTCAGGCGGTTCATCAGCGCGACGGCGGGCCAGAGCAAACTCTTCACTAGGAAGTCTCCCGGTAGTGTTCTTATTGTTATGAGCGCGCGCACGGAGACAGCAGAAAGCCACTATTCGGGCGCTGTCCCTGTATAGCCTAAATCGGCGGGGAGATTTGTAACTTAAGGTTAACGAGAGAGATGGACCACGAAAAACACTGTGGCGAGGGAGCTTGCTCCCGCTGGCCTGCGAAGCAGGCCCCGGGGTTGCTCAGGCAGATCGCTTTGTCCGGGTTTGCGGCTGCTGCGCAGCCGAGCGGGAGCAAGCTCCCTCGCCACAAAAACGCCTGGCTACAACCTTGCTTACGTTGATCAGGCCAACACCGTCCACAACGCAAACCCGGCATACCAGAGCACCGCCGCACGCAGCAGCAATTCCCATAGGCGATCCAGGCTGTTGATGCCGTCCGGCCCGGCGACGGGCTTGGGGATCTCGCCAGCCACCAGGCCAACCTTGTCGATGAGGTCGGCGGCGCTGATGTTCCAGTTCAACAGTTCATGCAACATGACCCGGCTGACCGCAACAAAATTGCCCACCAGGGCGAAGCTCGCCGCCAGCAACCGCACCGGCACCCAATCGAAGGCATGGCGCATTTGCGAGGCCCGCTCGGCGACGCCGGGGTTCTGGCTGTGCTCGGCAGCCAGCGCCAGCAATCGATAGCTCAAGGCCGCGACCGGGCCCAACACGAAGTACCAGAAAATCACCGCGAAAAAGCTCTGGTAGGCCTGCCACAACAAATGGCCCTGGACTCGCTCCAGCAACTGCTCACCGTCATCGGCTTCAATGTCCAGGTCGCGCTTGGCCACATGAGCCGCCGCTTGCAGGTCTTCCCGCCGCCAGGCGTCGCGAAACGGCCCGAGGGCGGCCAGCAGATCGCCGCGCCCCAGGCTATAAATCACCACCAGCAAGTGCACCGGCAGCGCCAGCAAACCGTAGGCCACTGGCTCCAGCACCCACAAAAGCAACGCCAGCAGGGCCACGGGCAGCAGGACCATCGCCGTCAACACCAGCCAAGGCCGGTTGACCCACCGTGGGCTCGCCTCGAGCTTGTTCAGCTCGCGCAGCCAACCGCCGTCGCGCTGGACCCGCAGGCGCAAGGCCGAGAACTTCTCGATCCAGACGGCCAGCAGCAACACCAGAAAACTCATTGTCCTTCCCCTTCTGTCAGGGCCGCGCGATAGCGCGCCCAGTCGAATGCCGGTCCCGGATCGGTCTTGCGCCCTGGAGCGATGTCGCTGTGCCCGCAGATACGCTGCACGGTGATCGCCCTGAACGCCGCTTGCAACTGCCGGGTCAGGTCCACCAATGCGACATATTGCGCGTCGGTGAATGGCAGATCATCCGTGCCCTCCAGCTCGATGCCCAGGGAAAAATCGTTACAGGTCTCACGCCCCTCGAAGCACGAGACGCCCGCATGCCACGCGCGATCCAGACAAGAGACAAACTGGGTCACGCTGCCGTCACGTTCGATCAGGAAATGTGCGGAGACGCGCAAGTCGGCGATACCGGCAAAGTAGGGATGTTCCGTGACATCCAGACGATTCTGGAAGAATTCCTGCACCTTGCCCGTGGCGAATTGTGCCGGTGGCAGGCTGATGTTGTGGATCACCAGCAGGGAGATTTCGCCTTCCGGGCGCGCATTGAAGTTGGGCGACGGGCAATGACGCACCCCCTCGCACCAACCGCTCGCGGAGTCCAACTGCATACAGGTTCCTTCGATGACGACGGTGAATGCCGTCAGTATGCCGTGATCGGGCCGGGCTGCGCGATCACTTGCCGCGATTGAGCTGGCGCAGATTGCCCAGCACCGACTCCAGCGCCCGGTCGAACAACAGGGTGTCGTCCAACAGCCGCGCCGCGCCCCGGCGGAACTCCAGGGCCAGGCTGGTGCGGCTGTGCTCCAGCACCTTGAGGCCAGTGCGATTGACGAAGACGTATTTGCCGGTGGCCTCGATGATCGCCGCCAGCTTGCAACGCAGGGAATTGTCCTCGTCCTCCTGGAACTCGACCCAGCTCCCCAGGTGCAGTTGGTCGACCTGCAGCAGGCCGACGTCATCCGCCGGCAAATGCACCGCCACGCTCTCCCCCGCCGACTTTTGCGGCGCACGCAAAACAATTCTTTCCGACACCTCGACCATGGCCGGCGAATCGAGCGACTGGACCTGTTCCGTTGCCTGGCCCACGCGTTCGAGCGCCTGCACATGGAGGACTTCCAGCTCACTGAAAAACTCGCTGGTGGCGAATGGGTCGAACGCCGAACGGCTGAGGCCTTCACGCAGGGCCTTGAGCAGCTCCGGCACCATCGCCAGCAGACGCAGGCCCGCATCGGGCTCGTCGTGAGGCTCGACGCTCCAGATCAATTGCTCCAGGGTCAGGACGTCAGCCTGCCACTCGGCGGAATACTTGCCGTGCTTGAAACAGGTCAGCAACAACACCTGGCTCCAGGCCTGCTGCACGAACTCCACCACCGCTTGTGGCAAGACTTTGCCCAGCATCACCTGGTTCAGCGCCCCTTCGACACGCTGGCGCGCCAGTTCGGCCTTGGCCCGCCCTTCTTCGGCGTCGCGGATACGCTGCTCAAGCAACTCGCTGCGGCGCCGCTCGTCACTGGTGAAGGCGAGGAAATCGGCGAGCAGTTCGGAGAAAATCGCCGGGTCATCGACGAAGTCATTCAGCAAGCGCTGCACGACCTGCTCGATGCGCAAGTACAGGCTGTCACGCTGATGATCGTCGCAATCGCCCCACCCCATGGCCGCGGCCGCGATTTCGTTGAGCAGTCGCCGGGCCGGATGGTTACCGCGGCTGAAAAAGCTCTTGTCCTGCACCGCGACCTTGAGCATCGGGATTTGCAGGCGACCGATCAGGGCCTTGAAGGAATCTGGCAGGTTATGGTCGTCGAGGATGAATTCGAACATCATCGAGATCAGGTTGATCACATCTTCATCCGCGCCGTCGACCACCCGGGACTTGCCACTCCTGACGCTGACCCGGGTCAGCAGTTGTTCGAGCTGGCTACGCAGGTCGAACTCGTCCTGCACGGCAGGCGCCGGCACGTATTGCTGCAAATGCGAGAGCAGCCGCAGCAGGTCACGGGTAGAAATTGGCTGGGGCGGCACACTGGGTTCCAGGGTCGGCGCTACGCTGCCACGCACTTGCATCAATAGCTTCTGCAAGGCGGCGAACACTTCCTGCACGCTGTCGTCGACTTCGGCATCGCTGGGTTTGGCGGCGATTTCGGCGTTGGGCCTGGGGTTATCCTCGGGGCGATCCGAAACCCGACGCGCCGGCGTCACCTTGAGCTCCGGCAGGATCCCCGTGGCCGCCAGCAACTGGTTAGCCTCGGTATAAAGTTGGTCGCACTCGCTGAGCACATAACGCTCGAACAGTTTGAGCAGGATCAGCTTGACCTTGATGCCCACGCCCAGGTTGCGCCCGGCCTGCAAGAACTTTTCGCACAGCAGTGCCGGGCTCAGGGGATTGTGCTGATTGCCCAGCGGTCGAGCCAGCAGCACACCGAGCCGGGCCGTCAGTTGCTCCAGCGCCACGCCATCGCGCCTGAGCACCCGAGCGACCATGGCCTCGACCGCCAACTGCCGCTCCAGGTCGTCCTGGGAGCGCCGGGGTTGACCGTCCGACGCCAGGGTAGGCGCCAAGGTGGCGTGGGTCAGGTCGTACTGGGCCAGGCTGACGAAGGTCTCGAAGAACTGCTCGATGAATTCCCGCTCGATGCTTTTGCGCTTCAGGCGCAGGTCCCGCATGGCCTCGAAGTACAAGTTCTGCTCGACGTCATCGCGCGCCCGGTCGGCCATTTCGAACAAGGTGTCGTCAGCGTTATCGAACAGCCCCTGCAAGCCCAGGCGCAACTGCTGGGCGGCCTTGTCGCGAACCTGAAGCAGAATCACAGGCAGGCGGGCGAGCGGCGAGCGAGTCGCCTGATCGGTAGACACCTTGTGCAAAGGCACTACATTCCCGTCGTTGTGCATCCTGGCCTCCTGAAACGGTTCTTCGGCTCATGACGTCAAAGCTATGGCGTCAATCGAAAGGCGGATTATGGGTAAAAGAACCCCGCCGCACCAGCGGTACTCTGTGACGCAGCTCGAAATACGGCGCAACTAGTGACCGAGGAAATGAGGAAATGTTGCGAGGAAGCGACCAAATGCAGGTTTCGACACCCTATAATCCAGGCCACTTTGTTTGTGGAGCCCGTTATGCCGAATCTACGCCTCGCCGACCTGACCGCCGAAATCGAAGCCAACGTGCGCCGCGCGTTGCTTGAAGACATCGGCAGCGGCGACATCACCGCGCAACTGATCCCCGCCGAACGCCTGGCCAAGGCCACCATCATCACCCGCGATGCGGCGATCATCAGTGGCACGGCCTGGGTCGATGCCGTGTTCCGGCAGCTGGATCCGCGTGTCGCGGTGCATTGGCAAGTGCGCGATGGCGACCGGGTCAGCCCCGACCAGGTGCTGTTCCATCTGGAAGGCCCGGCCCGCTCGCTGCTGACCGGCGAACGCAGCGCGCTGAATTTCCTGCAGATGCTGTCGGGCGTCGCCACCCGGGCCCGCTACCTGGCCGACTTTGTCGCCGGCACCCAAGTGAAGTTGCTGGACACTCGCAAGACCCTGCCCGGGCTGCGCCTGGCCCAGAAATACGCAGTCACCTGCGGCGGCTGCCATAACCACCGCATCGGCCTGTACGATGCCTTCCTGATCAAGGAAAACCACATCGCCGCTTGCGGCGGGATCGCCCAGGCCATCGCCGCCGCCCATAAGATCGCACCGGGCAAACCGGTGGAAGTCGAAGTGGAAAGCCTGGCGGAATTGAAAGAAGCGCTGACGGCCGGTGCCGACATCATCATGCTCGACGAACTGAGCCTGGACGACATGCGCGAAGCCGTACGCCTCAATGGTGGCAAGGCGAAACTGGAAGCCAGCGGCGGCATCAACGAAAGCACGTTGCGCCCGATAGCCGAGACCGGGGTGGACTACATCTCGATCGGGGCGATGACCAAGGATGTGAAGGCGGTGGATCTGTCGATGCGACTGAGCCTCTGACAGGCTGACGCCGGGCAATCAGAAACGAAGATAGTCCGTGGCGAGGGAGCTTGCTCCCGCTGGGCCGCGAAGCGGCCCCCTCTTTTTGGGGCTGCTGCGCAACCCAGCGGGAGCAAGCTCCCTCGCCACAGTGTCGCTCTTACCGCGTGTTCTCAGACCACCAGATTATTCATCTCGCAGTATTCTTCCCATTCCACACCCAACACCTCGGCCGCTTCTTTGTGCAATGCAAGGCGCTGCACCTCGAACTCTTCAGGCGTGCTGGTGTACTTGAGCGTCAACTCCCAGGGTTGCAGCCCCTGGGCTTCGGCCTCGTCCTCGAATGCCCATTGGATCTGGTCTTTCTGATCGTCGGCGGACAAGTCCTTGATCTCTTCCAGCAACTGGGGCGCATCCAGCACATATTTCTTCAGTGCTTCTTCGTGCCTGGCTTCCTGTGTCAATTCTTTAACAGTCATGGCGTTCTCGTTGATCTGGGGAATGGAAGATGGATCTGGATCATCAAGGATCTCTCTGACGCAGGAAGCCGTTAGAAGCCCGGTTCACCTGGCCTTCAGAACCATTCGTGGATCATCTGAAAACTGCTGGGCGGTGCTCATGCAGGCAGTGAATATAGGATGTTTTGCCAACGATTTACACGGCTCTTTACATCTATCCCACAAAAAACCATGTGCATACGAAGCTAAGGGGACTAGGGAACATCTGTCAGAACAACCAGTCATAGCAATGTGCTATTCCGGCATCTCACAAGGAACCCCAGTGATGCGCAGCTTTTCGAAACGTTCGTCGACCCGTCTTGCTACCGCGACCTTGCTGCTCGGCAGCCTGACCTTGGCCGGCGTTGCCCAAGCGGCGGTTGAAGTCTCCTCCGATGGTCCCTCTGACCACGACGCCATTCCTGCACTTCATTACAACCAATTCGATAAGTACGTACTCGTAAAGACCAACGTCAGCGCCAGCGCCTTGGAAAACCTGCCAAAAGCCGTAAAGAACAATGCCGACGAACTGGAAAACCAGAAACGCACCCTCAGCGACCAGGCCCGCCAGATCGAAGAACTCAAGCGCAACAGCGGGTCCAGTTCCACCTCCAGCAGCAAGGAGATCGACGAGCTCAAGCGCACCATCAAGGAACAGGAAAGCGATCTGAAGGATCTTGGCAAGCAGGTGGAAGAACTCAAGCGCAATAGCGGCTCCAGTTCGAGTTCGAGCAACAGCGAGATTTCGTCCCTGAAACGGGAACTCAGCGATCAGGACAACGAGATGGACCAGCTCAAGCGCACGGTCGAGGAGCTGAGCAGGAAGGTGAAATAACGAGGGGAGATGGTGCCCGAGACAGGAATCGAACCTGCGACCTTCGCGTTACGAGTGCCTGAACTCGACATTCCAAGGAATCCCGGTAGCCTAGTCTACAAGCACTTTGCAGGCAGCCTCAGCCTCAGGAGAAGACAGCATGTGGCTTTATTGTCCCAATTCTGTCCCACTGGCGGCTGACATCATTGGGGGAGAAAGAGTATGGCTAGCTTCCGTAAACGCGGCGAATTGCAATGGCAGGCACGTGTTCGTCGCAGGGGCTACCCTGACCAGGTAAAGACATTCAACACTCGGGCCGATGCGGAAGAATGGGCCAGGGCCATTGAGCACCAAATAGATCGAGGTGCGTTCGTCAGTCGCACTGAAGCTGAAGCTACCACGCTCTACGAAGCGTTGAGCCGTTATGAGAGAGAGATCACCGCTCATAAAAAAGGAGAGGTAGCTGAGCGTTCAGTACTGCGAATTTGGAAAGCCAGCGAGCTTGCTATGAGAACGATGCCGGCGATCCGCAGCTCTGATATCGCCAAGCTACGTGATCAATGGTTGAAATCCGTGAAACCCGCCACTGTATTAAGGCGATTCCAGGTGCTTTCCCACGTATTTAATATCGCTCGCAAGGAATGGGGCATGGAGAGCCTTAGCAATCCCCTTGAGCTCGTACGCAAACCGCAACCCAACAATGCGCGTACGCGACGCCTCTTCACGACAACCTGTTCGGATATGGTCATACGAAGCGAGCCCCCTATCTCCGCCGAAGAAAGCTCAGAACAAAGCCCTAGCCGAAGCGCACGCGACGATGAGCTAGAGCGCATCATCGCAGCCACAGAATCCGGTGTCCTTCCCTCTATAATTCAGCTCGCCGTTGAGACAGCAATGCGTCGAAGTGAAATTGTTAGCCTCCGCTGGGAGCATATTGATTTTAGGGATCGAGTCGCGCACCTACCAAGGACCAAAAACGGCGATTCACGAGACGTCCCCCTTTCATCGAAAGCAGTGGCAATCCTTAAATCACTGATACCCAACAGTAAAGAGATTCACCATGAAAGCAATGACACCAGAGTGTTCCGAATTCGAAGCGACGCGGTCACACGAGCTTTTGAACGGGCAGTAACACGTGCAAGGAGAATCTATGAGACCGAATGCCAGGAAGCCAAGATCCGGCCGGCACAAAGGTATCTCACCGATCTCCGATTTCATGACCTACGGCATGAAGCGACGTCTCGCTTGGCGGAAATTTTCCCGATGCATGAGCTAACCAAAATTACGGGACATAAAGAGCCGCGCATGTTAATGCGCTACTACCATCCAAGGGCTAAGGACTTAGCTAAGCGGTTGGCCTAATAGAGAACGAATTTTTATGCTCCGTTGGCTAATGCTGGGGTTAAACACCTACGATTTGCGTATCCGCATGATGGCATCTGTGATCGCCTGGGCATTTGTGTCCAAGGTTTGCATTGCTGTCATCGCGTTATCGGCGACGCTCTCTGCTCCCTTTCCCGAAAGTAGCTTAACGACCTCTTCAATAGCAGCAGCTAACGCGTGCTGGTTGTGCAGAAGCACCGTTATAGCATCTGCAGTGGCGATGTGGACCTCTGAACATTCACACATGGTTTTCTCCTGGGTGATGGTGCGAAAAGACTAGATTATTTTTCCGCTGGTTGAGACCTCCTGCTGACCATCGCACTGCCTACGGGCCAGAAACCCTTGGGTTTCCGCTTCTGCACGGTCAGGTAAGAATGGCCTGCGCTCCGAAGCGTGGCGTCGCACAGAAAGAGGCTGTTGCAACGCCCCCTGACGATGATGGTATTGCTTCGCCGCTGAGCACCCCCCGCCGGACGCGCTAGTGAGCCGGTGGCCCCTATTTCCATAAGTAACTGCCAGGCGTTCCAGCAACGCCTTGGCAACTGCTTGGCTTAAAGCACCTATTATATTAAGCGTGTGTAGCGGCCTTGATTGAATTGCGCTTTTTGCTATCGCAATCAAGGCAGTAATGGCTCGATTGCGGTCCTAAGCGAAAGGCAGCAATCGGCAGATTTTGTTGAAAAGTATGGATTCCACGACTTTTGCAGATCCTGAATAGCTATACGCCTTCCAGGCTTGGTACCGCTTCAGCAGACCCGTTCATCAACCAAAACGGATAAGGATATCGACAATTGCAAATTCACACACCACCTCTGATCTACTTAGATAGCTGCGACTACTCCAACCTTAGCAAGCCTGGGATCGATGGGCCGGATGAGCGGCATTTGGCGGCGCTGAGAGCGATAAAAAAACGCGGAGAGGCAGTCTTTGTGTTCTCGGGAGCACATATTTCAGAAATGTCGCCGATGGATCAGCAGTCCGCTTCTGCTGCATCTGAGCGGACGAGACTAATGGTGGAACTCTGCGGTCGTAACACGATGATATCGTTCGATCGGCTAATGAAAGCGGAACTCGCCCGCTTGGCCACGCAAGACCCTAAGTCTGTCACTGCAGTAGATGGTGATGGCGAGTGGTTTCCAGACATGGGGTCGCTCATGAGCCCGATTGATGAACTGGGTGTTGCAGGAGCGCTGCAGCAACAGATGGATGAGCACGGAATGAACCGCAAAATGCGGAGGACCTTGAAGGCCGGCACGACAAACAAGCATGGCCGTTTCCGCAGCGATATAGAACAACGCTGTGGCCAACTGCTGGACTACAGTGAGCTACTTGAGCGAACGCCAATGCGTCCCCGGGATATGACAGTGCTTAAGCGCTACCTCCTAGGGAAAGCGACGCGAGAAGAGGCCGACAAAGCTTTCTTGGAAAGCCTCAGAGACCCCAGCTACATGGCCCAATGGTTCATCCATCATCACCACAAAATGGGAGCCATTGGAGACTGGGTCAGGCGACCAGCGCGAGAGCTTATTGAAAATTGCGAACAAACGCTATCTAACCTAAGCGCCCAGCTCAAAGCGTTGCCGGAGAGCGAGCGTGTTGCAGTCATGACAGGCGTAAGTGGGGAGCGCTGGGCGAAGTTTAAGAAGCAGGGACTGATCGATATCGTCAACCGGTTGCTCGTTCGCCTTTTACCTGGAGCTCCTGACTGTAATGATGCAGGCGATATTGAGCAGTGCTGCCCTGGTATCTTCATCTGCATTAATGCGTTCTACGATTCACTACAGAAGTCTTTTGGAGAACGACCCCGGGCGATGAAGGCCAGTGATTTCGTAGATGTCATCCACGCGCTATACGTCCCTTACGTGTCGTATTTCAGGGCTGACAAGCATATGTGCGGCGTCCTTCAACCGCTTGCCAAGCGTTTCGGTACTCAGGTCGTCGCTTCACCTGCCAAGCTAACCGAGGCCCTAGGCGTAGCACTCTGAACAACTGGTGGCGGAACATGTTCGTTGGAATGCGGGCTAGGGTTCAGTGTGGCCCGGGCCGCTGGGCGTAGCTGCTAAGCGGCCGCTGCTCCAAGTCTAGGGACGCGGCGGCTGTGACGATAGCAGGTGATGTGCCGATTTGAGTTGCTGCACGGACGGGGGCTTGAGGTCTGGCTCCGTTAGCCCTGGACCAGGGACGCGATAACCGCTTAGCTGGTGTAGCGGAACCGTCGAACTTGCGGGTGATGGCCTAGTTTGGCCCAACGTGTGGACCACAGCGCCCCGACCGAAAACTCGAACGACTGCAACGCCGGGCCAGCCAATAGCGGACTGCTGCTCATAGCCGATTTCTGTCAGAAGTGACCGGGAACATTCGGCCCAAAAGCGACCCTTCGTAGGTAACATCTGTTGCTGGGCGGGACTATCCGGTTGGGGACTGTGTCGGGGTTATGGAAAGGGCTTGAGAAAACCTAATATTAGCGTGATAGTGCAAACGTCAACTACTTGAGCAAAACGGCAAGACACAAGATTTTTGGCACAGTTCTAACCACGACGGCTAGCAACAAAAAAGTATCAGAAAATTATAACCAAGCAGCATCATAAAGCATTAAGTCAAGGAGCAGGCATGAATATCGAGTCGCTTAGTAGATTAATTGAAAGTGTAAATGTAACCGACTTAAGAACTTTATGCGCTGACTTCCTTCCAGAGATAGGCCTAACAGCGGCCGTATTTTCCGATGGTCCATATGACGGAGGAAAGGACTATGCCATTCATGACGACCCTATTAAAGGAGTCAAAATAGGAATTCAATTGAGTGTGGAAGCCAAGTGGAAAAAAAAGATTCAAACTGACGCCGCCAAAACAAAAAAAAATTTCGACACCAATTTAATGTATTTCATTTCTAGCAGACGAATACCAGATGGTAGTTTTGAAAAGGAACGTGCATCCATATTGGCCACGCTCGGTGTAAGCGTGATCAAATATGACTGTCAGGCGATCGCAACCAAATTCATCCAGAGCAATAAAGTCTCAAATCTTCTAAAAGCCCTAAACATAGAAATCCCTGCCCCCTCTGACACTGTAAAAAAGTATTTAGGGGCGAAGAACGAAGCGATTTCTTCATTATTGATGTTTGATACAGATGCCCAAGACTTTCGAATAGGTCTATATGACTCAATAGTCAAATCAATACTTGCACGTTACGAGCCAACAATAAAGCGAGCAGATTTGATAGCGGCCATTCTGCAACTTTATGAAATGGAAGAAACGCAAGGCGTGCTGATAAACTCTCACATAGATCGACTCTTGCAGAGAGGTGAGATCCTATCAGAGCATGGAGAGCTAAAGTTGCACCCGAAAGAGCATGACACTTATGCAGGATTAAGGGCTGCAGCTGAAGTAGAATCCAATATATTGCGAGAAAAAATCAGCGATTACCTTGCAGCAAAAAAATGTTTCACGAAAGTTGAAAGCAATGATTTGTTACTTGATAACTTCCTTTCGCTATCAGCTGCTTTGCTCGACAAAAATTTTAAACTGAATGACGAGCCAAAAGGGGAGAACGAAATATATCTGAGCATCCGTGCACTGCTTGAATCCACAGAGGGAGAGGCCTCTACAAATCAAGCATTTTTAGATATTTCGAATATAGTCGCCAACTCTGAGTTCGCCAAGCTTGTTGCTTCGGCAAAGCTCTACGACTGCATGCTCAACTCTGACTCTTCACGCCTTATAAGTGCCTTAGGAGGAAATCAGAGTATTAATGTTTACTTTGACTCTTCGGTAGTAATACCAATGATCTGTGGTTTGCTATATGAGCCCGTCGAAGAACGATATAGTCGATCAGGAAAAGCCCTATACTCATTAATGGCCGCTCACGAGTTTTCCTCTGTGATTCCAGCTGACTACATTGAGGAAATAGGCGCCCACTTAATTGAAGCGTGCCGTGACTACAGGCATATTCTTAATGAACAAATCGATATGACTCACTCAGGAAATGCTTTTGTGAGCCACTATTCACATTATATTAAAACCAAGTCGGGTGAGGGCCTGACATTTTCCGACTATGTTTATACATTAGGTGTAAAGCTCTCTAGCGTAACGCCTGAGATGACAGATGGAATGTTTTATAGGTTGAGAGATAGAGCATCCCGCGCAGTTTCTGAGATAGCTGAGAAGTACGGCTTTGTCGTCGAAATGATGAAACCTAAGTTTGTCGATAAGAAAATCACAGAGATTGAAGAATTCATGACGGAGCACGGCATTAGGAAACCTGCCGTTTTAATTAGGCATGATGCGAATGTAATTGAATATCTTTCGGGAGCTTACATTCCGTCTGGATTCGCTAAAGTTCTTTGCACATGGGACAAGGTTCATCTATTATTAAATCCATTGGGGCTAGATGGTTATCATGTAATGAACCCCATAGTTTTAATCGATTTCCTTTCCATCGCAAAGAAAACCGCTAAAAATTATTCATTAGCACATTTACTAGACTTCGCTGCGATTCAGAATGAAAAAGATTTGGAGCTTAGTGCAAAAATCTGGGACTCAATAGCCAAACTTGATAGTAAAAATTTGGCCGATGCAACCTTCATGAGAAAAGCAAAGCAGTTCAAAGAAGATTACCTTGAGAAGCATCTCGGCGAAAGAGATGACCTACCAGACAATATAGAAAAGGCGTGGTTAGCTTGGAAAAAAACCGCAGAAACCAAGTAATTTTGGCGATCTATACATATTATATTTAGTAATTTAAGCACCAGCTTAATATTTCGGCTGGACCGCACAGTTGAGGCTATCAACAGATGACGGAACAGCTTTGTGTTATAACTATTTCGGCCTTCGATGGTTTCGCAAAGCACAGAAACGAAGAAAGACCTCGCACTTATAGACTCGAAGCATCCCAAAATCCATGATCAAGCTACGAGTGTGTAGCTCCATTCGATGTCGCCCTGGATATGAGAACGTGGTTTTCGAGACTTAGTTGTCGAGGACCAGATGCAGTCCTCACCTGCCCATTGCTGCCTAAACGAGAGGCAGCTATTGGCCGATTCTGTAGAAAAATCGGCAATGGCTTCCACGGGAGAAGATATGCGCTTGTGATTGAAATCTTTATTTTGAGCAGAGAATTCCGGGCTCAGATTTCGCATAGCAGCGAGCAGGGAAGGCGTTTTCAACATTCAGTATGCCGACAGTTTGAAAGAACCGACCTTTCAACTGAGTCGGCAGTTTTCAGACGATCGCAAACTAGGCCGACACGGTCAGTTGCTGTCATGAGCAAATACTCGAAAAATGGTCCTAGCCGGCTAAAGTGATACACGCAAACGCCGAGCACGCTCCTTGAACGCCCGCTCTCCCCCTTCCAAAATCTCGCAGACTCGCTGCCTTATACGGGGATTCTCTAGACTGCCGCATTCGTACGTGATTTCGGGTAATAGTCCCAATCTATGGCGACCGCAAGACGCTACAATCACTTGATCAGCATCAGTATTCACAACCAAATTGGCATTGTGGGTCACGATAATAATTTGACGTCGCAGCTTAGCCTCTCGGAATCGTGAAACCAACTCCTCAAACACAGATTGCGGATCCAGATTCTCTTCCGGTTGATCAATGATGAGCGGCCGATCATCTTCCGCATCAATCGACAGGTACAGCAACAACAGCACGATTCCTCGCGTCCCTGGCGAAAGCTGCTCAATCTCCACTCCATCGTATTGAAGGGTGTATCCAACCGTTATGTGTTCGGTACTGTAGAGCCAATCCGAAATTTGACGAGCCCACTCGCGGAACTCGACGTTGTCCGGTTTATGCGCACGCAGGTTTTCTTCATTGGTCTTGACGAACTCCAGCAGCGCAGCAGCCGCTTCGGCGGATGTTCCTGTCTGCCAGGCAGACATCAATATTACTTTAGCAGCCAGTAAAACTTGGCCACGTCCTCGGAATGGCCCAGTGCGAAGGTCGAGCAAGTTTTCGCCGGTTATAGCCCAACTTTCAATGTCAATATTACGCTTAACGGTGAACGCTAACCGAGCCATTGAACCAGTATCAGCTTCGATTCGCCGCTGAATCGGTGCATAAAGCGCTTTGAGTTCCTGCTCTTCCTCCACAATCGCCTCATATACCCCCTCGTAAGAAGTACGACGCAGTTGGATCAGGTCTCGTATCTTGGCATCCGCCTCTTGCGCACGATCGATCTGCTCATCGAGCTTGGTCAGAGCGTTTTCTGCCTTGGTGATTTTATCGCTCAGAGCTGAATAACGCTTAACCTTTGTCTTATCCGCGTCAACCAGTAGGTTTAGGCGGATAAGCTCCCGATCTAGTAATGCCAAAGTCTGGATTTGAAGTTCCGCACCATCCGGAATGAGTGGAATCGAGGGGTCGGCCTCCTCGTTGATCGGAGGATCAAGTTCGGATGGTCCTTGCAATTTTTCCGCTAAAGCCTTCACTTGGCTAAGCCGTTGCGCTAAGAGCGTGTCGACATCACTCACGAAGTCCACTTTAAACGCATCCCAATCAGCCTCCGACAAGCCCGTATCAGGACGCTCTTGCTGCATTTCGCCTAGAAGCTCTGGTGCTCGACGGACGCGAAAGTCTTCAACGTCCCCTTTTAGGTTAAGCAACGTCTGGTGCCGCCGCTTCGCACGCTCGACCTGCTGGCGTTTCTGTTCAGCGGCTTGCGAGACATCCTCCAAACGCTTCGTACGCTCCTCATTACCTTTGGGGATCAGCGAAATTCGATCGCGTTTGTCCTGCTCGATCGCCTTGGCTTTCTCATCACGGTCTTTCCGCAACCCTGCCAAACTTGCTTTTCGAGTGCGCTCCTCCGTGAGGTCATTGGAGGCCTTGCGTAGAGTTCCTTGATGGCGCCGGCGCTTCTGATGTGTACTCTCAAGCCTAAGCTCAAGCAATTCCTGAAAGACGGAGGTGCCCATACGATCGTCTCGCGGGTGCGCATTAAATATGACTCGCTCTATCTCCGCATTCAAAGGGTTACTCGTATCCTCTGCAGAGCACAATTTGGTCACAAACTGCTGAGAAAGGTACTGGACGTGAGAGCTGTATAGAAGATCGTAAGCATCAGCATTTATTACTTCGCTACCGGTTACCTCACCATTCTCCCAAGTAAGCTCTACCCTACAGTCATCCAAATGCTGTTTGGCCCGAAAAACAAAAGACTCGGTGTTGATATGCGATGACAGCCCGTATCCCCCTGCTGCAACTAAATCGGCCAGCGCTGTTTTCCCAGACCCACGTGCACCGATTACAGCAACCAAGCCAGAATTTAGCGGAATATCTGCCTTCGTCAGCCATGGCGCACCGCTGACCTTCAAAGACTCGATGGTATGACTCTGCAGAGAGCCGCGTCGTGGTTCTGCCCCAATAAGCACGCGCTCCTCGGGTTCCAGGCAGGTCTGCCGGAGGGATTCAAAGGCCAGGTCACCTTTGATCCAGCAGTAGCGCTGCTTGTCCGGTACGCCCACCATATCAGCCGTATGCGCATCCGACCCATGAAGACAAGGCTTTCGCCCGTTGTATTGCACGTCCAAGTCCTGCACTGAAAGTGCACCTTGACCAAGCCAGAAGCTTATTTGCTTGGGATTGGAGTCGAATATAATATGGGCTAACTGCTCAATATTTTTGCGCTGCGCCGCCCAGGAGTCCCCCGAGTCTCGTAGACCGGAAGTGCCGTCCTTTTGCCCCCCAGCAACTGCGATCAGGGCGTTTTTTTTAACCCATTCATGCTTGCTCAGAGCAGCTTTCAACTGTTCCAGGCTGACCTTGAACTGGTTTGCACCGATAGAGCGGGCCGCCTCAAGATCCGTTTGTTCCGGCTTGTGCTTCTTACCCAAGCGAATCAGATCCTCACGATGACAGCGGAAGTTCTCCCCCTGGTACGGAAATTCAAACTCCAATAAAAATCGCTTTATTCGACCGATGTGATCCGGATCATCCGGCGGGAAGAGCAGATGCAGATTGAGAGCGGCTCCACGGTTCGTCTCGATGTTCAGACGGAGCTCGACGTTGGCGAAAATGAGTCCAACGTTCGGTAGACGTCCCTGGCGCTTGAACTTGAGCACCTTTTCATAAGGATCAATACCGAAGTAATCGGTAATACCCAATGCTCCAATCGTCGGGTCGGAAGATTCCACTTTGGAAAGAAAAGCCTCCCAAGGATCCTCGCCTCTGTACTGATCATTCAGAACTGTGCCAGGCGTATGTATGTGGGGATCCCACCGGTGCCACTCAGATCCACGCTCACTATGCAATACTTTGCCAATTTCGCATGTGTCTTCTTCCATGTCCTAAAATCCCGTTCGGACAGCAGTTTCTTAATTGTATTGCTCCCACCTAATCCCGGTAGATTCGTCTGAGAGCATTACAGAGAGGGCATCACCTAGCTATTCAAAAGCCTGAGCTTAGTCGACTTCCTGCACCCTACATTCTGTTTCTATACGCAGCTACCCCTCTTCACAGGGTTTATTGAACGTAGTCTGCATAGTTCATCTCAACCTCTGCGTCGGGTCGTGGCCGTTTCTAGACCATGAGTCTGCTTGTGACCGATTCTGTTGCAGAAATCGGCCGTGCTTTTCACGTCGAAAAAATGCGCTTGAGGCCAAAATCTTTTTTGAGGATTCTGGGCTCAAATTTCACATAGCAGTGCGCAAAAAAACGTTTTAGCGATCAGCATTACCGACAATCGGGAAGACCACATTTTTCAACAGCATCGGCCACTGGCAGTCGCGTCATCAAGGTCTGCTCTCGGCCAATGATGTTGAAGGCCGATCCTTCCAGAGCGTCCGCATCCTGACCATTTGAAATGCCTTGTCCGCAGCCCGAAAGTTGGGAGTCTTGTTGATAGTGCGAGCGGCCCTCTTGCGCGTCGCCAGTTCGCTCAGCCTTGGCTCAGGACGGCCTGCTCTGGACATACCACTACGGACGCTTTGTTTAATGCCGACCTTGACGCGGCAGTAATCCAAACATTCACCGGCCCCCCTTGATAAGCCGTCCGTCCTCCAGCTCACTCGATGTTCCAGCGCTCAAGGCTGGCAGCGATGGCTGCACTCACAGCATCGGTATGCTTGTCGATGATGCGGCTCAGCTTCTCGATCTGATCGACCGTAATTTTTCCATCTTTGCCTTCGTTCAATCGTCGCGCAATCTGATTCAAGTTCCGACCAATCGTGAGTAGCTGATAGTTCGACTCGCCCAGGGCTTCGATTTCGCTCATGCCGAACTGTGGTTCATGTGTAAGACCAACTCGGCAAGCGTCCACAATCCAGCGACGCATCGAACACCGCTCGATATTCGAACGCTCTCGGATGGCGCGCTTTTCAGATTCGGTCAGCAAGATTTCAAAGCGCACCCTGGGTTCGGCCGGCGCGGCTTCATGCGCCTGGTGATAAATTTTCGGCGTCGGTTTTTTTCCGGCCTTCTCTAGCTGCTCCTCGATAGCCTCTTTGATAGCAGCGCCGGGCTTCTTGCCCAAGGCGTTGCAATAGTTGACCCATAGTCCCTTAGCGGAGCCTAGATACACATTCAAATACGAGTTCTGTTTCTCCATGAATACCTGCCAATAGCTTCAACGAGCAGTACAAGGGGACTGAAACAAGCGAGTACGCGCGTAGTTTACCGGCGCTTAGCCTATCCTGCACTAGTCCTCATACCTTGGCATTTCTTCGTCATGACGAAATTTGCGACCGGAAAGCGCGCTCATTAAAATTGCGAGAAAATTGCTGACTAAACGTTTTTGCATGATCGACATCCCCTAGCCAAAATGGGAAAATGTTGCACGCCAGAATGCATAATTTTGGCTTCCTAGCGAGCGCTGAACCGCCCCAAGAACGCCTCGCGCGTACCGGGTGCCGGCCTGAGAAGAAGGGCCTGACCACCATGAACAGAATGGCCGCCTAGTCGCCCCAAGAACGCTCAGCGTGCCGGGCGCGGTTCCTAAACAGACCGACAGATCGGAACAGTACGATCCTGCGTTCGCCCCCCAACCTTTGGAGTGGCGAATATGAAAAATCCCTTACCCTCTTGGTTCTTGGCCGTAGGCATTGCGGTGCCTTCAGCAGCATTCGCGCAAATACCTGTAACAGTAACCACCCAAGCAAGTGATTCGCCGATGACGATGGCCGAGTTCGCGGCCAATACTGCGCGCTGGGCGCAGCAAGTCGAGCAGATGACGTCGCAGATTGACCAGATGAAGCAGCAATACCAGTCGATCACCGGATCGCGTGGTATGGGCGGCATCATGGACAATCCAGAACTACGAGACTACCTACCCCAAGACTGGCAAGCCGTCTATGACAGCGTAAAAACCGGCGGCTATTCCGGCCTGAGCGGGCGAGCTGGCCAAATCTACAACGACAACAAGGTCTATGACGCATGTGCCAATTTCGCTGTCGCGGCGCAGCGGACGAGCTGCGAAGCGCAGGCCGTGAAAGGTGCTCAGGATAAAGCTTTCGCCCTGGACGCCTACGACAAAGCCAAAGGCCGTTTGCAGCAAATTGATGGACTGATGGGCCGCATCAGCCAGACCCAGGACCCCAAGGCCATCGCGGAGCTGCAAGGCCGGATCGCGGCCGAGCAAGCCATGATCCAGAACGAGCAAACCAAGCTCCAGATGTACCAAATGGTGGCGCAGGCCGAGGACCGTCTACAGCAGCAACGGCAGCGTGAAATCAATGCCAAGGTTCTGGCTAATCGTGAATACACGAAGCACCAGCCTTTCAACCTGCTGGACAAGTGAGGGACACACCATGATTTCCTATATTCACGCCCCTGTTCTGGCTGCTTGCTTCTTCACGCTCCTGTTTATGCGGCGGTGGTGGCTCTGCATTGATCGCATGGGCTTCTCGCGTGAAGTCGGCCGCCGCGCACCGTCCCTTGTTCAAGGCGACATTCTGGCCGCAACCCTCGCCATCGTTCCGTTCCTGGTGGCGGCAGTAGATTGGTTCGGTATCACGCTACCGCGTCAGTCGGCCCCAATTGCCCCCGGCATGGCGGCCTTGATCTCCGTGGCCTGCCTGAGCGGCTGCGTGTTTGTGCTGCGCAATTCTGGCCAACGCTTCGCCGGCCATTGGGCAGGCACACGAGAAAGCGCTCTGCGCACCGTCGCGGCGCTACGCATCATCGACGCGGCCGAGCTGGCCCACGCATTGGACGTGCTGCAACAGCACGAAGCCCGGCAATTCAACGGCCGAACTATCGACGCCGAAACGCGCGAGGTCCGCAAATGAAAAAGCTCTCTATCACCCTGGTCGTCGCGGCCGTCCTGGCTGGCTGCGGCGAGAACACGCCTGTTCAAACTGTCGTTTGGTACAAGATCCATGAGGCCGAGCGCTCGGCGATGATTGCCAAGTGCAAGGCAAACCCCGGAGAACTAAACGCCTCCCCGAACTGCATCAATGCCGTTACGGCGGCAAACCATCTGACCGTTGAAAAGCGCGGCTACACGAAGCACGCCCCGATAAACGCGCTCGAAGGGGGAAAGTGAAATGGCAATCGAATCAAATATTTTCGAGTGGATTGGCGAAAGTATCGACATGACCCTGAACACGTTCGTTCAGGTCACTTCGGGCAACGTCATTTCCATGTTCACCGACGTTTTCATCTACGGTGGAACGCTGACGTTCGTCCTGATGGGGTTCGCCATCATCTTCGGATATGTCGAAGCGCCCTCCTCCAATTTTATGAAAACGTGCGGAAAGTTCATTGTCATTAGCGGCTTGGCGATGAGTGCCCCGACATACCTTTTATGGGTTGTCGAAGCCCTGCGCGGCTTGGAAACCGGCGTGGCTGATGCTTTCTCGGCATCGGGTAGCAGTACGCAGGCAACCTCGGTCTATCAGGTGCTTGATAAAGCAGTCACGGATGGCTTCAAGATCGGCGGCGACATGCTCGAAAAAATGGGCAAACGGCAATGGTATGAATACACCATGGCGGCTTATGACTTTCTGAACGCCGTCATCATCTATCTCGCCACGCTCTTAGTCGCCGTTCCTGCCGGCGCGATGGTCATCGTTTCCAAGATCATGCTTACCGTCATGCTCGGAATCGGCCCGTTCTTCATCGCCATGCTGATGTTTCCCGTCACTGCTAAATGGTTTGATAGCTGGTTCGGTCAGATCATGACCTACATCATGCAAATCGCTCTCGTGACAACGGTTCTCGGCATGGGCATGAAGTTTTTCAGTACGCTTACGGCCACGGTTCTGGCTTCCACTACTGACCACCCTATCGCCACGATGCTTGAAATCCTGATCGTCACGGGTGTCACCCTGTTCTTGCTGCAGAAGGCATTTGAAGCGGCGGCGGCCTTGGCCGGCGGCATGTCCTCAGCAGGTATCACGCTCCGACAAGTCACCCAGGCAGCGGCCTCGCCCGCTACCCAGGTTTTGAACCGACCAAGCACGCGCCGCGATTTGCAAAGTGGGATGATGGTCACGGGGGGCCGGCTTAATCATCTGGCGGCGGGTAACTCGATGTGGAACCCTGCCTATCGGCAGCACATCATGGAGAACCTCGGCAAGAACTGGGGACCCGCCAAGGGTGGAGGGATTGGACGAGACTAATCGTCCTTCATCGACTCTCCTTGGCTATATGTGCGTTCGTCCTGCGCGCCCTGCTGGGCTTACCCAAAGGGGCTCTGCCCCTCTGGACTTCCTGCCCCTCGCCGGGTGGCAGGGCTGCGGGGTAACGCCCCCCGCAACCCAGCCAATAGGGTCATCGTGGAAAGCGCGTCAAGGGTCCGCTTCGCCGGCATCCTCACCCGGTCCCGCTTCGCGGGCTGCGGCTTGCGGTACCGCCCTTGACCCTCTGAGTCCGCGCTGAATTTGTCTTGTTATTAACCTGTTCTCGGTATTTCAGAGTGATCATATGAAGCTACGCAATCCAATTTCCGACGAGGAGCGAAAGCGCAGGCAGGAAGCGGTCGATTATGCTCGAGCATCGATCGAGCTTTCGGGTTTTAGCCTAGGTACCGAAGATGAAGCTCGCGCTCAGGCTTTTGTAAACGGCGATCTGGATTTGAGTGATTTTGTAGGCTCTACAGCGCCGTCTCAGCTGGAAGATGTGTCAAGGGCATTACCGGAGGCCGCAGCGGAGCGGAGCCCGTCAGGGCGAGCACCGAACGGGCGAGGATGATGGGCGCAGCCTTTACCCTTGATACAGCTGCAAGCGTCCCAGCCTAGCGCCAGGGGTAGGAACCAGGCGAAGCCGCAGGACCTGCCCCTGCCGCCCGTCCGGCAAGGATAGGACGCGGGATGCAACCGAAGGGGTTGCCCACGCGAAGCGTGGATCTGCCGAACTCAGACGGTTGCCTTCAAACGCGCTCACGCCTCACTACCAACAGTTTCGTCTTGCTTCATGATGGAGAGGAGATAAATAACTGTTGATATTTGTTTATTTGAAAGCTACTTGCCGAAGCCGAATAAATCTAAATTTTCTTTATAAATCAATAAGTAGAACCTCGAATCAGCAAAGTTCTTATCGGCGTTTCAGCGTCATCGTATCGGTGTTTCAGCAACCCTATATCGGAGCTTCAGCGTAGCGATATCGGCGTTTCAGCGAAAACGCCTGGCTTTATCCACAGGGCACCTCAATGGATCGCTACCACATCCGGACTTAACGACGTTCCGCTGGGACGGTCTCTGCAGCTCTATGGAAGCGCTCGAACATGGGGCGGACTTGGAAGCAGCCGTAACCCATCCCGTTCAGACGAAAGCCGGGCAGCCGGATACAGCACATGTACGTCGTGCAAACAGCGATTGAACTCCGCGCGGAAATGCGCCATCCCCTGGGGAGTGGTCGCGTAGCCTACGCCAAATTGAAAGCGCAGAGCGTCCCATGGAATCAGGGCTGGCCGTCGAAGAATGAACATGCGCCACGTCAGCCATAAATACAGATCTATCGCCAGGGGTGATCGCAAGCAGTGCAATACGCGCAGATCGAACGGCACGGCGCAGTCCATACACTCCCGGTAGAATGCTTCCGACAGGGTAATCGTACTCTCCCAAAGCGAACCTCCACCGGGGTTCTTCTGACCCCAACGGAGTATGCCCTCATCCGACAGCGCGACGTTCTTGTAGGAAAAATCCTCACCCTGATGCGCTTTTAGCGAAATAGTGGTGCTAAACAATTTCGTAGCCTGCATCTTCAGTCGAGAGGTATCGCCACGTAGCCCCCCACTCGTTGACAGGCCGAGCTTCTCGACGAATTCATTAAAGCTCCGACCAAGCTTCAATTCACGCGATCCGGTCAACTTTGCCTCCCGTGTTAACCACGCGGAAATGAGTCGCGGTAGCTTGCCATACGGAAGGCCAATATCAGGGTCCACCAACATGGTGATGGAGGCGAGGCCGTTGTCGCGCTTGTAAAATGCCCCATCAATTTTCTTATGCGGCATTGATGCCCAGATCATAGCGCGCGCCATATATCCAATCTGGCCGGCCGCTGACGCCTCTTGGTTCTGGATCGCAAGGGCAGTATCAAAAAGATCCGCTGCCTTCGCTGCGCTTGCCTTGGCCGCCTTAGTAGAGTGAATACGCGTTTGCTTTGCTATGGGCGCTGTCTTGGGCTCTGGAGGCAGAGACGACAAACCTCGTAGGGCAATATCAGCGGCTGGACGGAGCCCAGGAATGCGCGCTGGCTTCGCCGATCGTGTTGATCCATCTGTTTTTACAGGTGCAACTTGCATCGCCTTTATTGCTGCTGTCCTGGCTGCAATTACTGCAGCCGTTTCGGCGTCCATGCCAGCAAGCACAAGTCCTGCGTAATACCCCGCCTCATCAAACCCTTCGGTATCGGCATTTAGGAGCGAACGACATGATAGGCTGGCCCCCATAACTCAGCCTCCACTCACGAGCGTAGCCAGCGGCAGTACATCCTCTGCCGCACGCCGCCGTGCCATTTGCTCAATTTTGGTGGGCCTACCGCGCCGGGGTTTTAAATGACTCGGATGGCTGGGGTCAGCTTGGAATTGCCTGTCAATGAAGTCAGCAACATCCACCAGCCGAAAAACACGCTTGCGACCAATTTTGAAGGAAGGAATGCGATAGCGCCCCTGGCTAACCAAATTACGAATGGTCTGAGGCTGTTCACTCGTGATTTCGCTGACCTGCTCAACGGTAAGCGTTGGCGGATAGCTTTTGCATAGGAATTCAAGCGTGCTTATTGGAAAGACGGCCATGCCGCACCTCATGCGTAGAAGGCAGTCGTCCCTTGGGACGACGCCAATACGCGAGTTGCGGTGAGGCTCTATAAGGCGTTGGAGGAAACAGCACTTCCTAACAACGCCCGCAAGACTAGGGCCTGATTTCGGGAGTCTAAGGGTGGCCTTGCCATGTCAGCGGCAGGATTGAGTAAGGTCACTCGCATGCCCTTACACCCCGAGACTCTTTACCGGACGCTACCCCGGCGCTGTGTCGCATGTTCACTTTTGCCGATCCCCTATCTCACCTTTGGGGTGGCTCAACTGCCGCGTTAGCGTCCAGTGATCCCTGAGTGGTTGAATCCGCGGCAGCTTAGCTTTCTTGGGACACCCATTGGGCAGCATGGGCGGATTAATCGCCCGTCCGGAAAGCGCCAGAACATTCACAGTCCTAGCCTCCCACTCATCCTGGATCACATTCGAGGTTGACTACCTCGAAGGGTATCGAGCCTAAGCTCAATATCCCGGATCATAAGCCACGTTACCGATAACACCAAGTGGTACAGCCCCGTCAGTTAACGTGAGCGCTGATTGACGAAGCCGGATCGATCAGAAGGACCATGACAGATTTGTCCCAATTTTGTCCCACCGAGGCACAAATTTTTATGGGATTTACGCATATATCTAGATGTACCTCGGTTTACCAAAACCCTCCGATCACACCTACTCACTGACTTACAAAATTTATGAAAGCTCAACGAAACCTGATACATAAAAGCAAAAAGGCCCCGGAACGGACACCATTCCAAGGCCTTAACATATTTTGTTCATGGTGCCCGAGACAGGAATCGAACCTGCGACCTTCGCGTTACGAGTGCGCTGCTCTACCGGCTGAGCTACACGGGCGGTGGCTAAAACTAGCACCGTCCCCCGTAGCCAGGCAACCTGCCTGGCGGTGATTTTCACCACACAGCAAAACGCCCCGAACCAGTCGGGGCGTTTGCTTGTTCAGCAGCTAAGCGAGGGGGTGATTAAACGCCCGATGCCTTGGCTGCCGCGACGTCCTTGATGGACAGCTTGATACGGCCGCGGTTGTCCACGTCCAGTACCAGCACTTCCACTTCCTGGCCTTCCTTCAGGATGTCGGTCACTTTCTCGACGCGAGCATCGCTCAGCATGGAGATGTGAACCAGACCGTCCTTGCCCGGCAGGATGTTGACGAACGCGCCGAAGTCGACGATGCGTTCAACCTTGCCGACGTAGATCTTGCCGATCTCGGCTTCCGCGGTGATGCCCAGGACGCGCTGGCGTGCTGCTTCTGCCGCTTCCTTGGTTTCGCCGAAGATCTTGATCGAACCGTCGTCTTCGATGTCGATCGAAGCCTTGGTTTCTTCGCAGATCGCACGGATGGTCGCGCCGCCTTTACCGATGACATCACGGATCTTGTCGGTGTCGATTTTCATCGCAATCATGGTCGGAGCATTTTCCGACAGCTCGGTACGGGACTGACCGATGATCTGGTTCATCTGACCGAGGATATTCAGGCGCGCTTCCAGGGCTTGGCCCAGGGCGATTTCCATGATTTCTTCGGTGATGCCCTTGATCTTGATGTCCATCTGCAGTGCGGTGACGCCTTTGGCGGTACCGGCCACTTTGAAGTCCATGTCGCCCAGGTGGTCTTCGTCACCCAGGATGTCGGTCAGGACGGCGAACTTCTCGCCTTCTTTAACCAGACCCATGGCGATACCCGCAACCGGTGCCTTCATCGGCACACCAGCGTCCATCAGGGCCAGGGAAGCGCCGCAGACCGAAGCCATCGAGCTCGAACCGTTGGACTCGGTGATTTCCGATACCACGCGAATGGTGTACGGGAACACGTCAGCGGCTGGCAGCATGGCCTGGACCGAACGACGGGCCAGACGGCCGTGACCGATTTCGCGACGACCGGCGCCACCCATGCGACCACACTCGCCCACCGAGAACGGAGGGAAGTTGTAGTGCAGCATGAACGGGTCTTTCTTTTCGCCTTCCAGGGTGTCCAGCAGTTGCGCGTCACGGGCGGTGCCCAGTGTTGCAACGACCAGCGCCTGGGTTTCGCCACGGGTGAACAGGGCCGAACCGTGGGTCTTTGGCAGGACGCCGACTTCGATGTTCAGCGGACGAACGGTGCGGGTGTCGCGACCGTCGATACGCGGCTTGCCGTTTACGATGTTTTCGCGAACGGTGCGGTATTCGATTTCACCGAAAGCAGCCTTGACGTCGCTGGCCGATGGCTGGCCTTCTTCGCCGGAGAACTTGGCAACGACCTGGTCTTTCAGCTCGCCCAGGCGTGCGTAGCGGTCGGCCTTGATGGTGATGGTGTAGGCCTGGGAGATCGCGTCGCCGAACTCGGCACGGATCGCGCCCAGCAGCTCGGTGGCTTCTGGCTGTGGTGCCCAGGTCCAGGTTGGCTTGGCGGCTTCTGCGGCCAGTTCCTTGACGGCGTTGATCACCACCTGGAACTCGTCGTGGGCGAACAGCACGGCGCCCAGCATCTGGTCTTCGGTCAGCTCTTTGGCTTCGGATTCAACCATCAGCACGGCTTCGGAAGTACCGGCCACGACCATGTCCAGGCTCGACGCCTTCAACTGCTCGTAAGTCGGGTTCAGCAGGTAGCCGGTGCTTTCGTGGAACGCAACGCGGGCAGCGCCGATCGGGCCATCGAAAGGAATACCGGAGATAGCCAGGGCAGCCGAGGTACCGATCATCGCAGCGATGTCCGGATCGGTTTTCTTGCTGGTGGACACGACGGTGCAGACAACCTGCACTTCGTTCATGAAACCTTCTGGAAACAGCGGACGGATCGGACGGTCGATCAGTCGGGAAGTCAGGGTTTCCTTCTCGGAAGGACGGCCTTCGCGCTTGAAGAAACCGCCAGGGATCTTACCGGCCGCGTAAGTCTTTTCCTGGTAGTGAACAGACAGAGGGAAGAAGCCCTTGCCTGGATCGGCTTGCTTGGCACCGACAACGGTCACCAATACGCTGACGTCGTCGTCAACGGTGACCAGCACTGCGCCGGAGGCCTGACGGGCGATACGGCCAGTCTCGAGGGTAACGGTCGACTGACCGAACTGGAATTTTTTGATTACCGGGTTCACGGTGTCCTACCTTCTTTGTGGCTCTTGGGGAACTTGTCTTCTTGCGAAATTCTTGGGCAATGACGGGAATCGGCCCGACGCCTGTCCAGGGTAAAACGTGTATCCAGATAAAACTTGAGGCTGGGAGCCTGCCATGCGCCAGCGGGAAACCCCACTGACGTACGACAGACCACCAACCTCTAGCGCAATCGCTGATTAGCGACGCAGACCCAGGCGAGCGATCAGAGCACTGTAACGGCTCACGTCCTTGCCTTTCAGGTAGTCCAGCAGCTTGCGACGCTGGTTTACCATGCGGATCAGACCACGACGGGAGTGGTGATCTTTACCGTTGGCCTTGAAGTGACCTTGCAGTTTGTTGATGTTGGCGGTCAGCAGTGCAACTTGCACTTCTGGCGAACCAGTGTCACCAACAGCTTGCTGGTAGTCAGCTACGATTTGAGCTTTTTCTTGAACGTCGAGAGCCATGAGGCAATCCTTTTAGTCAGGAAACTGTTCCGAGGAACAGCTTCAACAGGCCAGGGACAAATCCCTGTATCTATAAATGAGTAGTGACCGTGCCTGTTAACAGCCACACTCGCCAACCCGCTGTTACGCAGGCTGGTTCCGGTCATTCCGACCGAATCAGTCGACGCGGCGCAATGCGCCCGTCTTCGCTCACTTCACCGATACCGATGAAACGACCGTTGTGATCCTGTACCCGGACCATGCCGAACTTCGGCGCATCCGGGGCGCGTACCGGCTGGCCGTTGAGCCAGTAGAACGCGCTGTGTTCCGAGAACTGCAAGAGCGGCCAATCCAGCAGGCCGCTGTCCGATGACATCAGGAAACGGTCGACCGCTTCGTTGCCGCCTTCGGCATGCACCGCTTCAAGCTCTTCCAGCGTGACCGTCTGGGCCAACGTGAAAGGCCCGGCCTGGGTCCGTCGCAATTCTGCCACGTACGCACCACAGCCGAGCTGCTCACCAATATCCTCCACCAGGGTGCGGATATAGGTGCCTTTGCTGCAATCCACGGCAAGCCGCGCAGTATTACCGTCAAAGGCCAGCAATTCCAAGCGCGCAATAGTAACAGAACGCGGTTCACGCTCCACTACTTCGCCTGCACGGGCCAGTTTATACAACGGCTGTCCATCGCGCTTCAAAGCGGAGTACATCGGCGGTATCTGACTGATTTGCCCGCGAAATTTCGGCAACACCGCTTCGACATCCGCCTGACCAACGGTCACCGGGCGCTCCAGCAAAACTTCACCTTCGGCGTCCGCCGTGGTAGTCGTCTTGCCCAGTTGCGCCAGGGTTTCGTAACCCTTGTCGGAATCGAGCAGGTACTGGGAGAACTTGGTCGCCTCGCCAAAGCACAGCGGCAGCACGCCAGTGGCCAGCGGATCGAGGCTACCGGTGTGCCCGGCCTTTTCAGCATTGAGCAACCAGCGAACCTTCTGCAACGCCGCGTTGGACGTGAACCCCAGCGGCTTGTCGAGGAGGATGATACCGCTGACATTACGACGGATACGTTTGACCTGAGCCACCGATTACTCCTTGGTGTCTTCAGGTTCAGCCACAACCGGGTGCTGGCTGTCTTCCGCCACGGCGCGCTCGATCAGTGCCGACAGATGCGCACCCCGGGCGACGCTTTCGTCGTAATGGAAGTGCAACTGCGGGACGCTGCGCAGCTTCATCTCCCGAGCCAACTGCATACGCAGGAAGCCGGCGGCCGAGTTGAGCACCTTGATGCTCTGGGCGATTTCTTCGGCGCTGTCCTGGCCCATCACGGTGATGAAAATCTTGGCGTGACCGACGTCACGGCTGACTTCCACTGCGGTGATGGTGACCAGGCCGACGCGCGGGTCTTTGACTTCGCGACGGATCAGTTGGGCCAGCTCGCGCTGCATCTGATCGCCGATTCGTTGGGTACGGCTGTATTCTTTTGCCATGTCTTGTTACCTGTTACTGCCCCACGGTGAAACCCGCGAGGTCTGAAAGCGGCAAACGCCCGGCCTGGCAAAAGCCAGACCGGGCGTTGCGTTTAGAGTCCGCCAGCCAGGCAGCGCATGTTCATGCGACTGCCCGGCGCGGCTCTTGAAGTGCGCGAGTTAGAGGCTGCGAGCAACCTGGACCTTCTCGAAGACTTCGATCTTGTCGCCAACCTTGACGTCGTTGTAGCTCTTGACGCCAATACCGCATTCCATGCCGGCACGCACTTCGGAAGCGTCATCCTTGAAGCGACGCAGGGATTCCAGCTCGCCTTCGAAGATCACGATGTCTTCACGCAGTACACGGATCGGACGGTTACGGTGAACGACACCTTCGATCACCATGCAACCGGCGATGGCACCGAACTTCGGCGAACGGAACACGTCGCGAACTTCGGCCACGCCCAGGATGTTCTCCCGGACGTCGCTGCCCAGCATACCGGTCAACGCTTTCTTGACGTCTTCGATGATGTCGTAGATCACGTTGTAGTAACGCATATCCAGGCCTTCCTGCTCGACGATCTTGCGAGCGCCGGCATCGGCACGCACGTTGAAGCCGAACAGTACAGCGTTGGAAGCCAATGCCAGGTTGGCATCGGACTCGGTGATACCACCGACGCCGCCACCGACCACACGCACTTGCACTTCGTCGTTACCCAGGCCATTCAAGGCGCCGTTCAACGCTTCCAGGGAACCACGGACGTCGGATTTGAGGACGATGTTGAGCGTCTTCTTCTCTTCCTGGCCCATGTTCTCGAAGATGTTTTCCAGCTTGCCGGCGTGAGCACGAGCCAGTTTGACTTCGCGGAACTTGCCTTGACGGAACAGAGCCACTTCACGGGCTTTCTTCTCGTCAGCCACAACGCTCATCTCGTCGCCAGCGTCCGGGGTACCATCCAGGCCGAGGATCTCGACCGGGATAGCCGGACCGGCTTCCTTGATAGGCTTGCCGTTCTCGTCGAGCATGGCGCGCACGCGGCCATAGTTCGAGCCGACCAGCACCATGTCGCCTTGACGCAGCGTACCGTCCTGGACCAGGACCGTTGCAACCGGGCCACGGCCCTTGTCGAGGCGCGATTCAACCACAACACCACGGCCAGGTGCCGAAGGCGTAGCGGTCAGTTCGAGAACCTCGGCTTGCAACAGAACGGCTTCGAGCAGTTCGTCAACGCCGGTACCCATCTTCGCCGAGACCGGAACGAATGGAGTGTCGCCACCCCACTCTTCGGAGGTCACGCCGTGGACCGACAGTTCGCTGCGGATGCGATCGAGATCGGCGCCCGGCTTGTCGATCTTGTTCACCGCAACCACCAGCGGCACGCCAGCAGCCTTGGCATGCTGAACGGCTTCGATGGTTTGTGGCATCACGCCGTCGTCCGCTGCAACCACCAGGATCACGATGTCGGTCGCCTTGGCACCACGGGCACGCATCGCGGTAAACGCGGCGTGACCCGGGGTGTCGAGGAACGTCACCATGCCGCGGTCGGTTTCAACGTGGTAGGCACCGATGTGCTGGGTAATACCACCCGCTTCACCGGCCGCCACCTTGGCGCGACGAATGTAGTCGAGCAGGGACGTTTTACCGTGGTCGACGTGGCCCATGACGGTCACGACCGGAGCACGGGAAACCGCCTCACCTTCGAACTTCAGGGACTCGGCCAGGGAGTCTTCCAGGGCGGTGTCGCTGACCAGGGTCACTTTGTGGCCCAGTTCTTCAGCAACCAGTTGGGCAGTTTCCTGGTCCAGTACCTGGTTGATGGTGGCTGGCGTACCCAGCTTGAACATGAACTTGATGATTTCAGCAGCCTTGACCGACATCTGCTGGGCCAGATCGCCCACAGTGATGGTCTCGCCGATCTTCACTTCACGCACGACAGGGCCGGTAGGGCTCTGGAAACCGTGGGCGTTGCGTTTCTTCAGCTTGGCCTTGCCGCGACCGCCACGACGGAAGCCGTCGCTTTCTTCGTCGGTGGTACGTGGCGCAACACGAGGTGCTGGCGCCTTTTCCTTGACCGAAGCACGATGAGGCGCGTTCTTGCGCTCACCGTCGCCGCTGCCACGACGGTTGTCGTCGGCACGTGGCTTGTCCGGACGACGCTGTTCGTCGCGCTTGCGAGTGTCGGCTGGAGCCGGGGCAGCAGCCACGACTGGCGCCGCTTCGCGCACAGGTTCGGCGGCCGGGGCAACAGCCTCGACGGCTTCTACCGGAGCGGTCTGCGCAGCAGCAGGCTGGCGGCGCGCTTCTTCTTCGGCGCGACGCTTGGCTTCTTCTTCAGCCTTCTGGCGAGCAGCATTTTCTACTGCGCGACGTTCTTCCTGTTCGCGTTTGCGCTCGGCTTCGATTTCTTCCGGGCTGCGCTGTACGAAGACTTTCTTCTTGCGTACTTCAACGCTGATGCTTTTGCTACCGGCAACACGCAGGGTGCTGGTGGTTTTACGCTGCAGAGTGATCTTGCGCGGTTCTTCCACTTTCGCCTTGTGACTGCTCTTCAAGTGAGTCAGCAGGGACTGCTTTTCACTGTCGGTCACATGTTCCTCGGCGGCGGTGTGCGGCAGACCTGCCTCACGCATCTGCTGCAACAGGCGCTCTACCGGTGTTTTGACCTCATCGGCCAGTTGTTTCACCGTGACTTGCGTCATGCACTTCTCTCCTCAGGCCGCGCCTAATTACTCGAACCAGTGGGCTCGGGCGGCCATGATCAACTTGCCGGCACGATCATCGTCAATGCCGTCGATGTCGAGCAGATCGTCAATAGACTGCTCGGCCAGGTCTTCGCGGGTAATTACGCCGCGCACCGCCAGTTCCATCGCCAAATCCTTGTCCATGCCCTCAAGCGAGAGCAGGTCTTCGGCCGGATGGGCGTCTGCCAGCTTTTCCTCAGTAGCGATGGCTTTGGTCAACAAACGATCCTTGGCCCGAGCGCGAAGCTCGTTGACGATTTCCTCGTCAAAGCCGTCGATGTTGAGCATTTCCTCCACCGGTACGTAGGCAATCTCTTCCAGGCTGGTAAAGCCTTCATCCACCAGCACCTGCGCCAGCTCTTCATCGACTTCAAGCTCTTCGATGAAGTTGCGCAGGATGTCGCCGGTTTCAGCTTGCTGCTTAGCCTGGATGTCCGATTCGGTCATCACGTTCAGGGTCCAGCCAGTCAATTGGCTGGCCAGACGCACGTTCTGACCACCGCGACCGATGGCCTGAGCCAGATTGTCTGCGCCAACGGCGATGTCCATGGCGTGGGCATCTTCGTCGACGATAATTGCCGCCACTTCAGCAGGCGACATGGCATTGATCACGAACTGAGCCGGGTTGTCGTCCCACAGGACGATGTCCACGCGCTCGCCGCCCAACTCGCCGGATACGGCCTGGACACGCGAACCACGCATGCCGATGCAGGCACCTTGTGGGTCGATACGCTTGTCCTTGGAGCGGACCGCGATCTTGGCGCGCGAACCCGGATCACGGGAAGCGGCCATGACTTCGATCAGGCCTTCAGCAATTTCCGGCACTTCGATGCGGAACAACTCGATCAGCATTTCCGGCGCTGTACGCGATAGGATCAGCTGCGGGCCCCGGTTCTCGGTGCGGATTTCCTTGAGCAGCGCACGCAAACGCACGCCAACCCGGAAAGTTTCGCGAGAAATGATGTCTTCGCGAGCCAGCAACGCTTCGGCGTTATTGCCCAGGTCGACGATCACGTTGTCGCGGGTGACTTTTTTCACGGTGCCGGAGATGATTTCCCCCAGGCGCTCGCGATAAGCGTCGACGACTTGCGCGCGCTCGGCTTCGCGAACCTTCTGCACAATGACCTGCTTGGCAGTCTGTGCAGCGATGCGACCGAATTCAATGGACTCGATTTTTTCTTCGACGACATCACCGACCTTGGCGCCCGGGTGCGTTTCTGCAACCTTGCTCGGCCAGGTTTCGATAGCTGGATCGTCCAGGTCGGCTTCCTCGACGACCGTCCAGCGACGGAAAGTCTCGTAGGCACCGGTGTGGCGATTGATCTCCACACGCAAATCAACTTCGTCTTCGAACCGCTTCTTGGTAGCAGTGGCCAGAGCCAGCTCCAGCGCTTCAAAAATAACGTTAGCCGGTACGCCCTTTTCATTGGATACCGACTCAACAACCAGCAGTACTTCTTTGCTCATCGTACGCCTCGCCTTTCGCAAGCCATTGGATCCGCGGGATCCGCAGTATCTGGCACGTATCAGTCAAAACTGGGAATAATGTTGGCCTTGTCGATCATATCGATCGGCAACAGGAACTCATGGTCATCTACCTGCACCACGACGTCCTGCTCTTCTACACCGCGCAGAAGGCCTTGGAAGTTGCGTCGACCTTCGAAAGGCGAGCGCAGCTTGATCTTCACTTGTTCACCGGCAAACAAAGCGAACTGTTCAAGTGTGAACAGGGGGCGCTCCATGCCAGGCGAGGAAACTTCAAGGGTGTATTCGGAGGTGATTGGATCTTCAACATCCAGCACACCGCTGATCTGACGGCTGACGATGGCGCAATCGTCCACCAACA
Source organism: Pseudomonas sp. Z3-6 (assembly GCF_051131985.1). Lineage (NCBI taxonomy): Bacteria > Pseudomonadati > Pseudomonadota > Gammaproteobacteria > Pseudomonadales > Pseudomonadaceae > Pseudomonas > Pseudomonas sp. Z3-6. Next base: position 5,983,745 of record NZ_CP071644.1, read on the forward strand.
CGCCGCCTTCCTTATCGATATAAACGCGCAACAGTGAGTGGCGACCTTGAGCCGAAAACTCAATACCCCAGCATTCATAGCCAAGGGCCACGACCACCGGGGCCAACAAGGCCTGCAACTGTTCTAGCTTGCTCGACACCTGAACCCCCTCGTGCATGTTTGTGCATGCTGTGCAAATAAAAAAAAATGGGCGAATCGCCCATCCCTGAAACGCCGTCGAACAGCGGCGTTATAAAGTGTCCAGCTAACAAAAAGCCCCTTGGAAGGGGCCCCTGAAACTGGTTGCGGGAGCCGGATTTGAACCGACGACCTTCGGGTTATGAGCCCGACGAGCTACCAGACTGCTCCATCCCGCGACAAAGCTGGGGCGGAAGTATACGACCGATCCCTTACAGGGTCAATGTAACCCTTCCACCTACAAGAAAGCCCGCAATCGCGGGCTCTCCTGATAATTGGTACCGAGAAGGGGACTCGAACCCCTACACCCTATGGGCACAACCACCTCAAGGTTGCGTGTCTACCAATTCCACCACCTCGGCAATACAGCGTTTGAAACCTTCTTACTTCTGCTCTTGAGCTGGAGGCACGTCAGTCGCCGGGTTGGCCGACTTTTGCTCTTGAAGCACCGGGACATCATCAGAAGCCGGTTGTTGCTTTGGCGCTTCCAATACCGCTGGGTTTGGCAGACCTACTTGAGTCAGCTCGTGAGCTTTCTCTTTAGCAAAGTAACCTAACCCTAAGCTGGTTATGAAGAAACCGGCGGCAAGTATAGCAGTAAACTTACTGAGAAAGGTAGAGGAACCTTGGCTTCCGAACACAGTATTTGAAGCACCTGCACCGAAAGACGCACCAGCATCCGCACCTTTACCCTGCTGCAGCAATACGAGAGCAACTACGCCCAGTGCACCCAGCAGATGAAAAACGACTACGACTGTTTCCAGCATTTTTTCAGTTTCCCGCGGCGCGACAGATCGCACCGAACTCATCTGCATTCAGGGACGCTCCACCAATGAGCCCCCCATCGATATCCGGCATGCCGAACAGTTCGACCGCATTGGCCGCCTTCACGCTGCCGCCGTATAGAAGCCGCACACCTCGTGCCACTTCAGAATTCTCTGCCGCCAACTGCGCGCGGATGGCTGCGTGCACATCCTGCGCCTGTTGCGGCGAAGCAGTCAGCCCAGTGCCGATGGCCCAGACTGGCTCGTAAGCAATGATCGCCTTTGCAAAAGCACCGACACCCAGCTCCTCGATGATGCTGCCCAGCTGACGCTCGACAACCTCAAGGGTCTTGCCGGCCTCACGCTGCTCGCGGGTTTCCCCTATGCACAACACCGGAGTCAGACCACAGGCCTGGGCCGCAGCAAATTTGCGGATCAAGGTCTTGTCCTGCTCGCCCATGATCTGGCGACGCTCGGAGTGCCCGACCAGGACCAGGGAACAACCTGCATCCACCAATTGACTCGGTGCAATCTCACCGGTCAACGCACCTTGCATGGCTTCCATCGCAGAGTTCTGCGCGCCGACCGAAATCGACTTGCCCTTCAAGCCATCAATCACTTGATTGATATACAAGCAAGGCGGGAAAACCGCGACATCAACACCGCTTGGCAAGGCCAGATGACGAAGGCCATTGATCAGCTCAGCGACGCTGGCGCGGGTACCGTGCATCTTCCAGTTACCAGCTACCATAGGGCGACGCATGCTGTACCTCGTCGGTCAAAGTGGGCGCAGATGTTACCCAACGGATTCATGACTGGCAAGCCGAATTCAGGCAGAAACTTCAGTAACCAGTTTTGCCAGCTCTTCGGCATAACCGCGAACTTGCGCTTCATCCTCGCCTTCGACCATGACACGCACCAACGGCTCTGTGCCGGACTTGCGCAACAACACGCGTCCACGCCCCGCCATCGCTTGCGTTACGCGCTCGCTGGCCTGCTTGACCTTCGCATGCTCGAGAGGGTTTACACCGCCACCGAAACGTACATTGATCAACACTTGCGGGCATTTGCGCAACGCCTGGCGCGATTGTGCGAGCCCCTCGTTGCGCGCCTTGAGTGCCATCAGCACCTGCAAGGCCGCGATGATCGCATCACCGGTGGTGGTGTGGTCGAAGCACACGATGTGGCCGGAGTTCTCGCCCCCGATCACCCAGTTGCGCTCCAGCAACTCCGAGATCACGTAGCGGTCGCCCACATTGGCCCGCACGAACGGGATATCCAAGTCCGCCAGGGCCAGTTCCAGCCCAAGGTTACTCATCAACGTGCCGACCACGCCGCCCTGCAGCTTGCCACGCCCATGCAGGTCGCGAGCAATGATGAACAGCAGCTCGTCACCATCGACAACCGTGCCGGTGTGATCAACCATCAGGACGCGATCACCGTCACCATCGAAGGCGATCCCCAGATCAGCCTGCTCGGCCAGCACCGCAGCCTGCAACGCCTCGGTATGGGTGGAACCACAGTTGTGGTTGATGTTCAGGCCATTGGGCTGAGCGGACAGCACCACCACTTCGGCGCCCAGTTCGCGAAAGACGCTCGGCGCGACCTTATAGGTTGCCCCGTGGGCGCAATCGACGACGATTTTCAGGCCAGAAAAACTGGTGCCGGTCGGCACACTGCCTTTGCAGAACTCGATGTAGCGACCCGACGCATCGTTGATCCGCGACACCTTGCCGATCTTGCTCGACTCGACCACCGTCATCGGGGTGTCCAGCAGCTCTTCGATCATCAGCTCAATATCATCCGGCAGCTTGGTACCCTGGCCGGAGAAGAACTTGATGCCGTTGTCATCATGGGGGTTGTGCGAGGCACTGATCACGATGCCTGCCTGGCCTTGGAACGTACGGGTCAGGTAGGCGATGGCTGGCGTCGGCATCGGGCCGAGCAGCATCACATCGGCGCCCGCCGATGTCAGGCCGGCTTCGAGGGCCGATTCGAACATGTAGCCGGAAATTCGCGTGTCCTTGCCCACCAACACCTTGCAGGCGCCCATCTTGCGGAACGCCATGCCGGCGGCCCAGCCGAGCTTGAGCATGAAATCAGGGGTAATGGGGTATTCGCCGACCCGACCACGAATACCGTCGGTGCCAAAATATTTCTTGCTCATAAGTGCTCCGTCATTCTTATTCGGCTGAATCCACAGCTGCGATCATCCGCACGACATCCATCGTTTCGGCCACATCGTGCACGCGCAATATGCGTGCACCTTTACCAAGGGCCAAGGCCGCCAGGGCGAGACCGCCATACAGGCGCTCGCCCACCGGGCGACCCAAGGCATTGCCTATCATGCTCTTTCGCGAGACCCCGACCAACAGGGGCCGCCCCAGGGCATGCAAGGCTTCCATATGTTTGAACAGGCTCAGGTTGTGTGCCAGTGTCTTGGCAAAGCCGAACCCGGGATCAAGAATGATCCGCTCGGCAGGGATGCCCACGGCAGCACACTGACCCAGACGCGCCACGAGGAACTCACCCACTTCCCGGGTGACGTCATCATAGTGCGGGTCGTTCTGCATGGTCCCCGGTTCGCCGAGCATATGCATCAGGCACACCGGCAACCCCGTGTCCGCCGCAGCATCCAGGGCACCATCGCGCTGCAAGGATCGAACATCATTGATCAGGCCCGCCCCCAGCCGTGCAGTTTCGCGCATGACCGCAGGCGTGGATGTATCGACCGAGATAATGACATCGAGCTCGCGATGGATGCGCTCGACAATCGGCGCCACCCGCTCCAATTCCTCGGTAGGCGAGACCGCCCGCGCGCCCGGCCGAGTCGATTCGCCCCCCACATCGATCAGCGTTGCGCCGGCGGCCACCATGGCCTCGGCATGCCGCAGTGCAGCATCGAGCTGGCTGAATCGACCACCATCGGAAAAGGAATCAGGGGTGACATTGAGAATGCCCATGACATGTGCATGGGCCAAATCAAGAACCCGGTTGCCGCAAGGCAACCGGGTCGAGGACTGAACAGAAGTCATTTCAAGCCTTAGACATCAGCGGCCGGGCCGCCAATCGGTGTTTCCGGACGCTCACCCTGTACCGCCGGTGGCGTGCCGGAAGTACCGGTACCGCCGCCCGACCAGTCACGCGGTTCACGAGGCTCGCGCCCCGCCATGATGTCGTCGATCTGCTCGGCATCGATGGTTTCATACTTCATCAGGGCATCGGCCATGGCATCGAGCTTGTCACGGTTGTCCGTGAGAATCTGCCGGGCAGTGCCATAACACTGGTCGATGATGCTGCGCACTTCGGAGTCGATCAGCTTGGCCGTCTCGCCGGAGAAGCTTGCATGCTGGCCACCGCCACCACGACCGAGGAACACCTCGCCCTCTTCTTCGGCATACATCAGCGGACCCAGCTTCTCGGACAGGCCCCACTTGGTGACCATGTTCCGGGCGATCTGGCTGGCACGCATGATGTCGTTGGACGCCCCCGTGGTCACACCGTCGAAGCCCAGCGTCATTTCTTCAGCGATACGGCCGCCGTACAACGAACAGATCTGGCTGATCAATGCTCGCTTGGACAGGCTGTAGCGATCTTCTTCCGGCAGGAACATGGTCACGCCAAGGGCACGACCGCGCGGGATGATCGAGACTTTGTAGACCGGATCATGCTCGGGCACGACACGACCGACGATCGCGTGGCCCGCCTCGTGATACGCGGTGTTCTGCTTTTCTTTCTCCGACATGACCATGGATTTGCGCTCCGCGCCCATCATGATCTTGTCCTTGGCCAGCTCGAACTCCTTCATTTCCACGACGCGCTTGCCAGTGCGAGCAGCAAAGAGCGACGCTTCGTTGACCAGGTTCGCCAGGTCAGCACCGGAGAAGCCCGGCGTACCACGCGCGATGACGGCCGGAGCAACGTCGTCACCCATTGGCACCTTGCGCATATGAACCTTGAGGATCTGCTCGCGACCACGAATGTCCGGCAGCCCCACCACGACCTGGCGGTCGAAACGACCTGGACGCAGCAGCGCAGGGTCAAGTACGTCAGGACGGTTGGTGGCGGCAATCACAATGATGCCGTCGTTCATTTCAAAACCGTCCATCTCGACCAGCAACTGGTTGAGGGTCTGTTCACGCTCGTCGTGACCGCCACCCATGCCGGCGCCACGATGGCGACCGACGGCGTCGATTTCGTCGATGAAGATAATGCAGGGTGCGTGCTTCTTGGCCTGTTCGAACATGTCGCGGACACGACTGGCGCCCACGCCGACGAACATTTCGACGAAGTCGGAACCGGAAATCGTGAAGAACGGCACCTTGGCTTCACCGGCAATCGCCTTGGCCAGCAAGGTTTTACCGGTACCGGGCGGACCGACCATCAGCACGCCACGAGGAATACGACCGCCCAGGCGCTGGAACTTGCCCGGATCGCGCAGGAATTCAACCAGCTCGCCGACTTCTTCCTTGGCTTCGTCGCAACCTGCGACGTCGGCCAAGGTGGTTTTCACCTGGTCTTCGGACAGCAGCCGGGCCTTGCTCTTGCCAAAGCTCATCGGCCCGCCCTTGCCTCCACCGCCGCCCTGCATCTGGCGCATGAAGAACATGAACACGGCGATGATCACCAGGATCGGGAAGCTGGCGACCAGGAGCTGGGTCCAGATGCTTTGCTGCTCAGGCTGCTTGCCTTCGACCACGACATGGTTGTCCACCAAGTCACCGATCAAGCCATTGTCCTGGATTGCCGGACGAATGGTCTTGAAGCTGTCGCCATCGGTGCGCTTGCCGGTAATCACATAGCCATCAACGGCTACACGCTCGACCTTGCCATCCTTGACCTGCTGGATGAAGTCGGAATAGTTGAGGGTCTGCGGCTCGTTAGGACTGGAGAAGTTGTTCATCACAGTCACCAGGACAGCGGCGATGATCAACCACAGGATCAGATTCTTTGCCATATCGTTCAATTAACTACCCTCTGAAGCAAGCTCCGCTACTGGCGCGCTTCGCATGATATTCACCGGCCTAACTTACTACATTACCTACGACTCTGGCAGGCGCCGTCTGTAACCCTTTGTGAAACACTTTCTACACATTATTCGCTAATGCTCACGGGACGAAATACGAAAAACCTATCGCCCCGGTCGAAAAACCTCTTATTCCTCACTGCGACCACGGAAACCACGGCCCAGCAGGTACTGCTCACGGGAACGATCACGCGATGATTTCGGCTTGCGCGTCGTGACCTTCTCGAACTGCTTGCGCACGCTCTTGTGATATTCGTCGAAGCCTTCACCCTGGAAGACCTTGATCAAAAAATCACCACCTGGCTTCAACACCCGAGTCGCAAGATCCAGTGCCAACTCGCACAGGAACATCGATCGCGGCATATCAACAGATGCCAATCCACTCATATTGGGGGCCATATCGGAAATCACAAGGTCCACCTCGTTTTTTCCAACCGCTTCAAGGATCTGCGCCAGCACGGCGTCCTCGGTAAAGTCGCCCTGAATGAAGGTCACATCCGGGATGCTGTCCATTTCCAGGATATCGGAAGCGATCAGCGTGCCTTGCCCACCAATCAGACGACTGGTCACTTGGGACCAGCCACCCGGAGCGGCGCCCAAGTCGATCACGCTCATGCCTGGACGGATCAAACGGTCTCTTTCCTGAATCTCCAGCAGCTTGTAGCTGGCACGGGAACGATACCCGTCCTTTTGCGCCATTTTCACGAATGGGTCGTTGAAATGCTCTTGCAGCCATTTAAGACTTGTCTTGGAACGGGCCACGGGCCACCTCAAAAATAAAACGGGTCGTGATTAAGTGGGCGGTCCCGGACTTGCTCGGGTAAACTGGCCGCCGCTTTTTACAAGATCAGACGCAGGGGTCAGATTATGCCGCTCACTCAAGAGCAGAAGAAACAATACAAATCCATTGGCCACCATCTGAAACCGGTTTTGACTGTGGCTGACAACGGTTTGACTGAAGGTGTACTCGCCGAACTGGAACGCGCCTTGGGCGATCACGAGCTGATCAAGATCAAGCTCAACATCCTCGATCGCGAAGCCCGCCTGGCTGCCGTTGCCGAACTGTGCAAGACCGGCAAGGCAGACCTGGTGCAGGTCATCGGCAAGATGGCGCTGATTTATCGCAAGAACTTCAGCGTCAACAAGCAACTGTCGAACGTTCACCGCTTCAAGTGATGTCAAAGGGTCAAGGGTGTGCCTCGCACACCCTGCCGCTCCACCCGGGAACCGGCTGCAACACCAGCACCAAACCGGAAAAGCCCAGCACCAGGTAACTGAATACCTGCCACTGGCTCGCATCCGGCCAGCCGAGATGCACCGCAAAGAACATCCCGCACGCATACATCGACATGAGCAGCAACTGCCCACGAATGTCGCGCCATAGACTGGCAAGGCCTTCGGCCTGAACCAGCACCAAAGCCTGAAACATCACGCACGCCGCGGAAAACGCCACCAGCAGCACCGTCAGCATGCCGGCGATTTCATCGATGAGCAGCGGTGCCAGGCCGACTCGACCCAGCACCGGCAGCAAACCAATGTGCAACAACCAGATGCCGCCCACCCACAACATCTGGGTGAGCTGCCAGATCATGGCGCCGGCTCGCAGCGGGCGCCTTCGTTCAGATGTGACGGACTTCGACAATCTCATACTCGATGACGCCACCCGGCGTCTTCACCGCCACCACATCGCCCTCTTCCTTGGCAATCAAGGCGCGAGCAATAGGTGAACCGACGGAAATCTTGCCGAGCTTGATGTCTGCCTCGTCCTCGCCAACGATCTGGTAGGTCACGCTTTCATCGGTCTCGACGTTGGCGATCTCCACCGTGGTGCCAAAAATGACCTTGCCGGTGTGCGGAATCGTCGTGACATCGATGATCACCGCATTCTGCATGCGGCCTTCAATGTCACGGACACGCGCCTCGACCATCCCCTGCTCCTCTCGGGCAGCGTGGTATTCGGCGTTTTCCTTCAGGTCGCCCAGCTCACGCGCTTCACCGATAGCCTGGCTCAAGCGCGGGCGCTCGACCTTGGTCAGGAAAGCGTGTTCTTCTTCCAGGGCCTTCGCGCCCTGAACAGTCATCGGGTACTTGGTTATGCTCATGCCTTCAATCCTGCATGTAGATCCTGCAAGCGACGCACGGTCTTCTCGGGACCGAACTTGAGCGCTTCGCAGATCGCTTCGCCCGCAGCAATGGTCGTGGTGCAGTAGATCTTGTGCTGCAGCGCATTGCGACGAATGGAATAGGAATCGGCGATCGATTGACGACCTTCGGTGGTGTTGATGATCAGCGTGACTTCGTCATTCTTGATCATATCGACCACGTGCGGACGTCCCTCGGTCACCTTGTTCACGCGGCGCACTTTCAGGCCCGCCGCTTCGATCAGCTTGGCAGTACCGGCAGTGGCGACCACTTCGAAGCCCAAGTTGATCAGATCACGGGCTACGCCTGCAACCAGTGGCTTGTCGTCATCACGCACACTGATGAACGCCGTGCCGCCAGTCGGCAACACTTCGCTGGCGCCCATCTGGGCCTTGGCGAAGGCTTCACCGAAGGTATCGCCCACGCCCATCACTTCACCGGTGGACTTCATCTCAGGGCCGAGGATCGGGTCCACGCCAGGGAACTTGGCGAACGGGAACACCGCCTCTTTCACACTGTAGAAGTTCGGGATGATTTCCTTGGTGAAGTTCAGCTCTTTCAGGGTTTTGCCAGCCATGACGCGCGCCGCGATCATCGCCAGGGAAACACCGATGCACTTGGAAACGAACGGCACGGTACGGGAAGCGCGTGGGTTGACTTCGATGACGTAGATATCTTCGCCTTGCAAGGCCAGTTGCACGTTCATCAGGCCGATGACACCCAGTTCCAGGGCCATTTTCTTGACCTGCTCGCGCATCTCGTCCTGGATGTGCGCCGGCAGCGAGTACGGCGGCAGCGAGCAAGCGGAGTCACCGGAGTGAACACCGGCCTGCTCGATGTGCTGCATGATCGCGCCAATCACCACGTCCTTGCCGTCGCTGACCGCATCCACGTCCATTTCGATGGCGCAATTGAGGAAGTGGTCCAACAGCACCGGGCTGTCGTTGGACACCTGGACCGCTTCGCGCAGGTAACGCTTGAGTTCGTCTTCCTGGTAGACGATTTCCATCGCACGACCGCCCAGCACATAGGACGGACGCACCACCAGCGGATAACCGATCTTGGCGGCGGCACGAATCGCTTCGTCTTCGCTGCGCACGGTGGCGTTTGGCGGCTGGCGCAAGTTCAGGCGCTCGACCATCTGCTGGAAGCGCTCACGGTCTTCGGCGCGGTCGATGGCATCCGGGCTGGTACCGATGATCGGCACGCCGGCGGCTTCAAGGGCGCGAGCCAGTTTCAAAGGAGTCTGGCCGCCGTACTGGACGATCACGCCTTTTGGCTTCTCGACGCGGACGATTTCCAGCACGTCTTCCAGGGTCACTGGCTCGAAGTACAGGCGATCAGAGGTGTCGTAGTCGGTGGACACGGTTTCCGGGTTGCAGTTGACCATGATGGTCTCGTAACCGTCGTCGCGCAGGGCCAGTGCCGCGTGTACGCAGCAGTAGTCGAACTCGATGCCCTGGCCGATCCGGTTAGGACCGCCACCCAGGATCATGATCTTGTCCCGGGTCGATGGCGCGGCTTCGCACTCTTCTTCGTACGTGGAGTACAGGTAGGCGGTGTCGGTGGCGAACTCGGCCGCGCAGGTGTCGACGCGCTTGTAGACCGGGAACACTTCCAGCTTGTGCCGATGAGCACGCAGGCTCTTCTCGGTCACACCCAGCAGCTTGGCCAGGCGCATGTCGGAGAAGCCTTTGCGCTTGAGGCGGAACATCGTGTCGCGGTTGATGCTGGACATGCCCAGGGTCTTGACCTTCTCTTCTTCCTTGATCAGATCTTCGATCTGGACCAGGAACCAAGGGTCGATCATGTTCATGCCGAAGATCTGCTCGACAGTCATGCCGGCGCGGAAGGCATCGGCCACGTACCAGATACGCTCGGCACCCGGCACGGTCAGCTCGCGCTTGAGCACGCTCATGCTTTCCGGGTCGTTCAGATCCAGCTTCGGATCGAGACCACAGACACCCACTTCCAGGCCGCGAAGGGCTTTCTGCAGGGATTCCTGGAAGGTCCGGCCGATGGCCATGACTTCACCGACCGACTTCATCTGGGTGGTCAGGCGGGCATCGGCCTTGGCGAACTTCTCGAAGGCGAAGCGTGGCAGCTTGGTGACAACGTAGTCGATGGACGGTTCGAAGGACGCCGGGGTCTTGCCGCCGGTGATGTCGTTCGACAGCTCGTCCAGGGTGTAGCCCACGGCCAGCTTGGCGGCGACCTTGGCGATCGGGAAACCGGTGGCCTTGGAGGCCAGGGCCGACGAACGGGATACCCGCGGGTTCATCTCGATGACCACCATGCGTCCGGTGTTCGGGCAGATGCCGAACTGGACGTTGGAGCCGCCGGTTTCCACGCCGATCTCACGCAGTACCGCCAGGGAGGCGTTACGCAGGATCTGGTATTCCTTGTCGGTCAGGGTCTGGGCCGGTGCAACGGTGATCGAGTCACCGGTGTGCACGCCCATCGGGTCGAAGTTCTCGATGGAGCAGACGATGATGCAGTTGTCCTTTTTGTCGCGGACAACTTCCATTTCGTATTCTTTCCAGCCGATCAGGGATTCGTCGATCAGCAGTTCCTTGGTGGGCGACAAGTCGAGACCACGGGCGCAGATTTCTTCGAATTCTTCACGGTTGTAGGCGATGCCACCACCGGTGCCGCCCATGGTGAAGGACGGACGGATGATGCACGGGAAGCCGAGGCGTTCCAGGACGGCGTTGGCCTCTTCCATGCTGTGGGCGATGCCCGAGCGTGGGCAGTCCAGGCCGATGGACTTCATCGCCTTGTCGAAGCGCGAACGGTCTTCGGCCTTGTCGATGGTGTCGGCATTGGCGCCGATCATTTCCACACCGAATTTTTCCAGGACGCCTTCGCGCTCCAGGTCCAGTGCGCAGTTCAACGCGGTCTGGCCACCCATGGTCGGCAGCAGCGCGTCCGGGCGCTCCTTCTCGATGATCTTGGCGACGGTCTGCCACTTGATCGGCTCGATGTAGGTGGCGTCGGCCATGGCCGGGTCGGTCATGATGGTGGCTGGGTTGGAGTTCACCAGGATGACGCGGTAGCCCTCTTCGCGCAGGGCTTTGCAGGCCTGGGCGCCGGAGTAGTCGAATTCGCAAGCCTGGCCGATCACGATCGGGCCAGCGCCGAGAATCAGGATGCTTTTTATGTCTGTACGTTTTGGCATGGGTTTGTCACTCAAATCCGCAGGTCAGTCGGCTAGGCCGTCGAACAATCTTTGAAGCGCCCGAGGGGGCCACCGTGTTCGGGGCCGCCCTCGGGCTTCGCGCGGTCAGCGTCGCTTGGCCATCTCGTTGATGAAGCGATCGAACAGCGGCGCCACATCGTTCGGGCCCGGGCTCGCTTCAGGGTGGCCCTGGAAGCTGAACGCGCTCTTGTCGGTACGCTCGATACCTTGCAGCGTGCCGTCGAACAGCGATTTGTGGATCGCGCGAACGTTGGCCGGCAGGGTCGCTTCATCCACGGCAAAACCGTGGTTCTGGCTGGTGATCATCACCACGCCGGTGTCCAGGTCTTGGACCGGGTGGTTCGCACCGTGGTGGCCGTGGCCCATTTTCAGGGTCTTGGCGCCCGAAGCGAGGGCCAGCAACTGATGACCGAGGCAGATACCGAATACCGGGATCTCGGTTTCCAGCACGTCCTTGATCGCCTGGATCGCGTAGTCGCAAGGCTCCGGGTCACCCGGGCCGTTGGACAGGAACACGCCGTCGGGCTTGAGGGCCAGGACGTCGGCGGCCGGGGTTTGCGCCGGTACCACGGTGACGCGGCAGCCACGCTCGACCAGCATGCGCAGGATGTTCAGCTTGACGCCGTAGTCGTACGCCACCACGTGGTACGGCAGCTCGGAAGCCTCGATCGTCGCGTGACTGTCGGTCTTCAGGTCCCAGACCGTGGAGCGCCATTCGTATTGTTTCTGGGTGCTGACGACTTTCGCCAGGTCCATGCCCTTGAGGCCAGGGAAACCCTGGGCAGCGGCGATGGCGGCTTCTTCGGAAATGTTGTCGCCGGCCATGATGCAGCCGTTCTGCGCGCCTTTTTCCCGAAGGATGCGGGTCAGGCGGCGGGTGTCGATACCGGCGATCGCCACGACGTTGTTGGCTTTCAGGTAGTCGGACAGGGACATCGTGTTACGCCAGTTGCTCGCTACCAGCGGCAAGTCACGGATGACCAGGCCGGCGGACCAGACACGATCGGACTCGGCGTCTTCCGGCGTGGTGCCGGTGTTGCCGATGTGCGGGTAAGTCAGGGTAACGATTTGCTGGGCGTAGGAAGGATCGGTAAGAATTTCCTGATAGCCGGTCATTGCGGTGTTAAACACCACCTCACCAACGGTCTGACCGTCGGCTCCAATGGCTTCGCCGCGAAAAATGCTGCCATCAGCAAGGGCGAGTATGGCTGGCTTAGTCAAGAAGACCTCCCGTAAATAAAGCCTGAAAGGGCGATCGCAGGTTGTAAAAAAGCGGAGTGACGTATGGACACGTCACCCCGCTTGTTCACTGAATTATTCTGCGCGCTTTTAGTGGACACACTAAAGCTGTAGCTTACAGAAAAAGGCTTTTTTGGTCCACCGCTAATGAGCCTTAAAGGCAGGGGAATGCGACAGGTCGTCGCGAAGCGGTGTAAAACGGGGCTCAGTATAACCTGAACCCCGCCCTTAATGGCATCAACGCAGGTCGAGAACGTCCTGCATGTCGTACAAACCAGGCTCGCGACCATCCAGCCACAGCGCGGCACGTACCGCGCCCTTGGCGAAGGTCATCCGGCTCGACGCCTTGTGGGTGATCTCCAGTCGCTCGCCTTCAGTGGCGAACAGCACGGTGTGGTCGCCCACCACATCGCCACCACGCACCGTGGCGAAACCGATGGTGTCGCGCTCACGGGCACCGGTGTGCCCTTCACGCCCATACACAGCGACCTTCTGCAGATCACGCCCCAGCGCATCGGCAATCACTTCACCCATGCGCAAGGCCGTTCCCGACGGCGCATCGATCTTGTGCCGGTGATGAGCCTCGATGATTTCGATATCGGCATCGTCACCCAACACCCGGGCCGTCAGATCCAGCAGTTTGAGCGACAGGTTCACGCCCACGCTGAAGTTCGCCGCGAATACGATCGGGATGTCCTTGCCGGCATCGGCCAACAATTGCTTCTGCGTCGCATCCAGCCCGGTCGTGCCGATCACCATGGCCTTGCCATGCTTGCGGCAGATCGCCAGGTTTTTCAGCATCACCTCCGGCAGGGTGAAGTCGATGAGCACGTCGAACTCGTCGAGCACCTTCTCCAGGCCGCCGGACATCGGCACGCCGATACGTCCCAACGAGGCCAGCTCGCCAGCATCGGCGCCCACCAGCGTACTGTCGGGCCGAACGATGGCCGCCGTGAGGCCGGAGAGCGGCGAGCGCTGCTGCACCGCCTCGACCAGCGCCTTGCCCATGCGCCCCGCAGCGCCCATCACAGCTATACGTCGCATGCGAACTCCTTACAGGTCGCCGAAGAAGCGCTTCACGCCTTCGAACCAACCGGTGGTTTTCGGTGAGTGGCTGTTGTCATCGGCCAGGGAGTTGCGGAACTCTTCCAACAGTTCACGCTGACGACGCCCCAGGTTGACCGGCGTTTCCACCGCCACGCGACACATCAGGTCGCCTGCACCACCGCCACGCACTGGCGCGACGCCTTTGCCTCGGATCCGGAACTGCTTGCCGGTCTGCGTGCCCTCGGGAATTTTCAGCTTGACGCGACCGTCGAGGGTCGGGATTTCAAGCTCGCCACCCAAGGCCGCATCGACGAAGCTGATCGGCACCTCGCAGAACAAATGCTTGCCGTCACGCTGGAAAATCGCGTGTTCGCGGACGTTGATGACCACGTACAAGTCGCCAGTCGGGCCACCCTGGGCACCCGCCTCGCCTTCGCCGGACAGGCGAATGCGATCACCGGTGTCGACACCGGCCGGCACCTTGACCGACAGCGTCTTGTACTCTTCGACACGCCCTTCTCCATGGCAGGAGTCACACGGATCGGAAATGATCTTGCCTTGGCCATGGCAACGCGGGCAGGTCTGCTGGACCGAGAAGAAGCCCTGCTGCATGCGAACCTGGCCAATGCCGCCGCAGGTCGGGCAGGTCACGGGAGAGGAGCCCTTCTTGGCACCGGAGCCATCACACGGCTTGCAGTTGACCAGTGTCGGCACGCGGATATTGACGGTGGTACCGCGCACCGCTTCTTCCAGATTCAGCTCCAGCGTGTAGCGCAGGTCACTGCCACGCTGGGCGCCACCACGGGCACCGCCGCGACCGCCGCCGAAGAAATCGCTGAACACATCACCGAAAATATCGGAGAAGTTCTGGCCGCCGAAACCGGCACCGCCGCCACCCATGCTCGGGTCGACACCGGCATGCCCGTACTGGTCGTAGGCCGCGCGCTTACTGGAATCGGACAGGACTTCGTAAGCCTCGTTGGCTTCCTTGAACATCTCTTCCGACGCTTTGTCGCCGGGATTACGGTCCGGGTGGTGCTTCATCGCCAAGCGACGATAAGCCTTCTTCAGCTCCGCCTCGCTGGCTCCCCGCTCGACACCCAATACTTCGTAAAAATCACGCTTCGCCATTAGTCTTTGCACTCTTATAGGACGTCCGGCAAACCTCTCCTGAACCTTGCCAAACTCGTTGAGCCCCAATGCAGGCCCGGACCCAACTCACGTCAATTCAACGATCCTGGTCGTAAACTTTCAGCCAGGTACCCGGCCAAAACGCGGCGTCCATCGCCGGAAAGCAGGAGCATTCCCGAACACGCCGTCAGCACCCGAGCTTTGTCGCATGCTGTAAAAAATTCGTTGCCTCCAGACACGCCAACGCGGGAGCAAGCTCCCGCGCGGCGACATCCTACCAGCCACCGCACAAACGCAGTCAACCGGCCGACCAACAAGCGATTACTTGTGGTCTTTCACTTCTTCGAACTCGGCGTCGACGACGTCGTCGGCTTTCTCGGCCGATTCGCCCTGCGCAGCCGCGCCTTCGGCAGGCTGGGCCTGCTCGGCGTACATCTTCTGAGCCACAGGCGCGGAGACCTTCGACAGCTCTTCGATCTTCGCCTCGATGGCCGCCTTGTCGTCGCCTTTCACAGCGGCTTCCAGGGCAACCACGGCCGCTTCGATGGCGGTTTTCTCTTCCGCGGTCACTTTCTCGCCAGCATCGGCGATCATCTTGCGGGTCGAGTGCACCAGGGCATCGCCTTGGTTACGGGCGCTGGCCAGCTCTTCGAACTTGCGGTCTTCCTCGGCGTTGACTTCAGCGTCGCGAACCATCTGCTGAATTTCTTCCTCGGACAGGCCGGAGTTGGCCTTGATCACGATCGACTGGGTCTTGCCGGTGGCCTTGTCTTTCGCACCAACGTGCAGGATGCCGTTGGCGTCGATGTCGAAGGTCACTTCGATTTGCGGCACGCCACGTGGTGCTGGCGGGATCTCGGCCAGGTCGAACTTGCCCAGGGACTTGTTCTGGGCAGCTTGCTTGCGCTCACCTTGCAGCACGTGGATGGTCACGGCGCCCTGGTTGTCGTCGGCCGTCGAGAACACTTGGGATTTCTTGGTAGGAATCGTGGTGTTTTTCTCGATCAGCGCGGTCATCACGCCACCCATGGTTTCGATACCCAGGGTCAGCGGGCTGACGTCGAGCAGCAGAACGTCCTTCACGTCACCGGCCAGAACGGCGCCCTGGATGGCAGCACCCATGGCAACGGCTTCGTCCGGGTTCACGTCCTTGCGGGCTTCTTTGCCGAAGAAGTCGGTCACCAGCTTCTGGACCAGCGGCATACGGGTCTGGCCGCCCACCAGGATCACGTCGTTGATCGAGCCAACGTCGATACCGGCGTCTTTCATGGCAATGCGGCAAGGTTCGATGGTGCGCTGAACCAGGTCTTCCACCAGCGCTTCGAGCTTGGCGCGGGAGATTTTTACGTTCAGGTGCTTAGGACCGGTGGCGTCTGCGGTGATGTACGGCAGGTTCACGTCGGTCGACTGGCTCGAGGACAGTTCGATCTTGGCTTTTTCAGCGGCTTCTTTCAGGCGCTGCATCGCCAGCGGGTCACCCTTGAGGTTCATGCCGCTTTCTTTCTTGAACTCGTCGACGAGGTAGTCGATCAGGCGGATGTCGAAGTCCTCACCACCGAGGAACGTGTCACCGTTGGTTGCCAGTACTTCGAACTGGTGCTCGCCGTCGACTTCAGCGATTTCGATCACGGAAACGTCGAAGGTACCGCCACCCAGGTCGTAAACGATCACGGTGTGATCGCCCTTGGCCTTGTCCATGCCGTAGGCCAGAGCGGCCGCGGTTGGTTCGTTGATGATACGTTTTACGTCCAGGCCCGCGATGCGACCGGCGTCTTTGGTCGCCTGGCGCTGGCTGTCGTTGAAATAGGCAGGAACCGTGATGACCGCCTCGGTCACCGCTTCGCCGAGGTAGTCTTCGGCGGTTTTCTTCATTTTCTTGAGGATCTCGGCCGAGATCTGTGGCGGCGCCATTTTCTGGCCGTTCACTTCAACCCAGGCGTCGCCGTTGTCAGCCTTGGCGATTTTGTAAGGCACCATCTTGATGTCTTTCTGAACGACTTCTTCGTCGAACTTGCGACCGATCAGACGCTTCACCGCGTACAGGGTGTTATGCGGATTGGTCACTGCCTGACGCTTGGCCGACTGGCCAACCAGAATCTCGCCATCATTGGCGTACGCAATGATCGACGGCGTGGTGCGCGCGCCTTCAGCGTTTTCAATAACTTTGGCCTTGCCGTTTTCCAGCACGGAGACGCACGAGTTGGTGGTCCCCAGGTCGATGCCGATAATCTTGCCCATGTTAACTCTCCCGGAACTTGGATTTTGTTGCCGCAGCAGTGGTGGCTAACTGCGGTAGCACTTAAACGCTTGACTTATAGATGGGGCCGCTGCGCCCGATTTCAAGCCTGCTCATCAATAGAAGGCGAAACCGGTGCCGGCGCCTTGCTGACCACGACCATGGCCGGACGCAGCAGGCGGCCGTTGAGCAGGTAGCCTTTCTGGAAAACCTTCAGGACGCTGTTTGGCTCGACGTCAGCACTTTCCTGCATCGCCATGGCCTGGTGATGCTCGGCGTTGAAGGGCTCGCCATGGGGATCCAGGGCTTCGAGCTGATAGCGCTTGAGGGTGTCCTGGAACATTTTCAGGGTCAGCTCGATGCCTTCGCGCATCGGACGGATGTTTTCGTCATCCGGATTGGACAGCTCCAGGCCGCGCTCCAGGCTGTCGATGATCGGCAGCAGGTCGCCGGCGAAACGCTCCAGGGCGAACTTATGGGCCTTTTCTACATCTTGCTCGGCGCGACGGCGGACATTCTGCAGGTCGGCGGCTACACGCAACGCCTGGTCCTGCGCACCGGCCAGTTGCTCCTCGAGCACTTGTACACGTGCCGACAGGTCTTCACCGGAATCCTGGGAAGCCTGATTGGCGTCTAGATTTTGCGTGTCCTGCGTCTGTTCGTCAGCCATAGAGATTTCTCCTTTCAACTTCGTCCGCGAGCTCGACTCGCGCTTCTGCCCCGGTATATGGGGCCGGGTTTTCCAGCTTCAAGGGTCATCTGACGAATTAACCTTACAAAAAGCAGCCGCATAATCATTCCGTGCCGCGCTAAGAAAATCATTTTCCCAAGCAAATCGAGCTAAGCGTGGGCATTGTCAGGCCGAAACAAAACACTGTATAAATAACCAGACCTAAAGCCTGGGAGCGGCCTTATGCTGGTGCACCTGTCCGTACACAACTACGCCATTGTCGAACACCTCGACCTCGAACTTGATCGAGGCATGAGCGTGATCACCGGTGAAACCGGCGCGGGCAAATCGATCATGCTCGACGCCCTGGGCCTGACCCTGGGCGACCGCGCCGACAGTGGCGTGGTGCGCCCCGGAGCGGACAAGGCCGACATCCTGGCGACCTTCGACCTGGTCGATATCCCCGAGGCCAGCGCCTGGCTGGCCGAACGCGACCTGGACACCGATGGCCTGTGCATCCTGCGCCGGGTTATCACCGCCGAAGGCCGCTCCCGAGGCTACATCAACGGCACGCCCTGCCCGCTGGGCGACCTCAAGGCCCTCGGCGAGTTGCTGATCGACATCCACAGTCAGCACGAACATCAATCCCTGCTCAAGACCGACACCCATCGTCGCCTGCTGGATGAATACGCCGGCGCTACCGACCTGGCCCGGCAAGTCCAACTGGCCGCCCAACGTTGGCGCCAGACCCGGCAGGAACTGGATCGCCTCTCCAATTCCGGCGACGAACAGCGCGCCCGTCACCAGCTATTGAGCTACCAGCTCGAAGAACTGGAGAACCTGGCCCTGGGTGAAAATGAACTGGAAGAACTGGAGCAGGAACACAAGAACCTGACCAACGCCGAAACCCTGCTGGGCATCTGTCGCCAGGTGGTCGAGCAATGCAGCGAGAGCGATTCGGGCAACGTGCTCAATGCGCTGACGGCGAGCCTGAACCGGCTGTCCAGCGTGAACAATTCGGTGGGCGCCCTGAGCGAAGCGACCAACCTGCTGACGAGCGCGCAGATCCAGGTCGAGGAAGCCGTTGGGGAACTGAATCGCTTCCTCGATCATTTCGACGCCGACCCGGCACGCCTGCAATACCTGGAAGAGCGCCTGGACACTATTTATACATTGGCGCGCAAACACCGCATCCAGCCGACCGAGGTTGTCGAACTCCAACAGCGGTTGCTGGAAGAACTCGAGACCCTGAACGCCAACGATGAGTCCATCGAGCGCCTCGGGGACGAATTGGCTTCTTATGCCCGTCATTATCAGGAAAAGGCCAAAGAGCTCAGCGAGCTGCGACGCCAAGCCGCGACAGGGCTGGCCAGTGCCGTGGAGCAGGAAATCCAACGCCTGGGCATGCCCGGTGGACGCTTCACCATCGAATTGCGCCCCAACGCCGGCGACGAACTCCAACCCAATGGGCTGGAACAGGTGGAATTGCTGGTCAG
This sequence comes from Pseudomonas sp. Z3-6, assembly GCF_051131985.1. NCBI lineage: Bacteria > Pseudomonadati > Pseudomonadota > Gammaproteobacteria > Pseudomonadales > Pseudomonadaceae > Pseudomonas > Pseudomonas sp. Z3-6. The sequence continues at coordinate 6,002,872 of NZ_CP071644.1, forward strand.
CGCCAACCCCGGGCAACCACTCAAGGGCCTGGCCAAAGTCGCCTCCGGCGGTGAATTGTCACGAATCAGCCTGGCCATCCAGGTCATCACCGCGCAGACCTCCCGCGTACCGACGCTAGTGTTCGACGAAGTGGACGTGGGCATCGGTGGCCCGACAGCGGAAATTGTCGGCCAATTGCTCCGCCGATTGGGCGAACGTGGCCAGGTGTTGACCGTCACTCACCTGCCCCAGGTCGCCGCCCAAGGGCACCAGCATTTATTTGTGCACAAGGTGCGTGGCGAGGACGCGACTCGCACCGCCGTGTCGAAGCTCAACAAAAACGAGCGTGTAGAAGAAGTGGCACGAATGCTGGGCGGGATCGACCTCACCAAGGAATCCCTGGCCCACGCGAAAAAAATGGTCGTTACCGCGAAAAACTGAGAACGGCAGAAAGCACGAAGGCGACCCTGGGGTCGCCTTCGTTCGTTTCGCGAACCTTAAGTCCGCGCGACATGCTTACTTTTTCTTGCGTACGTACAGCACAAGATTGTGATCAACCATCTCGAAGCCATACTTGTCGACGATTGCTTTCTGCAGCCGCTCGATTTCTTCGTCGAAGAATTCGATGACTTCACTGGTCTCGACGTTGACCATATGGTCGTGATGCTTGCCGTCGTCCAGTTCGAAGACCGCATGGCCTCCGTCGAAGTTGTGTCGCACCACAAGGCCAGCTGCCTCGAACTGGGTCAGGACACGGTAAACCGTGGCCAGACCGACGTCCTCACCAGCCTCCATCAGCGCCTTGTAGACATCCTCGGCGCTCATGTGGCGTTGCTCGGCGGAATCGAGCATTTGTAGAATCTTGACCCGTGGCAGGGTCACTTTGAGGCCGGCTTTGCGTAGTTCGCTATTTTCAACCATGGTCAGCTTTCTCGCGATGCTGCTTCGCAGCTTCTCTTAATGCGGGTATGATCGGCGTTTACGTTGTCCCAGCCAAGATAGTGGAAGTCGCCCACCGATGCAAAACACCAAGCTCTTGCTAACCAGTTTCACCTTTGTGGGACTGCTCGCACTCGCCGGTTGTTCATTCCCCGGGGTTTACAAAATCGACATCCAGCAGGGCAATGTCGTCACGCAGGACATGATAGACCAGTTACGCCCGGGAATGACCCGCCGGCAAGTACGGTTTATCATGGGTAACCCTCTGCTGACCGACACGTTCCATGCCGATCGCTGGGATTATCTGTACAGCTTGCAGCCAGGCGGCGGTGAGCGCCAGCAGGAACGCATCAGCGTCATCTTCAGCCCTGACGACCAACTTGTCAGCCTGTCGGGCGATTTCATGCCTGGTGTGAGCCGCGACGAGGCCATCATGGGCAAGGACAGCGGCACCACCGTGACCGACCCGGCCCAGAATACCGAACAGCCGAAACCGGAAAAACCGGTCAAGCCAGGTTCGTTGCTGGACCAGATCCAGAAGGACGTGGACAACGTCGAGACCGTACCGGTCCCGACTCCGGAGCCTCTGGATACGTCGCCGCAATAAATCGCGACAAGAAAAAAACCCGGCATGCCGGTTTTTTTCTTGCCTGCGATTCCGGCCAGGTTATTGCTCCGATTGTCGCGCCTGGGCAGCCTTGGCCGCGCGCAGGCGGCGAATTTCCTTCGGATCAGCCAATAAAGGTCGATAAATTTCCAATCGATCGGCCGCTTGCACCGCTTGGTTATCCGGATCGGCAACCACCTTGCCAAAAATCCCCACCGGGCAAGTTGCCAGGTCCAGCTCCGGGAATACGTCGGCAATCCCCGACGCCACCAGCGCTGCGCGAACACTGGTGCCTTCCTGCACCCTGCATGTGCGCAAGACCTGGCGATCCACCGAGGCGTACACCACTTCTATCTCGATCAACGCTTGAGCTCTGCGTTCTGCTTGGCGCGCTGACAGAACGCATCGACCAGCGTATTGGCGGCCTGGTTGAACAGCGGTCCCAAAGTTGCTCGCACCAACGGACCAGCGTAGTCAAATGAAAGGTCCAGGCTGATCTTGCAGGCTTTCTCGCCAAGGGGTTTGAACACCCATACACCATGGAGCTGGTTGAATGGCCCTTCTTCAAGGTTCATTTCGATGGACTGGCCAGGCACCAAGGTATTTCGAGTAACAAAATGCTGACTCAGGCCGCCCTTGGCGACGTTGAGGCTGGCGCGCATATGGGTTTCGGAGCTCTCGAGCACCTCGGCAGACGAGCACCAAGGCAGGAATTCCGGATAACTCGCCACATCATTGACCAAGTCGTAAAGCGCCTGCGCCGGGTAGGGCAGCAAGGCCGAGCGTTGAATATGTGTCGTCATGTAAGCGTCACTTCCACAGCTGGGCGGCAAACACTACGAGAATGCCAATGGGCGCCACATAGCGCATCAAGAACAGGCTCAAGGCGAACAATACAGGACTGCGCAGCGACAACTCATCACGCACGGCTTCACGCCCCATGATCCACCCTGCAAACACCACGAAACACAGACCTCCCAGTGGAAGCATGATCCGAGATGTGAAGAAATCAATCACGCCAAAGAAATCCAGCCCTCCGGTTGCTCCCCACTGGTAGAGACGGAACAGCCCGTCTTCGTTCACGAAAAACTTCGCCTGTTTCCATATATTGAAGGAAAACACCGTGCCCAGGCCCACGAACCAGCAAGTGAAAGCCAGCCAGAACGTGACCCAGGCGCGACTCAAGCGGGTGCGCTCGACCAGATAGGCCACCATGGGCTCAAGCAGAGAGATGGCCGAACTCCAGGCGGCAATCGCCACCAGGACAAAAAACACCACGCCCATGACTTGGCCGAACGCCATGCTACCGAAAGCAAATGGCAGGCTGACGAACATCAGCCCCGGCCCTTCGCTGGGGTTCAGGCCGGCGGCAAACACAATCGGAAACAATGCCACGCCCGCCAGCAGCGACACGAAGGTATCCAGCAGCGCAACACCGACGACAGTCCTGGTCAGCGACGCATTTTTCGGCATGTAGGCGCCGTAGATCATGATCGAACCGACCCCGACACTGAGGGAAAAGAACGCGTGCCCCATGGCCGGTAGCAGGCCATCCATGACTTTTTCCGGCTTGAAGTCGAACATGAAATGCACGCCTTCCATGAAGTGCCCGGTCGTCATGCTGTAGCCCAACAGGACCAGGATCATCACGAAAAGCAAGGGCATCATGATCCGCAGGCTGCGCTCAAGCCCTGCCACCACGCCCCGGGCTATCACCACGGCGGAAAGCACCATGAAAAGTGTGTGCCAAAGCGTGAGTCTCCAAGGGTCGGCGATCACATTGCCGAAGTAAGCGCCGACCTGATCAGGCGTCGCCCCCTGGAAATCGCCTCGCCCCATGTCGATGATGTAGTCCAGCGACCAGCCACCGACCACGCTGTAGAAGGACAAGATCAACAGTGCCGTGATCATCCCGGCGAACGCACCCCAGGACCACTTCGGCGAGTGTCCTGCCTCCACGGCCAACACCTTCAGCGCGTTGGCCGGGCTTTGCCGGGCGCGACGGCCGATCAGTGTCTCCGCCAGCATGACCGGCGCGCCGATCAGGGCGATGCAGGCCAGGAACATCAATACGAAGGCACCGCCACCGTAGACGCCGACCATGTATGGAAACTTCCAGATACTACCCAGCCCCACGGCGGAACCGGTCGCCGCGAATATGAAGACCCAGCGGCTAGCCCAACTGCCGTGGACAGAAACCTTGTCTGTCGACATCGTGATCACGCCCAAGCGTTCAAAAAAGAGGCCGCATTGTCCGGGATTCACTCAACGTGCTCAAGCACGCAGCTTCACCGTAGCCGACACGCACGCAACTGCCTATAATGCCGCCCCTATGGCTAAACAGAAGAAACACCCCACAGGGACCATCGCGCAAAACAAAAAGGCGCGACACGATTACTTCATCGAACAACGTTTCGAGGCTGGCATGGTCCTGGCCGGCTGGGAAGTAAAGAGCTTGCGTGCCGGCAAGGCGCAACTGGTCGACAGTTATGTCTTGCTCAAGGACGGCGAAGCGTGGCTGCTGGGCAGTCATATCACGCCGCTGACCACCGCCAGCACCCATGTCATCGCCGATCCTGTGCGTTCGCGCAAGCTGCTGCTCAACAAGCGCGAGCTGGAAAAGCTCTTCGCCTCCGTGCAGCAGAAGGGCTACACCTGCGTCTGCACGTCGTTGTACTGGAGCAAGCACTTGATCAAGTGCGAAATTGCCTTGGGCAAGGGCAAGAAGGAGTACGACAAGCGCGATACCGAGCGCGAACGCGATGCCGGCCGCGAGCTGCAGCGCGCGGTGCGCAACAAGGGCAAGGAAGACTGATTCTTTCGTCCTTGAGACCGCTTTCGCGAGCAAGCCCGCTCCCACACCAGATCCCGGCAATACACAGATCCTGTGTTCACTGAAGATCCACTGTGGGAGCCGAGCTTGCTCGCGATGACGGTGGTACATGCGACATGTGATGTGTCAGACAGACCGCTTTCGCGAGCAGGCTCGCTCCCACAGGGGGCCACCGGCGCGATTACATCCCTTTACGCCGCTCCGCCCGCGCCACGCGCTGTACTTCCTGACGCACCTCTTCCAAGACTTCCTGCACATACAAGATATGTCGGCTGGAAACTTCCCGCGCCTGTTCGGCATGCCCATCCATAATGGCCTGGTATAACTCCCGATGCTGGCTGATCAGCATGTCGCGGGTCTCACTGCGCTGCTTGTACATGCCGCCGATATTGGTGACGACGTTGCGCTTGAGCAGGTCGAACAAGCCACGAATGGTGTGCAGCAGTACCGCATTATGACTGGCCTCGGCGATCGCCAGATGGAATCGGGCATCCGCCGCGCCCTCCTCCGCCCGACTGACCTCGTCGTGGCGCGAGTAACAATCCTGCAGTTCGTCGAACGCCGCCGTCAGCCGCTCGCGATCCACCTCCGTGGCCCGCAGTGCCGCGTAATAAGCGCAGGAAGCCTCCAGCGTGTGACGGAACTCCAGCAAATCGCGCTGTGCTTCGGGGTTGCTTTCCAACAGTTGCAGCAGCGGATCACTGAACGTCGAGCCCAGCGACTCCACCACATAGTTGCCGCCGCCCTGGCGACTGATCAACAAGCCTTTGGCCGTCAGCTTCTGGATCGCTTCACGCAACGAGGGGCGTGACACACCGAACTGCTCGGCCAGGGTCCGCTCGGCGGGCAGCCGCTCACCCGACTTCAGCGTGCCCTCAAGGATCATGCCTTCAAGCCGCTCGACAATATCGTCAGACAAACGGCGCTGACGAATCTGATCAAACCCCATAACTCAATTCTCCACGATCCCGACGGCTCGCCGGGCTCTCTATTCTGGCCCATCCGGGCCGTGCTCACACCCACCAAAAGCTATTTGTTCGAACGGATCAGATGCCTTCTGCACCGCTTATTCGACGAAAGTTTCAGGGCGGCAAATTGACACACGACAACCAAGGCTTTTACCCTAGCCGACAGCGCTTGTAAATTGGTATTACCAATTACCCAAAATCGCTGACAGTGCCTGACCAACAACAATTAGGGGCCCACCCATCATGCAAACCTGGCAACAGCTCTACAGCCCGCTCGGCAGCCTCGGCTTGTCCGCACTCGCGGCCGTTATTCCCATCGTATTTTTCTTCCTGGCCCTGGCGGTGTTTCGCCTCAAGGGGCATGTGGCCGGCAGCATCACCTTGGCCCTGGCGATTGCCGTGGCGATCTTTGCGTTCAACATGCCCGCAGACATGGCCTTCGCCGCTGCCGGCTATGGCTTTGCCTATGGCCTGTGGCCCATTGCCTGGATCATCGTCGCCGCGGTGTTTCTCTACAAACTGACCGTCAAGAGCGGCCAGTTCGAAGTGATTCGCAGCTCGGTGCTGTCGATTACCGATGACCAACGCCTGCAAGTGCTGTTGATCGGTTTCTGCTTTGGCGCATTCCTGGAAGGTGCCGCGGGCTTCGGTGCACCGGTGGCGATCACTGCCGCCCTGCTGGTCGGCCTGGGCTTCAACCCTTTGTATGCCGCGGGCCTGTGCCTGATCGCCAACACCGCCCCCGTGGCGTTCGGCGCGCTGGGCATCCCGATCATCGTGGCCGGCCAGGTCACCGGGATCGACGCGTTCAAGATCGGCGCCATGACCGGTCGCCAATTGCCCTTGCTGTCGCTGTTCGTGCCGTTCTGGCTGGTATTCATGATGGACGGCCTGCGCGGCGTGCGGGAAACCTGGCCAGCAGCGCTGGTGGCCGGCTTGAGCTTTGCCATCACCCAATATTTCACCTCCAACTTCATCGGCCCGGAACTGCCGGACATCACCTCCGCCCTGGCCAGCCTGATTTCCCTGACGCTGTTCCTGAAAATCTGGCAGCCCAAGCGCACCGCCGGCGCCCAGATTGCCGGCACCACCTCCAGCGCAACGGTCACCGCCAACGCCGGCGGTTTCGGCCAACCGCGCAGCACCGTGGCGTCGCCCTACAGCCTGGGGGAAATCATCAAGGCGTGGTCGCCGTTCCTGATTCTTACCGTGCTGGTGACGATCTGGACCCTCAAGCCGTTCAAGGCCATGTTCGCCGCCGGCGGCTCGATGTACGGCTGGGTGTTCAACTTCGCCATTCCGCACCTGGACCAGATGGTGATCAAGGTCGCACCCATCGTGATCAACCCCACCGCCATCCCGGCCGTGTTCAAGCTGGATCCGATTTCTGCCACCGGCACGGCGATTTTCTTCTCCGCACTGATCTCGATGCTGGTGCTGAAGATCAACCTAAAAACTGGTCTTACCACTTTTAAAGAGACGCTTTTCGAGCTGCGCTGGCCGATCCTGTCCATCGGCATGGTGCTGGCGTTCGCCTTCGTCACCAACTATTCGGGCATGTCGTCGACCATGGCCCTGGTGCTGGCAGGCACGGGCGCGGCGTTCCCGTTCTTCTCGCCGTTCCTGGGTTGGCTGGGCGTGTTCCTGACCGGCTCCGATACCTCATCCAACGCGCTGTTCAGCTCGCTGCAAGCCACCACCGCGCACCAGATCGGCGTCAACGACACCCTGCTCGTCGCGGCCAACACCAGCGGCGGCGTGACCGGCAAGATGATTTCGCCACAATCGATCGCGGTGGCCTGCGCGGCGACCGGGCTGGTGGGCAAGGAATCGGATCTGTTCCGTTTCACCCTCAAACACAGCCTATTCTTTGCAACGATTGTCGGCTTGATCACCTTGGCCCAGGCCTACTGGTTTACCGGCATGCTGGTTCATTGAGTCCTACACGCAATACTGGAAAAACCGACGCCGAACCGTGATTCGGCGTCTGCTATTCACAACCGGGTCTGCAAGGCTGCTGAAAGATTTCCTGGCTATATTCAGCAGCCTCAGCGGACGGATAACCGGGACCACCCGGAGACACGCCTGATGAGCGAGCTTTTCTACAACGCCGTACCGAACGCGACCCGTGTCGCCCCGCCCTTGCCCGAGCCTCGGCAGTACCCCAGCGAGAAACCGCGCCGGGTCTATCTGTTCGGCACATGCGTGGTGGACCTGTTCTATCCCGAAGCCGGAATGGATGCGATTCACCTGCTGGAGCGCGAAGGGATCCGGGTAGACTACCCGCAGGGGCAAAGTTGCTGCGGCCAACCGGCCTACACCTCGGGCTACACCGAGCAGGCGCGGACCGTGGCCCGGGCGCAACTGGCCTTGTTTGCCGAAGACTATCCGGTGGTGGTGCCCTCGGGCTCCTGTGCCGGCATGCTGCGCGAGCATTATGCCGACCTGTTCAAGGACGAGCCGGAAACGCTCAAGCAGGTCCAGGCCCTGGCGGCCCGGACCTATGAACTGGCCGAGTTCCTGCTGTTTGTCTGCAAGGTGCAGCTGAACGACAACGGCGAGCCGGTGAAGGTCGCGCTGCATACGTCCTGCTCGGCACGGCGTGAAATGAATACCCACCTGCACGGCCGCGCGTTGTTGGCGCAGCTGCGCAATGTGGAGCGAGTCGAACACAGCCACGAAAGCGAATGCTGCGGCTTTGGTGGGACCTTTAGCGTTCGCATGCCGGATATTTCCGGCGCGATGGTGGCCGACAAGACCCGAGCGCTGAAGGAATCCGGCGCGCACCAGGTCGTCAGCGCTGACTGCGGCTGTTTGATGAACATCAACGGTGCGCTGGAAAAGCAGCAAGAAGCGTTACGCGGCCAGCATCTGGCGAGTTTCCTCCGCCAGCGCATCGGAGGTGTCGCATGAGCACGCCGACGCTGATCCCGACCGTTGAGGTGCAGGAAGATTTTCGTGCCCGAGCCCATAAGGCCCTGGACGACACGCAACTGCGAAATAACTTTCGCAGTGCGATGGATTCACTGATGACCAAACGGGCAACGTCCTTCAGCGATGCCCACGAAAGAGAACACCTACGAGTGCTGGGCAATGCCGTCCGCGCCCGTGCGTTATCCAAGCTGCCCGACCTGCTCGAGCAACTTGAAACCAACCTGACCCGCAACGGTGTGAACGTGCACTGGGCGGAAACGGTGGACGAAGCCAACGGCATCGTCCTTTCGATCATCCGCGCTCACGAGGCGCGGCAAGTGATCAAGGGCAAATCGATGGTCAGCGAAGAGATGGAGATGAACCATTTCCTCGAGGCTCGGGACATTGAATGTCTCGAATCCGACATGGGGGAATACATCGTCCAACTCGACCACGAGAAGCCTTCACACATCATTATGCCGGCGATCCACAAGAATGCCGGTCAGGTCGCGTCCTTGTTCCACGACAAACTCGGCGTGGAGTACACCAAGGACGTTGACCAACTCATTCAGATCGGCCGCAGGGTCCTGCGGCAGAAGTTCTTCGAGGCCGACGTCGGCGTCTCCGGCGTCAACTTCGCCGTCGCCGAAACCGGCACGCTGCTGCTGGTGGAAAACGAAGGCAACGGGCGGATGTCCACCACCGTGCCACCGGTGCACATTGCCGTGACCGGCATCGAAAAGGTGGTAGAGAACCTGCGGGATGTCGTGCCGCTGCTCTCGCTGCTGACCCGCTCAGCCCTCGGCCAGCCCATCACGACCTACGTCAACATGATCTCCGGGCCACGCAAGGCCGATGAACTGGACGGCCCCCAGGAAGTCCACCTGGTCCTGCTGGACAACGGTCGCAGCCAGGCGTTTGCCGACAGTGAATTGCGCCAGACCCTGAACTGCATTCGCTGTGGCGCTTGTATGAATCATTGCCCGGTGTACACCCGAATCGGCGGTCATGCCTACGGTGAGGTTTACCCGGGGCCTATCGGAAAAATCATCACGCCGCACATGGTCGGCCTGGCCAAGGTGCCCGACCTCCCGAGCGCCTCCTCGCTGTGCGGTGCCTGCGGTGAAGTGTGTCCGGTGAAGATTCCGATCCCGGCCTTGCTGCGGCGGCTGCGGGAAGAAAACGTCAAGGCGCCGGACAGCCCTAACCAAGTGATGCGCGGCCAGGGCAGCAAATACTCGCCCAAGGAACGGTTCATCTGGAATGCCTGGGCCTGGCTCAACAGCTCGCCGCGGCTGTACCGGCTGTTCGGCTTCCTCGCCACGCGCCTGCGCGCCCTGACGCCTCGAAACGTCGGCCCGTGGACCCAGAACCACAGCGCCCCCAAACCCGCCGCCCGCTCATTGCATGACCTGGCCCGTGAACACCTGAACCAGCAGGGAGACCGCCGATGAGCGCCAAGGAAAATATCCTCGCCAAGCTGCGTAAAAGCCTGACGGGCACCACGCCGGTTGCCGACAACTTCGATGTCGAGCTGGTGACGCAAACCTATCGCTATGCGCCCGAGGAACGTATCGCGCAATTGCGCAAGCTGATGGAGGCGGTGCACACCGAAATCCACCTGACCTCCGAAGAAGGCTGGCCGGCCCTGCTCGCACAACTGCTGCGCGACCGTCAGTTGCCGAGCCTGCTCATCGCGCCGACGACCATGCACGGGAAAAAAATCACACAGTTCTGGGCGAACAATCCGGACCTGCCCACCCTCAAGGCCTACGACAGGCCGGTAGAGGAATGGAAAGCCGAACTGTTCAACGACACACCGGCCAGCCTCACAGGGACCCTCGGCGCCATTGCCGCCACCGGCAGTCTGATTCTCTGGCCGACGCGGGAAGAACCGCGCTTGATGAGCCTGGTCCCACCAGTGCATTTCGCCCTGCTCAAGGCCAGCGAGATCCGCGACAACTTCTATGAAGTGCAACACGAATTCGAATGGGCCCAAGGCATGCCCACCAACGCCCTGCTGGTATCGGGCCCGTCGAAAACCGCCGACATCGAACAAGTCCTGGCCTACGGCGCCCATGGTCCGAAGGATCTGGTGGTTTTGATTCTGGAGGACCAATGACCCTTCCGGCCTCTTTCCTACACGACGTTCAACAGCTGATCCCGCAGAAACGCCGTTTCGACGACCCGCTGTCGACCTTGGCCTTCGGCACCGACGCCAGTTTCTATCGGCTGATTCCGAAACTGGTGGTACGCGTCGAATCCGAAGATGAAGTGATTGCCCTGCTGAAACTGGCCCAACGGGACCGGGTCCCGGTCACGTTCCGCGCCGCCGGCACCAGCCTGTCCGGCCAAGCCATCAGCGACTCGGTGCTGATTGTGCTGGGGGATAACTGGAACGGGCGCGAGATTCGCGAACAAGGGACGCAGATCCGTTTGCAGCCCGGGGTGATCGGCGCCCAGGCCAACGCCTGGCTGGCGCCGTTCGGGCGCAAGATCGGCCCGGATCCGGCGTCGATCAACGCCTGCAAGATCGGCGGCATCGTCGCCAACAACGCCAGCGGCATGTGCTGCGGCACGGCGCAGAACACCTATCACACCCTGGCCGGCATCCGCTTGGTCCTGGCCGATGGCACGCGCCTCGACACCGAAGACGACAGCAGCGTGGCGGCTTTTCGTACCAGCCATGGCGAACTGTTGGAGCGCCTGGCCACCCTTGGCCGCGAGACCCGCGCCAATACCGAGCTGGCAGCGCGAATCAGGCATAAATACCGTCTGAAAAATACCACCGGCCTGTCACTCAATGCCCTGGTGGATTTTGACGAGCCTGTGGATATCTTGAGCCACCTGCTGGTGGGCTCCGAAGGCACCCTCGGTTTCATCAGTGCGGTGACCTACAACACCGTCATCGACCATCCGAACAAAGCTTCGGCCCTGATCGTATTCCCGGATGTGGAAACCTGCTGCAACGCCGTCACCGTGCTGAAAAGCCAGCCGGTATCGGCCGTCGAATTGCTGGACCGCCGCAGCCTGCGCTCGGTGCAGGACAAACCGGGCATGCCGGATTTCGTACAGCATCTGTCGATCAATGCCTGCGCCTTGTTGATCGAATCCCGCGCGGCTTCTTCGTCATTACTACAAGAACAACTGGCCCGGATCATGGCCTCCCTGGCCGGTTTCCCTGTGGAAAAACAGGTCGACTTTACCGAAGACCCACGGGAAAACGCCCGGCTCTGGGCGATCCGCAAAGACACCTTCCCCGCCGTGGGCGCGGTCCGCAAAACCGGGACCACGGTCATCATCGAAGACGTGACCTTTCCAGTGGAACAACTGGCCATCGGCGTCAACCGTCTGATTGAGCTGTTCGACAAACATCACTACGACGAAGCGATCCTTTTCGGACACGCGCTGGAAGGCAATCTGCACTTCGTCTTCACCCAAGGCTTCAACAGCGCCGAAGAAGTCGCACGCTACCAGGCGTTCATGGACGACGTGGCGCAGTTGGTGGCAGTGGAATTCGGCGGCTCGCTCAAAGCCGAACACGGCACCGGGCGCAACATGGCGCCGTTCGTCGAGCTGGAATGGGGCAGCGATGCCTACCAATTGATGTGGCAGCTCAAACGCCTGCTCGACCCCAACGGCATTCTCAACCCGGACGTGGTGCTCAGCGAAGATCCGCAAATCCATCTCAAGCACCTCAAACCACTGCCGGCCGCCGATGAAATCGTCGACAAGTGCATCGAGTGCGGTTTTTGCGAACCGGTCTGTCCCTCCAAGGACCTGACCTTGAGCCCGCGCCAGCGCATCGTGATCTGGCGTGATATCCAAGCGAAGAAACGCGCCGGCACCGACACCACCGAACTGGAACGTGCCTACCAATACCAGGGCATCGACACCTGCGCCGCCACGGGGCTGTGTGCACAACGTTGTCCGGTAGGCATCAATACCGGCGAGCTGGTGAAAAAGCTGCGCAGCCGCGACGCGACGCAGACGAAAACTGCCAACTGGATTGAAGGAAATTTCGCCACCACACTGCAAGGCGCGCGCTTCGCCCTGCACGTCGCCAACGGCGCACGCATGCTGCTGGGCGCACCCCGCCTGGCGAAACTGTCGGCCTCGTTGACACGCCTGTCCAAGGGCCAGGTGCCACAGTGGACCCACGCCATGCCCCAGCCGGAAAAGGCCATTCGTTTCAGCCCCGCCGTCTCGGACGAACGTCCGAGAGTCGTTTACCTGGCGGCGTGCGTATCGCGAGTCATGGGCCCGGCGGTGGGAGACAACGAGCAAATGTCGCTGTACGACAAGACTCGCGGCCTACTGGAAAAGGCCGGTTATCAGGTAGTCTTTCCCGACAATGTAGACAGTCTCTGCTGCGGCCAACCCTTTGCGTCCAAAGGCTACACCGAGCAGGCCGAACACAAGCGCCAAGAACTGATCGGCGCCTTGCTGCACGCCAGTCGTGGCGGGCTCGATCCGATCTACTGTGACACCAGCCCTTGCACGCTACGGCTGGTCCAGGACTTGGGTGACGTGCGCCTGGACCTGTATGACCCGGTGCGTTTCATCCGAACTCACTTGATGGACCGTCTCGATTTCACCCCCCAGGAGGCGCCCATCGCGGTGCACATCACTTGCAGTACCCAGCACCTCGGCGAAAGCCAGGCGCTGATCGATCTGGCGCGCCAGTGCAGCAAACAAGTGGTGATTCCGGAAGGTATCCATTGCTGTGGTTTTGCCGGCGACAAGGGCTTTACCACCCCCGAACTCAACGCCCACTCGCTGCGAAGCCTCAAGGACGCGGTTCAATATTGCACCGAGGGCATTTCCACCAGCCGCACGTGCGAGATTGGTCTGACGCATCATGGGGAAATCGACTACCACGGCTTGGTCTATCTGGTTGACCGTGTCACCCGCCCCAAGCCCGCCAACGGTGAAGGCCTTGCGATAGGGCTCGAAGAAAAATCGAATTCCTGCGCTTCGCTGTAGTCACTTGAATAGGCCCGGCTCCGCTGGGCCACCTACTGACTCGGCCCGGCCGCGACTGTCCAGCGGCACCGAGACCCTACGTTCAAGGAGATACACATGAAGCGCACCGCACTTGCTGGCTTGTTCATTTCCGCTGCGATGTTGGCCTCTCCGGTGTTTGCAAATAGCCAGGATGACCTGTGCAAAATCAACCTGCAAAAGATCAGCGACGCCAAAGTCAGCACCGAGCAAATGAGCGAAGGTCTAAAGACCGACATCGACGCCACCGTCGGACAAGCCAAGGCTGAGCACGCCAAAGGCACCAAAGAAGGCACCGAAAATTGCATCTCGTTGACCAATCAGGCCATCCAGAAGCTGCAGAACAACGCCAAAGGCGACCAGTAGCATTACCGCAGGCCAACCTTCGGGTTGGCCTCGGACATGGATTGGCGTACACTGCACATGCCTGCCGCTCCAACAGACTCACGGAGCGACAGGTTCGGGGCCGTTTAGGATTCGACGCCGGTTGCGAAACTCTAGGTGCATGCCGAGTTGGTAACAGAACTCGTAAATCCACTGTTGCAACTTCTATAGTTGCCAATGACGAAAACTACGGCCAGGAATTCGCTATCGCTGCGTAAGCAGCCTTAGATCCTGAGCTTCTGGTACCTTCGGGTCCAGCAATCACGAGGGGATGTCCGTAAACCCAAAGTGATTGTCATATAGAACGGAATCGCCGTGCAGTACGTTGTGGACGAATCGGCTAAAACTTACACAACTCGCCCAAAGCACCCTGCCCGTCGGGTCGCTGAGGGTTAACTTAATAGACACGGCTACGCATGTAGTACCGACAGCGGAGTACTGGCGGACGGGGGTTCAAATCCCCCCGGCTCCACCAACTCAACATCTAAAGACGTCCACGGACGTCTTTTTTTGTGCCTAAAATCCAGTAAATACAATACTTTAGCGTCTATTGGGGTCCACGGACGTCCGACAGAATCCACATCACCTGGTATTCCACATGGTATTCCAAGCCCTTCAGTGGTAATTTTTGGAATACCGAATGATGCATGGAATACCTCATGTGCGCCCAAGCCACCCGCCTCTCTGATCGACAGCTCAAAGCTGTAAAACCGAAAGACAAGGACTACGTCCTCAGTGATGGGGATGGTCTACAGCTGCGAGTGAGAATCAATGGCTCTACGCTATGGAACTTCAACTATCGGCAGCCGGTTACCAAGAATCGTATCAACATGGGCCTCGGCACCTACCCAGAACTTTCGCTCGCGCAAGCCCGGAAGAAAACGGTCGAAGCCAGAGAGCTTCTTGCGCAGGGCATCGACCCGAAAGAACATCGTAGCGCGCTGGAGCAGACAAAAAGGCAGGCAACTGAGCACACATTCGAGAACGTGGCTTCCGCTTGGTTTGAACTGAAAAAAGATTCCGTCACTCAGGCTTATGCCGAGGACATCTGGCGTTCGCTCATACTGCATGTTTTTCCAACGCTAGGAACAACACCTATCTCGCAGATCAATGCCCCGACGGTCATCGAACTGCTGCGCCCTCTTGAAACCAAAGGCAGCCTGGAGACAGTGAAGCGACTGACCCAACGGCTCAACGAGATCATGACCTACGGCGTGAACTCGGGAATGATCTTTGCCAACCCTCTCAGCGGCATCCGGGCTGTTTTCAAAAAGCCGAAAAAGCAAAACATGGCTGCCCTCCGCCCCGAAGAGCTGCCAGAGCTAATGGTCGCCATCGCCAATGCGAGCATAAAAAGAACAACACGTTGCCTGATCGAATGGCAGCTCCATACCATGACCCGTCCCGCGGAAGCCGCCACGACCTCCTGGGCTGACATCGATCTAGACAAGAAAACCTGGACGATCCCAGCGGAGCGGATGAAGAAGCGACGTGCTCACGTCATACCACTCACCGAACACGCACTGGCTCTACTTGAGACGATCAAACCCTACAGCGGCCACAGAGAGTATGTGTTCCCTGCCGATAGAGACCCGCGGACTCACTGCAACAGCCAGACAGCAAACATGGCCCTGAAACGTATGGGCTTTGAAGGTCGATTGGTAAGCCACGGCATGCGCTCGATGGCTAGCACCATTTTGAATGAACAGGGATGGGATGCCGAGCTAATTGAAGTAGCACTCGCACACGTAGATAAGGATGAGGTACGCAGTGCCTATAACCGTGCGGACTACATTGAGCGCAGAAGGCCAATGATGAACTGGTGGAGTGAGCATATTCAGCGAGCGGGTATGGGTAGCCTGTCTGTGTCAGCCATCCAAAAAGGTACACGGTTAAAAGTGGTTTCAACGCGATAGCTGGCGCCTCAGCACCAAAACTGTGACCCAAGGGATTCATCATGGCGCCGATTCAAAAACATTCTGCAACCTCCAGCTCAATCCACCAATATCATAGGTTTAGTCGCCGTGCGCCTTTTCTGCGGCACACCGGCTTCGATCTTTTCCATTGGCTCGCAGAAGAGCAAATCGGGGAAAAGATATGATTTTGGACCAAGAAGGACTAAATCAGGCAATCGATGCGTACGAGACAACGACTCGCAAAGCACTGGATGCCGCACGCAAACTCTTAGTGCCTTTTCCAACCTGTATTCGGTTCCTTACCGGTACGCTGAATGCCTCCACAATCGAAGAGCTCATCGCGAAGGCTCCGAAGCTCGCACGAGGTGAAGGCAAGCAAAAAAAGCGGGGCTTCCTCTACATCTATCAGTTGCAAGACGAATGCGAGATCGAATCCCTCGTGGTGACATCCGCGCTGCTGGAAGCAAAGAAAAATGATGCCAATGTAGGGAAGCTGCCGGCCGTGAACTCAAAGCACTCTGGTCGAGTGCTTTATGTTGGCCGCTCCTGGAACATTCAGTCGCGCACCCGGGAACACCTAAAAGCAGATTGCTCCCAGCAGACATACGCCTTACGCTTCGCAGCATGGGCTGAGGAGTTCGACTTGAACGTTGAACTGCTTATTTGGGAGTTTTCCGGAATCTCAGATCTTACGCTTCAGGTAGTCGAGGATGGCCTATGGGATCGTCTGCAGCCTCTCTTCGGACGACGCGGAGCCAAGTAGGTACCCCGGCCCAGTCAACGTTTAGCCATCCGAAAAAGCTACTGCATTGACGGAGCTATTTTCATCAGTCGAGATGGAATGGTCCACTCAGCCAGCCCCGAAATGCATTGGACTACGTGACGCTTACAAGCTTGTGCCGTTGAGAGTGAAACGAAACGTGAATGTGCTGGAGGGTTACGGTACTGCTCAACTGCAGACTGCTCAATAAACTTGGCGATAGCGCCGCTTTTGAATGCAGCTTGACCCGCGAGATTTAGATGAGAAGTTAGCTTGGAGGCAAAATACAGTTTGAGCTCTAAGTCCTCTCCGGACGTTGAACGACTCTTCTCCAGGAGAATATGCAACGGACCTAGTTCCAGACCTGTTTTTTCTCCATCCAGCACAGGCCGCAAGCGCTCAATCATTTGAGTCCACAGCATATGCGCTTTTTTTCGCTTAGCAGCAGTCGCCTTGGATTGTGTCGGGTCTTCGGTTGATAGAGATTTACCCAAGCGACTCCACAGCTCGTCCAACTCCGCCGCCACTGATTTAGAGTTCCTTAACGGTTCGATCAGTAGATCGTTAAGCTCATGCTCAAGTATGCGGAAAAAGCCCAACGCAATCATGCCCGCATCCCCGTAAAACACTTCGGCTTTCTCGGCGCTCTCCAGCGCCGCCTCCGCCCAAATGTAGGACAACTTCCCCATCGAACTCAATACATCAATTCTCTTGCTTCGTTGAACCTGATCAGCCAGCGATGCATTATAGTCAAAGCCTGATCTAAGCAAAGCCTCAGCTATTTCGTTCTCAACTGAAAGTTTACGCGATGCTGATTGCACATAGGCGGCTTGCACCAACCCTATAAACGCTTTCGGCACTCGTTGATCGCCTAGGTCTTTTACTAGGCGAACTACGTTATCAACGAAGATATCAATAGCGCCTAGCCTCAATTGAGTTTCAAGTGCCTGTACGTAGTCGACCGAGTTTTTCTCGTGAGGCCCGTTGAGCAGACGCTTCACTATGGGGATAAATGCTTGTCCTGCCGAGGCCTCCATGACAGCTTCAGCTAATAATGGGTCAAAAGCTTGCAACGCAATTATGGAGCGATAGTTCGTATCCAAACGCTCAGCGGCATTCTGAAATTCATTGGATTTGAACTCTTCTGAAACTCCATAAGCACTCAACCATTCGGCAAGCCTCAATGCCAATGAACAGGAGTGTCGGTTGAACTCTAAAAAAAATGGGTCATTTTCCAGGGCTATTGAACGCTCCGTGCAAGAAGAGTCCTCAGCAGCCTTACTAAGGTCAGTGAATGCTTGCAATGGATCCTGTGCATTCAAGACGAGCAATTGCCCCAAATAAAGCATAAACATAGGTGATAGCTTTGAAGGCCCGAGCGAATTAAGGACTATTATTAGTTCGGCCACATCCCCCAGATAAGCCAAGCACTCTAGTTGTAGGGCTTTGGCCCCTGCAAAATCAATATGATCTTTGGTGACACGGGACGCGTAAGAAACACAACCTTTTAGGTCATTAGAATGAAAGCGTGCCATTGCCTCTAAAAACTCTAGCTCTCCGTCGTCATGACAATCGTCCTTAAGGCGTCCAATTATTTTGAATACTACTTGCCACTCCTTACGTTCAGTCGCCGAAAACAAACGCGATCTAAGTTCCGATTGAGAACACGAGGGCAGATCCGCATCCAAATCCACAGGAATTTCTTTCTTGCGAGCTTCTAAAACCTCAACTGCACGAGCAGCTCCATTAAAATAGTGGGTAAGAAGTTTAAACTTGCAAAAAACATCAAACATTTCACCTTCTAATTTCCCATCACTATTTTCGAGGAGTCGCGCATACTTACCCCTGAGAGCATACATCTCATCAAGCACGCCGAGCCTCTTTGAGGCAGACTCGGTCAGACTAGAATTTCGCCTGAAAATGAGATGCTTTATGTTATCAGCATCCATCAGATTAGTGACCCATCCCGTAAACCCAAGATAGTTTGGAATCATCATATCCGCCGGACCACCACTCACAGCAAACTCTTTCAGCGCCTGCTCGACTGCAGTAGTTTTTTGTTCCTGCGCCTTCTTTGAGGGAAGCCTTTTAAGCATACTTTGTAGATGTGGCGACTTAGTTAGCGAATATGGCAAGCTTTCTTTTTTCTGGAAAAAAAACTTTGAACCTCGATACTTCTTCATCTAATCATGATCTCGTGTACAAGTTAGATAATTTTCTACGCAAAATAAATATCTGTAGTTATTGGGTAGTTAGGCTGACTCAAACGCTTCTTCCCAACGGCGAAAAACAAGGCGCACTTGCCTGCAATTTCGCCAACACCTCCTCGTACTCCAAATCCCCCTCAGCCTCACGAGCAGGAATCACTTCTCCATGTAACTGAGCGCGTAGGTCGTCCCAACGCTCCAACAGGACCTGCCAGTTATGCTCGTCGTAAGTCCCTCGAAAAATCACCGGATGCACATCGATACGCGGTAGCTGTGCTGCCGGACTGCCCCGTTCCAGCGCTTCATTCAGCCGGCGACTCCAATGACTGCCCACGCGATCAACTCGGCCTATCTGTTGTTCGACCACCCCGGGGTTCCACTCCGGGTGCATGAGGATGACGGTCTTGCATGCCTGATGCAGGTTGAGGCCTTCGCGGCCGACGGTGGATTGGGCCACGAGAACACGGGGAAAGCTGTTCGGGCGGTTGAAGGCCAGTTGCAACAAGCGGCGGGTAGATTGTTCAGTGCCGCCGTACATCAAGCGAGCGAAACCACCCTCCTGGTGGGAAAACTCGGGCTGCAGACGGGCGAGTAGCAGCTCCCATTGCAACGCAATTTCGCCGATATCCGGTGTGTGGGGATTGTCGTCCGTGTGCTGGTCGCCGGCAGCGCTCAGCAGTTGGCAAAAGGCGGTGCACGCTTGCTCAGGCGTCAGATGTTCGACGTCCCCGCCAGTGAAGTCGAGGATTGCCCGGGTAAACAGCGCCACGGGATGTTTCTCGGCGGTGCCCACCAGCTCCTTGTTGAGCTCGGCCTCCTGAAGGTGTTTGAACATCGCGCGGGGTACCAGCTCATGTTCGGGCAGTCCCGCATCCAGCCAGCCGAGCAGACGCCGGCGTAGCTGCTCCCGACGTGTGCTGTGGGTGCTGTATTGATTGGCCAGCAGCTCAGGGATGGAGTTGAGTTTCAGCCGGCAATTCAGCTGACGGTGCGCAATCTCCACTGCTGCCCATTCCGAATGGTCATCGGGCTCGTCGGCACGAGCCTGGATTACGCTTTGCGGCCAGTAACGGCCGGCCTCAAGGCTACGAAGCATTTCACGTGCGTTCAGCAGCCGGACCAAGGCTCGCATGGGTGCGGTGAAACGGCCGAACACCAGCACCTTTTCCTCTTGCTCGTGTGCGGCTTCAATGGCCGTGATGGTGGCCAGAATTGCCGGGTGCTCAAACAAGTGGTGGGGATGCTGAAACGCCTGCGCAGCCGTCTTCAACCACCACTGCACGCGTTGCTGGCGCTTGTCATCGACCGCGCTGGACTGTCCGTAATCCGGCAGGGTAGAAGGCTCCGCTGGTTCATTAATTTGCGCCAGGAGGTCAGCGACTCCATGCCCATTGGCCAGGGTCAATCGCAAGCGTTTGGCTGTTGAGTTTTCGTCCAGTCGCGAGGCCACGGACAGCGCCTCGGTTGCGCACACGGCCTGTCGCCAAGGTAACTTCAGCGTGCGTACATCCACACTGACGGGCTTTTGGGTGTTGCGATAGCTTTCCCCCTGAGTTTCTTGGGCGAAGCGTGAAACGTCGGCGTCTTCACGTTTATCCCGGCGCAGCAGATAAGGGCTCAACGTCGATTGAAAGGCACTGGCAGCTGCCTGATATTGTTGACGGGCCGTGTCGCTGGAACGCCAATGAACGCGTAGATGACGGATGGCCTGCGCAAAGTCGTTGATCACAGGCTGAAGTTGATCGCGCACTTTTTCGTCGAGACCAAGCCGTTCGAAGGTTTGCCGCCATTGCTCGACATCCAGCTCCACAGGAGTCGCTGTCATGCACAAGCGACGGCTGTGCTGAGTTCCCTGCACCAGGTTATCGAGCAACCGGCTCAGGCCGCTGTCGGTGCCGCGACTTTTGTGGGCTTCGTCGATCACCAGCAGGTCGAAGGAGCCCAGGCCAAACCCGACCACCTGTTCAAGCCAACTCCGATGAGGAGTACCGCGGCGGTAATTGGTGTGAGTATCGGGGTTTGGCCAGGCATGCCCGGTCGTGACGTCAGTCAACCAGGTGTAAGCGGGGTGCGCGGCGTCTTCGCTGATACGCGCCACAATGCTGACAGCGGCTCGCTTGACCCTTTCATCATAAGAGCCTGACAGGTGGTAGCCATTTGGATACTTGAAACCTGCCTCCTTGCGCCAGCGTGCGAAGACTTCCGGCACCAACTCTCTGCGCCAGCGCGTTGCATTCTCGCCCATACGCCAGTTGGCAAAGGTATGGGACAGCACCAGGATTGGCTCCTGAAACCATGGCTTTTTATCAAGGACCTCTTCGGCACTTCTGGCTTCAAAGTAGCCGTGCAGACCACGCAACATAGCGGGAGTTGTAACGCCTCCCAGTTTCAACTCGGCCTGCCACTGATAGCCCAGCCCTGGCGGGGCGATGACGACGGCTCGACCGCCAGCGTCCTTGACTGCGCGAATCAACTCGACAGCGATACGGGTCTTGCCCATTCCCACTTCGTCGGCCAGCACTACCCCGTGTTCGCCAATACGATCGGCCAACGCATGCAGGCTGGCTCGCTGGCCTGGATTCAGGTGCGCAGCCGCCTCACCTGCGTCATCTGCGAGTTGTTGCTGTTGCATCGCCCGTTCGCGCAGTGAAGCCGCAACGGTTGCCCAACTGAAGGCTATCCGCTTCATGGCAGGACTCCCAGGGGATGTGAGGTGTCGAGTTTCCAGTGGGCCTCGATAATGCTCAGTGCGGTTTCGTAGCGCTGCCCTTGCGGATGGTCCGCTGTTTCGGCAAAACAAGGCCTGAACGCAGGTTGGCGCAAGGCATGGATGGGGTTGATTTCGAGTGTCAGAAACTGCTGCAACAACCCGCAACCGGCGGCCTGAATGAGTGATTGCTCCAGTCGGGCACACCACACCGGCCAATCCCGAGGCTCCAGCGCAGTTTGTTTCGCGGCGATACCTTCGATCAGTTCCATCATTTGCCGGATCGGGTAACGCGCCGCTTCTTTTCCTGGCGCAATGGTTCCCTGTTTGTCGGCAGAACGCTTGCTATCGTCGAATGCGTTGGGCAGTTCTTCTTCACCGGGCGAGTGTGGAAAACTGTCGAGTTGCATCCACGCATCCTCCAGGCTGATTTCTGGCAGCTCGGTGGCCGCCAATCGGCCAAACCCATCCAGCACCGGCACCGTCATGACATGCGTTGCACCCGCCTCTTGCCAACTGACAACCACCTGCCGCGGTCGTGGTCCGCACCAGGCGAAGCCTTGACCCTCAACATATGCACAAGGCTGTTGCGACGTATCCAGCACTGAGTAATTGCCGCGCGAGCGATCATCGGCGCTCAACCAGCCTTGCTCTGGTGCATCCGAGTCGCGCCACATCAAGTAAGCCACGGGCGCTGCGCTGAACACCTCGCTCCCCACCTCAAGATCCTTGCCTTGCTGCAGCGTCTCAGGGACGCATTCCTGCTCCCACTGAATCGGCAGGTAATAGCCAATCGATTCGGGATCAGCGCCCCCC
The DNA here is from genome assembly GCF_051131985.1 of Pseudomonas sp. Z3-6. Lineage (NCBI taxonomy): Bacteria > Pseudomonadati > Pseudomonadota > Gammaproteobacteria > Pseudomonadales > Pseudomonadaceae > Pseudomonas > Pseudomonas sp. Z3-6. Next base: position 6,024,906 of record NZ_CP071644.1, read on the forward strand.
GATTTTGCCGGGTACCAGTTCAACGGCGTCAGAGCGAATACCACCCCGGCCTCAAGGTTGCCCGTCGATCGCCCCATCTTCAGGGTGAAGCCCTGCCGAGTAAGATTGCCCGAGCCAAGGTATAGCCATGGGCTGGCTGTTTTTTCCGAATGCCCAGTCTCGCTGGCGCTGAAAATGAACTTGGCATGCAAGGTGCGTTTTTGCACGTCAGGAAAGTAGGCCGGCTGAGCCGCAGGTCGTACGCTGACGCTGGCAGCCGTCAAGTTCGCGGCTGCCGCTGCAATGCCCTGGCAGCTCGCCTCGTTGACAAACAGATCTACAGTGCTGGTCGCCGTCAGCAGACGCGGCTCTCCCGCTTCACCGCGCAAGCACCTGATGATGCTCAACGGGACCGATGCATGCTCACCGGGCATTGAAGATTCATAAAAACCCGAGCCCATGGCCAAGTAGTTACGCGCAGTTTCTCGACCCGAGGCATAAACGACTTTGGCTGGCAGCTGGGCGAGCAGCGACGCTTTTCGGTTATCGAAGAAACGCGCGTTCAATCCGCAAGCTTTCGGCTTGACCTGCTTGTGCAGGATCGCGTCAATATCCGCCACAGCCTTGGCTGTCAGCGGGTTGGCGAGCAGCGCACGGCAGTCGTAATGCTCCCGTAGCCACAGCAGTAGACTCCAGGCGCTGCAGATATCTGTCCGTACCTGCTGCGTTGCCTCGGTGGGTGCTGCCAGTTCGTCGCTGCACAGGTCCAGGCGCCAGATCAGGTCAAGGCTCTGCTCTAATGTCTGCCGGGTCCAGTTGCCGGTGGACACAAGCAAACGCAAGCACCAGGCGTCGCTCTTGTCAGTGCTGCGGTAACCCAGCACCGCGACCTTGGCGTGCATCAGGTTGAATGGCAATTCAGCTTTCGCCCAGGGTAAATGCAACAGGCCCGGCACTTCGACCGGGGTAATCTGGATCGCGCGCGGGTCCAGCATCAGTGCCAATAGCGTTTCCCCGGCATAGGCACGCTGATTGGCTTGCTGGTGGCTGAAACGCTCAATCGCATCGTTGAGAAACCTGTCGTCAGCCGAGAAGCCGCACAGCCAACCGAAGTGGCCAGTAAAACCGTCCGGCGTTTCGAAGTGTTGGGCCAGAGAGGCAGGAGCATGACTCATAGACTTACCTCTTCAATGGCTACTGCTGGAGCCGGGGTGAGCCAGGCGCTCAATTGGCCCTGGAGATCCAGGTCCAGTCGATGCAAGCGACCTACGCGATGGGAAATCCAGGCTGGCAGAGCGGCTTGGGAAGCCTCGACTTGGGCCTCGATAACGGCTTGGTCAGTATCGACCTCCAAAACCTGATGCTGGAACGCACCGCCAGGCAGAATGTCCTTGCCTTGCAGACGCAGAACCCGACCGTCGCGGCTCACCAGACTGGCCAACAGGCTCGAACTATCAGGATCCATACACTCATGGCAGAAGGTCGAGGCGACAGGATCGATTCGCTGCCGCTGAGGGTTATCCAAAAACAATCGGGCCATTTCGCGCAAATGGGTGATGTGCGTCGAGATGCGTTCGGGCAGGACACGCCCTAACTCGAACCGCTGCGTGCTCAACACCGCCATGTGCTGCTCCACCGCGTTCAGCACGTCGTAGGCGGCATCCTGCACTTGAAAAAACAGAGCGCCATAATGCAAGTCGTTCCAGTGTTCGGGATCGATTTCATCGGGTCGCTCGGCCCAATCGAACACGGCTTCCGGTTTGGCGTGACGAGCCCGTACCCAGCCACGTATGGCTGCACGTCGCAAGCCACCGCTGGCTGGCGAGAGTTCCGCATCGATGCGGCGAGACAACAGCGCACGGGCCTGTGCGGGTAATACTTGCAGAGGCGAGAGCAGCCCGGAAACGGGGTCTTTCAACCTATCTACAGAATCGCCTCGTTGTGCCCACTGCGCCAACTCCTCTAACAGCGCTCCGTCATCCCCACAGCAAGCGTTAACGAATTCATGACCAAAGGCCGTACAGGCAAAGGCATTAAATCGCTCACCCTGCGCGCGCACCAGCCCCAGGGCCAACAATGCCTGGCCGGTCCCCATTCGCATCGGTTGGCTGACATAGAACCCTGGCTTGCACAGGGTCTTGAAGTTGAAATTCGCCTTGCCGCGCAGTTTTTCCGAACCCCGCACCCGGGCATCACCCTGGCCATTGTTCTGTTTGAGCGCGTAGTAGCAGCCCAACGCTTCAATGGCGTTGGCCGCGTCAATGTTCGAGACATTCGATTTTCGCTCGCGCAACTTCTGCGCGAGCGCGATACCCAGCATCGCCAAAAACAGCTGTTTGGCGTACCACACGCTGCCCATGCCAGGGACAGCGCGCTCGTTGTACTCACGCACTGCGGCGCCAATATCAAGCGTGCGGGTGCGTCTCTCGCCATCCAGTTGCTCAGGACCAGAGAGTCCCCAGGTCATGCTCATAAAAGGCTTCCTTTGCGTTTGCAGCGAGTCAGCATGTGAGCTGGCGCATGGCCGTCGACGGTAGCAAAATGCCATAATCTCGTCCACGTCGGCTTCGCAGGGAACTTCATGATCGACCTTGCAAGTCCCAACTAAAGCTTTTCTGCCCCATGCCGATATCGTGCAGTAGATCTCTCTCGCAGGCACTCACGCCTACACGCACAAGGAAGTTGCGAATGTCTGTGGCCATTCTGATTTATCCACGCCTCATCTCTCTTCTCGTACCCCGCTGCCCTGCCGCTGAACGACTGGCCACAACCCGGCTGACTTCGCGGTGAGTACTACACACCGCGGCTCATACGATCCAGATGTCGCGCGCGACACAATATGTCGTGGGCATGTTCGACATTTACTCGTCTTGTTTTACCTCTAAACCAGCGAGAGATATTCCCATGCATGAGTCCTTCTATCCGTCGCAGAAACGCTCGAAGCAGCCCACCTTGTTCCTGGCCATCGACATGTGGGGGATTGAAGGTGAGTACGCCGACGGAAACTGGCATGTCCTGCTACACAGGTTCGCTCTGGACTGGAGCAAGAAACATCCAGACCAGGCAACGGCGACGCTATGGTCAAGCGTTCAACCCTGCAGCCTTTTTGCCAATGGATCGTCTTGCTACGTCTCCGGCAGCTCCAGGTTGCCCGATGCGTTTTATCAGCAACTGGAGAGCTTTCTACGCTCAGAGTTCGGTAACTGCGCCCGTATTGGTGGAGAAATCCAGGTCAATCCGGATGAGTGGCGGGTGTACCTGCACTTTGAGAACGGCGCAGTCTGGGAGAAATACAACGGCTATGAATGGAGGGAGCTCAAGTTGTGAACGACTGGAGCCCCTCACCCACAACGATGCCCATAAACTTTTTTTGATATACGCAAGGATTCGTACTGATCATGTTGAAAACCCAAAGTACCTACCTCAACTATCTGAAATCCATCCTGCCGCTCATTGTAGAAACCTCGATCCAGCCCGATGAAGTGACGCAGCTGCAGAACGATATCGAACATACCGAACTGCTCGTCCCCGTCATTGGTGCGTTCAGCGCTGGCAAGAGCAGCTTGCTGAACGCTTTCCTTGGCGAAAACGTCCTGGGTATAGGCCTGACGCCCGAAACCGAGTTGGCCACTGAGTTGCGCTACAGCAATGACCCGCATCTCCTGGCCATTCGCCTGGATGGCAGCAGTGAGCGCCTGGACGTCAGCGCTCTTGCCGGTATCAAGACTCGCGCCAACGAATTCACCCACCTTCAGTTGTACCTGGATAACCCGCGACTCAAAGCCTCGCCCTCACTGGTGCTGGTTGACATGCCCGGGTTCGGCTCCTCATTGGCCAACCACAACAAAGCAATCGCGTACTATCTGCCCCGCGGCGTGCACTTCATCGTGGTGACCAGCGTGGAAGACGGCAACATCACTCAGTCGATGTTGCGTCAACTGGATGACCTGCAGACTTACGGGCGTGATTTCACCTTCCTGCTGAACAAGGTCAACCTGCGCTCGGACGAGCAAGTGCAAGAAGTCGCGGAACTGATCGACGAGCAGATCCGGATCAACTTTGTCGACACGCGCCCCCTGGTCAAGGTAGGACTCGACGGAGATGTCCAACTGGTCGAAGTGCTTGCGCGCCTGCAACCCGAACAAATCGTTCGCCAGGTGTTTGAAGATCGATTGAAAGATCTGACCCATTCACTGCTTAACCACATCAACCTTGCGCTGACCTCGCTGAAAAAGAACCAGGCCGAAAATCAACATGCCCTGAGCGAGCTGGCCAATGGTATTCGGCAGATCGAGCGCAAGCGCGACGGCATTCTTGAAGACCTGCGCGACAAGCAGCTGGACCGCGCCGTCGACACCTGCCTCAACGCGGTCGGCCGTGAACTTGATAACGCGCAGTCGGAACTGGTCAGCGCCGGTCTGGCGGGTAATCAGGAAGCTTTTTCGCGGATCGTATCCGAAGTAGTCCGAAGCTCGATGACCCGCACCATTAAGGAGCAGATGGACATTCTCAGTCGCTCCGTCGTCACCGACTTTGCGCAAGCCGTGGGTGACCTGGGCAAGAGCATGGGCCAGTTCAGCAATGATCCCAACTGGCTGGAGCAGATCACCGACAGGATCAACCGCACCCTGCAAAAAACCGGAGAGGCCCTGGGCAACTGGAGCAAATCGTTGGCCGCACGCAATACAAACGAACTGGAAAGACTGAAACAAGAAAGTGGCTGGAAGGACGGAAACCCGCTACCCAAAGTGAGCTATCAAGGTCTCGCCACCGTGCTGGCAGTCACTACGTCCGTAGTCAATCCACTGATCGAACTGGCCATCATCTTTCTTCCGCAGATTCTGTCCTTCCTTAATGAGGGGCGTCAGCGTGACCAACTCCGCCAGAAAGTGACCAATGAAATCATTCCTTCGGTTAAACGCGAGTTGCGGGATCGACTGCCGCTCCTGCTCGCCGAACAGATGGAAGTGCTGGTGACTCAAGTCAGCGTGGAGTTCGAGCGCGAAATCGGTGAAAAACAGAAGCTCATTGATGAACTGGTCGCCAGCCGCAATCACGATGCCGAGGCGGCCGAGCATCAGATCGCGCTACTGACCCGCGCCAGAGAGCAACTGCAACAACTCGCCAAACAAGCCCTCTACGAGTCGCAGCAATGAACGCACAACACGTCCTGGATCTGAACCAACGCCTCCATCAATGGATGGAAAAGTACAACCCTGAGCTGGAAAAAGACATCGCTCAATGGCTGCGCAAGCACGCCATAGACAGCACCGAAGACCTGGACAAAGCCTTCAGCCAATTAGTCGAAGAGAATCGTTTGCTGCAGATCGGCGTCGTGGGTCGAGTCAAAGCCGGCAAGTCTTCATTGCTCAACGCTCTGATCTTCGACGGTCATGCGATTCTGCCAAGGGCTGCCACCCCGATGACCGCTGCGCTGACCACCCTGACCCATGGCGACACCTTCGGGGCCGAGGTTCAGTTCTACAGCGCGGCTGATCGGGAAAATATCGAGCAAAACGCCCTGCGTTACGAGCAACGACTTCGCGAAGAAAAGTCTCGCGCCTACGAAACGCTGAGCCAGCGCCGTCAGCGCAGTGGCCGACACGTAGAAGACGAGCAGTTCCATGCTGACGTCGAGAAAACTGCCCGGCGAGCCCTGCAAGGGGAACATGCGCTGGCGGCTGCCCATGACCAGTGGCAGAGCATTCGCAGCTCCGATGTCGATTTCAGATCCCTCGACAGCCTGGGCCGCCTGCAGGCAACTGATGCTCAGTCATTGGCCGACAAGCTGCTGGACTATGTCGGCGTCGGCGGCAACTACATGCCGTTGACCAAAAGTGTCGATATCTTCCTGCCGCTGGACTCGTTGCGTAACGTGCGCATCATTGACACCCCGGGCCTGAATGACCCTGTGCAGTCCCGCGAAGAACGTACGACAGCCTTGCTCAAGAATTGCGATGTGGTCTTTATCGTCAGCCCTGCCGGCCAGTTTCTCAGTGAGCAGGACATCGAGATGATGAGCCGGATCACCCAGAAAGAGGGTGTCCAGGAACTGGTGTTGATCGCCAGTCAGGTCGATAACCAGCTGTATGGCAGCGACACGCGCCAACCCACGCTTCAGGGATCGCTGGACAAGATCACCCAGACGCTCAGCGTGCACATGGTCGATACCCTGCAACGTTTGAAGGTCCAGCATCCGGAGATCGGTGCGACTTTCGACAACTTAATTGATAAAGGTGCCGGCAAGGTCCTGCATACCTCAGGCATGTGCCACAGCCTTTCGGTACGTTTTGACCAACAGAACGAATGGGACAGCGGCGAGCAAAAGGCGTGGGAAAACCTTCAAGCGAATTACCCTGACTTCTTTACGCCGGAGCATGCTGAACGTTGCCGAGGCAATCTCGACCTGCTGGCCAACACCGAAGCGCTGCGGGCGGTGCTGGACAGTGTCCGCGCGCAGAAGGACCGCATTATCGAAGAGCGACGCGAGGAGCTCATTCGCGCCAAGTCCTCGGCACTGGAAGCTTTCCGGGCCGACTTGCTGAACTTTACTCAGGCCAAATATCAGGAAGTCCGCAATGCCGATATTGAGGACCTGAAGGCTCAGCGGCGCAAGCTGGACAGTCTGATGGTAGTGGGCACCTACGAGCTTGATGGCGTCTTGAACAAATGCGTCGAAGAGTTTCGCGAACAATTGGAAGTGGTCCTGTCCAAAAAGCTGGAGAAAGCCTATGGCTCCACGCAGACGGCAGTAGATGCGTCGGTGCATGAAAAAACAGAGAAAAAGGAGGAGGTGCGCGATAGTCTCGCCGCAAAAGCAGCGAACTGGTTGTGGGGTGGTGGTCTTGAAACCCGTTATTACACTGAATTCAAACTGTTCTGGGGCAAGGTATATACAGCACTTGAGGATTTCGCCGAAGGCCTGGGAGATACCCTTAAAGCCTCCAGTAAATCACTGACCGACGAGTTCCGCGAGAAACTCATCAGGGAGTCGACCACGGCAGCCAGACGTCATCTTGGCGACGAAATGGATCCGGCACTTATCATCCACACCAGCCAAGGTCTGGTGTCAGGTTTCGTGATTCCGGCGTTTGAGCTAAACAACCATGAGTTACGCAAGCTCAAACGCACCGGTACTCATCTGCTGGGCGACGAGGCACGTGAATTCCTCGACGAGGCCAAGCATCTTCTGGACAAACTCAAGGGACAGGCCAAACAACAGATCCGTCACTTGAAGAGTGACGTTACTGAAAAGCTTCCATCCTCCTACGGCAATGCATTTTTCAAGGATATGCAGGCGCGGATGGAACAGCTGGAAGAACAGGTCGAAAATGCTCTTCTGACCCTGGACCGCCTGCAACGCATGGCCAAGGAACTGGAGGCGGCATGAAGACTGAACTGTTTCCTCCGGCACTGATGACTCAACTGGATAAACTCGGCCAATTGTTCATCCGGCGTCGCAAGCTGCTTCGTGACGGCGTGTTCGAAACGCTCCAGGCTGCGGATGATCAGCACGACTCATTGACCCGCGAATATCAGGGAACAGTGGCGCGTCTAGAGACTCTGACTGCCGACCACGGGGAACTGATCGAGCGCCAGGCCAGCACCGCCGCCGAGCTGACTGACACCCGGCAAGCCTTGCACGGGGTGCAGCAGTCGCTGGAGCAGGCCAATACTCAGCATCTGAACGCCCAGCAAACGGCGCGGCTGCGCTTCGACACCTTGTCAATGCGGCATGCACAACTGGTGCAGGAACGTAACAGCATTGAGGAGGCTCGCCAGGTCCTCGAACACAACCTCGAGCAAGCACGTCTAGAGCTGCAAGCCGGGGCCGACGCGCTCAAGGCGGCGGATCAGCGACACGAGGCACTGACCCAAGAGCACCAGAACACCCTGGAACGCCTTGAAACACTGACAGCCGAACACGGGCAACTGACCGAACGACAAGCCAGCACCGCTGCAGAGATGACCAACACCCGGCAGGCACTCGAAGGTGTGCAGCAGTCGCTGGAAGAGGCCATTGACCAGCATCAGCGCGATCAGGAACAGGCGCGCGAGCGCTTCGACAGCCTGTCGATGCAACATGCCCGACTCGAACAGGAACGCCACACCGTAGAGTCGCAACGCCAGGCTCTTGAGCAGACGCTGGAACAGATGCGCCTGGAGCTGCAAGCAAGCCTCAAGGCGCACGAAACACTGCAACAGCTCCATGAAGAGGAACAACAACAGCACTCTCAGTTGGCGGACGAATTTCAGGCGTTGAATCAACGCCATGGGGACACCTGGACGCGCTTCCAGCTCATCTCCCGGCTGCTCGCCGCTCGCCCTCGGGAAAGTGCTGGCCTGGCCCGTTTCAGAGAGTTGCTGGCGAACGATTACATGGTGTTCGCAGACAATGAATCGTCCCTGGCCGCCGAAGCCAAGGCCCTCACAATGTTGCAGTCGATCCAGCAGGAACTGGCCTTGCTCGTAGGCTTTCCAGACGTTCATGAGCGCACCATCGTCGGCATTGTCGGTGGTTTCAGCAGCGGCAAGTCCGAGTTCATCAACAGTTTCATCCGTGATCCAGACGTGCGCCTGGCAGTCGGCATGCAGCCAGTTACCGCAATCCCTAGCTACGTGCTGGCGACTGACAAGCGGATGATTCGCGGCTACTCCGCAAACGGCGGCCATATCAACCTGGATGTGGATTTCTACAAAAGCATTTCCCACGCCTTCATCAACTCTTTCAGCTTCGACTTGAAGAGCTTGATGCCATTCATGTGCGTGGGTGTTCAGATGAACCCTGAATACTTCCGCGACATCTGCTTCATCGATACCCCAGGCTATAACCCACCGGCGACGGCGGCAGAACACAGCCAGGGTGACAAACGCACCGCCATCCAGTTTGCGCAGCAGTCTGACGCGATCATCTGGCTGATCGGCCTCGATTCCAACGGCACGGTGCCTGACTCAGACCTGGACTTTATCCAACAGATCGGCGTCGAGCAGCGGTCGGTTTATATCGTTTTGACCAAGGCCGACCTCAAGTCCGAAGACGACATTGAGTACGTCATGGATGAGGTCCAGGACATCCTGCAATCGGAGGGAATTTCGGTTGTCGGGATCAGCGCGTACAGCTCCACCCTGCGCAACGAGGTGGCTTATCGCGACGTGCCGCTGCTGGAGTTTTTCTCCCAGATCAACCAGCAGGGTGATGCGCGACAGCACCTCGATGGGCGGCTGCGGGAGGTTTTCTCGATGTATGACGATGCCATCCAGGCGGATATCGCCACGATGCGCGCGCAAAAAACCGCCATTAACGGACTTCGGCTCGACAGCCTGGAAATTGGTGGCAAGGACGTCTACGAGCGAATGCTCGGCCCCATCGACAAGCTCGACAATAAGCTGGACATCGCGCCTCTGGAGCGCTGGCTCAAGGAATCACGACGGCTGTTCGAGGCCTTCAGCGATGCGGTTCGGCTGACCGCGGAAATACCTGAAACAGAGGTGTGAAGCCGGTTAGGCGAAAACCGCCCCAACGCCCCTACTAATCACACACATCGTCAAAACCAAAAAACCGTAGAGAGCAAACCATGTCAGACAGCGCATTTGAAAAGGATTACTCAGACGACTCGTTCTGGGACAAAGTAAAAAACTATGCGAAATCCGCCGGCGAGGCAGCACTGGAACCGGCGTTGAAGATGTACTACGCCGCAACCGACTCAGATACCCCGACCTGGGCAAAAACCACCATCTATGGTGCGCTCGGCTATTTTATCTCTCCGATCGACGTCATACCCGACATCACGCCAATCGTGGGCTATTCCGACGACATCGGTGTTTTGTGCGCAGCGTTGGCAGCGACCGCTACCCATATCAAAGCCGAACACGTGGCTAAGGCGAAGGAAACATTGAAGCAGTGGTTTTCCTGATTTGAGGGGAAGCCTTGCTCTAGGTCCCATTCGGGGGAGCAAGGCTTCAACATGAGCAGGTGCAGCGTCTGCCGCCATCGGCTGGTCCTGAACCATGAGCCACCCCATACCATCCTTCCAGAAGAGTCAGCCTCATGGATTACCAAACCCTCAAGGCACGTCACCGGCTTGAACGCGACAACCATCACGTCAACCTGACATTACGTGTGCACCGGTCGTTGAGCTGGTTGCAACGCGCTGAACAAGCTGATGATCCCGACGGTCGTTTCATTTTTCTGTGGATTGCCTTCAACGCCGCTTACGCCACTGACATTGACGAGAACTATCGGCTATCGGAGCAGGAAACCTTCCGAGCCTTTCTGCGCAAGCTTTGCAATCTGGATCGCGAGCGGCAGATAGAGACGCTGGTATGGTCCGAGTTTTCCGGAAGCATCCGCGTGCTGCTAGATAATCCATACGTTTTCCAGAGCTTCTGGGATCACCAGAACGGCAAGATCACCGAACAACAATGGAGCGAACGTTTCGCCGACGGCCGACGCAGAGCACAGTCCGCCCTGGCACAACGCGATACTGCCGAAGTACTCGCGGTGCTGTTCAATCGCATCTACACCTTGCGCAATCAGATCATGCACGGCGGGGCGACCTGGGATAGCAGTATCAACCGACCACAATTGCGCGATTGCGGGAAACTGCTCGGCAAGCTGGTACCGTTAATCATCCATCTGATGCTGGAAAATCCCGACACGCTCTGGGGTGACGCATGCTATCCGGTCGTGCAGGCTTGAGATCGGGACAATCAATCCCTGTCACTGGCGGCCTTACGCCAAACATCGTTCTCTCGCTCCATTTGCTTGTACTTCTGGTAAAGATAAAAGCTCTTTTTGAGCACCACGACCAAATCCACGGTTGCCAGTACACTCTTTAGCATTGCCCAATTCTCTCTGGTCCATTTTGTGGATTCCAGACTAAAACTCAGGCACGACAGATTGTGTCGGGCCTGAATCTTCACTGACCACTATTACCACGACACATTCTGACCACCCCTCATCCCATCCTGTCACCTCCACAGCATCAGGACATTCAGCATGGGAACCCGCCTCACCCCCTTCGCCCACGACAGCCGCCGCGCTGCCGACACTTGTGCACTATCGCTGAAGTGGAGCTTCCAATTGCTGCTGGATCTGGGGGGGCATCGAAATTTAATCAGTCGACACGGGTTCAATGATGATGACCTGGCCCGTGAGCTTGGCATGGGCAAATGGGTGGACCGGGACGAGTACAGCCCACCCCTTGCGTTGTTGGGCTTGCGTCGAGCCGCGCGCGTCTTCGGGGCGCGTCATCCGGAGACACCCTACCCGGATCGCCTGGGGAGCAATCTTGAAGCATTGGGATCTTTACTAGGGTTGGGAGAGGCAGAGTTACGGGTACTCGGCTTCTGCGTGCTGATGCACATCGATCCGGTACTGAGTGATGCTACCGATCAGTTGGGCATGGTGGGGTTCAACCGTTCCATGAAGGTTCTATCGGTACTGTTGGGTCTGCAACTCCAGGAGGTCGAGGCGTGCCTGGCGAGTAACAGTTCACTGATTCGAGCGGGGTTGCTGGAGGTAGGAAGCAATTCCCGCGCCTCGACAGCACTGAGCTCGATGTTAACGGTGAGCAATCAGGAGCTTCCCGGGCTGCTGCGATTCAGCAAAGGCACATCACTGGATTTGTTTGCTTATGCCTTCCGCCTGAGTCCGCCAGGCAGCCTGAGCCTGGAGCACTACCGACACATCAAACAGCCACTGAACATCGCTGAACGCTACCTGGCCAAAGCCTTGGCCCAGGGCCGTCAAGGCGTGAACATTCTGTTTTATGGCCCGCCAGGCACCGGTAAGACCCAGCTCAGTCGACTGCTCGCCAAGTGCCTGAACAGCGCGCTTTATGAGGTGGCCTGCACGGACAGCGATGGCGACCCCGTGCATGCAAAACAGCGCCTGTGCTCCCTGCGTGCAGCCAATAGCGTGCTGCGCTCGCAACGGGCCCTGCTCGTACTGGATGAGATCGAAGACATATTTCAAACCGCCAGCACGGACGCTCATAGTCGCTCGCAGAAGGGTTGGATCAATCGCATGCTGGAGGAGAATTCGCTACCGTGTTTCTGGCTGAGCAACAGCATTGAAGCTATCGATGCGGCACATATACGTCGCTTTGATCTAGTGATCGAAATCCCCAACCCACCCTTGGCGCAGCGCAAGCAGATGCTGCGTGAGTGTGGCGGGGGCAAGTTGAGTGATCAGTTGATCGAGCACCTCAGTGCCCATGAACAAGTGACACCGGCGGTGCTGGAGCGAGCCGTGCGAGTAGGCCGCAGCGTAGGAAACCGTGCCAGCAAGACGCTGGACACGACGATCCGTTGCATCGTCGACGGCACGCTGAAAGCACAGGGCCTCGAGAAGTTGCAACATGACGGCGGTAGCGGCTTGCCCACCTTCTATTCTCCACAATGGATCAACACCGACCACGCGCTTGACGGTCTGGTTGATGGACTGCGCGTCCATCCCCAGGCACGCCTGTGCTTCTACGGTCCGCCCGGCACGGGCAAAACGGCGTTTGGCCAATGGCTGGCGCAAGAGTTGGGCAAGCCACTGATGATCAAGCGCGTCTCCGACCTGGTTTCACCCTATGTCGGAATGACGGAGCAGAATCTGGCGGGCGCCTTCGAACGCGCGCAACAGGAAGGCGCGGTGCTGCTGCTCGATGAGGTTGACAGCTTTTTGCAGGACCGGCGCAAGGCGCGACAGAGTTGGGAGGTGACCGCGGTCAATGAAATGCTCACGCAAATGGAGAGCTATCAAGGGCTGTTCATTGCATCGACCAACCTGATTCGCGATCTGGACGAAGCCTCCTTGCGGCGCTTTGATCTGAAGGTTCATTTCGGCTACCTGACCCCAGCCCAGGCCAAGGCGTTGTTTGCCGCACACTTGAAAACGCTGGCACTGAAAGACCCGCAGCACAGCGCAGCCAATCGCTTGCGAAGTGAGGCGCGTCTGACCCCGGGTGACTTTGCGGCAGTTGCGCGCCGAGGGCGTTTCAAGCCATTCGCCACTGCCGACGAGTTGGCGGGGGCGTTGCTGGCCGAGTGCCGACTCAAATCCGTCGGGCAGCAGCGCCCCATCGGTTTCATGCATTAACCAGACTAAAGGTTGCCGGGTTGTCGCCGATAGGCAGACAACCCGGCAAATTCGCGAACCACAGACCCGCATCAACACGACAAGGATGATTTCTCTTGCCTTCAGCCAAGACCCATACCGCACTGAGCCGTCAATGGGAGCTGCTGCAACAGCTGCCCAAACGCGCTCCCGGTATCACAGTGAGTGAGTTGCTGACCCGCCTGACGAGCGCAGGCTACTCCATCAGTCGCCGTAGCATCGAGCGTGACCTGCGCGATCTGTCTCTGGTGTTTCCGCTGCATTGCAACGATGGTGGAACGCCCTTCGGTTGGTATTGGAAGCCGGGCGTGAGCGTCGAGTTGCAGGGCATCACCCTGACTGAAGCCGTCAGTCTGGCGCTGGTCGAAGATGCCGTGCGCCCGCTACTTCCGGGCAGCATGTTGAGCGTGCTGGAACCGCGTTTCGAACATGCCCGGCAAAAACTCAAAGGCCTCGAAGACGGCAACCCCGCTGCCCGCTGGCCCGACAAAGTGGCGAGCGTTCGACCGGATTTCAATCTTCGAGCGCCGGAAATCCAGGCAGAAACGCTGGAAGCACTGCAACACGCCCTGATCAGCGAACAGCAAGTCCATTGTCAGTACTATTCGGCACACACCGACAAACTCAGTGAACTGACTCTCAACCCCCTGGCGATTGTCCAGCGTGGGCTGATCACCTATCTCATCGCCACCGCTGCGCCCTATACCGATGTCCGTCAGTTCGCGGTGCATCGCTTTCGCGCGGTAACGGTACTTGAAACTCCGTGCCAAGGGCTGGAGACGTTCGACCTGCAAACCTACCTGGCCACCGACGCCTTGCAGTTTGGCAAACCGGTGAAGATCCGGCTCAAGGCCTGGGTGAGCGAACACCAGGCAAGGATGATTCGTGAAACGCCCTTGAGCACGGACATGGTGCTGGAGGCGCTGTCGGATGGTTTTCAAGTGCAGGCGACCGTCAACAATACCTGGCAGCTGCACTGGTGGATTTTGTCTTTAGGTGATTCGTTGGTCGTGCGGGAACCGCCGGAGTTGCGCCAGCAGATGGGAGACACATTGCGGCGGGCGGCTGCAGCGTATGAGCATGAGGAAGGCAAGGCGAGCCTGGTGTAACTCGCCAGGAGGGCTCCAGCCTGGCGGATCAATGCACTTTGCGGGTTCTAGCGAAACGGTCGCGCCAGCCTGGCCTTGAAAATTTCCAGCCGAGAAGCCAGCCGTACATCCAATGCAGTGTGTCGGCATGAGGGGCAATTGGAAAACCAGTCGATCCCCTCACGCAGCGCATCGCTGGGCGGCACCGTTGTTTTTTTCCAGTGGCATTGGGGGCAGGTGAATGTGAAGGGATGGGGCGGCCAAGGCATGGAGATAACCCGTCAGTCGTAGAAAAATGAAATCGTCGACGCTGCACGGCGTCAGGCCGAATCACCGGCTCGTTTGTCCAGTTCCTGTTTCATCTCGTTGTATTCACGGAAGAACTCGTAGCCTTTTTTTACAACGACGATGACGCCAACAATTGCAAACAGATTTTTCATGCTGCGGTCCCTTATGGTTGCCTGACTCAAGCGGTTCGGTGTAAAACATTCGTCCTGCTAATGAGGCGAGCATGAGGGCGAAGCGCGACAAAACGTGTCGTGATCGGATGACTCATCGGTGCTTTGCTGAGGACTGCCCCCCCCCCGCGCACTACTCTAGCAAGAGCCCATTGACCAATCGATAAGCCTCAGGCAACGCCAACTTTCCGCCTTCCACCGCCTCGATCAGCCGTAGCGCCTTATCGGCACTGATGACATCTTTCTCGATCACCTCACGAAGTGACGAAATAAAACCCCACTTGTCCAACAGCGTGACCGCCCCCATGCGCTCCTTGGCCTCCATCTCGGCCAACCGCTCCTGGTAGACCAACAACAATTCCTGCTTGCGCCCCTCTGACATCGCACCGCCTCGAATCCAGCGCGAGACGCCGTAGGCCAGAACACCACCGGCCGCCGCAACGCCGAGAGCCCAGCCTAGTGGCGTTGCCGCCACGGCAGTAACACCGACCCAACCCGCGGCCGTCGTGAGGACCGGAATACTGGTCGCACCCGCGATACCCGCCACAGTGCCAGCTGCGGCGGCACCGAGGCCGATACCGAGCGTGCTGATGCCCACCTCCCCCAGGATGCGAACACGGTCTTGGGGGGCTCGTTCAAGCTCATCGATGACCTTGAGCAGCTGCTTTTTGCTGACCTTCGGTGGCCGACTCATGATGTTTTCGCCGAAGAAAATTCAGCCATGATGATCTGGAGCGTCTCAATGAACAGATCAAAGTACGTCCGGGCCATTTCGATCAGGTTCTGCGGAAGCTCCTCCAGGCTCACCCCTCTGCCGTTCCGGTCCGGATGCTTATCGCGTTGATGACCGGTGGCCGCGATCGTCACGCCAAGCAGTGCCCCCAATGGCGCCAATATCGAACCGAGCAACGGAATCGCAGCGACCAGCGAAGCGATAGCAGCACCCAACACGGTGCCAATGGCCAGATTCTTATGCGCCGTAATGAAGTCGCGCAACTTCATTACGATCAGCTTGCCGATGGAAACAACCTTGTTACCGATGCGCTGAGTCACGTTGAGCAGCTCTTTGACTCGGACGGCGATTTCGGGCGACAGTCCGCATTCGCGCAACCAGATATAAAGATCGCTGCTGGCCATGGAATCACTTTCGGCTTGCATGAGTGCAAGCTCCAACTCGGCTTGGGCCTTTGTAATTATTGTTGTCATTGCGCTTCCTTTTTGAGCGTTACGTAAGTTTCAGTTCAGTGGCAAAGGAGTTGCGGCCCTAGGAAGCTCTACTGATTCTGAATCTGTGCAGCCCCTTGCAAAGAGTTTTAACACTGCTTGCAATCCGTTGTGTTCAACGCTCAGCACCGCGACGCCAACCCCATTGGCTTTCTGGTACGTCATCGTCTCCAACAAGGGAGCACCTCCTGCACGAGGCACCAGCAATATCGATAAATCCGGCTTGCGGCCCTTCCAGCGCAAGCAGTCCCGGTACAAATGCGCAGACACCATGCCCTCCAGCACCCACTTGCGCTCAACCCGGTACTTGGCGTCCATCACAAGGAGCGAGCTCCCCGCCGGGCTTACCACGGTGACAACAATGTCGGGGTAACGCGCCCCGGAAATGCTGGAAAATCCGTGACTAGCTGGCCGGTCGAACGCTGGGCAATGTACCTGCAGCCATACATCGACCTGTGTATCGATACCTCGCCCGGTACAACGTATGTAGTCCAGACTCGTCCCGGGCCAACGATCACGCCACTGCAGGTCGGGATAGATCGACTTCATCATGGCCACCACCTGGAGGTAGCACCAACGCTCGTATATCTCCCATGTCGGGCTGATCCATAAGCGCTCTCCCTCGCTACTGCCGTCAATACCAGGGCGCAGCACGTACCATCCATGACGATAGGCCCGAGCGTAAGCAGGATGAGCGGAAACCGCGTTGAGCCCGGCAGCGGAAATTCGAGGCTGGCGCAGAGAGCAGAACGGCTCCCTGCGTTGAATTCTACGAAGGTCACTGTGCAAGCCTTCGAGGAACTCAATCCGCCGTCCAAGCCGAGGAGTCAACGCGGAGCGAGCCCCCGTATCGCCCTCCCCATCAATGATCTTTTGCAAGGCGGCAATGACGTATCGGCTGCGTCGCAGGGTTTCGCCAAGGACAACAGCCAGCGCCTGATTGGCCGGATTATCCAGGTCCTCGAACACAGTGGGCACATCAAAGTGCAACACCTCACCGCTGGTATTGGCCGGTTCGAGGTTATAGAGCAACGCCGTCGCCGCAGGGTCTTGCAAGGCGCGTCGCAGGGTCTGGCGATCAATACGACGCAATTGATGCGCTGGCCGTAATGTTCGCTCTCGGTGCAGCCGTGTCAGCGGCTTGCGCAAGACTTCGGTAAACGCTGACAACAACGCCGGGCCATAACGTTTCAGTCGGGCATATTGCAGGTGCGGGTTGCTGGTCAGACCTTCCCGCCCCACCTCCAACCGGGCGTACTCGTTGCCCATCAGCAAACGTATATCGAAGGCAAGGAGCTCGTCGAACATCGCGGCAAACGAAGTCTCGCCGAGCTTGTTTTGATCCGGAGCCACATCAAAGTGGTAGGTCGCTAAAACCTTGCCTTCAGTATCAATCAACTCAGCGACGACTTTGCCCGCATAAAAACCCGGCTCCCATCGCCATGCATCAAATGCCTCATGGCGCGAGCTTTCCAACGGTTCATCATCAACAAACAAGCGGGACTCGGGGACAATCTCGAAATAATAAGTGCCGCGCTCCATGAAGCCCGAAGTCAAGGCTTCGGGGCTAGCGGTAAACATGCTGCCTTGTTTGTCAACGCATCGGATAATCGCCATGTTTCAGCGCCAGAACCGGGCGGAACCCAAAGAACGCAAATCATCCAGCAACTCGCCGACTTTGGTTGCCGAATCCTCCAGCTTCATATCCCGCAACAAGGTACGGCAGTCTGCGAAGGCAGCCTGAACCCGAGGTGTGTCTTCACCGCGCAGTTTGGGCAGGACTTTGGCGTAGATGGCTTGATCCAGTGCCGCATCAAAATCAATCACACCGCCGCGTCCGGCCTGCTCGATGTAACCAATGACATCGTGGATGGTGCGCCAGCCGAAATGCAGGCGTGCCGGGCGCAAGGCCTTGACCAGCCCCTTAAGCGTGTCACGGACTTTGGTAATTTTCGCCTCAGGCAAAGCACTGGTTTTCCAGCCGGGGAACGCCTCAACGTCGATCTCCCAGAACTCAATCACTGCCGCCCGGTCGAGCACCTTGTCGCTCAGGCCGTGTGTCGTTTCATCCATATTCACGGTACCAATGATCACCAGGTTACTCGGGTACGTGATGGTCGCCGGCACGCCGCTGATATCATTATCCTGAGCATGGAGCTCAATGTGGCCACCTGTCTCCATGGCCGAAAGCAGCGGTGCCAGATATTGCTCCGGGTGCGACAGGTTCATTTCGTCCAGCACAACCGTATATGGACGTTCGGAGTCGGTACTGGCCCTAAGCAGGAAATCGACGAATGCCGTGCGCACGTAGCTCTCGCTATTCAATGGATTGACGTAACCCAGCAGGCAAGAGGGATCATGCCAGCCAGGCTGGACAGGGACTGTAAGCAGTCCCTCTGATGGCTGGCTTTGCCCCTCGTGCAACGCCAGCGCATAACCCCGAGCAAGTACCGTTTTACCGGCGCCACTGAGCCCGGTAAGGACAGCAAAATGGCGGCGCGGATGACTCCAGAGTCCTGCATCAAGACGAGCCACCAGGCTGATCGGAAAGGCGATATCTTCGGGAAAACTACGCAGGATGGTTTCCAGCGAAGGGCGCTCGAACGGCACACCTTCGCCACTGGATGGCACCACGCTGGTTGAAACAGCCCCAGGCTCTGAAGTAAGTGATTGGGGCTCCCAGTGGATTTGCGCTGCCCAGGCCTCTCCGAGCTCGGTCAGGTGCTGCAGTTTGTCTGCACGGGTTTCGACCAATTGTAGGGCACGCAGCCAAAAGGTCAGACTGGTCAATGCTCGATCGCTGGTCCACCCGGGGTTTACCTTTCTCAACGCGTCATTCAACGCACTGACGGACATTGGGCCGCTTCGCAATGCATAGAGCATGTGATCAAACCCGAGAACGCGGGTCAGCAACCAGTCCGATACTTCATCAGGTTCGCCAGAATCTAGCAGTCCCTCACCTCGCGGTGTCAGATGGATTTCGTCGCCTTGAGCCCGCAGAACACCCCATTCGGCAATGAGTGAATTGAGTTGTGTTCGGATACTCGAAGTTGCGTGACTTGGGTTGATCGAGCGCATGTGCTCCACCAAATCTTCTCGCTTGCATCCCTCTTTGGCGAACTCAATGATCGCCCTGATGGTCGCGATACCACCACCAATGGCGAGCATGCCGCGACGTCGGCGCTCAGCAGGTAAAGGATTCAAGCGCTCCTGACCTGTAGCGGGGTCTGCGATTTCCGTGGCCTCGGCTTCCTGCTCCCTTACGAATTTCATGTAGAGCAGCCAAGGCAGAGTCATGCGCTCCAGCGTCGGTATTGATAGTCCTTTTTCTCGCTCACCCAAAACATCGTCCAGGCGCTCAAGCACACTCCGATGCAGAGAAAGCTCACGCTCCGTGCCTCCTACACCTATCAACGAAGCCAAAGTACGCAACTTCGGGTAGTGAGCGAGTGTGGTCAGTTCAGTTGGGCACAACGCTGCAAAAAGACGATACTTTTTAAGCCTCGGATTGCGTCGCACAAGGGGAGGAGCAACTAGTTGGTTCAACTCGCGCCAGCCTTCCTTGAGCACCTGATCTTGAAGGTGAACATCACTAGTTTTGAGCGATGCCCGAATACTCCAAAGGCATTCGGCGACTCCAGGATCGGCGATCACCTCTGACACATTGACCGTGCCCATACCCGTTTTTGTAATGACCTCACTTTCCCACAGTAGCTCTTGAAACGCTGTACTACAAAACTCCTCCTGATCAGCGTCTTGTACTTTACGAAGGAACTCCGACAGCTTTTTCAGCCAGCTCTGATACCAAGGCAGCTCACGATTGTGAGCCAATACCGCCTCACAGGCTGCCTTCAGATTTGCGTTATCCTTCAGATCTACCGCCACCAGTCATGCCCCTTATTGTCTTGTTGGGCGACCGCGCCCAATACCGTCTCTGCTAAATATTTGCATGCGGAGTTACACCACCTCCTAGGAGAATCCAGCCTGTGACACTGGCTCCTGGCCCATCACCTTTCAGGCAAACGATTAACACGAGCCACTAGCCGCTGAATACGTGCTCGCGATGCCAGGCCAAGTAGTTCAAATGACGGTCATGAAGGCTACGCAATCGGCATTGCGGGTTAATACCAAGCGCCAGTTGCAGTTCAGTGGTCAGGGCTTGCGCAATTACAATATCGCCCTTCTCGGTAAAGCTGATTAGTCCCAGGTCAAAGGCTTGATCCAGGTTGGGTGTCAGAAGCAATCCGTTAAAGGGATCGAGGCGCTCCAGATGCGTGGCGTCACGCCATGGTTTGATGTGTGAAGCGCGCAGCATGGAAGCGAGCGCAAAACCACTAACAGCACAACCTTGCCAATGCTCAAGCAGCGCCTGGCGATAGACGCCTTGTCCTACTCGTGCTCGGATGATGGCCTCACGTTCAGTCGTACCGATCTGCTGCCCAGTAGGTGATTGCTCGAAGAGCTCAATCAGGCTGACTTCGTCTTCCACCTGCTTCTCGATGCTCACCAACTCACCGCCAAGCACGCCAAACAAACTGAGCAAGTCGTCTACATTAGCCACATTGACTGCGATTCCGGTTTTGCTGGTCGAGCCCGGCGCAAACGGAAACGCTTCCAGGCTGGTACTTTTGTAAGTCTCATTGGGTACTCCCCGCGTCAGCGCCTTGATTTGCGCCCAATGCGCCGATTTCCGGTATGCCGGATGCAGCACCAATGGCTGGCGCCCAACGCTTCGGCCGGTGGCGTAATGCTTGACGAATAGCGGATGCTCAAGCCCCGGGTGCACATAACCCCGCGCATAGGCTCTTTCGTACTTCCTGCTGCAACCGTTGCCTTCCAGAAGCCTGCAAATTTCCAGCGAATCGAGCATGTACTCCTCCTAATGTCTACACCGTATCGGAGCCAAATCACGGGGCCTTGCACCAAGGCCCTCGTGCCTCACACCTAGGGCAGCAAAGCCTGCAGAATCTCCACCTTGCGCTGCAACTGCTCCACATGAGCCTTCTCCGCCCGAAGCGCCGATTTCAACTCGCGATTCTCTTCGGCGTGCCAGCTCAGCCGCTGCTGGCGCTCCTTCGTGGTCGCATGCCAATGCTCGAGCAATCTCCAGGCTTTGTTAGTCTGTAGATACTGCACCAAAAGCATCAGCAGGATCATCAACAGCATCAGCATCGCTACCGACGCCGTCCAATCCCAACCATCCATAAACATGTCCCTCATGTCGTCAACGCCAAACTTGCCAGAGTCACGATATGTAGTGTTAAACGACACGTCTAGAATGTAGACTTATACAGGTAAAGTATTCACTCACATGGAGGCGACATGAAACGCAAGCAAACCATCGAGCAAGTCCGCTGGGACCTCGCCCTTCGCTACCGACTGATCGAAACCGTCGCGTGGTGGGAAGGCCGGCTGACCACGGTGCACTTGACGCAGAGCTTCGGCATCAGCCGTCAGCAAGCATCCAAGGACATCAATACCTACATCACCGAGCATGCGCCTAAAAACCTTACATATGATCGACAGATCAAGGGTTACGTGCCGAGCAAACAGTTCAAGCCACTGTTCATCGATGACAGCGCCAGCGCCTACCTACACCTGCTTTACCAGAACAATGCTCGAGCGCCACACGTCGAGGGGCTGGCGTTGGCCTACGCCCATACCAAAGTACTGGAGGTGCCTGATCGCTCGATCAAGGCCGAGATACTGCGCCCCCTGCTCAAGGCTTGCCGGGAGCATCTACGCCTGGACATCGACTACGTTTCGCTCAACAGTCCCGAACCTGAAGGGCGAACCATTGCACCGCATACGCTGGTTTACACAGGCATGCGCTGGCATGTGCGCGCCTACTGCGAAAAAAACCGCGAGTACCGGGACTTTGTACTGAGCCGACTGCGTGGGGTTCCTGAACTGATGGACGGCGAGACCGAGAATGGCCTCTCGGACGACGACCAGTGGAATAGCGAAGTCAACGTCATCATCAAACCCGATGAGCGTCTGACGGTGATGCAAAAAGCGATAATCCAGGAGGATTTCGGGATGGTCGATGGGCGACTGCAGATTCCCTGTCGCCAGGCGTTGGTCAAGTATGTATTGCAGCGCTATCAGATTGATCCAAAGAACATGGACCCGAAACCAGAGGCGCAACAGATCGTGGTGGAGAACCTAAAGGAGTTGAAACCCTGGCTGTATGACTGATACCGGTCCCTTTCGACTGCCCTGTTCGCGACAACCTTGCCGCTGGCACTCGACTCCAAAAAATACCGAGCCCTGACGCAGTGCGACATGATCTGTCGCACGAGTGAATCAAGCTCTGTATCAGACCCCACGAGAGAACGCGATATTGAATAATCTGGAAGCCCTGAAGCTGGTGGAAACCACGTTCACCGAGATACTGAACGCCGACAAAGTGTCCGACCTGAAAAAGATACTGACGTCCGATCCCCTGCTGGAAAAATGGCAGATGGACCGCAACAAGTACCCAGAATTGCAGTTGAAGTTGACGGACCACGACATCAGTTCCCTCATGACTAAGGTTGGCAACGATCTTCGCTTGCATGCGGACCTCAGCGCCAAACTGGAAACTCCTCTGGAAAAGCTGCTCTACGCCCTGGTTTGGAAAAACGGCGACCTGCAAAAGGTGGCGCACATCATCAAAGGTGCAGCCGATGTCAGACCAACATCGCTGACTAACGGCCCAGGCCAGGTATTCAGACAGTTCGGTCGGCACCTGGCTGATCGCTCGGAATCCATTGTCGATCAGCACGTGCTTCGTGCCTTCGAACTCTATGAGCAGATCAACGACCCAGACTTTTCCAAGATCAAGACCATTCGCAAGAAGATCAACTGGGACAAGGATGTCGCCTGCATCGAACGCTACAAACGCTGGCTCTGCGAGCACTTCAAAGAGCGTCAGGATGCCGAACCTGGATTCGTGGTGAACATCGACATGGTGCTCTTCGCGCTCGGTCGAGCGGTAAAGATCACCAGCAAGCGCGGCAACGGTGAAGCAGCGTAATCCCATCGCCATCGAGGACAGCGCCATGAAAACCTACAAAGCCTTCATGCAACGTGTGGTTGCCACCGCCGGCCCCCAAGCCAACTTCACCATCACGGTTCAAGCGGTGACCTCTGCCATGGCAAAGGTCACCGCTGAAGCCCAGTACCCAGGCTACAAATGCCTGAACGCACCCACTCAGGTGCGTTGAAGTTTTGCCAGCTCATCTTGCAGTTGCAGCGCCAGCCCACTGGTTCGCTGCACATTGCGACTCACCGCCCCTTCAAATACGCCAGGGCTGGCTTCGACTAGGCTGAACCATTGTTTGGCACGAGTGATGGCGGTGTACAACAGCTCCTTGGTCAGCACTGGGTTCAGCGCATCGGGCAACACCAAAGCCGTATGGTTGAACTCTGAACCCTGGGACTTGTGCACCGTCATGGCGAAGACGGTCTCAACCTCCACCAACCGACTCGGCATCACGAAACGCACTCCGCCGCTGCCATCGTTTCGCGGGAACGCCACGCGCAGAACGAGCTCCGCGGAGGGTCCCGGCACCCAGAAAGCGATACCGATGTCACCATTCATCAAATTCAGGCTGTAGTCATTGCGGGTGACCAGAACCGGCCGCCCTTCGTACCAGCCATGCTCACCCGGCAGCAGTTCACAGTGGCGCAATTGCGCTGCCACTCGCTGGTTCAGCCCCTCAACCCCCCAAGGCCCGCGACGTAACGCACACAGCAGGCGGAATTCATCGAACGCAGTCAGCACCTTGCCAGCCCAATCGGCCCAGCGGTCACTGTCCCAGGCAGTGTCTTTCGCAGGTCGCAGGTCTCGCAGCAGCTCAAGGTAATGACGGTAACCCGGGGCATCGCCTTGACCGTTGATAATCAACTCAGTGAGCGCGGCATCATGCTCGCCTCGCAACTTGAGGTTGAACAACTGAGGTAATTGCTGATCCAGCAAGTTTCGTGCTTCAACAGCGTTTTTCTCATTGACCAGCTTCGCCAGACGCCCGATCCCTTGCTGGGAATCGAAACGCCTGGAGTAACGCAGCATGACAGTCTGCTGTGCCAGCGGATCGCCAAGACCGACGGCTGTTTGCAATCGCGGAGCGCTGACCGACTCGCCACTGTGGGCTTCCAGCCAGGCCACTGTTTGCTCGCTATAGCCGCCGACTTCAGCATTGCGGCAGAGGTCGCCCAACACGGAGCCTGCATCCACCGATGCCAACTGATCCTTGTCACCCAGCAGGATCAAGCGGGCCTGGCGAGGCAAGGCATCGAGCAGGCAAGCCATCATTTCCAGGTCAATCATCGACGCTTCATCGACCACCAATACGTCCAGCTCCAGTGGCTTATCCCGGTGGTGAATGAAGTTGCGCGAATCCGGTCGACTGCCCAACAGACGGTGCAATGTGGAAACATCCGTCGGGATCGCCTCCTGCACCGGGGCGCTGACAGGCAGCTCACGGACGGCCTTGCCAATGGATTCGGACAAGCGTGCAGCCGCCTTGCCAGTGGGAGCAGCAAGCCGGATCCGCAATGGTTTTCCTTCGTCCACGGCCGGGGTTTGCAGCAGCCCTAGCAGGCGCACGACAGAGGTCGTCTTGCCGGTTCCGGGGCCGCCGGTAATGACACTGAAATTACCTCTCGCCGCCAGTGCACAGGCAATTTTCTGCCAATCGCTACAACGTACTCCCTTGTCCACGAAAGCGAGCGGAAACAAGGTATCAAGCCGACTGGAAAAATTGACCGGCGTCATCGCTTCCACGCTCAGGCGGCGGCTCAATGACTGCGCAATACTGCTCTCATAGTTCCAGTAGCGACGCAAATACAGGCGCGACCCGGCCAGCACCATTGGTCGCTCAGGAAAGCGCTGTTGCCCGTCCCGGTCCTCCACCATCGGGCTCAGGGCCAACGTCTGGCGCCATTGCTCGATATCGAGGTTCTGCAACCATTGTGACGGTAGCTGGCTGCCCTCCTCCCCTTCAGGAGGCAACGACAACACAAAGTCAGGCGCTTGCAGGGTAGCGACCAGGTCCAGGCAGGAATGCCCGCGCCCCAGTTGATGACTGGTCATTGCGGCGGCCAGCAAAACGCTGACCCGGGTCTGGGGGTCCTGTTCAAGTAGGAAGGTGGCGAACGAGCGATCCAGTGCGCGCAACCAGCCACGGCTCACCCAATTGTCGATTTGATGCAACAGTTGGGTGGTGCTGGCATTCGCAATGAGCACCGGCGGTTGGTCAACGTTGCGTTGGCTATTGCTGAGTTCCTTTAGGGTCTGGCTCATGCGCAGGCCTCCGCGTGTTGCCCCATGAAGAGTTGGTCAAGCTGTTCAATCAACTGCCGTGGCGGCCTTTCGAAATGCACACCATGGGTTGGTGCCTGGTGCCCACGAACGAACAGGTACACCGCCCCGCCCATGTGCTGTTCGTAGTCATACCCCGCAAGGCGCAACTTGAGCTGGCGATGCAGGGCCAGCAGGTACAGGCACAGCTGCAGGTCGTAACGTTTGTCCAGCATCGTCTCGACCATCGCCTCGGCGTCGTAGGCCTGGTCGTTGCTGCCCAGCCAGTTGGATTTGTAGTCCGCCACGTAGTAACGACCCTGATGTTCAAACGTCAGGTCGATGAAGCCTTTGAACATGCCATTCAACTCATTGGGAGCCAACACTGAGCGCGGTGCACCGCCCAATGTGTGTTGGCGCACCAGGGCATCAAGGCGCTGAACGTTCACGGACCGGCTGGAAAACCAGAACTCCATTTCGACCTGATAGGTGCTCAGGGTCGAGAGCTGGCACTGGGTACCATTGAACCGCAGTGGCGCATTCAGATAGCTGCCCAGCCAGGTGGACAGTGGCTCGATCCAGGTTTCCCAATCGCGCAGGTTGCAGCGTCGAGCAACGGTGTTATGCAGGGTGATCGGATCTCCAGCCGCCTTGGCAAAACCTTCGCGGCCGGCCCATTCGAACAGCCCGTGCAGAAAGGTGCCCGGTCCTGCGCCCCGAGGGAAACCGTGAATCCCCGCCCCCGCAGGCAAGGCTTCAGCTTCGTCCTCTTCCTGCAAGTTGGCTTCCAGCGCGGTCGCCGGCTCAAGATTGACATCCGGCTGCGCCCCCATCAGGACATTACCGTCGGCAATGGCCAACGCCGAGTAACTGGCGATCCACCAGTTCGCCGCAAGCTTGTGCACGGGGCGCAATGCCGGCCCCACCAACGGTGGCGTTGGCGCCGTATGCACATCGTCGGACGGCACAGGGGCTGCACGCACGGCTATGTCATTGCAGTTTTTTGCGAAAGTCTCGACCACGCTGAGAAGTTCATCGGGAGTTACCTGCTTCTCACCTGCCAACATGTAACCCAGGCCTGTCTTGTGCAAGTGCGTCGTTTTACTTCTGCGATCCGATGCTTGGGCTGCCATGCAAATCCAGGTGGCGTAACGAGCTCGGGTCAAGGCGACGTAGAGCAATCGCATCTCTTCTCCCATACGCTCATCGTTGGCCCGCGCTTGTGCCGGTTTTGCCGAATCTCCTTTTACCAACTCAATCACCAACGAATCATTTTCATCGTGAAACATCGGCGGGGTTTTGCTTTTGCCATCGATCTCCCTTGCGCTACAGGCAAACGGCAGCAGCACCAAGGGGTATTCCAGGCCCTTGGACTTGTGCACGGTGATCACCTTGATCAGGTCCGAATCGCTTTCCAGACGCAGAATTTCTTCTTCGCTCTGACCATCGACCTGCTCGGCCAGATGGCGGATCAGCGCATGCTCGCCATCGAGTTCGGCAGCGCTGCGCTGCAACCATTCGGCCAGATGCAACAGGTTGGTCAGGCGACGTTCACCCTGATCCTCCACAAGCAAACGGGCCGGCACCTTGAACGTGGCCAGCAGCTTTCGCAGCATTGGCAGAACACCTTGTTGCTGCCACAAGACACGCAAATCCCTGAACAACAGCACCTGTTGCTCCCAGAACAACTCATCCTGGTTCAATTGCTCCAGCGTCTGCCATGGCAGCCCGATGCTACGGGTCGCCATCGCCGCTCGCACCAGCCGATCGCTGGTCGGTTGAGCGCAGGCTCGCAGGATATACAGCAGGTCTTTGGCCTCCTCGCTTTCGAAGACCGAGTCCCTGTCAGAGAGATAGACGCTGGCCAGTTGGCGCTGCGCCAGGGCTTTGCGGATGGCTTCGGCTTCCTTGCGATTGCGCACCAGAATGGCGATATCGGCGGGCCGCAAGGCGATGAATTCACCCTTGTCGTTCAGCAAACCGGACCGTTTGATTGCAGCGGGATCGAGCCAGGCCTGAATCGCCGATGCCGAGGCTTCAGCGGCTTTGCGCAAGTACGTGGCGTTATTGATTACGCCCTGGGTTTCCAGATGCCAGAACGTCAGGGCCGGTTGATCCGTGCCGTTGATCTGCAAAATATCGTCGCGCCCGTTGGCTTGTACGGTGTTGAACGGCACCGGATTGCCCTGGTCTTCCTTGGCAAAACGAAACGCTCCACGCGGCTGTGATTCGGCGAACTCGAAGCAGTGGTTGGCTGCATCGACCATCGCCTGGGTGGAGCGATAATTGGTGCCCAGCGTGTAATGACGGCCAGCCGTGGCCTCTCGCGCCTGCAGATAAGTGTAGATATCCGCGCCGCGGAAGGAGTAAATCGCCTGTTTCGGGTCGCCGATCAGGAACAGCCCGCAGTCTTCCAGGTTCTCGCAGATGCGGTAGATGGTTTCAAAGATCCGGTATTGAACCGGGTCGGTGTCCTGGAACTCATCGATCAGAGCAACCGGGTACTGCTTGCGAATGGTCTCGGCCAGACGAGGGCCGGACGAGCTCTGCAAGGCGTGGTCAAGGCGATTGAGCAGGTCGTCGAATCCGATTTCAGCTCGGCGGCGCTTTTCTTCATCGAAGCGCTCATGCACTTCATGCAAGGCATGCAGCAGCACCTGCGCCCTGATATCAACCTTGGAGTTACGTTTTTCCAGCCAGGCATCAATGGCCTGTAGCGCCTCATGCTGGGGAACCTTGTCTTTACCGGTGAGCCTCAAGCCGGATTGACTGAACGCTTTTATTTTTTCAGGTGCAGGTTGCCCCCGACTCCACCGCTCCAAGTCGCGCAAGTAGCCATTGAATACATCATCCTGGTCTGCCCCCCTATAGGTACCTCCATGCATCCGGGCCCGAACACTTTGCAGTAAGGCCTCTAGGTCGACCTGATGCTGTACCCACAACTGGCGAGCATTACGCTCCAGTTCGCCGACTGTTCCGTACCATTCACCCGGTTCCTGGAGTAATGCCTGCAAAGACCCGGGCGCTTCAAGAGGCTGGGTTTTGTATTGATAAGTCGCGTCCCGGCGTGTCAGCAACGAACCGAGCGCATCCCCCAGCTCCTGAGGGCTTTTGAAACAATCACCGATCGATCGCGCCTGCTCCACCGGCAACTCATAGAAATGCCGGCGCCAATAATCCCTGACCACCTCGGCCAGTAACTCGCTCTGGTCGGTTTCCAGTGTCTGGGTGAACAGGCTGCCACTGTCGAAGGCATGCTCACGCAGCATCCGATAACACCAGCCGTGAATGGTCGAGACGGCGGCCTCATCCATCCACTCCCCGGCCAATTGCAAGCGTCGAGCGCAGTCAGGCCACTGCTCCGTTGGGTACTCGTCACGCAGTTGCTGCAGCAACTTGTCATGTTTGCGATCCGGTTCCAGAAAGCACTGCGCCGCTTCGGTCAAGCGCGCACGAATACGGTCGCGCAGTTCCTGGGTGGCGGCGTCCGTAAACGTCACCACCAGGATTTGCGGCGGAGTAAGCGGTGTCTTGAATGCGTTTTCGCCGCCATGCCCCAGCACCAGACGCACATAAAGCAAAGCGATCGTGAAGGTTTTTCCCGTGCCGGCACTGGCCTCGATCAATCGGCTGCCATGCAATGGAAAGTCCAGGGAGTTGAGATTAACTGGGCTCATTGGTTGCTCCCTGCGTGGCTGGAAGAAAGGTGTTTGAACAGTCCGCCATACAACCGCTTGGACCATGTGCCAAAATCACCGCAAGCACATAGCTGGTCAAAGTCCGCGTAGGCGCGGCGCAAGGCGAAGGAGCTCTCTGCTTCTCCGGTGCGCTTGTAGCCACCCTCGAATGTCTCACGGGCCTTGTCCGAGGCCGCGTCTTTGTCTTCGCCATCCGCCCCCGCTTCCTCAAGCCATGCGAATGCGCTTTTGCAGGCGACCGGCAGCGGTTCACGCATGCCCGCCACCCAGGCGTCGAGCAGCGATAGCAACTGCGCCTGCGCCTCTTGCGCGGGCATTGGCCGGAACACCACATCACCGTTCAAACTGACCAGAATCGTGGTGCAGCCCGAACCGCTCAACTGCAACGCCAGATGTCGCACCCAGGGTCGAACCAGGTTGTGCCAGCGCCAACTGTCGTCGTTGCACAGTTTCTTGCTGTCGAGTTGCAAGTACACCCGCTCACCTTGGGCATTACAGCGAATGCCGCCCAACCAGTCATTCAATCCCGGTGTCGGTTCGCACGCGGCAATCGTTGCGGCAGTCTGGCCGTCCTCGATTTCAGGCCATGCCTGCAGCTGCGCGTGGTAACGCTCCAGCATGTCCGGTAGAGGCTCGGCCAATGCCGATGCGCTCAAGGTTCCGAAGCCACCCAGCGGCAACTTGCCTTCGCGCTGCAATCGCTGAACGTGCCGATCGAGCTCGGCCACCGCGTTCTCGGGCCGGTAATCTTCTTCAACCCAGCGCTTGAGCGCCTGGCTGAGCCGGTCCTGGTGCTGCCAGTTTTCGAGGCCGTCGAGCTGAAAGGTTTCGTCGTCGCGGCTGGTCAATTCGTCATTGTCGAAATTGACCTTGAGCCGTTGCTGGAAGAATGCCCCGACGGGATCACGGACAAACCCGGCCAGTTGGCGCAGGGTCAACGGCGTGTCTTGAGCGAGCGCTGGCAACAAACCGGCCGATGGTTGCCCGGCTTGTGAATCATGCACTTCGCGCCACTCGTGAGAATATGTGAACAGCCCGTCGGGCCCGGGCTTATCGGCAAAGTAGGCAGGGCTGAAAGGTTGGAGCGGATGTTCCTGAGTCAATGCATGGAGCAGCGCATCAGGCGTCGCTTCGGGCTGCGCCAAACGCCAGCCACTGGCCAGATGATCGCGCAGTTGACCGATCAATACCGAAGGTACGCGCTCGCTGTTGTCGCGAATATTGCGACCGACCCAACTGACGTACAGTTGTTCCCGGGCCGATAACAGCGCCTCAAGCAACAGGTAACGATCATCCTCGCGCCGCGAGCGATCGCCCGGACGGTAATCGTTGCGCATCAGATCAAAATCTACAGGCGGTTGTTGGCGCGGGTAGTCGCCATCGTTCATGCCCAGCAGGCACACCACCTTGAATGGAATGGCACGCATCGGCATCAGCGTGCAGAAGTTCACTGCACCGGCAAGAAACCGTTGGGACAAGCCGCCCTCTTCAATGCCGGCCATCCAGGTTTCATGCATCACACACAACGGCAGCGGTTCGTCGAACTGCGCGAACTCACATGTGCGCAACCAGTCGTCGAGCAACTTCAGCAATTGGTTGACCAACAACTCTTCGCCATCACCCACCGGGCGGAAGAACACTTTCAGCAGCGATTGCAGACGCTCAACCCAGAGTACCGGTGTGGCTGGCTGTTGCAGGTCTTCGCGGGCAACTTCCAGGTGGTCGAGCAAGGTCAACAGTGGCCCCGCCAATGCGGCTTCCAGTCCCGAAACTTCATCGTACGGTTCGATGCCATTCAGCTCAGGCCCCTGGCCGGCCGCGTAGCCCAGCAACATGCGACGCATCCCGAAGCGCCAGGTGTTTTGCTCCAGGCCCGCCGGCATGTCCAGGCTCTCGCGCTGCTGCGCATCGAGTCCCCAGCGCACACCGGCACCGTCGATCCAGCGTTGCAGGATCGGCACATCCGCTTCCTTGATACCGAAGCGCGCCCGCAGCGCCGGTACGTCCAGCAGGTCGAGAATATCGCTCACTGCAAAGCGGCTTTGCGGCAGTTCAAGCAGGTGTTCGAGGGCAATCAGCAACGGCTGACGCCCTCGCTGCCCCTGGTCGGCCAGGGTAAAAGGCAGATAACGAGGGTCATGACGCGGCACCTGACCGAACACGGCCTCGATATGCGGTGCATACGCATTGATGTCTGGCACCATCACAATCACATCACGCGGGCTTAGCTCTGGATTGGCACTGAAACGAGCAAGCAACTGATCGTGCAGCACTTCCACTTCACGTTGCGCACTGTGGACCACGTGAAAGCGCACAGAACGATCCTGTGCCACGTCGACAGGCCCCCAGACTTCGCGAGTTTCCGCCAACGGACGCAATTCAAGAATGTCGCTTTGCAATTGGCCCAGCAGGCTGGAAGGTCGCTCGTCGTTGAACAGATCGATACGCCCGCCATTGAGGCCGTCGAACAAGTGCCGGTAACTGGCGGGCTCGTCATAGTGGTCGAGCAGGTTGATGTAGTCGCGACCTTGTTTGCCCCATGCGGCAAGCAATGGCTGGCCATGTTGATTCGCTGCCGTGGGAACACTTCTGTTCGGCTGACGGCGATAGGTATGCCCCAGCAACTCCTTATCAGCGACGATATCGCCCCAATGATGGCGACAAGGGTTGTGCACACACAGCAACACCTGGCTGTAGCGCGAGAGCATGGCCAGGGCTTCCAGAACCTGCGCCGGCATAGACGAAATGCCAAACACCACCACACGCCGAGGCAAACCATTCGGGGCCTGCGCTGCTTCACGCAGGTGTGCGATAAAGCGCTTGTGAACACCGGCGCGGCTCTGCTCAAGCGCACCCTCGCCAACATCCGCCAGCACTTCACGCCACAGCTCTGCTTGCCACAGGTTGTCGGCATCCAGCGGCTTCAAACCACCTTTGATGTGCTTTAGCTGATCCCTCCCGGCCGCCCAGTCCTCCAGCCAGTCGGCGCGATAGACCTGATACTGATCAAACAGGTCCGCCAGCCGCTCGGAAAGCTGATGGAGCTTGCGCTGATCGTCATCCCCCTGGAGGAAACGCCGCAAGCTGCTGAAATGGGTTTTGTCGAGCAATTGAGGCAACAAACGCATTAGCCGCCAACTCAGTGCAGTCTTGTCCAGCGGCGAAGACTCGGGTGTTGTTTCTGCCCCCAAGACAGACCGGTAGGCCTGCCACAAAAAGCGAGCAGGAAGTTGCACATCCAACGCTGCTGCAATACCGCAGCCACCGTTTTCAGGATCTTCGGCCAGCGCCAGCTTCAACCATTGAGCAATGCCGTTGCTGTGTACCAGCACGACTTCGTTTTCCAGCGGGGCCAAAGGGGAGCGCTGCATCCAGCTCACCGCTAGCTCACGCAAATCGTCCAAGCGATTGCCGTGAATAATCATGAAGCCGGGCTTCAACGAGTCCGTATCCTGCATACGCCACCCTCAGATCTGAATACGCAGCTCTGTGGTACAGAGCAGCAAAAGGCCATCACTTTAAAACGATATGGTTACACGCCACCAGCCCGAAGAAGGTCAGCACAACCATCCACAGGAGCCGAGCATAGGTTGCCCAAGGAGGAGAGCAAATGCTGGGTGTTTGCACAGGTCAACTTCTCACGCACATACCCAACCGTTTCTGCTGAGACGACAGTTAGAAAGAAATTAAAAGGCGGAGAAATCTGTGCTGTTTATTGACAGTCCCCGGCC
This sequence comes from Pseudomonas sp. Z3-6, assembly GCF_051131985.1. Classification (NCBI taxonomy): domain Bacteria; kingdom Pseudomonadati; phylum Pseudomonadota; class Gammaproteobacteria; order Pseudomonadales; family Pseudomonadaceae; genus Pseudomonas; species Pseudomonas sp. Z3-6. The sequence goes on from NZ_CP071644.1 coordinate 6,057,478, forward strand.
GAGTACCCAATTCCACCAACGGCAAGTGATGCTCAAATGAAACGGCTCAAAATATCCAAAGTCTCTCGTAGATCATCAGCTCCTAGATGACTTTTTCGGGGCAAACAACTCTCCGAATTGGTCAAAATCTCATTCAAAAAAAATTCAAACCTATATCACCTCTGTGAATGCCCACCGCATCAACTGCGGCAGGGATTTTGGCGTGCCTGCTTCTTTGGCTCAGTACGCTCATCAGTTGAGAGGATTTACATATGCATACCCCTTGCCCTAGCTGTAACTCTGGACGTGTCGTAACGAAAAATATCGGTAAGCAAACAGGTGGTTTGATTGGCGCTGCAGGCGGTGCAGTCAGCGGGGCCGCCGGAGCCCTGTCGGGAGCGGAAGCCGGTGCAGTACTCGGCATAGTCGGCGGACCTGTTGGGATCGCTGTGGGCAGTATCGCTGGCGCCATACTTGGAGGGCTGTTTGGTGGTGCTGCCGGCGGGACCGCTGGGGCCACGCTGGGTGAACAGATTGATGACAGGGTGCTGGATAACTATCAGTGCCTGGAATGCGGTTACAGCTTCAGCATCAACCGTTAAGTCGTTACTCAATCCCCCTCCGTTCTCACGCACTCGTACAGGAATATCCGCATGAAATATCACAAGCTCATAGCCGGTGAAACTACGGGTACCTATGTCATGGACTCCCCTGTCACCGAAGCTGACATCCTGCAGATGGCACAACAACTGGCGATGAGTCGCCTGGCTAAAGGTCGGGCACTGACTGAGCCGAAGCAGGTCTTCAGCCACCTGCAAACACTGCTGCGGTACCACGAGCACGAAATCTTTGCATTACTGCTGCTCGATACCAAACACCGGGTGATTGGTTTCAGGGAGCTATTCCTAGGCACGCTGGATGGTGCCAACGTGTATCCAAGGGAAGTGGTCAAGATCGCCCTAGAGCACAACGCCGCGGCCGTAATTCTGGTTCATAACCATCCCTCCGGTGACCCGGAGCCAAGCCAAGCCGATCATACCCTTACCACTACCCTCAAGAACGCCCTCAACTTGATTGGTACTCAGATATTGGATCATGTGGTAGTGGGTCATGAAAGTTGCGTGTCGTTGGCAGAACGGGGTTATCTGTAACTCCGAGGTCACTGCATCCGATAGACTCCCTTGGCCGATGCCGAGGGGCTATCGGCACGCTTAGCTCTCACTTAATTTTTTGTCTGAATCCACCCCTGAACTTTGCTCCGGCTGCAGCCAAAGCCATGGTTGGAGACAATCCAGGTTAGGCTACTGTAAAAAACCGTCGATTGTGCTGGCGCGATCATGATGCTACGGAAGAGACGATTAAGCTGGGGGTGTCCCAGCCTCGATGTGTATTGAACAACCTAAAGAAAGCAGCTGCTCTCAAAGTTGAAAATTGCTTTCAGAAATAACTCCATAAAACCTAAAAGGCTGCCTCACTTGCAAGCAGAGTGAGTTCTCAGGGAAGAATGATCTAAATGTCTAATGAAAGAGTGATCCATCCGCCCTTGGCTGAGCACGCCAAATTAAGGCAGGCACTGACCGCAGGCGAGCAACAGGTTTTTCAGATGTTCAACCAGATTCTTACGTCCGATTGGGAGATTTACATTCAGCCCCATTTGAATGGCTTGCGCCCGGATTTCGTTCTGTTGAATCCGAAGGTTGGCATCGCGGTGTTCGAGGTAAAAGACTGGAACCTGAATGCCATGAGGTACTTCACAAAGTTGGATGAATGGGGACATCCGACGCTCTGGGCTGAGAAGGACGGCAAAACGTTCTGCCTCCAGAGCGAGAATCCTGTCACCAAGGTAAACCTTTATAAGAAAGAGATTTTTGACCTTTACTGCCCACGTATTCAGTCAGAGAGAGGATGGGCAACCATTACCGCGGGGGTCATCTTCCCTTTCGCACGAGCGGAACAGGTCAAAGGCCTCCTGTCTCCTTTCTTAAAGACTAAGCAAGGTGACGATCACGCAAAATATCAACCAGTCAGCGGTTCCAGCGAAATTTCGACAGGAAATATGGAGCTGGTGTTCCCCGAAGCCAGCCGCAGCCACTCCTTCCTCATGTCAGAAAATTTGGCCAAAGATCTACGCGGTTGGCTTGTCGAGCCGGACTTCTCATCAACGCAGAGGGTGCCTCTGACCTTGGATCGTAACCAGCGGTCTTTAGCCGAAACTCGCACGGAATCTGGCTATCGTCGGATCAAAGGGCCGGCAGGTTCGGGGAAGTCACTAGTGCTTGCGGCGCGTGCCGCGAGGCTTGCTAACGAAGGCAAGTCTGTACTGGTCGCTACGTTCAACATCACGCTTTGGCATTATTTACGTGACCTCATCGTTCGCGACCTGGATGCACCAGAACGGATAAGGAATGTTCGGTTCACTCACTTCCATTTGTGGTGCAAACACGTCTGCTATGAAGCAGGATGGGAAGAGAGGTATGACGCTCTGTGGGCCAATGGCCGAGAGGATGTTCTGAACACCGGATTGCCACTTTTGGCAGTAGAAGGTGTCATGCAGCCAAGAGCTTCAAGATACGATGCCATTCTAGTTGACGAAGGGCAGGATTATCGCCCGCTGTGGTGGGATGTATTGCGCAAGGCCTGCAAACCGAGCGGAGAAATGCTCTTGGTCGCAGATGCGACGCAAGACATTTACGGCACTGCTAAAGCGTGGACAGATGACGTGATGAAGGGAGCCGGTTTCCCAGGGGGACGCTGGGCGCAGCTCAGTGTCAGCTACAGATTGCCGCCAGATGCGCTGAACCTTGCACGAAGTTTTGCGGAGATGTTCCTTCCTGAAGATGTCGTCGATTTACCGCAGCCAGAGCAAGGATCACTTGATCTGTATCCGTGCCACCTTCGGTGGGTGCAATGTAGCCCGGGGAATGCCATGGTGGTTTGTTCGGACGAAATCCTCGCCTTGATGCATCAGACCGGAAAGAACGGTTTGGCCAATGCTGACATCACCATGCTGACCGGAAATATGGCATCTGGCGCCGAGGTGGTTAGTCGTCTCAATGAATACAATATTCGGGCTGTTGATACGTTTGGTTCTGACCATCGCCGCAGGAAGATGGGCTTTTACATGGGCGATGCCAAGATCAAGGCAACCACCTTGCATAGCTTCAAGGGATGGGAATCTCGCCTACTCGTCGTCTATGTGACAGAAGCTGCAAATGCGCAAAGCTTGGCGCTAGTCTATGCAGGCCTGACGCGGCTGAAGCGGAGCCAAGAAGGAAGCTGGCTGACGGTCGTTTGTTCCGCGCCTGAACTGAACAGTTTCGGAGAAAATTTCCCAGACCATGCTGTTGGGGGACTAGTGGCCAATCGGGAAATAAGACATTGACCCAAGGAGGGGTAAATAGTCATCCAATCGATACAACTCCCCGTTTAGATCCAACTGGTCGAGGTAGGAATGGCAGTGACCTGCCACCCCCACTGAAATGTGCGTGCTACGCTGATACAAACTATTGAATAGATTCTATCCTTGCGACTTGCAGTCATTCCTTCATCTAAAACTCCTCTGCGGGAATTTCCCAACGAATCCCATTTCCCATGATCTGCTCGCTTCGGCCAGGAAGTGCCAGAGATTAAGTTTCGACCGCCAGGTCGCGCACCGTACGGAAATTCGCTAAGTCCGCTACAACCATGCCTCGCAAAGCGTTTCTGCCTGATTGAGCACCAACTGCGCCGCTTCCTCGGCTTGATCCGGCGGATACTTGTACTTGCGCAGAATCCGTCGCACCAGGATGCGAAGTTTGGCCTTCACGCTTTCACGGCTGCTCCAATCAACACTGACGTTAGCCCGCAGGCTGGCGGTCAGCTCGTGGGCAATTTTGGCCAGGATCTCGTCGCCCAGCTCGCGCACCGAGGACTCGTTATTGGCCAAGGCATCGTAAAACGCCAGCTCGTCATCGTTGAGCCCCAACTCATCACCGCGCTTGCTAGCCGCGGCGAACTTCTTGGCCATTTCGATCAGTTCTTCGATGACCTGAGCGGTTTCAATAGAGCGGTTTTGATAGCGCTTGATCACATTGGCCAGTAGCTCGGAGAACTTCTTCTCCTGGGCGAGGTTGGTGCTGTAACGGCTCTTGATTTCGCCTTCGAGCAAACGCTCCAACAGCTCTACCGCCAGGTTCTTCTCTGGAAGATTGCGCACTTCGGCGAGAAACGCGTCGTCGAGCAGGCCGATATTGGGCTTGTCCAAGCCCACCGCCTCGAAGATGTCCACCACGTCGCCAGAGACCACCGCATTGCCGATGATCTGGCGAATGGCCAATTCGCGCTCTTCGTCGGTCTTTTTCTGCTGACTGACTTCACGCTTGATCAAGATCACCTTGATCGCCTGGAAGAACGCCACCTCCTCGCGCACTGCCTTGGCTTCATCCAAGGTGCAACACAGGGTAAAGGCCTTGCTCATGGCCAGCGCGCTGTCAGCAAAACGCTTCTTACCGTCTTCCAGGCCCAGCACATGGTTGGCTGCCCCGGCGAGCAGCTTATGGCCGCCGGTTAGGAAGTCGCTGTAATCGAAGCCATGCAGCAGGCTGCGTAGGACATCTAGTTTCTCCTCCAGCACTGAATAGGCTTCATGAGCGTCCACTGTCGGCCGCCCTTTGCCCTTACTACCGGTGTACTCCTTGAGCGCTGCTTTCAGCTCATTGGCGATACCGATGTAATCCACCACCAGGCCACCTTGCTTGTCCTTGAAGACACGGTTAACCCGGGCAATGGCCTGCATCAGGTTATGGCCCTTCATTGGCTTATCCACGTACAAGGTGTGGACGCAGGGTGCATCAAAGCCGGTCAGCCACATATCACGGACGATGACTAACTTGAGCGGATCGAGCGGATCCTTAAAGCGTTTTTCCAGACGTTTTTTTTGTTGTCCAGAATAGATATGCGGCCGCAACAAAGCCTTGTCCGAGGCACTACCGGTCATGACGATCTTGATCGCGCCTTTTTCCGGGTCTTCGTCGTGCCATTCTGGACGCAGGGCGATGATCTCGTTGTACAGGTGCACGCAAATCTCGCGGCTCATGGCCACCAACATGGCTTTACCGGGCATCTGCCCCATGCTTACCAGGCCCTGATTACGCTCCTCAAAATGCGCGACAAGATCTGCCGCCACGCTGTGGATCCGAGGCTCGGCCCCGACCACCTTTTCCAGTGCGGCCCAACGGCTTTTCAGACGCGACTGTTGGTCATCCTCTTCATCTTCTGCCAGTTCATCGACCTGATCGTCAATGGCCGGCAGCTCACTGTCTTTCAACGACAATTTAGCCAGCCGCGATTCGTAGTAGATGGCGACTGTTGCGCCGTCTTCAGTGGCCTGTTGCATGTCGTAGACATGAATGTATTCACCGAAGACCGAGCGTGTGTCACGGTCTTCGCTGGATACCGGAGTGCCGGTAAAAGCCACGAAGGTGGCATTGGGTAGCGCATCACGCAAATGCTGGGCATAGCCAACCTGATAACGGGCTTGGCTCTCTGCTGCCTGAAGCCCAGTTGGCGCTTTCAGTTCAGCATTGAATCCATATTGAGTGCGATGGGCTTCGTCGGCGATGACGACGATGTTTGGACGCAGGGACAGTACTGGGAAGCTATCTTCATCAACCCCTGGCATGAACTTCTGGATAGTGGCAAATACAATACCGCCACTAGGTCGGTTGGCCAGCTTGGTGCGCAAATCACCTCGTGATTCAACTTGAACGGGCTGCTCGCGCAGTAGATCCTGAGACAGCGAAAACACCCCGAACAACTGGCCATCCAGGTCGTTACGATCGGTGATCACCACAATGGTTGGGTTCTCCATCGCCGCTTCCTGCATTACCCGGGCGGCGAAGCACGTCATGGTGATGCTCTTGCCCGAGCCCTGGGTGTGCCAGACCACCCCGCCTTTATGGTTGCCGCCGGGACGCGAGGCAGTGACCACCTGCTGAATGGCAGCGCGCACGGCGTGGAATTGGTGATAACCGGCAATCTTCTTCACCAGTCGGCCGTCATCTTCGAACAACACAAAGTAGCGCAGGTAGTCGAGCAGCATCTCAGGCGCCAATGCACCGCGCACCAAAGTTTCAAGTTCATTGAACTGCCCCAACGGATCGAGAGTCTCGCCGTCAATGGTTCGCCAGCTCATGAAGCGCTCGGCATCTGCTGACAACGAGCCCATGCGGGCTTCGCTACCATCAGTAATCACCAGAATTTCGTTGTACTGGAACAGATCCGGGATCTGTTCCTTGTAGGTCTGAATCTGATCGAAGGCTTTGCCCAGGTCGGCCTTCACATCCGCTGGATTTTTCAACTCCAGCAACACCAATGGCAAGCCGTTGACGAACAGGATGATGTCAGGACGCCGGGTATGTTTCGGTCCTAGTATGCTGAACTGATTGATGGCCAGCCAGTCGTTAGCCTTAACGTCTGCCCAGTCGATCAGGCGGACGAAGTCGCCACGTGTCTCGCCATCTTTTTGGTACTGAACCGGTACGCCGCTGACCAACAGACGATGGAACAAGCGGTTGGCCGACAGTTGTACCGGCAAGCCCAGCTCAAGCACCTGCTTGAGGGCATCTTCACGCGCGGCCAGTGGCACCATGGGATTGAGCTTGGCCATGGCGCTGCGCAGGCGCCCGGTCAGGACCACCTGACGGTAGTTGTCACGCTCTGGACTCTCGCCATCATAGGCGATGGTCGGCCCGTACAGATGGGTGTAGCCCACCTCTGTCAGCCAGCCGAGGGTTTCCTGTTCCAGTTGATCTTCGGTCATTACGGCATCAATTCCTTTTTAATCTTCCCACTTTGGCAGCAAGCCGCTGAAAAAATAGGTTCTCGGCTATAAGTCTCTTATGCTCTCGATCGGTCGATGTCATCGACACCACGAGAACACATGATGAAAAAATAAGTAAATAGACACGTTACCGAGATGTGTCGATTGAACGAACACATCAGCGCGTCAATTTGGCCATAGGACTTTGGCTGCCTGTTCAAAACACTCGAGTTCTGGATAGGTATTGCCCACGTCTTGCAAGCGCCCTCCCAGATCGAATGCATCAAGAGCTTCCTGCCCTAAAATCACCCGCTCACACAGGGCCTGCGCATCGGCCAGAGATATAGGAAATGGTCGCAACGTCTCGACCATGATGGCCTGTTCAATCACGTAATGGACTACATCCTCCACCAAAAACTCGGGCTCCCATTCAAATCCTGCTTCTTCAAAACCACCTTCTCGTTTCTCCAGCTGCCTATGCACCCATTCATCAGAGAGATTCTGCTGCAAAGCCACTAAAAATTGCTCACCTGGGTCGAGTGACACCACCGCCTCTGAGACCAAAGTGCGGATGTCATCTACCGCTTTAAACGGGAGCGAATCTTCGTCATCGGTGAAGCCAGCAATCTCATCCCAGTAGTTCGCCGAGCCATCGAGCATGCCCTGAACCGAGGTATGTATTAATCGCTGAATAACCTGTTCAGCCAATGCTTTCACTCTGTCTGGGTAGAGTTGAAGGGCAAACGACTTAGCTGTACCCAACAAACTGCGGATCACCGAGCGGGCCAGTCCTAGCTCCTCTTCCCTGTCACGGGCATCGGCTTCAATACATAGGTAATGGTTGGACTCAACAGTCACTAAGCCCATGGATAGGGCATAGCCTGCTTGTGAAAAATGCCTGACCAGCCAATCGAGCGTTTCCCCGGACGACGGAAGGACATCACTTAGGCTTTCAATGAGCGAGAAGGGAAACTCTGTATAACTAGCCAAGTCGCAATTGATCACACGGCAAACGTCGACCTTGTCAAATTGATCCTCAGACAGATATTGGCGGTCAGCCACATCGAACATCTGAATGACGCTGAGTATGCCCTGACGGTTTATTTGAACGGAGCTGATCTCAGGGCGAAGCAACGGCCCAAGTACTTGCTTGAATAGTGGTAATAATTCCTTGCCACTGCTCTGTGCAATACGCACCGCGAGCGCCTCATAGGACAGGCATTCGTCCTGGCATGGGACGTTGCAGTTAAGACGATTTCTGTCTTCAGCGCTGAGCATATAGAGACATCCAAGTCGAATATTTGTGGCGGGCACGATTCACGGTAAGACCTAAGGCTAACAAGCTGATGACCAAATGGATAGCACCCGAGGCGCAGCCCTAGACTCAGACGCAAGCCTCTTCTATCTGCGTCTCTTTCCGTATCTGCAGTTGACCCGAGATCAAGCGTGGCAGCAGAGTGTCACGGAGTTTGGTCAGAGTGTGGGCTTGCTGATTATTTGCGTCTGCCCGACTAATGAAAGATGACACCATCTCGCTAAACTTCTCCTGTACTGCAGCTGGCGGAAGAGAAATAGGCATGCGCTCAAGGGAGTTTTTCCACTTTGCATATGGAATTGTTGAGCCTTCAGAATGTTGTGTGGCGTATTCGATCGTCGACTCTTGATATGCTAAAAACAGAGCAAACTCGCTTGCTTTTTTGTTTTTTGAAAACAGTGTAAAAACAGTTGTACGAGTCACACCATCGAATGGAGCAATGCAGACCTTGTGAAAGTATGGCCGCATCGCCCCGAACAATATGTCCCCACGTTTGAACAGCGTCAAACTACTATTAGCTTCATCGCCAAGTTTGTACCCAGAGAGGAATGGTGACTTTGAACCAATACTCTCGATTGGTACATATGGAAGTTTTTTGGTTACTTCGGACGGTTGTGTGCGTTCATTACGGAGCGAGAGGATTTCACCCAACTCACCAAATCCCCACCCTTTAGGCGCTATCCCCTGCTCGAACTCTTCAAAGCTATCGGGAAAAAGCGCGGCGGTGACAGAGTCCATACCTTCCGGTTGACGACCTTCAGCTTTGGCACGCACGGGATCGAAGTCGATGAACCAGGATTTGAATAGCGCCTGAGCGATGGCCTCCAGCGTGCCGTTTGTTTTTTGGAGTAATTCAATACGACTGGACACTTCAAAATAATATTCGCCGATCCACTTCTGCATACTACATTCAGGCAACGGGATAAACAGCTTATCAAAGTCAGTTTTTTTTAGATGAGGGATTACAGCATCTACGTTTAGAGCTTTTATTCTTTGCTGGATTAGTGTAGAGCGCAATGCCGCAAACAGGTACAGCGGGCTTATTTTCTTAGGGTCAGCGCGTAAAGCAACCATGTCTTGAGCTATACAAAAATCGACCGGATCGGGGACCAAGCATACAGCACCGTTTTGACTTCCCTTGTTTGTCAGCAAGATATCTCCTGGTTGAGGGTGAGCTCTGAACCAGGTTTGATATGTATCCTCAGAAACAAAGCGCAGATTTTTCTTAGTAGGATAAAGATCATTATTATTAACACAGTTCGTAGCAATCAATGCTATACCTGACTCTGACGTCGGTGCCGTCCTCCCTCTGTTGTCTACTATAAACTGGGTGGCATCTTTCAACGAAATCTCGTTGAAAGGTTGAAAAACTTCAGAACTCATAACCTACCTCCCCGAGTTTCTGCCGGATTAGCTGATCTAGCTCTACGCCCTGGGTTATCTGCTTACCCAGCAAACTGGTAAGTTTCTGCATCTTATCGACAAAAGCTTCGTCGTCGTCCTCCACGTCCTCGGCCCCGACATAGCGCCCAGGGGTCAGCACATGCTCATTCTCGGCAATCTTGCCGAGTGAGACGCTTCGGCAGAAACCAGGAATATCGGCGTATTCGTCGATTTCGCCACCGATATCCAGTGACAAACCTCGCCAAGAAGCTACTGTCTGTGCAATGCGCTCAATATCGCCGTCGAGCAATTCAATTTGCACTCGGCTGACATTGGTACCAAGTTTACGCGCATCGATAAACAGTACTTCGCCAGGGCGGGTAGTTTTCTTTTTGGCGAGAAACCACAAGCAGGCCGGGATCGGCGTATTGAAAAATAGTTGACCGGGCAGTGCGACCATCACTTCCACCACGTCCGCCTCGACCATGGCCCGGCGGATCTCGTCTTCGCCGTTCTGAGTGGAACTCATCGAGCCATTGGCTAGTACAATGCCGGCACGACCATCGGGTTTGAGATGATAAAGCATGTGTTGCAGCCAGGCATAGTTGGCGTTGCCGGATGGCGGACTGCCATAGATCCAACGCGGGTCATTTTCCAGGCTGCCGTGCCACCAGTCGCTGACGTTGAACGGGGGATTGGCGAGCACGAAATCGGCCCGCAGGTCGCTGTGCTGATTACGGACAAACGTATCCGCCGGCTCCTTGCCCAGGTTGAAATCAATGCCGCGGATGGCCAGGTTCATAGCCGCCAAACGCCATGTGGTCGGGTTTGACTCCTGCCCGTAGATAGAAACGTCACCAAGTTTACCGCCGTGGGCTTCGATGAACTTTTCCGACTGGACGAACATGCCGCCGGACCCGCAGCAGGGGTCATAGACCTTACCATGGTGCGGGTTAAGCACCGCGACCAGAGTTTGAACGATGCTAGCAGGGGTGTAGAACTGCCCGCCCTTCTTACCTTCAGCGCTGGCGAATTGGCCGAGGAAGTATTCATAGACCTGGCCGAGCAGGTCGCGGGCTTGGTTAGCGTCACCACCGAAGCCAATAGTAGATATTAAGTCGACTAGCTCACCGAGCTTGCCATCAGGCAGCTGGGCGCGGGCGTAGCGCTTGTCGAGGATGTTTTTCAGTGGCGGGTTTTCTGCTTCGATTGCGGCCAGGGCCTCGTCGATGCGTTTGCCGATGTCCACCTGTTTGGCGGCGGCGCGCAGCGACTCCCAGCGTGCGACTTCCGGCACCCAGAACACATTCACTTCTTTGTAGTAGTCGCGCTCTTCCAGTTCGCTGGCCAGCAGTACGGCGTCCTCACTGCCCAGATAGTAGTCATCGCTTGCATCGGCGAACTTAAGCTCCAGCTCGGCGCGACGGCCGGCGAAGCTGTCGGAGATGTACTTGAGGAAGATCAAACCGAGGACAATGTGCTTGTACTCGGCGGCGTCCATGTTGGCGCGCATCTTGTCAGCGGTGGCCCACAGAGTTTTCTGCATATCCTGCAAGGTACTGCTGGCTGTGTTGGCAGCAGCTTTACGTCCTCGCTGCTTCTTCACCGGCTCAGTTTCTGCGCTGACCGGGGGTTCGCTCGGTGCATAACGGGCGCGTGCCTCGTTAAGTGCTTGTTCGGCGAGACTAATGGCGACCTGTCCGGCACCCTTTTGATCCGTCATGGACTATTTCCTACATTCGACGCAGATAAATTGCGCGGTAAAAATGAAAACCCGACCACAGAAGCCCGGGTGAAGATGGGCAGCATGATAACTGGTGAACGGTCTTTCGTCTGACACCCAGCACTCATTGACACAATAACTGCTTCGGCTTAAGCAACTCATGATGCCTATTTCCGTGCACAGTAAGCCGTTGAGTTGCCAGCGCCAACACTGGACGGGCGCACAGGTAAATAATCCACTCAGATCTTGCTGGCGCTATTGAGTTAAGCCAGCGTCAGCTCACTGAAACACCCCCTTTCTTAGCAAGTTCGAGTGAACCACCTGCCTCCATAATTGACACATCGTCGACCACTAATCCCTGCTTACCAGAAACCTGAGCGCTGTTGCATCCCCCACTCTCAGGACCTTAAATCGACTGATTCGGCTTTCAGCGCGCGCCCAGTAAGCCTTCAAAATCCGAAGCCTGAATCTCCGAAGCCCCACTCAACATATCCCGCGCCAAAGCTCGTCGTTTACTTAGCAACTCATCCAACGTCGCCTCAAACGTCGGCATCGCCGCATCCCGAACCGTTGGGTAGTACACATGCACATCTTTCTCCTGCCCAATCCGATAGGCCCGATCCGTCGCTTGGTCTTCCTTGGCCGGGTTCCAGCAACGAGTGAAGTGAATGACGTGGTTGGCCGCCTGCACGTTCACCCCAAACCCGACTGCAATAGTGGACAGGATGATGACTGCGAAGCCCGGTAGCTCCTGGAATTGGTCGATCAGCTTCTGTCGACTATTGGCGCTCTGACTGCAGGTGCTGGTATCGCCGTTGATGACGGTCGCCCGAAACCCGAAATGCTCCTGGATCGAGTGCTGCAATTCCCGCTGAATATCACGCAACTCGGTAAAGACGATGACCTTGTCGCCGTTCCCGGCTCTTTTGATCGACTCAAGCGTCTGCATCAACCACTGCAGCTTCGGCGAGTTGTCGCGCAGTCGCTTGTCTGGCTGAACGCTGTAAGGATTAGCACAAATGAGCTTGAGCTTGTGCAGCAACCCGAGCATGCCGGAGGTCTTTTGATCGAGCTGTTCTTCGATCTGCTGCTTCTGGCTGTACGCGGATATTTCGGACAGATACAGATTGCGCTGCAAGGCGTGCATGCTCAATGAACGGCATGCCGTGTCTTCAATTTTGGCAGGCAGGTCTTTAGCAATGTCTTGCTTGGTTCGGCGCAAAGTCTGAGGATCGATAAGACCTCGGAGGCGCTCCAGTGCAACCGTATCGCGCTTCAATGCGGCTTCGATTGGGCGCTGATACTCGCGACCAAACTGGTTCAAACCGCCCAAAAAACCTGGCTGAATGAAGTCGAAGAGGCACCAGAGATCAATCAGGGTGTTCTCGACAGGCGTACCGGTACACGCCACTCGAAACCTTGCAGGAATGGCTTTAATCGCCTGAGTTACCAGTGCCGCGGGGTTCTTCAGCTTCTGTGCTTCATCGCACACGACGATCGACCACTGCTGACGCGCCAGGGAAAACTCCTGATCGCGAAGTGTCTCGTAAGTCGTCAGGACGATTGTGGCGCCGCCCATCCAACCTGGGCGCAGCAAATTCTTGATGCCTTTTGCTTTCAAGTCAGCAGGAATTTCTTCCTTCTTGAACTTAACTGCACTCAAGGCTGAACCATACAGCTTCAGTACTGGTATCGCGTCAGCGAAGAAGAACCGATGAAGCTCTCGCTCCCAGTTATCAAGCAACGAAACTGGGGCGACGATCAGTGTCGGCTTGTCTTGTGGATACTTTTCCAGATACCAGACAAGGAAGGTGAGCAACTGGATCGTTTTTCCAAGCCCCATGTCATCAGCGAGCAAGCAACCTGACACGTCCGAGGGGGACAAGCGGAACAAGTGCTGCAACCACGCCACGCCTTGAAGCTGGTGCTCACGCAAGACAACTTCAGGCTTGAGCAAGCTGGGCAACTCTGGCGTTGCGTCCAAAGCGGCGCGTAATGCCGCCTGGCGAATCTGAACGTAGGTCGGTTCATCGATATTGTGGCCGATTTGCAGTACGGCGCGGCCAACCTTCTCCTGCTGCTGGACCAGGACGGTCTCGACAGGGGCGATCTTCTTTGACCAGGCATCAAACAGTTGCTCGGCGGCGGCAATCGAGAGCGGTATTTCGGACTCCGGCAAGCAAACCGTTTCATCACCAGCTGCGCGGGCTTCGTCCAGTCGCTGCTCGAAAGCTTCGAACTGAGCGCGGTCGGAAGGATCCCAGCGCCCAAGGATTTCTGCGTCAATGCCCAGCGCCGCCACATCCTTCGGCAACCAGTTCTCAGTCGCCTCTTTAACGAGGAAAGGCGAAGTAATTTTTTCCGCTTCCCCGATGCCAGTCACACGATCGCCGTATAGAGACAGGTCCAGGACTGAGTCGAACTCAATACCAGCCGCTTCGTTTTGCCAACGTTTAAGCAGGTCGCTGATGCCTGCCAACTGGCGCAAATCAAAATCGCTGAGTTCCAACTCATAGCCCTGCCAGAAACCAGCCGGCATGCCAGCGGCCAGTTTCAGCTGCAACTCATGAACGAACGGCGCGAGTTCATAAGCCGCTTTGAATTCAACTTCGATGGGCGGCTGCGGGGTTGGCGAGATTGGTTCGAGTGTCAGGTTTACCTGCTCAATATGTTGTCCCGTTCCATCCAGTTTGGGTTCCAGATGAAAGCGGTGAAAGAAAATCCCAGCCTCGGCGAGTTCGTCTTCATAGGTCTGGGCATCCAGCACTTGAGCGGCACTTTCGCCGAGTGCGCTGTAGGGATTGCGGACGAATGAAAGAGCATCGTCGCCAGCGACCCGACGCCCAGGCAACGAGCGCACATAGTCCAATACTGATTTGACCTCAGGTTCAATCAGGACGTGGGTCAACGATCCATCATCACCGGTCACCCGGTATCGATCCTGAACCTGATTGGCACCGTCGAAACTCTCAAGCCAGTTTGCCGGCTGGCCTTCGAAGGTTGGTTGCAGTTCGATAACCGGTGTATTACCTACCGTCGATTTTCGTGGGTTGAGTCGCAAGCTTTCAGGTTTGATAACGACGGTCTTATCCAGGAAGCCATCCATACCGGCACCAGCCTTGCGCGCCAACTTCCTGATGCTGGCCCAGCCGATCTGGTTGGTTACTTCACCCGGCTCATTTTGTTGAGCCAGGTAAAGTTGCCGTACCGCACCGGTCAGTTTCCAGCACGACTCAGGCAGAATTTCCGTTGTTCCGTGATACTGGACGATGGCACCCGTACGCTGCACCTGCACATTTGCATTGGACTGCGGATCACGCCATCCACTGACAGCGACTTTGAAGTCATCAGAGGCAAGACTGCCTTGGCTGCTCAGTTGAGGGATGAGAGTTGTCTGTGGCGGTAACCCCAAAAGCGGCAGACTTGTTAAGTGATCTGGCTCATCAAGCAGCCGATAAAGCTCATCCCATGTCAGCAGCCAACGATCAGTGAGCTGAGAGACGAACTCCTCCTCTTCCAACTGATCCAGGTAGCTTGCCAATGGCCAGGACTCCGCGTTCTCCGCCAAGCTAAGGGGATAACAAATGCCCTGCTCTTCAATGGAAAAAGCAGGTTCAGTATTTTCTACCGTCGAATTCGGCTGCAGGCCAACGCCTTTTAGAAAACGCTTGAGCATTACTGTCTCCAGAACCGGAGTGGTTGGTGATTGACGGGCTTGAAACCCAGGCGCTGGAGCGCTGCAACGGCGGTTTGATCGTTGTCTTCAAGCTGAACCTGAAACGCACCGCCGCGCGCACGCTGGTCATAGATTTTGTGCCTGACCGACTTCAGAGCGTCACGGACTTGGTCTTCCAATGCCATGGGTTTGGATGACCCTTTCGTGCCGGCTTGACTCTGCACACGAATACCCCATTTATCGAGGGCATCATCAAATTTGCTTAGCCAACCCTCTATACGATTTGGACGGCTAGGTGCAGGTGAATGCCGCATTCGATCCAGCGCACGATTAGGCTGCTTCAGTTCGCTAGCCAACTCGAGTAGTGACTTATCTGGATTAAAAGGCGACTTGTCTGCTTGATACACATAGCAAGCATTACCGGTTCCGGAGAACTCCACGAAAAAATAGTTCCCGATCTGCATGATGACTGCGTTGTTATGACCGGGACCGCCTACCAGTCGGCTAAGGCGCCCTTTGTTCTTCTCACGAAAATGGACGAAGTCCCGCCCACTGTCATGCCAGGCATCCGAGCCCATGACGATTCGGGTGTAACTCATCTGGTTAGCAAAGCGCAGCCAATAATGCAGACGTGATTGATCGACCTCTGCTTCCCCTTTGAGCAAGTTGAAGAAGTGCTCCAGATCTTCCTTCGCGAACCACGCCACAACCATCGCACAGACGTCTTTTTCAACGTACTGCAACCAGCTGTTTTGCCTAGAGCGGATCTGAGGGCTGCCCCAATTGTCGAGCGCGACCTGTTTGAGCAGCGACGACGGCTTTTCTCGATAAGCTGCTACGTGATAGCGGGACAGGCATGCACTCAGAATGTCGTTCATGTACCGCGGATGCTGCCGGCCGATATCGACAAGGTCAGCTAAACGCTGAGAAAACTCGGCGTCATCCAACATAAAAATACGAGAGATAAGTACGCTAAAGATCCTGCGCCACAGCCAACTGCTGTCAGGGATCTGCGCAATCGTCTGCAATGCCGAAAGGTCGTTGATCTCCCCCTTAAACATTTGCTCACCCAGCTTGGCACCTGCCTGCTCGGAAAAAAGCTCCTGATGCTGCTGGACGATTTGCACCCATTCCTTCTCGCGCTTTTGCTGACCTCTAACGCAGTCGAAGCCAAGCTGAACGTCTTCGCGCAACAGACACCAATTGGCGTTCTTGTCAGGCGTAGCGGCCTCGTACCCAAAGTAGCTAAAGCACAGCGCCAACCAATCCCGGCGGCTCAGCCTTCGCTTTTCGATACGGTGATGGATTTCTTTGTGCACTCGGGCATAAAGCTGGTCATCGTCCAGTATCGGCCCGACTCGCTCACTCTTGTCCGAGAGGCCGGCGAAGACCAAGCGCCATTCAGAGCCGTTGAGCGGGATTACATTGCGGAATTTGCTTATCGCAGCTCGGCGCTTTTCCTGAGGTGGCGGCAAGGCCTTTTCAGCGCGCTCGAATCGTTCGTAAAGATCAATTCCCGCAGCACCCAGACGAGGGAATCGCGCTAACGGTTCAGGCGCCGGCCCTGTTCGATGCGTGGAAAGACTCAGGTTAATAGCGGCGGAAAGCCGCGCGATTGGGCTGGTCATCGGTTCATCGCCAACTGACACTTTTCCATATCAGTGTTATTGAACACCGGCACATCTGGCTTGAGGTTGTCTTCCTTTTCCTTCAAGCCAAAGAACTGCATGCGCAACTCCACTCGCCGGCTTTCTTCCTTGGTGTCCTTTGCATTGTTGAACGACACACCACCCGCCAGGAACATCGATCTGATCTGCTGCTGATGCTCCGGCGACAATCCGACCTGGAGCGGGCTGCGGCTATCGAGCAAACTGCACATCACCCACTCCGAACGCTGCAGTGAAAGGTGCAGGTTATAAAGATAGGAGCCATCGGTGTCCGTCGATCCCTCGATCACAACCTGTTTGAACCATTTACGGCCTTCTTCACTGTTAGCAGCGTCCAGAATCATCGGCACAACCTCTTGGAGTGCCGACTGGCCATCGTTGCTCAGCGCGTACTGGTTATGCCCAAAGCGGCCAGCATCGCCGAAGCTAATCCGGTTGTCTTTGCAGTCCACGACGATGGTCTTGCTGGCAGTCTTCGCCTTAAGGCTCAGGTGCTCGCAGATCTGACTGATGTCCTTATTACGCTGTTTCTCCCCCTGCTCCGCCTGGTTAATACGCTGCGTCACAGAACTCAAAGCCGCCACCATGACCACGAGAAACAGAATCATCATCGCGGTCATCAAATCAGCGAAAGAGATCCAGAAAGGCTTCTCTCCCTCGTCCTTTGAACGGGCAGCCGAAGGCATTTGCTTACCAAACATCGACTAGCCTCCGTTACTGCCTGATTCGTTCCATGATGTCGCCGAAGTCTTCGAGACTTTCCTTGACCCCTTCTACACCGCCGGCGAGGCTCTTGACTGCTTTATCGAGCTCAGCATCCAGGCTACCCAGGGTTTGTCTCAACACCCTATCCATGCCATCACCGAACTCTTTGAAGCCGTTACCCAGCACACCACTGATGTTTTCCAGGTATTCATACACTTCACGGTTAAGCGCCTGCATCCGCTCGCTTTGAACCTTCAGGTCCTGAAGATACTGGCTGCGGCCGCTGGCCTCCCCTTGTGCACTTGCGACAACCCCTTCGATTACAGCAAGAGTTTTCGCCAGCGCTTCACGATTGTTTCGATAGTCCGCGACCACGGTGTTCAACTCTCGTGATGCCTGTGCAAGCTCAGTACCTGCGCCCTGGACTGTTCCCATTAGACCCGCAGTCGACTCACTGGCACGCGCAACGCTTTGTCCGGCCGTTTCGAACCGCTCAGCCGCCGCCCGCATCTTGTCTGCGCCTAGCTGCATGCTCTGCAAATGCTGCTCTGTTTGCGCACTTAATGCCTTCACGGTGTCCTGGGCAGACTTCTGTTGCTCTGACACTGCTTGCAGCAACGCCTTGACCTGTTCGTCAAGGCCGCCCACCAGGTCGCGGGTACCTTGATGCAGGTCAGCCTGCGCGGCACGGGTGGATTGATCCATCTGCTGCTGACCATTTTCCAGTTGCTTGAAGACTGCCGAGAGCTGCTCACCCAGCACCTCAACGGAGCCTGCAATTTTCGCCATGGTTTCCTGTTGACCCTGGCCAATGTTCTGCTTGATCGACTCAACAAAAGCCTGGAGATTCTCAGCCATTGCCTGTTGGCGAGCCTCGCTTTGAGCAAACAACTTCTCCAATTGCTCGGCCATTCGAGCACCTGCCCCCTCCCCTTCGTTGCCGATACGGGCAACCGAAGCCTGGAGATTGACGAGCATCTCGTTCATCCCCGCTTGCATGGCGTTCTGTCCGGCCTGCATATCGGAGAGTAACTGGGCAATCATGGTCGAGCTGTTTTGAGTCGATGACTCGCTAGCCGAACGCATATCCTGGATCAGCGTCGAAAAGCCCTGCTGCATCGACTGCATGGCGGCAACGGACTGGCCCATCAGTTCGTGCAGTCCATTGAACTGTTGGCCGAACGTACCTTCCAGCTTGTTCATGAAGGCAACTAGAACATCCTGAAGAAGGTTCTGTACTTGTCCTGACTGATCGCCACTGGCGGCCTGAACTGCACCCGCGATAGCTTCAAGCGGAGATTTGAGGCTGTTCTCAATTGCACCGCTGACCTGATCGGCCAACAACTGCCCAGAGTCACGGTAAGTGGTCGACAAGGTATCCGCTAATTTGAGGCTTTCACGGACCTGGGTATCAACGAGGTTCTGCAGCATTTCCCGCAGATCGGTTACCAGACTGTCCTTGAGCTGACGGGTTTGCACGGAGCTTTCAGCACTCGAGCGCACAAGCTCCGCCAGATACTCCTCACCGACACCGCTGTCGAAAAGCCCGTCGATGGTCTCGTTGAACGCCTCAAGCAGCCTATAGCATTGCCCTAGACGCCACTTCTCAGTAATCGTGACTGCTATAGAAGCCATAATTGAAATAAAGGAGCCGATGAACGCAAACAACACGTCCTTGAGCAGCTTATCGACGCTGGCATTTACCTGCTCAGGGGTGCTTGGATCAAAATGCTGTAGGCCTAGCATCAAGCCGAAGAAGGTTCCGACAATACCGATGCCGGTCAAAATGCCAGGCAGGTGTTTATAGAACTCGGTCCCCAGCGGGGTATCAACCACGCTTTGAGGTGAGAAAAAATGCGCCGCTCCGGCGGTGGCGCGCGACCGGACAAGGACCTGCTCACCTTCCTGAAACTCAAACTGGTCATGCAGCGTTTCAGCGTACTCGTGCCAGGAGTGCTCCAGCTTGCTTCCATTGAACAGTCGCTCCAACTCAGAGCGCCGTTGAGACGGGGCGAGCGCTTTCACACCCTGCACGCGTTTAGTCAGATTTTTCAGCTGACTGCCAAGTTTGAAGGACCTACAAAAATAACGGAAAAAGTACCAAGCGCATAAAATGAAAACGAAGCCAACTACCATTTTTGGTGCGATCAGTTGCTCGGAGCTTGCTGCACCCCAAAGATGCAACAGCGTCGAAAAATCCATACTTTCCGCCTTCAATTAAGCAATTTTTTGATGTTCAGGACGCCTGCAACACCCACATTGATGCGTCAATTGACAATCCCGCTGGCGATCGATGACAGCACCTTGCTCGGCACGCGTTTTTCAGGGCACAACAAATTCGGAATGGAAGGGCGGTAGTTTCACTACGGCTGATCAGAAACCTTCCGTGGACAAATGTTAGAAAATCATGTCCTTATGCCAGCACCTTAGCCTGAGCCTTGACCTTCGTAAAGCTGGACGCGATCAATGGATCCCAGATCTAAGAGATCCGATAAGCTTATCGGGTGTGTGCTCTTCGACCACTGTACAGAGACACCAAGTCCCCTCGAGCCCCTCTGTGATTTTATCAGTATCGAAAACTTTGATTCTGCTCAGCCAATTTGCGAACCATCAACTCAATGCGAGCGACATCTTCTGCATCGTCTGTTTGTGAGTACTGCTCGCGCTGCCTATTCACATCCGCCTGCACCGCGCGCAATCCCCCCCGCGCCTCGACAAAACTGATGCGATCAATTAAGAAGCCTGTCCAGCTCCGGTGCTGGTAAAGCTTGCTGTCCACAAAATAGCTAAACCATTTCTCTTCCATCGCAGTCGGAATGTAACCTTTGCGGATCGCCTCAGCGTCCTTAGGCCCAAGATAGAAATCCAAGGGTAAGGTCACAAAACGGTCCGGCATTTCCTCAGTCATCCAGTCTCCTTTGATGGCCCATCCGCTTGAGCCTCTTTGCTCAAACGCAATCACACCTTTGTAATTGACCTCCAGCCACTGCTGAGTGGCCTCGAGTATCCGCAGGTCACGCTGCCGGCCAATGTGGTTGGTGGTCATTTTTATCAACACCCGTGCTTCTTCGAAGCTTGCCCAGCGAATGCTTTGGGTCTCTTGGCTGGTCGAACCATGCCCATGGTCGGAAATCATCAAAAAATATGCGTTGGTCGTCGTCCCACCCTTATAGACACCTGGTAGTACGCCTATGACCTTTGCATCGCGCCCAATCTCCCTTCGCACTCCGCGACGAGCAGTATGCTCCGGAATCTCATCGTCCTGGGGCCGCGTCTTGGCGAATGTCCAGACATACCCATCGTAATGATTGGCTGGCTCCCGCAGGAGAACCTGACCACCGGAGTTCAAGAGGATGCCGCCGTAAGCGGTGGCCTTAGGGATGACCCACGTCATGATTTTTCCTCGAGTTCTTTGAAGGTTTCATACAATTTGCTGGATCCTTCTATTCGCATCGGCATCGATCGTCCAGAGCACCGTTTACAGCCATGCTCCAGCCCTTCATTGCGCTACGGCCAGCCCCGCATTTACGGCTTTCCGCGCACATTAAGCCGCTGAGCCGCCGCAGCCAAGGCTGGACGTGCGCACAGGTAAACAATTCAAGCAGGCTTCCCTGTCGACTCTGCGTCAGAATCGTAGGCTCGCTTACGCCGAGGCGTCTCCCGATGGCGAGGATTGGGTTGAGGAGTTGGAGCACGAGCGCATTTGCCGTACGCGACAGCAATAAGGCACGCGCCGACTCGCCAGAGCGAGTGAAGGAATGAACCAAGCGCCAGCAATCGCTATCAGTAGCCGTTGGTTCCGCTCAAAGGCGAAATCCGAAGTACAGCTGTGGAATTGAGCTTTGGTCGACGTAAAGGCAGGAATTTAAGAAGATTCGCGAATGGTATTCCAAAAGGTATTCCAATAAAAAGTTTAACCGGAAATAATCAATAAAAATCAGTATGTTGCCGAATCAGTTCAAATTACCCCGGCCCACCACTTCATCATCTAAAGACGTCCACGGACGTCTTTTTTTGTGCCTGGAATTCACGGCTCGACGTAATTAAACGTCAGACGTCTTGAAGGTCTCGCAACGCCTCAGGGTGCTGGCTCGCGCCCCGCAGAAGAGTCTGTGAAGAGTCTGTGCCGCACCGACAGGTCGCCGACGACCCTGCTCCCAATCCTGCAACGTACGCAGGCTGACTCCCAGCAGCTCTGCAAATGCACTTTGAGATACACCGACTTTAGCCCTGGCCTCAGCGGCAGCCGAAAGCGTCACCTCGGTTTTGCGTGCCGCCTTGCCAGCTTTCATTTGGCGTACCGAAGCCAATCAGGCGATGAACGCCTGAACCTTCTCAAACACCAGAAGCAGATTTCACCGCTATAACCATAATCTCCACCAGCACCTCAGGCCGCGCCAGGCGCGCCTGAACAGTGGCCCGTGCCGGAGCGCTATCCGCTGGCAGCCAGGCGTCCCACACTGCATTCATCGGCGCGAAATCACGATCAATGTCCTTGAGCCAGATCTGTGCGCTCAAAAGCTGGCCCTTGTCGCTGCCCGCCAGTGACAACAAGGCGTCGATCTTGGCCAGCACCTGCCGCGTCTGCTCTTCGATGCCAACGTGTAGATCCGTGGGCACCTGGCCGGAGAGGTAAAGCAGATCGCCGTGACTGACCACACCGGACATCCGCGCGTTGCTCTGAAAACGTTGAATCGTTGCCATCGGGTTTACTCCGTGAATTGAGAAAGTTAAGGCGCTGCGCTAGCAGAGCGGGATCGGCCAGCGCTTGCAACGGTGACGTTACGACCGGCCTTGTGTAAAAACCAGGCACTGCTCAAGCCAACGATATCAGCTCCGACGACACAGATTTCCATCACGCCACCACTCTGTCCGACAGGTCCCACCCCACAGGTCGCCGCTGGTGCCAATCACTGACTTGCTGGTAGGCATGGGCGATCCGCAGGACCAAGGGTTCGGCGAAAGCACGCCCGACGATCTGCATCGAGACCGGCATACGTTGCTCGTCGAAGCCCACCGGCAGCGCCACTGAACAGAGATTGAGCAGGTTGGCGAAACGGCCGAGCAAGGCCAGCGGCGTACCGTACTCATCGACCTGATTCAGCGGCACGCTGCCAATGGCGTTGGTCGGAAACGCACAGGCATCGACATTGGACATGGCTTCGTCCATGGCTTGGCGGGCAACACGTCGCTGGTTGTGCAAATCGATATAAGCCGCCGCGTCGATGGCGCGTCCGCTCAGCACCCGACGCTGCACATGAGGATCGAAGCGCAGATCATCGCGCTCAAACAAACTGCCAAGGCTGGCGTAGCCTTCGGCACTCATGAGGCCACCGGCAACGCGCATGCACTGCTCCAGCGAAGTCGGTAGCGGCTGTTCGACCAAATGCATGCCCAGTGCGGCCAATTGCTCAAGCCCCTGGTCATACGCTGCCAATACGCCAGGCGCGATGTGTACGCGTTCGGCCTGTGGCAGCACCCAGATGCGCAGACCGGCCACCGGAAGATTCAAGCCTGCCGCGGTACTGAAGACTGGCGACTTGGCCGAGACCGAATCCAGCGGGTCCGGCCCCAGCAGCGCGTCAAGCATCCACGCGGCGTCTTCGACGGTGTGCGTAATCGGCCCCACCGAATCCAGCGATGGACACAACTCAATCAAACCGTGACGGCTCACCAACCCACGCGTGGTTTTCAACCCCACCAGACCACACATACCCGCCGGGATTCGCACCGAGCCGCCCGTGTCGGTGCCCAATGCCGCGCTTGCCAATCCGCCGGCCACGGCCACCGCTGAACCACTGCTGGACCCGCCTGGAGCACGATGCACGTCGCAGTCCCATGGGTTCCACGGCGTGCCCATCACGGCATTGGTGCCCCACCCCCCGAAAGCAAACTCTACGGTGTGAGTCTTGCCCATGATGATCGCCCCGGCGCGCTCCAGTCGCTGGACTGCCGTGGCGGTGAGCCGCGAGATACGCGGCTGCTGTGCCAGCGAACCACCGGTGATGGCCTTGCCGTCGATTTCGAACAGATCCTTGATCGCAACCGGAATGCCATGCAATGGCCCCAGGTTGACACCGGCAGCCCGTTGCCGATCGGCCGCGATGGCGGCACCGAGCGCGCGCTGGGGATAGGCCTCGACATAAGCATTGAGTTGACCGTTGAAACGCTCGATCCGCTCCAGTTGCGCGCCAACCAGGGACTCGCTTGTGAGCGCTCCGGAGGCCAGCGCTTGCCGCAACTGGCCGATGCTGTGGGAAGCGGTTCGATCCTTGATGTTCATGTGTTCAGCCTCGAATGGTTTTGCGTCCGCGAGAAAATCGTACTTCCAGCACTCGCGATAACAGAGAAAGAGGGAAAGCGATGACGAAATAGAACAACCCCACCAGCAGGAAAATATGCATCGGCAAAAAGGATTCGGACGCGATGGCCCGGGCCGCCAGCATCAACTCATCGGTGGCGATCAGGGCGCACAGGGAGCTGTCCTTCAGAATCGACACGTAGGCATTGAGCAACGGCGGCAACATGCCGCGAATGGCTTGCGGAAAGATCACCGAGGTAAAGGCTTGCAACGGCGTCAGGCCGGTGGCGATGGCCGACTCACGTTGGCCGCGATGCAAGGAGTCCAGTCCACCGCGCAGGATTTCCGCGACGTAGGCCGAGCCCTGCAAACCCAAACCGATGGCGCCGGCCCAGTAACCAGACAGCGTCAGCCCGAGGCTGGGCAAGGTGAAGTACAGCGCCAGCAGCAACGCCAGGAGCGGCACCGCACGCATCCCCTGGATGAAGAACACCGCCAGACGCTTGAGCAATACGCTGGGGCTCTTCATCGCCCAGGCCAGTAACGCGCCCAACACCGCCGCCAGGGCGAAGCCTGTCAGGGACAGCTCGGCGCTGACTCGCGCGCCGAGTAGCAGGCGCGCGAACCAATCGCTCCAGTATTCCGGGTATTGTTGGAAAAAACTGATCATCGCGCCGCCCTCAAATGACGTTCAAGTCGGATGAAGCCCACGCCAATTGGCAGGATCATCGCCGCATAAATGCACATCACCGCGAGATAAATCAGCGAGGTCTGGAACGTGGAGGTCACAAGATTGCGGGCAAGGAACATGATTTCCGGCACGGCAATGGCCGAGGCGATGGACGTGTCCTTGATCAGTTGCGTGACATAGTTGGCGTAAGCCGGCAACGCAACGCGCAGGGCCTGGGGCAAGAGGATGTAGCGCAGAATTTGCAGACGGTGCAAGCCAACGGCCTGTCCGGCTTCATGCTGGCCGACGTGCAGCGATTGCAAGCCGGCTCGGAAAGTATCAGCCAGCACTGCGCTGCCTACCAGGCTCAAACCGACGATGGCCGCCAACCACGCGGGCAAGTTGATTCCCAGATAGGACAGCCCGAAGTAGATCAGGAACAGGTGCGCCAGCGCAGGCACGTTGCGCATCCATTCGATGAAACAGGCAATGGCGCCGTGCACCAGTCGCGATCGGCTGAACGTCAGTAAAACCGCCAGTATCAAACCGCCCGCACTGGCCAGCACCAAGGTGCAGAGGGCGATTTGCAACGCGTTCATTGCGCCTTTCAACAGCAAGGGCAACAGTCCGAGGAAAGCTTGCAGATTCACCATCAGGCGCTCTCCACAGCCATGCGCCCCAGAAAACTGCGGGTGCGTTCGTGACGAGGGTTGTCGATGACTTGCGCCGACGGCCCCTGTTCGACAATGCGCCCGCCGTCCATGAAGATCACCCGATCCGCCACATCGCGAGCAAACCTCACTTCGTGGGTGACCATGATCATGCTGCGGCCCTCTTCCGCCAGCTCGCGAATCACGGCCAACACTTCGCCGACCAATTCGGGATCCAACGCCGAGGTCGGTTCGTCGAACAGAATCACTTTCGGTTGCTGGGCCAAAGCCCGGGCGATGGCGACCCGCTGTTGCTGACCACCCGACAACTGCTCGGGATAAGCCTCGGCCTTGTGCCGCAGATGGACTTTTTCCAACATCGCGTCGGCCAATTCGTACGCCTGCTTGCGCGGCATGCCTTGGGCCTTGATGGGACCGAGCGCGACGTTATCGCGCACGTTCAAGTGCGGCCAGAGATAGAACAACTGGAACACCATGGCGATCTCGCGGCGCTGCGGCGCCATCTCCCGATCACTCATCAGGCGCAAACGCTTACCGTCCTTGACCTGCCCGATCAGCTCATCCCCCAGCCAGATCTCGCCGCTGGTGGGTTTTTCCAGGTAATTGATGCAACGCAGGCAGGTGGACTTTCCAGAACCGCTTGGGCCAATCAATGACAGGGTCTCACCGGGCTTCAACTCCAGGCTGATGCCCTTGAGCACTTCCAGATCGCCATAGTTCTTGTGTAATTCGTGCACGCGCAGCAACGCGGTGTCAGACGGGCTCGACATCTTGGCTAACCTCTTTTTGTTATAGGCATGGCGATGAGTCCGGCGCATCGGCATGAATCCGCCCCATCGCCGCACACACTTATTTGCAGCCAGGTAGCGTCCAGTCCGCTGGGCGATCGACGCCCAGGCGCAGGTCCTTGCCTTCGGGCATGAACCAGACATCCTGGGTCAGGCCGTAGCGAGCGCCGACCTTGCGCATCTCACAGTTTTTCCAGAGCGTCTGAATCTGCGCGTTGACCGCCGTCACCAGTTCCGGACTGGCCTTGTTGAAGCCGAACACCACCTGGCCCAAGCCAGTCAGCAATGGGAAATTCGGATCGTTGTCGACAAAGGCGTTGAAACGCAGGTGCCATTGCTCATTGCGGGAAATGGCGTATTGCATGACCGGTGGATCGCCGATCACCGCATCGATCCGTCCGGCGAGCAGATCGCGAACGGCCGCATCAGACGTGTCGTACAGGGCGACTTGCAGGCCATCGATCTTGCGCATCTCGGGGATGAACGAAAAACCGGTGATGGTGCCGACTTTCTTGCCTTGCAAATCCTTGAGGCTGTTCCAGTTGGTCTTGTCTGTCTGGGTGATACCGTTCTTGAAATAGTGGATAGGATCACTCAAGGCCATGATTTTCGAGCGTTGCTCGGTCCAGCCCATGGTGCCTGCCATGACATCCACTCGCTTGGACTGCACCGAGGCAATCGTCCCTGACCATTCCATTAATGCCGGTTTGACCTTAAGGCCCAGCTTTTCGGATATTTGTTGAAGGATTTCACCGTCATAGCCGACCATCCGACTATCTTGATACCCTGTTCCTGGCATATCACCACTGAAGGCGATGGTCAGGCTTCCCGGCTCTACTGTCTCCAATGCGAACACCGGTGCCGTGGCCAGCACGGACACCAGAAAACCGGCACAGATAGCGGAAAAACGCTGGACTTTGGACGTCTTCATCGGATGCTCCTCGATAGTTTTTATTGTGGCAGCAGAACGTTTCGCATCGGTCCATCGTAGTGGGCCCGGCGGTATAACTGGTTGGACGCTTTGCACGAATGATTGAACATTTGCGACATTCTGGCGGCACAGAGCCCGTGGCACCCCAGGAAAGCCTCGTGGACGAGCTCGATCATGGACAGGCGCGTCATCCACCCATGCGCCGCGGCACCGCCGAGCTGTCTATTGGCATCATGTTGTGGCCACGCTTCCCTTTGCTGTCACTGTCAGGGCTGACCGATGCGTTGCGGCACGCCGCCGATACAGGAGATCAAAGCCGCCCCATACGCTGCCAATGGAAAGTACTGGGCACCCCCGGGCAAAGAGTCATTTCCAGTAGCGGACTGGACGTACCGATCGACAGTGAACTCGCTGATCCGAAGCGTTTCGACTACATCGTGGTGATTGGTGGATTGCTCGACTCCATCGAGGCAGTGCCGAAAACCTATCCCGCGTTCCTCCACCAGGCCGCGGCGGCACAGGTGCCGTTGATCGGCCTGTGCACCGGCAGTTTCGTGCTCGCGCGACATGGCCTGATGGAGGGGCGAACGGCGTGTGTCCACGCCTATCATGGCGACGACTGGAAGCGACTGTTTCCCTCGTTGCGTTTTGTCATCAACAGAGATTTTCTGATCGACCGGGACCGGATCACCTGCGCGGGCGGTGTGTCAGTCATCGAACTGGCGCTTCACCTGATTGGCCTGCACTGCGGACCGGATCGTGCGGGCAAGGTTGTGCATCAGATGACGGTGGCAAAGAACACGTCCAGCAGTTTCGTCGACCGACGCAAGGCCCTCGGGTACGCCAGTTCATCCAATCGTCGGCTGCACGAAGCCGTGATGTTGATGGAGAAACACATGGCCCAACCCCTGGATATCGAGGCCATTGCGCATCTGGTCGGCACCAGTAAACGGCAATTGGAACGCCTGTTTGTCGCTGAAACCAACAACAGCCCGGCCCAGTTCTACCGACAGGTCCGACTCAGGTTCGGCAGATGGTTGCTGGTGAGTTCCGACCGCCAGATTAGCGAGATTGCCTTTGAATGTGGCTTCGCCGATGCGCCACATTTTATTCGGCACTTTCAGAGCATGTTTGGCATGTCACCCGGGAAGTTACGCAAGGCCCTGATGCAGCAAGATGGGAAATGACGCGGCAACTAACAACGTCATCCATAGAGCTCAGGCTCGATCGGACAGTTACCGGATTTCAGACTTAAGTAATGCCAGTCAGTTAAGTGGAATACCACGGGCGAACACAACCCGTGGCGAGGGAGCTTGCTCCCGCTGGGCTGCGTAGCGGCCCCCAAAACAGGGCCGCTTCGCGACCCAGCGGGAGCAAGCTCCCTCGCCACGGGGTTACTGCCCGGCTTTATTTCGCTTAACTGACTGGCATTAGTCCAAGGATGTCTTTTTTGTGCCTGAAATCCAGGCAATCAAAGCTTCAGCACGACCAGGCAAGCGATGCTGATTATTTCTGCGCGGCCAACGCCCTACGCGCCGCCTTTTCATTTTTCATGGCCGCGATTTCCCGCTCACAAGCATCCACATCGAAAGAATTGTCCCACTTGGCGATGGCGAGGGTGCCGATGCCATTGCCGATCAGGTTGGTCACCGCCCGCGCTTCGTTCAGGAACCGGTCAATACCCAGGAGCAGGACCAGGCCGACCAGCGGAATGGAGTGGATGGTGGTCAGCGTTGCCGCAAGGGTGACGAACCCGGCCCCCGCCACACCCGCCGAACCTTTCGAAGTCAGCAGGAAGACGCCCAACAGAATCATCTGATCCATAAACGTCAGCGGTGTGTTGGTGGCCTGGGCGATGAAGATCGCGGCCATGGTCAGATAGATACAGGTGCCATCGGCATTGAAGGTGTAGCCAGTCGGCAGCACCATTCCTACCACTGACTTTTTGCAGCCCAGCTTCTCCAGCTTGACCATCATCCGCGGCAGCACAGCCTCGGTCGAGCAAGTCCCGAGGGTAATCAGAATTTCGTCCTTGAAGTAACGGAGAAACTGCAACAAGGGCATGCCCGACCATCGAGCAACGGTGCCCAGCACGACCACAATGAACACCAGGGTGGTGACGTAGAGCGCTACCAGCAGTTGGCCGAGGGACAGTAGCGTACCGATGCCATACTTGCCGATCGTGAACGCCATGCCCGCGCCAGCGCCAATTGGAGCCAGCCGCATGACCATGGCCACAATCTTGAACAGCCCTTGCAGAAACAGATCGATGGTATTGATCAGCGGTTTGCTGGTCTCACCCATTTGAACCAGGGCCACCCCCATCAAGACAGAAAGCAGAATGACTTGCAGCATGACGCCGTTGGAGAACGCACCGACAAAGGTTGGCGGGATGATGTTCATGAAGAAATCAATTGTGCCGCCCTGGGCAGAAGCGGCCTGGCTGTACTTGGCGATAGCACTGCCATCGAGTGTCTCGACATGGATGTTCATCCCCACGCCGGGCTTGGCGATGTTGACCACGACAAGGCCGATCACCAGCGCGATGGTTGAAAGAATCTCGAAATAGATCAGCGATTTTACGCCAATTCTTCCAACCTCTTTGATGTTGCCCATCTTGGCAATACCGACCACCACGGTGCCAAAAATAATCGGGGCCAACAGCATTTTGATCAGGCGGATAAAACCATCGGCAAAGGGTTGAAGCTTGGCGCCGAACTGCGGTTCGAAGTGACCAATTGCGGCGCCGACCACGATGCCGATCAGGACCTGCACATACAGCTGGCTATACCAGCGGGACTTGGAGATTTCCACGGGAGCACCTCATTTTATTGTTGTGATGGGCGTGTGGTGTGGCGTCAGTGGGTGACGCCTGATAACGGCGGCCTCAGGCGAAGAGGCCGCCGTTCGGGCTATCAGCCCTCGCCCAGTTCGCGCATGACGGCGTACAAGGCAGACTTGGCTTCGAAGCCGACGCCTGGAATATCCGGCAGCGCCACATAGCTGTTTTCGACGCGAATCCCGTCAGCAAAACCGCCAAACGGCTGGAACACATCCGGGTAGGATTCGTTACCACCCAGGTGCAGGCCCGCGGCGATATTCAGGGACATCTGATGGCCCCCGTGGGGAACGACACGACGCGAAGACCAGCCCATGTCTTCCATCACTTCCAGCGTGCGCATGTACTCGACCAGACCGTAGGACAGCGCGCAGTCGAACTGGACGTAGTCACGATCGGAACGCATGCCGCCATGGCGCAGCAGGTTGCGGGCGTCTTGATGGGAAAACAGGTTTTCGCCGGTAGCCATCGGCAGGTCGTAGTGCTTGGCCAACTCAGCCTGCAAGGCGTAGTCGAGAGGGTCGCCGGCTTCTTCGTACCAGAACAGGTTGTAGGGTTTCAAAGCCTCTGCATAAGCAATGGCCGTGTCTTGGTCAAAGCGACCGTTGGCATCCACTGCCAGGCGACGCCCGTCACCGACCACCTTGAGTACCGATTCGATGCGACGAATATCGTCAGCCAGAGGCGCCGCGCCGATCTTCATCTTGACCACGTCGTAGCCGCGATCCAGATAGCTGCGCATTTCGTCCTGAAGCTTGGCGTCGTCCTTGCCTGGGTAGTAATAACCACCAGCGGCGTAGACCCAGACCTTGTCGTCAGCCACGCCGCTGCGGTAACGGTCAGCCAACAGGCGATACAACGGCTTGCCTTCGATCTTGGCGACGGCGTCCCAGACAGCCATGTCGATGGTGCCCACGGCCACCGAACGTTCACCATGGCCACCGGGTTTTTCGTTGGTCATCAAGGTTTTCCAGATGGCGAACGGATCGAGGTTATTGTGCTCTTTATCGATCAGCGACTCGGGGTCGGCTTCGGTGATGCGCGCCAGGAAGCGGTCACGCATCAAAGCGCCTTGGCCATAACGACCGTTGGAGTTGAAACCGTAGCCGATGACAGGTTTACCCTCGCGAATCACATCCGTGACGACAGCGACGACCGAGCAGGTCATTTTGGAAAAATCGATGTAGGCGTTGGCAATTGGCGAGGCAATGGAAACGGTTTTTTCACGGATGTCGACGATACGCATGACGGGGTCCTCTTGTTGTGGGTGACCTCACGTTATGCTTTGCGATGACACCCGCCCAATGCTAATAATGCCGCGCCCCATGCACAGGAGGCATTGCCCTTGGAACTCGTTTGGCTAGAAGATTTTTCAGCGCTGGCAGAGTACGGCAGCTTTGTACGTGCCGCTGAAGCACGCCACGTGACCCAACCGGCTTTCAGTCGCAGAGTCCGCGCATTGGAGAACTGGATGGGTGTCGAACTGTTCGTTCGCACGCCACAAGGCGCCACGCTGACCGAGGCGGGGAAGCAGATTTTGCCAAGCGCCCAAGAGACGGCCAGGCGCTTGTACCGAATGCGCAGCGAAGCCCAGGAAGTGGCGGGCATGGCGATCAAGACGCTGCAATTCGCGGCCACCCATTCGCTGTCGTTCACGTTTTTCCCAAGATGGCTGCGGAGCACGGAAAACGGCGCCCCCATCGAGGCGGTACGACTGCATTCCGATAGCATGGCGGCCTGTGAGCAAATGCTGATTCAAGGCCACGTGCAGTTCCTGCTTTGCCATCGTCATCCCGATGTTCCACCGCTGTTGGCCCCCGATCAGTTCATCGGCAAAAAAGTGGGCGAGGATGTGCTCGTTCCGCTGGCGAGCGCTTCTGCGAACTTTGGCAATGCGCCCGCATCGCTGCCCTACTTGGCGTACACCCAGGAGTCCGGTCTGGGACGCATCGTCGCTCATCGACTTCAGGGCAAGGAAGAATTCCTGCACCTCAAGCCGCTGTTCAGCAGCCACCTCGCAGCGGTGCTCATGTCCATGGCGCTGGAAAACAAAGGGGTGGCCTGGCTGCCAAGAAGCCTGACCGAACAGGAAGTCGCCGACGGACGTCTTGTGCGGGCGCTCGATGAAAGCTGGGATATCCCGTTGGACATTCACCTCACTCGCCCAACGGGTGCCATTAGCCAATCGGCGGAGGAGTTTTGGGCGAAGTTAAAGGATTGCTGAAGTTGCTTCGCAAGCGTCGGGCCATTGCGCCTCGACAGTCATGTCAGGTGTGATCGCGCCTCATCTCTGCCCATTCGATCAACGCCTGGATCGACGGCCCGAGTGCATGCCCCATGGGCGTGAGCTTGTACTCCACTTTAGGTGGCACTTGTGGGTACACGGTCCGCTGCACAATGCCGTCCTTTTCCAACTGTTTTAGCTGTTGGATCAGCATCTTCTGGTTGATCCCTTCTATCAGCTTCTCCAGATCCGAAAAACGCAGCGCGCCCTTCGCCGCGAAAAGCTGGCACAAGATAATGATCTTCCACTTCCCTTCCAGTACGCGAAGCGTTTCGGTTGTTGCCTCGGCCCATTTCCGACGATTTTGCGGATCGCCGCAATCCCATTCCCGTTCCATTTCTTCCTCGATGGTGAGTTACACACCTTTTGGTAGGTACTTACCATTATCACACCAGCCTCCTAGAATCGGTGCAAGACAAATGACTCAGGAGGCTTAGCCATGAAAATCGGCATCATCGGAACCGGTAACATCGGAGGCACCCTCGCTCGCAAATTCAAGGCAGCCGGTCACGACATACGTGTTGCGAACTCTCGAGGCATCAACGGCGTTCGCGCATTCGCCGAAGAGATTGGAGCCAAACCGGTGGACATTCGCGGCGCAGTCGATGGCGCGGATGTGATCGTGCTATCCATACCGCTACCGGCGTTGAGCGCACTGCCTGCTGATCTGTTTGCCGCTGTACCAGACAGCGTCCCGGTGGTGGACACGAGTAACTACTACCCTGGCCTACGTGACCCCAACATTTCTGAAATTGATCAAGGGATGACGGAAAGCGTTTGGGTTTCTAAGCAGAT
Source organism: Pseudomonas sp. Z3-6 (assembly GCF_051131985.1). Lineage (NCBI taxonomy): Bacteria > Pseudomonadati > Pseudomonadota > Gammaproteobacteria > Pseudomonadales > Pseudomonadaceae > Pseudomonas > Pseudomonas sp. Z3-6. Next base: position 6,090,004 of record NZ_CP071644.1, read on the forward strand.
TGGGCGACCTGTCATCAAGGCCTTCAACAATATTCTGGCCTATACCTTGGCGGAGTTGGGCAGTGCCCAAGGCACGCCAGGTCGCTTGGCCGCAGCAGTGGCCGGCGACGATCCCAAGGCCAAGGAAACGGTGATGTCCCTGGTCAACCAAGCGGGCTTTGATCCGGTCGACGGAGGTTCCCTGGAAGAGTCCTGGAGACAACAACCTTGTACGCCAGGCTATTGCTGTGACTACGACGCCGAGACTCTGCGCGACGCACTATTGGCCGCGTCCAAAGGGCAAGCCGCTGCGAAACGAGAAGAGTTTCCTAAACACTTCGAGCGGCTCGGGCCCAACCCTAGCCATGCCGATATTGTCGCGATGAACCGCTCCTTCAACGCACTGGATTGACGCAGTCCGAGGCTAATGCCTGTCAGTTACGTGGATACCACGGGCAAACACACAAACCGTGGCGAGGGAGCTTGCTCCCGCTGGGCCAGTCCGACGCTTCGGGCGAAGCGGCTCCAAGATTTTGCGGTCGCTGTGCAACCGAGCGGGAGCAAGCTCTCATGGAACAAATTACAACTCCATGTTTTTAAAATACTTTCAACAAGCTGCTATGTGACTCAGGTGGACCGGTACTCCCGTGTGGCGAGGGGATTTATCCCCGCTGGGCTGCGCAGCAGCCCCAAGAGCAACGACCTTGATCTTACTGGCACACCGAGTTGCCTGGGTTGGGGCCGCTTCGCGCCCCAGCGGGGATAAATCCCCTCGCCACAGAGCCTTGTTCCCTGCGCGACAGCGCAGCGTCGGCGACGCGGCGGGGACTCCCTCGCCACAGTTCTCTCTCTAGCCGTGACGATGCGTCGAATGGACGGCTGGCTCAAATTCGTTGATATCTGTAAACCAAATGTAGGGAAATTCAGTCGCTATAAGGCCAAAGCTCCTACATCAAGCTCGGAAAGCGGTGTCTTGTGACGCTTGAGCGGGACGGCCTATAGTTCCTTGTCGCCTCAATGGCGACTCGGGTTTGGCGACCCGACAACGAGGTAGCTCCTTTCAACTGAATGAGGTCCTACCAATGAATCGATACATGCCCATCACCGGCATCGACTGCACCCCCGCTACCCTGCTGATCGACACCGAAGCCCCGCTTGATGTCCTCTTCGAAACCGCTGACTACCGCATCCGCACCGTGACCCAACTGCTGGAAAACATCGCGTTCCGTTCGGAGATCAGTTCCGACACGCTGGTGCTTTCCGATTTTTGCAAAATGCTAACGATCGCGTTGCGCGACGGGTGTGATGTGATGGGTGTGATTGGCAGACGATTGCGGGCGCAGGCGGCGGAGTAAGTGATGACGGGCGCCTATGGCCATAACGTAGCCCCCACCGTCGGGAGCGACTACATCTATCTACTCCGATGAGCTGTGGCGCAGTTCGTCAAGAACTGCGCCACAATCGCGCCAAAATCTTCTCAAACAGCGCCAACACACTCATGCCTTCGACCACCGACATATAACAGTATCCTGGCATCCAGGAGTGGGCGCCTCTCAGAGCTCTTGGCCTGGCACCCTGAAATTTCCCGGCGAACGGCGCAGCGCATCCTTGCAAACCTGGCCGAAAGCAGCCAAATCACTGCACAGGGAGAAGGCAGGGCACGGCGTTATTTCGCAATAGGACACCCGGCTGAGACCCACACCCTGCCCTATTTTCAGCCTTTTACCGACATCAATAAACGCACCTCCCGACTGGCAGCGAATCTCCCCTTGTTCCGTGCCAATCTTTGCCCGCTGACCTTTCTGGATGTACCGGAGCAGGCCTACAGCCGAGCCACATTGGGTGTGTACGAAATGACCCGGGTAGAGCTGCTTCGCGACCTGTACATCTGGGCCTACGAACGCTCAACACTGGAATATCTGGCAATCAAGCAAGACCTTGCGGAACCGGACCCTTTACGCCTGGCATGGCGAGACCTCATCAAGAAGACCATTCGGGAAATCGTCACTCACCCAGAGCTTGACCCGTTGTTCTGTATTCAACGCTCGGTAGCGGAATATGTTTCAGAAAGAGAACAGCCGGAAGTAGTGCAAGCACTGATCGTCGAAGAACTCCGTCGCCTGCACGAAGGGGTGCTCGCGCGCTATGGGTTACGGCCATCAGAGTTCATGTCATGGAAGTCGCGCCATGGTCACTGATGGGAGATCACTGAGATGATATTTGCCCTCTGCGTCGTCGCGTTGAACGCCACCATCGCCCTTTAATTAAATCCGTCCCCTTTTCCGCTGTCCCCTTTTCCGCTCTGTCGGAAAGCGTCCTGGCAGGATTGAGCCGCGCGCCATAAAACGAAGACCCAAGCCTTACCCCATGCTGATGAAAACACGTCGATCAGCAAGGGCTGAGGTCAGGAAGAATGGACACTCGAAGAAGGTTAAGTAAGTGCCATTCAAATCTGTCCCCTTTTCGCAGTCCCCTTTTTGCTTTTTTTTCCACTATTCCAGTAACTTTCACCACCTCAAAATTACCCCTGAGATTGCAAACGCCAAAAATCCATTCCATCCACTATCCAATATTTTTCCTCGCTCGGAATCAATTCTCCGAACTCACTAGACGCTTTTGCATTCCAATCTGAAGGGACATAAGACTCATGCGACCGATCCCAATCAACATGTTGAAATGTCCTGTCATCAAGATTCATGTAGAATCGAGGCAGCCTCATCCTTAGCTTATCCCACTCGTCCAGACGAGCTTCTGCGCTACCAGACAAAACGTCTTCTATATGTCTATAGAACTCAGCAAAATAGGCAACGGAGTGACCATACTTAAAAAAATCACCCATCCAAGCAGAAGAGTAAACTTCAACCCCGTCATTATTTAGGTAACGTTGAAATGTATTAATATCTAGGACCGGGACGCCACCTCTAAAAGCAGAAATGGCAGCATCATAAAGATCACCATCCATAACACCGCGCTCAACATACTCTCGATACTCAGGCCTTACATCAATGCAAAAATTTTCTTTATCGTCTGCGAGGTAGTAGTACCTACCGCCAACTACAAACACAGCCAAGTCCTTCCTTCCTTCGAAAATATTTTCAAGCAGGCTGTCAAAATCATTTACCAAATTCATCAACAAACTCCTTACTTGTTAACACCCGCGCTTTCGAAGAGTTTTGCTCAATCAGGCGATCCCATACCTTAGGTAATTCTAGTGAGATACTCGGTTCGCCTTTACCCGGATCGACAATTTTAGGAGCATTAGGGTCCCTAGGTACATTCGGCATCGGCTTTAATAAAAAGGGGACTGTAAAAAGGGGACAGATTTATTTATAAATCGAGCAAAACCAACAAATCTGCCCCTCTGCGTTTCACAAAATAAATCTGTCCCCTTTTTTGTTTCTTTTTTGTTTTTTGATGACCAGACTCCATCAAAGGGCGCTCGGACTTTTCAGTGACCATCAGTGTTTTTCCCTCAACTCGCGACCGCGTCCCGAAGGCCTGTCCCTCTAATTCTTCGTCGGACTCAGTGCCCCTGGACGCTCGCTACAGGAATACGCTCCTGTGGCTGAGTGACATCGTAAACATGCTGCTCACAACCTGCCCCAATGATCACGAACTCCACCAGGTAAACCTTTTGCTTCTCGGGCTTGAAGGTGGAGCTCATAGGGCCGCATGCATAAACTATTTTTTCGGCATAGCGGTAGTAGTTCGAGTCGTAGACCCGTGATTCACCGATCACTTCAATCGCCTGCCCGGGATCAGCCTGCACCTCTAGCTGGGGGAAGCGTTTTACGGTGGCGCTGTTGGCAACCTCGTTCACTTTGGCGATCCAGCCGAATACCTTGCCACGACCGGAATCGACCACGGTTCCCAAGACCTCGGCACGTTGGTCCGCATCGGAACTGCGCCGCACGGAGAATTGCACCGGGTGGGTGAATCCTGTCGCCTTCATGATGATCTTGGCGTGTTCCGCGTCAGCGACAACCTTGGGTTGTTGCAACTGCACACCATCCTTGAGCAGGCTTGGCGAGGAATCCCTGACGTTTGAGTGACAGCCTGCCAGGGTCATGGCTAGAACTAAAAAGGTGGTTTTTTTCATGATTACTTCCCTGCAAAATTTGAATGACCACAGACCTTCGAAGTACTTTCGACGACAGCAGAATGGCAAAAACGGGACAAAAAAAATGGACAAAGGACAGATTTATTTATGATCTTGGCAAAAACAAACTAGTCCCTTCTACATTTCAAAGTACTCCTCCAGCCTGTCGCCATACCCGTTCTCTAACCATTGGCGGACAAATAAACGCTCAATATATTAATTAAACCCACCTTATAAATATAATCAACAATATACTCTGCCGCGCCCTCGTCCGCTTCGCATACTGAAGCGGACATTTTCTTCTGCTGCCCTGAAACCTTATAAGCTTGATGGGCAAAAAAACCGACAACCAACATTATTAGGATCAAACTATCTTGTTCTAAACTTTCGGATTTGAAATTATGCTCTGCCAAGGGGCCATTTTGCATTTCATCTGAGTCCAGAAAATACGCCAATCTATCAGCACTGACACTGTGATCAGACAGCCACACCCAGCACAGCTCAACTGCCTCTTTACATTTACTATGCGTTACAACCGCCGACTCCAAATTACTTAAAGCATGATCAAGTACCAGAAGAAAAACTGCGGCCTTCTTGGTCCACATCATTCCACCAATAAGATCGATAGCCTCTTTATTGTCCATTGACTACTCGCCCCCCCTTAACCAATACAGTTAGACGATTTGGCATTGCTGACCCACCTTCTGCGGTCACCCTCAAAAGCAACGTAGGATAGCGCTCGCTGAACTGTTTGACAACGCCATTCAAATCAGTATTACCTACCAACCCGGCGCTACATTTATTGCAAATACCACTCGCATTAGAAATTTTTACGTCCACAACTCGACCATTTAACTGAGCAGATGTTAGACCTTGCCTTTCTATTTTATTAGCCACATTGTTAAACAAGTCCTCTTCCGCATGCCGGGTGAAGAGAGGGTTGTTATATGGAGACTTGATCAACCTTTCTTTACCATACAAGTCATCAAGACTTGGTAAACCGGCGTTTCGACGGAGTACAGGTGAGAGACCTTCAATAACCTCCGACTCAAAACCGGGAATATCTGTTCTAGCGACCCCAATCGTATCTCCCTCAGGTAAATTATATTTGGTTCTCACTATAGCCAGATCATCAACAGTAGCAATTTCAAAAAACTTTCCGGCGTCCTTCGCCGCCTGCCTTTTTGCCAGTAATTTCGCAGCTATCTCTGAGATAGCTTTACCAGCACGCACCCCCGTCAAGGACAAAAGGACATCGTCAACAGTTGTATCTGGCTCCGCAGATTTTCTTGCTAAAACTAACAATCTCGACATTGCATCTTTCGAAGCGACGTCGTTGGTAGAGATATTAATAATTTCTGTTGCGTGATTATCTGCTTGCTCACGGCCATACTGACTCCACTTGTCTGACAAGCGCAACTCGCCATAAAGGCCTGACCCAGTACCATTAAACAAGCTGGTGTCTTCAAACTGCTCCTTGGTCGAGCCAAAGGCATAAACAACAGAACCATTGGCAATAATAGGCGTGCCATCTTTCCACGTTAATGGAATTTTTTGGTCTGCCAACTCTTGAATAACATCTTTTGCGATTGCCAGATCCCTATCGAGCCAATCGCGCGTTGGGTCGTTACCCCACTTTTCTTGCAGCCCATCCAAACGGGCTTTCTCGACTGCATCGACATTCGATCCAGCAGCCATACGTAGCAAGTCTTCCCACAGCGCATCCGATTTCGGCTTACCGCGGGTTTTCTCCAACTCTTCCGCTTTCCTCTTCAGAATCGGGACTTCTTGGGTCAAGTGTAATTGTCGGTTAAAAACTTCCACGCCGTAACTAGTCCCAGCGGCAACCGAAGAACCGCTCACTCCTTTCCCTGAGCCGGCGCCAGCCCCTATCCCAGTCGCAATCAAAGAACCGATAGTTTCCTGATCAATCTCCGACATCCCGCTGCTTCGCAACGCGTCCCCAATTGCCGGCATTAATGCAGCCGACGCTCCCGCCCCCAACGCACCGCTCTGCACGCTGCCACTAGATAACCCAATCGCCGCACCTGCCAGCGCATGTAGCATCACCCGTGCAGCCCCACCTTCTGCCCAAGCCGATCTAGTCGCAGCGTCGGATTTCGGGTTTTTGGCTTGCGCCTCCGCGTAATCACCAATTCTCTTGAAGATATCGCTAGAAGCCGTATTGGCAACGATGCCTACCGTTGTACCGGCCGGAGCGCCACCAAGGCCTGCGGCGATTAATCCAGAGGCGATATCGGCCATCATTTTTTTATCGCCGCCAAACTGCCAGCGCTTGGCTTCTGCATAAGCCGCATCAGCTGCACGTGCTGTATCGGCGGCGCCAGACATCCCCGCGTCTGATTGTGCCTTTGCCTCCTGCCCAAGCCTCTTGGCCTCATCCGCCTTAGCCTTAGCGACCGTGCTGATAACACCGCTGGCCAGTTGCGCCGAGCTTTGAATCAGGTCGATACGCTCCTGCATGGCCTCTTCATCGGGCTTGTCCAGCTTCTGATTGGCGTTGGCGGTATCGCGGTTCAGCCCCACCAGGTCAGTCGCGCCCTCGGGGTTACGAACAACGATCGTGCCTTCGCTGACAGCACTGCGGGTGTAGCTGTGATCTTTGTCCTTAAGGGCTACTGGGATGCTGCCGCCGAATGAGGAGCCGCCAACATTGCTGCCCGAGATGGAAATTCCCGCCGATTGGCTCTCGATATTGCTGCTGTTCTTGATATCGCTGACGAGCAAGCGATCCGTGCTGAGGCGGTTTTTATCCGCGAGCGCCTCACTGGCAATCACAGCGCCCTGCAGGGTCGTGGTTTTACCCACATGGATGTCGTAGCCACCGGCACCAGCGAACAATCCGCTCTGCTCGGTCACGGCCTTGTAGTCACTGTTCATGTTGGCGGCGGCAATATTCGCCGAACCCGCGACCATGGAGCCGTAGCAGAACGGCGGAACGCAGATGCTCGCTCCGATCCCCCCACTGCTTTGCTTGCTTTTCGACGATTCGGTGTCCTGACGAGAAACAATATTCAGGTTGCCGCCAATCGACGCTTTGATGGTGTCCGCCCGGACCTGGGCGCCTTCGAGGGTTGTGTCGCGACCGCTTTGCAACAACAGCGATCCAGTTTCCAACGTGGTATTGACCTGAGTGACGGACTTGCCGTTACCCATGTTTTTCGCACCTTGGGCCCCCAGATCGAGGGTGAAGCCGTTCTGCTCCCCAATGTTGAAGCTGGCACCAATGGCCGTTTTGTTGCTCGACCCGTCGTTTTTGCGATCAACGGTGTCCTGTGCACTTTTCAGCAGCAGATCATTTTTAGCCAGCAACAAGGTGTTTTCAGCCTTCAGGCTGCTGCCGGTTATCTGGATATCACCCAGGGTTCCCGCCGCGTCCCCCGTGGCAACAATCGATAGCTCTTGACCGGCATTAAGGGTGCTTTGCTTCGCCGTCAGGCTGTTGTACTCGCTGCTGCTTTTGCTGCGCGTATTGGCCAGCTCGGTACCGATCTTGATCAGTGAGCCATTGCTGGGGGTGCCGCCTTGCTTGTTTTTGAACCCGGAGCTCTGCCCGTTGGCATCCGAGGCTTGGCCACCCAGGTTGTAAAACGCAAGCGCAGCCTGTGCGATTTTTACTGCCTTGAGTCGAGGGTCATCGGCATTCTTCGCAGCTTTGGACGCGTCGCGAATAGTCCTTGCGGTATCGACGATCGCACCACCGATGACCCTACCCACTGCCAAGCTTTTAGAGCTGTCCTCAGTGGTTTGCCGCGCGGTTTCATCACCCGCGGTGATGGTCACGTTGGAACCGGTAAGTGCCATGTCCTTGGTACTGACCAGATCACTGGCCACAACACTCAACTCGCGCCCAGCCGTGAGCGTTACATTGCCGGCACTGGAGCCAACTGTGCTGCCGGTAAGCGTGGTTTCTGCAGCCGTACCGTTGTGCTTCTGGCTGTTGATAAACAGATGCTGATTGCCCGTCATGTCATCCAGGCCCAGCTTGTTACCAGTCAATACACCTGTCAGGTCGCGATTCTTTTCCTTGTGCATATCGGTGCGCGAGAAGGTATTTTTCGCCGCATCGATGGTCAGGTCGCGCCCGGCCTGGACTGCCAGATCACCGGTACTGACCAGGGACGAGCCCGTCACTTTCACATCTCGGCCGCCCGCGACGGTGACCGTCTCGCCTGAGACCATGCTGCCCACGGCAGTCGTGCGCTTCTCATCGACCTTGTCCTGGACTTTGCTCGACTTGAACCCACCCCAACTGCTTTTGCTTTCCTTACGCTCATGGCGGGCGCTGTCGGCGTCGGTCACGGCAAGAATCTGTACGTCCTTGCTTGCGACCAATTTCGTCGCGCCTTTCTCGGAAGTCACGGCGCTGCCTGCCAATAGCAGGTTTTCTCCCGCCACCAGTGTGCTGTTGCCGCCAGAACTGACCAGGCTGCCCACCTGGGTAGTGCTGTCCGTTTCATCCAGCCGGAATTTCTTCCCGGAAGAAGACTTCTTGGTCTTGCTGTAGAAGCTGTAGTCCTGATCCGCAGCAGCCTTCAGGGCGAGGTTGTTACCCGCCACCAGGTACGCCTCATTCCCCGCATTGACCGTACTCGCTACCAGCGTGAGATCCTGCCCCGCGCTCAGCGTCGCATCCCCGCCCGCCTTGAGCGCGGTGGACACCTGCTGGACATGATCCTCGATGCTCTTGACCTTCTTGCTCTGGCCATACGAATGCTGTTCATTCGCCGCTGGCCCCAAGGTCAAGTTCTTGGTAGCGACGATGGCCAAGTTCCGCTTGGCTTCGACCTGGCTGGCGATCACGTTGAGGTCACCGCCCGCAACGGCCTGAAGATCCCGCCCAACCGTAACGCTAGAACCATTCTGGGTAATGGTCTGGTCTCGATGTTTGCTGCCCTGCGTATGGCTGTCCACCTGCTCGGCGGCGGTGATGTTCATATTTCGGGCTGCGCGCAATGTAGTGTCGTTACCACTCTTGAGCACACCACCAACATTGGCGATATCCCGCCCAGCGCCCGCGCTCAGGTCATTACTCGCCTCAATCCGCGCCGCGTTGTCAGCAAATTCGCGTTGCTCAGTCTTGTAGCCAGTGCTGCTGGCATGCCGAGTAATGGTTCGCTCATTGGTCAAATCACCAGCCACGGCAACAACACTGACATCCCGCCCAGCAATAACCCCACCCGCCCTGTTAGTCAGGTTATTACTCGCCAACGCATCCAGCCGACCACCCGCTTCCATCAACCCGCTGTTAACCAGACTGTCGCCCGCCGTCGCCCTCAGGTTGCTGGACGCACGCAAGGTGCCCGCATTGTTCAGGTTCTTACCCGCAATCAGGCTGACGTCTGAGCCCTGAATCAGCGCACCATTCGGCGCCAGACGGTGGTTAGCCTGGGCCAGATAAAGCACCGGCACCAGCACCTGTTGATTATTCACCGTCCGGTTTTCCATCCAGACGATGTCATGGGTCAGGGCCGCAACCTGTTCGGCGGTCAGGCTGACGCCCAGGGACAGGTTGAGACTGTCCTTGCTAGCGATGGCGTTGTTCATCAGGTACTTGAACATGCCGTCGTCGGAGTTCTGGCCATCGAGAAAGCGTTGGCCGGTGCGGGCGATCACCGCCTGTTGGATCAGGCGTTGTTCGTAGAAGCCGTCGCCCAAACGCTTGGCGGCGGTGTCCGGGTCGTAGCCCAGGTTTGTCAGCAGGTAATCGGAGCTCATGAAGCGGCGCATGTCGGTCAGCGCCGGGTTGGTCTCGATCAGGTACTTTTGCGGGTTGGCCTGGAACGAACGGTCCGGCAGGCCACGCACTTGCGTCAGGCCCGTGCTCTGGGTCGGCGTGGTGGAGCCGTCGCCGCTCATGCGGAACAGGCCGTTCTGCCCGGTGGGCAAGTCAAAGCCCGGCAGGGCCAGTGGATCGACCTGTTGCTGGGTCAGGCTCGGCGGGAGTTGCCGATTGACGCTGATGCGGGTCGAGAAGGCGTTGTCGGCCTGGGTGTCGGTGCGTGGGCCAGCGCCAACGTAGTTGTAGCCGCCACGCACGACGCCGCTGTTGAGGTCGCCCTGGATTGGAATGTCGATGGCGCCACCGGCCTGAATAATCGCGGCATAGGTTTGGCTGTCGGTGGTGGTTGTTTGCGTACCGAACTGCTTCAGCTCGCGTTCGGTCATGCCAATGAAACGGCTCATCGCTGCTTCAAGGCCGCCCAGCTTGTTGGGATCGTAGGCGGGGCTTTGAATCCAGTATTGTTTGGTGAAGTTAGCGGCTGCATTGCGCCAGACACCTGGGCTGCGCGTGCGTTCGGACATGAAGGTGCGCGAGGTTTCGGTCTCGCCAGTTTCGATGCCAATGTTGTTCAGGCTGATGAGGTTGGCGGTCAGTGCTCCTCAGGGACAGGCCGCTGGAGTGTTCGACCAACGCCCAATGAATATCGGGTACATGATCCACATGGGAATCCCGCAGGAACAGGCCACGGCTCGAAGAAGCGTTGTCATTTCTCCTTCGTAACGTGGCCTATCCCATGCTAGTTTTCCAGCGCCTATCTAGGGTCAATGACATCCAGTGCCCGGTTTGCCAATAGCTGACTCAGCTCGATCAACTGTTGCAGCCCTAATGCAAAATGCCGTCGAGAATCCTCCAAGTCGAACGCCAGATCACTAGCCATGGCATTGGCAGAGGCGAGGGTTTCGCTGAGGTTTGCCAACAGGCTTTCAGCATCGACGCCCTCCACGACGGAGAACAACTGCTCCGGCGGTGGCCTCTTGTCAGGCTGTGCGGGTTTGGGGTTCAGATAGGAATCGATGACACGTTCGGCGTTGGCGTCGGCCGCGATGTCCAGGTGCAGCGGTGGAACGGGTGGGTCTGGGATGAGTTTGTCCATGGAATGCTCCTAACGTAAGTGGGAGCCGCCACGTTCGCTGCTAAACGAGTAGGTGGCAGCCATGCGCAGGTTAGCAGACCGGTACGTTAGGAAACCGGCGCACCCGAGGATGCCCTGCGCACAGCCGCCATAAGAATTCGAGCAATAAAAATGCCCGCACTGAAGGCAGTTGCCATGCGCCTAACGTAACTCCGAGCTGCTAAACCCGACCGCTGAATGGCAGCGGTGGACAAAGACTAGGCACCGAAATCAGCAAGCGCAAGGGACTGGAATTTTCTAGGAAATGTCCTGCAAGTCAATGGGGAATATTCGTTCCGTCGATTCCTACGACAAGTCTGTTTAACGATTCCATAAAGGCACAAATTGCGTATAGTCCCGCCCGCCGCCCTTGCGGCAATCAGTTTTGGCAGCCCACAACCTCTGATGGAGCATGAGTTTTGTACAAGAAATTTACAGGGATCGTTTTTCTGCTATTGAGCGGCTGCTCACTGCATCCGTATACCAAGGACGAACTGCTGAACACTGGCGTAACCAGCCCCGAGTACTGCCTGACGCAAGAGCGGGCGGTGGTCGAAGAGCGGGTGCAAGGCTACCTGAACCACTGCTTTCACCCACAAGTGACCGAGCTCACGACGGGTGGGAGACTCGTCAATACCATCCAATTGAAAGTCGACAGCAATGCCGACAGAAGCGACATGGTGCTATGGGCACCAACGATCTACGGCAGCCAGTTCTATATGAACGTGATCGTCTCGGAAAAGAACCCCGCTTGCAAAACCACCATGACTGCCGTGGCCTCAGGCTGGGGATTTGGACGAAATTTTCCGAAGATCCTGGAAAGCGCGAATGGGGGAGACCCGTGGTGTCCGCTGTAACCACAAAAGAAGGGGATAGCAAAATAAAACTGCGCCATGGGCGAGCGATCAACAATCCGGCTTCTGTGGCGAGGGAGCTTGCTCCCGCTGGGCTGCGAAGCAACCCTCGCTATTCATCGCCAACCGACAGAGAGCAAACGCCCTTTCCACGATAAAACTATTGGACCGCTTGCCCGGCTGATCCAGAAGGCGTCGTTGTGACGGCCGGCTCTATAACTTTCGCCGAAAGACCTGTCTCGACATCACGAACTTCGTAATACCACCATTTCATCGAAGAAATGCCATAAAGCCCATAGGTACGGCCACCGACCAAATCCACGGTCATTTCAATTGGACGTGAGTATCCAGTTCCAATAGCGTACTTAACGGAAAGTTTATGCTTTCCTGCGCCGAGTCGATACTCGGTTTGGCGGGCTAGCCAATATAGCGACGTATCGTCATCGATCTTGTCTATCGACAAATGCTTGTCGAACTGCCGAATTGTCGCGACCTCGGCCCAGGATTTTCCTTCTGGCATATTCATCTAAATCCGGAACGACTTCCAGCATCATGTTCAACACGATACCGGGCGACTTTCCATCCAATATTTGCGCTAATAAATTTCTATTCCCCAAAGATGACATAGGTAATTCCGTCAATGGGTTCAATTTTTTCGACCTTCGTGCATCCATATCTCTGGGAATAACTGGTCGACGCAAAAAAATGCAAGATTTATTTATATACTTAAAAACAGAACACCAGTCCCGCTTACACCTCAAAAACAGATCCCACCTTTAATTTTTTCGACATTCTACCCTTCTACACTCTCCACATAAATTCCGTATGCGCTTTTCATATAATGACAGTATTCACCCCCAGCACGAATTAAAACACCTTGTTCCCACCAGTGCCCCCCTTCAAGCACAGAGACGCCTGACTGCAATAAAAACTTAAATTTTTCGTCAAGGCGGGACACCTCCGAAAAAAGATGTCCCAACGCATCGGCATTGGAGATCCTTGGATCGTTCAGCAATTCCTCTATTAAGCCCCTCACCCGAAGCTCATTTCTATACTCAGAATAGTCCCAATCATATCCCTCCTGACATTCCTCAATAAAAAACCTCCACTTCTGAATCAAAGACATCAAAGTTTCATTACCAAAACCAAGCTTGGTCAAAACTGCTGAGCAAAGCTCAAAAACATTCTCATCTTTCACAACTGTTCCTTGAAATATTTTAGCCGTGCGGCGGCGTCGCCATCAGGCCTAAAGAAAGTATTTATCTTTCCATTTCGCATGACACCAAAATATCCAGTTGACGGCTCAAACCTAAGAACAGAGCCATCTGCTCGAATGCCCTGATGAATACCCGCCCGAGTAGATGGAGCCCAAAAAGACCGCGCAGCACTGACATACGAATCATACGAAATGAACTCAGGCACATCGGCACCATCTGGCTTCGCCACAGCTTTTCCTTTTTTGCCCAATATTACACCTTGGGAATGTTTGGCATAATGTTCAAATGCTTTTCGACTATTTGCGAAATCAGGCAATAGCTGAAGAGCATTAGCCCCCTCGTTTTGGATTGCTCCTCCACCTACTACCGCAGGAGGTACAACTCGTTCTGTTTCCTTTACGCCGATGCTAGCATTGCCCCTTCCCGGGGAGCCGATCTTTGGAATCCCAAGGCTCGCAGCATTCATGGCGCCGACCACGATATTGCCAATGCCATTCCATGTATCACCGTCGTAGACTTGGCCCGTACCGTGGCCTGCCTGGAGTACACCATTGGCCGCAGCAGCGACTCGAATCGTAGTGCCGAGGTTACCCGTCAGAAAATAAAGAGCTGGTGACCCCACGTCGCTCATTGCCTGCATTTCACCATTGATGCGCAGGTAACCTTGAGCATCGCGGTACAGCATTTCGCTAGCGCTCTGGTCCCTGGACCAAAATATGTTGGCAACCGACACGCCATCCTGGGCTCTCAGACCATCGGCGTAGGCAATTCGCTCCTGGCTAGTACCGCCCGCATACGGGTAGTCTCGATAAGGATCCGGTCCGTTTTCAAGCAGATTGTTGATGCTGGTGCGAGCAACCTCAACCCCGTGTTCCTTGCTTTGCTCGTAGCCAAACACCTGAAGATAAGCGCCCAGCTCTGTTTTTTCTGACGGAGAAAGCGACGCGGGGTCGGTATGAAAACGCGCCAACAACGCATCACTACGTTGATCCGAGCCTTGGAGCACCATCATTTTTTTGGCGGCGTCCAGGCTCTTGGTTTCTTCATACTCCTTGAGAACTCTGTCTCGCTCCGCTTTGGAGTGGTCTCCGAGGAAGTTGTAACGCGTGCCGTTTTCCGCCACTTGCGCGGCAACGTCGAGATCCCCATTCGAGGCGGCAGCCCCCAGTACACCGACAACTTTCGAAAGTGCGACCAGATTTTCCTGGGCCCGAATGTATTCAGCCGTACCGGGCTCCAGATGCGAGGGCAGTAGCGTATCCCCCAGCAAACCAATCAGAACCTCGTTTGCCCCACCCGCTATCGCCCCTGTGCGGAAATCTCCTCCCATGACCTCTGCCATCAACCCGCCCAAGGCCGAATGAAGGAGAACTTTCTCAAGGCTACCTTCGGTTAGCGGTAGGTCACCTATTTTGCCAGCGCCGTATGCGCCCCCAATGCTTGCCGCCGTTCCAACCAATGAATTCGCGAAGTTATCCTTGAAGCTTCCTCCGTACACAGCTGTTTTTATCGCAGCATCCGCGGCCACTTTCATAGCCACCGTCTTCGCGCTCTCGGCATTAAACCCAACGTTGCCGGCCTCGTAACCAAGCCCTTGCGTAACCCCCGCCGTGGCCATCGAGACGGCGTATCCTTTCAGGCTGTCCTTGGAAGTTACATCCTTGGCAATTGCGCCGAGATTGCCTCGGTTATCGATGGTGCTGACCGTCGCCTTGGTCGCGACACTGAGGGCTCCCGCCTGAAGCATGGTATTCATGCCAGCCATCATCGGACCCATTACGGCCGCGAGGGCAATGGCAATGATCAGTTGTGAAGCCGGCCCCAAGCCCGACGTGTTGTACTTGAAGGACTCATGGATCTCCTTTACTTGCCGCCAGTCCACGTCACCGCGCTGCTCGGCCTCCTTGATCCAAGCCAGTTGCGGATCGGCTTTTACCATCGCATCAATGGTCTGACTAACCGTTTTCTGATCGACATGCTTGATATCAATCTTCAGGCCTTCGACTGCCTTGATGGTGATATTGCCCGCCGCCGCCATCTGCGTCTGGCGTAAGGTTTCGTCGGTATTACCCTTGCCCTTTGCGGAGTTCCAGAACGCATTGTTATTGGTCTTGGTATGGCTTTCGTCGTGCAGGTCCTTCACGCCTTCGAAAACGACGGCGCCGCCACTTTCCAGTATCAGGTCCTTTCCGCTTTGCAGCTTGGCGACTTGGTAGCGCTGGTCGCCGCCACTCCTGAGCGTCAGGTCGCCTCCCGTCTGGATCTGGCTGCCGATATGGGTGATTTGTGTCACCTCATCGCGCCGCATCTTCAAGCTGCCCCAACCACCTTTCTTCTTCATGTCATACAGCGAATAGTCGCGGTTCTGCGCAGCCAGCAGCTCAAGCTTGCCACCCGCCACGAAGTAGGCCTGGTTTGCAGCGTTGACCTTGCTGGCGATCATCGCCAAATCCTGCCCCGCGCTCATTACAACGTTGCGCCCCGCATTAACCGTCGAGGCCACCTGACTGACGTGGTCCTCTTGGCGGGTGACCTTCTTGCTCTTGCCGTAGGAATGCTGCTCATCCGCCGCCGAGGCGAAGGTCAAGTTTCCTTGGGCGGCCATGGCAACGTCGCGCTTGGCATCGATCTGAGTGCCGACAACGGTGAGGTTGCGACCAGCGTTGACGGTCAGGTCGCGGCCGCTGTCGAGGCTGGAGCCGTATTGCTTGATGTCTTGGTCGCGATGCCTGCCGCGAGTGCCGCTGGTGATGCGTTCGGCGGCGATGAGATTGACATCGCGCGTGGCGTTTAGGGTGGTGTCGGCGCCACTTTTCAGCACGCCGCCGACGCTGTTGATGTCACGCCCTGCGCTGATGGTCAGGTTGTTGCCGGCTTCGATACGAGCGGCGCTGTCGATGAAGTCCGTGCGTTCGCTGCGGTAGCCGCTGTCGCTTTCGTGGGTGGTAACGGTACGCTCGTTAGTCACGTCGCCAGTCAGAGCAACAACACTGACATCCCGCCCAGCAATAACCCCACCCGCCCTGTTAGTCAGGTTATTACTCGCCAACGCATCCAGCCGACCACCCGCTTCCATCAACCCACTGTTGACCAAGCTGTCGCCCGCCGTCGCCCTCAGGTTGCTGGACGCACGCAAGGTGCCCGCATTGTTCAGGTTCTTACCCGCAATCAGGCTGACGTCTGAGCCCTGAATCAGCGCACCATTCGGCGCCAGACGGTGGTTAGCCTGGGCCAGATAAAGCACCGGCACCAGCACCTGTTGATTATTCACCGTCCGGTTTTCCATCCAGACGATGTCATGGGTCAGGGCCGCAACCTGTTCGGCGGTCAGGCTGACGCCCAGGGACAGGTTGAGACTGTCCTTGCTAGCGATGGCGTTGTTCATCAGGTACTTGAACATGCCGTCGTCGGAGTTCTGGCCGTCGAGGAAGCGTTGGCCGGTGCGGGCGATCACCGCCTGTTGGATCAGGCGTTGTTCGTAGAAGCCGTCGCCCAAACGCTTGGCGGCGGTGTCCGGGTCGTAGCCGAGGTTTGTCAGCAGGTAATCGGAGCTCATGAACCGGCGCATGTCGGTCAGCGCCGGGTTGGTCTCGATCAGGTACTTTTGCGGGTTGGCCTGGAACGAACGGTCCGGCAGGCCACGCACTTGCGTCAGGCCCGTGCTCTGGGTCGGTGTGGCCGAGCCGTCGCCGCTCATGCGGAACAGGCCGTTTTGCCCGGTGGGCAAGTCAAAACCCGGCAAGGTCAGCGGATCGACTTGTTGCTGGGTCAGGTTCGGGGGTAGCTGTCGATTGACGCTGATGCGGGTCGAGAAGGCGTTGTCGGCCTGGGTGTCGGTGCGTGGGCCGGCGCCAACGTAGTTGTAGCCGCCACGCACGACGCCGCTGTTGAGGTCGCCCTGGGTAGGAATGTCGATGGCGCCCCCGGCCTGGATAATCGCGGCATAGGTTTGGCTGTCGGTGGTGGTTGTCTGAGTACGGAACTGCGTCAGCTCACGTTCGGTTCTGCCGATAAAATGGCTCATCGCCGCTTCAAGACCGCTCAGGTCATTGGCGTTGTAGCCTGGGCTCTGCAACCAGTATTTGTTGGTGAAGTCATTGGCCTCTGCGCGCCAGCTACCCGGGCGGCGCGTGCGTTGGGACCTGAAGGTGCGCGAGGTTTCAATCTCGCCGGTCTCGATGCCGATGTTGTTCAGGCTGACGAGGTTGGCGGTCAATGCACCGCCGACGCCGATGCTGCTGCTCCGGTTGGTCAGAGTGTCGCCCTGGATATTCAGGTTGCCGCCGGTGGTGATGCTGGAGGCGGCGCTGGCCGCGGTGACTTCGAACTTATCGCGCTGGACGATCTGCCAGACGTGGTTTTGCTTGGGGCCGTCGCAATCACCTGGGACGCAGGCCACTTCCCTGATCGAGGCGGTGTAGATGCCAGCATCGTTGGTGGCCAAGACCTCACGGACGTTGTCGATGGTGCTGGCCGCCAAGCGCATGTTGCCGTCGCTTTGCAGCGTGCCGGAGCTGTTGAGAATGCGGTTGGCACGGGTGCCGAGGCCGTCGCGATCGATGCTCAGATCACCCAGGCTGTAGATGTCGGCATAGCGGTTGGTCAGGTTGTTTACGCGCAGGCTGGTGTTGCCGCCGCTGAAGATCAATCCGTGTTCGTTGAGCAGGTCGCCGGTCGATACGCCAAGCGCTGCGGCACTGCCCAGCGTGCCGTAGTTGTTGAGCGTGGCGGCCGTGACGCTCAGGTCCGCCGCCGAGGTCAGGCGACCGTAGCTGTTGAGGACGCCATCGACCACGACGGTTGTGTTGCCACCGCCAGCGATGCTGCCGTTTTGCTCCAGATTGATCAGTGCCGCCTTGAGGCCCAGGGTACCGAGACTGCTCAAGCGACCGTTACCGGTATAGGCGCCGGTCAGTTGCAGGTCGATGGCTCCATCACTGCCGATCAGGCCGTCGACGCGCCAGTTGCTGCCGCGGCCCACCATACTATTGGTGCTGAGCAACTGGCCGGTGGCGGTCTGGGTCAACTGGTCGACATCCACGACCAGGTGCCCGGCCTGGATCGCCGTGTTGTTGGTCCAGCGATCAGCCGTCACCGTCAGGTTGCCGTAGGTCACCAGCTGACCGCCTGCCTGCCCCAGGTTGGCTTGGCTGATGCCGAACAATCCCAGGCCAGTGTGCAGCAGCTTGCCGCCCACGTTCTGGACGCTGCCGGTGTTGAAGCCCACATCATTACTGGCGGTTTCCAGGGTGCCGTCGTTGTTATCGAACAGACCACCGATCTTGAACACCGTGGTGCTGTTCTGGCCCAGGGTGCGCAGTTGGCCTTTCTGGTTGCCCAGGCTGGCGGCCAGAATATCCAGGCTGTCCTGGCTTTCGATGATGCCGGCGTTGTTGTTCAGCGCCCCCGAAAGATCGAAGTCGATGCGATTGGCGCTGACCTGCCCGCCGCCGCTGTTGTCCATGCCCCGGCCAGTGACCCAGACCTTGCCCGTGGCGTATATCCCGCCGTTGCGATTGTTGATATTCGCCGCTGCGTTGGTGACCACGACATCGCCGGCTTGCGCAGCGATGCGTCCGCCGTCGTTGAACAGCCCAGCCAAGGCTTGGATGCTGAGTCCTTGGGCCTGGATCGTGCCGCCCTGACGGTTCACGTCATAGCCGTTTTTCAGCACGCCGGTGGTGCGTGCCTCCAGCGCGGCCTTGACGCTGGACAGCACGCCGCCACGGTTGTCCAGGTTGGCCGCTTCGATGTTCAGGTCGGCGTCTTGAGCGATGATCGTGCCGCCCTGGTTATCAATATCGCCCGTCACAACCACGGTCACCAGGCCCTTGCCTTGCAGCGTGCCCTTGGCGTTGTCCAGGCGGGCGGCCTTGAGCTCGACGCCGGCACTGCGGCTGGCGATCAGGCCTTGGTCAGCGTTGTTGACCTGGCCGGTCGCCGTAACCAGCAGCTTGCCATTGGCGGCGACGGTGCCTTTGTTGCGGTTGTCCAGGCTGGCGGTGCGCACGGTCACGCTGCCTTGGCTGGACAACTCGCCGCCCTGGTTGTTGATCGCGCCCGCGTTGGTGATGTCGAGGTTCTTGCCGGCCATGACCAGGCCGGTCAGGTTGTCCAGGCTGCCGAGGATCAGGGTCGCGCTGTTCAGGCTGGACAGTTCGCCTGCGCTGTTGTCCAGATAGCCCAGGTTGGCAGTTAAAATGCCTTGGCTATTAATCAGGCCGCCCTGGGCGTTCAGCACCTGATTGGCCTTCAGGTGCAGTTCGCTGTTGCCAAGGATTCGGCCTTTGTTGCGGTTATCCACAGTATCGGCTGTGACCGTGGCCTTGCGCTGCCCGCTGAGCGTACCGCCCTGGTTGTTCAGCGCTGCGGTGGTCGTGACATTCAGGTCGCGACTGGCAATGACGGTTTTGCCGCCATTGCTCAGCTGTTTTGCCGTGAGGGTGACATCGCCCGCCGTGTTGCGGCTGTTGTCGGGATTGACCCCGGCTTCGATGATCGCGTTGTTGCTCAGCGTACCGCCGCTGTCGAGATGAATGCTGTCGCGCGCCACCAGGTTTTTCTGGTTGCTCAGGTCGCCCTGGGTCTTCACGTCCAGGCGGCTACCGGCGTACACCTGGCCACGGGTTTCCAGACTTTTGGCTTCGATGTCGATGGCTCCGGCGGCGGCCGTCTGCGCCAAACTCAGATGCCCATTGGCATCGAGCTGAATATCCCCGCCACTGGCAACCATCTTGCCATCCAGCTTCACCCCAACCCCGGCCTCAGTCCCCACCAACTTGATCGCCCCGGCATACATGCCGCCCAACGCGGAGGAGTCGATCGCCAGTTCGGGCTTGGCGCTGCCGTCATCGGCCCGAGCGGTGGCGTTGAGGGTATTGGCATTGACGTCATTGCGCCCGGCCACGATGGTCAGGTTCTTGGCCTGTATTTCGGCGTTGATCCTGGCGCTGCGAGTAATGATTTCGAAGCGGTCAACGTTGTTGGCGTTCAGGCCCGCGCCTTCAATGGCGACGCTGCCCTGGTCCACCTGATAGCGACCCACCTGGCCGTTTTCGATGATCGGCTTGCCCGTGGTCAGGGTCGCCTTGGGCGTATTGATAAACCCGCAACCGTTACAGGTAATGCCATAGGGGTTGGCGACGATGACATGGGCTGACTGTCCCGCCACTTCGGTGTAGCCACGCAATTGGCTCGGGTTGCCACCATTGACTTCGTTGAGGATGACTTTCGCGGCCGTACCCTTGAGGTTCGGGTTGCCAAGAATAATCCCGCCCAGTTGCGTGGACTGGGCGGGATTGGTGGCGTTGTTGAGGATCACGCCGTTGCTGCCGACGTTGTAGTCCTTGAACTGGTTGTGGGACAGGCCACTGCCATTGGGCTTGGCGATGTTGACCACCGGCACGCCATTGCCGGCCTGGCCAACGCTGGTGCCCGGCGCGCTGACCACGATGCCGCCCGCCTGGGCCCACATCGGTTGCCAGAACATGACGTTGGCCAATAGGAACGCCAGGCCACGCTTGGGCATGCCCCAGAAGGCGTCGCGGGTTTTCAGGGCAGCAGAAGGCTGGCGGGCCAGGAAGGCGTATTGGCGGTCGTCCATGATCAGGTCTCGTTGCAGCAAAAATTAGATGGATACATCCAAGCGGAAGTAGATCGGCGCTTCGCGCTCGGTCAGGGCATCCGGGCGTTCCAGGGAATGGGCGAAGGTGACGCTGGCGTTCAGGTGTTCACCACGGGCGAACAACTCCAGCGAATTGCTCGACATGCGCCCGTGCTCGTCGCCGTTGTAGCGATTACCGCGAATCACGCCCTGGTCATAACCGAGGCTGGTGCCGTATTCAGCGAACACCGGGCGCATCCACTCCAGTGTCACCGGACGACTCCAGCGCAAGTCGTTGCGCCAGTAGCCGCCGCTGTCGCCGGACAGCGTCTGGTCCTTGTAACCGCGAACCGACGACAGGCCGCCCAGGCTCATGCGCTGCGGGCTGAACAGCACGTCCTCGCTGCGCTGGCCGGTCATCAGGCTGCTGAAGCTGAAGGACTCGCCACCCAGCTCAAAGGGTTGCAGGTAGCTGAGGGTGGCGGTGTATTTGCGATGGCGTGCATCCGGCAGCCCAGGCCCCGGCTCGTGATCGCCCTGGGCATCGAGGGCGCCGAGACCTTGTTGCAGGCCCAGGTCGAGGTTGACGAAGGCATTGCCAATCCGCCGTCCATGGTTGATGCCGAACTGCGCCTCGCTGATGCGATTGCTGCTCTCGGCGAGCTTGCTGTCTTCAATGAAGTTGTTGGTACGCAGGTACGCCAGGCCCGTGTTGAGGGAGGTCTTGCTCACCGCGTCGCGATGGACCACCCGTTCCAGGCGCACCTGGTGGTTCTGGCTGTCGCCGCTCTGCTTGAAGTTGAAGCCGTTGGCCTGGCCCACGGCGCGGTACTCGCTCTGGCTGTAGGTGTAGCTCAGGTTCCACCAGCCAAACGGCAGGTTGTAATAGAGCATGCCGTTGCGCGAGGTTTTCTGGTGATCGCTGATGGCATCGTGGCCGCCGCGCAAGGCCAGTTGGTCAGCCAGGCCCAGGGGACTGTCCCAGTCCAGGGAGGCGCCCCATTGCTGCTCGCCGGTGCTTTTCTGCCCATCGTTATGCCGTGAAAGGCCGGCGCGCCAAGGTTTTTGCGGGGTGTTATTGACCCGCACTTCGCTGCCGCCGATGTTCTGCCCCGGCGTCAGTTCCATTTGTGCACGGTTGGACGGCAAGCGATTCAGTTGATCGACCATCTGTTCCATCTCACGCAGGTTGAGCAGTTCGCCGGTTTTGCCGGGAAACGCCATCGCCAACTCGCGCTCCGACAGCTTACTGTTCTCGGCACCTTTCAATCCTTCCAGGCGCCCCTCGACCACCAGCACTTGCAGGTGACCGCTGGACAGGTCCTGTTGCGGCAAGTAGGCGCGACTGGTGACCAGGCCTTTTTCCAGGTAGTAATCGGTGATGACTTTGAGCAACTGGTTAAGCTGCGGCACGCCCAGGCACTGGTTGAGAAAGGGCTTGAGCAGGCGCTGGCGCTCGCTTTCGGAGAGGGCGTCGGCGCCCTTGAGCTCTATGGTCTTGATCGGGAAACAACGGGTATCGACAGGTGCCGTGGGCTGGGCCGGCTTCGCCTCCTTGCCAGGCAGGTCCTTGAGTTCTTCAAGACGTCGGCGCTGCTCTTCGAGCAGCCGGTCCTGACGCTCACGGATCAGGTCCGTATCGCCGGGGGTTGGCGCGGCGACGGCAATGTTCATCGCTAGAAAACACAGCGAAGCGACGACTAGCCTCGTCCCTAAGGCAAATACGGACATGTTCGATCCCTCGATACAGAAATGACAGCAGGCATGCACAGCCATGCGCGCACACCAGACCCTGCATATCGCCTTCGGTTCAAGAGAGCGGAAACTTTCTACGCAAAAAAGAGACGCGTCTCACAGTCAGCGTCGACAATCACAGGGGAAAAAGACTTCTGTAAGGCACGAGCAGGTTCGCAACACTGTTCATTTAAAGCAGTGAAAATCCGTGGTGAGGGAGCTTGCTCCCGCTCGGTTGCGCAGCGACCGCAACATTGTGGGGCCCCTTCGCGGCCCAGCGGGAGCAAGCTCCCTCGCCACGGGTTCATCACTTTCTTAAGTGAATGGCTTCGACCTTGGTACGCACAGTGATGCTTTTATCGGTTGACCGTTCCCATCATCTGCCTCACCGCTTGGCCTCGTTAAAAGATTGACCCTATCGAGCGTTAATACTGCGCCTATTAGCTATCTGGCAAAGGGGAACTAGCCTGAATTCAGGCTGGTGCAATCCGGCCGGTGAAACCTGACAAAGAGATACGAAGCGCTCAGAAACGTATTGGGCTTGCCGTGGGCCATTGCACGGGCAACTAGCGCACGTAGCCGTGTCGCCACACACGATCAGTTGAGCGAACTGTGAGCCCTGCGCCCTGTGTCATTTATTTCGCCTGTCGCTATCCGAAGCCCGGCCGGGCTGGATAGCTGGATGAATACGACCAAAGGTAGCTTCCCATGGCAAACGAATCGAAATGCCCGTTCAATCACGCCGCTGGCGGTGGCACGACGAACCGCGACTGGTGGCCGAACCAACTGAATCTGAAGATCCTGCACCAGCATTCCTCGCTGTCCGACCCCATGGGCGAGGATTTCAACTATGCCCAAGCGTTCAAGCGCCTGGACTTCCAGGCCTTGAAACAAGACCTCAATGCGCTGATGACCCACTCGCAAGACTGGTGGCCGGCGGACTTCGGCCACTATGGGCCGCTGTTTGTCCGCATGGCCTGGCACAGTGCAGGCACCTACCGCACCGGTGACGGACGCGGTGGGGCGGGTTCCGGCCAGCAGCGGTTTGCGCCGCTCAACAGCTGGCCCGACAACGTCAGCCTCGACAAGGCACGCCGGCTGCTGTGGCCGATCAAGCAGAAGTATGGTCGCAACATTTCCTGGGCCGACCTGATCGTCCTCACCGGTAACGTCGCGCTGGAGTCCATGGGCTTCAAGACCTTCGGTTTTTCCGGTGGCCGCGCCGATGTCTGGGAGCCGGATGAAGACGTCTACTGGGGTTCCGAAAACAAATGGCTGGGGGGCGATGTTCGCTACGGCAAGCCCGACAAAGCCGCCATGCAGGATCCCGGCGAAGGCCAATTGGTCGCCGAGCCTGGCAACGAAGAAAGCCGCACTGACGACGGACGCAATCTGGAGAACCCGCTGGCCGCCGTGCAGATGGGGCTGATCTACGTCAACCCGGAGGGCCCCGAGGGCCAGCCGGACCCGGTCGCCGCCGGGCTGGACATCCGCGAAACCTTCGGCCGCATGGCGATGAACGACGAAGAAACCGTGGCACTGATTGCTGGCGGCCACGCCTTCGGCAAGACCCACGGCGCGGGACCTGCGGACAATGTCGGTGCCGAGCCCGAAGCCGCCGGCCTGGAGCTGCAAGGCCTGGGCTGGAAGAGCACCTTCGGCACCGGCAAGGGCGCCGACACCATCACCAGTGGCCTGGAAGTCACCTGGACCACCACGCCCACCCGCTGGAGCAACAACTACCTGGAGAACCTGTTCGGCTTCGAGTGGGAACTGGCCAAGAGCCCGGCCGGCGCGCACCAATGGACGCCAAAAAACGGTGCGGGCGCGGGGATCATTCCCGATGCCCACGACCCGGCCAAACGGCGCAACCCAACGATGCTGACCACCGACCTGGCACTGCGCTTCGACCCGATCTACGAAAAAATCTCCCGGCGCTTCCTGGAAAACCCGGAGCAACTGTCCGACGCCTTTGCCCGCGCCTGGTTCAAGCTGATCCACCGCGACATGGGCCCGCTCTCACGCTACCTCGGCCCGGAACTGCCCAACGAAGAACTGCTATGGCAAGACCCTATTCCAGCGGTCAACCATCCGCTGGTCGACGACAGCGACGTCGCCGCCCTGAAAGGCAAGCTGTTGGCCTCGGGTCTCACGGTTTCACAGCTGGTGTCTACGGCATGGGCCGCGGCTTCCACGTTCCGCGGCTCCGACAAACGCGGCGGCGCCAATGGAGGCCGCCTACGCCTGGCCCCGCAGAAGGATTGGCCAGTCAACCAGCCTGAGCAACTGGCCCAAGTGCTGGCGATCCTCGACAAGGTCCGGAGCGCGTTCAACGCCGCTCAATCCGACGGAAAGAAAATCTCCCTGGCGGACCTGATCGTGCTGGCCGGCAGCGCCGGTATTGAACAGGCGGCGAAAAATGCCGGGCTCAGCGTGACGGTTCCGTTCGCACCGGGGCGCATGGACGCGAGCCAGGAGCAGACGGACGTCGAGTCGTTCGGTTTTCTCGAGCCCATCGCCGATGGTTTTCGCAACTACCTCAAGGGGCGGTACCGCGTGTCTGCCGAGGCGCTGCTGATCGACAAGGCACAACTGCTGACCATCAGTGCCCCGCAGATGACGGCGCTGATCGGCGGTCTGCGGGTACTCGATACTAACGTCGGCCATACGGCGCACGGTGTCTTTACCCAACGGCCAGGGACGTTGAGCAATGACTTTTTCGTCAACCTGCTGGACATGGGGGTGGAATGGAAACCACTCTCCGACACCCAGGAAACCTTTGAGGCCCGCGACCGCAAGACCGGCCAGGTCAAATGGACCGGCACCCGTGTCGACCTGGTCTTCGGCTCCAACGCCCAGCTACGGGCCTTGGCCGAAGTCTATGCCAGCGCGGATGCGCAAGAGCAGTTCGTCAACGACTTCATCGCGGCGTGGGTCAAGGTGATGAACCTGGATCGGTTTGATCTCAGGTGAAAAGTGTCCGAGGACATGGGGTCGTGCAAGGCGCCGGCCCCATGAACTTTTCTTCACCCCACGCCCCCGCGTGATTCGGTAAAGTCGCCTCGCTCATTCAAGAAACTAAGGTTTTAGCCCGCGCTCCCAGCGGGCTTTTTTTTGCCTGGCGTTCAGGCTGACGAAGGGCGTTGCCCGACACCGGTTGTTCCAAGGCCGCTCGCCCATAAAACAGCAACGCCATCAGCCAACAGCTCAACCAGACAAAGATCCCCGCCCAGAAGGTGTGGGACATGTAGTGCCAGCCCTGTACGACTCGCGTCGTGCCATAGACAAACCCCAAGGCCAGCGCCCCATACATCACGGCTTTGGAGTGCCGCCAGCGGTAGCGCCGGGCGATGAAATACAGCGCCAACATCGTGAAGCCGCCGGATGCATGACCGCCGGGCCAGCAGCGACCGTCGCCGGCGACCTTCAGCAGGTCGAAATTCTGGAACCATTCCCTGTGCTCGATCTTGCCGGCGTATTGGGTGGTTTCCACCGGGCAATACACGCTGGTGTGGCCCTTGAGGTAATGGATGACGCCGGTGCTGAGGGAAAAGGCGAAGACCACATAGAGAAAATCGCGACGGTGCCTGTGGGCAAAACGCAGCGGTTTGGTCAACCTGGCCTTGTCCAGCACACGAAGCACTGCGGGGTGTTTCTCCGGCTTGAACAACGGCCAGATAAACGACAGCAGGGCACCGCAAATCGCCGCCTCGCCCGTCCAATCCGGAATGCCCCTCGCCCACTTGTGGGTGATTTGCTCGAACAGGCGCTCGTGCTGCAACGCAAAGACCTGGTGCAAGGGGTCGTAGAAAAGATCGCTGATGGCGATGTCGATACGGGTCAGGTCGAACAGCAGGAACACCACGGCGGCACAGGCCAGGGGAATTCCGAGGTTGAGCCCGTAGAAACGGGCGCGAGCAGACGTCAGCATGAGCGGTCCTGATCGAGAGAAAAATTACTGGAATGTCACCGAGCGCCAATCGGAGGCTTCGATAAAACCGAGCAATCGTGGTGCTTGTGGCTGGGCGCTGGAAACGAACAACGAAGCCCCATAGCCGAACGAGGAAGTCGGGCGCTGGAGCGCGGTTTCCATCGCCTGCATGCATTCGCTGTGGGTGACCAGGATCAGGTTGCGCCCGGCCACCTTGTGGGCCAAGGCGTTGCGCAGCAGATCATGTCGGCAGTTGAACAGCCAATCGTCACCGGCACTCACCTTGTTGAACATGTACCCCGCCGTCTGCGCCGTGCGCACCCGTGGGCTGTTGTAGAGGTCGACGTTGTCCAGGCCCAGTTGTTCGAAGCGGGCACCGAGGCCCACCGCAACGGCGCGGGCGCGGTCGGTGATGCCTTCGCGGTCATTCAGGCACGTAGCCTTGGAGTGGTCGCAGCGCTCGACATGGCGCACCAGCACAATCATCTCGCCCTTGGCCCAGCCCTCGGCCAAGGCCCGGGCGCCAGCGACGTTGCCATGGGCCAGGTCCGGCACCGCCGCCGGGCTGAGTAGCCAGAAGACCAGCGGGATGACCAGCAGCGCCGATGCCAGCACGACCATCGTGTTTTGGTAACGGGCGAAGCGACTCGTATCGATCGAGCGCGTCAGGCCGAAAAAACTCAGTCTCAGTTCCACATCAAGCCGCCCCGACGGCATCCACCCAGTGATTCGATGGCGCGACAGTAGAGAGGCCGACGTAGGCAGGCAGTGAAAGCGATGTGAAAAAAAACTTGGTGGGAGCAAAGCTTGCTCACGAAACAGACACCTCGATTCTGTGGCAGAGCGCATCGCCTTCATCGCGGGCAAGCCTTGCTCCCACAGATACTCGGAAAAAAACTTTCAGATCCAGGACCAGCGGCCGATACAGGCCTGCACACGTTTTTGCTGGCTCTTAACAACAACAATCTTCCAGCGTACCGACGATCAAGCAGCACAACGTTCCTGGAGGAATTGATGAACAGCTGGTTTGGCAACATTAGCGTCAACATGAAATTGGGCCTGGGCTTTGGCCTGGTGCTGGTACTGACCTGCCTGCTGGCCCTGACCAGTTGGACCAGCCTCGGCGGGCTGATCGATCGCAGTAACTGGATGAGCGACATCACCCAGCTCAACGCCGGCCTGACCAAGCTGCGCGTCGTTCGCCTGCAATACATGCTGGCCAACGGTGACGAGACCGTCGCACAAAATGTGCAGACCACCCTCGATGGTTTCGTGGCGCAACAGAACGCCTTGCTCAGCAGCTTCAAGAGCCCGGCAAACGTCAAGCTGCTCAAGGAGCAGAGCGCAGTCATCGGCGCCTATCAGGTGTCCCTGAATAAAATGCGCAGCGCCTACCGCACCGGCAACAGCGCCCGCGATGTCATGGGCACCAACGCCGAGGTCGCCCACAAGCTGATCGAGACCATCGATGCCGACGTGCGCCAGATGGCCCTCAGCGATGAACGTTTCGCCCAGTTCCAGGCCATCACCGAGGCCAAGCAGGCCTTCATGCTGGCCCGCTATGAAGTGCGCGGCTACACCGCCAACAGCAACGCCGACACTGAACGCAAGGCCGTCGCCCAACTGGACGCCGCCATCGCTTCGCTCAAGCCATTGAATGAACTTTTCTCCAGCACCCGCCAGGATGAACTGCGCCAGCTGGAAAACGCCCTGACCCAATACCGCAGCGCTGTGCAGGCTTTCAAGCTGGCCACCGCCGATGTGGTACAGGCACGCAAGGAGATGACCGACCAGGGCGCGACCATCGTGGCCCTGAGCGAGCAGCTGTACCAGATCCAACTCGACCGCCGCGACGCAGAAAGCGCCGAGGCCCGCACCCTGCAATTGATCAGCACCCTCCTGGCGCTGCTGGTCGGTGTCATCGCAGCCGTGATCATCACGCGTCAGATTACCGGCCCACTGCGCGAAACCCTGGCCGTGGTCGAACGCATTGCCAGCGGCGACCTGTCGCAGAACGTTATCGTCACCCGCCGCGACGAACTGGGTGTGCTGCAACAAGGCATCGCCCGCATGGGCGTGACCCTGCGTGACCTGATCAGCGGCATCCGCGACGGCGTGACCCAGATCGCCAGCGCCGCCGAAGAACTCTCCGCCGTGACCGAGCAGACCAGCGCCGGGGTCAACAGCCAGAAAGTCGAGACCGACCAGGTCGCGACCGCCATGCACGAGATGACCGCTACCGTCCAGGAAGTGGCGCGCAACGCCGAGGAAGCCTCCCAGGCCGCGGCCGCCGCCGACGGTGAAGCCCGCGCCGGCGATCAGGTGGTCAGCGAAGCCATCGCCCAGATCGAGCGCCTGGCCAGCGAGGTGGTGCGCTCTACCGATGCGATGACCGTGTTGCAACAGGAAAGCGACAAAATCGGCGCGGTGATGGACGTGATCAAGGCCGTGGCCGAACAGACCAACCTGCTGGCGCTCAACGCCGCCATCGAAGCCGCCCGCGCCGGTGAAGCAGGCCGTGGCTTCGCGGTCGTCGCCGACGAAGTCCGTGGCCTGGCCCAGCGCACGCAGAAATCCACCGAGGAAATCGAAGGCCTGGTGGCCGGCCTGCAGAACGGCACCCAGCAAGTGGCTGCGGTGATGAACAACAGCCGCAACCTCACCGACAGCAGCGTGGCGCTGACCCGCAAGGCCGGTGTGTCACTGGAGAACATCACCCGCACGGTGTCGAACATCCAGTCGATGAACCAGCAGATCGCGGCCGCCGCCGAGCAGCAAAGCGCCGTGGCTGAAGAGATCAGCCGCAGCATCATCAACGTGCGCGACGTCTCCGAACAGACCGCCGCCGCCAGCGAAGAGACCGCTGCTTCCAGTGTGGAACTGGCGCGGTTGGGCAATCAGTTGCAGATGATGGTGAGCCACTTCCGGGTCTAACACCCTACGCACTGTGGGAGCGGGCTTGCTCGCGAAAGCGGTGGGTCAGTCAACTTCAATGCTGGCTGCCCCACCGCCTTCGCGAGCAAGCCCGCTCCCACAGGGTTTGCATCAGCGCAGCCCACAAATCGCTCTTTCGTACAAATCTCCCGCCCCCGGTCCTACCGCCTTTTTTTGCCCGCTCCTGTACGGTTTTCGCTTGGACAAGCACATTCCGTTCGCACAGGAGATGGCAATACATGGACGTAAGCAACAACTTACTGTTGCATAGGCTCGTTGGCTCCCACGACGGTGAGGACGCCACAAAAACCGCTTTGAAAACCGCCCTGGAACAAATGGGCGTGACATCGGTGTTCGACATTGTGCGCATGACCAAGGCGCAGTTCGTCCAGGAAGTCGCCAGGTACTGCGATGCGAATGCCGAGCAGGCCTACGACAACGCGCAGAGCCATGCCCGAAGGATCAGTCGCTTGTACCTGGAGCATCAACTCTCCTCCAGCGACGCCAAGCCCCGTGTCCGACGCAGCCTGGATTCAGACCCAACATCAGAGCCGATCAGCTATCAAGGGCTGTTCCAGGAAAACTGGGATCAATTCTGCAAGGACGGTGACATCGCCGCGATCGACTCGCCCGTGGCCTACCTGCGTGCACTGTACCTGTTCGCCAGGCGGCTGGAAGGCAGCTCCACGGATGGCCGCAAGATATCCCTGGCATCACGTCGAGCGGATCTCGACATACTGATGCTCGATCCACAGAGTGCCTTGGTTCCACGCCCCATGCTCAACATTGTCAACGACACGTTGCGCAGCCATATCGAGGCCAGTCTCGATAAGGGGACGACAGTCCATCAGGCATTGGCCAGCGCGCACTATCCCTTTTCATTGCCCTATGACCTTCACCATCATCAATGCCTGCTTGGGTTGGGCTCAGGCAAACCAACCTTGGGCGAAGTGGATTACCGGATCAGTCTCAAGCTTCCGTTTTGCCAGGACGGCTCAACGTACGGGGAAGTTTCGCAATCACGTATCGAAGCTCAAAAACTGCTTTCAGGGCTCAGTCCGCAGCAGCAGAAAATCTTGCTCGCACCGCTCGCTTCGCAAACCGACTTCGAAGTCCTGGAAATATCCTACGGCACTGAAGAAGTTGGGCGCCTGGGCGAACTCGAATTCTTCAAGGAACGCACCGGGCTTACGACGGAACAGGTCGAGCAACTACTGGGGCATGGCCGGTACAGCCCTCATGTCTCGTCCAACAGCCCGCCCTCGACTCGTAGCCGCCAGGACGCTACTTACATCAATGGCCCCTACCCGTCCCCGGCCCTACAGCTTGA
The DNA here is from genome assembly GCF_051131985.1 of Pseudomonas sp. Z3-6. Classification (NCBI taxonomy): domain Bacteria; kingdom Pseudomonadati; phylum Pseudomonadota; class Gammaproteobacteria; order Pseudomonadales; family Pseudomonadaceae; genus Pseudomonas; species Pseudomonas sp. Z3-6. The sequence goes on from NZ_CP071644.1 coordinate 6,120,602, forward strand.
AACCCAAATGACCCGACAAGGGTTCAGTCACAAGTCCTTCGAACGTTTCGACCGCATGCAGCGAATGATCCGCCTGCAGCAATGGACGGGTATTTCCTTTGCCGAACTGGATACTTTGCTCATCAATATCATGTATTCGGAAGGCAACACCGCGATGACACTCAGCGCCAATACCTTGCGAGCGCTTGGGGTCTATCAGTACATGACGCGGCGCCATGGCATCACAGCAGACGAGTTTGCCTCGCTCATCAGCGAAATGCCGACTCGCGCTAGCGCAGAGCGTGTTTCGTTGTTTGACCAGGTATTCAATCGCACCCGCCTGCTCGAAAGCCCTGCGTGGGAAGGGCAGGCGACGGATCTCAAAACCACCGACCTAAAGATGCTCAGCTATCTCGGCGCGGGCCTGGGACTTGCCATCACTGAAGATGCGTTGTTGCTGCTTGTGAAACAGACTGAAAAATACCTGCCATTGAAACAGGATTTGCCGACGATCTCCTCGCTCTACCGTCAGGCCCGTATCGCACGGATGTTCGGACTATCGCCTCTTGAGTGCACGGAACTGGCTCGGTTACTCGGTGGGGATAAGTTCTGTCGGGCGTTGGTGACGGGGGCACTGGACACTACGTCCCCCGACATTCTCGACGTACTGATGGCGATGGATTGGGCAGTGGACTGGCTCAAGCAAAACCATCTCGATGTGCTGGCGTGGTGTCGCCTGTTCGACACTTCCCGAGATGACTTACCGTTGAATCAAAATCTGCAAAACCGACTGGCCGCGCTTCGAGAGCACGCCAAGCTCACCAGAGACGACCAACGCCTGGTAGAAACACTGCTGCACGATAGCGATGACTTGTCCGCCGAGTATTCCCCCTTCGTGATGAAAATGGCCGAGACGAATGCCGAGGAAATTGTCGAGGCCATCATCGCACCTGACGGCGAAGTCTCCCCGTTGCTGGCACGCGTGCTTCGCACCGCGCAAGCCTGCCAGAACTTACATCTGAGCAGCGGCACGCTACAGACATTGATGGACCACCCCACGTGGTTAGCCTCGAACAGTTCGGGAACGCTTAAACCCCAAACGTTGTATTTACTCGAACGGTTCAGTCATTGCGCAAGACATCAGGCGCAGTCAGAAGAAAACCTGTTGCATTACTTCCAACTCGCCAATCAAGACCTGTCACAACATTCAGCGGAGACAGCCAACGGACTGTTGGCCCACCTGCTGGGCTGGAACGTTGAGCAAGTGAGTTGCCTGACAGCCCAACTGCCTTCAGGACGCGCCACCACCATGCAAGATGTGGATTGGGTCATGCGCTGCCAGGCGTGTTGCATGAGTACTGGCCTGTCGGCAAGCCTGCTGCTCAAGACCGCCGCACTCAATAACGACAGCCTGGTGCAGGACTGGAAAATAGTCGGTGAAGGCCTGATCGCTGCGAGCCATTGAAGTGCACATTTTTTATTCAAGGATTGAATATGACCGTTGCCATGAAAAAGCAGCTGGATGAAAGCCTGCGCGATGCGCAGTTGGCGTTCTACCTACACAAGATCGCGCCGGGCAAAAGCTTGCCAGGAACAGTGCGACTCAAGACTGCCCGAGACCTTTATGAATACTGGCTGCTGGACGTGCTGGTCAGTCAGGATGTGCCCACCACGCCTGTGGCCTGCGCCATTGCCAGCCTTCAGCAATACATCAATCGCATCCTGATGAATATGGAGCCTGGCTACGACCAGGCAAACATCACGCCCGAGCAGATGCAAACGTGGCGCAACGAGATGCATCAATATCCCGTTTGGGCGGCTCATCAAAAGCTGCTCTATTTCCCTGCAAGTTACCTGGACCCTGTCCTGAGAAATAACAAGAGCGACAATTTCCAGCAGTTGGAAAACGAGCTCAACCAGAACCGGATCCAGACCGACGCGGTTCAATCGGCGGTCATGGCCTACCTGACCCGATTCGAAGAAATCGCCAACCTGAATATTCTCAATGGCTACATCGACGGCGAAGACTTTGCCAACAGCAACTACTATTTCATCGCCAAGTCACGTACCGAAAATACCTATTTCTGGCGCTCGCTGAACATGACGCAACGGCCGCTGAACGGCACGCCAGCGCAGCCCCCTGCCATCGCCCACAAACTGGATCAGCCGGATCCGTATGCCTGGTCGGATTGGGAAAAAGCCGATGTGCCGATTCCCGATAGCGCCGTCGAACACTCTATTCGTCCGGTGTGGTTCAACAATCGTCTGTTCGTCGTGTGGGCCGAATGCATCCATCAGGACCCGTCGGCCTCCAGCGCTCCTTCGAGCGCAGGAGCCATGGCCCCCCGGGTGAATCATCCGCTACTGCGGTTAAGCTATTGCTTCAAAAAACAGGATGGCATTTGGAGTACTCCAAGAGTTGCCCTGCAAGGATATTGTGACGACGACGCGGTTCGCGTGAAGGATCAGACGGCGATCCAACAATCGATATGTACCGTTGCGGTGCAGCACCGCGTGAGTTCGCAAGCGTTACTCTATCTAGCGATAAGCGTTCGACGATCAACAATCGACTCGGCACCGGCATCGTCCAGTCCTTACAGTTTCATCAAAACAATTTACATCGACAAAAACCTAGCTCTCGCGTCTGCCAGCGTAACAAGCATCAAACAATCGCAGACCCAACGCCCTGCCCTAGACCTTGACTACACCTTCATCGAACCTGGTAGACAGAACATACAAACATGTATGTCTTTACTGAATATCGAGCGTAATGCGACCCCCTCTCCAAAAAACATCAGCCATCAACTTTCGGTTCTCGATGAGCATCTTAATGGAGACATTTTCAAACCTATCGACGCGGCACCCAAGCTATTGATTAATGCCGACGATGAGGCTTTTCCGCTTGCTGTGGGTGACATCCACTTTACGTTTTCCGATTATCTTGAGTTCGTTTTACCTTCCCTTGGCGAAAGCTCGCCTTCCTCTTATATAAAACTTAGCGCCGGATCCATACTTCATGCTAAATGTGTAATAAATGAAAGTTGCACACTGCAAATCGGCGAACTATCCGACGTCATTAGAGACGATGAAAAAACCCCAGGCTTCTCGACGAACTCCGTAGTTGCTAGCGGTAGTAGAAGCCTGGCTGGAAAATTTATCTCAATGCCAGCGGTACGCTACTTGATCAAGCTTTATAAAAATCGTCCCCTGCATACGTCTAACACCGCTGCCGGACAAATCCACATATCATTTGAGTATCCTAATTCTTATAATGTCGAGGGCCCAACTGAGTTCACATGCAAAATAGATGAGCTGCACCGAAAGTACATAATAATGCGCCACCCCATCTCATTAGAGGCAAATTCGTTAACCTATGACAAACTAACACTGGTGACTGAGTCCGACTTGAAGGAGGCCTTGCCCAGCCAGTTTGACTACCCCTTGCGAATTGAGGATGTTAATTGGAACTGCGAGACTTTGTTTTATGGGGTTGCGCTGGCTCGCCCTAGCGAACCGGAAAAAACAATTTACTTCGCCCTCAAAGAAATCAGACTTACCCTGGTTCCACAGCGCTTCGCCCCGCCAAAGATCGCCGCCCTATCGACGCCCGACCTGGGAACCACCCAATTCATCGACTTTGCCACTTCTGACATCAGGAACAGCGACAGCAAAAGCCAAAAGCGCCAACCGATCAGGCTAAACACCGTGTTCGCCCCGGAATTGATCCAGCGTACCGAAAACAGCCTGGATGAACTGTTCGACACTACGACCCAACACCTGGCAGAACCCGCCATTGCAGACGACATCGTCAACAGGATGGACTTCCACGGCTCTTACGGTCGTTACTTCACCGAACTGTTCCTCTACTTGCCCTGGCTGGTCGCTCATCGCTTGAACGTCGAACAACGCTACGACGAGGCCGAACGCTGGTTGCGCCGCGTCTTCGATCCAAGTCGCGGCAAAGAAGACTGCTGGAGGGCCCTTCCGTTAATCGATAGCAGCACGCCTTCGTATGCCGACCAGGCGCCCCACGACCCTCATCAGATCGCGCTCAGTCATCCAGCTCACTTTCGCAAGGCGCTCTACTTCCTGTACCTCGACATCCTGATCAATCGAGGCGACGCAGCGTACCGCGAACTGACCCCTGACGGCCTCAGTGAGGCAAAGCTGTGGTACGTGCGGGTGCTGGATCTGTTAGGGCCACGCCCGACCGTTCAATCGGTCGATCATTGGGCGAGCATCAGCCTGCAAACGCTGAGCGAAGCGAGCAGCGAGAAATTGCGTGAATTTGAACGATCGGTGCCACACTCCCAGGCCTCATCGCCGGTCCGTGAGGGCGCTTCGCACGCGTCCTTGCCAACCATCGATAGCCCGCATCTACGTCTGCCGTTCCACCCGCAGTTGCTCCAGTGCTGGGACATTGCAGAAAGCCGCCTGCATAACTTGCGACACAACCTCGACATTGCCGGCAAACCGCTGCATCTGCCGATATTTGCAGCGCCGCTGGATCCTCGCGTGTTACTCAGTTCCGGGGTCTTGAATACTTCGGACAATACGGTTCGCGGGGGGCCGCCCACCGCGATCCCGCACTATCGATTCTCGCTCATGCATCAACAGGCATTGAGTGCCGTGGAAAGCCTCAACCAATTTGGCGCCGTGCTGCTGTCGCTGATCGAGCGCAAGGAACAGGCGCAGTTGCAAGAGCTACAGCAGCAGCAAGCCTGGAACCTGGCGAAAATCTCGGTCGACCTGCAACGCCAGGCCTTGAATATCGATCGTCAGAACCGCCAGGCGCTGCTCGCAAGCCAGGCAATTGCTCAAAACCGCGTAACCCACTACAAAAAACTGTTGGACGATAGTCTAAGTGGCAAGGAAATGGCCGTCAGTGGGCTCTCCATATCCAGCGGTTCGTTTGAGGCTGCTGCTTTGGCCTTCCAAGTGGCGGCGGGGGGGCTCATGCTGGCGCCAAACATCGCGGGCCTCAGTTTTGGCGGCAGCCGTTGGGAGGGGCCGGCACTCGCGGCCTCCGCGGCAGCCCATAGCGCCGCGATCATAAACCGCACGATAGCGGCCGACCTTGACCGCCAAGCCATATTCGATCGCCGCCGGGAAGATTGGCAACACACCCATGACCAATCACAGCTCGAGCTGGCCCAGATTGACGCACAACTGGCGCAATTCACCGAGCAGGAAACCGCCACTCGCCTGCAACTGCGCCAGGCCGAATCAACCCTGAGCCAAACCAAGACTAATTACGACTTTCTCAGTAAGCGCTTTACCAGAGCTCAGCTGTATCAATGGCTGAACAGCCAGTTTGCCGCCCTCTATCGCCAGGCCTACGACACCACGCTCTCCCTGTGTTTGGCCGCAGAGCAATGTTGGCAATACGAAATTGGTGATCTCGATGCGCGATTCATCCAACCCGGAGCATGGAATACCACCTATCGAGGACTTGGCGCAGGCGAGCAATTGAAACTCAGCCTGTTGAACATGCAGGCCGAATATCTGCGCCGTAACCAGCGAGAGCTGGAGATTCGCAAGACGATTTCACTGCGCCAATTGAAAGACCAGACCAAGACTAAAACGATCAACAAGCCATGGCTGGAAATGCATGCCGAACTGAAGAAAGGCCAATGCGAATTCGAGCTGTCCCAAGAGCTGTTCGAGAGTGATTACAAAGAACAGAAGCACTACCTGCGGCGGATCAAAACCATCAGCGTTTCCTTACCGACCGTTGTGGGTCCTTACGAAAACATCCGCGCCATACTGACCCAGACCTCTAGCAAAGTGTTTACGTCCGCTAATGACACTGGACGCCTCATGGAGGGCCGGCGCGCTAACCAACAGATCGCCCTTTCCACAGGCGTCGACGACAACGGCCTGTTCACTTTGAACTTCAACGATGAACGTTACCTGCCGTTTGAATACACCGGCGCGGTCTCCCAATGGCAACTGACGTTCCCGAACCCCGAAGCGCAAAAAGACCTGCTCGACTCACTCACCGACGTCATCGTGCATGTGAGCTACACGGCCAGGGTCGGCGGAGGTGTGTCATGAATGAACAAACCGCACTGCCGATTAACGCGCCGTCGCTGCCCAAGGGGGGCGGCGCCATCCAGAGTATCGGCAAAGGGTGGGGCGAAGTCGGCGCCCACGGCACGGCTTGTTATGAGATGGCGCTACCGATTTCGCCCGGGCGTGGCTTTGCTCCGTCCTTGTCCTTGAGCTACAGCAGCTCGGCCGGCAACGGTGTATTCGGCACCGGCTGGGGATTGTCGTTGCCCAGCGTGGCGCGGCGCACCAGCAAGGGCGTGCCGACCTATAACGACGATGACGAAATCGTCGGCCCCAGCGGCGTGGTCTGGTTGCCCGAACATGGCATCAGTCCAACTCAAGTCAATCGCTACAACGACCTGGACCTGGGCACGACCTACACAGTAACGCGTCACCTGCCAAGAATCGAAAGCAGCTTCGACCGGATTGAACATTGGTCGTCGGATGGGGATACACCGGGTTTCTGGCTCGTGCACGAGGCCGATGGCAGTCTGCATGTCTACGGAAAAAATCCCGAGTCGCGACGAACAGATCCAAAAGACGCAAGCCGAGTAGGTGAGTGGCTGTTGGAGGAAAGCCTGAATACGCGTGGAGAGCACATTCAATATGTGTACGCGGGAAATGGCGGAGCCCAACGCTATTTGAGCCATGTGCGCTACGGCAATGTGAAGGCCAACGCCGAACTTTACGCTTGGAAAACAGATCCACCGAAGCCGGACCAATGGCACTTCGAGTTGGTGTTCGACTACGGTGAGCGAAGCACCGAATACAAGACAAAACCACGCTATGAAGCACTGCAATCGCAAAAACGTAGCGATGCGTTTTCCATCTTTGCCTACGGTTTCGAACTACGTACCGATCGCCTATGTCGCCAGGTATTGATGTTTCATCGCTTCCCCGAGTTGAGCGCCGATCCTGTTCTCGTACGGCGTGTGTTGCTTGAGTACCGCGAGACCTCCCTGGGATATAACCTCCTGAGTGCAGCGCACGACCAAGCGTTCGGCGACGAAGCAGCGCCTCAAAGTCGTCCTCCCATGGAATTTCGCTACAGCGAGTTCAACGGCCTGACCGATGTGGGCGCCTGGAAGCGTTTTGAGGGCGTGCCAGGGCTCGACGGCGAACAGGGTTTTCAACTGGTGGATTTGTACGGTGAAGGGTTGCCCGGCGTGCTCCATCGACGCGCGGCAGGCTGGTATTACCGTGAACCCATGCGCGCTAAAGCCAAGACTGATGAAGTGGCTTACGGTCAGTGGCAAGAGCTGCCCAAGACGCCTGTCACCGACACAGCGAAAACGCTGCGCCAAACATTGAGTGACCTCACAGGCGACGGCCGCCTGGACTGGATCATTGCCCAACCGGGGCTCAGCGGTTTCTTTTCGCTCGGAGCGGATCGCAAGTGGTCGAACTTCGCGACCTTCCAGGCGTTTCCTAGCGAATTCTTCAGTCCGAAAGGGAATCTGGCCGACCTGATGGGTGAAGGCCTCAACGACCTCGCCCTGATAGGCCCACGCAGCGTTCGCTTGTATGCCAACCAGCGCGAGAATGGTTTCGCCACGGCGCGGGAAGTTCCTCGCGACGACGATGACGATGCCCTGCCGGTATTCAACGGGTCACCTTCCGAGCTGGTGGCGTTCAGTGATCTACTCGGCAGTGGCCAGCAACACCTGGTGCGCATTCGCCACAACGAGGTGAAGTGCTGGCCGAACCTGGGCCACGGGCGATTCGGCAAAGGCATCGTGTTGGATTTTCCGGGCCTCGCCTACCTTACCTTCGATGCCTCGCGCATCCGTCTCGCGGACCTGGATGGTTCCGGTGCCGCCGACCTGATCTATCTGCAAGCGGATCGAGCACTGATCTTCATGAACCGCTGCGGCAATGGCTTCGCTCCCGCGATTACGCTGCCGTGGCCAACCGGCCTGCGCTACGACAACCTATGCCAGGTGAGCATCGTCGACCTGCTAGGGCTGGGTTGCTCCAGCCTCGTGCTGAGCATGCCGCATCTGACCCCGGCGCAACATTGGCGCTACGATTTTGTCGAGGAAAAGCCATATCTGCTCACCGGCACCCACAACAACATGGGCGCCGCAACCCGCATCGCTTATCGCAGCTCGGCCCAGGAGTGGCTGGATGAGAAAGCGGCAAGGGTCATGGCCAAAGAGTCCCTCACCTGCCATGTACCGTTGCCCCTGCACCTGGTGTCGCGCCAGGTCCAGCGGGATGAGATCACCGGTAATCGCCTGACGCAGCGGTTTTCCTATCGCCAAGGTTATTACGATGGCGTCGAACGGGAGTTCCGCGGCTTCGGCTTGCTGATACAAACCGACAATGAAACCTATCCCAACGATGCCGATTCGCCAGGTTTCACAGAGCCTTGCTTGAAAAAAAGCTGGTTTCATACCGGCCAGGCATTGGACATGGACCGACGCGACTATCACGGTGCCGATTCGCAAGCCAAGGCGTTAAGTAAAGCGTTACTGTGCCGATACAAAGATGAAGAAAATGCCGACGCATTGGTTGACGCGCCGGACGAAGCGACCACGCTTGAGATGTGCCGCGCCCTGAGCGGTCATTTACTGCGCAGCGAGACATACGCAGGGAGCGATCCCAAGACGCTGTACTCGGTTCAGGAAAATCGTTATCGGGTTCGCCTGCAACAGCCCCCCCAAGGCCCGCGGCGCTATGCTTCCCTGTTGCCACTGCTGCTGGAATCCATCAGCTACCAATACGAAGGCCAGAGCGACGATCCACAATGCCAGCACCTGATCAATTTGCAGCATGACCCGTACGGTGCGGTCACACACAGCGTGAACGTCCACTACGCCCGACGCAAAACGGCTGATGATGCCGCACCATTCAGCGACCCGGACCAGCAACAATGGTGGCAGGACGCTCATGACCCCGCGCAACAGTTCTACTACCTGACGCAAACTCGCGCCGAATTCATCAACCTGCAAGCACCTCAAGGATGGCGCCTGGGTTTGCCTTATCACCAGCGGACCAACGCGTTGAAACTATCCAAGACACCTGATGACGGAGGGCGGGCATCGAAGGATATTACTTATGAGAGACTTATCGAATGCGTCAGGAAACGAAGCTGGGCTGCCCAGGCCGTTCTCACCGGTCTGTCCGTAACACGCTACAAAAAGACATCTGCCAACGAAACACTGCCGGACGGCAACGCCAGCTTCGAAGCCCTGGTCGACCATCTGGAAACCGCCGAGCTGGACGAAACCGCCCTACAAGCCTTCCATCTAGAACCGCCCGTATCTCAACCCGACGACAAAATGCTCACGGAGATTGGCTATCAATCCATGGCTGAGTTCCTGGCCACAGCCAGACCAGTTGGCAAGCTCTGGTCAGTCAAAAGTGGCTTCGCGACCTACGCCGGCTTGGAAGGTTTCTACAAAACCAAGACCGTGCAGTCGAGCAACAGCCACGGCGTGACCAAGATCAGCTACGACCCATACACTTGCTTTGTGACCGGGTTCGAACTGCCCGATGGCTGCACGACCAAGGCGCAATACGATTACCGTAGTCTCCTGCCCCAATGGGTCAAAGACCCCAACGGTAACGTGCAGGAATGCCTTGCCGATGCCTTCGGCCAGATACTGGCCAGTACCTTTTACGGCGACGAGAACAACAACCCCGTTGGTTTCAAACCGATCGCGGCGTTCAAGCATTCGCCTAAAAGCCCGGCAGAAGCGATCACGCTGAGCAAGGACGCGTTGCTGGACGCCGCCACCGCTATCTATTACGCGCCATTCAGTTGGATGGGAAACCTATCGGCGGCAGCGCTGAAAGACACCGACTGGCTAGCGCGATGTGTGGCCAAAGGCGACGTACTACCAACCGGGCAAATCCGCGCTTCGGCTCGCGCGCGGCTGTCGAAACTCAAGGTACTTTCTGCCGACGATAAAAAACTGAAACACGAAATTCGTACTTCGAAACGTGAGCCGATCCACATCGCCACACTCGTTGCCGATCGTTACCCCGATGACGACCAGAAACAAATCCGCATCGCCATGACGTGCTTCGATGGCTTTGGTCGCCTGCTGCAAAATAAGCAGCGAGTCGAACCAGGCATCGCTTACATCGTGGATGCCAAGGGCGAACTGACACTCAACGAGGACGGCAAACCGCTGGAACAGATCACCGCAACGCGCTGGCGCGTCAGCGAACGGGTGGAATACAACAGCAAGGGCTTGGCGATCCGGGTTTACCGTCCCTATTTTGCTGACCAGCATCGCTATATCAACGACAAATCCTTTCGGCAGTCCGGCCATTGCGACCAGCAGTTCTACGACGCATTGGGCCGCCCTACCCACACCCGTCTCGCCAAACAGAATGGTCTTAGCTGGATGCGCCGACAGACCCGTCATCCGTGGTACACCGTGGACGAGGATGAAAACGACACGCTGGAAGAAGTCATGGCCGAACATGCCCCGACAGCTGGAGGTGAGGCATGAGCGCACGCCTTCATCGCAAGACGCCCTCCATCAACGCCGTCGATGGCCGCGGCCTGCCGGTGCGCCAGGTCGCTTACTGCCGAGGCAAGGAAGGCGAAAAACCCCAGATGCGCGCCAGCCGGCAAGAGTACGACGTCGCCGGGCGGCTGATTACCCAGCGCGACCCTCGGCTTGCCAACGCAACTGACGCCAATCTTGCGACTGTCTACAGCCTGTCCGGCAAACCATTGCGAGTAAACAGCGTCGACGCCGGATGGCACCTGAACTTGCCCGGCGACGCCGGACAGATTTTGCGCAGTTGGGATCAGCGAGGAAACCACTGGCAATCGACTTACGACAACCAACTGAGACTGATCACAGTCGAGGAGCAAGCTGCGGGAAAAGAGCTGCGTAAAGTCGAGTGCTTGAGCTATGGCGACAGCTCGCAGGAATCGGCGGCGCTCAATCAATGCGGCGCGCTCATTCGCCACGACGACAGCGCGGGCACGTTGATCGTCGACGAATATGCGTTATGCGGTAAACCGCTTGGCCAGACAAGGCACATGCTGATCGAGGCTGCACAACCTGACTGGCCAACCGACTTGAACGATCGTGGTGGTCTTCTCGAAAAGGGCGAAGGCTACAAAACGAGTTGGTCCTATGACGCACTGGGACACATCATCCAGCAGACCGATGCCGCTCGACACGAACAGCACTACACCTTCGATGTCGCGGGCCAACTCAAATCCGCGAGCCTGAAAATAAAAGGCACCGAGGCTAAAAAAACGATCGTCGAGAACCTCGTCTACAACGCATTCGGCCAAGTCGAATCGCAAACCGCCGGCAATGGTGTAACGAGTCGCGCGATGTTCGATCCAGCCAGCGGGCGACTTATGTCGCTCAGCGCATCGATGCCTGGCAAAACCTTGCAAGAACTCCACTACACCTACGACGCCGTGGGGAACGTGTTGCAAATTACCGACAACGTCCAACCGGAGCGTTTCAACAGCAATCAACGGGTAAAACCCGTCAGCACCTTCACTTACGACAGCCTCTACCAATTGACCAGCGCCACGGGGCGTGAGGCCGCCGGATTGACCGCGCCCCCCGGTCTTCCGGGCACCGGTACGATTTCATTCGACCCTACGCAACTGTTCAACTTTACCGAGCAATACACCTACGACGACGGCGGCAACCTGACCGAGCTGCGTCATGTTCGCGACGGGAATAACTACACCCGCACATTGAACGTGGCCGCCGCCAGCAATCGCCTCATGTCTTGGAGCCAGGGCGACGACGCAACCCAAACAACGATGGACTTCGATGACAACGGCAACCTGCAGGCCCTATGCCCAGGCCAGCCATTGAAGTGGAGTAGCCGCAACCAACTAGATTGCGTGGTGCTGGTCAAGCGTGAAAACCGTGCCGACGACACCGAGCACTATGCCTACGACAGTAGCGGTCAACGCGTGCGCAAGATCAAGACAACCCATGCCGCTGCAATGATCCGCACTGAGGAAGTCCGCTACTTGCCGGGGCTCGAAATCCGCACTCGTCATAACGAACGCCTGGAGGTTATCACCCTGCAAGCCGGACGCTGCAGCGTGCGTTACCTGCATTGGACCGAAGGCCGACCGTCCAGGATCGCGGCCAATCAACTGCGCTATAGCCTTGATGACCACCTGGGCTCCAGCTCACTGGAACTCGACGACAAGGCCGACCTGATTAGCCAGGAAAGTTACCTGCCCTATGGAGGAACCGCTTGGGTGGCATCCCGTTCGGCCGTGGAAGCCGATTACCGGACCATTCGTTACTCCGGCAAGGAACGCGATGCCAGCGGGTTGTACTACTACGGACACCGGTATTACGCGCCGTGGTTGCAACGTTGGATCAGTCCCGACCCGGCGGGGGCGGTTGATGGGTTGAACTTGTATTGTATGGTGGGGAATAACCCGGTGAGGTTTGTCGATCACCAGGGGTTGATACTCACTGATGCTCAGGGAAAGGAAATCGACCCTGTCGAATGGACGAAACAGGATGGGGAGGAACGCTCAAAAAAAATGATGAAGCCACCATCTCCAGCGAAGAAGGGCAAACAAGGCCCTGAAGAAGACCCCGATGCCAGCCCCGGCTTTAGCAAGACAAAACGCGACAACGTTATTGTTGTTCACTCCTATGGCGTTATTGAAGATTACGCGGGCGACAACCATGTGGCCATCATGGAGCATTACAATCTTCCCAAGCCAAAGCCCAACGAAAAAGGCGCACCGGGATATCGCGGGGTGGACCCGCATTATGATGGCACCGCTACCAGCGAGGATTTCCAACTGAATTTCGGAAGCTACCAAATCAGCAATACGGCTGATTACATGGAAAACTTGGCCCAAAAATACCGAGACAGGAAAAACGACCCACACTATCAGTTTCAAGTAGATGCCGATGCACTGAGGCTCGACCCAACGCTAAGCAGAACAAAGGACGACCTGTACGAACTTCAACAGCCAACCCGAGAATTTATCGAAAGACATATCGAGGCTTCCAATGGAATCATTCCAATACTAACTGGAGGACCAGGGGCTCATGGGGAAGTTGGAGCGCTGAACACCGTTATTGCTCTCTATCCGGGGAAGCGTGAAAGAATGCTTGCGGATACGACTCTGTACACCCAAAAATTACAGAACGTGACGCAACCGGAGCCATTTATCGCCTGTTTCAATTGCAGCGGAATCATTCCATCAAACGTTAGTATCCCAACAGGCCGCCAACTGAGGACGCCACGTTTATATAATGTCCACGTAGCGTCGATCAATGAGTATCGTCAGTAAAGCTCAGCGCGGGTAACGACCAACCGATTGCCAAACGGATCGACCACCGCCATGTTCTGGCTCCCCCAGGGCATGGCCTGCCTGAACGATCAGATCAAACCCTCTACTCGGCCTGCCAGGGATCAATCACCTCGACCCCAGAAAACTCAAAATCCCGAACATTTCGAGTCGCTATCGAAGTGGACTGGGCTCGGCAAATAGCGGCGATCTGCGCATCGGCCATCGACACCGCCCGTCCCCTTGCCTCGCTGTTCGCCACCAGAGCCGCGTACTCAACGGCGGCATAAGCGTCAAACGGAAATATTCGCCCAACGAAATCCTCTTCGAACATCGCCATCGCATTGGCTTCAAGCTTCTGTTTGCGCTTGCCGGATGGGAGCCGGGCAATGCCATGGAGAATTTCCGCCACGGTCACCGCAGTGATCGCAAGCTCCATCGCTGGCAGCACGTCGACCCAAGCCAACACTCTAGCGTCGGGTTCAGACCGCATGAACTCTGACAGGACATTGGTATCGAGCACGATCATTCGTCAAGATCCACCGCCTTAGCCTTCTCCTGTCGCGAAGGCAGATCGAGCTCAACCCCGCCGCTTGCGCTAAACCTGCTGCGGATCCGGCTGCCAAGACCTCCCGCCTGGCTAACAGAGGCCAATGCCTTTCCCAAGATCAACCGAGCCTCTTCTTCCATCGAATGCCCATTATGAGCAGCGGCGATCCGCAGTTTTTCTTTGATCTGGTCGTCAAGGTTTCGAATGGTGATGCTGGCCATGATGCCCCCTGCAATCAATGAAATCATTGATTTAGGCTAACACACCTTGGGTCAGTAGGATCCAGAGAGTCGCTAACGGCTCAGACGTTAATCGCATTGGTAAACACCAACCGATTCCCGAACGGATCACTGATCGCCATGTCCTGGCTGCCCCAGGGCATGGCCTGGATCTGTGGGTGGGCGTAGCGGTATTGTTTGGCAAGCAGCTGCTGCTGGAAGGCTTCCAGCTCATCGGTCTCGATCCGCAGCGCCGAGCCCGGCGTACAATCGCCATGGTGCTCGGACAGGTGCAGCACGCAGTCCCCGCGGGAGACTTGCAAGTAGAGGGGAAAGTTGTCACCGAAGCGGTGTTGCCAGTCAACGGTAAAGCCCAGGAAGTCGACATAGAACGCCAACGCCTTGGCTTCATCGAAGATCCGCAGGATCGGGGTGGTTTTACCGAAGCTCATGGGTTGCTCCCTGGCTGAAAAGACCCAGTGTAGATGGGTTGACTCCAATGCTTCGGCTTTAAACCCGGCTTCTTTAGTGTCGCAATGCCATTATTGTGACGCCAATTAACACACTACCAGCCATTTACACGCCATTCGATGGACCAAAGCCTCGACGCAGATCGCCTTCGCGTGCCAGGAAGCGCCCTTCCCGGCGGCCATTCGCCTGGCCGTCGCGATAGCTCAGGGCACCGTTGACCCACACACCATCAATCCCTTCGGCCGCCCGCTGAGGTTCATTGAAATCGGCGACGTCACGAATGGTGTGGGGATTGAACAACACCAGGTCCGCCCAATGGCCCTCACGGATTTCTCCTCGTTGCTTGAGGCCGAAACGCGCGGCGGAAAGGCCAGTCATTTTGTGCACGGCGGTGTGCAACGGAAAAAGCCCAATGTCTCGACTGAAATATCCCAGCACCCGTGGGAAAGCGCCCCACAAGCGAGGATGGGGAAACGGGTCTTCGGGCAAACCGTCGGAGCCGACCATGGACAACGAATGGGCGAGGATCCGTCGTACGTCGCCTTCATCCATGCCGTAGTACACCGCGCCTGCCGGTTGCAGGCGCCGCGCCGTCTCCAACAGCGACACTTCCCAATCGCGTGCGATGTCGATAAGGTCACGTCCGCCCATCGACGGGTGCGGTGTCGACCAGGTGATGGTGATGCGATGGGCATCGGTCACTTGCTTGAGGTCCAAGGTCGAGGAGCTGGCCGCGTAGGGGTAGCAGTCGCAACCGACCGGATGGGTTTTCGCCGCGTTTTCCAACGCCGCGAGCACCTGCGGGCTTCGTCCCCAATTGCCGGCGCCCGCGCATTTGAGGTGGGAAATGATCACCGGACTCTGCGCATGACGGCCGATCTGGAACGCCTCGTCCATGGCCTCGAGCACCGGTTCGAATTCGCTGCGCAGGTGGGTGGTGTAGACAGCGCCGAATGCGCTCAATTCTTCGGTCAGTTGCATGACTTCGTCGGTGGACGCTGCAAAGGCGTTGGCGTAGGCCAGGCCGGTGGACAACCCCAAGGCACCGGCCTCCAGACTTTCGCGCAATTGCCGACGCATGGCGGCGATTTCTCCTACCGAGGCCGTGCGCAACAAATCGTCCATGTGGTTGCTGCGCAACGCTGTGTGCCCGACCAACGCAGCCACGTTGACCGCTGGCGTCGCCGCTTCCACCGCTGCGCGATAATCGGCAAAGCGTGGGTAGGCGAACGCCCGGGCCGTGCCGAGCAAGTTCATTGGGTCCGGCGGATCGCCCCGCAGGCTCACCGGCGCGGCGCTGATGCCGCAGTTGCCAACGATCACGGTGGTCACGCCCTGGCTGAGCTTGGGCAGCATCTGCGGTTGGCGAATGACCACTGTGTCGTCGTGGGTGTGCACATCGATGAAGCCTGGCGCCAGCGCGCGGCCGGCGGCGTCGATGTCTTCCACGGCCTGGGCATCGCGCAGCTCGCCGATGCGTTCGATGCGACCGCCGTGGATCGCTACGTCGGCGTGGTAGCCGGGCGTGTCGCTGCCGTCGATGACCAGCGCATTGCGGATAAGCGTGTCGTACAGCATGTCAGTCTCCCAGCGGCAAATGATCGTCGCCACCGCGGTAATCGTCCAGGGCGAGTTTGACCCGCCGCAGGCGCTCTTGATTGTCTTCGGGGTGGGCCAGCGCCAGCTCGGTGGCGAGCACGTCAATGGCCAGCAGCATCCCGTAGCGCGCCGCCGTGGGTTTGTAGATGAAGGAAGTCTCGGCGCTTTGCAGGGGCAGCACGCAATCGGCCACTTCGGCCAGTGGCGAGCCGGCGCGGGTGATGGCGAGGATCGCCGCACCGTAGCTGCGGGCCAGTTCAACCGCACTCAACAGCTCCGGCGTGATACCGGTCAGTGAGCAGGCGATGACCAGATGCTGGTCGCTCAGCGAGGTGGCGGTGATGCGCATCATCACCGGGTCGCGGCAGGCGGCAATCGGGTAGCCAAAACGCACCAGCCGCACTTGCAACTCCTCGCCGCACAGCGCCGACCAGCCACCCAGGCCGAACGCATGGATCATCCGTGCCTTGCCGATCATCCTCACGGCATCGCCAAACCGCGACTCTTCGAACCCTGACAGATGTTGGCGCAGGGTCGCTTCGATATCGCCGACGATCTGTCCATAAAACGCCGACTGCTCCGGCGCGCCGGCCGGGTCGAGGAAACGGCTGCCGACGCCGCTGGCCTGGGCCAGTTGCAGGCGTAGGTCTCGCAGGTCTCGGCAACCGACGGTGCGGGCGAAGCGCGACAAGGTGGCGCTGCTGACTTCCGCCCGTTGGGCCAGTTCATCGAGGCTGGCGGAGGCTGCGAAGCCTACGTCTTCGAGCATCAGCCGGGCGATTCTTCCTTCGCCGGCGCTGAAGGAATCCTGACGGGCACGGATCTGGTAGAGGATGTCCATGACGGCTCCTTGCAGTGGCGGTCAAAGCACGCGCGCAAGCCCGAGGGTCAGGGCGAACGCGACCAGGGATATCAGTGTTTCAAGCACCGTCCAGGTCTTGAAGGTCTGCGTGACGGTCATATTGAAGTATTCCTTGATCAGCCAGAAGCCGCCGTCGTTGACGTGGGAAAAGATAACCGACCCGGCGCCGGTCGCCAGCACCAGTAGCTCGGGATGGGGATAACCCAGGCCAATCGCCACCGGCGCGACGATGCCCGAGGCCGTGGTCATCGCCACCGTGGCCGAACCCGTGGCAACCCGCATCAGCGCAGCGAACAGCCAGCCCATGACCAGCGGTGACAACTGGAATTCCTCGGCCAGGCCGACGATCTGCTGCGTGACCCCGGCGTCCACCAGGATCCGGTTCAAACCACCACCGGCGCCCACCAGCAAGGTGATGCTGGCGGTCGGCGCCAGGCATTCGTTGGTGAACTTGAGGATCGATTCGCGGTTGAATCCCTGGGCCAGGCCGAGGGTCCAGAAACTGAGGATGGTCGCCAACAGCAAGGCGATCACCGAGTTGCCGATGAACAGCAGGAACTGGTTGAAACCGCTGCCCGGCGTGGAGATGAGGTTGGCCCAGCCGCCGATCAACATCAGGATCACCGGCAGCAGGATGGTCCCCAATGTCACGCCGAAACCCGGCAGCTTGGCCTGCGGTTCACGGTCGAGGAATTGTCGCTCCAGCGGATTTTCGGCCGGCAGCTGGATGCGCGGCACGATGAATTTGGCGTACAGCGGGCCGGCGATAATCGCGGTGGGAATGCCGATCAGGATCGCGTACAGCAAGGTCTGCCCCACCGAAGCCTGGAACGCCTGCACCGCCAGCATCGCCGCCGGATGCGGCGGCACCAGCGCATGGACCACCGAAAGCCCGGCGACCATCGGCAGCCCCACCATCAGGATCGACACGCCCACACGCCGGGCGATAGTGAACGCGATGGGCACCAGCAGCACAAAACCGACCTCGAAGAACAACGGCAACCCCACGAGGAAAGCAATGCACACCATCGCCCAGTGGGCGTTGCGCTCGCCGAAACGTTCGATCAACGTCTGCGCCATGCGCTCGGCCCCGCCGGACTCGGCCATCATCTTGCCGAGCATGGTGCCCAGGGCCACCACCAGCGCGATGTGCCCCAGCGTCTTGCCGACACCCGCCTCGTACGCCCCCACCACACCCGACGGCGGCATCCCGGCCAGCAACGCCAGGCCAATGGAGACCAGGGTAATCACGATGAACGGATTGAGCCGGTAGCGCGCAATCAGGACAATCAGCGCGATGATAGCGATGGCCGCGTAGACCAATAGCCAATAACCGAAAGCAGGTGCCATGCGTTACTCCTCGAATGGGGTCACGTCGATGTGTTGTGAAACTCATAAATCATTTCGACGACGAATCTTCAAACCCGTTGAAAGTAATTTTCGCGCAGAGGTAAACTTGTCGCTGACGGACAACGCGACACGGCGTTGATGAAAATCCGGCGCAAGATTTTCATCGCCCTCATTGCTTTTGTGGCGAGGGAGCTTGCTCCCGCTGGGCTGCGAAGCGGCCCCAAATTCACCAGCACAATCGACCAACGGCTGGCCGCCCCGCATTCAATTCCGTACCATCCGCACCTGTTTTTTGCACCACTCCCCGGCAGCCGACGGTCCACCGGCGCCCAGTCAGGTAAATCATGAAACCAACACGTCTTCGCGCCGACGCCCTCGCCGGCCTCACCACCTCTTTCGCCTTGCTCCCCGAGTGCATCGCCTTCGCCCTGGTGGCCCACCTCAATCCGCTGATGGGGCTGTACGGCGCGTTCATCCTCTGTACGCTGACCGCGTTATTCGGCGGTCGCCCCGGGATGGTGTCAGGCGCGGCGGGGTCGATGGCCGTGGTGATCGTCGCGCTGGTGGTGCAGCACGGGGTGCAGTATCTGTTGGCGACCGTGCTGCTGGGCGGGTTGATCATGATGGCGTTCGGGCTGTTGCGGCTGGGCAAGCTGGTGCGCATGGTGCCGCACCCAGTGATGCTTGGTTTCGTCAATGGCTTGGCCATTGTGATTGCGCTGGCGCAACTGGAGCATTTCAAGAATGACGGCGTCTGGCTGAGCGGCACCCCGCTCTATCTGATGGCCGGGCTGGTGGCGTTGACCATGGCCATCGTCTACCTGTTGCCGCGCCTGACCCGCAGCGTACCGCCGGCCTTGGTGGCGATCCTCGGCGTTGGCCTGGCGGTTTATCTGCTCGGTCTGCCGACCCGGACCCTGGGTGACATGGCCCACATTGCCGGCGGCTTGCCGACGTTTGCCCTGCCGGACATTCCCTGGAACCTGGAAACCCTGCAAATCGTCGCGCCCTATGCGGTGATCATGGCGATGGTCGGTTTGCTGGAAACCCTGCTGACCCTGAACCTGACCGATGAAATCACCGAGAGCCGTGGGTATCCGGACCGTGAATGCGTGGCATTGGGCGCGGCCAACATGGCCTCTGGATTGCTGGGCGGCATGGGCGGTTGCGCCATGATCGGCCAGACGATGATCAACCTCAGCTCCGGCGGACGCGGGCGGTTATCGGGCGTGGTGGCCGGGGTGATGGTGTTGCTGTTCGTGTTGTTCCTGTCGCCGTTGATCGAGCGCATTCCGCTGGCGGCGTTGGTGGGCGTGATGTTCGTGGTGGCGCAGCAGACGTTCGCCTGGGCCTCGTTGCGGGTGGTCAACAAAGTGCCGGCCAACGATGTGCTGGTCATCATCGCAGTGACGGTCATCACGGTGTTCACCGACCTGGCCGTGGCCGTGCTCTGCGGGATCATCATCGCGGCGCTCAACTTCGCCTGGCAACAGGCCCGGGAGCTGTATGCCGACACCCATGAGGAGTCCGACGGCAGCAAGCTGTATCGCCTGCACGGCACGCTGTTTTTCGCCTCGTCGACGCCGTTTCTCAACCAGTTCGACCCGGCCAACGACCCGGCCCTGGTGACCCTCGATTGCCGTCACTTGCGCTTCGTCGACTACTCGGCCGTCGCCGCGCTCAAGACCTTGCGTGAGCGCTACAGCAAAGCGGGCAAGCACCTGCGCGTGTATCACCTGTCCGAGCGCTGCAAACAAATGCTCAAGCGCGCGGGCGTGCAGCACGACTGAAGCAACACCCACAGGGGGTTATAGGACTGATGAAGATAGAGTGGTCACTGGCGATCAAATGTGGGAGCGGGCTTGCTCGCGAATGCGGTGTGTCAGTCTGCGCCAATGTTGCCTGACACACCGCTTTCGCGAGCAAGCCCGCTCCCACAGGTCCTATGTTTTACTGACGGATCACACCATTTCTTCAAGAATCCATGCCACCACCGACGTCCGCTTCGGTGCCCACCCCTGCAGCTCATGGGCATTGTTGCCGCGCATACTCGTTGCCCAAATCACTCTTGCCTTGAAGTCACGAATCAACCCTTGAACTCCCGCGAGGCGTAGTCGGCGAGCTTGCCCTGGATGAAGTCCAGGAAACACTGGATCCGCAGGGCCAGTTGCGAATTGCGGTAGTACACCGCGTTGATCGGCTGGCGGTAGCCGCTGTTGGCATCGGCCAGCAGCACCTTCAGCCGGCCGGCGTGAATGTCGTCGCGGGTCATGAAGTCTGACAGGCAGGCAATGCCCTGTCCTTGCAGCGCCAAGTGACGCACGGTCTCGCCGCTGGACGCGCTGATGGCTGGCTGGATCGCCCAGCGATCACCGTGCGGGTGACGCAGCGGCCACTGGTTGAGGCCATCATTCTGGGCAAACCCCAGCAGCGCATGCTCCGACAGTTCGGCAACGCTTGCGGGAGTGCCGTGCTGCTTCAAATAGGCCGGGCTGGCGAGGATGTGCAACGGGCTGCAACCCAGGGAGCGGGCGTGGAGCGTCGAATCGATAAGGGTGCCGATGCGGATGGCGATGTCAGTGCTTTGCTCCAACAGGTCGATGATCAGGTCGTTGCTGTTGAGTTCGAGCTGGATGTCTGGGTAAAGCCGGCGGAATTCTTCGATGTGCGGCACGATGGCGTGCAGCATGAACGGCGAGGCCGCGTTGATCCGCAAGCGTCCTGAAGGATTTTTCTGGCGAGACGACAGGCGCTCTTCCAGCTCATCCATCTGGTCGAGGATGCCTTTGGCCTGTTCGAAGAAATACTTGCCCTCTTCGGTGAGGTCCATGCGCCGCGTGGTGCGGTTGATCAGCGTGGTATCGAGCTTGGCCTCCAGCCGCGACAACGTGCGGCTGACCGCCGACGGCGTCTGCCCGACTTGCTCGGCGGCGGCGGAGATGGATCCGCATTCGATCACGCAGACGAAAATCTGCAACTCGTCGGATCTGGCTTTCACAGACATCCTCTCGTGGAATGCACATCCAGTGTGAAGGATGCTTTTGTGGCGAGGGAGCTTGCTCCCGCTCGGCCGGGCCGGCGCTCCAGCGCGCAGCGGCCGCTTTTTTGGGGGGCTGCTGCGCAGCCCAGCGGGAGCAAGCTCCCTCGCCACAGCAAGCTCCCTCGCCACAGAAGCCCGCTCGCCTTGGGTGCAGGATTGCGTTCGGGTGAGTCCCGATAGTATCTGGATTACCGCGAAAGGCCGAACACCTCGATCAAATGCCGCTCATACCGCGCCACATCTTCTTCGATGTTCGGGCGCTTCATCACATCCACGCACAGGAAGGTTGGCAGGCCGGTCATGCCGAGGAATTGATTGGCCTTGTGGAACGGGAAGTACACCGCGTCCACACCCTTGGCTTCGAAGAAATCGCTCGGGTCGTCGAAGGCTTGCTGCGGGGCGTTCCAGGTCAGCGACAACATGTACTGCTTGCCTTGGATCAGGCCGCCGCTGCCGTATTTCTGTGAGGCATCGGAACGGGTCCGACCGTCACTGGCGTAGAGGCTGCCGTGGCCTTCGGTGAAGACTTCGTCGATGTACTTCTTCACGGTCCACGGCGCGCCCATCCACCAACCTGGCATCTGGTAAATGATCACGTCGGCCCAGAGGAACTTGGCGACTTCCTCCTGGAGGTCGTAGCCGCCATCGATGAAAGTGGTTTGCACATCAAACCCGCCACGGTCCAGCACGCTGAGCGCCGTCTCGTGGAGGGTGGCGTTGTAGCGACCGTCGGAATGGGCGAATTGTTTGCCGCCGTTGAGCAACAGGACTTTTTTCATGGTGAGCCTCATCGGGTTCCACGGCGTGGGCCGTTGGCTGGCCGCCGCATGGAAAGATTGAAATTGATGGCGGCAGAGTACCGACGAGCTTCGCGCGGAATAAGCACCGCAACGGCAAAAGTGATTTGACCTATACGCAAGAATGAACGGTCGATTGTTGCCGTAAGCTTCGGCACTTCTTTTATTTCAGGAGCCCTCTCCATGAGCGAACTGCACGGTTTCATCCTGCACGCCAAGACCCGCCCGGAAAAAGCCGAGGCCTTCGAGGCGCTGTTCCGCGCCTACGTCGAACCAAGCCGTGCCGAGCCTGGCTGCATCGAATATCACATGCTGCGGGACCAACAGGATCCAACGCTGTTTATCTTCTATGAGATCTGGGCATCCCAGGCACACCTGGAGGTGCATTCGAACCTGCCGCATATGAAGCAGTTCTTCGAGCGACGCATGGATTATCTGGAGCGCGACTTCGACATCCGCCGCGTCGACATGCTCAGCCCGTCCTCGGCTAGCCGCTGACCAGCAGATGGCCGCCGAGCACACCGAGGCCGATGAAAAATACCCGTTTGAACAACACGGCGCTGATCCGCTGGCGCAGCCATTGCCCCAGCCACATCCCCAGCAGCGCCGGGGCCAGCGCCAGCAACGAAGCGCTCAATTCGCCCCCGCCCAGCTCGCCGCGCCACAACAGGCCGGCGGCCAGGGCCAGGGTCGAAACGGTGAACGACAGGCCCAGGGCCTGCACCAGTTCATCCTTGCTCAAGCCCAGCGCTTGCAGATAAGGCACTGCCGGAATGACGAACACACCGGTAGCGGAAGTGACGAGGCCGGTCAGCAACCCGCAGATCGGAGCGATCCACGGCTCGGCATCGGGACCGACCCGCAGCGTTGGCAGCAACAGGCCGCTCAGCGCATACAGCAACAACGCCCCGCCCAAGGCCCGCACCACCCAGGCCCCGCCTGTCATGCCGATCCACAGCGTACCGAGCCCGGTGCCAATAAAAATCGCGAGTAACAGCGGCCACAAGCGCCGGATCAATGTTTGCAGATGGCCACCGAACGCCAGTTGCCAAAGATTGGTCAGGGTCGCCGGAATGATCAGCAGCGCCGCAGCCTGCGCCGGCGCCATAGCCAGACCGAGCAAGCCCATGGAGATGGTCGGCAGGCCGAGGCCGATCACGCCCTTGATGGTGCCGGCCAGCAGGAAGGTGCCGATGACCAGTAAGGAAAGGGCCAGGCCTAGGTTTTGATAGAAAGCGATGAGTGTGTTCATGGGGCTATCGTGCGCCCCGGGGCTTGGCTTGAAAATCTGCCATATACTGAGGGTGCCTCTCTTTCAGCAAGAGGCTGGAAATTTTGTGCATGCTACTGGCGCCTTCGCGAGCAAGCCCGCTCCCACAGTTTGAAATGCATTCTCCCTGTGGGAGCGGGCTTGCTCGCGAAGGCGGCACACCAAACACCGCAACACTTGAGACAGGATCACCAGCCCATGCACTTCGACTTCACCGACCTGCGCCTCTACCTGCACATCCTCGACACCGGCAACATCACCGCCGGTGCGGCCCGCAGCCACTTGTCCCTGGCCGCGGCCAGTGCGCGAGTCCGGGCCATGGAAGGGTCACTGGGCATCGACCTGCTTGAACGCGGACGACGTGGCGTAACCCCAACGCCGGCTGGCAAGGCGTTGGCCGAACACGCCCGGCTCCTGCTGCAACAGGCCGAACGCCTGCAACAGGACCTGGCCGAATACGCCAAGGGCGTCAAAGGCCGGGTGCGGCTGCTGTGCAACACCAGCGCCATGACCGAGTACCTGCCCGAACTGCTGGCCGGCTTTCTCAAGACCCATCCCAACCTCGACATCGACTTGCAGGAGTTGCCCAGCTCACGGATCACCCATGCGCTGCGCGAGGGCGCGGCGGACCTGGGGATCGTTTCCGACGCGGTGGACACCGATGGCCTTCAGGCCTGGCCGTTTCGCGACGATCCGCTGGTATTGATCCTACCGAACGGACATCCCCTGGCTGACGGTCGAACCGTGCGTTTCAGCGAAACCCTCAGCCACGACTACGTCGGCCTGAACGCCGCCAGCGCCCTGGCGATCCACCTGGAAGAACAGGCCCTGCACATCGGCTCGCGCATGCAAATCCGCATTCGCGCCGAGGGTTTCGACGGGATGATTCGCATGGTGACCCATGGCGCAGGCATTGCCATCGTGCCGAAGGCGGCCGTCGATCGGCGACCGACCGAGCCATCGTATCAATGCGTCCCACTGCAAGAGGCCTGGACCCACCGGGCGCTGCTGCTGTGCGCCCGCAACTTCGAAGGTTTGCCCACCTACGCCAAGGCCCTGGCACGGCATCTGGCCGATTGATGCGCGTTTCTGGATAGCCCGGTGTCGACTACAGACATCTACCCACCCCTGCCGCGCGTTAGGGTGCCTGTCCTCTTCCGCCCTTTCGGAGCTCACATGACCGCCCCCATCACCGTCCTGCGCGACACCCATCCGCTGCCCGTACTCGATGCCTGCAAATGGGAAAAACTCGAAGGCGACCCGCACACCGTCAACCTCAACGCCTACACCAGCGAAGACGGCAGCAAGATCATGGGCACCTGGATCTGCACACCGGGCAAATGGTATGTGGAATACGTGAAGTGGGAGTACTGCCATTTCCAGGAAGGCTACTGCATCATCACCCCAGAGGGCCTGGAGCCGATTCATCTGCGCGCCGGTGATATTTTCGTCATCGAACCCGGCATGAAAGGCACCTGGGAAGTGGTCGAGACCGTGCGTAAATATTTCGTCTTCGCCTGAAACAAAAAACCGAGAGACCACCCGACGTGGTCTCTCGGAAAACAACCGTGAAAACTTCACCGCTTCAGCACTGCCCTGTGGCGAGGGAGCTTGCTCCCGCTCGGTTGCGCAGCAACCGCCAACAAACAGGGCTGCTACGCAGCCCAGCGGGAGCAAGCTCCCTCGCCACAAAAGCCTCTCGATTCACAGGTTTACTGCGGCTTGCGATAGCTGTTCACAATCGCCGAAAAGTCCTTGCCGCCCTCGCCCCGCTGGCTCATCGCCTGGTACAACTGTTGCGCCACAGCCCCCAGCACCACCGGCTGATGGGCCTGCCGCGCGGCTTCGGTCGCCAGGCCCAGGTCCTTGAGCATCAGGTCGGCGCCAAAGCCCCCCGTATAGCCACGGGACGCCGGGGCCGTTTCGATCACGCCCGGCCACGGGTTGTAGGTGTCCGAACTCCAGCAGCGGCCCGTTGAGCTATTGATGATGCCGGCCAGCACTTGGGTGTCGATCCCCAAGGCATCGCCCAGGGCCATGGCTTCGCTGACGCCCACCATGGAAATTCCCAGCAGCAGGTTGTTGCAGATCTTGGCGATCTGCCCGGTACCGACTTCACCACAATGCACAATGTTACGACCCATTTGCGCCAGCACCGGTTGCAAGGTGGCAAACAACTCAGCCGTGGCGCCGACCATGAAGGTCAACGTGCCCGCCGCCGCGCCGCCGGTGCCGCCCGAGACCGGCGCATCGGCCATCGCCACGCCTTGTTTCGCCGCGGCAGCCGCTACGTCACGGGCGGTTTGCGGATCGATGGTGCTGCAATCCACTGCCGGCGTGCCGGCGGCGATGCCGGCCAGCACACCGTCTTCACCCAGCCAGACACTGCGCACATGGGCGGCGGCCGGCAGCATGGTGATAACCAGTGCCGCGCCCTGGGCCGCGTCGCGCGGCGAGGCGCTGATGGTACCGCCCAATGCTGCCAGTTCGGCCAGTACCGTCTGGTTCAGGTCGAACAGGTTCAGCGAATGGCCGGCCTTGAGCAGGTTGCGCGCCATGGGGGCGCCCATATTGCCCAGGCCGATAAATGCGATGTTCATGTCCGGCTCCTTAACGCAAATTGATGGTGGTGTTCACACCGTCATTGACGCTGTCGTCATCGAACCAGCGCGCGGTCACGGTCTTGGTCTGAGTGTAGAACTGCACCACTTGTTTGCCGTACGGGCCGAGGTCGCCGAGTTTCGAACCGCGGGAACCAGTGAAGCTGAAGAACGGCACCGGCACCGGAATCGGGATGTTGATACCCACCTGACCGACGTCGATTTCGCTCTGGAATTTGCGCGCCGCCGCACCGCTCTGGGTGAACAGGCCCGTGCCGTTGCCGAATGGGTTGGCGTTGACCAGGGCAATCGCCTGGTCGAGGGTGTCGACTTCCAACACCACCAGCACCGGCCCGAAGATTTCTTCGGTGTAGATGCGCATGTCGGTGGTCACGCCGGAAAACAGGGTCGGGCCGACAAAGTTGCCCTGCTCGAAGCCCGGCACGCTGATGCCACGGCCATCGAGCTCCAGCTTCGCCCCTTCCTTCACACCGCTCTCGATCAACTCGAGGATCCGCGCCTTGGCCCGCTTGGAAATCACCGGGCCGACATCCGTGCCCGGCTCGCTGCCGGCGTTGACCTTGAGCTTCTGCGCCAAGGCCTTGAGCTCCGGCAACCACTGCTTGGCCGCGCCCACCATCACCACCACGGAGGTGGCCATGCAACGTTGGCCCGCCGCGCCGAAACCAGCTCCCACCAAAGCATTGAGGGTTTGTTCACGATTGGCATCGGGCAGCACCACGGCGTGGTTCTTGGCGCCCATCATCGACTGCACGCGCTTGCCGTGGCGACCCGCCAGGTCATACACATGGGTGCCGACCGCCGTCGAGCCGACGAAGGAAACCGCCTTGATGTCCTTGTGGGTGCAGAGCGCATCCACCACATCCTTGCCGCCGTGCACCACGTTGAGCACACCCGCCGGGACGCCGGCCTCGATGGCCAGCTCCACCAGCAGCATGGTCGACAGCGGATCCTGTTCCGACGGCTTGAGCACGAACGTGTTGCCGCAGGCGATGGCCATCGGGAACATCCACAGCGGAATCATCGCCGGGAAGTTGAACGGCGTAATGCCCGCACACACGCCGATCGGCTGGCGCAGCGTGTAGGTGTCCACGCCACCGGCGACATTCTCGGCGAACTCGCCCATTTGCAGGGTACCAATGGAGCAAGCGTGCTCGACCACTTCCAGGCCGCGGAAAATATCGCCCTCGGCGTCAGCGATGGTCTTGCCCTGTTCGGCGCTGAGCACTGCGGCGATGCGCTTGGAATGCTCGCGAATCAATGCCTGGAGCTTGAGCATGATGCGCATCCGCGCGCCGATGGGCGTCAGTTTCCAGGTCTGGAACGCACGCTGGGCAGCGGCAATGGCGGCATCGACTTCCGCGGCCGTGGCGAACGGAACCTTCGCCAACACCTGCTGGGTGGCCGGGTTGACGATGTCGTGCCATTCGCTGGATTGGGATTCGACCCACTCGCCATCGATCAGCAGTCTGACGGTTTGCAGGGTGGTATCGCTGGGCGTAAGGGAAACGTTCATGCTGGCCTCCGGGATTGTTCTTATGAGAGAGCGCTGGTTCAGCAAAGACCAAAGTGCGCGAGCACGGTTGGTGATGAGACGGTTTTTGGAGTATAGATGTGCAAACTTCTAATAAGAATGCACATAAAAGCCGGTCCATCATGCAAAAAAACATCACCTCCCTGGGGTCGCTGAATTGGGACGACCTCAAGTTTTTCCTCGAAGTGGCCCGCACCCGCAAGGCCAGCACGGCCGCCAAGCGCCTGGCCGTCGACTACACCACGGTGTCGCGACGCATCAGCTCGCTGGAAGCCTCGTTGGGCACGCTGCTGTTCGAGAAATCGCGGACCAACGGCTTTGTCCTGACGGCCGAAGGCCAGCGCCTGCTGGGTTATGCCGAATCGATCGAAAGCACTTTGCACATGGCCTGCGAGCAGGTCTCGGGCTCTGGCGTCGCGTTGTCCGGCCACGTGCGCATGGGCTGCACCGAAGGCTTTGGCAGCTTCTTCATCACCCCGCAGCTGAGCCACTTCGTCGATGCCTACCCAGCCATCTCGGTGGACATCCTGCCGCTGCCACACTTCATCAGCCTGTCCAAGCGCGAGGCCGACATCGTCATCGCCCTCGAACGTCCCGAACACGGCCCGTATGTATGCTGCAAATTGTGCGACTACCGGCTGCAGCTCTACGCCACCCAGTCTTACCTGGACAATCACCCACCGATCCAGCGCCCGGCCGACCTGGCCAGGCACTCATTCATCAGCTACGTGGATGACCTGGCGTTCAGTTCCGAGTTGCTCTACCTGGCCAACGTCCTGCCCGGCGCCAATGCCCACCTGCGCAGCACCAGTGTGATCGCGCAATTCGTGGCAGCGCAGCAAGGCCGCTCGCTCGCGATCCTGCCCTGCTTCCTCGCCGCCCAGGATCCACGGCTGTTGCCGGTGCTGCCGGTGGAAATCAACGTCACCCGGCAGTTCTGGATGTACTGCCGGGAGGACCTGCGCAAGCTCAAGCGAATTACGCTGTTGTGGGATTACATCCGCGAGGTGACTGAACAGAACCGGCCACTGCTGATGGGCGACAGCCGGGAGATGGTGTTCGCCGATTAATCGGCGATGACCACGATAGCGACGCGGCGGTTTTCGGTGCGGCCCTCGACCGTATCGTTGGACGCGACCGGCTTGCTGCTACCGAGTCCGCGCGATTGAACGTTTTCTTGGCGCATGCCTACGCCGATCAATACCTTGCTCACGCTGTTGGCCCGACGTATCGACAGTTGTTCGTTATAGGCTTGAGAACCCGATGCGTCGGTATGACCATCGATCCGCACCCGCTCGATTCCGGCTCCGAGCAGCGCCTTGCCAATTCGTTCGACGATTTCGGTGCTGGCTGGATTAAGGCTTTCCACGTCGCTGCCAAACAGCACCTTGCCCGACAAACCGAAGGCCCAGCCATCGTCAGTCAGTTCGAAACCTTGTTGCTTGAGTACCGCAATTTGCGCCGGGGTCAGGCCTTTCGGCGGTGCCGTCTGGCAACCGCTCAGCGCCACGACGGCAAGCAGCAAAAGCGCCGCGAACCAGCGCAGGGAAATTTGAAGGGATGAATGCACGAGTCAGCTCCTGGTTTGAAGATCAGCGACGGAGTGATCCAACCCCGCCGTATGTTCACCGCCTCGGGCGAGGCGTTTGGCTTGGTACATCGCCGCATCGGCGGCGTGTAACAGGGTGCCCGGCGTGGCACCGTGATCGGGGAAAACGGCAATGCCAATACTGAGGGAGGTCAACACGGAGGCGTTGCCGGGCAATTGAATCGGCATTTCCATGCTGGCGATGATCTTTTCAGCGATCAGCTCAGCGTCCTCGGCCTTGTGCAAAGGCGCCAGCAGCACGGCGAATTCGTCGCCCCCCAAGCGCGCGACCAAGTCATCCTCGCGCAACTGCGCCCGGACCCGGGTCGCCACGGCCGTCAGCACCGCGTCGCCGGCGGCGTGGCCGAAATTGTCATTGATGCCCTTGAACCGATCACTGTCCAGGTACAGCACGGCCACTTGTTCATTGAGCTTGCTGGCATTGCGCAAGGCGCGAATCAGCCGGCCCTCGAAAAATGCCCGGTTCGGCAAGCCGGTCAAGCTGTCGTGGCTGGCCTGGTGGGCCAGGGTTTCGTTTTCGCTTTGCAGGTGGGTCTGCCAGGATTCCAATTCATCGAGCAGTGCGTTGAAGTCATTGGCCAGATTATCCAGTTCGGCGATGGCGGCCGGCGGCACGCGTCGGTCCAAGGCTCGTTCACTGCGGGCTGCGTGGGCCACCTCGGCCAGGCTGCGCAGCGGCCCGGTGATCGCCCGCAACTGCCGCCGCGCCAGGTAAAGCGCCACCCAGGCGCTCACCGCCGTGCACAGGATGATCCCCGCCAAACCGCTGAGTAAAAAACGCAACAGGCTGCCGCCATGCCCCGCCAACACAATGCGACCGATGCTCTGCCCTTGGTGAACGATCGGCAGGCTGATGGGCTTTTCCAGGAATGCCTTGGCAATGTGCACTTCCAGTTCCGACAACAGGCCGGTTTGCGGGCGTTGCCAGCGCGCCAACAGACGGCCATGTTCATTGAACACCTCGGCATCGGCGACCTCCTCGGTGGAGGCGATCAAGGCCAGTGCCTCGGTGGCCGCGGCCGAATCATCGAAGACCACGGCGGCCTCCACGGTGTAGTTGATCGAACGGGCGATCAAGTGCAGGTTGTGATCCGCATAGACTCGCAGCGCCAACAGCCCGAGCAAGGTCAGGGACACACTGGCCATGGTAATAGCCACCAATGCGACGATCAGATGACCGCGACCGATGACCGAGCCCAGGGTGGGACGGACCCTTGGTTTGCTCTGCTTCATGGGGTTGCGGACCTGCGGCGGGAAAGCTGCAGCACACTCGGATGGATGCGCACGCCACTACGTGCCACGGAATCGAGGTTGACCTCGAAAGACACTTGTTCATCACCTACCCGCAGGCAGAACAGGCTACCCACGGTGCACTGGTCGCCGCCCTCACTGATGCTCAACACGGGCTTGCCGATCAAGGACGCAAACAGACGGGTGTGCTCATCGTTGGTCAGCCTGCCGACGTAGACCGCGTTGCACTCAGTGGCGATATTGGGATGATCGGCCAACAACCGCTGCACAATTACCGGCCGCCCCGTGGCCTGGGTAGTGCCCTTGACCAGATCGTCGGTGTATTGGGTCGGCCCGACGATGCACAGTTGCAGTTGAGTGGGTTCCACCGGCCAGCGGGCATAGCTGAGAATGCCCAAGACCACTTGGGTCACCGCTTCGGCCCGCTGCTCGGCCTGGGTCGTGGAGGCCTGCTCCTGGGCAACCGCGACAGGCAGCAGCAGACACAAAAGGCCGGCAAGCAGAACATGCCCCCAGCCCTTGCTGCGCACTGCCTCCCCTACAGGCACTTCCATGGAAAATCTCTTGATCCAGACGATAAGTGCCGGAACGATAGCACAGTGCCAAAAAGCCAGCGAGACAGCGTGTTACGCAGGCTTGGAAGCGAAACAGGCCAAGTTGCCACAAGGGCATGAATCCTTGAAAGCCAATGATTCAGTCAGCCTGTTCCAACGCCAGCATCAAACCGCTCAAGCGCTTGACCTTGCGCCCGACCGCCTCCTCGAAGACCCCCGCCCGCGGTTCGATCAGGCTGAACCATTGCTTGCCCCGGGTAATGGCGGTGTACACCAATTCCTTGGTCAAGACCGGGTTGAGCGCATCCGGAAGGATCAACGCGGTATGGGTGAATTCCGAGCCCTGGGATTTGTGCACCGTCATGGCATACACGGTTTCCACGTCATTCAGGCGGCTGGGCAGGACGAAACGCACGCCACCCTGGCCGTCATTGCGCGGGAAAGCGACCCGCAGGACCTGTTTGCCGGCATCCGGCCCGTCACGCTCGGGGAGCTTGAGGGCAATGCCGATATCACCGTTCATCAACCCCAGCCCATAGTCGTTACGGGTCATCAGTACCGGACGGCCTTCGTACCACTGGTGATCGCTATCGATAAGGCGGGCCTTGAGCAATGCGGCGGTGATTCGCTGGTTCAGTCCTTCGACGCCCCACGGGCCTTTGCGCACCGCGCAAAGCAATTGGAATTCGTCGAAGGCCGCCAGGACCTCACGGGCCCAATCGGCCCAGCAACGATCTTCCAATGGCTGAAAAATGGCCGGACGGCGCTGCCGCAGCAGGCTCAGGTAATGCCGATAACCCTTGGGTCCTTCTGGCTTGCCGTCGAGTAACAGTTTTTCCAGCTTCGTGTCGTATTCACCTGCCAATTTCAAGGAAAACAAATCGACGTACTGCCCGTTATCCAATAATTGGCGGGCTTTCTCCGGCTGTTGCTGGTTGACCGAACGAGCGAGCTGACCGATCCCACTGCCTTCGCCGAAGCGCCGGGAATGCCTGAGCATGACCACTTGCTGTGCCAGGGGATGAGTGCCGTCGAGGTCTTGCAGCAGGTCACTGGCCGCCAGGTTTTCCCCACTGACCGACTCCAGCCAGGCACGGGTCTGGGGGCTGTACCAGCCGTCCTCGGCGTCTCGACACAAATCCCCCAACACCGCACCGGCTTCCACCGAGGCCAACTGGTCCTTGTCCCCCAGCAATACCAACCGTGCATGGGCCGGCAGTGCATCCAGCAGATTGGCCATCATCTCCAGGTCGATCATCGACGCTTCATCGACCACCAGCACATCCAGCGGCAAGCGATTGCCTGCATGGTGACGAAAATGCCGAGTGCCGGGACGACTGCCCAGCAATCGATGGACCGTCGTGACGTCGCAGGGAATGCACCCGCGCACAGCCTCATCCAGGGTTCGGACCTGCTGGCTGATGGACTCGGTCAGGCGCGCCGCCGCCTTGCCCGTGGGCGCAGCCAGGCGAATCCGCAGCGGCTTCCCGGCCTCGACGGCCGGAGCCTGCAACAGGGCCAGCAGACGCACAACGGTGGTGGTCTTGCCGGTGCCCGGGCCGCCGGTCACGATGCTGAAGGCCCCACGGGTCGCTAGCGCGCAGGCCAGTTTCTGCCAATCGATCGGGCCGCTGGCGTTGGCCGGCCCGAACAGCCCGTCCAAACGCTCGCGCAGGTCACCGGGCGCCGCTTCCTGCTCGATCAACCGTTGGCGCAACGCCTCGTCGATCCGCCGTTCATACCCCCAGTAGCGACGCAGATAAAGACGTTTGCCAGACAGTACCAAGGGACGTTGCTGCGCCTCTTCGCTCTCGTCCACAGCCAAGGCCACCAGCCGACTGGACGCCAGGGCCTTGCACCAATGGGCGCCGTCGAGCGTCTGCAATATTTGCGAGGGCAGCAACATCGCGCCTGTCTGCGGATCACCCTCGGGGGGCAGCGACAGGGCAAAGTCCGGTTCCTTGAGGGTCTCGAATATATCCAGGCAAACGTGCCCGTGGCCCAACTGATGGCTGGTCAGCGCAGCGGCGAGCAGGACCAATGGATCATCGTCGGGCGCCAGTTCATGGAGGAACGCCACGAAGGCCTTGTCCAGGGCACGCAGCCAGCCGCGCTCGACCCAGCGCGTCAGCAACAACAGCAGGTCCTGTGCCCGGCTCAAGGGGGCCAGGTCAACCAGGCTTTCATCGTCGGACGCCTTGGGCAGCAGGTCGGCAAAGGAACGACTCATAGCAATTCTCCCTGTACCCACGCCGGCTCAGCCTTGGGCTCTGGCGCGCCCTGGAACAGCCGATCCAGCTGTTCGATCAAGGCCCGTGGCGGCTTGGTGAAATACACGCCCTGGCTTGTCGAGCGGGTCCCACGAAGGAACAGGTACAGCGCGCCGCCGACGTGCCGGTCGTAGTCATAATCGGGAAGCCGAGCCTTGAGCTGGCGATGCAGGGCCAACAGGTACAGCACGTATTGCAGGTCGTAGCGATGGTCCAGGATCGACTGTTCCATGGCCTGTACGGTGTAGGCCATGTCATCGACACCCAGCCAGTTGGACTTGTAATCGGCCACGTAATACCGGCCGTCGTGCTCGAACGTCAAATCGATGAAGCCCTTGAACATGCCGTTGAGCAGCACCGGCTCCGCCGCGACGCGGGCGACACCGCCATGGGTGAACCGGCAAACCAGTTGATCGAGCTTTTGCACATCGACCTTGTGGCTGGCGAACCAGAACTCCATCTCGACCTGGAACCGGGTCAATTGTTCGAGCACCACCGGCGCCTGGTCGCTGCCGACGGGCATGGGCATTTTGATCAAGTGCTGCAGCCAGTCGCTCAGCGTGGAGATCCAGCCTTTCCAACCTCGGCGATTGCAGCGTCGGGCAATGGCATCCTCGATATCTGCCGGCGCGGATGAAAATCCTTCCCCGGCAGCCCACTCCAGCAGGCCATGGAGAAAAGTGCCGGGACCGGGGCCGCGGGGAAAGCGGTGTATGTCGCCACCGACGGCGATGGTCTCCCTGGGCGCGTCCGGGTCAAGACGCTCATCGTCGAACAGTTTCTGGGCCTGTGGATTCTCCGGCGCGGTATCGCTGCCTTCGCTCAGGCTTTCGCCGATGCGCAAGGCGCTGTAGGAGGCGATCCACCAATTTTCGCTGGCTTTTCGCAAGGGCACTAAGGGTTCGAGTAACACAGCGTCGTTGCGTGGCGGCCGATAGTGTTCGTCGGTAGGTTCGGGCATGGGCTGGCAGTTCACCGCGACGCTGCCGTGTTGCAGGTCTTCCAGCCAACGCCTCAGCTCCACTGATTCGGTCAGCGGTGCACCACCGCCCAACAGATAACCCAGCGCGGACACATGCAGGATCGAGCTGTTGTTATTGCCCCGCTTGAGGTCCGCGACACCCAGCCAGCAGGCATGTTGTGCGCGGGTCAGTGCCACGTAGAGCAGCCGCAGATCCTCCGCCAGTCGCTCGTCATCGGCCTTGGCGATCAATTCGGCGGTGGGCTTGAGGCTGATCTGCGCCTTGTTGGCCTCGTCGTGGTAATGCAACGGCAATCGACTGCCATCCACCGGTTTCGTCGAGCAGATGAAGGGCAGGAAAACCAACGGATATTCAAGCCCCTTGGACTTGTGGATCGTGACCACCTTGACCAACTGCTCATCGCTTTCCAGGCGCAGGATCTGCTCTTCTCCCGCCTGTCCGGACAAGGCCAGGTGCTCGGACAAATGCCGGATCAAGGCTTGTTCGCCATCCAGCTCGCCAGCGGCCTGCTGCAACAGTTCGCAAAGGTGCAGCAAGTTGGTCAGCACCCGCTCGCCATCGCTGCGCGTCATCAGGGCCTGGGGCAATTCGAAATCATGCAGCAAGCGCCGCAACATCGGCAGCACGCCCTGGCTGCGCCAGACTGTGCGATAACCGCGAAACTGCATGACCCGGGCTTCCCAGGCCAGTTCATCCTGATTGAGACGCTCCAGCTCCGTCAGCGGCAGGTTCAACGTGATGCTGGCCAGCGCTGCCCGTAGCGGTCGCTCCACATCCGGCTCGGCGCAGGCCTTGAGCCAGGTCAGCAAATCCCGCGCCTCTTGCGAAGCAAAGACCGAATCCTTGTCGGAGAGATAGACACTGCGCACGCCCCGCGTGGACAACTCGTCGCGCACGGCCTGCGCCTCTTTACCGTCGCGCACCAGGATCGCGATATCCGCCGGGCGCAACCCGCGCAGCGTTTCGCCATCGACGGTGAAGCCGTCGCGCCCCGACTGCCCACCGTTGAGCAATGCCGTGATTTCACTGGCGCAGGCGGCTGCCATGGATTGCCGATACACCGCACCGGAGAGCGGCTGGTCCGACGACAGGTGCCAGATGTTCAGTGCCGCAACGGTGTGTCCTGCCATCTGCAGGGACTCCTTGCGCCCCTGGGACTCAACGGACAGGAACGGCACCGGGTTCTCGCCCGAAGGCTCACGGAACAGAAAAGCCCCACGCCCCTTCGAGCGGGACTCGGCCTTCTGGAAAATATGGTTGACCGCCCCCACCATGGCATGGCTGGAACGGAAGTTCGTGCCCAGCGTATGCAACCTGCCGGCCGTGGCCTCGCGAGCACGCAGGTAGGTGTAGATGTCGGCACCGCGAAAGGCGTAGATCGCTTGCTTCGGATCGCCGATCAGGAAAAGTCCGGTCCCGGGGTCGTTGTCTTCAATACGGTAGATACTTTCGAAGATCCGGTACTGAACCGGGTCGGTGTCCTGGAACTCATCGATCAGCGCCACCGGAAACTGCTCGCGGATCAGGCTCGCCAGGCGCTCGCCCCCGTCGGCCTGCAACGCCGCGTCGAGACGCAGCAGCATATCGTCGAAACCCATTTCGGCGCGGCGACGTTTCTCCGCTTCGAAACGCGCCCCGACCCATTGCGCGGCATGCTGCAGCACGGCGGCATCAGGTGTGGGCAACGCATCCAGGCTGGCCTTGAGACCGGCCATGGCCTCCAGCCCGGGATGGTTGGGCACTTCGCCTTTCCAGGCTTCGGCCATGCCCTCGGGCGTCAGGCGCGTGAACCCGGTGCCGATATCCAGCAGCTCATGGCTTTCGTCATCGACCCAGGCGGTGATTTTCTGAAACCACGGCTCGAAGTAACGCGCCTGCATCTTGCGTCCATCAACAGACTTGCTGGCGACGCCTTGCTGGCAGATCTCCAACAGCTCCACTGCCCATTGCCGCCACGGCGCCTTGAGATCGAGCAAGGCGGCACTACGCTCCTGCAACGAGGCGGCGATTAGCTCGGCAGGCTCAAGCCCGTCAGCGCTGCCAGGCTCGCTGGAAAACAATCCCCTCACCCGTGGCAACAGCGCCGCTGGACCTCCCCAATGGGTACGCACCCAATTCAGCGCCTCGCCTTGCATCGAATAGCAGAACAACCGCCAATAATCGCGCAATACCTCGCCCAGCAATTCGCTGTGGTCGGTTTCCAGGGTCTGGGTGAACAGGCTGCCGCTGTCGAAGGCATGCTCACGCAACATGCGCTGGCACCAGCTATGGATGGTCGAGACGGCTGCTTCGTCCATCCACTGCGCGGCGATGTCCAGTCGATTCGCACAGCCAGGCCATTGCTCAGCACGGAACTCATCGCGCAATGCGCCGATCAGTAAATCCGGAGCTGGAATCTCATCGCGAAAGAAACGTGCGGCTTCGGCCAGACGGGTGCGAATTCGTTCACGCAACTCCTTGGTGGCGGCGTCCGTAAAGGTCACGACCAGGATTTGCGGCGGAAGCAACTCGCGGCCAAAACCGGACGCCGAACCGCCGTGCCCTAGCACCAGGCGCAGGTACAGCGCCGAAATGGTGAAGGTCTTGCCGGTACCGGCGCTAGCCTCGATCAGTTGGCTACCCCGCAGCGGGAAAGCCAGGGCCAATGGTGCCTGCTGACTCATGAACGGGCCTCCTCGCTGACCAATGAACGCCACGGGGCTTCGAGCAATGGTCGGTAAAGCGCATCGCACCAGTCGGGGAATGTTTCGTCAGCCATCAAGCCTGCGAAATCAGGAAACTGTCGAGCCAAGGCCGGGTTTTCCCGCCGCTCGCCCTCGAACGTCTGTCCGTCGCCCTCATAGGCTTTGCGCGCCGCGGCTTCGGCCTTGAGCAGATCACTCTGGCCGAGCCAGGCGAACGCCGTCTTCACCGCGATCGGTAGCGGCTGGCGCATACCGGCCTGCCAAGCCTGCAATAGGTCGCCAAGCATTTTTTGTGCGACGGGCTCTTCAAAAGGTGACAACAGCAAGCTGTCATCACTGGCCACCAGCGCCGTGGTCAACGACAAGCCGTTAGCGCAGGCCACGAGATGATTGACCCAGGGCCGTATCAGGCGATGCCACTTGCGGGTCTTGGTGGAGCCGATGCTGTTGGGTATGGCGGTGATGGCGAGAACCGAACCGTCGGAGCGTTGGTGCAGGCCACTGAGCCACCCTTCGACACTCACTCCCTGCAATTGCAGGCTGACCGGCACAGCACTGGTCAGCGGTGTGGGCCACAACGCCAGAAGCTGTTGGTAGCGCTGGAGCAGATCCGGCAAGGGTTCGATCAATTCGCGCTGCATGCACTCACCGAACCCGGCCATCGGCAACAGCCCGCTGTTCTGGAGCCTCTGGGCATGGGCGGCCAAGGCCAGGTCCGGCTGGTCCAGGCGTACCAGGGCGGCCTCGAGCAGGCTGTCGCTCAGGGTGTAGCGTTGCAGCGCGTCGAGCACGAAAGGTTCGTCATCGGCCAGAGGTGCTTCGATGGCGTCGAAGAACACTTTCAGCCGCTGGCTGAAGAAATGGCGGACGGGGTTGCGCAGGAAGTCCTGCAACTGACCGAGGCCCAAGGGCTCCTCCTGGACGTAGGGTTCCAGCACCTGGGTTTTGTCAGTGTCATCGGAGATGTCGTGGAGCATTCGCCATTCGCTCGCGTAACTGAACAGCTCGTCTCCTTGATGGAAATAACGCGCGCTGAACGGTTGCAGCGGATGCTCCTGAGTCAGGGCATCGAGGAGAGGCTTGCTGTCATCGGCCAACCGCCAGCCATTGGCGAGGTGATCGCGCAGTTGGCCGATCAATACCGATGCCGGCCGCTCGCTGTTATCGCGGATACTGCGTCCCACCCAACTGATATAGAGCTTTTCCCGGGCCGAGAGCAGCGCTTCCAACAACAGGTAACGGTCGTCCTCACGGCGAGAACGATCGCCCGGGCGATAATCGCCGCCCATCAGATCGAAATCCAAAGGCGGTTGGGCTCTTGGGTAATCACCATCATTCATCCCCAGCAGGCACACCAGCTTGAAGGGGATCGCACGCATTGGCATCAAGGTGCAGAAATTGACGGCTCCGGCCAGGAAGCGTTGGGACAGTCGCCCTTGATCCAGCCCGGCCAACCACGCTTCACGTACCACCGTCAGCGGCAGTTCATCGTGCAGCCCTACCGACTCACAGGTTTCCAGCCAGGTTTCACGCAAGTCCTCGAGTTGCGCCAGCAGATAGTCGTCATGCTCGTTACTCGCCTGGAAGAATAACTGCATCAGATCGTGCAGACGCGAACCCCATTGCTGCGGCGAGGCTGGCTGGGTGAGTTCCTGATGGGCGACTTCCAAGGCATCCAGCAAAGCAACCAGCGGACCGATCAGCGCCGCGTCCAGGCCACCGATCTCGTCATAGGGCTCGATGCCGTCATAGGCCTGCGAGCTGCCGACGGCGTACCCCAGCAACATGCGCCGCAAGCCGAAATGCCAGCTGTTCTGCTCAAGCTCCGCGGGCAAGCCCAACCCGGCGCGGTGTTCGGCACTCATTCCCCAGCGAATCCCCGCCCCTTCGATCCAGCGATGCAACGTCGGCAGGTCGGCCTCATCGATACCAAACCGCTCGCGCAACGCCGGGACATCCAGCAGATCGAGGACTTCGCTGACCGGGAAACGACTGTCCGGCAGCTTGAGCAAATGCTCGACGGCGATCAGCAGTGGATCACGTCCGCGCTGGCCCTGGTCGGTCAGTGTGAATGGAATGAAACGCGGATCGCTCCTGTCGAGCTGGCCGAACACCGCGCGAATGTGTGGCGCATAACTGTCGATGTCCGGGACCATGACGATGATATCCCGTGGGCGCAATGTCGGATCCGCACTGAAATGGGCCAGCAACTGGTCATGGAGAATTTCCACTTCACGCTGGGCGCCGTGGGCCACATGAAAACGGATCGAGCCGTCTCGTTCCGTGTCGACGACGGGCCAGTGTTCCCGTGTTTCATTCAGGGGGCGGAGTTCCAGGATGTCATCCTGCAACTGGCTGAGAAGGGTCGTCGGGGTCCCGTCAGTGAACAGGTCGATGCGCCCATCGCGAAATACCGCGCGATAGCTGTTGGGGTCATCGTAGCTGTCGAGCAGGTTGATATAGTCGCGCCCCTGCTTGCCCCAGGCGGCCAATAACGGATGGGCATGTTGATGCAGGGTTTGCGGATCGAGGGCGACAGGCATGCCAGCCTTGCGTGCCTGGCGCTTGTATTGATGACGTAGCAAGTCCTTGTCGGCAACGATGTCCGCCCAATGGTGGCGACACGGGTTATGCACGCAGAGTAGAACCTGGCTGAACCGGGAAAGACCGGCGAGCGCCTCGAGGACTTGGGCAGGCAACGAGGAAATACCGAACACGATGACTCGCGCGGGCAAGCCTTTCGGAGCTGCTTCCAGGTTGTTGATACGTTCGATGTAGCGCTGGTGGACGCCTGCGCGGCTTTGCGCCATGCCTTGTTCCCCCACATCCAGCAACAAGGCTCGCCACAGTTCCGCTTGCCAGCAATTCGCCGGCGCGAGCGGCTTGATTTCACCTCGGACATTTCGGGTCTGGTGTCGACCCTCAGCCCAGTCCTCGAGCCAGTCGGCCCGGTACACCTGGTATTGGTCGAACAGATCGGCAAGGCGCTCGGACAGCTGATAGCGCTTGCGCAAGTCGGTGTCGTGGGTAAGGAATCGTCGTAGAGGTTCGAAATGCGGCTGCTCGATCAGTTGCGGCAGCAGGCGCATCAGGCGCCAGGTTAGCGGAGCCTTGTCCAGCAGCGACTTGGCCGGAATCTGATCACGCCCCAGGACCATTCGATAGAGCTGCCACATGAAGCTGCCTGGCAGTTGCACATCAATAGCCGCCGCGATACCGCAGCCGCCGGAATCATCATCTTCCGGGTCTTCAGCCAGTGCGAGCTTGAGCCATTGGGCAATACCATTGCTCTGTACCAGCGCGATTTCATTTTCAAGGGGAGCCAGCGGATAGCGCCGCATCAGGCTGATCACCAGGCCGCGCAATTCATCAAGGCGATTCCCGTGAACCACCATGAAAGCAGGGCTGAGGGACGTTGCGTCCGGCATGAAAGGCATCCTTGAAAATGCAAAAGCTAGGGCAGAACCTTAGCACTGTCGGGGGGCTGTGACAGCCGGGAGCAATCCGAGCTTGTCGTAAGAACTTTCCTGCGGGCAAAACAAAACCCCTACCTGCATCAGCAGATAGGGGTTTCGGAATTTAATCTTGACGATGACCTACTCTCACATGGGGAAACCCCACACTACCATCGGCGATGCATCGTTTCACTGCTGAGTTCGGGATGGGATCAGGTGGTTCCAATGCTCTATGGTCGTCAAGAAATTCGGGTACTGAGTCGTGACCTGATGGCCTCGCTTCAGCAAATTGGGTATGTGATAGCTTTCGGTGTTTTGTGAAATTCGAACTTTCGGTTCGTTTCGTCTTCACACACCGCAATCTGGTGCTCTTTCGAGTCAGCAAATTGCTTGGGTGTTATATGGTCAAGCCTCACGGGCAATTAGTACAGGTTAGCTCAACGCCTCACAGCGCTTACACACCCTGCCTATCAACGTCGTAGTCTTCGACGGCCCTTCAGGGGACTCAAGGTCCCAGTGAGATCTCATCTTGAGGCAAGTTTCCCGCTTAGATGCTTTCAGCGGTTATCTTTCCCGAACATAGCTACCCGGCAATGCCACTGGCGTGACAACCGGAACACCAGAGGTTCGTCCACTCCGGTCCTCTCGTACTAGGAGCAGCCCCTCTCAAATCTCAAACGTCCACGGCAGATAGGGACCGAACTGTCTCACGACGTTCTAAACCCAGCTCGCGTACCACTTTAAATGGCGAACAGCCATACCCTTGGGACCGGCTTCAGCCCCAGGATGTGATGAGCCGACATCGAGGTGCCAAACACCGCCGTCGATATGAACTCTTGGGCGGTATCAGCCTGTTATCCCCGGAGTACCTTTTATCCGTTGAGCGATGGCCCTTCCATACAGAACCATCGGATCACTAAGACCTACTTTCGTACCTGCTCGACGTGTCTGTCTCGCAGTCAAGCGCGCTTTTGCCTTTATACTCTACGACCGATTTCCGACCGGTCTGAGCGCACCTTCGTACTCCTCCGTTACTCTTTAGGAGGAGACCGCCCCAGTCAAACTACCCACCATACACTGTCCTCGATCCGGATAACGGACCTGAGTTAGAACCTCAAAGTTGCCAGGGTGGTATTTCAAGGATGGCTCCACGCAGACTGGCGTCCACGCTTCAAAGCCTCCCACCTATCCTACACAAGCAAATTCAAAGTCCAGTGCAAAGCTATAGTAAAGGTTCACGGGGTCTTTCCGTCTAGCCGCGGATACACTGCATCTTCACAGCGATTTCAATTTCACTGAGTCTCGGGTGGAGACAGCGCCGCCATCGTTACGCCATTCGTGCAGGTCGGAACTTACCCGACAAGGAATTTCGCTACCTTAGGACCGTTATAGTTACGGCCGCCGTTTACCGGGGCTTCGATCAAGAGCTTCGCGTTAGCTAACCCCATCAATTAACCTTCCGGCACCGGGCAGGCGTCACACCCTATACGTCCACTTTCGTGTTTGCAGAGTGCTGTGTTTTTAATAAACAGTCGCAGCGGCCTGGTATCTTCGACCGGCGTGGGCTTACGCAGCAAGTGCTTCACCCTCACCGGCGCACCTTCTCCCGAAGTTACGGTGCCATTTTGCCTAGTTCCTTCACCCGAGTTCTCTCAAGCGCCTTGGTATTCTCTACCCAACCACCTGTGTCGGTTTGGGGTACGGTTCCTGGTTACCTGAAGCTTAGAAGCTTTTCTTGGAA
Organism: Pseudomonas sp. Z3-6; assembly: GCF_051131985.1. Classification (NCBI taxonomy): domain Bacteria; kingdom Pseudomonadati; phylum Pseudomonadota; class Gammaproteobacteria; order Pseudomonadales; family Pseudomonadaceae; genus Pseudomonas; species Pseudomonas sp. Z3-6. Next base: position 6,162,761 of record NZ_CP071644.1, read on the forward strand.
GCATGGCATCAACCACTTCGTCACCCAAAGGGTAACTCGTCATCAGCTCTCGGCCTTGGAATCCCGGATTTACCTAAGATTCCAGCCTACCACCTTAAACTTGGACAACCAACGCCAAGCTGGCCTAGCCTTCTCCGTCCCTCCATCGCAATAACCAGAAGTACAGGAATATTAACCTGTTTTCCATCGACTACGCTTTTCAGCCTCGCCTTAGGGACCGACTAACCCTGCGTCGATTAACGTTGCGCAGGAAACCTTGGTCTTTCGGCGTGGGTGTTTTTCACACCCATTGTCGTTACTCATGTCAGCATTCGCACTTCTGATACCTCCAGCAAGCTTCTCAACTCACCTTCACAGGCTTACAGAACGCTCCTCTACCGCATCACTTGCGTGATACCCGTAGCTTCGGTGTATGGTTTGAGCCCCGTTACATCTTCCGCGCAGGCCGACTCGACTAGTGAGCTATTACGCTTTCTTTAAAGGGTGGCTGCTTCTAAGCCAACCTCCTAGCTGTCTAAGCCTTCCCACATCGTTTCCCACTTAACCATAACTTTGGGACCTTAGCTGACGGTCTGGGTTGTTTCCCTTTTCACGACGGACGTTAGCACCCGCCGTGTGTCTCCCATGCTCGGCACTTGTAGGTATTCGGAGTTTGCATCGGTTTGGTAAGTCGGGATGACCCCCTAGCCGAAACAGTGCTCTACCCCCTACAGTGATACATGAGGCGCTACCTAAATAGCTTTCGAGGAGAACCAGCTATCTCCGAGCTTGATTAGCCTTTCACTCCGATCCACAGGTCATCCGCTAACTTTTCAACGGTAGTCGGTTCGGTCCTCCAGTTAGTGTTACCCAACCTTCAACCTGCCCATGGATAGATCGCCCGGTTTCGGGTCTATTCCCAGCGACTAGACGCCCTATTAAGACTCGCTTTCGCTACGCCTCCCCTATTCGGTTAAGCTCGCCACTGAAAATAAGTCGCTGACCCATTATACAAAAGGTACGCAGTCACCCAACAAAGTGGGCTCCCACTGCTTGTACGCATACGGTTTCAGGATCTATTTCACTCCCCTCTCCGGGGTTCTTTTCGCCTTTCCCTCACGGTACTAGTTCACTATCGGTCAGTCAGTAGTATTTAGCCTTGGAGGATGGTCCCCCCATATTCAGACAAAGTTTCTCGTGCTCCGTCCTACTCGATTTCACTTCTAAGATCCTTTCGCGTACAGGGCTATCACCCACTATGGCCGCACTTTCCAGAGCGTTCCGCTAAAATCAAAGAAGCTTAAGGGCTAGTCCCCGTTCGCTCGCCACTACTAAGGGAATCTCGGTTGATTTCTTTTCCTCAGGGTACTTAGATGTTTCAGTTCCCCTGGTTCGCCTCTTGCACCTATGTATTCAGTACAAGATAACCATCTTATGATGGCTGGGTTCCCCCATTCAGACATCTCCGGATCAAAGTCTGTTTGCCGACTCCCCGAAGCTTTTCGCAGGCTACCACGTCTTTCATCGCCTCTGACTGCCAAGGCATCCACCGTATGCGCTTCTTCACTTGACCATATAACCCCAAGCAATCTGGTTATACTGTGAAGACGACATTCGCCGAAAATTCGAATTTCTCAACTAAGAGAACTCACAAATTTTACCTTAGCCTGATCCGTTACCAGTGAAAGTAACGTCCAGTCTATCTTTCTATCACATACCCAAATTTTTAAAGAACGATCTAATCAAAAGACTAGAAATCAACATTCACCATCACCTTGATGGAATGCTCATTTCTAAGCTTTCAGAAGCAGTTTATGGTGGAGCCAAGCGGGATCGAACCGCTGACCTCCTGCGTGCAAGGCAGGCGCTCTCCCAGCTGAGCTATGGCCCCATAACAAAATTGGTGGGTCTGGGCAGATTCGAACTGCCGACCTCACCCTTATCAGGGGTGCGCTCTAACCAACTGAGCTACAGACCCAATTTCGAGCTTGTAACTGTTAGCTGTGAGCTATCAGCTTGGAGCTTAAAGCTGCTTCTATCGTCTTCTTCAATGAATCAAGCAATTCGTGTGGGAGCTCATGAAGCAGCTGCGGTCGTCGATTAAGGAGGTGATCCAGCCGCAGGTTCCCCTACGGCTACCTTGTTACGACTTCACCCCAGTCATGAATCACACCGTGGTAACCGTCCTCCCGAAGGTTAGACTAGCTACTTCTGGTGCAACCCACTCCCATGGTGTGACGGGCGGTGTGTACAAGGCCCGGGAACGTATTCACCGCGACATTCTGATTCGCGATTACTAGCGATTCCGACTTCACGCAGTCGAGTTGCAGACTGCGATCCGGACTACGATCGGTTTTGTGGGATTAGCTCCACCTCGCGGCTTGGCAACCCTCTGTACCGACCATTGTAGCACGTGTGTAGCCCAGGCCGTAAGGGCCATGATGACTTGACGTCATCCCCACCTTCCTCCGGTTTGTCACCGGCAGTCTCCTTAGAGTGCCCACCATAACGTGCTGGTAACTAAGGACAAGGGTTGCGCTCGTTACGGGACTTAACCCAACATCTCACGACACGAGCTGACGACAGCCATGCAGCACCTGTCTCAATGTTCCCGAAGGCACCAATCCATCTCTGGAAAGTTCATTGGATGTCAAGGCCTGGTAAGGTTCTTCGCGTTGCTTCGAATTAAACCACATGCTCCACCGCTTGTGCGGGCCCCCGTCAATTCATTTGAGTTTTAACCTTGCGGCCGTACTCCCCAGGCGGTCAACTTAATGCGTTAGCTGCGCCACTAAGAGCTCAAGGCTCCCAACGGCTAGTTGACATCGTTTACGGCGTGGACTACCAGGGTATCTAATCCTGTTTGCTCCCCACGCTTTCGCACCTCAGTGTCAGTATCAGTCCAGGTGGTCGCCTTCGCCACTGGTGTTCCTTCCTATATCTACGCATTTCACCGCTACACAGGAAATTCCACCACCCTCTACCATACTCTAGCTCGACAGTTTTGAATGCAGTTCCCAGGTTGAGCCCGGGGCTTTCACATCCAACTTAACGAACCACCTACGCGCGCTTTACGCCCAGTAATTCCGATTAACGCTTGCACCCTCTGTATTACCGCGGCTGCTGGCACAGAGTTAGCCGGTGCTTATTCTGTCGGTAACGTCAAAACACTAACGTATTAGGTTAATGCCCTTCCTCCCAACTTAAAGTGCTTTACAATCCGAAGACCTTCTTCACACACGCGGCATGGCTGGATCAGGCTTTCGCCCATTGTCCAATATTCCCCACTGCTGCCTCCCGTAGGAGTCTGGACCGTGTCTCAGTTCCAGTGTGACTGATCATCCTCTCAGACCAGTTACGGATCGTCGCCTTGGTGAGCCATTACCCCACCAACTAGCTAATCCGACCTAGGCTCATCTGATAGCGCAAGGCCCGAAGGTCCCCTGCTTTCTCCCGTAGGACGTATGCGGTATTAGCGTCCGTTTCCGAGCGTTATCCCCCACTACCAGGCAGATTCCTAGGCATTACTCACCCGTCCGCCGCTCTCAAGAGGTGCAAGCACCTCTCTACCGCTCGACTTGCATGTGTTAGGCCTGCCGCCAGCGTTCAATCTGAGCCATGATCAAACTCTTCAGTTCAAACATCTTTGGGTTTTGAGAAAACCCTAAACTTGGCTCAGCAATCGTTGGTTACATCTTTGATTTCTCGCGGAGTAACTTGTGATGCTGATAATCTGTTGACTAGCAGTCTGACTCCACAAGCACCCACACGAATTGCTTGATTCAGTTGTTAAAGAGCGGTTGGCTGAGTCTTTCGTCTCAACCGAGGCGCGCATTCTACAGCGCCCCGTGTATCTGTCAAGCGGTTATTTTAAGAAGTTTTCAAAGTTTCGCTTCGGAAACATCAACAACTTCAACCACTTGCGCTTCCGATCTCTCGTTAGCGGGAGGCGAATTCTACAGCGTTACTCGCTGCTGTCAACACCTCTTTTTCACCGCTTTCGACCGAGAAGATCGAACCGCCGATAGAGCCAAACATCACCGCTCTATCTGCTCCTTCCAAGCTTCGATGAACTGAAGCCCTGCATCTTCGAAACCTACTTAACTCATTGAATCTTAAGGAGTTTTCCGTTTCGACTGCGCCGGAAGTGGGGCGAATTATAGACTTCCAGAATCTGCCGTCAACACCTATTTTAACAATTCTGTCATATCAGCCAAAAAGCCCCGTAAACACAGAGGCCGGCGCCCAAGGGCGCCGGCCTCTTCACTTCCAATTACAAGCTGGGGAAAGCGAATTGTGAAGCCTCATGGCTGGCACGCTGCGGCCAACGCTGGGTAATGGCCTTGCGACGGGTATAGAAACGCACGCCGTCCGGGCCATAGGCATGCAGGTCGCCGAATAGCGAGCGCTTCCAGCCACCAAAGCTGTGATAGGCCACTGGCACCGGCAATGGAACGTTGACGCCCACCATGCCGACTTCGATCTCATCGCAGAACAACCGCGCCGCTTCGCCATCGCGGGTGAAGATGCAGGTGCCGTTGCCATACTCGTGATCATTGATCAGTTGCATTGCCTCTTCCAGGCTATTGACCCGGACGATGCACAGCACCGGCCCAAAGATCTCTTCCTTATAGATACGCATCTCGGGGGTCACGCGATCGAACAGGCAACCACCAAGGAAGAACCCCTCCTCATGTCCGGCCACACTCAAGCCGCGACCATCAACCACCAGTGAAGCGCCTGACGCCACGCCCTCTTCTATATAGCCACTGACCTTGTCCCGATGCTGACCGGTTACCAGCGGCCCCATGTCCAACCCGCAAGACGTACCGGCGCCAATCTTAAGCGCCTTGATTTGCGGCACCAATTTGGACACCAGCGCATCTGCCACTTGGTCGCCGACACACACCGCCACCGAAATTGCCATGCAACGCTCCCCGCATGAACCGTATGCCGCGCCCATCAGCGCGCTGACGGCATTGTCCAGGTCGGCATCCGGCATCAGCACCGCATGGTTCTTCGCCCCACCCAGCGCCTGGACACGTTTGCCACGGCGAGTGCCCTCGGCATAGATGTACTCGGCAATCGGCGTCGAACCGACAAAACTCAGTGCCTTGACTTCCGGCGCTTCGATCAGTGCATCCACCGCAGCCTTGTCGCCATGGACGACGCTCAGTACACCCTTGGGCAAACCGGCTTCCAACAACAACTGGGCGATCAGCAGCGTCGAACTCGGATCACGCTCGGACGGCTTGAGAATGAAGCAGTTGCCGCAGACGATCGCCAGCGGATACATCCACAGCGGCACCATCGCCGGGAAGTTGAACGGGGTGATGCCCGCCACCACGCCTAAAGGTTGAAAGTCTGACCAAGCGTCGATGTTCGGCCCTACGTTACGGCTGTATTCGCCCTTCAGGATTTCCGGCGCTGCACAGGCAAACTCGACGTTTTCGATGCCGCGCTTGAGCTCACCGGCTGCGTCTTCCAAGGTCTTGCCGTGTTCCTCGCTGATCAACTGGGCGATACGCGCCTCGTTCTGCTCCAGCAATTGCTTGAAACGAAACATCACCTGGGCGCGCTTGGCCGCTGGCGTATTGCGCCAGGCCGGAAAAGCCGCCTTGGCGGCATCGATGGCCTGCTGGATAGTCGCACGATCAGCCAATGGCACCTTATGAATGGCCTGGCCAGTGGACGGATTGAAAACATCGGCGGTGCGAGCGCTGTCGCTCAGCAGTTCGCCATTGATCAAATGCGGGATGAGGCTCATGGGGACTCCAGGATTATCCACAGGCGCCCGTGGCCGGGCACCCGTTGTTAAAAGATTGCGTCAGTCGAGTTTGTTCAGCACTTCACCGACTGCATCGAACAGGCGATCCAGGTCCTGTGGCTTGCTGTTGAACGTTGGCCCGAACTGCAGAGTGTCGCCGCCGAACCGCACATAGAACCCGGCTTTCCACAACGCCATGCCGGCTTCGAACGGACGCACGATGGCATCGCCATCGCGCCCGGCGATCTGGATCGCGCCGGCCAGGCCGTAGTTGCGGATGTCGATGACGTTCTTCGCGCCCTTCAGGCCGTGCAAGGCATTCTCGAAATGCGGGGCGATTTCGGCCACGCTCTGCACCAGGTTTTCCTTCTGCAGCAGGTCCAGCGCCGCCAGGCCCGCCGCGCAGGCCACCGGGTGTGCCGAGTAGGTGTAGCCGTGGGGGAATTCCACTGCGTACTCGGGCGTTGGCTGGTTCATGAAGGTCTGGTAGATCTCGGAGCTGGCAATCACCGCGCCCATGGGGATCGCGCCATTGGTGACTTGCTTGGCGATGCACATCAGGTCCGGGGTCACGCCAAAGCTGTCGGCACCAAACATCGAACCGGTGCGGCCGAAACCGGTGATCACTTCGTCAAACACCAGCAGAATGCTGTGCTGGTCGCAGATTTCCCGCAGGCGCTTGAGGTAACCCTCAGGCGGCACCAATACGCCGGCCGATCCCGCCATCGGCTCGACAAACACCGCAGCGATATTGGACGCATCGTGCAGTTCGATCAGCTTCAACAGCTCATCCGCCAAGGCGATGCCACCCTCTTTCGGCATGCCACGGGAATAGGCGTTGCTGGCCAGCAAGGTGTGGGGCAAGTGATCGACGTCCATCATGGCCTGGCCGAACAGCTTGCGGTTGCCGCTGACACCACCGAGGCTGGTGCCGGCGATGTTCACACCGTGATAGCCACGGGCACGGCCAATCATCTTGGTCTTGGTCGCCTGGCCCTTGAGACGCCAGTAGGCGCGGACCATCTTCACTGCGGTATCGGCGCACTCGGAACCGGAATCGGTAAAGAACACATGATTGAGGTTGCCCGGGGTCAGGCTGGTGATCTTTTCCGCCAGTTGGAATGACAGCGGATGACCGTACTGGAACCCCGGCGAATAATCGAGAGTACCCAGTTGCTTGGCGACCGCTTCCTGGATTTCCTTGCGGGTGTGCCCGGCGCCACATGTCCACAGGCCCGACAGCGAGTCGTAGACCTTGCGCCCCTTGTCATCCACCAACCAGCTGCCTTCGGCAGCGACGATCAGGCGCGGATCGCGCTGGAAATTGCGATTGGCGGTGTAAGGCATCCAGTGGGCATCCAGCTTGAGCTGGCTAGCCAGGGAACCGGCAGCGTGTTCGGGCATGTTCATCGACAAAACCTCGCAGGTCATAAGCGACAGGGGATCGAAAGGCGTTCTTGCAGCTAAGTTGCCACGACGATAAAGTCAATGAAATCCAACTTTTGTAACCTTCAGTCGGCGGATCACTAAACTATGAGCGCTCGTCGTCCCGATCCTCTGGCCCAGGTCAGCGACTTTGATATTCGCCTGCTGCGCATTTTTCGCAGCGTCGTGGAGTGCGGTGGATTCTCCGCCGCGGAAACCGTACTGGGCATCGGCCGCTCGGCCATCAGCCAGCAGATGAGCGACCTCGAGCAGCGCCTCGGCCTGCGTCTGTGCCAACGTGGGCGCGCGGGGTTTTCCCTGACCGAAGAAGGGCGCGAGGTCTATCAATCGGCGTTGCAGTTATTGAGCGCACTGGAAAGCTTTCGCACCGAGGTAAACGGGCTGCACCAGCATCTTCGCGGTGAGTTGACCATCGGCCTCACCGACAACCTGGTCACCCTGCCCCACATGCGCATCACCCACGCCCTGGCGCAACTGAAAGAGCGCGGGCCCGACGTGCAGATCCAGATTCGCATGATCGCCCCCAACGAAGTCGAGCAAGGCGTGCTCGACGGTCGCTTGCATGTCGGCGTGGTGCCCCAGGCCAGTGCCCTGTCCGGGCTGGAATATCAACCGCTCTACAGTGAACGTTCGCTGCTGTACTGCGCGGTCGGGCATCCATTGTTTTATGTCGATGACCAACAACTTGAAGACGCACGCCTCAACAGCCAGGACGCCATCGCCCCGACGTTCCGCCTGCCGGCCGAGATCCAGGCCCACTACCAGGCGCTTAATTGCACCGCGAGTGCATCGGACCGCGAAGGCATGGCGTTCCTGATTCTTACCGGGCGCTACATCGGCTACCTGCCCGATCATTACGCCAACCTCTGGGTCCAGCAAGGTCGGTTGCGGGCCCTTAAGCCTGGGGCACGGTTCTATGACTTGAGTCTGGCGTCGGTCACGCGCAAGGGGCGCCGGCCTCACTTGGTGCTGGAGAGTTTTCTCGAGAGCCTCGCAGCCACCCGTTAACCCCTGTGGGAGCGGGCTTGCTCGCGAAGGCGTTGTATCAGTCGACACCTGTATTGAATGGACCTCCGCTTTCGCGAGCAAGCCCGCTCCCACAGGGGACCAGATGATCGCCACCAAGAAGCTTTTAGTGTGATGGCACTTGTCGGATCGATGCCGGTGCGCTATCAACGCATTTGCTTGCCCACAGACCCAGCCCGGAAACGCCCATGACCTTTGAAGTCCCTGCCCACGGTGGCAAGCCCACCAGCCGCATTCGTCAAAAGAACGAAGAGACGATTCTCAAGGCCGCCGAAGATGAATTCGCTCGCCACGGGTTCAAAGGCACCAGCATGAATGCCATCGCCCTCAAGGCCGGGCTGCCCAAGGCGAACCTGCATTATTACTTCACCAATAAACTCGGCCTGTACGTGGCGGTGCTGAGCAACATCATCGAATTGTGGGACAGCACCTTCAACACCCTCACCGCCGAGGATGATCCGGCCGAAGCCTTGACCCGCTACATCCGCGCCAAAATGGAGTTCTCTCGCCGCCAGCCCCAGGCCTCGCGACTGTTCGCCATGGAAGTGATCAGCGGGGGCGAATGCCTGACCGAATATTTCAACCAGGATTACCGTGCCTGGTTCAATGGCCGGGCCGCCGTGTTCCAAGCCTGGATCGACGCCGGCAAGATGGACCCGATCGACCCGGTGCATCTCATCTTCCTGTTGTGGGGCAGCACCCAGCATTACGCCGACTTCGCCACCCAGATCTGTCGCGTGACCGGTCGCAGCAAGTTGACCAAACAAGACATGATCGACGCAGGCGACAACCTGATCCGCATCATTCTCAAGGGCTGCGGCCTGACACCCACTCTTTAAGATCGCCATGCCCTTTACCCTTGCCGGTTTTTGCGAGCACCGCGAAGAAATTCGCAAAAGCCGCTTCATTACCTTCGCCGCGCCCATCACCAGCCCCGCCGATGCCCAGGCTTTCATCGAGCAGCACAGCGACTTGGATGCCACCCACAATTGCTGGGCCTGGAAACTCGGCGACCAGTACCGCAGCAACGACGATGGCGAGCCGGGTGGCACCGCCGGGCGGCCAATCCTGGCCGCGATCGAAGCCCAGGCCTGCGATCAGGTCGTGGTGCTGGTGATTCGCTGGTATGGCGGGATTCAACTGGGCACCGGTGGGCTCGCCCGGGCTTACGGCGGCGGCGCGAACAAGTGCCTGCAAAACGCTGAGAAAATCGAATTGATCAGCCGCGTGCCGCTGCACTGTAGTTGCGGGTTCGCCGAACTGCCCCTGGTGAAACTGCGCGTCGCCGAGTGCGGTGGGCTGGTGAATGAAGAGCGCTTCACCGCCAACGGCGTGGACCTGCAATTGGCCGTGGGCGAAGCCCACATCGAAACCTTGCAAACGCAACTGGCCGACCTGAGCCGTGGACGGATCCTGTTGGAGCGTTGAGTTCGCAGGCTGCAATCTTTCAGGGCATCGCGCAATCGTTCAACTTGCCCACATCCACTGTGCACCCGACTGTGGATAACCTGAGCACATCCCTCTGTAACCCTTCTGTCATGCGGGTTTCAGCGGGTTGCTCATTTTTCAGCCAAAGTCCTGTGCAAACGCCAAATCCATCCACAAAACAACCGCTTGCAGCGGTTTATCACCTTTAGAAGAAAGCCTCGTAGTGCTTATGCCCGAGTTTCCGGCTTGCACACAATAACTGTGGAGCAACCTGTGGATAACCCGTTCATGGCTCCTTCCGCCCCATGAAGGATATGGCTCACAGCCGCTTGTTCAATTTTTGACCACCCATTTCAGGGCAAACCGCTGCCTGGGCCAGACCCGTGCGCGCCAAGGCGGTGCAGAATTTCCCCACTACAGATGCTCAGCCCTGACGCGGAAGGCCTCAGCAACGGGACTCAAGACTATTTCCTGACCTGATGGCCAGGAAATTGCTTTATCCACAGGCATTCCTGTCCATCGGCCCGAGCCTGTCATGTCCAACCCCGACTCCATCGCGCGCCTGCAATTGCGCAAGATCAGCAAACGCTACCCCGGTTGCCTGGCCAACGACGCCATCGACCTAAGCATCCAGTCCGGCGAGATCCACGCCCTGCTGGGGGAAAACGGTGCGGGCAAAAGCACCCTGATGAAGATTATCTACGGCGTCACCGCTGCCGATTCGGGTGAGGTGATCTGGCAAGGCCAGCGCGTCAACCTGCGTAACCCGGCCCAGGCTCGCAGCCTGGGCATCGGCATGGTGTTCCAGCATTTCTCGCTGTTCGAAACCCTCACCGTTGCGCAGAACATTGCCCTGGCGATGGGCGCGGCAGCCGGTACGCCAGCGCAACTGGAGCCCCGGATCCGCGAAGTTTCCCGGCGCTACGGCATGGCCCTGGAACCGCAGCGGCTGGTCCACAGCCTGTCGATTGGCGAACGCCAGCGGGTAGAGATCATTCGCTGCCTGATGCAAGACATTCGGCTGTTGATTCTCGATGAACCGACCTCGGTACTCACGCCCGCCGAAGCCGAAGAACTGTTCGTGACCTTGCGCCGCCTGGCGAGCGAGGGCTGCAGCATTTTGTTTATCAGTCACAAGCTCGGGGAGGTGCGCGCGTTGTGCCACAGCGCCACGGTGCTGCGTGGCGGACGCGTCTCAGGGCATTGCACCCCGGCGCATTGCTCGGACCGAGAGTTGGCGCAACTGATGGTTGGCGAGGCCGCAGGACTGATTACGGAGTACCCCAAGGTCAGCGCAGACAAAGCCTTCCTGCACATCAACAAGCTGTCTTGGCACAACCCCGACCCGTTCGGCTGCTCGCTACGGGACATTGACCTTGAGGTTTGCAGCGGCGAAATCGTCGGCATCGCCGGGGTGGCGGGCAATGGCCAGGACGAATGGCTGGCGTTGCTCAGTGGGGAAACGCCGCTTCCCCGCCAGCAAGGCGAAACGATTCGATTCGGCGGCCAGCCCGTAGCGCACCTGCGCCCCGACGCTCGTCGCCGGCTTGGCCTGGCATTCGTCCCCGCCGAACGCCTGGGCCATGGCGCCGTGCCGCAATTGAGCCTGGCGGATAACGCCTTGCTCAGCGCCTTCCAGCAGGGCCTGGTCAGCCATGGGCTGGTTCGACGCAGCAAGGTCGAACACCTGGCCGAGGAGATCATTCGTCGTTTTGGCGTGAAGACGCCCGACACCAAAACCCCTGCGCGCAGCCTTTCGGGGGGCAACTTGCAAAAATTCATCCTGGGCCGGGAAATCCTGCAACAGCCAAAGCTGCTGGTGGCCGCGCATCCGACCTGGGGCGTGGACGTCGGCGCGGCGGCGACCATCCATCGCGCCCTGATCACCCTGCGCGACGCGGGCGCGGCGATTCTGGTGATCTCCGAAGACCTCGATGAACTGTTCCAGATCAGCGACCGTCTCGGTGCCTTGTGCGGCGGGCGCTTGTCGGCCTTGCGCCCTACCGTCGAGACCCGCCTCAGCGACGTCGGCGCCTGGATGGCCGGCCAGTTCGACGCCCCTCAATCCCCTGCCCCCGCGCCGGTTTAACGGAGTTCCACATGCTGCTTTCTCTCGAACCCCGCGGCCAGCAATCGCGCCTGATGCTCTGGTGCTCGCCGCTCTTGGCCGCCGTGTTGACCCTGGGCAGCGGCTCGCTGCTGTTTGTCGCCCTCGGGCATGACCCGTTGCAAACGTTGTACACCCTGTTGATCGCCCCGATCAGCGACCTGTACGGAATGTCCGAATGGCTGGTCAAGACCTTGCCGATCCTGCTCTGCGCCCTCGGCCTGGCAGTGGCCTATCAGGCGCGGATCTGGAACATCGGCGCCGAAGGCCAATTGCTCCTGGGCGCCCTGGCCGGCAGTGCCGTGGCGGTGAACATCATCGACGTGCAAAGTCGCTGGGCATTGGTGTTGATCCTGCTGACCGGCACCCTGGCCGGGGCGGCTTGGGCCGCGCTCACGGCGTGGCTGCGCACGCGCTTCAACGCCAACGAGATCCTGACCAGCATCATGCTCAATTACATCGCCCTGAACCTGCTGCTCTTTTGCGTCCACGGGCCGCTGAAAGACCCGGCGGGGTTCAACTTCCCCGAGTCGGCGATGTTCGGCGAGGCCAGTCGCCTGCCGTTGCTGCTGGACGATGGCCGGGTTCATGCCGGGCTGTATTTCGCCCTGCTGGCGCTGGTAGCGGTGTGGGTCTTGCTGCAGAAAAGCTTTGTTGGTTTTCAGATCAAGGTGCTGGGCCTCGATGCCCGCGCCGCCGGTTTTGCCGGTTTTCGCCAGAAGCCACTGGTGTGGCTGGCGCTGCTGATCAGCGGTGCGCTGGCCGGGCTGGCCGGCGTCTGCGAAGTCGCCGGGCCGATCGGCCAACTGGTGCCGCAGGTGTCGCCGGGCTATGGCTATGCGGCGATTACCGTGGCATTCCTCGGGCGCCTCAATCCGATCGGCATTCTGTTTGCCAGCCTGTTGATGGCCCTGCTGTATATCGGCGGTGAGAGTGCGCAGATGTCGCTGAACCTGCCCCAGGCAATCACCCAATTGTTCCAGGGGATGATGCTGTTTTTCCTGTTGGCCTGCGACGTGCTGATTCTCTACCGGCCACGCCTGAACCTGCGCTGGACTCGGCGCGCCCGAACCACCGCGGTACAGGCAGGAGCCTTGTGATGGATATCGACCTGTTGAGCAATATTTTCTATGCCATGGTTCGCTGCGGCACACCGCTGCTGCTGGTGGCCCTGGGTGAGTTGGTTTGCGAAAAAAGCGGCGTCCTGAACCTGGGCCAGGAAGGGATGATGCTGTTCGGCGCGGTGATTGGCTTTATCGTCGCGTTCAACAGCGGCCACCTCTGGCTCGGCGTGCTGTTGGCAATGGCCGCGGGGATGCTGTTGTCGGCATTGTTCGCGCTGGTGGCGCTGGTGTTCAACGCCAATCAAGTCGCCACCGGACTGGCGCTGACGATTTTCGGGGTGGGCCTGTCGAGCTTTGTCGGGGCGGCCTGGGTCGGCAAGCCGTTGGCCGGCTTCGAGCCGCTGGCCATTCCCTACTTGAGTGACATCCCGCTGATCGGACGAATGCTGTTCGCCCAGGACCTGCTGGTGTACCTCTCTTTTGCGCTGTTTGCGCTGGTGGCGTGGGTGATCGTAAAGAGCCGCGCCGGACTGATCATCCAGGCCGTCGGCGAGAACCCCGATGCCGCCAGTGCCATGGGCCTGCCGGTGTTGTGGGTGCGGACCTTGGCGGTGCTGTTTGGCGGCGCCATGGCCGGGTTGGCCGGCGCCTATCTGTCGCTGGCCTACACGCCGATGTGGGCCGAGAACATGAGCGCCGGGCGCGGCTGGATCGCCCTGGCGCTGGTGGTGTTCGCCAGTTGGCGGGTGTGGCGCCTGCTGCTGGGCGCCTACCTGTTCGGCCTCGCCAGCATCCTGCACCTGGTGGCCCAGGGATTGGGGTTGGCGATTCCGTCGAGCCTGTTGGCAATGTTGCCGTATGCCGCGACCATTTTGGTGCTGGTGTTGCTGTCCCGGGATGCCGTGCGCACGCGACTGTATGCGCCGGTGTCCCTGGGGCAGCCTTGGCAGGCGGGGCATTGAGAACCCTGTGGCGAGGGAGCTTGCTCCCGCTCGACTGCGCAGCAGTCGCCTGCCTATGAGGGGTGCCGCGCCCCCCAGCGGGAGCAAGCTCCCTCGCCACGGACGGGCAGCATCTGCATGACGCCCCACACCACTTCGAAAAACAGGAAAACCCACAACACCGCACTGGCTCCATGAAGCAGCGCATACAGCATCCAGGCCGAGAACAGAAACCGCCCCACCGCGTCATAACGCCCATACAGCGCCTGCGGATCACGAATCCGCAGCACCGACCACACGCAGACAATCGAGCCCATCAGATTCACCATCAGCACATGCGCCGGCGCAAACGGTGGCAGGTCCCCAGGCAGGTCAAAGAGCTGTGTCATGCTCACCAACACGCCATGCACCGCCGCAAAGCTCCACGGCGTGGCCAGCGCGGCCGACACGATCAGGTCGTACCAGGCGCTGCCAAGCACCACCCGGCGATATTGCATCGAACTCCACATACACGTTGCTCCAGATAATCGAGGAGCAAAGAGGCTAAAGCCTGGGGTATGCTCCAAGGTCAAGTCCTCTGGAGCTTCGCAATGCGTATCGGTGAATTAGCCCAAGCCTGCGCCGTCAGTCGAGACACGCTGCGTTTCTACGAGCAACGTGGCCTGATCGCAGCATCGCGCAGCGCCAATGGCTATCGCGACTACCCCGCCGACATCGTCCAACTGGTGCTCTATATCAAGACCGCCCAACGCCTGGGCTTTACCCTGGGCGAGATCGGCGCGAGCGTCGCCGCCCTGTGGAACGCCCCCGACCCGGACTGCGCCGTGACGCAATTGCTGCAAGACAAGCTGAACCTGATCGAAACCCGCATGACCGAACTCGACGCGTTGCGTCAAGAGCTGAAACAACGGCTCGGGCAACGTTGTCCATTAAACCCGTGACCTTTTTCTTTCAAGGATGCCCCTCATGACTTCGGCAAGAAACGCATTGATCATCGGCGCCTCCCGGGGCCTGGGCCTCGGCCTGGTGAAGACGCTGCTCAGCGATGGCTGGAACGTGACCGCCACCGTGCGCAACCCGCAGAACGCCGAGGCTTTGAAGGCGCTGGGCCCGGTGCGGATCGAAAAACTCGACATGGACGACCAGCAAGCCGTCATCGCCTTGAGCCAGCAGCTCAAGGGCGAGACCTTCGACCTGTTGTTCGTCAACGCCGGGGTCAAGGGCCCGGATAACCAGAGCCCGGGCGGCGCGACGCTGGCCGAAGTCGGCCAGCTGTTCTTCACCAACGCGGTGGCGCCGATCAACCTGGCCCAGCGCTTCGTCGGCCAGATCCGCGACGGCAGCGGCGTGCTGGCATTCATGAGTTCAGTGCTGGGCAGCGTGACCATGCCCGACGCGCCGGAACTGGCGCTGTACAAGGCCAGCAAGGCAGCGCTCAACTCCATGACCAACAGCTTCGTCAGCCAACTGGGCGAACAGTCATTGACGGTACTGTCGCTGCACCCGGGTTGGGTGAAAACCGACATGGGCGGCGAAGGCGCGGACCTTGATGTCGAGACCAGCACCCGTGGGCTGATCGACCAAGTGAATGCCTTCGCCGGCAAGGGTGGGCATCACTTCGTCAATTACAAAGGCGAAACAATCCCCTGGTAACCACCCGATACCCTGTGAAACCCCATAACCCTGTGGGAGCGGGCTTGCTCGCGAAAGCGGATTGTCATTCAACATCGATATCGCCTGATACCTCGCCTTCGCGAGCAAGCCCGCTCCCACATTTGATCTCGGCGAACTCTGGAAAACTGCAACACAACCTGAGTAAACTCCGCACCTCGCCCTATCCAATGGGCGACCCTGGATCAGCAGACAGGGCATCACTGAGCTGGCTAACCTGAACCCACTTTCAGAGGAGCCGGCCACCATGCCTGCGACCCGTACCTGGTTAAAAAATCCCCTCGCCATTTTCACGGCCAACGACCTCGATGCCCGTGGCGGTCTCGTCCTGCAGGACGGTGTGATCGTCGAACTGCTGAGCGCCGGCCAACAACCCGCCCAGCCCTGTGACCACGTCTTCGACGCGCGAGAGCATGTGATCCTGCCGGGGTTGATCAACACCCATCATCACTTCTACCAAACCCTGACCCGCGCCTGGGCGCCGGTGGTGAACCAGCCGTTGTTCCCCTGGCTGAAAACCCTCTATCCGGTGTGGGCGCGGCTGACCCCGGAAAAACTCGCCCTGGCGAGCAAAGTGGCCTTGGCCGAGTTGCTGCTGTCGGGCTGCACCACGGCGGCCGACCATCATTACCTGTTCCCCCAGGGCCTGGAAAATGCCATCGACGTGCAAGTGCAAAGTGTCCGTGAGCTGGGCATGCGGGCGATGCTGACCCGTGGTTCCATGAGCCTGGGCGAGGCCGACGGTGGGCTGCCACCGCAACAGACCGTGCAGCAGGGCGAGGTGATTCTTGACGACAGCCAGCGCTTGATCGCCGAATACCACGAGCGCGGCGACGGCGCGCAGATCCAGATTGCCCTGGCGCCCTGCTCACCTTTTTCGGTCACGCCACAGATCATGCGTGCCAGTGCCGAGTTGGCGGAGAAGCTCGACGTACGCTTGCACACGCACCTGGCCGAAACCCTCGACGAAGAAGCGTTCTGCCTGCAACGCTTCGGCCTGCGCACCGTGGATTACCTGGACAGCGTCGGCTGGCTCGGCCCTCGGACCTGGTTGGCCCATGGCATTCACTTCAACCCTGACGAAATCGCCCGACTCGGTGCCGCCGGCACCGGCATCTGCCATTGCCCCAGTTCGAACATGCGCCTGGCCTCGGGCATTTGCCCGACCCTGGAGCTGACCACCGCCGGCGCACCCGTGGGCCTGGGTGTCGACGGCTCGGCATCCAACGATGCCTCGAACATGATCCTCGAAACCCGCCAGGCGCTGTACATCCAGCGCCTGCGCTACGGCGCGCAAGCGATCACGCCGGAGCGCGTACTGGGCTGGGCGACCCGGGGCTCGGCGCAACTGCTCGGGCGCAGCGATATCGGCGAATTGGCCGTGGGCAAACAGGCCGACCTGGCGCTGTTCAAGCTCGATGAGCTGCGCTTCTCCGGCAGCCATGACCCGGTCTCGGCCCTGCTGCTGTGCGGCGCGGACCGGGCGGATCGGGTGATGATCGGTGGGCAATGGCGGGTGATCGACGGGCAAGTCGAGGGGTTGGACTTGAAGGGCTTGATTGCCGATCACAGCCAGGCGGCGCGGGAATTGATCGCCGGCGCCTGACCCAACGCCATCGCGGGCAAGCCTTGCTCCCACAGTTCTCATGAATCCCATAGATTTGCATTGATCTGTGGGAGCAAGGCTTGCTCCCACAGTTTTTCATGAGTCCACAGACTTGCAGTGATCTGTGGGAGCAAGGCTTGCCCGCGATGCTCTTCTAGAGGCCCAGCAGGGACAACATGATAAACGTCGCGAACAACACAAAATGGGTCATGCCTTCGATGGCATTGGTTTCACCATCGTTGAGGTTGATCGCGCAGACGATCAGGGTGATGAAAATCATCACCGTCTGCACCGGTGTCATCGCCATCTGGAAAGGCTGGCCGGTGTAGAGGGCCATGGCTTCCATCACCGGCACGGTGAGGATCACGGTGGACAACGACGCCCCCAGCGCGATGTTCACCACCGCCTGCATGCGATTGGCGAGGGCCGCGCGCAGGGCGGTGAGGATTTCCGGCGCGGCAGAGATCGCCGCCACCAGGATCGCCGTGACCACGGGCGGAGCACCCGAGCCTTCCAGCCCCAGGTCGATGGCCTTGGACATCACTTCAGCCAACGCACCGATCACCACCACGCCAAACACCAGCGCACTGATGGAAATCGTCAGGCTGATAGGTTCTGGTTCGTTTTCCACCGGTTCTTTCTTGCGGCGTTTTTCCGGGTAGCTGTAGCTGAAGAAGTAACTGTGGGGCCCGACCTGCATGCGCAGGAACAGCGTGTACAACACGATCATCGCGCCGATGGTGAAGGCAGAATAGGTTTTCCAGCTATCCCGGGGGATGAACTCCGGCACCACCATCGACACGCCCATGGCCGTGAGAATCATCACGCTGTAGGTGCGCGCCGAATCGTCGTTATAGACCTGCTCGCCATGCTTGATCCCGCCCATCAGCGCCGCGAGCCCGAGGATGCCGTTGATGTCGAGCATCACCGCCGAGTAAATCGTGTCCCGCACCAGCGTCGACGAGGCTTCGTTGTTCATCATGATCGCCAGGATCACCACTTCCACCAGCACCGCCGACAAGGTCAGGATCATGGTGCCGTAAGGATCACCGACCTTTTCCGCCAGCAACTCGGCGTGATGGGCTACGCGCATGGAGGCGGCGACAATAAAACCGATCAGGACCAGGCCGCCGAGCAACGCCACCAGTTGCCCGCTGCCCAGCAGCCAGTGCTCCAGCGGATAGGCGACACATACGGCGGCCAGCGCCAGCAACAGCAGTTTTTCTTGCTTGATCAAAGTGAGCATCGCGGGCCTGCCACTGTGAACGGATCATGAGTTACTGACTGTCGGGGGAGGCGAACGTTTCGTTCGGTGTGATGCACCAGGGGGTGGCGAGTGGCTGGCAGGTGCACCGTTATCGATCTGGACGGCCCCATCGCGAGCAAGCTCGCTCCCACAGGTTATGCGGATGTAGAACCTGTGGCGAGGGAGCTTGCTCCCGCTCGGTTGCGAAGCAACCGTAAAAAACAGGGCCGCTGCGCAGCCCAGCGGGAGCAAGCTCCCTCGCCACAATAAGGTCGTGTCGATTAGTTGTCCTGTTGGTCAGCATTTTGCATTGCTGCTGCACAGCCAACCTCACAACAAAATGGAGTTCGAGTTCATGCACAAACGTCCCTTGAAGAAATTGCTTTGCGCCGTCGTCGCGGCCGTCGGCCTGGGTGCCGGCCTGAATGCCAGTGCCGCCGACCCGCTGAAGGTCGGCTTCGTCTACATCGGCCCCATCGGCGACCACGGCTGGACCTATCAGCATGAACAAGGGCGCAAGGAACTGGCGGCGAAGTTCGGCGAGCAGATCACCACTCACTACGTGGAAAACGTACCGGAGGGGGCCGACGCCGAGCGGGTGATCCGTAACATGGCCAAGGACAAGTACGACCTGATCTTCACCACGTCCTTCGGCTATATGAACCCGACGCTGAAAGTCGCCAAGCAGTTTCCCAAGGTAACCTTCGAACACGCCACCGGCTACAAGCAGGACAAGAACCTCGGCACCTACCTGGCTCGCACCTATGAGGGTCGCTACGTCGGCGGCTTCCTCGCGGCCAAGATGACCAAGACCAAGAAGATCGGCTACGTCGCCTCGTTCCCGATCCCGGAAGTCATTCGCGATATCAACGCCATCCAATTGGCCCTGAACAAATACAACCCCGGCACCGAAATCAAAGTGGTGTGGGTCAATTCCTGGTTCGACCCGGGCAAGGAAGCCGACGCCGCGAACGCGCTGATCGACCAGGGCGTGGACGTGGTGTTCCAGCACACCGACAGCCCAGCACCGATCCAGGCCGCCGAACGCCGCGGCGTCTATGCGGTGGGCTACGCTTCGGACATGGCCCATTTCGGGCCCAAGGCGGTGCTGACCTCCATCGTCAATGACTGGGGCCCGCATTACATCCAGGCGACCCAGAGCGTGCTTGACCACAACTGGAAACCCCAGGACTACTGGGGTGGCCTGAAGGAAGGCACGGTGAAACTGCCGATCAGCGACCTGGTGCCGGCAGCGGTCAAGGGCGAAGCCGAGCAGATCATCGCCGACATCGAGAGCGGCGCCCTTCACCCGTTCACCGGCCCGATCAAGGACCAGGCCGGCGTCGAGAAAATCCCCGCGGGCGTGAGCGCCACCAACGCGGAACTGGCGTCGATGAATTATTACGTCGAAGGGATGAAGGCTGAGATTCCGAAATAGCTGGCGAATCAACACAAAACCCTGTGGGAGCGGGCTTGCTCGCGAAGGCGGAGTGTCAGTCAACATTGATGCTGAATGTCCCGCCGCCTTCGCGAGCAAGCCCGCTCCCACAGAAGTCCGCATCCGAATTCAGGAAAAGCCATGAACAGCCTGCCCATCATCGACATCAGCCCGCTCTACGGCGATGAGCCCGACGCCTGGCAAGGCGTCGCCGAGCAGATCGACCGCGCCTGCCGTCAGTGGGGCTTCTTCTACATCAAGGGCCACCCCATCAGCCCGGCGCGCATCGCCGAGGTGCTGGGCAATGCCCAACGCTTCTTCGCCTTGCCCGTCGAAGAAAAACTCAAGATCGACATCACCCAGACCCGCCACCATCGTGGCTACGGCGCCGTCGCCACGGAACAACTGGACCCGACCAAGCCCAGCGACCTGAAGGAAACCTTCGACATGGGCCTGCATCTGCCGGCCGATCACCCCGAGGTGCTGGCGGAAAAACCGTTGCGCGGCCCCAACCGCCACCCAGACCTGAGCGGCTGGCAAGCCTTGATGGAGCAGCATTACCGTGACATGCAGGCGCTTGCGCAAACCCTGCTGCGGGCCATGACCCTGGCCCTGGGCATCGAACGGGACTTTTTCGACACGCGCTTCAACGAACCGGTGAGCGTGCTGCGCCTGATCCATTACCCGCCCCGCGACACCGCCAGTTGCGCCGAACAGCAAGGTGCCGGCGCCCATACCGACTACGGTTGCATCACCCTGCTCTACCAGGACGCCGCCGGTGGCCTGCAAGTGCGCAACGTCAACGGCCAGTGGATCGACGCGCCGCCCATCGACGGCACCTTCGTGGTCAACCTCGGTGACATGATGGCGCGCTGGAGCAACGACCGTTACCTGTCCACGCCGCATCGGGTGATCAGCCCACTGGGGGTGGACCGGTACTCGATGCCGTTCTTTGCCGAGCCGCACCCCGACACGCTGATCCAATGCCTGCCCGGTTGCCAGGATGACGCCCACCCGCCAAAGTACCCAACGACTACCTGCGCCGAATTCCTGTTGTCGCGCTTCGCCGACACCTATGCTTACCGGCGAGAGCCGCTCGCCGTGTAGTGGATCAGCCGGTCAGGTTTTACCCGACAGGACGGCCAGCCCCCTGTAGAATGCCCGCCATCGATTCGCTGATGAGAAAAGACCATGTACGACTGGCTGAACGCCCTGCCCAAGGCTGAACTGCACCTGCACCTGGAAGGCTCGCTGGAACCCGAGCTGCTGTTCGCCCTGGCCGAACGCAACAAGATCGCCCTGCCGTGGAACGACGTCGATACCCTGCGCAAGGCCTATGCCTTCAACAACCTGCAGGAATTTCTCGACCTCTATTACCAGGGCGCCGATGTGCTGCGCACCTCCCAGGACTTCTACGACCTGACCTGGGCCTACCTGTTGCGGTGCAAGGCGCAGAACGTGATCCACACCGAACCGTTCTTCGACCCGCAGACCCACACCGACCGTGGCGTCCCATTCGAAGTGGTGCTCAACGGCATCGCCGCCGCCCTCAAGGACGGTGAGCAGCAACTGGGCGTTACCAGCGGCCTGATCCTGAGCTTCCTGCGTCACCTGAGCGAAGAACAAGCCGAGAAGACCCTCGACCAGGCGCTGCCGTTCCGCGACGCCTTCGTGGCCGTGGGCCTGGACAGTTCGGAAATGGGCCATCCACCGAGCAAGTTCCAGCGCGTATTCGACCGCGCACGCAACGAGGGCTTCCTGACCGTTGCCCACGCCGGCGAAGAGGGCCCGCCCGAGTACATTTGGCAAGCCCTGGACCTGCTGAAGATCCAGCGCATCGACCATGGTGTGCGCGCCATCGAAGATGAGCGGCTGATGCAGCGGATCATCGACGAGCAGATTCCATTGACCGTGTGTCCGCTGTCCAACACCAAGCTGTGCGTATTCGACGACATGTCGCAGCACAACATTCTCGACATGCTCGAGCGCGGCGTGAAAGTGACGGTGAACTCCGATGACCCGGCGTACTTCGGCGGCTACGTCACCGAGAACTTCCACGCGCTGTATACCCACCTGGGCATGACCCAGGACCAGGCCAAGCGCCTGGCGCAGAACAGCCTGGATGCGCGACTTGTAAAACCCTAAGCCCACAGGTTTTTTGATCGCTTGCAAATCCACGGTTGGACGCAGATCCAATCGTGGGAGCGAGCCTGCTCGCGAAGGCGGTGTATCAGTCGACATTAGTGTTGAATGCCAGACCGCTATCGCGAGCAGGCTCGCTCCCACAGGGGATAGTGTTTAGTCGGCGACGGGCGCTTCGCTCAACTCTTCCAACGTCTTGCCCCGGGTTTCCATCCCGAACACCCAGACCACCCCCGCCGCCACGGCGAAGCACAGCGCGCCCAGGGCGAATACGCCGCCCTGGCCGGTGATGGGGAACACCAGGCCGGTCACCAAGGGGCCGAGCAGCGAACCGATACGCCCAACCGCTGAAGCAAAACCCGAGCCGGTGGCCCGCGCCGAGGTGGGGTACAACTCCGGCGTGTAGGTGTAGAGCACCGCCCACATGCCGAACAGGAAAAACTGCATCAGCAACCCGGTGCCGATCAGCAGCCCGACGTTGCCGCCAAACACCGCGCTCTGCCCATACAGAAACGCCATCACCCCGCCGCCCAGCAACGTGATGATGCACACCGGCTTGCGGCCCCAACGCTCCACCAGCCAGGCCGCCATCAGGAAGCCGGGAATCCCGCCCAGGGAAATCACCACGGTGTAATACACCGACTGGGTCACGGCGAACCCCGACTGCTGCAACAGTGCGCTGAGCCAGGACGTCAGGCCATAAAAACCGAGCAAGGCAAAGAACCAGACGCTCCAGATCATCATCGTGCGCTGGCGATACAGCGGCGACCAGATCTGCGCCAGGGCCGAAAAGAAATTGCCCGGCACACTCTCCACCCTTGGCAGGCGGATCGGCTCCGGCAGATCACGACGTCCGAGCGAGGTCCGGACCTTGTCTTCGATCCGCTTGAGCACCGCGTCCGCTTCGTCACCCCGACCGGCCTGTTCCAGCCAGCGCGGCGACTCGGGAATGAAGAAGCGAATCGCCAGGACAAACACCGCCGGCACCGCCAGCACCAGGAAGATGTCGCGCCAGCCGATCACCGGCAGCAGGAAATACGACAGCACCCCCGCCGCCACGAAGCCCAGGGGCCAAAAGCCATCCATCAAGGCGATGTAGCGCCCTCGACGCTTGGCCGGGATCAACTCCGACAGCATCGACTGGGCAATCGGAAACTCCATGCCCATGCCGATACCCAGCAGGACGCGAAACAGTGTCAAGGTCTCGACATCCTGGGCGGTGGAGCACAGGTAACTGGCAATGCCCCACAACACGATGCTCCACTGGAACACCGGCTTGCGCCCGAACCGATCGGCCAGCATGCCCGACAGCGACGCCCCCAGCACCATGCCGAAGAAGCTGGAGCTGGCGAGCAAACCGGCCTGGGCGGTGCTCAGGCCGAACTCGGTTTTGATCGAGCCCAGCAGGAACGTCATCATTGCCAGGTCCATCGAGTCGAAGAAAAACGCCAGGGCAATGATGATGAAAATCACCCGGTGATACCCACTGATGGGTAACCGCTCCAGGCGTTCCGCCGCGCTGTAACCGTGAGTGTCCATGCTGCCTCCCCAATCCGAGAATTCCCCGGACCGAGTGTGCGCGAACCTTGCGAGCGGCTATTGCTGAATACGACCTGTCGACAGCCCTGAACGACGTGCCAGTTCCCTAGAACGCCATCTCCACGGCATCCTGCCGGGCGAACCGGTGGATTTCCTGCTGGCCGAGCGTCGTCACCTGCAAGGCCCTCGAATCGTTGGGCAAGGCCAGCCAACCTGACTGCATGAACAGTTGCAGCAACGCCGCCCCCAGCGCGCCCCCCAGGTGCGGACGACGCTCGCTCCAGTCCGGGCAGGGGCAAGCGATACGGGCATTGCGATAAGCCAGGGCCTGGACGAATAAGCCCCGCTCGGCCAGTTGATTGGCACCCTTGTGCGTGACGATCACCCGTTGTTCGAACTGCTCGATCCATCCGGCGTCCAGCAGGCGCTGGTAGAGGTCGGCCGCCAGGGTTCCCCCCAGGTGGTCGTCGCACAGCCTGGCCCGCATCAACGAAGCGGGGACCGACGGGGCCTTGGTCGGCATCACCCGGCGCCTGAAGACCTCCGGAATCTGCCGTGGCGTACTGACCAGGGTCGCGCTGGCCAGCGCTTCGACGGCGGCGCCGATTTCAGGCGCGGCCAGGCGGAAGAACCGCTTGCGGCCCCGGGCTTCGACTTTCAACAGACCTCCCGCGGACAAGCGCCCCAGGTGCGCATTGGCCGAGGACGGCGACAATCCGGCGAGCAACGCCAGCTCCTCGGCCTGGCGGGCCGTGCCGTCCATCAAGGCCCACATCATTGCGCTGCGCTTGGGGTCAGCCAGCAGCGTGGCGATCTGGCTGATGCAAGGTGCATGTTCCATGTATTCACTCCCTGTTGAATCATTCGTCTACTGCTCTGGCGCAGGCGGTCGCTAGTATAAGCGCGGTGACCGCGCTTTCCTGTCCTCCGGAAACCTTTGGAGGCGATTGTTCATGAGGGAAAAGTCTCTAATTGCGTGCGACTAATGGCCCGCCCCCGCAGAGAGTGGAAATCGAGCCGTCAACTCACCGCAGCGGTCCCGGAGCATGTCCCGCAAAAGGTTGATGGGTTTGCTCAATTGTGCCCGGTGGGCACACAGCAGATTGAGGGGCGCGCGCTCGCATTGCAGGTGCGGCAAGAGGATTTTCAAGCGCCCGGCCAGTACGTCGGTGGACACATCCAGCCACGACTTGTAGGCAATCCCGGCCCCCGCCACCGCCCAGCGGCGCACCACATCAGCGTCATCACTGAAGCGATCGCTGCCGACGGTGAGGCTCACCTCCCGTTTGCCGTCATGAAAGACCCATCGGTCATGGACCCGGCTGCCCAGCATGTACAACAGGCAGTTGTGCTGGGCCAGTTGTTCCAGTTGATGAGGTTCACCCTGGCGCGCCAGATAGTCTGGCGACGCACACAGCACTCGACGGTTATCCGGGGCGACGGGCAAGGCCACCAGGCTTGAATCTTCCGGCTCGCCATAACGCAGGGCGATGTCCACCGGCTGCTTGAACAAGTCGGCCATGCGATCTCCCAGCAGCAGCCGCACCGTCAGCCCGGGATGCTCGCGCTGGAACTCATCCAGCCAGGGCAACAGCAGGTTGCGCCCCAAGTCCGAGGGCGCGGACAACTGCAACACCCCGCTGACCTGATCCTGGCCGCTGGTCAATAACCGCCGTCCTTCGTCGAGACTGCTCAACGCGGCACGGGCGTATTCGAGAAACCCCTCGCCTTCGGCCGTCAGGCGCAGGCTGCGGGTGGAACGGGCCAACAGCCGCGCACCGAGGTGCTGCTCGATCCGTTTCAACGCGGCACTGGCCACCGCTGCCGACAGGTCCATGACCCTGGCTGCCGCCGAAAGACTGCCCAGGTCCGCCGCCCGGACAAACAATTGCAAGTCATCGAAGCGAAGCATGACGACTCCATTATCAAAATATTATTGAAAGAGCCTGTTGTTTTAGCCGGTTTTATCTCGGTGATAAATAGCTAAACATGGCCTTCATCGAAACTCACCTCACGGAGCCGCTTCATGAAAGCCATTGCCTACTACCATTCGTTGCCCATCACCGACCCGCAATCGCTCCAGGACATCGAGCTGCCGGAACCGGTCGCAGGCCCCCGGGACCTGCTGGTGGAGGTCAAGGCCATTTCGGTCAATCCGGTGGACACCAAGGTCCGCCAGAACGTCCAGCCCGAAGGTGGTGCCGCCAAGGTGCTGGGCTGGGACGTGGCCGGCGTGGTCAAGGCAGTCGGCAGCGAGGTCACGCTGTTCAAAGCCGGGGACAAGGTGTTCTACGCCGGTTCCATCGCCCGGGCCGGTGGCAACAGCGAGCTGCATGTGGTGGATGAACGCATCGTCGGCCACATGCCCAAGACCCTCGGTTTCGCCGACGCCGCGGCGCTGCCGCTGACGGCCATTACCGCTTGGGAACTGTTGTTCGAGCGCCTGCACATCCAGGAAGACCAGGATGACCAGGGTCAGAGCCTGTTGATCGTCGGCGCGGCGGGAGGCGTGGGTTCGATCCTGACGCAACTGGCCCACCAACTCACCGGGTTGAAGGTGATTGGCACCGCGTCCCGTGCGCAAACCCAGGAATGGGTGCGCAGCCTGGGTGCTGACCTGGTGATCGACCACAGCCGCCCTTTGAGCGAAGTATTGAAAGAAGCGGGCCAGCCCCAGGTGACTCACGTCGCCAGCCTGACCCAGACCGACCAGCATCTGGACCAACTGGTCGAAGCCCTCGCACCCCAGGGCAAGCTGGCGCTGATCGACGACCCCAAGGCGCTGGACGTGACCAAGCTCAAGCGCAAGAGCCTGTCGTTGCATTGGGAATTCATGTACACCCGCTCGCTGTTCGAAACGGCCGACATGCTTGAACAGCACAAGCTGCTCAATCGCGTGGCCGCCCTGATCGACGCCGGCACGCTGAAGACCACGGTGGGCGAGCATTTCGGCACCATCAACGCCGAAAACCTGCGTCGGGCCCATGCCTTGCTGGAAAGCGGCCAGGCCAAGGGCAAGATTGTGCTCGAGGGCTTCTGACCGAACACGGCGGTCGCCCCGCTAACAATCCCGTGGAGAGGGAGCTTGCTCCCGCTGGGCTGCGTAGCGGCCCCTGGTTTTTGCAGTTGCTGCGCAACCGAGCGGGAGCAAGCTCCCTCGCCACAGTGATTGCCTCATTAGCCGGCGACTAACCGTCAGTCCGAGAATTGACCGTTGTCACAAATGCGATCGCATTCGGGTCTACACTCGAGGCCTTTGCAACGCAATCTTTTCGTGAGGAGGTCAGCAATGAAGATCCTGATAAAAGAAGTGGCAAAATCTCAATGGCAAGTGCGTCTTGACCAGCACGTAGTCACCTTCCGTACCGAGGCCGAAGCCCAGGCTTTTGCCACGACCTTGCAGGCGCGGATCCACGCGCCCCATCGTTTCCCCGAACAACAGCAGCGCGCGGTCGGCTGAGTCAGTCTTCGCGACTGGCCTGGACCAGTGCCCAGGCGTTTTGCAGGCGACGAGTCAGCATCGCTGCACTCACCACCAACAGCCCGCAAAGGCTAATGACCAGCGCCATTGGCACCGCGGTGCCGTCATGCAGCGCAGCGACCAACGCAGCGGCTCCCGCCGCCACGGAAAACTGCAGGCATCCCAGCATCGCCGAGGCACTGCCGGCCCGGGCGCCCTGCCCGTTCATGGCGCAGGCCGAGGCATTGGGAAGGATGCAACCCAGGCTGGCGATGCAGATAAACAGTGGGACCAGCAGCGGCCACAACTGCGCAGGTTGCAATGAACTGACCGCCAGCAGGCTCAGCCCCGCCCCCAGGTAGACCCATACCGCGCGGTTCAACAGAAACGCCGGGCCGCGCTTGGACAGCAACCGGGCGTTGACCTGGGCAACCAGGATGAAGCCCGCCGCGTTGGTGCCGAACAGCCAACCGAAATGTTCGGCCGGTACACCGTAGAGCTTGATGAAGACGAAAGGCGAACCGGCGATGTAGGCAAACATCCCGGCGATAGCGATGCCCCCCGTCAGCGCATGGCCGAGGTAGACGGCGTCGGTCAATAACCGGCCATACTGGCGCAACGCCCCCGACAACGGTTGCCGAGGTACATCGTCCGGCAAGCTTTCCGGCAACCACAAGGCCACCGCCGTCGACGCCAATGCGCTGAACACGGTCAGGGCAATGAAGATCGACTGCCAGCCATGCAGGTTCACCAGCAACCCGCCCAGCATCGGCGCGAGAATCGGCGCCAGGCCCATCACCAGCATCAGTTGCGAAAACACCTTCGCCGAGCCCACCGCGTCGCATTTGTCACTGACCACGGCCCGGGAAATCACCATCCCGGCGCAGCCGCCCAAGGCCTGGACGAAGCGGGCGCCAATCAGCCATTCGAGGTTTGGCGCATAGGCGCAGGCCAGGGACGCCAGGGTGAACAGACCGACGCCCGTCAGCAGCGGAATCCGCCGTCCGAAGCGGTCCGCCACAGGCCCATAGGCCAACTGCCCGATGGACAAGCCGAGGAAATAGGCCGCCAGGGTCAGCTGGATGTGTTTTTCGTCAGTACCGAAGGCCGTGGCCATCGCCGGAAAGGCGGGCAGGTAGAAATCGATCGCCAAGGGACCGAAAGCGCTCAAGGCGCCAAGAATCAGAATCGTACGGAGGTTCATCGGGCGTCCAGCTCAGGCGTCGTTCGACAGCCCGACAGTCTAGCCGTGCCGGGCGCTCTTGAACATTCCGATAGGTCGCTAACGATTAAAAAAACTCAAGCCACACTGATCCCATAACCCTCTTCCTTGATGGCCGCGACCACGGCATCGGCCGGCAACGAACTCTGGACCTGGACGGTCTTGGCGCCCAGGTCGACGCGCACGTCAGCCGCCGGATCCTTGGCCTGGACCGCCTCGGTGATGGCCTTGACGCAGTGACCGCAGGACATGCCCTCGACATTAAAAGTTTGCATGAGATGACTCCTTGGGATTGAGGTTGCCGCCAGTCTCAAGCTTGCCACGATGGAAAGGTCAAGTTCTGACAAAAACTGCCGGGCTGGCAATCGGCATCGCCCTCAGCCAAGCTGCACACATCAAGGATTTCACACCGGAGGTTCAGCCATGCGCTGGTCAGCGTTCAGCCTGTTTTGCATGCTCGGTCTTTCAGCGGTAGCGCCCCCGGCCTCGGCCGCCGGCGAAGACTATGGCGTGTTGATCATTTCCCGCGAGCGCCTGGAGGTGTCGACCAATTGCGAAATCGGCATCTATATCCAGGACCAACTCTCGGCCCGGCTGTTCCAGGAGCAAAGCACCTCGTTCAACCTGCCGCCAGGTCAAGTCTCCTTGCGCCTGAAGTTGCTGCCGGGGCAGGCGCCGGGTTGTAATCCGGGCATGCTCGCGCCAGGGTCTCAGAACATCACCCTCAAGGCCGGTGACATCTTGAAGTTCCGCATCGCCATGAATGAACAAGGCATGTACCTCAAGCAGGCTGGGCTCGGTTACTGACACCCCCATCTTGTGGTTGCCAGCCCCTGTGGGAGCGAGCTTTGTGGGAGCAAAGCTTGCTCGCGATCCAGGCACCGCGGTCCCTCAAGAGACTGCGGTGCTTTCATCGCGGGCAAGCCTTGCTCCCACAACGTCAGTCCCATCTTAGGGATATGTTAGCTTTTGGATTGGCGCTTGACCTTGCCAGCATGGCAAGGTTGATCCTGTAGTCATTCACTACAGGGAGCCTGACCCATGTCCGAATCCACCACGTTCGATCTACCCATTGCCGGGATGACCTGTGCCAGTTGCGCCGGGCGGGTCGAGCGAGCCTTGAGCAAAGTCGCCGGTACCCGTGCTGTCAGCGTCAACCTGGCGACGGAACTGGCCCGAGTCCAGGCCCCCAAAGGCAGCCTGCCGGCCTTGAAGCAGGCCGTCGAACAGGCGGGCTATAGCGTTCCCGTGCAAACCCTGGAGTTGAACATCGAAGGGATGACCTGCGCCTCCTGTGTCGGTCGGGTCGAACGCGCCCTGGGCAAGGTCGATGGCGTGAACAACGTCAACGTCAATCTGGCCAACGAGCGGGCCCATCTCGAACTGCTCGGCCACGTGGATGCACAAACCCTGATCGATGCGGTCAAGCGCGCGGGCTACGACGCCACGGTCTGGCAGGCCGAGCAGGCCGCCGATACCCAGAACCACCGCCTGAATCGTGAACGCCTGGCACTGGTGCTGGCGATCCTGCTGTCCGTGCCGTTGGTGCTGCCCATGTTGCTGCAGCCGTTCGGCGTGCATTGGATGCTTCCGGCCTGGGTGCAGTTCGCCCTGGCGACGCCGGTGCAATTCATCTTTGGCGCGCGGTTCTACGTCGCCGCCTTCAAGGCCGTGCGGGCCGGTGCCGGGAACATGGACCTGCTGGTGGCCCTGGGTACCAGCGCCGGCTATGGCTTGAGCGTGTATGAATGGGCGATCGCCCGTCCCGGCGGCATGCCGCACCTGTATTTCGAGGCCTCGGCGGTGGTGATTGCCCTGGTGCTGCTCGGCAAATACCTGGAAAGCCGCGCCAAGCGCCAGACCGCCAGCGCCATCCGCGCCCTCGAAGCCTTGCGCCCGGAGCGGGCGATCCAGGTGATCGATGGCCAGGAGCGGGACGTTGCCATCAGCGCCCTGCGCTTGAATGACCGGGTGCTGGTCAAGCCCGGCGAACGTTTCCCGGTGGACGGTGAAGTGCTGGAAGGCCAGAGCCATGCCGACGAAGCGCTGATCAGCGGCGAAAGCCTGCCGGTGCCCAAGCAGCCCGGCGACAAAGTCACGGGTGGCGCCATCAATGGCGAAGGCCGGCTGCTGGTCCGCACGCAAGCCTTGGGCGCCGAAACCGTTCTGGCGCGCATCATCCGCCTGGTGGAAGACGCCCAGGCCGCCAAGGCGCCAATCCAGAAACTGGTGGATAAAGTCAGCCAGGTCTTCGTGCCGGTGGTGCTGGTGCTGGCCCTGGCGACATTGATCGGCTGGTGGCTGTACGGAGCCCCACTGGAAATCGCACTGATCAACGCCGTTGCGGTGCTGGTAATCGCCTGCCCCTGCGCCCTGGGCCTGGCGACGCCCACGGCAATCATGGCTGGCACCGGTGTGGCTGCGCGCCACGGGATTCTGATCAAGGATGCCGAGGCCTTGGAGCGCGCCCATGAAGTCACGACCGTGGTGTTTGACAAGACCGGCACCCTCACCTCCGGCACGCCCCGCATCGCCCACCTGACCGCCCTCGACGGTGACGAGGACACGCTGCTGAAAATGGCCGGGGCGCTGCAACGCGGCAGCGAACATCCGCTGGCCAAAGCGGTACTGGATGCCTGCGCCGAGCGCGGCCTGCACGTGCCGGATGTCAGCGACAGCCAGTCCCTGGCCGGACGCGGTATTGCCGGCAGCCTCGACGGGCGCCGCCTGGCCTTGGGCAATCGTCGTCTGCTTGAAGAACGGGGTCTGAACCCCGGTTCGCTGGCCGAATCTGCGCAGGTTTGGGAAACCGAAGGGCGCACGTTGTCCTGGCTGATCGAACAAGGCGCAGTGCCGCGGGTGCTAGGCCTGTTTGCCTTCGGTGACACCCTCAAGCCTGGTGCTCTGGCAGCCGTACAGGCCTTGGATGAACAGCACATCGCCAGCCATCTGCTCACCGGCGACAACCAAGGTAGCGCCCGGGTAGTGGCCCAGGCGCTGGAGATTTCCAATGTCCATGCCGAGGTACTGCCGGCGGATAAATCCGCCATCGTCCAACAATTGAAGCGCCATTCGGTGGTGGCGATGGTGGGCGACGGCATCAACGACGCCCCGGCCCTGGCCGCCGCCGACATTGGCATTGCCATGGGCGGCGGCACCGATGTGGCGATGCATGCCGCGGGCATTACCCTCATGCGTGGCGATCCGCGCCTGGTGCCGGCGGCGCTGGACATCAGCCGCAAGACCTACGCCAAGATCCGCCAGAACCTGTTCTGGGCGTTTATCTATAACCTGATCGGCATCCCCCTGGCGGCGTTCGGTTTTCTCAACCCGGTGCTGGCCGGCGCCGCCATGGCGCTGTCGAGCGTCAGCGTGGTGAGCAATGCGTTACTGTTGAAGTTCTGGACACCCAAGCCATTGGAGGACAAGCGATGAACATCGGCCAAGCGGCCCGCCAGAGCGGCCTGAGCGCGAAGATGATCCGTTATTACGAATCCATCGGCCTGCTCAAGGCTGCACATCGTACCGACAGCGGTTACCGGATCTACGGCACCGATGACCTGCACACCCTGGCGTTCATCAAGCGCTCCCGCGACTTGGGATTTTCCTTGGAAGAGGTCGGCAAACTGCTGACCCTCTGGCAAGACCGCCAACGCGCCAGCGCCGACGTCAAGGCCCTGGCCCGGCAACACATCGATGAGCTGAACCAGAAAATCCGCGAGTTGGCCGAACTGCGCGACACCCTGCAAGACCTGGTCGAACACTGCCACGGCGACCACCGCCCGGATTGTCCGATCCTCAAGGAACTGGCGTCGGGGTGCTGTAAGAATTGATGCCAACCGCCCTGTGGGAGCGAGCCTGCTCGCGAAGACGGTTGCCCATTCAACATCCATGCAAGCTGACCCATCGCTTTCGCGAGCAGGCTCGCTTCCACAGGGGGCTTGGTGGGGGACATCAGATTCGAGCTCCAACACAAAACCTCTGTGGGAGCGGGCTTGCTCGCGAAGACGGCGGCACATTCAACATTGATCCAAGCTGACCCACCGCTTTCGCGAGCAAGCCCGCTCCCACAGGGATTGGCTGTGAATATAGATATTGAAGGCATCGAAAAACCAATGTGGGAGCGAGCCTGCTCGCGAAGACGGCGGCACATTCACCATCAATGCAAGCTGACCCACCGCTATCGCGAGCAAGCTCGCTCCCACAAAAAACCCGGCCATTGGCCGGGTTTTTGTTCAACCGATCATTGCATCCACGGCGGCGGTGGTTCTTCGGTCTTGCCGGGTGGTGCATCGTCGGCGGCGCGGACCGCCTGGCGGCGTTCCTCGTCCAGGCGTGCAGCCTCGATTTCACGCATGATCCCGCCGACATCCGCCAGCTCTTCCGGCTCGTCGAACTCGCCGGTCAGCACGCTGGCCGGGTGCAGGGTGCCGGCTTCGTACAGTGCCCACATTTCCTTCGCGTACTTGGTGCGCTTGAGCTCCGGGGCGAACCGGCCGAAGTAGGACGCCATATTGCCCACGTCCCGCTCCAACATGCTGAAGGCATGGTTGTTACCCGCGGCATCCACGGCTTGTGGCAGGTCGATGATCACCGGCCCCGTTGGCGTGAGCAGGACGTTGAACTCCGACAGGTCACCATGCACCAGACCGGTACACAGCATCAGCACGATCTGGGAAATCAGATAGGCGTGATATTCACGAGCCTGGTCCGGCTCCAGCACCACATCGTTCAGGCGCGGTGCCGCATCGCCATACTCGTCGGCCACCAGCTCCATCAGCAGCACGCCTTCGAGGAAGTCGTACGGCTTGGGCACACGCACACCCGCGCTCGCCAGGCGAAACAGGGCCGCCACTTCGGCATTCTGCCAGGCGTCCTCGGTTTCCTTGCGCCCGAACTTCGAGCCCTTGGCCATGGCCCGGGCCTGACGGCTGTTGCGCACCTTGCGGCCTTCCTGATATTCGGCCGCCTGACGAAAACTTCGCTTGTTCGCCTCCTTGTAGACCTTCGCGCAACGTAGCTCGTTGCCGCAGCGCACCACATAAACAGCTGCTTCTTTACCACTCATGAGTGGGCGCAGCACCTCGTCGACCAGACCGTCCTCGATCAGGGGTTCAATGCGTTTTGGAGTCTTCATCAGCTTTTATTGTGGGTCCTTTATTACCAAACACGCGAATGACAGTCGTTATACGGCAATCCTTGCTCCACGGGGAGGGGTTGCCGACCTATGAACCGGTGATGCACACACTGTGCCGGATTATCGACCGCGCCAAATCATAGCCGAGACCGGACCTGGCGTTGGCAAATGAATGCCCAGGTATTTGCGACAAGAGCTGACAGCCATGTCTACAGCCGCCGTAGGCCAGTGCGGCGACTCAATGCTTGAACAACTCCCCCGGGGTAAACCCGAACATCCCTTTGAACGCGGCAATGAACGCGGACGTTGACTCATACCCACAGGACAACGCGGCGCTGGTGACGCTGTCGCCTTTCTCCAACGAGCCCAGGGACGACAACAAACGCATGCGCTGGCGCCAGGCCCGAAAGCTCAGGCCGGTCTCGCGCTGGAACAGGCGCATCAGGGTTTTTTCCGACGTGCCCAGACGCTCGGACCAAGCGTGCAAGGTGACGTTCCGTTCGGGCTGTTCGATCAAATCGTTGCACAGCGCCAGCAAGCGGGCATGTCGCGGCAGCGGCAGGGAAAATCCCACCTCCGGCAGCGTCGCCAACTGATCCAGCAGCACCAGCACCAGCCGTTCTTCCTGGGTATTACCCTGGGGATAATCGACCGGCAGCTGACAGAACACCTTGATCAGTTCACGGGCCAGTGGCGTGACCTCCAGCACCCGACAGCGCTCGTCGGCCCAGGGGCAAGCGTGGCGATGGACGTACAGGCTGCGCATTTCCGCCCGGGTGGAGGTCACCACCTGGTGCTCCAGGTCCGCCGGAATCCAGATGCCCCGTTGTGGTGGAGCAAAAAAACTGCCGGCGGCGGTGTGTACGCCAAGAACGCCGCTGATGGCGTAGGAAAATTGCACCCAATCATGACGATGGGCTTGGGTCCAGGAACCGGCGCTCAGGCTTTCGACACGGGCGTACAGCGGCCTCGGCAATTGCGCCAGGTCGGGGATATGGCGTTCCAGCTGCTGATGTCCGTTAGGCGGCATCGATTGGCCTTATGTCGCAAGACGACTGATGGTGACGACGTTAGGCTAAGTCGACTTTTCTTACAACTTGCGGTGCCCTATGCATATCGTCAGACACCTCAAACGCCTGATAACCGACTGGTTCCTGTGCGGCATGTTGCTCGCCACGCTGTTGGCATATTTCTTCCCGACCTTTGGCGCCATGGGCGGTGCCATGCATGCCGAATGGGTGGTCAACATCGGCATCTTCGTGGTGTTCTTCCTGCACGGGGTCAACCTGTCCGGCGAGCAGATCCGCCACGGCCTGAAGAACATCCGGCTGCATGCGATGGTGCAGGGTTTCACCTTTGGCGTGTTCCCCTTGATCTGGCTACTCAGCAACTGGCTGCTGGGCAGCCATGTGCCGGCGCTGCTGATGCTGGGGTTCTTCTACCTCTGCGCCCTGCCCTCGACGATCTCTTCCTCGGTGGCCCTGACCGGCAGTGCGAAAGGTAACGTGCCAGCGGCAATTCTCAACGCGAGCCTGTCCAGCGTACTGGGGATTTTCCTGACACCGTTGCTGGTCAGTTTCGTCGTCGGCAGTGGCGCCGGGGGCATCGACCTGGGGTCAACCTTGCTCGACCTGTGCCTGATGTTGCTGCTGCCGCTGGTGCTGGGGCAGTTCCTGCGGCGTTGGCTGGCCGGCTTTTTCGGGCGGTACAAACGCTACACCAGCATCATCGACAAGTTGGTCATCCTGCTGCTGGTCTATGCGGCGTTCTGCAACTCGATGGTGTCCGGCATCTGGCGCCAGCAAGGCAACGGCGTGTTGCTCAGCGCAGTGGTGGGCAGTGCCGTGCTGCTGGTAATCATCCTGTGGGCGACCACCCGTACCGCCCGCGCCCTGAAGTTCAACAGCGCCGATGAAGTCGCCGCGGTGTTTTGCGCCAGCAAGAAATCCCTTGCCGCCGGGGTGCCGATGGCGGCGTTGATTTTCGGCAACCATCCGGGCCTGGGGCTGATTCTGCTGCCGATCATGATCTATCACCCGCTGCAGTTGATCGTCTGCTCGATCCTGGCCGAGCGCTATGCCAGCCAGCACAAGGCGCTGACATCCGGCCAGGACGGCGCCCTCGTCAACGCTCGATGATCGCCGTCACGCCCTGGCCGGCGGCGGCACAGATGGAGATCAACCCTCGACCTCGCCCGGCGGCATCCAGCAACTTGGCGAGGTTGGCGACAATGCGCCCGCCCGTGGCGGCAAACGGATGCCCGGCGGCCAGGGAACTGCCCTTCACGTTCAGCCGGCTGCGGTCGATGGACCCCAGCGGCGCGTCGAGACCCAGGCGGGTGTTGCAGTAGTCCGGGTCTTCCCAGGCTTTGAGCGTGCACAGCACTTGGGCGGCGAACGCTTCGTGGATTTCGTAGTAATCGAAGTCTTGCAAGGTCAGGCCGTTGCGCGCCAACAATCGCGGCACGGCGTAGACCGGGGCCATCAGCAGCCCTTCGGCACCGTTGACGAAATCCACCGCCGCCGTTTCACCGTCACGCAGGTACGCCAGGATCGGCAGGCCCCGGGCCTTGGCCCATTCTTCGCTGCCCAGCAGCACCAACGAGGCACCGTCGGTCAGTGGCGTGGAGTTGCCGGCAGTCATCGTGCCCTTGGCGCTTTTTTCGAAGGCAGGCTTGAGGGACGCGAGTTTTTCCAGGGTCAGGTCCGGGCGCAGGTTGTTGTCCCGGGTCAGGCCGAGAAAGGGCGTCATCAAGTCGTTCTGCCAACCTTCTGCGTAGGACGCGGCCATTTTCTGATGGCTCTCCAGGGCCAACTGGTCTTGCGCCTCCCGAGGGATCTGCCAGGTCTGGGCCATCAATTCACAGTGCTCGCCCATGCTCAGGCCGGTGCGCGGTTCGTTGATGCGCGGCAGATCCGGTATCAGGTGTTGGGGGCGCAATTGCAGGAAGGTCTTGATTTTCTCGGCGGTGGTCTTGGCGCGATTGGCTTGCAGCAGGATCCTGCGCAACCCCTCGTTGACGGCGATCGGCGCGTCCGATGTGGTGTCTACGCCGCCGGCAATGCCGCTGTCGATCTGGCCCAGGGCGATCTTGTTGGCCACCAGCAGCACCGTTTCCAGCCCCGTACCGCAGGCCTGCTGTACGTCATAGGCCGGCGTCATCGGTGACAACCGCGAACCGAGCACGCATTCGCGGGTCAGGTTCATATCCCGGGAGTGCTTGAGCACCGCACCGGCCGCCACTTCGCCGATGTGCAAGCCATGCAGGTTGTAGCGTTCGATCAGCCCCTCGAGGGCAGCCGTCAACATCGCCTTGTTGCTGGCGGTGGCATAGAGCCCGTTGGAGCGGGCGAAGGGAATGCGGTTACCGCCGATGATCGCGACGCGACGTAGTTGTGTCATGAGAGAACTCCCTGTGTACCCTGTGAAAACTCAACCGAACCCTGTGGGAGCAAAGCTTGCTCGCGATGAACGATGACGCGACCTACCTGAAAAACGCGGTGCCTGCATCGCGAGCAAGCTTTGCTCCCACAGGTATCCCGTGCCCTGGAAACAGCGCTCCGGCACAAGCTTAGGCTTTATCTCGCCGATCGAACGACTGATTGCCAATCATGGTCCACACTTGGAACCTCATCAGCCGGAGTGTGTTCCATGTCTGACCGTTATATCGACTTCGCCAATTCGCCCATTGGCCGGCGCATGGTCGGGTCCCTCGGCCTGCCCTCGCCGGTACGCCTGGAGCGCTGGCAGGCCGGGCGGCTGCGGCCGATCGAAGGCGCGCTGCTGCTGGGCGGTGGGCCGTTGACCGAACAGATCGGCACCTTTGCCAAGCGCCTGACCGACAGCATTTTCATCTACGGCGGCGAACCGACCCTGGCCACGGAATGGATCCCCGGCCACGGCCCGAAAATCAAGGCGGTGGTGTACGACGCCAGCCATTTGGTCCAGGCCGACCAGCTCAAGCAACTGCGGGAATTTTTCCAGCCACTGATGAAAAACCTCGACCACAGCGCCCATGTCGTCATCCTCGGGCGTGCACCGGAAAGCCTTGGCGATCCGTTCGCCGCCAGTGCCCAGCGAGCGTTGGAGGGTTTCAGCCGGTCCCTGGCCAAAGAGCTGCGCCACGGCGGGACGCTGCAATTGCTGTACGTCGGCGACGGTGCCGAAACCCAGTTGGAAGGTGCGCTGAGGTTTTTCCTGTCGCCCAAAAGCGCCTTCATTTCCGGGCAGGTCATTCGTCTTAACGCCTGTGACACCCAAGTCCAGGACTGGACCCGGCCGCTCACGGGGCTCAAGGCGTTGGTCACTGGCGCAGCCCGCGGGATCGGCGCCGCCATCGCCGAAACCCTGGCCCGCGATGGCGCCGACGTGATCCTGTTGGACGTCCCCCAGGCCAAGACCGATCTCGACGCCCTGGCGGCACGCTTGAGCGGGCGCAGCGTCACGCTGGATATCTGCGCTGAAGAGGCTGCCCCACAGTTGATCGAGCACTTGCCCGACGGCGTCGACATCGTGGTGCACAACGCCGGCATCACTCGGGACAAGACCCTCGCCAACATGACCCCGGAATTCTGGGACGCCGTGCTGGCCGTCAACCTCAACGCCCCGCAAGTACTGACCAAGGCCCTGCTGGACAGCGGCACCCTGCGGGACAATGGCCGGGTGGTTCTACTGGCGTCCATCAGCGGCATTGCCGGCAACCGTGGGCAGACCAACTATGCGGCGAGCAAAGCCGGGCTGATCGGCCTGGCCCAGGCGTGGGCACCGCAGCTGCAGACACGCGGGATCAGCATCAATGCCGTGGCGCCGGGCTTCATTGAAACCCGCATGACCGCCGAGATCCCCTTCGCCTTGCGCGAGGCCGGACGGCGCATGAGCTCCCTTGGCCAGGGCGGTTTGCCCCAGGACGTCGCCGAAGCCGTGGCCTGGCTCGCACAACCGGGCACCGGCGCCGTGACCGGGCAGGCCCTGCGGGTGTGCGGTCAAAGCCTATTGGGAGCGTGACCATGACGATCCAATGGCATGACGTCAGCAGCCCGCCCTCCATGTCCGGGCTTTATTCGAAAGCGGCGACACGGCGCAAGGTCACCGGAACGACCTTGCCCGAGGAAGGGTTGCGCCAGGTGCTCCAGGTCGACCCGCAACGGCTGGCGGCTTATCGCAAGGTTTGCGGTTTCGTCGATAACGGACTGCTGCCGCCGACCTATCCCCACGTCTTGGCGTTCGCCCTGCAAATGCAATTGCTCACGGGGCGGGACTTCCCTTTTCCGTTGTTGGGGCTGATCCACTTGAGCAACCGCATTCGTGTATTGCGGCCCATGGGCGGGGTCGGCCAGGTGCGGACCAGCGTCCACGTCGAGAACCTGCAAGCCCATGCCAAGGGCGCGGTCTTCGACCTGGTGACCCGCCTCGATGATCAATTGGGGCCGCTGTGGGAAGCCCGGAGCCAGATGCTGTGCAAAGGGGTCCAGCTTGACGGCGCACTGGTGGACGACTCGCCCGAGGCCAGCTTGCCCTTGATTGAAGTCGCGCGTTGGGCCGCACCGGCTGACATCGGTCGGCAGTACGCCAAGGTCTCCGGCGACTACAACCCGATCCACCTGAGTGGCATGAGCGCTCGGCTGTTCGGCTTCCCCACCGCCATCGCCCATGGTCTGTGGAACAAGGCCAGGACCCTGGCGGCGCTGGATGACCACCTGGCCGAGGCCAACATCGAAATTGACGTGACCTTCAAAAAACCAGTGCGCCTGCCCAGCGAAGTGACCCTGCTGGCCAGCGCGGCGGGCTCCAGTGGGCAACTGCAACTGATGGGCGCCGGGGCGCTGGAGCATATGGTGGGAGCGTGGCGGCCGGTGGCCTGAGCAGGTCGATGGTATTCACCGCGCCCCCTGTGGGAGCGGGCTTGCTCGCGAAAGCGGTGGGTCAGTCTGAATCAATGTGACTGTGCAGCCGTCTTCGCGAGCAAGCCCGCTCCCACAGTTTGTCCAGGGATGTTCATAGATCCGATAGCCACCACCAATCCCTGTGGGAGCGAGCTTGCTCGCGATGGCGGTGGGTCAGCTTGCATCCATCTTGAATCACCCCACTCAGCGCGGCGGGTAGTTGGACAGGATCCGCCCGACCGTCTCTCGCACAGCCGTGTTGCGGTCGGTCGGGTTGGGGGAGTTGCTGAGCAATTGCTCATCACTGCCACGCCACACCAGCTTGCCGTCCTTGCCATCGAGCAGGTCGATCTGCACGGTGGCGACCTTGTAGCTGATGTTGCGGGTTTCGTTGTACATCGGTCCGCCCCAATACCCGTTCCAAGGGCCGCCCCAACCGCCGCCATAGTTGGTCGTGACCTGCTGCTGGCGGTCCTCGACAATCAAATAGGCCTGGACCAGCACATCGCCGCGCCCACCTGCCGCGGCCGGACGCAGGCCGCGCTGGTCGAGTTGATCGGCCACCGCCTGGCGGATCCGCTGCTCGGTCAGGTCGCTCTTGATACGGGGGTCATCGGGACGATATTGCAGCGCCGGGTCTTTCCAGCTCCAACTGCGGTATGCCGCGAAATCACGGCTGGTGTCGAAGTCATGATTGACCTGGTTAGAAGCACAGGCCCCCAGCAGCAAGGTGAAGGCCAGTAGAGCAAGACGGCGAAACATGGTTTTTCTCCGTTGCGTAATCAACTTGGCGGATACGCCGACAGGGCTTTTTCCACCGCTTCACGAATGGCGTCGGTGCGCTCGGTCTGGCTGCCCCGCTGGCCAGTCTCGGCGCTGGCGCTCCACACCGGCTGACCGGTGCGGGCATCGAACAGGTCCACCCGAACCACCACGACTTGTTCCTGATACGTGCGCACCATCGGCATCGGACGGTACACGCCATAACCCGGACCGTAGCGGTCGTAACGGTTGTAGCCACCGTAGTACCCCGCATCATAGTCGTCCCGAACCTGACGCACGCGGGTTTCCAGGCGCAGGTCGGCGCTGACGAACAGGTCGGCGGGCCGGTTGTCATGCAGCGGCCGCAGGCCCCGCTGGTCGAGGGCATTGCTCACCGCTTCGGCCACTTGGGCTGAATCCGCCCAGGCAGTGCCCGGTGGCAAACGCCCGTCACGCCAGGCCCAACTGCGATAGCGCCCGTAATCACGGGGCGGCGCCGGATAGGCGCTACGGTCGAACACCGTGGCGGCCTCGGGCGGCGCCGGCGGCAGCGGGTTGGACGTGGCGACATAGGGATTGCTGCCCTGGCAGGCCACCAGCCCCAGGCACAGCACCAACAACCCTGAACGACCTTTCATTTCGCGCTCCGATTGCACGTTCAGATCAGAGGGGACGACACATCCAGTGCAGATAACGCCCCAACCCGGCAAACGCCGGATGGCGACGGTGGGCCAGTTCCATTTCCAGCAACTGCGCTAGCTCCACCCGCCCCTGGAATTCTACGGGCATGTAGTCATGGAAAACCCGCACGCCACTCTGGCTTTCGACCTGCCACAGGCCTTCAAGTTGCGCCGCCAATTCGCGCGGATCAAGGGGCTGTTGTGGTGTCAGGCTCTGTTTTTCGCCGGCCATGTCGTTTTTGCGCAACTTGCGAAAATGCCCCTTGAGCAGGTTGCGATAGACCAACGCGTCACGGTTGTAGAACGCCAGGGACAACCAACCGCCCGGGACCGTGAGTTGGTGCAACACCGGCAGGATCGCGTGGGGCTCGGCCAGCCACTCCAGCACCGCGTGACACAGCACCAGGTCGTAAGGCTCGGTCAACTGGCCGAGCAGGTCCTGCCACGGCGCCTGGATAAACGTGGCCTGCTGGCCGGCCTCGGCAAAGCGTTGGCGGGCGCCTTCGAGCATGGGTTCGGCCGGCTCGGCCAGGGTCACCTGGTGGCCGCGCTCGGCCAGCCACAACGACATATGGCCCAGGCCGGCGCCGATGTCCAGCACGCGCAACGGGCGTTGCGGCAAGCTTTCCAGCAGGTCGGCCTGAAGCACTGCCAGGCGGATCGCGCCCTTGGCCCCGCCGTAGATTTTCTCCGCGAAACGCGTGGCGAGCTGATCGAAATGACGGTCGCTCATTGGCCGAACCGCCGTTCGCTGTCCGCCAGCTTGCTGCGCACCACGGCGTCCATGTCCAGGCCCAACTCGCTGCACAGCAGCAACAGGTACAACACGATGTCACCGACTTCCTGCCCGGCGTGGGCCAGTTTGTCCGCCGGCAACTGGCGGGACTGATCCTCGGTCAGCCACTGGAAAATCTCCACCAGCTCGGCCATTTCCACGCTGGCGGCCATGGCGAGGTTTTTCGGGCTGTGAAATTGCCGCCAATCGTTACGATCGCGAATGGCATGCAGGCGTTCGGTCAGTTCAACAAGGTTCATCGGGTTCTCCTGAATGCGCATAGCTTCACGGGGATGATCGGGGAAGGCAAGAGTCCTCGGTACGAAGCGGCGGTT
Organism: Pseudomonas sp. Z3-6; assembly: GCF_051131985.1. NCBI lineage: Bacteria > Pseudomonadati > Pseudomonadota > Gammaproteobacteria > Pseudomonadales > Pseudomonadaceae > Pseudomonas > Pseudomonas sp. Z3-6. The sequence goes on from NZ_CP071644.1 coordinate 6,204,414, forward strand.
TGCCCCATAATCGAACCAACTCGGCCGCCACAGCTCCTACAATCAGGAGCCAACGGCTCAACGCAGATTCCCTCCCATCAGGATGCACATATGCAGGCAGAAAGCTTTTTCGAATGGCTCGGCCAGGCGCTCGGTTCGGTGATCCGGTTCATCGTCGACCTGCTCAGCGGCCTCTTCAACACCCTGGCCAACGCCGGCGGCAACTTCGTCGACGGGCTGTCACGCACCCTGGGCATGGACACCTCGATCATCAGCATCATCGCCCTGATCCTCGGGCTGATGCTGCTGTACTCGGCCATTCGCGCGTTCATGCGGGCCTCGATCGTCATGGGCATCATCTGGCTGGTGCTGGGGTTGTGGTTGTTGAGCTGGATCATTCACTAGAGCCTCAGCATCCCCTCGCCTGACACAACACTCTGTGGCGAGGGAGCTTGCTCCCGCTGGGGCGCGCAGCGGCCCTGTTTTTGGGGACGGCTGCGCAGTCCAGCGGGAGCAAGCTCCCTCGCCACAATGAATCCAAGTTCCGCAGGGAACGAGCAGGCAAGAACCCGCTACAATCGCGCTCCATCAAGGAGCCCGCATGCCCAACCTGATCACCGACTGGCGCGACCGCCTCACCCATCGCCGGGTCTGGGCATTGGCTGCGCCGATGATCCTCTCGAACATTTCCGTACCGCTGGTGGCGCTGGTGGACAGCACGGTCATCGGCCACTTGCCCCATGCCCATCAGTTGGGCGCGGTGGCGGTCGGGGCGAGTTTGTATACGGTGCTGGCGTGGGCCATGGGTTTCTTGCGCATGGGCACCACCGGGTTCGCCGCCCAGGCCGCCGGGCGGGGTGACGGCGCGGCGTTGCGGCAAGTGTTGCTGCAAGGCCTGCTATTGGCGATGGGGTTGGCGGTGCTGCTCGGTGCCGTCGGCGTGCCGTTGAGTAACGTGGCCTTGCACTTCATGCAGCCGTCCGCTGAGCTCAACCAGTTGACCCGCGACTTCTTCCATACCCGGCTCTTCGGCTTGCCGGCGGCGCTGGCCAGCTATGCGCTGGTGGGCTGGTTCCTTGGCGCCCAGAATGCCCGGGCGCCGTTGGCGATCCTGCTGGTGACCAACCTGGTCAACATCGCCCTGAACCTGTGGTTCGTGATCGGCCTGGACTGGGGCGTGACCGGTTCGGCCCGGGCCTCGGTGATAGCCGAGTGGACCGGTGCGCTGGTTGGCCTGGCCTTGGCTCGCAAGACACTGCGGGCCTGGCCCGGACAAATCGCCTGGGCAGCCCTGGGCGTTTGGCGGAACTGGCGTCCGCTGCTGGCGGTGAACCGGGACATTTTCATTCGCAGCCTGGCCCTGCAAGCGGTGTTCTTCCTGATCACGGTGCAAGGCGCGCGCCTGGGGGACGCGACCGTGGCAGCCAATGCCCTGCTGCTCAACGGCCTGCTGTTGACCGCCCATGCCCTGGACGGCCTCGCCCACGCCGTGGAGGCGTTGTGCGGCCATGCCATCGGCGCTCGCGACCGCCTCGCCCTGCGTCGTTCGCTGGTGGTGGCCGGCGGTTGGTCGCTGATTGCCAGCCTCGGCTTTGCCCTGCTGTTCCTGCTCGCCGGCCACGTCTTCATCGACATGCAGACCGACATCCCCGACGTGCGCGCCACCGCTTATGGCTACCTGCCCTACCTGGCGACCTTGCCGCTGATCGCGGTCTGGAGCTACCTGCTCGACGGCCTGTTCATCGGTGCCACCCGTGCCCGGGAAATGCGCAACGGCATGGTCTTGACCCTGCTGCTGGTGGCGCCAATCGCCTGGATGCTGCTGGGGTTGGGCAACCACGGACTGTGGATCACCTTCTTGCTGTTCATGGCCTTGCGCAGCCTCACCCTCGGTGCGCTTGCCTGGCACTTGCAGCGGCACGACCGTTGGCTCGGCGCGCCGACGCAATAACCCTCAACCCTGACGGCCCTGCCAGCGTCGCCGCAGGTGATCGAGCCGCTCGCGCTGCGAACCACCCTCCGGCCCCGGCAAGACCCGGGCATTGGGGTATTGCAGCCGCAGCCAGAGCCAGTCGTCGAGCACCGTCCGCTCGGTAAAACCCAGCGCCAGCCCCTGCTGCACATTCTCCCAGAGCCGGCGGTAATCACGGCCGGTGGAAAGGGACCATTGCCACGCGTGACGCTCCAGCAGGCAGCGCTGCAACTGGCCCTGCTGTCGGTCGCTGAGGCCGTGTTCCTTCTCCAGCGCCGCCACTGGCAATCCGGGGTTGGACAGTTGCTGCCAGCCCTGACTGCCGATCGCCCGGTCGGCCCATGTGCCGCCGAACCAGCGCAACAGGCTGATCGGACCCAGCCAGCAACTGAGTTCATGGGCGTCGCAACCGTCGAAGAAATAGCTGGCGGTGTGCGGGTTGTAGTAATTCAACAAGGCTTTGTGATGCAGGCCCAGCGTCACCGTCAGCATGCGCCGCAGATGCGCCAGTAATTGCACCGCAGGCTGTGGACAGGCCAGCAACAGCCCTGGCCAGGCGCGCGGGTCCAGGTGGCAAAGACTCGTCAACGCGGGCGATTGGCGCAGATCCACCAACAGCGGGCCGTGGTCGCGAAGCCCATGCAGCTCAGTACCTTCGAACAGGGCAAAGTGCTGGGCATCGGCGAACTGCGCGTGAACACGCTGCACCGCCTCAGGCGCACTCGGTGCGTCCAGCAACAACCACTGCGGCGTCGATCCAGGCACGGCCACGGCGCTCATCGAGCAATGCCCGCGCCGCGGCCCATGAGCATGCGGCAGGTGCACAGGGGTTGGGTGCAAGGGTTGAAAGGCCCGCCTTCGGGCAACAGGCACAACAAGACCAGCGGCTCGGCCTCCCGCAGCGCCGACAACAGCACCGGATCGACCACGGATGGCCCAAGTGTTTCGCCCGAGAATGACTCATCCGCGCCCTCTACCGAGGCAGGCTCGCTCAGAAATGCACTGATCAACGGCCGATCCGGATCGCCTTCGATAAAGCTCACCAGCACCTCGGTACCGTCACCCATCGCGTCCACCCCGCCAGCCGCCAGCTCGGGCGCCAAAGGCAACCAGCAATGGCTGGGACTGGAACCTTCGCCCTGATAGACCCAGTCGAACTCCACCGCCACGCGCCCTGCCCCGAGCACGGGAGGCTCGTCAACCGCCACGACCCAACCGCGTTGCCGGCTTGCCATGCGGGGCTTGACCGGGACGTTGTCCGGCATGAACAGCACGCCCCGGGGAATGGCCTTGAAATGATTGCCATACATGCCCGCCTGGGCGCGATGCTCAACCTTGGTCAACAGCCAGCGCCGGTTCCAGCTGGCAAACGGATGGGCCGTCAGCGTCAGTATCTGGCCCGCGTGCAGGTTCGTCAGGTCGCTACGACCCTGGGCGACTTGCTGCCCCGCCACAGCGGTTTGCACGCTGAAGGTCCGCACCGCGGCAGTCAGCCCCTCGTCCGCATAGACCGCCTGGCCGGCAGGGGGGAAACTGTGCGGGTTGTCCGCGAACACCAGGCAATGCCCGTCGCGGGCGTGTTCGAAATGAAAGTGGATACCCGCTTGGGCGCACACGCGCTGGAGGAACTGCAGGTCCGATTCCCGATACTGGGTACAGAAATCCTGCGGTGGGTAATCGCCACTCAGGTCCAGGCACAGGCTGCGCCCACTGATGCCATGGGCCTTGAGCACTTGGCGAATGATCTGCGGCACCGAGCGGGCGCTGAACACTCGCTGGTTGAAGCGCTGAGCCAGACAGGCCAGCCTGGGGCTGATACGCACCCGGCAGCCGGCGCCATGGGAATGCTGGACCCACTCATGGATCTGCCCATGAATGCCTCGGCCTGGCGCTCCGAAACTCAACCAGACGCTGCGGTACAGCAAGCCCGCCAAGTCCAGGCTCGGATCGAGCAACGGCAGCTCCGCTTCATAGACGAAGGGTTCGCTGATCGCTTCACTGCCCGTAAAAGCGACCACGTCAACGGGCTCGGGCAGACCGGCTATCTCCAGACGAAAAGCTGGCTCGCGGGCTGGATCGGACATCGGCGTTTCTCTACAGGAGGGGCGGCCGGGGATTCTCGCCGACCGACATGGCCGCGTAGAGGGGCCAAGTACAAGTTAGGAAAGGGACTACATGAAATAAGGACATCGCCGATTAAATGAACCGGTGTGAAGAAATAACCGTGGCATAAACAAAAATGCCCTCCGGGGCTGTCCGAAAAAAACCGCAATGTACGGTGTTTTTTCTGACAGCCCCGGCGGGCAGTGTCGATCAGCCAAGAGGTGGACCTGATGCAATCCTGTGGCGAGGGAGCTTGCTCCCGCTTGGGTGCGAAGCAGCCACAACGAATGGGTCTGCTGCGCAGCCCAGCGGGAGCAAGCTCCCTCGCCACAGTGAATCGCGCCAACCTTGAGGGAGCGGCTGTGGGGCTATCTTCTATCAGGACGACAGATACGACGAACGCGTCAGCCCCAAACGCAGCGCATCGAGGAACTGGGTGCGCTCGGCGGCGCTGATGCGGGCGCTGGCGCATTTGTCGCGGTAGTGCGTCATCAACTCCTCTGGCGACAAGTGCACGTAGCGCAGCATGTCTTCGATGGTGTCGTGGGTTTCGATGCCTGCGTGGTACACACTGCCGTCGGCGTTCTGGTAGATGTTCACCGAGTCGGTATCGCCGAACAGGTTGTGCATGTCGCCGAGAATTTCCTGGTAGGCGCCCACCAGGAAGATGCCCAGCAGGTAATCTTCACCGGGATTGAGGGCGTGCACCGGCAGGCTGGTCTCGATGCTCTGCTCGTCGACGTACTGCTTGATCTTGCCGTCGGAGTCGCAGGTCAGGTCTTGCAGCACGGCGCGGCGCAGCGGCTCTTCGTCCAGGCGATGCAGCGGCAGGATCGGCAGCACTTGGCCGATGGCCCAGGTGTCCGGCAGGCTCTGGAATACCGAGAAGTTGCAGATGTACTTGTCGGCCAGCTTGTCGTTGAGTTCGTCCAGCACCTGGCGGTGCGAGCGCTGGCGGGCCTTCAACGAGTTGTGCAGGCGACGGCACACGGCAAAGTAGCACTGCTCGGCCAAGGCTTTTTCCGCCAGGGTCAGCTTGCCGTCGGCATATTGCGCCGCCACGTCGCTCATGTAGTGCGTGGCGCGCCAGTAGGTCTCGGTGACCATCTCGATGTCGGTGGGGCCCAGCAGGTCAACCAGCCATTGCACGGTTTCCGGCAGTTCCTGCTTGTTGTCGATCGCCGGCACGTCGTCGTTGTGTTTTTCGACGTCGGTCACCTGCACCACCAGCATCGCGTGGTGAGCGGTCAGCGAGCGGCCGCTTTCCGAGAAGATGTGCGGGTGCGGCAGGCCCTGGGCGTCGCAGAATTCCTTGAGCATGCCAACCACGACACCGGCGTAATCGTCCATGTCGTAGTTGATCGAGCTGGCATTGCGCGAGTGCGTGCCGTCGTAGTCCACGCCGAGGCCGCCGCCGACGTCGATGTGATCCACCGGCAGGCCGAGGTTGCGCAGCTCACCGTAGTAACGGATCGCTTCCTTGAAGCCATGCTGGTAGTCCGCCAGGTTGGCGATCTGCGAACCCATGTGGAAGTGCAACAGGCGGATGCCCTGGTCCAGGCCAGCCGCGCGGAAACGCTCGACCACCGACAGCAGTTGCGCGGCCGACAAGCCGAACTTGGACTTCTCGCCACCGGTATCGGCCCACTTGCTCGACGCCAGGGACGACAGGCGCACCCGCAGGCCGACCTGTGGCTTGACCTTGAGCACCGCGGCCTCTTCGATCACCAGGCCGACTTCGGACTCTTTCTCGATGACGATGAAAACGTTGTGGCCAAGCTTCTGGCCCATCAGCGCCAGGCGGATGAACTCGCGGTCCTTGTAGCCGTTGCAGACGATGGTCCCGCCCTTCGGTGCGAGGGCCAGCACCGCCAGCAGCTCCGGCTTGGAACCGGCTTCCAGGCCGATGGAGACGTTCTGGGTGGCAATGATGTTTTCGATCACCGCTTCCTGCTGGTTGACCTTGATCGGGTAGAGCGCGGTGTACTTGCTCTGGTATTCCAGGCGCGCGATGTTGCTGTCGAACGCGCCGGTGAGCTGGCGCACACGGTCTTGCAGGATGTCGGGGAAGCGCACCAGCAACGGCAGCGAGAGGCCGCTCTGGCGCAACTGGTCGACTTGCTCGAACAGGTCGATGGGCGAACTGCCTGGACCGTTCGGACGGACTTCGACGCGACCGGCTTCATTGATCGCGAAATACCCGGCCCCCCAATGGCGAATCCCGTAAACGCTGCGGCTGTCCGCAACTGTCCATTGGCTGCCATCGTCTTTGCGTGTGCGTCGTACGGACATCGAAGTCCCCTATAAAGAAGTCAAAATGCACCATCCGGTCGGAGGCTGGGGCAGTCTAGAGAGTGAAAATGACGAATTGCCTGTTAGCAAGGTAGACCCTGCTCCCAGCGATGAGTTTAGAAACCCGTTCAGAACAGGCTCTGTGAAAACCATGCGGGCGACCTCGGACGGCGAGTCCGGGTCAAGCCGAGGGTGGTTTTCACAGAAGCTGCTAGCCGCCGGATTTCTTTGCCTTGAAGCCGTGCTTGACCAGTTCCGCCAGCAGCAGCTCGACGTGATCGCCCTGGATCTCGATGATGCCGTCTTTCAACGCACCACCGGTGCCACAGCGTTTCTTCAACGTGGTGGCCAGTTCCTTGAGCGCGTCTTCGGCCAACGGCACACCGGTGATCGTGGTCACCGTCTTGCCGCCGCGCCCTTTGCTTTCCCGGCGCACACGGGCAATGCCGTCACCGGCGGGGATGGCGGTCTGTTTGCAGATGCAGGCATCCACCGGCTGACGGCAATCAGGGCAATGACGACCGGCGTCGGTAGAAAATACCAGGCCGCCCAGGGCGGCGAAGGATGCGGCTTTTTTGGCCACCGGCAATCCTCTTGGGAGGACAAAGACTGGTCGAGGGGAGAATGGGCCTCGACCGCGAAACCCCACTCAGGCAGGGGCAGCGCTACTGGACCGCAGACACGGTTCAGCTTGAAAAGTCGCGCAGTGTAACGGCAAAAAGGCGACTTGCTAAGGGCCAATCAGCGCCAATTTATAGCTTCTTTGCGACGCTGCCACCGTGGACGCGCAAATAGCGCTCAAGTGCCGCCAGGGAGTCCGGGCAGTAAGGCATGCGCTGGATTTCATCGAGCACCTGTTCGAGGGGCAGGAAACGCGCTTCGAGGACTTCTTCGGGTTGCAGGACCAATGGGCCGTCCCACACCGCCGAGAACGCCGAGCACCACAGGCGACTGCCGGGGTCTTCGAAATAAAAATGGTCATGGGCGGTCAGTTCCACGCCGCTCACGCCCAGCTCCTCCGCCAGTTCACGGGCCGCCGATTCGGCATAGGTCTCGTCGGCCTGGACCATGCCGCCCGCCGCCACGTCCCAGAACCCCGGGTAGATGGCCTTGCTCAGGGTGCGCCGGTGAACACACAGTTCACCGGCCGAGTTGAACAGCATGATGTAGGTGCCACGTCCGATCAGCCCGCGTTCGCGCAACTCCGAACGCACCAGGCTGCCGAGCAGGTTGTCGTGCTCGTCGACCCACGCGATCAACTCGGCATCCGAGGCCACTCGGTGAGCGACCTCCCGGGGGCTTTCGTTCATGGATCAACCCTGGTTCAGCAGTTGCCGCAAGTCGATGACCGCTGCGTTGGCCCGGGAAATGTAGTTGGCCATGACCAGCGAGTGGTTCGCCAACACACCGAAGCCGCTGCCGTTGAGGATCATCGGGCTCCAGACCGGTTCCTGGGACGCTTCCAGTTCACGAATGATCTGCCGCACGCTGACCGTGGCGTTCTTTTTCGCCAGCACATCGGCGAAGTCCACTTCGATGGCGCGCAGCAGGTGCGACAGCGCCCAGGCCTGGCCGCGGGCTTCATAGAACACGTTGTCGATCTGCAGCCATGGGGTCTCGACCACCTCTTCGTCCACCTGCGGCACCTGGCCCGGGGCCGGAACTTCGGTTTTCAGCGAGGTGTTGAGCTTGACCCGGCCAACGCTGGCCGACAGGCGCTGGGACAACGAACCCAGGCGCGTGCCGACGTCGCCCAGCCAGTTGTTCAAGTTGTCGGCGCGCGCGTAGAACAGCGCGCTTTTCTGGTTCGGGTCGGACAGCCGCGCCTGATAGCGGCTCAGGGAGTTGATGCCTTCCTGGTATTCGGATTCGCTGGAGGGCAGCACCCAGCTGCGGTTGTCGAAGTTGAAGCGCGGCTCGGCCTTGGCCAGGTCGGCGTCCTCGGCGGACTGGGACTGGGAGCGGGCGAAGTCCTTGCGCAGGGCACGGCTCAGGTCGCGGACCTGCACCAGCACGCCATATTCCCAGCTCGGCATGTTGTCCATCCACAGGCCCGGCGGGAAGCGGTCGTTGGAGATGTAGCCACCTTGCTTGGTCAGCAAGGTCCCGGCCACGGTCTTGAGGGTCTCGACCGTGGTGTAGCCCACCACCATCTGCCGACCGTCCTTCTCGGCCGCGGCCTGGGCGTTCTGCTGCACGGGGAACAACGCGGGCTCCTGGCTCCAGTACCAGCCGACGGCAATGGTCACCAGCAGGTAGAGGGCGATCAGCGTGGCCAGTGCGCGGCTGAAAAAAAGCCCACCCAGGTAGCTGCGGGTGGCCGATTTCGGCTCGGCGGCGCGTTCAGGCGCGCTGCCCGCGCGGTTTTTCCAGTCCAGCATGGCGATGTTCCTTCAATCACTTGAGTTCTCGGTTCGACCACAACCCTACGCCATCGTGCCTGATTTGAAACGCGATAATGCGGCGCCAATCATGCCGGGCGCGACAGGGCAATCGAACAGCACTATAAAGGAAGCGTTGCCATCGGCCTACGAGACTGTCCAGTCACAAACTGAATTTCGCGACTGGACAGAATATTGACGTACGACACTCATGCGAGGGAAAAGAGGTGCTAGCATAGAGCCACCAGTCGATCTCAGCATGCACCCTAACTAGTAGTCAGGATATGACCGAGCCAGAAGACCCCAGCCGTGAGCGCCTCAAGCACCACTTTGCCCAGCGGGTAATTCATCAGGCTCGTCAGATCCTGGAGATTTGGCAGCGCCTGCAACGCAGCGAATGGTCAAGTACCGACCTCTCGGAACTCAGCGAAGCCAACCTGCGCCTGCTGCGCTTTGCCGAGCGCTTCGAACAGCCCGAGCACTCCCAACTGGCCCAAGGCATCAGCCAGTCGCTGCAAGCGGTGGATGCCAATCGTGGGCGCCTGAGCAGCCACCTGATCACCGAAATCAACCGCCTGATGCAGCGTTTGTCGCGCACCGGCCTGCGCCACGGCGACCAGCTCGAACAAACCTTCCTGCCGCCGCTGCGCAAACCCATCTACGTGATGCTGCAGGACCATGACCGCGCCGAGCGCCTGGCCAAGCAATTGGAATTCTTCGGCCTCAGCGCCCAGGCGCTGGACAGTGTCGCGGCGTTCCGGGCCTCGATGGTCGAGCGCCTGCCGGCGGCGATTGTCATGGATGTGGACTTCAGCGGCCCCGGCACCGGCCTGAAACTGGCCGCCGAAGCCCAGGAAGGCCTGGAGCAACCTTTGCCGCTGTTGTTCTTCAGTTTGTTGGAAACCGACACGCCGACACGCCTGGCCGCGGTACGCGCCGGCGGGCAGGAATTCCTCACCGGCACCCTCGAAGCCTCGAGCCTGCTGGAAAAGATCGAGGTGCTGACCTGCGTTGCCCAATACGATCCCTACAAAGTGCTGATCATCGATGACTCCCGTGCCCAGGCCTTGCACACCGAGCGCCTGCTCAACAGCGCCGGCATCATTACCCGCACGCTGATCGAACCGATCCAGGCCATGGCCGAGCTGGCGGATTTCCAGCCCGACCTGATCATCCTCGATATGTACATGCCCGCCTGCACCGGCACGGAACTGGCCAAGGTGATCCGCCACAATGACCGCTACGTCAGCGTGCCGATCATCTACCTGTCCGCCGAAGACGACCTGGACAAGCAGCTCGACGCCATGAGCGAAGGTGGCGACGACTTCCTGACCAAGCCGATCAAGCCTCGGCACCTGATCACCACCGTGCGCAACCGTGCGGCCCGGGCGCGCAACCTCAAGGCGCGGATGGTGCGCGACAGCCTCACCGGCCTGTACAACCACACCCACATCCTGCAATTACTCGAAGATTGCAGCTTCCGCGCCCGCCGCGAAGGCAAGCCCCTGAGCTTCGCCATGCTCGACATCGACCACTTCAAACGGGTCAACGACAGCCACGGCCACCCCATGGGCGACCGGGTGATCAAGAGCCTGGCGCTGTTTCTCAAGCAACGCCTGCGCAAGACCGACTTCATCGGCCGTTACGGCGGCGAAGAGTTCGCCATTGTCATGCCCGACACCGACATCGACGCTGCCTGCAAGGTGTTGGATGAGATTCGCCAGCGCTTTGCCGAAATCCATTACCCGGCCCAGCCCCATGATTTGTGGTGCACCTTCAGTGCTGGCGTGGTGGAAATGAGCGATGACTCCGACAGCCTGATGATGGCCAGCCAGGCGGACGAAGCGCTGTATCGCGCCAAGCACGCCGGACGCAACCGGGTACAGAGCGCCCGTCAATCAAAGCAAAGTGCCACTTTTTCATCGGAATCGACTGATTCAGTCATAAACCTGTAACTCAAGCGCAATAAATTCAGGCACTTACGATTCTGCCCCCGGTAGACCCTTGATGCGCCTGAAGCTGCTGACCAATCTCAACACCCTTCTTTTAGTTGCCGTTTGCCTGGGCCTCGGGGTCACCCTATGGTGGTCGCAGATCGCCCTGGAGCGGCCCTACTTGCTGATGGAGCGTTATCTGGGCCTGTCGCGGCAGTTCCAAGGCGAAGTGGCGCGCAACATCGAGGACTACCTGGCCAGCGGCGACGCCTTGCGCCTGAGCGCGGCCACCCAGGCCTTGGAAACGCTGCAAAAAGACCTCGACCAGTTTCCCCTGGAGCTGGCCAAAACCTTGCGTCCGAGCCTGTCGAACCTCGATAGCTTCAGCAAGACCGATCTGCTGGCCGCCGGCAAACTGGCCGGTGATCCGCAGGCGTTGCTGCTGCAGGCCGAGCGCGAACTGAGCGCCAGCCTCGATCAACTGGCCCAATACGCCAACGGCGCCCCAGCCTACTTGCCTCCCTTGTTCGCCGCGTCGCAGCACCTGGGCCGGTTGTCCCTCACACGGGACAAACTGGTCAGCAGCGGCCGCAGCGAACTGGCCGCCGATGTCGAACGGGAACTGGCGAGCATCCGTGTCGAGGCCGAACGCCTCGATAGCCTGCCGCTGCTGGGTGTCACCGCCAGCAGCGATTCGGGCAGCGATGATTTCGCCGCGCTGATGGGCCTGGAGACTCAGGAAAAAGCAGCCGCCGAAGACGCTGGCATCGCCCTCAAGCGCGAACTCAACAGCCTGCTCGGCCGTTATCCGGCGGAATTGACCCGCACCCGTGAATTGATCCAGAAACGCACCGAGCTAAGCAGCGCCACACACCTGAAAATCACCGACGTGCAAACCGCGATCGATACCCTGGAGCCGGCCGTGCGGGCCCAGCATGGGCAGATCCAGGGGGAGGTACGCTTGATTCAGGGGGTGATGATCGGCCTGATCCTGCTGATCGCACTGTTGATCGACACCTTGCAGCGACGCCTGGCCCGCACCTTGACGCACCTGGCTCCGGCCCTGTCGACCTGGGCCGAAGGGGACTTCAGCCGGAGCATCCACGTGGGCGCCAGCAACCGCGAAATGCAAGACATCGAGGCTTCGCTCAATCGCCTGCGCGCTTATCTGGTGGACCTGGTGGGCACCATTCGGGTGAATGCCGAACAGGTCGCGGGCAGCAGCCGGGCCCTGGCCGATCTGAGCGGCGAATTGCACAGCGGGGCCGAGCATCAGGCCGGCGACACGGCGCTGATCCGTGATTCCCTCAGCGAACTGGAAGCGACGATCCAGCAAGTCGCCGGCGACGCCAGCCAGGCCGCAGACGCCAGCCGCAGCGCCGGGCAAGCAGTGGAGCAAGGGCAGAAAGTCATCGGCCTGAGCCTCACGGGCCTGCACGCGCTGGTGGGGGAAGTGCAAGGCAACGCGCAGATGATCGAACAACTGGCCGAGGAGTCGGCCACTATCGGCGGCGTGCTGACGGTGATTCGCTCGATTGCCGACCAGACCAACCTGCTGGCCCTCAACGCCGCCATCGAAGCAGCCCGTGCCGGGGAAATGGGCCGGGGCTTTGCGGTGGTGGCCGAGGAAGTCCGCTCCCTGGCCCAACGCACGGCCGGCGCCACCGCCGAAATCCAGACCCTGATCGCCCGCCTGCAATTGGCCGCGCGCCAATCGGTGGACGGCATGCGCGCCCAGGTCGAACACGCCGAAGCCACCGCCAGCCAGGCGCAAGCGGCGGACGGTGCACTGGATGAAATCGTCGGCGCCATCCAGACCATCGCCGACACAGCGGTCCGCATCGCCGACGTCACCGCCCAACAAAGCGGCGCCGTCAGCGAAATCCGCGACCATAGCGAGCGGATTCACCAACTGGGCGGGGACAACCTGCTGCGCATCGGCCAGGGCCGGGAGCAAGGCGACCATCTCTTGGTGCTGGGCGGGCAATTGCACACCGCAGTCCAGGCGTTTCGGGTTTAGCACCAAGCACCCTATGAATCACCGTGGCGAGGGAGCTTGCTCCCGCTCGGCTGCGCAGCAGTCGTAGAACCTGCCTACTGGTTTTTTCCGACACACCGTGTTGGATGGTCTTGGGGCTGCTGCGCAGCCCAACGGGAGCAAGCTCCCTCGCCACCGGGTCGATTCCGAGAGAAAGTGAACACTCACCGTCAACCGCCACCGCCTGTGGGAGCGAGCTTGCTCGCGATATCGGTGGGTCAGCTTGCATTGGTGTTGGCTGTGCAGCCGTCATCGCGAGCAAGCTCGCTCCCACAGGGGTTCGGTTTCCAACCGTATGACCGGATCACGGGCCTGGGTCATAAATTTCGCGCAAACATCGGTCATCGTGCTGGCTATTGCCGAGAACTGGACAGTCATTAAGGCTTTGCGGCATAGTCGCCGGGTTCTGATACCTGCTCACAGATAACAAGGAACAGCAGATGGCGACCCTATTGGTCCTGCACGGACCCAACCTGAACCTGCTGGGCACCCGCGAACCGGGCGTCTACGGCGCCGTGACCCTGGCCCAGATCAACCAGGACCTGGAACAGCGGGCCCGCAACGCCGGCCATCATTTGCTCTATCTGCAAAGCAACGCCGAATATGAATTGATCGACCGTATCCATGCCGCGCGTGGCGAAGGCGTGGACTTCATTTTGATCAATCCAGCAGCTTTTACACACACAAGTGTCGCATTACGTGACGCGCTGCTGGCGGTGAGCATCCCATTCATCGAAGTGCATTTGTCCAACGTGCACAAACGCGAACCTTTCCGCCATCACTCCTACTTCTCCGATGTAGCAGTGGGAGTGATCTGCGGCCTTGGCGCCAGCGGTTACCGACTGGCCCTGGAGGCCGCCCTAGAGCAGCTTGAGAAACAGGCAACAGCTTGAACAACAAGCGTTAAGCGCCCCTGACCGACCCTTGGGAGTTGATGATTCATGGATATCCGTAAAGTTAAGAAATTGATCGAATTGCTGGAAGAGTCCGGCATCGACGAGCTTGAGATCAAGGAAGGCGAAGAGTCCGTACGCATCAGCCGCCACAGCAAGACCCCGGCCCAGCAGTTCTATGCACCGGCCCCGATGCAGGCTCCGGCCGCCGCGCCAGCTCCAGCAGCCCCGGTTGCCGCCGCAGCCCCCGCCGCACCGGCGGCACCAACGCTGAACGGCACTGTTGCCCGTTCACCAATGGTGGGCACGTTCTATCGCAAGTCTTCGCCATCCTCGCCGTCCTTCGTTGAAGTCGGCCAGACCGTGAAGAAAGGCGACACCCTGTGCATCGTCGAAGCCATGAAGATGATGAACCACATCGAAGCTGAAACCAGCGGTGTGATCGAGTCCATCCTCGTCGAAGACGGCCAGCCGGTTGAGTACGACCAACCGCTGTTCACCATCGTTTGAACCGCGGAGAGCCTTTGATGACTGCGAAGTTGGAAAAAGTCCTGATCGCTAACCGTGGTGAGATCGCCCTGCGGATTCTGCGTGCCTGCAAAGAGATGGGCATCAAGACCGTCGCCGTTTACTCCAAGGCCGACAAAGAACTGATGCACCTGGGCCTGGCGGACGAATCCGTCTGCATCGGTCCGGCGTCGGCTGCGCACTCCTACCTGCACATCCCGGCGATCATCGCCGCTGCCGAAGTGACCGGCGCCACCGCCATTCACCCGGGCTACGGTTTCCTGGCGGAAAACGCCGACTTCGCCGAACAGGTGGAAAACTCCGGTTTTGCCTTCATCGGTCCGAAAGCCGACACCATCCGCCTGATGGGCGACAAGGTGTCGGCCAAGCACGCCATGATTGCCGCCGGCGTGCCGACCGTTCCGGGCTCCGACGGGCCGCTGCCTGAAGACGAAGAAACCGCTTTGCGCATCGGTCGCGAAGTGGGTTATCCGGTGATCATCAAGGCCGCTGGCGGCGGCGGTGGTCGCGGCATGCGCGTGGTACACAAGGAAGAAGACCTGATTTCCTCGGCGAAACTGACCCGCTCCGAAGCTGGCGCGGCGTTCGGCAACCCGATGGTCTACCTGGAAAAATTCCTGACCAATCCACGTCACGTCGAAGTCCAGGTACTGTCCGACGGCCAGGGCCAAGCCATCCACCTGGGCGACCGCGATTGCTCGCTGCAACGTCGTCACCAGAAGGTCCTCGAAGAAGCGCCGGCACCGGGCATCGACGAGCAGGCTCGCCAGGAAGTCCTGGCACGTTGCGTCAAGGCCTGTATCGACATCGGCTATCGCGGCGCTGGTACCTTCGAGTTCCTCTACGAGAACGGTCGTTTCTACTTCATCGAAATGAACACCCGTGTTCAGGTGGAGCACCCGGTTTCGGAAATGGTCACCGGTATCGACATCGTCAAGGAGATGCTCAGCATCGCCGCCGGCAACAAGCTGTCGTTCACCCAGGATGACGTGGTCATCCGCGGCCATTCGCTGGAATGCCGGATCAACGCCGAAGACCCGAAGACCTTCATGCCAAGCCCAGGCACGGTCAAGCATTTCCATGCCCCGGGCGGCAACGGCGTTCGTGTCGATTCGCACCTGTACAGCGGCTACGCCGTTCCGCCGAACTACGATTCGCTGATCGGCAAGCTGATCACCTACGGGGCGACCCGTGAAGAAGCCATGGCGCGCATGCGCAATGCGCTGGACGAAATCGTAGTGGACGGGATCAAGACCAATATCCCGCTGCACCGCGACCTCGTACGTGACGAAGGCTTCTGCAAAGGCGGCGTCAACATCCATTACCTGGAGCACAAGCTGGGTAACCAGCACTGATGTTCCAAGGGATGTAGAAAAAGACCCCGGCTCATTTGAACCGGGGTCTTTTTTTTGAATCTGTCTCGGAATCAAGGATCAGGTCAACGCAACCAGGGAGAACTCGTTCACTTCGAGTTGCGCCGCGGTAGCCGGCCTGCCCTGGCGGGTGCGAACAGCACCATTGGCATTGACCACCAGCGGTTCACTGCGCACGCGCGCCATGAATTTACGCGCACGCGTCGATACGGGATCGGAACTGTTTTTCGCCCGAGCCAGCACCGGGATGTAATAGCGCTCGACCAGGCTCTGTGATGTCTTGAAGACCGATGTGATACCGTTTTTTAGATCCAGCGAAACACCGTAGGTATTGCCAAAGCAAGACGAATACGACCAGTAATCCCAGGTTGGCTGGAAGCCTTGGCGCCTCATCACCTGCCTGACCGGCTCACCAATGTCCGCCCCCGTCAGCCAGTCTCCGCCCACCAGGGTGACACGAACGTCTTTCGCAGGTCCGCCCAGGCGCGACGTTACAGCCTTGATGCCTCGCTCGATGAGTTTTCGAATGTTGTGATCGAAATGAATGACTGCCCCCATCCGGGTGGCGGGGTTGTACATAGACGCGACCACACAGGTCTGTGCATTCAACGAGAACAGATAATTGTCCGTCGCCGCCTCGCTGAACCTGGCTACGACGGTCTCGCCCTGCATCGCCCCTCTCGTCACGCTGGGGGGGATGCGCCCGGGAAATGCCTCCCGCAAATCATCGACTCGTCCCAAATAGCGCACACCGTCATTGCCGCCCCTCAAGCCGACAATGTTATGCGCCCACTTGCCATTCGCCATTCTGCGGATGGGCAGTTTGTATAACGCGCCGGGCCGGCTGGCGTCCACCAGGCACACGCCACCGAAATAAGGGTCTTCCTTGACTTGGAAATACCGGCCTCGGCTCCGAATGTAATAGGCGGCTCGCGGTTGCGATACGCTGGGCGGGCTACGGTAGGTCCCATAGAAGATACCCTCCTCGGTTACCGGCTCCAGGTTCTCGGGCGTTGCCTTGACTGCCTGCCCTGGCTTCAAGCGCAGGGGCTGGACCAGCGGCCCGGCTTCTTTGGCAGCGGCCGATGGCGCGGTTCTTTTCAAGCGCTGCGCCGACAACGACAGGGGCCTCAGCGCAAGCTTCAGGTTCATCGCCGTCCGCCCGAGTACTGCCGCCATGCTGGCCGCTCCCAGCACGGCGAACAACGCCCCCCAGGACACGGCCAGCCACTGTTCAAGTGCCTCCTGGGTATCGCCTCGCACATGTGCCACGATCGCCTGCCTGGTACTGATGCCGATAAAGGTGAGGTCCAGCAGCAAGACAAAGGGCGGATAGACCATGCACACGGGCACAGCCGCAAGCAGCAGTCCTTTGATGACCTGATGCTTGATGACCTCGGCGCGACTGGTGGTGACATCCTCCACATCGGTTATCGCGCGCTCGATGCAGGCGTCGAACTCTGCACCGATGTCGACCACCCGATTGAACTCTCGCAATGTATCGACGCGCGAAGAACCGGCCGCCAGGGCTCGCAGCGAACCGCCAACCTCGGAACGCGCCGTCAACGCTACCCGCTCCAGCACATAATCATGCAACCGCGCGGCGATGCCCCCGGCGAACGCCAGGTAGTTGCGAAACAGGATGCCGTCCGGGGCATCGGGCATGTAGAGCCAGTAGGAACCCTTGGGGTCAAAGTAGGCAAACACATAGACGCCCAATACCACATGCCCGCCGACGGTAAACCTGAGCACACCTTCACGTGTCACGGCCGTGCCGGGATATTTGGCTCGGTCATCAAGCCCGTTGTCGCTCAATAGCGTGACTTGGCGGGTGAGCCATTTGAATTGATCAGCGCTTAACAAAGACTGGCCATAAGCGATACGCAAGTCACGATCCATCCTCGCCAACAGCATGTGGCGACAAGCGGCGCGGCGCTTCGAGTATTCCGGCGCACGGGTGTCGAGGAAGCCGGCGCGAACCTGCCTGGCGTATTGCTCGCCCAGGTACGCCCTGCGAATGTAGCGCGCCAGGTCAGCACTGCGGACCTGCTCCAGCGCCTGCCCAACCGAGGAGCGCACACCTTTGTTGGGATTATCGATGCCTGAGTTATCGTCATAGCCATGAATCGCCAATTCCAACAAGGTGGCGACCTTTCCCTGGCCAGCCAACCCTGGCTGGTAGTCGATAAGCACCGTTTCGGGATCCACGGGCTCGTACACGCCCTTGCTACGCATGTAGGGTTCAATCGCCTGCGCGACGGTACGTTTGGCGAAGCTCAAGAAGAGCTCATAATCAGCGAGTTGATCATTGAAAACCTGCTGATGAACCCGGAACTCCTGGTCCAAGCCACTGATGTTCCGTCGCGACTCCAACGGCAACGCCGAATACCAACGAGGCGACTCGCTCATATCCACCTGCATCAGGTTATGGCGCAACCCCGTTAGCACAGCATGTTCGAGGCATGCCGCGAAACCTCGTACCCTCCCCCTGGGATCAGCGTTCAAATCCCATAGGGTTGGTTTCTCCGTCACGTTGACGAAGTATTCCCGGCCCCTGGAACGATCGACCGGTGAAAGTTGCTGTAATAAATACTCGCGACCGGCTTCGGTTGCGGTCCAGCCTCCGATTTCCGCACTGACGGCCCGAAGCGAAGCCAACCTGATCCATTCCTGGCCATTTGGCTTGCCTGGGGCATACAACAACAGCTGGCTGGCTTCCCCACGCACGTCCTGACGGTAAAACAGCAACAGATCGGCGCAGGTCAAGGCACCGGGTAACTGAACGTTGGAGACTTGCAATCCGCCCAAGGTTTGCGCCGAGGGCTCACTCCCCCATAACGCGTTGAGCTCACCGTGGCTGACTACCGTCATCTGACCGGCGCAACGTGCGACATACGCGCTGTACTTCACCCGCGCCATGAACCAATCGAGCATGGCGTCCTTGAGGTCCGCGCGGTTATATCGGCTCGACAATGCGGGCAAATAGTCAGCCGACGCATCCACTACAGCCAGCAATTGGCTGATGAACGCGGGTGCCAGGGGCTGGTTGCGTAACATGTCGCCATTTTCCACCAGCAATACCGAGACGGCATCTGGCCTGATCAGGCCCGCTGCCACCCACTCGCTCAGGCTATTGGTTCGCACGGGTTGGCCAATGACGGTTCGCCACTGCAATTGCACGCGGACATTATCCGGCTCGACATCCATGTCCAGCTCATGCCTGATGTAGTCCTTGGCCTGACGTCGGGCGAATGCTTTCAGCGAGCCGAAGCCGTCGAGCAAATCGTCGACCAGAGCCTGCGCTTGCACGGCGTGCGATTGCAAAGTCTCCAGCCAGTTTCGATCCACTTCGCCCAGCCAGCGTAGCCAATCAGGCAATTGCACGCGCGCCAACGCCGCCAATTGCTGCCGCTCCTGCTGGGTTGCCAACGTGGTCCATTGCACCAGCCGACGCCAGGAAACCTCTAGCTCCTCAATCTCCGCGCGCAGTGTTTCAACGTCCATTGCGGCCAATCGATCGGGTTGGAACATCGCGTCGACTGCCGTTGAATGGCGGGTGAGCTGCTCGCCGATGGACGCTTCAAGGGAGGTATCATCGACTGCCATCCTCCAATGTCGTCGCAGGTAATCCTTGTAGTGGTTGATGAAGCCCGAGACAGTCCCCTCCACCATCTGGGCAACGGCATCCCGGCGCTCCGCCGCAAACCCAAGGTCAGCCCCCCCAGGCCAGCGATACGGCGCATCTCGTTGTTCCTCATAATCCAAGGGTGCCTGGTCGACCATCCGTTGCAGGACCGTGTCGAGCAACGTGGCGATGTAATGTGAATCGACGTTGCCTTGCTGATAACGAGTGCGAAATTCAACCAGAAGGTACTCTTCCAGCACCTCCAGCAGCCCCAACTGGGTTCGCATTCGTGCATCGATGACGGTTTGCCAGCGCGCCCACTTTTCCAGCGTCAACTGGGGGGAGGGGCCCCTTGACGCAGATACCAGCACCGCGCCATCCCTGTTTCGCTGCCACTCGGTCGTATTGTCCATGCACATCCTTCCCTGTTGTCTGGACCCGCACCTTATCCACCTCGCGACAGGCTGTTGGCATACATATATATATCGGAACACCCATCCGGACCTTCCAGGCCTCCCTTATCCACTTTGATGGCGACCTGGCGTACACTGCGCGCCTTTGCAGCCCCGCTGCTGCCCCCTGTCGATTTTTTCAAAGGTGCCCGCCATGCCTTGGCTGCAAGTACGTCTGGCCATCAGCCCGGAACAAGCCGAAACCTACGAAGACGCGTTTCTTGAAGTAGGTGCCGTATCGGTAACCTTCATGGACGCCGAAGACCAGCCGATCTTCGAGCCGGAGCTCAACACCACGCCGCTGTGGTCCCATACCCACCTGCTGGCCCTGTTCGAAGGCGGCACCGAGGCGGCCAGTGTGCTTGCCCATCTGGAACTGCTGACCGGCGGCCCGCTGCCCGAGCATCACAGCGAAGTGATCGAGGACCAGGACTGGGAACGCAGCTGGATGGACAACTTCCAGCCGATGCGTTTCGGCCAGCGCCTGTGGATCGTCCCGAGCTGGCATGCCGCGCCGGAGCCGGACGCGGTCAACCTGTTGCTGGACCCGGGCCTGGCGTTCGGCACCGGCACCCACCCGACCACCGCGCTGTGCCTGGAATGGCTCGACGGCCAGGACCTGAAGGGTTGCAACGTACTGGACTTCGGCTGTGGCTCAGGGATCCTGGCGATTGCCGCGCTCCTGCTGGGCGCCAAGGAAGCGGTCGGCACCGACATCGACGTCCAGGCCCTGGAAGCCTCACGCGACAACGCCGGTCGCAACAACATCGCCGAATCCCTGTTCCCGTTGTACTTGCCGCAGGACTTGCCCCAGGTCCAGGCCGACGTGCTGGTGGCTAACATCCTGGCCGGCCCGCTGGTGTCCCTGGCGCCGCAACTGTCGAGCCTGGTCAAGCCGGGTGGACGCCTGGCACTGTCGGGCATCCTCGCCGAACAGGGCGAAGAAGTCGCCGCCGCTTATGCCGCGGACTTTGACCTGGACCCGATCGCCAATCGCGATGGCTGGGTGCGCATCACCGGACGTCGGCGCTAGAATGAGCGCCTGTATCCACCGGATTGCCGCATGACTGACAGCTTCGTCACCCAGTGCCCGCATTGCCACACCCGTTTTCGCGTCAGCCATGCTCAATTGAGCGTGGCCCGCGGGGTGGTTCGTTGCGGCTCGTGCCTGCAAGTGTTCAATGCCGCACGACAGCTGCTGGAACAACGCACGGGCAAGCCAGTCGCGCCCGCCGTCGCGCCGCCCGCCAAGCCTGCCGCCGAAGCCCCACCCCGGGCCATCAGCCAGAAACAATGGAGCGCCGCCGAGCTGGACCTGGACGACCTGGACAAGGAACTGGCGCGCCTGGAGCGACGTGACAATCGCGCCCCAGGCAGTGCCGGTCGGCGTCGGGAAGACAACCTGAGCGCGCAACGCGATTCGCTTACCGGCGAACAACAAGCCTGGCCCGACAGCCTGTACAGCGAAACCTCGGACGAACCCGTCGAAACCGTCCTCGATACGCCCTTCGAACCGTTCGAACCCCACGAACCGGCGCGGCCGCCGCGTACCGAACCGTCCCTGTCCCTGGCCCTCGAACCGCTGGAACCGGACGACGAACCCGTCGCCCCACTCCACCTCGCACCGGACGACGAGCCCGAAGAACACCTCGAGCGCCTGTCCGCTACCGACGACCACGACGACGAACCCGAGCCACCGCTGCCACTGCGCAAGTCACGGGAGCGCCAGGAGCCGGGCATACGCGCCGAAGCCCTCCACGACCTGGACGACGACCCGTTGCAACTGGACTGGCGCAAACGTCGTTCGCCCTGGGGCCGACGCCTGTTGTGGATTCTGCTGATCCTGCTCGCCGCCGCAGCCCTGGGTGGCCAGTACATCGCCTACCATTTCGAAGAACTGGCCCGCCAAGACCAGTACCGGCCATGGTTCCTGCAAATCTGCCCGACCATCGGCTGCGACGTACCGTCCAAGGTCGACATCGCCAAGATCAAGAGCAGCAACCTGGTAGTGCGCAGCCATCCGGAATTCAGCGGCGCCCTGATAGTGGACGCGATCATCTACAACCGTGCGCCCTTCTCCCAACCTTTTCCGTTGCTGGAGCTGCGCTTTGCCGACCTCAACGGGCACCTGATCGCCAGCCGCCGCTTCAAGCCCGGGGAGTACCTGGGCGGCGACCTTGAGGGCCGCGGCGAAATGCCGCCGCAGACGCCCATCCACATCGCACTGGATATCCTGGATCCGGGCCCCAAGGCGGTGAACTACAGTCTGAGCTTCCATTCCCCCGAATGAAGCCGGCCAGGGTCGGCCAATTGACGGCAGCTTTCTGACTGACCCCACCCAGACCAAACCGCTGGCGATAACAAAATAGCTGTTCAGATTTTATCCAATTCGATCTTTATCCAGTCATCGAGAGCGGGTATCATGCCAACCCTTTTTCGAAGTCTCATGATCCGGCCCCACTTCAGGGAAGTCCTATGTCGGCGGTACGCATCGGCCCATATACATTGCAGAACGGCCTGGTTCTCGCCCCCATGGCGGGCGTCACCGACCAGCCCTTTCGTCAGTTGTGCAAACGATTGGGCGCGGGCCTGGTGGTTTCGGAAATGGTCACCAGCGACATGAGTTTGTGGAACACCCGCAAATCGCGTCTGCGCATGATCCACGAAGGCGATCCCGAGCCCCGCTCGGTACAGATCGCCGGTGGCGACGCACAGATTCTGGCGGAGGCGGCCCGGGCGAACGTCGAGCTGGGGGCGCAGATCATCGACATCAACATGGGCTGCCCGGCGAAGAAGGTCTGCAACAAGGCCGCCGGCTCGGCGCTGTTGAAGGATGAAGCGCTGGTCACCGAGATCCTGCAGGCAGTCGTCGCCGCAGTCGATGTGCCGGTGACCCTGAAGATCCGCACCGGGTGGGACCGGGAGAACAAGAATGGCCTGGTGGTGGCGAAGATCGCCGAACAGGCGGGTATCACGGCGCTGGCGGTGCATGGCCGCACCCGTGCCGACCTGTACACCGGCGAGGCCGAGTACGACACCATCGCCGCGATCAAACAGGCGGTGTCGATTCCGGTGTTTGCCAACGGCGACATCGATTCGCCGGAGAAGGCCCGGTACGTGCTGGACGCGACCGGTGCCGATGGGCTGTTGATCGGCCGGGCCGCCCAGGGGCGGCCATGGATTTTTCGTGAGATCGAACATTACCTGCGCACCGGCGAAAAGCTCGCTGCGCCGCAGTTGTCCGAAGTGGAACGTATTCTGCTAGAGCATCTGGCCGCGCTACATGCCTTCTACGGAGAAGTCATGGGCGTACGCATCGCTCGCAAGCATGTGGGCTGGTATCTCGCAACCCTGCCGGGCGCCAGGGAGTTTCGCGCCCGTTTCAATCGTTTGGATGGTACGCAAGCACAATGCGCCGACGTTCAGGCGTTCTTCGCTGAGCGTTACAAGAGCCTGACAGGGGACGAAGGGGTGGCCGCATGACGATGATGACCGAGACTTTAGTGAGTGGAACAACACCCGTGAGCGACAACGTGAATTTGAAACAGCACCTCAATACGCCCAGCGAAGAAGGCCAGACCCTTCGCGGGAGTGTCGAGAAGGCGCTGCACAATTATTTCGCCCACCTTGAAGGCGCTGCCGTCACGGATGTGTACAACCTGGTGCTTTCCGAAGTCGAGGCGCCTCTGCTCGAAAGCGTGATGAACTACGTCAAGGGCAACCAGACCAAAGCCAGTGAGCTGCTGGGCCTGAACCGCGGCACCCTGCGAAAGAAACTCAAGCAGTACGACCTGCTGTAAGCATTCAATCGAACCAGAAAGGCGCCCGCATCAAAAACGGTCGCCTTTTTTGCTGACTTCCCTTGCTTTTGATGGAAATTGAAATGACCGACCAGACCACCCGCCTGCCGATCCGCCGCGCCTTGATCAGCGTTTCCGACAAGACCGGGATCCTCGAATTCGCCCGCGAGCTGCAACAGCTGGGCGTCGAGATTCTCTCCACCGGCGGAACCTTCAAGCTGCTGCAGGACAACGGCGTCGCCGCAGTGGAAGTCGCGGACTACACCGGTTTTGCGGAAATGATGGACGGTCGGGTCAAGACCCTGCACCCAAAAATCCACGGTGGGATTCTCGGCCGTCGCGGCATCGACGATGCCATCATGAACGAACACGGCATCAAGCCAATCGACCTGGTAGCCGTCAACCTCTACCCGTTCGAAGCCACCATCAACAAGCCTGGCTGCGACCTGCCGACCGCCATCGAGAACATCGATATCGGCGGCCCGACCATGGTCCGCTCGGCGGCCAAGAACCATAAGGACGTCGCCATCGTAGTCAACGCCAGCGACTATGCCAGCGTGCTGGAAAGCCTCAAGGCCGGTGGCCTGACCTACGCTCAGCGTTTCGACCTGATGCTCAAGGCCTTCGAACACACCGCCGCCTACGACGGCATGATCGCCAACTACATGGGCACCGTGAACCAGGCTGCCGAAACCCTGGGCACGGAAGGCCGCAGCGAATTCCCGCGCACCTTCAACACCCAGTTCGTCAAGGCCCAGGAAATGCGCTACGGTGAGAACCCGCACCAGAGCGCGGCGTTCTACGTGGAAGCCAAGCCCGCCGAAGTCGGCATTGCCACCGCCACCCAGCTGCAAGGCAAGGAACTGTCGTTCAACAACGTTGCCGACACCGACGCCGCGCTGGAATGCGTGAAGAGCTTCGTCAAGCCGGCCTGCGTGATCGTCAAGCACGCCAACCCGTGCGGCGTGGCCGTGAGCCCGGACGCCGAGGGCGGTATCCGCCAGGCCTACGAACTGGCCTACGCCACCGACACCGAGTCGGCCTTCGGCGGCATCATCGCCTTCAACCGTGAACTGGACGCCGAGACTGCCAAGGCCATCGTCGAGCGCCAGTTCGTCGAAGTGATCATCGCCCCTTCCGTCAGCGAAGAAGCTCGCGCCATTGTCGCCGCCAAGGCCAACGTGCGCCTGCTGGCCTGCGGCCAATGGTCGGCCGACCGTGCGCCGGCCTGGGACTACAAGCGCGTCAACGGCGGCCTGCTGGTCCAGAGCCGCGACATCGGCATGATCGGCAGCGAAGACCTCAAGGTCGTGACCCAGCGTGCCCCGAGCGAACAGGAAATCAACGACCTGATCTTCGCCTGGAAAGTCGCCAAGTACGTCAAGTCCAACGCCATCGTCTACGCCAAGAACCGCCAGACCATCGGCGTCGGCGCCGGCCAGATGAGCCGCGTGAACTCGGCCCGCATCGCCGCCATCAAGGCTGAGCACGCCGGCTTGCAAGTACAGGGCGCGGTCATGGCCTCCGATGCATTCTTCCCGTTCCGCGACGGCATCGACAACGCGGCCAAGGTCGGCATCACCGCGGTGATCCAGCCGGGTGGTTCGATGCGTGACAATGAAGTGATTGCGGCCGCCGACGAGGCTGGCATTGCGATGGTCTTTACGGGCATGCGCCACTTCCGTCACTAACATCGATCAATGTGGGAGCTGGATTTGTGTGGGAACAAGGCTTTGTGGGAGCAAGGCTTGCCCGCGATAGCATCACCTCGGTTTGCCTGGTAGACCGAGGCGCCTGCATCGCGGGCAAGCCTTGCTCCCACACAAAACCAGCTCCCACACAGCTCCCACAGAAAAGCATCTCTGCGGTGCTCAACAGAATCAGCGTCATCCGAGGTTTTTGAAATGAATGTTTTGATCATTGGCAGCGGTGGCCGCGAACACGCCCTGGCCTGGAAAGTGGCCCAGGATCCCCGTGTGCAGAAGGTTTTCGTCGCACCGGGCAATGCTGGCACCGCCATCGAAGCCAAGTGCGAAAACGTCGCCATCGACGTCCTGGCCTTGGAACAACTGGCCGATTTCGCCGAGAAGAACGTCTCGCTGACCATCGTCGGTCCGGAAGTGCCGCTGGTCGCCGGCGTGGTCGACCTGTTCCGCTCCCGTGGCCTGGACTGCTTCGGCCCAACCGCCGGTGCCGCGCAGCTGGAAGGCTCGAAAGCGTTCACCAAGGATTTCCTGGCGCGTCACAAGATTCCGACCGCCGACTATCAGAATTTCACTGAAATCGAACCGGCCCTGGCGTATCTGCGCGAGAAAGGCGCGCCGATCGTGATCAAGGCCGACGGCCTGGCCGCCGGTAAGGGCGTGATCGTTGCCATGACCCTGGCCGAGGCCGAGGACGCCGTGCGTGACATGCTCGCGGGCAATGCCTTCGGTGACGCCGGCTCCCGCGTGGTCATCGAAGAGTTCCTCGACGGCGAGGAAGCCAGCTTCATCGTCATGGTCGATGGCAAGAACGTCCTGCCGATGGCCACCAGCCAAGACCACAAGCGTGTCGGCGATGGCGACAGCGGCCCGAACACCGGCGGCATGGGCGCCTACTCCCCGGCCCCGGTGGTGACCGCACAGGTGCACCAGCGCGTCATGGACCTGGTGATCTGGCCTACCGTGCGCGGCATGGCCGAAGAAGGCAATGTCTACACCGGTTTCCTCTACGCTGGCCTGATGATCGACAAGGCTGGTAACCCAAAAGTCATCGAATTCAACTGCCGTTTCGGCGATCCTGAGACCCAGCCGGTGATGCTGCGCCTGCAATCGAGCCTGGTCCTGCTGGTCGAGGCTGCGCTGGCCCAGGCCCTGGACAAGATCGAAGCCCAATGGGATCCGCGCCCAAGCGTCGGCGTCGTATTGGCCGCTGGCGGTTACCCGGGCGACTACGCCAAGGGTAGCGCGATACAGGGCCTGGACGCCGCGGCCCGGCTGGAAGGCAAGGTGTTCCATGCAGGCACGGCATTGAAGGATGGGCAAGTGGTCACGGCCGGCGGTCGTGTGCTGTGCGCCACCGCCTTGGGCGCCAGTGTCGACGCAGCTCAGCAGCAGGCCTACAAGCTTGCCGCCGAGATTGACTGGGAAGGTTGTTTCTACCGCAAGGACATTGGCTACCGTGCCATTGCCCGCGAGCGCGGCGAAAATCTGGAATAACCCAGCCATTCAGCCAGGCAAGGGTCTGCGGCCCTTGCCTGACTGTTCCGGCGCCGCGCATAGTTATAATCTGGCATCAACCTACGAAGGGATTTCGCCGTGCGCTGGCTCAGGATTGCCATAGGCTTTACCGTCACCCTGCTGACGTTGCTCTGCATGCTCCCGGCCCAGGCCGCGCCAGGCAGTGGCTGGGCGGTATTGCTCGACGAGCAGGGCGACCTGACGCTGAGCGATATCCGATCCGCCCGCTATACCAATCAATTCAGCCCCATCGACCTGGACCGCCTCAAGGCCGCCGAGCCTGGTGGTGCATTGTGGCTGCGTTTCCGCCTGGCCCCGGACAGGCACGAACAGATCCTGCGCATCTTCGCACCCGACCTGTCACGCCTGAACCTTTACGTGCTGGACGGCGACGCCCTGGTCGAGCAACAGGTCAGTGGCAATGCCACGCCGCATACCGAACCGTCGGTGCCCAGCAGTGACTTCATATTGCCCCTGCCGCGCAGCGACAAGTCGCTGGACGTCTACCTGCGATTGGCCTCGCGCTATGAACTGCGCCCCTACGTCACGTTGCAATCGGCCGTCACAGCGGCGGCCGATCAGAACCAGACACTGATTTATGGGCTGCTGTTCGGCTGCATCGCCATGCTGATCCTGCACAACCTTACCCGCTACGCCTATACCCGTTCACGCAGTTGCCTGTGGCTGGCCGCCTGTGAAGGGCTGCTGATGCTCAGCCTGGTGCTGTTGCTGAACCTGGCCGGCCCCTGGCTGCCCGACTGGCCGGCGGTGCAGACGCCCGGGGCCTACCTGGCATTGTTGCTGACGGCGCCTTGCGGCCTGATGTTCGCCTACCGCTTCTTCGCGCCCTTGGGCCCGCACCCGTTGAACCGGCTGCTGCTGGGGGACATTGTGTTCGTCATGCTGTGCAGCCTGCTGCTGTTGTTCGTCAACACGCTGCCACTCAATATCATGACCTATGCCCTGGTGGCCCTGGCCGGCCTGAGCATGCTGTTCGTCAGCGCCTGGCACTGGCAAAAGGGCTACCGCCCGGCCCGGCTGTTCGTCGCGGCCATGGTGGTCTTCAACCTGGGCACGTTGATCATCCTGCCGGCGTTGCAAGGGCTCACGGAGGTCGCACCCCAAGGCTTGATCATTACCCTGCTGGTCTTCATCTGCATCAGTGGCCTGTTGATGAGTGTCGCCCTGGGCGAGCGCCAGCGCTCGATCAACGAAAGCCGTTTCAGCCTCAGCCGCGACCTGGCGGCGAGCAATGCCGAAATCAATGCCAAGGCCGAATTCCTGGCGAAGATCAGCCACGAGATCCGCACCCCGATGAATGGCGTGCTGGGCATGACCGAGTTGCTGCTGGGCACGCCGCTGTCGGTCAAGCAGCGCGACTACGTGCAGACGATCCATAGCGCCGGCAATGAACTGCTGACCCTGATCAACGAGATCCTCGACATTTCCCGGCTCGAATCCGGGCAGATCGAATTGGACGATGTGCAGTTCGACCTCAATGCCCTGATCGAGGATTGCCTGAGCATCTTCCGCGCCAAGGCCGAACAGCAGAACGTCGAGCTGATCAGTTTCATCCAGCCCCAGGTACCACGCGTGATCAGCGGCGACCCTACGCGGCTGCGCCAGGCATTGCTGAGCCTGC
The DNA here is from genome assembly GCF_051131985.1 of Pseudomonas sp. Z3-6. Lineage (NCBI taxonomy): Bacteria > Pseudomonadati > Pseudomonadota > Gammaproteobacteria > Pseudomonadales > Pseudomonadaceae > Pseudomonas > Pseudomonas sp. Z3-6. The sequence goes on from NZ_CP071644.1 coordinate 6,232,647, forward strand.
TGGAAAATGCCCTGAAGAAGACCGACGAAGGCGAAGTGCTGATCGTCGTCGCCCTCGACGAACGCAGCCATCAGCCCCGCCTGCGCATCGCCGTGCAGGACAGCGGGACGCCGATGGACGCAGAGGAGCGCGACACGCTGATGCACGCCGAGCTGCACAGCAAGAACTTCCTCTCGGCAACACGCCTGGGCGGCAATCTGGGCCTGGTCATCGCCCGCCAACTGATCATCCTGATGCACGGGGAATTCGGCATCAAAAGCGGCAGCAACCAGGGCAGTACCCTGTGGCTGACCTTGCCGCTGGACCCGGATCGCCTCGAACACCCGACTTCCGATCTCGATGGCCCGCTGCAAGGGGCACGGGTGTTGATCGTCGACGACAACGACACCTGCCGCAAAGTACTGGTGCAGCAATGCAGCGCCTGGGGCCTGAACGTCAGCGCGGTGCCCTCGGGCAAGGAAGCCCTGGCACTGCTGCGCACCAAGGCGCACCTGCGCGATTATTTCGACGTGGTGCTGCTGGACCAGAACATGCCGGGCATGACCGGCATGCAACTGGCGGCCAAGATCAAGGAAGATCCGAGCCTGAACCACGACATCCTGCTGATCATGCTCACCGGCATCAGCAACGCGCCGAGCAAGATCGTGGCGCGCAACAGCGGGGTCAAGCGCATCCTCGCCAAGCCGGTGGCCGGCTATACCCTCAAGACCACCCTGGCGGACGAACTGAACCAGCGCAACCGGGGCCAGGCGACGAGCATGCAAGTGAATGCAGGCCCGCCCATCCCGGTGAAAGTGCCGAGCGACTTCCGCATCCTGGTGGCCGAGGACAACAGCATCTCCACCAAGGTCATCCGCGGCATGCTCGGCAAGCTCAACCTGCAACCCGACACCGCCAGCAACGGTGAGGAAGCCCTCAAGGCCATGAAGGAGCAGCGCTACGACCTGGTCCTGATGGACTGTGAAATGCCGATCCTTGATGGTTTTTCCGCTACCCAGCAATTGCGTGCCTGGGAAATGGGTAACCAGCGCACCCGCACGCCAGTGGTAGCGCTCACGGCGCACATCCTGGCCGAGCACAAGGAGCGCGCCCGCCAGGCCGGGATGGACGGGCACATGGCCAAGCCAGTGGAGCTGTCCCAACTGCGCGAGCTGATCGAACACTGGGTAGCCCAGCGCGAACAGCAGAACAAGACCGCCGCGCATTCGTCCTAGGCCTGCGCTAGTGTCCTATATCACAAATACTGTTCCTTTTTGACGGCGTCTGTTGTCGTCATGCTGCGTTGCCGCTCCTCGCCATAGCGGGCTATGACTCGTCGCGGCGCCTTGCCTGACGAAAACAGCCACTCGTCAAAAAGAAACGTATTTGCGAAACAGGACACTAGAAACCGAAGCCTTGTTCAAAACTCCAGTGCATGGATATTGCGGGTTGTTTCGGCGATAACGGACGCCCGCACCCGTTCCCGAAACGTTGAATAATGCAGTGTGCTGAACGTGACAATCGCCATTTCTTCGAGGCTGGTTTGCACCACCTCTTCGATCGGCCAAAAAAGAAAGGTCGAAACCGTTCTACGAATGCTGAATTGCTTGTGATAGAGAGCGATTTCTATTCGTCCTGACGATTTCGGTAGGCAAGGGATCACTTGGAAGAATGCTGATTCCTGCTGCAGGCTAGCTCGTTCGAACACCTCAAGGGCATCGGGATGTCGTTTCAGGGCTCCGATCGATTCAATCGCCGGCTGCGCGAAGCGCTCCTCGAATGACTGGGACAGTTGATGGGAAACACTTTCGGCCATTGATCCCTCGCCAGGCTGTCCAGACCTGAGCGGGCGCGCCGAATCCCACCCCAGGTACCTGAGCTTGTTCGTGTAGTAGCTGAACCAGTCGCCCACCAATCCGTCCCGGTAAGCCGAGCGTGTCGCCAACTGGGCGTACAGGTTGCTCAGGCAGATGTCTTCGCGATCCTGACGGGACAAGCCCTCGCCAAATGAAACGAGACTGCCCGCCACCACGGCCGCTCCTGTGGCGTCGCTGCTATACAGCGCCTGGTCATGATCCTGAAAATATCCGGCACTCACGGGGCTACCTCCGCCGGATCGAGTTCAACAGCGCTCGAAATATCAAAGATATGCTTCGCGGGCTTATCGCCCAGTTTTTGAACGATCGCACCGCGGAGCTGTTCGTAAAGCTCTTTCGATAAGCAGGCCTGGAAGCACTTGGACTGAACATTCCCCACAACATTGGCGACCGACAGACACTGCCCAAACGGGTTGGAAATATCAGCTTGCGAAGTCTCGTAGTTCAGGTAGACGCTGCTTAGCAGGGTCCCCGGCTGGGCCAGGATCACTTGCAAGCAGATCCTGGCGGCAGATTCGTCGTTTGCTTGTGGCAGCACGACGTGCTCGCGCAACTGCTTCATGGCCGGCAGGGTTCCGGGTAGTTTCGCGATACGATCCAATAAGCAAGTGACTTCATCGGCAGCCGTTTGATCGGCAAACTCTTCCAACCGTCGTCCCAGCCATTGCGCTGTAGTTAAGTGGCATTCTTCATCAGGCAGGAAGTTGCCCCATGCAACAGTCTTCTGCAGCCAGGCATTTTTCAAGACTTCACGATACGCTTCATACCATTTCGACACCATGGCATAACCCGGGTACTTTTTATGGGCGACTAGTTGCGCAAACAACAGGGACTCCAGTACATCGTTTTTCTCCTGCTCTGCCATACTCCGCGACAACATCACTACTGCCCCGGCATTAATAAAAACCGAATAACGATCATTCATTGCATTCACCCTTTTTTATGGTTGGCGACTACAACGTAGCCGCCTTAGAGGCTATACAAAATCAGAGTTCGTACGCTTCGATTTTTTTCTGGGCGCGATCGCCCAGTCTTTCAATAATGATATCGCGCGTACGGTTAATAATGGACGGCACCATGGTCATATGACTTTCACCGCGATACAAATCGACCGAGCTGCTGTCCCAATTAACGAACAAGACTTGAGTCTGGTTGGAGCGCTTGATGAAACGCACCGCACCCAGCGCCAGGATGACTTCGCCATCCGGCGTCTCATGGCAGGTTGCTACACCAAAACCACCCGCACCGGACTCTTGGAGGTTCTGATCAAACACCCGAAGCGGCTTGTCACGGCCCTGCAACGCAGCGATTGCATCACCGGCGACCTTGAGCATCAACACTGAGGTGGGACCGGGAATGGCAGCTGCCGCCACCGCCGAACCGAGAATCTGCAACACCAGTTCATCCATAGTGAAGCTTTTGCCCGAAGCCTTAACCGTGTCGTAGTACTTTTTCAGGATCACCCAACCGCAATCCTGCATGACCTGCAGGAAGAGGTGATACCACTCCTTGCCTTGATGGTCATGGGGAAATGCCTTGTTAGCCACTAACGAAGCAAACAGATAAGAATGCTGGATGTCCGCCTGGTTCTGTTCAGACATGCCTGAAACAAAAGCCAGGATACTGTCACCCACGATCGATGCACGATCCGGTTTTTCCGTTTGCTCAACGAACTGGGCGCTACGAACTACAGGCGCCTGCGAAATTATTTCAAAGTCATCTGGCGATACATCGTAGGACTTCAAGCGATTAACGCGATCAGCCAGAGTCAGCACGGAATCATATTTAATGCTCATACTATTTCCTTTTTTGATAAAAGATCCTCCATGGATCCGAAAAGCGAACTTACGCAACCCCCTTCACAACAACAAGTGCACAACTGTAACCGTAGATAATCCGATCCAACTCGCTCATTTAAAATCGGCACAGTCATGAAGTTGCGTTTCGTCCCCACCGCGCACCGACAAATACCCCGACGCCTGATAGACTTCACCTCAAATTCATTCGTCGTGAGCCTCAACCATGCTCCATGTGCTGTTCAGCGTTTACTTGAAGATGCTGGTGCTCTACAGCCCCTTCTTCGTCCTGTCCTGCTTTATCGGGTTGACTCGCGGCTATTCGCGCAAGGAACAACGCCGCCTGGCCTGGAAGGTGGCGACCGCGACGCTGATTTCCAGCGTGTTGCTGTATTTGTTCGGGCGAGTGATTTTCAGCGTGTTCGGCATCACCGTGGACGCATTCCGGATCGGCGCCGGCAGTGTGCTGTTCATTTCGGCCCTGGGCATGGCCCAGGGCAAGTCGGCCGTGCAGACCGACAATGTGCAGCAGGACGTGACCATCGTCCCACTGACCATTCCGTTGACCGTCGGCCCCGGCACCATCGGCGCCCTGCTGGTGATGGGCGTGAGCCAGCCGCACTGGGACGACAAACTCATGGCCATCATCAGCATCGCCCTGGCGAGCTTCACCGTCGGCGTGGTGCTCTACCTGTCCAGCCGCATCGAGCGGATTCTTGGCGACCAGGGCTTGCAGATTGTCAGCCGCCTGATGGGGCTGTTTGTCTGCGCCTTGGCGGCGCAGATCATTTTTACCGGAGTGAAGGGCTACCTGGTGCCCTGAAGCAAAGCCACTTACCCAGCGACTGACGCCGACGCCAGCAGCTCCTCCAGGGTTGCACTGCCAGTCGCACCAAGGCCCCTTAAGCGCGCCACGAACGTCGATACCGGGCGCGATTGCGCGTCGTTGAAGCCCAGGCCTATATCACCGCGCAAGACCGGATCGGCGGAACATGCATCACGCAGGATCAAGCAGCGCTCACTGTCCGGATCGACAATGACCAGGTGCGCCTGGACGATCTCGAACACGAGTTTTCCAGGCTCATCGAATGCCCAGATCAACGTGCTCGCCGTAACGGGTACCTCACCCAAGGCATGGCGACAGTCGACAATGACCGACTCCAGCTTCAACCACACCGCTTTCGTCAAATGGCAGGTCACCGCGCCCTGGCCCATACGCAGGACCAACCGGTTGACCTCATCGGGAATCAGCGGCAAGAGGTCGCGGCTGACCTTCTCCCCCTCGACCACCAGCACCTGGGCGCTGCGCTGGACGTAATCGAACGGCCCGATGCTGCGCTTTTCCGGATAGATCCGCACCCGCCCATCCTGGTGCTCGTGCAGGAGCACGTTCTCCCGTGCTTGCGTGCCCAGCAACGTAAAGTCCTTGGGCAGGTTCTTGCCGGTGACTCGCAGCAACCGGGCACTTTGCACGTCATACCATTGCAGGCTTCCAGGCTCGGACTCCACCGACACGAATTCGTCATGTTGCGCAGCGTCCAGCAATCGCTGGAGGGCGTCGACCAAGTGCTCGCCCTGGGCGAGCACCCAGGCGTGGTTGACCCCAGTGATGGTCGCCATTTCCTGATGCCCCAGCGCCAGCGACACACCGTCCACGCTGATCCCGCGCAAGCCGCTGCCTTCGGGGGTGACGTCGGCGAACCGCCAGCCCACCCACTCGCGCTGATAAGCCGGCAGGCTAGCGCCTGGCAACAGTTGCGTGCCGGTGTCGAATACCTGATTCAGTTGCTGTGGGTCGAAGAATACCTGGCTCAATATTTCGCCGCTCGACCTATCGAACAGCCAGACCGACTGATTATCCGGCGCCACGCCCAGCAAGCGAACGTCCTTGTCGAGCCCCGGGTCGCACAACAACAATCGGTGCTTCACGTACCAGGCACAGAGGTTACCGTCACCGGCGGCATTGCGCAGACCGGCAATGGCAAAATCCTTGCCCGGGTATTGCTCGGCCAACGGTTCAAGCGCTTGCCACCACTGCGCACGCCCCTTGAGCCAGTGCTCGCTCACGCCGGCAAACTGCAGCGCGTCTTGCGCCACCAGGTTGAAGAACAACCCGTTTTCATCGAGCGCCACGTAGCCCCCTTCAACGGCCAGGATCTGCTTGAGCCCATCTGGCTGCACCCATTGGCGTGTCCAATGCGCCGTACCGTCCTTCACGCTGCGTTGCAGTCGGCAAAGTGTCTGGTTGGGGGTGACTCGCTGATAGATGAAGAACACGTCGCTGTCGTCCGCCATCGGCAAGAGCATCAGCCCGTCCAGCTTCTTGATCGAGTCATCCCAGCCACGGGCATGATGCTCGGCGGGTTGCGCAAGGATCAGGCGTCGATCGCTGCTGCGTACCCACGCCATGTCTCGGGAACTGGGGGCAATCGTCCAGCAGATCGAAACGTACGGCGCCGGCTGCCAATCGACCGTGGCGAGCCCATTATTCGAAGGTCCGGCGGGCAGTCGCAGAAAGTCGCCGAGCACGGATGACCACTCGGCCAGGGTATCGTTGGCCGATAGCAGCGCCTGCAACTGCGGTGCCGTGTCGTAGGTGACGGAACTCAACAGCAACTGCCCGTCATGAATCACGTATCGGTATTGCCGGACGGTTTGATTGTCGACGATATATTCCTGCACGACATGAATCACACCATGGGCATCCGCCTCGATACTACGAATGGTGCTCTGGCCGTCCTGTATGAGTAACAGATAGCGGCACTTGAGCAAGCCTGTGGCGCACTCCGTCTGCCAGATCTGCAGTTCCTCGGGATCGTAGAAATAGGCGAAGCCATCCAGGACCACCGACAGTTGCGGCTCGCCGAGCACTTCACTGTCGTCGCGAATGTAGAGGAAGCGGTCCTCGGCCGCGTCATACCAGGCCGTGGTGTAGCTCGGTTGCAGGGGATCGTCGAACGGAACCAGATAGCGATGGATAGGCGTATACGGCAGCGCCAATCGATGCTCGCGCGCAAGGGCCTTGTAGTGCTCGAGCAACGCTTGCTCATCGAGCCCCTCGGGCGCCGTCTGCTCGACAAGGTCCAGTTGGCGCTTGTCCCCGGTGACGCTGAACAATTGGTCGGCCGTACGGATCAGCACTTCCTGCCGGCCGTCTCGGGCGACATGGACGGCGCCGATGTACAGTTCACCGGAAGGCTCGATCCGAATATCGCTTTCATTGGCCCAGGTTGCCTGCAACAGCCAGCGACAATACGTCAGGTTCGGCGCGATAAGCCTTATGTCGGCCCCTGGATTGAGCATCACGGTACAGCGCCCGCCCGCGCCCCTGAGCCAATAGGACAACTTGCCTTGCCAGGCATCTGGCAGGACGGGAACCACCAGTGTGCGCTCCAGCACATCCAGATTCACCCGGATGACCGTTTCGCCATACACCGGGTTCAGGCGATTGAGAATGTAGTCGGAGGGAAACGAATAGAACGAGAACAGAAATAGCCAGGAGCCGTCCGCTTGCTGTTTCTCCAGCCGTCGGGCCGTGTCGAAGCCCCGATCATGCCGCAAGCGGGCGAAGGGCAGCGCCTTGTATTCATACCCGTAAGTGGTTTGCGGTGTACAGGGCAGCACGATGGGTTGTCCGGCGGGCGGGGCGAATCCGATCTGCCTGGGTAGCCCCAGCTCCCGGCGAATATCGATGGCTCGCGCGTCATCGGGATCGAAACCCGGCACACCGAAATGATCATGCAAGGGATACAGCTTTGGACTGTTGAGCTGCAACGTTCCGTCGTTCAGATCGATGCTTTTAATCAGCAGTGAAGGACGCGCCACCCACGCGGCCAACTTGTGATCATAGGCGTAGCCCTCGCCACGATAGGCCTGCTCCAGGTCATCGAAAAACTGACCGACTTGCCGGGCCTCGCGGGCGATGGTGGCAAATCCCTGGGCCAGCGCGGCGACCCCGACGGCCAAGCCACCGAGAATCACGCCCGCACCGCCGAGTACCGCCGCGGCGGTCGATGCCCCGGCCAACCCAGCCCCGACGCCGCCCGCCGTCAAGGCCAGGCTGGCGGAATCGAATGTCAGCTGGGTACCGAATTGCGCGGTCTCGATGCCGGTTTGCGCAGTCTTCAACTGGTAGATATCGAAGCCAACATTGGCCAACCCCAACACAGCGCCGACGCCTTCGTTGGCTGCATGTCCTAAGGCCTGGCCGACAATCGGCGCGCAAGTACGGGCAATGATCCGTTCTTCCACCAGAGCGGTGCGGGCCAACTGCACCAGGCCCGCCACGTCCACGACATTGCCGTGCACCAGTTGCGCATAGTTGACGTACGCGTGCAGGCGCACGGCGGTGGTCAGTGTCCGGTCGTCCCCTTCGCGTCCACGTAAGGCATTCATCAACGCCTGGATGGTGAAACCGGCGTTGAGGGTATGGACGCTGCCGGCTTCGGTCGGGTCCAGGACGCCGCCCGTCTGCACGGGTTTGCGCGCCAGGGTCGAAAACTGTTCCGACAGCCAGCTCTTGATCCGCAGTAGGCGTTGATCGTCGCTGAGCACGCGGACCGGCTGTTGTGGGTGCGCGGGGTCGATCAGGCTCACCCGATATTTGCCTTGCGGCGTGATCTCCAGCGTTTCGAACAAGGGCACCAGCGGCGTCGTCGAGCCATGTAGCTCCTGCAAACCGACCGTCGCCTGGGCGATCTGCTGGCCCCACCAGTGGCTGTCCAATTCCAGCAAACTGCTGCCCAGGTGCGCGTTGTCCACCAGGGACCTTCCATGGGCACTGTTCAGGCGCTGGCGAATCGCAAGGGCCGGTTTTCCTGGCAAAGGTTCGGGCTTGAGCAGCTGCGCCACGGTGAAGCCCTCGGACAATTCCAAGCTGGCGATCTTTTTGCTGTGCAGATCGATCAGATCGAATTCCGGTCGAGCGTCAGGGCCATAGGCAGCGTAATAACGGGCCATGCCCTCGGTCTGGAAAAACGTCTCCAACGCCCTTTGCAGCCCATCCGCATGATCGAACTTGCACAGGCCGAAGTTGGGGTCGAAAAAATGATAGGCGGCCCGTTCTGCGTTGACGGTCTTGGTCACCAGCATCGAATGGTTGTCCGAGTTGAGCATCAGCGTACGAGAGCCGGTGTGTATCTCGAGCATGGCAACGGCCTGATCCAGACTCGTCTGCCCAAGTCGCGTTCCGACATCACTCAGCGCTACGTCCCACAGCGCTTCCAGTGTTTGCACAAAGGCTTGGGAATCGGCTTGCCCGGGCTCGAGCACCGCCAGGTAGAAACGCTCGCGCAAGTGCCCGGAAGAAACCTCACCCTTGGCCAGTGCTGCGCTCATCACCAACGCCAGGGGATAGCAGCGCCCGCCAATCGCCTCGCCATCGCTGTTGAGCAGCAAATCCTGAGGGAGCATTTGCACGCCGCTGTGGCCGAACCCGTCCAGCACTTGCCCGGAGCGTTCGACGACTTGGAGACGGTGTTCAAGGGTCGCCACTTTCTGGATCCGTGCAACATGACGGCCCCACTGGAATAACGTTCGCGCCTGTTTCAAGGCCGTTCTCTTCAACTCCAGCGCACTGTCGGACGGCAGTGGCGCATCCGCCGGATCGCTCGACAGGCCGCCCATGAACTCGGCCGCCTTGCGCTTGAATAATTGCCGCTCGATGACCGCGTAACGGCCGGCCACGCCCTGTTCGACAACGCTATTGGCCAAGTTCTCCAGCTCACTCGTAGCCGTGTTGAAGCTCGAGTTCTCCAGGGTGTCCAAGCCGAGCAACACGCCCAGCGACAGCCTTTGCACAGGGCTGGCCTCAATGACGCGCCGGGTGCCACCGGCGATCTCGCCCAAGACGTCGTCGATTCCCAGGCTTTGCATTTTTGCATCGCTCAGGAACACCGGCACCAGTGCATCGGCAGGCTGACGCCGGATACGCTGGCGATCATCGAAACTCAGCGGCAGCGGCTTCTCGAAACGTTTTTCGCCGTCATGCCCCTGGCTCATCGCTTCGATGAACGGCTCGCCGAGTCCTTCGACCAAGCGCTCCAGCACATCGGTCAGCAACACGGCTCGGCCTTCGATCAGTGGCCAGCCTTGTTGGAACTCTACGGTCGAATGCTTGAGTAACTGGGCGATGTCGCCGTTGTAGCGTGTGCGGTACTGACCTTCACGCCATTGTGCTTGCTCGTTGGCGACCCATTGTTCGGGTTGGTTGCCGTTTTCTTTCCAGGAATGATCCTGCTCTTCTTCGGTGGCGCTGTTAATCGTCAGGTGGAGGGCAACACCCGCCTCCTCGCGCAAGGTCTTGGCAACCGCCGCGCTCAAGTGCGCGTTCGCGTAGTCGGCCATACCATCGCGCATGGCACCGGGGCCTGTCAGATGGAGAGTGCCCTCGGTCTCGAAGCGAATACCGTCGCCGAAGTGGGTCGCTACGGCCGATATCCGCGCTAGAGTCCTGAGTACTTCGCCCATCGGCAGATGGCTCAGCGATCCATTAGTTTTTTCGAAGACTTCTTCCACCAGACCCAACATGCCCGCAACGTCGCTCAATGCAACATCGCGCTGGGCAGCCAGCTGAATTGACGCTTCAACCAACTCATGGTTGGAGCCCAGACGATCGATCACGCTTTTGAGAATCTCGGCGCCCGAATGGGCCATCAGAAACGAATTGTTCAATGATCCCTCCACAGCCAAGGCCCGCAGCGCGAAAGGTCGAACCAGCCTCTCTGCCGGCAGTTCGAAGACCTCGCTCAAGCTTGGCCGGCTTTGCGCGAACGCCTCCAGTGCCGACAGATGCTCGGCGGGAATATGCACGCGATAACGGGAGGAAGCCTGGCGACCCGGCATCCATCCGGGGTTCTCGTTCAGCAGCAATTGCAGGGTCCCCAGCCGGGCATCATAGCTAAACCCGCTGATGTCGACGCCGCCCAGGGTTGTCGATAACGGCGGAAGGTGGTCGATGTCGGTATAACTGCCACCTTCGGTAAACAGGACTTCGGCACGCACCACATCCGATGCCGCCGCCATATTGCCGAGCAAGCGCATCTCCCTGTCATAGACCTCCTGCAATCGCAGCGAAACCACGCCAACGGCGAGGTCACGCAACGCGAAACCGTCCATGTCCAGGACACTGCGACGATTGCGTTCCAACTGTTGGCGCAAGGTTTGTGCATCCTGCCCGTAGGCGCGGGACAGTAAATCGATCCGGGCCTCGTCGGCTGATCCGCCCTTCGCCACAGCGGCATTGATATGGGCCTGCATCTGTTGTTTCAAAACAAGGGCATGTTCGTTGTACAGGGCACCCAGCTCAACCTCACTAATATGTTCATCCACGCCGTGTAAAAAAACATTGGCCTTGGCGGCTTCAACAATAAGCTTATTGGTTTGCCAGGCCAGTAGCGCATCGCTGTCATACCAAAGACTCAGGGTATAACCCTGCCGGGCCAATACGTGTCGCCACACATTGAGGTAATCGCGTTGAATGTCGCCGAGGCCACCGCCGAGCCAGACAAAGTGCAACGTCTTGGGCACTTCCGTGGGTAACTTCTTCATCAGCTCAGAACTGAATTGAAGGCGCGCTTCATGCGCTTCGATTTTGTCGTATATCTGCGGCAGGTCAATTCCGGCCACGACGGGAGCGGACACCCGCTCATCCTGGCTGCGCTTGACCCTGCGGCTGCCCAACAGCTGAGCCAGCATGTGCTTCAAGAGCCCCAATGGCTCGAGCAGACTGTGGGAATCCGGCATGCCGACACAGGCAAAGTAATAACGGATGATCGCGTCGTAGTGCTCAGTGTTCTTATAGGGCAACAGTGCCCGCTCGAGGTCGGCCAGTTTGAAAAGGCTGATGAAACCGAGCGCACTGTCGTCCGTCTTGATGTTTGCTTCCTGCATAAAGATACTCCTTGGCCTGTTCCGTTAAAAACAGGCATATAAGAACGGCGCCGCCAGAGCATGTTCCGGCGACCGGTTATTTAATTCGATATTTTGCCAAACGCTTATAAGCGCATGCCGATAACTTAACAGGCACGCAAACTAACGCTTAAGAACAAACAATTCAAATGGGAAGGCTTTCAATGCGTTTCAAAGGCGGACAAAATATATAACTTGCTTTTTACTTATCGGATCGACAAATAAGGAAAGCGTCGATAACGCGATCTTGAAGCCCCCTATTTATCCTGTGGCGAGGGAGCTTGCTCCCGCTGGGCTGCGAAGCGGCCCCCAACCTGACACCTCTGTGCATCAGGTAGATCGAGTCGCTACTTTTGGGGCTGCTGCGCAGCCCAGCGGGAGCAAGCTCCCTCGCCACAGTAGCTCCCCCCACCACAGAACAGTGTTGCGGTTCAAGAGGCCGGTTTGGCCCCATACCAGCGAGGCGTATACACCCAGTTTCCACCGGATGCACGCGGGAACACACAGGTGGTGGAGGAGCCGATCAGGACCATCGTGCGCATATCCACCTGCTCGGCGGTGAGCTGCCCCAGCGTGGTGACACGCAGGGTCTGGCCCGGGCGACCAATGTCGCGCCCCAACACCACCGGCGTCTGCGGTGTGCGGTGCTGGCCGACGATCTCCAGCGCACGCCCCAATTGCCAGGGGCGCGCACGGGAAATCGGGTTGTAGAAGGCCAGCGCCAGATCGGCTTCGGCAGCCAGGTCCAGGCGTTTTTCAATGATCGACCAAGGCTTGAGATTGTCCGACAGCGACATCACGCAGAAGTCATGCCCCAACGGCGCACCGGCCTGGGCGGCGGTGGCGAGGGACGCGGACACGCCCGGCAGGATCTCCAGCTCAACCTGGTGCCAGGCCGGATCGCTGGACTCGTGCAACGCTTCGAGCACCGCTGCCGCCATGGCGAACACACCCGGGTCACCGGACGACACGACGATCACCGAACGGCCTTGCGCAGCCAACTCAAAGGCGTGTCGGGCGCGCTGCATTTCTTCGCGGTTGTCGGTGCAGTGCAGCACTTGATCATCGCGAAACGGGCCGGCCATGCGTACATAGGTTTCGTAACCCAGCACATCGGTGGCCCGCGCCAACTCGGCTTTCACCGCCGGCACCATCAACTCGGCAGCGCCCGGCCCCAGGCCGATCACCGCCAGGCGTCCGCGCGGACGACCGATTTGGGCCACATCCAAGGGTTGAGCGGCAACGGCGATGGCCAGGTTGTCCGTCGTCGAAACAACGGTCGCGCCCGGTACCGAACTGCGGGCCAAGGTGGCGGCATCGCCCGTTGCAGCCACAAAGCGCAGCGCCACCCCGAATTCCAGCGCCGCTTCACGCAAGACCGTGCTGGCCATCAGCGTATCCGCCGCCACCAGACACGCCAGGCTCCGAAGCGCCACGTTCGCTTGCTGCAAAGCGGCACGAACGGCGCCCGGCAGGTCAGCCAACCCGGCGCTCACCACCACCGCGACACTGCGCGGATAAATCAGCAGTTCGTGAGTGCTCGCCTCACGCTCGGCATGGCCGACGTGGATCGTGCGCCGCGCCTGCGGGTCTTGCGGCAACTGCGCCTGATCCAGCCACGGCGCCGCGCCTTCGATACGCACCGGCTCACCGGCCAGCAAGTCGGAGACGAAGCGCTTGCCCTGCTCCAGGTCGCCGAGGCTGTAGCCGCTTGGCGGATTGAGCAGGCAAGTGCCGAAACGCAATTCGCCGCTGGTGGTAATGGCCGGCGCGACTTGCAGCGCTGCCGCGATGTCCCGGGCCATGTCATTCACCCCGCCCAGGCCGCCCAACAGAGGCACCACGGCGCTGCCATCCTCGGCCACCGCCAGCACCGGCGGCTCGGCGCCTTTTTCCAGCAACAGCGGCGCCAGGGTACGGATGACAATGCCCGCGGCGCACAGGGCGATGATCGGTGTGTCCTGTTGGTAGAGTTCGCGCAACGTCGCGCCAAATTCCAGGTACTGCCGATCGCCCTCGACCCGCCCGGCCAAGCCGTGGATCAGGGCGTCGGGGTAGCGCTGCTGGATCCGTCGAGCCGTCGCCAGGCTGCCGGGGCCGAGGATGACGATGGCCGGCGTCTTGGCGGCCATCAACCCTGCCACCGTTCGCCCGGCACGATGATCAGCGAGAAGTACGGCGAAGACATCGGCTCGACGTCATCCAACGGCACGATTTTCTGGTTGGCCATGGTCGCGCGCTCGACATACAGCGCCCGTCCGTCCATGCCCAATTCCTGAAGCACTTGGCGAACCTTGGGGAAATTGCGCCCCAGCTTCATGATCACCGCCGCATCGGCGTCGGCCAGGCGACGCTTGAGATCATCGTGAGGCAGGACGCCCGAGAGCACCGACAGGCTCTGGTTGCGATAGACCAGCGGCGCACCGAGCACCGAGGCTGCGCCGAGCATCGAGCACACGCCGGGGATGACTTGGGCCTCATAACGCCCGGCCAGGCGATCGTGCAGGTACATGTAGGAACCGTAGAAGAACGGGTCGCCCTCACAGATCACCGCCACGTCGCGACCGGCGTCCAGGTGCACGGCCAACTGCTCGGCGGCGGTGTCGTAGAAATCGGCGATCACCTGTTCATAGGACAGCGGCGCCGGCAGCACCTCGGTGGTGACCGGGTAGACCAGCGGCAGCAATGTCTGCGCGTCCTGCAAATGCGCCTCGATGATGCCGAAGGCGTTGCCTTTCTTGCCCTTGGCGACGAAGTACGCCACCACGGGCGATTCGCGCAGCAGGCGCAGGGCCTTGACCGTAATCAGTTCCGGGTCACCGGGGCCCACGCCGAGGCCGATCAGACGTCCAGGCTGCTGCATCATTCAACCTCCGTAGCGAGGGCGTTGACGGCGGCGGCGGCCATGGCGCTGCCGCCCAGGCGGCCTTGCATGATCACGAAGGGCACGCCGCGGCTGTTGGCCGCGAGCATCGCCTTGGACTCGGCGGCACCCACGAAGCCCACCGGAAAACCGAGGATCAAAGCCGGTTTCGGCGCGCCGGCGTCGAGCATTTCCAACAGGTAAAACAGCGCGGTCGGCGCGTTGCCGATGACCACGACGCTGCCTTCCAGGTGCGGACGCCACAACTCCAGCGCCGCCGCCGAACGGGTGTTGCCCAGTTCCAGGGCCAAGGCCGGCACGCTCTCGTCGCGCAAGGTGCAGATCACCGGATTGTTGGCCGGCAGGCGAGCGCGGGTCACGCCTTCGGAGACCATCCGCGCATCGCACAGGATCGGCGCACCGGCGGCCAGCGCCTGACGCCCGGCCGTGCCCGCGCCCTCGGAAAACTGCAGGCCATCAATGGCCTCGACCATGCCGCAGGCGTGGATCACCCGCACCGCGAGTTTCTCCAGATCGGCCGGAATGCGCGCCAGGTTGGCTTCGGCGCGGATAATCGCGAAGGAGTTGCGATAGATCTCCTGACCGTCGCGGATGTAATCAAGCATCAAGGGGGCTCCGGGGATGAGCGTCGAGCCATTGGCCGAGCGCTTCAATAGTCAGATTGTGGGCTTGCAACGCGCCGAAACCTGGCAGCGCGGCATCACGAAAATACAGGTCGTAACGACCGGGGGCGACCGCCAGCAAGGTGGCGGGCGCGATATGGGCTGCCGCGCAGGAACGCGGGCAGCCGGACAGATGGACTTTCAGGGTCTGGCCCTGGCGTTGCAGCAGCTCGGCCAATTGACGAGCATCGGCCTTGGTGTCGGCCAGGGCTTTACCGCAGCCACTGGAACCGGTGCAGGCGATGAGCTGCGCCAGGGGTTGGTCGACCGACACCAACAGGCCCAGCGTTTGGAGCCGCGCCAGGACTTCTTCGGCATCCTCGACACACACGTTGGGCACCAACAGGCTTTGCCAGGGCGTGAAACGAAGGCTGCCGTCGCCCTTCTCCCGCGCCAGTTGCGCCGCCCCCCGCAGCATGACCGCATCGAGCCGCCCCAGGGGCGCCGCCGCGCCGACGTAGACGCGGTCGTCGTGCTGGGAATGGATGCCGATGTGCAGTTCGTCGATGGGCTCGTCCCGCTGCCAATCCAGGCAAGCTTGCAGCGGCACGCGGCAGGCCAATCGGGTCATGAATTCATCGTTGGGGATTTCAGCCAACAAGTGACGCATGCGGATCTGGTCCGGGCGGGCCAGGTCGAGGAACAGCTCCAGCACCGCCACCACCAAGGCATGCCCCTGGGCCAGGGGCACCCTGCCCGCCGGTTTATCCAATGGGGAACCGGCCAAGCCGAAGGCCAGCCAGGGCTCGCCATCACGGACCAAGGCCGACAACCACAGGTCGTGGTGATGTTCGAGCATTGCCAACGCCTCTCCACCGTCCAGTTGCACGGCGAACTTGGCCGACAGTTCGGGGAAGCGTTCGTGGGTTTGCAGGGTGATGAGGATCTGCTCCGCCAACGGGCGGGTGTCAAACAGCATCTGCCGATCGATCCCGGCCGCGGGGCTGAGCATCAGGTTGCGCACGTCATCGCCAGACGGTTTGCGAGGACCAAGCCCGGCGGCCAGCAATGACTGGATCAGCGCGTCGTGCCCGGGGCCGATCCCGCGGATCTGCAGGTTGGCCCGGTTGGTCGCCTCGATCACGCCCCCGGCGAACCGCTCGGCCACCAAGGCCACGACGTCAGCCTGATCCGCCTGGATGGAACCGCCATCGAGCTTGATCCGACAGATCCCCCCGTCCAACGCCTGGACGACACGCAGCAACCCCGGGCAACCGGAGGGGCGGATGACGTTGGAGGATGGACGTTCGTTCAAGGGCAGACCGGCAGCTGAGAAACGCCACATTGGCGAAGGTGCGCCATTATGCCTGCTTTGCCGGTGGTCATGAAAAGCTTGCCTGTCGGATTGAGGCGAGATTGCTCAAGAACACGGGTTGCCTGATCCAATGATGTTATCTGTATCGCCGCCATCGCGAGCAGGCTCGCTCCCACAGTTTTGATCGGGGTGTTCACAAATTCTGTGTTCACCCCCAGATCCCTGTGGGAGCGAGCCTGCTCGCGATAGCGGTCTGTCTGGAAAAGTGATGTTGGATGGACCGCCGCCTTCGCGAGCAAGCCCGCTCCCACAGTTTTGATCGGGGTGTTCACAAATTCTGTGTTCACCCCCAGATCCCTGTGGGAGCGAGCCTGCTCGCGATAGCGGTCTGTCTGGAAAAGTGATGTTGGATGGACCGCCGCCTTCGCGAGCAAGCCCGCTCCCACAGTTTTGGATCGGGGTGTTCACAAATTCTGCGTTCACCCCCAAATCCCTGTGGGAGCGAGCCTGCTCGCGATAGCGGTCTGTCTGGAAAAGTGATGTTGGATGGACCGCCGCCTTCGCGAGCAAGCCCGCTCCCACAGTTTTGGATCGGGGTGTTCACAAATTCTGCGTTCACCCCCAGATCCCTGTGGGAGCGAGCCTGCTCGCGATAGCGGTCTGTCTGGAAAAGTGATGTTGGATGGACCGCCGCCTTCGCGAGCAAGCCCGCTCCCACAGTTTTGGATCGGGGTGTTCACAAATTCTGCGTTCACCCCCAGATCCCTGTGGGAGCGAGCCTGCTCGCGATAGCGGTCTGTCTGAAAAAGTGATGTTGGATGGACCGCCGCCTCGCGAGCAGGCTCGCTCCCACAGTTTTGGCCAGGCTGTTCACAAATTCTGCGTTCAACCCCAAATCCCTGTGGGAGCGAGCCTGCTCGCGATAGCGGTCTGTCTGAAAAAGTGATGTTGGATGGACCGCCGCCTTCGCGAGCAAGCCCGCTCCCACAGTTTTGGCCAGGCTGTTCACAAATTCTGCGTTTGACTCCAAATCCCTGTGGGAGCGGGCTTGCTCGCGAATGCGGTCTCGCAGCCACAATGATGTTGCGCCAGGCGCCTGATCCGCCGGGGCGCGGTATGATGGCGGCCCGGTTCGCGGCGGCAACACGCCTGTCGATCAACCCAACTATTCGAGGAACAGAGATGACCCCCTGGCTGACCGTAGTGGGCATCGGTGAAGACGGCTTCAAGGGCCTGGGCCGAACGGCTCGCCATGCCTTGCTGCGAGCATCGCGGATCCTGGGCAGCCCTCGCCAGTTGGAGCTGTTGCCCCTGTGTATCCGCGGCGAGCGGGAGCTGTGGCCCAGCCCGTTTTCCCTGGAACCGCTGCTCGCTCGGCAGGGCGAACCGGTGTGCGTGCTGGCCAGCGGCGATCCGATGTTCTATGGCGTGGGCGCCAGCCTGGCGAAACAGGTGCCGAGCGACCAGATGCTGGTCATCCCCGCGCCATCCTCCTGTTCACTGGCCGCGGCGCGCATGGGCTGGCCGTTGCAGGAAGTGGTCACGCTGTCGCTGGTGGCGCGTCCCCTGGCGGCGCTCAATGGGCATTTATCCACAGGCGTCAGGCTGTTGCTGCTGAGCAACGACCGCCACAGCCCCGCCGCCGTGGCAAGCTTACTTCGCGAGCGGGGCTTCGGCCCAAGCGCCATGACGGTGCTGGAACACTTGGGCGGCACGGCAGAACGATGGATCGAAAGCACTGCGACACAATGGTCCGACACCACCGTCGCCGACCTGAACCTGATCGCCGTCGAATGCCGGGGCGAACCGTCGACACCGCGCCTGTCACGCCTGGCCGGTTTGCCGGACACCGCGTTCGAACATGACGGCCAGTTGACCAAACGCGACGTGCGCGCCATCACCCTCGCCCGCCTCGCCCCCACACCCGGCGAGTTGCTCTGGGACGTCGGCGCCGGCAGCGGCTCCATCGGCATCGAATGGATGCGCACCCACCCCAGTTGCCGGGCCCTGGCCATCGAAGCCGACGAAGGCCGGCAAGGCTTGATCGAACGCAACCGCGACACCCTCGGCGTGCCCGGCCTGCAATTGATTCGCGGCAGTGCCCCGCAGGCGCTGGAAAACCTCGAACGTCCGGACGCGGTGTTCATCGGCGGCGGCGTCACCCGCGAAGGCGTGCTCGACGCCTGCTGGGCCCAACTCAAGCCCGGCGGTCGGCTGGTCGCCAATGCCGTGACCCTGCAAAGCGAAATGACCTTGATGCACTGGCGAGAACGTCATGGCGGTGAACTGACCCGCATCCACATCGCCCAGGCCCAACCCTTGGGCGAGTTCGACACCTGGCGCCAGGCCTTGCCGATCACCTTGCTCGACCTGGTCAAACCTCTCGATGCGTGACGAAACCGCCGAACAACTCGCCCCCCTGCGCAGCGGCCTGACCACCGGCAGTTGCGCCACCGCCACCAGCCTGGCGGCGGCCCGATTACTGCTGCGCGGCACCGAAGCCGATGCCGTGGAGATCGTGCTGCCGAAGGGCAAGCAGGTGCAGATGCGCCTGGAGTTCTGCCGGTTGACCGAACAAGGCGCCGAAGCCGGGACGATCAAGGACGCCGGCGATGACCCGGACGTGACCCACGGCGCCCTGTTGTTTTCCCAGGTGCGCTTGATCGCCGAACCCGGCGTGCGTTTCATCGCCGGTCGCGGCGTCGGCACGGTGACGCGCCCCGGGTTGGTGCTGGGCGTCGGAGAGCCGGCGATCAACCCGGTGCCGCGCGAAATGATCAACGATCACCTGGGTCGCTTGGCCGAAGAATGCGGTTATGCCGGAGGTTTCGAAGTCACGATCAATGTCGAGGGCGGCGAAGCCCTGGCGTTGAAAACCATGAATCCGCGATTGGGCATCCTCGGCGGCCTGTCGATCCTTGGCACCAGCGGCATCGTCCGGCCGTTCTCTTGCGCGGCCTACATTGCCTCGATCCACCAGGGCATCGACGTGGCGAAAACCAACGGCTACCTGCACATCGCCGCCTGCACCGGCAATGCCAGCGAAGACACGATGCGCCGGGTCTACAACCTGCCGGAAATCGCCCTGATCGAAATGGGCGACTTCGTCGGCGCCGTGCTCAAGCATGTGCGCAAGGTGCCGGTGGAAAAACTCAGCCTCTGCGGCGGCTTTGGCAAGATCAGCAAACTCGCCGCCGGCCACATGGACCTGCACAGCCGCCATTCGAGCATCGACCTGCCACAACTGGCCGAATGGGCGGCTGCCATCGGTGCCGATGAGGTCTTGCAGCAAGGCATTCGAGAAGCCAACACCAGCCAACAGGCCCTGGCGATGGCCAGCGCCGCCGGCATCGCCTTGGGCGATGCGGTGTGCGAACACGCGCGGGCCTTCGCCCGCAGCGTGGTGCCGGCCCAGGTCCAGGTCGAAGTCTTCGCCATCGACCGCCAGGGTGGGATTGTCGGCCAGGCTGGAGTTTTGAAATGAAACGTATCCTGCTCCTCGGTGGCGTCACCGAAGCCCTGGCCATCGCCCGCACCCTCGGCCCCCTGCACATCTACAGCCTGGCCGGCATCGGCCGCGTCCCCACCGACCTGACCTGCCAGGTGCGCGTCGGCGGCTACGGCGGCGCCGAAGGGCTGGCGCACTTCATCCGCGCCGAGGGCATCGACCTGCTGCTGGACGCCACCCACCCCTACGCCGCCCAGATCAGCCACAACGCCGCCCACGCGGCCCGTGCCTGCGCCATCCCCTGCTGGGCCCTGCGCCGCCCGGCCTGGCAACCCCAGGCCGGCGATGACTGGCGCGAAGTGGCCAACTGGGCTGAACTGATCCAGGCCCTGAAACCCTTCCATCGCCCCCTCTTCACCCTCGGCCGTGAACCGCTGCAACATCTGCATGAAATTCCGCCAGAGCAATTCTGGACCCTGCGCGCCCTGGACATTTACCCCGGTAACGAACGCTGCGAAGTGATTGGGGCCCGTGGGCCGTTTCACATCGAGGGCGAGCGTGAGCTGTTCGAACGGCGGCGGATCGATGTGCTTGTGAGCAAGAACAGCGGTAGCACGGCGACTGAACCGAAGCTGGAGGTGGCGCGGGAACGGAGGTTGCCGGTGTTGGTGTTGAAGCGGCCGGTGCCAGCGGGGGTGGATCGGGAGTTTGGGACGGTGGATGAGGTGTTGCAGGGGCTGCGGCAGTTGGTCTGACAGAAAACTGCACCGTCCTACAAGCCTGTCCTGTCAGAACTACGTCAGCAGGCTACATCACCTTGCGTCGCTGCCTACAACTACGCCAGAATCCGCCGGCTTGTGCGCCTTGGAGGCCCTCGGTAACTTGATTCCCGTCACTGCCCTTCAGTGATCGGGTTTAGTCGCCCGAGGTTTTCAGCGGGTTCACAAGCTTCGTCAGTCAGGAATTTCATCCCTGCACTTGATGGTGGTTGTGCGCAGGGCGCCTTCGGGCGCGCCGGTAATGCTGGACTCCCCGGTCGACTAACCTGCGCACAGCCGCCACCCTGTGGCGAGGGAGCTTGCTCCCGCTGGGCTGCGCAGCAGCCCCAAAAAAGCGGACGCGATATTCCTGACACACCGCAATGTCCGATTTTAGGGCCGCTCCGCGCCCCAGCGGGAGCAAGCTCCCTCGCCACAAAAGCACTCATTCGAAGATCTGTTGCTACTGTTAACACAAGCCCTGCGACCCTACACCGCACGTGGCTTTTTTACTTCTCAACCCTGATCAGGCTAAATACCGCCACCTGATCGCCCAACCGAGCGGATTGCCCCATGTCCCGACAACGGCTTGCATTTGCCTGGATCGCCTGCTTCGCAGTGCTGTTCAACATGCTTGCCATGCCGCTTTCCAACAGCGGTGGCGCGACTGCTGATGCACCAGCCGAGCAGCTGTTGTGGGGCAGTTTCTGCTCATCCAGCGGCACGAGAATGGTGGCGATTTCCCTGGGCAAGCTCGAACAGGGCACGCCGCAACAGGACAGTCATTCAACGATGCAGCATTGCTGGTGCTGCTCAGGTTCCCCGCCGTTGGTGGCGCTCGCCGGGCATGTCCCGCAGTTGTACCTGGATGCACAGCTGGCCCATCGCGGTGCCGTCCATTCGAAGCTCGACAGCCCCACGCCACGCCAGCAATGGCCCAGCCTCAACCCCCGCGCCTCGCCTCTGGCCTGATTCTTCCGCATACACCTGCGCCCTGAATCGTTCCGGAGATTTGCCATGTTGAACAGACTTATCCTGCTGGCCGCCCTGCTGCTTCCTGTCGGCTTCGCCCAAGCTCATCAATACAAAGCGGGTGAGCTTGAAATTGCGCACCCGTGGTCTCAGGAGTTGCCGCCCAATGCGCCGACCGTAGCCGCGTATTTCGTGATTCACAACAGCGGCACGACCGCCGACAAACTGCTCAGCGTCGACTCGCCCATCGCCGGCAAGGCCGAGCTCCATGAGCATGTGATGCAAAACGACCTGATGAAGATGCAACCAGTACCCGTCGTGAATATCGCTCCCGGTGCCACCGTCACCTTCGCGCCGATGGCGTATCACGTGATGCTGCTGGATCTGAAGGACCGCAGCCTGCTCAGCGACGGCAAACGTTTCCCCATGACCCTGCGTTTCGAAAAAGCCGGGGATGTCACGGTGGACGTCAAGGTGCAGAAAAAAGCACCGGACGGCACCAAGACACACATGCACGCTCAGTAGACGTCTCTGCCCAATGCACCCTCGTCGCGCCAGCTTGTCCACTCGCCGTCGTCAGCCCATGAGCCTGACCCGCGGTAGTTGGATCAGCCTGTTCGCCATGCTGATGATCTTTATCGGTCCACTGGTTTCCCAGTCGATGCCGATGGATCAACGCATGTCCATGCCGATGACCATGGACATGAGCATGGACATGGCGGCGCACGAAGCGCCCGCAGCCGAACATTGCCCGCCCCAGAGCGAGCACCATGCGCTGTGGGAAAAGTGCGGCTATTGCAGCCTGTTGTTCAACTGCCCCGCGCTGCCGGGCGGTCACACCTTCGCCGCTTTCGACACCCCGCACTTCAACACCTACACCAGCCTGTCCACACGCCTGGGCCATGCCCGGCTCGCGTTCTTCCCGGGTGCCCGCACCCGCGCACCACCCTTCCCAGCGTAGCTCCCGACACTTACTCAACCGGTCGCAAAAGATAGCCACAGGCTGCCCGACCGTGTCGTCTACGTCTGTTCGATGGAATCATCATGTCCAGGTTTTCTGCCGGCATCGCTTCGGGCTCTGCCCAGGTTAGCTGCCCTTTGAACGAACCACGGGTTCGTTCGCGCCAAACCATTGCCGCACTGTGCGGCCTGCTGCTCACCCCGTTCGCGCTGGCCGATGAGCACGAGCATCACGACCATCCGGTCGAAGAACTCAGCCCGACGGTCATCACCGCCGTCGCCCCCAGCTCGCCGCTGACCGTCGTCACCAACCCCAAGGACCCGCGCCAACCGGTGCCGGCCAGCGATGGCGGCGATTACCTCAAGACCATTCCCGGCTTCGCCCTGGTGCGCAACGGCGGCACCAATGGCGACCCGGTGTTGCGTGGCATGTTCGGTTCGCGGCTGAACATCCTCACCAACGGCAGCATGCTGCTGGGTGCTTGCCCGGGCCGGATGGACGCGCCAACGTCCTACATCTCGCCGGAAACCTACGACACGCTCACCGTCATCAAAGGCCCGCAAACCGTGCTCTGGGGCCCCGGCGCATCGGCCGGGACCGTGCTGTTCGAGCGCGAGCCGGAGCAGTTCGGCGAGCTGGGCACCCGGGTCAATGCCAGTGTGCTGGCCGGCTCCAACGGCCGTTTCGACAAGGTGGTGGATGCCGCCGCCGGTGGGCCCCTGGGCTATGTGCGGGTGATCGGCAACACCGCCCATTCGGACGATTACCGCGACGGCAATAACGACAGCGTGCCGTCGCGCTATGACAAATGGAATGGCGACGTCGCCCTCGGCTGGACGCCGGACGCCGATACCCTGCTGGAGCTGACGGCCGGCAAGGGCGACGGTGAAGCGCGCTACGCCGGGCGCGGCATGGACGGTTCGCAGTTCAAGCGCGAAAGCCTCGGGCTGCGTTTCGAGCGTTCGAACATCGGCGAGGTGTTGGATAAAGTCGAAGCCCAGGTCTACTACAACTACGCCGACCACGTGATGGACAACTACACGCTGCGCACGCCGTCCGGCACCGGGATGATGGCCGGGCCCATGGCCTCCAATGTCGATCGTCGCACCCTCGGCGCGCGCATCAAGGCCACTTGGCGCTGGGCCGATGTGCAATTGATCAGCGGCCTGGACGCCCAGACCAACGAGCATCGCCAACGCAGCAGCATGGGCGTGGACACCTACAAGGACCTGCCGTACACCAAGGACGCCGACTTCCACAATTACGGGGTGTTCGGCGAACTGACCTGGTACGCCGCCGACCGCGACCGAGTGATCACCGGCGCCCGGCTCGATCGCGCCTCGGCCAAGGATTACCGCCAGAGCATCGGTTCCGGCATGTCGGCCCGTCCCAATCCTACTGCCGATGACACCCGCGCCGACACGCTGCCCAGCGGTTTCGTCCGCTACGAGCACGACCTGGACGACAGCCCCGCCACCCTCTACGCAGGCATCGGTCACGCGCAACGGTTCCCGGATTACTGGGAGCTGTTCTCGCCGAACACCGGCCCGAGCGGTTCGCTGAATGCTTTCGACGCGATCAAGCCGGAGAAAACCACCCAGCTCGACTTCGGCCTGCAGTACAAGACCGAAACCCTCGAAGCCTGGGCATCGGGATACGTCGGGCAGGTACGCGACTACATCCTGTTCGACTACACGCCGGGGATGATGGGCACCACTTCCCGGGCCGAGAACATCGACGCACGGATCATGGGCGGTGAACTGGGCGCGGCCTACAAGCTCACCGAGCGCTGGAA
This sequence comes from Pseudomonas sp. Z3-6, assembly GCF_051131985.1. NCBI lineage: Bacteria > Pseudomonadati > Pseudomonadota > Gammaproteobacteria > Pseudomonadales > Pseudomonadaceae > Pseudomonas > Pseudomonas sp. Z3-6. The sequence continues at coordinate 6,256,942 of NZ_CP071644.1, forward strand.
AGCCGACGCCACCCTGGCCTACGCCTGGGGCAAGAACAGCAGCGACGGCAGCGCCCTGGCGCAGATGCCGCCGCTGGACGCGCGCCTGGGCCTGACCTACAGCGAAGACCGCTGGAGCGCCGGGGCCTTGTGGCGGGTGGTGGCCGCGCAGCACCGGGTCGATGAAAACAAGGGCAACGTGGTGGGCAAGGACTACGGCAAAAGCTCGGGGTTCGGGGTCTTCTCCCTCAACGGCGCCTACCGCATCAACCCGCACTGGAAGGTCAGCAGTGGCGTCGACAACCTGTTCGGCAAAGCCTACGCCGAGCACTTGAACCTGGCCGGCAACGCCGGGTTCGGCTACCCGGCGAGCGACCCCCAGGCCATCAACGAACCGGGGCGTACGCTCTGGACGAAGGTGGATATGAGTTTCTGACAACACAGGCAAGGCCTGACACCTGACCTTGTGGCGAGGGAGCTTGCTCCCGCTCGGTTGCGTAGCAACCGCAAAAAGCCAGGGACTGCTGCGCAGTCCAGCGGGAGCAAGCTCCCTCGCCACGGAGCCTGTGTTTAAGGCTCCCTGCTTATCGGTTGCCTGGCAACCGCACAACATAACAACCCAATTTGCCCTGCGGAGCGCTTTGCAATGAGCCAACCGAAACCGAATTTCTACAACCTGGCCTGGCGCTGGCATTTTTATGCCGGGCTGTTCGTGGCGCCGTTCATGGTGATGCTGGCCCTGACCGGGATCATTTACCTGTTCAAGCCGCAACTCGACCCATTGATGTACGGCAGCCTGCTGAACGTGCCGGCCGGGCATCACGCCCTGGCGGCGGACGACCTGCTCAAGCAGGTCCGCCAGGCTTACCCCGAAGGTCAGGTCAAGCAGTACCTGCCACCGGTCAACGCCGAGCGCAGCGCGCAGTTCGTGGTGATCGACCAGGGCCGGGAGTTGAATGTGTTCATCGACCCGTACCACGGTGATGTCCTCGGCGAGCAGGACGCGAAAGACAATTTGCAAGCCATGGCCCGAGCGATCCACGGCGAGTTATTGATCGGCACGGTGGGTGACCGATTGGTGGAAATGGCCGCCGGCTGGGGCGTGGTGCTGGTGGTCTCCGGTCTCTACCTGTGGTGGCCGCGCGGGCAATCATCGGCGGGTGTGCTGTGGCCGCGCTGGAGCGCGCGCGGTCGGGTGTTCTGGCGCGACGTGCACGTTGTCGTCGGTTTCTGGGGCGCGGCATTCCTGCTGGTGATGCTGCTCAGCGGCATGACCTGGACCGGCTTCTGGGGCAAGCAGTACGCGGATCTCTGGAACCGCTTCCCGGCGGCGATGTGGAATGACGTCCCCAAGTCCGACGTCGAGGCCGGCAGCCTCAACAACGCCCATCGCCAGACTGTGCCGTGGGCCATGGAAAACACGCCGATGCCGATGTCTGGCGACCATGCCGAGCACATGGCCCACGGCGGCATGCACGAGGGTCCCGCCGCCCCGGCCGTCAGCCTGCAAGCGGTGCAGGATATCGCCACCGAGCGCAAGGTCGAGCCTGGCTACAGCATCACGCTTCCAACGACCGCCTCGGGCGTGTTCACCATCGCCGTGTTCGCCGATGACCCGCGCAACGATGCGACCCTGCACGTGGATCAATACACCGGCAAGGTCCTGGCCGATGTGCGCTGGGAACACTACGGCATCGTGGCCCGCGCCACCGAGACCGGCGTAATGCTGCACGAAGGCAAGATGTTCGGCCCGCTGAACCAGATTCTCGTGCTGCTGGTTTGCCTGATGATCCTGCTCAGCGCGGTGAGTGGCCTGGTGATCTGGTGGAAGCGCCGGCCCCAGGGCAAGTTCGGCGTGCCGCCACTGCGCCACGACCTGCCGACCTGGAAGACCGGGGTGTTGATCATGTTGTCCCTGGCGCTGGTGTTCCCGTTGGTGGGCGCTTCGCTGGTGGTGGTGTGGGCGCTGGATCGGCTTGTTACCCGCTTGAATCGCCAGTCTGAAGTCGCTTCATCTTCAAGCTGAAGACAGTGCGTTAACGGAAAGCGGCGCGAAACCTCTACAATCGTGCCCGCTTTCCAAACCACGAACACAGTTAAAACTGTGGGAGCGGGCTTGCTCGCGAATGCGGTGTGTCAGACACATGAATGTTGACTGACACACCGCATTCGCGAGCAAGCCCGCTCCCACAATGAGACTGTGTTTCACACCAAATGCCGAGTAACCGCATGACCTCCCTAACCCTCTCCCACCTCGCCTGGACGCCCCTGGGCCATGGCCACTGTCATCACCAGTTCCAGCTGCGTGATGCCACGCTGCAGGTGGCGGCCGGGGAGTTTGTCGGGTTGATCGGGCCCAACGGCAGCGGCAAGACCAGCCTGTTGCGCTGCGCCTATCGCTTCAGCCGGCCAGAACATGGCGAGGTCAGGCTCGGACATCACAACCTCTGGAAACAGTCCTCGCGCTGGTGCGCCCAACGCATCGCCGTGGTGCTGCAAGAATTTCCCGATGCCTTCGGCCTGACGGTGGAGGAAGTGGTCGCCATGGGCCGCACGCCCCACAAAGGTCTATTCGACAGCGACAATCACGAAGACCGCCGGCTGGTGCTCCAGGCATTGGCATCGGCAGGGCTCGAAGGCTTTGGCGATCATGCTTTCGCCACGCTGTCGGGAGGGGAAAAACAGCGGGTGATCCTCGCCCGTGCCTTGGCCCAGCAGCCGCAGTTGCTGATCCTCGACGAGCCGACCAACCACCTCGACCCGCACTATCAATTGCAATTACTGCAACTGATCAAGGGCCTGGGCATCGGCACCCTCGCCAGCCTCCACGACCTGAACCTGGCCGCCGCTTTCTGCGACCGCCTGTACGTGATCGAACACGGGCGCATCGTCGCCAGCGGCACGCCCAAGGACGTCCTCACGGCAGAGCTGTTGCGCGAGGTGTTCGGCGTCGAAGCCCTGGTGGATGAACACCCGCTGTCCGGCTACCCACGAATCACCTGGATAACCCAACCATGACCTTGCGTTTCCTGTTGTTGCTGCCCCTCCTGCTGGGCAGCACGAATGCCCTGGCCGAAGCCACCCGCTACCCGTTGACGGTCCAGAGCTGCAACCGCCAGGTGGTGTTCAACGAGGCCCCTCGCCATGCGGTCAGCCATGACATCAACATGACGCAGATGATGCTCGCCCTGGGCCTCAAGCCGCGCATGGTCGGCTACAGCGGTATCAGCGGCTGGAAATCGGTGACACCCGAGATGGCGAATATCCTCGACGGCCTGCCGGAACTGGCCGCCAAATATCCCTCGGTGGAAACCCTGCTCGATGCCAACGTCGACTTTTTCTTCGCGGGCTGGGACTACGGCATGCGCGTGGGCGGCGACCTGACGCCGCAGACCTTGCAACCGCTGGGCATCAACGTCTACGAACTGACCGAATCCTGCGCCTTCGTGATGAAACGCCCGGCGGCCTCCCTGGAAGACACCTACAACGACCTGCGCAACCTCGGCAAGATATTCGATGTGCAGGATCGCGCCAATGCGCTGATCGCGACGATGCAGGCCCAGGTGGCCGAAACGCGCAAGCACCTGCCGACCCGACAACCGCGCGTGTTCCTGTATGACAGCGGCGAAGACCGTGCCATGACCTCCGGCCGTCTCGGCATACCTCAGGCGTTGATTGACGCCGCCGGCGGACGCAACATCCTCGAGGACGTGGAAACCAGTTGGACCCGGGTGAACTGGGAGAACGTGGTCGAGCGCAACCCGCAGGTGATCGTGATCGTCGACTACGGCGAAGTCAGCGCCGAGCAGAAGCAACAATTCCTGCTGGATAACCCGGCCCTGCAATCGGTGGATGCCCTCAAGCACCGGCGCTTCATCGTGATCCCTTACGTGCAGGCCACGCCGGGCATCGATAACGTGCTGGCGGTGCAAACCCTGGCACGGGGTTTCCACGACCAATGAATAATCGTCGCTACGGCGCCCTGCTGATGGTCCTCGGCGCGCTGTTGCTGGTGTCGTGCGTGGTGTCCCTGGGCTTTGGCCCGGCGCGGGTGCCGGTGGCCGTGGTCTGGGATCTGCTGCTGCACAAGGCCTTCGGAGTGGGCGAGGTCTATTGGACGCCCGGCCAGGAGCATATCGTCTGGCTGATCCGCGTCCCGCGCCTGCTGCTCGGAGCCCTGGTCGGTGCCGGGCTGGCGCTGATCGGCGCGGTGCTGCAAGCGGTGACGCGCAACCCGCTGGCCGATCCGCACCTGTTGGGTGTCACCTCCGGTGCGACCTTGGGGGCGGTCATCGTGGTGTTGCATGTCGGTGAAATAATCGGTTTGCTGACCCTGCCTCTGGCGGCCTTCATCGGCGCGCTGCTGAGCATGTTGCTGGTGTTGGCCATCGCTGCCCGCCAAGGCCGGCTGGAGAGTGATCGGCTGTTGCTGTGTGGCGTGGCGGTGTCCTTCGTGATGATGGCGGCGGCCAACCTGTTGTTGTTCCTCGGTGATCATCGTGCCAGCTCGGCGGTGATGTTCTGGATGCTCGGCGGCCTGGGCCTGGCCCGCTGGGAACTGCTGGCCGTGCCGGCCGCCAGTGTGCTGCTGGGGCTGGTGTTGCTGCTGGGCATGGCCCGGCCGTTGAACGCGCTGATGGCCGGCGAACAGACCGCCGTGACCCTGGGTTTGAACGCGGCGAAGGTGCGGTTGTGGATTTTCCTGATCGCGTCGCTGATGACCGGCGTGCTGGTGTCCATCAGCGGCTCGATCGGTTTTGTCGGGCTGATGGTGCCGCACATTGCCCGGCGCCTGGTGGGCGCCGAGCATCGGCGGCTACTGCCGGCTTGCGTGCTGCTCGGCAGCCTGTTCCTGGTGTGGGTGGACGTGGCGGCCCGCACGTTGATCGCGCCGGAGGACTTGCCGATTGGGGTCGCCACAGCCGCTATCGGCGGACTGTTCTTTATCGGTCTGATGCGCCGTCGCTGAAAAGATGCTTCTTTTTGTAGACGCCGAATAGCTCGGTCCCAAGGCCTCCATTGCGAAAATGCTCGAGCTCCGCTCGCACCAGTTCAATCACTAAGGCCCGGTCTTCAGCTTGTTCAAGATTGAAATTCCCGCTGTAGGCAAGATTCACCATTCGCCAGAGGAAGCAGTTGGTGCGGTAAACGTCTACCGGCTTCAGCCAACGCTCAAGGAGCGCGGTAATCTCCTCGCTTCGAATCCCCTCGAAACAACCAATCGAATGGTCCTTGTCCGGAATGACAGCATCGACAACCTGAGTGTCGGCATTGAGTCGGTAGCGCGCCGGCAAGGAAGAGAATACGGCGTCAGCGGCGATTATTGCGTCGGGCCACAAGCGATTGCCATTACGTCCCACGGCCTCCCCCACACTCCAGAACTCTCCATCATTTTTCAAACTACGGGAGATAAAGCGCATGACCTTTTCCAGTTCTACCAAATGATGCAATGCCGACACACAAATAATGACATCCCACTGTTCACCGGTAGGCACCAGGTTATTCGCATCCGCCACGATCAAATCGAGGTGGATCCCTGGCGGAAACTGCTTTGCGGCGATTTGAAGCAGATCTTCATTGATATCCAGCAACGACCATTCCACGCCTTCGGGAACAGCCGCTGACAAACCGGCCTCTATCCGCGCGGCGCCACTGCAGATCGACAAGACCTTTATCGCCCCGTGGTCCGTGACTTTCCGGCGTAGCCTCGCTTGAAAATCAGGCGGCATTTGCGGGACGTTCACCCTCAGCAGACGCGTCGCATAAGCGTAGGCGGCCTCTCCTTCAAACGGCTCCAAAATGACCATGTCAGCCGGCGCACCAGGCCCTTGCGCCTGAACCGGTCCATTTAATCGGCGGACGGCGCGAGCAACGCCCATTGCCGTTTCACTCTGTCGCTCCTGGACGTTTGCATAGAACTCATTTCGGTAGACGCTGCTGAAGTGTGCGATCTCGTTTTTCATGCGCATGGGTTGATGGGTTTTCGCCAGAAGCGCTTTTATTTCCCACTGTCTGGCTATGCACAGGTCAGCGATCGCCAGCCAATCTGCCGTTGGATCGTTCTTCGCCCCAGGCCCACACGCTACCAGGAGACGGCCACGCTTGCCCGCCAACCAAGCCAGATCCAAATCCACCGTCCTCCATTCCGACGCGGTATAGCCTCCGCCAACATGAAACGTTCCAAGTTGAAATTCGGCTTGAGCTTGATCATCGAAAAAAACAACTGAGCAGGTGAGGCCATCCGAACTGATGCTGGGTAGAGCCGCCGAAAAACGAACGTGCAAGGTTGTATCAGCAAACACCTGCAACTCGCTGCTTCGAAGGTGCTCTCCAGCGGTGAGAATCAGCGAATACCTGCCTTCTCTCAAATGCGTCACATGCATCCATTTCGGGTGCTCGGCCGGTTTAACGCCAGGCAATACGTCAAAAACCGCCGTCTCGTCGAGAAGAAAACTGCTCGTAGCGCCAGAATCATTCAAACGGATTTCCCCTGTTCAGAATGGCAGAAGAGTCAGCATAGTCGGGCGGTCGAAAATCTCACCTTGAATTGGCCCACATCCACGCCCCAATGCGGAGCGCCGTATTGCACCAGCGTCCGCGAGATGGTCGTTGATGGTGCATTGTCGTTTCCTCTCCCGCCGCCAACCCCGCATTTCAAAGCTCTTTGCCCGACCGGGCACATCCCTTGCAAAAGCGCCTTCAGCGTTTGCATCTGCCACCTAAAACTCATAAGTCCATGGAGATCGCACAATGAAGCGTCGTAGCTTGATCAAGGCTTTTACACTCTCGGCAAGTATTGCCGCGATGGGCATGGCCTGGACCGTCCAGGCCGCCGAGACCATCAAGGTCGGCATCTTGCATTCGCTGTCCGGCACCATGGCGATCTCCGAGACGTCCCTCAAGGACATGGCGTTGATGACCATCGACGAGATCAACGCCAAGGGTGGTGTGAACGGCAAGAAGCTCGAAGCGGTGGTCGTGGACCCGGCGTCGAACTGGCCGCTGTTCGCCGAAAAGGGCCGGCAGTTGCTGACCCAGGACAAGGTCGCCGTGGTGTTCGGCTGCTGGACCTCGGTGTCGCGCAAATCCGTGTTGCCGGTATTCGAAGAACTCAATGGCCTGCTGTTCTACCCGGTGCAATACGAAGGCGAAGAGATGTCGCCCAACGTGTTCTACACCGGCGCGGCGCCAAACCAGCAGGCAATTCCGGCGGTGGAATACCTGATGAGCGAAGAAGGCGGCAGCGCCAAGCGTTATTTCCTGCTGGGCACCGACTACGTCTACCCGCGCACCACCAACAAGATCCTGCGTTCGTTCCTGCACGCCAAAGGCGTGGCGGACAAGGACATCGAAGAGGTCTATACCCCGTTCGGCCACAGCGATTACCAGACCATCGTGGCCAACATCAAGAAATTCTCGGCCGGTGGCAAGACCGCGGTCATCTCCACCGTGAACGGCGACTCCAACGTGCCGTTCTACAAAGAACTGGCGAACCAGGGCCTGAAGGCCACCGACGTACCGGTCGTGGCGTTCTCGGTGGGCGAAGAAGAACTGCGCGGCATCGACACCAAACCACTGGTGGGCAACCTGGCGGCGTGGAACTACTTCGAATCCGTGGATAACCCGGCGAACAAGAAATTCGTCGATTCCTGGAAAGCCTACGCCAAGGCCAAGAACCTGCCGGGCGCCGACAAAGCGGTGACCAACGACCCGATGGAGGCCACCTACGTCGGCATCCACATGTGGGCGCAAGCGGTGGAAAAAGCCAAGTCCACCGACGTCGACAAAGTCCGCGAAGCCCTGGCCGGCCAGACCTTCGCCGCACCGTCGGGCTACACCCTGACCATGGACAAGACCAACCACCACCTGCACAAGCCGGTGATGATCGGCGAGATCCAGGCCGACGGTCAGTTCAACGTGGTCTGGCAGACCGAAGGGCCGATCCGCGCGCAACCGTGGAGCCCGTTCATCGCCGGCAACGACAAGAAGCCTGACTATGCGGTGAAGAGCAACTGAGCCCATGGGTGTCGGGCTTGAGCATGACGCTCAGGTCCGACACAACTCCCTTGTGGGAGCGGGCTTGCTCGCGAATGCGGAGTGTCAGTCAAAGTTGTTCTGCCTGACCCACCGCCTTCGCGAGCAAGCCCGCTCCCACAAAAGAAGTTTTGCGCAAGGCCAACAATATGCCCACCGCCCTCTACCGCCTCATCCTCGCCCTGGCACTGCTGTTGCCACTGACGACCCATGCCGGCGACGCCGAAGACTTCGTCGCCGCCAACCCGACCCAGCAGGCCAAGCTCCTGGAAGCCTGGGCCGCGCAGCCGGAGCCTGAGCGTGTCGAACTGATCAACGCCCTGCAACAAGGCCAGTTGACCGTCGACGGCCAACCCAAGACCCTGCGCCTGAACAACCGCTTGCGCGGGCTGATCGAAACCGCCCTGGCCAGTCATCAATTACTCGCTGTGGATGCCCGCGTACGCCTGGCCGCCGCGCAGCAACTGCAAAAAAGCGCCCGCCCGGCGCAACTGGCGTTTCTCGATCGGCAATTGGCCGGCGAGCAGGACGAAGACGTACACGCCGCCCTGAGCCTGGCCCTGGCGAACCTGCAACTGGTGGACACCAACCCCAACGTGCGCCTGGCCGCCGTCCGCCTGCTGGGGGAAACCGGCGACCCGCTGGCCCGCACCCGCCTGGAAGGACTGCTCGAACCCGGCGTCGAAACCGATGCCGCCGTGCGCACCGCCGCTGAGACCAGCCTCAGCCAGGTCAAGCGCAAGCTCCTGGTGGGCGAATTGCTGGGCCAGGCGTTCAGCGGCATGTCCCTGGGCTCGATTTTGCTGCTCGCCGCCCTCGGCCTGGCGATCACCTTCGGCCTGCTGGGGGTGATCAACATGGCCCACGGCGAGATGCTCATGCTCGGCGCCTACTCCACCTACGTGGTGCAGATGCTGTTCCAGCGCTTCGCCCCGAACGCCATCGAGTTCTATCCGCTGATCGCTTTGCCGGTGGCGTTTTTTATCACCGCCGCCATCGGCATGGCCCTGGAGCGCACGGTGATCCGCCACCTCTACGGACGGCCGTTGGAAACCCTGCTCGCCACCTGGGGCATCAGCCTGATGCTGATCCAATTGGTGCGCCTGGTGTTCGGCGCGCAGAACGTCGAAGTCGCCAACCCAGCGTGGCTGTCGGGCGGGATCCAGGTGTTGCCGAACCTGGTGTTGCCGTACAACCGCATCGTGATCATCGCCTTCGCGCTGTTCGTGGTGGCGCTGACCTGGCTGCTGCTGAACAAGACGCGCCTGGGCCTGAACGTCCGCGCGGTGACCCAGAACCGCAACATGGCCGCCTGCTGCGGCGTGCCCACCGGGCGCGTGGACATGCTCGCCTTCGGCCTCGGCTCGGGCATCGCCGGGCTCGGGGGCGTGGCCCTGAGCCAGATCGGCAACGTCGGGCCGGACCTGGGCCAGAGCTACATCATCGACTCGTTCCTGGTGGTGGTGCTCGGCGGCGTCGGCCAGTTGGCCGGCAGTGTGTTCGCCGCGTTCGGCCTGGGCATCGCCAACAAGATCCTTGAACCGCAGATCGGCGCCGTGCTCGGCAAGATCCTGATCCTCGCGCTGATCATTCTGTTCATCCAGAAGCGTCCGCAAGGCCTCTTCGCGCTCAAAGGACGGGTAATCGACTGATGAACCAGCCCCTGATGCTCACGGCCACGCAAAAGGCCGGCCCCAAAGTCACCCTCGCCGTCGGCGCGCTGATCCTCGCCGTGCTGCTGAGCCTGCCGCTGCTGTCGCTGCTGGCGGCGGACCATCCGCTGCACGTCTCGGCCTACACCCTGACCCTGGTGGGCAAGATTCTCTGCTATGCCATCGTCGCCTTGGCGCTGGACCTGGTCTGGGGCTACGCCGGCTTGCTCTCCCTGGGCCACGGTTTGTTCTTCGCCCTGGGCGGCTATGCCATGGGCATGTACCTGATGCGCCAGGCCGCCGGGGATGGCTTGCCGGCATTCATGACCTTCCTGTCGTGGTCCGAGTTGCCCTGGTACTGGGCCGGCACCGACAGTTTCCTCTGGGCGATGTGCCTGGTGGTGCTGGCGCCGGGTTTGCTCGCCTTGGTGTTTGGTTTCTTCGCCTTCCGCTCGCGGATCAAGGGCGTGTATTTCTCGATCATGACCCAGGCCCTGACCTTCGCCGGAATGTTGCTGTTCTTCCGCAACGAAACCGGGTTTGGCGGCAATAACGGCTTCACCAACTTCCGTTCGATCCTGGGTTTTGGCATCACCGAGCCAGGCACCCGGGCGGTGCTGTTTTTCGCCACGGTGTTGCTGCTGGTGACGAGCCTGTTCATCGGCTGGCGCCTGGCCCGCAGCAAGTTCGGCCGGGTGCTGACCGCCCTGCGCGACGCGGAAAACCGCCTGATGTTCTGCGGCTACGATCCCCGGGGGTTCAAGCTGTTCGTCTGGGTCTTGAGCGCGGTGTTGTGCGGTTTGGCCGGGGCGTTGTATGTGCCGCAGGTGGGCATCATCAACCCCAGCGAAATGTCGCCGACCAACTCCATCGAAGCCGCCGTGTGGGTCGCCCTCGGCGGGCGCGGCACGTTGATCGGGCCGTTGCTGGGCGCCGGTGTGGTCAATGGCATGAAGAGCTGGTTCACCGTGGCGTTTCCTGAGTATTGGCTGTTCTTCCTCGGCGCCCTGTTCATCGTCGTGACCCTGTACCTGCCCAAAGGTGTGATCGGGCTGCTGAAGAAAAGGGGCGAACAATGAGAATCACTCCAACGGCGGATTTCATGCTCGAACCGATTCTTGAACCCAACAAAGATCAAGGCAGCAGCCGCGACGCCATCGGCCTCGGCCAGGCGGCCGGCGTGGGCCTGAACACCCGCCACGGCACCATCCTGACCCTGGAAGACATCAGCGTCAGCTTCGATGGTTTCAAGGCCTTGAACGATTTGAACCTGTACATCGGCGTCGGTGAGTTGCGCTGCATCATCGGCCCCAACGGCGCGGGCAAAACCACGTTGATGGATGTCATCACCGGCAAGACCCGCCCCAGCCACGGCAAGGCCTGGTTCGGCGAGACCCTCGATCTGACGACCATGAGCGAAGTACAGATCGCCCAGGCCGGCATCGGTCGCAAGTTCCAGAAACCGACGGTGTTCGAAGCCCTGAGCGTGTTCGAGAACCTGGAGCTGGCGCTCAAGACCGACAAATCGGTGTGGGCCAGCTTGCGGGCAAGACTGACCGGCGAGCAGCACGACCGCATCAACGAAGTGCTCGAGACCATCCGTCTCACCACCTCGGTCAACCGCGCCGCCGGGCTGTTGTCCCACGGCCAGAAGCAGTTCCTGGAGATCGGCATGCTGTTGGTGCAGGACCCGCAATTGCTGCTGCTCGACGAACCGGTGGCGGGCATGACCGACGCGGAAACCGAGTTCACCGCCGAGCTGTTCAAGTCCCTGGCGGGCAAGCATTCGCTGATGGTGGTAGAGCACGACATGGGCTTCGTCGGCGCAATCGCCGACCACGTCACCGTGTTGCACCAGGGCAGCGTGCTGGCTGAAGGGTCGCTGGAACAGGTGCAGGACAATGAGCGGGTGATCGAGGTTTACCTCGGTCGCTAGATCGACAAACACGTTCCCCCTGTGGGAGCGGGCTTGCTCGCGAATGCGCAGTGTCAGTCAAAGTTGTTCTGCCTGACTCACCGCTTTCGCGAGCAAGCCCGCTCCCACAAGGGACTTAAGGGGAATTCAAGACATGCTGCAAGTCGACAAACTGCACCAGTACTACGGCGGTAGCCACATCCTGCGCGGCCTGTCGTTCGACGCCAAGGTCGGCGAGGTGACCTGCCTGCTGGGGCGCAACGGCGTGGGCAAGACCACCCTGCTCAAATGCCTGATGGGCCTGCTGCCGGCCAAGGAGGGCGCGGTGAATTGGGAAGGCAAGGCCATCACCACGTTCAAGCCGCACCAACGGGTGCACGCCGGCATTGCCTACGTGCCCCAGGGCCGGGAGATTTTTGGGCGGCTGACGGTGGAAGAAAACCTGCTGATGGGCCTGTCGCGCTTTCCGGGTTCAGAAGCCAAGGAAGTGCCGGCCTTTATCTACGAACTGTTTCCGGTGCTGCTGCAGATGAAACAACGCCGGGGCGGTGACCTGTCCGGCGGCCAGCAACAGCAGCTCGCCATCGGCCGGGCCCTGGCCAGTCGGCCGCGCCTGCTGATCCTCGACGAGCCCACCGAAGGCATCCAGCCGTCGGTGATCAAGGAGATCGGCGCGGTGATCAAGAAACTGGCGGCCCGGGGCGACATGGCGATTTTGCTGGTGGAGCAGTTCTACGACTTCGCCGCCGAGCTGGCCGATCATTACCTGGTGATGTCCCGGGGCGAGATCGTGCAGCAGGGGCGCGGAGAAAATATGGAAGCCGAGGGTGTGCGCGGGCTGGTTACGATCTAGTCTTAGCGTCCCGACGATCATCAGAAAATCATGAATCTACCTGTATCGCCTCAAGCCCTGTTCACCCCCAGCTGGCATGCCGAGCTGGACTTGGGTTACGCCCGATTCGGCGACTGCACACGCCCGGTACAGCGCCGCCACAAAGGCCCGTTGCGGGTGCAGAAGCACTTGTACGCCGAAGGGCCCGAGGTGTGCCAGCACATCATCGTCCACCCGCCCGGCGGGATTGCCGGCGGTGATCGCCTGGACATCTCCGCCCAGGTCGGCACGGGCGCCTGGGCACAACTGACCAGCCCCGGCGCGGCCAAGTGGTACCGCGCCGCCGGCCCGGCGTACCAGCAACTGACCCTGAGCGTGGCCTCCGGCGCGACCCTGGAATGGCTGCCCCAGGAAACCATCGTCTTCAGTGCGGCCCAGGCCGAGCTCAGCACGGGCATCGACCTGCACGGCGATGCCCGGTTGTTCTACTGGGACATGGTTGCCCTCGGCCGACCGGCCAGCGGCGAGCGGTTCGACCTGGGGCACTTTCAATCGCGGCTGGATATTCGCCGCGACGGTGAGTTGTTGTGGCATGAGCGCCAACGCATCGTTGGTGCTGATGGGCTGCTCGACTCGCCCATCGGGCTGGGCGGCGATCCGGTGTTCGCCACGTTGCTGGTGACCGGCGAGATCGACAGTGAACTGCTTGAACGCTGCCGATCCCTGGGCCATGCCGTGCGCGGCGACCTGACCCAACTGCCCGGTTTGCTCGTGGCCCGTTGCCTGGCGAGCGAGGCGCTGCTGGCGCGGGGGTGGTTGATTGAGTTGTGGCGTTTGCTCAGGCCTGCATTGCTCGGAAGAGAAGCCATGCCACCGAGAATCTGGAGTACCTGAATTTGCTTTTACCTGTGGGAGCAATGGTATGAAGCATGAGTTTCTGTGGGAGCAAAGCTTGCTCGCGATGGCCACGCCTCGGTCGACCAGAAAGACCGCGTTATCGTTCATCGCGAGCAAGCTTTGCTCCCACAGGCCTGTTCCCACTGGTAGCTGTGTTTAACGCAAAAATTTTATCTGCCCTTATGGATTGCACATGGACCTGACCCCACGCGAAAAAGACAAGATGCTGATCTTCACCGCCGGCCTCGTCGCCGAACGGCGGTTGGCCCGGGGCTTGAAGCTCAACTACCCGGAGGCCATGGCCTACATCTCCGCCGCGCTGCTCGAAGGCGCCCGCGACGGCCAGACCGTCGCCGAGCTGATGCACTACGGCACCACGCTGCTGAGCCGCGAGCAGGTGATGGAAGGCATCCCGGAAATGATTCCGGAAATCCAGGTGGAGGCGACGTTTCCCGACGGCACCAAACTGGTCACCGTCCATCAACCCATCGCCTGAGGCCACGCCATGACTGCCCACGTTCGTGACGCCCATGCCGCCGACCTGCCGGCGATCCGCGACATCTACAACGACGCCGTGCTCAACACCACAGCGATCTGGAACGAACAAGCCGTGGACCTGGGCAATCGCCAGGCCTGGTTCAGCGCCCGGCAAACCCAGGGCTACCCGGTGCTGGTGGCCGTCGACGCCGAGGACAACGTGCTCGGCTACGCTTCCTTCGGCGACTGGCGGCCGTTCGACGGCTTCCGCCACACCGTGGAGCATTCGGTGTACGTGCGCAGCGATCAACGCGGCAAGGGCCTTGGCCCGCTGCTGATGGACACGCTGATCGAACGCGCCAGGGCCTGCGACAAACACGTCATGGTCGCCGCCATCGAAAGTGGCAACGCAGCGTCGATTCGACTGCATGAGCGGGCCGGTTTCGTGATCACCGGGCAGATGCCCGAGGTGGGGACCAAGTTCGGCCGCTGGCTGGACCTGACCTTCATGCAGTTGAACCTCAACCCCGGGGCGCTACCGCCTGCCGTCAACAAGGAGTGAAACGCCAATGAACGCCGCCCAGTTGCGTCGAGTCCACGCCGAGAGCTTTGCGCATTATCGCCAGGGCCTGATCGATCTGTTGCTCGACGCCGTCGGCTACGGCGCCAGCGTAGGGTTCATGGCCGATCTCGATGCCGTCCAGGCCCGCGCCTATTTCGACGAGGTCCAGGCCAGCCTCAACCAGGGCCACCTGCTGCTGTGGGTGGTGGTCAAGGATGAACAAGTGCAGGCCAGCGTCCAGCTTGCCCTGTGCCAGAAGCCCAACGGCCTCAACCGTGCCGAAGTGCAGAAGCTGCTGGTGCGCGGCGAGGCGCGCCGCCGGGGCCTGGGCCAGCAATTGATGAGCGCCCTGGAACTCGGCGCCCGCCAGCACAAGCGTGGCCTGCTGTACCTCGACACCGAAGCCGGTTCCGAGGCCGAGGCGTTCTACCGCGCCATGGGCTACACCCGCGTTGGTGAACTGCCCGACTACTGCCAGAGCCCGGACGGCACCTACAGCCCGACCGCCATTTACTACAAGACTTTGGGGCAACCGCAATGATTCCAGGGCAATACCAGGTCCAGCCTGGCGACATCGAACTCAACGTCGGCCGCCGTACCCTCACGCTGAACGTCGCCAACAGCGGCGACCGGCCCATCCAGGTCGGCTCGCACTATCACTTTTTCGAAACCAACGACGCCCTGACCTTCGACCGCGCCGCCAGCCGTGGCATGCGCCTGAACATCCCGGCCGGCACTGCCGTGCGCTTCGAACCGGGCCAGAGCCGCGAGGTGGAGTTGGTGGACCTGGCCGGGCACCGCCGGGTGTTCGGGTTTGCCGGGCGGGTCATGGGCGAATTGGACTGAAGCGCCTCTGTGGCGAGGGAGCTTGCTCCCGCTGGGCTGCGCAGCAGCCCCAAAAACCCAGGGCCGCTGCGCGCTGGAGCGCCAGCCCGGCCCAGCGGGAGCAAGCTCCCTCGCCACAATGGACTGCATACGACTTAAGAACCTCAAGGCGAGCACATGAAGATTTCGAGACAAGCCTACGCCGACATGTTCGGCCCCACCGTCGGCGACAAGGTCCGCCTGGCCGACACCGAGTTGTGGATCGAAGTGGAGAAGGACTTCACCACCTACGGCGAAGAAGTGAAGTTCGGCGGCGGCAAGGTGATTCGCGACGGCATGGGCCAGAGCCAATTGTTGGCCGCCGAGGTCGTCGACACGCTGATCACCAACGCGCTGATCATCGACCACTGGGGCATCGTCAAGGCCGATGTCGGCCTCAAGGACGGGCGCATCGCCGCCATCGGCAAGGCCGGCAACCCGGACATCCAGCCCGACGTGACCATCGCCATCGGCGCCAGCACCGAAGTGATTGCTGGTGAAGGCATGATCCTCACCGCCGGCGGCATCGACACCCACATCCACTTCATCTGCCCACAGCAGATCGAAGAAGCGCTGATGAGCGGCGTCACCACCATGATCGGCGGCGGCACGGGTCCGGCCACCGGGACCAACGCCACCACCTGCACGTCCGGGCCGTGGCACTTGGCGCGCATGCTCCAGGCCGCCGATGCCTTCCCGATGAACATCGGCTTCACCGGCAAGGGCAACGCCAGCCTGCCGGAGCCGCTGATCGAGCAAGTCAAGGCCGGCGCCATCGGCCTGAAGCTGCACGAAGACTGGGGCACCACCCCGGCGGCCATCGACAACTGCCTGAGCGTGGCCGACCAGTACGACGTGCAGGTGGCGATCCACACCGACACCCTCAACGAGTCCGGTTTCGTCGAAACCACCCTGGCCGCGTTCAAGGGTCGCACCATCCACACCTACCACACCGAAGGCGCTGGGGGCGGACATGCGCCGGACATCATCAAGGCCTGCGGTTTCCCCAACGTGCTGCCCAGCTCCACCAACCCGACCCGGCCGTTCACCCGCAACACCATCGACGAACACCTGGACATGTTGATGGTCTGCCATCACCTGGACCCGAGCATTGCCGAGGACGTGGCGTTCGCCGAAAGCCGCATTCGTCGCGAGACCATCGCCGCCGAAGACATCCTCCACGACCTCGGCGCCTTCTCGATGATCAGCTCCGACAGCCAGGCCATGGGCCGCGTCGGCGAAGTCATCACGCGCACCTGGCAGACCGCCGACAAGATGAAAAAGCAACGCGGCGCCCTGCCCGGCGACGGCGAAGGCAACGACAATTTCCGCATCAAGCGCTACATCGCCAAGTACACCATCAACCCGGCGATCACCCACGGCATCAGCCATGAAGTGGGTTCCATCGAGGTGGGGAAATGGGCCGATCTGGTGCTGTGGCGCCCGGCATTCTTCGGCGTCAAGCCAACGCTGATCCTCAAGGGTGGGGCGATTGCCGCCAGCCTGATGGGCGATGCCAACGCCTCGATCCCGACACCGCAACCGGTGCACTACCGACCGATGTTCGCCAGCTTTGGCGGCTCGCGACATGCCACCAGCCTGACCTTCATCAGCCAGGCCGCCGCCGAGGCCGGGTTGCCGGAACAGCTTGGGCTGAAGAAAAGAATCGCCGTGGTCAAAGGCTGCCGCGATGTGCAGAAAACCGACCTGATCCACAACGACTACCTGCCGAGCATCGACGTCGACCCGCAGACCTATCAGGTCAAGGCCGACGGCGTGTTGCTGTGGTGCGAACCGGCCGAGGTGCTGCCGATGGCGCAGCGTTATTTCCTGTTCTGAACAACACCATTTTGTGGCGGGGGCGCTTCTGTGGCGAGGGGATTCAGCCCAACGGGGCGGTGCGACGTTTCGCTGAATCCCCTCGCCACAAATGAGTCCCCCACCACAGTTTTCATTCCGGCCTGAAGTGCCGGGTCAGATTCGCTTACAGATCGGTACCTGCCGTCAGCGTATCCAGCTCATCTTGAGTCAACGACTGGATCAGTTCCGCCTCCTTGATCTTGCGTTGCAAATCCAAGGCCTCGGACTGGCTGACATAAGCCGAATCTTCCAGCGTTCCGGCGGCCTTCGCCTCATCCAGTTCAATCTGGCGAGTGATGAAAGGCTCGCTCAACACCTGGAAGGACGACGCGTATGCCTGCTTCACGTAATCGACCCAGAAATCCCGGCCTGCCAACGACTGGAACTCGCTAGGTGAGTCATCCAGGGCGAGAATATCGGCCGCCGCCGTGTCGAGCATGGCCTCGGTAACATTGGCCATCTGGATAAATCGTCCGCTTTTTGGCTGCCCCGGCAACGCCAGGCGATCCTTGAGGCCCACTCGGTAAGCCAGGCGAACCTCAACCTCTTCTATCAGCCTCAACTGCTCGACCCGCTGAACGGCCGTGAGATTGCGGTTGGCATTCACCGCATCGCGACGTCCCTGAATGTCACGCAGGGCAATGCGTTCCACTTCATCGAGGCGAAACAGTCCCCTGGCCAGCCGGATCAAGGTTGCAGGCTCATCTGCCCCGGCAGTCTTGGCGTTGTGGATCATCAGTTTGATTTCAAGATAGCTGAACGATAACGATGCACGATCCTCGCACGCCGGCTCGCCGGCCAGTTCGAACAGCTGACGTCGCAGATCCGTGGATTCGCTGGCCGCTTCGAGCATTTGCCAGACACGGCCCTGGAGGTCCGAATAATTTTCCTCGCCTTGATAAGACTCGGCCAATCGGTTCAACAGCTCAAAGAACTCCAGGGATCGAGGTTCGCTCTCCAAGCTACGCCATATTGCCTGCCTGCTGCGCCGTTGATCGCCAGGCAAGTTTCGCAACCATGGCTCAACGTTGTCTGGCCTCGCCACCACGCGCGGTTCAAGCTCGAACGCGCCCGGTCGGCGCAAGATGACCCATTCGGGATGAGACTCACGGAGGTCCAACCAATAATTACGCAAGCGAGCCGCGGTGTCCTCCCCAATCGGATTACCTTGGATAAAAGTCATTCCATTGAGGCGTGCCGCGGCGTGAACCTCATCGGCCGGCGGGTCGATCAATGAGTCCGGCACGTCGAGCAACCGGTTGTCACGCAAATCAAGCAGCTCCATCGGCTGATTACGCAGCCCGGTGGGCCAGGTGTCGATGCCGGTTCCCCTCAACATCAATCCACGCAAGTCGGGCATTCTGCTGAAATCCGGCAACCGTGCCAGAGGGTTCCGGTCCAGTTGCAATATTTTGAGCCGAGTGAGGTTGCCAAGAATCTCTGTTTCGCCAGGCATCAGGCTGATCCGGTTCGATTGCAAGTACAGCCTGGTGAGACTATCCATCGTTTCCAGAGAGGGCGGGAGCTCACTTATCCGGTTGTGGGACATGTCCAACCAGCGAAGGGAGGAGAACCCAAAGAGAAAATCCTCGCTCACTTGCGACAACCTCATGCCTCGCAACTTCAACGAAGCCACGTGGCCGAAGTCAGCCGTCAGTTGCGGCAAGACGCCTACCTGGAGTCCGGAAAGATCGAGTTCGTAACCTAACCTGCTGCCATCCTGCGCGGACACGCTCGGCGCCTGACGTCTCCAGCAGCGCTTGATCCGTCGAGCCGCCTCGGCCTTGAGCTCTGCAGGTATCGGCAGAGGCCGGTCATGACCGACCTCGATCAATGTGCCAGAGGTTACCCATCGATCCAGATCCCGCTTCAGCATGTCCAGTTGCACTTTACGGCGCTGAAGCTCTGCAACGGCGCCATCACCCAATGAATCCAGCAAGGCTCGCACTTGCGCCGGCCTATAGTCCGGGTACAACTCGAGCACTCGCGACTCGGGCGATCGCACCAGTCCCAATCGCTCCCGCAGGCCGCTCATGGGATAACCCAACCTGTCCGACGCCAGGCGCATCGGCGATTGAAAAAACGGTTTGACCGGACGCTGCTTCAGCGTTTTTGCCAACACATCCCGCCCCAATGGCGCAGCGCCGATAGCCTCTTTCAAAAGCCCATCCTGATGAATGGAAGGCCTGCCCATGGCCTGGCGCTCGGCATCCGGAAGGGCGCGCTGCAAAGCCACGTAGAGGTTATCCCAATTGCTTAGGTCATTGCCGGCGTTGTCGTAAGCCTTATACAAGTTGTCGCGCTTGACCAGGGTCTTGAGCTGCGTCGACTCTTGCGGCCCGATACTGTCGATCAACGCGCCTGTAGTGCTGTTGTCGCGCAACTCGATACGCACCGTGTCGCTCCAGCCGGACAAGGTTTTCAAGGTGGCCAGGGCCAGTCGAGGCGTGTCCGGCGTGGCCAGCGTGTCCTGGTACAACCCCTCGTAGGCCCGGTTCAAACGCACCTTCTGCTGGAAATGACGCAGCTCTTCGGCGATGCGCGGTGGGATGGGTTTGGTCTGGAACGCGTCGGCGAAACTCCAGCGGGCCATCTGCTGGACTTCCACATCGCTGGCATGGTTCATCATCTGGTCGATGGCCGCTGCGGGGACCGAGGGGAACCGGGACTTGATCAGCGTGACACGCGGGTCGCTCGACACATCGCCCTTGGCGTAGTAGTCATTGAACAGCTGTGCTTTCTCACGCACCGCCACCTCGGCAAGGTTTCTTCTGAATTGCCGGACCCGGGCTGGCATATTCGTTTTCGCAATCGCCGGAGTCGTGCCGGCCAATAGATCATCACCCGCGGCATCCACCGCTTCGATCAGATTCCGGGGAAAAGACGATGTGTAGATCTTCGCGTCGGTGATAAGGACATCACGCAGCGGAGCTGCTCCGTCCGGGTCTGCGGCATGCTCCCAGAGGAGCTTGCCCGAAGGATCCACCACCTTGAGCTTCAAGCCCTTAGGCCACGGGCCGTAACTTGTCAGCAGATGTAGTTGGATCATTGGACTGGCCTGCTCATGCAGCAGCGGGTCCTCGCTGTTTATCTGCGTGACGAAATTATCCACCTGGCGGGAGATGTCGAAGCGTTTGATCGTGTCCGCCAGCGCCACAGGCAACGGTTCACCTTCGACATGCAGCCGCCGCAATACAGCTTCGGTCGTACCGCTGGCGACGCGGATCTGCTCCAGTTGCGTATCGCTGAAGCCCTTGACGCCATGGCCGAGCCGGCGCATGAGGGGCGTCCCCTCCCAGCTCTGGGGTTGTTCCAGCTCGTGGCTCCAGGCACCGCTGCCGTTGTGTGTCAGTGCGGGCTGATACGCATCGGGGCGGGAGGGATGGCGAATGCGATAACGATCGGTCGCGCGCTCCCGTTGCACCTCATAGTTCGTACCGTCCAATGGCAGGATTCGCCGGCCATTGACCCGATGCAGCCCAAGGCCATCCGGGGTCGAGGACACAGGCGGCTGCAGCTCGCTCTCGTAGCTCGCCAGGTCGGGGCGCCAGAGGCGCGATTCGCCATTGGCCAGCGTAACAGGCTCCAATTGATTCACAGTTTCCGACGGCACGATCCGGGGCAACACTTTGGCGCCTGCGGCGGCAAAGGCGACGTTGAGCGCCAGGCTCGAAAAGTGTGCCCACATTTCCTGGACCTCATCCTGCTCGAAACTTTCAATGCCTTCGAATGCCTCGTCAAGCATCTCCACCGCCCACACGGTCATCATCACCGGCCCAAGGCCTGGCACCACGAATGCGGCCATGTTGAGCACGTCCAGCAACGTGTTTTTCCAGCTGTCCAGACGCGCCATGCGGGCTTTCTTATCTTCCTCACCGGTAGGCACCGCCGTTGCGCGCGCGTCCGCCAGGATCTTCGCTATCTGCCTGTGGCGTAACGTTTCCCATAACGGGTCACGCAGTAGCGACGCCTCCATGGGGAGGCTGCGCAAATCGACCTTGGGCACAAAATCAGCGTGTAGATTGGCCTGTGGAGAAGGGCGATAAAAATGGTTGAACCGTTCGAAAAAGCCCCCTTGCTCGCGCACGGGCACGAAACGGCTAAAAAAACGACGGTACTCAACGCCGTGCAGACGGCGTCGCAGCTCCACCATGAACTCGGCGCTGGACGTGTACTCCTTGACGGGATGTTCCGGATCGTCCGGCAGGTAGGCCACCACCCGTTCGACCCGGTTGCTGCGCTCGCGCTCCGGGCCAATCAGCAAGGGGCCGACCAATTCGACGTCGAGGACTTTGAGCGACGCAACAGTCACTGCTCGGCCATCCAGCTTGACTCCGCTTTGACCGCTGATCACCTGCTGGAGCATTCGATAAGTGTCCTGGCGGATATCCGACTTCGACCAAGCGATTTCAGTGCTGATAGCCAGTAACTGTCTGTGATGCTCGCGCAGTTGCTGATCCAACTGGCTCCGGGCCGGACCATCGTTGGGTTGCAGGATTGCCTTGATATGCGCCTGATATTGTTGCCCTAAGTCCAGCTTGCGGCATAGCTTGATGAACGCTTCGGGGGCAATCGGCAAGGCTCCCGCACGGACGGACTGCAGGGTATGACTCAACGTGCCGTCGACGGACATCGGCGTCGTGGTGATGAAGTGGCAGTCATCACAGTCCAGCTTGTGCTCTTCTTCGGGTTCGAAATTGGCCAGCGCCGCGTCCAGTAGCGAGCTGCCCCGGTACTGGTAGGTATCGAACGCTTCCCCCGTCAGACGGTGGAGCAGGTCGCTGCCCAGATCGGTACGCGTCTTGAGGGCGAACTTGCGGGCGAAGTAAACCTTACGCACGTCAAGGGTGCGCTTGAAAGTCTGCTCGATAGCCACGCGAAGCAAGGGTTCGGCAAAATCCCGGATATCCCGGACACTGCCCAACGCTGCGTCGACCTGGTTCATGACCTTGCAGTACTGCTCATGGCTACGCTTGAGGCCGGCCCTGGCCTGGTGGGTGGCTTTCAAATACCAGTCTGGTATTTGCAACGAATGGTTGCCCAGCGCCACTTGCCGCTGAAGGCTGGCTGCGATGTAACAGGGGGAAACGCGGTTCTTGAGCAAATCGTAATGCTCACCGCGCGTTTCGGAAGACGAAGTCTTTTCGGGGCTGATAACAATGGTTTCAGGCATACCGGATCATCCTTGATGTGGAAAACCCGAAGCCTAGCCAGTGCCCTGGCGACGAATGTGGTAACTATTTACCGCATGTGCGACAGGACATGACATGCAAGACACATGTCGTCAGTCCACCCAACGCCCCAGTTGCTGTCGCAGCCTGCGGTTCTCGCTACGCAGTTGTTGCACTTCTTCCAGCAAGTCCAGCGCCAGGGCGACGCCGTCCCATTCCAACTCCAACTCGCGCCGCAGCTTCGCCGCGCGTCGCGCCAGGACCAGTTCGTAATCGGTAAAACGCCAATCCGTCGGGGCCGCGCCGTGGGGCTCGAGGATTCCATGCTCGACGATTTCGATCACATGGACATCGGCCAATGCGGCGGCTTCGCAGAATTCCAGCAGGTTCAGTTCAATGATCGGGGTGTTCATGGTCTGCTTCTCCCAATGCTTTAACTGTCGAGTCTAGCCAGGATTGTGGCAAGGCTGGCTGTGGCTGTGGCTGTGGCTGTGGCTGTGGCTGTGGCTGTGGCTGTGGCTGTGGCTGTGGCTGTGGCTGTGGCGAGGGAGCTTGCTCCCGCTCGGCTGCGCAGCAGTCGTAAAACCTGCCTACCGGTTTTTCCTGGCGCACCGTGTCGAATGGTTCTGGGGCTGCTTCGCAGCCCAGCGGGAGCAAGCTCCCTCGCCACGGGGTTGTGTTGCCAGGCCTGTGATTACCGGTCAGAAATTCTCCCGCGGGTCGAACGCGGCTTTCTTCGCCAATTCAGCCCACAGCGCCTTGACCGCTTCGTCGCCGGCCTTGGGCATCACGGCCTTGAGTTGCACGAACAGGTAGCCGCGCTCGCCGGCCTTGTTGCGCAGGCCGTGGCCCTTGGCGCGCATGCGCTGGCCGTTCTGGCTGCCGGCCGGCACCTTGAGGTTGATCTTGCCGGTGAGGGTCGGCACCGCGACCTCGGTGCCCAGCGCCAATTCCCATGGCGCCAGGGGCAAGGTGATGATCAAGTCCTGGCCTTCGACGTCGAACTTGGGGTGCGGCGCGAAACGAATGGTCAGGTACAAGTCACCATTGGCGCCACCACCGATTCCCGGCGCGCCCTGGCCCTTGAGGCGGATACGCTCGCCATCGGTCACGCCCAGCGGGATCTTCACGTTCAGGCTCTTGCTGGTGTTGCTCACGTGCTGGCCCGCCGCGTTGTATTGCGGCACCTGGAAGGTGACCTTCTTCGACTCGTTCGACAGGGTTTCTTCCAGGAAAATCGGTAATTCCATTTCCACGTCTTGCCCTCGACGGCCGGCGCTGCGACCTGACTGTCCGCCGCCGAAACCCGGCCCGCGATTACCGAAAATCGAACTGAAGAAGTCCGAGAAATCCCCCGTGTCCTGGCCACCGAAACCGCCCCGGCTCTGCCAACCCGGCGGGCCCTGGAACGGCTGGCCATGCTGGCCATAGCGGCGCAGGTCGTCGTACTCGGCGCGCTTGTCGGCGCTTTTCAGCGCTTCATAGGCTTCGGAGACGTCCTTGAACTTGGTCTCGGCGTCTTTTTCCTTGCTCACATCCGGGTGGTACTTGCGCGCCAGCTTGCGGTAGGCAGCCTTGATCGTGCTGTCATCCGCCGTCGGCTCAACACCCAGGATCTTGTAATAGTCTTTGAAGTCCATCTAAGCATCACCATCCGTTATCGATGTCGCACCGCCACGCACAGCTTGCCCGGATGACCGGACAGCGGGTTGACCGACCTCAAGATTGGGACCGGGCGGCACGTCAGAAGTTTATCGGCAGCCGGTGGCGGTTCTTGTGCCCACCCTGTGGCTACCAGGCTCATGCCAGCAAGTTTGGGGGTGCAACGCTGTCTTTCAAGGCCAACGATTGCGAATTAGCAGATAACCGGCCTTCGAATCCGCGCCGCACTGACATACACTGCGCGGCCGTTTTTTCAACTGGAACCCGAAAGACATGAAAAACGCATCCCCGGCCCGTGCCTGCGGCATCGACTTTGGCACGTCCAACTCCACCGTCGGCTGGCTGCGCCCCGGCATGGAAACGTTGATCGCGCTGGAGGACGACAAGATCACCCTGCCCTCGGTGGTCTTTTTCAATCTCGAGGAACGCCGCCCGGTGTACGGCCGCCTGGCCCTGCACGAGTACCTGGAAGGCTACGAAGGCCGGCTGATGCGCTCGCTCAAGAGCCTGCTGGGTTCCAAGCTGATCAAGCACGACACCAGCGTGTTGGGCACGGCCATGCCGTTCAAGGATCTGCTGGGGCTGTTCATCGGCCAGTTGAAGCAACGCGCCGAAGCCGCCGCCGGTCGGGAATTCGAAGAAGTGGTGCTGGGGCGCCCGGTGTTTTTCGTCGACGACGATGAACTGGCCGACCAGGAAGCGGAAAACACCCTGGTGGACGTTGCCCGTGCCATCGGCTTCAAGGAAGTCTCCTTCCAGTACGAGCCTATCGCAGCGGCCTTCGATTATGAATCGACCATCGAGAAAGAAGAGCTGGTGCTGATCGTCGACATCGGCGGCGGGACCTCGGACTTCTCCCTGGTGCGCCTGTCGCCCGAGCGGCGTATGCATGACAACCGTCACGCTGACATCCTCGCCACCGGTGGCGTGCACATCGGCGGGACCGATTTCGACAAGCAACTCTCCCTGGCCGGCCTGATGCCGCTGTTCGGCTACGGCAGCCGCATGAAAAGCGGTGCCTACATGCCCACCAGCCACCACATGAACCTGGCGACCTGGCATACCATCAACGCGGTGTACTCGCAAAAGTCCACCCTGGCCCTGGGCAGCATGCGCTACGACATCGAAGACACCGGCGGCATCGACCGGCTGTTCAAGCTGATCGAACAGCGCGCCGGGCACTGGCTGGCGATGGAAGTGGAAGAAACCAAGATCCAGCTGACCCACGCCGACCAGCGCCATTTGCTCCTGGACCGGATCGAGCCGGGCCTGAGCGTGGACCTGAGCCGGGCGATGTTCGAGTCGGCCATCGACGGCCTGCTGGAGCGGGTGCGCGGCAGCGTCACGCAGTTGCTCAACGACGCCAACGTGCGGGTCGATAAGGTCGACACGGTGTTCTTCACCGGCGGTTCCAGCGGCATCCCGGCGCTGCGCAACAGCGTCTCGGCGATGCTGCCCCAGGCGCGGCATGTGGAAGGCAATATCTTCGGCAGCATTGGCAGCGGGTTGGCGATCGAGGCGATGAAGCGGTATGGGAGCCAGGTCTGATCCGAGACCGAGGCGCCCCCTTCGCGAGCAAGCCCGCTCCCACAGTTTGACCGAGTTCTTTCAGAAGAAATGCGATCGAACTGTGGGAGCGGGCTTGCTCGCGAAAGCGGTAGATCAATCAACACAACTTCCGGATCAAACCATCCCCACCTGCTTCAACTCGCTCTTGAGGTACGCATAATAAATCGGCCCCGCCACCACCCCCGGCAAGCCGAACGCGGCTTCGAACACCAGCATCGCCATGAGCAATTCCCAGGACTTGGCGCTGATCTGCCCGCCAACGATACGGGCGTTGAGGAAGTATTCGAGCTTGTGGATCACGATCAGGTAACCCAGCGCCGCCACCGCCACCCAGATCGACAACGACAAGGCGACGATGGTGATCAGGGTGTTGGACATCAGGTTGCCAATCACCGGCAGCAGCCCCAGCAGGAACGTCATCACGATCAGGGTCTTGGTCAGCGGTAGCTGGATGCCGAACAGCGGCAGCACCACCGCCAGGAAAATCCCGGTGAAGAAGGTGTTGAGCAGGGAAATCTTGATCTGGGCGAAGACGATGTTGCGAAACGCCTTGACCAGCAGGTTCAGGCGATCGAACAGCGCTGCGGCCAGGGGCTTGCGCTTGGTCAGGTCGGGAATGCGCTGCAGGGCAACGATGGCCCCCAGCACCATGCCGATCAGCAAGGTCACGAACATGTGGGCAGCGTCCTTGCCCACCAGTTGCAGGTCGCTCAGGTGCTTGCTCACCCAGTCGCCGATTGCCACTCGAAACTCGGCAGCGCTGGCCGGTAGGTAGGCGTCGATGAACGGCGGTAATTGTCCACGGGCGCGGTCGACCACCGTCATGAACTTGTCCAGGGACGCGCCTGGGTTTTCTGCTTCATGGAGCAGGAAACTGAAGGCCCCGGCGAAAATCAACGAAAGCACACTGACCACCAGCGTGCCGAGCAACGCCACTGCCAGCCAGCGGGCACGGCGGCCTTCGATCAGGCGCTGCAACTGCGGGGTGAGCATGTTGACCAGCTCGAACACCAGCAGCCCGGCCAGCAAGCTCGGCAACAGGCGCAGCGGCAGCACCAGCAACAACCCACCAAAAATGATCACCCAACTGATCACCAACAACACATGACGCTGAGAAAACGTTGGCATACAGCCTCAGGACAAAACCGCGTGAAAGGATCGGCAGTCTGCCAGCGATCCGCTGGCAGCACTAGGGATTGTGTCGGCCGACCTTCGTCGCAGTTCAGGGCTTTTTTGTAACTTTTGCGTCGGCCCCATCGCGAGCAGGCTCGCTCCCACAGTGGATCGGCGTTGGCCTGCCCATGTGGGAGCGAGCCTGCTCCGGGCGGCGATCCGACGATGGGGCCCCACAGATCCAACACTTATTTTTTCTTCAGGCACTCACTCATGAACGCCTTTCGCGCATCGCCCTTCAGCGCCTGCTCGGTGGCGGTGGCGTTGCAGCTTTTCATGCGCTCCTGCGGGGTAGCCTTGAGGCAATTGCTCATGAACGCCTTGCGCTCGTCGCCCTTGAGCGCCTTGGCGGTGGCGTCGGCATTGCAGGTGGTCATCTTGCTCTGCTGCGCCGTCTCGGCGAAGCCCTGGGAACACAGCAGCAAACCGATCATCAACAAAGGCACACGAAGCATCTTCATGGTGTTTCTCCTGGCTGCCACACGAGGGGGTGGCGATGGGGTGGAGTGTAGACAACGCCTGTTACACCTCCCAAGAGATTCTCGGCGCCTGAACAACCGCTTTCGCGAGCAAGCCCGCTCCCACATTCGATCGAGTTTCTTCAGAAAGAATGCGGTCAATGTGGGAGCGGGCTTGCTCGCGAAGAACGATAACGCGGTCCAACGGGCTACACCCCGGCAGCCTTCAACCGCTCGGCATGCTCGACAAACAACCGAATCGGCTCGGCCCCCTTGCCCACCAGCCCCAGCGACTGGTTGACGATGTCGAAGTGGTCCAGCGGATAGTCGTCGCCGATGACCGTGCCCAGGTGGGAGCTGTAGCGTCCGACCAAGCCGTCGCATTGCCCCGCTTCCCGGACAAAGGTGCGGGCAAATAAACGGCACGTGCGGTGGGTGCCGTCGAACAGGTTGCGCCCTTTATCGGTGATGCCCGGCTGCAAGGTGCCGGACCACGAGTAATAGCGCACGCCATTGACCTCTTCCGGCCCCTGCCCGCCCCAAGTGACCGGCAAGCCCTGTGGATAACGTTGGTTGAACAGCGCCACGCCAGCAGTGGTCAGGGAGACGTGGGACGCTTGGAGGTCCACCGGCAGCTTCGGCCCGCGATAGCCGGTGTCCAGCAGGCTCATCAGGACGTTGATCAGGCGTAGCACGGCACTGAGCATGCGGCCCTTGGCGCTGTCGGCCGGGTAATGGCGCTGCAGGTAATCAGCCAGTTCGGAACCGTGGTTGGGGCCGGCCACCGACGTGACCGACGCCACCAGGTCCGGACGCTTGGCGGCTGCATAACGGGCGGTGAGGCTGCCCTGGCTGTGGCCGATCAGGTTGACCTTCTGCGCACCGGTTTGCCGCAGGATGTCGTCGATCACTGCCAGCAACTGCTCGCCGCGCACCTCGGACGAATGCAACGGCGAAACCTTTACCGCCACCACCACGGCCCCACCGCGACGCAACGCCGAGACGATGCCATACCAGTACGGATACAGCACCAGACGGATGAACCCGAGCATGCCTGGGACCAGCACCAGAGGGTAACGAGTGGCGCAGCGTTGCGACATGGCGACATCCTTGATCAAGAGGGGTCAGCATCGGTACTGATGATGACCAGTCTATGACACCCGGATGAATCCGTGGCGAGGGCGCTTGCTCCCGCTGGGCTGCGCAGCCGCCCCTTTCTCAAAACGTCCGCGCCAGCGCCAGCAAACGCTCCTCGGCCTCGGCGCAGGACAACGCAAAACTGCGCTCGGCCGACTCTTCGCCTTCGGCGGCCACCACCGTCACATCGGTGATGCCGATGAATCCCAGCACGGTGCGCAACAGCGTGTCGGCGTGGTTCATGCTCTCCAATTGGCCGCCGGGGCCAAAACCGAAATCACCGCGACTGGTCACGATCAGCGCCTTCTTGCCCAGCACCAGCGGCTCGTAGTGCGACACGCCGTTATCCAGGCTGTGATTGAACGTCAGCCCGATGCGCACGATCTGGTCGATCCAGGCCTTCACGCCGCTGGGCACGCTGAAGTTATGCATGGGCGCGGCGATCACCAATCGGTCATGGGCTTGCAGCTCCTCGACCAAGGCGTCGCTCAGGGCCAGGTCCGCCTGCATGATCAACGGTCGATTCTGGGGCTCGGGGTAGAACGCCGCCGCGATAAAGGCTTCGTTGACCGGCGGTATCACCGTCCGTCCGACCTCGCGGCGGGACAATTGGGATTGCGGGTTCGCGGCCTGCCACGCCGAAACAAACGCCTCGGCCAGGCGCCGGGAATGAGAACGCTCGCCACGGGGACTGCCATGCACCACAAGAATCTTGCTCATCTGAATCTCCTTTTATGCGGCTACAATCAACACTGCTTGTGCGGCGCAGATTGAAGCCCGATGCTGCCAGCAGACAAATGAGCGTTAGCTCATCTGGATGAGTTAATTTCATCCGTAGCGTTTTTCAGGAGAATCCGAATGTTCGCCAACCTGCCGCTCAACGCCCTGCGCGCCTTCGAATCCGCCGCGCGGTTGCTCAGTTTCAAGGCGGCTGCGGCGGAGTTATCGGTGACGCCTACAGCGATCTCCCACCAGATTCGAGCGCTGGAGAGCTGGCTGGGGCTGGTCCTGTTCGAACGCCTGCCCCGCCAGGTTCGCCTCACCGACGGCGGGCAACGCTTGTTCCACAGCTTGCACGGGGCCTTGCTGGAAGTAGCGCAAAGCGTCGATACCTTGCGCCCGCAACGCAGCACCACCCACCTGACCCTGTCCACCACCGCCGCGTTTGCCGCCCTGTGGCTGGTGCCTCGCCTGGGGCGCTTTTATGCGCGCCACCCGAACATCAACGTGCGCCTGGACACCCATTGCGAGGTGATCGACCTGCACCAGGACGCCAGCGTCGACCTGGTGGTGCGCTACAGCCTCGACGCCTACCCGAACCTGTACGGCATGTGCCTGTTCGATGAAAGCTTCGGGGTCTATGGCTCGCCTGAACAGGTGGCCCTGGCGG
This sequence comes from Pseudomonas sp. Z3-6, assembly GCF_051131985.1. Lineage (NCBI taxonomy): Bacteria > Pseudomonadati > Pseudomonadota > Gammaproteobacteria > Pseudomonadales > Pseudomonadaceae > Pseudomonas > Pseudomonas sp. Z3-6. Next base: position 6,286,574 of record NZ_CP071644.1, read on the forward strand.
CCCGGCAGCCGCCGACGCTGATCAGCGTGCGCTGGCACAACTCCAAGCTGTACGCCCATGGTTGGGATGCCTGGTGCGCCCAGGCCGGGGAAACCTGGCTCACCCGTCAGCCGTGCATCCGCGAGTACGACGAGGAGCACTACGCCTTGCAAGCCGCGATCGCCGGGCAGGGCCTGGTGCTGGCGAGCAATATCCTCGCGTCGCAAAGCATCGCCAGCGGCTTGCTGGTGGGCTATCGCCCGGACGTCCAGGTCAGCGGCGCCGGCTATAGCGCCCTGTGCGTCCCGGGCCGCGAACGCCATCCGCCGGTGCGGGCGTTCTTCCAGTGGTTGGGGGAGGAGGCGCGACTGTCCGGTTATGCGCTGAAAAATTCAGTAAAACTTTTTCAAGACCGCGTCACTCACATTTAGAGTGATCGCGCCAGCACAGCGTGACGCCTCAACCGGATCAGCCTCCAGGAGAACGAGATGAGCGACATGCACTTATCCGATGTAACCACCCTGCGCGAACGGGCACGGCAGAACGTGCAGAACGGCGCCGTGACCGAAGGCTACTGCGCCGATCGCCAAGAGGTCATACGCCTGCTCAACGAAGCGCTGGCCACCGAACTGGTTTGCGTGTTGCGCTACAAGCGCCACTACTTCATGGCCACCGGTCTCAAGGCCAGCGTGGCCGCCAGTGAGTTCCTCGAGCATGCGAACCAGGAAGCCGAACACGCCGACACACTCGCCGAGCGCATCGTGCAGTTGGGCGGCGAGCCGGAGTTCAACCCCGACCTGTTGACCCGCAATTCCCACGCCCAATACATAGCGGGCAACACCCTCAAGGAAATGGTGTACGAGGACTTGGTGGCCGAACGGATCGCCATCGACAGCTACCGGGAAATCATCCAATACATTGGCGAAAAAGACCCGACCACCCGGCGCATCTTCGAAGACATCCTGGCCCAGGAAGAGGAGCATGCCGATGACATGGCCGATATTCTGGCTGATCTCTGATACACCTGAGGGCCCCTTCGCGAGCAAGCCCGCTCCCACAGTTGAACCGCATTTCTCTGAAGGAACTTGGTCAACTGTGGGAGCGGGCTTGCTCGCGAAAGGGCCCTAAGCTTCATAACAATTCGCCGGCTACCGGGTCGGCTTGACCGTCACCGGCGCCTTGCCCGCCTTCATCTGTTCCAACAGCGGCGCGCACTGGTTCGGCTCTCCGCCGCTGGGCGCCACCAGCGCCAGCAATCCGGCCGCCGGCGCGGCGATCACGCCCAACGCCACCATCCCGGCACCGCGCAGCATCAGGGGTACGGCCTTGACCCCAGCGGCGGGCTTGGAGAACGTGCCCCGCACATACAAGGGCGAACGCAGGGAAATCAGGCGCCAGCCCTTGGACTCTGGAGTGATGGTCAGGTCCAACTTTTCACTCGCCATATTCGCCGTGCCGTCGATGTAGATGATCGCGTTCTCGGTATCGAACACGAACAGGCGCGTGGTCGCCAGGCCCGTCTTGATGTCGAAGTCGGCTGCCGCGCAGTTGATCTTCACTTCCTTGTCGCCAAAGATTTTCCCTACCACGTAGTTACCAACGTTCAGCCCCGCCAGCTCCATCAATTCCCGACTGATGGCGCCATCGTTGATGAGCATTTTCAGCGTGCCGTTGGAGGTGCCCAGCAACGCCGCCACCGAATTGCCGCGCCCGGCGATGTCGGCATCGCCATTCAATTCGCCGAAGCTGGTTTTCATCGGCTCGAAACCCGGGAACAATTGCTTGAGCTTGAACCCCCGCGCCGTCAGCTTCGCCTGGCCTTCCAGCGGCCGGGTGCGCCCGTTGAGGCGGATCTGTGCATCGAGGCGGCCACCGGCCACACCGAAACGCAGGGGCTCAAGACTCAACTGCCCGTCGTTGAGCACCAGATGGGTATACAGGTCGGTGAACGGCAGCTGCTCGCTATGGACAATGCGTTTGCCGGTGAACTCCACATCGGCGTCCATCACGCGCCAACGCTCGGTGCGAAACTCTTCTACGGGCAAGACCTTGCCGGTCGGCTGTTTGCTGGCGCCGCCGCGGGCCTTTTGCTCGGTGTTGGAGTCAGCACCGATCAACGGCGCCAAGTCGCTGAACAGCAGTTGATTGGAGACCAGCGCGCCACTGAGTTTGGGCCGCGGCTGACTGGCGACGTAAGCCAGGTCGCCATGGATATCGCTGTCGCCGATCTTGCCGTTGAACCCCTCATAGCGAAACAGCGCCCCACCCGGGTCATGCAGTTTGGCGATCAAGCGGCCATCGGTGGCGTAAGGCGGTGAGTCCGGCAGGGTCACGCCGGTCAGTGGGTAGAGCTGGGCGAGGCTGGTGCCCGCCAGTTTCAGGCGCAAGTCCAGGGCCCCGAGGTTCAGCGGATCGGTGAGGGTGCCCGCCAGTTCGACACGGGTGTCACCGACCTTCGCCTGGGCCTGGAGTGGAAAAGGTCGTGACGCATCCTTCAGTGCCAGCAAGCCACCGACCTTGCCGGAGCCGGTCAGGTTTTGCCCGTGATACTGCCCGTTGACCTTGAAGGCGAACGCGTAGTCCTGTGGCGTCGCGCCTTGGTCCTGGGCTTTTTTCGCGGCTTTGTCACCGACGATATCGCTGAACGGAATGGGTTTGCCCAACGGGTCGATCAACAGGTCGAGGCGGGTCTTGAGTGTCTGGTCGTCAAGGGTGACGTGCCCCTTGTCGAAACCAATGGCGCCAATGTCCACCACCCAGCTGGACGGCTCCGCGTCCGGGTCTTTCGGATCGAATTGGAAGGTCCAGTTGGCGCGACCGTCCGCCAGGCGTTGCAGATTGGCGTTGGGCTCCACCAGGTCGATGCGTGGAATCACCACTCGCCGGGCCAGCAAGGCCAGAGGCGAAACGCGCAGCTCGACACGCTTGAGCGTGACCATTTGCGGCGTTTTCGACCAATCCGGGTTACCCAGGCTCAAATCTTCGGCCACCACATGGGGCCACGGCAACCAGGCGCGCCAGCCACCTTCTTCCGGCTCACGCTGCCAGATCACCGCCAGGTTGCCGTTGATGGCGAAGGGACGATGCAATTCCTCGGAAACCTTGGCATTGAGCGGGGGCTTGATGCGGTTCCAGTCGAAGAAGGCGATGACCAGCACCAGCACCGCCAGCAGGACAACAAGGCTGGCAAAGCTCCAGGCGAGGATTTTCGAGGTGCGCGTCATGCACAAGGCTCCTGATGACAAGTCAGCGTCCGCAACCGCGGCGCTGTTTTAAATACGAACCTGCACCGGTTCGTCATGAAGGGTTGGACTGGCGAAACGGCCAACAGGTGCCGATGAACGGCACAAAAAGATGCCAGGATTCTGACTGATCGGCCAACAAACTGTTACCGCCCCCGCACATTTGCGAGGCAGCGATGGGTACAAAATACCCACCACGGTGCAAAACAGCACCTTGGAAACGCCCGTTCTAGAGCCTTCGCCGCGAACAATCAATTCCGTTGATTATTACCATTGCGTTTATGAACTTTTATATCGACTTATCGAGAGTAGCATTGCCCTCGTACCCACTTTATCGCCCTTCCAAGGAGCAACGATCATGAAACGCCAATTACTGATGAGCCTGTCCCTTTCACTGCTGGCCTCTACTGCCTTCGCACTGCCAGCCTCCGAACAAGCCACGCCACAGGTCAAGGACAGCCATTCTGTCTACAGCCAGACGGTTGCCGAAGGTGGACGTGATCGCCTGGAAGAAAAAGGCCTGGCCGAAGACGGTTATGACCGTACCAAGCAGAGTGATACCGTGGCAGCTGACGGTTCCGACCGCACTCCAGGTCAAACCCTGGCAGCTGATGGTTCCGACCGCACTCCAGGCCAAACCTTGGCAGCCGACGGTTCCGACCGCACTCCAGGCCAAACCTTGGCAGCCGACGGTTCCGACCGCACTCCGGGTCAAACCCTGGCAGCCGATGGTTCCGACCGCACTCCAGGCCAAACCCTCGCTGAAGACGGTTCTTCGCGCACTAAAATGGGCGATACCGTGGCCGAAGGCGGTGGTGATCGTGTGATCGAACGCAACAGCACCGTGAGCTGAGCCCATGGTGGCCCAGAAAAAAGCCCGATTCCTGCAATCGGGCTTTTGACTTTTCAAGCCCTTCGTTTTCCCCGCCCGATCCCCCTCTACCGTTCGACGTCGGCAAAGCCGATTTGCTAGAGTGCACCGCTCCCGTGAATCAGAAGTCAGCCTTGTGATGCTGCCCCGCGCCGAACAGAAACAACAGACACGCATTGCCCTGATGGACGCAGCCCGTCATTTGATGGAGTGCGGCCGGGGATTCGGCAGCCTGAGCCTGCGAGAAGTCGCCAGGACGGCGGGCATCGTGCCCACCGGGTTCTATCGGCACTTCGAGGACATGGACCAACTGGGCCTGGCACTGGTCAGCGAAGTCGGCCAGACCTTCCGCGAAACCATCCGCCTGGTCCGCCACAACGAATTCGTCATGGGTGGCATCATCGATGCGTCGGTACGGATCTTTCTCGATGTGGTTCAAGTCAACCGATCCCAATTCCTGTTCCTGGCCCGCGAGCAATACGGCGGCTCCCTGCCGGTGCGCCAGGCCATTGCTCAATTGCGCGAAGACATCAGCTCGGACCTGGCCGACGACCTGGCGTTGATGCCCAAGCTGCAGCACCTGGACCTGGCCGCCCTGGGCGTGATGGCCGATCTTATCGTCAAGAGCGTGTTCGCCACCCTGCCGGACATCATCGACCCACCCGCCCAAGCCCTCCCCGAACACCTCACGCCCCAGGCGAAGATGACCCAGCAACTGCGATTCATCTTCATTGGCCTCAAGCATTGGCAGGGGCTGGGCAGTACCGAATAACTGTCAGCATGCCTCCTTTGTGGGAGCGAGCCTGCTCGCGATAGCGGCGTCTCAGCCCCCTGATTGCTCACCTGGCACACCGCCTCCCGAAAAACCACGCAACAGATACTTTCGATGTAGGAAAAGGTGCATCTTGGCCTACGAACTTTCCTATTCGCTGCAAATGCGCCCCACGCCGGGATTGCCCGCTATCAGCGGCTCATCGTCTTATTCATCGCTTCCAAGACCTGTCAACGCGGCCTTGCGTACGACGTCTTTGTATAGGAGCCATGAAAATGACTGCACCCTTGCTATCCCACCACACCAATGAAGCCTCTCTTGAATACCTGAGCCATCTCGACGATCCCTACTTTGAGCCGGATCGGTTGGAGGGTTGCGTCGAAGAAGTCGCGACACTGCTTAGACAACAACAGGCTTACGTCAAAGCCCATCCGCCACTCGGTATTTACCGACTGGCCGCCGAGGGTAGTCAGACCCGGGACGGCGGAACGATCCAACATGCTTCATCACCGTTTGAATTCAAGATGGATGGCCGCACGCTACGCGCCGCCCAGAAAGGCGATCACGTCGTGTATGCCGATGGCAGCACGGCGCGGATCGTCACCGGGGCCGGTGAAAGCAACAGCGATGTTGCACTGGTCGGCAGCCGTCTGAGCAACGGCGACGAAATCATCAATACGCCCCAAGACATAGCGGTTCTCATCGTCCGCAAAGGCGTGTCGAACGCAGAAGATTTTTTGCCCGCAGTAGGGCCAGCTGAGGGCCGCCGTCTGCGCCGGAATGAGATGAAGGAGAACATGCAATGACCGAGGGTTACTTCATCGGTCAGGGCGACAAGACCTCTTGCGGCGGGAAAGTGCTGGATGGCGATGACAGGGTCAACATGTTTGGCCTGCTGCATGCCCGCGAAGGTGACCGCGTCTCGTGTGGAAAGGACGGGAAAACTTATCAGATCAAAGGTGGCATCGGGCACATTGTCAGCCATGGCAAACACATGGCCGGAACGCTCGATAGCCATAGTACCTGCCCCTGCAAAGCGCAACTGATCCCTTCGGTATTCTGGGCCACCTATGAAGGTGCGAATTCTGCACCGCAAGCCAGCCGAGCCGCTCAGCCGGCTCCACAGCCCGCGACCAGCGCTCCAACTGCTTCACGCCAATCGTTTTCAGCCCCATCAATCAACCCTCCGCCCCCAACATCTACCCGCGTAGAACCCCAGGAACCGGGATTCTACGTTGTGCCCAAAAGCGTGACCCGCGAAGCGCTGGAGGCCACGTTGTTCCCGTCACCCGACCCGGCGGTGATGCGCAAATTCCGCGCATTGAATCCTTATCGCGATGTGGTCAAGGCCGGTTCGATGATCGTGCTGAGCGATCCGAACAATCACCTATGCACCCGCGAAGAGGCGCAGGTGATGGCGGCGGCGCAAACAGTGAATACCGCGCTCGATGACCTGACCGCCGAGCAAGCCGACTTCATGCACCGCCACGCGGCTGAGATCGCCAGCTTCACCGGCCAGACCTCTACTTGGCTTGGCGTAAGCGCGGTGATGATGGAAAAACACCTGACCAGCTTGCGCGACACGCTGCAAGCCATGGAACGCTTGCACCAGGAAAGCTATCGCCAACACGGCCACCTCAAATCAGCGCAGTTTTTCACCGAGCGTAAGCTCCTGCTCGCCCAGCTGGATGCCCACCTGCTGAACTCCACCCGCCTGCGCGGCCATACGACCCTGGGCGACCATCCCAAACTGAAAACCGCCCTGGGCATTTCGAGCCGTAGCTTAGTGCACCACTGGAACAAGGCCGGAGCACCGGGGCAGATACCGGGGTATGCGACCCACGTCGAGAGCACCAGCCGAGCAGCGAAATATATGCAGATGGGCGGGTATATCGGGATTGGAGTTGGTGGGGTGTCTTCGTTATTAGCTGTTCAGGACGTGTGTAACGGAGGCTCTGAGGCGGCTTGTGAGAGAATTAAGTTCACTGAAGGAGGAAAATTCGGCCTATCTACCGTTGGTGGCGCTTGGGGTGGAAATTTAGGTTTATCAGCCAGCGGGCCGCTTTGCTTGGCGCTTGGAGCCTCTACTGGTATCGGAGGTGTGATTTGTGTCGCGGCCGTAGTGGGCGTTGGTGCTTGGGCGGGTACAGCTGTTGGAAGTATGGGAGGCGAAAAAATAGGTGACGTTATGTACGAGATAGCTTTGCCATGACGCTGGGGGAGTTCTGGAACTCTTCGCTGTCTGACTGGATTGTGTTGGCTATGATCCCTATGAACCTTGCGTGCTTGACATTCAGTTTGTACCTAATTCGCCATCATTTGAACCCCATGATGGATGCCTTGAAAAACAGCCGCTTCATATACCTTTGGGCTCCCGCTTGGCGAAATCGAGGCTACTTTGGGGGATTTGTGCTGCTGAGTAAAATTGCCGGGATGGTGATTTTTTCAAATGCGTATATCCGCATCGGGGATGTGGACCCCGTTGATGTCAAACATTTCCCACCCTATCTGAAACGTCTTCTCATCATTGATAGAACGTTGATGGCTTTTACTTTGGCATGGATGGGCATCGTAGCCGTGCTGATCAAGCTCAGATAACACCTGGGTTCCAAGTCGAACCAAGCTCAATCTCGATCCACATTCACTGTGAGAACGAGTTCCCATAGTTGATGGCTACTTGCCCCCTCGCTCCACCAGACATTCAAAATCGCAACTTTCGGCAGCCCCTACGCAATTTCTGTAGGAGCTGCCGACGGCTACGATCTTCCGGTGCTTTTCCCCGCCAAACCCTCGGACATTTCCTTCAACACGCGGGGCTGTTCATGAACTAGGCAGCGCTCTATGGCGCGGCTAACCTCTGTTCGTCATCGCAAAAACGGTGATACGGACGTGCAAGTCCGGTCTAGGAGCGTATTCGTTATGGCTATTCGCCGAGCATTTTTCTATGCTCGCTGACTATTATGGCGGCTGCGCGTGGGAGATCTTCGGGTCTGCCGGGTTCCTGGACCGGTCTTGCACACCTACGTACAGCTGCCACCCATTTTTCGACGTGCAATCGGAGGGTGCCGGCTCCACTTCCAGGAATTTTCACTATGTTCAAAGCAACTCCGAATCCGCCAAAAAGCGGCCACAAATCCCGCGTCCAAGCGCAGGAAGAAAAAAAGCTCGATGACGCCGCCACCCGCGCCCTCGACTACTACCTCAAGCCCAAGCCCACCTCACCGCCCGAACCCGATAAAAACCAGCTCTTCATCGTGTCCCCTCACATAGACACCGAAACCCTGCTCGCCAACGCCTCCGAAGACCTGCTCTCCATCAGCACCATCGCCGCCGACCTGGCCGACGATGTGGACGACTCACGCCGCTGCGTCGCCTTGGCGATCAGTCGCATGGCCGATGGGGTGCAGTTGCTGGTCGAGCGGGCGTTGGATCATCTGGAAACCAAGGAGATGGCGGCGCCTGGGGCCAAGGGATAGCGCCTTGCTTTGATGCGAGCTGGGCCGACGCCATCGCGAGCAAGCTCGCTCCCACAGGGTTTTGTGTAGAGCCGAATATCAAGTTCAACACCAATCCATTGTGGGAGCGGGCTTGCTCGCGAAAGCGGTGGATCAGACATATTGATGTCGACTGACACGCCGCCTTCGCGAGCAAGCCCGCTCCCATAGGGTTCTGAGTCGAACCGAATCTCAAGCTCAACACCAATCCATTGTGGGAGCGGGCTTGCTCGCGAAAGCGGTGGATCAGACATATTGATGTCGACTGACACGCCGCCTTCGCGAGCAAGCCCGCTCCCACAGACGCTTTTGTGTTGGTCGCAAAATGGTGCACAGCCCCACGACGCGCACCAACATGGCACGCAATCCGCCCCATCCTGAAACGCCATCCCCAGATATTTCCTACACCCCCTTCGATTGGCAAGCCCCTTGCTCTAAACACAGCACCGTTCATTGCTGGAAGCACTCCGATGCTGGTGATTCACCGCAGAATCGACACTCAACCGCGCTGGGACGCAGAGCTGCACCTGACCTTCGACGCCCGCAGCAAAAGCCGTCTGCGCTGTTTCAGTGCCGAAGGTGAAGACGTCGGGTTGTTCCTGGAGCGAGGCCAGCCGCCGCTGTACGACGGTGAGTGCCTGCAGGCCGAAGATGGGCGCATCGTGCGCGTTTGCGCCCGCGCCGAACAATTGCTGCATGTCACCTGCGCCAATGCCTTCGAACTGACCCGCGCCGCCTACCACCTGGGCAATCGCCACGTGGCCCTGCAAGTGGGCGATGGCTGGTTGCGCCTGCTGGACGATTACGTGCTCAAGGCGATGCTCGAACAACTGGGCGCCCGCGCCGAAGCCATCGAAGCCCCGTTCCAGCCGGAACACGGCGCCTATGGCGGCGGCCATCATCATTCCCGGCACGGCGACGAAGACTTCAACTACGCGCCGCGCCTGCATCAATTTGGCGTGCGCACATGAACCCGGCCTGGGCGCTGCTGCGTCTGGCCAGCCCGCAGTTGCCGATTGGCGGCTACAGCTACTCCCAGGGTCTGGAAATGGCGGTGGACAACGGCCAGGTGAAAAAACCCGACGATGCGCGGCGCTGGATCAGCGACCAATTGCTGTTGAACCTGGCACGCTTCGAAGCGCCCCTGCTGCTGGCACACTGCACCGCAGCCGCCGCTAACGATTGGGACACGCTGCGGCAACGCTGTGAAGAGCACCGCGCCAGCCGGGAAACCCGCGAGCTGTACCAGGAGAGCCGGCAGATGGGCTACTCGTTGCAACAATTGCTCGCGGGCCTGCCGGAACTCGACCGCGCCGCGCGAGGCTTTCTCGAACAGCACAGCGAACCGCACCTGGCACTGGGCTGGGCCCTGGCCGCCCGCGCCTGGCAGATCGCCCCCCAGGATGCCCTCGCCGCCTGGCTGTGGAGCTGGCTGGAAAACCAACTGGCGGTGCTGATGAAAACCCTGCCCCTGGGCCAGCAAGCGGCCCAGCGCCTGACCAGCGAACTGCTGCCGCTGTTGCAACAGGCCCAGCACGACGCCTCGAACATCGACCCCGACCATTACGGCAGCGCCGCGTTTGGCCTGTCCCTGGCGTGCATGGCCCATGAGCGCCAGTACAGCCGTCTGTTCCGTTCCTAGGAGACACACATGAACACACAACCTCTGCGCGTCGGTATCGGCGGCCCGGTGGGCTCCGGCAAGACCGCCCTGACCCTGGCCCTGTGCCTGGCTCTACGTGAACGCTACAACCTGGCGGTGGTCACCAACGACATCTACACCCGCGAAGACGCCGACTTCCTGGTGCGCAACGAAGCCCTGGCGCCGGAGCGGATCATCGGCGTGGAAACCGGCGGCTGCCCGCACACGGCGATTCGCGAAGATGCCTCGATCAACCTCGAGGCGGTGGACCAGTTGAACCGGCGCTTTCCGGGCTTGGACCTGATTCTGGTGGAGTCGGGCGGCGACAACCTGTCGGCGACCTTCAGCCCGGAGCTGTCGGACCTGACGATCTATGTGATCGACGTTTCCGCCGGGGACAAGCTGCCGCGCAAGGGCGGGCCGGGCATTTGCAAATCCGACCTGCTGGTGATCAACAAGATCGACCTGGCGCCGCTGGTGGGCGCGTCCCTGGAGATGATGGACAGCGACACCCGGCGGATGCGCAACGGCAAGCCCTTCGTGTTCAGCAACCAGAAGACCGGCCAGGGCCTGGACGACATCATCGCCTTCATCGAGCGCCAGGGTCTGCTGAGCGCCGCCTGATTTTCCGACTGACCACAAGGAAGCTTATCCATGACCTTCAAACGCCTCTTCGGTGCTCTTGCCCTGCTGCTGACCCCGGCCCTGGCCTTCGCCCACCCCGGCCACGGCGACAATGGCCTGATCGCCGGCCTCGGCCACCCCATCGGCGGGCTCGACCATTTGCTGGCGATGCTGGCGGTCGGCTTGTGGGCCGCACAACAACAAGGCGCCGCGCGCTGGGCGCTGCCCTGCACCTTCGTGGGTACGATGCTGCTGGGCGGCCTGCTGGGCTTTGAAGGCCTGAACCTGCCGGCGCTGGAAAGCGGGATCGCCGCCTCGGTGTTGGCCCTGGGCCTGGCGGTGGCACTGGCGGTACGTCCACCGTTGAGCCTGGCGGTTGGCGCGACGGCGTTGTTTGCACTGTTCCACGGTGTGGCCCATGGCTTGGAACTGCCGGACATGTCGAGCCCGTGGGCCTATGCGGTGGGCTTCGTCGCAGCCACGGCGGCGCTGCATGGCGCCGGGTTTGCACTGGTGCGGGTGCTGCCACGCGCGGCGACGCCATTGGTTCGGTTGGCTGGAGCAGCTTCGGCGGGGGCTGGGGTGTGGTTGTTGGCGGGTTGATTCTTTAGCGCCTTCGAAGACGCCTTCGCGAGCAAGCCCGCTCCCACAGTTAGGTCGGTGTACGCCGCCTCCTGTGGGAGTGAGCCTGCTCCCGCAGCTTGATCGCTGTACACCGTACCCTGTGGGAGCGGGCTTGCTCGCGAAGGCGGCCTGATAGCCACCCCATCTCCCCAGGCCTGCCACTCTGCTACCATGTCGCGCAATCGCCCCCAAGCCGTGACGACGTCCGCCCATGCCTGATGCTTCCCGCCCCGCTCCCCCGCCTGAATTGACCGCCCTGTTCGCAACAGTGCGGCAGCATTTTCACGACGTGATCGTGCCGATGTGGCAAGGCCCGGGCTGGAATGCCGAACTGGCGCTGCCCTATGAATCCCTGGATGCCGAACATGCGCCGCTGCCGCCCCAGCGCTACCGGGCCATGGCCTGTGCGCGACAACTGTATGTGTTTGCGAGCCTGATTGGCGAAGTGCCCCAGGCCGAGGAACGGGCCAGCGCACTGTTCCGCTCGCTCCAGCGTCATTTCCACGATGCCGAACATGGCGGCTGGTTCTACAGCATCGACCCGCGAGGCGCGCCGCTGGACACCGGCAAGGACCTCTATACCCACGCGTTTATCCTGTTCGCCTGCGCCCATTACTGGGGCAAGGTCCGCGAACCGCTGGTGGAATCGGTGCTCAACGCGAGCCTGGAAGTCATCGCCCGGCGCTTTGCCAGCGTCGACGGTCTCTACGAAGCCAGCCTCAAGCGCGATTGGTCGACGACGGGTTCCGGCCCTTTGCAAAACCCGTTGATGCACCTGGCCGAAGCGTTTCTCGCCACCCTCTCGGTCCGCGAAGATGCCAACGTCCGCCAGGCGTTGCTGGACTTGTGCGACGGGATGGCCAAGCACTTCATCGATCCGCAGCAGCGGGTCATGATGGAAAAACCGCTCAAGGCTGTGGATAACTGGTTCGAGCCGGGCCACCAGTTCGAATGGTATTACTTGCTGGCCTCATCGCCGCTGTTGCGCAACGGCAAGTTGCACACCGCCCTGGAGCGCAGCTTCGGCCATACCGAACAACGCGGCGTCGATCCGGATTCCGGCGCGGTGTGCGCGATGCTGGCGGTGGACACACAAGCAGGCCCACGGGATGCCACCCAACGCATCTGGGCCCAGGCGGAATACCTGCGGGCGCTGACTTTGCGCCCGGACAATCAGGGGGCATTGCTACATCAACTACAGGCGTTGCGGCAACAATTCCTGCATGGCAAAGGCTGGAACGAATGCCTCGACGCCGACGGCATTGTCAGCCGCCGGGACATGCCGTCCACCACGCCGTATCACCTGCTGACCTGCTATCGCGGGCTGGCCGATTATCTGGCTTGACCCCCACTGTGGCGAGGGAGCTTGCTCCCGCTGGGCCGCGCAGCGGCCCTAAAAAGCTTACGACTGCTTCGCAGCCGAGCGGGAGCAAGCTCCCTCGCCACAAGGGCTCAACATTTCCAGCTCAAGTACGTCAGCGGTCAGGCCTTGTTACGCTCAATCGCAAACCCAGCCCAGGTCTGGCTCACCGGCATCAGCTCCAGGCTGTTGATGTTGATGTGCGCCGGCGTGTTGAGCACCCAGAAAATCGTGTCGGCGATGTCTTGTGGCTGGATCGGCTCGGCGCCGGCATAGGTCGCGTTGTAACGCGCCTGGTCGCCACCGAAGCGCACCAGGGAGAATTCGCTTTCGCACAGGCCCGGCTCGATGTTGCTCACTCGCACGCCCGTGCCTTGCAGGTCGCAACGCAGGTTCAGGGAGAACTGTTTGACGAACGCCTTGCTCGCGCCATACACATGGCTGCCCGGATACGGGTAGTTGCCGGCAATGGAACCCAGGTTGACGATCCCGGCGCCACGGCCGTGGGCGATCAGGCGCGGCAACAGCAGGCGGGTGCTGTAGATCAGCCCTTTGACGTTGGTGTCGACCATGGTGTCCCAGTCATCGAGGTCGCACTTGGGCGCCGGGTCGACGCCCAGGGCCAGGCCGGCGTTGTTGATCAGCCCGCGCAACGTGGCGAAGGACGGCGGCAGGTTGGCGATGGCCTCTTCCATGGCCTTGCGATCGCGTACGTCCAGGACCAGGCCATGGACTTCGGTCTGCTTCGACAGCTCGGCACAAAGGGCATTGAGGCGTTCTTCACGACGACCGGTCAGCACCAGTTTCCAACCGGCCTCGGCAAAACGTCGGGCACAGGCTTCACCAAAACCGGATGTCGCGCCGGTGATAAACAGAGTGTCAGACATCGTGTTCTCCTTGTTGGAACTTCAAAAGCCGTTGAATGGAATCGGCCCACAGCATGCCCGGCCTGATACGTCGGGGGCAAGGTTTGCACACGTGCTTTTGGCCCACATCTGCTCATAAAACAACCAATCCGCGCCAGACCTTGCCCAGCAAGGCCCGCAGCCGGTTGCCCGCACCTTATCCACAGGCACGTCCACAGTAATCGGGGGCAAGTGCAAACCCCACAGGCCGCTGTGCATAAGGCTTTGCGGGGTATTTGGAAAATTTTTTCGCTTGACCCTGCAACTCAGGTTGTGCAACGCAAGTTATCTGCTATAAGTCAGCGCCCCAGAGGCGATGGCTCCAAGCCAGTAACCACGGCCCTCAGCGCGGTCTTTCCAGAGTTTAATCACAGACTTATCCACAGGATTACCGATAGACTTCCGGGCCCATTCCAGTGCTCACAAAACTGTTGACAACTGCCGCTCACGCTTGACCGAAAACGCCTGATCAAAAAACGATCACAGCCCTGCAAGCCACGTAATCAAAGGCTTTCAGCCAGCTACTCCCACGTTACCCACAGCCAGTTCCACAGCAAACGGGGACAAGTCAAAACCGTGACAAAACAACTGTTTGCGGCGACTTTATGTCGCGGTTTCGCAGGGGCTCAGGATTGTTGTCCACAATTCCTGAAACCATACAAATTCCCCCTGTGGGAGCGGGCTTGCTCGCGAAGGCGGCGTGTCAGTCGACATCAATATGTCTGATCCACCGCTTTCGCGAGCAAGCCCGCTCCCACAGAGGGATGGTGGTGTTTGGGAGAGATAAAAAAACCGGCGATTCACTCGCCGGTTTTTTTCATTGCTTCAACCGCCTCAATGCCCACCCAGGTACGCGTTGCGCACCTCTTCGTTGGCGAGCAGTTCCTTGCCGGTGCCGGTCAGGCGGATTTCACCATTGACCATCACATAAGCCCGGTCCGACAGCCTGAGGGCGTGGTTGGCGTTCTGTTCCACTAGGAAAATGGTCATCCCGGTGGAGGCCAGTTCACGCAGGGTGGCGAAGATCTGTTTCACCACGATCGGCGCCAACCCCAGGCTCGGCTCATCGAGCAACAACAACTTCGGCCGGCTCATCAATGCCCGGGCGATGGCGAGCATTTGCTGCTCGCCGCCGGACATGGTCATGGCCCGCTGGTTGCGGCGCTCCTTGAGCCGCGGGAACAGCTCGAACATGCGTTGCATGTCTTCGCTGGCGTATTTGTCACCGATGGGAATGGTGCCCATCAGCAGGTTTTCCTCGACCGTCATGTCGGGGAAAACCCGCCGCCCTTCTGGCGACTGCGCGATGCCGTTGGAGGCGATGTAGTGGGAGGACTTGTGGGTGATGTCCACGCCCTGGTAGATGATCTGCCCACCCGCCGCGCGGGGCTGGCCAAAGATCGACATCAACAGCGTGGACTTGCCGGCACCGTTGGAGCCGATCAAGCTCACGGTCTCGCCTTCGCCAATGTGCATCGAGACTTTCTTCAGGGCCTGGATCGGCCCGTAGAACACGTCCAACTCCTTGAGTTCGAGGATAGGTCCACTCATACCAGTTCCTCTTCGTCGGCACCCAGGTAGGCCGCGATCACCTTCGGATCGTTGCGAATCGCCTCGGGACCACCCTCGGCGATCACGTTGCCGTGGTCCAGCACCACGATGTGGTCGGAAATGCTCATTACCATGCCCATGTCGTGTTCGATCAGCACCACGGTCAGATCATGCTCATCGCGCAGCAGCCGGATCATCGCGCTCAGCGCTTCGGTTTCCTGAGGGTTGAGGCCGGCGGCCGGTTCGTCGAGGCAGATGATCTGTGGGCGCGTGCACATGGCCCTGGCGATTTCCAGGCGGCGTTGCTGGCCGTAGGAAAGCTCGCCCGCCAGACGGTTGGCGCAATCCACCAGGTCCACCACTTCCAGCCAATAGAACGCATGGTCCAGGGCGTCGCTTTCGGCCTTGCGATAGCCCTTGGTGTTGAGGATGCCCGCCACCAGGCTGCGGTTGATCCACATGTGCTGGGCCACCAGCAGGTTTTCCAGCACCGACATTTCCTTGAACAAACGAATGTTCTGGAAGGTACGCGCCAGGCCGGCGCGGTTCACCAGGTGGGTGCCGCCGAACATCTTGTAGTACAGCCGGCTGGCGAAGGATTTCGGCGAGACGAAGTCGGTCGGGCGGAACGCTTCGCCCAACAACTTGATGACGTTGGTCTGCTCGCCGCGCACGTTGAGTTCAATCTTGCCGCCCGAAGCCTTGTAGAAACCGGTCAGGCAGTTGAACACCGTGGTCTTGCCCGCACCGTTGGGGCCGATTAGCGCGAAGATCGAGTTGCGCTTGACCTGCAGGCTGACATCGCTGAGGGCCTTGATGCCACCGAACTGCATCATCAGGTTTTCAACTTTGAGTACGACTTCGCTCATGGCGCTACCCCCTTGCGCGGCGTCACACCGGTACGGCTGATACGGATCAAGCCGCGCGGGCGCCAGATCATCATCAACACCATCAGTACGCCGAACAGCAGCACCCGGTATTCAGAGAAACTGCGCAAAAGCTCCGGCGCCACGGTGAGCACGAAGGCGGCAATCACCACGCCGACCGTCGACCCCATGCCGCCCAGCACCACGATCGCCAGGATCAACGCCGACTCGAAGAAGGTGAACGACGATGGGTTGACGAAGCCCTGGTAACTGGCGAAGAACACCCCGGCCAGGCCAGCCGTGGACGCGCCGATGGTGAAGGCCGAGAGCTTGACCAGCACATGGTTCAGGCCCATGGAGCGGCAGGCGATCTCATCCTCGCGCAGGGCTTCCCAGGCACGTCCGACCGGCATGCGGGTCAGGCGATGCTTGATGTAGAGCACCAGCAATACCGTGATGAACAGCACGATGTAGATGAACAGGAATTTGATGTTGGGGTTGTAGTCGAGGCCGAAGAACTCATGGAACGGCACCCCGCCATCTTTCGCTCGCCGGCCGAACTCCAGGCCGAAAAAGGTTGGCGACGGCACGGGCATGCCATTCGGCCCGCCAGTGAACGACAGCCAGTTGTTCAGCACCAACCGGATGATCTCACCGAACCCCAGGGTCACGATGGCCAGGTAGTCACCGTGCATTCGTAACACCGGGAATCCCAATATGCACCCCGCCATCGCCGCCGCGATGGCCGCCAGCGGCAATACGGTCCAGAAACCCAGCCCCAGGTATTGGTAGCCCAGCGCCAGGCCATAGGCACCGATGGCATAGAACGCCACGTAACCCAGGTCGAGCAGCCCCGCCAGGCCGACCACGATGTTCAGGCCCAGGCCCAGCAACACGTAGATCAGGCCGAGAATGACCACGGTGAGCACGTATTTGTTGGCGAAGAACGGAAACACGATGGCAATCACGATCAGCGCCGGGATGATCCAGCGCAGGCGCGACTTGTAGTCCGGCGGCAGCACATGCACGCCGGAGCCGGTGCTTTCGAAGCCCTGGAGAATCTTCAGTCCCTTGGGGGTTTGCAGGAACAGGCTCAAGGCAAAACGGCCGATCATCACGATCGCCACCAACCAGCCGACCCGGGCCGGTTGAAGGTTGAAGCTGTAGCCGTCGAGCACCACGCCGACAATCGGCCCGAACACGATCAGCGAGATCAGGCCGGCCAGGATCGCGTCGATGACGCTCTGTTTGATATCAAGCGGTTTATTGGCAGCAGACATACTTATACCTTCGCCACGAGTGGGCGACCCAGCAGGCCTTGGGGACGGAAGATCAGGATCAGCACCAGCAGCGAGAAACTGAACACGTCTTTGTAGTCAGAGTTGATCAGACCGGAGAACAGCGACTCGGAGATCCCGAGGATGATCCCGCCGAGCATCGCCCCAGGCAGGGAGCCAATGCCGCCGAGTACCGCTGCGGTGAACGCCTTGATGCCGATGATGAAGCCGGCATAGAAGTCGAACGTGCCGTAGTTCATGGTGATCAGCACGCCGGCCAGGGCCGCCATGGCTGCACCGATGATGAAAACGTAGGAAATCACCCGGTCGGTGTTGATCCCCAGGATCGAGGCCATCTTGCGGTCTTGCTGGGTGGCGCGGCACATGCGCCCGAGCTTGGTGTATTTGATGATGTAGGTCAGCGCGGCCATCCCGGCGAACGCAGCGACCAGGATGAAAATCTTGGTGTAGGTGAGCTGGACGAAACCGCTGCCGATGTCGACGCGCATGGCGCCTTCGAGCAGCGTCGGGATCCCTTGTTGGCGGGCGCCCTGGCTGATTTGTGCATAGTTCTGCAAGATCAGCGAGATGCCGATGGCACTGATCAGCGGTGCCAGCCGGGTGGAGTTGCGCAGGGGTTTGTAGGCGACGCGTTCGATGACCCAGCCGTATACGCCGGTGACCACGACCGTGAACACGAGGGTGCCAAGGATCATTAGCGGAAAGGATTCAATACCGAAGTAAGCCAGCAGAGCCAGACTGATTGCCGCGAGGTAAGCGGAAATCATGTAAACCTCGCCATGGGCGAAGTTGATCATGCCGATGATGCCGTAGACCATTGTGTAGCCTATGGCGATCAGACCATAGACCGACCCGAGGGTCAGGCCATTGATCAGTTGCTGCAGGAAAATACCATCCATAACGCAATCTCACGCAGTGAGACAGCACATCCCGGGGACGCGACGACGGGTTCGAAGCCCAGCGCCAAAGGATGTGCGGCTCGTAGAAAAAAACAGACGGGCCTTTGGCTAATGCCAATCAGGACAGGGTGAACACAGTCTCCGTGGCGAGGGAGCTTGCTCCCGCTGGACTGCGCAGCAGTCCCCTTTTTGGGGCCGCTACGCGCCCCAGCGGGAGCAAGCTCCCTCGCCACAGGCTAGTCATCCCTTCAAATTACTTCTGTTTTTCCAACTGGTGGTATTTGCCGTCCTTGTCCCACTGGTAGACCACGTAGTCGGAGACTTTCAGATCGCCCTTGGTGTCCCACTCCTTCTTGCCCATCACGGTCTGGACAGGGTTGGCCTTGAGCCACTTGGCCGCATCCTCGCCTTTGTTGGACTTGGCGCCGTTGAAGCCGGCGGCCAGGGCCTGGACCGAAGCGTAGGCGTACAGGGTGTAGCCTTCAGGCTCGGTGCCATTCTTGCGGAACTCCTCGACCACGACCTTGCTGTCTGGCAGCAGGCGCGGGTCGGCGCCGAAGGTCATGTACACGCCATCGACGTATTGCGCGCCGCCAGCGGTGGTGACCAGTTCGTCGGTAACGATGCCGTCATCGGACATGAACTTCACATCCTTGAGGCCTTGCTCACGCAACTGGCGAACCAGCGGGCCGGCTTCTGGGTGCAGGCCACCGAAGTAGACCACGTCGGCGCCAGCCCCACGGATCTTGGTGACCACGGCGCTGAAGTCTTTCTCGCCACGGGTCAGGCCTTCGTACAGCACCGGGGTCACGCCGCGCTTGATCAGTTGTGCCTTGGTGGCATCCGCCAGGCCTTGGCCATAGGTGTCCTTGTCATGCAGGACAACGACTTTCTTGCCCTTGAGCACGTCGACGATGTAGTCGCCGGCCACGATGCCCTGCTGGTCGTCACGACCGCACATGCGGAACATCGCGCTGAGGCCGCGCTCGGTCACGGCCGGGTTGGTCGAGCCGGGGGTGATGGCGATGATGCCGGCTTCGTCGTAGACCTCGGAGGCCGGGATGGTGTTGGACGAGCAGAAGTGCCCGACCACGCCGATCACCTTGTCCTGGTCAACCAAGCGGTTGGCCACGGCCACGGCCTGCTTGGGCTCGCAAGCATCGTCGCCGGCAACCAGTACGATCTTCTCGCCATTGACGCCACCTGCTTTGTTGATGACATCGGCCGCTGCCTGCGCACCCTTCATGTACTGCTCGCCAAATGCAGCGTTGGCGCCGGTCATCGGCCCCGCCACACCAAATTTCACATCAGCTTGAGCAAACGCAGAAACACCCAATGCAGCTGCCACTGCGAGGGCCAGGAAACCTTTCTTGTAAAACGTCTGGGACATGAGGTGGTGCTCCAAGGTTTTTTTTAGTTGGCACTGCGACTTCATTTCACTGAAAAGCTCAGAGCAAGGGCCGTGCCATCGGTTTTTTATTCTGAAAAAAGTCGCTGCTTTATTGTTATTTCGACTGTTTCGAGCCCTTTTTCATGGGGCGTGCAACCGTCTAAACCGCACGAGGTGCAACCTTTTATTTAAATGGGTGAAACCCTCCGTGAGCCATCATTGCAACCATCACACGAAACGGCGTGCAACCACTGTGTAACAACCCACGTCACCGAACTGCACACTGTCGGTGCGCGACTGCTACAAGCCGCACCATAACAGGCTAGACGCTACGCCGGAAAACGCGGGTTCCAGCAACAATTTTCAACACTCAAATGACGATCCGCAGGCACTGGCCCGCGTGATACAGCGAAAAACCGGCCTCATACAGGCAACTGCGCAACCCCACCCCGGCCAGTGGCTGCATGGGCGCGAACGGGATCGGCAGGGCCTGGGCGTTACCATGGCAGAGGTAATCGGCGAACGCCTTGCCGACCACCGTACCGGTGGTCACGCCTCGGCCGTTGTAGCCGGTCACGGCCACCAGCCCGGGGGCCGGCTCGAACAGGCGCATCAGATGATCGGGGGTGAAGGCGATGCAACCGGTCCAGGTGCATTCCCACTCCACCGGCTTGAGATAAGGAAAATAGTGTTGCTGTACTCGGTCGGCCCAGGCCTTGAGGAACCAGGTCGGCTTGCGGTTGCCGTTGCCCAGGCTGCCCAGCAGCAAGCGGCCGTCCTTGTCCCGGCGGATGCTGCTCAGCACCTGGCGGGTATCCCACGAACCCTGGCCGCCTGGCAGGATGCGGCGGGCGGCCTCGTCGGTCAGCGGGACCGAGGCGACCTGATAGTAATAGCCAGGGAAAAAATTGCGCCGCAGCTCGGTCCAGTCGCCCTCGGTGTAGGCGTTGGAGGCAATCACCACCTGCTCGGCCAGCACCGAACCCTGGGCGGTTTGCACCGACCAGCGCTGGCCTTGGCGTTCCAGGCGGGTCACCGGGGAATGGTCGAACAACTGGCCGCCCAGGTCCGTTGCGGCCTTGGCCAACCCGCTGGTGTAGGCCATCGGGTTGAGCGTGCCGGCGCGGCGGTCGAGTAATGCCGCAGCGATTTTCGAGGTGCCGGTCGCCTCCGCGCAGGCCTGGCCGGTGAGCAACTCCACCGGGGCGCCACGGCGTTTCCATTGTGCTTCGCGACTGCGCAGGTCGGCCTCGCCCCGGGCGTTATGGGCCATGTGCAGGGTGCCTTCGCGACGCAACTGGCAATCGATGCTGTATTTATCGATGAGACTGAACACCAAGGCTGGCGCAGCCCCCAGCATGCGGTTGAGCTGGCTGCCCACCGCCTCGCCGAACCCGGCCTCGATGTCATCCGGCGGGATCCACAGCCCGGCGTTCACCAGGCCGACGTTGCGTCCCGACCCGCCCTGCCCGGCCCGATGGGCTTCCAGCACAGCCACGCGCTTGCCTTGTTCGAGCAAGTGCACCGCCGCCGACAGCCCGGTGAAGCCTGCGCCGATCACACAGACATCCACCGTGATTTCACCGGTGAGCGCCGTGTTTTCAGGCCTTTGCGGCGTCAGTTTTTCCCACAGACATTCTTCGCGTAACGGCATTGCCAGACTCCAAAAAAGAAACCTAACCACTACACCATTCCATTTGTGGGAGCGGGCTTGCTCGCGAAGGCAGTGGGCCTGTCGACACTAATGTTGAGTGACAGTCCGCTTTCGCGAGCAAGCCCGCTCCCACATGGGATCACCGCTTGGCTCAAGCCTTAATCGAAGGTAATCCCCTGCGCCAACGGCAACTCCAGCGAGTAATTCACGGTGTTGGTCTGGCGGCGCATGTAGCCGCGCCAGGCGTCGGAGCCGGATTCGCGACCGCCGCCGGTTTCTTTTTCGCCGCCGAACGCGCCGCCGATTTCCGCGCCGCTCGGGCCGATGTTGACGTTGGCGATGCCACAGTCGCTGCCCACGGCCGACATGAACTGCTCGGCTTCACGCACGTCGGTGGTGAAGATGCAGGACGACAGGCCTTGGGGCACGGCATTGTTCAAGTGCAGGGCCTCGGCAAAGTCCTTGTAGCCGACCACATACAGGATCGGCGCGAAGGTTTCATGGCGCACCACATCACTCTGCTCGGGCATCTCGACGATGGCCGGCGAGACGTAATAGGCATTCGGGAATTGGTCTTCAAGCTGGCGCTTGCCACCAAACACACGACCGCCTTCGCTCAAGGCCTGCTCCAGCGCGTCCTGCATGCCCTCGAAGCTGTGCTTGTCGATCAGCGGCCCGACCAGGTTGCCTTCCAGCGGATGGCCAATGCGCACTTTCGAATAGGCGGCCTTGAGGCGGGTGACGATCTCTTCCTTCACCGACTCATGGGCAATCAGGCGACGCAGGGTGGTGCAACGCTGGCCGGCGGTGCCGACGGCGCTGAACAGGATGGCGCGCACGGCCATGTCCAGGTCGGCGCTCGGCGCCAGGATCATGGCGTTGTTGCCGCCCAGCTCCAGGATGCTGCGGGCGAAACGCGCAGCGACTTTCGGCGCCACTTCACGGCCCATGCGGGTGCTGCCGGTGGCGCTGATCAACGCCACGCGCGGGTCATCCACCAGGGCTTCACCGGCATCGCGGCCGCCGATGATCACCTGGCTCAGGTACGGTGGCGCGTCGCTGAAGTTCTCCAGCACGCGCTCGAACAGCGCCTGGCACGCCAGGGCGGTGAGCGGAGTCTTTTCCGAGGGTTTCCAGATCACCGAGTTGCCGCAGACCAGGGCCAGCGTGGTGTTCCAGGCCCAGACCGCGACGGGGAAGTTGAAGGCACTGATCACCCCGACCACGCCCAGCGGATGCCAGGATTCACGCATGTGGTGGCCCGGGCGTTCGGAGGCGATGGTCAAACCGTACAACTGGCGGGACAGGCCGACGGCGAAGTCGCAGATATCGATCATCTCTTGCACTTCACCCAGGCCTTCCTGGGTGATCTTGCCGGCTTCCCAGGACACCAGTTCGCCGAGATCGGCCTTGTATTCACGCAACAGATCGCCGAATTGACGCACCAGCTCGCCGCGACGCGGGGCCGGCACCTTGCGCCACAGGTCGAAGGCATGCTCGGCACGGCTGACCTGCTGCTCGACCTCAGCGGCGCCTTCCCAGTTCACGGCACCGATACGACTGCCATCGATAGGCGAATGCACCGGCTGTGCGCCGCCCTGGTACAAGGCCGGATTGACGCCCAGACGATCAAGCAATGCAGCAACCATGGGTAACTCCTCTAAACGAGCGATAAAAGATTGGCAGGCGGGCAATTACCCTCTGCTCAGGCCTCTAGTTTTAGCTGGCTCGAGTCTTGCCAACAAACGACCATTAAGCGAGATATCATTCCGTTTATTCATGCTGCCCCTGACTCGATTTATAGAGCAACAAGAAAAAGGCCCTCGTCATGCTCAATAAGCGCTATTTACCGTCGATCACCGCCCTCCAGTGCTTCGAAGCCGTGACCCGCCACCTGAGCTTTACCCGTGCCGCCGAAGAGCTTCACCTGACCCAGAGTGCCGTCAGCAAACAGGTCGCCCAGCTCGAGGAATTGTTGCAGCACCTGCTGTTCCGGCGCGTGCGCCGTCGCTTGCAGCTGACACCGGCCGGGGATTTGTATCTGGGGGAAGTACGAAAAATCCTCACCCAGGTGGAGATGTCTACCCATTACCTGCGGTCCTACGGTGGCGACACCGAAGTCCTGCGTGTTTCCACGCCCCCGACCTTTGGGGCTCGCTGGCTGGTCCCGCGCCTGAAAGGCTGGCGCCTGCGTCATCCGAAAATTCATCTGGACCTGTGCAGCGAGCAGGAAGCCGACGACTTGCAGCAGGGGCGCAGCGACCTGGCGTTCTACTTCGGCCAGGGTTCACGTCCCGGCACCGAGTCCCTGAGACTGTTCGACGAGGAGCTGGTGCCAGTCTGCGCGCCCGGCAGCCTACCCGGCCAGCCCTTCACCGACCCGACCCAATTGGCCGAGTTGGTGCTGCTGCAAAACGCCTCGCGACCCCAGGCCTGGCACGACTGGTTCGACAGCCAGGGCTACCACACCGAACACAGCTACCACGGCCCGCGTTTCGAAACCTTCTACATGTGCATTCGCGCCGCCCAGGTCGGCTGTGGCGTCGCCCTGCTGCCACGGTTCCTGGTGGAAGAAGAACTGGCCGACGGCAAGCTGGTCATCCCCTGGCCCCACGCGATGCCCAGCACCAGCGCCTATTACCTGGCCTATCCGGAGCATTCGGCGGAAGTACCCAAGGTGCGGCTTTTCGTGGAGTGGATGCTGGAGCAGATCGCCAGCCCGGAGGTACCGCAATAACGGCACCCCACACAAAACCCGTGGCGAGGGAGCTTGCTCCCGCTCGGGTGCGAAGCACCCGCAAAAAAAGGGGAGCGCTTCGCACTCCAGCGGGAGCAAGCTCCCTCGCCACAGTAAGCGCGCTCCCGCAAAGGTCTGAGGACTGTTAAAAAATCGCTGGCAAAACCCACCACGGTTATGCGCCACTAGCCGTTCACTGAACTGCCGAACTTCGCTGCCCACGGCTGCGGCCTGTCTGGAGAACCCTATGAGCGAGAGCGTATTTGCCGATCGTATCGTGCAGAACCTGCTCGACACCGACTTCTACAAACTGACGATGATGCAGGCGGTGCTGCACAACTACCCCAACGTCGAAGTCGAGTGGGAGTTCCGTTGCCGCAACAGCGAAGACCTGCGTCCGTACCTGGCGGAGATCCGCTTCCAGATCGAGCGCTTGGCGGAGTTGAACCTGAGCGCCGACCAGCTCGGTTTCCTGGAGCGCATCAGCTTCCTCAAGCCGGATTTCCTGCGGTTCCTGGGGCTGTTTCGCTTCAACCTGCGCTACGTGCACACCGGCATCGACAACGGCGAGCTGTTCATCCGCCTGCGCGGACCGTGGCTGCATGTGATCCTGTTCGAAGTGCCGCTGTTGGCCATCGTCAGCGAAGTGCGCAATCGCTATCGCTACCGTGAAGTCGTCCTGGAACAGACCCGCGAGCAGCTGTACCGCAAGTTCGACTGGTTGAGCGCCAACGCCAGCGCCGATGAGCTGTCCGAGCTGCAAGTCGCGGACTTCGGCACCCGTCGTCGGTTTTCCTTCCGCGTTCAGGAAGAAGTGGTCAACGTCCTCAAGCACGATTTTCCCGGGCGTTTCGTCGGCACCAGTAACGTCCACCTGTCCCGGGAACTGGACATGAAACCCCTCGGCACCATGGCCCACGAGTGGATCATGGCCCATCAGCAACTGGGCCCGCGGTTGATCGACAGCCAGATCGCCGCCCTCGATTGCTGGGTGCGTGAATACCGAGGCCTGCTGGGTATCGCACTCACCGATTGCATCACCATGGACGCCTTCCTCAAGGATTTCGATCTGTTCTTCGCCAAGCTGTTCGACGGCTTGCGCCATGACTCGGGCGACCCGGTGATCTGGGCTGAAAAAGCCATTGCCCACTACCACAAGCTCGGCATCGACCCGATGAGCAAGACCCTGGTGTTCTCCGATAGCCTGACATTGCCCAAATGCCTGGAGATTTTTCGGGCGTTGCGTGGTCGCATTAATGTCAGCTTCGGTATCGGCACCCACCTGACTTGCGACATCCCGGGTGTCGAGCCCATGAGCATCGTGCTTAAAATGATCAGCTGTGCCGGGCAACCCGTGGCCAAGATTTCCGATGAGCCCGGCAAGACCCACTGCAAGGACCCGAATTTCGTCGCCTACATGCGACACGTTTTCCAAGTACCTGCCGCCCTTTCAGACGCATCAAGCAAGGAGTGAATTCATGCAAGCCGTACAGCGTGAGATTGCTGAACAGCTCAAGGTCCAGCCACCGTTCGCCAATGACGCCGCCCTCAAGGCCGAAATCGCCCGGCGAGTGAGCTTTATCCAGGATTGCCTGGTCAATTCCGGGCTCAAGTCCCTCGTGCTGGGCATCAGCGGGGGCGTCGACTCGCTGACCGCCGGGCTGCTGGCCCAACGCGCCATGCGCGAACTGCGGGAGAAAACCGGCAACGCGGCCTACAAGTTCATCGCCGTGCGCCTGCCGTACGAAACCCAGTTCGACGAACATGAAGCCCAGGCCTGCGTGGACTTCATCGACCCGGACGAGCGCCATACCGTCAATATCGGCCCGGCGGTCAAGGCCTTGGCCGAGCAAGTCGCGGCGTTCGAGGGCAAGGCGGCGGTGTCGCGGGATTTCGTGCTAGGCAATACCAAGGCGCGGATGCGCATGGTGGCGCAGTACACCATCGCCGGCGCTGAGCAGGGCCTGGTGATCGGTACTGACCATGCGGCTGAAGCGGTCATGGGTTTCTTCACCAAGTTCGGTGACGGTGCCTGCGACCTGGCACCGTTGAGCGGCCTGGTGAAAAACCAGGTCCGGGCCATCGCCCGGGATTTTGGCGCGCCGGAATCGCTGGTGGAAAAAGTCCCCACCGCCGACCTTGAAGACCTGTCGCCCGGCAAGCCGGATGAAGCCTCCCACGGCGTGACCTACGCCGAGATCGATGCGTTCCTGCACGGCCAACCGGTTCGCGAAGAGGCAGCCAAAATCATTTGCGACACCTATCGCAAGACCGAGCACAAGCGCGTGATGCCGTACGCCCCGTAATCACCGCGACGGTGTGACAATCCCTGTGGGAGCGAGCCTGCTCGCGAAGGCGTCGCATCAGCGACGTCATTGCTGACTGACACACCGCTTTCGCGAGCAGGCTCGCTCCCACAGGGGGCTTCATCGAATACAAGAGTTGTGTCGGATCAAGTTTAAAATGTGGGAGCGGGCTTGCTCGCGATAGCGATGGGTCAGCTTGCATTGATATGGAATGCGCTGACGCCATCGCGAGCAAGCTCGGCTCCCACAGGATAGGCGGTGGTTACTTCAGGGTAACGGTGCCCTTCATCATCGAGATGTGGCCTGGGAACGAGCAGAAGAAGCCGTACTTCTCGGAAGCACTGAGTTTCGACACGTCGAAGGTCACCGAGTCGGTTTCCTTGGCCCCAATGAGTTTGGTGTGGGCGATGACACGAGTATCACCGTCCTTGAGGTAGTTCTTGTCGATACCGGCGCTCAGACCATCGGTGGCGATCGGCTGCATGTCAGCCTCCTTGCTCAGCACCCAGTTATGGCCCATGACGTTTTTTGGCAGGCTGCCCGAGTGCGTCAGCTCAACGGTGAACGTCTTGCAGCTCTTGTCGATTTCGATGGCCTTGGTGCTGAAGGACATCTGGTCGGTCGAGTCGATGGTGGTCTTGCACTCCGCTGCCATCAGTTGGCTGCTGGCCAGTGTCAACAGGGATACTGCTACAAGTTTGGCAAACATCGTGAATCTCCAAGGCATGGTTAACAAAATTCCGTCAAAGGAAAAGACTGCCTGATTTTCCGGCAAGTTCCTATGACCTGAGTCAAAGATTGTATACAACTTAAGCCTATCAGCCTGATGGACAGAATCAACCAGCCAGAAGTATGAGGCGGCCCTATGATCAGGCCCATCATCTTCTGGAGCGATCATCATGAACGTCAATAGCCTGCTGTGCAGCTTGCTCGCCGCCTACGCCTGCGGCGCGAGCGGTACCTACGAAAAGCCCCGGCGCGAGGTTTAAGTCCTTTGCGCAACACAGGCCAGGCTTTACTCTGGCGCGGTGACTGACCACGGAGTAAAGCATGTCCATCGCGTCTGTTTGTGTATTTTGCGGCGCCAGCACTGGCACCACTCCCGCGTATCGTGAAGCGGCGCAGGCCCTCGGCCGCGCCTTGGCGGAACGAAAACTGACCCTGGTCTACGGCGGCGGCGCTGTGGGACTGATGGGGATTGTCGCGGATGCGGCCCTGGCCGCTGGCGGCGAAGTCATCGGCATCATCCCGCAAAGCCTGAAGGACAAGGAGATCGGCCACAGCGGCCTGACCCGCCTGGAAGTGGTGGACGGCATGCACGCCCGCAAGGCGCGCATGGCTGAACTCAGCGATGCCTTCATCGCCCTGCCCGGCGGCCTCGGCACGCTGGAGGAGTTGTTCGAAGTCTGGACGTGGGGCCAGCTTGGCTACCACGGCAAACCGCTGGGGCTGCTGGAAGTGAACGGTTTCTACAGCAAGCTCACCGCTTTTCTCGATCATATCGTCGGTGAAGGCTTCGTCCGCGCGCCCCATCGTGACATGCTGCAAGTGAGCGAATCCCCGCAGAACCTGCTCGATGCCCTGGACGAATGGCAACCGTCCGTGCAGCCAAAGTGGGCCGAACAAAAACCCAGCTAACGGCTCGGCCCCGATACAGGGCAGAATATGCGCCGCTCAACCTCACCTTCGACCCCAGAGGATCGCCCATGGCCAAACCCAATTATTCCTTCGCCAAACGTCAGAGAGACTTGGCCAAGGAGCAGAAGAAAGAGGAAAAGCTCCAGCGCAAGAAAGCAACCGCCGATGAAGCAGCACTGAACCCCGACGCCGAGGGTGAAGTGGCGGCAGACGATGATGTCGATGCACCGAAAGATCAGGCTCCCGACGCCTGACTCCTCCAGGGCCCGATGATCCGATCCGGCCCCCCGGTTTTGTGTCCAGGACCGGCAGCCTCGCTGCCGGCCCTCACAACCTCAGCGCCTTGATAATCGACAGGCGATAACCCGCAGGCAGGTTCACCGGCAATTGGTCCGGCGCGAACAGCCCGATCTCCTTGTGCTCATGACTGATGGTCGGCACGAAACCGCCCAGCAACTGGCAGCGGTACGTGGAGATGAAGACGTGCTTGCCGGCAATGACCTCGAACAGGTACGAATCCAGCGGCTCCCCCACACTCACCTCGACCGCCAGCTCCTCGGCGATCTCCCGCGCCAGGCATTGCGGCGCCGTTTCGCCCAGCTCGATCCGCCCGCCGGGCAGCTCCCACTCATCCCGCTCGTTGAGCATCAGCACAACCAGGCCTTCGAGGGATTGCAGCACGCCTTTGATGGATACCGGGAACATAACGGGACTCGCTGTTAATGAGTGTTTCCTGTGGCGAGGGAGCTTGCTCCCGCTGGGCCGCGTAGCGGCCCCCCAGGTATTTGAGCGGTTGCTGCGCAACCAAGCGGGAGCAGGCTCCCTCGCCACAGGTATTTCACTGGGCAATTGATTCATGACTCCAACGGCATCACCGTCACCCGCACTTCGGGATCATGCGTACCGCCCCCCAAGATCACCCCGCGCAACGGCGACACATCGGAA
Source organism: Pseudomonas sp. Z3-6 (assembly GCF_051131985.1). Classification (NCBI taxonomy): domain Bacteria; kingdom Pseudomonadati; phylum Pseudomonadota; class Gammaproteobacteria; order Pseudomonadales; family Pseudomonadaceae; genus Pseudomonas; species Pseudomonas sp. Z3-6. The sequence continues at coordinate 6,315,371 of NZ_CP071644.1, forward strand.
AAATCCCGGCCCCAGGCCAAGGTGATGTGTTCCAGCGCCGGCTGTACGTTATTGGTCGGGTCGAAATCCACCCAACCCAATACCGGGCAATACACCGAGACCCAGGCATGGGACGCATCGGCGCCAATCAGCCGGGGCTGGCCGGGCGGTGGCTGGGTCAGCAGGTAGCCGCTGACGTAACGTGCCGCCAAGCCGCGAGAGCGCACGCAGGCCAGCATCAAGTGGGCGAAGTCCTGGCAAACCCCCCGTCGCCGCTCCAGCACCTCCACCAACGGCGTCGCCACCTGGGTCGCCTCGGCATCGAAGGTGAATTCCTCGAAGATCTTTTCCATCAGCGCTCGAACGCCCATCATCAACGGTCGCCCTGGCGCAAAGCAGCTTTCGGAGAATTCGACGAAGCTGCGCTTGAGGTGCACGTAGGGTGACTCGAAACGGTAACGGCACGCCTCCAGCAATGGCGCCGCCAATGGCCGGCCCGTGTAGGTCAGCGCGTTACAAGTCGACTCCCAGGCCGGGGACAGGTTGAAATCCAGCTCAGGGCGGGCCAGCACCTCGACGCTCAGGCGCGCATTGACCAACAATTCATCATGGGGCCGCTCGAAGGCCAGGCGGGTCAGCGGATTGCCGAACACATCCTGTTCATCGCGCCGGGTCGTCGGTTCCGGACTGATGAGTAACTGCCGCTCAGTACAACGCTGCCAATCACAGGCCCGTGGCCACAGATGGGCAAGCTGCTGGGCCAGGGACACCGGGCTGTCGTAGTGGTAATGGGTGTCGTGGAGAATCTGGTAACGAGCGTTCATCAGACGGACACCGTGCGTTGGCTGACATCATCGACATGGGCGAAATGACGCAAGGCCAGGCGATCGGACACCTGGCCGCTGACATCGGCCACTTCCTGCAACAGGTCGGCCAGCCCATCGAGTGCGGCGCGCAGGCTGGCTTCACCGAACAACGGGTTCTCCAGGCAACGCAGGTCAAAGCGCGACAGGCGTGCGACCAACTCCGGCAAGGCGGTTTCCCGGGGCGCGGCGAAATCATCGTTCAAGCGCTTGAGGGTGCGGGTCACCAGTTTCAATTGGAAAAGCACCGCGTGGGGGTTCTGTTCGTCCAGCAGCAGCAAGTCCAGCACCGGGATCAGCTGGGCCACCGCCAAATAGCGCGAGCGGTAGGTGATGCTGCTGTTACCCAGTTCCAACAACCACTCCAGCCCGGCCTGGTCGAAGACCGCATCGCTGCGAAGGAACGCCGCCAGGCTGCTGCTGAGAAACTGCAGGCGCTCCAGGCGCCGACCGATCATCAGGAAGCGCCAGCCTTCGTCGCGGGTCATGTCGTCCAGGGCGAAGCCGGACAGCGCCGCCAGGGACATCACCAACCGATTGAGGAAGTCCAGCAACTCGCCGAAATCCGCCTCCTCGGTTTCCAGCTCCATGGCTTCGCGCTGCAATTCCACCAGCGCCTGCCAGTTCTCCCGGGACAGCTTGCCGCGCACCTGCGAGGCGGCCCACTGCAAGCGCTGCAGGTTGGAACGCAGGCTGAACGACCAGTCGTCCCCCAGCAGCGCCGCCAGCAAACGCTCGGGCAATTCGCCCTCTTCGGGCAGCAGCATCAGGCTTTCGCCCAAGGCCACCGCCGATTCCAAGGCCTGTGGATCATCGCCGTCGACATAACGCGCCAGCATGATCCGCAGCAACCGCGCGCTGCCATCGCAACGCTCGCAGTAGCGGCCGAACCAGAACAGGTTTTCCACCACCCGCGAAGGCAGATACGGATCACGTCGAACCAGGTCATGAACCCCTACGGTTCGCTGGGCCTTCCATTGTTCACCGCCGGGGGCCTGCTCACTCAGCACCCAGGTGTCCTTGCTGGCGCCGCCGCGCTGCATCGACACCACTTCGGCGTCGGCCTCGGCGGCCACCCGGGTCAGGCCACCCGGCAGGACCCGATAATCGTCTTTCCCGGACACGGCATACATGCGCATGCCGATTGCCCTCGGCTGGATCTGGCCATCTTCGGCCTGCCACACCGGCGCCTGGGACAGCTGCGCCAGTTCCTGGGCGACATAGGCATAGGGCCGTGCCTGCATGCGCGCCGCCAGTTGGGCGCGCTGCGCCTCGCTCAGGTCGCGACCGAACACCGGGCTGAAACTCTGGGAGGGAAACGCCGGCTTGATCAACAAGTGCGGCAATTTTTCCAGGGCCTGGGCCAGCACCGGCGGCTCGCCGCACCACCAGGTGGCGATGGACGGCAGCAGCAGTTCTTCGCCGAACAGGTACTGGTTGATCTTCGGCAGGAACCCCAGCAGGCCCGGCGATTCCAGCACGCCACTGCCCAGGGCATTGGCCACCAGCACCCGGCCCTGGCGCACCGCTTCGAGCAAGCCCGGCACGCCGAGGGCCGAATCGGTGCGCAGCTCCAAGGGGTCGCAGAAATCGTCGTCGAGCCGGCGCATGATGGCATGGACCCGGCGCAGGCCGCTGAGGGTCTTGAGATAGACCGTGGCGTCGCGGACGGTCAGGTCGCCGCCTTCCACCAGCGGATAGCCCAGTTGGCGCGCCAGGTAAAGATGCTCGAAATAGCTTTCGTTGAACCGCCCCGGTGTCAACAGCACCACCAGCGGCGACTCGCCGTCGCTGGGCGCTTGTCGCGCCAGGGTTTCCTGCAAGGTGCGGAAAAAACCGGACAGGTGCCGCACCTTGAGGTCGCGGTACAAGTCGGGGAAGGCGCGGGAAACGATCGTGCGGTTTTCCAGCGCGTACCCGGCCCCCGAAGGCGCCTGGGTCCGGTCCGCCGTGACCCACCAGCGACCATCGGGCGTGCGTGCCAGATCCACCGCGTACAAGTGCAGGAAGCTGCCGTCCGGTGGCGCGATGCCCTGGCAAGGCCAGAGGAAATTGTTGTGCCCGAAGACCAACTCCGCCGGCAACAACCCTTCACTGATCAGCCGCTGCGGCCCATACAGGTCGGCCAGCACCGCATTGAGCAGTCGCGCACGCTGGGCAATCCCAGCTTGCAGATGTTTCCATTCCTGCGGGTCGATCACGTGGGGCAGCAGGTCCAGTTCCCATGGCCGGTCGGCGCCTTTCGGATCGGCGTAGACGTTGTAGGTCACGCCGTTTTCCTGGATCTGCCGGGCCAGCAGGGCCTGACGCTGCAGCAGTTGGGCCGGCGTGCTGCGCTGCAACTGGTCGAACAGCCGCCGCCAGTGCGCACGCACCGCACCGCTGTCGTCCAGCAATTCGTGATAGGTGCCCGTCGTCAGCGGGTAACGGTCAAGCAGGTCAGGCATGGAAAGCTCGGCAGACAGCAATGAAAGGTGAGACTAGCGCAAGCGCATGACGCCCGGATAGGTGTGTTTGTGTTGGATCCGACCTGGGCTTTGAGACTGCAATCATTGTGGCGAGGGAGCTTGCTCCCGCTGGGTTGCGCAGCAGCCCCAAGATTTTACGGTCGCTGCGCAACCGAGCGGGAGCAAGCTCCCTCGCCACAAGGTCCACCTAGCGCTTTGGCGCCCCTGGAAAACGTCGCAGATCGAGCGTGAGCGGAAACTCGTCATCCACCGCCAGGCTCGGTATCGGCAGTTTCCCCGGTGTATGTCCGAGCCGGAAGAAACGCGCCATGCGCCGGCTCTCGGCCTCGTTGGCGTTCACCGGCAGGCTGTCATAGTTGCGCCCGCCCGGATGGGCCACGTGATACTGGCAGCCGCCCACGGAACGTTGCATCCAGGTGTCGAGCACGTCGAAAACCAACGGCGCATGCACCGGGATGGTCGGTTGCAGGCAGTTGGCCGGTTGCCAGGCACGGAACCGCACCCCGGCGACGAACTCGCCGACTCGACCGGTCGGTTGCAACGGCACCGCAACGCCGTTGCAGGTCAGCAGGTAGCGTTGCGGCGCCAGGCCGCTGAGCTTGACCTGCAAACGCTCCAGGGACGAATCCACATAACGCACGGTGCCGCCCACCGCGCCCTCTTCTCCCAGCACATGCCAAGGTTCGAGGGCTTGGCGCAATTGCAGCTCGATGCCGCTGACCGCGTAATCGCCCACCTTGGGAAAACGGAACTCCAGGTGCGCGGCGAACCACTCGGCCCGCAGCGGGTAGCCGACGGCGTTCAGTTCGTGGATGACGTCGGCAAAATCCTGCTCGATAAAGTGCGGCAACAGGAAGCGGTCATGCAGCTCGGTGCCCCAACGCGCCAGTTTCTCCGGCGCATACGGCTCGCGCCAGAACCGCGCCACCAGTGCCCGCAGCAGTAACTGCTGGGCCAGGCTCATGCGGGCGTGGGGCGGCATCTCGAACGCACGCAACTCCAACAGGCCGAGACGCCCGGTGGCGCCGTCCGGTGAATAGAGCTTGTCGACGCAGAATTCGGCACGGTGGGTGTTGCCGGTCACGTCGATCAACAGGTTGCGCAGCAAGCGGTCCACCAACCACGGCGGGCATTCCTCGCCGGACTGGGGCATTTGCGCGAAGGCGATTTCCAGCTCGTACAACGCGTCGTTGCGCGCCTCGTCCACGCGGGGCGCCTGGGACGTCGGGCCGATGAACAATCCGGAAAACAAGTAGGACAACGACGGGTGGTTATGCCAGTAACTGATCAGGCTGCGCAGCAGGTCGGGACGCCGCAGGAACGGTGAATCCGCCGGTGTCGCGCCACCCAGTACGAAGTGGTTACCGCCACCGGTGCCGGTGTGCCGGCCATCGATCATGAATTTCTCGGTGGTCAGCCGGGTCTGTCGCGCTTCTTCGTACAAAAACTCAGTGCGTTCGACCAGTTCATCCCAGCTCGCCGAGGGCTGCACGTTGACCTCGATCACACCAGGGTCGGGGGTGATGCGGAAATTGCTCAGGCGCGGATCGCTTGGCGGCTCGTAGCCCTCCAACAGCACCGGACAGTGCAACTCCTCAGCCGTCGCCTCGATGGCACTGACCAGCTCCAGGTAATCCTCGACCCGCTCCAGCGGCGGCATGAACAAGTAAAGCCGGCCTTCGCGGGCCTCGGCACAAAAGGCGGTGCGGGTCAGCCAGTCGGCGGATTTGTCGATCTCCGGGACACGTTCCTGCTCGGCCGCCGGCTCGCCGTGACGCGCCAACTGCTCGGTGCCGGGCAGTTCGGGCAAGTCCTGGTTCGGGTCGGTGGGATGGATGAACGGGTACTCGGCCGCCGTCACCCAAGGCTGGGACGCCAGCGGCAAGCGATAGCCCAGGGGCGAATCCCCCGGCACCAGGCGACAGTGGTTGTCCCGCAGGTACCAGCGACCGCTTTGCCATTGATCGCCCTTGGCGGTGCGGGCCAACGGCAGGACCTGGCCGATGACCTTGTCCAGGCCCTGGCTGAAGACCTTGCGCAACCGCGCACGCTCCAAGGCATCCTCCAGGCGCGGGTCTTCGGCCGTGACGTTCGACGGCAACGCACCCTCGCGCCAGAGGTAATAGAAATTATCTTCGTAGGCAGGAAACACGAACCGCGCAGGGATTTTCAAACGCTCGGCAACGCTTGCCAGGAAGCGTCCAGCGAGTTCGCCATCGGCGCCGTAATCTTGCTGCTCGTCGGCGATCAACGCGCTGTTGTGCCAGATCGGCACCCCGTCACGCCGCCAATAACAGTTCAGCGACCAGCGCGGCAATTGCTCGCCGGGGTACCACTTGCCCTGGCCGAAATGCACCAGCCCCTTAGGCGCATAGTGGTTGCGCATGCGCTGGAACAGCTCGGCGGAGAGCCGACGCTTGTCCGGCCCAAGTGCCGCGGTGTTCCACTCGGCGCCATCCGGGTCATCGATGGAGACAAAGGTCGGTTCGCCCCCCATGGTCAGGCGCACGTCGCCCTCCAGCAGGTCGGCATCGATCTGCCGCCCCAGGGCCTGGATCGCCAGCCATTGGGCATCGGTGTAAGGCTTGGTTACCCGCGGCGCTTCCCAGACACGCTCGACGGACATTTCGTGGCTGAACTCGCACTCGCACGGCTCCACCAGGCCGCTGATCGGTGCCGCCGAGGACGGATCGGGACTACAGGCCAACGGGATGTGGCCTTCACCGGCGAACAACCCAGAGGTCGCATCCAGGCCGATCCAGCCGGCACCGGGCAGGTAGACCTCGCACCAGGCATGCAGGTCGGTGAAATCCACGTCGGTGCCGGACGGGCCATCGAGGCTCTTCACGTCGGCGGTCAACTGGATCAGGTAACCGGAGACAAACCGCGCGGCCAAGCCGAGGTTTCGCAGCAACTGGACCAACAGCCAGGCCGAGTCGCGGCACGAGCCGGACGCGTGCTCAAGGGTGTGCTCCGGGGTCTGGACACCGGGCTCCATGCGGATCAGGTAGTTGATGTCTTCGCTCAGGCGCTGGTTGAGCGCCACCAGGAAATCCACCGCCGGCAACGGCGTGCGGTCGATGCCCTCCAGATAGGCCTGGAACTTCGGCGTCAATGGCAGGGTTTCCAGGTAAGGCGCCAGCTCCTTGCGTTCGTCAGCCGCGTAGGTGAACGGAATCTTCTCGGCGTAGGGCTCGAGGAAGAAGTCGAACGGATTGAACACCGCCATTTCCGCCAGCAGGTCGACTTCGATCCGCATCTCCCGGGTTTTCTCGGGAAACACCAACCGCGCCAGGTAATTGCCCTGGGGGTCCTGCTGCCAGTTGATGAAATGCTGCTCGGGCGAAACCTTCAGCGCATAGGAAAGGATCCGCGTGCGGCTGTGGGCCGCCGGGCGCAGGCGAACGATCTGCGGGCCGAGTTCGACCGCGCGGTCGTAGCGGTAATGCGTGACGTGATGCAATGCGACATGGATCGACACGACGTGCCTCCTGCGAGCCTGAGCGGTAACGAAAGCGGCGCAAGACTTATGCCATGCAGGCAGGCCGGACACTTTCTTTGTCTACTCAAGGCAGTAGAGCACTAAAAACGCGCGATGCCCGAATTCATCTGCAACGCAATGCACATAAATGCGGCGCTGGCCGTGCGAATTGACTCAACGGCGCGGGCGTGGGGCCTTGGCGGCCTGGATGATGAGTTCGCGCTGACGGCGGACTTCTACCAGTTTGCCGCGCATCTCCCGGTGGCGTCTGCTGTTGAGCAGCAGCAACGCAAGCAACGGGAACAGCAGGCTCAAACTGTAAATCAACCTATCAGGCCGATAAGCGATCGTGGGCAGGACGCCAAAAAAACACAGCCCCAAGACCCCAACCATCGGCCACATCCAAACGGGGCGCCCACGAGCAATCATGAAGTTGCAATGCACGATGACAAGCGTAAGCGCGACGCCCCCAAAAAAAGACCACTTCACGTTATCCGCCAATGAAAGATCTTGAAAATAACTTTCAAAAAAAAGGGGAACAGCAAAAACCAGAGCGAAGACCGACGCAAATATCGCCCCCATGAAGACCGGAAAATATTGGATGAGAAAAACCCGAACACTGGGCTGTCCATTCATTCTTCGATCTCCTCGTACAACCCCACTGCAATGGTCCGGACGTTCCCGGAAATCGCGCTTCCAGTGAAGCCGATGGCAGCTCCCAAGGCATCCCGAATCTGTGTGACGGTGGCATGCCTGATTTGAGTGGGCGTAAAGCGCTTGGGTAGCTCGCCAGACAACTGCTTGAGTTTGAGCAGTTTGGAGGTCAGGCGAGGGTCCTGGATACTCAGCAACTCTTTGGTCAGCTTGGCTCGCTCCTGTCGATTCAGGCCCCGGAGCACCTCCCTCACACTTTTGCCCGTGGCAGCTTTATTCAATCTGACCAGTTTGAGAGTCGTCAGCGACGATGCCCCGACCCCAACCAACGCCGCGGCATCCAACACAATCATGGTGTTCTGGTACCACGCCTCACTGTCGAGCTGATCGTTTAGTGCCGGGTTACTGATTTCATTGCGCATGCGATAACCGCTCGCAAAACATTGCGCAGTGCTGGCCGCGGCGGCGGTATAACCCAACACAGCAATCGCGGTGCTTGCCCCTGCTGAAAATGGGATAGCTACAGAACCGCTGAGTACCACGACCCAACCGATAACGGCCCCCGCGCACGACAAGGACGTATTGATCGCTTCGCCGACCAATCGCGATTCCCGTGGATTGTCCTGGACCTGCTGAGCAAACTGAGCCGGCGCGATGTATTTCTGTGCCTCGCGCAAAATGATCCGCTTGGGCTTGATGCTGCAGATCGGCTTGAACTCACGCAGGGTCACTACATTGAACTCGGCGTCGATATACACCACGCCTGCACCGACGATACTCGGATCGGCATCAATGGAGGCAAACAGGCGTGGTAGGTTGATTTGGCTTTCAATGCGGCGGCGGGCCATCATTTGGGAGATGCTGCTGTCCATGCCGATGCCGGGTAACGGAGTGCTCATATGAATCGTCCTTGAGAATCGGAAGAAGTAAGTCTTTATCCACACACAATACTGTGGCGAGGGAGCTTGCTCCCGCTCGGCGGCGAAGCCGTCGTAAACCGGGCGGCACGGTCTATCTGGAAACCTTGTATGGGATTGTTTGGGGCCGCTTCGCAGCCCAGCGGGAGCAAGCCCCCTCGCCACAAAGGCTATGCGGGCGCCACGATAACAAACGGCCAGCACCGCCGCTAGAAAGCAAAACGCCAGCACTCAAGGCTGGCGTTTTTTGCGGGGCTGCAAGGCGATCAGCGCGGCACGACGGGCTTGCGCGCTGGTTTCGGTCCTTTGCCCTTGGCGGCATCCTTGCGTTCCTTGGCGGCCTGCTGGTTGCGGGCGAATGCCGCGGCCTTGGCCTGCTCGCGCTTGTCCCATGGGTTGCCACCGTCGCTGGCTCGCGGCGGCAGGCCGGTGTGCTGGGTCAGGATCTTGGTGGTTTCCTTGCCCACCTTGTGGCTGCCGGCTGGCGTCGAGTTCTTGCGACGGGCGCTCTGGTAGCTGTCGGTGGCCGGCTGGTGCAACGGAATCAACTGGTTCTTGCCCGGCCCGATCAGGTCGGCGCGCCCCATGCGGGTCAACGCTTCGCGCAGCATCGGCCAGCCTTTCGGGTCGTGATACCGCAGGAAAGCCTTGTGCAGGCGGCGCTGCTCCTCGCTCTTGACGATGGTCACCCCGTCGCTCTTGTAGGTGACCTTGCGCAGCGGGTTCTTGCCCGAATGGTACATGGCGGTGGCGGTGGCCATCGGCGACGGATAGAACGCCTGCACCTGATCGGCCCGGAAACCGTTGCCCTTGAGCCACAGCGCCAGGTTCATCATGTCTTCGTCGGTGGTGCCCGGGTGGGCGGCGATGAAGTACGGAATCAGGTACTGCTCTTTCCCGGCTTCCTTGGTGTACTTCTCGAACATCCGCTTGAACTTGTCATAGCTGCCGATGCCCGGCTTCATCATCTGGTTGAGCGGACCTTCCTCGGTGTGTTCCGGGGCGATCTTCAGGTAGCCGCCGACGTGGTGGGTCACCAGCTCCTTGACGTATTCCGGCGATTCGACTGCCAGGTCGTAACGCAAGCCAGAGGCAATCAGGATCTTCTTTACCCCAGGCAATGCCCGGGCGCTGCGGTACAGCTGGATCAGCGAAGAATGGTCGGTGTTCAAGTTCGGGCAGATGCCAGGGAACACGCACGACGGCTTGCGGCACGCGGATTCGATTTCCGGGCTCTTGCAGGCAATGCGGTACATGTTCGCGGTCGGCCCGCCGAGGTCGGAAATCACCCCAGTGAAACCTGGAACCTTGTCGCGGATCTCTTCGATCTCGCGAATGATCGACTCTTCGGAACGGTTCTGGATGATCCGGCCTTCGTGCTCGGTGATCGAGCAGAAGGTGCAGCCACCAAAGCAGCCGCGCATGATGTTCACCGAGAAACGGATCATCTCGTAGGCAGGGATCTTCTCCTTGCCGTACGCCGGATGGGGAACACGTGCGTAAGGCATGCCAAACACGTAGTCCATTTCTTCAGTGGTCATCGGAATGGGCGGCGGGTTGAACCAGACGTCGACTTCGCCGTGCTTCTGCACCAGCGCACGGGCGTTGCCCGGGTTGGTTTCCAGGTGCAGCACGCGGTTGGCGTGGGCGTAGAGCACCGCATCGCCACGAACCTTTTCCACCGATGGCAGGCGAATCACGGTCTTGTCGCGGGTCATTTTCGGGCTCGCCAGGATCTGCACGACCTTGGCTTCGCTCGGGTCTTCAACCGGACCCTTCTCTTGCTCGATGGCGCAGGCTGCGGTGTCCTGGGTATTCACGTACGGGTTGATGATCTTGTCGATCTTGCCCGGACGGTCAATGCGCGTGGAATCGACTTCGTACCAGCCTTGCGGCGTGTCACGACGGATAAACGCAGTGCCGCGCACATCGGTGATGTCTTCGATCTTGTGGCCATAGGACAGGCGCTGGGCGACTTCGACAATCGCCCGCTCGGCGTTGCCGTAGAGCAGGATGTCGGCGCAGGCGTCGATCAGGATCGAGTTGCGCACCCGGTCCTGCCAGTAATCGTAGTGAGCGATGCGGCGCAGGGACGCTTCGATGCCGCCGAGCACGATCGGTACATGCTTGTAGGCTTCCTTGCAGCGCTGGCTATAGACCAGGCTCGCACGGTCCGGCCGCTTGCCCGCCAAACCACCCGGGGTGTAAGCGTCGTCGGAGCGGATTTTCTTGTCGGCGGTGTAGCGGTTGATCATCGAGTCCATGTTGCCGGCCGCGACGCCGAAAAACAGGTTGGGCTCGCCAAGCTTCATGAAGTCGTCTTTGGACTGCCAGTTCGGCTGGGCAATGATCCCGACACGGAAGCCCTGGGCCTCCAGCAAACGGCCAATGATCGCCATGCCGAACGACGGGTGATCGACGTAGGCATCACCGGTCACGATGATGATGTCGCACGAATCCCAGCCGAGCTGATCCATCTCCTCCCTGCTCATGGGCAGGAACGGCGCCGGGCCGAAACATTCGGCCCAGTACTTGGGATAGTCAAATAACGGCTTGGCTGCTTGCATGTCGATGACCGGTATAAAGGATGAAAAATCGCGGGCGCGGAATATAGCACAAAAAATAACCAATTCCGACGGCTATGGTCGGAAATTGCGCACTCCCCTGTGGGAGCGGGCTTGCTCGCGAAGGCGGTGTGTCAGTCGCCACTGAGGTTTCTGGCACACCGCCTTCGCGAGCAAGCCCGCTCCCACAGGTTATTCGTCGTCATCAAAATTGTAGCTACCCGGCGCCAGGTTTTCGAAACGCGTGTATTTGCCGATGAACGCCAGGCGGATAAAGCCGATCGGGCCGTTCCGCTGCTTGCCGATGATGATTTCGGCGATGCCCTTGTGTTCGGTCTCGGGGTGATACACCTCGTCCCGGTAGACGAACATGATCACGTCGGCGTCCTGCTCGATCGCTCCGGATTCCCGCAAGTCGGAGTTCACCGGGCGTTTGTTGGGGCGCTGTTCCAGGGAACGGTTCAACTGGGACAGGGCGACCACCGGGCAGTTGAATTCCTTGGCCAGGGCCTTGAGGGAACGGGAGATCTCGGAAATCTCGTTGGTCCGGTTGTCACCGCTGGAACCGGGGATCTGCATCAATTGCAGGTAGTCGATCATGATCAGCGCAATGTCGCCGTGCTCACGCACCAGGCGCCGGGTCCGGGCGCGCATTTCCGACGGGCTGATGCCCGCCGTATCATCGATGAACAGCTTGCGGTCGTTGAGCAGGTTGACCGCCGAGGTGAGGCGTGGCCAGTCGTCGTCTTCCAGTTGGCCGGAACGGACCTTGGTCTGATCGATACGCCCCAGGGACGAGAGCATACGCATGATCAGCGATTCGCCTGGCATCTCGAGGGAGTACACCAGCACCGCCTTGTCGCTGCGCAGCACGGCGTTTTCCACCAGGTTCATCGCAAAGGTGGTCTTACCCATGGACGGACGACCGGCGACGATGATCAGGTCGGACGGTTGCAGGCCGCTGGTCTTCTCGTCGAGGTCGGTGTAACCGGTGGACAGGCCGGTGATGGCGTTGTCGGTGTTGAACAAGGTGTCGATACGGTCGATGGCCTTGGTCAACAGGTCGTTGACACTCACCGGGCCACCGGTTTTCGGCCGGGCCTCGGCGATCTGGAAGATCTGCCGCTCGGCTTCGTCAAGGATCTCGGCGGCGGTGCGGCCTTCCGGGTTGAAGGCACTGTCGGCGATCTCGGTGCTGATGCCGATCAACTGGCGCAAGGTCGCCCGCTCGCGCACGATCTGGGCATAAGCCTTGATGTTGGCGACCGACGGCGTGTTTTTCGCCAGTTCACCCAGGTAACCCAGGCCGCCGACCTGGGACGTCTGCCCTTCCTTGTCCAATTGCTCGGCCAGGGTCACGACGTCGATCGGCATGTTCTGATCGGCCAGACGGGCGATCGCACGGAAAATCAGGCGGTGGTCATGCCGGTAGAAATCGCCATCGGAGACTTGATCGAGCACACGTTCCCAGGCGTTGTTATCCAACATCAGGCCGCCCAGCACGGCCTGTTCGGCCTCGATGGAATGCGGAGGCACCTTCAGGGCAGCGGTTTGCAGATCGTATTGCTCGGGGGCGGTGATTTCGTTCATGGCCACGTCTGGTTATGAAAATCAGGAATTGCAGAAAGACAAAGGGCACGACCTGTAAACAGGATCGTGCCCGATGTTACCGGCAAGCACCCAAGGGTGCCAGCCGACAGGTGTTGCTTAGGCTGCTACCACGACAACGCGTACGGTGGCTTCAACTTCGGCGTGCAGGTGCACGGCTACGTCGAATTCACCTACGTTGCGGATGGTGCCGTTCGGCAGACGAACTTCGCTTTTCGCAACTTCAACGCCGGAGGCGGTCAGTGCGTCAGCGATGTCGTGAGTACCGATCGAACCGAACAGCTTGCCTTCGTCGCCAGCGGTGGCAGTGATGGTCACTTCCAGCTCGGCCAGTTGGGCAGCACGGCTTTCAGCCGATGCTTTACGGTCTGCGGCGGCTTTTTCCAGCTCAGCGCGACGCTCTTCGAACGCAGCCAGGTTGGCAGCGGTCGCAGCGGTGGCTTTGCCGAAAGGCAGCAGGTAGTTACGACCGTAGCCGGCCTTAACGTTTACTTTATCGCCCAGGTTGCCCAGGTTGGCGATTTTTTCCAGAAGGATCAGTTGCATGTGAAAATCCTCTAACTTTTAACCTTCACCGTTCGCGTTGTCGGCGTCTTTCGGCGCCATACGACCGCGAAAATCAATCAGGCTGTCGACGATGGCCAAGACCACCAGCAACGGATAGATCAGCTGCATGAACAGCAACAACGTGACGTACAACCCCACCAGCCAGAACCTGGCCAGTCGCTTTTGCGCCACCAGCCCGTGAATCAGGGCCAGGGCGGCAAAGACCAGCGGTACACTGCACAACGGCGTGAGCATCGCCATCTGCGGACCGAAGTTCGGCCCCAGAAGCATGCCCGCCAACAGCAACATCGCCAGCCCAAGCGGGAAACGGATGGCGCGAAACTCGCGACCAAAACCACCCGGGTTGTACAACAACGCCTGCCAGTAGCGCCCGATAACCAGGCTCAGCACACTGACGATTTGCAACAAGGCCGCAATCAGTCCGGTCAGGACGGGGGCGATCAGGGACGCGAAACGCGCCTGCTCTTCTACCGACATCTGCTGGTAGAGATCACCGAGCGCCTCGGGCAGGATTTTTATCAAAGCCTGCGACAGCATCTCGATCTGGGGTGCGAAAGCCACCCCGAGCACCACTGAAAACACCACGCCTATCGCTATGCTGACCAGCAGCACGCGGTTCCAGGATTCGCTAGCGCGCAACACCAACGCCAGCGCCGAAGTCCCCAGCAGTACCATGACTGCACGCGGGTCCGCGGAATACAGCCACCAGAGCAAGGCCGGCAGCAGTCCTAGAGCAAGAACGCCCAAGGCGTCCCTCAATCCGCGCCGCAGGAGTACAAGACTCCCGGCGGCAGCACCCAACCAATACAACAACGGCAATGCCGCGCATCCAGCCACTACCAGAGTGGCCTGCATACGACCGCGCATGATGAACTCAGCTAAGGCGCGCATGCATTCAATCCCTTACTACTCGTCGACTGCCCGGTCTCAGCGGCCGTGGCTGTCGGTGTAGGCCAGCAGGGCCAGGAAGCGGGCGCGCTTGATAGCGGTGGCCAGCTGACGCTGATAACGAGCTTTGGTACCGGTGATACGGCTTGGAACGATTTTGCCGGTCTCGGATACGTAGGCTTTCAGAGTGTTGAGATCTTTGTAATCGATCTCTTTCACGTCTTCAGCGGTGAAGCGGCAGAATTTACGACGACGGAAGAAACGTGCCATGTGATTGGCTCCTTAAAAGGTCCGTGGATTACTCGTCAGCGTTATCGCTGTTGTCGCTGTCGCTATCGCTGTCATCGCCATCGGCGCTGTCAGAGTGCTCAGGACGGTCGCGACGCTCACGGCGCTCACTGCGGTTTTCTTCAGCCTTGAGCATCTCGGATTGGCCAGTGACGGCTTCTTCGCGACGGATGACCAGGTTACGGATCACTGCATCGTTGTAGCGGAAGTTGTCTTCCAGCTCGGCCAGAGCCTTGCCAGTGCACTCAACGTTCAGCATCACGTAGTGAGCCTTGTGAACATTGTTGATTGCGTAGGCCAGTTGACGACGGCCCCAATCTTCCAGACGGTGGATTTTGCCGCCGTCTTCTTCGATCAGCTTGGTGTAACGCTCAACCATGCCGCCGACTTGCTCGCTTTGATCCGGGTGGACCAAAAAGATGATTTCGTAATGACGCATGAATGCTCCTTACGGGTTGTAGCCTGCCGCTCAAAAACGGTCAGACAAGGAGTGAATGACACTTATGGACTTGAGGACGCTAGACACATAAGTGCCTGCCATCACAGCAAGGGGCGCAATTGTAGAGAAGGGGCGAAGGCGGCGCAAGGCAATTGGCGATTATTTGAACAACCGCTGATTTCCACCTCAACACAAAACAATGTGGGAGCGGGCTTGCTCGCGAAAGCGGTCCGACATTCAACATATTTGCCGAATGACGCTCCACTTTCGCGAGCAAGCCCGCTCCCACAATTGATTTACGCCTGGATCAAGGCTTTTTGGCGACAGCCTTGACGCTACGCTGGCGCAGCGCCTCGAACAGGCACACGCCGGTGGCCACCGAGACGTTGAGGCTGCTGACGCTACCGGCCATCGGCAACTTGACCAAATAGTCGCAATGCTCGCGGGTCAGGCGGCGCATGCCCTTGCCTTCGGCGCCCATGATCAGGATCGTCGGGCCCGTCAGGTCCTGGTCATAGATGCTGACCTCGGCCTCGCCCGCCGTACCGACGACCCACAGGCCGCGCTGCTGGAGTTTTTCCAGGGTGCGCGCCAGGTTGGTCACCGCCACCAACGGAATCACTTCCGCCGCGCCGCAAGCGACTTTACGCACCACCGGCGTCAACGTCGCCGACTTGTCCTTGGGCACGATGACCGCCAATGCTCCGGCGGCATCCGCCGAACGCAGGCAGGCGCCGAGGTTGTGGGGATCGGTCACGCCGTCCAGCACCAGCAACAGCGGAGCGCCTTCGGTACGGTCGAGCAGCTCGTCGAGCATGGCTTCGCCCCAGACCTGGCTCGGACTGACGTCCGCGACCACGCCCTGGTGAACGCCCTCGACCCACGCGTCCATTTCACGACGCTCGGCCTGACCGATGGCAACCTTGTTTTGGGTAGCCAGTTCGACCAGCGCTTGCACACGCGGCTCGCTGCGACCTTCCGCCAACCACACTTGCTTGACACGCTTGGGGTGGTGACGCAGCAGGGCTTCTACGGCGTGCACGCCGTAGATTTTTTCCAGACTCATGACTTGGCCTTAGGTTTGCGCGACCCGCCGCTTTTCGCGGGGGCCGAACCCGCTTTTGGCGGGCCTTTACGGTGTTTGCTTGGCTTGCTCGACGACTTTTCCGCCCCGTGGGACTTTCCCCCAGACGCCGCTTTACCACCGCTCTTGGCTTCGTTGAGCAACTGCTGCTTCAACTCGCGACTCTTGCGCAGTTCGGCGTTTTTCGCCGCTGCGTCGCTGGGGCGGTAGGCTTCGGGGGCCTTGTCCTTGGTAGACGAACGGCGACCAGCCTTGGCTGGCTCAGGCGCTGCGGTTTTTGCCGGGGCACCCTTGCCCTTGCTCGCAGGCGCTGCGGTCTCGCTGCCGCGCTTTTTACGGCCAGTCGGCGCTTCGGCCGGCTTGTCGGACATGCCGAAGTCGATCTTGCGCTCGTCGAGGTCGACGCGCATGACCTGCACTTCCACGGTGTCGCCCAGGCGGAAGCTGCGACCGGTGCGCTCGCCCGCCAAGCGGTGATGCACAGGATCAAAGTGGTAGTAATCACCCGGCAAGGCGGTGACGTGCACCAGGCCCTCGACATAGATATCGGTCAGTTCGACGAACAGACCAAAGCCGGTCACAGCCGTGATCACGCCAGGGAACGACTCGCCCACGCGATCCTTCATGAACTCGCACTTGAGCCAGTTCACCACGTCGCGGGTCGCTTCGTCGGCACGGCGCTCGCTCATGGAGCACTGCTCGCCCAACTGCTCCAGGGCCGCTTCGTCGTACGGATAGATCCGTGCCTTCGGAATGGTCATGGCACCGGCGCGCTTGACGTGCGGGGTGTTCTGCTTGGAATGGATCACGCTGCGGATCGCGCGGTGCGTGAGCAGGTCCGGATAACGGCGGATCGGCGAGGTAAAGTGGGTGTACGCCTCGTAATTCAGACCGAAGTGGCCCTGATTGTCGGCGCTGTACACCGCCTGGCTCAGGGAGCGCAGCATCACGGTCTGGATCACATGGTAATCCGGACGGTCCTTGATGCTGGCCAGCAGTGCCTGGTAGTCCTTCGGCGTCGGGCCGTCCTTGCCTTTGTGCAGGGACAGGCCGAGCTCGCCAAGGAAAGCGCGCAATTTTTCCAGGCGCTCCGGCGGCGGGCCGTCGTGCACGCGGTACAACGCCGGAATCTCGTGTTTCTTGAGGAATTCGGCAGTGGCCACGTTGGCCGCCAGCATGCACTCTTCGATCAGCTTGTGCGCATCGTTACGGGTGGTCGGGGTGATCGCGGCGATCTTGCGCTCGGAACCGAAGACAATCCGGGTTTCCTGGGTCTCGAAATCGATCGCGCCACGCACGTGACGGGCACCCAGCAACACCTTGTACAGCGCGTACAGTTGCTTGAGGTGCGGCACCACGCCAGCGTATTCGGTACGCAGGGCCTTGGCTTCACTGGTCTTCGGCGTTTCCAGGATGGTGCTGACCTTGTTGTAGGTCAGGCGCGCCTGGGAGTGGATCACCGCTTCGTAGAACTGGTAGTCGGTCATTTCGCCGGTTTTGGAGATGGTCATCTCGCACACCATGGCCAAACGGTCGACTTTCGGGTTCAGCGAGCACAGGCCGTTGGACAGCTGCTCAGGCAGCATCGGGATCACGCGCTCAGGGAAATACACGGAGTTGCCGCGCACCTGGGCTTCGTTATCCAGGGCCGAACCGATCTTCACGTAGCTGGACACGTCGGCAATCGCGACGAACAACTTCCAGCCGCCGGAGAAC
The DNA here is from genome assembly GCF_051131985.1 of Pseudomonas sp. Z3-6. Lineage (NCBI taxonomy): Bacteria > Pseudomonadati > Pseudomonadota > Gammaproteobacteria > Pseudomonadales > Pseudomonadaceae > Pseudomonas > Pseudomonas sp. Z3-6. The sequence goes on from NZ_CP071644.1 coordinate 6,332,887, forward strand.
AGGCGCAGCTTGCCGGGCTTGGCTTCGCAGTACACCGCATCGTCGAAGTCGCGGGCATCTTCGCCGTCGATGGTGACGAACGGCAGATGGCGCAAGTCGATGCGTTTTTCTTTATCTTTCTCTTCGACTTCCGGCTTGAGCTTGGCGGCTTCCTTGAGCACAGCGTCGGGCCAGACGTGAGGAATGTCGTAGGTGCGCAACGCAACGTCGATCTCCATGCCCGGCGCCATGTAGTTGCCGACCACTTCAACGATATCGCCCTGGGGCTGGAAGCGCGCAGTGGGCCAGTGGGTGATTTTCACCTCGACGAACTGCCCCACCTTCGCGGCGCCATTACGGCCCGGGGTAATCAGCACTTCCTGCTGGACCTTCGGGTTATCCGGCACAACGAAACCGATGCCGCCTTCTTCGAAGTAACGACCAACGATACTTTCATGGGCGCGGGACACCACTTCGACGATCACGCCTTCACGGCGACCGCGGCGGTCCAGGCCGGACACACGAGCCAGGGCCCGATCGCCGTCGAACACCAGGCGCATTTGCGCCGGGCTCATGAACAGGTCGTCACTGCCATCGTCCGGGATCAGGAAGCCGAAGCCGTCACGGTGACCGGCGATGCGACCGAGGATCAGGTCGAGCTTGTCCACCGGCGCATAGGTGCCGCGCCGGGTGTAGATCAGTTGAGCGTCGCGCTCCATGGCGCGCAGACGGCGGCGCAGGGCTTCGAGTTGGTCCTCGGTGGTCAGACCGAACTCTTCGACCAACTGCTCGCGGCTAGCAGGCGAACCCCGATCGGCGAGATGCGCCAGGATCAGTTCACGGCTAGGAATAGGGTTTTCATATTTTTCCGCTTCACGAGCGGCCTCGGGATCGAGGGACTGCCAATCGGCCATTAGAGAGTTTTCACCTTGTCTATATGCGGGTTAGTTTGGCATAGGCTTAATGAAACGGGAAATTTCAAGCAATCGATAGCGTTTCCAGCGTCATTTGGCCAGCCCTTTGGCACCCCAGGAAGCACCGCTCGTGAAATTTAGCGGTTTTTTTCTCCGCAGGGGTTTACAGTTAAAAACACGCTCCGTATAGTGCGCGCCATCGACGACGTACACACGTTGCCGATACTGCCCAGATGGTGAAATTGGTAGACACGCCAGCTTCAGGTGCTGGTGACCGCAAGGTCGTGGAAGTTCGAGTCTTCTTCTGGGCACCAATTTCGAGCAGCAGGTCAATGGCTTGCAAGCTCAACAAAAACCCGCGAAAGCGGGTTTTTGCATTTCTGCCCCTTGGATTTGCGCTTGGCAATTACTAAAACAAAAACAGGGGTTTACAGATCAAAACGCGCTCCGTATAGTGCGCGACATCAACAGCGGCAACGCTGAAGATGCTGCCCAGATGGTGAAATTGGTAGACACGCCAGCTTCAGGTGCTGGTGACCGCAAGGTCGTGGAAGTTCGAGTCTTCTTCTGGGCACCAATTCAAGCTTCAAGGTTAAGGCCTTGAACCTCACAGAAACCCGCGAAAGCGGGTTTTTGCGTTTCTGGGGCTGCCAGATTATTGGCTGACGACTCGAATGTATCCGAGCCACTAAAGCCGCCTTCGCGAGCAAGCCCGCTCCCACAGGAGATTGAGTACTCATGAGTACACCATCAACTGTGGGAGCGGGCTTGCTCGCGAAGGGGCCAGCCTGATCAGCCCATCAAGCCCTGAACTGCCCCAGGCTCGCCTTCAACTGCGCCGCCAGGCTGTCCAGCACCTTACCGCTGGCGGTGGTCTCGACCACGGCCTGGGCCGCTTTTTCAGCCTGGGCATGGATCGTCTCCACCCGCCCACGCACCGCTTGCGCGCCCTGGGCTTGATGGGCCGCCGCCTGGGTCGCCAGACCGATGGCCGCATGCACCTGCTCGACGGACGCCTGCACCGACTGCTGCAGCCGCGCGCTGTCACGCAACACCAACAAACCTTCGCTGGCCTGACGCCCCGCCTGGCCAATGGCGGCCACCGCCTCGCGAGCGCCTTGCTGCAAGGCCACGATGTGCGCCTGGATATCGCCCGTCGAGCTCTGGGTCTTGCTCGCCAACGCCCGCACCTCGTCCGCTACCACCGCAAACCCGCGCCCGGTTTCCCCGGCCCGCGCCGCCTCGATGGCCGCGTTCAGGGCCAGCAAGTTGGTCTGCTCGGCAATGCCATGAATCACCGTCAGCACCACTTCAATCTGTTCGCTCTGCTGCGCCAGGCGCTCGATCACTTTCGCCCCGGTGTCCACCTGGCCGGCCAGCGCCTCGATCAAGCCGCCGACCTTGGCCGAAGTCCGGGTGTTTTCATCGGTGGCCTGGCGGATTTCCACCACTTGTTGCAGCGCCGCCTGCATTGCCTGACTTTCCGATTGAGCTTCGTCAGCCATTTGCGACAGCGCACGCAGGCTCTCGGCCACTTCATCGCGCTGCATCCCGGCCGCCGCGTCGGCGCCGGAGTTGCGCAAGGTCATCGCGCCGATTTCCACGCCGGTACGCTGGGCCACATCGCCCGCCTCGCGCACGATGGGTTGCAACTTATCCACAAAGCGATTGACCGCCGAGGCCATGTCGCCGATTTCGTCCTTGCTGTTGATTTGCACACGCTTGGTCAGGTCACCCTCGCCCGCCGCCAGGTCGTTCATGGCGGCGATCAGCAGCTTCAAGCGATTGACCACTCGACGCCCCAGCACCACGACCAGCAGCGCCAGCACGCCGAAGCCCACCAGCGCCAAGCCCAGGCCGATGCGCCAGCGCAAAGTGCCTGCGGCCTCCTGGACAGTGGAGGCGGTATTGGTTTGCATCTGCGTGGCCGTGGCCTGGGCCGACTCCAAGCGACCGCGCATGGCGGTGGCGCTGTCAGCCGCCGCGCCTTTGAGACTGTCGCCGACCAATTGGTCGCTGCTGGCGATCAAGGCCGAGAAGCGCTGGTCCAACGCCTTTAGGTCGGTTTCAACGGAAGCCGTGGAAACCCCCATCAAGACCTTGCCGATCTCTACGCCGTTGGGGTTGATCGAGGCTTCCAGGTAATACACTGACGGATCGTTTTTCGCCGCGTCCAGCACCTTGTCCAACGCCCGCTCGCCTTGGCCCTTCTCCAGCAGCGCCTTGTTGATCGGGTTTTCCCGGTTCAGGTAGCGAGTCAAGTGCTCACCATTGGCGTCGTCATAGATGACGAACAGCACGTTGGGATTGCGCTGGGCCCGACGGGCGAATTCAGAGAGGGTGGGCACGTCGTTATCCCACATGGCGCGCGGCGCAACGGACGCCAGGAGTTGCGCCATATCATTGGCGGAATCCCTCAAGTCCTTCTCCAATGTCCCACGCAACTGCGCCTGCTCGTCCTTCAGGCGAGCGGACAGCCCGGCGTTCAGTCGCTGGCGGGTATTGGCGGACAAGCTGTCCAGGCTCGACGTGACTTCGCGCCCGGCCTGCTCCAGCTCGGTGGAAAGCTTCTGGCTGTCCGCCCCCAGCCGCGTGCCAAGGTCAGCTTCCAGCGCCGTGACGGTGCTTCGGGTCAGCGCAACGGCCACCAGCACCTGCACCAAAAGGGCGATACCCAGGGTAACGAACACAGGCCGCAATAAACGGCTTTGTAACAGTGAGAGAACGGCCGACACGTGAAATCCCTCTACCAAACGCCATTAATTTGATGGCACTCGGAAAAGCGGTGCCTTAATGGAGTTGCTTAGCAAGTGTCGTGCCGCCCGGCAGGCAGAAACGACAAAGGGCCCTAATGAGGGCCCTTTGTGTGTTACATCAACGACTTATCAGGCAAACGGATGACGCAGAACGATGGTTTCGTTGCGGTCCGGCCCCGTCGAAATAATGTCGATCGGCGCACCGACCAACTCTTCGACGCGCTTGATGTAGTTGCGCGCGGCCACCGGCAGCTCTTCCAGGGTCTTGGCGCCCACGGTCGATTCGGTCCAGCCCGGCATCTGCTCGTACACCGGCTCCAGGCCGATGTAGCTGTCGGCGTCGGTCGGTGCGTCGATGACAGCGCCGTCCTGGTTCTTGTAGCCCACGCAGATGTTGATGGTTTCCAGGCCGTCCAGCACGTCCAGCTTGGTCAGGCACAGGCCCGAGATGCTGTTGACGTCGATGGCGCGACGCAGGATGACGGCATCGAACCAGCCGCAACGACGGGCACGGCCGGTGGTGGCACCGAACTCGTGGCCACGCTTGGCCAGGAAAGCACCGACGTCGTCGAACAGCTCAGTCGGGAATGGACCCGAACCGACGCGCGTGGTGTAGGCCTTGGTGATGCCCAGGATGTAGTCCAGGTACATCGGGCCGAACCCCGAACCGGTGGCGATGCCGCCGGCGGTGGTGTTGGAGCTGGTGACGTACGGATAGGTACCGTGGTCGATGTCCAGCAGCGAACCCTGGGCACCTTCGAACATGATGTCCTTGCCGGCGCGACGCAGCTCGTGCAGCTCGGCGGTGACGTCGAGCATCATCGGCTTGAGCAGCTCGGCGTATTCCATGCACTCATCCAGGGTTTTCTGGAAGTCGATGGCCGGTTCTTTGTAGTAATTGACCAGGACGAAATTGTGGTAGTCCAGCAACTCACCCAGCTTGGCGGCGAAACGCTCACGGTGGAACAGGTCACCGATGCGCAGACCACGACGGGCCACCTTGTCTTCGTAGGCCGGGCCGATGCCACGACCGGTGGTGCCGATCTTCAGCTCGCCACGGGCCTTTTCACGGGCCTGGTCCAGCGCAACGTGGTAGGACAGGATCAGCGGGCAGGACGGGCTGATACGCAGGCGCTCGCGCACCGGTACGCCTTTTTCTTCCAGCTTGATGATTTCCCGCAGCAAGGCGTCGGGCGCAACCACCACACCGTTGCCGATCAGGCACTGGACGCCTTCGCGCAGCACGCCCGACGGAATCAGGTGCAGGACGGTTTTCTCACCGTCGATGACCAAGGTGTGGCCTGCGTTGTGGCCACCCTGGTAGCGCACTACGGCGGCAGCATGTTCGGTCAGCAGATCAACGATCTTGCCTTTGCCCTCATCACCCCACTGGGTGCCCAGGACTACGACATTCTTACCCATAACACTTGTCCTCATTCGCGCAAACTTGGTGCCGGCTTCGGCCGGCGGGAAAACTCAAGAAGCCAGCGGCAATACTTGCCAAAGCCCGTTCTGCTGAATCAATTGCCGGTCGCAGTCCGCTTCACGGGCGGCGGCCAAAGGTTGCCCTGGCAAAGCCTGGACAACACGCTGACCCTCACTGCGCAACTGGCAGACCGCCTGCCAGAGTGCCGCATCCGTACTGTCAGGCATCCAGATACCGCCAGACGGTAGCTCGACTTCAGCACGCCCCAGGGTCACCAGGGTTTTCAAATCGGTGGAGAAACCGGTCGCCGGACGGGCACGACCAAAGTCAGCGCCGATGTCGTCATAACGGCCACCCTGGGCGATGGACTGCCCCACGCCCGGTACGAACACCGCGAACACGACACCGGTGTGGTAGTGATAACCGCGCAACTCGCCCAGGTCGAAATACAGCGGCAACTCGGGGAAGCGCACCGACAGACGCTCGGCAATCGCCAGCAAGTCGTCCAGCGCGGCCAACACCGGCGCCGGTGCATGGGCCAGGCGTTCACGGGCCGCGACCAATACTTCACGTCCGCCGCACAGGTCCACCAGCGCCCGCAGCATGCCCGACAGATCGGCCGGCAGGCCCTCGGTCAGGCTGATGACTTCGTCGATGGCCTTGCGCTGCAGGGCATCGAACAGTTGCTGTTCAACTTCGCCGGACAAACCGGCCGCACGGGCCAGGCCGCGATAGATACCGACATGCCCCAGGTCCATGTGGACATCCGGCACGTCAGCCAGTTGCAGCATGGCCAGCATCAGGCTGATGACTTCCACGTCGCTGCTCGGGCTGGCATCGCCATACAACTCGGCGCCCAATTGGATCGGGCTGCGCGAAGAGGACAAGGCGCGCGGCTGGGCATGCAGCACACTGCCGGCGTAGCACAGGCGGCTCGGGCCCTCGCGGCGCAGGGTGTGGGCGTCGATGCGCGCCACTTGCGGCGTGATGTCGGCACGAAAGCCCATCTGCCGACCCGACTGCGGGTCGATTACCTTGAAGGTGCGCAGGTCCAGGTCCTGGCCCGCGCCGGTGAGCAGGGATTCCAGGTACTCGATATGCGGGGTGACGACGAACTCGTAACCCCAGCTCTGGAACAGATCCAACACCTGCCGACGCGCCACTTCGATACGCGCAGCTTCCGGTGGCAGTACTTCTTCGATGCCATCTGGCAGCAGCCAGCGGTCTACCGTTGCCATTACGCCATTCCCCTATGGTCCGGGCGGCCAGCTTTCGGACTGGCCTTGAGTGAAGCAGAAAATGCCTGCGCCAGGCGCGCAGCTTGGGCAAAAAACGCGCAAGAGCGACGTGACGAATGGCCCATCATCGGCCTCGCCCGGCACTTTCCTCGAAAAACCTGTCGAGTCGTTCAACCCGACGCCTGCACCTATAAAACCGCAATCGAACGTGCAGACGCAAAAAAGCCGGGAATTTCCCGGCTGCCGCATCATACACACGTTTTCCCAAAGGATCACCCCGCCCGACGTTTTAGCCGCCGGGCGGAGTGTCTCAGGTCAACGCCGCATCAAGGCTTGGACTTTTCCAGGTAGTGGAAGAAGTCGCTGCTTGGGTCCAGGACCAGGACGTCGGATTTGTTCGCGAAGCTTTCACGGTAGGCACGCAGGCTACGGTAGAACGCGTAGAACTCCTGATCCTGACCATAAGCCTTGGCGTAGATCGAAGCGGCCTGGGCATCACCATCACCACGGACCTCTTCCGATTCACGATAGGCTTCGGCCAGCAGCACGCGGCGTTGGCGATCGGCGTCGGCACGGATGCCTTCGGCCAGCTCGTTACCCTTGGCGCGGTGCTCGCGAGCTTCACGCTCACGCTCGGTGCTCATCCGCTCGAACACGCTGCGGTTCACTTCCTTCGGCAGGTCGATAGCCTTGACCCGGACATCGACCACTTCGATACCCAGCTCTTTTTCCGCCATCGCATTCAGCGAACGGGTGATGTCGGCCATGAGCGCATCACGCTCGCCGGACACCACTTCATGCAGCGTGCGCTTACCGAACTGGTCACGCAGGCCCGATTCCAGACGACGGGACAGACGCTCGTCGGCGATCTGCTTGAGGCCCGAGGTCGCGGTGTAGAAGCGCTCGGCATCCTTCACGCGCCACTTGGCGTAGGCGTCCACCATCACGGCTTTCTTTTCCAGTGTCAGGAAGCGTTGCGTCGGCGCATCCAGCGTCATCAGGCGAGCGTCGAACTTGCGCACCTTGTTGACGTACGGCACCTTCACATGCAGCCCCGGCTGGACATCAGCCTGGACCACGCGACCGAATTGCAGCAACACCGCGCGCTCGGTCTGAGCCACGATGTAGAAGCAGTTCCAGGCAGCGATCGCCACGACGACACCGACAATAAGGGCGATCAGCGATTTATTGCTCATCAGCGACTCTCCCTGGTACGTGCTTGCTGTTGTTGCAGGTCCGCCGCCGCACGGGTGCTGGCCTCATTGCTGGCCGCCGTCGAACTGGCCGGTGGCGTACTGGTGTTTCGACCGCTCTCGACCATCTTGTCCAGCGGCAGGTACAGCAGATTGCTCTGGCCGTTCTTGTTGCCGGTCACGAGGACCTTGCTGGTGTTGCTGAAGACTTCCTGCATGGTGTCCAGGTACAGACGCTGGCGGGTCACTTCAGGGGCCTTGCGATATTCGGCCACCAGCTTGGTAAAGCGATCGGCCTCACCCTTGGCACGGGAGACCACTTCATCGCGGTAACCGTTGGCATCCTCGATAATGCGCTGGGCTTGGCCACGGGCTTCCGGCACGACGCCGTTGGCATAGGTTTCGGCCTGGTTGCGCGAACGCTGCTCGTCTTCACGGGCACGGATCACGTCATCGAAGGCTTCCTGGACCTCACGCGGTGCCGCTGCGCTCTGGACGTTGACCTGGGTGACGGTGATACCGGTGCGATAGGTATCGAGGAAACGTTGCAGACGCTCCTTGATTTCGCTCGCCATCAGCTCGCGACCTTCGGTCAGCACCTGGTCCATGGCGGTGGAACCCACCACATGGCGCAAGGCACTTTCGGTCGCGTGCTGCAAGCTGATCTCCGGCTGGTCGACGTTCAGCACGAAGTCCTGCAGGTTGGTGATCTTGTATTGCACGGTCAGCGGCACTTCGACGATGTTCTCGTCTTCCGTGAGCATCTGGCCCTGCTTGGTGTACGCCCGCTCACGCGTGACGTTCTCCATGTACTTCTGGTCGATCGGCGGGAAATAGATGTTCAGGCCCGGGCCAACCGTCTCGTAGTACTTGCCGAAGCGCAGCACCACGGCTTGCTCCTGTTCGTCCACGACATAGACCGCGCTGTACAGCCAGACAGCCGCCAGCACGACGAGGCCGATGCCGAGCAGGCCGAAACCGCCGCCCTTGCCCGAGCGACCACCGCCCTCATCGCCGCGTTTTTTACCACCACCGAACAAACCGTTCAGGCTTTCCTGCAGCTTTCGGAAGGCCTCGTCGAGATCCGGCGGCCCCTTGCGGTCGCCGTTGTTACGACGCTTGCCACCCCAAGGATCCTGATTATTCGAGTTGCCACCCGGCTCATTCCAAGCCATAGCGCTCTCCATCTGATAAAGCAAAGACGCACCCACGGCGCGCCGACCAATGCTACAGAATGCCTGACACCGCTTTCTCAGGCTTTTATTGCAAAGTGTGTTGCTCGATGAATTCCATCGGTTGCAGCCCTTCGCGACTGACCAGCCGGTTGAGCTCCGACCGAGGCAGGCGAACAGCCAGCAGGCAGACACCTTCTTCGTCGTGTTCTTCTTTTTGCACGGCCCCCAGCTCGAAAAACTGCGCACGAAGCCGGGCGAAACGTTGCGGCAACTTCAGGGTGCCGACAAACAGATCATTGCCCAACAGCTCGGCCACGGCCTGCTTGAGCAGGTCCAGGCCGGTGCCGTCACGGGCCGACAGCCAGACCCGTTGCGGCTTGCCATCGGCATCGCGCTGGATCTGCGGCTCCACGCCTTCGAGCAAATCGAGTTTGTTGTATACCTCGAGGATCGGCAAGTCCTGGGCTCCGATCTCGCCCAGCACTACCATCACCTGCTCGATCTGCAGCATCCGATCCGGCTCGGCGGCATCGATCACGTGCAACAGCAGGTCGGAGTTGCTCGACTCTTCGAGCGTAGCCCGGAAAGCCTCGACCAGCTTATGCGGCAGGTGACGGATGAAGCCCACGGTGTCGGCCAGCACGATCGGCCCGAGGTCGTCCAGGTCGAGCCGTCGCAGGGTCGGGTCGAGCGTGGCGAACAACTGGTCGGCGGCGTAGACGTCGGATTGGGTGACATTGTTGAACAGGGTCGATTTGCCGGCGTTGGTATAACCCACCAGTGAAACCGTCGGGATATCCGCGCGCTTGCGACCGCGGCGCGACTGCTCGCGCTGGCTGCGGACCTTTTCCAGCCGCCCCTTGATCTGGCGCAGGCGAACCCGCAACAGGCGTCGGTCGGTTTCCAGCTGGGTTTCACCCGGGCCGCGCAGGCCGATACCGCCTTTCTGCCGCTCAAGGTGAGTCCAGCCGCGAACCAGCCGCGTACTCATGTGCTCAAGCTGGGCCAGTTCGACCTGGAGCTTGCCCTCATGGGTGCGGGCGCGCTGGGCGAAGATATCGAGGATCAACCCCGTGCGGTCGATCACGCGACACTCGAAGACACGTTCGAGGTTACGTTCCTGACTGGGCGTGAGGATGTGATTGAAAATCACCAGATCGACCTGCTCGGCCTTGACCAGGTCGCGCAACTCCTCGACCTTGCCACTGCCGATCAGGAACTTGGCGGTTGGCCGATGACGCGGCACGTTGAAAAACGCGACGGTCTCGGCGCCGGCCGAAAGTGCCAATTCCTGAAACTCCTGCGGATCTTCGCGCGCCTCAGGGTCCTGTCCATCCAAGTGAACGAGAATGGCTCGTTCACCACCACCGTGGCGCTCAAAGAACAAAGGAGGCTCCTATCAGGCGTTACCCGGTTCAGCGTCACCGCCTTCGGATTCGGTTGCGCTAGGCAGACGAATTGGACGAACGGGCACCACTGTCGAGATCGCGTGCTTGTAGACCATCTGGCTGACGGTGTTTTTCAGAAGGATGACGAACTGGTCGAAAGACTCGATCGTGCCTTGCAGTTTGATCCCGTTGACCAGATAGATGGACACCCCAACTTTCTCTTTACGTAAAGTGTTCAAGTAAGGGTCTTGTAGCGAATGCCCTTTTGACATGTGCCGCACTCCTTTAAGGATCAATAATAAAAATCGGAATCAGATGGCTTGGGCCGTCACACCCCCAAGGATAGACGGCAATTGCAAGGACTCAGCTCAATATGGAGATGGTCCCGAGGTATTTCAAGGCGCGTGGCAGATTGTCGCAATCGAGACTGTCGAGCCAATGCAGGTCAGTCCAGCTGCGCAGCCAGGTGAACTGGCGTTTCGCCAATTGGCGCGTGGCAATGATCCCACGCTCCTGCATCTCGGCTGACGTCAGCTTGCCGTCCAGGTAATCCCAGACTTGTCGATAACCTACCGCACGTATAGACGGCAACCCGGCATGCAGGTCACTTCGCTCACGCAGGGCTACGACCTCGTCTATGAACCCCTGTTCCAACATTAATGTGAATCTTTGTTCAATTCGCCGATGCAGCACTTGCCGGTTCGCCGGAGCGATGGCCAGATTCGCGACAGTATAGGGCAATTGTTGCAGTCCCGAAGCGGCTGCTTCAGTACTTTGCGCAGTTTGTCGCTGGCGCAGGGCAGTCATGCTCTGGCCACTGACCCGATAAACCTCCAGGGCTCGACTCAGTCGCTGCGGGTCATTGGGGTGAATACGCGCTGCCGATTCCGGGTCGATGACCGCCAATTGCTCGTGCAAGGCTTGCCAGCCGAGGCGCGCGGCCTCCTCTTCGATCTGCGCGCGCACTTCGGGATCGGCCGCCGGCATGTCCGCCAGCCCCTCGACCAAGGCCTTGTAATACAGCATCGTGCCGCCCACCAGCAGGGGGATCTTGCCCCGCGCGGTGATTTCGGCCATGGCCTGGAGCGCGTCACGGCGGAAATCGGCCGCCGAATAGGACTCGGCCGGGTCGAGGATGTCGATCAGGCGGTGGGGGAATTCGGCCAGCAACGCTTTCGACGGCTTGGCGGTGCCGATGTCCATGCCCCGGTAGACCAAGGCCGAATCGACGCTGATCAATTCGCAGGGCAGGACCTTGGTCAACTCGATGGCCAAGTCGGTCTTGCCGGCGGCGGTCGGGCCCATCAGGAAAATCGCGGGTGGCAACGGGTTCATCAACGACCGCGCAGGAACAGTTTGTCCAGGTCGTCCAGGCCCAATTGGGTCCAGGTCGGCCGGCCATGGTTGCATTGACCACTGCGTTCGGTGTTTTCCATGTCCCGCAGCAGACCGTTCATTTCCGGCAGGGCCAGGCGCCGGTTGGCGCGGATCGCGCCGTGGCAGGCCATGGTGCCGAGCAGTTCGTTCAGGTGCGCCTGGATCCGGTCGCTGGTGCCATATTCCATCAAGTCCGCCAGCACGTCACTGACCAGGCGATTGGCCTCGGCCTGCTTCAGCAACGCCGGGATCTGGCGGATCGCCAGGGTTTCCGGGCCCAGGCGCTGCAATTCGAAGCCCAGGCGCTGGAACCAGGCCACATGTTCTTCGGCGCAATCGGCTTCGCGCTGGCTGACGGCCAGGGATTCGGGCACCAACAGCGGTTGGCCGCTCAGGCCTTCGCTGGCCATGGCAATTTTCAGGCGCTCGTACATGATCCGCTCATGGGCGGCGTGCATGTCCACCAGGACCAGGCCCTGGGCATTTTCCGAGAGGATATAGATGCCCTTGAGTTGCGCCAGGGCGTAGCCCAGCGGCGGGATATCGCCCTGGCCATCGGGCATCGCCGCCGCGCCGGCTTCCGGCAAGGGCTTGAAGAACTCGCGATAGGCCGCCTGGGCCTCGGCTGCGGGCACAGTGGATTGTGGACGCGGGGTGTATTGATACTGATAGCCGCCGCCAGCGCCGCTGCCGGCCGTGTTGTAGCTCGGCTGAGGCTGGGGTTGCTCCAGCAATGCGTTGGCCGCCAGGCGCATTTCGCCCTGGGGCCCGAATTCGCCCGCCTCCAGCCCCGTTGGCCGGACCATGCCCGCCACTGCCGCTGGCGCCGCCAGTTGATCTTCCGGACGTACATCGCCCAAGGCGCGGTGCAAGGTGCCGTAGAGGAAATCGTGGACCATGCGCCCATCACGGAAACGCACCTCATGCTTGGTCGGGTGCACGTTGACGTCCACCACCGCCGGATCGACTTCAAAAAACAGCACGAAGGTCGGATGCCGGCCATTGAACAGCACGTCGCGATAGGCCTGGCGCACCGCGTGAGCCACCAGTTTGTCGCGCACCGCCCGGCCGTTCACGTAGAAATACTGCAGGTCCGCCTGGCTGCGGGAGAACGTTGGCAAACCGACCCAACCCCACAGGTGCAGGCCATTGCGCTCCACCTCGATGGGCAAGGCCTGCTCCAGGAAACCCGCTCCGCACACCGCGCCCACGCGCCGGGCGCGGGCTGCATCGTCGCGGGCCTCGTGCAGGCTGAGGATAGTCTTGCCGTTGTGGCGCAAATGGAACGCCACGTCAAAACGCGCCAGGGCCAGGCGCTTGATGACTTCTTGCAGGTGATCGAATTCAGTCTTCTCGGCCTTGAGAAATTTGCGCCGCGCCGGGGTGTTGAAGAATAAATCGCGCACTTCCACCGAGGTGCCCACCGGATGGGCCGCGGGCTGGACGCGAGAGGCCATGTCGCGGCCTTCGGTCTCGACCTGCCAGGCCTGCTGGGCGTCGCGGGTGCGTGAGGTGAGGGTCAGGCGCGACACCGAACTGATGGACGCCAGCGCTTCACCCCGGAAACCCAGGCTCATGACCCGCTCAAGGTCTTCCAGGTCGCGGATCTTGCTGGTGGCGTGACGCGCCAGGGCCAGCGGCAGGTCGTCGGAGGAAATACCACCACCGTCGTCGCGCACCCGCAACAGCTTGACGCCACCTTGCTCGACATCCACATCGATGCGCTTGGCTCCGGAGTCGAGGCTGTTTTCCAGCAACTCCTTGATGACCGATGCCGGACGCTCGACCACTTCCCCGGCGGCGATCTGGTTCGCCAGCCGAGGGCTGAGCAGTTCGATGCGGGCGGTGCTGCCGATCACTTCGTCACTCATTGCTTGACCGCCACTTCGTTGCCCGGAATGGTCAAGGTCTGGCCAATCTTGAGCTCATCGCTCTTGAGATTGTTGGCGCTGCGCAAGGTGGCGGGCGACACCTGGTAGCGCACGGCAATCATCGCCAGGGTTTCGCCAGGGTTGACGCGGTGGTCCCGTGGCCCCTGGGCGATCTTGCCGGAATCCCGCAGCCAGGCGATGTAGGTGCCCGGCGGTGGGTTCTGCTGGAAGAACTGTCGCACGCCGCTGCTGATGGATCGGGCCAAGGCCTGCTGGTGGCTGGAGGACGACAGCTTGGACGCCTCGTTTGAATTGGAGATGAAGCCGGTCTCCACCAGGATCGACGGGATGTCGGGCGACTTGAGCACCATGAACCCGGCCTGTTCGACGCGCTGCTTGTGCAGCGGCGTGACACGACCGATGTTGCTCAGGACTTTCTGGCCGACGTTCAAGCTGGAGGTCAACGAGGCGGTCATCGACAAATCGAGCAAGACACCGGCAAGCATGCGGTCCTTGTCGTCGAGGCTGACGTTGCCTGCACCGCCGATCAGGTCGGAACGGTTTTCGCTGTCGGCCAGCCAACGGGCGGTCTCGGACGTGGCGCCACGGTCGGACAGGGCAAACACCGAGGCCCCGAACGCGGCTTTCGAAGGCGCGGCGTCGGCGTGAATGGAGACGAACAGGTCGGCGCCCTTCTTGCGGGCGATCTCGGTACGACCGCGCAAAGGAATGAAATAGTCGCCGGTGCGGGTCAGTTCGGCGCGGAAGCCTTTCATGCCGTTGACCTGGCGCTGCAATTCACGGGCGATGGCCAGCACCACGTCTTTTTCACGTTGCCCGCGCGAGCCCGAGGCCCCCGGGTCCTCGCCGCCATGACCGGCATCGATCACCACGATGATATCGCGCTTGCCGGCCGGGGCCGGTGGCAGCTTGAGCGCAGGCTCGGTCGGGGTCACCGGCACCGCGGGCACCGTGGCAACCTTGGTCGGCGGCGGTGGCGGTGGGTCGGCATCGGCCGGGTTGTCGAACAGGTCCACCACCAGCCGGTTGCCGTACTGGGCGTTGGGGGCCAGGGTGAAGCTTTTCGGGGTCACGGCTTTTTTCAGGTCGATGACCACCCGCAGGTCGGTGGGCGTACGCTGGGCCGAGCGCATCGCGGTAATCGGCGTATTGGCGGTAGCGACGTTCAATGGCGCGCCCAGGGAGGCACCGTTGATGTCGATCACCAGGCGATCCGGGGCGGTCAGGGTGAATACGCTGTGCTGCACCGGCCCCGTCAGGTCGAACACCAGCCGTGTGTTGTCCGGCGCCCGCCAGAGGCGAACGCTGTTGACCTTTGTCTCGGCCACAGCATCGACGGCCAGTGCCGTAAGCAACAGTCCTACGACAGCAACCACCGCGCGAAAGCGCATACCAAACCCCATCATCAATTAGTTTTCCAATGCCAAAGCGGCACACCACGACTCACCACGGGCGCCTTGCGGCGTCAGTTTCAGCGAACGCCCGCCGTGCTGCGCGCCAATGGTAATGGTCAGGTCGGGCTTTGGCAAAAAGCCTGCACCCTTCTGGGGCCATTCGATCAGGCACAAGGCGTCATCTTCGAAATAATCGCGAATACCAAGGAATTCCAGCTCCTCAGGATCCACCAGTCGATACAGGTCGAAATGGAAGGCACGAATGTCGCCGATCTCGTAGGGTTCGACCAAGGTGAACGTGGGGCTCTTGACCGAGCCGACGTGCCCGAGGCCGCGGATGATGCCACGGGACAAGGTGGTTTTCCCCGCGCCGAGGTCGCCTTCGAGAAAAATCAGGCCGTGGCCGGCAGTGATCTGCGCGATGCGGGCGCCAAATTGTGTCATGGCTTGTTCGTCCGCCACGTACAGGGTTACTTCAGACACGGTGATGCTCCTCCAACAACTGACGAATGGCCGGGATCAGATCGGTCGCCGCCAACCCCCGGCCCGAGCGACCGACCTTGGCACCGGCATTGGCATGCAGCCAGACCGCCAGGCACGCGGCCTCGAAGCTTTCCATGCCCTGGGCCAGCAAGGCCCCGACCACGCCAGCCAGCACATCCCCCAGGCCGGCGGTGGCCATGGCCGGATGGCCCTGGCCGCAGACTGCCAGGCGACCATCCGGGCTGGCAACCAGGCTGCCGGCTCCCTTGAGGATCACCGTGGCGGTGTATTTCTGGCTCAAGGCATGAGCCGCCGCCGGACGATCGGCCTGCACCTGGGCGGTGGATATCTCCAGCAGCCGCGCCGCCTCGCCCGGATGCGGGGTGATCACGCAATGTTCAGGCAGACGGACGTCGCCGGCGCTCAGCAGGTTCAGCGCATCGGCATCCCACACTTGCGGCAGTGGCGCATTGGCTGCGGCCGATAACAGGCTACGTCCCCAGGCAGCCTGGCCCAGGCCCGGCCCGACCACCAGCACGCTGGCCTGCTGGAGCAAGCCCATCAATTGGTTCGCCGAATGGGTGCCCTGCACCATGACTTCCGGCAAACGCATCAGCGCGGCGGACACATGCTCGCTGCGGGTCGCCATCGAAATCATGCCCGCCCCGCAGCGCAGCGCGCTTTCGGCGCTCATCTGGATGGCGCCACCAAAGCCCCGGTCGCCACCGATCAACAGCACGTGACCGAACTTGCCTTTGTGGGAAGTGGCGGCGCGAGGTGTCAGATGCCGCAGATTGTGAGGTAGGAGCAGTCGGGCATTGGCCGGTGCTGCTTCAACGATATCCGGATCGGCGTGCAGGTCATTGAATACCAGCTCACCCACCCGGTCCGCCGCTTCGCCCGTGAACAACCCCAGCTTCAAGCCAATGAAGGTCACGGTCAGGTCGGCCGCCACTGCCGTACCCAACACCCGGCCGGTGTCGGCACACAAACCCGAGGGAATATCCACCGCCGCGACCGGCAGGCCGCTGACGTTGATCGTATCGATGGCCTGCACATACGGCTCACGCACATCGCCACTCAGGCCCGTGCCAAGCAACGCGTCCAGCAGCACGCCACGCAACTCGGCTTCATCCGACCACGGTTCCATCGGCACGCCCACCGCCACCGCCTCGGCGTGGGCATTGGCCGCGTCCCCCTGCAATCGCCGGGGTTCGCCCACCGTCAGCACCCGCACCGACCAGCCGGCACGCCGGGCCAGGGTCGCGACCAGGTAACCATCGCCGGCATTGTTGCCATGGCCGGCCAGCACGGTCAGCTCATGGGCGTCAGGCCAGCGTCGGACGATCGCGCGCCAGGTGGCACGGGCAGCGCGCTGCATCAATTCGAAGCCAGCAGTACCCGCGGCGATCAGTTGTGCGTCGAGGGCCCGGACCTGCGCGGCGCTGTACAGCGCGTCGGGAAAATCATCTTTAGTGTGCGGCATGCGTCTTCGGGCTCCGATGTCTGGCAGAATTATACGCATCTCAGCTCTGGTTTCTCTCGCCTCATGCCTGCCATTCCCACAGACCTCCCCGCCCTCGCCCAATCCATCAAGGAATGGGGCCGCGAGCTGGGTTTCCAGCAGGTCGGCATCAGCGGCCTGGACTTGGCCGAGCATGAGCAACACCTGCAACGCTGGCTCGAGGCCGGCTACCACGGCGAAATGGACTACATGGGCGCCCATGGCAGCAAACGCTCGCACCCTGAGGAGTTGGTGCCGGGCACATTACGCGTGGTGTCCCTGCGCATGGATTACCTGCCGGGCGACACCCAGATGGCGCAGATGCTCGGCCAACCGGAAAAAGCCTACGTCTCGCGTTATGCGTTGGGCCGCGATTACCACAAATTGATCCGTAAACGCGTGCAACAATTGGCGGAAAAAATCCAGGCGGTCATCGGTCCCTTTGGCTACCGCGCCTTCGTCGACAGCGCGCCGGTCCTGGAAAAAGCCATCGCCGAACAGGCCGGCCTGGGCTGGATCGGTAAAAACACCCTGGTATTGAACCGCAAGGCCGGCAGTTATTTTTTCCTGAGCGAGCTGTTCATCGACTTGCCGCTGCCCATCGACCCGCCCCACGGCACCGAACATTGCGGAAAATGCACCGCGTGCCTGGACATTTGTCCGACGAATGCCTTCGTCGGACCCTACGTGCTCGATTCCCGCCGCTGCATTTCCTACCTGACCATCGAGCTGAAAAGCGCCATTCCCGAAGAGTTGCGGCCACTGATCGGCAACCGGGTGTTCGGCTGCGACGATTGCCAGATTGTCTGCCCGTGGAACCGCTTCGCCCGTCCGTCGGGGGAAAGCGATTTCAAGCCGCGGCACAACCTGGACAATGCCGGGCTGGCCGAGTTGTTCCTGTGGGACGAAGACACATTTCTCAGCAGCACCGAAGGTTCACCGCTGCGCCGTGCGGGTTACGAACGCTGGCTGCGCAATCTGGCGGTGGGCCTGGGCAATGCGCCGTCGACGATTCCCGTGCTGCAAGCGCTGGAGGCGCGGCGTGACTATCCGTCGGAGCTGGTGCGAGAGCATGTGGAATGGGCGTTACGCCAACATGCCGAGCGTCAGACTTCGTCGTTGTAGACGAACTTCGGCATTTCCCAGTGAAAGCGAATTGCCAGGAGCCGCAGCAGGAAACCGCCAAACAAGGTGATGAGGATCGCCTGCTCGTTCGGCAGTTGCAGGAAGACACACAGCAGATAACACCACGCCGCGGCAAACGAGACGCTGGCGTAGAGTTCGCGACGGAAGATCAGCGGAATATCGTTGCAAAAGATGTCCCGCAGAATGCCACCGAACACCCCGGTAATCACCCCGCTAACCGACGCCACCAGCATGCCATGGCCCATTTCCAGGGCCGTCATGCAACCGATCAGCGTGAACGCCACCAGGCCCACGGCGTCGAGCACCAGGAACAGTGAGCGCAGATGGCGCATCCAGCGCGCCATGAACACCGTCAACATCGCCGCCGCGGTGGTCAGCACCAGGTATTCCGGATGCTTGACCCACGTAAGCGGGTAATGACCGAGCAACACGTCACGCACCGAGCCGCCACCCAGCGCCGTGACACAGGCGATAAGCACCACGCCGAACCAGTCCATGCCCCGCCGCCCGGCAGACAAGGCGCCGGTCATGGCTTCAGCGGTGATGGCGATCAGATAAAGCATCAGCAACATGATGGCGGTCCATACGAGGAGGCGCGCAGTCTAGCCAGTTTGGGCTGGCACCAAAAGAGGGCAGCCATTGACCATGCCAAACAAGGAACCTGCGGCCAGGAGATCTGTGGGAGCAAGGCTTGCCCGCGATGAAGGCGATGCGGTCTTCCGGGACCGAGTCGCCTGTTTCGCGAGCAAGCTTTGCTCCCACAAGTCCTGCTCCCAAAACTCTCTCGCCAGCCGCTTGAAGGGGCGACTCAGAACTTGATGAAGTGCTTGCGGTAATGCTGCAACTCGGCAATGGACTCGCGGATGTCGTCCAGGGCCAGGTGGGTGCTGCCTTTCTGGAAGCTGTCGCGCACTTGCGGTGCCCAGCGGGCGGCCAGTTCCTTGAGGGTGGAGACGTCCAGGTTGCGGTAGTGGAAGTAGCTTTCCAGGGATTTCATGTGGGTATAAAGGAAGCGACGATCCTGGCAGATGCTGTTGCCACAGATCGGCGACTTGCCCTTGGGCACCCACTGCTCCAGGAACGCGAGGGTCTGGGCTTCGGCTTCGGCCATGCTGATCTTGCTCTCGCGCACCCGTTGGGTCAGGCCCGAGCCGCCGTGCTGGCGGGTGTTCCACTCGTCCATGCCGGCCAGGATCTCGTCGCTGTGATGGATCGCGATCACCGGGCCCTCGGCCAGGGTGTTGAGGTCGCTGTCGGTGACGATGGTGGCCATTTCGATGATGACGTCAGTGTCAGGGTTCAGACCGGTCATTTCCAGGTCGATCCAGATCAGGTTCTGCGGGTTTTGCATAGGGAGGCTCCTCGGCGTAGCCACGCAGTTTAGCCTAGGCAGCCCCTTGGGCGTGCTAAACTCGCCGCCGTTTTACCCTATTCGCTGTATTTCTTCATACGGAACACCCATGGCCAAACGCCAACTCAATCGTCGTCAAAACTGGCGCATCGAAAAGATCCAGGGTGAGCGCGCCGCCCGCGCCGCCAAACGCGAATCCAGTGCTGTCGAAGCCCTGGAGGGTGGCGACCTGGGTCCTGAACAGACCGGCCTGGTGATCGCCCACTTCGGCGTGCAGGTCGAGGTCGAGGCCCAGGAAGGCGAACTGGCCGGCCAGGTGTTCCGCTGCCACTTGCGCGCCAACCTGCCGGCGCTGGTGACGGGCGACCAGGTGGTCTGGCGTGCCGGCAACCAGGGCATCGGCGTGATTGTCGCGCAACTGCCGCGCCACACCGAGCTGTGCCGCCCGGACAGCCGGGGCCAGCTCAAGCCCGTGGCCGCCAACGTCGACATGATCGTTATTGTGTTCGCGCCGTTGCCCGAGCCCCACGCCAACCTGATCGACCGCTACCTGGTGGCCGCCGAGCACGCCGGCATCCGCCCGTTGCTGCTGCTCAACAAGTTCGACCTGATCGACGAACACAACGCCCCGGCGCTGAACGCCCTGCTGTCGGTCTACCGGGACTTGGGTTATCCGGTGCTGGAAGTCTCGGCCCACCACGGTAACGGCATGGAACAATTGCAACAGCAGTTGGACGGGCGCATCAGTGTGTTCGTCGGCCAGTCCGGCGTCGGCAAGTCTTCGTTGGTCAACAGCCTGCTGCCGGAAGTCGAGACCCGCGTCGGGCCGTTGTCCGAGCTGTCCGGCCAAGGCACCCACACCACGACCACGGCGCGGCTGTTCCACTTCCCTGGTGGCGGTGAACTGATCGACTCGCCGGGTATCCGCGAATTCGGCCTGGGCCACGTCAGCCGGGCCGATGTCGAAGCCGGGTTCATCGAGTTCAACGAGCTGATCGGTACCTGCCGCTTCCGCGACTGCAAGCACGACCGCGAACCCGGTTGCGCCCTGCTCAAGGCCCTGGAAGAAGGTCGCGTGCATCAGCAACGGATGAACAGCTACCGCTCGATCATCGCCAGCCTGCCGGAAAGCAGCTACTGACCTGCACGCAGTATCAAGCCGATCACTCTTGTGGCGAGGGAGCTTGCTCCCGCTGGACTGCGAAGCAGGCCCCAACAGTCTCCAGCCAGACCGAGTTGTCCGGTCTTGCGACTGCTGCGCAGCCGAGCGGGAGCAAGCTCCCTCGCCACAAAGGCAAGCAATCCTCAAGTAAACAGTGGACCCACAAAAAAGCCGACATCGAGGTCGGCTTTTTTGTGGGTCACTGCGCCGGCGGTTCGGCCGGCTTCGGCGCCGCGTCGTCGAACAGGTTCAGGCGCTCGCGCAACTCATGGGCCGGTACGGGTTGCTGGTCCGCCGGCAACGCATTCGGATCGACCGCTGCACCTGGTATAGCCTGTGGAGCTGGCACTTCACCCGGTGCACCCTCACCCGGAACCGAATCGGGCGCCGGATCGTCGGTTTGTGAGCCCTCGATGGCTTTCTGCGCCTTCTTGGTCAACACCACGATGTCGATACGCCGGTTGACCGGGTTGAACGGGTCCTTGCGGTCGAACAGCGCCGAAGAGGCATAACCGACCACCCGTGCCACCTGCTCGTCCGGATAGCTGCCGGCCACCAGGGCGCGACGGGCCGCGTTGGCGCGGTTGGCGGACAATTCCCAGTTTCCGTAGTCACCCTTACCGATGTAAGGCTTGGCATCGGTATGACCACTGATGCTGATTTTGTTCGGCACCGCCTTGATGGTGTCGGCCATGGCCAGCAGGATATCTTCGAAATAAGGCTTCAGACGTGCGCTGCCAGAATCGAACATCGGCCGGTTCTCGGCGTCCATGATCTGGATGCGCAAGCCATTCGGGGTAATTTCGAACAGGATCTGGTCCTTGAACTTCTGCAGTTCCGGGCTCTCTTCGACCTTGTTCTGCAATTCCTGCAGCAGCAACTCCAAACGCTCGCGCTCGACCTGCTCGGCCATGCCCTCGACCTGCTCGGAATCCACCGTGACCTTGTCGGGCTGGGGCTGGGACTTGACCTCGGGATTGAGGGTCGTGTCCGGCGCCAGGGTCGGTGAGCCGCCCAGGTCGATGATGTAGGGCGTGCCGCTTTCGGAAAAGCCGACCGGGTCCTTGAAGTAACCGGCGATGGCGATCTTCTGTTCCGGGGTTGCCGTGGACAGCAGCCACAGCACCAGGAAGAACGCCATCATCGCCGTGGCAAAGTCGGCGAAGGCAATTTTCCAGGCACCGCCATGGTGCCCGCCGGCAATGCGCTTGATGCGCTTGACGATGATCGGCTGGTTATTTTCCATGACTTAGCGACCGCGAACCGCTTGTTCCAGCTCGGCGAAGCTTGGACGGTGCGCCGGGTACAGGACCTTGCGACCGAACTCCACCGCCAGCGATGGCGGCATGCCCGAGGCCGAGGCCACCAGGGAAGCCTTGATGGCTTCGTAGACGTTGAGTTCTTCCTTGGCATCATGGGCCAGGGAATGGGCCAGCGGGCCGAAGAAGCCATATGCAGCCAAAATACCGAAGAAGGTACCTACCAGCGCCGCACCCACGTGCAGGCCGATGGACGCCTGGTCGCCTTCGCCCAGGGAGGCCATGGTCACCACGATCCCCAATACCGCCGCGACGATACCGAAGCCTGGCATGCCGTCGGCGATGCCGTTGACCGCGTGGGACGGGTGCTCCAGGTCTTCCTTGAGGCTGTACAGTTCCATGTCGAACAGGCCTTCGAGCTCATGGGGCGCCATGTTGCCGGACGACATGATGCGCAGGTAATCACAGATGAACGCCGTCATGCGGTCATCCTTCAGCACCGACGGATACTTGGCGAAAATCGGGCTGGCGGCGGCGTCTTCGATGTCGCCTTCGATCGCCATCATGCCTTCGCGGCGACTTTTATTGAGGATTTCGTAGATCAGCCCCAGCACCTCCAGATAGAAGGTGTGGCTGAAACGCGAGCCGAACATGCTCAAGGACTTCTTGAGCACGTGCATCGTCATATAGCCGGGGTTGGCCTGCAAGAATGCACCGAGGGCCGCGCCACCGATGATCAACACCTCGAAGGGTTGGATCAGGGCGGCGATCTTGCCGTGGGAGAGCACGTATCCGCCGAGCACGCTCGCGAACACGACAATGATGCCGATAATTTTAGCCATAGATAGAAAGTACTTACTTAAGTCGGGTTCAAGGTCATATTCGGAAGCTGAAAAATCTCTTCTTCTACTTATCGGCAAAACTGCGCCAGACTATAGGCTGTTCTGGCGAAAAGCCAATTAGCCCCGTTCCGGGCGTAGAGAATTCATACGATGATCACGTCCAGCCATGACTAACGAAACCAAGGTTCCAACGCCCCGACCGACCACCCTCGACGGCTGGGTGAAGCTGCTCAACGGCGTGCATCTGCCGGTGCCCCAGGCCAGCCACGACCTGGTCTGCAAGGCCCTCGCCGATAGCCGTCGCTCATTGCGCGACATCGCCGACCTGATGCAGGACAGCCCCGCGCTGGCCCTGAGCGTCATCCGCGAGGCCAACCATCACACCCATGGCAGCCTCGCTGAGCCTGCGGAAAATCTCGAAGTGGCCATCAACCGCCTCGGCCTCAAGCGCACCGAGGAGTTGCTCGCCCGCCTGCCGTCATTGCCGGGGCACGAAATCCCTGTTGCCTTGCGCCAACTGCAATTGATCAGCCAGCACGCCACGCAACAGGCCAATGGTTTTTTCGCCAGCCGCCTGGCGCGGCTGTGGCAAGACATCCACTGGGGCAGCCTGTTGTTCCTGTCGCCGCTCTGGCCGTTGGCCTTGACTCACCCACGGTTGCTCGGGGAATGGGAATTGCGGGTCGTCCATAAAGGCGAGTCCGCACGCAAGGTCGAGCGCGAACTGTTCGGCGTCCGCCTGCTGGAGATCTGCCTGGCGCTGGTGGAGACCTGGCGTTTGCCGATCTGGGTGGCGCAAGGTTATCGCCTGTTGATCAACGAACGCCGCGAACTGGTGAAAGTCCTGCGCATCGCCCGGGACAGCGAACATCCGCTGCGCCAGCAGAATCGCCTGGACGACGACCCAACCCTGCGGCGCTGGCTCAACCAGCCGGCCAACACCGTGTTGCTGGCCAACGGCCTGGCCCTCGCGGCGCAGCAGGCCTGGGACAGCCCTCACAACACTCGCTGGCAGTACCTCACCAGTTTGTATCTGCAAATGTCGATGGATGAAATCCAGCAGCAGTTGCACCAACAAGCCGCCAACAGCGCACGTCATCACGCCATGCCGGACCTCTGGCACCCGGCCGTGGCGCTGATCTGGCCTTGGGGCAGCCGCCGTATCCACCCCGGCTTGCTGCCCGCCGCGCCGCCCAGCGCCCAGGACCTGAGCCAGTGGCGCAAGCAATGTTCCGCCATGCTGGTGGAGCCGAGCCCCTTCCTCAACGCCATGCACCTGACCACGTCGGCACGGGACGCCCTGGTGGCCTGTGGCATGCGCCGGGTGATGATCCTGATGGCTGACCGCAGCCAGACCAGCGTGCGCGCTCACCAGACCGCCGGTTTGCCCAAGGAAGCTGCGGCCATGAGCTTTACCATCAGCCAGAGCAAAATCTTGCAACGATTACTGGCCCAGCAGGCCCAGGTTCGCCTGAACCCGGACAACAACGCGCAGTTTTCGGCGCTATTACCGCCGGGCCTGCGCAGCCTGTTCCGCGGCGAACACCTGCTGTTGCGCTCACTGACCTGCAATGGCCGGGTGATCATGCTGGTGGCGGTGGACCAGGGCGGCGGGCCGTTCTCGGACGTGACCGTGCAAGCCTTCGGCAAAACCGTGCAATGCATCGAAAGGGCCCTGCATACCTTTACCAACCGCGGCCGCTGAACTTGATACAATCCTTTCCCTTTGCGCCCCTGGAGACCTCACATGCCTGACTTCTCTGGCTTGCCGTTGGTGATCGAGCCGAGCGAGCTGCTGCCGCGCCTCGACGCCCGCGAACTGATTCTGGTGGACCTGACCAGCGCCGCCCGCTACGGCACCGGGCATATCCCTGGCGCACGTTTCGTCGACCCCAAGCGCACCCAGCTCGGCCAACCGCCGGCGCCGGGCCTGCTGCCGGCCAAGGCCGACCTTGAAGCCCTCTTCGGTGAGCTCGGGCACCACCCGGATGCGGTCTACGTGGTCTATGACGACGAAGGCGGCGGCTGGGCCGGGCGGTTTATCTGGCTGCTGGACGTGATCGGCCACGGGAACTACCACTACCTCGACGGCGGCTTGCTGTCGTGGCTGGACGAGGGCCTGCCCGTGTCCATCGACGTCCCTGCGCCCGTTGGTGGGCCGGTCAGCCTGACACTGCACGACGCGCCCACCGCCACCCGTGAGTACCTGCAAAGCCGTCTCGGCGCTGCCGACCTGGCCATCTGGGACGCGCGCGGCCCGCTGGAATACTCCGGCGAAAAAGTCGTCGCGGCCCGGGGCGGACACATTCCCGGTGCGGTCAATTTCGAATGGACCGCCGGCATGGACAAGGCGCGCAACCTGCGCATCCGCAAAGACATGCCGCAAATCCTCGAACGATTGGGCATCACCCCTGATAAAGAAATCATCACCCACTGCCAGACTCACCACCGCTCTGGCTTCACCTACCTGGTGGCCAAGGCGCTCGGTTATCCACGGGTCAAAGGCTATGCCGGTTCCTGGGGCGAATGGGGCAACCACCCCGACACACCCATCGAGCTTTGAAGGTTCTTAAGGACAGTTAATGAAAAACCGTTTATTCATCCTCACCCAATACCTGCTGCCCCACCACCTGCTGTCGCGGCTGGCCGGCTGCATTGCCGAATGCCGCGTGCGCTGGTTCAAGAACGCCTTCACCACGTGGTTTGCCAAGCGCTACCAAGTGGACATGTCCCAGGCCCTGGTGGAAGACCTGACGGCCTACGAGCATTTCAACGCCTTCTTCACCCGCGCCCTGAAGGACGGCGCCCGCCCGCTGGACGAAACCCCGGGCGCGATTCTCAGCCCCGCCGACGGTGCCGTCAGCCAGCTCGGCCCGATCGAGCACGGCCGGGTATTCCAGGCCAAGGGCCACAGCTTCAGCGTGCTGGAACTGCTGGGCGGTGACGCGGCCAACGCAGCGCCGTTCATGGGTGGCGATTTCGCCACCATCTACCTGTCTCCCAAGGACTACCACCGCGTGCACATGCCATTGGCGGGCACCCTGCGGGAAATGGTCTACATCCCCGGACGGATTTTTTCGGTCAACCAGACCACTGCCGAAAACGTGCCGGAGCTGTTTGCCCGTAACGAGCGCGTCGCGTGCATTTTCGACACCGAGCGTGGACCGATGGCCGTGGTGCTGGTGGGCGCGATGATCGTGGCCTCTATCGAAACCGTCTGGGCCGGGCTGGTGACGCCGCCCAAGCGCGAGCTGAAAACCTTCCGTTACGACGAAGCCGCACGTGCGCCGATTCATCTGGAAAAAGGTGCCGAACTGGGGCGCTTCAAGCTGGGTTCGACTGCCATCGTGCTGTTCGGTCCGGACCAGGTGAAATGGGCCGAGGACCTGGTGGCCGGTTCACCGGTGCAGATGGGTCAAGGACTGGCACTACCCAACGCTTGATGAGATAGCTAGCGGCGCAATCAACATGAGTCGCTACCCTCGCCGACGCTGCCACACTACGCCTTGGAGTTTTGTCCTGGCCCCCTTTCACTACCCTTGGAATAGGTATGACACGTTCGGCTTTTTCCAGATTCACCTTGCTTGTCTTGATGATCGGCTTCACTGCGCACCTGACGGGACTGCTGTTCATTACCGACGGCAGCACTTACACCACGATATCCAACGCGAGTCTTTTTATACCCGCGTTGCTTTTATGTGTGCTCGATGCGCGCCTACGTCAAGGCATTGTCCAAAAGCCCTACTGGCCGGTACTGCTGGTACTGGTCTTTTCGCTGCTGGTAGCGCTGCTGAATCCCGGGTCCGAAGCCTCCGCCTACGGACAATTCAAAACCGTGTTGTACGTAATGTTGTACCTGAGCGCGATTCATATACTGGCCCGGGAAGAACTGCTTGAAAAAAGCCTGACGCTTGCCTTTGTGATCGCGGGTTTATTTGCGATTGCCGGTTTGATCATCCACTTCACCCAGCAAGACCAGAACATTTTTTTCTCTGGCAAACGTTTATACAAATTGGGCTATGGCAACTATGCCAACTTCAAGAACCCCATCATTGCGGCGCTGTATTACGGCTTTTTCGGCATTTACGGGTTCCACTTGTTAATGACCAAAACCTTCGGGCCGTGGGTCAGAACGTTGTTCATGGCCTGTGTGCTAGGCCTTTCGCTGTACCTGTTCTGCACGCTTTCAAGAGCCGTCTGGCTTGGATATGGCTTGGCAATCGCTACGAGCATTCTTCTTCACCATAGTTTGAGGTCGAGGAAATGGTTGTGCCTGGCCGGCTTAATATTCCTTGCCGTGTCGGTATGGCTATGGCCCGTCATTGTCACACAGCAAAGTCGTGGTTTCAGCCTTCGCGACGTGATCTGGACAGGCTGGTTGGACCGCATTGACGAGTTCTGGCTGTTTGGTGCCGGGGCGGGCAGTAATTTTGATATCTGCATATCCGAAGTGCATTGCTACAACCAAGTCCACAATCTCTTCCTGCAGTATTTTTACGAATTCGGCGTGACAGGTGCAGTACTGTTATTGCTGGCCATCGCCTATGTTTTCAAGCGCGCGATCGACAGGAAGACCTGGCACCATCCCGTCGGTTCGGTAGGCTTGCCCCTGCTTATCTTTGGGGTTGTAACGGCTCTATTCGACTACCACACGGTGTTCAACAGGCCTGGCGTCTATTGGATCGTTTTCTGGCTGCCTATTGGAATGATTCTGTCCCAGAGGTTCGTACCCAGCACACCTCGCGGCAAAGAGGGCGTCGATGCTTCTTGATATTTTCCGATCAGCCAAACGCTACTGGCATATCGAAATCCTCGGCGGTCTCGATAAACCGTTCAGGTGGAGACGGCTTTACCAAAAATGTCAGCGCATCAACAGGTACCGCTACCTTTTCTGGTTCCGCCTGGCATACGCCATGCACCAGCAGGACAGCAAATTCTGGAGACGGCGCGGCAAGCTGCTCAACGAACGCATCAGCCGCCAGTTCAATGTAGAGATCATGCTGGGCGCCACCGTCGGGGAAGGCCTATGGATTGCCCATCCGAATGGAATCGTCATCACATCGCACGCCATCATTGGAAAAAATTTCAAGATCTGGCAGAACTGCACGCTGGGTATCAAGGGGCAAAGCGATGCCGCAGTATTGCGCATTGGCGACGGCGTCCGGATACATGCTCATGCCTGCATCATCGCTGACCATTTGGAGCTGGGTGACAATGTGATCATTGGCGCAGGCGCCTTCGTCAACAAGAGCATCCCGGCCAACCACCTGTACATCACCCGAAGCGTTGGTGAAATGAAGGAATACGATCCCACTTCAATGGGCCGCCTGCACGACTAGTCACCAGGGGTCGCGGTAGCATGATCTTTCGGCTACACCTGCTAGAGTTGGATACATCCTTTTCGTTTCCCGCCGGAGCCCGTCCACGGCATGAATGAGACCAGCCCTCTCCAGCTATTGCGCGTCCTGACCCCGACACAATCACGCCTGTCGTTCTGCGATGCTACGCCAAAGGACCTCAAGCGCTGGATCGCCAACCTGCCCAAGGCCAACATCGGCGAGACTGCCCGCCTGCTGTACCAGGCCCTTGGCGAACTCAACCAACTGCTCACCCCCAGCGACAATCGCCTGCAACTGCTCGAACTGCTGCGGCCCGAGGTGTACTACGTCTGCAAGCACCTGGAGCGGCACTTCCTGCAACAGGCCATCGTGCTGGACGATCGCTCGCGCAAGATCGTCAACCTGTGCCAGGCCCTGCAAACCCAACTGGCGATGGGCTACAAACAGATCGTGGCGCGTATCGCGTCCAAATACACCAAGGACCGCGCCCGCCTGCTGAGCACCGCGTTGCAACGGGCGCTGCATGCCCTCAACGGCCCGCTGCTGCGTGCCAGCCAACTTTACAGCCCTGTGCCCGAGGGACTTTGGCTCGATCTGCATCAGTTGTACCGGATCGCCTGCCAGCACCGGCTACAGCACCTGAGCGTGAGTGACGAACTGGCCAGCCAGGTTCATCAACTGAATGCCGAGCAAACCTATGTCGTCGCGCTGTTGCTGGGCGCATCACGCAGCAATCAGCTGCGCCAGAGCCAGATCGGGCGACTGACCGAAACGCTCGAATCCTGGAGCCAGTGGGTCAAGCTGGACCCTGCCACCAGCGCTACCAGCCTGTTCGCGGTCGCTCCGGAGCTGGATGTCGGGCCACGCTATCGCTCCAAGTTCCGCGCCGAACAACAGCCGACCTTGCAGGGCTTCGATCCACAGCCACTGGTGCGGGCAATTGCCACACATTTGGAACAGCCTGCCGCTAACACCTTGCCAGTCCCTGGCGGCATGAGTGCCGACACCTTGCACCACCTGCAAGCCGCCTGGGGCGAAGCGGCTGAGCGCAGCTTCCAGCGCACCGAGGGCAATGGCACGCTGACGCTGTGCGTAGGCATGAGTGCGCTGCACTACTACCTCGGCGGTGAGCGCTCGTTCAACGAAATACTGAAAAGCCCGACTGCTCGCAAAGCCCGCTTCGAAGCCACGCCAAGCAAGACCAACGACACCTGGAGCCAGGCTTTCGACGCCGCCCCGACAGGCGACAACGACCTGCTGCCCTACGAAGAAATCGAATACCCGGTCAACCCGAGCGATGACGACGGCAGTCACTCCGACAACCAGCATCACTTCCCCACCTACGACCTGCCGATCATCAACCACAGCCCTGGCGGCTACTGCCTAGGCTGGCCCAAGGAAGTGCCGGAACAACTGCAAGCCGGGGAAATGATCGGCATCCGCGACGCCAGCGACCAAGCCTGGAGTGTCGCCGTGGTGCGCTGGATCCGCCAGGTGCGCAACGGCGCCATGCAAATGGGTATCGAACTGGTCGCCCCCCATGCCCAGCCGTGCGGACTGCAGCTGGTGCGGGACGAAAATGATCACGGCCATTATCTGCGCGGGCTGCTGCTTCCCGAGATCAGTGCGATTGACCTGCCCCCGACCATGATCGCCCCACGCCTGCCGTTTCAGGAGGGCCAGCGGGTATTGATCAACACCAATGGCCAGGAACGCCGCGCCGGCCTGGACCGACGAGTGACCAGCACGCACAGTTTCAATCAGTTTTCCTACCACCCGGAAGACTCGGCCGAAACCGGGGACGGCGGCGATCAGGAAGGGAATTTCGATTCGTTGTGGAAGTCGCTGTAGACAGCGCACGAACGCTTCGTGGCGAGGGAGCTTGCTCCCGCTGGCCTGCGCAGCAGGCCCAATACGGTCAGACTGACATCCCCGGGCGTGTCAGGTTTCGGGGCCGCTTCGCGCCCCAGCGGGAGCAAGCTCCCTCGCCACAAAAGCATGCGCTCCAAACCGGCGTGTGATTCAGAGCTGCCCGTCCCGATCCCGGAAACCCAGCAGGTACAACACCCCATCCAGCCCCAGGGTGGAAATCGCTTGCCGGGCCGACTGCTTGACCAGCGGCTTGGCACGGAACGCCACGCCCAGGCCCGCGATCGCCAGCATCGGCAAGTCGTTGGCGCCGTCGCCCACGGCGATGGTCTGCTCCAGGCGCAGGCCTTCTTTTTCCGCCAGTTCGCGCAGCAGGTCCGCCTTGCGCTGGGCATCGACGATCGGCTCGACGGCCACGCCGGTCACCTTGCCGTCCACCACTTCCAATTCGTTGGCAAACACGTAGTCGATGCCGAGCTTGGCCTGCAATTGCTTGGCGAAGTAAGTGAAGCCACCGGACAGGATGGCGGTCTTGTAGCCCAGGCGCTTGAGTTCGGCGAACAGGGTCTCGGCGCCTTCGGTCAGGCGCAGGGAGGCGCCGATGGAGTCGAGCACGCTGACGTCCAGGCCTTGTAGCAGGGCCAGGCGCTCCTTGAAGCTGGCGCGAAAATCCAGCTCGCCGGCCATGGCTCGCTCAGTGATGGCCGAGACCTTGTCGCCGACGCCGGCCGCCTTGGCCAGTTCGTCGATGACTTCAGCTTCGATCAGCGTCGAGTCCATGTCGAACACTGCCAGGCGGCGGTTACGGCGGAACAGCGAGTCTTCCTGGAAGGCGATGTCGACGTTCAGCTCCTGGGCAACGCTGAGGAACTCGGCACGCAACGCCTGGGGGTCGGCGGGCTCGCCGCGCACCGAAAACTCGATGCAGCCCTTGCCCTTGTCGGCCGGCGTGTCCAGGGGCATGCGCCCGGACAAGCGGTCGATGTGGTCGATGTTCAGGCCATATTGGGCGGTGATCGAGCTGACGCGCTGCAATTGCTCGGCGGTCACCTTGCGGGTCAACAGGGTCACGATGTGGCGCTTCTTGCCCTGGCCGGCCACCCACTGCTGGTAATCGTCCTCGGACACCGGGGTGAAGCGCACCTGCTGGTCGAGCTTGTAGGCGGTGAACAGGATGTCCTTGAGCACGGACTTGCTTTGTTCGGCGTCCGGGATTTCCACCAGGATGCCGAACGACAGCGTGTCATGGATCACCGCCTGACCGATGTCGAGAATGTTCACACCACCCTGGGCCAGAACGCCGGTAATGGCCGCAGTCAGACCCGGACGGTCGCTGCCAGTGATGTTTATCAGGACGATTTCGCGCAAGGCGCACCCCCGCAGGTGGAAAAAAACCGCATTCTACCCACATTCAGTGACCATCGGGCACCGCCAGTGCTTTGCCGGTCATGGGGCTGTCGCTATACTGCGCGTCAATTTCACGGACAAAGAGCCGAGCTCAGTGAACCGGCCCACGCCAGTCAAAACCGACAACTTCTTCCTGCTGATCTTCCGCGCACTGCGTCACCGTCGTGTGCCGATTGCATTGCGTATTGCCAGCCATAACGTAATCCTGGTCGCCCTGGCCCTGGTCATCTATGCCTGCGTGATGGGTTTGCAATTCAAGCAGGCGATGCACGAGCAGGCCGATGCCCTGGGAGAAAGCCTGACCACCCAGACCGCCACGTCCGCCACCGAGCTGCTGGTGTCCAACGACATCCTCAGCCTCAACGTGCTGCTCAACAACCTGACCAAGAACAAGCTGGTGGCCCACGCCGCCATCTACAGCGTGGACAACCGCATCCTCGCCGAGGCCGGGCAGCGGCCCAAGCCTGGCCTGCTGGGCGAGTCCGGCGGCATGTACCAGAGCAAGATCACCTTCCAGGACGTGAGCGCCGGGCAACTGCGCATCAGCCTGGACATGGACCAGTTCCAGCAACCGATGACCATCAGCCTGCAAAGCATGGGCATCCTCAGCGCGATCCTGCTGGCACTGGCATTGGCCTTGAGCCTGCGCCTGGGGCGGCACATCTCCACGCCGCTGTTGCAATTGCGCGTCTGGCTGCGGGACATCGACGAACACACGCCCGCCACCCAGCGCCAGGACGAAATCGGCGACCTGGCCCGGCAACTGCACGCCAGCTTCGCGCCGGAACCTGAGCCGGTGCCGGAACCTGAAGACATTGACTACGTGGACGACGAGGCCGAGCCGGGTTTCGAAGTGCGTAACCTGCGCGATCCGGGCTTCGACGAAAGCCAGCCGATGCCCGCCTCCAAACCGGCACCACGCCATGTGGTACGCACGGCAGAGGACGAGGAAGACGATGACGCCTTCGCCGACCTGCGTGACGAATCCGTCGAGGGAGCACCTCGACCGGTCGCCAGGCCTGTTGCCTCGGACCTGCCCCAGCACAGCGCCGTATTGGCCGTGCAGTTGGGCGCCCAGGATCAACTGCGCCGCCTGCCCCAGGCGCGCCTGAAGGAGTTGCTCGAGCGCTACCGCGACTGCCTCGACCAGGCCGCATCGCTCTATCAGGGCGAATTGCATACCCTGAACGACGGCAGCACGCTGATGCTGTTCCACACCGAAGACAGCGGCGACGATTACCTGACCAACGCCATTTGCTGCGGTGAGTTGTTGCGCGCCTTGGGTCACCAGTTGCAGATCGAAGTCGCCGACAGCGGCATTACCCTGCAATTGCAATTGGGCCTGACCTTGGGTGATGGCTTGTTCGGCCTGAGCCAGATCGAGCTGCTGCTGACCGAAACCGCCCAGGACGCCCTAGCACTGTCGCAACACAGCCGCAACCTGCTGCTGGTGGAGCGCAAGATCAATGACGACGCCCTGATCCGCCAACGCGCCCGCATCCGCCCCATCGCCAGCCCCGAAGGCGCGTGCTGCGTGGAGCGCTTGATGGAGCCTTACCCGTCGATGCTGGAGCGGCAACTGGCGCGGATGCATGAGCGCCAGGTCTGAATCCCGGTACCTGAAATAACAAGCCCGCAGATAAGTGATTGTCTGCGGGCTTTTTTGTTGGCGTCACTGACCTCTTCGCGAGCAAGCCCGCTCCCACAGTGAATCTCCATGGACCACAAGATCTACGTCCCACTGAAAATCCAGTGTGGGAGCGGGCTTGCTCGCGAAAGGGCCAGCACAGACACCAGAGATTCCGAATGGCAGAAACAACAAAGCCCGCATCACTGCGGGCTTTGTCGTATATCCGGTCCAGGCATCAGAACCTGAACACTTCCATGTCCGTACGAATTGGCAAGGCCATGGGGATCTTGTCCTTTTCCTTTTCCACCGGTTTGGCCGGGGCAGGCGCGGACTTACGGGGCACTGCTTCAGCGACAGGCGGCTGGTTGGCCAACGGCTTGAGCGACACGGACAGCTGTTCGGCCAGGCGTTGCAGAAGCACGCCCTGGGCCTGGACCTGCGCCGCGGTGGTGCCGGCATGGACCTCTTGCAGATGTACGATGCGGTTTTCACGCACCTTGCCACGACGGTCGATCAACCGCCATTGGGCATCGAGCACTGCCGGCTGATCCTTGCCCGAGTCCAGGCGGGTAATCGACAGCAGCACTTGTACATCCGGAGTGAAGCCCTGGGTTGCTGGGGCCAGCACCACGCGCTGGCTGTCCAAATGCCCGGCGACCTGGCGCAGCAGCAATTGATCGATGTCAGAGGACAGGCTGCCGGCCCAACGGCCGTCAGTGGCGGCTTGCAGGCTGCCGTCCGGTTGACGTTGCAACAAGGTTTCACGCTGCAGGTAGTCAGCGATCAGAACCGGGCCGAGCAATACGGCCATGCCTGTGCTTTGCGCAGGCTGGGACGGGGTTCCGCTGTCCAGTTGGTACAGCGACACCGGCTGGTTCATGCTGCAGCCCGCCAGGCCAAGCAGGCCGGCGAGCCACAAAATAGGGAGGCGCAGAGCAGTCATCGTTCCGTCCAGGTGGCAGCCACAAGGCTTGCCACAGTGAAAAAATACTCGGTCATTATGAAGAACGCTCGGCCACGCCGGCGCTTGAAAGGGCCTATCATCCGTGAATATGCGCGCCGACTCCAGCGCGAAAGCAACGATCTGCGGCATTTAATCGCAGACCGGGCCCTCTAGTACGCCTAACTGAGGTTTTCGACGAGCAGCGCATCGACCCGCTGAAACCCTCTCGGAAGCTTATTGCCCCGACGACCACGTTCACCCTTGTAATGCTCAAGATCGTCTGCTTTCAACGAAAGCGTGCGCTTGCCTGCCTGCAGCACAAGCGTCGCACCCTCCGGTAATACTGCAATATCCGTGACAAATTCCTCACGACTGGCGACCCGTTCGCCGGAAATA
Source organism: Pseudomonas sp. Z3-6 (assembly GCF_051131985.1). Taxonomy (NCBI): domain Bacteria; kingdom Pseudomonadati; phylum Pseudomonadota; class Gammaproteobacteria; order Pseudomonadales; family Pseudomonadaceae; genus Pseudomonas; species Pseudomonas sp. Z3-6. Next base: position 6,366,950 of record NZ_CP071644.1, read on the forward strand.
CCAATAATCTTGTTGCCCTTGCCTTTACCCAGCTGTGGCAGGTCACTGATCTTGAACACCAGCAACCGACCTTCGGTGGTGACCGACGCCAGCCAGTTGCTCTCCCGATCGGCAACCGGGCGCGGCGCAATCACCTTGGCGTTGTTCGGCAGGCTCAACAGCGCCTTGCCCGCCTTGTTCTTGGCTTGCAGGTCCTCGCCCTTGACCACGAAACCGTAACCCGCGTCCGATGCGATTACGTAGAGCCCATCATCATCAGGCATCAGCACGCATTCAAAAGTTGCACCCGGTGGCGGTGTTAAACGACCGGTCAGCGGTTCGCCCTGGCCGCGAGCCGATGGCAGGGTATGGGCCGGCACCGAATAACTGCGTCCGGTGGAGTCGACGAACACCGCAAACTGGTTGGAGCGCCCGGCCGCCAAGGCCTTGAAGCCGTCCCCGGCCTTATAGGAAAGCCCCGTCGCGTCAATATCATGACCCTTGGCCGAACGCACCCAGCCTTTTTCCGACAGCACGACAGTCACTTTCTCGTTCGGCAACAGATCGTGTTCGCTCAGCGCCTTGGCTTCAGCACGCTCGACGATCGGCGAGCGACGGTCGTCGCCGTAAGTTTCGGCGTCCTTGAGCAGCTCGGTGCGCACCAGCTTCTTGAGCTTGGCTTCGCTGCCCAGCAAGGCTTGCAGCTTGGCCTGCTCCTTGAGCAACTCATCCTGCTCGGCCCGCAGCTTCATCTCTTCCAACCGCGCCAACTGCCGCAGGCGGGTATCGAGGATGTAGTCGGCCTGGATTTCGCTCAGGGCGAAACGCTCGATCAGGCTGGCCTTGGGGTGCTCCTCGGTACGGATGATGTGGATCACTTCATCCAGGTTGAGGTAGGCGATCAGCAAGCCGTCCAACAGGTGCAGGCGGCGCTCGACCTTGTCCAGGCGAAATTGCAGGCGCCGGCGCACGGTCTTGACCCGGAACTCCAGCCACTCCACCAGCAAGGCCCGCAAGTTCTTCAACTGCGGCTTGCCATCCAGGCCGATGATGTTGATGTTGACCCGGTAGCTGGACTCCAAGTCGGTGCTGGCGAACAGGTGCTGCATCAGCGCGTCGTGGTCGACCCGGCTGTTGACCGGGATGATCACGATGCGGCACGGGTTTTCGTGGTCGGATTCGTCGCGCAAGTCAGCCACTTGCGGCGCTTTCGACGGTTTTGCCTGCATCATCGCGGCAATCTGTTCCAAGACCTTGGCCCCGGACACCTGATGCGGCAGCGCCGTGACAATGATGTCGCCATCTTCGATGTGGTACACGGCGCGCATGCGCACCGAACCACGACCGGTCTCGTAGATTTTCAGCAGGTCTGCGCGCGGGGTGATGATTTCGGCTTCGGTCGGATAGTCCGGGCCCTGGATATGCTCGCAGAGCTGCTCCACCGTGGCTTTCGGTTCGTCCAGCAGACGCACGCACGCCGTGGCCACTTCCCGCAGGTTGTGGGGCGGCACGTCGGTGGCCATGCCCACGGCGATGCCGGTGGTGCCATTGAGGAGGATATTCGGCAAACGTGCTGGCAACACCAGGGGTTCGTCGAGGGTGCCGTCGAAGTTCGGCCCCCAGTCCGCGGTGCCCTGGCCCAGCTCGCTGAGCAGCACCTCGGAATAACGCGACAGCCGCGCCTCGGTGTAACGCATGGCCGCGAAGGACTTGGGATCGTCCGGCGCACCCCAGTTACCCTGGCCGTCCACCAAGGTGTAGCGGTAGCTGAACGGCTGGGCCATCAGCACCATGGCTTCGTAGCAGGCCGAGTCGCCGTGGGGGTGGAACTTACCGAGCACGTCACCGACGGTACGCGCCGATTTCTTGTGCTTGGAATCCGCATCCAGCCCCAGTTCACTCATGGCGTAGATGATCCGCCGCTGGACCGGCTTCAAGCCGTCGCCGATGTGCGGCAAGGCGCGGTCCATGATCACGTACATGGAGTAATTGAGGTAGGCATTTTCGGTGAAGTCAGCCAGCGATCGGCGTTCTACGCCGTCTAAGCTGTCTGCAAGAATGTCGCTCATGCGGGCCTCATCAGTTCGTTGTCTGGCGCAGCAGCATGGTGCCGTCGCGCTGGGTAAATTCAAGTTTGTTCAGGGCGCTCATGCCCAGCAGCACTTGCGTGCCGCCCAGGCCCGGCGCCACCAGGGCACGGACATCGCGCAGCACGATGTCACCCAATTGCAGCCGGTCGATGCGCGTGCGGTAGCCCTCGCTCACACCATTGGCGGTGCTCAAGGTCACGCCGAAACCTTTTTCCAGCTTGAGGCGTTCGGCCAATTCCAACGGAATCGCCACGTCGGTGGCACCGGTGTCGAGCATGAAGTCCACCGGCTGGCCGTTGATCTGGCCGCTGGCGACGAAATGCCCCTGCCGGTTGCCGACCAGCTTCACCTCGATAAATCCTTCGCCTTTTTGCGAATGCACCTGGGCATTGGGGTTCAGTTCCCGCTGCTCCCACTGGGCAAAAAACCGTGTTGCCAGAAACAGCGCCGCGCACCAGGCCAGGATCATCAGTACCCGGCCGGCGCGCTTGCCCGGTGGTTGCTGGCTCACGGCGAGGCGCTCCAGCCACCGTCAGGCGCGGCGAAGCGCCAGACAATCGGCCGCTGTTCTCCATCGGCCCGCTTACCGTCGTTGTTGTCCTGGCCGATCCAGGCTCCGTCGGCGTCCACCACCAGCGCTTCGGCCAGCCCATAAGGCTGGGGATAACGACGGCTATCCTGCAACGCCTCGGCGGCGAACGACCAGCAACGTTCCACCTGGGCGGTCTGCGGGTCACGCCGGCAGATCTGGTAGGCATTGCGCTCCAGGGTAAACAGCTTGCCATTGAACAATGACAGGTCGGCGAAATCCCGGGAAACCGCCTTGGCCTTGGGGAACTGCGCCGGCTGCATTTCCTGGCCCGCTTCGCTGAGCAAGACACAATTGCCGTCGCAGTCCCACACCGTTTGCTGGCGCTTGATCAACAGCAGGCCGCGACGCTCACGCTCGGCCGCCAACCACAACTGGTCGCCGGCCGGGCTGACCGCAAGGCCTTCGAACAAGGCGTTGAAGTGCAGCAACATGCCACTGCCCCGCGCCTGCCGGATCATCGTCGGGGCAATTTTCAGCCAGGATGCGGCCCCCGTCGGCGGTATGTACAGCACGGCGGCATGAGACTCGCTGACCACATAACGATTGCCGGCGCTGTCACAGCTGATGCCTTCGAAATCCAGCTCGCCACCGCGCAGGAACGACGCCGCCCAGGTTCGCGATCTCAAGCCCCAGGGCAAACCGCTGTCCGGTACCTCCGGCACCTCGATTCCAACCGCCTCGGCCTGCCAGACCAGCGCCTCGGAGGGCATGAGGCGATAGATCCGGTCATCATCGCGATCGGACACGGTCCACATCTCGCCGCCGCACAGCGCCAGCCCGGACAGGTTGCCACCGCGCATGCCGTCGACGGCATGCTCGGACAGCAGCTTCAATTCCGGCGCCGGCCCTGCGACCACCATCCCCGCCCACAGCCACAACGCCAGGGCGAAACCGTTGCGCATCAGGCCAGCACCTCGGCCAGGTCCCCTTTGGATTCAAGCCAGGACTTGCGGTCGCCGGCGCGTTTCTTGGCCAGCAACATGTCCATCATTTCCGAAGTCGCTTCAAAATCATCCAAGGTCAACTGCACCAGGCGGCGGGTATTTGGATCCATGGTGGTTTCGCGCAACTGCGGCGGGTTCATCTCACCCAGGCCCTTGAATCGGGTGACCTGCGGCTTGCCCCGTTTCTTCTCGGCCACCAGGCGGTCAAGGATGCCGTCGCGCTCGGCTTCGTCCAGGGCGTAGTAGATTTCCTTGCCCAGGTCGATGCGGTACAGCGGCGGCATCGCCACGTAGACGTGGCCGGCGTCCACCAGTGGGCGGAAATGCTGGACGAACAAGGCACAAAGCAGCGTGGCAATGTGCAGGCCGTCGGAGTCGGCGTCGGCGAGGATGCAGATCTTGCCGTAGCGCAGCTGGCTCATGTCCTCGGCGCCCGGATCGACGCCAATGGCCACGGCGATGTTATGCACTTCCTGGCTGGCCAGCACTTCACTGCCGTCCACTTCCCAGGTATTGAGGATCTTGCCCCGCAGCGGGAGGATTGCCTGGAACTCTTTATCCCGCGCCTGCTTGGCCGAGCCGCCGGCGGAGTCACCTTCCACCAGGAACAGCTCGGAACGCATCGGGTCCTGCCCGGCGCAATCGGCAAGCTTGCCCGGCAAGGCCGGCCCTTGGGTGATGCGCTTGCGCTCGACTTTCTTGCTCGCTTTCAGACGACGACCGGCGTTGTTGATCGCCAGCTCCGCCAGGGCCAGGCCGGTTTCCGGGTTGGCGTTGAGCCACAGGCTGAACGCGTCCTTGACCACGCCGGAAACAAACGCCGCCGCTTCGCGAGACGACAGGCGTTCCTTGGTCTGGCCGGAGAATTGCGGTTCCTGCATCTTCATCGACAAGACGAAGGCGATGCGCTCCCAGACGTCTTCCGGCGCCAGCTTCACGCCGCGAGGCAGCAGGTTGCGGAACTCGCAGAACTCACGCATGGCGTCGAGCAGTCCCTGGCGCAAGCCGTTGACGTGGGTACCGCCCTGAGCCGTGGGGATCAGGTTGACGTAGCTTTCCTGGACGCTTTCGCCGCCTTCGGGCAGCCACAACAGCGCCCAGTCCACGGCTTCCTTGTTACCGGCCAGGCTGCCACAGAACGGCTCGTCGGGCAGGCGTTCGAAACCGCTGACCGCATCTACCAGATAAGAGCGCAGGCCGTCTTCGTAATGCCATTCGACTTTTTCGCCGGTGGCCTTGTCCTCGAAACTGACCAGCAGCCCCGGGCACAATACGGCCTTGGCCTTGAGCACGTGCTTGAGGCGGCTGACGGAAAACTTCGGCGAATCGAAATACTTCGGATCCGGGGCGAAATACACGCTGGTCCCGGTGTTGCGCTTGCCGACAGTGCCGACCACTTCCAGCTCGGTGGCCTTGTAGCCGTCGGCGAACGTCATCTGGTATTCATTGCCGTCACGCTTGACCCGCACCCGCACCTGGGTCGACAAGGCGTTGACCACGGAAATACCCACCCCGTGCAGACCGCCGGAGAACTGGTAGTTCTTGTTGGAAAACTTGCCGCCGGCGTGGAGCTTGGTGAGGATCAGCTCGACGCCCGACACACCTTCTTCAGGGTGAATGTCCACCGGCATGCCGCGGCCGTCATCGCTGACTTCCAGCGAGTGATCGGCGTGCAGGATGACCTGCACCGACTTCGCATGCCCGGCCAAGGCTTCGTCGACACTGTTGTCGATGACTTCCTGGGCGAGGTGGTTCGGCCGACTGGTGTCGGTGTACATGCCGGGGCGCTTGCGCACCGGGTCGAGGCCCGAGAGGACTTCGATGGCGTCTGCGTTATAAGAGCTAGCGCTGGGAGTGGCCATGGGGTCTCGTCGTCAGTGTTCAATGAAAAAGGGGCGATGGCTCACAGCGACGTGAAGTCGATCGCCTGGTACAAATCGGCGCCAATGCCGGCAAAACTCAACAATGCCGGTAACTGCTGGGCAAACCCTTGGAAACTGTGGTCGCCGCCGGCCTGGATGCGCAAGGCACAGGCGCGGTAATACTGCTGGGCGTGGCGATAATCCAGCGTTTCGTCACCGGTTTGCAACCATACCTGAAACCGCTGCGGATCCCGGGGCGCCGGCACTTCCAGCTCGGCCAGGGCCGTCACGTGGTCGTGGGTCAATTCCCAGGTTTCGTCGGTGTATAAATTCTTCTGCGTACCCAGGTACCCGTCGAACATCCGATGCGGGCTCACGGCAGGATTGACCAACAGGGCCTTGAGCCCGTGGCGCTCGGCCAAGTGAGTCGCATAGTAGCCGCCGAGCGAGCTGCCGACCAGCAGCGGCCGCCCCAGTTCTGTAATCGCCTGTTCCAGCTGACCGATGGCCTGGCGGGGGTGGTGATGCAGGGCCGGCACCTGTAGCTGGTCGCTGAGGCCAAGGCGTGCCATCACTTCGACCAGTTGGCAGGCTTTGGTCGATGCTGGGGCGCTGTTGAAGCCATGGATATAAAGGATCGAACCCGACATTGCCGACTCCCTGGGTGCTGGGCAAAGGCCGGAGTTTACAGGGAGATTGCGGGGGTTGGGGGGATTTGACCGTGTTGTCGCCCTCTATGAACCGTCGATCACAGCGCCTGTGGGAGCAAAGCTTGCTCGCGAGGCGGCCTTGTAGCCAACCTGTTTCTCCCGGTTGTACTTCGATCAAACTGTGGGAGCGAGCCTGCTCGCGATGGCGGCCTGACAGCCGGGCAGGATTTTGTTGACCGGGTATATATCCATTTCTGCGGTAACGGCCACTTAGGGTTCCGCCCTGACGGCGGCTCACTTTTGAAAAGCGCAAAAGTAAGCAAAACGCTCCTGCCCCACCACTCGGTGCCTCGCTAGGGCTCGGCATGCCCTCACTCCGGCATTGCTCCGTGGGCCGCCGCGAAGGGCCATCCATGGCCCAGCGCGGCTAACCCGGCATCCATGCCGGGTTGCCCACTCCACAATGCCTGCGTTCGGCCAGCGTGGTTAACGGGGCGCCGAGATCAACGTCCACCACGAGGCGGCCTTAGAGCCGACCTGGTTCTTGGTGAGACCGCGTTTCCCCTGTGGGAGCGGGCTTGCTCGCGAATGCGTCGGGTCAGCCAACATCAATCTTGATAGCACACCATTTTCGCGAGCAAGCCCGCTCCCACAGAGGATTTATAGTGAATGCGATACCTGAGAACAACTCCGAAAAAATGTGGGAGCGAGCCTGCTCGCGATGGCGGTGAACCAGCTTGCATCAGCGTTGGATGTGCCGCCGTCTTCGCGAGCAAGCCCGCTCCCACACAGATTTTGGGTCGTTTATAAGATCAGTGTCCACCGCCGATCCCTGTGGGAGCCGAGCTTGCTCGCGATGGCGGTGGGGCTGCTTGCATCAGTATTGGATGTGCCGCCTTCGCGAGCAGGCTCGCTCCCACATTGGGTCAGTGGTGACCTATGGATTTGCGACCACCGCCGATCCCTGTGGGAGCGGGCTTGCTCGCGAAAGCGGTGGGCCAGCTTGCATCAGTATTGGATGTTCCGCCGTCTTCGCGAGCAAGCCTGCACAATCGGATCGGGTATGACCGGAGAATCAGGTCGGCTGTCAGGCCGCCTCGCGAGCAAGCTTTGCTCCCACAGATCTCCCACAGTTCTGACGGGTGTACGACTAGGAGAGCCAGGTCGGCTATAAGGCCGCCTCGGCTTGGCTTTTGATCTTGGGGCCCCGTTAACCACGATGGCCGAACGCAGGCATTGCGCAGTGGGCATCCCGGCATGGATGCCGGGATAGCCGCGCTGGGCCATGGATGGCCCTTCGCGGCGGGCCCACGGCGCAATGCCTTCGTTCGGGCATGCCGAGCCCTAGCGAGGCACCGAGTGGTGGGAACCCTAAGCAGCCGTTATCGCAGAAATGGATATGTACTCAATCAAGCCTTCGCGAGCAGGCTCGCTCCCACAATAAACAGGATCGAACTCAGTACCCGTTGGAGCCATAGTCCGGGGTAAACGCAAACCCAACCACCCGCTCAACCCCCGTCTCCAACCGCCCATCCGGCAAAAGCCGCAACCACCGATACCCCGGTGCCTGCGAGCCCACCGCAAAATCCTCACTCCCCGGCTCAAACTGAATACAAGTCGAAGGCGAAGCCAACAAACGAACCCCCTCGCGCACCCGGTCTATCTCCTGATGCACATGGCCCCACAACACCGCCCGCACTTGGGGAAACCGATCCAACACCGCAAACAGCGCCTCCGGATTACGCAACCCGATCGGCTCCATCCACACACACCCAATCGAAACAGGGTGATGATGCAGACACACCAGATGATGCCGCTCCGGCGCCTCGCTCAAGGCATTGGCCAACAGAATCAACTGCTCCTCAGCCAAAAACCCCGGCACCGAACCCGGCACGGCCGAATCGAGCATCGTCACCCGCCAATTGCCAATGTCCACCACCGGATCGAGCAACGCACTCTTGACCGCCGCCTCAAGCATCACCTGCGGCTCATCATGGTTGCCGGGAATCCACCGCGCCGGCGCGTCGATTCGTGCAGTCAGTTGCCGAAACGCCTCATAGGATTGCAGCGTGCCGTCCTGGGACAAATCCCCGGTAGCGAGCATCAGGTCAATGTTCGGCTGCTGCTTGAGCACCAAATCAATGACTGCCCGCAAACTGTCACGGGTATTCATGCCCAGCAACGAGGCATCGGCCTCGGCGAACAAATGGCTGTCGGACAGTTGGACCAACAACGCCGCATCGGCCGTGGTCAAGCTGGATACGCTCGGCAAATCGCTTTCTCCCAGGCGCAATCACGCCGTTGCATGAAGCGGCAATTATGCTGGGGGACGATCGAAAGGGGAAACCCGCGAACCGGAACCGGTTCACAACTACCGAACGACTTCGAACTCGTGGCCCAGCGCCAGGCAATGACTCAGCCATTCGCCCAGGAACAGGTTCAACTGGGCTTTTTCATCGGGCTGGTGCATTGACGCATTGGGATAAGGATAGATGCCACGAAAGCGTCGTGCATGTTCGGCGCTGACGACTTCGGCCATGCGCGCGTCGTGATAGACCTGCACTTCCAGTTGCGGCACCGGCAGCCAGGGCAGGCTGTGCTCCTGGCGCACTTGCAAGGTGGTGGTGTAGGGACAGGCCTGCAGCACTTCCAGGGCCAACACGCCAAGCATCTGGTCGCCGTGGGTCACGGCGATGCGGCGTGGCAGCGGATCGTTGCGCATGTCTGGCAACAAGCGCATCAGGCGGGCGTAGTTGGCCTCGCAGGCGGCCTGCAATCCCACCAGATCGACGCGATAGCGGTCGCGCAGCTTGTTCAGGACCATAGCCCCCTCACTTCATCGCGATTCAAGGCCAGCCATTGCAAGGCAATGATGCTGGCCGCGTTGCAGATACGTCCGTCGCGCACGGCTTGCAAGGCATCTTCGTAGGCCCAGGCCTTCACCCGAATGTCCTCGGCTTCCTCCAGAAGGCCATGCAGGCCGCCTGCCCCCGTGCTGTCGCAACGCCCCAGGTACAAATGTACGAATTCATTGCTGCCGCCCGGCGATGGAAAGTATTGGGTCATCGGCCAGAGCGCAGCGAAGACAAGCCCAGCTTCCTCCTGCGCTTCGCGATGAGCAACCTCTTCCGGTTGCTCATCCTTGTCGATCAGCCCGGCCACCAGCTCTACCAGCCAGGGGTTGGTGGTCTTGCCAATGGCCCCCACGCGAAACTGCTCGATCAACACCACTTCATCGCGCTGCGGGTCGTAGGGCAGCACACACACCGCATCATGACGCACGAACAATTCACGGTTGATCTCACGGCTCATGCCACCGGCAAACAACTCGTGGCGCAAGACGAGGCGGTCGAGCTTATAGAAACCCTTGAAGCAGGTCTCCCGCTTGACGATGTCCACGGCGTTCGGTGTGGCGTTGGCGAAATCGGTCATGACAATCCTCGTGTGCAGTCGATCAATACGAGGTTCCAACCTCGGCTTCGCGCCATCCTAACGCGCTCGAACCCTTTGGGGCAGCCCCCTGCCAGTGATCGGGATGGACGGCTGCGCTTAAAATCACTCTAATGAGCTTAGTGGCGAACTGATTGCCTTGCCGACAGTCGAAGCGGGTAACTTTTTGCCTTTCCGTGTTTCATGAAGGACGCCCATGTCGCTTTTCAAAACTGCCTCCGTGGCCGCCATTGCCCTGACCCTGGGCGCTTGCCAAAGCCTGTTCCAACCCAACTATCGCGCGCCGCTGGAGACCACTCGCGACGCTTCGGAACAACTGCAACAAGGTTGCGCCAGTGCCGACTGCCCGTTGGTGAACATCGATACCCTGCACTTTCCGGCCGAACCCGCCCTGGATGGCATCATCGAAAAACGCCTGCTGCAAATGACCCGCACCACCGCGGACGCCCCGGTGGCGCCGACGCTGGCGGCCTATCGCGAGCAGTTCCTGCGCAACGCCGCGCCAGGCAACAGCAGCTATTTGCAGGCCAAGGTACGTGAGCAACATGACGGCCTGGTGATCATCGAACTGTCCAGCTACCTGGACACCGGCGGTGCCCACGGCACGCCGGGGCGCGGTTTCATCAACTATTCGCGCCAGCAGCACAAGGTGCTGACGCTGTCGGACATGCTGCTGCCGGGCCAGGAAGAAGCCTTCTGGAAAGCCGCGCAAGTGGCTCACAACAGCTGGCTGATCAGCACCAAGCTGGATCAGGAACCCGAGTTCCTGAAACAGTGGTCCTTCCAGAAAACCCCACACATCGCGCTGACCTACGGCGGGGTGATCCTCAAGTACGAAGTGAGCACCATCGCGCCATACGCCCTGGGCCACATCGAACTGAAGATCGCCTATCCACGCCTCAATGGCATCCTCAAGCCCGAGCTGTTTCCCGGCCGTAGCTGAAGGCCCGGCCCAGCAACAGTTGCAGCAACCCTGCCAGGATCAACGATGGCAGGGTTGCGCCGACGTCCGGATAGAAATTGGCCAGCAGGTGATAGGTGCTCACCCCACCCAACCAGGCCAACAGGGCCGGCCAGCGCAACGCGGCTGACACCACTTGGCTGCTGCGTTTGCGCAGGATGAAGTGGTCCACCAACACCACGCCGAACAGCGGCGCGAACACCGAGCCGATCAGCAACAGGAAGTTCTGGTACTGCGCCAACGGTGCAAAGCAGGCGATCAAGGTGCAGATGACACCAATCGCCAAGGCCAGGTGCTCGACCTTCAACCCCGACAACATGCCTGTCGATACCGCCGCCGAGTGGATGTCGGCGAAGGCATTTTCCGACTCGTCCAGCAGAATCAGCAACAGCGGAATACCCAATCCAGCACCCGCCAGGGCCAGCAGCAACGCGTTGACTTCACCGCTCGGCGCGAACGCCAGGGTGTAGGCCACGCCCAGGCTCATCAGCCAGAAATTACCGATGAAGAAGCCCACCGCCGTACCGCCGAAGACGTTTTTGGCGCGCTTGCCGAAACGCGAGTAGTCGGCGATCAGCGGCAACCACGACAGCGGCATCGCGATGGCGATATCGAACCCCACCGCCAACGGCATCGAACCATCGCCCGCCTGGGCCCACAGCGTGGCCAGGTCAGCCTTGGCGAACAGGTTCCAGGTCAACCAGATGCAAGCCGCCAGCAGCAACCAGATGCCCCACTTGCGCAGAACCTTGCGCACAAAGGTCAGCGGCCCGCTCACGGCGAGCAAAGTGGCCAGGGCGCCGAAGAACAGCGTCCACAGCAGTGGGTTCGAACCCAGGCTGCCTTCGCTGAAAGCCCGGGCACCCAGCAGGCTGGCGGCGTCGCGCATGACGATGATTTCGAACGAGCCCCAGCCGATCAGCTGCAGCAGGTTCAATACCGCCGGCACGCTCGCGCCCTTGCTGCCGAGGCTGAGCTTCAGCGCGGCCATGGCCGACAGGCCAGTGTCGCTGCCGATCACCCCGACCGCCGCCAGCAGCAGGACGCCCACCAGCGTGCCAAGGAAAATCGCCAGCAACGAACCGCTCAGGCCCAGGCCCGGCGAGAGCAAGGCACCGACCTGCAAGACCATCAGGCCGATGCCGAGGGAAAACCACAGGGAAAACAGATCGCGGGCGCCGAAGACGCGTTTGTCCAGGGGCACGGCGGTGTCGGGGGAGTAGGTGCTGGGTTGGATGTTCAAGGGTGGTTATCTCAGGGGGATATTTGTTGTTCTGATGATCGCTTTCGCGAGCAAGCCCGCTCCCACAATGGACCTGTTGTGATCACAAAATCCGTGTCCACCAGCGATCCATTGTGGGAGCGGGCTTGCTCGCGAAGGCGGCAGCAAGGTCACCACCGCCTTCAGCTCAAATCACACTTTCTTGTAAAGCTGACTTCCTTCCTTCTTGAACCGCTCAGCCTGCTCCGCCAAGCCCTGCGCGACATCGACATCCACCGCTTCAATACGCTGGTTCGCCGCGTACTCGCGCACTTCCTGGGTGATTTTCATCGAGCAGAATTTCGGCCCGCACATCGAGCAGAAATGCGCCACCTTGGCCGAGTCCTTCGGCAGGGTTTCGTCGTGGTACGAGCGGGCGGTGTCCGGGTCGAGGCCGAGGTTGAACTGGTCTTCCCAACGGAACTCGAATCGCGCCTTGCTCAGGGCGTTGTCGCGGATCTGCGCGCCCGGGTGGCCCTTGGCAAGGTCGGCTGCGTGGGCGGCGATCTTGTAGGTGATGATCCCGGTCTTGACGTCATCCTTGTTCGGCAAGCCGAGGTGTTCCTTCGGCGTGACGTAGCAAAGCATGGCGCAACCGAACCAGCCGATCATCGCCGCACCGATGCCGGAGGTGATGTGGTCGTAGCCCGGCGCTATGTCGGTGGTCAGCGGGCCGAGGGTGTAGAACGGCGCCTCGTCGCAGCACTCGAGCTGCTTGTCCATGTTCTCTTTGATCAACTGCATCGGCACATGGCCAGGGCCTTCGATCATGCATTGCACGTCGTGCTTCCAGGCGATCTTGGTCAGCTCACCGAGGGTTTCCAGCTCGCCGAACTGCGCTTCGTCGTTGGCGTCGGCGATCGAACCCGGACGCAGGCCATCGCCCAGCGAGAAGCTGACGTCGTAGGCCTTCATGATTTCGCAGATGTCTTCGAAATGGGTGTAGAGGAAGTTTTCCTTGTGGTGCGCCAGGCACCACTTGGCCATGATCGAACCACCACGGCTGACGATACCGGTGACGCGCTTGGCGGTCATCGGCACATAACGCAGCAACACGCCGGCGTGGATGGTGAAGTAGTCGACGCCCTGTTCGGCCTGCTCGATCAGCGTGTCGCGGAACAATTCCCAGGTGAGGTCTTCGGCCACGCCGCCGACTTTTTCCAGGGCCTGGTAGATCGGCACGGTGCCGATCGGCACGGGCGAGTTACGGATGATCCACTCGCGGGTTTCATGGATGTGCTTGCCGGTGGACAGGTCCATGACCGTGTCCGAACCCCAACGGATACCCCAGGTCAGCTTCGCCACTTCTTCTTCGATGGACGAACCCAGCGCACTGTTGCCGATGTTGCCGTTGATCTTCACCAGGAAGTTACGGCCGATGATCATCGGTTCCAGTTCGGTGTGGTTGATGTTGGCCGGGATGATCGCGCGGCCCCGGGCGATTTCGTCACGCACGAATTCCGCGGTGATGACCTTCGGCACGCTGGCGCCGAAGCTGTGGCCGGCGTGTTGCTGGTCAAGCAGGCCAGCGGCGCGGGCCACTTCCAGCTTCATGTTTTCGCGGATGGCGACGTATTCCATCTCGGCGGTGATGATGCCTTTGCGCGCGTAGTGCATCTGGCTGACGTTGGCACCCGGCTTGGCGCGACGCGGATTGTTCACGTGGGCGAAGCGCAGCTTGGTCAGCTCGGGGTCGGCCAAGCGCTCCTGGCCGAAGTTGGAACTCAGGCCCGCCAGGCGCTCAGTGTCGCCACGGGCTTCGATCCATGGCGAGCGCACGTCGGCCAGGCCTTTGCGCACGTCGATGATCACGTTCGGGTCGGTGTACGGCCCCGAGGTGTCGTAGACCACCACCGGCGCGTTGATTTCACCGCCGAAGTCAGTGGGGGTCACGTCGAGGCTGATTTCGCGCATGGGCACGCGGATATCCGGGCGGCTGCCCTGGACGTAGATTTTTTGCGAGCGGGTAAAGGGCTGAACCGATTGCTGATCGACTTGGGCCGATTCACTGAGGTTGGTCGCGTTTTTTGATTTTGTCGTCATCACGGGCTCTCCAGACACACATCCAGGCAGTGGATTTTTGTCGGAGCGAACCTGTAACGAATGGACGCGTCCCTGCACGGAAGTGCGGACGCTGTGCTTGCTGCTCGAGTGCGTTCAAGGGTCGAACGACATCCCGGACGAAGCACAAGAGGACTCGCCGGGTGACGAGAAATCTTGTTCCCTACGCAGGCGCTAACCTGATCAGGTTCAACGGGATCCGAAATTATTCGATCTCAGCCTCATAGCAAGGCACCCCGACAAGAACCCGGCCAGTCTAGACACAACCACGACAGAACGCCATCGCCCGGGCAAAAGGCGTGATGAATGGCGCATATACAGGATTGTTGCCGTGCCCAGGCGCAACTACACTCGCTACGCCGCGCGCCTGTTATGCGCATTCAATTTGAACGTAGGGATCGCCTCATGTTGCGCAAACTCTCACTGGCCCTCGCCGTGTCTTGTGCGTCCAATGGAATGGCCTGGGCCGCCGAAGCGCCTTTATCCACCCTGACCGACCTGGTCAGCGTGTACCAGGAAGCGGTGGACAACAACGCCGACCTGGCCGCCGCCCGCGCCCAGTATGGCGCCCAGAAGGAAGTGGTGCCCCAGGCCCGCGCCGGGCTGCTGCCCAACCTTTCGGCCGGTGCCGACCTGAACAACACCCGTACCGAGCTCGACCAACCGGCGATGACCGCCACCCGCAGCTCCACGGTCTACCAGGCCACGCTGTCCCAGCCGATTTTCCGCGCCGACCGCTGGTTCCAACTGCAAGCGGCCAAATCGGTCAATGAGCAGGCATCGCTGCAGTTGTCTGCCACCGAGCAGAACCTGATCCTGCAAAGCGCCGAAGCCTATTTCAATGTGCTGCGCAGCCAGGACAACCTGGCCTCGACCAAGGCCGAGGAAGCCGCGTTCAAGCGCCAGCTCGACCAGTCCAACGAACGTTTCGACGTGGGCCTGTCGGACAAGACCGACGTGCTGCAATCCCAGGCCAGCTACGACACCGCGCGGGCCAACCGGATCATCGCGCAACGCCAGGTCGAAGATGCCTTCGAAGCGCTGATCACCCTGACCAACCGCCAGTACAACTCGATCCAGGGCGTCGTCCACACCCTGCCGATCCTGCCGCCGGCGCCCAACGACGCCAAGGCCTGGGTAGACACTGCCGCCAAGCAGAACCTCAACCTGCTGGCCAGCAATTACGCCGTCGACGCCGCCGAAGACACCTTGCGCCAGCGCAAGGCCGGCCACGCGCCAACCCTCGATGCAATCGCCCAGTACCGCAAAGGTGACAACGACGGCCTCGGCTTTACCAACCCGAGCCCCACCGGCCAGCGCTACGGCGGCGACGCGGAGCAACGCACCATCGGTCTGCAATTGAGTATTCCGATCTACAGCGGCGGGCTGACCAGCTCCCAGGTTCGCGAGTCCTATTCGCAACTCACCCAGACCGAGCAGCAACGCGAAGCCCTGCGCCGCCAGGTGGTGGAAAACACCCGCAACCTGCATCGCGCGGTGAACACTGATGTGGAACAGGTCCAGGCCCGGCGCCAATCGATCATCTCCAACCAGAGCGCGGTGGACGCCACGGAAATCGGCTACCAGGTGGGCACTCGGAATATCGTCGATGTACTGGACGCCCAGCGCCAGCTGTACACCTCGGTGCGCGACTACAACAACGCCCGATATGACTACATCCTCGACAACCTGCGCCTCAAGCAGGCCGCCGGGACATTGAGTCCAGAGGACCTGCAAGCCCTGTCCCGCTACCTCAAGCCCGACTACAACCCGGACAAGGACTTCCTGCCGCCGGACTTGGCACAGGCGGCGGCACAGCAGTTGCGCTCGCGGCCAGCGCAATAACCTACCGACCTCACTGGCAACGAGGACTTCCTGGGGCGGGGCGGCCTACCTGTGGCGACGGAGCTTGCTCCCGCCGGCCTGCGAAGCAGGCCCAAAACCGGTCACTGCGTTCTGCCAGGCAGAACCGTAGTGCCCACTTTACGGCTGCTTCGCAGCCGAGCGGGAGCAAGCTCCCTCGCCACAAAAGCTCAACCCATCGACCTACCTAACCCCTCCAGCAACCGCTGCAACGCGCCCTGATTGCGACGCATCACCGCAAGCCCCGCCTCGGCCATGCGCTGGGCGTCCCGGGGCAGTTCGAACAGGCGCTGGACCGCCAGGGCCAGGCTTTCGGCGTCCTCCACTTCCGCCAGCGCACCGGCGGCACGCAGTTGCGCGGCGATTTCAAGGAAGTTGAACAGGTGCGGCCCACTGAGCACCGGTTTCGCCAGGGCCGCCGGTTCGAGCAGGTTGTGCCCGCCATTGGGCACCAGGCTGCCACCGACAAACGCGCTGTCGGCCAACGCATAGAGAAACAGCAGTTCGCCCATGGTGTCGCCAAGCAACACCGAAGCCTGGGCGGTAACCGGTTGCCCACCGGAGCGCCGCACCGTGACCAGACCCTCACTTACACACAGTTGATGCACTGAGTCGAAGCGTTCGGGGTGACGCGGCACCAGGATCAGCAACGCATCGGGATAACTGTCGAGCAGCCGACGATGGGCGGCCAGCACCACTTCGTCCTCACCCTCATGGGTGCTGGCGGCGATCCACACCGGGCGGTCCATCGCGTGCCACTCACGGCGCAAGGCACTGGCACTTTCGAGCAACTGCGGATCGATGGTCAGGTCGAACTTGATCGAGCCGGTGACCTCGACGGTTTCCGCCCGAGCCCCCAATTGGCGAAAGCGCTCGGCCTCGGCTTCGGTCTGTACGGCGAACAGGCTCATCTCGGCGAGCATCGGCCGGGTGAGCTTGGGAAAGCGGGCATAACCCCGCGCCGAACGCTCCGACAGCCGCGCGTTGGCCAGGGCCACGGGAATGCCGCGCCGGGCGCATTGGTGAATGTGATTGGGCCACAGCTCGGTTTCCATGATCACCGCCAGGGATGGGCGCACCCGGTCGAGAAAACGCTTGGCCGCACACGGCAAGTCATAAGGCAGATAGCAATGCTGGATGCGCGGCTCGTTGGCGAACAGCGCCCGGATCCGCTCCGATCCGGTGGGCGTCATGCAGGTGACGGTGATTGGCAGCTGTGGATAACGTTGCAGCAAGGCGCGGATCATTGGCGCGGCGGCAATGCTTTCGCCCACCGACACCGCGTGCACCCAGATGCCCCCTGGGGCCATGACCGGCAGCCCCCAGGAGAACCGCTCGCCAATGCGCCGGGCATAAGCCGGCGCCTTGCGGGCCCGCAGCCACAGCCGAATCGCTACCAGTGGCAGCCCCAGATAAAACAACGCGCTATAGAGAGTTCTGTTCATGGCGGCGGAGTTTATCGGTTTTTCAGCCGATCGCCTGCAACTGCACGGCAAAACGTTCCGCCAGCCAACGAGCGGCCGGGCCCAGGGGTTCATCGCGGCGCCAGACCAGTTCCACCACCAGGGCCGGCGGGGTCCATTCGCTGTTGAGCTCGATCATATCGCCCAGGTACGCCGGGTATTGCACCACATGCCGTGGCAGCCACGCCCAGCCCAGGCCACTCCTCAGCCATTCGGCCAACACATAGAAACTGTCGGCCCGCCAGACCTGCGGACTGGCCTGCTCGCTACCGGGATAGACACTCGATTGAGTCGCCATCAGCAACTGGCGGTGCCGGGCCATGTCCCGGCAGCTCACATACGCATGGTTCGCCAAAGGATGGCCCCGGCTACACACCGTGACCATCTCGACGCTGCCCAGCACCCGGCGCTCCAGCGCCTCGGGGATCTGGTCGTGATAGAACAGCAAGCCGAGGTCGGCGCGCCGCTCCACCAGTTTGCGCGCCACGTCGCCCTGGGCGGCGCTGGCCAGTTGCACTTCGAGGGTGGGGAATTGCTCGGCCAGGGCCGCCAGGCTGTCGATGACCGGCTGATAGGGCATGGCCTCGTCCTGGGCCAGGCGCAGCGACGCTTCCTGCCCGCGCATCAAGGCCAGGGCGCGGCCATTGAGGCGCTCGCACTGGCGCAGCACTTCCCTGGCCTCCTCAAGCAGCGCCACGCCCGCATCGGTGAGTTTAGGCTGGCGGCCGCTGCTGCGGTCGAACAGGCTCACCCCCAAATCGTCCTCCAACAAGGCAATCGCACTGCTGATGGCCGATTGCGCCTTGCGCTGGCCCCGGGCCACGGCGGAAAACGAACGTTTCTCGGCAACTTCGGCAAACAACCGTAATTGCTCCAGGTTCCACTGCACGTTCATGGCTCAACCTATCTCCAATACAGATAGGTAATGACTTTACCGCATCTGAGTGATCTCTAGAATGGCCACATCGAAAGACGCAACCGCCAAAGAGGAATCGCCCATGAACGCCTACTACTACCTGGCCATTGCCATCTGCGCCGAAGTGATCGCCACCGTTTCGATGAAAGCGATCAAGGGCCTGAGCACACCCCTGCCCTTGCTGCTGGTCATCGTCGGCTACGCTACCGCTTTTTGGATGCTGACGCTGGTGGTGCGCACCGTACCGGTGGGCGTGGCTTATGCAGTCTGGGCCGGGCTGGGGATTGTCATGGTCAGCGTGGCGGCGCTGTTCATCTACGGGCAAAAACTGGACGTGCCGGCGATGCTGGGGATGGCGTTGATTGTTCTTGGGGTTGTCGTGATCCAACTCTTTTCCAAGACTGCTGGGCACTGAAAACACTGCCATTGAGTTGGAACACACCGATATTGAGCTGGAACGCACTTGTGGCGAGGGAGCTTGCTCCCGCTGGGCTGCGCAGCAGCCCCAAAAAGCTTGGGACCGCTACGCGCCCCAGCGGGAGCAAGCTCCCTCGCCACAAGCAAGCTCCCTCGCCACAAAAGCGTTGCTCCCATGTGGCCGACGTTGATCGCCAACAAATGCCCTGCGCAGCGAGTCTGTATACTGCGCCCTCGTCTTGAACACTGAGGTCGCTCATGTCATCCGTTATTTCCACCGACATTCTGATTGTCGGCGCAGGCGTCGCCGGCCTCTGGCTGAACGCCCGCCTGCGTCGCCAGGGGTTCTCGACTGTGCTGGTGGAAAGCGCCAGCCTCGGCGGCGGGCAGAGTGTCAAATCCCAGGGCATCATCCATGGCGGCGCCAAGTACGCCTTGCATGGCGCCCTGACCGGGGCCTCGGAAGCCATCGCCGACATGCCGCGCCGCTGGCGCGAAGCCCTGAAGGGTGAAGGCGAGCTGGACCTGTCCGGTGTGCGCATGCTGTCCGATGCCCATTACCTCTGGTCTCCCGGCACCCTGGCCGGCAACCTCACCAGCTTCTTCGCCAGCAAGGCCGTGCGCGGACGAGTGGATCAGGTCAAGGGCGATCAACTGCCGCCGGCCCTGCAAGACAAGCGCTTCAAGGGCAAGGTCTATCGCTTGGCCGAACTGGTGGTCGATGTCCCCAGCCTGATCGCGCGCCTGGCGGAGCTGGCCGGCGACAGTCTGTTGGCCGGGCAGCGCATCGAGCCACTGCGCGAAGCCGGTGAGCTGGTCGGGCTGAAGGTCGACGACCGCGAGATCCGTGCCCAGCGCATTATCCTCAGCGCGGGCGCGGGCACCGCCGACCTGCTCAAAGCCCTGGGCCTGGACAAGCCGGCCATGCAAACCCGGCCGTTGCACATGGTCCTGGTCAAGGGACCGAGCCTCAAGCCGCTTTATGCCCATTGCCTTGGCGGCGGACCGAAGCCACGCGTCACCGTGACCACCCACCCCGCCGCCGATGGCCAATGGGTCTGGTACCTAGGGGGCGACCTTGCCGAAGGTGATGCCGTCGCCCGCGAGCCCGCCGAGCAGATCGCCGCCGCGCAGAAAGAACTCGGCCAACTGTTGCCCTGGGTCGACCTCAGCACCGCGCAATGGGCCACGCTAAGGGTTGACCGCGCCGAACCGCTGCAATCAGGCCTGACCC
Organism: Pseudomonas sp. Z3-6; assembly: GCF_051131985.1. Lineage (NCBI taxonomy): Bacteria > Pseudomonadati > Pseudomonadota > Gammaproteobacteria > Pseudomonadales > Pseudomonadaceae > Pseudomonas > Pseudomonas sp. Z3-6. The sequence continues at coordinate 6,386,693 of NZ_CP071644.1, forward strand.
GCCCGGATAACGCCTTCCTCGCCGAGCAGGAGCGCCTGCTGGTGGGCTGGCCGACCAAACTGGCCCTGGCCCCGGACTTCGCCGATCGGGTGTTCAACGCGCTGCAACGCGATGGCATCCAGCCCAGCCACCCGGCCCCGCTGCCGGACCTGCCGAAGCCGCCCATGGGCGTACCTGCCTGGGAGCAACTGCTGCCATGATCCAAGCGACCCTGCATGACCTCTATCGCCCCCTCGGCCATAACGGCCCGCGGGTTTCCCCCCTGGGCCTGGGCACCGTCAAGCTGGGCCGCGACCAGGGCGTCAAATACCCCAACGGGTTTCAGATTCCCGATGACAACGAAGCGCGCATGCTGCTCAAACTGGCACGTGACCTGGGTATCAACCTGATCGACACCGCGCCCGCTTACGGCCGCAGCGAAGAACGCCTTGGCCCGCTGCTGCGCGGCCAACGCCAGGACTGGGTGATTGTCAGCAAGGTCGGCGAAGAATTCAGTGACGGCCAGTCGCGCCATGACTTCAGCGCCGCCCATACCCGATTCTCGGTGGAGCGCAGCCTCAAGCGCCTGGAAACAGACTATATCGACCTGGTCCTGGTGCATTCCGACGGCAACGACCTGGCGATCCTCAACGACAGCGAGGTCTACCCGACGCTGGCGGCGCTCAAGCGCGAGGGCAAGATCGGCGGCTTCGGTTTTTCCGGCAAGACCGTCGACGGCGGCCTCAAAGCCTTGGAGCAAGGCGATTGCGCGATGGTCACCTACAATCTGAACGAACGAAACGAAAAGGCTGTCATTGACTACGCCAGCAAACACGGCAAAGCGATCCTGGTGAAAAAAGCCCTGGCCAGCGGCCACGTCTGCCTGAGCCCCGGGGTAGACCCGGTTCGCGCCAGTTTCGAACTGTTGTTTGAGCATCCTGGGGTCGCCAGTGCTATTGTCGGCACCATCAATCCGCTGCACCTCGCCCACAACGTCGCGACCGTCGCCACGGTCCTGCGTAAACACTGACGCCGCCCTACGCGGCCTGAAGGAAGGAGCCGACATGCCGCGTACGCTCATCAGAAAGAACCCAAGCAACTTCAAGACCCTGCCCCTGTTCGTCGAAGCGACCCCCGAAGGCCTGACTTACCAGAGTGTCGGGATGCCGCTGAATTTCGCCCAGACCTTGCAGCGCCGCCGCCCTGTCGCGGTGGCCGACGCCGAGCGTTTTTCCCTGGAGCTGGCCAACCTGGGCGTCTCGGTGCGCCTGACGCTGCATTGGCAGAACCGCGATTATTGGGTGTTGGTACGCCAGCGTCGGCAGGATCGCGGCGACGTGGTGCTCAAGCTGATTTCGGGCTATGTCCCGGCCCACGAACTGAACCTGCCGCTGCTCACCGCCATCAGCGAAATTGCCGAAGAGTGCCTGCTGGAAACTCCTGAAGGCTGGCTAGGTGGACGCTTCAACGACACCTGGCTGCCGGCCCCCTACGCCACGGCCCTGCATTACCGCGAAGCCTTGCCGTTTCGCCTGACGCCGCTGTCGGGCTCGGCCCGCCCGGTGCGCAGCGCCAATCTGCAGCTGATCGAGCGGCCACGGGCCTACGTGCACCTGCCGACGGCATCGCTGCAATTGATTTATGACTTGCGCCTGGATGTGCCCAAGGAAGCCAAGTCCCTGAGCCTGTTTCACGTCGATGAACGCTTGGAAGGTGACCAACTGGTGGCCCGCCTGGACCGCAAGCGCCCGGACCTGTACCTGATGCCCTTGCAGGACGGGCAGCCCTTGCCCGAGCTGTACACCTTGAAAAAGGATCAGCTGCACCCGGCCAGCACCCGTGGCCTGTACCTGGCGGAAAGTTTCGCCCGGCAGGACGGCTGGCTGGTGCGGGACGAGCGGATTCGCTGGAAGGACTGGCTGCGCCAGCAAGGGCTGACGCCACCGGGCAAGGAGTCGGGCCTGACCCGACTCAAGGGCAAGGCCCGGCAGTTGCTCAAGAAGATCGTGCCGCGCAAGGTGGCTCGTTAGAAACCACACGACTCAGAGCGCTTTTGTGGCGAGGGAGCTTGCTCCCGCTGGGTTGTGCAGCAACCCCATTTTTTATGGGCGCTTCGCACCCAAGCGGGAGCAAGCTCCCTCGCCACAAGAAAGCGCCCTAGCAACAACAGCCCCCAGGCGCTACAAATTACGACTCAGTTATTGCGGATCTTTTCCACAATCGCCGTCGTCGAGCTGTTTTCCACCAGCCCCAACACTTTCACGGTACCGCCGTAGGCCGTGACGATGTCCGCGCCCACGACCTGATCGATCCCGTAGTCACCGCCCTTGACCAGCACATCCGGCTTGACCTGGCGCAGCAGGTTTTCCGGCGTGCCCTCGCTGAAACTGATCACCCAGTCCACCGCGCCCAGGCCAGCCAGGACCGCCATGCGCCGGTCAACGCTGTTGATCGGACGCCCGGGTCCTTTGAGACGGCTGACGGAGGCATCGTCATTGACCGCGACGATCAGGCGATCGCCCTGGGCCCGGGCCTGCTCGAGGTAGGTCACGTGGCCGGCGTGCAGGATGTCGAAGCAACCGTTGGTGAAGACAATGCTTTCGTTATGGGCGCGGGCGTCGTCCACCGCCAGCAGCAACTGCTCCAGGCCCAGCACGCCGCGCTCGGAGCCTTCCTCGCGCTGGATGGCGCGACGCAGCTCGGGGGCGCTGATGGCGGCCGTGCCAAGCTTGCCGACGACAATGCCTGCCGCCAGGTTCGCCAAGGCCACCGCGTGGGGCAATTCCTCACCGGCAGCGATCGCCGCGGCCAGGGTGGAAATCACCGTGTCGCCGGCGCCCGTCACGTCGAACACTTCACGGGCACGGGCCGGCAGGTGCAACGCCGGGTGATCGGGGCGCAGCAAGGTCATGCCGTGCTCGCCACGGGTCACCAGCAAGGCACCGAGGTCGAGGTCTTGCATCAACTGCGCGCCTTTGCTCACCAACTCATGCTCATCGACGCAACCGCCGACGATGGTTTCGAATTCGCTGAGGTTCGGCGTGATCAGGCTGGCGCCCCGGTAGATGGAAAAATCCTTGCCCTTGGGATCGGCCAGGACCGGGATGCCACGGGCACGGGCGGCCTGGATCAGCGACTGGTGGTTTTTCAACGCGCCTTTGCCGTAGTCCGACAACACCAGGACCTTGACGCCTTCGAGCAGCTTGTCGACCTCGGCACCGAGGGCCAGGGGATCGGTGGCGAACGGCTCTTCGAAATCGATACGCAGCAGTTGCTGGTGACGGCTCATGACCCGCAGCTTGACGATGGTCGGCTGGTGCGCAACGCGCTGGAATATCGCGCGTACGCCCGCCCCCTTCAGGCTGTTGGTCAGGCTGTCGGCGGCCTCGTCGTCACCGGTGACACCCACCAGGGACGCCGGCGCCCCGAGGGCAGCGATATTCAAGGCAACGTTGGCGGCACCACCGGGGCGGTCCTCGATGTGCTCGACCTTGACCACCGGTACCGGCGCCTCAGGGGAAATCCGTGAGGTACCGCCATGCCAGTAGCGGTCGAGCATGACATCGCCGACCACCAATACAGGGGCTTGATCGAATCGCGGCATGGACAACTTCATGGAGCATCCCACATACAAAATGAACAGGGGCGCGATATTAGCACAGGGTTGAGGAAGGCTCTTGCACGGCTGCAACCGGATGCAATAGCCGCTTTCAGGGGCAACGCCGTACCAATGCCCACAACCGCTCGCAGGCCTCGCTCAGCGCCAGGCCGCCCGTGTCGATATTGCCCTCGGGGGCCAGGGGAGCTTCGTACGGGCTGTCGAGGCCAGTGAAATTCTTCAAGCGGCCGGCACGCGCTTCCCGATAAAGCCCCTTTGGATCCCGCTGGGCACAGACCTCAAAGGACGTGCTGACATAGACTTCCAGGAAGCTGCCCTCGGGAAACAACTTGCGCGCCGCCTCACGGTCGGATCGAAAGGGTGAGATGGCCGCAACGATGACAATCAACCCTGCGTCGACCATCAACCGCGCCACCTCGGCGATGCGTCGGATATTCTCATTGCGCGCTTCAGGCGTCATGCCCAGGTCACTGCACAAACCCCGGCGCAGGTTGTCACCGTCAAGCAGGCAGGTGTGAAGCCCCTGCTCGTGCAGCCGCACTTCCAGCGCATTGGCCAGTGTCGACTTCCCCGCCCCGGAAAGCCCGGTCAGCCAGACGCATAGCGGTTGTTGGCGTTTGATCGCGGCCCTGGCCTCGGGGGAAACCGTCGAGGCGTGAGGCGAATTCTGTTGATGTGTCGATACCTTTGACATCTTTTCCATGAATCAAGCATCTCCCAGCGCTGCCGGCTGCTCAAAAGTAAAGCACAGGCGGGCTCGGGCACGTCAACGAATCAGGAGCGGCTGGCCTGGCGATCATCCTGCGACGAGGCGTCCAAGTGCCGAACCCAGAAAAGCTCATGCCGCCGGACCGCCTTGCGGAAGAACTCGTCTTCTCCGGTGCGCGGCCAGCGGCGCCCGGCCAGCAGGCGCTGGATGGCGCGGCGCAAACGCCGCTTGAACGGAGGACGCCCCTGCAAGTCATGTTGCATGCCCAAGGCCATGGCCTTGTCCATACGGGTGGAAGCGTCCAACGACGGACTCCACAACCCATCGGCCGGCAAGGGTTCGATGGCCGGCGGCAGCGCAATGCCATGGCCTGCCGGCCCCATCGGCCAGCGGTCGTTGTCGTGCAGATGATTGGCATAGAGCAGCAAGGTCCGCGGCCGCCAGGCACTGAGCTCGATCGCCTCCATCAGCGCTCGGGTGCTGGCGACATGATCGCTGTGCGGGTCCAGCTCGGGATGCGGCGTCAACACCACCTCGGGCCGGTGATGTTCGAGCAGACGTGCCAGGTCGGCCACCAGGTTGCGCCACGTCGGCAAGCCATCACTGTCACCCGGCAGGCTCAAGGCATTGAACCTGCGGACCTGGCGGATATCGCTCTCGCCTGATTCCCGCGAGCCGAAGCCTTGGTCCGGTGCCTTCGCCATGGCTTCCAATTGCAGGCAGTAATAACCCAGCTGCACGCATTGCTGTTGCGCCACGCCTCCCCATAACGGCACGGCCAGGCTGTCCCAACTGCGCAAGCGCCCCTTGAGACGAGCGGCCTCGGCGGGGTCCAGGCCCATGTCGCGATAGCGCTCGGCTTCGATTTCCCCTTGGGTCAGCGTCACGATAGCCACATCGCTGGCACGGCTGTACAGCCCGAATGCAGCGAGCTCGGCATCATCGGCGTGGGGCGCGACGATGAGCAGGCGCTGCTGGCCGAAATCCGGATTGCTCAGCACATGCAACGTAGCCTGCGGGGCAATGCTGCAAAAACGCCCGCGCAATGCCAGGGTGCCATCCGCGAGTGCCGAACCTTGTCCGGACAGGTTGAGAAAACGCTCGCCGAAAACGCCCCGTTCGAGATCCTGGCGATCATCTCCAATCCAGACTTGGGGGTCGAGGAAGCGTCCCAGCCAATGGCTTTTTACCCGTACCTGCAAGATCAGCGTCTGCCCGGCCTCGAATTCGCCCGTGAGTTGCAGCTTCCCCCCCATCAAACTGACGGGAAACCGAGGCGTACCTGGCGGGAAGTCATAGCGATAATCGTCCCCCGGGGCATAGAACAGATGGTCGGAGAACCAGGCTTCGTGGGCAACCCAGCCCAGCAGGAGAAATGCCGGCAACGACCACCACGAAACCGTAAAACCGAGCACCAGCGCCGCCAGCAGCACGCCAGCGAGTACCAGGCGCTTGCGTTGACGATGGCGTTTGAGCAGTTGCTGCTTGCGTGCGCTCACGGTTCTCTTCTCTCTCTCATGGGCTGCGTGTGCTCCCTCAAACCTGATAGACCGGAACCCGGTTGCACCAGCGATCCTTGTATTCGCGATCGGCGCGGCCGAACGAGTAGCGCAGCGGCTTGCCCGTTGCCCGGGCGAGTTCCCACTCTGTCTGGGTGTTGACGAAACTGAGCACGCTGCCCGGACTGAAGTCGCGGCTCTGCGGATCAACCCCGCCATTGATATATTCCAGGCTGAACCAGCCGGGCGCCTCGACCCGATACAGAATCTGGATCGCCACTGGTTCGTCATTCAGATAAATCAGCGACCCAGTCATGAATTCGCGCATCAGGCTGAACACCTCGGCCAGATGCGTCTTGCCCGGGACTTCGAAATTCCAGCGACGCTGGAACAGGTCGGCGTACACGGCGGCCTGTTCGCCGGGGGTCAGTTCGAGCATGGGCCGGATACTGCCCCCCGCGTCTTCCAGCAGCCGCTGTTCGCGGCGCTGGTTGTAGCGGAACTTCTTGCTGTAGTCCTCTGGCTCGCGCGCCAGCGCCAGGCCTTCCGGTTGCTCGACGAGGCCAGTGACGTGCGGGGCATTGAGTTCGGACACATACCGCACGCGGTGCCGCAGGCGAACCTGGGCGCCTTGGCTGACGGGCAGGATGACCTCGGCATTGCCCAGGTCGAGCATGCCACGCTTGCCCTCACGCTTGAGCACATCCTTGGATAGCGCCACATGCCGCCCCCAGGTGGGCATGGCGGCGCGCAGTTGGCCATCGACGAGCCATCCAAGGTAGCGCACCGGAATACCCACCAGCCCGGCCAGGCGCTCGACCACATCGGGGTGTGTCGCCACGCTGCCGCCGAACTGATGCCAGGCTTGGGCATAAGTCGCTGCGTCTATCGGGGCCCACCCGTTTTCTCGCCAGGCCCGCCAGTAACTCAGGATCAAACGAAGGACTCCTTCGCCGGCTCGTCGGCGCCCTCGACGAAATCCTTTTCGTGCAGGCGTGCATAGAAACCATTCAGCGCCAACAGCTCGGCGTGGGTGCCGCGCTCGACGATACGGCCCTTGTCCATCAGCAGGATCAGGTCGGCTTTTTCGATCGTCGACAACCGGTGGGCAATGACGAGCGTGGTGCGTCCTTTCATCACCTGGTCCAGGGCGGCCTGGATGTGGCGCTCGGACTCCGTGTCCAGGGCCGATGTCGCCTCATCGAGGATCAACAGCGGAGCGTTCTTGAGCAACGCCCTGGCAATCGCCAGGCGCTGGCGCTGGCCACCGGAAAGCAGCACGCCGTTCTCGCCCACCAGCGTGTCGTAGCCCTGCGGCATCTGCTCGATGAATTCGGCGGCGTAGGCATCTTCGGCCGCCCTGCGGACATCTTCGAACGGTGCACCGGCGAGATCGCCATAGGCAATGTTGTTCGTCACGCTGTCGTTGAACAACGTGACCTGCTGGTTCACCAAGGCAATGTGTCGACGCAGGTTGTTCAGCCGGTATTGCTCGACATCCACGCCATCGAGCAGTATCTGCCCCTTGTCGTGGTGATAGAAACGCGGGATGAGGTTGGCAAGGGTCGACTTGCCGCTGCCCGAGCGCCCTACCAGGGCGATCATCTGGCCTTCTTCGGCAGTGAAGGAGATATCGTCGAGCACGAGCTTTTCCGTGCCTGGGTATTGGAAGCTCAGGTTGCGCACTTCCAGGCGGCCATTGACCCGGGCCATCTCCTGGGTCCCCGTATCGACTTCAGGCTCTTCGTCGAGTTGCTCGAAAATGCTCTCCGCCGCGGCAAGCCCTTTCTGGATCGTGGCGCTGACTTCGGACAACTGGCGGATAGGCTTGGGTAGCAAGCCGGCGGCGGTGATATAGGCCACCAGCTCACCTGCCGAGGCATCGCCACGCAGGTAAAGCACCAGGTACATCAACACGGCCATGCCGATGTAGATCACCAGTTGCAGCATCGGCGTGTAGATCGACTGGGTGCGCGTCATGCCCAGGCTGCGGTTCATGTTATCGGCACTGGCCTTGTGGAACCGTTCGATCTCATAGCCTTCGCCACCGAAGCTGCGCACCACGCGGTAACCCTGGATGGTTTCCGAGGCCACATGGGTCACATCGCCCATCGCCACTTGGATTTTCTTGCTTTGCTTGCGGAATTTCTTGCTCGCGCTGCTCACCAGCAGGGCAATGACCGGCAGGATCGCCAGCAACACCAGGGTCATTTTCCAGTTGCTGTAGAGCAGATAGCCGAACAGGAACACCACGGTCAACCCCTCCCGGATGACGACCTTGATGGCATCGGTGGCGGCGCCGGTGACCATGGTCACGTTGTAGGTAATGCGGGAAATCAGGTGACCGGAGTTGTGGTTGTCGAAGTAGCGGTTGGGCAAGGTCAGCAGGTTATCGAACAACGCGCAACGCAGGTCATGGACCACACCCCGGGCGACCTTGGCCAGGTAGTAGTTGCCCAGGAAAGAACCGATACCCTGGTAGACCGCGATCAGCACGATCAGCAGCGGCACCCCCAGTACCAGCGACACACCCATGAACTGGGTGTCATTGGGCTTTTGCAGTGCGTCGAGGAAATGCTTGAGCATGTCCGCCAGCATCGGCTGGCTGGATGCGAACAACACGAAGCCAACGATACTGACGGCGAAAGCGCCCCAATACGGGAGTACGTACTTTAGCAATCGCACGTAAATCTTCATGCTCGATTGCTGGTCGGAATTGGCCATTCGGTGCGCCTCGCACGTTTGAAAAGACAGACAAGCTGCAGATTGTAACAGCGAACCAATTGCAACATTGGCCCAGCCAGGACGAAGGAGTGGGAGTGCCGTCAGGAGGGCTCCTCACGGCACGGCCGCATGGTCAGGAGGCAGGAGCACTCCCACTGGGAACCTCGATGTCGGGGTGACCCCGAGCCGCCAATACTATGCTCAGCGCAATGGGCAGCCAAGTAATCAGCCAGTCCGCGTTGGGCTTGAGCCATAGGCCAATGCCATCTGTCAGTAATGACACGCCGGAGAAGACCCACAGTATCAGCAGCACCTGACCCAGCGGTTGCGCACGCGAAATCCAACCACGCCAGCCCGCAGCCAGCCATAGCAAGCCATACAACATCAGGCCAGGCACACCGAGACGTACACCGGTATCCAGGAAAAGGTTATGGGGGTGCTTGAATGGTCGCCGGATTTCGGCGATAGGAATGAGATATTCATGGAAACCCAGCCCTGTTGCCCAATGCTCCAGCATCAATCGAATGCCAGCGCCCCATAGCTCTGGACGGTAGGACACACCACGCTGCAGAAAGATTTCCGGCGCGAATACAGCGATCAATGCGATCGCGGCAATCACTGGAGCGATCAATGCTGCGGTCAGTCGCGACGGTCGCGCCACGCCCACCATCAGCAGACCGGCCAGCAGGCCGACCCATACACCACGGGTCTGGTTGAAGCCCAAAAATACCGCGTACCCCAAGGCAGGAATGATCAGAAGCATCATCACCCAAGGGCTGAAACGTTTGGTCTGCAACATGAATGTGCCGATGATCGCAAGGGCTCCCACCGCATGCGCGGCAGGGATGGCGGTGTCCCACAAACCGATGGCAAGTACTCGCGCGCTGAAAGGCCGGGCGCTGAACGGATAGAAATAGACCCAAGAGGCCAAAGCAAAAAAACCGCCCACGATAGATGCATACAGCAACATCGACTCGAACCGCCATGCACGGTTCTGTGCCGCCAGCAATATGCCAGACAGCGTCAGTGTCACATAGATCGTGACCTTGACCTTGCCAAGGACGTTCTCTCCTCCCTCGATCCAAAGCACCAGCAACGTCCAGGCCATGAACAATGCGTAGAACACGCACTCGGGCTGCTTGAGCAACAACCGAAAATCCCGACGGAACAACGCCAGCAAGGCAGGCAGCCACAGCAGGAAAATCAACAACTGGTGATAAAGCTTGTTTTCCGGCAGTACCCAAGCACCACATAGAAGAACCAGAAAGCCAATGGATGCCCATGCCACCAGGACATCCTGGTCGATAAGTCTTTTTATATTTTTGAACATTCAGGTTCTGCTCAAAATCCGATCGGCGACCCGTTGCAATTGAGCCTGATCGGCATTTTTCCAGCTGCCCTTGATGCAGTAGCTCTCGGAAAGATAATGAAGGAAGTTGCGCCTCAAGCGCTCATCGAGCGGCCATTGCGGGAATCCACGGGCCAGCGCCATGACCTGGTCGGCATTATCAGCATGCATCACCAGCCCTTCCACATTGAAAAAGGCTTGGCCAAGCGTGAGCACGGGCTTGCCCAGCAGCAGGCTTTCCAGCCCCACGGTCGAATTGACCGTGATCACGAACTGACTGGCCTCGATCAACTGTTGCGTGGCATTGCCGTTGGCGAAGAGCAGGCGTTCATGGGTGCGCTCGTGCAGCTCGGGGTAGGTCTCGCGGCTGGACGGGTGCTCCTTGAACACCACTGTCATGCCTGTCTCCTCGGCGAGTCGCTCGCCTAAGGCAAACATATCGCGCATGTTCCTGATCCAGGGGGAAAACAGGCGGACCTGACTGTCGCGATCATCCTGGAACGGAATGAAGACGAACTGCGCTGGCAGCATGATCGGGGCCGGTCCGGCGCTGCGTGGCGCACGAGGAATCAGCACCGGCGCAGCTTGGCTTTCTGGCACTGGATGCGGGTAATCAAGGTAGAAACTTGCGTCGCGCGGAACCGCGTTCAGATAGTTCACGCCACGCGGATCCACCGTGGTGGTGTCGGGCAACAGGCCGTTTTCGAAGAAGAAGGTCTTGCAACCGGCCGGCGCCAGTGCCGCCAGCAACCGGCAGTAACGATGGGCGCCGTTCCAGAACGCCAACGCATCGGGGCGCTCCCGGTCAAGCAAGGCCTGGGCGCGCAGCGCCATCCACAGGAGTTCGAGGCGTAGCAACAGGCGATACAGCGCGCCATTGTTTTTTTTCTTGACCCGACGCTCCTCGCATTTCTCTTCGATCAGGCTCGGCCAATCGATGCGCGAAACAATCCTGGAAATTCGCAGAGACCTTGGCCAGGGCATGTGTTGAGGAGAAACGACTTTACCTTGCAGCTCGGTTTCGTTGAGCAAGCGATTGAAATAAAGACCCTGGTGCTTGGCCAGGGAAATGAACAGCGTTTTCGTCATGGAATATCCAGAAAGACGGCGCCAGGCGAGCCGTGAACAAGGCGAACGCCCCGGTGAAAATTGACGCGACTATACCACAGCGGTTTTTGCCGCCTGCACACTGCGCTAACATACCCGGCTGCCCCTCCCATCGGGCCAAGCCTTGGAGCCTTGATGCAAACGCTCGATCCTACTGTTTACCTCGACCTGCGCGAAGGTGCCGATGTCCTCGAAGCCGATCGCCAAGGGGATAAAGTGCTGCGCCTGGCCGATGGCTCGATACTCAAGCTGTTCCGGCGCAAGCGTCTGCTGACCTCCGCGCTATGGTCGCCGTATGCCAGGCGCTTTGCCGACAACTGCCAGGCCTTGCACGAGCGCGGGATTGAGTGTCCGCGGGTTCGCCAGGTCTTTCGCATTCCCTCCATCGAGCGTGACGCGGTCCATTACGACCCGCTGCCTGGTCGCACCCTTCGGCAATTGCTGGACGGGGATGCCCCTGCCGACCTTCAGGCACGACTCGGTGAGTTCATGGCTGGCCTGCACCAGAAGGGCATCTATTTTCGCTCCGCGCACCTGGGCAACGTCGTGCTGACACCTGAAGACACGCTGGGGCTGATCGACGTCGCCGACCTGAGGGCCTATGGCAAGCCGCTGCGCAAAGGGCTGCGCCTGCGCAACTTCAAACACATGTTGCGCTACCGCCAGGATCGCGAATGGCTGCTCAGGGACAATCGGTTCCTGGAGCACTACCTCAGCCATCAGCAAACCTGCAACGAACGGGAGCTGAGGCTCGCGCTCGGTACCTGAATCGCCAGTCAGCCGGCGGCAGGCAGCCTGGATAATTCGAAGTCCTGCGCGGGATCTCTGTCGCGCAACAAATCATCGACCAGCTCGACGGTTTTTGCCAACCCCTTGGAACCGTGCACCAAGTGATAATCGGCAAAGCCGCGGGCCCTGACCACGCAATCCGTATAATCGCGCTCTAGCGCTTGCAACTGCTGGGAAAAAGCCTGCTCGTCGCGCACTTGCGGCCCGAAGAACAACGCGTGGGAAAAAATATCCACATCGTTGCCAGCATTCACATGTATCACCGGCCGGCCTGCCAGCCCCGCCTCGATGCCGGCATTGGACATGATATTGACGACTACGCTTGCCTGGGCAAGCGCCTGTGCCAGCGAGCAGTCGATATCCAGCAGCTCAATGTTGGCGAATCGCGTCGCCGCGTCGATCCAGAATTGCGCCTTGCTGCGCGGGTGGCGCTTGAACAGCAGGCGATAATGCGGATTGCGCCCGGCCCAATCGCGCAGCAGCCGATAGGTATCCTCATAACCGGACTCTTTTTCTCGATCAGGCCCTACCCCCAAGACCAACAATGTCTTGATGCAGGGATCAGCGACGGGCAGGTCATAGCTTTCATCGACAAGGTAGGAACCGACCAGCACCACCGTCGACTCACCGAACCGCAGCCGACGCTCTTGCAAGGCTTCCAGCGAACTGCGCCCGAAAACGCCGTAATAATCGTAGTCGTTCATGCCCAGCCGGCGGGATGACTCCAACGTCGTGGCATGGGCCAGGTGCAGCAACCGGGCACCCCGCGCGGCCAACGCCAGGCGCAGGAACGGCGCGTGGAGACTGCCATTGCGTTCGTTGATCAATACCTTGGGTTGATAGGTCTCCACCAGCCATTGGGCGTGGGCGGCATAGACCAGGTAACGCAGGGGGACGGCCTGTGGCGGCGCCACGAGCATGCGCTGGGCGCACGCGTCGGCGGGAGCGCGCAGCGCGGCCTCCGTCAGTTGATGGCCGCGCTTGCGCAGGGCATCGATCAGCACGTTCTTGCGCTGCAGCGCCATGGACTTCGGGGCCGAATGCAACAGCAGCACTTGGCAGGGTGCCGCGCCTGTCGGACGCTTCAGGCACGCCTTGGCGCGCAGTCCAATCGCGATATCCACCAGCACATCACGAGCCAGTCGCAACAGACTGCCAAGGCGACCGTGACGCTCGCGTAGCACTTTCCAGCGATAGCGGTCCAGTTCACGCGCCTTTCGGGCCCAGCTTCCGTCGGCCTGGAACCTATTGTCGTCAGACCTCGAGGGGCTCACTTGAACAACAACCGGATGGCCTTGCGCGTGTAGGACCAGCGCGTGATAGACCGAAGATCGGTACGAATGGCCTGGGCATAAAAAACCTTGGCATTGGCATAGTCGCCGGCACTGTAGCAATCGCGGAACAACGACAGGCATCGCTGGGCCATGAAGGCTTGGCGCAGGTCCTGCAGTTCCTGCGGCATGCGTACCGGGGAAAACACTTCGTCCACCATGCCCACGCCCGCCGCCAGGCTCTGCCTGAGGTCATGGCGCATGCTGTCGCCGTGCTTGTAGATCAGCGCCAACGGCTTTGGGAGTACGGTGCACGGAAAACGCGCCAGCACCTGGGCAAACACCGGGATATCCTCGACGTTGCGCAGATGCTCTGGGTAGTTGCCCGGCCCGAATACGTCGCGATGCATTGCACAGGCGCCGTTGGACAGCGTCACCGTCTTGTCCAGCAGATAACCCCGAACACGCCCACGCGGGGTGGCCGGTAGTGGTTTTACTTCATGCTCGACGCGACGTCCGTCCGCAAACACCGACCAGTGGCCGCCGATGACCAGGCGAGTCTCGGGATGACTGGTTATATGCTGGGTCACCGCGGCAAGGGCACCGGGTGCCATCTCATCATCGGCGTCGAGGAAGATCAGGTATTGCCCCCGAGCCTCCTCAATCCCGCGGTTGCGGACCGACGACAAACCGCCGTTGGGCTTGCGCAGGGCTCGGAAGCCCCCGGCATGTTCGGCCTGCAATTGCGCCAGGACCTGGGGCGTTGCATCGGTGGAACCATCGTCGATCACCAACAACTCAGCCTGGGCTTCGCTCAACTGCGCAATGACTGAATTCACCGCACGAGGCAAGGTCTCGGCGTAGTTGTAGGCCGGAATGATGACACTGACCAGCACCTCAGTCATAAGCGTCCACACCGTCCTTGACCACCAGAATGTCTTCCATGATCAGGTACTGCAGGTCGGAACCGAAGAACATGTTCAGCGCGTCGGTCGGCGAGCAGATCATCGGCTCGCCACGACGGTTGAGCGAGGTGTTCAGCGACACGCCGTTGCCAGTCAGGACTTCCAGGGCCTTCATCATGTCGTAGTAGCGCGGGTTGTATTCACGCTTGAGCACTTGGGCGCGGGAGGTGCCGTCTTCATGGACGACTTCCGGCACGCGGGTTTTCCATTCCTCGGCCACTTCAAAGGTGAAGGTCATGAAAGGGGCCGGGTGGTCGACCTTGATCATCTGCGGCGCAACGGTGTCGAGCATCGACGGGCAGAACGGCCTCCAGCGCTCGCGGAACTTGATCTGTTCGTTGATGCGATCGGCCACGCCGCTGGCGCTTGGGCACCCGATGATCGAGCGTCCGCCCAAGGCACGTGGGCCAAACTCCATGCGCCCCTGGAACCAGGCCACGGGGTTGCCGTCGACCATGATCTTGGCGATGCGCTCCGGGGTGTTGTCGATTTTGCGCCACTCAGGCTTGCTCGGATGACGAGCGCACGCGGCGATCACATCTTCGTTGCTGTAGGCGGGGCCGAGGTAGACGTGTTCCATCTTCTCCACCGGCACGCCACGGGCGTGGGACACATAAGCCGCCGCCCCCACCGCCGTACCGGCGTCGCCGGAAGCCGGTTGCACGAACAGCTCCTTGACGTCGTCACGGGCGATGATCTTCTGGTTCAGCTTGACGTTCAACGCACAACCACCGGCGAAGGCCAGCTTGCCGGTTTCCTTGAGCACGTCGCCCAGGTAGTGGTCGATCATTTGCAGTGCGAGCTTCTCGAACAGCGCCTGCATGCTCGCCGCGTAGTGGATGTACGGTTCGTCGGCAATGTCGCCTTCACGTTTCGGGCCGAGCCACTCGATCAGCTTCGGCGAGAAGTAGAAGCCCTTGCCCTTCTCTTTATAACGGCGCAGGCCGATGACGTTGGCGTAGTCGGTGTTGATCACCAATTCGCCGTTTTCGAACGAGGCCAGGCGCGAGAAATCGTACTTGCTGGCATCGCCGTAGGGCGCCATGCCCATGACCTTGAATTCGCCATCGAGCATTTCGAAACCGAGGAACTCGGTGATCGCGCCGTACAGGCCACCCAGGGAGTCCGGGTCGAAGAATTCCTTGATCTTGTGGATCTTGCCGTTTTCGCCATAGCCGAAGAAGGTCGTGGCGTACTCACCCTTGCCGTCGATGCCCAGGATGGCGGTTTTTTCCTGGAAACCCGAGCAGTGGTAGGCGCTGGAAGCGTGGGCCAGGTGATGCTCGACCGGTTCGATCTTGATCTTTTTCGGATCGAAGCCCAGTTGTTCCAGGCACCAGACAATCTTGCGGCGATAACGCTTGTAGCGACGGTTGCCCATCAGGATCGCGTCGAGGGCGCGGTCCGGGGCGTACCAGTAACGCTTGGCGTAGTGCCAGCGCGCTTCGCCGAACAGGCTGATCGGGGCGAAGGGGATCGCCACCACATCAACGTCGGAAGGCTTGATGCCGGCCTGCTCCAGGCAGAACTTCGCCGACTCGTAGGGCATGCGGTTCTTTGCATGTTTATCGCGTACGAAGCGCTCTTCCTCGGCCGCCGCGATCAGCTTGCCGTCAATGTACAGCGCTGCGGAAGGATCATGGCTAAGGGCGCCGGACAGGCCAAGAATCGTCAATGCCACAGGGTCTAGCCTCTTATGTCTGCATACGGGCGACAAGCGCCGCGAAAAATGGATGTGCCGCGCACCAAGGGTGCGGGGCAGCTAAAGGGCGGGATTATAGCTTAAAAGCGGCCTTAAGCCTCTAGCGGTGAGTGGCGAACGTGCAGCAGACGATTGCTTGGCGCTGTTTGCAGGGCAGCGCATCGCACCTGTGGCGAGGGAGCTTGCTCCCGCTCGGCGGCGCAGCCGTCGTAAACCGGTTGATGCGGTTTTCCTGTGGGAATGCGCCGGCCTTTTGGGGGCCGCTGCGCAGCCCAGCGGGAGCAAGCTCCCTCGCCACAGGGGCATCGGCGACCTCAAGTGAGCTAAAGGGTCTTCATCTGTGGTTCATAGGGCGGACGAAGCGCTATCGACCGTTTTGGGCAACCGCTGATCGATCACCCGATACAACCCACTGTCCTGCGGCCAATTGCGCATGAACCTGGCCCGATCCCGGGCGTAGGCCGGGGCGAAGCTGGCCTGGCTACGGTGCTGGCACATGGAGTCCAGGTCGATCAGCGCCCAGCGGTCGTCTTGCCAGAACAGGTTATGCCCTTTGAAGTCACCGTGACTGATGCGCTCGCGAATGAGGTCGGCGAACAAGCGATCCAGTGCCAGCAGCTCCGTCTCGGGGGCTTCGCCGCTCTCCACGTAAGGGGCGAAGCGCTCGATGATATCCGGGCCAGGCAGGTGCTCAGTGACCAGATAGGCACCACGACGCAGCCACAGGAAACGCTTTTCCAGCAGCGCCAGCGGCTTGGGCGTGGCGATGCCGAGGAAGGCCAGGCGATGGCCTTCGCGCCAGGCATGCCAGGCACGGCTCGGACGCCAGAAGCGCTTGAGCCAATGGGCGAATCCCTTGATGTTGTAGCGCTTGATGATCAGTGTGCGGCCGTTCGCGACCACTTTTCCAACACTCGCCGCGCCGCCGGTCTTGTACAGGTGGCCTTGGTCGAGCAAGGCATCGGCCTGCTCGAGCACTGGCATCATCGCGGCCTGTTCTTCACGGCGGATCGCCCGCAGCCCGAACGGCCCGCGCTGCACACTGAAAAGGCTGCACTCGCGCCCGACTTTTTCAAGAAAGTCCTTCAGCCGCCAGGCGTGCACATTGTCGATCTGTTTTTGCAGCGCTTCCATGGGCAGCGCGTGTTCAGCGTTGCCCAGCAAGTAATGCACCAGTAATTCTTCGTTGAACGGCTCGATGGATTTGGGAAGCTGGGCGAAAAACACGCCCAGATTCTCCAGCACCTTCTGCCGCGACAATGGCTGGCCGGGGGTTTCGACGCGAATGCCGGCGCCATCGATAAGATAAAGCTTGCCGCCGTGGCGCAGCAGATTGTCCAGGTGCAGGTCTTCCTGCCACAGGCCTTTGCTGTGCAGCCGCGCAATCGCATCCAAGGCCTCGGCCAGCACCGCCGTTTGCTCATCCGCCAGTATCGGCAGATGTTCGACCTGCTTCCAGGCGTCACCAAGGCTCTCGGCATCTTCCAGAAGCTCGAACAGCAACCAACCACCTTCGCCCTCCTTCAAGCCATCGGCCAGTAGCAATGGCGTCGTCAGCCCCTGCTCCGCCAGCAGGCGAACGCCTTGAAGCTCACGCTGGAAATGTCGGGGTGCCTTGCTGCCCACCAGCAACTTGGCCAACACCGGGCGGCCTCGCCATATGCCGGCGCCCACGTAGCGCTGCCCTGGCAAAACCCGCAGTAGCGTCAACAACTGCAACTGCGCCGGGCCGGCGGCGTCCGCCAGCTCCAGGTTCAGGGGCAGGCCAGGATTGCGACCGGCATTTTTCAGTTCGGACAAAAGCATCAACGAGCCTCCTTGTCGCTACGTCGGGCGGCCAGCCGGGTCATCCAGCTGTCGACCAGAGCGCTGTCGAGCGGCTGCTCCAGATAAACAGACAGCAATTGGCGCACATCGTCGCTCTTCCAGGCGCCTGCCCGTCGCAACAGCGGCTCGAGGTCCTTGACCCGGTCACGTTGGCCGAACAACAGCGGCCGGGTTTTCTCCAGGTCAATCAGCTGTGCCTGGTAGTGACCGTCGATGGCTTGCAGGAAAATATGCTTGGGATAGAAACAGCCATGCATTTGATGGGCATTGTGCAGGCGACGCGCCAAGTGACCACAGGCTTGAAGGATGCCTGTACGTTGTCCGGCACTCAGCGTCAACCAGCGCTGCAGCAGTGAATCAAGGTCATCCCAGCCGTCCAGCGCACGCGTCAGCAGGACCGCCCGCGCCTCGCCGTTCACTTTGCGCTGACCGTAGAACACCGCTTGCAGCGCGGGAATGTGCAACTGCCGATAACGGCTGATATTGCGAAATTCCCGGGAAAAGCTCGGTTCGCCAAACGGGTGGGACCAAGTCCGGGTCAGGTAATTGCTCTGGCGCTTGAGGTAATAACCCTGCCCTTCCAGTTCCAGGCGGAACACGCTGCTCCAGCCATCGCCCGAGGTGTTGGGTTCGTCCACCGCGTCCAGTTGCCGCGCCCACAAGGCCTCGAAGCTGTCCAGGCCATGACGTTGCAACAACGCCCGGTCTTCAGCGGCCAAAAAATCAGTCATTCACGCCCCTCGAAAAATCTCACCACGTGGCGGATGCGCTTCTTGTCGCACGCATCGAGCCGGTCGCGCTGGCGATATTGCAGGTAAAAACGCAGGCGCTGCGTGGCCGACAAATGGTATTTGGCCACTTTGTCCAGGCACGCCAAGTCCTTGGTGATACGGTACTTGAGCCAGAAACCGCGCCAGAAATCGCCGTTCGGGCAGTCGATCAGAAACAGCTGCGAACGGTCGTCGATGAGCAGGTTGCGCCATTTGAGATCGTTATGGGTGAAGCGGTGGTCGTGCATGGTTCGCGTATAACCGGCCAGTTGCCGGCTGACGTTATCGACCCAGGCACGGTCCGCCAGCCTCGGATCGTGGCGCTCGGCGAGGGCCGAGAGGTCTTCGGTATGCGGCAGTTCGCGGGTGATCAGCGCGCCACGGGCATAGGTCGCGCCGTTTCGCTCCAAGCCCCAGCCCACGACTTCAGCGGTGGGGATGCCCCATTTGGCGAAGCGCTTGAGGTTCTGCCATTCGGACTTGACCCGTGGCTTGCCCAGGTAGCGCCGCAAGCCTTTGCCGGCCCCGACGTAGCGCTTGACGTAATAATTCACGCCGTTGCGCTGTACCCGGATCACCTCGGACAACGGGTCGCGGGTCAAGCGCTCCCCTTGCAACGCGAACACCGCTTCGAGGCTGCCAAAATCCTCTGCCAACTCGGCATATGCCGGTTCCAGATTCCAACCCGACATCAGAGCGCGTCCCCGTACCGCTGCTTGCGGGCATACAGTTTGTTGGCCTTGCCTTCGAGCCAGGCCAGCAGCGAAGCCTCTTCGGCGAGGATTCGACGCAGCGGCTGTTGGAAATAGCCCTTGAGAAAACGCAGTTTGTCGCGGCGGGTCAGACCGATGTCCAGTGCCGAAAAATATAGCGCCGCCAGGTCCTTGTTGCGCCAGCGAGTGGTGATGGCAGGACGGGTCTGGGCGCGGTGCAGGTCGATCACCGAGAGCTTGAAATCCCCGGGCGTCACCGGCTTGTCGGTGTGCAGGAGGAAGTGGCAGATGTAGCAGTCACGATGGTTGACCCCGGCGCGGTGCATCATGCCGGTCATGCGCGCCACTTCGGCGATCAGCGCCCGCTTGAGCGTCGGCTGCGGCGGCTGCTTGACCCAGTCGATGCTGAAGTCTTCGAGGCTGACGGTCGGCGCCAGCTCCTCGGTGACGATGAACGAGTGCTGGTCCGCCGGGTTGCTGCCCTTTTCGCCGTAGGCGACCGCCGTCATGGTCGGCACACCCGCTTCCTGCAAGCGCTGAATCGCCTTCCACTCCTGCCCCGCGCCGAGTACCGGCAGCTTGGCGGTGAACAAGTTCTTGAAGATCTCGCCCCAACCGATTCCGCGGTGGATCTTCACGAAAAAACCGCGACCGTCCACCTCCGTGCGCAAGGTGCGCCGGGCCTCCAGTTCGCGATAGACCTCGCCCTTGAGCGCTTCGACTTCGGCGAACGCATCGCGCCCAGCCCAAAGGCTCTTGAACGGTTCGGCCAGCATCAACTTCATTGCGCGTGCTCCGCCAATATCACATCCGCCGCGTGCTGCGGCATGCTGTAGAGGTCGGCCGTCTCGGCGAAGGCCAGACCGTTGCGGCTCCAGGCCGCCCGTGCCTGGGCGTCGTTCAACATGCGCCCCAGGTAGTCGGTGAGCTGGGCTTGTTCGAACGGCTCATCCAGCACCAGGCCACTGTCGGCCTCGGCGATGTAATGGGCGTACCCACACACCGCGCTGACCAGCACCGGCAACCCGGCCACCAGTGCTTCGAGCAATACGGTGCCGGTGTTCTCGTTGTACGCCGGGTGGATCAACAGGTCGGCGCCCAGCAGGAAACGCGGGATATCGCTGCGGCCCTTGAGGAACCGCACGTTGTCGCCCAGGCCCAGCGCGGCGCTTTGCAGTTGGAATACTTTGGGGTCGTCCTGGCCAATTACAAACAGCCGGGTGCGTTTTCTCAGCTCGGCTGGCAACGCGGCCAGGGCCTTGAGGCTGCGATCCACGCCCTTGGTCTTGAACCCGGAGCCGATCTGCACCAGCAGCAGGTCGTCGTCGGCCAGCTCGAATTCGGCCCGGAACGCGGCGCGGATCTCGTCGGCGTCGGCGGGCCGGCGACGGTCCTGGGCGATGCCCGGCGGCAGCAGGTGGAAACGTTCCAGCGGCGTGCCGTAGTGCTTGATGAACAGCGGCTGCTGGACTTCGGAGATCATCAGGACTTCGGTCTTGGCATCCTTGGCGAACACGGCCCGCTCATACTCGGCGAAATGCCGGTAGCGGCCCCAGCGCCGGTACAGCGAATTGCGCAGGTTCTGCGCCTTGTCTTCGAAGCAGCCGTCGGCGGCGTAGTACACGTCCAGGCCGGGCATCTTGTTGAAGCCAATCAACCGATCCACCGGGCGCTTGGCCAGGTCGGCCTCCATCCACGCACTGAGTTTCTCGTTGCGACGATGATTGAACAGCGCCTTGACCGGTGCCACCAGCACCTCGAAGCCTGGCGGCACGTCACCTTCCCAGATCAGCGTGTAGACGCGGATCTGGTGGCCGCGTCGCTGACACTCCAGGGCGATGCGCATGAAGTCACGCTGCAGGCCACCGAAGGGGAAATACTTGTAAAGGACAAAAGCCAATTGCATCAGCGCGGCTCCTCAGCCAATAACGTGCTCAGGTGGCTGGCAACACGCTCGGGGTTCAGACGCGTGAAGCACAGGGGCTGCTCGCGTTTCAGGTCAAACCGCCGGGCATCCTCGGCGGTTGGCGGATAAGTGCAATGTTTCTGCATGCACGGCGCACAAGGGAAATCACTGGCGAGGTGAATCTGGCCCCTGCCATAGGCGCCGGTCAGCACCGGATTGGTTGGGCCGAGCAAGGAAATGGTCGGCACGTCCAGGGCCGCGGCCAAATGGCCGAGACCGGTGTCCACGGCCACGCAAGCCTGGGCCCCGGCAAGCACCTTGCCCATGCCGCCGAGGTTCAGCTTCGGCAGTACCAGGGCGTTGCGCAGCCCGTTGGCGATGCGTTCGGCCCGGGCCTTCTCGGCAGGGTTGCCCCACGGCAGTTTGACGACCACGCCGAACTGGCCCATGCGCTCGGTGAGCTGGCGCCAGTAAAGTTCGGGCCAATGCTTGGATTCCCAGGTCGTGCCATGCAGGAACACCACATAAGGGTAAGGACGCGGCAATTCGACCAGTCGGTCGATGTCGAGGCCATAGCTGCCTTGGGTTTTCGGTAAGTCATAGCCCAGCGCCAAGGCGAACAATTGACGCACCCGCTCGACCGCATGTTGACCACGGGCCACGGCCAGGCGACGCGAATAGAAGCGCGCCGCGAGGGGCTCACGCGCAGAGTCCTTATCCAGGCCAGCCACCGGCGCCTTGACGTAGCGGGTCAGCCAGGCACTTTTCAACAGGCCTTGGGCATCGATCACCAGGTCGTACTTTTCGGCGCGCACGCTCTGCTTGAAACGTCGCCATTCGCCACTCTTGATGGTCTGCCAAAGGTTCTTGCGCCAGCGACGGATCGCCACGGGAATGACTTTGCCCACGGCCGGGTGCCAGGTGGGGATTTCGGCAAAGCCTTCTTCCACCACCCAGTCGAACTTGATGCCGGGAATCGCCCGCGCCGCGTCGGTCAGCGCCGGCAACGTGTGGACCACATCCCCCAGCGAAGAGGTCTTGATCAGCAATACCCGCAAGTTACCGGACCTCCACGGGGGTGCCCTGCAAACGCTCCAGGGCCTCGTTCACCGACGGCGGCATGAGCTGGCGCAGGCAGTTGTAATGACCGAAACGGCAGGTACGATCGAAGCATGGACTGCACTCGATGCCCAGGCGCACGACTTCGACCTGGTCGGCCAACGGCGGCGTGAAGCCTGGCGAGGTGGAACCGTAGACCGCCACCAACGGGCGGTTCAGGGCCGCAGCCACATGCATCAGGCCCGAGTCGTTGGAGACCACCGAATCGGCGCAGGACAGCAGGTCGATGGCCTCGGCCAGGGACGTGTCGCCACTGAGGTTCACCGACTCTTCCCGAAGACCCGGGATCAGCCGCGAGCGGATGTCCTCGCCCACCGGGTGATCTTTTTTCGAACCGAACAGCCAGACTTGCCAGCCTTCGCGAATTTTCGCCTCGGCCACCTGGGCGTAGTGCTCCGCCGGCCAGCGCTTGGATTCGCCGAACTCCGCACCTGGACACAGGGCGAGCACTGGGCGATCCAGGCTCAGGCCGAACTTGGCCAGCGCCGCGTCACGGGTCACCGGGTCGATCCGCAGGCTCGGCCGCGGATACGGCTTGGGCAACTCGGAGCCAGGTTCGTAGGCCAGGGCCATGAAGCGCTCGATCATCAACGGATAACGTTCTTTGTCCAGCTTGCGCACGTCGTTGAGCAGGCCGTAGCGAAACTCGCCACGCCAGCCGGTGCGCTTGGGGATGCCGGCGAAGAACGGCACCAGCGCCGACTTCAACGAGTTGGGCAACAGAATCGCCTGGTCGTACTGACCGGCCAGGGATTTACCGATGCGCCGACGGGTCGCCAGCTCCAGCGCGCCGTGGCCGAGCGGGAAGCTCAAGGCCTTGCGCACTTCGGGCATACGTTCCAGGATCGGCCGGCTCCACTCAGGGGCCAGGACGTCGATTTCGCACTGCGGATGACGCTGTTTCAAACACTGGAACAGTGTCTGCGCCATCACCATGTCACCGACCCAACTGGGCCCAACGATCAAAATATTCATGTGCTTTCCAAAAACGATACGGGGAGGCCTACGCCTCCCCGCCTCGAGAATCACTGTGGCTTAGGTCGTTGCCTGTTGCCCTAATCTACAACACACCGCCAATCAACTGTGGCAGTACTCATCTGTTTCAAGTACCGCGCAGCACCGCCAATCCACTGTGGGAGCGGGCTTGCTCGCGAAAGGGCCAGCCCATCCAACATCATTGTCGGTTGACACTCCGCTTTCGCGAGCAGGCTCGCTCCCACAGGGGGCCTGCATACGTTTCCAACACCGTGCAGCACCGCAAATCCATTGTGGGAGCGAGCCTGCTCGCGAAGAGGCCAGCACATCCAACATCAATGTCGCCTGACACTCCGCTATCGCGAGCAGGCTCGCTCCCACAGGGGGCCTGCATACGTTTCCAACACCGTGCAGCACCGCAAATCCATTGTGGGAGCGAGCCTGCTCGCGAAGAGGCCGGGACATCCAACATCAATGTCGCCTGACACTCCGCTATCGCGAGCAGGCTCGCTCCCACAGGGGTTCTGCATACGTTTCCAACACCGTGCAGCACCGCAAATCCATTGTGGGAGCGAGCCTGCTCGCGAAGAGGCCGGCCCATCCAACATCAATGTCGCCTGACACTCCGCTTTCGCGAGCAGGCTCGCTCCCACAGGGGCCCTGCATACGTTTCCAACACCGTGCAGCACCGCAAATCCATTGTGGGAGCGGGCTTGCTCGCGAAGAGGCCGGGACATCCAACATCAATGTCGCCTGACACTCCGCTATCGCGAGCAGGCTCGCTCCCACATTTAAAGCTTCAGCTCAGCCCCAGCTCCCGCCAGATCCGCACTACCTGCCGGCGCTCATCCACGAACTGATCGCCTGCGATCACCCCGGCATCTTTCTGCAAGGCTTGGCGGTGAGCGGCGGAGCGGTAGGCTTTGTAGGCCTCGCGCAACAGCGTCGCGTCTTCGGACGGCATCAACCCGACTTCCTGCAACCCGTCCAGGATGCGGATGTTATCGGTGTAGCGCACCAGCGACGGATGCTCTTCGGACCACGCCAGGGCCGCGTATTGCACCATAAATTCAATATCGACGATACCTCCGGCATCCTGCTTGAGGTCGAAGGGCGCCGCGGCCTCGAAGGCATTCGGCGCGGTCCCGGCGGCGGTGGCCTTGCTGCCAAGGTTGTCACGCATCTTGGCGCGCATCTCGCTGACTTCCTGGCGCAGCGTCGGCAAGTCACGCTTGCGTCCCAACACCTGGATGCGGACCTTTTCGAACGCCTGGCCCACGTCCTGACTCCCCACCAGCACACGGGCTCGCACCAGCGCCTGATGCTCCCAGGTCCAGGCTTCGTTCTCCTGGTAGCGGGCAAACGCCCCGAGGGAACTGACCAGCAACCCCGACGCCCCGGACGGTCGCAGGCGCATATCCACTTCATACAACTGCCCGGAGTTGGTCTGGGCGGTCAGCAGGTGAATGATCCGCTGGCCAAGCCGGGTGAAGAATTGCGCGCCGTCGATGGGTTTCGGGCCGTCGGTTTCTGCCTGCGGGTCGCCATCGTGGATGAACACCAGGTCCAGGTCGGAACCATGGCCCAATTCCAGGCCGCCGACTTTCCCATAACCGACAATAATGAAGCCCGGGTCACACAGGCTGCCGTCGGTGCGCAACGGCACGCCGTGCTTGGCGGCCGTCTGGCGCCAGGCCAGGGCCAGCACTTGTTCGAGAATCGCCTCGGCCAGCCAGGTCAGGTAGTCGCTGACCTTCATCAACGGCAGGCTGCCGGCGATTTCCGACGCCGCCACCCGCAGACGGTGCGCCAGCTTGAAATGCCGCAACGCCTCCATTTGCTGCTCCAGATCATCCTCGGGAATGCGCGTCAGGCGCTCACGCAACTCCGCCGCCAATTCCGGCGCCAGGGGCGGCTTGAACAGCCGGCCCTCGTTGAGCAACTCATCGAGCAGCAGCGGGAAACGGGTGATTTGCTCGGCAATCCACGGGCTCGCCGCGCACAGCGTCAGCAAGCGCCGCAGGGCCCCGGGGTTTTCCGTCAACAACACAAGGTAGGCCGAACGGCGAGCCACGGCTTCTACCAAGGGCAGCACCCGCTCCAACACCAGGTCCGGATCGGCATGCTCCACAGCCTGGGCCAGCAGGCGCGGAATGAACGCATCCAGGCGTTCGCGCCCCAAGCGCTGCATGGCGCGCAATTGCGGGCTGCCGCGCAGGACGGCCAGGGCCTTGAGGGCTTTGGGCGCATCGACGAAGCCGCCCTCTTCCAACTGACGGCACGCCACTTCTTCATTCTGGCTGTCTTCCCACAACGGCAACCATTCGCCGCCGACCACCACTTCGCTTTCACCACCCTCTTCTTCATCCGGGTCGGCGATGACCTGGCCGAAATGCCAGGCCACGCGCCCGCGCCAGTACATCAATCGCTCATGAAAGGCCGACCAGTCGGCAAAACCCAGCATGAACGCAATGCGCGCCTGATCCTGCGGGCTGTCCGGCAGCATCTGGGTCTGGCGATCGGCAATGGCCTGGATCGCATGCTCGGTATACCGCAGGAATTCGTAGCCCTGGCGCAGCTCATCGATCACCTTGGCCGGCAGGTAACCCTGGCCCTCCAGGGTGTTCAACACCTTGAGCAGCGGTCGCTGCTGCAAGCTCAAGTCGCGTCCACCGTGGATCAGCTGGAACGCCTGGGCAATGAACTCGACCTCGCGAATGCCGCCCGAGCCCAGCTTGATGTTGTCGGCCATGCCCTTGCGCCGCACCTCCTGCTGGATCAACTGCTTCATGGTGCGCAGCGCTTCGATGGCGGAGAAATCCAGGTAACGGCGATAGACGAACGGACGCAGCATGTCGAGCAGTTGCGCGCCGGCCACCTGGTCGCCGGCCACCACTCGCGCCTTGATCATGGCGTAGCGCTCCCAATCGCGGCCCTGGTCCTGGTAATACTGCTCCAGGGCATTGAAGCTCAGCACCAGCGCACCGGCCGAGCCGTAGGGGCGCAGGCGCATGTCGACGCGGAACACGAAGCCGTCGACGGTCATCGGGTCGAGGGCCTTGATCAGGCGCTGGCCGACGCGGATGAAAAATTCCTGGTTATCCAGCGGCCGCTTGACGCCCACGGTTTCACCGCCCTCGGGGTACGCGAAGATCAGGTCGATGTCCGACGACAGGTTCAGCTCCACCGCCCCCAGCTTGCCCATGCCGAGGATGACCATCTGCTGCGGCTCGCCGCTGCGCCGCCCGGTGGGCGTGCCGAACTGCTGGCTGAGGCGCTGATACAACCATTGGTAAGCCTGGTCGATGCAGGTGTCGGCCATGTCCGAGAGGTCGCGACAGGTCTGGACCAGATCGGCCTGGCGGGTCAGGTCGCGCCAGATGATCCGCACTTGCTGGCGGGTACGTTGGCGGCGCAGGACGCGGCCCAGTTCGTCTTCGGTTTCGGCGGCCTGGACGGCGGCGCCGATCTGCGCACACATTTCGCCGGGTGCCAGGCTACGGTCCAGTTCGCCGCTGCGCACCAGCTCCATGAGCATCACCGGGTCACGAACACTCTGCTCGATGACAAAGTCGCTGGCGGCGGCAATGCGGTTGAACGCCTCCCAGCGTTGCGGGGTCCAGGCCGACAGCCCATGATCGTCGTCGAGGCAGGCGACCGCCGCACGGAACGACTGCTCGGCACGACTGACCAATGACTGGAGAATCGCAGGTACTTCGACAAGCGAAGGCAGGCTCATGGTCTATCCTTGATCGGCGCGGGAAAGGCTGGATGTAGTGTTTTTTCAAAAGACACTACCTGATCGACTGTCGAACAAAGATGATAAATAGCTGAAAATCTGATTTTATTGGCAGCCGGCATCAAGTTTTTACCTGTTCGAGTTGGCTAAAGACCAACAGTAACGATTATTCTCACAACGAAACGAGGGGCCACGAGCCGCTCAGGTGTAGTTTTACTACTCGTCTATACATTCGAAAGGCTGAAACGGCCGACGATTTGTAGTAAAACTACACGCCGCCGAAACAACCTTCGGCAATCCAAGAATTTATATCGTCTGCCCACAAGGCCAGTCGCAAACTCAGGCAACCGATTCTGGTAGCCTTTCCGCCCTGGAGCAAGCCATGCAAGACCTCGATCCCGTCGAAACCCAGGAATGGCTGGACGCCCTGGAATCGGTTCTCGACAAAGAAGGCGAAGACCGTGCTCATTATCTGATGACCCGTATGGGCGAACTCGCGACCCGCAGCGGTTCGCAACTGCCCTACGCCATCACCACGCCGTACCGCAACACGATCCCCGTTACCCACGAAGCACGCATGCCTGGCGACCTGTTCATGGAACGCCGCATTCGCTCGCTGGTACGCTGGAACGCGTTGGCCATGGTCATGCGTACCAACCTGAAAGATTCTGACCTGGGCGGTCACATCTCCAGCTTCGCCTCCAGCGCGACGCTGTATGACATCGGCTTCAACTACTTCTTCCAGGCCCCGACCGACGAACACGGCGGCGACCTGATCTACTTCCAGGGTCACGCATCGCCAGGCGTCTACGCCCGTGCGTTCATGGAAGGCCGCATTACCGAAGACCAGATGAACAACTTCCGCCAGGAAGTGGACGGCAACGGCCTGTCCTCGTACCCGCACCCTTGGCTGATGCCGGACTTCTGGCAGTTCCCGACCGTTTCCATGGGCCTGGGCCCGATCCAGGCGATCTACCAGGCACGCTTCATGAAGTACCTGGAAGCCCGTGGCTTCATCCAGCCAGGCAAGCAGAAAGTCTGGTGCTTCATGGGCGACGGCGAGTGCGACGAGCCGGAATCCCTGGGCGCAATCTCCCTGGCCGGCCGCGAGAAGCTGGACAACCTGATCTTTGTCATCAACTGCAACCTGCAGCGCCTCGACGGCCCGGTTCGCGGCAACGCCAAGATCATCCAGGAACTCGAAGGCGTGTTCCGTGGCGCCCAGTGGAACGTCAACAAAGTCATCTGGGGCCGCTTCTGGGACCCACTGCTGGCCAAGGACGTCGACGGTATCCTGCAACGTCGCATGGACGAAGTCATCGACGGCGAATACCAGAACTACAAGGCCAAGGACGGCGCGTTCGTCCGCGAGCACTTCTTCAACTCGCCTGAACTCAAGGCCATGGTCGCCGACCTGTCCGACGACGAGATCTGGAAGCTCAACCGTGGCGGCCACGACCCGTACAAGGTCTACGCGGCGTACCACCAGGCGGTCAACCACAAAGAACAGCCGACCGTCATCCTGGCCAAGACCATCAAGGGTTATGGCACCGGTGCCGGCGAAGCGAAGAACACCGCGCACAACACCAAGAAAGTCGATGTCGACAGCCTGAAGTTGTTCCGCGACCGCTTCGACATTCCGGTCAAGGACAGCGAGCTGGAAAACCTGCCGTTCTTCAAGCCTGAAGAAGGCAGCGCCGAAGCCCGTTACCTGGCCGAGCGCCGTGCCGCACTGGGCGGTTTCGTGCCACAGCGTCGCGCCAAGAGCTTCAGCATCCCGACCCCGCCACTGGAAACCCTCAAGGCGATCCTGGACGGCTCGGGCGACCGTGAAATCTCCACCACCATGGCCTTCGTGCGAATCCTCGCGCAACTGGTCAAGGACAAGGAAATCGGCCAGCGCATCGTCCCGATCATCCCGGACGAAGCCCGTACCTTCGGTATGGAAGGCATGTTCCGCCAATTGGGCATCTACTCGTCCGTCGGCCAGCTCTACGAGCCAGTCGATAAAGACCAGGTGATGTTCTACCGCGAAGACAAGAAGGGCCAGATCCTCGAGGAAGGCATCAACGAAGCGGGCGCCATGAGCTCCTTCATTGCCGCCGGTACTTCGTACTCCAGCCACAACCAGCCGATGCTGCCGTTCTACATCTTCTACTCGATGTTCGGCTTCCAGCGTATCGGTGACCTGGCCTGGGCCGCTGGCGACAGCCGTACCCGTGGCTTCCTGATCGGCGGTACCGCCGGCCGTACCACGCTGAACGGTGAAGGCCTGCAGCACGAAGACGGCCACAGCCACATGCTGGCCGGGACCATCCCGAACTGCCGCACCTATGATCCGACCTACGGCTACGAGCTGGCGGTGATCATCCAGGACGGCATGAAGAAGATGACCGAAGAGCAACAGGACGTCTTCTACTACATCACCGTGATGAACGAGTCCTACCAGCAGCCAGCCATGCCGGCCGGCGTGGAAGCAGGCATCGTCAAGGGCATGTACCTGCTCGAGGAAGACACCCGCGAAGCGGCGCACCATGTCCAACTGATGGGCTCCGGCACCATCCTGCGCGAAGTGCGTGAAGCGGCGAAGATCCTGCGTGAAGAGTTTAACGTCGGTGCCGACGTCTGGAGCGTCACCAGCTTCAACGAACTGCGTCGCGACGGCCTGGCCGTAGAACGCAGCAACCGCCTGCACCCTGGCCAGAAGCCAAAGCTGAGCTACGTCGAAGAGTGCCTGAATGGCCGCAAAGGTCCGGTCATCGCCTCCACCGACTACATGAAGCTGTTCGCCGAGCAGATCCGCCAGTGGGTGCCTTCCAAGGAATTCAAAGTGCTGGGCACCGACGGTTTCGGCCGTAGCGACAGCCGCAAGAAGCTGCGTCACTTCTTCGAAGTCGACCGTAAGTTCGTTGTGTTGGCAGCCCTGGAAGCCTTGGCTGACCGTGGCGATATCGAACCTAAAGTGGTGGCCGAAGCCATCGCCAAGTTCGGCATCGATCCAGAAAAACGCAACCCACTGGACTGCTGAGGAGAATTTTCGTGAGCGAACTCATTCGCGTACCTGACATCGGCAGCGGTGAAGGTGAAGTAATTGAACTGTTTGTGAAGGTCGGCGACCGTATCGAAGCCGACCAGAGCATCCTGACGCTTGAATCGGACAAGGCCAGCATGGAAGTGCCTGCGCCGAAGGCCGGTGTCATCAAGAGCCTGAAAGTGAAGCTGGGCGACCGCTTGAAGGAAGGCGACGAACTGCTGGAGCTGGAAGTCGAGGGCGCCGCTGCGGCGCCTGAAGCGGCCGCCCCTGCGGCTGCCCCGGCAGCGGCTGAAAAGCCTGCCGCCGCGCCGGCTGCCGAAGCGGCTCCCGCTCCCGCTGCGGCGCCTGCCGCTGCCAGCGTCCAGGATATTCATGTCCCGGACATCGGTTCGTCGGGCAAGGCCAAGATCATCGAAGTGTTGGTCAAGGCTGGCGACACCGTCGAAGCCGACCAGTCGCTGATCACCCTGGAATCCGACAAGGCCAGCATGGAAATCCCATCGCCGGCCGCCGGTGTGGTGGAAAGCGTCGAGGTCAAGCTGGACGACGAAGTCGGCACCGGTGACCTGATCCTGAAACTGAAAGTAGCCGGCGCCTCGGCACCTGCCGCGCCTGCGCCAGCCGCCAAGGCTGAAGCCGCTCCAGCACCAGCCGCCGCGCCTGCGACCAAGGCTGAAGCAGCCCCTGCTCCTGTCGCCGCTGCGCCTGCGCCTAGCGGTGCCAAGGTGCATGCCGGCCCTGCGGTGCGTCAGCTGGCCCGTGAATTCGGTGTCGAGCTGTCCGCCGTAGGCCCGAGCGGCCCTCACGGTCGCGTGCTCAAGGAAGACGTGCAAGCCTACGTCAAGGCCATGATGCAGAAGGCCAAGAACGCACCGGCCGAAGGCGCCACCGGCGGCGCGGGCATCCCGCCGATCCCGGCGGTGGACTTCAGCCGCTTCGGCGAAACCGAAGAAGTGGCCATGACTCGCCTGATGCAGATCGGCGCGTCGAGCCTGCACCGCAGCTGGCTGAACATCCCGCACGTGACTCAATTCGACCAGGCCGATATCACCGAGCTGGAAGCTTTCCGCGTCGCGCAGAAAGCCGTGGCGGAAAAGGCCGGCGTGAAGCTGACCGTGCTGCCACTGCTGCTCAAGGCCTGTGCACACCTGCTCAAGGAACTGCCGGACTTCAACGCCTCCCTGGCCCCAAGCGGCAAGGCTGTGATCCGCAAGAAATACGTGCACATCGGCTTTGCCGTCGACACCCCGGAAGGCCTGCTGGTACCGGTCATCCGCAACGTCGACCAGAAGAGCCTGCTGCAACTGGCTGGCGAAGCCGCTGCCCTGGCCGAAAAAGCCCGGAACAAGAAGCTCACCGCCGACGACATGCAGGGCGCCTGCTTCACCATCTCCAGCCTCGGCCACATTGGCGGCACCGGCTTCACGCCGATCGTCAACGCGCCGGAAGTGGCGATCCTGGGCGTCTCCAAGGCCACCATCCAGCCAGTCTGGGACGGTAAAGCCTTCCAGCCGAAGCTGATGCTGCCACTGTCGCTGTCCTACGATCACCGAGTGATCAATGGCGCCGCCGCCGCACGCTTCACCAAGCGTCTGAGCGACTTGCTGGGCGACATCCGCACCATCCTGCTGTAACACCGGGCGGCCCTCCCTTGGGAGGGCCATTCGGCGCACCGTTTCCGAGCGCCACGCTCGTACCTCAACCCCGTCCGTTTGGCGGGGCTTTTTTTGCCTGGAATTCAGACCTGTGGGAGCGGGCTTGGTGGGAGCAAGGCTTGCCCGCGATGAAAACACCGCGGTCTCTTGAGTGCTGCGGTGCCTGGATCGCGAGCAAGCTTTGCTCCCACCAGGCTCGCTCCCACAATGGATTTGTGGCGCTGCACCTTAACTTGAAACCAACCAAGCCCCCCCCCCTGCGGGAGCGAGCCTGCTCGCGATGGCGGTAGGTCAGGCGACGCGGTAATTTCCTACCGCCCAAGTTTTAAATGACTACGCCCCCTGTAGTCATTCCCCACAACCCGCGCCCCCTTCCCTATCGATATTTATCGCCCACCGAGCTTTAGCATCGAACCGCCAAGGCACCTTGATGGGTGTCCCATTAAAACTTCGAATGGATTCGAATATGTTCAAACCTACCGTCGGCCCGATTGTCGGGCACACGACCACGGACCATGCCCGGATATTCCTGCGCGGTGATCATGGCAACAGCCAGGTATTTGCCGGCATTCGCCACCGACGCCGAGGGGACACAGGCTGGTCGATAGGGCAATTTGTCCAACTGAAGGCCTACCGCGACATGTCCGATGTCATCGTGTTGAAAGGTCTTCAACCCGACACCGCCTACGAATACCAGGCCGGCTGGTTCAGCCCCCTGAGCCCGACCCATACCGTGCAAACCATCCAGGAACTGCCCTTGCAATGGCCCAGGAACACCTATTGCTTGCGCACGCCGACCGATAAAACCGATGCGCCGCGGACTTATATCGTGGGCTCGTGTCGCTACTTGCGGATCGTCGCCAATACCCCGCTGCTACCCGCGCTCGGGGATCGCACCTTTGCCGGCATCAATCGTGTCGTCGAACAAGCCGACCCGCCGATCAGCGCGGTAGTGATGACCGGCGACCAGGTTTACCTCGATGACCTGAATGTCATCGGCCCGGACCGAACCTATGAAAACATTCTCTTCAGATACCGAACGGTATTTGCCCAGCCGCAGATCCGCAAGCTGATGGCTGGCACCCCGACCTACATGATCCTCGACGACCATGAAATCGAAGACAACTGGCCCGCCAGGAGAACCGCCCAGGACGACCTCCTGTATGCCAATGCCATGAGCGCTTATCGGTTTTACCAGGCCAGCCACGGGCCCGTCCATGAACTGTCGGGCGACGGAACATTGAACAGGGCGTTGACCCGCTACTGGTACACCTTTGCCCACGGGGATATCCATTGGTTCGTTACCGACAGCCGGACGCAACGCAACCTGTCGGCGGACGACCGGCGCATCCTCGACCAGGAACAGGAACAGGCCCTGCTTGAATGGCTTGTCAGCAGCCCCGCCCGGGTCAAGCTCGTCGTTACCAGTGTGATGTTTTTCCCTGACCACAAGCGCAATGACGGCGATGCCTGGCAGGCGTTTCCGGCACAACGGCTGCGACTGCTGGACAGCATCCGTCGCCAGCGGATCAAAAACGTAGTGTTCATTTCGGGTGACGTCCACGGTTCCATGACCAGCCGGCTGCGGCACAGCGAGGATCCTGATTTCGAGGTCAACACCGTCGTTTCCTCGCCCTTCTACAACAGCAAACTGCTGCCTTTTGCAAAAGCCGCGGATTTTATTTTCCATCGGCCCATGGCCCGCACGGACAACGGTGAGTACCGCTATGAACTGACCAGCGAAGTGGTGAGCCAGGACAACTTCGCCCGCCTGCAGGTCACGGCGCAGAGCCTCCAAGTCACCTTCCACGACCGTGACGGCAGGCCCTTGCAGACGGTCGATATCCCGCTGCGATGAACTTCCATGCCCTCTGATCGGCTGGCGACTGGAGAAATCCCGTTGTCGGCCGATAAAAGGTTTATAGCACTTGGCCTTCATCTCTCTTGTCAGCCAGTGCCGCAATGATGCAACCTTGCGCCAATCCGTAATAACGAGGGCGTCAGCCCGGCGCGATCAGCATTTTCGAAGCGAGTTTCCCCATGAAAAGCCAACCCGATGCCGCCAGCCGTATGGCGGCCGAGGTAGTGACGCAGTTACCGGTGCCCGCGCGGCTCGGTATGCTGCGTTTCGAACGGCTGAATGAAGCTAGCTGGGCGCTGTTGTTCCTCGACCCCAATTGCGAGCGACACTTCGGCCTGCCGGCGGTAGAGCTGTGCTCGCTGGTCAGCTCGCCCTACGCCAGCCTGATGGAACCCGAAGCGCGCTATCAACTGCATGACGCCATCCAGCAGCAGTTGGCCCAGGCCGCGCATTACCAGATTCGCTACACGCTCCACACCGCCAAGGGGCCGATGAACGTACTGGAGACGGGCGAAGCCTATAAACAGCACAATCGCCACCTGCTGCGCGGCTACCTGCTGGTGGTGGACGATTTGCTGCAAAGCGAACCCTCCATGCCGGCCCTGGACCTCGAAACCCAGAACTCGCGCCTGCAGATCGCCCTGGAACTGAACCAGCGCGCCCAGCAAGAACAGCTCCAGCACCTGGACCGCGTACGTGCCCAACAGGACCTGATCCTGCTGCTGACCCGCCAACGCTACAGCGCCAACAATTCCCTGCTCGAAGCGGCCGAACTCATCACCCGCAGCGCCTGCGACATCTACCAGATTGATTGCGCCAGTATCTGGAACCTCGACGATGGCAAGCTGGTGCCGATTTCCGCCTATAACCGCGCGTCCCAGGAATATTTCCTGCCAGCGGTGATCGACGCCAACGAGTTTCCCGACTACATGGAGGCGCTGCAGACCTGCCGCGCCATCGACGCCCACAATGCGATGCGCGACCCGCGTACCCGGGAAATGGCCGGGAACCTGCGCGCTCGCGACGTCAATGCCATTCTCGACGCCAGCGTGCGTATCGACGGCCAAGTGGTGGGCGTGCTGTGCCTGGAACAAGTGGGCGCCACCCGCGCCTGGCAGTCGGATGAGATCGCCTTTGCCGGCGAGCTGGCGGACCAGTTCGCCCAAGTCATCAACAACCACAACCGACGCACCGCCACCAGCGCCCTGCACCTGTTCCAACGGGCCGTGGAGCAGAGCGCCAACGCGTTCCTGCTGGTCAATTGCGACGGCGTGGTGGAGTACGTCAACCCGAGCTTCACCGCGATCACCCAGTACACCACCGAGGAAGTCCACGGCCAGCGCCTTTCGGAACTGCCGGCCCTGGAAAACCTCAGCGAACTGCTGTTCGATGCGCCCTCGGCACTGGCCCAGAGCAACAGTTGGCAGGGTGAGTTCAAGAGCCGGCGCAAGAACCTGGAGCCCTACTGGGGCCAGTTGTCGATTTCCAAGGTCTACGGCGACAACCGCGAGTTGACCCACTATATCGGCATCTACGAAGACATCACCCAGACCAAGCTGGCCCAGCAGCGCATCGAGCGCCTGGCGTACACCGACAACCTGACCAACCTGGGCAACCGCCCGGCGTTCATCCGCAACCTCGATGAACGCTTCGCCCGGGACAGTGACTCGCCCATCAGCCTGCTGCTGGTGGACATCGACAACTTCAAGCGCATCAACGACAGTCTCGGCCACCAGACCGGCGACAAACTGTTGATCAGCCTGGCCCGGCGCCTGCGCAACAGCTTGAGCCCCAGTGGCAGCCTGGCGCGCTTCGCCAGTAACGAATTCGCGGTGCTGCTGGACGACACCGATCTGGAGGCCGGGCAGCAGATCGCCAGCCAGTTGCTGATGACCCTCGACAAACCGATGTTCGTCGACAACCAGTTGATCAGCGTGACCGGTTCCGTGGGCCTCGCCTGCGCGCCGCTGCACGGTCGCGACCCGCAGACCCTGATGCGCAACGCCGGCCTCGCCCTGCACAAGGCCAAGGCCAACGGCAAGCATCAGGTCCAAGTGTTCACCGAAGCACTGAATGCCGAGGCCAGCTACAAGCTGTTCGTGGAAAACAACCTGCGACGTGCCTTGACCCAGAACGAACTGGATGTCTTCTACCAGCCCAAGCTGTGCCTGCGCAGCGGTCGCCTGTTGGGCATGGAAGCGCTGCTGCGCTGGAACCATCCGGAAAAAGGCATGATCCGCCCGGACCAGTTCATCAGCGTGGCCGAAGAAACCGGCCTGATCATCCCCATTGGCAAATGGATCGCCCGCCAGGCCTGCCGGATGAGCAAACAGCTGACCGCCGCCGGCCTGGGTAACCTGCAAGTGGCGATCAACTTGTCACCCAAGCAGTTCTCCGACCCGGACCTGGTCGCCTCCATCGCCAGCATCCTCAAGGAGGAACAACTGCCGGCGCGGCTGCTGGAGCTGGAGCTTACCGAAGGCCTGCTGCTGGAAGCCACCGAAGACACCCACTTGCAGCTCGACCAGCTCAAGCGCCTGGGCCTGACCCTGGCCATGGACGACTTCGGCACCGGTTATTCGTCCCTCAGCTACCTGAAGAAATTCCCGATCGACATCATCAAGATCGATCGCAGCTTCATCCATGAGATCCCCGACAACCAGGACGACATGGAAATCACTTCGGCGGTGATCGCCATGGCCCACAACCTGAAACTCAAGGTCGTGGCCGAAGGCATCGAAACCGCCCAGCAACTGACGTTCCTGCGGCGTCATCGTTGCGACGTCGGCCAGGGCTACCTGTTCGACCGGCCAATCCCTGGCGCGGAGCTGATCGAAAAGCTCAAGCGCTACCCGCGCGGGCCTCTGGTCTGACAGCTGCGTATAGCTTGCGGCGGCTTTTCTGAGGCACACTGACGGTCTATTTCGCTCAACTCCATCTGACTGAGAGGACTGATCATGGTCTTGCGCTCGGAAATCCTGGTGAATAAAAACGTGCTTCCTACTCCTGATCAAGCTCTGCCTGGCCGTGAAACCCCGATGACCGTGCCGGAAAAACACTTCGTCCACGACGCGCCCCTACTGGGCCCGTTTGCCATGGACGTAGACTTCGCAATCTTCGGCCTCGGTTGCTTCTGGGGCGCAGAGCGCAAGTTCTGGCAGCGTGAAGGCGTGGTCAGTACCGCGGTGGGTTACGCCGGCGGTTTCACGCCGAACCCGACGTATGAAGAGGTCTGCTCGGGCCTTACCGGCCACAGCGAAGTGGTGCTGGTGGTCTACGAGCCAGCGAAAGTCAGCTACGAAGAGCTGCTGAAGATGTTCTGGGAACTGCACAACCCGACCCAGGGCATGCGCCAGGGGAACGACATCGGCACCCAGTACCGTTCGGTGATCTATGCCACGAACCCGGCTCAACTGGCAGCGGCCAGACACAGCGAGCAAGTCTTCCAGGCTGAGCTGACCAAGGCCGGCAAAGGCACCATCACCACCGAAATCGAAGAAGCGCCGACGTTCTACTTCGCCGAGGCCTATCACCAGCAATACCTGGCGAAGAACCCTGAAGGCTATTGCGGGATCGGCGGCACCGGCGTGACCTGCCCGATCTGACTACAAGCTTCGCGAGCAGGCTCGCTCCCACAGGTCCAGCGGCATATCCAAATGTTGCATGCACACCAGGGCCAATGTGGGAGCGAGCCTGTGGGAGCAAGGCTTGCCCGCGATGCAAACACCTCGGTGTAGCTGGTAGACCCAGGCGATGCCATCGCGAGCAAGCTCGGCTCCCACAGGGGCCCGGGGCGGGCACGATAAGGGGGTACACCCCAAAAGCCATGTGGGAGCGGGCTTGCTCGCGAAGGCGCCCTTCCAGACGCCATCAAACCATCAGCTCTCAGCGATCAACCAATCCATCTGCCACCCACCTTGGGTCTGCCCGAGCTTTTTCGACAGCCACGGCAGCAGCTCACGCAACTCTTCTTCCAGTCCCCACGGCGGGTTGGCAATCGCCAGGCCGGAACCGTTCAGGCTGTTGGGCGTCGCCAGCGGGTGCACCAACAGTTCCACCCGCAACAGCTTCGGCGCGCCCGTGCCAGCCAGGTCCTGGTAGAAGCGGCGCAACATCCGCTGGTCCTTCACCGGGTACCAGATGGCTGCCACCGTCTGGCGCATCCGGCCAATCGCCTCCTTGAGCGAGGCGGCACAGCGCTGCATTTCGTCAAGCTGTTCGAAGGGTGGATCGATCAGCATCAGCGCACGCTTTTCCGCCACCGGCAGCAACGCCCGCGGCACATGCCAGCCTTCACCCAGGTGCACCACCACGCGACGGTCGCCTTTCATGTTGTCCTTGAGCAACACGCCGTCTTCCGGATGTTTCTCATTAAGCAGCACACGGTCCTGAGGCCGGGTCAGGCGCCGCGCCAGCTCCGGCGAGCCCGGGTAGTAGCGCAATTGGCCGTCCGGGTTCATCTCGTGCAGCACTTTCATGTAGTCGGCAGTCAACGGCGGCAGGTCGCCCTCGCCCCACAACCGCGCGATGCCTTCCAAATACTCACCGGTACGATTGGCCTGGTCGCCCTGCAAGTCATACAGCCCGGTGCCCGCGTGGGTATCGAGGTAGGCAAAGGGCTGTTCCTTGCGCGACATCAGCGCGATGAGGCGGGTCAAGGTCAGGTGTTTGAACACGTCGGCGTGATTGCCGGCGTGGAAGGCGTGGCGATAATTCATGGCGGCTCCTGCGAAGGGCGACGAGTTTACCTTGAAGCGCGCCGAACGTCAGGGGGTGGCAGCCCGGCGGACACGCCACGATCAGCCTAGCTCGCGCAGCAAGTACGCCTGCAAGGGCGCCTTGGGCGCGGCAAGCGGCTTCGATCGCTGAAGAAAGTGGGCAATCTTGCACCGCAGGATGCGCTGGTCGACCCGCTCACACAGAGACGGATGCTCTTCGCCCAGCCATGTGAGCAAGTTATCCACAAGACACTCCGTCGGCGCCTCGGCCATGGCTTCCAGCAGCGCCACCGGTACGTCCCACCAAGGAAAAATCCGGGCCGGCCGCTGGGCATCTCCCACGAACTCAAGGGATCGACCGTTGATCAGGCAACGGTTGATCACCGGCAAGAGCTGCCCGGCGTCCACCGCCGTCGATTGCAGGATCGGCCCCATGAACCGCCCATCCCAAAAGCGCAGGAAAACCGCCTTGCCACCTGGCAGCAACACCTGGGTGAGCCCACGCAAATGCTCGGCAAGGTCTTCCTGGTCGGCACGCGACACTGCCAGCCACCCCCAATCGAGTGAATCGGTGGCCGCTATCCAGTCAAGGAACTCACTGTCTGCGCGAACAAGCCCCACATAGGGCATGACCGCTTCCCACCCGGCATACGGCGTGTCGGCCCAGATCGGTGTGGGTGTCGCGCCAATCGAGCGCCGCCAGGCCGATAACGCCCCGGCGCTGCTGGCGTTGCTGAATATAGCGAAAAGCTGCTCGGACGCCAGCAACGGATGGTGCTCAAGCCAGGCGCGGGGCGTTTGATCGCTGTTCATGGGCGCTCCTGTATGTCGACAGATGTGTGAAAGCCCGACGGCACTGCGCAGACGCCGTTTCTGCAACGTTCACATTCCTCGCAGAACGGCGCCGAGCCTTGGAAACTGAGGATTTGCGCCAGGGAAAGCCGAGGTGCCGCCGCAGGGACCGGCTTTCCGGCGCTGCCCGGCGAAACCGCTGCCGCGCCCATGACCGCCATCGGCGCCCCACCGACCTCGATCGGCACGCTGCTGAAAATCCCGTCGGCGCCAATGTTGATCCAATGGCCGCCAGCCTGCAGGGTCACACTGGCGCCAGCCTCCAGGACCACTTGCTGGCCGGCGCTGACATGAAACTGCTGGCCGGCGTTCAAGACCTGACTGGTCACACGGATATGCCGATCGCCACTCACCAGCAAGTGATCGTCCTGGCGGACTTCAGCCCGGCGCCTTCCGTGGGTCACGCGCTGCTCATCGGCCTTGAGCTCGTGCCGCGCCGTGCCGGTGACGACGATACTGCGCTCGTGATCGACCCGCACCCGCTGGTCGTGCAGCACATGCTGGGTCCAGTTTCGCTGGGCCCGCAGGTAGATCTCCTCGGCCCCCTTGCGGTCCTCGATGCGCAGCTCGTTATAGCCTTCCCCACCAGGGCTGCTCCGGCTGCGCCAGATACTGCGGGTGTTGTCCGCCGGCAGTTCCAGCGGAACCTGGTTGGCGCCATTGGGCAGGCAACCGACCACCAACGGCTTGTCCACGTCGCCATCGATGAACCCCACCAGCACTTCCATGCCGACCCGGGGAATCATCACTGCACCATAGTGATCATGGGCCCAGCCCGTGGCCACGCGCAGCCAGCAACTGGAATGCTCATCGCGCCGGCCGTGACGATCCCAGACCAGTTGCACCTTGACCCGCCCGAATTCATCGCAATGGATCTCGCTGCCCTGCGGCCCGGTCACCACCGCTGATTGATAGCCGTGGGCATGGGGCTTTTCGTGCTGCAAGGACGGACGAAAGAACACGTCCCATGGCGTGGCGAGGAAGGTATTTCTATAACCCTGGAATTCATCCGGACTGGAGGAGGCTGTTTCTTCCAGCACCTGGGGTTGACGGCCATGATGGTTGATCTGGGTCAGGAGCCACAGATCGTTCCACTGTTCCCGGGGATGGTCCTTGATGCGCATGAAATGCCCGCTGACGAAGGCGCTGTCATCGCTGTCGCCCTGTGCCACGCGATAATTGGCGCCGTGACGCTCAAGGGTGCGTCGGGTCAGGTGCTTGCCATCGTCACGGTCGCAGAACCCACCAGGGTACCGATAGTCCTCAAGAACAGGACGTTGCCGATTGCAGAGCTCGGCTTGCAATGTCACGCCAGGCTTGCGGAAGTCGTAGTCGCGCAACGTCACGGCCGTGGTATGGGTCTGAATTTGCACCGCCAAGCGCTTGATGGCCGGCGCGTCGGCAGCCATGCCGCTGTCGGAAAGGTACAGCGTCGATTCGGGCAGGCAAGGAAACACGGTCTGGTCATCACCGAACACCAGCAGATGACCGTCAGGGCGGTGGCGAAAATGGTAGTGGATACCGACTTCAGCGCAGACCCGCTCAATGAACGCCAGGTCGCTTTCACCGTACTGCACACAGTATTCACGCTCGGGGTATTGCCCTGCGAGGGTGAATTCGTAGGCACCCGCCAGGATCCCGTGATCCTTCAAGACTTGGGCGACGATAGCGGGCACGCTCAAGTGCTGGAAGATCCGCTGGTTGATACATTGGCGCAAGTAGGCCAGGCGTGGCACCAAGGTGACCTGGTAGCGAGTCAGGCGCTTGCCCGAGTCGCCTTGGGCGACGCTATAGAGCTGACCGTGTATGCCACCCTCCCGGTCGTCGAACCCCAGAAATGCCTGACGATGCAGAAGCTCTTCCAGTGCCAGGTCGGACCGTTCGCTGACCAGTTCCAGGTCAAAACGATAGGGCTGGCTGATGGCTTCCGTGCCCTTGAACTCAAGCACCTTGAGCTCGCTCGGCGGGTTGTCGAGCGTCAGCGTGAATCGCGGCGGGAACATCCTATGTGCCTCTGCTGAATGGAGGCGGATGATTCTGCATGAGCACCAGGGACGTGTATTGGAGGCGCAAAAAAACAGATTTGCCCTACATCCAAGAAGCTAAAAGCTGCTAAGCGTGATGCATTTTCCGATAGACATTCGAAGCATCACGACCAACCGCTACCGTCCTACAAACGAATCAGCAGTTTCTTGCAACGTGCTCGATCTCTTGCCAACAGTGGGCGTGATAACGTGCGCCGGTCGCAAAAAAGCAAAGGACGCAGGACATGACGACACGCTACGCAAAAATCGCAATGACCCTGGCACTCGCTGCATTCGCCTTCCTGACGGTGTTCAACAACCTCACGGACTACCGCTCCAACTTCAATTTCGTCCAGCATGTACTGAGCATGGACACCACCTTCCCCGACAATGCCGCCCGGTATCGCGCCCTCGATAAACCGTGGATGTGGCACGGCGCCTATTGGCTGATCATCTTCGGCGAGGCATTGACGGCGGGGCTGCTGGGCTACGGCGCAGTGAAACTGTGGCAGGCACGCCGGGCCGAGGCCGGGGCATTTGCCCGCGCCAAACGATGGACCGTGGCCGGCTTGACGGTCGGTTTCTTCGTCTGGTTCTTTGGTTTCATGGTGGTCGGCGGCGAATGGTTCCTGATGTGGCAATCAGAAATCTGGAATGGCCAGGACGCTGCGTTCAGGTTCTACATGGCGATCCTGGGCGTGTTGATCTTTCTCAACCAGCCTGATGCCGAGATGAAGTGATATC
Organism: Pseudomonas sp. Z3-6; assembly: GCF_051131985.1. NCBI lineage: Bacteria > Pseudomonadati > Pseudomonadota > Gammaproteobacteria > Pseudomonadales > Pseudomonadaceae > Pseudomonas > Pseudomonas sp. Z3-6. The sequence goes on from NZ_CP071644.1 coordinate 6,428,342, forward strand.
CGTGGCGAGGGAGCAAGCTCCCTCGCCACATTGGATCACCTGCGGGCTCAAGGCCGCGCAGAAAGTCTTACTGGTTCAGACGGAAATCTTTCTCGGCCGCTTCGAAGCGCTGCACCATACCGGTGGTAGGCGTGCCCATCTTGCTGACGAAGTAGATAGCCAGGCTGGCGAAGATGAAGCCTGGGATGATTTCGTACAGACCCAGCAGCTCGAAATGCTTCCAGACCACGACGGTGATCGCGCCGACCAGGATACCGGCCAGGGCGCCGTTGCGAGTCATGTTCTTCCAGACCACGGAGATCAGGACCACCGGACCGAAGGCGGCACCGAAGCCGGCCCAGGCGTAGCTCACCAGGCCCAGTACGCGGTTTTCCGGGTTGGCGGCCAGGGCAATGGCGACCAAGGCCACCAGCAGCACCATGGCGCGACCGACCCAGACCAGTTCCAGCTGGGAAGCGCTCTTGCGCAGGAAGGTCTTGTAGAAGTCTTCGGTCAGGGCACTGGAGCACACCAGCAGCTGGCAGCTCAGGGTGCTCATCACCGCCGCCAGGATGGCCGACAGCAACACGCCAGCAACCCAAGGGTTGAACAGGATCTTCGCCAGCTCGATGAACACGCGCTCAGGGTTTTCGGTCACGGGACCGGCCACTTCAGGGTGCGCCGAGAAGTACGCGATACCGAAGAAGCCCACGGCCACGGTGCCGCCCAGGCACAGGATCATCCAGGCCATGGAGATACGACGCGCCTTGGCAATCGACTTGACCGAATCCGCCGCCATGAAGCGCGCCAGGATGTGCGGTTGACCGAAGTAGCCCAGGCCCCAGCCCATCAGCGAGATGATGCCGATGAAGGTGGTGTTTTTCAGCATGTCGAAGGACGTAGGATCTTTCGCTTCGATCGCCAGGAACGTGGTGTCCACGCCGCCGGTGGCCAACAGTACGATGATCGGCGTGAGGATCAGCGCGAAGATCATCAGGGTGGCTTGTACGGTGTCGGTCCAGCTCACCGCCAGGAAACCACCAACGAAGGTATAGGCGATGGTCGCGGCAGCACCGGCCCACAGCGCGGTCTCGTAGGACATGCCGAAGGTGCTTTCGAACAGACGGGCACCGGCCACGATGCCGGAAGCGCAGTAGATGGTGAAGAACACCAGGATCACCACCGCAGAGATGATCCGCAGCAGGCCGCTCGTGTCTTCGAAACGGCTGGAGAAGTAATCCGGCAGCGTCAGGGCGTCACCGTTGTGCTCGGTCTGCACTCGCAGGCGACCGGCCACGAACAGCCAGTTCAGGTAGGCACCGATGACCAGGCCGATGGCGATCCAGCTTTCCGACAGGCCGGACATGTAGATGGCACCCGGCAAACCCATCAACAACCAGCCGCTCATGTCGGAAGCACCGGCGGACAACGCCGTGACCACGCTGCCGAGGCTGCGACCGCCCAGGATGTAGTCGGAAAGGTTATTGGTGGAGCGGTAAGCCATCAGGCCGATCAGGACCATGGCTGCGATGTAGATCACGAAAGTGATCAAGGTGGGATTACTAACACTCATGAGTTACGCCCTGGCTTTGTTTTTATGATGCGGTGGCAGTTGAAAGCGTCGACAACGCTGAAGTTGTAGCAACGATTTGCAGTCCCGCGAATTTATGACTGATGTTTCCCCAGGAAAGCCATCAGCCGATGCCCCTCGGCTTGGAACCGGTTGCACCTTGGCCGCGAATGCTATTCAACAAATCAAATAAGGTGCAACCAGTTTCGCTCGAATAAGTTGCACCTGATCGGTTTTGTCGCGAAATCGCTGTTTTTTGCTCCCTTTTAGTGCAGTGAACGGCCCTTCTCTAGAAGCCAAAGCACTAAGGCGGTGCAGGAACGACCGGGCAGTATTTACTTCCAGATGAGCTGCCTGTCATTTCGAGAAAAAAAGGGTTGCACCCGGTTGCACCTCAATCAGCGCGCAGCTAATCTTGCCGCCAGCTGATGCCACGCCATACGTGGTAAACATGAGGATAAAAATATGGCTACCACCACCCTTGGGGTCAAACTCGACGACCCGACCCGCGAACGCCTCAAGGCGGCCGCAACCTCGATTGATCGCACGCCGCACTGGCTGATCAAGCAGGCAATTTTCAATTACCTGGAAAAACTCGAGGGTGGTGCAACCCTGACCGAGCTGAACGGTTCCCCTCGTGCCGACAGCGACGACGCTGGCGATGTACAGGTCGACCACGCTCACCAATGCTTCCTCGAGTTTGCCGAGAGCATCCTGCCGCAATCGGTCCTGCGCGCCTCCATCACCGCTGCTTACCGTCGCCCGGAGCCGGAAGTGGTGCCGATGCTGATGGAGCAGGCCCGACTGCCGGCCGAAATGGCCGAAGCCACCAATAAGCTGGCGGCGTCGATTGCTGAAAAACTGCGTAACCAGAAGAGTGCCGGCGGCCGTGCCGGTATCGTTCAGGGCCTGTTGCAGGAGTTTTCCCTGTCTTCCCAGGAAGGCGTGGCGCTGATGTGCCTGGCCGAGGCGCTGCTGCGCATCCCGGACAAAGGTACCCGCGATGCCCTGATCCGCGACAAGATCAGCACCGGCAACTGGCACCCACACCTGGGCAACAGCCCGTCGCTGTTCGTCAACGCCGCCACCTGGGGCCTGTTGCTGACCGGCAAGCTGGTCGCCACCCACAATGAAGCAGGCCTGACTTCGTCCCTGAGCCGCATCATCGGCAAGAGCGGCGAGCCGATGATCCGCAAGGGCGTCGACATGGCCATGCGCTTGATGGGCGAGCAATTCGTCACCGGCGAAACCATCGCCGAAGCCCTGGCCAACGCCAGCAAGTTCGAATCCAAGGGTTTCCGCTATTCCTACGACATGTTGGGTGAAGCCGCACTCACCGAACATGACGCCCAGAAGTACTTGGCCTCGTACGAACAAGCCATTCACTCGATCGGCAAAGCCTCCCATGGTCGTGGGATTTATGAAGGCCCGGGCATTTCCATCAAGCTCTCGGCCCTGCACCCGCGCTACAGCCGCGCCCAGTACGAGCGCGTCATGGAAGAGCTGTACCCGCGCCTGCTGTCGCTGACCCTGCTGGCCAAGCAGTACGACATCGGCCTGAACATCGATGCCGAGGAAGCCGACCGCCTCGAACTGTCCCTGGACCTGCTGGAGCGCCTGTGCTTCGAGCCGCAACTGACCGGCTGGAACGGCATCGGTTTCGTGATCCAGGCGTACCAGAAGCGTTGCCCGTATGTGATCGACTACGTCATCGACCTCGCCCGTCGCAGCCGCCACCGCTTGATGATTCGCCTGGTAAAAGGCGCGTACTGGGACAGCGAGATCAAGCGCGCCCAGGTCGAAGGCCTGGAAGGCTACCCGGTCTATACCCGCAAGGTGTACACCGACGTGTCCTACATCGCTTGCGCCCGCAAGCTGCTGTCGGTGCCGGAAGTCATCTACCCGCAGTTCGCCACGCACAACGCCCATACGCTGTCGGCCATTTACCACATCGCTGGTCAGAACTATTACCCGGGCCAGTATGAATTCCAGTGCCTGCACGGCATGGGTGAACCGCTGTACGAACAGGTTGTAGGCAAGGTCTCCGAAGGCAAGCTGAACCGTCCGTGCCGTGTGTACGCCCCGGTCGGCACCCACGAAACACTGCTGGCCTACCTCGTACGTCGCTTGCTGGAAAACGGCGCGAATACTTCGTTCGTCAACCGCATCGCCGACCAGTCGATTTCCATCCAGGAACTGGTCGCCGATCCAGTGGCCAGCATCGAGCAGATGGCAACCCTGGAAGGCGGTTTCGGCCTGCCGCACCCGCGCATCCCACTGCCACGCGACCTGTACGGCAGCGACCGCGCCAATTCCAGCGGCATCGACCTGGCGAACGAACATCGCCTGGCATCGCTGTCTTGCGCCCTGCTGGCTACCGCCCATAACGACTGGAAAGCCGTGCCGATGCTCGGTTGCGCCGCTAGCGAAGAAAGCCCGGCAGCGGTGCTCAACCCGTCCGATCACCGCGATGTGGTTGGCCATGTGCAGGAAGCCACGGTTGCCGACGTCGACAACGCCATTCAGTGCGCCCTCAACGCCGCACCGATCTGGCAGGCCACGCCACCGGCCGAGCGCGCTGCGATCCTCGAGCGTGCCGCCGACCTGATGGAAGGTGAGATCCAGCCGCTGATGGGCCTGCTGGCCCGCGAAGCCGGCAAGACCTTCGCCAACGCGATTGCCGAAGTACGTGAAGCCGTGGACTTCCTGCGCTACTACGCAGTGCAGGCGCGCAACGATTTCACCAACGACGCCCACCGCCCATTGGGCCCGGTGGTCTGCATCAGCCCGTGGAACTTCCCGCTGGCGATTTTCAGCGGCCAGGTCGCTGCCGCTCTGGCCGCCGGCAACCCGGTTCTGGCCAAGCCCGCCGAACAGACGCCACTGGTGGCGGCCCAGGCGGTGCGCCTGATGCTCGAAGCCGGTATTCCGGAAGGCGTCCTGCAACTACTGCCGGGTCGCGGCGAAACCGTCGGTGCCCGCCTGGTGGGTGACGAGCGCGTCAAGGGCGTGATGTTCACCGGTTCCACCGAAGTTGCCCGCCTGCTGCAACGCAACATCGCCGGACGCCTGGACAACCAGGGCCGTCCGATCCCGTTGATCGCCGAGACCGGTGGCCAGAACGCGATGATCGTCGATTCCTCGGCGTTGACCGAACAAGTGGTCATCGATGTGGTGTCGTCGGCCTTCGACAGCGCCGGCCAGCGTTGCTCGGCCCTGCGGGTCCTGTGCTTGCAGGAAGATTCCGCCGACCGCGTCATCGAAATGCTCAAGGGTGCCATGGCCGAATCGCGCCTCGGCAATCCTGAGCGCCTGTCCGTGGACATCGGCCCGGTGATCGACGCCGAAGCCAAGGCCGGCATCGAGAAACACATCCAGGCCATGCGCGACAAGGGTCGCGCCGTGTACCAGATGGCAATCGTCGACAGTGACGAGTGCAAGCGCGGCACCTTCGTGATGCCAACCTTGATCGAACTGGAAAGCTTCGACGAGTTGCAGCGTGAAATCTTCGGCCCGGTGCTGCACGTGGTGCGTTACAAGCGCAAGGAGCTGGATCAGTTGATCAACCAGATCAACGCTTCCGGCTATGGCCTGACCCTGGGCGTGCATACCCGCATCGACGAGACCATCGCCAAGGTCATCGACAATGTGCATGCGGGCAACGTGTACGTGAACCGCAACATTGTCGGCGCCGTGGTCGGTGTCCAGCCGTTTGGTGGCGAAGGCCTGTCGGGCACCGGCCCCAAGGCCGGTGGTCCGCTGTACCTGTACCGCCTACTGTCGATGCGTCCTACCGATGCGATCCAGCAATCCTTCGTCCGTGGCGATGCGCTGGCGGCGCCGGACCTGCGTTTGCGTGAGGCCATGGGCAAACCGCTGGCGGCGCTGCAAGCCTGGGCTGACAGCCAGAAGCTCGCCGAACTGAGTGCCCTGTGCGTGCAGTTCGCGGCTCAGTCGCAAAGCGGTATTACCCGTCAGCTGACTGGCCCGACTGGCGAACGCAACAGCTACGCCATCCTGCCGCGCGAGCACGTGCTGTGCCTGGCCGACGTGGAAGGCGACCTGCTGACGCAACTGGCGGCGGTATTGGCCGTGGGCGGCTCGGCCGTGTGGCCGGAAACCGACACCAGCAAGGCTGTGTTCGCACGCTTGCCGAAGGATATTCAGGCGCGCATCCAGCGGGTGGCCGACTGGACCAAGGACGATGTGCTGTTCGATGCGGTCCTGCATCACGGGGACTCGGACCAACTGCGCGGCGTTTGTCAGCAAGTGGCCAAGCGCGCCGGCGCCATCGTCGGTGTGCACGGGTTGTCCCAGGGCGAAACCAATATCGCGCTGGAACGCTTGGTTATCGAACGCGCGCTGAGCGTCAACACCGCTGCGGCGGGTGGTAACGCCAGCCTGATGACCATCGGCTAAATGCTGTAAGCCAGGCACCTGCAATAGGTGCCTGGCAATCCGAAACACCTGTGGGGAGCTTTGTGGGAGCAAAGCTTGCTCGCGATCCAGGCACTGCAGCACCCAAGACACCGCGGCGCTTTCCTCGCGGGCAAGCCTTGCTCCCACAAGCTTTGCTCTCATAAAGCTTTGCTGCCATAAGCAGCTCCCACACTTTTTTTGATTAGCGTCACCCTCGCTCCTCCATCACCCAAATCAATCATCCTGTTCAGCCTCCATCCCCACGCCTAGACTCGGCCCATTCCAAAAAAAGGTAGGCCGCCATGTCCGAGACGTTGCTCAGTTCCCGCAATCTGGCTTTCGAGCTGTACGAAGTCCTCGATGCCGAGGGCCTGACTCAGCGCGAGCGGTTTGCCGAGCACAATCGCGAAACCTTCGACGCAGCCCTCGGCACGGCCCGCAGCATCGCCGAGAAATTTTTCGCGCCTCACAACCGCAAGAATGATGAAAACGAACCGCGCTACGAGAACGGCGAGGCGATCCTGATCCCCGAGGTGAAACCGGCGGTGGATGCCTTCCTGGAGGCCGGCTTCCTCAACGCTGCACGCAGTTTCGAGGCCGGAGGCATGCAATTGCCAACACTGCTGTCCCAGGCCTGTTTCGCGCACTTCCAGTCGGCCAATGCCGCGTCGACCTCTTACCCGTTCCTGACCATGGGCGCGGCGAACCTGATCGAAAGCTTCGGCAGCGACGAGCAGAAGCAGCGCTTCCTGCAACCGATGATCGACGGCCGCTTCTTCGGCACCATGGCCCTGACCGAACCCCATGCTGGCTCATCGCTGTCGGATATTCGTACACGCGCAGAACCGGCGCCCGACGGCACCTATCGACTCAAAGGCAACAAGATCTTTATCTCCGGTGGCGATCATCCGCTGTCGGAAAACATCGTGCACATGGTCTTGGCGAAATTGCCGGATGCACCGCCGGGCGTGAAAGGCATTTCGTTGTTTATCGTGCCCAAGTTCCTGGTCAACGACGACGGCAGCCTCGGCCCGCGTAACGACGTGCTGCTGGCCGGGTTGTTCCACAAGATGGGCTGGCGCGGCACCACGTCCACCGCGTTGAACTTCGGCGACAACGGCGAATGTGTCGGTTACCTCGTCGGCAAACCGCACCACGGCCTGAGCTATATGTTCCAGATGATGAACGAGGCGCGGATCGGCGTCGGCATGGGCGCGGTGATGCTCGGTTACGCCGGTTACCTGTATTCCCTCGAGTACGCCCGCGAACGCCCGCAGGGACGGGTGCCCGACAGCAAGGACCCGACCACCGCCCCCGTGGCAATCATCCAGCACGCCGACGTGCGGCGCATGCTGCTGACCCAGAAGGCCTACGTCGAGGGTTCGTTTGACCTGGGCCTTTATGCAGCCCGGCTGTTCGACGACACCACCACCCTGGAAAGCGAAGCCGAACGTCGGCGCGCCCATGAACTGCTGGACCTGCTGACCCCCATCGTCAAATCCTGGCCCTCGGAGTTCTGCCTGAAAGCCAACGAACTGGCAATCCAGATTCTCGGCGGGCACGGCTACACCCGCGAATACCCGGTGGAGCAGTACTACCGCGACAACCGCTTGAACCCGATCCATGAAGGCACCCACGGTATCCAATCCCTGGACCTGTTGGGACGCAAATTGGCGCAGAACGGCGGTGCCGGTCTCAAGCAGTTGATCCGCCTAGTGGCCGACACCACGGAGCGGGCCCAGGCGCACTCATCGCTGACGCCGCTGCGCCAGCCGCTGGAAGCGTTGGTGGCGCGCCTGCAAACCGTCACCCTCGGTTTGCTGACGGACTTGGCCCAGGGCAAGGTCAACGGCAGCCTCGCCAACTCGGCGCTGTACCTTAAGGTGTTCGGGCACATGGTGATTGGCTGGCGCTGGCTGGAACAGGCGATTCGTGCCGAGGAAGGCCTGGCCAAGGGCAACGCGGCGGACAGCGACTTCTATAGAGGCAAGCTGCAAGCGGCGCGCTATTTCCTGACCTGGGAAGTACCGGGGTGTCACCATGAGCTGGCGATTCTCGAGGCGCGGGATGATACGTGCCTGGGGATGCGGGATGAGTGGTTCTGAGCCAGTGCTTGTGGTGTGGCTGACATCCAATCGCGAGCAAGCTCGCTCCCACAGGGACAGGCGTGAATACAGATTTTGTGTTCACCAATATCTAACTGTGGGAGCGGGCTTGCTCGCGAAGGCGGTGGATCAGGCAAATCAATTGCAACTGACATACCGCCTTCGCGAGCAAGCCCGCTCCCACAATTAGCTCACGGCCAGACCTTGGTCAGACCTGCTGAATCGTCTTGGCAATCACCTCGACCGTGGCGCTGACCTGCTCTTGGTAACGGTCGAGTTCCGCTTGATGCTGCTTCTGCATTTCCATCTGCTGCGAACACAGGTTCATCGCCGCCAATACCAGCAGGCGATCACCGATCAGCGTCGGGTATTTCCTTTTGGTATCGGCCAGTGCGGCCTTGAGCATCGAAGCGGCGTCCAGCAGGGCCTGTTCCTGCCCGGCCGGCGCTTTGATTGAATAGTCTTCTCCCAGGATCGAGATGACCGTCACCCCGTCGGCGCCGTGCTTCATGCGCTGACAGGACCGGCGCTGGCGCGCTCGATCAGGGCCTGGATGCGGGCCGTGGTGGCGCCGTGCAGTTCTTCCTGTTCCATCAGGCTCAGTTGCAGGCTTTCGTTTTCATCCTTGGCCTTGGCAAGTTCCGCGCTCAGGGTTTCGTTCAGGCCGGTGAGTTGCAGGTTCTGTTGCACCAGGTCATTGACCAGTTGCTCCAGCTGGCTGAGGGATGCTTCCAACATATTGATTTCCAGGCTTTTCCAAGGGGCGCGTACGATAAAGAAAAGTCACCGCCGATGCCACGCTTTACGCAGTGGCGGCGCTTCGCTCGCGAGCTGTAGAGACTGCGATTCAAGCATCTGGTTCCTACCCTTCGTCGCACGGCGACCGCTGCACTGCGACAAAAGCACGCACGGCACTCAAGACTTCGGTCGCTGGACCGATAAGTCAGTGAAACCAGTCACAGCCCCGCACGGACGCGCTTCTTCACGGTAACTTCCATGTCCCTACGTAATATGAACATCGCGCCGCGGGCGTTCCTGGGGTTTGCCCTGATCGGCGCCCTGATGCTGGCCCTTGGGGTGTTTGCCCTCAGCCAGATGAGCAAGATTCGGGTATCTGACGACAACATCGCCCAGAACAGCGTCCCCAGTATCAAGGCCCTGAACGACTTCACCCAGCTCACCCTGCGTTTGCGCGTGTTGTCCTATCGCCTGCTGACCAACCGCGAAGCGGATACCCAGCAAAAAACCCTGGATCTGTTCGAGCAGCGCAACCAGCAGGTCCGCGCCGCACAGACGGCCTATGAAAAACTCATCAGCGCGCCTGAAGAACGGGCCGCGTATGAGCAGTACGTGCAGCTGCTCAATCAGTACCGCCAGCTCGAAGAGCGGATGAAAACCCTGTCGCGCAACAATCAGGTCAACGAACTGCAAGCGCTGCTCAACACCGAGCTGATGAGCAATTCCGACGCCATCAACGCCGTGCTGGCTCGTTTGACAGACATCAACAACCAGCAAGCGGAAGCATTCAATAAAAACACGGCGCAACAATATTCCACCGCGTTCAACTGGGTCGTCACCCTGCTGGTCATCGCCACCGGCCTGACCGTGCTGTTCGCCTGGCTGCTGACCAACAGCATCACCAAGCCGATCGCCAACGCATTGGATGCCGCCGAGGAAATCGCCAAGGGCAACCTGACCCGGCCGATCACCGTTGACGGCAGCGACGAAGCCGGCCGCCTGCTGCGGGCGATGTCGACCATGCAGGAAAAACTGCGCGACACCCTGCAACGAATCTCCGGCTCGGCCACACAGTTGGCGTCCGCCGCTGAAGAACTCAACAGCGTCACCGACGAAAGCGCCCGTGGCCTGACCCAGCAGAACAACGAAATCGAACAGGCCGCCACGGCGGTCAACGAAATGACCAGCGCCGTGGAAGAAGTCGCCCGCAATGCGGTCAGCACGTCGGAAGCGTCCAGGAACGCCACTACGTCCGCTGGCGACGGCCGCGACCTGGTGCAGGAAACCGTCGGCGCCATTGAACGCATGAGTGCCGACGTACAAAGCACTGCCTCGTTGATCGGCAACCTGGCCAACGAGTCCCGGGATATCGGCAAGGTTCTGGATGTGATCCGCGGCCTGGCCGACCAGACCAACTTGCTGGCCCTGAACGCCGCCATCGAAGCCGCTCGCGCCGGTGAGGCCGGACGAGGCTTTGCCGTGGTCGCCGACGAAGTCCGTGCCCTGGCCCATCGCACCCAGCAGTCGACCAGCGAAATCGAACGCATGATCGGCAGCATCCAGAGCGGCACCGAACAGGCCGTGGATTCGATGCGCAACAGCACCGAACGCGCCGAATCGACGCTGAACATCGCCCGCGGCGCCGGCATGTCCCTGGACACAATCAACAGCGCCATCGTCGAGATCAACGAACGCAACCTGGTGATCGCCAGCGCCGCCGAAGAACAGGCCCAGGTGGCCCGTGAAGTGGATCGCAACCTGGTGAACATCCGCGACCTGTCGGTGCAATCGGCCACCGGCGCCAACCAGACCAGTGCCGCCAGCGCCGAACTGTCGCGTCTGGCCGTGGACCTGAACAGCATGGTTGGGCGGTTCAGCCTTTAATCCGCGCAGTTGTTGATCGCTCACCAAATGTGGGCGATCAACTATCCGGCTTTTGTGGCGAGGGAGCTTGCTCCCGCTGGGTCGCGCAGCGGCCCCGTCCTGAAAAGCGACGACTGCTTCGCAGCCGAGCGGGAGCAAGCTCCCTCGCCACATGGGCTGCACCCAGAACCCGATCTCCCAAACCTTTTTTGACAGCATCACATTTCAACAGGTTAGAATCGCTGGCACGCAGACTGCATGGTCAGTTTGCGCCCGTCCTTCAGTTCTCCCGGAGTAACGCCTTTGACTGCAACGACCATCAACAGCCTGTTCTTGATCGGCGCGTTGCTGGTAGGTGCGAGCATCCTGGTGAGTTCTCTTTCGTCCCGCCTGGGCATTCCGATCCTGGTGATCATCCTGGCCGTGGGCATGGCGGCCGGTGTCGACGGCGCCGGTATTCTTTTCGATAACTACGCCACGGCCTATCTGGTCGGCAACCTCGCGTTGGCGGTCATCCTGCTCGATGGCGGCTTGCGTACGCGGGTGTCGAGCTTTCGCGTGGCGCTGTGGCCGGCGTTGTCGCTGGCGACGGTCGGGGTGTTGATTACCACCGGACTGACCGGCCTGGCGGCGGCGTGGCTGTTTGACCTCAATCTGATGCAGGGCTTGTTGATCGGCGCCATCGTCGGCTCCACCGACGCCGCAGCGGTGTTCTCGCTGCTGGGCGGCAAAGGCCTGAACGAACGGGTCAGCGCCACCCTGGAAATCGAGTCCGGCAGCAACGACCCCATGGCGGTGTTCCTCACCGTCACCTTGATCGGCATGCTGTCCAGCGGTGAAACCGGCCTGCACTGGAGCTTGTTGGGGCATCTGGTGCAAGAGTTCGGGATTGGCGCCGTGATCGGCCTGGGCGGTGGCTGGCTCATGCTGCAGATGGTCAACCGCATCAACCTGGCCAACGGGCTCTACCCGATCCTGGTTATCAGCGGCGGCCTGGCCGTGTTCGCCCTGACCAACGCCCTGCACGGCAGTGGCTTCCTGGCGGTGTACCTGTGCGGCCTGGTACTGGGCAACCGTCCGGTGCGCAGCCGCCATGGCATCCTGCACATGCTCGATGGCATGGCATGGCTGGCGCAGATCGGCATGTTCCTGGTGCTGGGGCTGCTGGTCACGCCCCACGACCTGTTGCCGATCGCCCTGCCGGCCCTGGGGCTGGCGTTGTGGATGATCCTGTTTGCCCGCCCGCTGTCGGTCATGGTCGGCCTGCTGCCGTTCAAGGCGTTCCATGGTCGTGAAAAAGCGTTTATCTCCTGGGTCGGGCTGCGCGGCGCGGTGCCGATCATCCTGGCGGTGTTCCCGCTGATGGCCGGCCTGCCCCAGGCGCAGCTCTATTTCAACCTGGCATTTTTTATCGTGCTGGTTTCGCTGCTGGTACAGGGCACGAGCTTGCCGTGGGTCGCCAAGTTGTTGCATGTGACCGTCCCGCCCGAGCCACTGCCGATTTCCCGGGCCGCGCTGGAAGTGCACGTCACCAGCGAGTGGGAGCTGTTCATCTATCGCCTGGGCAAGGAAAAATGGTGCATCGGTTCGCCCCTGCGGGACCTGAAAATGCCCGATGGAACCCGCATCGCGGCCCTGTTTCGTGGCCAGCAATTGCTCCATCCGTCGGGTAGTACGGTGCTGGAAGTCGATGATTTGCTGTGTGTTATCGGCCATGAACACGATTTGCCAGCCCTTGGAAAACTGTTCAGCCAGGCACCGCAACGAGGCTTGGATTTGCGCTTCTTCGGCGACTTCGTACTCGAAGGAGACGCCCAGCTGGCCGCGGTTGCCGCACTCTACGGGTTGAAGCTGGACGGCATCGATCCAGACATGACCCTGGGCCGCTTCATTGCCCAGAAAGTGGGCGGTGCGCCAGTAGTCGGCGACCAAGTGGACTGGAACAATACCCTGTGGACCGTCGCGGCCATGGACGGGAACAAGATCGGCAAAGTGGGCGTCAGATTCCCCGAAGGAAGTCGCCCGGGTCCCGGCTTGTTCCTCTAAACTGCTCCCACTCTCACTTGCTTGACCGGTCTCTATGCCTACCCTGCGCTCCTTTTTCGCCATTGCCCTGCTCGGCCTGAGTCTTTCCATCTGCACGGTGCACGCCGCCGAGCCGCCCACCAGTGCCTCGGTACAGGCCAGCCTGGACAAGATCGGCGACCGCAAACTGCCGGAAGCCGACCAGAAAGCCCTGCAGGCCGTGTTGCAGAACACGCTGACCCAGCTCAACAACAAGGCTGATTACGAACAGAAGCTGCAGGCACTCAAACAGCAACTGGCCACGGCGCCCAAGCAGAACATCGAGAACCAGCGCGAACTGGCGCGGCTCAAGGGCACCACGGTGGTGCCGGTGGCGCAACGCTATGCCAACTTGCCGATTCCCCAGCTCGAACAAATGCTCACGGAGCGCTCCACCCAGCAGAGCGACCTGCAAAAAGCCCTGGCCGATGCCAACAGCCTGGTCATCACCGCCCAGACCCGCCCCGAGCGCGCCCAGGCGGAAATCTCCACCAGCCAGACCCGCATCCAGCAGATCAACACGATTCTCAAGGCCGGTCGAGATGCCGGCAAGGCCCTCAGCGCCGAGCAGCGCGACCAGCTCAACGCCGAGTTGGCGGCACTCAATGCGCTGATCCCGCTGCGCCGCCAGGAACTGGCCGGCAACAGCCAACTGCAGGACCTGGGCAACGGCCAGCACGATCTGCTGATGGAAAAAATCGCCCGCATGGAGCAGGAAATCCAGGATCTGCAGAACCTGATCAACCAGAAGCGCCTGGCCCAGTCCCAGGAGACAGTGACCCAGCAGTCCATCGAAGCCCAGAAGGCCGGTGGCAGCAGCTTGCTGGCGACCGAAAGCTCAGCCAACCTGAAGCTCTCCGACTACCTGCTCAAAAGCACCGACCGCCTCAACGAAGTCACCCAGCAGAACCTGCAGACCAAGCAATTGCTGGACAGTGTGACCCAGACCGACGCGGCCCTGGACGAACAGATCAGCGTGCTCAAGGGCAGCCTGCTGCTCTCCAAGATTCTCTACAAGCAGCGCCAGACCCTGCCGCGCCTGAAGCTGGACCAGACCCTGGCCGACCAGATCGCCGACATCCGCCTGTACCAGTTCGAAGTCAGCCAACAACGTGAGCTGCTGAACAACCCCAGTGCCTATGTCGACAACCTGCTGGCCTCGCAACCCTCGGAACAAGCCACGCCGCAACTGCGCAAGACCTTGCTGGAGCTGGCACTGACCCGCGTCGACCTGCTGGAGCGCCTGAACCGGGAGTTGAGCGCGGTACTCAACGAATCCATCACCTTGCAGCTCAACCAGAAGCAGCTGCTCAGCACCGCCCAGAACCTGCGGGCGACGCTTGAAGAGCAGATGTTCTGGATTCCCAGCAACAAGCCGCTGGATTTCGAATGGATGCGTGCCGTGCCGACGCGCCTGGAGAAACAGATCGACTCGCTGCCTTGGGCGTCGAGCCTCAGTGAACTGGCCGATGGCCTGACCCAACGCCCGTTGCTGTTCCTGCCCCTGGTGCTGCTGATCGGCGTGCTGCTGTGGCGGCGCAAGAATCTCTATGCCCGCTTGAACAAGGTTCACCAGGACGTCGGCCACTTCAAGCGCGACAGCCAGTGGCACACGCCCCAGGCGATCCTGATCAACATCCTGCTGGCCATGCCGGTAGCCCTGGCACTGACCCTCTGCGGTTATGCCTTGCAGATCGACGCACGCGGCCAGAACGCCAACCTCGGCGCGGCGCTGCTGCAGATCGGCCAGGCCTGGCTGGTGTTCTACACCGCCTATCGGGTGCTGGCGCCTGGCGGCGTGGCCGAGTTGCATTTCCGCTGGGAGAAACCCCAGGTCGAATTCCTCCAAGGCTGGATTCGCCGGCTCGGGCTGGTGGTACTGGCATTGGTGGCCGTGGTAGCGGTGGCCGAATTGCAACCTTCGACCCTGGCCGATGACGTGCTCGGCATGCCGGTGGTACTGACCTGCTACGCGCTGATGGCGTGGCTGCTCAGTCGCCTGTTGCTGAGCAGTCCGACGCACAAGAACACTTCGCTGTTTCGCAAGGCCGTCGGGGTGCTGTTCACCGCGCTGCCGATCGCCCTGTTCGTGGCGGTGTGCTTCGGCTACTACTACACCGCGCTGAAACTCAGCGACCGACTGATCAATACCTTGTACCTGCTGATGTTCTGGCTGGTGATCGAAGCCACCTTCGTGCGCGGCCTGTCGGTCGCGGCGCGGCGCCTGGCCTACCAGCGCGCCCTGGCCAAGCGCCAGGCGGCCAAGGAAGCCGGCGACGGCGAAGCCGTGGTCGAAGAGCCGACCCTGGATATCGAGAAGGTCAACGAGCAATCCCTGCGCCTGATCCGCCTCGCCCTGCTCGGCGGCTTCATGGCCGCGTTGTATTGGGTCTGGTCGGACCTGATCAGCGTATTCTCGTACCTGGACAACATCACCCTCTACGAGTACACCAGCGGTACCGGCGTCAACATGAGCATGGTGCCCATCAGCATTGGTGACATGCTCGGCGCGCTGATCATCATCGGCATTACCTTCGCCCTGGCACGCAACCTGCCGGGCTTGCTGGAAGTGTTCGTGCTGTCAAAGCTCAACCTTGCCCAAGGCAGCGCTTACGCGACCACCACGCTGTTGTCCTACGTCATCGCCGGCGTCGGTTTCGTCACTACGCTCTCTACCCTGGGCGTGAGCTGGGACAAGCTGCAATGGCTGGTGGCGGCACTGTCGGTAGGCCTGGGTTTCGGCATGCAGGAGATCTTCGCCAACTTCATCTCCGGCATCATGATCCTGTTCGAGCGCCCGGTGCGCATCGGCGACACCATCACCATCGGCAACCTGTCGGGCACGGTCAGCAAGATCCGCATTCGCGCGACCACCATCACCGACTTCGATCGCAAGGACATCATTGTCCCGAACAAGACCTTCATCACCGGGCAACTGATCAACTGGTCGCTGACCGACACCGTGACCCGCGTGACCCTGAAGCTGGGCGTGGACTATGGCTCGGACCTCGACCGAGTGCGCGAACTGCTGCTCAAGGCCGCCCGCGACAACCCGCGCGTGCTGAAGGAGCCAGAGCCGATCGTGTACTTCCTGAACTTCGGTGAAAGCACACTGGACCATGAACTGCGCATGCACGTACGCGACCTGGGCGACCGCAACCCGGTGCTGGACGAGATCAATCGCTTCATCAACCGGGAATTCAAGAAGGAGCACATCAACATCTCCTTCCGGCAGATGGAAATCTATCTGAAGAACCTGCAAGGCCAGGAATACAAGCTGGTGCCTGCCGAGCCCGACAAAAAGACCATTCCGCCCGTGCCCTCGGCTGTCGCCAGCATCAAGCCGGTGCCTGAGCCGCCGCAAGGCACACTCGACTGATTGCGGGTTGCCTGCGAGCGTCCCGCCGGAGAAGGCCATGAAAACGCTGGAAACGCTGACCTTCGATAACCGTTTCGCTCGCCTGGGCGACGGTTTCTCGGCCCACGTGCTGCCCGAGCCCATCGACAATCCACGGCTGGTGGTCGCCAGCCCGGCGGCCATGGCGTTGCTGGACCTCGACCCCGCTGAAGCCGACGCACCGCTGTTCGCCGAGATCTTCGGCGGCCACAAGCTCTGGGCTGAAACCGAGCCTCGGGCGATGGTGTATTCGGGGCATCAGTTCGGGCATTACAACCCGCAATTGGGTGATGGCCGCGGGTTGCTGCTGGGCGAGGTGTACAACGAGGCCGGCGAGCACTGGGACCTGCACCTCAAGGGCGCCGGCCAGACGCCGTTCTCACGCATGGGCGACGGGCGCGCGGTGCTGCGCTCCTCGATCCGCGAATTCCTCGCCTCGGAGGCCTTGCACGCCCTGGGCATCCCCACCACTCGCGCCTTGTGCGTGATCGGCTCGGACACCCCCGTGTGGCGCGAAAAACAGGAGCGCGCCGCCATGGTGCTGCGCCTGGCGCCGAGCCATGTGCGTTTCGGCCATTTCGAATATTTCTACTACACCAAGAAACCCGAACTGCACGCAGCCCTCGCCGAGCACGTCTTGAACCTGCATTTTGCCGAGTGCCGTGAGCAGCCGGAGCCGTACCTGGCGATGTACCGCGAAATCGTCGAGCGCAACGCCGAGCTGATTGCCAAATGGCAGGCCTACGGTTTCTGCCACGGCGTGATGAACACCGACAACATGTCGATCCTGGGCATCACCTTCGACTTCGGGCCGTTCGCCTTCCTCGATGACTTCGACGCCAACTTCATCTGCAACCACTCCGATGACCAGGGCCGCTATTCATTCAGCAACCAGGTGCCCATCGGCCAGTGGAACCTCAGCGCCCTGGCCCAGGCCTTGACCCCTTTCATCAGCGTCGACGCGCTGCGTGAGACCCTCGGGCTGTACTTGCCGCTGTACCAGGCTCACTACCTGGACTTGATGCGCCGCCGCCTCGGTTTGACCGTCGCCGAAGAGGATGACCAGAAACTGGTGGAACGCCTGCTGCAACTGATGCAGAACAGCGGCGTCGACTACAGCCTGTTCTTCCGTCGACTCGGCGACCAGGCGCCCGAGCAAGCCATTGCCACCCTGCGCGACGACTTCGTCGACCTCAAGGGCTTCGACGCCTGGGGCGAGCTCTATACCGCCCGCGTCAACCGCGAAGGCCCCGTCGATCAAGACCAACGCCGCGCCCGCATGCACGCCGTCAACCCGCTGTACGTGCTGCGCAACTACCTGGCACAGAAAGCCATCGACGCCGCCGAATCAGGCGACTACGACGAAGTCCGCCGCCTGCACACTGTCTTGAGTCACCCATTTGAAGAACAACGGGGCATGGACAGCTACGCCGAGCGCCCGCCGGAATGGGGCAAACATCTGGAGATCAGTTGCTCGTCGTAGCGCAGGCCCTGGCTAAAACAGACCTCCCACCAAACACATAACCCTGTGGCGAGGGAGCTTGCTCCCGTTGGGTTGCGCAGCGGCCCCAAGCCCTCAAAAGCGACGACTGCTTCGCAGCCGAGCGGGAGCAAGCTCCCTCGCCACAGTTAGTGCGCCAAGCCATCAAATAAAGGTCTCAACCGATACGCCGAAGCGCTCCGCCAGCCAGCGGATCTGCCTTAAATTGAGCTGACGCTTGCCGCTCAATATCTCCGATACCACCGACTGGGTACCGACACCCGGCAAGTCGCTCTGGCTCTTCCCATGCTCGCGCATCAGATAACGAAGCGCCTCAACGCCAGTGGCCTTGGGCATCGGCCGGTGTTGATGATCCCAGGCCTCGATCCATTCACCGATAATGTCCACCAGGCTCGTCAGCGGATGGGCTTCCTCTTCGCCAACCAACTCCAACAATTCATCGAGCGCTGCGACCAACCGGTCGTAATCCTCTTCGCTCCTGGGCTTACGCAGCAAGGGAGACACAAACTCCCAATGGGCGGCGACTTGTTCGATCAGTGCACTCATCCCTTTTCCTCATCGCATTTTGCTATGGACGAGTTAAACAAAAATCGCATTTATCGCAAATTGCGATAAGGCTAGGAAGAAAGATGACAGCTTTTACGGCGAGGATTGTCTGGACGAGAGTCATCGCGAGCAAGCTCGCTCCACAGGGGTGGGGTGTTGTCGCAAATATCGCGGTCACACAGCCATCCATGTGGGAGCTTGCTCGCGATGGCAATCTTCAATTTATCGCAGGTTACTCACCCAACCTTATCGTTCCCCTGCTCAGGCGTCTCGATCCCCGGCTCTGCCTCTTCAACCCCCTTCTCCCTGGGTTTTGCCGGCGGCTTTTCCTCGGGATAACCGGGCATGCCGCGGGCGTCTTCCGGGGTCAATTCGTCCCGATCATGTCGACGGTCGGTGGCGTAGGCCGGGGCGGCGTTGGGGTCCTCGTCGCGGCCGGCGGTGCCGAGAACGAAGCCGTCGTCGTTGGGGTTGTCCACTGTTTGGGGAGTGGCTGGGTCTTGAGGATGGCTCATGGGACCTCCTGAGTCTGCAAACAGGTACGTGGTGTCTTTTTGAGGCCGTGACAGCGTTTCAGTGCGGCGCACCTGATGAATGGCCCCTTTGATAAATGTCCTTGGAAAAGCCTGGAGTGTGAGTTCCTGTGGGAGCGGGCTTGCTCGCGAAGGCGGCGTATCAGACACATAGATGTTGACTGACACACCGTCTTCGCGAGCAAGCCCGCTCCCACAAGGAGAATCCGGTGGCATTACTGTCTCCATCCTACGCCATATCACTGTGGCTGAACTCCTCGGCCAGAAAGTCGATCAGCGTACGAACCGACGGCAGCAACCCGCGGCGCGAGGCGAAGATCGCATGGACGATCCCGCACTTGGGCGTCCAGCCCGGCACCAGTTCCACCAGCCGGCCGGCCGCGATGTCTTCGCGCACCACCACGGTGGGCAGGTGGGCGATGCCGATGCCTGCCAGCACCGCATGACGCAGGGCCAGCAGGTCGTCGGTGACCATGCGTGGCGCGTGACGGATCAGCGCGCGGGTGCCATCCGGGCCGAACAACTCCCACTGGTATTCCCGCTGCGCCGCGCCCCAGTGCACGCTGGGCAAGCCGTTGAGGTCCGCCGGGGAGGCCGGTGAAGACAAGCGCTCGAGGAACGCCGGGCTGCCCACCAGGCATTGGGTGCTGTTGCTCAGCACCTTCATGACCATGTCGGTGTTTTCCAGCGGCGGAAAGCGCACCCGCAAGGCGATATCGAACCCTTCATGGATCAAGTCGACCCGGCGGTTGGTGCTCTCGATGAACAACTCCACCCGCGGGTACTTGAGCATGTAGCGGGTCAACATCGGCCCGACCCAACTGTTGAGCAGCGCCGTCGGGCAACTGATGCGCACCAGCCCCTGGGGTTCGGAGCGGTTGCGCTCGATCACTTCCGCCGCGCTCTCGGCCTCGACCCGCATCGCCAGGCAGCGCTGGTAATAGGCCTGGCCGATCTCCGTCAGCGTGCAATGGCGGCTGGTGCGATGGAGCAACCGTACCCCGAGCCGCTCTTCCAACTGGGCGATACGCCGGCTGAGCTTTGACTTCGGCATGTCCAGCGCCCGGCCGGCCGCGGCGAACCCACGGTGCTCGACCACTTGGGTGAAATAGTAAAGCGTGTTGAGGTCTTCGATGATCGTTCTCCAGATAGAACGCTAAGGCTGATTTTCGCAGTCTAGCGCTTCAAAGGTGCCAGTTTTAATCTACACCCATCGAAACGCAACACGGATTCAAACCGGCGCTTCGGCCAGATGTGTCACCCAATAATCGCTGCACCGAATTCAAAACCTTAACCACGCCGAAACCTTCGGCAAACAAAACTTAATGAGGGCTACGCCATGACTACTTCCTACAACCGTCTCGACAAAGATAACGCCGCCGTTCTGCTGGTCGATCACCAAGCCGGTCTGCTGTCGCTGGTACGCGACATCGACCCGGACCGTTTCAAGAACAACGTACTGGCCCTGGCTGACCTGGCGAAGTACTTCCAGCTGCCGACCATCCTCACCACCAGCTTCGAAACCGGCCCCAACGGCCCGTTGATGCCCGAGCTCAAGACCCTGTTCCCGGACGCGCCGTACATCGCCCGTCCTGGCCAGATCAACGCTTGGGACAACGAAGATTTCGTCAAGGCAATCAAGGCCACTGGCAAGAAACAACTGATCATCGCCGGCGTCGTCACCGAAGTCTGCGTAGCCTTCCCGGCCCTGTCAGCCCTGGCCGAAGGTTTCGAAGTGTTCGTGGTCACCGATGCATCTGGCACGTTCAACGAACTGACCCGTCAATCGGCCTGGGACCGCATGTCTTCCTCCGGTGCGCAATTGATGACCTGGTTCGGCCTGGCCTGTGAACTGCACCGCGACTGGCGCAACGACGTGGAAGGCCTGGCGACCCTGTTCTCCAACCACATCCCGGACTACCGCAACCTGATGACCAGCTACAACACGCTGACCAACGCAAAATAACTGGCAACACTGAACTAAATGTGGGAGCGGGCTTGCTCGCGAAGACGGTGTGTCAGTCGACATCTATGTGTCTGACACACCGCATTCGCGAGCAAGCCCGCTCCCACAGGTTTTTGCAGCGGTTTCTATATAGTGTTCAATCTGTGCAATTGCTTTTTCGAGGAGAACGTCCCGATGCTGATCCCCTGCCCCCATTGCAACGGGCTCAATCGCATACCCGCCGAACGCCTGGGCGACCAGCCCAAGTGCGGGCGCTGCAAGGCCCAGGTGTTATTGAGCAAGCCGTTCGAACTCAAGCAAGGCGACTATGCCAGCCAGATCAAAGGCGACCTGCCGTTGCTGGTGGATGTGTGGGCCGATTGGTGTGGGCCATGCAAGTCCTTCGCGCCCGTGTTCGAACAGGCCGCCGCGCAAGTGGCGGGCAAATGTCGGCTGGCCAAGCTCGACAGCGAGGCCAACCAGCAGTTGTCGGCACAGTTGGGGATCCGCTCGATTCCCAGCCTGATTCTGTTCAAGGATGGCCGGGAAGTGGCGCGCCAGAGTGGGGCGTTTCCCTTGCCTCAATTGATGAGCTGGTTGCGCAGCCAGGGGATTTGAAGCCATGAGATGAATGTGTGCGAGCTTTGTGGGAGCAAGGCTTGCTCGCGATCCAGGCGCTGCGGTCCTCAAGAGACCGCGGCGTTTTCATCGCGGGCAAGCCTTGCTCTCACAAAGCCCGCTCCCACATCTTGGTTTTGCACAGGTCAGATTCAGGCGCTTTCCAGCAGGCTATGCAACTCCATGAACTGTTGGGTCAGTTTGTGTCGCGGGTCGAGGTGGATCAGCGGCAGGCTGGCCTGGTGGGATTCGCGCATGCGCACCGAACTGCTCAGGTACACCGGCAACACCGGCAGGCCTTCGGCGATCAGTTCGTCGAGAATCTGCTGCGGCAGGCTGGCGCGGGCCTGGAACTGGTTGACCACGATACCTTCGACTTCCAGGCCTTCGTTATGGTCGTCCTTGAGCTCTTCGATTTCCGCCAGCAGGCCGTACAGGGCCTGACGGGAAAAACTGTCGCAGTCAAAAGGTATCAACACCCGATCAGCGGCGATCAGCGCCGAAACCGCATAGAAATTCAAGGCTGGCGGGGTGTCCAGGTAAATCCGGTCGTAATCCTCCTCCAGCTCTTCGAGCAATTTGCGCAGCTTGTTGATCTTGTGCTTGGCCTCGAGCTTGGGCTGCAGGTCCGTCAGCTCCGCCGTGGCGGTGATGACATGCAGGTTGTCGAAGGGTGTTTCGTAGATATCCACCTTGTTCTTTTTCGAGAACGGCCCGGACGACAGGGTCTGCTTGAAGAAATCGGCAATGCCCATGGGGATGTCATCGCCGGTCAGGCCAGTCAGGTATTGAGTGGAGTTGGCCTGGGCATCCAGGTCTATCAATAGCGTGCGATAGCCTTCGCTGGCGCTGACCGCCGCCAGATTGCAGGCGATGCTGGACTTGCCCACGCCACCTTTCTGATTGAACACCACACGCCGCATGTCAAAACCTCCGTGTATCAAAGATTCCCGAGTGTAGTAGGGCGCGACACCGCTTAGCTACCTTCTGCGTAGAAGGACTACAGCGACGGTGGCTTTTCCAACGATTCAGGCGTCAATTAAGTCCAGTCAATGACAGGAACAACCGACAGACAAACTCGCGATGATCGCGACAATGGTCTTGCCTGGCACTGAGCGGACCAACCCGTACGTTTTTGCTGGACAAAATGTAACCAGTATTTGCTACAAGCCAACCGCACCGGGATAATGCGCGCCACTTGGGTCGCAAGGCCATGCAGGGTTGGACGCGGGTCAAACCACTGAACCGTGACAATAAAAGCCCGCAGGGGTGGGGTGAAGTTTGTGATCAATTTCAATATCGCCCAATGGCGCGCATGGGCCCCTGGGCTCGAAAGCGTGGATGATTGGCAGGCATGGAGCCGACAGCCGGTCGTATTGCCAGCCAGCGATGCCGCCCCTGACGTCTCGTTCCTGCCCGCCATGCAACGCCGGCGCCTCAGTCGCCTGGCGCGGATGGCCTTCAGCGTCGGCTGGCCACTGGCCGAGGGCCGTCCGGCCCTACCGTTGGTCTTTATTTCCCGTCACGGTGAAACCCCGCGCACTTTCGAGATTCTGAAGGACCTGGCGGCCGACCTGCCCTTGTCGCCGACCCAATTCAGCCTGTCGGTCCATAACGCGGTGATCGGCCTGTGGTCGATCATGCGCGGCGAAACCAGCGAAATGACCGCCCTGGCCGCCACGGGCGATGGGTTGGAGCACGGCGTGCTGGAGGCCGCAGCGCTGTTGAACGAAGGCTCGCCGGCGGTGTTGCTGGTGATTACCGAAGAACAACCGCCGCAGGTCTACGCACCGTGGGTCGATGACGTGCCTTTTCCCTATGCCGTGGGCCTGCTGCTGACCCCGGGCGACGATTGGCAACTGGACCTGTCCGCACAGGCCGACCACTCGCCTGGCGGCGACTGGCCCCATGCCCTGGATCTGTTGCGTACCCTGCTGAACAACGAAACCACCTGCCAACATGCCTGGAAGAATCGTGTATGGACCTGGCAACGCAACCGGTGACCGGCAAACATCGCGACGCCTATTACTGGCGCTTGGTCGCGACCGCCGCCAGCTTCGCCCTGTTCGGGCTGGGCGGGCTGTGCCTGCGTTTGCTGGTGTTCCCGTTGCTGGCCTGGTTGCCCGGGGATGCCAAGGCCCACCGACAAAGGGCTCGTCGCACCGTCGGGCGGTTGTTCTGGTTCTTTATCCGATTCATGGCCCGCACCGGGGTGCTCACCTACCAGATCGATGGTGCCGAACGGCTCGGGCGTCCCGGGCAGATGATCATTGCCAATCACCCGTCGCTGATCGACGTGGTGTTCCTGATCGGGCTGGTGCGCGACGCCAACTGCGTGGTCAAGCAAAGCCTGTGGGAGAATCCTTTCACCCGTGGCCCATTGCGTTCTACCCAATACATCAGCAACGACGGCAGCATGGACATGCTCGATGCCGCCAGCGACGCCTTGCAAAATGGCCAGACGCTGATCGTCTTTCCCGAAGGGACGCGCACCCAGCCAGGCCAGGTGCCGGCCTTTCATCGGGGGGCCGCGGCCATTGCCCTGCGGGGTGCGAAAATCCTCACGCCCGTCACGATCAAGGTCAACCCCACGACCCTGACCAAGGCCGAACCCTGGTATCGCATCCCTCGGTGTCGCGTGCACTTCAGTTTTCACGTCGGGGCCGATATAGACCCACAGGCGTTCGCTGCGCTCGGCCCGCCACCCCAGGCTTCGCGCAGGCTCAACGATTTCTTGCATCACTATTACATCAAGGAGCTCGCCGAAGATGAGCGATCTGCACCGTGACATCAAACAGCTGATCATCGAAGCCCTTGGCCTGGAAGACATCGGCATCGACGACATCGGCGACGATCAGACCCTGTTCGGCGAAGGCCTGGGCCTGGACTCGGTGGATGCCCTGGAGCTTGGCCTGGCGATCCAGAAAAAATATGGCATCAAGATCGACGCCGACGCCAAGGACACCCGTAACCATTTCAGCAATGTGGCAAGCCTTGCGGCCTTCGTCACTGCAAAAAGCGCCTGAGACCGACCATGCAAACTCGTGACGACATTTTCAACACCCTGCGTGATGCCCTGGTCGAACTCTTCGAACTGGACCCAGCACGCGTGACGCTGGAATCGAACCTGTACCAGGACCTGGAGATCGACAGCATCGATGCGGTCGACCTGATCGATCACATCAAGCGCCAGACCGGCAAGAAAATCGCAGCCGAAGAATTCAAGTCGGTGCGCACCGTCAATGACGTGGTCGAGGCGGTCTATCGACTGGTCCAACCGGCCGCATGACCCGGCTGATTGGCCTCGGCCTGCTACTGGCAGGCCTGCTGTACCCCTTTGCGGTGTATTTCGGCATGGAGCATTTCGCCCCGTGGCAGTTCGGGCTGCTGCTGGGGAGCCTGTGGCTGGCCCGGGCGTTGCTTGGCAAGGGCGGCGCCGGCAGCCGCTGGATGGCTGTCACGGCGATCGGTTTTTGTGTGTTGCTCGCGCTGTTCGACAGCCCGCTCCTGCTGCGCTGGTACCCGGTGCTGATCAGCGGGTTCATGCTCGGGCTGTTCGCCCTGAGCCTGAAATACGGCCCGCCGATGATTGAACGCCTGGCCCGCCTGCGCGAACCGCAGCTGCCGGCCAAGGCCGTGGTGTATACCCGCCAGGTCACGGTGGCCTGGTGTGTGTTTTTCCTGTGTAACGGTTTGCTCGCCGCCGCCCTGACCATTTGGGCGCCGCTGAGCTGGTGGATGTTGTACACCGGCCTGATTTCCTACGGATTGATGGGGCTGCTGTTTGCCATTGAATGGCTCATACGACAACGGGTAAGAGGCCGCCCATGAATTGGATAACACTTGAGCAGATGTTGCTCAGGGCTCAGCCGGAACGCACCGTTACGGTCGCTCCGGCGCTGGATCACTCGCAACTGCGGGACGCGGCGTTGTGCCTGGCGGCCGGCCTGCAAGCCCGGGGCGCGCGGCATGTGGCGGTGCACCTGGACGATGCCGCCGACCTGGCCATCGCCCTGCTCGGCGCTTGGCGTGCCGGGGTGCGGGTCCTGCTGCCCGCCGACCTGCAAGCGCAGACACGCCAGCGCTGGGCGGCGGACGTGGACCTGTGGTTGACCGACCAGCCCGGCGACACCCATCCCGGCGACGTGCGACACGCGCCGATGGATGGCGCCGAACTCGACCTCGATCACTGCTGGCTGAGCCTGTGCACCTCCGGCTCCAGCGGCGAGCCCAAGCGCATCGAGAAAACCCTGCGGCAGTTGAGTAACGAAGTCCAGGCCCTGGAACAGCTGTGGGGCGCCGACCTCGGCCCGGCCTGCATGATCGGCAGCGTGGCCGCCCAGCACATCTACGGACTGCTGTTCCGGGTGCTGTGGCCGCTGTGCGCCGGGCGTCCATTCATGCGTCGGCAACTGGCGTTTCCCGAAGACCTGCAACGGGCCAGCCGCGAACAACCGGCGTTCGCCTGGGTCGCCAGCCCGGCATTGCTCAAGCGCATGGGCGACAACCTCGATTGGCCGGCCTTGAGCAGCGTGCGTCGAGTGTTTTCCTCTGGCGGCGCCTTGCCCTCCGAGGCCGCACAAAGCTTGCAGCGACGCCTGGGACAATGGCCGACGGAAATTTTCGGCAGCTCGGAAACCGGCGGCATCGCCTGGCGCCAGGGCGGCGGATTGTGGCAACCCTTTGCCGGCGTCGAGTTGAGCCAGGACAGCGACGGCGCCTTGCTGATCGCTTCGCCCTATCTGCCGGCCGGGCATGTGGAACACACCGCCGACGCGGCGCGGATTGCCGACGATGGGCGCTTCGAACTGCGCGGACGCCTGGACCGTATCGTCAAGCTTGAAGAAAAACGCATCTCCCTGCCAATGCTGGAACAAGCACTGGTGGCCCACGACTGGGTCAGCGAAGCGCGATTGGGCGTGGTGCAGGAGAATCGCGCCTCCCTTGGCGCGCTGGTGGTGCTGAGTGATGCCGGCCTGCATGCCTTGCGCAACCAGGGCAGACGCGCCGTTACCGAGGGCCTGCGCCGGCACCTGAGCGCCCACTGCGAAACCCTCGCCCTGCCACGGCGCTGGCGCTGGCTGCGGCAGTTGCCGCTCAACGCCCAGGGCAAGTTGCCCCAGGCCGAGGTCGAGGCGCTGCTGCTGGCGCCACGTCCAAAAGGCCCCGAAGTCCTGGAGCGAGTCGAAACCGATGGGGAGTGGAGCCTGCAATTGATCGTGCCGCCAGACCTGGCGTACTTCAGCGGTCATTTTCCCACCGCGCCGGTGTTGCCAGGCGTGGTGCAGGTCGACTGGGCCCTGAGCCTCGGCCGACAACTGCTGGACCTGCCGCCCCGATTTGTCGGCATGGAAGTGCTGAAATTCCAGCAACTGGTGCGCCCCGGCGATGAAATCCAGCTGCACCTGCGTTTCGACCGCGAGCGCGGCAAGCTGTACTTTGCCTTCCGCAATGACACGGCGGCGTGCTCCAGTGGGCGGATTGTGTTGGGGGGCAACAATGCTTAGGCATCTGCACAAATCACTGTGGCGAGGGAGCTTGCTCCCGCTGGGCTGCGAAGCAGCCCCTGGTTTTGCAAGAGCGAGCGCTTCGCACTCGAGCGGGAGCAAGCTCCCTCGCCACAAAATGCTCCTTAGCCACCGAGACATGCCGCATGCATAACCCCTGCGCCGTCATCCCGGTCTACAACCACGAAACCGCCATCTCGGCGGTGGTCACGGCGTTGCTCGCCAACGGCCTGCCCTGTGTGCTGGTGGATGACGCCAGCAGCCCGGCGTGTGCCGCGGTGCTGGAACGGTTGGCCGAAGGCGAGCAGGTGCATCTCCTCAGGCTGGCCGTCAACCAGGGCAAGGGCGGTGCAGTGATGGCCGGCCTGCGCGAAGCCTCGCGCCTGGGTTTCAGCCATGCGCTGCAGGTGGACGCCGACGGACAGCACGATCTTGGCGACGTGAAGACGTTCATCGAGCAATCCCGGGCCCACCCGGACGCGGTGATCTGCGGGTATCCGCACTACGACGCCAGCGTGCCGAAAGGCCGCCTGTATGCGCGCTACCTCACCCACGTCATGGTCTGGATCAACAGCCTGTCCCTGCAAATCCGCGACTCGATGTGCGGCTTTCGGGTCTATCCCTTGGCACCGACCCTGGCCGTGATCGACTCGGCCAACATCGGCAAGCGCATGGATTTCGACTCGGACATCCTCGTGCGCCTGGCCTGGCGCAATCAGCCGATGCACTGGCTGCACACCCGGGTCCATTACCCCCAGGATGGGGTTTCGCACTTTCGCCTGTTTCACGACAACGTGCTGATTTCCAGCATGCACACCCGGTTGTTCTTCGGCATGCTGGTGCGCTTTCCCCTGATTCTCTGGCGACGGTGGCGGGCATGAGTCTTCAGGCAGACAAACAACATTGGGCCGACCGCCAGGAGCGCGGCAGTTACTGGCTGATGAAACTCACCGCCCTCGCCGCCAAGGTGCTCGGCCGGCGCTTGCTGACGCCGGTGCTGTACGGCATCGTCCTGTACTTCTTCATTTTCGGTCGTAGCGCCCGGCAGGCAGCCTGGCAATACCAGCAACGCCTGGCCGACTGGAGCGCACGTCCCGAATTGCGCCCGACCCGCTGGCGGGTGTTCGGGCAGTTCATGGCCTTTGCCGATTCCCTGCTCGATAAACTCGACGTCTGGAACGGTAAGCTGAGCATCGACCAGATCGAAATCGTCGACCCGGCGCTGTTGCGCAATCATCTGCGCGATGCCCGCGGACAAATGCTGGTGGGCGCGCACCTGGGCAACCTGGAGATGTGCCGGGCCCTGGCCGAGCTGGGCGAGAAAGTCACCATGAACGTGCTGGTGCACACCAAGCACGCCGAGCAGTTCAACCGCTTGTTGGGCGAAGCCGGCGCCACGCACCTGCGGCTGATCCAGGTCAGCGAACTGGACCCGGTGATCATGTTGCAGCTGAGCGAACGCCTGGAGCGCGGCGAATGGCTGGCGATTGCCGGCGACCGCGTGCCGCTGCACGGCGGGCGCAGCGTGACCGTGGATTTCATGGGTCACCCGGCGGCATTCCCGCAAGGCCCCTGGCTGCTGGCCGGCCTGCTCAAATGCCCGGTCAACCTGCTGATGTGCCTCAAGCACGAGGGGCGCTATCGCGTCACCCTCGAACCCTTCGCCGATGCCGTGACGTGGAAGCGCAACGAGCGTGAGCAAGTGATCGCCCACTGGGCCGCCCGCTACGCCGAACGCCTGGCGCAGTACTGCCTCCAGGGCCCGCAACAGTGGTTCAACTTTTACCCTTTCTGGAAGACCGATGACGATGCCCACTCTTGAGCCGGTAACCTTCGGCGAACGCCCCTTGCGCATTGAAGACGTGCTGGCCCTGGCCAACCGTCAGGCACCGACGCAGTTGCAAGATGACCCGGCGTTCCGCCTGCGCATCGCCAAGGGTGCGCAATTCCTCGATTCCCTGCTGGACAAGGAAGGCGTGATCTATGGCGTGACCACCGGTTACGGCGACTCTTGCGTGGTGGCCGTGCCGCTGCACCACGTCGAGGCCCTGCCCCGTCACCTGTACACGTTCCACGGCTGCGGCTTGGGCAAGCTGCTCGACGCCCAGGCCACTCGCGCCGTGCTCGCGGCGCGTTTGCAGTCGCTGTGCCACGGCGTGTCGGGGGTGCGGGTGGAACTGCTGGAACGCCTCCAGGCCTTTCTCGAACACGACATCCTGCCGCTGATTCCGGAAGAAGGTTCGGTGGGCGCCAGCGGCGATTTGACGCCGCTGTCCTACGTCGCCGCCACGCTTTCCGGCGAACGGGAGGTCATGTTCCGTGGCGAGCGCCGCCTGGCCGCCGACGTGCACCGTGAACTGGGCTGGACGCCGCTGGTGCTGCGGCCCAAGGAAGCCCTGGCGCTGATGAACGGCACCGCGGTGATGACCGGCCTGGCCTGCCTGGCCTTCGCCCGCGCCGACTACCTGCTGCAACTGGCGACCCGCATCACCGCGCTGAACGTGGTCGCCCTGCAAGGCAACCCGGAACACTTCGATGAACGCCTGTTCGCCGCCAAACCACATCCGGGGCAGATGCAAGTCGCCGCGTGGCTGCGCAAGGACCTGGCAATCGACGCGCCGACCGCGCCACTGCATCGCCTGCAAGATCGCTATTCCCTGCGCTGCGCCCCCCATGTGCTCGGGGTATTGGCCGACAGCCTGGGCTGGCTGCGCGGGTTCATCGAAACCGAACTCAACAGCGCCAACGACAACCCGATCATCGACGCCGAAGCCGAGCGCGTGCTCCATGGCGGGCATTTCTACGGCGGGCATATCGCCTTCGCCATGGACAGCCTGAAGAACCTGGTGGCCAACGTCGCCGACCTGCTGGACCGGCAACTCGCGCTGCTGGTGGACGAGCGCTACAACCATGGCCTGCCGAGCAACCTTTCCGGCGCCAGTGCCGAGCGAGCGATGCTCAACCACGGCTTCAAGGCCGTGCAGATCGGCACCAGCGCCTGGACCGCCGAAGCCCTGAAAAACACCATGCCGGCCAGCGTGTTCTCGCGCTCCACCGAGTGTCACAACCAGGACAAGGTGAGCATGGGCACCATCGCCGCCCGGGATGCGATCCGCGTGCTGGAACTGACCGAACAAGTGGCCGCCGCCACCTTGCTCGCCGCCAACCAGGGCGTCTGGCTGCGCAGCCGGGCCGAAGACGCACGTCCACTGCCACCGGCCCTGGCCGCCATGCACCAGCAACTGGCCGAGGATTTCCCGCCGGTCATCGAAGACCGCGCCCTGGAAGGCGAACTGCGCCTGTGCCTGCAACGCATCGCCGAGCAACACTGGAGGCTGCATGCGTAGCCAAGGTGTTTTGCACGTCGACACGCAGATCGTGGTGCCATTTTTCGACGTCGATTCAATGAACGTGGTCTGGCACGGCCATTACGTCAAATACCTGGAAGTGGCCCGCTGTGCCCTGCTCGACCTGATCGGCCACAACTACAATGACATGCTCGAATCGGGGCATGCGTGGCCGGTGATCGACCTGCAGTTGCGCTACGTACGCGGTGCCGTGTTCGGCCAGGCCCTGACCGTGCGCGCCAGCCTGGTGGAGTGGGAAAACCGGCTGAAGATCAATTACCTGATCAGTGACGCCGCGACAGGCGAACGCTTCACCCGGGCCAGTTCAGTGCAAGTGGCCGTGGACATGGCCACTCGCGAGATGCTGCTGGCCTCGCCACGGGTCTTTGTCGAAGCCGTCGAGAGGAAACTGTCATGAAGCGCCTGTTCATCTGGCTGCTGCTGTGCAGCCTGTCGCCGCTGGCCCAGGCGTTCGATCTACAGCGATTAAGTGACCAACTGGCCCGCCCGGAGGTGATCCACGGCCAGTTCATCCAGGAAAAACACCTGCGCGCCCTGCCCCAGCCCCTCACCAGCAAGGGCCGCTTCGTGCTGGCGAAAAACCACGGGCTGCTGTGGTTGCTGCAGACCCCACTGCAACAGGACTACCGCATCACCGCCCAGGGCATCGCCCGGCGGGACGGCAATGCCTGGCAAATGCTGCCGAACAAGAGTGCCGGCGCCGAGCAGAACCGGTTGTTCCTGGCGGTATTGCAGGGCGACAGCAGTGGCCTGCAACGGGATTTCGAGCTGAGCCTGTCGGGCGAGCCGCAGCAGTGGAAGCTCACCTTGACCCCGCGCTCGGTGCTGCTCAAGCAAGTCTTCAACCAGATCAACATTGACGGCGGCGAACTGGTCCAGCGCATCGAATTGCTGGAAACCCAGGGCGACAGCACCGTGCTGCGCATGCTGGACGCTACCGCCGCGCAACCTTTGAGCGAAGCGGAGCAACATGATTTTGCCGAGTGAACGGATGCTGCCCCGGCTGTTCCTGATCCTGCTGCTGGCGGTGCTCGCGCTCGCCGGCTGGCAATGGCGCAACGGCGCGCCGCTGTCGGCCAACCTCATGGAGCTGGTGCCGGGCACATCGCCCGACGCCCTGGAACTGATCGCCGAGCAGCGCATGCAGGAGCCGCTCAACCGCGAGGTGCTGGTGCTGGTCGGCCATACCGATCGCCAGCAAGCCATCGCCCTGGCGCAAACCCTGGGCGAGCAATGGCAGGCCAGCGGCCTGTTCGACAAGGTGCAGTGGACGCTGCAGGCCGACGTGCCGGCGCTGCGCACGCAACTGCTCAACGGCCGGCTGGCGATGCTCTCGGCGGCGGACCGGGAGCAATTGATCGAGCAGCCCCAGGCGTTCATCCAGCAGCGGGTGCAGGCCTTGTTCGATCCGTTCAGCGGTTTCAGCCTGGTGCCGAACCAGGACGATTGGCTGGGCCTGACCGGGCGTATCCAGAACAGCCAGCCACAACGCGGCGCGATCCAATTCGACATCGGCAGCGGTGCATTGGTCGCCGATGCCGAGGGTAAAAGCTGGGTGATGCTGCGGGCCCGCGCCCAGGGCAACGCGTTCGACATGAACCTGCCGCTGCAAGTGGCCGAACTGCTGCAACGCAGCCGCGACCAGGCGAGCCAGGCCCAAGGGCAATTGCTGGCCGCCAGTGGCCTGCTGTACGCCGCCAGCGGCCAGCAACAGGCGTCGCGGGAAATCACCTGGGTCGGCGGTGGCGCTACCATCGGCATCCTGCTGTTGCTGTTGCTGGCTTTCCGGCGCTTGCGCGTGTGGCTGGCGTTCGTGCCGGTGCTGGTCGGCATGCTGTTCGGCGCGGTGGCGTGCGTGGCGTTGTTCGGACGCATGCATGTGATGACGTTGGTGCTGGGTTCGAGCCTGATCGGTGTCGCGGTGGATTACCCGCTGCACTACCTGTCCAAGAGCTGGAGCCTCAAGCCGTGGCGCAGCTGGCCGGCCTTGCGCCTGACCCTGCCGGGGCTGAGCCTGAGCCTGGCGACCACCTGCATCGGCTACCTCGCCCTGGCCTGGACGCCGTTCCCGGCCCTGACCCAGATCGCGATATTCTCCGCCGCCGGGCTGGTCGGCGCCTACTTGACCGCGGTCTGCCTGTTGCCGGCGCTGCTCAAAGGCGCAGACCTGCGTCCGGCCCAGTGGCCGCTGCGGCTGTGCGAATGCCTGCTCCAGATCCGCCAAGCGTTATTGGCAAGGGTGCCCACGCCGGTGCTGCTGGTGCTGTTGCTGAGCTTCTGCGCGGGCGGCCTCTGGCACCTGACCACGAAAAACGACATCCGCCAATGGATCGGCACGCCCCAGCACCTCACCGACGAAGCCCGCGACATCGCGCGCATCACCGGCTTTCAGCCCACCAGCCAGTTCTTCCTGATCCGCGCCGATGATCAGCCCCAACTGTTGGAGCGCCAGACCGCCCTCAACGAGCGACTGGACCAGTTGATCGCCCTGGAAAAACTCCAAGGCTACCTGTCACTGAACCAACTGATAAGCCCGCCCGCCGACCAGCAGAAAGTGCGCCAAGCACTGGCCCGATTGCCGGACTTCTGGCAACCGCTGCTTGACCTGGGCGTGCCGCTCGCCGCACTGCAAGGGGAGCTGGCGCAATTGCAGGCCTTGCCGGTGACAGACATCGATGCCGCGCTGGCCGGCCCCCTGGCCGAGCCGTACCGCACACTCTGGCTCGGCCCCACGGCGCAAGGCGTGGCCGCCATGATCAGCCTGCAAGGCTTGAACGATGCCGCGCTGCTGCGCGTGCAAGCCTTGGACCTGCCGGGTGTGCAACTGGTGGATCGCCTGGGTGACCTGAACCGGGTCTTCGCCGCCACGCAGGTCAGCGCCGCCGAGTTGAAACTGGCCTCCTGCGTGCTGATTGTGCTGCTGCTGATCTGGCCTTTCGGGGTTAGCGCGGCCTTGCGCATCGTTGCCCTGCCGTTGCTGGCCGCGCTATGCAGCCTGGCGAGCCTCGGCTGGCTGGGACAACCACTGACGTTGTTCAGCCTGTTCGGCCTGTTGCTGGTGACGGCCATCGGCGTCGATTACGCGATCCTGATGCGCGAACAGATCGGCGGTGCCGCCGTGAGCCTGCTGGGCACCCTGCTGGCAGCGGTCACCACCTGGCTGTCGTTCGGCCTGCTGGCATTGTCCAGCACACCTGCGGTGAGTAACTTCGGCCTGGCGGTGAGCCTGGGGCTGGCCTTCAGTTTCATGCTGGCGCCGTGGGTCGGGCGCCAGGAACACCCTATACCTGCTCAAGAAGATCAACGATGACCCAGGATATTCAAGGAATCCCCATGCCTGTCACTGAAACGGAATATCGCCAGGTCGTCATCATCGGTGCCGGCCCCTCCGGTGCCATCGCCGCCGCCCTGCTCAAGCGCAAGGGCCACGATGTGCTGGTCATCGAGCGCCAGCTATTTCCACGGTTCTCCATCGGTGAGAGCCTGTTGTCCCATTGCCTGGATTTCGTTGAAGAAGCCGGCATGCTCGACGCGGTGAATGCCGCCGGCTTCCAGCGCAAGAACGGCGCCGCGTTTGCCTGGGGCGAACGCTACAGCGCCTTCGATTTTGGCGAGACCTTCAGCAACGGCAAGCCCACGACTTTCCAGGTGCAACGCGCCGACTTCGACAAGTTGCTGGCCGACCAGGCCGCCCTGCAAGGCGTGGAAATCCGCTACGGCCAAGCGATCACCAGCGCCGACTTCAGCCTCGCCAAGCCACGCCTGGGCGTGCAGCGCGAAGACGGCAGCGAGTACCGTGTCGAAGCCGACTTCGTGCTCGATGCCAGCGGCTATGGCCGCGTCCTGCCGCGCCTGCTGGACCTTGAGGCGCCGTCGAACTTCCCGGTGCGCCAGGCCGTGTTCACCCACATCGAGGATCGCATCGACGCCCCGGCGTTCGACCGGGAAAAAATCCTCATCACCACCCACCCGAGCAAACGCGACGTGTGGTTCTGGACCATTCCGTTCAGCGGCGGACGCTGCTCGGTGGGCGTGGTCGCGGCGGCGGAACATTTCGCCGGCCGCACCGACGACCTCGATGCGTGCCTGCGTGGTTTCATCGACGAAACCCCGAGCCTGGCCGGCGTGCTGCAGAACGCGGTGTGGGACACTCCGGCGCGGACCATCGGCGGCTACTCGGCCAACGTCAAGACCCTGCACGGCCCCGGCTTTGCCCTGTTGGGCAACGCCGCGGAATTCCTCGACCCGGTGTTCTCCTCCGGCGTGACCATTGCCATGCGGTCGGCGAGCATGGCCGCCGACGTGCTCCACCGTCAGCTGCAAGGGGAAAGCGTGGATTGGCAAAGTGAATTCGCCGAACCGCTCAAGCGCGGCGTCGATACCTTCCGCTGCTACGTCGAAGGCTGGTACGCCGGGACGTTCCAGGACGTGATTTTCTACACTGAAGGCTCTGACGACATCCGCCGCATGATCAGCTCGATCCTGGCCGGCTACGCCTGGGATCAGCGCAACCCGTTCGTCAGTGAACCCAAGCGGCGCCTGCGCATGCTCTCGGAAATCTGCGCGAGCCCGGCGCCGAGCCAGCAACCATGAGCTACCTGAGCGACAACTACGTCGAAGAAACCCGCTTCGGCTTCTGGTTCCTGCGCAGCCACACCTGGCAGCACCATGTGTTGCGCGTGGCGATCAACGACCTGCGCAGCCTGTTCAGCACCGCGCTGCCGGCCAACCCGGTACTGCTGGACGCCGGCTGCGGCCAGGGCAAGTCGTTCCAGTACCTGCGCCAGGCGTTCGCACCACAAAGCCTGATCGGCGTGGATGCCGACCCCCACAGCCTCGACCTGAGCCGGGAGGAAGCCGCGCGCCAGGGCATGGCCGTGGAGCTGATCGGCAGCGACTGCGCGACCTTGGCAGTGCCCGACGCCAGCGTCGACCTGCTGTTCTGCCACCAGACGTTCCATCATTTGGTCGAACAGGAAAAAGCCCTCGCCGAGTTCTACCGCGTCCTCAAGCCCGGCGGCTATTTGCTGTTCGCCGAATCCACCGAAGCCTACATCGATACCTGGGTGATCCGCTGGCTGTTCCGCCATCCGATGCACGTGCAGAAAAGTGCCGCGCAGTACCTGCAGATGATCCGCGATCAAGGGTTCCAGTTCGAAGAACGCAACGTGTCCTACCCGTACCTGTGGTGGAGCCGTGCCAAGGATTTCGGCCTGCTGGAGCGCTTCGGTCTACGCCGGCCCAAGCCCTTTGGCGAACGTGAGGAAACCTTGGTCAACGTGGTGGCGCGCAAGCCTTGCGAAGGGGCTGCAGGATGATCCGTGGCCTGTTGATCGCCTGTGTGTTGCTGCTCAGTGCCTGCGCCAGCCAGGCACCACTGCCCGCCCGCACGCCAACCCTGGCACTGCCGATGCAACTGCACGTCGAGCGGACAATGGCCGGCCAGCGTCAGGACTGGTTGCTGGTGGTCCAGCGCGAAGGCAACGGCATCCGTTGGTCGATGATGGACCCGTTGGGCATTCCCCTGGCCCGCCAGCGCCTGGTCGATGGCCAGTGGCAGGCCGACGGTCTGCTGCCCCCCAATGCCGAGGCCCGGGAGTTGTTCGCCGCCCTGCTGTTCGCCCTGACGCCTGAGGTCGAGCTGCCCGGCAACTACCCGGCGGCGCGACAACAGGCCTCGCAACGGAGCCTCGAGAATCGTTGGCAGGTGCGCTACATACAACCGCTGGATTTTGAAATGAGCCTGCCCCAAGGCCTGCGCTACCGCATCACATCGTTGACCGAGAACGCCCCATGACTCATGCCGATCAGCCAAGTGGCTACCACGGGAAAACACATAAACCGTGGCGAGGGAGCTTGCTCCCGCTGGGTCGGTCCGACGCCTCGGGCGCAGCAGCCCCAAAACAGGGCCGCTTCGCGCCCCAGCGGGAGCAAGCTCCCTCGCCACAGGATTATTGCTCGGCTTTATTTCTCTTACTGACTGGCATTAGCCCATGACCGCCTATTTGAATGCCCTCGGGGTGATCTGCGCCCTGGGTCGCGACAAACACACCGTCGCGCGCAACCTGTTTGCCGGAGACTGCTCGGGCGTGCGCAGCGAGGCTGGCTGGGTGGCCGAACGGGCCTTGCCGGTCGCCGCGGTGCCCGGTGAACTCGCGTCCATCCCCCCGGCCCTGGCAGCGCAACGCAGCCGCAACAATCAACTGCTGCTGGAGGCAGGGCTGCAAATCCGCGCCGAGATCGACCAGGCCATCCAGGCCTACGGTCGCGCCCGCATCGGCATCGTCCTGGGCACCAGCACGTCGGGTATCGATGAGGCCAGCCAGGGCATCGCCCATTACCTGCGCGAGCAACGCTTCCCTGACGGCTATGACTACCAGCAACAGGAGCTCAGCGCGCCGGCCAACTTTCTTTCCGACTGGCTCGGCCTCAGTGGCCCGTCCTACGTGATTTCCACGGCCTGCACCTCCAGCGCCCGCGCCTTGATGAGCGCCCGGCGCCTGTTGGACCTGGGCCTGTGCGATGCCGTGCTGTGCGGTGGCGTGGACAGCTTATGCAAATTGACCCTCAACGGTTTTTCCGCACTGGAGGCGGTGTCGAACGAGCGCTGCAATCCGTTCTCGGTGAACCGCAGCGGCATCAACATCGGCGAAGCAGCGGTGCTGTTTCTCATGAGCAAGACGCCAGGCGAGGGTGTACCGATTGCCTTGCTCGGCGACGGCGCCAGTTCCGATGCCCACCATATTTCCGCGCCTGAGCCCAGCGGTCGCGGCGCGCGCCAGGCCATGGAAAAAGCCCTGCGCTGCGCCGGCCTCGACGCCAGCCAGATCGATTACCTGAACCTGCACGGCACGGCCACGCAACACAATGACGCCATGGAAAGCCAGGCCGTGGCCGGGCTGTTTCCGGCGGGCGTGCCCTGCTCGTCCACCAAGCCCATGACCGGCCATACCCTCGGTGCGGCAGGGGCGTTGGAAGCGGCGTTCTGCTGGCTGGCCCTGAGCACCGAAAACACCGCCCTGGCCCTGCCGCCGCATGTCTGGGACGGCCAGGCCGATCCTGCCCTGCCGGCGCTGGACTGGGTCACCATCCACACCCGCCTGGACCCGGCCACCCCGCGTCGCCTGATGAGCAACTCATTTGCCTTCGGCGGCAACAACGTCAGCCTGATTATCGGAGACGCCCCATGATTGACTGGCCGCTCGCCGAACTGCTGCCCCATGCCGGCGACATGATCCTCATCGACCGGATCCTGTCGTTCGATGACGAACAGATCCACACCCACGCCACCGTCACGTCCGGCGGCTTGTTCAACCGCGACGACGGTGCACTGCCGGCCTGGGTCGGCATCGAGTTGATGGCCCAGAGTGTCGCGGCGTTTGCCGGTTGCCACGCACGCCAACGCGGCGATGCCGTGGCGCTGGGTTTTCTGCTCGGCACCCGCAAGTTCGAATGCAACGTCGACTGTTTTCCCCTTGGCACCGAGCTGAGCATCCATGGCGTGCGCTCCCTGGAAGACGACAACGGCATGGGCGTGTTCGAATGCCACATCCACGCGCCAGGCATCCATGCCACGGCCCGGCTCAATGTCTTCCGTCCGCCCCAGGCCGCCCATTACCTTCATGAACCGCCCGCAACAGGAAACCCGTCATGACTGAATCCGTACTGGTCACCGGCTCCAGCCGTGGCATCGGTCGCGCGATCGCCCTGCGCCTGGCCCAGGCTGGGCATGACATCGTGCTGCACTGCCGCAGCGGCCGCGCCGAGGCCGAAACGGTCCAGGCCCAAATCCAGGCCCTGGGCCGCAACGCCCGGGTGCTGCAATTCGACGTGGCCGACCGCGCCGCCTGCAAGGCCGTTCTCGAAGCCGACGTGGAAACCCACGGCGCCTATTACGGCGTGGTGCTCAATGCCGGCCTGACCCGCGATGGCGCCTTCCCGGCCCTGAGCGAGGACGACTGGGATGTGGTGATGCGCACCAACCTCGACGGTTTCTACAACGTGCTGCATCCGGTGATGATGCCGATGATCCGTCGCCGCGCCGCCGGGCGGATCGTCTGCATCACCTCGGTTTCCGGGCTGATCGGCAATCGTGGCCAGGTCAACTACAGTGCCTCGAAGGCTGGGTTGATCGGCGCAGCCAAGGCATTGGCAATCGAGTTGGGCAAGCGCAAGATCACCGTCAATTGCGTCGCGCCGGGGTTGATCGACACTGCCATGCTCGATGAAAACGTACCCGTGGAAGAACTGATGAAAATGATCCCCGCCCAGCGCATGGGCACCCCGGAAGAAGTGGCGGGCGCGGTGAACTTCCTGATGTCCGCCGAAGCCGGCTACATCACCCGGCAGGTCCTGGCCGTCAACGGAGGCTTGTGCTGATGAAGCGCGTCGTCGTCACCGGCATGGCCGGCATCACGTCCATAGGCAGCGACTGGGACACCATCGCCGCCAACTTCGCCGCCAACCGCAGCGGCATCCGGCGCATGGATGAGTGGGACCGTTTCACCGAACTGAACACCCGCCTGGCCGGGCCCATCGACGACTTCCAGGTTCCGGCCCACTGGACCCGCAAGCAACTGCGCAGCATGGGCCGGGTCTCGCGCCTGGCGGTGGGCGCGGCGGAACAGGCCCTGGCCGATGCCGGCCTGCTGGGCGACGAATCGATCAAGGACGGGCGCATGGGCGTGTCCTGCGGTTCGTCCACCGGCAGCACCGACGAGATCAAGGCGTTCGGCAACATGCTGCTCAACAGCGTGGCCGAAGGGTTGAACGCCAACTCCTACGTGCGAATGATGCCCCACACCACGGCGGCCAACATCAGCATCTTCTTCGGACTGACCGGACGCCTGATCCCGACGTCCAGTGCCTGCACCAGCGGCAGCCATGGCATCGGCTATGCCTACGAAGCCATCAAGTTCGGCCGCCTGCCGTTGATGCTCGCCGGCGGCGCGGAAGAACTGTGCCCGACCGAAGCGATGGTCTTCGATGCGCTCTATGCCACCAGCCTGAAAAACGATGCGCCGCAAACCAGCCCGCGGCCCTACGACAAAGGTCGCGATGGCCTGGTGATCGGCGAAGGCGCCGGCATGCTCGTGCTGGAAGAACTGGAGCACGCCCTGGCCCGGG
The DNA here is from genome assembly GCF_051131985.1 of Pseudomonas sp. Z3-6. NCBI lineage: Bacteria > Pseudomonadati > Pseudomonadota > Gammaproteobacteria > Pseudomonadales > Pseudomonadaceae > Pseudomonas > Pseudomonas sp. Z3-6. The sequence continues at coordinate 6,467,621 of NZ_CP071644.1, forward strand.
GCGCACGGATTCACGCCGAGATCGTCGGCTTTGGCAGCAACGCCGACGGCCAGCACGCCACCCGCCCCGAACTGATCACCATGCGCCGGGCCATGGAACTGGCCTTGGAAGACGCCGGCCTCGAACCCTCGGCCATTGGCTACGTCAATGGCCATGGCACCGCCACCGAACAGGGCGACATTGCCGAAACCCAGGCCACGAGCAGCCTGTTTGGCGAACACATGCCCATCAGCTCGCAGAAGAGCTTCCTCGGCCACACCCTGGGCGCCTGCGGAGCGCTGGAGTCCTGGTTCAGCATCGAAATGCTGAACCGCGACCTCTACGTGCACACGTTCAACCTCGATGAAGTCGACCCCCAGTGCGGCCAGCTCGATTACCTGCGCAACGAATTCCGGCCGATGAGCCATGAATACGTGATGAACAACAACTTCGCCTTCGGAGGGGTCAACACCTCGCTGATTTTCCGCCGCTGGCACTGAATAACCGCTATCCCTGGTCAAGGAGACTGATGATGTCATTGAAGAAAATCGCTGTTACCGCCGCCCTGTTGCTCAGCGCCATGCCGACCCTCAGCCAGGCCCGTGATACCACGCTTTACCTGCCTTTCGACAAAGTCGTCAACGAAGCCATCCGCACCGGCAAGATCGACCGCAGCGTGAAGTTTTACCTGGCGGGCGACGAGCCTCAGGGCAAAGTCAGCGTGCTCAGCGCAGGCGAGGTCACCAATAAAAAAACCAATGCCTTCAACAAATCCGACGTAGAAGCCTGCGAATGGGTAGTGCAATCGGCGCTGATCAGCCTGCACCAAGCCGCCAAGGCCGCGGGCGCCAACGCCGTTATCAACATCGTCAGCTTCTACAAGCGCAACGAACGCCGGGATGCCACCACCTATGAATGCCACGCCGGCGCGATCATGGCCGGTGTTGCGTTGAAAGGGGATCTGGCGAAGGTGCAATAAAAAGCGCCTGGAGCTGTGTAGGAGCGGTAGGAGCTGACGAGTGCAACGAGGCTGCGATCTTTCCTCAGATATTTAGTCCCAAAAAGATCGCGGCCTTCGGCAGCTCCAAGGCCGATAGCGGTGGGGCAGCGCCGATGAGGCTGATGTGCCGCCGTCATCGCGAGCAAGCTCAGCTCCCACAGGGTTCATTGGTACACCCAAACATTGCCGACACCCCAGATCCACTGTGGGAGCGAGCCTGCTCGCGAAAGCGGTGGGTCAGCACCGGTAATGTTGGCTATACAGCCATCATCGCGAGCAAGCTCAGCTCCCACAGGGTTCATTGGCACCCCCAAACATTGCCGACACCCCAGATCCACTGTGGGAGCGAGCCTGCTCGCGATAGCGGTGGGTCAGCACCGGTGATGTTGGCTGTACAGCCATCATCGCGAACAAGCTCAGCTCCCACAGGATCTGGCCCTGACACCGCCCTTGTGGCGAGGGAGCTTGCTCCCGCTGGGCTGCGCAGCAGCCCCAAACCACCGCAAGAAATCAAATACCGCAAGCGCATCCCAGGACGCCAAAAAGCAAAACTCGGAAAACGGAGCACCACATTTCCGAACCTTCCCACACCAAACCCCTTGAACTTCGCGCTACGGTCACATCCCAACCAAAAGCCGGGAATTCCAAGGATGAATGAAGTGACCAAGAAAGCCGTGATCGTTTTCAGCGGCGGCCAGGACTCCACCACCTGCCTGATCCACGCGTTACCGAAGTACGACGAAATCCACTGCATCACTTTTGACTATGGGCAACGCCATCGAGCAGAAATCGAAGTGGCGAGAGACCTCGCCCAGCACTTTGGCGTTGCGGCCCATAAGGTACTGGACACGACCTTATTGAACGAGCTGGCTGTCAGCAGTTTGACCCGGGATAACATTCCCGTCCCGTCGGCGAACAGCGCCAAAAATGGCCCACCCAATACATTCGTGCCGGGCCGCAATATTTTGTTTTTGACGTTGGCGTCTATTTACGCTTATCAGGTGGGGGCTGAAACGGTGATTACTGGCGTGTGCGAAACGGATTTTTCGGGATATCCGGACTGTCGGGACAGTTTCGTCAAAGCCATGAACACCGCCATTGAATCCGGCATGGATTACAAACTGCGCATCGAGACACCGTTGATGTGGCTGAATAAAGCCGAGACGTGGGCGCTGGCGGATTACCACAATCAACTGGAGTTGATCATGAACTGCACCCTGACTTGTTATAACGGAATAGTGGGGAATGGATGTGAGGATTGTGATGCCTGCAGTCTTCGCGCAAAAGGGCTGAATGAATTCTTGGAAAATCGCAAAAAAATCACAGGCACATTTAAAAGCAAGCTAGGGTTATAAACTTAGAAGAGCCTGCGGCTATCTACCGATAGCCGCCCTGCTCAGGCAGGTTGAGCGCCGACAACGTATTTCTTGAATAGCGACCTTGCTGCATAAGCGGGGAAAATATTAAAAATGGCAAAACACATCTTTATAGCTATTTGCACATAGACTATCTTCAGTATTTCGTCATTCGCCAGCGCCCCATAAAATGCAATAAAGCAAAAAAGAAAACTGTCTATGATTACCGCAAAACAGGTGCTAAGCAGCACCCGCAAAAACAGATACCTTGAGTTAGTCAACTCTTTTATCTTACTTAACAAATATGAATTGATGTATTCAGAAAACAAAAATGAGATAGATGAAGCAACGAGCGCCGACAACACATGATCTATGACTTTTTCATAAGGGGCCTCAAGGTGCCAACCTGCCAAACCCGGAAGCCAGCTAGTAAAACTCAGCAATACTAGAATGAAGGCGTTGCTCGCGAAAGCAAAGTATATAGCTTTCCTGGCAAGCCTGAGACCGTAAGACTCATTTAATATATCAACCACAAGAAATGTCAACGGATAAAGAAACACTCCAGGAGTTACCACTATATCCAAAGCCTCTATATACACCAACTTGGCCGCAGCAACGTTGGTAAAAACGTATAACGCAAACAGCGCTAGATTCAGAACAACATAAGTCATCCATGAACGCTCGTGACGATCATTAACGTCATACACCGTCAACGTATTCTCTCCCGAATAAAACTTTCTATACACCTCCTTCACTTCCACCTTACTTAAATCATCTACAATTTCACTTTTCAACAAATCGGCCAGCTTTACCTTTAAAACTCTGCCGGTCGAAACGACCATTATGACAGCAAGATTTTTATTTTTCTCGAAGCCCAGCAGCTTATATTTGCCATTCTCGACATCCTTGTTATAGACCATTGAATCGCTCCTCGATTATGCTTCCAACAATCAAATCAGTATCATTTTCATGGTAGTTCTCCCTAACCACAAAAAGCCTTTTTGTCTCCTTATTACAAACCAAGGTCTCCCCTTCGCCATTCAGCTCTCCCTTCTTTACTATCAGTAGATCTCCTAAATCGTACATCCCGTCGATGTCTGCTTCAAGACGCACACCAATCAAATTGCTGGCTGCACCAAAGTAATAGGTCAAAGGAAAAATGGTGACCAACTCGCCAATCCTTTTACTCATGACCTGCACTAACTGATTTTGTTTAATTACCGGAACCGCTGCCGGATTCATATTTCCGTATAAAGAAACGGTACTCTCTATTACTTCCCTACCCTCCAAATCAATAGTCTCGATCTCTTTGTAAGACACGCCAAAGAAATCAGATATTTTCCGAATGGTAGATTGCTGTACGTTAATCACCCTGCCTTCTAGAATATTATATATGGTGGTCCTGGTCAGCCCACTGGCATTGCATAAAGAGATCCGCGTCTCACCGCGACTTTTCATGAGGTACCTAATATTATTTTTTAGATTTTCTGTTCTCGCTCTTTTATACATACGCCCTTCACCATCTTCATACTATTGCGACAAGCACAGCTCCACAAATGTGCTCAGATAGGCACTTTACGGAAGCGGCATCTTACACACCTTGACTTCCAGAAAAAACAAACAGAACACAAAAACATCTCTGCGGGTTCGTTGAGAGCATGTGCAACAACCACAGCAGGGATATTTCCTACAAACAAGAATAATCTTTCTTACAGAAACATTAACCTTTTTAGAAAATCATCCTCACCCACCTGAAACGATCAAAAAATGCAAAATTAAACAGCCTGTAAGAATCATTTATTTACACAGATGTTCAATATTATGATTAATAAAATTGAATTTTCTGGTAATAAATAGACCGGACCGTCACCCCCAACGTATGGCTATCACCCTCCCTGTATGACGCGGGGTTGGCGCCTTCTTAAGTATTGCAAGGAGCTGCAAATGAAAAAGGTCACCTTAGTCGCCCCGCCCCTCGAAGACGCTGCTACCGAACACCTCACTCCCATCAGCCGCCACAATCAGGAGCAACCTGAGCACGTCAGCCACGTCTTCACCATCCTCCCCAACGTCGACACCCAATCCCTGCTCTGCCACGCCAGCGAAACCCTCGCCTCGCTGAACGTCATGTCCACCGACCTCGCCGGCGAACTGCAAGGCGCACAACGCAGCATGGCAATGGCCCTGCAACAACTGACAGAGCTGGGCGAGTTGCTGGTCAATCGTGCTTTGGAGAACCTGGAGCCACCCGTAGGCTTGCCGGACGCTTCGTTAAACACTCAACGTTAACTCTCTTGAACCCACGAAGGTTTTGCCATGGAAAGATACAGGCCTGTCACCGGCATCGACTGCACCATCGCCTCGTTATTGATCGACACCGAAGCGCCCCTGGATGTCTTGCATGAAACCGCGACCGATCGCATACGCGCCGCCACTCAACTCCTTGAAAACCTAGCGTTCGAAGAGGGTGCCTACAGTGAATTGGCTCGCGTGCTGGTGATTTCTTTGCGTGAGGGTTGCGATTTGCTGGATGTCGTCGGCCGACGTCTGCAGACGCAGACAACTTGAAAAGAAAAGGCGCCTTACGGCGCCCTTCGAAACATCAGCTCTTAACTCATAACTTCCTCTGATTCATTTTTTCCGTCTCATTTGAACTTGATCAGCAGGGCCACAACAGCCATCCCAGTGAAGGAAATAATCGTCACCGTCACCTTGACGATCAAAAGACGCTTCAAATAAGGCGGGAAACTCTCGATATCGGCAGGATCCACATCGCCAATGCGGATATATGCCCTTGGCCATACCACCATACCGGCAATTGAAATGATCAATACGCACCCTCCAAACCAGCCTCGCCCCCGCCATGCGGGGCCCCATAGATATATGTAGCGGCTGTTTTTCAAGGCCTCCATCATCGCATCCAGATGTCGGTGACTTAGGTATAAGCTAAATATGATACCGACAAACGCTAGCAGGAATGGACTAATCACAATCCAGAAAGCTAGCCAAGATTTCCAGAACTCAGCAGCTATCACGGCAAAGTCTTTTCATACAATATTTCACCTCCTATTTCACCTCCCTTACTACCAATCGTTGTCCCCACCCATGCACCAGTCCCTATCACTGCGGCAACACAAAAAACGCCCCCAATCCCTGTTGAAACACCAAGCGCCAGGCAGATCGGCCCGCTTGCTAATTTGCCTATCTCTCCACCCGCCATACCACCAAGGGTTGAACCTCCGAATTTCCCCCCTTCAGTAAACCTGACCCGCTCGCAAGCCTCCCCTGATCCCCCGTTACAAACCTCTTGAAGCGCCAGTAACGAAGACACCCCGCCAATCCCAATACCGATGTACCCGCCTGACTTCATGTACTTCGCAGCCCGGCTGGTCGCCTCCACATGCGTGGCATACCCCGGTATCTGCCCCGGTGTTCCGGCCTTGTTCCAGTGGTGCACTAGACTGCGGCTCGAAATGCCGAGGGCGGTTTTCAGTTTGGGATGGTCGCCCAGCGTCGTATGGCCGCGCAGGCGGGTGGAGTTCAGCAGGTGGGCATCCAGTTGAGCGAGCAGTAGCTTGCGCTCGGCGAAGAATTGCGGCGATCTAAGATGGCCGTATTGACGAAAGCTGTTCTGGTGCAAGCGTTCCATGGCCTGGAGCGTATCGCGCAGGTTGCTCAGGTGTTTCTCCATCATCACCGCGCTGACGCCCAACCAAGTCGAGGTCTGGCCGGTGAAACTGGCGATCTCAGCCGCGTGGCGATGCATGAAGTCGGCTTGCTCGGCGGTCAGGTCGTCAAGGGCGGCATTCACCGTTTCCGCCGCCGCCATCACCTGCGCCTCTTCGCGGGTGCATTGATAGTTGTTCGGATCGCTCAGCACGATCATCGAACCGGCCTTGACCACATCGCGATAAGGATTGAGTGCGCGGAATTTGCGCATCACTTGCGGATCGGGTGCGGGAAAAAGGGTGGCTTCCAGTGCTTCACGGGTCACGCTTTTGGGCACGATATAGAAGCCCGGCTCCTGCGGTTCAACGCGGGTGAATGCCTCGAATGTTGGGTTGCTTGAAGGGGGGACGCCCGATTGGCGCGACGTAGCGAGAGCGCCGGTAGCAGGCTGTAAAACCGGTTCAGCGGCTCGGCTGGCTTGCGGTGCAGCGTCGGCGTTTCTGTAGGTGGCCGAGTGCAGCGATGGAATCAACTGAGCATTACAAGGGCAACTGCTGACGCTGTCCAACGTGCCAGCGTTACGCCGGCCATTGCTGGTCATGCCCGAGATGCCGCCCACAATCTGATAAGTCTTTCCGTCCTTGCCACAAGAAACCGGATCACCTTCACGGGCACGGGCGATACCATTCATTCTGTTGTGCGCATCCCCATCCATGACTTGGCCGCCACAGGTGGTTTGGTCGCCCAGTCCAATGTAACACCCCCTGTTCATTGGGCTTTCTCCTTTGCGTCACCTGCATGCAAGCGATGAACCTCCGCCAACCTAAGCGCAGGCAAAAAATCCTCCGCCATCGGTACGCCTTCACGCACGATGATCATGAAACGTTTCTGAAGCGTATTGATGATCTCGTCGCCATTGCTCAGGCGGCTGCCGACCAGTGCAATGTCGCTATTGTTTTTCCCGGCGCCGGTGATGATCCGTGCCGTGCTGCCATCGGCGTACACCACCTCATCGCCTTTCTGCGCGGCGCGTACCTTCCAGCCATTGTCCAAGGTGAACGTCAACGACGATGACACTTGCTGGATCGTTCCGCCGTCACGCGTCTGGCTTCCCTCGGTGGCCACTCGGTAGATGGCGATTGGCGGATGAGCTTCGACAAAGGCTTTTTGTCGACTCACGAATGCCGCGACGTCTTCGCCGTAACCCTCAAGTAGCCGGGGCTCCAAGTACAAGTCATCCAGATGACGAAGTGCTTCATGGGAGATTTCGTTGGTGTAGGGGGCATCCAAAGATGAGTGCATTTCCAGGGACCTCATTCATGGGCTTCAGGCTGCATCCCTTGCACTGGAAAGGAGCGCTGAGCCGGCGGCTTCGGAATGGTGAATAAGACGTTGTAGCGCGGGCGAGTCGCAACCCCTGCGGAGTGGTCTGCGCAACGAATCGGAAGCGTCGTAACTGGAAATGCGCGCTTTCCTACAGCCGAAGGTATTCGACACAGCTTTTCGTCCCGCCCCGCTCCTGCTGATACCAATCGAAGCTGCACTCTTTGCCGCTTGTCGGAACTGTCAACTCTGACAGTTTCGATGGACTTCCCCATGGCTTCAGGCTTTTAGCGGTTATCCAGGTCAACACTCGCTAAAACTGTTCGACCTTAATGAGCTGCAATTCGCATCTCAAGAAAATTAACTTGGCTCCAAACATGGATGAAAAATTGATCAATACAATCGCCTGGTCGGGCCGCGCAGCCATGTCTTCCAAACACGCAACAGCGTCTTCGGCGGAACCAAACAGCGTCGTTGTCGATGGCGCGACATTTACCCATGCCTATGTGTCCGTGAACGGTATTCGCCTCCACTACCTCATGGGCGGTGATGGGACGCGCCCGATATTGTTGGTGCATGGGTTCCCGGGCAGTTGGCGGAGCTGGGAGCCATTGATGGGCGCATTGGTGCATGCCGGCTTTACCCCCATCGTTCCTGATTATCGCGGCGCTGGCGAAACGGGTATTTCAGTCGGTGGCTACGACAAAAAAAGCATGGCCCATGATCTGCACGAACTGGTCACCCTCTTGAACATCAAGCGAGTCGATATCATTGGCCATGACATAGGCTTGATCATTGCCTACGCCTACGGGGCGCTTTATCCGGATGAAACCGGGCACATCGTATTAATGGATGGTTTTATTCCTGGCATTCCCGGGTGGGAGTCTGCCTACAACGGGATTTCCACAGCCGGCATTGCCAGTAAATGGCACTTTCGCTTCTTTGGTAAAGCGGCCCTCGCCCTGATTGAAGGGCAGGAGAAAACCTACCTGGACATGTTCTTCGATGACTTCGCACTCGCGCGCAACGCTAAAGTCAGTAACGAGGTGCGACAGGCGTTGGTGCGAGACTACTCCAGGCCTGGACGCATGGAAGCGGCCTTCAAGCTCTATTCCGCCTGGATAGAGCATGATGCGAACGACAACGTGGAATTTGCCAAGCATAAATTGACTGTTCCGCTACTCACCATCGGCGGCGACCACTCGAGAGGAAAAACCTTGGCCGAGCAGGCCCTGTGCATTGCGACACAACCGCACTCATTGATATTGGTCAATACCGGCCATTGGGTGCTGGAGGAGCAAACGCAAGCGACCAGTGAGGCAATCCTGGCGCTCCTCACAATAAAAAAATGACAAGTGCGCCCACTATCAAATCAACAAGCCTGCGACTGTCTGGAGGATGACCGAAAGAGAAAGCTCCCCAGGTTCATGATGGAGTCATGAACGAGGAAGGCGCCTTTCGGCGCCCTCTCAAACAGCACGAATCAAGACAGCCGGGTTATTGCGCTTGAATCAACTTGCTTTCCGCCACGCCGGCACGGCCGGTTTTATCATCGACGACCTGCAGGTTGTTACGAGCCTTGATGAAACCCACTTTCACTTCCTGCCAGACGAAATAGTTCTTGCCGGCCTCTGCGCTGAGCTTGAGCTCTGAATCGTTTTCCGCAGATGAGACCAGCGTCTGCTGGCCAGCCGGTACCGTTAGCATCAAGTACGACTTGGCAACGGTCTGTCCGACGGCTTTGCCGTTGAGTGTTACCGGCATTTTTACCCCGGCACCCATGCTCTCGTTGCGGTAAACGTAGATATTCGCTTTGTCAGGGACAGTCTGGAAGGTTTTCGCCTGCGCATCCTGGGTGTCATCCGCCATTTTTACCGAAGCACACCCTGTGGTCAGCGCGGCGACTGCCAGCAAGGCGGTAAAGGTCAACTGCTTGAACATCCTGTTTCTCCATGATTGGGTTGGTCGAACAATTGAATATCGGCCGAGACGTTGGAAAACTAAAGCAATCTTCATATGCCGGCCAAGGGTGGATGCTGCCATGGCGCCTGGCAACAGCAAGCCTCAAGCCCAGACAGGTAACGCCACCCCATCGGTCAACAACGCCACAAACGCCGCCGCCATCGGCGAACGCTGGTCCTTGCGTTGCACGAGCCACACCGCCGACACCGCCGCCGGGTCGAGTAGCGGGCGATAAACCACCCCATCGATACGCATCCGCTGGTAGGACGCCGGCAATACCGAAACGCCCAGCCCCGCCGCGACCAAGCCAATGATGGTCATGGCTTCACCGGCTTCCTGGGCGAAATGCGGGCTGAAACCGGCGTCGCGGGCCAGGCTCAGGAGTTGAGCGTAGAGGCCGCTGCCGTAGCTGCGGGGGAAAAATACAAACGGTTCCTGGGCCAAGGCCGAGAGGAACAGACCATCGTCATTGCCTTGGGCCAAGGGATGCTTGGCGCTGAGCACGGCCACCAGCGGTTCGCGGCTGAGTTCGATTTCCGTCAAGGTGTCGGGCAGGGGCAGCGGGCGCATGATGCCCACCTCGATCACTTCATCGAGCAGTGCGTCGGCGACTTGGGTACTGCTCATTTCCCGCAGGTTCAGGTGCACCGCCGGGAAGCGTTGACGGAATGAAAAAATCGCCTGGGGGATGGTGGAATTGAACGGTGCCGAAGAGGTGAAGCCTATTTTCAGTTCGCCCAGCTCCCCCAGTTGGGCACGGCGGGCTACGTCGGCGGCCTTTTCGACTTGGGCCAGTACCCGTCGCGCCTCCTCGAGGAACAACCGCCCGGCCTCGCTCAATTCGACCCGACGATTGGTACGCTCGAACAACCGCGCACCAATCTCCTGCTCGAGCGCCTGGATCTGTTGGCTCAACGGCGGTTGGGAGATACCCAGGGCAAGCGCGGCCCGGCCAAAATGCAGTTCTTCGGCCACAGCGATGAAGTAACGCAGGTGACGCAGTTCCATGGGCCATCCAATAGGTCGTTTAACGACTTAAACAGGTCGAACAATATATTGGATAGAAACATTAGCCGGCTATATGCTTTTTTTCATTGCCTGCCTGATCGTGCTCTTGCGAGGTCCACCGTGAAAACTGCTGTCGCTCCACTGGCCCACGAAATTCCGCCGCGTGCGCAGGACGACCTCGCCGCCGAACTCAAGGACATCTACATCGAAAAGGGCACGCCGTTGTTCATGCGCACGGTGCTGGCGCTGTTCTGCGGTGGCTTTGCGACCTTCGCCCTGTTGTATTGCGTGCAGCCGATGATGCCGCTGCTGTCCAGGGAGTTTTCCATCAACGCGGCGCAGAGCAGCCTGGTCTTGTCGGTGGCGACCGGCCTGCTCGCCATCGGCCTGTTGATCACCGGTCCGATTTCCGACCGCATCGGCCGCAAATCGGTGATGGTCACGGCGCTGTTCGCCGCGTCGCTGTGCACGATTGCCAGCGCGATGATGCCGACCTGGGACGGTGTACTGCTGCTACGCGCCTTGGTCGGGCTGTCGTTGAGCGGGTTGGCGGCGGTGGCGATGACTTACCTGAGCGAGGAAATCCACCCCAAGCACATTGGCTTGGCGATGGGGTTGTACATCGCCGGCAACGCCATCGGCGGCATGTGCGGACGCCTGATCGCCGGGGTCTTGATCGATTTTGTCAGTTGGCACACCGCGATGCTGGTGGTAGGTGGCCTGGCGCTGATTGCGGCGGCGGTGTTCTGGAGGATTCTTCCCGAGTCACGCAACTTCCGTCCCCGTTCCCTGCACCCGCGCAGTCTGTTGGACGGTTTCACCCTGCACTTTCGCGATGCCGGGTTGCCGCTGTTGTTTCTCGAAGCGTTCGTGCTGATGGGCGCATTCGTGACGCTGTTCAACTACATCGGCTATCGCCTGCTGGCCGAGCCTTATCATCTGGATCAGGCCTTCGTCGGGTTGCTGTCGGTGGTGTACCTGTCGGGTATCTACAGCTCGGCAAAAGTCGGCGCACTGGCGGACAAGCTCGGTCGGCGCAAAATGCTCTGGGCGACCATCGCGCTGATGCTCGCTGGCCTCTTGCTGACCATGGCCACGCCGCTGTGGCTGGTCATCCTGGGCATGCTGGTGTTCACCTTCGGTTTCTTCGGCGCCCATTCGGTGGCCAGCAGTTGGATCGGCCGCCGCGCTCTCAAGGCCAAGGGCCAGGCCTCGTCGCTTTATCTGTTCAGCTATTACGCCGGGTCCAGCGTTGCAGGGACGGCGGGCGGCGTGGCCTGGCACCTGGGCGGCTGGAACGGGATCGGTTTGTTCATTGGTGGCTTGCTGGTGATTGCGTTGTGCGTGGCGGTGAAGCTGGCGAAATTGCCGTTGTTGCCGGGGAATGTGCAGGTCTAGCCATTGCTATCCACCTCCGGGACAGCGTGGCTACTGTGTGGCGAGGGAGCTTGCTCCCGCTGGGTGGCGCAGCCGCCCCAAAAACAGACACCGCGGTGCAACAGGTAAGCCCTGCAGACCGCTCTTCGGCTGCTGCGCAGCCGAGCGGGAGCAAGCTCCCTCGCCACAGAAGCTCATATTCTTGATCAAAAGTTGTTGTGCAATCAGTCGGTCATTGACGCAACACCACCCGCGCGCCCAACACACCATTCTCCACTTCCAAGGTCAGCGACCGAAGCCCCGCGCCCTCCCGCTCTTGTTGATCCAACCACTGGAGCAACGCACTCGCGTCACCACTGGCGGTGAGTCGCAACGAGTCGCCATCGACTTCCATTTCCGCTATGTCCAACCCCGCCGCCGTCGCACTCTCGTTGACGCGCACCGACAAGGGCCGGGTGCCGGCCGTTGTTTCCCGGCTGGGTTCGGCGCGCTGGATCCGGGCGCTCAGTTCGGCTTGTTGGCGATGCTGTCGTTCGGCAACTTCCAGTCGTTGCCGGGTCGGTTGCCAAATCGCGGTGTAGGCCAGCGTCACCGACAACAATCCGGCAAGCCCCAGCAACAAACCTTGCTCTCGGCGCGACAGGTTTCCCCAGGCCTGTTTCAAGACCCGCCATCCACCGATGTTCATCAACGGCTCTCCAGTGTAAGGATGGCCTGCACGCGGTTGTTTTGCTTGCTGGCGCTGCCCAGGGAGACGGGCAATCCGTTTTGCTGTCCGCGTTCACGCAGTTGTTCAAGCTCGACAAAACTGTTCGCCGTCAGCTGGAATTTCCAGCCTTCGCCTTCGCGAAAATCGATGCGCTGCACCTCAACGGTGCTGGCACCGATGACCTGCTCGGTCAGACGGGTCAGATGCGCAACCTGAGTGTCCGGACCTGGCCCACGCCGGCTCTGCAATGCCTGGAACTGCGCCGCCAGGTCGACGATCCGCTCCTGCTCCGGATGCAACGACCTGAATCGCTGTTCGCTTTGGACGTACAGACGCCGGGTTTCACTTTCAAGAAAGCCTATGCGCGCTTCACTGAAGGTCCAGGTGAGCATCAACGCGCCTAGCGCAGCCACCGAGGTGCCCCGCCACGGCAGCGGTTGGCGGCGCCGACGGAACTCGCCTTGCAACAGGTCAATGGGATGTCCGCCCGTGCTCAACAGCCACTCATCGATGCCTTGGCAGTCACGGTCCTCGTCCAGCCAGTGCATCTCCTCAGGCAAGCCAGGCTTGAGCGTTGCCAAGCCTTGTACCGACAACGACAACCGCGCCGACAGTCCTCCACCCAACAGCCAGCGCCCGAACCAGCGCACCCCAAACGCCTGGTCATCAGCAATCAGATCAGCATCGACATGCACCGCACGGGTATCGATGCCTTGTTCGGCAAGCAGCGCCAACAGCGCCTGGAACCGCGCCCGCGCCGTCACCATCAGCGGATAGCGGTGCTGACGGTCCCGCGGGCCGATGCTGATGTGCAGCGCCTCCAGGTTTTCACTCAGTTGCTCTTCGATGGCGAACGCCAGGGCCTGGGGCCGAGGGTGGCGTCGAGACGGCCATGGATCGCTGCGCAACCAGCTGCACATTTCCATCGGCAATAGCACGTCGACGGGCCGGCCGTTCAACTCGCCGGCCGCCTCGTGCAACGGCAGGCGACGACGCTCGCCGGTGGGCGACCACACGCAGCACGGCCAGTTGGCGCAAGGCGCGTCCAGCCCTTCGGCGGTCAGGTAAAGCCAGGCTTTCATCAAGGAAACTCGCTGGGGTTGAAGGGTAAGAAACGACGCTGACGAACCGTCCAGCGTCCACTAACAGAATCGCGCTCGATATCCGAGGTCAGGCGCAGACGGCTGTCGGCATGGATCACGCTCACAGTGATTCGAAACCAGCGGCTGCCCACGCCCAACCCACGGCTGTTGAGGCCGACTCCGGACAGCAACGGGTCGTTGGTAAACGCCTGCACGCTGGCGTATGGCGCGTGACGACGCTGGTTGACCAATGCCTGGGTGGGCCCGGCTTCCATCCCATCGAGGGTCATCAGCACACGCTGCGAGGCGGTATTGATGTTCAGCCGCGCGTCCTTGGGCAGCAACACCACCCAGGGCTCCAGGCGCCGCAGCGTCTGGCCGTCGACGCCCGGCAGCAGACGCAATTGACTCAACTCCTGAACCGGCCCGACCTGGGGCAACGTCAGTGGCGGCAGATCCAGCAAGGCCAGCAGGCGACTCCAGCGATCAAGGCTGACCTGATCGATTTGCCCCAGCGCCAGCAACGTGTTGAGATTCAGGCGCCCGGACAAATCCTCGATAGCGATGCGCAGCTCGGCGCCATCCACCTCCAACACGGGCTCGAGCCGAGCCCAATCCTGGCTCAGGTCAACGGGCCCGGACGACGTGATCCCACTGCCTTCCAACACCACCCGCGCCCAGTCTTCACCCGCCAACCCTAGTTGCCGCAACTGGACCTGTTGCAGTTGCTGCGCACTGCTGTGCAACAACAGGCGATGGCTGCGCAACAGGCCACCGACCAGCAGCAAGGCCAGGCTCAGCACCAGCAGCACGCTGATCAGCGCCACGCCGCGTTGGCGCTTCATGGCAGCGCCTCTGGCAACAGCAACACTCGACGGACCTGCTCGAAACGCCCCGCCGACACGATCAATTCCAGCGCCAGCGGCGCGCTGCCCCTCGCGGTTTCGCGGTGCCAGCCCCGCTGGCGATCGAATGCGCGCCAGCTCAGGCTGTGGACGTCGTCGAGCAGTTTCTGCCGCTGCGCAAGCGTCGTGCCTTCACCGACACTCTCGCGCCATAACGCACCGCCCTGGAGCTGATAGCTCACCGCTTGCCGTTCGCTGCGCGGCTGGTCCAATGGATTGCGCCAATGGCTGCGCTGCAACCGCAAGTGCCCCGGCGCGAGCACGACCGAGTCGACAACCGCCTGCCACACATCCCGTTCGATCACGCCGACAGCACGCTGCAAGGCCCGGATGTCGCGCTCATGCTGACCGGCTCCCTGCTGGGTCCGCACCACGCCATCGAACAGCCGCCAACTGGCCAGGCCGAGCAAGGCAAAAATGGCGATGGCGATGACCAGCTCCAACAAGGTGAAACCCGACTGCTTATTCATGATGGCCTCGGATCCACCCAATGGTGCGGTGCGCGACGGTCGCGCTATCGCCGCGGCTAACCTGGATCTCGACCTGCAACAGCCGCCCATCACGGGCCGGGGCAATCCGCTGTTGCAAGACCCAATCGCGGCGATCAAGGTACCGGCTCAGTCGCTGTTGTCCGGGCGCCGTGATAACTTGCAGGCGCAGTTCGCTCAACTGATTGTCCGCCAGCCAGGCGCCGAACAGACGGTCCTCCAGGCTAGCGCTTTGCTTGAGCACGAACTGGCTGGCCGAAAGCACGGCCGCCGCCAGCGTCGCGAAAATCGCCAGGGCAATCATGACTTCCAACAGCGTGAAACCCTGGCAACCGGCGGCCTGCCTGCGCGCGTTACTCATCGATCAGCAGCTCCGCCAGACCATCACTCGAGACCCGGGCAATCGCCTGCCCAGCGACTTTGATCAGCAGCCTGAACGGGCTGATCTCGTCACTGCTGAGCATCAGCAATTGCGGCGGGCCTTGAACGTCGTCGAGGCGCAGGACATGACCCTCCTGCTCCAGCCCGAGCGTCAGGCCCTCGGGCAATCGATGCAACGCCGATACCGCCGTCCAGTCCTGGGCTTCGAGCCGCAACGCCTGATAACCGTCGGGCTGCACACGCACCCCGTATTCCTGCCCGTCCAATACCGCCCGCTCGCGCAACTGCTGCACTACTGCGGCAAATTCCCAGGCCTGCTGCCGGGCTTCACGCGCCGGGCTCGGTCCCGTGGCGAAGCGGACCATGCCCGCCAGGACGCCGATCAAGACGATGACGACCATCAGCTCCAGCAAGGTGAAACCCCGGCAACGATGCTGCATGTTCACTCGACCCAATTGCCGATGTCGGCCGCCATCCCTTCACCACCCGACACGCCATCGGCGCCCAGGGAATAGAGGTCATAGCCGCCATCGAGGGATTTGTGCCCGGGATTGAGGTACTGGTAGGGCGTGCTCCAGGGATCGACCGGCAGGCTTTTCAGATAACCTTGAGGGTTCCAGCTCCTCGCCACGGGCGTGCCGGACGGGCGCTTGCTCAACGCCTCCAGGCCTTGTTGGGTCGAGGGGTAATGGAAGTTGTCGAGACGGTACATTTCCAGGGCCGTGGCGATTGCCTGGATGTCGGTACGGGCGGCTGTCACCTTGGCCTGGTCGGGGCGGCTCATGACCTGCGGCACCACGATGGCGCCCAGCACGCCAATGATGACCACCACCACCATGATTTCGATCAGGGTGAAGCCGCGTTGTGGATGACGGGCGGATCGGTTGCTTTGGAGTTTCATCGGTCAATTCACCAATTGGTTGAGACTAAGGATCGGTAGGAGAATGGCCATGACAATCAGCAGCACGACGCCGCCCATCAACACCAACATGGCCGGTTCGAATAGGCTCACCACCAGCGCAATACGCGCCGCGAGGCTGGCTTCCTGTTGTTCGGCGGCCCGGGCGAGCATGTTGTCGAGTTCGCCGGCCCGCTCACCGCTGGCGATCATGTGCAGCATCAACGGCGGGATATCGCCGCCCTGCTCCAGGCCACGCGTAAGCGTCCCGCCTTCGCGGACCGAACGGGCGACGTCGGCCATGCGGGCGCGGATCGTCAGGTTGCCGATCACCTGCGCGGCGATGTGCAAGGCATCCACTAAAGGCACGGCGCTTTTGCTCAGGATCGCCAGGGTGCTGGCGAATCGGGCCGCTTCCATCGCCCGCAGCACTTCGCCCAACACCGGCAGCCGCAGCAACACACGGTGCCAGCGCAGGCGCCACGCCGGTTGGCGCAGGCTCCAACGCCACAGCCCGAGCAGCCCGGCCAGCGCACCGAGCATCAACAGGCCATAGCGGCGCAAGCCATCGCTTACGGCGATCAGCGCCTGGGTCAGCCAAGGCAATGGCTGGCCGCTGTC
Source organism: Pseudomonas sp. Z3-6 (assembly GCF_051131985.1). NCBI lineage: Bacteria > Pseudomonadati > Pseudomonadota > Gammaproteobacteria > Pseudomonadales > Pseudomonadaceae > Pseudomonas > Pseudomonas sp. Z3-6. Next base: position 6,484,378 of record NZ_CP071644.1, read on the forward strand.
GATGAAAATCTTCACCACATCTGGCACCACGTAGCCCAGCAGGAAGCCAACAATCGCGACACAGGCCAGCATCAGGATCAGTGGATACACCAACGCCAGTTGAATGCGCTGGCGCGATGCCTGCCGCGCTTGGGTGTAGCTCGCCAGCTGCTCCAACACTTGCCCCAGGTGCCCGGATTGCTCGCCCGCCGCGACCGTGGCGCAGAACAGCTCGGGGAAGGCCTGGGGAAAGCCCCTCAGGGCCGTCGCCAATGCGTGGCCTTCCATCACCCGGCTGCGCACCGCCGCCAGCAGGTGGGCGACGCGGCGCTTCTGGCTCTGTTGCGCCACCGCTCCCAGGGATTCTTCGAGGGGCAGGCCGGCCTGGATCAACGTGGACAACTGCAACGTCAGCAATGCCAGATCCGCCGGGCTCAAACGCGCTCCGGCATGCCGCCCGCCCAAGGTTCGCGGTTCCTTGGCTTCAGCCAGTTCGCTGGGCAGCAAGCCGCGCTCGCGCAGCAACTGGCGAGCATGGCGCGGGCTGTCGGCTTCCACACGGCCCTTGCAGCGGCGGCCCTGGGCGTCTTCGGCCCGATAGTCGAAGGTCGGCATGGTGCTAATCCTCCTGGGTGATACGCAGCAGTTCGTCGACGCTGCTCAGGCCTTCCAGCACCCGCTGGCGACCGTCCTGGAACAGGCTGCGGGAGGTCTTGCGCGCCTCGGCGGCCAGCACATGCTCGGTGGCGCCCTGATGAATCAGTTGCGACAGGGCGGCGCTGACATTGACCAGCTCATAGATCCCGAAGCGCCCGCGGTAGCCTTTCTGGCAGTGCTCGCAGCCCCGGGCCTTGAACAACCGGGGCGCGGCAGTGGCGTCGAGGCCCAGGCGCCGGCAGGTGGCGGCGTCCGCCACATAGGGCGTCTTGCAGGACGGGCACAGACGACGCAGTAAACGCTGGGCGACGATGCCAGCCAGGGACGACGCCAGTAGATAGGCATCCACGCCCATGTCCACCAGCCGCGTGACCGCGCCGACGGCGGTGTTGGTGTGCAGGGTCGAGAGCACCAGGTGCCCGGTCAGCGACGCCTGGACGGCGATTTCGGCGGTCTCGCGGTCGCGTATTTCGCCGACCATCACCACGTCCGGGTCCTGGCGCAAAATGGCCCGCAAACCGCGAGCGAAGGTCATGTCGACTTTCGGGTTGACCGGCATCTGGCCGATGCCCGGCAAGTGATATTCGATGGGGTCTTCGACGGTGAGGATGTTGCGGCTCTGGTCATTGATGCTGCTCAGCGCCGCGTACAGGCTGGTGGTTTTCCCCGACCCCGTGGGCCCGGTGACCAGCACGATGCCGTGGGGCTTGCCGAGCAACTGGCGCAGACTCGCCAAGGTGTCGTCGGGCAGGCCCAGGCGCTGCAGCTCCAGGCGCCCGGCCTGCTTGTCGAGCAGGCGCAACACCACGCGCTCGCCATGGGCCGAAGGCAGGGTCGAGACCCGCACATCGACCTCGTGCCCGGCCAGGCGCAACGCCATTCGCCCATCCTGGGGCACGCGTTTTTCGGCGATGTCCAGACGCGCCATGACCTTGATTCGCGACACCAGCAGGTTCGCCAGTTCCCGGCGTGGCCGGAGCATTTCCTGCAACTGACCGTCGATGCGCATGCGCACCGACAGGTACTGTTCGAACGTTTCCAGGTGCACATCCGAGGCGTGTTCGCGGACGGCCTCGCTGAGCAGCGCATTGATCAGCCGGATGATCGGCGCATCGCCCTGCTGCTCCAGCAGGTCGGTGGTCTGCGGCATCTGGTCGGCCAGGCTGAGCAGGTCCAGTTCCTCGTCCAGGCCTTGGGCGACCTGTTCGGCGGCGCTCTGGCCCTGGCGATAGACGCTGGCCAGGCGCGCAGCGAACTGTGCCGGCTCCAGTATCTGGATCGGCAAGTCCCGCCCGCACAGACGCTGCACTTCGGCCACGGTGGTGAGCGGTGTATCGCGGCGCATGACCAGGCTCAACGTCGGCCCCGCGCCTTCCAGCATCACGCCCAGGCGCCTGGCGAAACCAAAGGGCAACGGGGCTTGCGGGTCAGTCACAGGGCACCCGAGCGCCGTTGCGGATCAACCGCCGCGGCATCGGTGGATGACTCGAACAACTGATGGGCGTCCCGGGGCAGCAACAGCGAATTGTTTTTCCGCGAGCCGGGCTTGCTCAACTCCCGAAGCGCGTCATAGCGCTGGCGGCTGACCTCGGCCAGGTCTGCGTTGCTGCGCACGATGGTCGGGCGCAGGAACACCATCAGGTTGCTCTTGGTCTGGGTGTCGCGGTTCCAGCGAAACAACGCACCCAAATACGGAATGCTGCGCAACAGCGGTACACCGCTTTGCTGGGTGCGGACACTGTCGCGGATCAGGCCGCCGATCACGATGATCTCGCCATCGTCCGCCAGGATCGTGCTTTTCAAGGCGCGCTTGTTGGTGATCAGGTCGGAGGAGTCCACGCCGGAAACAGACGGCGCGATGTCCGAAACCTCCTGCTCCACTTCCAGGCGCAAGGTCGAGCCTTCGTTGATGTAGGGCTTGACCTTGAGGCTGATGCCGACGTCCTTGCGCTCCACGGTGGTGAACGGGTTGTCCGCGCCGTTGCCACTGGTGGCGTAGGAGCCCGTCTTGAACGGGACGTTCTGGCCCACGATGATTTCCGCTTCCTGGTTATCCAGGGTCAGCAGGCTGGGGGTGGACAGCAGGTTGCTGTGAGTGTTGCTCGCCAGCGCCGAGATCAGCGCACTGAAGCGGTCGCCGCCCAGCCGCAGGATCGCACCTTCCGGTCCTTTATCCAGCTCACTGAGGTTCAGGTTGCCGATAATCGGGATGTCGGTACCCGGAAAGTTGATAAACCCGGTCGCGCTGCCTCTGTCGAGCCCCCACTGCACGCCCAAGGCTTCGGTAATGTCCCCGGAAACCTCCACGATGGCCGCGTGGATAAGCACTTGGGCCCGAGGTTGATCCAGTTCACGGACGATGTTTTCAATGATACGAATCTGGGCCGGCTCGGCGATCAGCACCAGGGCATTCTGGCTTTCATCGGCCTTGATCATGAACGGGCGGGTGGCGGCAATGTCTCGCTGGCCAGCGAGCGCTGGGGTGGTTTTTTTATCCTGCCCGACGCCTTCCAGCACTTCGGCCAATTGCTTGGCATCGCTGTGGCGCAGGCGGATGACCCGGGCGTTGTCCTGGGATGCCGCAGCCGGGACATCCAGGCTCCGGGCCAGGTCGACCAGGCGCTGGCGCACCGCCGGCGGGCCGATGATCACCAGTCGATTGCTGCGGGCATCAGCGATCACCACGCCCGCCATGTCACCCTCGCGCTTGCCGACGGAGGCTTCCATCAGCGGCGCGATGTCCCCGGCCTGGGCATGCCGCAACCGCACCGCCACATGATTGCGGTTGCGCCCTGAGTCCAACTGCCGAACCACGTCGGCGAGGCGCTGGACATTGGCAGCGGTGTCGGTGACCACCAGGGCGTTGGACGATACCGAAGGGCCGACGTAACCATTGGCCGACACCAGGGGCCGGATCAACCCGGCGACGTCGGCGGCGATGCTTGATTGCAGGTCCAGGACCCGGGTGACGAACTGCGACGGCGTGGCGTTTTTTGCATCCGCGATTGCGGCGCGCGTCTTGGCATCGCTGACCGGGGTGATCAGGATGCGCTCGCCCTCGTCGATCACCGTGAAGTTATGCGCATCGAGGACCGAATAGAACAACCGACGCACACCTTCGCGGTCCAGCGCCTCGCGGGACATGACGGTGATACGCCCCGACACGCGGGGATCGAGCACCACGGTCTTGCCCAGGATCGCTGAGAACTCCTCGACCACGTCGCGCAGTTCCGCGTTGTTCATCGCCAGTTGCCACTGGGCCTCTTCGGCCTGCAGTAAACCGACGGGCATCAGCAGGCAGGACGCGGCGAGGCAGAACAGGACGCGCGAAACACGGCCCCGGATAAAGCTGTTCATGAATTCGATCACTCTAATTGCCCGGCCACCGGGCGTAGGTATTGCGAGGAGTGGATAGCCGCATGGCGCCCATCTTCGGGGTCCAGCTGGCGCAACAAGGGCTTGGCCGCCGGTTGCAGGGCCAATCGCTCTTCACGTCCATTGCGCCACAGCGTCACATGGCTGGTCTCGACCCGGCGCAGCACGCTGCCACTGGGCAAGCGCTCGCCCACCTGATAAATGCGCGGGCCGGCAGCGTCCGCGAGCAATGCCCGGGACAAGCCTTGATCGGCGACAAAACTGGCTTGCAACGTAATCGGTTCGGCGCTCGGGGCGTGGGCACCTTCGGGTGCCAGGCCTAGCACCGTGGCCACGGCCTGGACGTTGGGCACGTTGCGAACAGGAGCCACCGGCGGGGTGGTCAGCACCGGCACATCACGACCCAATACCTGGCGAAAGCGCCACTCTTGCCCGGCCAGGAAGATCCCGTACAGCAGCGGCAGGAGCACCAGCAGCAGCTTCGGCAGACGGCTGCCGACCCGAAAATACAGGCTCACCGTTGTGCGCTCTGGATCGTGCCCGCAGGCTTGGGCTTGGCGAAGGACATTCGCCGCACCACCCGGCGTCCGGAAAACTCGTGCCAGAGCACCGCGCACAGATGCAGCGCGACGAGCATCGAAAGCACCACGCAAGACAGCCTGTGGACGGTGTTGGCCAGGTCGATCAACACCGGATCAGCCAACGGCTGGGGGAATCGAACGAGGCCAAAGACACTGATGGGGCTTTTCATCATCAGCACACCGGTCACCAGTACGACACCGATGACCAGATAGATAAGCCCATGCACCGCCAAGGCCAGCCGCTTGTCCAATGAAAGCGTCGCGCCACGGGGCGCCAGCTCGCAAACGAACAGCCAGGCCCGCCATAGGAAAAACGGAATGAACAGCGTCGTCAGCGACACATTGAGTGAGCCGACCCACTGTTCGGTCGAAGCGGATACCGAGTTGGACGCCACATAAAAACCGGACGCCAGCGCCCATAAGATAATGACCGCCGACAACCAGTGCAGCAGCACACGTCGCCTGGAGTAAGGAATAGACATCACTGCGTTCTCATCTGAAAGCCCCAGGCAACCCGTACGGATCGGCTGGGGCTATGCCTGTCAGGACTTACAGCTTGTCCCAGGCGCTCTGCCAGGAGGCACCGACACCTGGCTCAAAGCCGTTCGCTGTCGGGGAGTACTGCTTGCAGTAGCCGGACGCGGGGAACGGCTTGCATTCGAAGACTTCGTCAGTCTTGGGCTGCAGCACTTTCGTGCCGGCGGTGTAGTCGTTGGCACCTTCAGGGAACACGAAGTCATACTCGATGTCGGCGCCCTCGCCGGTCAGGGTGACCGTCTGGGTCTCCTGGCGCGTGGTGCGGCCGTCTTCGGTGGTGCCCACCAGCGTCAGGGTATGAACCCCTGGGGCGCTGCGCACGTCCAGGCTCAGCGCAGTGCTGCCTTCACCCACCTTGCTCACGACACCCACTTGCTTGTTCTTCTCATCGAACAACGTGGCTTCGAGGTTCATCCGGCGGTTTGTCTGCGCGGCGAACGCCATGCTGACCCGACCTTTGTCGAGTACGTACTCTGGCTGCAGGGAGGAAATCCCCAAGCTGGCGCCCGTGTCTTCCTGCATGTCCAGTTGCACTTCATAGCGGGTCACACCGCTTTCTTCCTGGGCGTACAGGCTGTTGGCGCCCTTGATCGGCGTGATATTGCCTTCGTCGTCACGAACACCGGCACGAATCGGGGAATGGGCGTTGTTGATGGCTTCGGCCAGTTTGAACGACCAGTTTCCAGCCTCGCCTTCTTCGGCGTTGTCGATGCTGATCTCTACGCTGTATTGGGCATTTTCGCCGGTGGCGGAGAATGCCCGGGCCTTGACCTTGTCCCCTGCCAGCAACGGGGTGGATGGGGTAATGCTGCCCACCGGTTTCCAGCCGCCCGGCAATGCGGCTTCGGCGAGGATGTTCACATCCACAGGGTTATAGAACGCGTTATCGGTATCGCCCACTGTCCAGACGCCCAGGATGACGTGGTGACCCGATTTACTGTCAGGAATGACGCAGTTGTGTGGGGCACCGGCTACCGGGGGTTGATGACCACCATCCACCGTGCAGAACGGCGTGTTGTCGAACGAGGCGCGCTTGAGCGCTTCGTTCGGGTTCCAACCGTCGCGGGTAATGAAGTATTCGTGTTTGGTCGCAGGGTGCGCGGCGGAGTATTGCCATTGAAAGGTGATGTTGCGGTCCCTGATTTCAGTCAGGTGCCAGCGCGTGGCAGATTGCGCATCGAGGGCAGAAAAATTGGCTTTGCCGCCGCTGGCGATTTTGCCGTCGACAGGGCCTTGCAGCGGTGCACCACCGACGCCACTCGGGAAGCCCTTGAAGGTTTCGCCGGTACTCTGCGGTTCGTACTGCGCGCCGCCGCAGTTCAGGTTGACACCTTGCTTGCACAACAGCGCACGAGAAGGCGGTACTTCGACGAAGCCATGGGCCAGCACACTTTGGGATGCCGCCAGGGCCGACAACAGAACTAATGAAGACGCACACCCCGTTAATACATTGCCTTTGTTGAAGTTATTTTTCATATAAATTCCAGACTAGTCATCAAAATGAAAGACGTGTCACCGCCTGCTTGAAAGGCGCGCCGGACTGCTCAGCGCCCGCCCTTACAAGTGCCCGGAACTTTATAGAAACTTATGGATTCTCTATGTAGGATAAATCTCTCAACATAGAAGGAATGATCTCTGATTCGATTTCCCTTACATAATTAGAGAAACATCTTACGAACAAAAATGCCCAACAAACAAAAGCAAACAACCCAAAAAATAATCGACTGGTTATAGGTTGGACGGTTAACAGCGGACAAAAAAAATCCTGTCCGGCACGGGTCCGGACAGGCTGGGTGACGGGGAATCAAATGTGGTATTGCGCCGACAACTCATGCACCGCCCGCAGGAAAGCACCGGCGTGTTCCGGGTCGACTTCCGGGGTGATGCCATGGCCGAGGTTGAACACATGGCCGCTGCCACTGCCGTAACTGGCCAGGATCCGCCCGACTTCCGCGCGGATCGCTTCAGGCTTGGCGTAGAGCACGGTCGGGTCCATGTTGCCTTGCAAGGCGACCTTATGACCGACACGCTCGCGAGCGTTGCCAATGTCGCAGGTCCAATCCAGGCCCAAGGCGTCGGCGCCGGCCTCGGCAATGCTTTCCAGCCACAGGCCGCCGTTCTTGGTGAACAGGATCACCGGGACTTTGCGACCTTCGTGCTCGCGGATCAGGCCGCTGACGATCTTGCGCATGTAGGCCAGGGAAAACTCCTGGTACGCCGCTGCCGACAGGTTGCCACCCCAGGTATCGAAAATCTGCACCGCTTGCGCACCGGCCATGATCTGGCCGTTGAGGTAGGACGTGACCGACTGCGCCAGCTTGTCCAATAACAAGTGCATGGCTTGCGGGTTGTCGTAGAGCATCGCCTTGGTCTTGCGGAAGTCCTTCGACGAGCCGCCTTCGACCATGTAGGTCGCGAGGGTCCACGGGCTGCCGGAGAAACCGATCAGCGGCACACGGCCGTTGAGTTCACGGCGAATGGTGCTGACCGCATCCATGACGTAGCCCAGGTCCTTCTGCGGATCGGGAATCGGCAGGGCTTCGATGTCGGCCAGGGTGCTGACGACTTTCTTGAAGCGCGGGCCTTCGCCGGTCTCGAAGTACAGGCCTTGGCCCATGGCATCGGGAATGGTGAGGATGTCGGAGAACAGGATCGCCGCGTCCAACTGCGGGTAGCGGTCCAGCGGCTGCATCGTGACCTCGCAGGCGAACTGCGGGTTCATGCACAGGCTCATGAAGTCGCCCGCCTTGGCGCGGCTGGCGCGGTATTCCGGCAGATAGCGACCGGCCTGGCGCATCATCCACACCGGGGTGACGTCTACGGGTTGCTTGAGCAGGGCGCGAAGGAAACGGTCGTTCTTCAGGGCAGTCATGTCGGCATCCGGAAAAAAAGTGCGGGCATTTTCTCAGAGCGCGACGCAAAAGGCACGGCAAGAGCCGTGCCTTTTATCTATCGGGGCAATTTGTCGCGGTGCAACACAGTCTTCTAACACCACAAAAGACCTGTGGGAGCTTTTTTGTGGGAGCAAGGCTTGCCCGCGATGAAAACACCGCGGTCCCTTGATTACCGAGGCGCCTGTATCGCGAGCAAGCTTTGCTCCCACAAAGCTCGCTCCCACAGGATTGGTGTCGTTCGGTCAGACCTGCAAGTAATCCAGGATCCCTTCCGCCGCATTGCGGCCTTCGAAGATCGCCGTCACCACCAGGTCGGAACCGCGGACCATGTCGCCACCGGCGAAGATCTTCGGGTTGCTGGTCTGGTGTTTGTACTGGCCCTGTTCCGGGGCGACGACACGGCCCTGGCTGTCGGTCTGGATGCTGAACTGCTCGAACCACGGCGCCGGGCTCGGGCGGAAACCGAAAGCGATGACCACGGCGTCGGCCGGGATGATCTCTTCGGAGCCCGGGATCGGCTCGGGGCTACGGCGGCCACGGGCGTCCGGCTCGCCGAGACGGGTCTCGACCACTTTCACGCCTTCGACCTTGTCTTCACCGACAATGGCAATCGGCTGGCGGTTGTAGAGGAATTTCACGCCTTCTTCCTTGGCGTTCTTCACCTCTTTGCGCGAGCCGGGCATGTTCGCTTCGTCACGACGATAGGCACAGGTCACCGACTTGGCGCCCTGGCGAATCGACGTGCGATTGCAGTCCATCGCCGTGTCGCCACCGCCGAGCACCACAACCTTCTTGCCCTTCATGTCGACGAAATCTTCTGGCGACTTTTCGAAGCCCAGGTTGCGATTGACGTTGGCGATCAGGAAGTCCAGCGCGTCGTAGACGCCCGGCAGGTCCTCACCGGCAAAGCCGCCCTTCATGTAGGTGTAGGTGCCCATGCCCATGAAGACCGCATCGTATTCTTCAAGCAGTTGCTCCATGGTCACGTCCTTGCCCACCTCGGTGTTCAGGCGGAACTCGATGCCCATGCCGGTAAAGACCTCGCGGCGATTGCTCAGCACGGTCTTTTCCAGCTTGAACTCGGGAATGCCGAAGGTCAGCAGACCGCCGATTTCCGGGTTCTTGTCGAACACCACCGGGGTCACGCCACCGCGTACCAGCACGTCGGCACAGCCCAGGCCCGCCGGGCCCGCGCCGATGATCGCCACGCGCTTGCCGGTCGGCTTGACCTTGGACATGTCCGGGCGCCAGCCCATGGCGAACGCGGTGTCGGTGATGTATTTCTCCACCGAACCGATGGTCACCGCGCCAAAACCGTCGTTGAGGGTGCACGCACCTTCGCACAGGCGATCCTGCGGGCACACCCGGCCACAGACTTCCGGCAGGGTGTTGGTCTGGTGGGACAGCTCGGCGGCCTGGAGGATGTTGCCCTCGGCCACCAGTTTCAGCCAGTTGGGAATGAAGTTGTGCACCGGGCACTTCCATTCGCAATACGGGTTACCGCAGCCCAGGCAGCGGTGGGCCTGGTCGGCCGACTGCTGGGGTTTGAAAGGCTCGTAGATTTCCACGAACTCTTTCTTGCGTTGACGCAACAGTTTCTTCTTCGGATCCTTGCGCCCGACATCGATGAACTGGAAGTCGTTATTCAGACGTTCAGCCATTGTTAAAACCTCATCAAACTCTTCAGGCGCATATCACTGCGGGTTGGCACGAGTGCTGGAAAGCAACGATTTCAGGTTGGCAGCCTTGGGCTTGACCAGCCAGAAACGGCGCAAGTAGTCATCGAGGTTCTCGGCGAGCTCACGACCCCACTCGCTGTCGGTTTCCGCGACGTACTCGTTCAGCACGTTTTGCAGATGGCTGCGGTAGGCCTCCATCGCCTCGCCGCTGATCCGCTGGATTTCCACCAGTTCGTGGTTGACCCGGTCAACGAAGGTGTTGTCCTGGTCGAGCACGTAGGCGAAACCGCCGGTCATGCCAGAGCCGAAGTTATAACCGGTCCTGCCCAGCACGCAGACAAAACCACCGGTCATGTACTCGCAGCAGTGATCGCCGGTGCCTTCCACCACGGTGTGGGCGCCGGAGTTACGCACGGCAAAACGCTCGCCCGCGGTGCCGGCGGCGAACAGCTTGCCGCCCGTGGCGCCGTAGAGGCAGGTGTTGCCGATGATTGCACTGTCCTGGGTCTTGTAGACGCTGCCCTTGGGCGGAACGATGACCAGCTTGCCGCCGGTCATGCCCTTGCCCACGTAGTCGTTGGCATCGCCTTCCAGGTACATGTTCAAGCCACCGGCGTTCCAGACGCCGAAGCTCTGGCCCGCGGTGCCCTTGAAGCGGAAGGTCACCGGTGCCTTGGCCATGCCTTGGTTGCCGTGCTTGCGCGCGATTTCGCCGGAGATCCGCGCACCGATGGAACGGTCGCAGTTGCAGATATCCAGTTCGAACTCGGCACCGCTCAGGTCGTTGATCGCCGCAGCGGCCATGTCGACCATCTTCTCGGCCAGCTCACCCTTGTCGAAGGGCGGGTTGCGATCAACCTGGCAGAACTGAGGCTTGTCTGCCGGAATCAGATCGCTGCCCAGCAACGGGGTCAGGTCCAGGTGATGCTGCTTGGCGGTCTGCCCCTCGATGATGTCCAGCAGATCGGTACGGCCGATCAGCTCTTCAAGGGAGCGCACGCCCAGTTTCGCCAACCACTCGCGGGTTTCCTCGGCCACGTAGGTGAAGAAATTCACCACCATGTCGACGGTGCCGATGTAGTGGTCCTTGCGCAGCTTGTCGTTCTGGGTCGCCACGCCGGTAGCGCAGTTGTTCAGGTGACAGATGCGCAGGTATTTGCAGCCCAGGGCGATCATCGGCGCGGTGCCGAAGCCGAAGCTCTCGGCGCCGAGGATGGCGGCCTTGATCACGTCCAGGCCAGTCTTCAGGCCACCGTCGGTCTGCACCCGGACCTTGCCGCGCAAGTCGTTGCCGCGCAGGGTCTGGTGGGTTTCAGCCAGGCCCAGCTCCCACGGCGCACCGGCGTACTTGATCGAGGTCAACGGCGATGCACCGGTGCCGCCGTCGTAGCCGGAGATGGTGATCAGGTCGGCATAGGCCTTGGCCACGCCGGCGGCGATGGTGCCAACGCCCGCTTCCGCCACCAATTTCACCGAGACCAGCGCCTTGGGGTTCACCTGCTTGAGGTCGAAGATCAGTTGCGACAAATCTTCGATCGAATAAATGTCGTGGTGCGGCGGTGGCGAGATCAGGGTCACGCCGGGAACCGCATAGCGCAGCTTGGCAATCAGGCCGTTGACCTTGCCGCCGGGCAGTTGGCCGCCTTCGCCGGGCTTGGCACCCTGGGCGACCTTGATCTGCAGCACTTCAGCGTTGACCAGGTATTCCGGCGTCACACCGAAGCGGCCGGTGGCCACCTGCTTGATTTTCGAACTCTTGATGGTGCCGTAGCGCGCAGGGTCTTCGCCGCCTTCACCGGAGTTGGAACGCGCACCGAGGCGGTTCATGGCTTCGGCCAGGGCTTCGTGGGCTTCCGGGGACAACGCACCGAGGGAAATACCGGCCGAATCAAAGCGCTTGAGCACCGACTCCAGCGGCTCTACTTCACTGATGTCCAGCGGCGTGTCGAGGGTCTTGACCTTGAGCAGGTCGCGGATCATCGACACCGGACGGTTGTCCACCAGCGAGGTGTATTCCTTGAACTTGCCGTAGTCGCCCTGTTGCACGGCGGCTTGCAAGGTGTTGACCACGTCCGGGTTGTAGGCGTGGTATTCGCCACCGTGAACGAACTTCAGCAAACCGCCCTGCTGGATCGGCTTGCGCGGGCTCCAGGCCTCGGCGGCCAGGGCTTTCTGTTCGGCTTCGATGTCGACGAAGCGCGCACCCTTGATACGGCTCGGCACGCCACGGAAGCTCAGCTCGCAGACCTCTTCGGACAGGCCGATGGCTTCGAACAGTTGTGCGCCACGGTACGAGGCGATGGTCGAGATGCCCATCTTCGACAGGATCTTGAGCAGGCCCTTGGTGATGCCCTTGCGGTAGTTCTTGAACACCTCGTAGAGGTCGCCCAGCACTTCACCGGTACGGATCAGGTCGCCCAGCACTTCATAAGCCAGGAACGGATACACCGCCGAAGCGCCGAAGCCGATCAGCACTGCGAAGTGATGCGGATCGCGTGCGGTAGCCGTTTCCACCAGGATGTTGGAATCGCAGCGCAGGCCTTTTTCGGTCAGGCGATGGTGCACCGCACCGGTGGCCAGCGAGGCGTGGATCGGCAGTTTGCCCGGGGCGATGTGACGGTCGGTCAGCACGATCTGGGTACGCCCGGCGCGCGCCGCTTCTTCAGCCTGGTCCGCAACGTTGCGGATCGCCGCTTCCAGGCCGATGTTCTCGTCGTAGTTCAGGTCGATGACCTGACGCTCGAAGCCGGGACGATCGAGGTTGGTCAGCGAGCGCCACTTGGCCGGGGAAATCACCGGCGAACTGAGGATCACCCGCGAGGCGTGTTCCGGCGACTCTTGGAAAATGTTGCGCTCGGCACCGAGGCAGATTTCCAGGGACATCACGATCGCCTCGCGCAGCGGGTCGATCGGTGGGTTGGTCACCTGGGCGAACTGCTGGCGGAAATAGTCGTACGGAGTGCGCACGCGTTGCGACAACACGGCCATCGGCGTGTCGTCGCCCATGGAGCCGACCGCTTCGTAGCCCTGCTCGCCCAACGGACGCAGCACCTGGTCACGCTCTTCGAACGTCACCTGGTACATCTTCATGTACTGCTTGAGCTGGTCGACATCATAGAAAGCCGAACCGTGGTCGTTGTCTTCCATGGTCGCCTGGATGCGCAGGGCGTTCTTGCGCAGCCATTGCTTGTACGGATGACGGGACTTGAGGCGGTTGTCGATGGCATCGGTGTCGAGGATCTGGCCGGTCTCGGTGTCCACGGCAAAGATCTGGCCCGGACCTACGCGGCCCTTGGCGATGACGTCCTGGGGCTGGTAGTTCCAGACCCCGATTTCCGAGGCCAGGGTGATGAACCCGTTGGTGGTGGTGACCCAGCGCGCCGGACGCAGACCGTTACGGTCCAGCAGGCAGACGGCGTAGCGACCGTCGGTCATGACGATACCGGCCGGGCCGTCCCACGGCTCCATGTGCATGGAGTTGTATTCGTAGAAGGCGCGCAGGTCCGGGTCCATGGTCTCGACGTTCTGCCAGGCTGGCGGCACGAGCATGCGCACGCCACGGAACAGGTCGATTCCACCGGTCACCATCAGCTCCAGCATGTTGTCCATGCTCGAGGAGTCCGAACCCACCCGGTTGACCAGCGGGCCAAGCTCTTCGAGGTCCGGCATCAAATCGTTGGCGAACTTGGTGCGACGGGCCACGGCCCAGTTGCGGTTGCCGGTAATGGTATTGATCTCGCCGTTGTGGGCGAGGAAGCGGAATGGCTGGGCCAGCGGCCATTTCGGCAGGGTGTTGGTGGAGAAGCGCTGGTGGAACACGCAGATCGCGGTTTTCAGGCGCTCATCGCTGAGGTCTGGATAGAAGGCGGTGAGGTCCGCCGGCATCATCAGGCCTTTATAAATGATGGTCTTGTGGGAAAAGCTGCAGATGTAGTGATCGGTGTCGGTGGCATTGGCCACGGACGAACGACGACGGGAGCTGAACAGCTTGATCGACATGTCCTGGTCGCTCAGGCCTTCGCCAGCGATGAACACCTGCTCGATCTGCGGCAGGCGCTCGAGCGCCAAGCGGCCGAGGACGCTGGTGTCGATCGGCACTTTGCGCCAGCCAACCAGTTGCAGGCCGGCGGCCAGGATCTCGCGATTCATGTTTTCGCGAGCCGCCTCGGCCTTCACCGGGTCCTGGTTGAAGAACACCATGCCCACGGCGTACTGCTTGGGCAGGGTTACCCCAAACGTTTCCTGGGCTACGGCACGCAGGAACTCGTCGGGTTTTTGAATCAGCAAGCCACAACCGTCACCGGTCTTGCCGTCGGCGTTGATCCCACCGCGGTGGGTCATGCAGGTCAGGGCCTCAATGGCCGTTTGCAAAAGGGTATGACTGGGCTCGCCCTGCATATGGGCTATCAGGCCAAAACCGCAGTTATCCTTGAATTCATCTGGTTGGTACAGACCTGCTTTCATAGACACTTTCTCACCAGGCTGCCTCTTATCGAGACAAATTTCTTTTCAATTCAACCAGTTGCATGCCGCGCCGAACGTACGCCAGCTTTGCGGGGGCAAAAGGGAGGTCATTGTACACACCGACACAGGGGCTCACAAATTTGACGACGAACTGTCGCAAATCCATGTCGCATTTGTGAAAGGTTTAAAGCTATATGCTGTGCTAGTCAAAACTTTTTTGGGTTCGACCGCTACGACTCAAACGCTACTGTGACGCAGACACCACAAGGCGCGCGGCCTGAAAGGCCGCCCGCCCTTGCGGAAATTTTGAGGTTGCCGGGAGAGGCGGCCTGGGTAAGGCCGCCGAATCTTCAGCGAGTTGCTGCCAGTTCCTGTTGGACGCTGGCGACAGTGCGAGGCCAAGGTTTACCAGCCTGAACCTTCGCTGGCAAGGCCTTGATGGCGGAAACGGCTGCATCACGGTTGGCAAAGCTGCCGTAGGTGATGACATAGAGCGGCTTGCCGTTGAGCACTTTCTTGAAATAACGGTACTCGCCGCCCTGTTCCTTGACGAAGTTCTGCGCCGCGGTTTCGGAGCTTGTGCCGAGGATTTGCACCACGTAGTTGCCCGGCGCCTGGCCGGCGTACCAGCTACCGCCCGCGGCCTTGGCCGGGGCAGCGGCAGGCTTGGCCGCCGGTGCTGGCGCTGCCGGCTTGGCCGCCGGTGCTGGCGCTGCCGGCTTGGCCGCAGGCGCTGGAACCGGTGCAGGCTTGGCGGTGGCGACCTGAGTGGGCGCTGGGGTCGGCTTGGCGGCTGGAGCTGGTGCAGGCGTCGTCGGCGCAGGACCGACCGGTACGCCCGCAGGCGGCGCGGTGGTGGTCACGGTAGGTGGCACGTCGCTGGTGTCTTCGATCGGAGGCGGCGCACCGTCGTCACCCTCGGTGATTCCACCTGCGGCTTCCGCCAGGGGCCCACGCATGACCGGTTGCGAGTTGCCGACCAGCGGCAGCGGCATCGGCTGGGTATTGCCGGCAAATTCCACCGCCGGTGCACCGCCGTTGGGTTGCGGTGTACCTTGGCCAAGGGGCAGTTGCGCCTGTTCGTTGGCAGGTGCGCCGGTGGTTGGCGCCTTGCTGCGACCCGGCATCAGCCAGGCGGCGGCAACTGCAACCACGACGACGGCGGAAATTGCCAATACGTGTTTCTTCGGCATGTTGAACCCCATACTTGGACGCTTCACCGCTGAGCGGCTGGCAATCATGACTTCGATGAGAGCATCGCGGGCAACCTGGTTGATGTTGCCAGGCCAACCGTCGGCGCTTTCGTGAATCTCAGAGATCTGATCGGCGGTGAAAAGTTCGATGCCCCGCCCCGCACCTTCAAGACGCTGGGCCAGGTATTCACGGGTTTCTTCCTCGGTGTAGGGCGCCAGTTCGATGACGTGGAAGCGCTCTTCCTCGAGGTTCAACTGGTCCAGGTCGGCGATCAGCGACGACTCGCCGAACAGGAACACATGGGGGCGACCCTCCGGCGCACCGGCCGCCAGGGCCAGCAGGGCTTCGAGGGCCGATTCGTCAAGTTGCTCGGCATCGTCCACCAGCAGATAGACTTCCTGCCCGGTCAGCGCCAGTTGCACGATCTGATCGAGAATGGCACCGACTTCAGCCTGGGCGACGTTCAGCGCCTGGGCCACCTGGCGCAACACGCCGGCGGCATCGCCGGCGCCACGGGCCGATACCACCACGCTTTGCACCGACTGTTTGTTGGTGCTGGCCACCAGGGCCTGGCGCAGCAAGGTCTTGCCGCTGCCCTGGGGACCGGTGACCACCAGGAGCAACTGGCTGTAGCGCGCCAGATGATGCAACTGGCCCAGCACCGGCTTGCGCTGGGCGGGGAAGAACTTGAAGCCCGGGACCCGTGGGGCAAAAGGGTCATGACTCAATTGGAAATGGCCGAGGAAAGCCTCGTCGGCATGCAAACTAGTCATCGCAGTCTTATTAACCTTTAAGCTGAGCCAGGGCGCGGTAGTCCGCTCCCAGCGTGGCCTGTAGAACTTCTTTCGGATAATCGTCGGTCACCACCGCTTCGCCCATGTGGCGCAGCAGCACCAGGCGCAGACGACCGTCGATCACTTTTTTGTCGATTGCCATGTGTTGAAGAAAATCCGCCTCGCTCATTTCCTCGGGCGGAACCACCGGCAGCCCGGCGCGCTGGAACAGACGAATACCGCGATCGCGCTCCTGCTCGCTGATCCAGCCCAGGCGCGCGGACATCTCCAGGGCCATGACCGTACCGGCCGCAACCGCTTCACCGTGCAGCCAGACACCATAGCCCATGTGGGTTTCGATGGCATGGCCAAAGGTGTGCCCCAGGTTGAGCGTGGCGCGCACCCCGGACTCACGCTCATCGGCACCGACCACGGCGGCCTTGGCGGCGCAGGAGCGCTCGATGGCGTAGGTCAGCGCCGTTTGATCCAACGCACGCAGGCGGTCGACGTTCTCTTCGAGCCAGCCCAGGAACGGTTCGTCGCAGATCAGCCCGTACTTGATGACTTCCGCCAGCCCCGCAGACAGCTCGCGAGCCGGCAAGGTATTGAGGGTGGCGGTGTCGATCAGCACCACGTTGGGCTGATAGAACGCACCGACCATGTTCTTGCCCAGCGGATGGTTGATTCCGGTCTTGCCGCCCACCGACGAGTCGACCTGCGACAACAGCGTAGTGGGGATCTGGATGAAATCGACACCACGCTGGTAGCAGGCGGCGGCAAAACCGGCCATGTCGCCGATCACACCGCCGCCCAGGGCAATCACCGTGGTACGGCGATCGTGCCGTGCGGTCAGCAGGCCGTCGAAAATCAGTTGCAGGGTTTCCCAATTCTTGAAGGCTTCGCCGTCGGGCAATACCACGGAAATCACCGAAAAGGCCGACAGGCTGCGGGTCAGACGCTCCAGATACAGAGGCGCGACGGTTTCATTGGAAATGATCGCCACTTGCCGCCCGGCGATATGCGGCGCCAGCAGTTCAGGCTGGTCCAACAAGCCTTCGCCAATATGAATCGGGTAGCTGCGCTCGCCCAGGTCGACCTTAAGTGTCTGCATGTGTCCCCACAGTGAAGATGGAATCAGGCGTCCTGCCTGCAATTAACGAAAGTCCACGGTGCTTGTCCTGACGCCAGTTAATGGCCATACGCCACGCCCCAGACGGGCCAAAACGGGACGTCGAGGATAGCGCATTTCGCCAGGCGCATTAACGGGGCGGTAGCTGCTGAAGGCGATCGAGAATATCCAGCACCACCATCCGCGGCGGCCGCTCATCGGTTTCCACCACCAGGTCGGCGATCTCCCGATACAACGGATCACGCAGCTCCAGCAGGTCGCGCAGGGTCTTGGCCGGGTCGGCGGTGCGCAACAGCGGCCGGTTGCGGTCCCGGGCAGTGCGGCCGACCTGCTGCTCGACAGAGGCGTGCAAATAGACCACTCGTCCGCCGGCATGCAGCGCCCGACGATTGGCTTCGCGCATCACCGCACCACCGCCGGTGGCCAACACCACGCCCTCGAACGCGCACAGCTCGGCAATCATCGCCTGCTCACGGTCACGAAAGCCCGGCTCGCCTTCCTTATCGAAGATCCATGGGATATTGGCACCCGTGCGCAATTCAATTTCCTTGTCGGAATCTTTGAACGGCAGGCGCAGCTCTTTGGCCAGCAAACGGCCGATGGTGCTTTTTCCAGCGCCCATCGGCCCAACAAGAATCAAATTTCGCACAGAATCAACGACTCACAGCAATCGCCTGGTTATTCATGATACGCGGAGTGAGGAACACCAGCAGCTCGGATTTTTTCTCCGAAACCACATCACGCCGGAAAAGGCGGCCAAGATACGGCACATCGCCAAGAAATGGCACCTTATCTACGACCTTGCTCTGAGTATTTGAGAAAACCCCGCCAATCACAATGGTCTCGCCATCATTGACCAAGACCTTGGCGTTGACTTCGTTTTTCTTTATCGGCGGCACATCCTGCACCTTGTTCAGGTAGTCCGGCTCATCCTTGGTGACCTTGACCTCCATGATGATGCGGTTGTCCGGGGTGATTTGCGGGGTCACTTCCAGGGACAGCGAGGCCTCCTTGAACGACACCGAGGTGGCACCGCTGGAGCTGGCTTCCTGATAAGGAATCTCCGTGCCCTTGAGGATCTTGGCCGTCTCCTTGTCGGACGTCACCACCTTGGGCTGGGAGACGATTTCCCCGTTACCGGTTTTCTCCATGGCCGTCAGCTCAAGGTCCAGCAATACGTTGTCGGTGATGAACGCAATGCCGATCCCCGAAGTATTGCCCGAGGCGCCCAGATCCACGAACGGCTGATTGGTGCCGGTACTGCCCGGCGTGCCGATGGTGGTGGAGGTGCCGGTGGTCACCCCCGAGGAGTTCCAGTTGCCCTTGTTCTGGATCGAACCGCCCCAGCGCACGCCCAGGCTTTTGTCGTAGTCGACGTTGGCCTCGACAATTCGCGCCTCGATCATCACCTGGCGTACCGGAATATCCAGCTGCGCCACAATCCGGCGCAGTTCGTCGAGCCGGTCCTGGGTCTGGTAGGCAATGATGTTGTTGGTGCGCTCATCCACCGTGATCGTGCCGCGCTCATCGGCTTTCGCCTCGGCGCTGGTCACCGACTGGAACAGCTTGGCGATGTCCGCCGCCTTCGCATAGTTGACCTGCAGCAGCTCACGCCGCAGTGGCGCCAGGTCGGCAATCTGCTTTTGCGACTCCAGCTCCTGGCGCTCCCGCGCCGCGATTTCATCGGCCGGGGCCACCAGCAGCACGTTGCCGACCTTGCGCTTGTCCAACCCCTTGGTCTTGAGCACCAGGTCCAGCGCCTGGTCCCACGGCACATTTTGCAGCCGCAGGGTGATGCCACCCTGTACCGTGTCGCTGGCCACCAGGTTCAGGTTGGTAAAGTCGGCAATCAATTGCAGAACCGAACGCACCTCGATGTCCTGGAAGTTGAGCGAGAGTTTTTCGCCGCTGTAGGCAGCGCGGTCGGCGTTGCGTTTTTGCAGGTCGTCGACGGTCATGGGCCGGACGCTGACGGTGAGCTTGTTGTCGGTCTGGTAGGTCGAGTAGTCGAAGGTGCCGCTGGGCTCGATGCTGATGGTCGCTCGGTCGCTACCGGCGCTGGCATTGACGAATTGCACCGGGGTGGCGAAGTCCTTGACGTCCAGGCGCACCCGCAGCGGCTCGGGCAATTGGGTCTTGGCGAAATTGAGAATGATCTTGCCTTCGCGCTCCTGGATGTCCGGGGCGATGGACGGATCGGACAAATCGATCACCACGTTGCCTTCGCCCTGGGTCCCGCGCTGGAAATCCACCCCACGGATCGCCTTGCCCACCGGCGCACTGCTCCTGGCAGGCGCCGCGCTGGCCACCGCCGGGCGCGGAGCCTGGGCGGTGCTGTTGCGGGCAGTGCTCTTCGGGGCGGCGCCCTTGCCGACCACCACGAACAGGTTATTGCCTTCGACCCGGGTGTCATACGGCGCCAGTTGAGTCAGGCCGATGATCAACCGGGTGCGATCCCCCGCCTCGACCACGGTGGCGCTACGCGCATTGCCCCCACCCAGGTCGCGGCTTCTACTGGCCAGTTGATTGGTCACGCCCGGCAGGTCCAGCGCAATCCGGGCTGGTTGTTCGGTGGTGTAGCCCCGCGGTGTCGGCGGCGGTCCGTCGAAGATAAGTTTCAACTCGACACGGTCCCCCGGCAACGCCGCCACATCCAGCGTCTTCAGGCCGGCCCCAAGAACCATCGGCGATAACAGCGCTGTCCATAGCGAAATACCGAGGGCTGAAAAAAACCTGTTCATTGTTCGACTTCCACTATGAATGCTCTTTCAAAGGAATGGTCCGGGGTCGCTCCAGCCAGGCACCCTCGCCATCGGGAACGATTTCGACCACATCGACCTGGGTGGCGCTGATGGCGACTATCCGCCCGTCGTTGCGTCCCAGATAGTCACCGACCTTGAGCCGGTGCACCCCGCCCGCGCCCCGCAGGAGCGCGAAGGAGCCCGCGGCGTTGGAGATCGTACCGACCATTTCGAACTGTTCGATGTTGAAGCCTTCCAGGTACTGCTTGACCCGGTTGGGGTCGGGCCGGACGTTGCGCGAGCCGCGCTGCCGGTCGGCCTGGTCCACACGGACCTGCCGGGAAAACGGGCTGCGCAGGTTGGCGGCGCTGTAGGTAAAGGTCTCCTGGGGCCTGAACGTCGGCGTCGGCTCGATCTTGCCGGGCGGGCGCAGGCGCACTTCGTTCATGTAGGCGTCCAGGTCGCTGAACCCGCTGTCATTGTTGCAGCCCGCCAACACGACCAGGCCTGCCAGCAGACAGAGACGGCACACCATCGGCCTCATGGCTGCGCCTCCTGCTCGTTGTAGCGGTAGGTCTTGGCCTGGATGCTCATGCGCAGTTTCGTGCCAGCCTCGGGCTCCATCGGGGCGATCTCGAAATCATGCAGCGTGACGATCCGGGGCAGCCCCGCCACCCCACTGACGAACGTCGCCAGGTCGTGGTAGCCGCCGGTCACGGTGATCTGGATCGGCAGCTCGATATAGAAAGGCTGGGTGACTTCCGGCAGCAGCTTGATTTCCTCGAACTCCAGGCCGCTGCCCAACCCGGTGCGGGTAATGTCTTCCAGCAGGCCCGGCACCTCGGTATCGCTGGGCAATTGCCGCAACAGCACACCAAAAGACGTTTCCATCTGTTTCATCTGCTCGGTGTAGCGTTCCAGGTTCGCGGCCATGTGGGCCTTGCCCGCGAATTGCGCCTTGAGCGTGTTCTCTTCCTCGCGCACCTGCTGCAATTGGTTTTCCAGGTCACTCAAGGCAAAGTTATAGCCCAGCCCCAGCACCAGGGCCACCAGCAGGATGCCGGCCAGCCATTTGATCGGTGCCGGCCAGGAGCCGATATTGTTGGTGTCCAGATCATTGATGTCGATCTTGCGCAGCGCGTCGAACCACTCCCCCGGCTTCATTCGGCGTCCTCCACTTCGACCGGGCGGGTCTGGCGAACCGTCAGCTGGAAAACGTTGGCCTGGTCGAGCTGGCCAGCGGTGGTCGCCTTCACCTCCGTCAAACTGGGCGCATCGAACAGGTCCGACGAGTCCAGGTTGCGCATCAGGTCCGAGACCCGGTTGTTCGATTCCGCAGCGCCCTTGATGAAGAGCGTCCGGTCTTCCATTTTCACTTCGGTGAAGTAAACGCCATCCGGCAGGGTCCGCACCAACTGGTCGAAGATGCGTCCGCTGACCGGTCGATTTCCTTGCAAGTCCTGGATGATGCGCATGCGCTCCAGCAATTGCTGGCGACGGGCTTTCAATTCGCTGATCTGCTTGATGCGCTCATCGAGCACGGCGATCTGGCCGGAGAGATGGCTGTTGCGAGCAACCTGGTGGTCGATGGCGTTGTCGATGTAGCGGACGGCGACCAGAATCATCCCGACCGCTCCGACCAGCGCGCCCACCAAGGCCAGCAGAAAGCGTTTGCGCCGTTCTTCGCGCAGCTCTTCGCGCCAGGGAAGCAGGTTGATCCGCGCCATCAGTCGAAACTCCTGAGGGCTAGCCCGCAAGCGATCATCAGCGCTGGCGCATCACTGGCCAGGGCACCGGCATTGACCTTGCTGCTCAGGGCCATGTTGGTGAACGGGTTGGCCACCTGGGTCGGCGTGCCCAGGCGTTGCTCGATCAGCCGGTCCAGGCCGGCGACGGAAGCCGTGCCCCCGGCCAGTAGGATGTGATCCACCGCGCTGTACTGGCCCGAGGCGAAGAAAAATTGCAGGGAGCGCGAAACCTGCTGCACCAGGGCCTCGCGAAAAGGTTGCAACACTTCGCCGAGATAATCGTCCGGCAGCCCACCCTGCTTCTTCGCCAGGCCCGCCTGCTCGGGTGTCAGGCCGTAGCGGCGCTGAATTTCCTCGGTCAACTGGCGGCCGCCGAACAGTTGTTCGCGGGTATAGATGATGCGCCCGTTATGCAGCACGCTGAGGGTGGTCATGGTGGCGCCGATGTCGATGACCGCCACTGTCAGCCGCTCCTGGGACGCGGCCAGTTGCGTGGCGAGCAGGCCAAACGCCCGTTCCAGCGCATATGCCTCCACATCCACCACCCGGGCCGTCAGCCCGGCGAGCGCCAACGCCGCCTCGCGGACCTCGACGTTTTCCTTGCGGCAGGCCGCCAGCAGTACTTCGACGCGTTCGGCGCTGCGGGGCGAAACGCCCATCACTTCGAAATCGATGGCCACCTCATCCAGCGGATAGGGGATGTATTGATCGGCCTCGATCTTGAGCTGGTTCTCCATCTCGTCGTCGGACAGGCCGGCGTCCATCTCGATGGTCTTGGTGATCACCGCCGAGCCCGCCACGGCCACCGCCACGCTGCGCAGGGGTGTCCGGGCCTTGGCCAGCAGCCGCGACAACGCCTGCCCCACCCCTTCGAGCTCGGCGATGTTCTTCTCGATCACGGCGTTGGCCGGCAACGGTTCGACCGCGTAGGACTCGACGCGGTATCGCTCGCCCTGGCGACTCAACTCGAGCAGCTTCACCGACGTCGAACTGATGTCGATCCCCAGAAGCGCATGGGCTTTTTTATTGAAGAGTCGTAGCACTACCAATTCCCTATGACTATCCGTGAGTTACGGACTCTCTAATATGCATTGCGTTCAATCACGGCCGTCCGACGGACGTCCGGATGGCATGCCTGACGAAAAAAAATGCTTATAATGCCCAGCGTTTTTTTTCGCTTTGTTGCAAGCACGGGTCCATCCCTGCACCTGGCGCCTTTTTCATTCTTTGCCTGGATATCCAAAAGCCTTGATTCGTCTGCTGAAATTTTTCGGATGGTCCATCGTCGCCGTTTTCTGCGGACTGCTCTTGGGCCTGAGCGGTGCTTTTCTTTACCTTAGTCCGGGTTTGCCGTCCGTGGAGGCGCTGAGAAGTATTCAGTTGCAGATTCCTTTGCGGGTGTACAGCAGCGACAACAAGTTGATCGCCGAATTTGGCGAAATGCGCCGCACACCGATCCGTTTCGCCGACATTCCCCCCAATTTCATCAATGCGTTACTAAGTGCTGAAGACGATAACTTCGCCAACCACTATGGCGTCGATCCTGGCAGCCTGATGCGCGCGGCCAGCCAGTTGGTCAAGAGCGGGCACATCCAGTCCGGCGGCAGCACCATCACCATGCAAGTGGCCAAGAACTTCTTCCTGACCAGCGAGCGCAGCTTTTCGCGCAAGACCACCGAGATCCTCCTGGCCCTGCAGATCGAACGGCAACTGACCAAGGATGAAATCCTCGAGCTGTACGTGAACAAGATTTACCTGGGCAACCGCGCCTACGGCATCGAGGCGGCGGCGCAGGTGTATTACGGCAAGTCGATCCGCGATGTGAGCCTGGCGCAGATGGCGATGATCGCCGGCCTGCCCAAGGCCCCGTCGCGCTTCAACCCGCTGGCCAACCCGACGCGCAGCAAGGAGCGACGCGACTGGATCCTGGGACGCATGTACAAGCTCGGCAAGATCACCGAGGCCGACTACACCGCCGCGATCAATGAGCCGCTGAACGCCAGCTATCACGTGCCGACGCCGGAAGTGAACGCCCCGTACATTGCCGAGATGGCCCGTGCCGAGATGGTCGGGCGTTATGGCAGCGACGCCTACACCGAAGGTTTTCGCGTGACCACCACGGTGCCGAGCAACTTGCAGGAAATGGCCAACACCGCGCTGCACGAGGGCCTGATGACCTACGACCAGCGCCACGGCTACCGTGGCCCTGAATCGCGCCTGCCGGGCAAGACCAAGGAAGCCTGGGCCCTGGAACTGACCAAGCAACGCACCATCAGCAGCCTGGAGCCAGCGATCGTCACCTCGGTGGACAAGGACGGCATCAAGGTGCTGACCCGCAATGGCGAGCAGGAAGAACACGTAGCCTGGGACACCATGAAATGGGCCCGCCCATTCCTCAACACCAACAGCATGGGCGCCAACCCACGGCAACCGTCGGACGTGGCCCAGGTCGGCGACCTGGTCCGCGTCCAGCGCCAGGCGGACAATACGCTCAAGTTCAGCCAGATCCCGGCCGCCCAGGGCGCGCTGGTGTCCCTCGACCCACAGAACGGCGCGATCCGCTCGCTGGTGGGTGGCTTCGCCTTCGAGCAAAGCAATTACAACCGCGCCTTGCAGGCCAAGCGCCAGCCAGGCTCGAGCTTCAAGCCGTTTGTCTACAGCGCCGCCCTGGATAACGGCTATACCGCCGCCAGCCTGGTGAACGATGCGCCGATCGTGTTCGTCGATGAATACCTGGACAAGGTCTGGCGACCGAAGAACGACACCAATACCTTCCTCGGCCCGATTCGCCTGCGCGAGGCGCTGTACAAATCCCGTAACCTGGTCTCGATCCGCTTGCTGCAAGCGCTGGGCGTGGACCGCACCATCGACTACATCAGCAAGTTCGGCTTCAACAAGCAGGACCTGCCGCGCAACCTGTCCCTGGCCTTGGGCACCGCGACCTTGACGCCGATGGAAATCGCCATGGGCTGGAGCACGTTTGCCAACGGCGGCTACAAGATCACCCCGTACATCATCGACAAGATCGAAAGTCGCAATGGCGAGACACTGTTTGTTGCCAACCCGCCACGGGTCCCCACGGGCGAGCCGGCCAGCGATGGCGTCGCCGCACCGTCCACCGAGACGTTCACGGTCAATGCGACACCAGGTGAAGCCGCGACGGCCCCAGGCCTGCCGCAAGCACCCGCCATCGCGGAGCGCATTGTCGATGGCCGCACCACCTACATTCTCAACAGCATGCTGCAGGACGTTATCAAGCTCGGCACTGGCCGTCGCGCCCTGGCCCTGGGCCGCACTGACCTGGCGGGCAAGACCGGCACCACCAATGAATCCAAGGACGCCTGGTTTTCCGGCTACAACGCCGACTACGTGACCACCGTCTGGACCGGTTTCGACCAGCCTGAAAGCCTGGGCCGCCGCGAGTTCGGCGGCACCGTGGCGCTGCCGATCTGGATGAACTACATGGGTGCCGCCCTCAAGGACAAACCGCCGCACACCCAGCCGGAGCCGGAAGGCATCCTCAGCCTGCGGGTCGACCCGGTCAGCGGCCGTGCGGCCACGCCAGGCACCCCAGGGGCGTACTTCGAACTGTTCAAGAGCGAAGACACGCCACCGTCGGTCAACGAGCTGGGCAACGGCGTCGCCCCGGGCAGCCCGCTGCCGGCGGACGAAGCGGCACCGATCGATTTGTTCTGACCCATCCACATCCCTGTGGGAGCCGAGCTTGCTCGCGATGGCGGCAGCCCAGGCAACCCAAAACCCGTGGCGAGGGAGCTTGCTCCCGCTGGCCTGCGCAGCAGGCCCTGCATGTTTATAGACCGACCGCATTGCCCGGTTTGCGACTGCTACGCAGCCGAGCGGGAGCAAGCCCCCTCGTCACAGGGTTGGATTGAGGCTCGAGCGTTGGGCTGAGAGGCCTTGGGTGATTGAAGCGCGCTCCCACAGAGGGATTTGTGGCGGTCGCACAATCAACGTCCACCACCGAACCAATGTGGGAGCCGAGCTTGCTCGCGATGGCGGCAGCCCAGACAACCCAAAACCCGTGGCGAGGGAGCTTGCTCCCGCTGGCCTGCGCAGCAGGCCCTGCATGTTTATAGACCGACCGCATTGCTCGGTTTGCGACTGCTACGCAGCCGAGCGGGAGCAAGCTCCCTCGCCACAGGGTTGGATTGAGGCTCGAGCGTTGGGCTGAGAGGCCTTGGGTGATTGAAGCTCGCTCCCACAGAGGGATTTGTGGCGGTCGCACAATCAACGTCCACCACCGAACCAATGTGGGAGCCGAGCTTGCTCGCGATGGCGGCAGCCCAGGCAACCCAAAACCCGTGGCGAGGGAGCTCGCTCCCGCTGGCCTGCGCAGCAGGCCCTGCATGTCTATAGACCGACCGCATTACCCGGTTTGCGACTGCTGCGCAGCCGAGCGGGAGCAAGCTCCCTCGCCACAGGGTTGGATTGAGGCTCGAGCGTTGGGCTGAGAGGCCTTGGGTGATTGAAGCTCGCACACAGAGGGATTTGTGGCGGTCGCACAATCAACGTCCACCACCGAACCAATGTGGGAGCCGAGCTTGCTCGCGATGGCGGCGGGTCAGCTTGCCTCGATGCTGAATGCCAGACTGCAATCGCGAGCAAGCTCGGCCCCCACAGGGATCTGCGGTGCTCATACAAAACCGGCACAAAAAAGCCCCGACTCACAGAGCCGGGGCTTTTTATTTGACGCTACAACGGCTTAGCCGTTGAACACGTCATCCACGCTCTTGAGCGGGTAGTTCTTTGGATACGGCAGGGTCGCCACGCCCGTCTCGATGGCGGCCTTGGCCACGGCATCGGAGATCAGGGTAATCAGGCGGGCGTCCATTGGTTTCGGGATGATGTACTCACGACCGAATTCCAGCTTGATGCCGCCGTAGGCGTCGCACACTTCCTGAGGCACCGGCAGCTTGGCCAGTTCACGCAGGGCGTTGGCGGCCGCGACTTTCATTTCTTCGTTGATGCGCTTGGCGCGAACGTCCAGGGCACCACGGAAGATGAACGGGAAGCCCAGTACGTTGTTGACCTGGTTCGGGTAGTCCGAACGGCCGGTGGCCATGATCACGTCGTTGCGGGTCGCGTGGGCCAGTTCCGGGGAGATTTCCGGGTCCGGGTTCGAGCAAGCGAACACGATTGGGTTCGGTGCCATGCGCAGCAGGTTTTCCGCGCTCAGCAGGTTCGGACCCGACAGGCCGACGAATACGTCGGCACCGTCCAGCGCGTCCGCCAGGGAGCGCTTGTCGGTCGCGTGGGCGAACACGGCTTTGTACTGGTTCAGGTCGTCACGGCCGGAGTGGATCACGCCGGTACGGTCGACCATGAAGATGTTTTCGATCTTGGCGCCCATGCTCACCAGCAACTTCATGCAGGAGATGGCCGCAGCGCCGGCACCCAGGCAGACGATCTTGGCTTCCGGCAGGGTCTTGCCGGCGATTTCCAGGGCGTTGATCATGCCGGCCGCGGTAACGATCGCGGTGCCATGCTGGTCATCGTGGAATACCGGAATGTCGCACTGTTCGATCAGGGCGCGCTCGATCTCGAAGCACTCAGGAGCCTTGATGTCTTCCAGGTTGATGCCACCGAAGGTGATGGAGATGCGCTTGACGGTGTCGATGAAGGCTTGCGGGCTCTCGGAATCGACTTCGATGTCGAAAACGTCGATACCGGCGAAGCGCTTGAACAGCACGCCCTTGCCTTCCATGACTGGCTTGGACGCCAATGGGCCGAGGTTACCCAGGCCGAGGATCGCGGTGCCATCGGAAATGACTGCAACCAGGTTGCCTTTACCGGTGTATTTGTAGGCCAGTTCAGGGTCGCGAGCGATTTCGCGGACTGGTTCGGCTACGCCGGGGCTGTAGGCCAGCGACAAGTCGCGAGCAGTAGCGGTGGCCTTGGTGAGCTCGACACTCAGCTTTCCTGGACGAGGATGAGCGTGATATTCGAGAGCGGCAGTTTTCAGATCAGACATGTGGGCATTCCGCTTTTTACTGTGTTGGACAGACGGACCGCCGAGGATACGCGCCTCGCAAAGTCCCCACAAGACTGACCAGTCACTGCTGTCAAGCGCCCTGCCCTACGACTTTGGGCCAAGAGCCGCGAAACACAAGGGCTACATGCATACAATATAGCGACGGAATGTCTACAATTTTTTCCTACAGAACCGCTTCCAGCATGGCCGGATCCGTCAACGGCAACATCCATCGCGCTTGACCGGCTTTATTTCCGCCACGCCGGGCGCGGTCGATAACCCAGCCACGCGCCTCGATTGTCCGCCCTTTGAGCCGCTCCAGGGCCGAGGCATCAAAACGTCTCTGCAAATTGGGCGCAATGTGCAGGACAACCGCCCCCTGCAATTCAATCCAGATACCACCGCGATTGCGTTGCACGCTTTCTACTCGCCCACGGGTCAGCACGAAGCCGGGGGCATTGATCTGCTCCGCTCGCACCACTGGGGATTTTTTCCAAACACCTGATCCGGCCTGGCGCGCATGACGTTCGGCCATTTGCTGACAACTGACCAGATCAACGTTCGGCGCGACTGCCACCAGAAACCCCAACCCTTCGGCAATCAGGCGCTCTTCGAGGTTCTCGCCCTGGGCGTTGTAGACATGGGCCAGGGTGCGACCGTAATCGTCGCGGTCGTCCTTGCCAGGCAATACGCCCACCCGGCCGCCGCTGGCAGCCACCAGGGCCTCGAGTCGCTGGCGCGCCGCCACGGCGAACGGCTCGTCGGCGCGGCCGCGCTTGCCCAGCTCAGGGCTATTGAGGCCGATCATCCGAATGCGGCGGCCATCCTCCAGGTACAAGGTGTCGCCATCCACCACGCGCTGCACCGCCACCTGGGGCAGGTTGCCCGGCACAGGACAGGCGCCCTGGGCACCGCAGAGCCAAATTGCAGACACAAAAAAGGCGCCCGCGAGGGACGCCTTCTTCATCAGTCTGGAGCAGTCGAGACGACCATCCAAAATGATCAGCCTCAGGCTTTTGGAGTAACTTTGCCGAAAGCACCGAAACGATCGGCGAACTTCTGAACACGGCCGCCGGTATCCAGAGTCTTTTGCTTACCGGTGTAGAACGGGTGGCATTCGTTGCAAACGTCGATCGCCAGGGCTTTGCCGTAGGTCGAACGGGTTTCGAACTTGTTGCCGCAGCTGCAGGTTACGGCAATTTCTGGGTATTCCGGATGGATATCGGTTTTCATGCTGTTTTCCTCAGGCTAGCGTGCCGCCACCCAACACTATTGTTGAATACCGCACGTAATTAGGCCGCGGATTCTACCAGACATCGTCATTCGCGCAAGCTATGCCTTGTACCAACCGTCTGCTAGGCTCCCGGCCTCATGCGCGATCCTTCTTGTGGGACTTGTGGGAGCGGGCTTGCTCGCGAAGGCGGTGTGTCAGGCACATCATTTCTGCCAGATAATCCGCCTTCGCGAGCAAGCCCGCTCCCACATTCAGCGCCAGCCTCACCCAATGTCTGTTTATTGAGATTGCCCCGCGTGCCCGACGCCATCCTGCGCCTCGCCCTGCCTTCGCCCCTGCGCCGCCTGTTCGACTACCGCGCCCCGGCCGGGATCCTGCGCGCCCAGTTGCAGCCGGGCATGCGCCTGCGGGTGCCGTTCGGCCGGCGGGAAATGATCGGCATCCTGGTGGAAGTCACCGACCACAGCGAGGTCCCGGCCGACAAGCTCAAACCGGCCCTGGCGCTGCTCGATGCCACGCCGCCGCTGCCCGCCTCGCTGTTCAAGCTGTGCCTGTGGACGTCCCAGTATTACCAGCACAGCCTCGGCGATACCCTGAGCTGGGCGCTGCCGGTGCTGCTGCGCCAAGGCGAGCTGGCCGAGGCGCGCCAAGAGCGGTTCTGGTCGGTGGCCCCGGGGGCCTCGCTGGACGATCCCCGCATCGCTCGCGCCCCGCGCCAGCGCGAAGCCTTGGCGACCCTGGCCCAACACCCCCATGGCGTGGCCCATCAACTGCTGAGCAAACTGATACTCAGCAAGGACAGCCTGGACCTGTTGCTGGCCAAGGACCTGGTCCAGGTGGAAATCCGTCGGCACGCCCCCGGCGTCCGCCATGAACATTGGCTGGCCCAGCCGGAACTGCCACTCAATGCCGAGCAGCGTGCCGCTTGCGAAGCGATTCGCGCAGGTTTTGACAGTTATCACGCCTTTCTGTTGGCAGGCGTCACCGGCAGCGGCAAGACCGAGGTCTACCTGCAACTGATCCGCCAGACCCTGGAGGCCGGCAAGCAGGCCCTGGTGCTGATTCCGGAAATCAACCTCGGCCCACAAACCCTGGCGCGCTTCGAACAGCGCTTCAATGCGCGGATCGCCCTGGTGCACTCGGCGGTCAACGACCGTGAACGCCTGGAAGCCTGGCTCGCCGCCCGTGATGGCGAGGCCGACATCATCATCGGCACCCGCTCGGCCCTGTTCACGCCGATGAAGAACCCTGGCCTGATCATCATCGACGAAGAGCACGATGGCTCTTATAAACAGCAGGAAGGCCTGCGCTATCACGCCCGCGACCTGGCATTGGTGCGCGCCCGCCAGGAAAACATCCCGATCGTGCTCGGCTCGGCCACGCCCTCGCTGGAAAGCCTGCACAACGCCTACACCGGCCGCTACGGCCTGTTGCGCCTCAACGAACGGGCCGGTGGCGCCAAACAACCGCGCTTCCTGCGCCTGGATGTGAAAAGTCGTCCGCTGGACAGCGGTATTTCCGGACCGATGCAGCAAGCCATCGGCCAGACCCTGGCCGCCGGGCAACAGGTGCTGGTATTCCTCAATCGTCGCGGTTTTGCCCCGACCCTGCTGTGCCACGACTGTGGCTGGATGTCTGGCTGCGAACGCTGCGACGCGCGGATGACCGTGCATCAACGCCATGGCGAGCTGCGTTGTCACCATTGCGGCCACGTCGAGCGCGTGCCAAGGCATTGCCCGCAGTGCGGCAAAGTGGATTTGCGCCCGGTCGGCGCCGGCACCGAACGCGCCGAAGAACGGCTGGGCATCCTGTTTCCGGACTACCCGGTGTTGCGGGTCGACCGTGACAGCACCTCGCGCAAGGACGCGATGAACCAACTGTTCGCGACGATCCAGAAGGGTCAGCCGTGCATATTGGTGGGCACGCAGATGCTCGCCAAGGGGCATCACTTCCCACGGGTCACCCTGGTGTCGATCCTCGACGCCGATGGCGGGCTATTCTCCGGCGACTTCCGCGCCAGCGAGCGCATGGCGCAGTTGATCGTCCAGGTCGCGGGCCGGGCCGGTCGGGCCGAGGAACCGGGCAAAGTGATCATCCAGACGCACCTGGCCGACCACCCACTGCTGATCCAACTGACCGAACAGGGTTACTTCGCCTTCGCCGAGCAGGCCTTGAGCGAACGCCGCAGCGCCGGCCTGCCGCCCTTTGCCCACCTGGCGCTGTTGCGGGCCGAAGCCCACAAGCCGGGGCAGGCCGAAGGTTTCCTCGACGAGGCCTGCAGCGAGGCGGAGCGTTTGCTGGCAGAGCAGAGCCTCACCGGCATCGAACTCCTGGGGCCGGTGCCAGCGCCGATGGAACGGCGAGCCGGGCGCTATCGCGCGCAACTTTTATTGCAGGCCAATGCCCGGGCGCCGCTGCATCGACTGCTGAGCGCCTGGCTACTGGTACTGGAACAGATGCCCAGCGGGCGGGCGGTGCGCTGGTCGCTGGATGTGGATCCGGTGGATTTGTATTGACCACTGCCCCCCTGTGGGAGCGGGCTTGCTCGCGAAGGTGGTGGGTCAGTTGCGGTGATATTGGCTGTGCCACCGCTTTCGCGAGCAAGCCCGCTCCCACAGGGTCCGAGTGCATGCTGACCATCTGGAATAGTTACCAACCAACCCGCTACAGTTGGCAAGCTCGCCCGCGCCACGGATAATGCCCAGTTTTTCCACCAGCGCATCGAAGCGCCGCCGCGCCTGCGGTTGAAAGAGAAGACCATGAAAGACACCATTCGCCAGCTCATCCAGCAAGCCATCACCCAACTCGTCGCTGAAGGTGTGCTGCCAGAAGGCCTGTCGCCGGCGATTCAGGTCGAGAACACCCGCGACAAGACCCACGGCGACTTCGCCAGCAATATCGCGATGATGCTCGCCAAGCCGGCCGGCATGAAACCTCGCGACCTGGCGGAAAAAATCATCGCCGCGCTGCCGGCCGACGAGAACGTCAGCAAGGCTGACATCGCCGGCCCCGGGTTCATCAATTTCTTCCAGAACACCCAGGCCCTGGCCTCGCGCCTGGACGCGGCGCTGGCCGACGAACGCATCGGCGTGCGCAAGGCCGGCCCGTTGCAGCGCACCGTGGTCGACCTCTCGGCCCCCAACCTGGCCAAGGAAATGCACGTCGGCCACCTGCGCTCGACCATCATCGGCGACGGCGTGGCCCGGGTCCTGGAGTTTCTTGGCGACACCGTGATCCGCCAGAACCACGTCGGCGACTGGGGCACCCAGTTCGGCATGCTGATGGCCTATCTTCAGGAAAACCCGATCACCAGCGATGAGCTGTCGGACCTGGAGAACTTCTACCGCGCCGCCAAGCAACGCTTCGACGAGTCGCCGGAGTTCGCCGACCGCGCCCGTGGCCTGGTGGTCAAGTTGCAGGCCGGCGATGCCGAGTGCCTGGCGCTGTGGACCAAGTTCAAGGACATCTCCCTGTCCCATTGCCAGAAAATCTACGAGCTGCTGAACGTCAAATTGACCATGGCCGACGTGATGGGCGAAAGCGCCTACAACGACGACCTGGTCAACGTGGTCAACGACCTCCGGGCCAAAGGCATGCTGGTGGAAAGCAACGGCGCCCAGTGTGTGTTCCTCGATCAATTCAAGACCGCCGATGGCGAGCCGCTGCCGGTGATCATCGTCAAGGCCGACGGCGGCTACCTCTACGCCACCACCGACCTGGCGGCCGTGCGCTACCGCAACGGCGTGCTCAAGGCCGATCGGGTGCTGTATTTCGTCGATCAGCGTCAGGCCCTGCACTTCCAGCAAGTGTTCGAAGTGGCACGCCTGGCTGGTTTCGTGACCCATCCGATGGAGATGGAGCACATGGGCTTCGGCACCATGAACGGCGCCGACGGTCGTCCGTTCAAGACCCGCGACGGCGGCACGGTGAAGCTGATCGACCTGCTGACCGAAGCCCAGGACCGCGCCTACACCCTGGTCAAGGGCAAGAACCCGGACCTGGCCGAAGACGAACTGCGCAAGATCGCCAAGGTCGTGGGCATCGACGCGGTGAAATACGCCGATCTGTCCAAGCACCGCACCAGCGACTACAGCTTCAACTTCGACCTGATGCTCAATTTCGAAGGCAACACCGCGCCGTACCTGCTGTACGCCTACACCCGCGTGGCGGGCGTGTTCCGCAAGCTCGGCAAAGACTTCAATGAAATAGACGGCCAGATTGTGCTCCAAGCCCCGCAGGAGCAGGAGCTCGCGGCGAAACTGGCGCAGTTCGGCGAAGTGCTGAACAACGTCGCCGACAAAGGCACGCCGCACACGCTATGCGCCTACCTGTACGATGTCGCCGGCCTGTTCTCCAGCTTCTACGAGAACTGCCCGATCCTCAACGCGCAAACCCCGGAGCAAATGCAGAGCCGCCTGCGTCTCGCCGCACTGACCGGGCGCACGCTCAAGCAAGGCCTGGAACTGCTCGGCCTGGAAACCCTGGAGCGCATGTAAGTTGGCCGCCAAGAAAAAACCTGCACCCAAGCGCGGCGCCAGTCGTTACCAGCCCCCGGCCAAACAGCCGATTCCGGGCTGGTTGTGGATGGCCATCGGCCTGACCGTGGGCGCGTTCATTGTGTTTTTGATGAAGCTGGAGCCGGGCCAGGGCGATGACGTCAAGCGCGTCCGCCAAGAGCAGCAGAAAGCCACGCGCATCGCCGAGGCCAACAAGACCCCGCCGAGTCCGACGCAACCGGTGAAGCCGAAGTACGACTTCTACACCTTGCTGCCGGAATCGGAAGTCATCGTGCCGCCCGACGCCGTGCCGGAGAAGACCCTGCCGACGCCACAAGTGCCCCAGGTGCCCACCACACCGGTGACCCCGGCCGAAGCGGCGAAAATCGACACCGCCCGCGCCCAGGCGGCCCTGGCGGGCATCACGCCGCCACCGGCCCCGCCCGTGCAGAAAGCCGCGCCGGTGACGAAGTTCTTCCTGCAAGCCGGTTCGTTCCGCAAGGAAGCCGACGCCGACAAGGTCCGGGCGCAGATCATTCTGCTGGGCCAGTCTGTATCGGTGGAGTCCGGTACGGTGAAGGATGAAACCTGGTACCGGGTACTTGTCGGCCCGTTCAGTAACCGCGAGGAACTGACCAAGGCCCAGAAACAATTGGCGGGCAGCGGGTTCAGCAACCTGTTGTTACAACAACGCCAGAGCCGCTGATTTTCGCTGAGCCCCCTGTGGCCGGGGGGCTTTTGTGGCGAGGGAGCTTGCTCCCGCTGGGCTGCGCAGCAGCCCTAAAAGCTTGGGACCGCTGCGCGGTCCAGCGGGAGCAAGCTCCCTCGCCACAAAGAAGTCCTCTGCCAAAAACAGCGAGGGACCACTCATCCCCTCCGCCACCCCACAGTTGAAAAACCCCACGCCACCCCCATATGAGTTCCATCCGGGCATTTTCGCCCCGCTGCGTGGAGACTCTTCCCTTGACCACCATCGTTTCAGTCCGCCGTCACGGCAAAGTCGTCATGGGCGGCGACGGCCAGGTTTCATTGGGCAACACCGTGATGAAAGGCAACGCGAAGAAAGTCCGCCGCCTGTACCACGGCGAGGTCATCGCCGGTTTCGCCGGGGCCACTGCCGACGCCTTCACGTTGTTCGAGCGTTTCGAAGGTCAGCTTGAGAAACACCAGGGCCACTTGGTCCGTGCCGCCGTGGAGTTGGCCAAGGAATGGCGCACCGACCGCTCCCTGAGCCGCCTCGAAGCCATGCTCGCGGTCGCCAACAAGGACGCCTCCTTGATCATCACCGGCAACGGCGACGTCGTTGAACCCGAGGACGGCCTGATCGCCATGGGTTCCGGCGGTGCCTACGCGCAGGCCGCGGCCAGCGCCCTGCTGAAAAAGACCGACCTGTCGGCCCGCGAGATCGTCGAGACTGCCTTGGGCATCGCCGGCGACATCTGTGTCTTCACCAACCACACCCAGACTATTGAGGAGCAGGACCTCGCGGAGTAAGCCCTTCCAGGCCCAGACTTCCGCTTGAGGACCGCCAATTATTATGTCCATGACTCCCCGCGAAATCGTCCACGAACTCAACCGCCATATCATCGGCCAGGACGATGCCAAGCGCGCCGTCGCCATCGCCCTGCGTAACCGCTGGCGCCGGATGCAGCTGCCCGAAGAGCTGCGCGTCGAAGTGACCCCCAAGAACATCCTGATGATCGGCCCGACCGGTGTCGGCAAGACCGAAATCGCCCGGCGCCTGGCCAAGCTCGCCAATGCGCCGTTCATCAAGGTCGAAGCCACCAAGTTCACCGAAGTCGGTTATGTCGGCCGCGACGTCGAATCGATCATCCGTGACTTGGCCGACGCTGCGATCAAGTTGCTGCGCGAACAGGAAATCACCAAGGTCCGCCATCGCGCCGAAGACGCTGCCGAAGAACGCATTCTCGATGCGCTCCTGCCGCCAGCGCGCATGGGCTTCAACGCCGACTCCGCCGCGACACAGGATTCCAACACCCGCCAGTTGTTCCGCAAGCGCCTGCGCGAAGGCCAACTGGATGACAAGGAAATCGAGATCGAAGTGGCCGAAATGGCTGGCGTCGACATTTCCGCGCCACCGGGCATGGAAGAAATGACCAACCAGTTGCAGAGCCTGTTCGCCAACATGGGCAAGGGCAAGAAGAAGAGCCGCAAGCTCAAGGTCAAGGAAGCGCTGAAACTGGTGCGCGACGAAGAAGCCGGCCGCCTGGTCAACGAAGAAGAATTGAAGGCCAAGGCACTGGAAGCGGTCGAGCAGCATGGCATCGTGTTTATCGATGAAATCGACAAGGTTGCCAAGCGCGGCAATGTCGGCGGTGCCGATGTGTCCCGCGAAGGCGTTCAACGCGACCTGCTGCCGCTGATCGAAGGCTGCACGGTCAACACCAAGCTGGGCATGGTCAAGACCGACCACATCCTGTTCATTGCGTCCGGTGCGTTCCACCTGAGCAAACCGAGCGACCTGGTGCCGGAGCTGCAGGGTCGCTTGCCGATCCGTGTCGAACTCAAGGCGCTGACGCCGGAAGACTTCGAGCGCATCCTCAGCGAGCCCCATGCGTCCCTGACCGAACAGTATTGCGCGCTGCTCAAGACCGAAGGCCTGAGCATCGAGTTCACGCCAGAAGGCATCAAGCGCCTGGCGCAGATCGCCTGGCAGGTCAACGAAAAGACCGAGAACATCGGTGCCCGTCGCCTGCACACGCTGCTCGAACGCTTGCTCGAGGAAGTGTCGTTCAGCGCCGGCGACCTGGCCAGCGCCCACAACGAAGCGCCGATCCTCATCGACGCCGAGTACGTCAACAGCCACCTGGGTGAGCTGGCGCAGAACGAAGACCTGTCGCGGTATATCCTGTAAGCCACCCCCAGTGTGAGCGAGCTCCTGTGGCGAGGGAGCTTGCTCCCGCTGGGCTACGAAGTAGCCCCAGGAACCAGAAGCCACCGCTCAATCAGGTGGATCGCAACGAGTTTTTGGGAGGGCTTCGCCCTCCAGCGGGAGCAAGCTCCCTCGCCACATAATGTTCACACATGGCTTCAAGAGACTGACGACCCCATGACCAAACTCCCCACCGCCATCAACCTGCACAAAGCCTCCAAGACCCTGACGCTCAAATACGCGCCGGACGAGGAGTACCACCTGCCCGCCGAATTCCTGCGGGTGCACTCGCCTTCCGCCGAGGTCCAGGGCCACGGCAAACCCATCCTGCAATACGGCAAGCTCAACGTTGCCCTGACCAAGGTCGAACCGGCCGGCCAGTACGCACTGAAACTGACCTTCGACGACGGCCACGACAGCGGTTTGTTCACCTGGGACTACCTCTACCAGTTGGCGGTGCGCCAGCAAGACTTGTGGAACGATTATCTTGGCGAACTCAAGGCCGCCGGAAAAACCCGCGATCCGAACGAGTCCGTCGTCAAGCTGATGCTCTAACTCAAGGGCTGGCGCTTTAGGGCGAATTTTCTAGACTCATCTGCTTGAATGCCCGCGCAGCAACGTCAATGACTGGCCTGCTTGCGAAAAAAATTAAACTCGGGTAACCAATGGAGCTGGCAAGTTCCCTGCAAAGGAACCGGCGAGTTCCTGGCACACGTTTCCTCATTGCCCTCGATGCGGAATTTATGGTCACCCCGAGCAGCGTACCTGGTATTGGCCTTGCGGCTTCATGGCACGATCCCGGTACTCGTCTGAAGGACAATGGAGCGTCGTAGATGAGCAACAAGAACAACGATGAGTTGAAGTACCAAGCCTCGGAAAACACCCTGGGCTTGAATCCCGTCGTCGGCTTGCGCAGGAAAGACCTGCTGGCCTCTGCCCGGATGGTGCTGACCCAGGCCATCAAG
This sequence comes from Pseudomonas sp. Z3-6, assembly GCF_051131985.1. Lineage (NCBI taxonomy): Bacteria > Pseudomonadati > Pseudomonadota > Gammaproteobacteria > Pseudomonadales > Pseudomonadaceae > Pseudomonas > Pseudomonas sp. Z3-6. Next base: position 6,521,709 of record NZ_CP071644.1, read on the forward strand.
CAACCACTGCACAGCGTCAAGCACGTCGCCCATTTCGGCGTCGAGCTCAAGAACGTCCTGTTCGGCAAGTCCGAGCTGCAACCGGCCGGTGACGACCGTCGCTTCGCCGACCCGGCGTGGAGCCAGAACCCACTCTACAAACGTTACCTGCAAACCTACCTGGCGTGGCGCAAGGAGCTGCACGCCTGGATCGACGACAGCAACCTGCCGCCCGCGGACATCAGCCGCGGGCATTTCGTGATCAACCTGATGACCGAAGCCATGGCCCCGACCAACTCGGCGGCCAACCCGGCGGCGGTCAAGCGCTTCTTCGAAACCGGCGGCAAGAGCCTGCTCGACGGGCTGTCCCACCTGGCCAAGGATATCGTGCACAACGGCGGGATGCCGAGCCAGGTGAACATGGGCGCGTTCGAGGTCGGCAAGAGCCTGGGCGTGACCGAAGGCGCCGTGGTGTTTCGCAACGACGTGCTGGAGCTGATCCAGTACCGGCCCATCACCGAGCAGGTCCACGAGCGACCGCTGCTGGTGGTGCCACCACAGATCAACAAGTTCTACGTCTTCGACCTGAGTCCGGACAAGAGCCTGGCGCGCTTCTGCCTGCGCAGCAACGTACAGACGTTCATTGTCAGCTGGCGCAACCCCACCAAGGCCCAGCGCGAATGGGGCCTGTCGACCTACATCGAGGCGCTCAAGGAAGCGGTGGACGTGGTCACGGCCATCACCGGCAGCAAGGACGTGAACATGCTCGGTGCCTGCTCCGGTGGCATCACCTGCACCGCGCTGCTGGGCCATTACGCCGCCCTCGGCGAGAAAAAGGTCAATGCCCTGACCTTGCTGGTGAGTGTGCTCGACACCACCCTGGACACCGACGTGGCGCTGTTCGTCGATGAACAGACCCTGGAAGCGGCCAAGCGCCACTCCTACCAGGCCGGCGTACTCGAAGGCCGCGACATGGCCAAGGTCTTTGCCTGGATGCGCCCCAACGACCTGATCTGGAACTACTGGGTCAACAATTACCTGCTGGGCAACGAACCGCCGGTGTTCGACATCCTGTTCTGGAACAACGACACCACACGGTTGCCGGCGGCGTTCCACGGCGACCTCATCGAAATGTTCAAGAACAATCCACTGATCCGCCCCAACGCATTGGAAGTGTGCGGCACGCCCATCGACCTCAAGCAGGTCACCGCCGACATCTTCTCCCTGGCCGGCACCAACGACCACATCACGCCATGGAAGTCCTGCTACAAGTCCGCGCAATTGTTCGGCGGCAAGGTGGAGTTCGTGCTGTCGAGCAGCGGTCATATCCAGAGCATTCTCAACCCGCCCGGCAACCCCAAGTCGCGCTACATGACCGGCGAGGACATGCCGGCCAAGGCCGAGGACTGGCAGGAAAACTCCACCAAGCACACCGACTCCTGGTGGCTGCACTGGCAGGCCTGGCAGGCCGAGCGCTCGGGCAAATTGAAAAAAGCCCCGACCGTGCTGGGCAACAAGGCCTACCCGGCCGGTGAAGCGGCGCCGGGCACCTATGTGCATGAGCGGTGATGGATGCAACTCGTCTGCTGGGGCGTGGGCGTGCTCACGAATGCACTCCGGCAGCCGACATTAACGGTGAATGCAAGGCCGTCTTCGCGAGCAAGCCCGCTCCCACATTGGGTTTGGCTGTGAACATGAGTTTCAGGTTCGCAACCGATCTAATGTGGGAGCGGGCTTGCTCGCGAAGGCCGCGACTCGGTCCGACAGACCGAACACTGGTAACCCGAGACATGACCCACAGGGCTTGAAGCATGCCGCAACCGTACATCTTCCGTACCGTCGATCTGGATGGCCAGACCTTGCGCACCGCGGTACGTCCCGGCAAGCCTCACTTGACGCCATTGCTGATTTTCAACGGCATCGGCGCCAACCTGGAGCTGGTGTTTCCGTTCATCCAGGCCCTGGACCCGGACCTGGAAGTCATCGCCTTTGACGTGCCCGGCGTCGGCGGTTCATCGACGCCCAACCGGCCGTATCGCTTTCCGGGCCTGGCCAAACTCACCGCACGGATGCTCGATTACCTCGACTACGGGCAGGTCAACGTGATCGGCGTATCCTGGGGCGGCGCCCTGGCCCAGCAGTTCGCCTACGACTACCCGGAGCGCTGCAAGAAGCTGGTACTGGCGGCCACGGCGGCTGGGGCGGTGATGGTGCCGGGCAAACCGAAGGTGCTGTGGATGATGGCCAGCCCCCGGCGCTATGTTCAACCGTCCCATGTGATGCGTATCGCGCCACTGATCTATGGTGGTTCGTTCCGCCGCGACCCGAGCCTGGCGGCCAGCCACGCAGCCAAGGTGCGTTCGGCGGGCAAGCTCGGTTACTACTGGCAACTGTTCGCCGGCCTCGGCTGGACCAGCATCCACTGGCTGCACAAGATCCACCAGCCGACCCTGGTGCTGGCCGGCGATGACGACCCGCTGATTCCACTGATCAACATGCGCATGCTGGCCTGGCGCATTCCCAACGCCCAATTGCACATCATCGATGACGGCCATCTGTTCCTGATCACCCGGGCCGAGGCGGTGGCGCCGATCATCATGAAATTCCTGGAGGAAGAACGTCAGCGCGCGGTGATGCATCCGCATCCCTCGCCGCTGGGCGGTGGCTGAAACCGCCCATTAGCGCCTGGCAGGACGCCGGATTGCGCAGCAACCCGAAACAGCGACTATGTTGTCTGGTTCGGTGTGTTTGTTTTTAGCCTGATGACGAAGGAGTTGACTCATGCGCGACAAACCGGCGAAGGGTTCCATGCCCGCACCTGCCAGTTTCATCAACGCACAAAGTGCGGTCACCGGACTGCGTGGCAGGGACCTGCTGTCCACCCTACGGAGCGTGGCCGCACACGGCTTGCGCAACCCGGTGCACAGTGCCCGGCATGCGTTGAAACTGGGCAGTCAATTGGGCCGTGTGCTGCTGGGCGAGACCCTTCACCCCACCAACCCCAACGACCCGCGTTTCGCCGATCCCACCTGGCAGCTCAACCCCTTCTACCGCCGCAGTTTGCAGGCCTACCTGAGTTGGCAAAAACAGGTCAAGAGCTGGATCGACGAAAGCGACATGAACGAGGACGACCGCGCCCGCGCCCACTTCGCCTTCGCCCTGCTCAACGACGCCGTAGCGCCGTCCAATACCTTACTCAACCCGCTGGCGGTCAAGGAACTGTTCAACTCCGGCGGCTCCAGCCTGGTCCGAGGCATCAGCCACCTGGTGGACGACCTGCTGCACAACGACGGCTTGCCGCGCCAAACCACGCCCCACGCCTTTGAAGTCGGCAAGACCCTGGCGACCACACCCGGCGCGGTGGTGTTTCGCAACGAACTGCTCGAACTGATCCAGTACCGGCCCATGAGCGAAAAGCAGTACGCCAAGCCATTGCTGATCGTCCCGCCGCAGATCAACAAGTTCTATATTTTCGACCTCAGCCCCTCCAACAGCTTTGTCCAGTACGCCCTGAAAAACGGTTTGCAGGTCTTCATCATCAGTTGGCGCAACCCGGACGTACGCCACCGCGAATGGGGCCTGTCCAGCTATGTCGAGGCCGCCGAAGAGGCGATGAATGTGTGCCGGGCGATCACTGGCGCTCGCGAGGTCAACCTGATGGGCGCCTGCGCCGGGGGCATGACCATCGCCGCCCTGCAAGGCCACCTGCAAGCCAAGCGCCAGCTTCGCCGGGTCGCCAGTGCCACGTACCTGGTGAGCCTGCTGGACAGTCAGATCGACAGCCCGGCCACGCTGTTCATCGACGAACAGACCCTCGAAGCCGCCAAGCGCCGCTCCTACCAGAAAGGCATCCTCGATGGTCGCGACATGGCACGGGTGTTCGCCTGGATGCGCCCCAACGATCTGATCTGGACCTACTTCATCAACAACTACCTGCTGGGCAAGGAACCGCCAGCCTTCGACATCCTCTACTGGAACAACGACTGCACGCGGCTGCCGGCGGCCTACCACGGCGACCTGCTGGACTTCTTCAAGCACAACCCACTGACCCATCCCGGCGGCCTGGAAGTGTGCGGCACGCCCATCGACCTGCAAAAAGTGACAGTGGACAGCTTCAGCGTGGGCGGTATCAACGACCACATCACGCCCTGGGACGCGGTGTATCGCTCGACCCTCCTGCTGGGGGGCGAAAAACGCTTCGTGCTCTCCAACAGCGGCCATGTCCAGAGCATCCTCAATCCGCCAGGCAACCCCAAGGCCAACTACATCGAAAGCGCAAAGCTGAGCAGCGACCCGCGAGCCTGGTACTACGACGCCACGCATGTCGAAGGCAGCTGGTGGACGCAATGGCTGGGCTGGATCCAGGCACGCTCCGGCGCCCAGCACGAAACCCAGATGACCTTGGGCAACGTTAATTACCCGCCGCTGGACGCCGCCCCTGGAATCTATGTTCGCGTGCGCTGAAGGCCTCACGCCACGGCCAGGCGCTTGGCCGTGGCACGACTTGACCATTAAGAAGACCGGATGAAAACCCGCGACCGCATCCTTGAATGTGCCCTTCAATTATTCAACGAAAAGGGCGAGCCGAACGTATCGACGATGGAAGTTGCCAACGAAATGGGCATCAGCCCAGGCAACCTCTACTACCACTTCCATGGCAAGGAACCGCTGATCCTGGGGCTGTTCGAGCGCTTCCAGAGCGAGCTGGCGCCGCTGCTCGACCCACCGGCGGACGCGCAGTTGGCGCCGGAAGACTACTGGCTGTTCCTGCACTTGATCGTCGAGCGCCTGGCCCAGTACCGGTTTCTGTTCCAGGACCTGTCCAACCTGGCCGGACGCCTGCCGAAGCTGGCCAAGGGCATCCGCCAATTGCTCAACGCCCTGAAGCGAACCCTCGCCTCACTGCTGGCGCAACTCAAGGCGCAGGGGTTGCTGGTCAGCGACACCCAGGCCTTGGGGCAACTGGTGGAACAGATCACCATGACCTTGCTGTTCTCCTTGGACTATCAGCGGATCCTCGGTCGCGAGGGCGAGGTTCGATTGGTGGTCTATCAGATCATGATGCTGGTGGCCCCACACTTGCCGCCCGCAACCAAGGTGGCGACAGAGCGACTGGCGTTGCGGTACCTGGAAGAACACGATTAACCAGTGGCAGTGGCAGTGGCAGTGGCAGTGGCAGTGGCAGTGGCAGTGGCAGTGGCAGTGGCAGTGGCAGTGGCAGTGGCAGTGGCAGATCCATTGTGGGAGCGAGCTTTGTGGGAGCAAGGCTTGCTCGCGATCCAGGCGCTGCGGTCCTCAAGAGACCGCGGCGTTTTCATCGCGGGCAAGCCTTGCTCCCACAAAGCTCGCTCCCACAGGTTGCCCTGCGTACAAATAAAAAAGCCCGGCCTACATAGACCGGGCATTTTTATCAGCCCTGATATCAGGACTGGGTGGAAGGCGGCGTTGGAGCCTGCGCCGGTGCTGGAGTGGCGACCGGGGTCGGAGCCGCGGCGGAGTTCGTCGTGCTCGCCGGGGTTGCCGGTTTGGCGGCCGGGGTGGGTGCCTTGGGTGCGGCAGCTTTTGGCGCGGCCGGTTTTCTCACGGCAGGCTTTTTCGCCGTAGCAGGTTTGGCCGCCGCTTTTGCCGCAGGCTTGGCAGCGGGTTTAGCCGCTGGTTTAGCCGCAGCAGGTTTAGCTGCCGCCGGTTTGGCTGCAGGTTTTGCAGCAGGCTTGGCGGTCGCTTTCGCCGCTACCGGTTTGGCTGCCGCCTTGGCAGCGGGTTTGGCCGCTGCGGTTTTAGCCGCTGGCTTGGCCGCTGCTTTCGCCGCAGGTTTGGCAGCGGGTTTTGCCGCAGCCTTGACCAGTGGCTTGGCTGCCGTTTTAGCGGCCGGCTTGGCCGCCGCCGTCTTGGTCGCCACCGGTGCGACTTTGGCGCCGGTGAGTTTTTCGATCTGCTTGGTCAGTGTGTCGACCTTGCTGTGCAGCGCCTTGACTTCATTACGGCTCGGCACGCCCAGGCGGGAGATCGCACTGTTCAGGCGCTTGTCGAAAGCCCCTTCCAGTTCGTCCCATTTGCCCATTGCACGATCTTTTACGCCGCCGATTCGCGACTTGGCGGACTCGGCAGAGTCCTTGGCTGCATCGACTTGTTTGCCGACCGCCGTCTTAGTGAGTTTTTCGGCCTTTTCGCCGTCCTTAACCAGAGACTCGAAGAGCTTGCTGCCGTCAGTGTCGATCTTCGAGTACACGCCTAAACCAGCCAGCCAGATTTTGCGGGAATACTTTTCAATCTTCCCGGCCCACGAGCTGCCTTCTTTTTCTGTGATTTTTTTGCCAGCCATCCCGTTCTCCTTAATGTTTACGCGCGACACGTTCGAGCAATGCTGTCAGCTCATCGAGCTTAGCAGAGAGTGCCTCAACGTCATGTTTAGACGGAATGCCGATACGATTCAAGGCACTTGCAACACGGGCATCGAATACCTTCTCGACTTTATCGAGTTGTACTTCAACCCGAGCCTTGAAAGTATTGACGTCGGTCTTGGCTTCAATCAATTCGCTGTTGGCCGCTTCAAGTTTCCCGGCAATTTTCTTTTTGCCTTTGGTTTCAATAACTTCGCCAGCTTTTACCAACTCTTGAAAATACTCTCCGCCTTCCTGGCCGACCTTCGTGTAGGCGCCCAGACCCGCCAGCCAGATCTTGCGCGCGTACGTTTTCACGTCGCTGAGCGTGGAAGATTCAACGTCGGTTTTTTTCTTGAAAATAACTTTGGCCATGGTGCACCTCACTCGAAAAAGGTTTGAGGAACTGCCCGCACAGGGACGGGCTCAGGCACAAAGTAGTGGCAATAATTAGAAACGGCACCCTAACAACTGACACAAATCCCGAGGCATTTGATGTCCCGATGTGGGAGCGGGCTTGCTCGCGAATGCGGTGAGTCAGTCAACATCAATAATGACTGACCCACCGCATTCGCGAGCAAGCCCGCTCCCACAGTATTTGGTGGTGAACTTTGATTCCGTGTTCGCCATCCTTCCGAGCAGTTAAGCCAACGCCTTATCCAGCGCCTTTTCGATTTCGCCTTTGATCGTGCCGCTCATGGCCGACATCAACATGCCCAGCTCCACGTCGACGCGGATCGAATCCTCGCCCACGTGCACTTCGCCCTTGACCCCGGAACGCTTGAGTTTCAGGGTATCGCCCACCCACTGCGGCTCCAGGCCATAGCTGTCGGACAACTTCTGCGCCAGCTTGTCGGCCTTCTCTCGCGCCGCTTCCTTGCCCAGGCCATGGGCACGTTCAACCGTTATACGGGCCATCGGATGACTCCTGTTTTATCGGGACTTGCCTGAACGTTTCAAACCCTGGCTGCGTCAAAACGTCCCGGCGGTTGCCCATCTTACCTTCAGCCTTGCCAAGACAAAGCCCTCCACCGGGATTAGAATGTCCCGCATTCTTTTTTGGTGACCGCGATATGACTGATCAGCGCAAAGGCAGCGATGCCGAACCCACCACTCACTTCGGCTTCAAGAACGTGCCGGAAAGCCAGAAGGCGGAAAAAGTCGCCGAGGTTTTTCACTCCGTAGCCGCCAAGTACGACTTGATGAACGACCTGCTCTCGGGCGGCATGCACCGGCTCTGGAAGCGTTTCGCGATCGAGCTGTCGGGCGTGCGCAGCGGTAACCGCGTGCTGGACATCGCCGGCGGCACGGGCGACCTGACGAAGAAGTTCTCCCACATCGTCGGGCCGACCGGCCAAGTGGTCCTGGCCGACATCAACGAATCCATGCTCAAGGTCGGTCGCGACCGCCTGCTGGACCTGGGTGTGGCCGGCAACGTCGAATTCGTCCAGGCCGACGCTGAAAAGCTGCCGTTCCCCGACAACCATTTCGACTGTGTGACCATCGCTTTCGGCCTGCGCAACGTCACCCACAAGGAAGACGCCCTGCGTTCGATGCTGCGCGTGCTCAAGCCCGGCGGTCGCCTGCTGGTGCTGGAGTTCTCCAAGCCAACCAACGCGCTGATGTCCAAGGCCTATGACGCCTACTCGTTCGCCTTCATGCCGTTGATGGGCAAGCTGATCACCAATGACTCGGAAAGCTACCGCTACCTGGCCGAATCGATCCGCATGCACCCGAACCAGGAAACCCTGAAGTCGATGATGGTCGAGGCCGGTTTCGACCGCGTGACCTACCACAACATGACCGCAGGCATCGTCGCCCTGCATCGCGGTATCAAGCCCTGATGTTGCTCACCGGCCTGCTCGCCAGCGTCGAACTCGGCCTCAACCGGGTGCTGCGCCTGGACAGCACGGCGCTCCCGCGCCTGGCGCACTTGAGCGGCAAAGTGATCGCCGTCGACTGTCGTAGCCCGGCGTTGCGGTTGTTCATCCTGCCCAGCGACGAAGGCCTGATGCTCGCCGCCCACTGGGAAGCCGAAGTGGACTGCACGCTGCGCGCCCCGGCGGCAAGCCTGCTGAGCCTGGCCCTGGGCAAGGACAAGAGCGCGGTGCTGCACAGCCCCGACGTCGAGCTCGACGGCGACAGCGGCGTACTGCTCGAACTGGCGGCGATTCTCCAGGATCTGGAGCTGGACTGGGAATACGAAGTGTCCCGCTGGATCGGCCCGGTGGCGACCCAGCTACTTAGCGGCCATTTGAACAGCCGCCGCCGCTGGTATCGCCAGGGCTTCGCCAGCCTGGGACAGAATCTGAGTGAATACCTGGCTGAAGAATCGCGTACCCTCGTAGGCCAACGCGAGGCTCAGGCCCGTTTTGATGAACTGGACCAGGTCAAGCTTGACCTGGAACGACTCGAGGCGCGTTTCGAGCGCCTTTCCCGATCCCTTGAAACCAAGCGATAACGCATGAAGCTGCTTGCCGTCCGCCGTTTGTTGCGCATCCAGCGCGTCGTGATCCGCTACCGCCTCGATGACCTGCTGTTCGCCTTGCCGCTGCCCTGGTTCCTCCTGGCGCTGCGCTTCGTGCTGCCGTGGCGCTGGTTTCCCCGGCGGACCCTGGACCTGAGTCGCGGCGCGCGCCTGCGCCTGGCTCTGCAGGACCTGGGACCGATCTTCATCAAGTTCGGGCAGATCCTCTCGACCCGTCGCGACCTGTTGCCCGAAGACATCGCCGACGAGCTGATGTTGCTGCAAGACCGCGTGCCGCCGTTCGATTCCAAGCTGTCGGTGGCACTGATCGAGGAACAGTTGGGCAAGAAGATCAGCGAAGTCTTCAGCCGTTTCGATGTCGAGCCCCTGGCCTCGGCTTCCGTGGCCCAGGTGCACGCCGCGCAACTCAAGAGCGGCGAAGAAGTGGTGGTCAAGGTCATTCGCCCAGGCCTCAAGCCGATCATCGCCCAGGACCTGGCGTGGCTGTTCATTCTCGCTCGCGCCGCCGAGCGGTTGTCGGCCGATGCCCGCCTGCTGCACCCGGTGGACGTGGTCCAGGATTACGAAAAAACCATCTACGACGAACTCGACCTGCTGCGCGAGGCCGCCAACGCCAGCCAGTTGCGTCGCAACTTCGAAGGCTCGCCGCTGCTCTATGTGCCGCAAGTCTATTGGGACTGGTGCCGGCCGAAAGTATTGGTGATGGAGCGCATCTACGGCATCCAGGTGACTGACCTGGCGACCTTGGCCGACCAGCGCACTGACATGAAATTGCTGGCCGAGCGCGGCGTGGAAATTTTCTTCACCCAGGTGTTTCGCGACAGTTTTTTCCACGCCGACATGCACCCGGGCAACATCTTCGTCAGCACCGTGCAGCCATGGAGCCCGCAATACATTGCCATCGATTGCGGCATCGTCGGCAGCCTGACCCCTGAGGACCAGGACTACCTGGCACGTAACCTGTTCGCCTTCTTCAAGCGTGACTACCGTCGCGTCGCCCAACTGCACATCGATTCAGGCTGGGTGCCGGCCGAGACCAAGCTCAACGAATTCGAAGCGGCGATCCGTACCGTGTGCGAACCGATCTTCGAAAAACCGTTAAAAGATATTTCCTTCGGCCAGGTGCTGATGCGCCTGTTCCAGACTGCGCGTCGCTTCAACATGGAGGTCCAGCCGCAGTTGGTGCTGTTGCAGAAAACCCTGCTGAACATCGAGGGTCTGGGCCGTCAGCTGTACCCGGACCTCGACCTGTGGAACACCGCCCAACCGTTCCTCGAACGCTGGATGCGCGAGCGCGTCAGCCCGCGAACCTTGCTGGGCAACGTGCAGAGCCAATTCGAGCAGATCCCGCACCTGGCCAATATGACCCGCGACCTGCTCGAACGCATGTCCCAGCCCCACGCCCACGACCCGGCGCCCCCGTGGCATCGACGCAAGGACGACTGGCTGTTGCGCCTGCTTGGCGCGGCTCACCTGGGGGGCGGCGCGGTGCTGGCGACCGGCGGGCCGCTGAGCCAACTGGGCCACTGGCCGGCCGGTATCATGGTGGTGGTCGGTCTGTATCTGGTCGTTCGTCGATAGCACGGATCAGTTGCAAGCGATAAGCTGCAAGCCTCAAGCTAAAACGGTTGAACCCATCGCTCAACCCAACACAGAATCGCTTTTATTTGCAGCTTGAAGCTTAAAGCTTGCCGCTGCCGTCAGGACCAACGATGAAAAACTGGCAGGACGAGATCAAGTGGGACGCTGACGGCCTGGTGCCGGCCATCGCCCAGGACCACAAGACCGGGCGCGTATTGATGATGGCCTGGATGAACCGCGAAGCACTGGCCCTGACCGCTGCCGAGAACCGCGCCATCTATTGGTCACGTTCCCGTGGCAAGCTGTGGCGCAAGGGTGAAGAGTCCGGCCACGTGCAGCACCTGCATGAGATGCGCCTGGACTGCGACGGCGACGTCATCATCCTGATGGTCGAGCAGGTCGGCGAGATTGCCTGCCACACCGGCCGTCAAAGCTGCTTTTATCGCGTCTTCGAGAACGGCGATTGGAAAACCGTCGACCCGGTGCTCAAGGACCCGCATGCCATTTATTCAGGACATACCCATGAGTGACACCCTGACCCGCCTGGCCCAGGTGCTGGAAGAGCGCAAGGGCGCCGCCGCCGACAGTTCCTATGTCGCCAGCCTGTACCACAAGGGCTTGAACAAGATTCTGGAGAAAGTCGGCGAAGAGTCGATCGAGACCATCCTCGCCGCCAAGGACGCCGCTGTCAGCGGCGATTGCAGCGACGTGATCTACGAGACCGCCGACCTGTGGTTCCACAGCCTGGTCATGCTGGCCCAACTGGGGCAGCATCCGCAGGCCGTACTGGATGAACTGGACCGTCGTTTCGGTCTGTCCGGGCACGTCGAGAAAGCCTCGCGCCCGTCCGCCTGATCAATTTTTGAGAGGAGTAGCCACATGGGTATCTTTGACTGGAAACACTGGGTCGTCATCCTGGTCGTCGTGGTGCTGGTGTTCGGTACCAAGAAACTGAAAAACCTCGGCACCGATGTCGGCGAGTCGATCAAGGGCTTTCGCAAAGCCATGAACGATGATGAAAAACCAGCCGATCCGACGACCACCCAAGCCCAGCCCGGACAACCGGCCCAACCGGTACACCCGCAGGCCACTCAGCCTGTGAATGCACCGAATACCATCGATGTGCAGGCCCAGAAAGTCGAAGAGCCCATCCGCAAAGACTCGTGAGCACTGACTAATGTTTGGGATCAGCTTCACTGAACTGCTGCTCGTCGGCCTCGTCGCCCTGTTGGTATTGGGCCCCGAGCGCCTGCCGGGTGCTGCGCGCACTGCCGGTCTGTGGATCGGGCGCCTGAAGCGCAGCTTCAATGCGATCAAACAGGAAGTTGAACGTGAAATCGGTGCCGACGATATCCGTCGGCAACTGCACAACGAACATATTCTGTCCCTGGAGCAGGAAGCGCGGAAAATCTTCACGCCGACCCAACAGGAACCGACGCCGGTCCAGCCCGTGGTCGAGCCGACGATGGCTTCCCAAACGCCAGAAAGCGGCGTGCCGGTGGCAGAACCGGCGCCAGCGACACCGACGGTAGCGGACACAGCCTCCACCGCTGCGCCTGCGCCTAACGACCCTACTTTGCCGCCGCGAGCCCCATGAGCGATATCCCTGAAAACGACCAGCCGATGCCGCTGGTATCGCACCTCACCGAGTTGCGCACCCGCCTGCTGCGTTGCGTCGCGGCGGTTTTCATCATCTTCGCCGGGCTGTTTTCCTTCACCCAGCAGATCTACACCTTCGTCTCCACGCCGCTGCGCCAGTACTTGCCGGTAGGGGCGACGATGATCGCCACCGACGTGTCGTCGCCGTTCCTGACGCCACTGAAGCTGACGATGATGGTCTCGCTGTTCCTGGCGATCCCGGTGATCCTGCACCAGATCTGGGGCTTCATCGCACCGGGCCTGTACAAGCATGAAAAACGCATCGCCGTGCCGCTGCTGGTGTCCAGCATCCTGCTCTTCTACACCGGCATGGCCTTCGCCTATTACCTGGTGTTCCCACTGATCTTCAAGTTCTTCGCCGCCGCCACCCCGGCGGGCGTGGAGATGATGACGGACATCAGCAGCTACCTGGATTTCGTCATGACGCTGTTCTTCGCCTTCGGCGTGGCATTCGAAATCCCGGTGGCGGTGGTGCTGCTGGTGTGGATCGGCGTGGTCGATGTCGCCTACCTGAAGAAGATCCGCCCCTACGTGATCATCGGCTGTTTCGTGGTCGGCATGATCCTGACCCCGCCGGATATCTTTTCCCAGACCCTGTTGGCCGTGCCGATGTGGCTACTGTTCGAGATCGGCATCCTGTTCGGTGGCCTGGTGCGCAAACGTCGGCAGGAAGACCCCGAGGACCAACCGGTCGATGACCACAACGATCAGCCGCCAGCGACCCAAGCGTGAACCTGCTGTTGCTCGAAGAGGCCGATTTCATCGGGCCTGACCGCGTCATCCTGAGCGATCGCCGGTTGACCCACATGCAGGAAGTCCACCGCAGCGCGGTCGGCGACAACCTGCGTGTCGGGCGCATTGGCGGGTTGATGGGCACAGCCCAGGTGCTGCGCCTGGAAGCTCGGGAAGCCGAACTGCAAGTGATCCTCGACCAGGCGCCACCGGCCAAGTTGCCACTGACCCTGGTGCTCGCCCTGCCGCGTCCGAAAATGCTCCGGCGAGTGTTCCAGACCATCGCCACCATGGGCGTGCCGCGGGTGGTGCTGGTCAACAGCTATCGCGTGGAAAAGAGCTTTTGGCAGACGCCGTTCCTGGAGCCCGAGGCGATTCGTGAGCAATTGATCCTGGGCCTGGAGCAGGCTCGGGACAGCGTGCTGCCTGAAATCGTCACTGAAAAGCGCTTCAAGCCCTTCGTTGAAGACCGCCTGCCGGCCCTTGTGGACGGGACCCTCGGGCTGGTCGGCCACCCAGGCAACCACCCACCCTGCCCCCGGGCCCTGACGGAACCCGTCACCCTGGCAATTGGCCCCGAAGGCGGCTGGATCCCCTACGAGATCGACCTGCTGGGCAAGGCCGGCTTGCAACCGGTGCAGCTGGGAGAGCGGATCCTGCGGGTCGAGACTGCCGTTACAGCCCTGCTGGCAAGGTTGTTCTAAATGGCATCGCCGCTTCTCCTGTGGCGAGGGGATTTATCCCCGCCGGGCTGCGCAGCAGCCCCTCTTCGGTGCCCAGTCAATGAGTGGGCACGTCACTGCTTAGGGCCGCTTCGCGTCCCCACGGGGATAAATCCCCTCGCCACAAAATAAACAGCCTTAGAATCCTGAGTTCATTCCTACAGATCGCGCCCAAGCTGCCGATACATTCCCCATAAAACCAATTCAACGCTCCAAGGGAGTATCAGCATGTTCGGGTGGCTTGCCCAGGGTCTGGGAAATGTAAGCGTTAACCGCAAACTCGGCGCAGGCTTCGGCCTGGTGCTGCTCCTCACCTTGATGATTGCGTTCACCGGCTGGTCCGGCCTGGGCAATGTCATCAGCCGGGGCGACAAGCTGGGGTTCATTGCCAGTCTCAATGACTTGAGCAAGGACTTGAACCTGGCCAGCATCGACTACAACACCACGCGGGGCGAGAAAGGGCCGCAACAGGTCAACGACCTGCTTGGCAAACTCGAAGCCGGCCTGAAAACCGCTCGCGAGTTGATCGAACAGCCTGCCGATGTTGCACTGATCGACCAGCAACTGGCCGCCGTCGCCGAATACAAAAGCGCCTTCGCCCAGATGACCAGCGCCACCGTCAGCCGCGAAGACGCCCGCAGCAAGCTGGGCGCCAGCGCCGATAACACCGTGGCCCGCGTCGCCGAAGTGGAAAAAGCGCTGCTGCAAGGTGGCGACATCACCCAGTTCAACAGCATCGTGACCTTGAGCAAGGCCATCCAACAGGCGCGCTATCAGGTTCGCGGCTACACCTACAGCGGTAAAAGCGAGGCCCAACAACCGGCCATCGATGCAATCACCGATGTCTTGAAACTCTTGGCACGCTTGCCGGCGCAGTTGCCCGAAGAGCACGCCGACAAGCTCCAACAGGCCAGCGACTCGATGAACATCTATCGAGCGGCGGTCAGCCAGTTCCGCGATTCCCAACTTGATAACGGCGCCGCATTGCAGAGCATGAGTCAGCAGGGCCAGGTACTGATCGATTCCAGCCAGAAGCTCACCGTGTCCCAGACCGCCGTGCGTGACCACGACACCGCCCAGGCCAAGAGCGTCCTGATCGCAGCCGCCGCACTGGCGCTGCTGTTTGGCGTGATCGCCGCCCTGCTCATTACCCGACAGATCGTCGGCCCGCTGGATCAGACCCTGAAGGTGGCAGAGCGCGTCGCCGCTGGCGACCTGACCCACAACCTTACCTCCGACCGCCGCGACGAACTCGGCCAACTGCAACGTGCCATGCAAAGCATGACCGTCGGCTTACGGCAATTGATCGGTGGCATCGGTGAAGGGGTTACCCAGATCGCCAGCGCCGCTGAACAACTCTCAAGCGTGACCGAACAGACCAGCGCCGGGGTCAACAGCCAAAAAGTGGAAACCGATCAGGTCGCCACCGCCATGCACGAAATGACCGCCACGGTGCAGGAAGTGGCGCGCAACGCCGAGGAAGCTTCCGAAGCCGCCGTCGCCGCCGACCAGCAAGCCCGTGAAGGCGACAAGGTCGTTGGCGAAGCCATCGCCCAGATCGAGCGCCTGGCCAAGGAAGTAGGCAACTCCACTGCCGCCATGGGCGATTTGAAGCGTGAGAGCGACAAGATCGGCAGCGTCCTGGACGTGATCAAGTCCGTGGCCCAGCAGACCAACCTGCTGGCCCTCAACGCGGCCATCGAGGCAGCCCGTGCCGGCGAAGCCGGTCGGGGCTTCGCCGTGGTGGCCGACGAGGTCCGTAGCTTGGCCCAGCGCACCCAGAAATCCACCGAAGAGATTGAAGAACTGATCGTGGGCCTGCAGACCGGTACCGAACAGGTCGCGACCATCATGGACAACAGCCGTAGCCTGACCGACAGCAGCGTCGAACTGACCCGTCGTGCGGGGAGTTCGTTGGAGAACATCACTCGGACAGTTTCGGCGATCCAGTCGATGAATCAGCAAATTGCCGCAGCGGCCGAGCAGCAGAGTGCGGTGGCTGAGGAGATTAATCGTAGTGTGCTGAATGTGCGTGATGTGTCGGAGCAGACGGCGGCGTCCAGTGAGGAGACGGCTGCCTCCAGTGCTGAGCTGGCGCGGTTGGGGGTTCATTTGCAGACGTTGGTGGGGCGCTTTCGGGTTTGATGTCCTTTGGGGCTGCTCACTTCTGAGAAGCCCGGAAGCCCGGCCCAGTCAAAAGTAAGCAAAGCCCTCCCGCCCCACCACTCGGTGCCTCGCCTAGGCTCGGCATGCCTGAACGAAGGCATTGCTCCGTGGGCCGCCGCGAGGCGGCCTGGCTCTTGGTGGGCTCGCGTCTCTCCTGTGGGAGCGAGCCTGCTCGCGAAGAGGCCGGCACATCCAACATCACCGCAAACTGACACACCGCCATCGCGAGCAAGCTCGCTCCACCGCCAATCCCTGTGGGAGCCGAGCTTGCTCGCGATGGCGGCGGGGCTATGATCTGGCCTTCACTTCCACTGGAAAAGCCATTTTTCCTGAGCAAACAACAAACCCGTGGCGAGGGAGCTTGCTCCCGCTCGGCTGCGCAGCAGTCGTAAAAAACCACCCTGCTGTTCCCAGACGCACCTTGCAGAATGGTTTTGGGGCTGCTCCGCAGCCCAGCGGGAGCAAGCTCCCTCGCCACAAGGGCGATCCGCAGATAGAAATGCGCCCAACAAAAAGCCCCGCTTCCTTCCAGAAGCGGGGCTTTTTGTGTATCAGGCCACTTGAGGCTGCACGCTCACCGGCTGCAGCGGCAACAACGGTGCATGAGGATCGGCCTTCACCGACTCACGCCACGCCGCCAGCCACTCGGGATGCGCCTCGCTCCAGACCTGCTCGTGCAGGCGGGACAAGGCCACCGGGTCGCTCAGCAAGGCCAGCCGCTCAGCGTTATTGAGACCGGCAGGGCCGACCTTCAAAGCGTGGCGAACGCGTTCGACCCGCAGCCATTCAATCGGCTCGGCCTGGCCGTGACGCGAGGTGGCCAGCGCATACGCCAAGGCGTTCTGTTGTGGATCGACCACCGCCCGGATGAAACCGTCGTTCAGCGCGTGCCAACGGTTCTCATGGGTGTACTGGTCCGTCGACAGCAGCTCCTGGGGCGGTGCGTATTCCTCGGGAATCAGGAACAGGCTCTCATCACGGGATTTCAAGCCCAGGCCCACGCGACTGGAGATCACCGACACCGGGATCGACAGGATCAGCGACCCAACGATCGGCACCAGCCACCAGAGGAAGCTTGGGTTCAGCCAGATCACCAGCAAGGCCCAGAAGAAGCCCAGCAAGGTTTGTGGACCGTGACGCTTGACCGCTTCGCTCCATGGCGTGGAGTCGTCGTCACGTTTCGGCGAGTTCCAGGTCGCGGCCCAGCCCAGGAAAGCGGCGAGCACGAAACGGGTGTGGAAGATCATGCGAACCGGCGCCAGCAGCATGGAGAACAGCATCTCCAGCAACATCGACATGGTCACCTTGAACTTGCCACCGAATTCCTTCGCGCCCTTGGCCCAGATCAGCACGATGCTCAGCAGCTTGGGCAGGAACAGCAACACGATGGTCGTCGAGAACAGGGCGATGGCCTTTTCCGGATGCCATTGCGGCCACAGCGGATACAGCTGGCGTGGCTCAAGGAAGTACTGCGGCTCCATCAGCGTGTTCACCGCCAGCAGCGCGGTGGACAGCACCAGGAAGAAGAACCACAGCGGCGCCGACAGATAAGACATCACGCCGGTCAGGAACACCGCACGGTGCACCGGGTGCATGCCCTTGACCAGGAACAGCCGGAAGTTCATCAGGTTGCCGTGGCACCAGCGACGGTCACGCTTGAGTTCGTCCAGCAGGTTCGGTGGCAGCTCTTCGTAGCTGCCCGGCAGGTCATAGGCAATCCACACGCCCCAGCCGGCACGGCGCATCAGCGCGGCTTCGACAAAGTCGTGGGACAGGATCGCGCCCGAGAACGCGCCTTTACCCGGCAACGGCGCCAAGGCGCAGTGATCGATGAACGGCTTCATCCGGATGATCGCGTTGTGACCCCAGTAATGGGATTCACCCAACTGCCAGAAGTGCAGGCCGGCGGTGAACAGCGGACCGTACACTCGCGTGGCGAACTGCTGCATGCGCGCATACAGCGTGTCCATGCCCGAAGCCCGCGGCGCGGTCTGGATGATGCCGGCGTCCGGCGTGGCTTCCATCAGGCGCACCAGGCTGGTCAGGCATTCGCCGCTCATCACCGAGTCCGCATCGAGCACGACCATATACTTGTAGTCGCTGCCCCAGCGACGGCAGAAGTCGTCGAGGTTGCCGCTCTTGCGTTTCACGCGACGGCGACGACGACGGTAGAAGATCTTGCCGAAGCCCCCGGCTTCACGGCAGACGTCCAGCCAGGCTTGCTGTTCGGCCACGCAGATATCGGTTTCGTTACTGTCGCTGAGCACGAAGAAATCGAAGCGATCCAGGTCACCGGTGGCGGCCACCGACTCGAAGGTGGCGCGCAAACCGGCGAATACCCGCGGCACGTCTTCGTTGCAGATCGGCATCACCAGCGCGGTGCGGGCATCCTTGGGAATCGGCTCGTTGCCGGCGCTGGCGCCGGAGATGCGGTATTTGTCGTGGCCGGTGAGCAATTCGAGAAAGCCCATCAGCGCTGTCCAGAAACCTGCCGACACCCAGCAGAACAGGATCCCGAACAGAATCAGAATGCTGGTCTGCAACGCATACGGCAGCACTTGCGTGGCCGTCTGCAACAGCGGTTGGTGCAGGACTTCTTCCAGGTCGACGAACGACCAGCCCTGATACGGCATGATGCCCTTCATGTACCAACCGGCGACGATGGTCTGGCCGAGCATCAGGATCAACAGGATGTAGCGGCGGATCGAACCCACGGTACGCCAGCGTGCATGGGGCAGCACGCGCTCATCCTTGGGCGGCTTCGGCGGGTTGGTGCGACCGGTCAGGCGCCGCCAGGCGCGCACCAGGATATTGGTGCGCCACGGCTCCGGCACGACCTTGGTCCGACGGATCGGCGGTGTCGCTTTCAGGCACACCCGGCCACTGGCGTCGAGCCCCAGCATTTCCGCTTCTTCAAGCTCTTCGGCGGTGCTCAGGGTCAGCCGGCGGCCCACCGAGGCTTGCACAGCCTCGGTGGGCGCGTCGAACGTCGGCGACGACAGGCGTTCGTGCAATTCGCTGAAGGACTTGCAGCCCGCCAGTTCGGCGCGCTGCTCGTCGGTCATGGGCAAGTGGGCCAGGTACTCACTGAGTGTCTCTGGCTGTACTGGAGTATTACTCATCGGCTGGCAACTGATAGCTCCAGGTCTCGGTCAGGACTTGCTCAGTCGGTTCCGGTTCCTGCTGGGTTGGGGTCGGTTCGACCGCGGCGGTGTCCGCCTGGACAGCCTTGGCTTCGTCTTGCGCTTTTTCTTTCGCGAGCTCTTTTTCAGTCTGCTGGCGGGCGATCTTGTCAGCCTTGGCCAGGGTCGTGGTCGCGGAATGCGAGGCGGCCGGGGCTTCGACAGGCGTCAGCGGACGAACCAGTGCCGCACGCATCTCGGTGGCCTGTTTCGGGTCCTTGATCTTCAGTCGCAGCGTCAGGCGCCAGCCCTTGGTTTCAGGGTTGTAGCGCACGCTGTTCTCGACGATCTCGCCATTGTCGCCAACGCTCACCTGGCTACGCACTTCGGCGTCTTCAGGCAACGCTTGCAGGGACGGCCCTTCGAAATCCACCAGGTAGGCCACGCTGCCGTCCGGTTGACGGATCAGGTTGGACTGCTTCACATCACCGGTGGAGCGCAGGGTCTGCTTGACCCAGGCACTGTCTGGCGAGTGCAGGTTGGCTTCGTCGAGGGTCCAGTGCAGACGGTAGGCGAAGTCCAGCGGCTGGCCTGGCTCAGGCAGTTTTTCCGGGCTCCAGAACGCAACGATGTTGTCGTTGGTTTCGTCGGCGGTCGGGATCTCGACCAGATCGACGGTGCCCTTGCCCCAATCGCCTTTCGGTTCGATCCAGGCGCTTGGGCGTTTTTCGTAACGGTCATCCAGGTCTTCATAGTGGCTGAAGTCACGACCCCGTTGCAGCAGGCCGAAACCACGCGGGTTTTCTACCGAGAAGTTGCTCACGGCCAAGTGTTTCGGGTTGTTCAGCGGACGCCAGATCCACTCGCCGTTGCCGGCATGGATGGACAGGCCGCTGGAATCGTGGAGTTCACGACGGTAGTTGAGCACCTTGGACGGCTGGTTGGCGCCGAACAGGAACATGCTGGTCAACGGGGCGATGCCCAGTTTGTTGACGCGATCGCGCAGGAACACCCGGGATTTCACGTCGACAACGGTGTCGGTGCCCGGACGCACGGTCAGGCGATAAGCGCCGGTGGCCCGTGGCGAATCCAGCAGGGCGAAGATCACCAGGTGCTTGTCGGTTGGTTTCGGACGCTGGATCCAGAACTCGCGAAAGCGTGGGAACTCTTCACCGGATGGCAACGCGGTGTCGATGGCCATGCCACGCGCGGACAAGCCGTAGACCTGGCCCTTGCCGATGACGCGGAAGTAACTCGCGCCCAGCATGGTCATGATTTCGTCTTGCTTGTCGGCCTTGTTGATCGGGTACAACACGCGGAAACCGGCGTAGCCCAACTGTTCGGTGGCCTTGGGATCGAACTTCACGTCGCCGAAATCGAACCGTGTCGGGTCGTACTTGATCTCGTCGACGGTGGTCGCGGTGATTTCGTTGATTTTCACCGGCGTGTCGAAATGCATGCCCTGGTGATAGAAGGACAGCCGGAACGGGGTCTTCTGGTCGGCCCATTCCGCTTTTTCGGTGCGGAAACGGATTTTCTGATAATCGGCGAACTTCATTTCGCGGAATTCGTTCGGCAAATTGCTGCGCGGGGCTTCGAATTTCTGCCCGGCCAGTTCTTGTGCCTTCGCCGATACATCATCCAGGCTGAATGCCCACAGTTGGCCCGCGCCGAACAGGCACAGCAGGGCCGAGCCCGCTACCAAGGCGCTTCTAAACCGTTTGGCAGTCATTTTTGGTGCATTACAGGGACTAACAATCACGAGCAACCCTCGCCGAAAACTGATCAAAAAACCAACGGCCAGATAAAGTATCTACACGGTAACGGCGCTGAAAAACCGTTCCTGCGGACCACTCTTGCCAAGTTGGCGAGCATTGTTCCGACTCCGACGGGGCAAAATGATTCCCCAAACGGTTCAGGACAAGTCTCTACCTAAGTCAAATGGACCAGCGAACGCTGATCCCCCGTAGCGCGCGATTATCTAGTAGCCCGCGTGACAACGCATCAGGGGTAGCAAAGTATTTATCGAGAAAACTCCCTGTTTAGCCTCGAAACAGAACGGAAAAGATGTTTCAAACGCTTTCAGGACTGTAACAGGAAGGTTACCGGGCCATCATTGACCAGATGCACCTGCATGTCGGCGCCGAATCTACCTGATGCCACTGTGCCATGCACCTGTTTCGCCTGGGCCAGCAAATAGTTGAACAACTCTTCGCCCAAGGCCGGAGGCGCGGCCGTGGAAAAACTTGGACGCAGGCCGCTTTTGGTGTCCGCCGCCAAGGTGAACTGCGACACCAGCAGCAGCCCACCACCGACATCCACCAGGGACAGGTTCATCTTGCCCTCGGCGTCGCTGAACACGCGATAGTTAAGCAGCTTATGCAGAAGTTTGTCGGCGCTGGCCCGGGTATCCCCGGGCTCGACGGCCACCAGCACCAGCAAGCCTTGGTCTACGGCCCCGACGATCTCACCGGCTACTTCGACCCGTGCGCAGCGCACACGTTGCAGCAGCCCCTTCATGCTTCCTCGGGCGGCAGGTCGAGCAGGCGCCGGGCCATTTGCGCAGCGGCGCGCACCAGCGCGTCGGTAATTCCCGGTTCCGAAGCGGCGTGACCGGCGTCGCGGATCACCTGCAGTTCGCTGTTGGGCCAGTTCTGATGCAGCTCCCAGGCGTTGTCCAACGGGCAGATGACGTCGTAGCGGCCGTGCACGATGACGCCCGGCAAATGGGCGATCTTGCCCATGTCGCGAATCAACTGGTTGGGTTCGAGGAACGCGTTGTTGGTGAAGTAGTGGCATTCGATCCGGGCAATCGACAGCGCCCGCTGCGGCTCGGAGAAACGATCGACCACCAGCGGGTTAGGACGCAGGGTCGCGGTACGACCTTCCCAGGTGGACCAGGCCTTGGCCGCATGCATCTGGGCAATCTGGTCGTTACCGGTCAGGCGTTTGTGGAAAGCGCTGAGCAAGTCGTCGCGCTCATCCAGCGGAATCGGCGCAATGTAGTCTTGCCAATAGTCGGGGAACAGGCGACTGGCGCCAGCCTGATAGAACCACTCGATTTCCTGCGGACGGCAGAGAAAGATCCCACGCAGGATCAGGCCATGCACCCGCTCCGGATGGGTCTGGGCGTAGGCCAGGGCCAGGGTCGAGCCCCAGGAACCGCCGAACAGCACCCATTTTTCGATGCCCAGGTGCTTGCGGATGCGCTCCAGGTCTTCGACCAGATCCCAGGTGGTGTTGTTTTCCAGGCTGGCGTGGGGAGTGGAGCGACCGCAACCGCGCTGGTCGAAGGTGACGATACGGTAAAGGTTCGGATCGAAGTAGCGCCGGCTCTGCGCATCGCAGCCAGCACCCGGGCCACCGTGAATGAATACCACTGGCAGACCTTCCGGGGAACCGCTTTCATCGACATAGAGCGTGTGGGTGTCATCGACAGCCAGATCGTGCCGGGCATGGGGTTTGATCTGCGGGTACAAAGTCTGCATTGCGCGCTCCGTAAGGGTCGAGTCATCCCTGTGGGGACGTCTATTTAATCTGCCGTCCGGCATCATAAACCCGAATCACCTTAATGAGCATGCCCCCTGCGCAGTCAAAGCATGTCAGCCAGGAACGCCAGCAGCGTGCGATACAACTGATCGACCTCTGGCACCTGCCCCCGGCCACGCAGGCAACCGTGGACCAGCCCTTCGCCGATATACAGCACGGAGTCCACCCCTGCGGCTTTCAGCCGCTCGCTGTAACGGACACCATCGTCGCGCAGCGGGTCCCATTGCGCGACGGCAACCAGCGCTGGCGGCAGGCCCCCCAGGTCGTCGGCGAGTAGCGGCATGGCATAAGGCGTGGGCCGGACGCCACACAGGTACAGCGCCTCATAGCGCTCCAGGTCGCGGCCACTCAAGAGCGGGGCATCCATGCACGCTTGGCGTGAGGGCAAATCCGCCGGGCCACCAAGCGCCGGGTAGATCAACACCTGGGCCCGGGGCAACGGCTGCCCGGCGTCGCGCAAGGCCAAGCACAACGCAGCGGCGAGGTTGCCGCCGGCACTGTCACCGGCCACCGCCCGGCGACGCGGGTCGATGGCAAACGGGGTGTCCGCCAAGTGGTGCCACACCGCGAGGCAATCTTCGAACGCGGCCGGAAACGGATGCTCCGGGGCCAGCCGGTAATCCACCGCCACTACCAACGCGCCAAGCTCAGCCGCCAGTTCCATGCAGATGAAGTCATGAGAATCCAGGTCCCCCACCACCCAACCGCCACCGTGCAGGTAGAGAATGCACGGCCAGCCGGCGAGCGGCGGCGCAATGCGCGGGTGATAGGTCCGGATGGCCACGCCGGCCAACTGCAAATCCTCCACCGCGAGCGTTGGCGGACGCGGCGGGGTAAACGCCCGGCACATCTGGCTGTAGGCCTGGCGCGAACCGTCGAGGCTGTCGTCCGGGGCGGTGAAGCTCAGGGTTTTGTCGATGAAGGCGGACATTGCCTGGGAAAGTGGGTAGGCCATCTTGGATTGCCATGCGTCGAAAGAGGATGTGGCTCAGCCGTTTTTGTGGCTTCTGTGGCTTCTGTGGCTTCTGTGGCTTCTGTGGCTTCTGTGGCTTCTGTGGCGAGGGAGCTTGCTCCCGCTCGGGTGCGCAGCGCCCGCTTTTTTTCTAGGGCTGCTTCGCAACCCAGCGGGAGCAAGCTCCCTCGCCACAGGGGTATCAGTGTCCATAAGGTTGTGTCAGTTCTTGAGACTGGCCTGCACCGCCGCAATTCCATCCTTGCCATCGAAGCTGCTCACCCCAACGAGCCAGCGCTGCAAATCCTCGGGATGCTCGCGCAGCCATTGCCGAGCGACGTCCTGGGGTGTCTTGCGTTCCATGATCGGCACCATCAGCTGGCTTTCCTGGGCGGCGGTGAACGTGAGATTTTCCAGCAGCCGCTGAACGTTGGGGCAACGCTGGGCGTAGTCCGGCGCGGTCACCGTGGACACGGTCGCGGCGCCTTCGTTCGGACCATAGACGTCTTCGCTGCCCGTCAGGTAGGCGATGTTCATGTTGATGTTCATCGGGTGCGGGGTCCAGCCAACGAACACCACGAACTCCTTGCGATTCACGGCCCGCTGCACCGCTGCCAGCATCCCGGCCTCACCGGATTCGATCAGCTTGAAATCCTTGAGGCCAAAGTGATTGGTTTCGATCATGGTCTTGATGGTGGTGTTAGCGCCACTGCCTGGCTCAATCCCATAGATCTTGCCACCGAGCTGATCCTTGAACCGGGCGATGTCGGCAAAGGTCTTGAGCCCCGCCGCGGCCACGTAGTCCGGGACGGCCAAGGTGGCCTGGGCATCGGCCAGGCTGGGTTTATCCAGGACCTTCACCTGGTTGGCCGCCAGGAACGGGGCGATGTTCTTGTCCATCGCCGGTTTCCAATAGCCCAGGAAGATGTCGAGCCGCTTGTCGCGGATGCCGGCGAAGATGATCTGCTGCACGGCGCTGGTCTGCTTGCTTTCGTAGCCCAACCCGGTGAGCAACACGTCGGCCATGCCGCTGGTGGCAATCACGTCGGTCCAGTTGACCACGCCCATGCGTACGGTCTGGCAGGATGCAGGCTCGGCGGCCATCGCGCCGGAGCTTAGTAGAACGGTACCGCAGAGGAACGACAGACAGCGCTTGGACAGTCTTTTCATCGCGAGGGGTCTCGTGCGGCAGTGGATTGTTGTAGGTCGGTGTCTAGGTGCACCGTGCCTGGAACATTACGCAGCGTCGAGGAGGTAAAGGTGAACTGTGGCGACTTGGTTTTGCACGGTGGCGACAGGGAGAGCGGCTTGAAATGCTTATGTGGCGAGGGAGCTTGCTCCCGCTGGGTGGCGAAGCCGCCCTAGAATCTTCTGAGCGCTACGCACTCAAGCGGGAGCAAGCTCCCTCGCCACAGAAGCCCCTGTTCACAAGAAGTCCTTCACAAAGACTGCTTGGTCACAGGTTAATGTTTGTAGGCCTTTTGCCCCCACGCCAGGAAGCCTTCCAACAATTCCCTGAGCACCACCTGGGTCGGCGCCGCCAGATCCGCGCGGTAATTGAACGGTTCGAACTCTTCCATGTAGGTACTCTGGCACAGTTCCAATTGCACCGCGTGGATGTCCTGGGCCGGGTTGCCGTAATACCGGGTGATGTGTCCGCCCTTGAAACGCCCGTTGAGCACATGGGTGAACTGGCCATGGCGAGCGCAGATGGCTTCGAGCTGGCTCGCCAGGGTCGGGTCGCAACTGGCGCCGTTGAACGTGCCCAGGTTGAAGTCCGGCAGCTTGCCGTCGAACAGGTGCGGGATCACCGAGCGGATCGAGTGGGCATCGAACAGCAAGGCATAGCCGAACTCAGCCTTGAGCCGCGCCAGCTCCTGCGCCAGCGCCTGGTGGTACGGCATCCAGACCTGTTGCAGATACGTCGCCCGTTCCTCGGCCGACGGTTCCAGTCCTTCGCGAAACAACGGCACGCCATCGAACAGCGTCGCCGGGTACAGACCGGTGGTGGCGCCGACGTACATCGGTTTGTCATCGGCGGGACGATTCAGGTCGACGACGAACCGCGA
Source organism: Pseudomonas sp. Z3-6 (assembly GCF_051131985.1). Lineage (NCBI taxonomy): Bacteria > Pseudomonadati > Pseudomonadota > Gammaproteobacteria > Pseudomonadales > Pseudomonadaceae > Pseudomonas > Pseudomonas sp. Z3-6. Next base: position 6,547,108 of record NZ_CP071644.1, read on the forward strand.
GTATTCCGCAGCCAGGGTGCTGGCGCCCAACTCATTGGCGAACTCATAGAGCTTGGGAATGTGCCAGTCAGTGTCCGGCAGGCTCTGGGCCTTGGGGATCAACCCGGCCTGTACCGCCGGGGTCAGGCGCAGGCCGGCGTGGGGCATGCTGATCAACAGCGGCACGCGCCCTTGCTTGAAATTCAGGACCTTCTCCACAACCGTTCTCCTCAATCGATTTCCACGCCGTGACGCACGACGCGTTTTTCCAGATCGCCACCGAGCCAGTACGCCAGGTCGGCTGGGCGGTCGATGTGCCAGGCGACAAAATCCGCGACCTTGCCGGCTTCCAGCGAACCGTGGGTCTGCTCCATGCCCAAGGCCTGGGCCGCATGAATCGTCGCCCCCGCCAAGGCTTCTTCCGGGGTCATGCGGAAACAGGTGCAGGCCATGTTCAACATCAAGCGCAACGACAACGCCGGCGAAGTGCCGGGGTTGAGGTCGCTGGCCACGGCGATTTTCACGCCGTGCTTGCGCAGGGCATCCATGGGCGGCAGCTGGGTTTCGCGCAGGAAATAAAACGCCCCCGGCAGCAACACCGCCACGGTGCCGGACGCGGCCATGGCCATGGCATCGTCTTCGGTCATGAACTCCAAGTGATCGGCCGACAGCGCCTGGTAGCGTGCCGCAAGGCTGGAACCATGCAGCGATGACAACTGTTCGGCGTGCAGCTTCACCGGCAGGCCCAATTGCTGTGCAGTGATGAACACCCGCTCGACCTGCGCCGGGGAAAACGCCAGGTATTCGCAAAAGGCGTCCACCGCATCCACCAGCCCCTCTGCCGCCAGGGCCGGCAGCATCTCGGTGCAGATGTGCTCGATGTAATCATCGGCGCGGTCCTTGTATTCCGGCGGCAAGGCGTGGGCCGCCAGGCAGGTGCTGCGTACGCTGACCGGAAGTTCGGCAGCGAGGCGGCGAATGACCCGCAAGATCTTGCGTTCGCTGGCCAGGTCCAGGCCATAGCCGGACTTGATTTCCACCGTGGTCACGCCGTCACGCATCAGGCTTTTCAGGCGTTTGGCCGCGCTGGCGAACAACTCGTCTTCACTGGCGGCGCGGGTGGCGCGCACGGTGCTGGCGATGCCACCGCCGGCTGCGGCGATTTCGGCGTAGCTGACACCTTGCAGGCGCTGTTCGAACTCACCGCTGCGGTTGCCGCCAAACACCGTGTGGGTGTGGCAGTCGATCAGCCCCGGCGTGACCCAGGCGCCCTTGAGGTCGTAGACCGCCGGATAGTCGCCTGCTGGCAACTCGGCGCGCGGGCCGATCCATTGAATGTGCTCGCCCTGGGTGACGATGGCGGCGTCTTCGATGATCGAGTAGACGCCCTGGGCCATGGTGGCGGCGTGGCAGTTTTGCCAGAGGGTTTTCATCCCGGTTTCCTCGAATTATCAAAATCAATCGCGAGCAGGCTCGCTCCCACAAGGACTGCACAGAACCTGTGGGAGCGGGCTTGCTCACGAAGACGGCGGTACATTCGACATTGATGCAAGCTGACCCTGCGCTTTCGCGAGCAAGCCCGCTCCCACAGGTGTCGAGTCGGATCAACATCATGTGTGCCTGCTCGCGATGAGGCCCTTACAGGCTCGGCAACAACTGCGCCGTAACCAATTCGTTCAGGCACCGACTCGCCAACAGCTCGCTGGCTGCATTGATGTCCGGCGCAAAGAACCGGTCCTTCTCATAGAACGGCACTTCTGCACGCAGCAATGCCCTGGCCTGTTCCAGTTTGGCGGAGGTCTTCAAACCATCGCGCAGGTCCAGGCCCTGGCACGCCGCGAGCCATTCCACCGCGAGAATCCCACGGGTGTTCTCGGCCATTTCCCACAGGCGCTTGCCAGCGGCCGGGGCCATGGAGACGTGGTCTTCCTGGTTGGCCGAGGTCGGCAGGCTGTCCACCGAATGGGGATGGGACAGCGCCTTGTTTTCACTGGCCAGGGCGGCAGCAGTCACTTGGGCAATCATGAAGCCGGAGTTCACCCCGCCATTGGCCACCAGGAACGGCGGCAGTTGCGACATGTGCTTGTCCATCATCAGCGAAATGCGCCGCTCGCTCAGGGAGCCGATTTCGGCAATCGCCAGGGCCATGTTGTCGGCGGCCATCGCCACCGGTTCGGCGTGGAAGTTGCCACCGGAAATCACGTCGCCCTCGGCGGCGAACACCAGCGGGTTGTCCGACACCGCGTTGGCCTCGATCACCAGCACTTCGGCAGCCTGGCGGAACTGGGTCAGGCAGGCGCCCATCACTTGCGGCTGGCAGCGCAGGGAGTACGGGTCCTGGACCTTGTCGCAGTTCTGGTGCGAATCGGAGACTTCGCTGCGCTCGCCCAGCAGGTCGCGGTAGGCCGCGGCGGCATCGATCTGGCCTTTCTGGCCGCGGGCGGCATGGATGCGTGCATCGAATGGCGAACGCGAACCGAGCACCGCTTCCACCGTGAGGCTGCCAAGGGCCAGGGCACCGGCGAACAGGTCTTCGCCTTCGAACAGGCCACGCAGGGCAAACGCGGTGGAGACCTGGGTACCGTTGAGCAGCGCCAGGCCTTCCTTGGCGGCCAGGGTCAGCGGCGCGAGGCCCGCCACTTTCAGGGCGTCGACGGCCGGCAGCCATTCGCCCTTGTAGCGGGCCTTGCCTTCGCCCAGCAGCACCAGGGACATATGGGCCAGCGGCGCCAGGTCACCGGACGCACCGACCGAACCCTTGAGCGGGATGTGCGGGTAGACCTCGGCATTGATCAGCGCAATCAGCGCATCGATCACCTGCCGGCGGATGCCGGAAAAACCCCGGCTCAGGCTGTTGACCTTGAGCACCATGACCAACCGCACCAGCGCATCGCTGATCGGCTCGCCCACGCCAGCGGCATGGGACAGCACCAGGGAGCGCTGCAGGTTCTCCAGGTCTTCGCTGGCGATGCGGGTCGAGGCCAACAGGCCGAAACCGGTGTTGATGCCGTAGGCGGTACGGTTCTCGGCGAGGATCTGTTCCACGCACGCAACACTGGCTTCGATCTGCGCCGACGCGCTGGCGTCCAGGCTCAGGGTGACCGGGTGCTGATAGATGTCACGCAATTGAGCCAGGCTCAATTGGCCGGGAATCAGGTTTAAGGCAGTCATGTATTGCTCCTTTTGAGAGTTTTGTTTTTCACCCGCCAGTCGCTCCGGAATGTTCCGTTATCCGTCACCTTCGCTTTTTGGGCGATGCCTTGTGGGCTATAGGTGCCTTGGCACGCTGGCGCTATTTTTGATCAGTTCAAATGGGGTAGTACGTTGTGCAGCACGTTCGGATCCTTTAGCAGCCCGGCGGCGCTGGCGATGTCCGGCGCCAGCCAGCGATCCTGGTCGTAGGCCGGAACACGCTCGCGCAGCAACTTCCAGGCGATGTCCGTCCCGGCGCCGAAGCGCTGCGTCTTGAGAAATTCAAAGGCCTGGGCCGCCAGCAAGTATTCGATGGCGAGGATCTGCGTGCAGTTTTCCAACGCCCGGTGCAGCTTCAGGGCGGCGTTGGTGCCCATGCTCAAATGGTCTTCCTGCAACCCGGAGGTGACGAAATTGTCCAGCACCGCCGGTTGCGCCAATTGCTTGTTTTCCGCGCACAGCGATGCGGCGACGTATTGCACGATCATCATTCCCGAGTTCACGCCGGGGTTGGCCACCAGGAAGGCTGGCAGGCCGCTGACGTGCGGGTTGATCAGCCGGTCGAGGCGGCGCTCGGCGATAGAGCCGATCTCTGCCATGGCAATCGCCAGCAGGTCTGCCGCCAACGCCACCGATTGGCCGTGGGGATTGGCCTGGGACATGACCCGGAAGTTCTCCGGTGTCCCCAGCAGCAGCGGGTTATCGGTCACCGAGTTGAGCTCGGTTTCGATCTGTTGCCGGGCATGGGCCAATTGGTCGCGAGCAGCGCCGTGTACCTGGGGAATCGAACGGATACTCAAGGCGTCCTGGGTGCGAATGCCCAGGCTCGCGGCGATGACTTCGCTGCCGTCGAGCAATGCCCGCAGATTGACGCCGACCTGCTGCATGCCCGGATGCGGCTTCAGCGCCATGACGTCGGCGTCGAACGCGGCGATCTGGCCGCGCTGGGCCTCGAAACTCATGGCGCCGATCACGTCGGCCCATTGCACCAGCCGCGTGGCATCGGCCAAGGCCAGGCAACTGAGACCGGTCATGCATGGCGTGCCGTTGACCAGGCACAAACCGTCCTTGGCCCCCAGTTGCACCGGTTGCAAACCTTCGGCGGCCAGGGCCTGTTGCGCCGGGACGATTTGCCCGCGATAGCTGACCTGGCCAACGCCCAGCAACGCAATGCCGATGTGGGCCATGTGGGTCAGGTAACCCACCGAACCCTGGGACGGCACTTGCGGGGTGATGCCGCGATTGAGCAGGGCCAGCAGCGCCTCGACCACGCGGCGGTGGATGCCGGACTTGCCTTGGCTGTAGTTGTGGATGGCCGCGCAGAGAATCGCCCGGGTCTGCTCGTCGCAGAGCACCGGGCCGACGCCACAGGCATGGCTGAGCAGGGTATTGCGCGACAGTTGGCTGAGTTGTTCGTCCTTGAGCGAGACATTGCACAAGGCGCCCAGGCCGGTGTTGACGCCATAGGCACGCTCGCCGCTGGCGACGATGCGCTGGACGATGGCCTGGGCATTGTCGATCCGTGCCCAGGTCTGGGTCGACAGCTCGAGCACAGCGCCGAAGCGGGCGACGGCGACCACGTCCTGCCAGCGCAACGGGGCGCCGGTGATGATGATTTTTTCAGCCTGGGACATCTCAAACCTCATGGAAAATTCTTTTCAGCAGCACATCTGGCTAAAGGCACAGCCTCTGTGGCGAGGGAGCTTGCTCCCGCTGGACTGCGCAGCAGGCCCAAAAGAAGCGGCCGCTACGCGCCCGAGCGGGAGCAAGCTCCCTCGCCACAAAAGCGCGCCAGCCACCACAACCTCAAACCACCGCAGCCCTGCGCTGCACGAACCGATCGACATACTCATCCGCCGGCGAGTGCAGGATCTCCCGCGGCGTGCCGACCTGGATCAGCTTGCCGTCCTTGAGAATCGCAATGCGATTGCCGATGCGCACGGCCTCGTCGAGGTCGTGGGTGATGAAGACGATGGTCTTGTGCAGGGTCTTTTGCAGTTCCAGCAACTGGTCCTGCATTTCCGCGCGGATCAGCGGGTCGAGGGCACTGAACGCTTCGTCCATCAGGATGATGTCCGTGTCCGCCGCCAAGGCCCGGGCCAAACCGACGCGCTGGCGCATGCCGCCGGAGAGCTGGTGCGGGTATTTGTTCTCGTAGCCTTTCAGGCCCACGGTGTTGATCCAGTGCAGCGCTCGCTCGGCGCACACCTGCTTGCTCTCGCCGCGCACTTTCAAGCCATAGGCGACGTTGTCCAGCACACTCTTGTGGGGCAGCAGGCCGAAGCTCTGGAACACCATGCTGATCTTGTGCCGGCGAAACTCGCGCAAGGCGTCCATGTCCAGTTGCAGGATGTCTTCGCCGTCCACCAGGATCGCGCCGCTAGTGGGATCGATCAGCCGGTTGAAATGGCGCACCAACGTGGATTTGCCGGAGCCGGACAGGCCCATGATCACGAAGATCTCACCGGTGCCGATGCTCAGCGACAGGTCGTTCACGCCGACCACGCAGCCGGTTTCGGCCAGCACCTGGTCCTTGGTCTTGTTCTGGCGGATCAGCTCCAGGGCTTCCTTGGAGCGGTTGCCGAAAATCTTGAAGACGTTTTTGACTTCTATCTTGCTGATGGCTGCGTTGCTCATTTGCTCACCTCATGCCGAGGACGACCATAGGCCTGGGTAATGCGGTCGATGACCACGGCGAGAATCACAATGGCCAGGCCCGCTTCCAGGCCACGCCCGACGTTGAGGGTCTGGATGCCCACCAACACGTCTTCACCCAAGCCACGGGCACCGATCATCGAGGCGATGACGACCATCGACAGGGCCATCATGGTGGTCTGGTTGATCCCGGCCATGATGCTCGGCAGGGCCAGGGGCAGTTGCACGCCGAACAGCTGCTGCCAGCGGTTGGCGCCGAAGGCGTTGATCGCCTCCATCACTTCGCCGTCCACCTGGCGGATACCCAGGTCGGTCAGGCGAATCAACGGCGGCGCGGCGTAGATCACCGTGGCGAAGATCGCCGGGACCTTGCCCAGGCCGAACAGCATCAATACCGGAATCAGGTACACGAAGCTCGGCATGGTCTGCATGATGTCCAGCAACGGCATCAGCACCGAACGCAGGCGATTGCTGCGCGCCGAGAGAATGCCCAGGGGAATGCCGATCATCACCGAGATCAGCGTCGCCACCAGCATCAGGGCGAGGGTCTGCATCAATTTGTCCCACAGGCCCACCGCACCCACCAGGAACAACAGGCCGACGATCACCGCCGTAGCGACGACCTTGCGGGTGGCGTGCCAGGCAACGCCGCCGACGATGGCCAGCATCAACCACCACGGCGCCATGCGCAGCAGGCCTTCGAGGTTGACGATGGCCCACAGCAGGGTGTCGGAGATGTGCCGGAACACATCGCCATAATTGGTCACCAGGGAATCGACCCAACCGTTGACCCAGTCGGCGATGGAGAAGGTAAAGCTTTCGGGAAACATAAGAGACTCTCGATCAGGTGGATGCGGTGAATGTCCCGGCCAGCCCCACGGTTGGCCGGGAAAGATTCGACCTACAGAGCCGCGTCGATTTTCTTGGCAGCGTCTTCACTGACCCAGGCGTGCCAGACTTCAGGATGTTCCTTCAGGAAGATCTTCGCCAGTTTCGGCGACTCGATCCGCTCTTTGGCCATGCGCCCGAGGTTCTGGTTCAGGATATCGATCGGCAGGTTGACCTTTTCCAGCACCGCCACCAGCTCCGGGGCTTCGTCGTGGAAGGTCTTGGACAGGCCGACCTTGATGCTCACGCTTTTATCCACGCCGGGTTTTTCTTCGAGTTTGACCAAGTCCACCTGGCCCATCAGCGGCGTTGGCGACCAGTAGTAGAACAGGATCGGCTCGCCACGCTTGTAGCTCGACAGCACCGCCGCATCCAGGGCCGGGCCGGTGCCTGGACGGAAGTTGGTGTAGGTTTTTTCCAGGCCGTAGCTCTTCAGCATTTCGCTGTTGTCCAGCTCGCAGGTCCAGCCGGCCGGGCAGTTGTAGAAGCGGCCCTTGGACGGCTCTTCCTGGTCCTTGAACACGGCGGCGTACTGGCCCAGGTCGGCGATGTTCTTCAGGCCCGGGGCCTTGGCTTCGAGCTTGCGCTTGGCATCGCCTTCGATCACGTAGCGCGGCACGTACCAGCCTTCGATGGCGCCCACCACCGGGGCCCCGACGCCGACCACCTTGCCGGCCTTCTCGGCCTTGTTCCAGACCTCACTGCGGCCGACCCACTCTTCGGCAAATACCTGGATGTCGTTGCTGCTCAGGGCGTTTTCCATGGTGATGGAGTTGCCGGGCAGGCTGTCGGTCTTGCAGTCGTAGCCTTTTTCCAGCACCACTTGCAGGACGTCGGTCAGCAGCATGCCGCTTTCCCAGTTCAGGCCGGCGAATTTCACCGGTTTACCCGACTCGCACCAACCGGCCGCTTGCGTGGCGCCGGCGCTGGCCAGCAGGCCCATGGAAAGCAATGTGGTCAGCAGGGTCTTGTTCGACTTCATTATGTGACGCTCCTAATCAGTTGGATTGGCTTACGGCAGTCAAGAGGCATCCAGCCCTGTCAACGTCCCATCAGACCGCTTGGATGCGGCCCGCCCTGCTCGGTTGTGCGTCAACCGCGTCCTGCTCGACCGGCAGGATCAATTGATCGGGTACTGCGCTGTGCCACTTCCTGGCGAGGACGTAATACAGCGCCGCCGGGACCACCAGGCCGATGATCCAGGAGATGTCCACACCGCCCATGGCTTTCACCAACGGACCGGTATAGAACTTGGTGGCAATGAACGGCAACTGAACCAATACACCAAAGACGTAGACGCTGATGCCGAGGGCATTCCAGCGACCGTAGCGACCCTTCGGATCGTTCAATGCCGGCACGTCATAGCGCTCGCGCGTGATGCAGTAGTAGTCCACCAGGTTGATTGCGCTCCACGGCGTGAAGAACGCCAGCAAGAACAAGATGAAAGACTTGAACGCACCGAGGAACGAGTGCTGGCCGAGCAGCGCGATCAAGGTCGCCGCGCCGACAATGAACAGCACGAACACCAGACGCTGCACACGCGTTACGTTCAGGTGTCCCCGGAACCCGCTGATGATGGTCGCGATGCACATGAAGCTGCCGTAGGAATTCAGCGTGGAGATGGTGACCTTGCCGAACGCGATGCTGAAGTACAGCAACGCAGCCGTGGCACCGGTACCGCCCAGGCCAACGATGTAGGCCACTTCGTGACCGGCGAACTGCCCGTTGGCCGAGGCGGCGGCAAACACGCCGAGGATCATCGCCACTTGTGCGCCGATGACTGAACCGGCACCTGCGGCAAAAAAGGTTTTCACCGAAGAGGTTTTGCTCGGCAGGTAACGCGAGTAGTCCGCCACGTAGGGGCCGAAGGCGATCTGCCAGGAGGCCGCGAGCGACACCGCCAGCAGGAAACTGCTCCAGCTGAAATGGCGGATTTGCAGGAGTGCGCCCACGTCGGTCTGGCTGATCAGGCGAGCAAACAGGTAAACAAAGGCAATCACACCAATCACGCTGGCGACACGGCCAATGAAGTGAATCACCCGATACCCGAGCACCGTGACCAACACGATGACACTGGCGAAAATGAGGATGCCGACACTGTCGCTGACGCCGAACAACTGGCCCAGTGCCTGGCCGGAAAGCACCGTGCCCGTTGCGGTGAAACCCAGGTACATCAGGCACACCAGCACGATCGGGATGGCCGCGCCATACACACCAAACTGCACCCGGCTGGAGATCATCTGCGGCAGGCCCAGCTTTGGCCCCTGGGCGGCATGCAACGCCATGACGCCACCGCCGAGCACTTGGCCTATCAGCAAACCGATCAACGACCAGAACACATCACCGCCCAGCACCACCGCCAATGCACCGGTGACGATTGCAGTGATTTGCAGGTTGGCCCCCATCCAGAGGGTGAACTGGCTCAACAGCCGACCGTGTCGCTCCGCTTCCGGGATGTAGTCGATCGAACGTTTCTCGATCAACGGCTTGCTGCTTGCGCGTGTGCTGGTGACAGCCATGGTTCAACCTCTGTGGATTGTTCGGGTTCGGGCGATATTTTTTTGTGGGAGCGGGCTTGCTCGCGAAAGCGGTGTGTCATTCAACACCTGCCTCGGATGTAAAACCGCCTTCGCGAGCAAGCCCGCTCCCACATGGAGTGTTGCGTTATTTGCCAGTAATCATCGGCAGGTTCAGCCCCTGCTCCTTCGCGCAATCAATGGCGATCTGGTAACCGGCATCGGCATGGCGCATCACCCCGGTACCCGGGTCGTTGTGCAGTACGCGAGCAATCCGCTCGGCCGCTTCGTCGGTGCCGTCGCAGACGATCACCATGCCCGAATGCTGGGAGAAGCCCATGCCGACGCCGCCACCGTGGTGCAGCGATACCCACGTCGCGCCGCTGGCGGTGTTGAGCAAGGCATTGAGCAGCGGCCAGTCGGAAACGGCGTCGGAGCCGTCCTGCATGGATTCGGTTTCACGGTTCGGGCTGGCCACGGAGCCAGAGTCGAGGTGGTCGCGGCCGATGACGATCGGCGCCGACAACTCACCGCTGCGCACCATCTCGTTGAACGCCAGGCCCAACTTGGCGCGCTGGCCCAGGCCAACCCAGCAGATACGTGCCGGCAAGCCCTGGAAGCTGATGCGCTCGCGAGCCATGTCCAACCAGTTATGCAGGTGGGCGTCGTCGGGGATCAGTTCCTTGACCTTGGCGTCGGTCTTGTAGATGTCCTGCGGGTCACCCGACAGCGCCGCCCAGCGGAACGGGCCGATGCCACGGCAGAACAGCGGACGGATGTACGCCGGGACGAAGCCGGGGAAGTCGAAGGCATTTTCGACGCCTTCTTCCTGGGCCATCTGGCGGATGTTGTTGCCGTAGTCGAAAGTCGGCACACCCATTTTCTGGAAGGCCAACATGGCTTTGACGTGGACGGCCATCGATTGCTTGGCGGCCTTCACCACGGCGGCGGGCTCGGTCTTGGCGCGGGCACGGTATTCGTCCCAGGTCCAGCCGGCCGGCAGGTAGCCGTTGAGGGGGTCGTGGGCGCTGGTCTGGTCGGTGACCATGTCCGGGCGCACACCCCGACGGACCATTTCCGGCAGGATTTCAGCCGCGTTCCCACACAGCGCAATGGAAATCGCCTTGCCTTCGGCGGTGTATTTCTCGATGCGCGCCAGGGCATCGTCGAGGTCGGTGGCTTGCTCGTCGACGTAGCGGGTTTTCAGGCGGAAATCGATGCTCACCTGCTGGCACTCGATGTTCAGCGAGCATGCACCGGCCAAGGTCGCGGCCAGCGGTTGTGCGCCGCCCATGCCGCCCAGGCCGGCGGTCAGGACCCAACGGCCCTTGAGGTTGGAATCGTAGTGCTGGCGACCAGCCTCGACGAAGGTTTCATACGTGCCTTGGACGATGCCCTGGCTGCCGATGTAGATCCAGCTGCCGGCGGTCATCTGGCCGTACATGGCCAGGCCCTTGGCGTCGAGTTCGTTGAAGTGCTCCCAACTGGCCCAGTGCGGCACCAGGTTGGAGTTGGCAATCAGGACGCGAGGCGCGTTGCTGTGGGTCTTGAACACACCCACCGGCTTGCCGGATTGCACCAGCAGGGTTTCGTCGTCGTTCAGGTGGGTGAGGCTTTCGACGATCTTGTCGTAGCACTCCCAGTTGCGCGCCGCGCGGCCGATGCCACCGTAGACCACCAACTCCTTGGGGTTCTCGGCCACTTCCGGGTCGAGGTTGTTCATCAGCATGCGCAGCGGCGCTTCGGTCAGCCAGCTCTTGGCGGTCAGCGTGTTACCGCGAGGGGCGCGAATTTCAACGTCACGGTATTTTTCGGGTTTGCGGGTAGCGTCGGTCACAGCAAAAACTCCTCAGCGATCAATCCAGACCAGCCCGGGCAGTGGGCAGCGATTTCTATGAACATTGCGTTGAATATCGGCGACTCATACGCATACGTCTTTACTTGTATGTACAAGCATATGCAATCAAGCGGCCAACTTGTTAGAGGTAGTGTTCAGAAACGGTTGGGGAATTGCTGAAAGCCTTGTGATTCAAGGGCTGCTGAGCGGCATGAAATTTTTGACGGGGGGTTTCAAAGGGAGGAATCGGGGGGACACAAAAGCGTGATATTGCGCCACGCTGGGGCATTCAGTAACAAGTTGGTGCGTGCGGAAGGAACAATAAACACGCTTTTTGTGGCGAGGGAGCTTGCTCCCGCTGGGCTGCGAAGCAGACCCCAAAAAACAGGGCCGCTGCGCGCTGGAGCGCCAGCCCGGCCCAGCGGGAGCAAGCTCCCTCGCCACAAAAGCTCTGTCGCAGGATTTCTTTAGTGGGCCGTCAGCTCGATCACGCAGCATTGGCCGTGGGTGGTGATTTCCAGCAGCCCGGTGTTGCCGCTCAGTTGCAGGCAGTCATAAAGCCCCAGCGCCTCGACAGCCTCATCCATCTTGATCCTCAGCGTCGGCGCGGCACTAAACACCAACACCGTTCCCGCCTCGCTGAAAAACCGCTGCTGCCCGCCCAACCATTGCAATCGCGCGCGGTAACGCTGCGGTGCGTAGATCAGGTTGAAGTCACGAATCGGTCCGCCCAGCAGCGTGCAATGCACATGGCTCTCGCCGCTGAACGCAAAAGCGTCCAGCGGATAAAGCGCCCGCGTAGCCTGACCATCGACATTCAACGTCATGCCGTCACCCTGCAAGACACTGATGACCCGCTCGTAGCCGGCGAAGGTGGAAAAACCACCCGACTCACCGATATCGGCAATCGACAGTCTCCAGCCGAAACCTTCCAGGCCCGTGCCGGCATCGCGAGTGATTTCCTCGGTGCTGCCGCCACCGTTCTTCCAAGGCATGCGCGGGTAATCCGCGGCACGTAACACTTTCAACTGGCTCATTTATGAAAACGCCCTTCCAGACTGTGACGGGAGCCCGGATGGATCAGGCGTGCGGCGGTGACCGGCTGGCGTCCAGACCAAGTGCGGCGGCGAATCAACAAGCACGGCTCGCCCCTTTCGATCTGCAACAGCTTGCACTCACTCGGCTCGGCCAGGATCGCCTCCACTACGTGCTCGCCTTCGGTCAGCGGTGCAACCTGGTTCAGGTAGGCGTAGGGGGTTTGCACGGTGAAGTCCTGCTTGAGGTACTCAGGTGCCACCAGTGCGTTGACGAAACGGTCCTCGATTTGCACGGGGATGTCGTTCTCGAAATGCACGATCAGTGAATGGAACACCTTCTGGCCTTCACGCATGTCCAGGGCCAGGGCCCGCTCGGAACCGGCCGCCTCTTCTTCCAGGGTGATGACCTTGCAGCTGTGACGATGACCACGGGAGGCGATTTCATCCGCGATGTTATGCACTTCGAACAACGCGGACTGGCTCTTGGGCTCGGCCACGAAGGTGCCGACACCCTGCATGCGCACCAACAGGCCGTCCGCGGTCATTTCCCGCAGGGCACGGTTGATGGTCATGCGGCTGAATCCCAGCTGGCTGACCAGCTCGCTTTCCGACGGCACACGGTAATGCGGCGGCCAGTTTCCACTGTCGATCTGCTGGGTGATCATTTGTTTAACGCGGGCGTACAAGGGCGCCGGACTGTCACCCATGTTTGCGGCCAGCGGTGGTTTGGCAGGCGGAGTCGGCACGGCGGTTCCCTGTTCTGCGAATAAGGTTGCTAGCTTGCCGGAGTTTACCGGCCAGGCAAACGTCTGTATATGTATATACAAATTACGCACGATGAGGTTGAACCATGTCCGCCTTCTTTGCCGAACGCGCGCTGCTGCCTAGTGGATGGGCCGATGATGTACGTCTTGAGGTGGATGCCGCAGGCGTCCTGACCCATATCCAGGTCGGCTCCCACGCAGACGGCGCCGAACGGCTGGGCGGTCCGCTATTGCCGGGCATGCCGAACCTGCACTCCCACGCCTTCCAACGGGCGATGGCCGGGCTGGCGGAAGTGGCGGGCAATCCCAACGACAGTTTCTGGACCTGGCGCGACTTGATGTACCGCCTCGTCGGAAAAATCAGCCCCGACCAACTCGGCGTCATCGCCCGCCAGCTGTACATCGAAATGCTCAAGGCCGGCTACACCTCGGTCGCCGAATTCCACTACGTCCACCATGACACCGACGGCGCGCCCTACGCCGACCCGGCGGAGCTGGCCCTGCGTATCAGCCACGCCGCCAGCGCCGCCGGCATTGGCCTGACGCTGCTGCCGGTGCTCTACAGCCATTCCGGCTTTGGCGGCCAGGCACCCAACGACGGGCAGCGCCGCTTCATCAACAACACCGAAAACTACTTGAAACTTCAGTCGCGCTTGCAGCCGATCCTGGCCGGGCAAGCGTCCCAGGCGCTGGGCCTGTGCTTCCACTCGCTGCGCGCCGTGACACCCGGGCAGATCCAGGACGTGCTGGCTGCCAGCGACCGTGATTGCCCGGTGCACATCCACATCGCCGAGCAGCAAAAGGAAGTCGACGACTGCCTGGGCTGGAGCGGCGCGCGTCCGCTGCAATGGCTGTATGACAACACCGAGGTCGATCAGCGCTGGTGCCTGGTCCACGCCACCCACGCCAACGCCCAGGAAGTCAGCCTCATGGCCAAGAGCCGGGCGATTGCCGGTCTGTGCCTGACCACCGAAGCCAACCTGGGGGACGGGATTTTCCCGGCCGTGGATTTCCTCGCCCAGGGCGGACGCCTTGGTATTGGCTCCGACAGCCATGTGTCATTGAGCGTGGTCGAAGAATTGCGCTGGCTGGAATATGGCCAGCGCCTGCGGGATCAACGGCGCAACCGCTTGTATCGGGCGGATCAGCCGATGGTTGGTCGCACCTTGTTTGACGCCGCATTGGAAGGCGGCGCCCAGGCCCTGGGGCAGCCGATCGGCGCTCTCGAAATCGGCAAGCGCGCCGACTGGCTGGTGCTCGATGGCAACGACCCATACCTGGCCACGGCCCAGGGCGACGGGATCCTCAATCGCTGGCTGTTCGCCGGCGGCGATCGCCAGGTGCGCGATGTGATGGTCGGCGGACAGTGGGTGGTGCGTGAGAGGCGTCATGCCGGCGAAGAAGAAAGCGCCCGGGCGTTTACCCAGGTACTGCGCGAACTGCTGGGCTGACCCCAAGAATCAATGTGACAGATACCAAATGTGGGAGCGGGCTTGCTCGCGAATGCGTTGTACCAGACACCTAGATGTTGACTGATACACCGCATTCGCGAGCAAGCCCGCTCCCACACTATGATCCCAGGCGTCGCTTAGTCCGAAGTCTTGGCCATCTGCCGGTCCGACGCGCGCCAGACCAGGCGTGTCGTGTCGTAGCCCTGCTGGCGCGCCTTGCTCAGCAATTCCTCGCGCACAACGCTGTTGACGGTCGGTGTGCGGGACAGCAGCCACATGTAGCGACGGCTCGGGTCGCCGACGATGGCGGTCTTGTAGTCATCGCTGACATAGAGCACCCAGTATTGCCCCTTCGCCACGCCCGGGACGATCCGGGAAAACCAGTTATCAAATTCGACCCAGAGCTTGTCGGTCTTGCCCGGCACCTGCGGCGTCGCGGTGCCCCTGGCTTCTTCCCACTGCCAGTCCGAGGTCAGGCAGCGATTGAGCACGCCAACGTTGCCGTCTGGCTTGAGGGTGTAGTGCGCTTCCGATTGCGCGCAATTGCGCTGGAAATACATGGGCAGGCGGGCCAACTCATACCAGGTCCCCTGGTAACGCTTGAGATTGACGCTGTTGACCGTCTTGGGTGCCAACGGATCCTCGCCAGAAGTGGCACAGCCAGCCAATATCAGGCCGGCCAAAAGCACAAAAACTAACCGCATCATTATTTTTCTCCCGCAGGCCTGTGGCCTCGGTTTACTTCAGGCCTTGGCCGGAAAACATCAACACTTTGTCACCGGCGTACTGCACGCTGATAAAGCTTTTCTGGTCGCCCCAGGTGCAGCTGGACATGCCGAGGGCGCCTGAGCAATCGGTCGGTTTCCCCAGCAACGTTTCGACTTCGGCCTTGGGCATGCCAGCCGACAGCTTCGAATAGTTTTCCTGGTTGACCTTGCTGCATGCGGTCAGCACGACGCACATAAACAGCAGAGCGATAGAACGCAGCGACATGGTGTAACTCCTGGAGCGGAAGGGAGGTGGCAGGGTGCCAACCTGATCCTTAGAAGAGAAAACCCCTATCTGGTTCCCTCGCGCCGCCAGTATTTATTGGCCATACAGAGGTGTGTCAGGAATGAATCAACCGGATTGTGACGCCGTCGTACCTTTCGTCGGGATTGGACCCGGGACGCCTGATGAGCCGGGCTTCTACGCCGATAAAAAGTCACAGCGCAAAATCCTGCGTTATGGCAAATTGACAGCCCGTCCTGACCCGTCCCTCCGCGGTAGTGTTCTTAATGACCAGAAACATGAAATTCAGCCATAAAATTCTGCTGGCTGCCGCCCTCGTGGTGGCCGTTGCATTCGCCTGTTTCATCCTGTTCAACGACTATCGTCAACGCCAAAGCCTGCACGCCAGCACCGAGACTTCCATGCAGGAACTCGGCAGCCTGACCAGCCGTAACATCCAGACATGGGTCGACAGCCGTATCCAATTGCTGCAATCGCTGGCCCAACAGATCGCCGTGGACGGCAGCGGTGCCGACAGCCTCAAGCGCGCCGTGGGCCTGCCGGCCTACACCGGCAACTTCCAGCTCAGCTATTTCGGCGGCACCGACGGCGTGATGTTCTCGGTGCCGGCCGGCAATCGCGCCGCCGACTACGACCCTCGCGCCCGTGGCTGGTACAAGGCTGCCAACAGCGCACAGCAAACCATCGTCACTGAACCCTACATCGCCGCCTCGTCGGGCAAGCTGGTGATCACCGTCGCCACTCCGGTACAACGCCAGAACCAGATGATCGGCGTGGCCGGTGCGGACATCGACCTGTCCAACGTCAGCGCCATCATCAACTCGCTGAACTTCGGCGGCCACGGCCACGCGTTCATCGTCAGCGCCGACGGCAAGATCCTGATCCACCCCGACAGCAAGCGCGTGCTCAAGACCCTGGCCGAGGCCTACCCCAACGGCGCGCCGCAAATCAGCCCGGGCGTGAAAGAAGTCGATCTCGACGGCAAGTCCCAATTCATCTCCTTCACCCGGGTCAATGGTGTGCCGGGCGCCGATTGGTACGTGGCGCTGGTGCTCGACAAGGACACCGCCCTGGCGATGCTCAGTGAGTTCCGCACTTCGGCACTGATCGCCATGTTCATCGCCGTGGTGTTCATCATCGCTTTGCTGGGCATGTTGATCCGCGTGTTGATGCAACCGCTGCTGACCATGGGCCGCGCCATGCATGACATCGCCGAAGGCGAAGGCGACCTGACTCGGCGCCTGGTGATCCACGGCCAGGACGAATTCGGCGCCCTGGGCACGTCGTTCAACCGTTTTGTCGAGCGCATTCACACCTCGATCCGCGAAGTGGCCTCGGCCACCGGCCAGGTCAACGAAGTCGCCCTGCGCGTGGTCAGTGCATCCAACTCGTCGATGTTCAACTCCGACCAACAGGCGTCGCGCACCAGCAGCGTGGCCGCGGCCATCAACCAGCTCGGCGCCGCCGCCCAGGAAATCGCCCAGAATGCCGCCCTCGCCTCGCAACATTCCAGCGAGGCCCGCAACCTGGCCGAAGATGGCCAGCAAGTGGTGGATAAAACCATCGCGGCCATGCAGCAGTTGTCAGCCAAGATCAGCGATTCGTGCGGCAACATCGAAACCTTGAACAGCAACACGGTGAACATCGGCCAGATCCTCGAGGTGATCACCAGCATCTCCCAGCAAACCAACCTGCTCGCCCTCAACGCCGCCATCGAAGCGGCACGGGCCGGTGAAGCCGGGCGCGGCTTCGCGGTGGTGGCCGATGAGGTGCGCAACCTGGCCCACCGCACCCAGGACTCGGCGCAACAAGTGCAGAAGATGATCGAAGAACTGCAAGTCGGCGCACGGGAAGCGGTACTGACCATGACCGACAGCCAGCGCCAGAGCGAAGGCAGCGTCAGCATCGCCAACCAGGCTGGCGAACGACTGGGCAGCGTGACCCAACGCATCGGTGAAATCGACGGCATGAATCAATCCGTGGCAACCGCCACCGAAGAACAGACCGCCGTGGTGGAATCGATCAACGTCGACATTACCGAGATCAACACGCTGAACCAGGAAGGCGTGGAAAACCTGCAAGCCACCTTGCAGGCCTGTGCCGACCTCGAACAACAGGCGGCGCGGCTTAAGCAGTTGGTGGGCAGTTTCCGGATCTAGTGCTTTCAAGGGCCCTTTCGCGAGCAAGCCCGCTCCCACAGTTGACCGCGTTCCGTCAGGGAAACCTGATCAGCTGTGGGAGCGGGCTTGCTCGCGAAGAGGCCGGCACATCCAACATTTTCGTCGACTGTGGCACCCCTATCGCGAGCAAGCTCGCTCCCACAATGGTCTTGCGGTGTCACCGAATTGGATGAGATGGATCTTCAATGAGCGTACATGGAGAATTTACAGACTTGCCCCGCTCTTAAGCAGCAAGCATCGCGGTTGAAGCATCTGGCCCCATCGCGAGCAGGCTCGCTCCCACACTGGGTTTCTGTTGAGCAGCAAAAGGTGCGTCCGTGGAAGATCAACTGTGGGAGCGAGCCTGCTCGCGATGGCGATAGCGGCCACAACACTATTTAGAACCTGGACCCAGGCCTACTCAAGAACTCCACTTCCTCAGCCGTGGACTCGCGCCCCAACACCGCATTGCGATGGGGAAAGCGGCCAAACCGCGCAATGATCTTCTGATGCCGTTCGGCATAATCCAGGTTGTCCTCAAACACCGCACGCTGCGCCTCGGGCTGTTCTCGAACCAACTCGATGAACCGTGACACGGCTTCGTTCTGCACCGCGAGGTTTTCGCAGTGTTCGAGTACGAGGTAGATGAATACGCGCTGGATGGGTTTGAGTTGCCGGTCGAAGCCCGCCGCCAGTCCTTGAGCCACCAGCGCTTGGGCACGCAGGTCGCCGGAAAAACCTTCGGGGGTGTTGCGATAGATCATCCGGGGAAGTTGATCCAGTAGCAGCACCAAGGCCAGCCAACCTTCCGGGCGTTGCGCCCAATCGGTCAATCCGCCGGCCAGTGCCTGCTCGACCTGATCACCGAAGCGCTCTTCCGCCTGGCGATCATGGCCTTTGCCAAACCATAGCTTGCCCTTGTCAGCCGCGATCTCATCTGGTTTTTCGGCTGTGCCAAACCACCAATCGAGCAACGGCTGCCAGGGCTCGGCCATGATTTACTCCTTGTGGTAAGCCGTGGCGCGGGCCACTTCTTCCTTCGAACCGAGGAACACGGCCACGCGCTGGTGCAGGCCTTCAGGCTTGATATCGAGAATGCGCTGGTGCCCATCGGTGGAAGCGCCACCGGCCTGCTCCACCAGGAACGACATCGGGTTGGCTTCGTACATCAGGCGCAGCTTGCCTGGCTTGGAGGGCTCGCGGCTGTCGCGCGGGTACATGAACAGGCCGCCACGGGTCAGGATCCGGTGCACATCGGCAACCATCGCGGCGACCCAGCGCATGTTGTAGTTCTTCTTCAGCGGGCCTTCTTCACCGGCCAGCAACTCACTGACGTAGCGTTGTACCGGAGCTTCCCAGTGACGCTGGTTGGACATGTTGATGGCGAATTCCTGGGTGGTTTCAGGAATGGTGATGTCTTCGTGGGTCAGGACGAAGCTGCCCATCTCGCGGTCCAGGGTGAAGCCCTTGACGCCGTCGCCCAAGGTCAGCACCAGCATGGTCTGCGGGCCATAGATGGCATAACCGGCGGCAACCTGCTCGGTGCCTGGCTGCAAGAAGGCCTTTTCATTCAGGGCTTCGTTCTGGCTCAGGTACTCGTTCGGGCAACGCAGAACCGAGAAGATGGTGCCGACCGGCGCGTTGATGTCGATGTTCGACGAACCGTCCAGTGGGTCGAACACCAGCAGGTAGGCACCCTTGGGGTATTTGCCCGGGATCTGGTAGGCATTGTCCATTTCCTCGGATGCCATGCCGGCCAGGTGACCGCCCCATTCGTTGGCTTCGAGCAGGATTTCGTTGGACAGCACGTCCAGCTTCTTCTGCACTTCGCCCTGCACGTTTTCGGTGCCCATGCTGCCCAGGACACCACCCAAGGCGCCTTTGGAGACGGCGTGGCTGATCTCCTTGCACGCACGCGCCACCACTTCGATCAAAAAGCGCAGATCGGCAGGGGTATTGTTGCTGCGGGTCTGCTCAATCAAATAGCGACTCAAGGTAACGCGGGACATGGACGGCTCCGAAGAATAGGGGGCGGAAAACCCGCGCAGTTTAGCGCGAGTCGGGACTTAATTCCTCCTATGAGACGGGATATGGAGGATTGAGTTCACAGGCCGGCGGTTGCTCGTGGATTTTGGGTGGATGGAAGACCGCTTTCGCGAGCAAGCCCGCTCCCACATTGGAATGCGGACTCCTGTGGGAGCGGGCTTGCTCGCGAAACAGGCGACTCGGTTTATCGGTTGTCCCAAACTCAGGATTTGACCGGCGGCTTGCGCAGCAGGCTGAAGGCCATCGCCGCGAGGAACAGCACACTGAGCAGCAACACCGCCCACAAGCCGATTTTCTTCCAGTTGGTATCGACCGTCGCCGGCACAGTGGCAGCGGCCGCAGTCGGCGTCGAAGTGGCCGAGCCGTTCACTGTCGCCGTCCCCAGCGTCGCCAGGCGCGACGGCTTGTAATCGGGCACCAGCGTGGTCAATGGCAGGCTGGCCGTCTTGGCTGTCGCGCTGCCCAGCGCCAGGCGGTAGGGGCCTTCGCCCCGCGCCAGGAACACCACTTGGGTCGGACGCACGGCAAAGCGCAACGCCGGGGCTTCGGCTCCCAAGCCACCGCCGCGCTCGTCCACGGTCAATTTCAGTTGCTGCACGGTCTGGCCGGACAGTTGCAAACGGTTTTGCAGCACGTCCTGGCCGTTCTGGGTCAGGCGATAAAGCAAACCAGCGCCCAGCGGCTGCCACGGATGGCTGCTTTCGCGGCGGCCAGCCAGGGTCACCGGCGCCAGGCTGTTGGCCTGGCTCAGTTCGACCTCCACCTGTTCGATGTTCAGCCCCATGGGCAGCTGCCAGGTGTATTCACCGGTCTTCGTCGTGCTGCCGGCCAACGGCTGCGACCAGGCCAGTGGCAACGGCAGGTTTTCGCGGCTGGCGCTTTGCAACTGGGCCGAGGTCAGCACCGGCGCCGAGGATGGCGAATCCCACAGCAGCCGCAAATAGCGCGCCGGCTGCCCCGGCAGGTTCACTTCATGCTGTTCGACCTGCTCGTCGGCAAAGGTCAGGCGCGCCACCTGGCCTTCGCCCCATGACTGCCAGTGCTGCAAATCGTCGCTGGCTTCGATGGTGAATCGCTGGAAGCCGTCGCGCTCGCTGGTCCAGTCAAGGATCAACTGCTGCAGCGGTGCCTTGATCGCACTGGCATCCAACAACCAGCCACGCAACGCCTCTTCCCCGGCTTCGAGCCGGCTGGCGGGTTGGACTTCCACCAGGGTGCCATTGGCGTTCGATTGCACCCGCACACTAGGCGCACGCTCGTTATCATCGGCGGCGTTGTACAGCGGGAACCACTTCACGTCGGTGAGGGTGCGGTTTTCCCGGCTCTGGGCCGACTCGCGCACCAAGGCGTAGGCCTGGGCCTGGCCGGCGGCGTTGAAGACCCGCAGGTCACTCAGGTCGGTCTGCCGCGCTTGCAATTGAACGTCCAATGGCAATGGCAGGCGATACCACGGCCCTTCGCCGCTCAGGGCCAACGGCACCTGATGGGCGAAATCCGCCGGTTGCTCCTGGGCCGTAGCCGACAAGGCCACCCACAACCCGACCACACCCAGCCCGATCCGATTCAACGTGCGACTCAAGATGACACTCCCTCACTGACAGGCATCGGCGGCTCGACCGGTGAGGCCGTTTCCGGACGTTTTGGCGGCAGCGGCGCGAAGTAGCCCACCACCAGCAACAACACGCCCACGCCGATAAACGACACGATCCGCGCCAGACCGCCACGGTTACTCAATTCGACAAAGAACAGCTTCGCCACGACCACGGCGATCAACGCCGCGCCCACCAGCCACACTTCCCGGCGATGGCGCAGGTGCCCCCCGATCATCAGGCCCAGGGCGATCAGGGTCCAGACAATGGACAAGCCGGCCTGCACGAACATTGACTCGAGCAGCGCATCCAGCTCGTACGGGACGCCCATCCACTGGTGAGCCGTGCGCATCACCAGGGCAGTGAAGAAGGCGAACAGCGACACACCGGCGATCAACTGGGCGATGTGCCCGACGCGACTCCAGCGGTTCGTCGATTGCGCCACGGCGTTGCGGGCCCACACATAGATACCGAACAAGGCGAACAGCAGGCCCAGTTCCAGGGGATTGAGCAACGGCACATAAGGCAGTGGCTCTGAGTTGCCATCGCTGAAGGTGTTGGTCAGCCAGAACCAACCGAGCATCAACAGCGCCATGGGCGCCGCCGCATAGACCCGGTATTCGCGCGGCTGGGCCGAGACCGGCCATGGCAAGGTACGCGGCGTGGCCATCAGCACCAGGTACAAGCCAGGCAGGATCGCCCAGGCCAGCCAGCGCCAGGCATTGTACTGCTCGGACAGCAACAGCAGGCCGTAACGCAACTCCAGCATCAACACCGCCATCAGCAACCAGCAACCGAGGACGTGGGCCGTGCTGCGCGCCTGCGCCGGCAGCGTCTCGGCCAAGCGCTTGAGCGAGAGGAAATGCACGGCGAATACCGCCAGCCAGGCCAGCCAACCAAAGTTCGCCGCCGGGTGGTAATGGCTGTGCCCCGTTGCCACCAGCACACAACCCGCCGCCGGGATCAACAAGGTGCACAGCAGCCCCAGCGCCGGCCATTTCAAGCGCAGCGACAATACGCTCCACACCGCCACGCTGAGCGCCGCGACCGCCAACAACAAGCTGCCTTGCAGATTCGCCGGGGCGAAGCGCAGCACTTCGCTGACCCACGCCAGCGCCCACCAACCGGCGCCCCAGATCAGCAACAGCTCGGACAGGCGCTGCAAGCTCAAGGCATCGAGTTCCTGCGCCGCATGCGCCCGCTGCAGGCGCCATGCCCCTACCAGCGCTGCCAGCCCCAGCACCAACGGCGTCCAGAAGCCGCTATGGGCCAGGGGCCGCAGGTCCTCGGCATTGAGCGGCCCCAACAGCGCCGGCCCCGCCGTCAGGAACGCCGCACCGCCCAGCAGTTGCAGCAGCAGGCCGAAGACAAAGCTCACCCGTTGTTTCAGGTACAGGCTCAGCCAGATGATCAACAGGCCGCTGGCCGCCCATACGCCGCTCGCCGTTTGCCACGGCAGGACGAACAGCACCGCGAGATTGATCAGCACCAGCCCCGCCAGCAATACCACCGACAAGCCGCGCAGCAACCGCACATCGTTGCGCACCATGTCGTCGCGCGCCGCCAGCAACATGCCGCCGATCAACGCCAGGCCGATCAGCGAGGCACTGAGCAAACCGCTCCAACCCGCGCTGAACACCGCTGACGCATCGCCCTCGGCACCTTGCAAGCGCAACAGGAACAGCGCGCCGCCGAGCAATTGCACCGCAAACGCCGTGAACAGGAAGCTACGCGATTGCAGGCGCAGGCCGACAAACAGCGTCGCCAAACCGGCGAGGGCCCAGGCAATGGCAGTGCCGTGGGTGAGGAAGAACAGCGGCGCCAGCAGATAGAGGAAACTCAGCCCCAGCACCGCCAGCATCGGCCGGCCTTGGCGTTCCCAATGCGAACAGTGTCCGGGCTCAGCCTTGAGCAACTGGTAGAAGGTGAACAGCAAGGCGCCGCCGAGCATCAATGCTCCCAGCGGTGAACCATCGAGCAGGCTGCCGTCGCCAGTGCGCAACTCGCTGAGGAACGCCAGTGCCGAACCCAATTGCAGCAACAAGGCAAAAGCCCGGGCCAATGGACGTTGCTGGCGCAGGCCCAGCCAGAAGATTCCCGCGCCTTCCACGGCCCACGCAGCCGCGGTCCAACGGGCATCGAGCCCCAACGGGATCGCCAGGCTGGCAAAAATCACCCCCAGGGCCAGGCAGGTTTCCGCCAACAGCAGGGCGCGCCCACCCATCAATAGCCGAGCCAGGCCCATGTAGATCATACCCAGGGCCAGGGCGCTGAAGGCGGCGGCGAAATCCAGGTGCTGCACCAACGCGAACTGCAAGCCGAAGCCCACCAGCGGCGGGCCGAACAGCATGCTGCCGTCCACGTAATCGCCCTTGCGCGCCGACCAGCGCAGCAACGCCTCGCGGCTAGCGTCTTCGGGAGCGTCGCTCATTTCCAACAATTTGCGCCGCGTGAACAGCAAGCCAATCGCCAGGTAGATGAGGAAGAACAGGATCAGGAACGGCTCGGTGCTCCACAGCAGTTCCGGTGCGTAGGAACGCAGGCCCCAGGCGAAACCGATGCCGAAGGTACCGACAAAACCGATCAGGTTGAGCAGGCGCCAGGCCTTGAACCAGGCGATTGCAAGGATGCCGGCATTGAGCAGGATGAAATAGCTGAACAGGGCAACGTGGTTGCCGCTGCCGGTGGAGGTCAGGATCGGGGCGGCAAACCCGCCCAGCGCCGCCGCAGCAGCCAGGCCCATGGCGTTCTGGGTAACCGCGAGGATCGCCGAGAACACCGTGACCGCCACCAGCAAACCCAGGGCCGCCTTGGAGTCGAGCAACGGATGCAGGCGCATGGCGGCGAACACCGTCAGGTACAGCACGGCGATCCCGGTCCCCTGGAGCATCAGCGCATAACTGCTGTTGCGTTGGCGCAACCACCAGCCCAGGCCCAGCAGGCCCAACGCACTGGCCGCGACACCGGCATAACGCACTTCGATTGGCACCACCATGCCTTCGGTGGCGTAGCGCAGCAGGAACGCCAGGCCGAGGAACAACAGCAGCACACCGACTCGCAGCACGGTGTTGCCGCCAAACAGCCAGTTGCGCGCGCCCGTCACGGCGCGGTCGAACAGATTCGGGCCACGCGGGGCCGCCGGCTCCGCAGCGATCGGCTCCAGGGGCAAAGGGGCAAAGTCGCGGTTGGCACGTCGACTGGACGTCTCTGGCGCGGGTTTCCAAATGTTCTCGGGCAACGGCTGGCTGGCCTGGCTGGCCATCGCGGAAACGGGTTCGAGGTCTGTCGGCAATTCCCAGACGAGCTGCGGCTCGCTACGCGTCGCGGGCTGCGCGGCCTGGGGCACGGCAACCTCGGGCGCTGGCGTCGGATCAGGCGGTTCGGCCACCTTGCCGCGTTCGAGAACCGCCAGGCGGGCTTCCAACGTGAGCACGCTCTGCTGGGCTTCCTGCAACAAGATCTGTTGCTTGGCCGCCTGGACTCCCAGGCGCCCCAGTCGAAACGCCTGGGCGATGCCAAGCCCCACCAGTGCGCCTATCAGCGCATCGGCGAACGACTCGTCCACCACCCAGCCGAGTGCCAGGCCCAACAACGTCAAGATCCATTGCATGGTCGATATCCCTAAGCGGCCCGTTGCGGGCGTAACCGGGGTGATGCGGTGCCTGGATCAGTCTAGTGGAAAACCCCCAAGCCCTGTGGGAGCGAGCTGTGTGGGAGCAAGGCTTGCTCGCGATCCAGGCGCTGCGGTCCTCAAGAGACCGCGGCGTTTTCATCGCGGGCAAGCCTTGCTCCCACACAGTTCGCTCCCACATTGGATGGTTGGCATTTCCAGTACCGAGTCCGGCTGCACAGCCCGGCGAAACTGGCGCCTAGTATATCGACGAAGCCCAACCGCCGTTGGGCTTCGCTCACATTTCTTGCAGTAAAGGCTATTCCAGGGCTTTCCAGATGTCGGTGGCGTATTCCCGGATGGTCCGGTCCGAGGAGAACCAGCCCATGCGCGCGGTGTTGAGCACCGCCGAGCGCCACCATTGCTTGGAGTCGTGCCACTTCTCCTCGACCTTGGCCTGGGCGTTCCAGTAGGCGTCGAAATCGGCGCACACCAGGAAGCGGTCGTAATCCACCAGCGAGTCCACCAGCCCGGTGTAGCGCATCGGATCGTCCGGCGAGAACACCCCGCCACGAATCGCCTGCAGCACATCATTGAGCCGATGGGACGCGGCGATGTCCGGCGCGGCGCTGAATTCGCCGTTGCGCTTGCGCGCCTCCACCTGCTCGGCGGTCAGGCCGAAGATGAACATGTGCTCGCCACCGACGCGGTCATGCATCTCCACGTTGGCGCCGTCCATGGTGCCGATGGTCAGCGCACCGTTGAGGCCGAACTTCATGTTGCTGGTACCCGAGGCCTCGAAACCGGCGGTAGAAATCTGCTCCGACAAGTCCGCCGCCGGGATGATGCTTTCGGCCAGGCTGACGTTGTAGTTGGGCAGGAACACCACCTTGAGCAAGCCGCGCACGGTCGGGTCGTTGTTCACCACCCGGGCGATGTCGTTGGTCAATTTGATGATCAGCTTGGCCTGGTGATAACTGGCGGCGGCCTTGCCGGCGAAGATCTTCACCCGCGGCACCCAGTCCACTTCCGGCTCGGCACGAATCGCCTGGTACAGCGCCACGGTGTGCATCAGGTTGAGCAACTGGCGCTTGTACTCGTGGATCCGCTTGACCTGCACGTCGAACATCGCCGCCGGGTTGACGGCGATGCCCAATCGTTCATGAATCAAGTAAGCCAGGGCCTTCTTGCTGTGCAGGCGCTGCTCGGCGAACTGCTTGCGAAACGCCGGCTTGTCGGCAAACGGTTCCAGTTCGATCAAGCGCTCCTCTGGGTTGTCGAGCACGCTCGGGCCGAGGGCGTCGACCATCATCGACGTCAATTCAGCGTTGGCCTGGAACAGCCAGCGGCGGAAGGTGATGCCGTTGGTCTTGTTGTTGATCCGCTCCGGATAGAGCTTGTGCAGCTCGGAGAACACCGTGCTGCGCATCAACTGGGTATGCAGCCCGGACACGCCATTGACGCTGTGGGAACCGAGGAACGCCAGGTTGCCCATGCGCACCCGGCGGCCGTTGTCCTCCTCGATCAGCGACACCGCGCGCAGGACGTCGAAATCGTGCACACCCTTGGCCCGCAGCGAATCGATGTGCTGGGCGTTGATCAGGTAGATGATCTGCATGTGCCGGGGCAACATGCGCTCCATCAACCCCACCGGCCAGGTCTCCAGGGCTTCGGGCAACAGCGTGTGGTTGGTGTAGGACAGCGTGTCCTGGGTGACCTGCCAGGCCGCGTCCCAGGCCACGTCGTAGACGTCCACCAATTGCCGCATCAACTCGGCCACGGCAATGGACGGGTGCGTGTCGTTGAGCTGGATGGCCGCGTGATCGCCCAGGGTCAGCACCGAGGTGTGCATGTTGCGATGCCGGCGCAGCAAGTCCTGCAACGAGGCGGCGACGAAAAAATACTCCTGGCGCAGGCGCAGCTCCTGCCCGGCTTCGGTGCTGTCGGCTGGGTACAGCACGCGGGAAATACTCTCGGCCCGGGCCACTTCCGCTACCGCGCCCAAGTGGTCGCCGGCATTGAAGCGCTCCAGGTGCAACTCTTCCATGGCCCGGGCACGCCACAGGCGCAGGGTGTTGACGCTCGCGCCGCGCCAGCCCACCACCGGCGTGTCATAGGCAATGGCCCGCACGGTTTCGGCCGGAGACCAGACCTGGCGGGTCTTGCCGGTGTCGTCGGTGACGGTCTCGACGCTGCCGCCAAAGCCGATCGGGTAGACCACTTCCGGACGTTCGAACTCCCACGGGTTGCCGAAATCCAGCCAGTGCTCGGTCTGCTCCTGCTGCCAGCCGTCGACGATGGCCTGGCGGAACAAGCCGTGTTCGTAACGAATACCGTAGCCATGGCCGGCGATACCCAGTGTGGACATGCTTTCCATGAAGCACGCCGCCAGGCGGCCAAGGCCACCGTTGCCCAGCGCCGCGTCGGGCTCGAGCAGGCGGATGCGCTCCAGGTCCACGCCCAGCTCAGTCAAGGCCTCACGGGCGGTGTCCAGCAAGCCGAGGTTGCTCAGGCTGTCGTAGAGCAAGCGACCGATGAGAAATTCCAGGGAAAGGTAATAGACCCGCTTCTGGCCCTTGCGGTAGATCTGCCGCGTGTGGTCCATCCAGTGTTCGACCATGTGGTCGCGGGCGGCGAGGGCAATGGCTTCGAACCAATCGTGATCAAACGCATGATCGGGGTCCTTGCCGACGGCATAAGTGAGTTTGGTCAACACGGCGTCGCGAAATGCCGCAACTTCAGCTTCGCGAACAAGTGGTTCTTGAGTCATTGATAAGACCTCGAACGAGCATGGAATTGTCTGAGCCTAGACGGTCTGACAGACGGTACAGGCTCTTGGTTCGGTGGATTTCCCCGAGTGCCGGAGAATCGCCGCCATGAAATTGCCGGATGGCCGAATGAATGCAGGGGCCGTGCCGGTCCGGACAGGTTTTACCGGGATGCAAAAAAAACCGGCAGATGGTCGTTCAAAATTTCACCAGTCCCGGTATGATCGCGCGCCCTGATGCATGCTGGTAAACCGTGATGATGAAGCCCAACCTGATCGCCGCCGCGGAGATCGACCGACTCGATACCTGGGCCAAGTACTCCGCCCCGATGTGCGGTTCCTGCGTGTCGAGCTGCTGCACGCTGCCGGTGGAGGTCAAGATCAAGGACCTGATCCGCATTGGCATCGTCGATGAGTTCGAACTGGGCGACCCACCGAAGAACATCGCCAAGCGCCTGCAAAAGGAAGGGATCGTCGAGCGCTACAACCAGAAGTCGGAAATCTTCACGCTCCAGCGCATGAGCAACAACGATTGCCTTTATCTGGACCGCAAGAGCCGGTTGTGCACCATTTACGAAAAGCGCCCGGACACCTGCCGCAACCATCCGCGGGTCGGGCCACGGCCAGGCTATTGCGCCTACAAGCCCAAGGAAGTGGAGCGCGAGCGCAACCCGCGGACGTTGGACAAGTTTTGATCAACTGATAGTTTCTGCGGCGTTTGGCCGATAGCTTTCGCGAGCAAGCCCGCTCCCACAATGGATCTACGGCGGATACAAAATCTGTGCCCACTGAAAATCAACTGTGGGAGCGGGCTTGCTCGCGAAGGGGCCCTATCAGACACCCAATAATTCCCAGGCATAAAAAAACGCCCCTGATCTCACGACCGGGGGCGTTTTTTTTCAGCTGCTAACTAAGTCGAGACTCAGTTGCCGCTTTTCTTGGCAGCGCGGGTACGCTCGCTTTCGCCAAGGATTTTCTTACGCAGGCGAATCGACTTAGGCGTCACTTCACACAGCTCGTCTTCCTGTACGAACTCCAGCGCTTGTTCCAGGGTGAACTTGACCGGCGGAACCAGGGCGATGGTTTCGTCCTTGCCCGAAGCACGCATGTTGTCGAGCTTCTTGCCTTTGGTTGGGTTCACGCCCAGGTCGTTGTCGCGGCTGTTCAGGCCGACGATTTGACCTTCGTAGATATCCTGGCCGTGCTCGACGAACAGCTTGCCGCGCGCTTGCAGGGTCTCCAGCGAGTAGGTCAGGGCCTTGCCGGTGGCAACCGATACCAGCACGCCGTTCTGACGGCCGGACATGTCGCCGGACTTCATCACGTCGTAACGATCGAAGATCGAGGTCAGGATGCCGCCACCGGAGGTCAGGGTCAGGAACTCGTTACGGAAACCGATCAGGCCACGGGCCGGGATGTTGTACTCAAGGCGCACACGGCCCTTGCCATCCGGAACCATGTTGGTCAGGTCGCCTTTACGCAGGCCCATTTGTTCCATGATCGCGCCCTGGGATTCTTCCGGCAGGTCGATGGTCACGTTTTCGTACGGTTCGTGCTTGACGCCATCGACCATGCGGATGATCACTTCAGGACGACCCACGCCCATTTCGAAGCCTTCGCGACGCATGGTTTCGATCAGTACCGAGAGGTGCAGCTCACCACGGCCGGAGACCTTGAACTTGTCGGCCGAGTCGCCTTCTTCAACGCGCAGGGCAACGTTGTAGAGCAGTTCCTTGTCCAGGCGTTCCTTGATGTTACGGCTGGTCACGAACTTGCCTTCGCGGCCGCAGAACGGCGAGTCGTTGACCTGGAAGGTCATCGAAACGGTAGGTTCGTCAACGGTCAGCGGCTTCATCGCTTCGACGTTCAGTGGGTCGCACAGGGTGTCGGAGATGAACAGCTGGTCGAAGCCGCTGATGCAGACGATGTCGCCGGCCGCTGCTTCTTCAACGTCGATGCGGTGCAGGCCGTGGTGACCCATCAGCTTGAGGATACGACCGTTGCGCTTCTTGCCTTCAGCGTCGATGGCAACCACCGGGGTGTTCGGCTTGATGCGACCACGGGCGATACGGCCAACACCGATCACACCCAGGAAGCTGTTGTAGTCCAGTGCCGAGATCTGCATCTGGAACGGACCGTCACGGTCGACTTTCGGTGCCGGTACGTCGTCGACGATCGACTGGTACAGCGGGGTCATGTCTTCCGCCATGGCGGTGTGGTCCAGGCCGGCAATGCCGTTCAGGGCCGAGGCGTAGACGACTTTGAAGTCCAGCTGTTCTTCGGTGGCACCCAGGTTGTCGAACAGGTCGAAGATCTGGTCCAGAACCCAGTCCGGACGCGCGCCTGGACGGTCAACCTTGTTGATGACCACGATCGGACGCAGGCCGGCTTCGAACGCCTTCTTGGTCACGAAACGGGTTTGCGGCATAGGGCCGTCTTGAGCGTCAACCAGCAGCAGTACGGAGTCGACCATCGACATCACGCGCTCTACTTCACCACCGAAGTCGGCGTGGCCCGGGGTGTCCACGATGTTGATGTGGTAGCCGTTCCAGTTGATGGCGGTGTTTTTCGCCAGGATGGTAATACCGCGCTCTTTTTCCTGGTCGTTGGAGTCCATCACGCGCTCGTCGTTGAGCTCGTTGCGCTCCAGGGTGCCGGATTGACGCAAGAGTTTGTCTACCAGGGTGGTCTTACCATGGTCAACGTGAGCAATGATGGCGATGTTGCGTAGATTTTCGATCACTTGTGTATCTCGATCAGAGGATTCGGTGTGCTGACAGGTCGTGGCAGCGATTTACGTTGAGTCCGACAGTTACAGCGTGTCGGCGGCGTCGGGGGGCCGGTGACGCAGGCCACAGGCAAACAGCCCCGGGCACTTAGCTCGGTCGATAAACGCGCACATTGGCATGCCCCTCACTGAGCAAATGGTGGGCATGCAGGCGACTCATCACGCCTTTGTCGCAATACAGCAGGTACTGGCGAGTAGGGTCCAGTTCCTTGAAACGCGCGTTCACGGCATAGAACGGCATCGTTTTTACCTCGATGCCGGCGACACTCAGCGGGTCGTCTTCAGCATCATCCGGGTGGCGGATGTCGATGATGATCTGACCGGCCAGCGCTTCGCCGACTTCTTCAATTTGAACATCCTGGCCCAATTCATCGATAACCCGATCAATCGGCACCAGCCTGGCGTTTTCGAGCGCACGCTCGAGCACCGCCATGTCGAATTCTTTCTCTTCGTGCTCTACCCGCCCGCGCTTGGCCGCCGTCTTCGGATTGACCGAGATGACGCCGCAATACTCCGGCATGTGCCGGGCAAACTCGGCGGTGCCGATTTCATTGGCCTGGTCGATGATGTCCTGCTTGTGGCTGGCGATCAGTGGACGCAAGACCAGCTTCTCGGTCACGCAGTCGATCACCGACAGGTTCGGCAACGTCTGGCTCGACACCTGGGAGATCGCCTCGCCGGTCACCAGCGCGTCGATTTGCAGGCGGTCGGCAATTCGTGAAGCGGCGCGCAACATCATACGCTTCAAAATGACGCCCATATGACTGTTATCGACTTTGCCGAGAATCTCGCCCAGGACTTCCTCGAACGGCACACTCACAAATAACACGCGTTGGGAGCTGCCGTACTTCTTCCAGATGAAGTGCGCCACTTCCATCACGCCCAATTCATGGGCGCGCCCGCCCAGGTTGAAGAAGCAGAAATGGCTCATCAACCCGCGACGCATGATCTGATAGGCGGCTACCGTGGAGTCGAAGCCACCGGACATCAGCACCAGGGTCTGCTCCAGCGAACCCAGCGGATAACCGCCGATGCTGTTGTGCTGGCTGTGGATCACGAATAGCCGCTGGTCGCGAATTTCGATGCGGACTTCGATTTCCGGATCTTTCAACGAAATACCGGCCGCGCCGCATTGCCGGCGCAATTGGCTGCCGA
Source organism: Pseudomonas sp. Z3-6 (assembly GCF_051131985.1). Taxonomy (NCBI): domain Bacteria; kingdom Pseudomonadati; phylum Pseudomonadota; class Gammaproteobacteria; order Pseudomonadales; family Pseudomonadaceae; genus Pseudomonas; species Pseudomonas sp. Z3-6. The sequence continues at coordinate 6,578,552 of NZ_CP071644.1, forward strand.
CGTACTTCTCCACATCCATCGAGCTGAACGCATGCTTGCCCGCACGCTTGCAACGCACCGAAAAGATCTTGCCGGTCAGTGCGTCACCATAATGAAGCATGCACTTGGCAAGGATGTCGTCGAAATCACCCAACGGGTATTCATCGACTTGCAGAAAATGCGCGATGCCCGGCATGCAGCTCAGGCGCTCGGTCATTTCCTTGAGGACCTTGGGTTCGCTGACACGGGTTTCCAGCTCGAGGTTGTCCCACACGCCATTCACCACCACAGCCGGGTCCAGGTCTCGGAGCACGGCACGGATGTTCTTGGCCAACTGGCGGATGAAACGCATCCGTACCGGGCGGCTCTTGATGGTGATCTCGGGGAAGACTTTTACGATTAGTTTCATGAAAACAGCGCGCGAACGGCCAGCCGAAAAAAGGGGGGCGCGGATTATAGCGGAAATTGCTCAAGGTTTAACCAGTTTCTGTGCAGATGGTTTTGCATGCACCAAAACAGGTCATTATCGATTGACGGCGCCACATTGCAGTGCGTTATTGTCTGACAATCTGTGATTTACGCCTTTAAAAGCGAGGATTTGGTGCAAAAAACCCATGGTGGGGCACTGGCATGCAATTTGCTCCCTTGTGAGGCAGGTTGCCTTGGCAGAGTATTCGCGCCGGCATCACCCATATCTAAGGGCACTCCACTACCCGCCCGAAGCCACCCGGAGGACATATGTCGAAGTCGGTTCAACTCATCAAAGATCATGACGTCAAGTGGATTGATCTGCGCTTCACTGACACCAAAGGCACTCAACATCACGTGACCATGCCGGCCCGTGATGCGCTGGACGACGAATTCTTCGAAATCGGCAAGATGTTCGACGGTTCCTCCATCTCCGGCTGGAAAGGCATCGAAGCCTCCGACATGATCCTGATGCCGGACGACGAAACCGCCGTCCTGGACCCGTTCACCGAAGAGCCGACCCTGATCCTGGTCTGCGACATCATCGAACCTTCGACCATGCAAGGCTATGACCGCGACCCACGCGCCATCGCCCACCGTGCCGAGGAATACCTGAAGTCCACCGGTATCGGCGACACCGCTTTCTTCGGTCCTGAGCCTGAGTTCTTCATCTTCGACTCGGTCAAGTTCAAGTCCGACATCTCCGGCTCGATGTTCAAGATCTTCTCCGAACAAGGTTCGTGGATGTCCGACCAGGACGTGGAAGGCGGCAACAAAGGCCACCGCCCAGGTATCAAGGGCGGTTACTTCCCGGTTCCACCGTTCGACTTCGACCACGAGATCCGTACCTCCATGTGCAACGCACTGGAAGAAATGGGCCAGACCGTCGAAGTTCACCACCACGAAGTGGCGACTGCCGGCCAGAACGAAATCGGCGTGAAATTCAACACGCTGGTCAAGAAGGCTGACGAAGTTCAGACCCTCAAGTACTGCGTGCACAACGTGGCTGACGCCTACGGCCGCACCGCGACCTTCATGCCGAAGCCTCTGTACGGCGACAACGGTTCGGGCATGCACGTTCACATGTCGATCTCCAAGGACGGCAAGAACACCTTCGCAGGCGAAGGCTATGCCGGCCTGTCGGACACTGCCCTGTACTTCATCGGCGGTATCATCAAGCACGGTAAGGCCCTGAACGGCTTCACCAACCCGTCGACCAACTCCTACAAGCGTCTGGTCCCAGGCTTCGAAGCACCGGTCATGCTGGCCTACTCGGCTCGCAACCGTTCCGCCTCGATCCGTATTCCTTATGTGAACAGCCCTAAAGCCCGCCGTATCGAAGCACGCTTCCCGGATCCGGCTGCCAACCCGTACCTGGCTTTCGCTGCACTGATGATGGCCGGCCTGGATGGTATCCAGAACAAGATCCACCCTGGCGATGCTGCTGACAAAAACCTGTATGACCTGCCGCCTGAAGAGGCCAAGGAAATCCCACAGGTCTGTGGCAGCCTGAAAGAAGCCCTGGAAGAGCTGGACAAGGGCCGTGCCTTCCTGACCAAGGGCGGCGTATTCAGCGATGACTTCATCGACGCTTACATCGCACTGAAGAGCGAAGAAGAAATCAAGGTTCGCACCTTCGTACACCCACTGGAATATGAGCTGTACTACAGCTGCTGATCCAGTAAGCGCCGCCACGCACGGCGTGAACTAAAGAGAGGCCTCCTTCGGGAGGCCTTTTTTATGGGTGCAGGTTAAGTGCATGATGCCTCGTCGCTCCCCCACAGAAGACGAGACTGACCATGACGTTGCGCTTCAAGCTCTGCCTTGCCCTGTCTGCCGCGCTGCTGGCTACCACCGCCGAAGCCGCCTCGACCCGCGCCCCTGACGACCTCACCCCGCTGCTCAACGCCATTGGCGAACGCCTGGCCATCGCCGACCAGGTAGCGTTGAGCAAATGGGACAGTGGCAAACCTGTGGAGGACCGTCAGCGCGAGCGTGAAGTCATTGCCGCCGCCGTTGCCCAGGCGCCGGCCTACAAGCTGAGTGGTGAAACCGTGGAAGCGTTTTTCGCCGCCCAGATAGAAGCCAACAAAATGGTGCAATACATCAACTTGTCCGACTGGGCCCTGGACGGCAAGGCCCCGGACCTGCCACGCCCGGACTTGGTAGGCGAGATCCGCCCACAACTTGATCGACTGCAAAAACGCCTGCTGCAACAACTGGCCGATTTCGCCCCCTACCGCACCGACCCGCACTGCCCGCAATGGCTGGCCCAAGCCACCCACCACAACAAACAGCACCCGGTGCACCGCCTCGCGCTCATCCGAGCGACCGGAGGACTGTGTATCTCCACAAAAGCTTAAGACAGCCCCCCCCTTCCCTTGTGGGAGCGAGCCTGCTCGCGATGAGGCCTGTACATTCAACATATCAGCGTCTGACACACCGCTTTCGCGAGCAGGCTCGCTCCCACAGTGGTTATGCATCGGGCACAAGATTTGTGTTCACTGCAGATCCCCTGTGGGAGCGGGCTTGCTCGCGAAGGGGCCGGCACATTCAATATCTCAGCGACTGACACACCGCCTTCGCGAGCAAGCCCGCTCCCACAGGGGATTTGCTGTGAACACAACACTGGGCCAACCATCCGCCCTGGCCTATGCTGCATCCATCACTTTGGTTTTCGGTCGATTTCCCATGGGTCGCGGTTTTTCAATCATCCTGTTGTTGCTGCTGGCACTGCCCGCCGCCGCGCAGATCTACAAGTACACCGACGCCGAGGGCAACACCGCCTACAGCAACCAGCCGCCCCAAGGCGTACCGGCGCAGACGGTGGAGTTGCCGCCGCTCAACAGCATCGAACGTCAATCCCCGACCAGCCCGGACACGCCACCAGCCCCCGCGAACAGCGACGAGCCGCGCAATGCCTATGAGATCCTGGAACTGATCGACATCCCCACCGAGGAGGCCCTGCGAGCCAACAACGGCACCTTCACCGTGGGCGTGCATGCCCAACCGCGCCTGCGCAGCCCCCATCTGTTCCGCTTGCTGCTGGACGGGCAGCCCTACGGCCAGCCGAGCAACCTGCCGCGCCTGCAATTGGTGAATATCGATCGGGGCGAACACAGCCTGGCGGTTCAGGTCATCGACGGACAGAACCTTGTGCAGCAAAGCGAAACCGTCACGTTCACCGTGCAACGGGTGCACCGACCATGATCCGCTGGTGGCTCGCCCTTGGCCTGGCATTGGCGGCGCTGCCCGGGGTGGCGCAGGTCTACACCTACATCGATGCCCAGGGTAATCGTGTGTTCACCGATCAGCCGCGCCCCGGCAACGCAAAGAAAGTCCAAGTGTCACCCGGCAACCGGATGCCGACGCCGCCCGCGAGCACACCCTCGGTGCCTGCGGCCGAAGCCCGGCCCGAGCCGCTGTTCCATTACGAAATGCTCCGGCTGTTGATACCCGAGCCGGACGCGACGATACGCAGCACCGCAGGCGAACTGATCGTCAGCGTCACCAGCGAGCCCGGCCTGAGAAAAGGCCACCGCTACCGCCTGTTGCTCGACGGCCAGCCGACGGGCGCGCCGGGGTCGAGCCCGGTATTCGCCTTGAGTAATATCGATCGAGGCACTCATCACCTGGCGGTCGAAATCCTCGACGAGCAGGACCGCATCGTCGAGCGCACCGCCAACCAGCCCTTCCACATGCAGCGCATGTCCCTGGCGCAAAAGCGCCGCATCAAGCCCTGCGCCACGGCCGACTACGGTCAAAGGCCCGAGTGCCCTCTCGCCGAAAAACCTGAAGAAGAAAAAAGCAGCATCTTGCCGTTCTTCTAACACCACCGAAACCTACGCACTATATTGGTGCAATAGCTTGCACGATACCCAGTTCCAAAACCCATTTTGGTTCGAAAGTACCCGAAAAAGCTGGCAGAACGCCACGCAACCGACCGAAAAACACCCTTTTGAGGCTCTAAACGCTTCTTTTCGGAGCCTTGGTTTGGTTTTTGCATTTTCCTCGCAACAGCGCATTAATCGCGCGCGCAATTTGGGATCGGTCCCCAGTTGCTACGCTCCAAAAGAGGTCCTGATGACCATTAGCGACGCACTACACCGCTTGCTGCTCGACAACCTCACCACCGCGACCATCCTGCTCGACGCCGAATTGCGCCTCGAGTATATGAACCCGGCGGCAGAGATGCTCCTGGCCGTCAGCGGCCAGCGCAGTCACGGGCAGTTCATCAGCGAGTTATTCACCGAATCCGCCGAAGCGCTCAACTCCCTGCGCCAAGCGGTGGAGCAGGCCCACCCGTTCACCAAGCGTGAAGCAATGCTCACCGCCCTGACCGGCCAGACGCTGACCGTGGATTACGCAGTCACGCCGATTCTGAACAATGGTGCCACTTTGCTGCTGCTGGAAGTCCATCCCCGTGATCGGCTGCTGCGCATCACCAAGGAAGAGGCGCAATTGTCCAAGCAGGAAACCAGCAAGATGCTGGTGCGTGGTCTCGCCCATGAGATCAAGAACCCCCTCGGCGGGATACGTGGCGCGGCGCAGTTGCTCGCCCGTGAACTGCCGGAAGAAAGCCTCAAGGACTACACCAACGTCATCATCGAGGAAGCCGACCGCCTGCGGAACCTGGTGGACCGCATGCTGGGATCGAACAAGCTGCCGTCCCTGGCGCTGTGCAACGTCCATGAAGTGCTGGAGCGCGTCGGCAGCCTGGTGGAAGCCGAAAGCCAGGGCTGCATCACCTTGGTGCGCGACTATGACCCGAGCATTCCCGATGTCTTGATCGACCGCGAACAAATGATCCAGGCCGTACTGAACATCGTGCGCAACGCCATGCAGGCCATCAGCAGCCAGAACGAACTGCGCCTGGGCCGCATCAGCCTGCGGACCCGCGCCATGCGCCAGTTCACCATCGGCCATGTGCGCCATCGCCTGGTGACCAAGATCGAAATCATCGACAACGGCCCGGGCATCCCAGCCGAGCTGCAGGAAACCATCTTTTTCCCCATGGTCAGCGGCCGTCCGGACGGTACCGGGCTGGGCCTGGCCATTACCCAGAACATCATCAGTCAGCATCAGGGCTTGATCGAATGTGAGAGCCACCCCGGCCACACCACCTTCTCGATCTTCCTGCCACTGGAACAAGGAGCCACATCGACATGAGCCGTAGTGAAACCGTGTGGATCGTCGATGACGACCGTTCTATCCGTTGGGTCCTGGAGAAAGCCTTGCAACAGGAAGGCATGACCACCCAGAGCTTCGACAGCGCCGATGGGGTGATGAGTCGCCTGGCGCGTCAGCAACCGGACGTCATCATTTCCGACATCCGCATGCCGGGCGCCAGCGGCCTCGATCTGTTGGCGCGGATTCGCGAACAGCATCCGCGCCTGCCGGTGATCATCATGACCGCCCATTCCGACCTGGACAGCGCCGTGGCGTCCTACCAGGGCGGCGCTTTTGAATACCTGCCCAAGCCATTCGACGTCGACGAAGCGGTGTCGCTGGTCAAGCGCGCCAACCAGCACGCCCAGGAGCAACAGGGCCTGGAAGAAGTGCCGGCCTTGGCCCGCACCCCGGAAATCATCGGCGAAGCGCCGGCGATGCAGGAAGTGTTTCGCGCCATCGGGCGCTTGAGCCACTCCAACATCACCGTGCTGATCAACGGCGAGTCGGGCACTGGTAAAGAACTGGTGGCCCACGCCCTGCACCGCCACAGCCCACGGGCGGCGTCGCCGTTCATCGCGTTGAACATGGCGGCGATTCCCAAGGACCTGATGGAGTCCGAACTGTTCGGCCATGAGAAAGGCGCGTTCACCGGCGCGGCCAACCTGCGCCGCGGGCGCTTCGAGCAAGCCGACGGCGGCACGCTGTTCCTCGATGAAATCGGCGACATGCCGGCTGACACCCAGACCCGCCTGCTGCGCGTATTGGCCGATGGCGAGTTCTATCGGGTCGGCGGCCATACGCCGGTCAAGGTCGATGTGCGCATCATCGCCGCGACCCACCAGAATCTGGAAACCCTGGTACACGCCGGCAAATTCCGTGAGGACTTATTCCATCGCCTGAACGTGATCCGCATCCATATCCCGCGCCTGGCGGACCGTCGTGAAGACATCCCGACCCTGGCCCGGCACTTCCTCAGCCGCGCGGCCCAGGAACTGGCGGTCGAGCCCAAGCTGCTCAAGAGCGAAACCGAGGAATACCTCAAGAACCTGCCGTGGCCGGGCAACGTGCGCCAGTTGGAGAACACCTGCCGCTGGATCACGGTGATGGCTTCGGGTCGCGAAGTGCACATCAGCGACCTGCCGCCGGAGCTGTTGAGCCTGCCGCAGGATTCGGCCCCGGTGACCAACTGGGAACAAGCCCTGCGCCAGTGGGCCGACCAAGCCCTCGCCCGTGGCCAGTCGAGCCTGTTGGACAGTGCCGTGCCCAGCTTCGAGCGGATCATGATCGAAACCGCCCTCAAGCACACCGCCGGCCGCCGCCGCGACGCCGCCGTGCTACTGGGCTGGGGCCGCAATACCTTGACCCGCAAGATCAAGGAACTGGGGATGAAGGTCGATGGTGGGGATGATGATGATGGGGATGAGGGCTGATCAGCCTTCGCCCCTGTGGGAGCGGGCTTGCTCGCGAAAGCGGTGTATCAGACAAAGTGATGTCGACTGATACACCGCATTCGCGAACAAGTCGGATCGCCGCACCGCCGTTCCCACATTGGATCTTCATGCACCGCATCAATGCACTGCGAACCGCAATTGCACATGCACCGCAAGCCAAACCCCATCGGCACAGCTCGAAAAAAACCGCACAAACAAAAGCAAAAGCCCCGAAATACGGGGCTTTTCACATTACCAGCAATGTTTTTGTGACAAGCCATTTAAAACTGGCACGCCCCCTGCAATAGCTAGATCACTACCCAGTTTCGGGGACCTTGGTACAGGCAGGCCGGGGATTCCCCATTTTATACGGGCTCAGTGAGCCCACTGTTTTGGGGGCCTTGATACAGGCAGGTCAAGGTTTCCCTTCTTTATACCCAGGGCCATGCGCCCAGCGCGCGCCCTCCCGTTTTGGGGACCTTGGTACAGGCAGGCCGGGGATTCCCTCTTTTATTGCTCCTGGAGACGGACCTCCAGCCGCCAGCGATCATCGACTTCGCTGCCGGTCCACTCCCCTCGCAACGGACGCGCCGCCACCAGCGTCAGCAACAACCCCTTGTCACTCAAACGCACCCGCCAGTTCACGTCCTTGCCGTTGACTTTCAACTGGCCCTTCTGCGGCCGGCCTTCTGCCTGGAACAGCAGCGCCACCGAGCCGTCGACGATTTCCCCATGGAGCTTGGGTTCATTGTTGAACCAGGCCACCAGCACCCCGTCTGTCACTTCGACCTGTTGCAACGCGCTCGGGTCGGGCGTGGTCAGGCGCCCGATCATCAGCCCCGCCATCATGCCGACGATCGCCAACGAACCCATCACCCGAGGCATTAGCTTCGAACGTCGGTCGGTTTGCGGCGTAGAATGCCGCTCATCTTTATCTGCGGAGCCGTGCATGTTTCACGTCATCCTTTTTCAACCGGAAATACCGCCCAATACCGGCAACGTCATCAGGCTGTGCGCCAACAGCGGCTGCCACCTGCATTTGATCGAACCGCTGGGCTTCGACATGGACGACAAACGCCTGCGCCGCGCCGGCCTCGACTACCACGAATATGCCACCTTGCAGCGTCACACCGACCTCGCCAGCTGTCTGGAGAGCCTCGGGCATCCGCGCCTGTTCGCCTTTACCACCAAGGGTTCGCGGCCGTTCCATGACGCCAGCTTCGTCGCTGGTGATGCGTTCCTGTTCGGCCCGGAAAGCCGTGGCCTGCCGGCTGACGTGCTCGATGCCCTGCCCGCCGAGCAGCGCCTGCGCCTGCCGATGCGCGAAGGGTGCCGCAGCCTGAACCTGTCCAATACCGTGGCGGTGGCGGTTTATGAGGCGTGGCGGCAGAACGGCTTTCAATAACACCGCATAACAAATGTGGGAGCGGGCTTGCTCGCGACAGCGGTGTGTCAGTTAACATCAATGTCGCCTGACACACCGCTTTCGCGAGCAAGCCCGCTCCCACATTGGACTTGCGCCGACCGGTTTACTGAACGGTCGCGCCGCCTTCCTGTTGCATGCGCTGCAGTTCTTGCGCATACAGGGCATCGAAGTTCACCGGAGCCAGCATCAGGGCCGGGAACGAACCGCGGGTCACCAGGCTGTCCAGGGTTTCGCGGGCGTAAGGGAACAGGATGTTCGGGCAGAACGCGCCCAGGGTGTGGCTCATCGAAGCGGCGTCCAGGTTCTTGATCAGGAAGATACCGGCCTGTTGCACTTCGGCGATGAACGCCACTTCGTCACCGTTCTTCACGGTCACCGACAGGGTCAGCACCACTTCGTGGAAGTCATCTTCCAGGGCTTTCTGACGGGTGTTCAGGTCCAGGCCTACGCTCGGCTCCCACTGCTGGCGAAAGATCGCCGGGCTTTTCGGGGCCTCGAAGGACAGGTCGCGAACGTAAATGCGCTGCAAGGAGAATTGCGGTGCGGCTTCTTCTTCAGTGGCAGCTGTGTTCTGTTGGTCAGTCATCGCAGATCCTTCTTACTTTCAGGTTCTATTAATTGGGAATTCAGGCCTTGAGCAGCGCGTCGAGCTTGCCGGCGCGCTCCAGGGCGAACAGGTCATCGCAACCGCCCACGTGGGTGTCGCCGATCCAGATCTGCGGCACGGAGGTGCGCCGGGCCTTCTGGGTCATTTCGGCGCGCAGTTGCGGCTTGCCGTCGACCTTGATCTCTTCGAAAGCCACGCCTTTGTTCTGGAGCAGGTGCTTGGCTCGGGAGCAATAAGGGCAGTAATCGCTGGAATAGACAACTACGTGGGGCATGTCACTTCACCAGGGGCAGATTGTCGGCTTTCCAGCTCGCAACGCCACCGGACAGTTTAGCGGCGGTGAAGCCGGACTTCATCAGTTCGCGGGCAAGGGTACCGGCCTGCTGACCCTGGGCGTCCACCAGAATCAGCGTCTTGGCCTTGTGTTTTTCCAGTTCGGCCGCACGAGCGATCAGTTTGTCCTGAGGAATGTTCAGCGCGCCGACAATGTGACCGGCGGCGTAGTCCTTGCTCGGGCGGATATCGACCACGACGCCGGCGTCCTTGTTGACCAGTGCGGTCAGCTCGCCGGTGCTCAGGCTGCGTCCGCCGCCCTGCATCGTGTGGGCAACCAGCAACGCCAGCAGTACGACGAAGATACCGACGAGAATGTAGTGGTTAGTGGCAAATTCAATCAGGTGAGCAACCATCGAAGGAGGTTCCAGGGCGTTAAAATGTCGGCCAGTATACACAGCACGCAAGGCCGGCCAAACCCCGCCCGGCGGTGACGCCGTCGGAACTTACCTTTAAACTGCCCGTCCCTTTTCCATCGTCTTCTTTTAACCCGCCACGAGTGGATTCCATGACTACCACGCCTAAACCTTTGGTCCTGATGATTCTCGACGGCTTCGGTCACAGTGACAGCCACGAATCCAACGCCGTGTATTCGGCCAACAAGCCAGTGCTGGACCGTTTGTGGGCCACCGTGCCCAACGGCCTGATCTCCGGCAGCGGCATGGATGTCGGCCTGCCGGACGGGCAGATGGGCAACTCCGAAGTCGGCCACATGAACCTCGGCGCAGGCCGTGTGGTGTACCAGGACTTCACCCGCGTGACCAAATCGATCCGCGACGGCGAATTTTTCGAAAACCCGACCATCTGCGCCGCCGTGGATAAAGCCGTGGCCGCCGGCAAGGCCGTGCATTTCATGGGCCTGTTGTCCGACGGTGGCGTGCACAGCCACCAGGATCACCTGGTCGCCATGGCCGAACTCGCTGCCAGGCGTGGTGCTGAAAATATTTATCTGCACGCCTTTCTCGATGGCCGCGATACGCCACCGAAGAGCGCCGAGTCGTCGATCAAAGTATTGGACGACGCGTTCAAGGCGCTGGGCAAAGGCCGGATCGCCAGCCTGATCGGTCGCTACTTCGCCATGGACCGCGATAACCGCTGGGACCGAGTCGCCCAGGCTTACAACCTGATCGTCGATGGCAATGCCGAGTTTCACGCCGCCACCGCGCAAGAAGGCCTGCAAGCCGCCTACGAGCGCGGCGAAAGCGACGAATTCGTCAAGGCCACCACCCTCGGCGCGCCGGTTAAAGTCGAAGACGGCGATGCCGTGGTGTTCATGAACTTCCGCGCCGACCGCGCCCGCGAACTGACCCGCGTATTTGTCGAAGACGATTTCCAGGAATTCGAACGCGCCCGCCAGCCGAAACTGGCCGGTTTCGTGATGCTGACTCAATACGCCGCCAGCATTCCCGCGCCATCGGCCTTCGCCGCCGGCAGCCTGGAAAATGTGCTCGGCGACTACCTGGCGAAAAACGGCAAGACCCAGCTACGCATCGCCGAGACCGAAAAGTACGCCCACGTGACGTTCTTTTTCTCCGGTGGCCGTGAAGAACCTTTCCCGGGTGAGGAACGCATCCTGATCCCGTCGCCAAAAGTCGCCACCTACGACCTGCAACCGGAAATGAGCGCGCCGGAAGTGACCGACCGCATCGTCGATGCCATCGAGAACCAGCGCTACGACGTCATCGTTGTGAACTATGCCAACGGCGACATGGTGGGCCATAGCGGCGTGTTCGAGGCGGCGGTCAAGGCCGTGGAATGCCTGGATGCCTGCGTGGGTCGCATCGTCGAGGCTTTGGAAAAAGTCGGCGGGGAAGCGTTGATCACGGCCGACCACGGCAACGTCGAGCAAATGTCCGACGAATCCACCGGCCAGGCCCACACCGCCCACACCACCGAGCCAGTGCCGTTCATCTATGTCGGCAAGCGTGACTTCAAGGTTCGCGACGGCGGCGTGCTGGCTGACGTAGCGCCGACCATGCTGATGTTGCTGGGCATGGAGAAGCCGGCGGAGATGACCGGGACGTCGATCCTCGTCTGACGAAACACAAATCCCGCAAACCTGTGAGAGCAAAGCTTGCTCGCGATAGCAATCCAACCATTTACATCTTCGTTGGATGTGCCGACGTCATCGCGAGCAAGCTTTGCTCCCACAGGGGTTTGGCGGGAAATGAGTGCCTTGCCCTGCTCCAGTTATCACACAGCCCCAAATGGGCGTTTTTTTTGCAGCGTGGGGCGGGCATACTAGGCCGTCCCTTTCCCTGGTGTCGCCCGCCTCTATGCTTCGCGTCCTGATAGCCCTCGCTCTGACCTGCCTGCTTCAACCGGCCTTTGCCGACGAGCGCGCGCAAACCCAACAGCAGTTGGAAGCCACGCGCCAGGACATTGCCGAGCTGAAAAAACTGCTGGGCAAGTTGCAGGAAGAAAAATCCAGCGTGCAGAAAGACCTGCGCGGCACCGAAACCGAGATGGGCAAGCTGGAGAAGCAGGTCGACGCCCTGCAAAAAGAGCTGAAGAAAAGCGAATCCGAGCTGCAGCGGCTCGATGGAGAGAAAAAAAAACTCCAGGGCGCGCGCACTGAGCAGCAAAAGCTGATCGCCATCCAGGCCCGGGCCGCCTACCAGAACGGCCGCCAGGAATACCTCAAGCTGCTGCTCAACCAACAGAACCCCGAGAAATTCGCCCGCACCCTCACTTATTACGACTACCTGAGCCAGGCCCGCCTGGAGCAACTCAAGAATTTCAACGAAACCCTGCGCCAATTGGCCAATGTCGAAAAAGACATCGAGCTGCAGCAAGCCCAGTTGCTGGTGCAGAAAAGCAGCCTCGACACCCAGCGTGAAGAACTCGAGAAGGTTCGCAAGGAGCGCCAGGTGGCCCTGGCCAAGCTCAATGACGACGTGAAGGCCCGCGACAGCAAGCTCAAAGCTCGCGAGCAGGACCAGGCCGAACTGGCCAATGTGTTGAAAACCATCGAGCAAACCCTGGCCCGTCAGGCTCGAGAGGCAGAAGAAGCGCGTCAGAAAGCGCTGATCGCCCAGCAGGAAGCCGAAAAAAAGCGCTTACGTGAAGCCCAGGCCGACGCGGACGCCGGCGACGCTCCGCGCAAACCGGCAAAAACCAGCCCCGGCGCGCTGGTTTCCAGTGATGGCGAAACCTTCGGCGGTGCTTTTGCTTCAGCCCGAGGCAAACTTCCATGGCCGGTCAATGGTCGATTGCTTGCGCGCTTCGGTGAAACCCGCGGCGACGACACCCGCACCAAGTGGGACGGGGTCATGATCAGCGCTTCCGCCGGCAGCCAGGTGCATGCCGTGCATGGCGGTCGCGTGGTATTCGCCGACTGGTTGCGTGGCGCCGGCCTGTTGGTGATCCTCGATCACGGCAACGGTTATTTGAGCCTGTACGGCCACAACCAGACGCTGCTCAAGGCGGCGGGCGATGTGGTCAAGGCCGGTGAGTCCATCTCCACGGTCGGCAACAGTGGCGGGCAGGATACGCCAGCGCTGTATTTCGCTATTCGTCAGCAGGGTCGCCCCAGTGACCCGGCCCAATGGTGTCGTGCGCAAGGATAGCGCGCCCATCCTATTAAGGAGTTCGTTCGACATGCTGCATTTGTCCCGCCTCACCTCGCTGGCCCTGACGATCGCCCTTGTGATCGGTGCGCCCCTGGCTTTTGCCGCCGAACCGGCCCCATCGGCACCCGCCGCCACCGCCGCCACCGCCGCGACCACCAAGGCCCCGCTGCCGCTGGACGAACTGCGCACCTTTGCCGAGGTCATGGACCGGATCAAGGCCGCCTATGTCGAGCCCGTGGATGACAAGATGCTGCTGGAGAACGCCATCAAGGGCATGCTCAGCAATCTTGACCCGCACTCGGCCTACCTGGGGCCGGAGGATTTTGCCGAGTTGCAGGAAAGCACCAGCGGCGAGTTCGGCGGCCTGGGCATCGAAGTCGGCAGCGAAGACGGTTTCGTCAAGGTCGTCTCGCCGATCGACGACACGCCTGCCTCGAAGGCTGGCATCCAGGCCGGTGACTTCATCGTCAAGATCAACGGCCAACCGACCCGCGGCCAGAGCATGACCGAAGCCGTGGACAAGATGCGCGGCAAGATCGGCCAGAAGATCACCCTGACCCTGGTACGCGACGGCGGCACGCCGTTCGATGTGACACTCACCCGCGCGGTCATCCAGGTCAAGAGCGTGAAGAGCCAGTTGCTGGAATCGGGCTACGGCTATATCCGCATCACCCAATTCCAGGTCAAGACTGGCGAAGAAGTCGCCAAGTCCCTGGCCAAGCTGCGCAAGGACAACGGCAAGAAACTCAACGGCCTGGTCCTGGACCTGCGCAACAACCCCGGCGGCGTGCTGCAATCAGCGGTGGAAGTGGTGGATCACTTCATCACCAAGGGCCTGATCGTCTACACCAAGGGGCGCATCGCCAATTCCGAACTGCGTTTCTCGGCCACTGGCAACGACTTGAGCGAAGCCGTGCCACTGGTGGTGCTGATCAACGGCGGCAGTGCCTCGGCCTCGGAAATCGTCGCCGGCGCCCTGCAGGACCAGAAACGCGGCGTGGTCATGGGTACCACCAGCTTCGGCAAGGGCTCGGTGCAGACTGTGTTGCCACTGAACAACGAGCGCGCCCTGAAGATCACCACCGCGCTGTACTTCACGCCTAACGGCCGCTCCATCCAGGCCCAGGGCATCGTCCCGGACATCGAAGTGCGCAAGGCCAAGATCACTAGCGAGGCGGATAGCGAATACTTCAAGGAAGCCGACCTGCAAGGTCACTTGGGCAATGGCAACGGCGGCGCCGACAAACCGACCGGCTCCGGCGCCAAGGCCAAGCCAATGCCGCAGGACGACGACTATCAATTGGCCCAGGCCTTGAGCTTGCTCAAGGGGTTGAACATCACGTCCGGCCGCTGAGATGGGCTTGCGCTTCACCTTCGTCCTGCTGTGCCTGCTGGCGGGAGCCGTTAACGCGGCCCCCGCCACACCTTCTTCGCCGCACAAGGCGTACCTGAGCCTGATCATCGACGACCTGGGGCAGAACCTGCCTCGGGATCGCCGGGTATTGGCCCTCCCTGGTCCGGTCACCGCCGCGATCATGCCCGACACGCCCCATGCCGCCGAGTTCGCCCGCGAAGCCCATCGCGCCGGCAAGCTGGTCATGCTCCACATGCCCATGGACCCGGCCACCGGGCCATTCGCCTGGCATCCGGAACTGCCCATCGAAGAACTGGGCAAACGCCTGGACGCCGCGTTCGCCGCCGTGCCCTATACCAGCGGGATCAACAACCACATGGGCAGCCGCATGACCGCCCAACCCCAGGCCATGGCCTGGCTGATGGCGAATTTGCAGCAGCGTCACAAGTTTTTCGTCGACAGCCGCACCAGCGCCCAAACCGTCGCCGCCGCCGAGGCGCAGAAGATCGGCCTCGCCAGTGTGTCGCGGGATGTGTTCCTGGATGACGAGCGCACCGAAGCCGCCATAGCCGGCCAGCTCCAGATCGCCATTGACCTGGCCCGCCGGCAAGGCTCGGCCGTGATGATCGGCCACCCCTACCCGCAGACCCTGGCCGTGCTCGAACGCGAACTGCCCAAGCTCAAGGCCCAGGGCATCGAATGGATCGACATCAAATCGATGATCAGCCTGCGCAGCAACCGGGCGATGGTTGGGCATGGGAAAGATGGGGTTTATCGGTAGCAGCCCATCGCGAGCAAGCTCGCCCCCACAGGGGATCTGAGATAGGCACCGCAGTGAACACCCGGGCAACCTTGTGGGAGCGGGCTTGCTCGCGAAGGGGCCAGCACATCCAACATCTCTGCAAGCTGATCCACCGCATTCGCGAGCAGGCTCGCTCCCACAGGGATTCTGAGGTGGGCATCGTATCTGTGAACACCCAGGCAACTTTGTGTGCGGGCTTGCTCGCGAAGGGGCCAGCACACTCAACACCTCTGCAAGCTGATTCACCGCTTTCGCGAGCAAGCCCGCTCCCACATTTTGATCTGTGGTGAATGCAGTATCTGGGGTCGCCCCGATACCTGTGGGAGCGAGCCTGCTCCGGGCGGCGATCCGACGAAGGCAGCAGCGCGGCGGCTGAAGTTCTAGAGATACCGCGCCATGATCGCGTCCACTTCACCTTCCTTGCGCAGCTCATCCAAGGCCTTTTGCAGCCGGGCAACCACGTCGTCAGGCACGTCCTTGTTCAAGGCCAGGTACAGCTCGGCACTGTTGAAGCGCAGCACAGTCTTGAGATCGCTCACCCCTTCCTGTCGCGCCAGGTACCGCCCGGCCGGGTCACCGGTGGCCCACAGGTCGATCTGGCCATTGACCAGCTTGCGGGCATTGTCCTGGTCACGCAGCACGACCATCGGCTTCAGCCCTTGCTTGGCCAACGTCTCGGCGATCGCGTCGCCCTTGTAGGCACCGATCTTGTATTGGCGCGCCTGCTCCGGCGAGTCGAGGGCGATCTTGCTGTCGGCCTTGGCGAGCAAGATCCAATCATCCGGGCCGATGGGGCCGACCCATTTGAACAGCTTTTCACGCTCCGGTAACCGCGCCATGACAAACACACCGTAACCCGGACTTTCCAGGGCGAGTTTGTAGATCCGTTCCCAGGGGAAACGCAGTGTCAGGCTGTAGGAGATATCGGCACGTTTGAAGATTTCGCGGACAATGTCCACGGCAATGCCATGGATGTTTTCGTCCTGGGCGAAGTTCTTGCCGTTCTTGGCCATGTTGTACGGCGGGAAGTTTTCCGTCAGCAACACCAGCGATGTATCAGCGGCGCGGACGGTACCGGCGAGCAGCAGCGTGGCACCGGCAAAGGCAAGAACGAGGCGTTTGAGCATGTCGGGCTACCGCAATCCATGGTGTGCCCAAGAGTGCCTTGGGCCCGCCATGGTGTCCAGCGGTCAGCGAACGCAGATACCGCGATGCGCCATGTAGGCCTTGGCTTCCGGCACGGTGTATTCGCCAAAGTGGAAAATGCTCGCCGCCAACACCGCGCTGGCGTGGCCTTCGAGGATGCCGTCGGCCAGGTGTTGCAGGTTGCCGACGCCGCCGGAAGCGATCACCGGAATGCCCAGGGCATCGCTGATGGCGCGAGTGACGCCGAGGTCGAAGCCGTTTTTCATGCCGTCCTGGTCCATGCTGGTCAGCAGGATCTCACCGGCGCCCAGGCCTTCCATCTTCTTCGCCCACTCGACGGCGTCCAGGCCAGTGGGTTTGCGCCCACCGTGGGTGAAGATTTCCCAGCGCGGGGTTTCGCCCGGGCCGGAGACCTTCTTCGCATCGATAGCCACGACGATGCACTGCGAGCCAAAGTGCTGGGCCGCTTCGCCGACGAACTCCGGGTTGAACACCGCCGCGGTGTTGATCGACACCTTGTCGGCCCCGGCATTGAGCAGGTTGCGGATGTCTTGCACGGTGCGTACGCCACCGCCCACGGTCAGCGGGATGAACACCTGGCTGGCCATGCGCTCGACGGTATGCAATGTGGTATCGCGGCCATCGACGCTGGCCGTGATGTCGAGGAAGGTAATCTCGTCCGCACCCTGTTCGTCGTAGCGACGGGCGATTTCCACCGGGTCGCCGGCATCACGGATGTTCTCGAACTTGACGCCCTTGACCACCCGGCCGTTGTCCACGTCCAGGCAAGGGATGATGCGTTTGGCCAGCGCCATGGTGAGTCCTCAGCCTTTATAGGTGTCGCAGAAGGCCTGGGCCTCGGCGACGTCCAGGGTGCCTTCGTAGATCGCGCGACCGGTGATCGCACCGATGATGCCCGGCGCCTTGGCGTCGAGCAGCGCCTTGATGTCACCCAGGTTGTGGATGCCACCGGAAGCGATGACCGGGATCTTCGTCGCGGCGGCCAGGGCGGCGGTGAACGGGACATTGCAGCCCTGCATCATGCCGTCTTTGGCGATGTCGGTGTAGACGATGGCAGACACGCCGTCGGCTTCGAAACGCTTGGCCAGGTCGATCACCTGCACGGTGCTGATTTCAGCCCAGCCATCGGTGGCGACGAAACCGTCTTTGGCATCCAGACCGACGATGATTTTGCCGGGGAACGCGCGACAGGCTTCGGCGACGAAAGCCGGGTCTTTCACCGCCTTGGTGCCAATGATCACGTAGCTCACGCCAGCCTTGACGTAGTGCTCGATGGTTTCCAGCGAGCGAATGCCGCCGCCGATCTGGATCGGCAGGTTCGGATAGCGCTTGGCGATGGCCGTAACCACTTCGCCATTGACCGGCTGCCCTTCGAAGGCGCCGTTGAGGTCGACCAGATGCAGGCGACGGCAGCCGCCCTCCACCCACTTGGCGGCCATGCTCACCGGGTCATCGGAAAACACCGTGGAGTCTTCCATGCGGCCCTGACGCAGACGGACGCAAGCGCCGTCCTTGAGATCGATAGCGGGGATAATCAGCATCTGGCAAACCTTCAAATACGAATATTCAGCTTGGCTCGAAAATCAGTTTTTCTCGAGCGCCCACAAGTCGCTTTCAATGCTTTCGAACCTTTCTTTAAGGTGCGCCTGCACATCGAAAATCGCCCTGTTGTAATAATGCGGAGCAATTTCGCGGGTAAACAGGTCAAGAATTTCCGCCGCCTCGAACGAGCCAAGGTCCAGCTCGAAACGTTCCTCCATGAACCGCTGGATCTTGCGGTTCGCTTCACTCTCCTGCTCGGGCGTGAGGGTGAGGATCGGCGGTTTCTTGCGGGCCATTACCAGCGCCCGTCCCATGCCGCGAAGTTCTGCAACAGTTGCAGGCCGTGGGTATGGCTCTTCTCCGGGTGGAATTGCACGGCGAAGCGCGAACCGTCGGCCAGGGCCGCGGCGAAATCGACGCCATAGTGACCGCTGCCCACCACCTGCCGCGCATTACCGGCGGCGATGTAGTAGCTGTGCACGAAGTAGAAACGCGCCAGGTCCGGAATGTTGTGCCACAGCGGGTGATCCACCGCCTGCTTCACTTCGTTCCAGCCCATGTGCGGGACTTTCAAGTGCTCGCCGTCTTCATGCAGGCCCTTGCCAAAGAACTTCACCTGGCCTGGGAACAGCGAAATGCAATCGACACCGTCGTTCTCTTCACTGCGATCGAGCAAGGCCTGCATGCCCACGCAAATTCCGAGGAATGGACGGTCCAGGCTGACTTCGTGCACCAGCTTGTCGAAGCCCAGGCGACGAATCTCGGCCATGCAATCACGAATCGCCCCGACGCCGGGGAACACCACCCGGTCGGCTTCGCGAATCACGTCGGCATCGCTGGTGATCAGTACCTTGCCGGCGCCCACGTGCTCGAGGGCCTTGGCCACCGAGTGCAGGTTGCCCATGCCGTAGTCGATAACCGCGACCGTCTGCATTACAGGACGCCTTTGGTGGAAGGCATCTGGCCGGCCATGCGGTCGTCGAGCTCCACAGCCATGCGCAGCGCGCGGCCGAACGCCTTGAACACGGTTTCGATCTGGTGGTGGGTGTTGTGCCCGCGCAGGTTGTCGATGTGCAGGGTCACGTTGGCGTGGTTGACGAAGCCCTGGAAGAATTCCTGGAACAGGTCAACGTCGAAGCCGCCGACGGTGGCACGGGTATAGGGCACATGCATTTGCAGGCCAGGGCGACCGGAGAAGTCGATGACCACGCGCGACAGCGCTTCATCGAGCGGCACGTAGGCATGGCCGTAGCGGCGGATGCCTTTCTTGTCGCCGACGGCCTTGGTAAAGGCCTGGCCCAAGGTGATACCGACGTCTTCCACCGTGTGGTGGTCGTCGATATGCAGGTCGCCCTTGCTGACGATGTCCAGGTCGATCAGCCCGTGACGGGCGATCTGGTCCAGCATGTGCTCAAGAAAAGGCACACCGATATCAAACCGGGCCTTACCGGTGCCATCCAGGTTGATCGAGGCTTTGATCTGGGTTTCCAGAGTGTCGCGCTCGACAGACGCCTTACGTTCGGCCATCACCAGCTCCGCAAAATCATTGGGCGAAAAAGGCAGCCATTATAGGGGCGCGAGCGGCAAACAGAAACAAAAGAGGTGACATCACTGACGGGCTGAAGCCCGGGCTGTCGGTGCTAGACATGTCCATACAAGCCTAAGCCATGCCCATAAACAACTGTGGGAGCGGGCTTGCTCACGAAAGCGGCGTATCAGTCGACATCATCGTTAACTGACACACCGCTTTCGCGAGCAAGCCCGCTCCCACATTTTGTGCTGCCCTGGCCTGATGGCCAGGGCGACGGTCTTAGCGGAACAACACCGCCGTCTTCTGCAGGGTCACCCACACACCCCACGCCAACGGAATGCCCACCACCAGCCAGGCCGCGATCGCCAGGGGCTTGGTGCCCGGTGCGGCTTTCCATTCCAGCGAAGTGGTGCTGTCGGCGCCTTTGTCATGGCCCAGCGCCTGTTCGGCGGCCAGTTCGGCGTCGGTCATGAAGTACTTGTCGGCGACCGGACGGACCATCAGGTTGCACAGGAAGCCCAGTACCAGCAGGCCGGCGAGGATGTACAAGGTGATGTCATAGGCCGCGGCACGTTCAACGCCGATGCTCAGTTGATATTCACGCAGGTAGTTCACCAGTACCGGACCCAGCACGCCTGCCGCAGCCCAGGCGGTCAGGAGACGACCGTGGATTGCACCGACCATTTGCGTACCGAACAGGTCCGCCAGGTAGGCCGGCACGGTGGCGAAACCGCCGCCGTACATCGACAGGATGATGCAGAACGCCGCCACGAACAGCGCGACGCTGCCCAGGTGACCGAGGTTCGGGATCAGCGCGTACAGGGCAAAGCCCAGGGCGAAGAACACGAAATAGGTGTTCTTGCGACCCAGGTAATCCGAGAAGGATGCCCAGAAGAACCGGCCGCCGATGTTGAACAGGCTCAACAAACCGGTGAAGCCGGCCGCGATGGCCGCGATCTGGCCCAGTTGCACGGCGTCCAATTGACCGAACGGCAGGTCATTGCCCAGCAGCTTGCCGCCGAACACTTCCTGCAACAGTGGCGAAGCCATGCCAAGGATGCCGATACCGGCGGACACGTTCAGGCACAGCACCAGCCAGACCAGACGGAACTGCGGGGTTTTCCAGGCCACGTTCACGTGAACGTGGCGATGGGTAATCATCGCGTTCGCGGCTTTCTTCGGTGCCGGAGTCCAACCTTCAGGCTTCCAGCCGGTTGGCGGAACGCGGTACGACAAAGCGCCACCGATCATGAACACGAAGTAGATCGCAGCCATGACCAGGAAGCTCTGCCAGACGCCCACGCCAGTCGGCGAAGCGAAGTGGTTCATCAGCGCCGCAGCCAGCGGAGCACCGACCATCGCACCACCGCCGAAGCCCATGATCGCCATGCCGGTCGCCATGCCGCGCTTGTCCGGGAACCACTTGATCAGCGTGGACACTGGCGAGATGTAGCCCAGGCCCAGGCCGATACCGCCGATCACCCCGGAACCGACCCACATCAGCCAGATCTGATGGGTATAGATACCCAGCGCGGAAATCAGCAGGCCACCGCACCAGCACAAGGCCGATACAACGCCGGCCTTGCGTGGCCCGGCGTGTTCCAGCCAGCCGCCCCAGATCGCTGCCGAGCAGCCCAGGAAGATGAAGAACAGGGTGTAGATCCAGCCGAGCATCGAGATCGGCCAGTCACATTGGGACGAAAAGACTTGCGAGATGAAGCTCATATCCGGTGCACAGGCCACAGGCTTGGTAATCCCCAAGGCTTTGGACAGTGGCAACCAGAACACCGAGAAGCCATAGGCCATGCCGATGCACAAGTGAATGGCCAGTGCGGCCGGTGGAACCAGCCACCGGTTGAAACCCGGCTTGGCGATGATGCGCTCCTTGGAGAGGAACGCTGGCTGGTCGGCGACGCCGCCCGCCGTGATGCTCGTGCTCATTGTGTATCCCCCAGTTATTGGAATGGTTCGTCAGCCACGCATCACCCTCAGCCTTCATTGCACGCAGGCATGGCTGTATTTTCTGGTGAAGCTCCATAGTGTGCGACATCAAGTCGCAGAAGGACGGACGAACGGGCAAAGGTTACCATTTGCTCGTGGCAGAAAAACCAAAGTGATATCACCTTTTTCGTGCCATCTGTCTTATCGCACGCTTGCTCGCTTTCTGTAGGGGACTAACGATTTATTTTTTCCGCGGCTGAAACCAGCCCCGTCCCCATGGGTCTTTGTTCGGCAGGCCTGCCGGAAGAACGATCACTCAACGCGCCACCAACTCGGGGCGTTATACTCGCGGCTAAATTTTGAACTCAACCTACAAGGATTCGCCCATGAAAGCGTTCGGCAAAATCCTGGGTCTGGTACTTCTCGGGCTGTTGCTGATCATTGTGGCCCTGGGCTTTGCCCTGACCCACCTGTTCGATCCCAACGACTACAAAGAAGAGATCCGCCAGATAGCCCGCGACAAGGCCCACATCGAGCTGACCCTCAATGGCGATATCGGCTGGAGCCTGTTTCCATGGCTGGGCCTGGAGTTGCACGACGCCAGCGTCGCGACCTTGGCCAATCCAACCCAACCTTTCGCCGACCTGCAGATGCTCGGTCTTTCGGTCCGGGTCATCCCGCTGCTGCGCCGGGAAGTGCAGATGAGCGATGTGCGCGTCGAAGGCCTGAACCTGCGGCTCAACCGTGACAAGAACGGTCACGGAAACTGGGAAGACATCGGTAAAGCGCCGGCCTCCGCGACGACGGCGAACACCCCGGCACCGACGCCGGCCGAACAGCCAGCCCCGCCTGCTAGCACCCCGGCAGAAAAACCTGCCCAGCCGACCCGCCTGGACATCGACAGCCTGACCGTGAACAACGCCCGGGTCGAATACACCGACGAGCAGACCGGCAAGCTGTTCACCGCCGAAAGCATCCAACTGAGCACCGGCCCGGTCCACGACTCCACCAATATTCCGGTGACCCTGACTGCATTCCTGTCCAGCAACCAGCCGGCCGTGCGCGTACGCACCGAAGTGACCGGTGAACTGCGCTTCGAGCGCGCCTTGCAGCGCTACAAGTTCGAAGACCTGAAACTGTCCGGCGAGGCCACCGGCGACCCGTTGCAGGGCAAGACCCTGAATTTCGCTGCCCAAGGCCAACTGTTCCTGGACAAGGCGGCCAACGTCGCCGAATGGACCGGCATCAAGCTGTCGCTCAACCAACTGCGCGCCCTCGGTGAGCTGAAGGTCAACGACCTCGACAAGACCCCGCAATTGAATGGCGGAATATCGATCGCCCAGTTCGATCTGGCGAAGTTCATCGACAGCGTCGGCCAGACACTCCCGGCCATGGCCGAAGGCAGCCTGAGCAAGGTCGAATTGGCCAGCCGCATTGCCGGCACGCCAAGCAGCGTCGAACTCAACGACATCAACCTGAAGGTCGACGACAGCCACTTCAGCGGTCGTATCGCCGTGGCAGACTTTGCCAAGCAGGCCTTGCGCGTGCAGCTCAAGGCCGACACCTTCAACGTCGACCGCTACCTGCCGCCAAAATCCGCCGAAGCCGACAGTTCCAAGGCGGCCCGTGAGGCTGAAGTCAGCAACACCGAAGCCAGCGCCATGGCCGGTGCCGGCAGCACACCGTTGCCGAGCGCCCCGACCCAGGGTGCCTGGAGTAACGATCGGCTGTTTCCGGTGGAGCGCCTGGGCAAGCTGGACCTCGATGCCGACCTGACCTTCGGGCAACTGACCCTCGATAAACTGCCGATCGAGAACGCCGCGCTCAAGGCCAGCGGCCTGGGTGGCCTGCTGACCCTGGAGAACCTGCGGGGTGACCTGTACAGCGGCAACTTCGAAACCAAGGGCACCCTGGATGTACGTCAGCCTACGCCACAGTTGAGCCTGCAAACCCGCATCAACCGGGTCCCCGCCGAGAAGATCATCGAAAGCCAGGGCAAGAATCCGCCGGTCAAAGGCCTGGTCACGCTCAACAGCACAATAACCGCCAATGGCAATAGCCAGAAGGCCCTGATCGACAGCCTCAACGGCAACGCCGGGTTCGTCATCAACGATGGCGTGCTGCTCAATGCCAACCTTGAACAGCAATTGTGCAAAGGCATCGCCACCCTCAATCGCAAGTCCCTCAGCGGCGACCCCCGGGGCAAGGACACGCCGTTCCAGCAACTCAACGGCAATCTCACCTTCAACAATGGCGTTGCCCACAACCCGGACCTGAAAGTCCGCATCCCCGGCATGACCGTCAACGGCAACGGCGACATCGACTTGCGAGTGCTGGGCATGGACTACCGTGTCGGCGTCATCGTCGAAGGCGACAAGAGCGACATGCCCGACCCGGCCTGCCAGGTCAACGAGCGCTATGTCGACGTCGAATGGCCGTTGCGCTGCCGCGGTCCCCTGGAGCTGGGGGCGAAGGCCTGCCGCCTGGACAACGACGGGCTGGGCAAGGTCGCGGCGAAGCTGGCCGGCGACCGGCTCGGCGACAAGATCGATGAGAAGCTCGGCGACAAGGTCAGCCCCGAACTGAAAGATGCGCTCAAGGGGCTGTTCAAGCGATGAGAGCCGAGCAGTTTTCCACGGCCGTCCTGGATTGGTTCGACCGCCACGGGCGTCACGATTTGCCTTGGCAACAAGGCATCTCGCCCTATCGGGTGTGGGTCTCGGAAATCATGTTGCAGCAGACCCAGGTCAGCACCGTGCTCAATTACTTTGACCGGTTCATGGCCTCGCTGCCCACCGTTCAAGCCTTGGCCGCCGCGCCGGAGGACGAAGTGCTGCACCTGTGGACCGGGCTGGGTTACTACACCCGTGCGCGCAACTTGCAGAAGACCGCGAAAATCGTCGTCGAGCAGTACGGCGGCGAATTCCCCCGGGACGTGGAAAAACTCACCGAGTTGCCGGGCATCGGCCTGTCCACCGCCGGCGCCATCGCCAGCATCAGCATGGGCCTGCGGGCGCCGATCCTCGATGGTAACGTCAAGCGGGTGCTGGCGCGTTTCACCGCCCAGGAAGGCTACCCAGGCGAACCCAAGGTGGCGAAACAGCTCTGGGCCACCGCTGAGCGCTTCACGCCGCAGGACCGAGTCAACGCCTACACCCAGGCGATGATGGACCTTGGCGCCACGCTCTGCACCCGCAGCAAGCCCAGTTGCCTGCTCTGCCCGCTGAAGCAAGGCTGCGAGGCGCATATGCTGGGCCTGGAAACCCGCTACCCGATCCCCAAGCCGCGCAAGGAGGTGCCGAAAAAGCGCACCTTGATGCCAATGCTGGCCAACCACGAGGGCGCGATCCTGCTTTACCGTCGCCCTTCCACCGGGCTGTGGGGCGGGCTGTGGAGCCTGCCGGAACTCGACGACCTCGACGACTTGCAGCACCTGGCCCTGCAACACTCGCTGGAACTGGGCAGCCAACACGAAATGCCGGGCCTGGTGCACACCTTCAGCCACTTCCAGCTGGCGATCGAACCCTGGCTGGTCCGGGTCCGGGAAACCGGCCATCACGTGGCCGAGGCCGACTGGCTCTGGTATAACCTCGCCACCCCGCCGCGCCTGGGCCTTGCCGCCCCGGTCAAAACCTTGCTCGAACGCGCGGCCGCCGTAATGAACGCAGGAGAGTTGCAATGACCCGCACCATCATGTGCCGCAAGTACAAAGAACAACTGGAAGGCCTGGAGCGTGCCCCATTCCCGGGCGCCAAGGGCCAGGACATCTATGACAACGTCTCGGCCAAGGCCTGGGGCGACTGGCAGAAACACCAGACCCTGCTGATCAACGAAAAGCGCCTGAACATGATGAACGCCGAAGATCGCAAATACCTTCAGGGCGAGATGGACAAGTTCTTTTCCGGCGAAGAATACGCCAAGGCCGAAGGCTACGTACCGCCGTCCGAATAAGCTGTTCAGCGCGGGGGCGGATCGTAAGCGACGGTAATAATTAAATATTTTTTGAAAACTTGCTTGACGCCCCCCTGAAAAACCCGTTTAATGCGCCCCGTTGCCCAGATAGCTCAGTCGGTAGAGCAGGGGATTGAAAATCCCCGTGTCGGCGGTTCGATTCCGTCTCTGGGCACCAAATACCGAAAACCTCGATCAAGTAATTGATCGGGGTTTTTTATTGCCTGGATTTTCTTCCTCCGCCTTAACGACTCAGCTACATTCGTCCGCTCCCCTCCAGCAAGCGAGTCGACATGGACATCACGGGCATTCCCTTCGGCACCACCGATTGGTCAACCATCGAACCCACCGAGCACAAGGGCGTCACCGGAACTGCCTATTGGCGCACGCGGCAATTCGGAAACATTCGGGTGCGGATGGTGGAATACACGGCCGGGTATCTGGCCGACCATTGGTGCACCAAGGGCCATATCCTGTTTTGCCTCAAGGGCGAGCTCAATACTGAACTCGAAGACGGTCGGCAATTTTTGCTCAAGGCCGGCATGAGCTACCAGGTCGCCGACCAGGCCGAACCCCATCGATCCTCCACTTCGTCGGGGGCTACGCTCTTCATCGTGGATTGAGATTCGAAGCGTCCGCGTTGAAGCTGTAGGATAGGTGGCCTTATTTTCCAGCAAGGAACCGACCCATGGCATCGGTCAACAAACAGCAGAAACGAAACCAGCGCGCCAAGGTGAAAGCCAAGCAGAACCGGGTTAAGCGCGCCACTGCGCCGAATGACTTCCTCGACCCGAACGATGAGCGCATCGATCTGGAAACCGTGGACCTATCGGACCTGTTCCAACTGATGGGTGCCGCCGAAAAGATCAGCCAACAGGCCATGTGCACGGCCTTCCTGGGCCATCCACTGCTGGAGTTGGTGCTGGAGCAGGAAGGTGAGGAAGAAGCCACTGACTTCATCATTACCGCCCTGATCGAATATCGCCGCCTGACCACGGGTGTCGATGAGCAGACGGCGCTGGACTGGGTGGAGAGCAAGCAATTCCAGGCTGACTATGTCGCTGCCTCCCAGGCTCTGGCGCAAGGTAAGGTCTGAGCAGCGAAGGGACTCGCGCTTGACTACAGGCTGTAGGGATAGCTCCTACACACCAAGGCCAACGGACATAGGACGGCGTCATCCCCGTCCTGCATAAATCAGTTATTTTTCCCTCCAAGCAATCAGCCCCGTCCGGCATCATCGAAACGTCGCCTGGAGCATCCTTGCGGTCCGCCCCCTCTCAATGGCTGGATACCGCGATGACGCCACTGCTGCCCCAGGATGACCCACAGCTTGCCCCCTTGATCAACGAACTCGGCGAGCTGATTCGTCAGGCTCGCCAGAAGGCCATCACCCATATCAGGGAGATGAACCTCGGTACAGAGGACGCCATCAGGGATCCGGCAGTTCTGAAACTCCTCGGGCTGCCCATTGCTGGTCCCCTTCTGGAAAGGGGACTGGAGCAGGCCTTGATCGACTATCTGCAGGGCTTCCTCCTTGAACTGGACAAGGGCTTCGCTTTCGTCGCCCGCCAACAGCGCATCAGCACCGAAAGCAAAGACTTCTACATCGACCTGGTCTTCTACAACTACTTGCTCAAGTGCTTTGTGATCGTCGATCTCAAGCGCGGCGAGCTCAGCCACCAGGACATCGGCCAGATGGATATGTATGTGCGCCTCTACGATGACCTCAAGCGCGGCCCCGACGACAAACCTACCGTGGGCATCATTCTCTGCGCTCAAAAGGATGAGTCGGTGGTGCGTTATTCCGTGTTGCAGGGCAATGAACAGCTATTCGCCAGCCAGTATCAATTGGTGCTCCCCACCGAAGAAGAGCTGCGCAACGCGCTGGATCGCGAACAGGCACGCCTTGAGGAAGGGGCAATCGGGCGCAGTGACTTCAAGGAATAAAAGCTGATCGCGCACTCAGAAAACCCATGTAAGCTTGATGCGCTTTTTTTCCAGCAACGCTCCAGTCAATGAGCTCCATCTTGCATGTCACCGGCCTCTTCACCCTCTTCCCTGATCCAGACATTGCGGACCGAAACCGCGGAGCTGCACGTCGCCCTGGAAAAACGCCTGCCGTTTTTCTCGCCAGAGTTGGACCTGGATCTATACCGGCGCTTGATGGCGGCCTACTACGGTTTTTATCAGCCCCTGGAGCAGCGGCTTCACAGGCTGGCGCTGATTCCAACCGGGCTGGACCAATCCTTGCGCATCAAACTCCCGGTATTGCGGGCCGATCTCGCGGCTCTGGGCCTGGATGACGCCGCTATAGAGGCACTGCCCACCTGCCAGGCACTGCCACGAATAGACTCCCGAGCCGCCGCCCTCGGCGTTTCCTATGTGTTGGAAGGCGCAACCCTCGGCGGGCAGATCCTGCGGCGCAGGGTGGCCGAGCAGCTCGGTCTTGATGCGTCCAGTGGCGCGGCCTTTCTCGATGTGTATGGCGAACTCACCGGCCGACGTTGGAAGGATTTCCTCCAATACCTGGACGACAGGAACCTGGGCGAGGCCCGGACGCTCGAAGTCACACGCGCCGCCAAGGCGACGTTCACTCATTTTGAACACTGGCTGGACAGCCAAAAGGTACTGTTATGACCTCGGAAAACCAGGAAGCCTTCGAAGAACTGCTGGCCAATTGCGCAGACGAACCGATTCGCTTCCCCGGGGCCATCCAGCCTCATGGTGTGTTGTTGATGCTGTCCGAGCCCGATTTCGTGATCCGTCAGGTCAGTGCCAACGTGTTGCAATTGATGGCGCACGATCCCCACAGGCTGTTGGGCCAGACCCTCGACGCACTGTTGGGGCTGGAACAGGCCGAAGCGATCCTCGTCGCCTGTCGCGCTGCCCCGGATAGCGACAACGTGCCCGTGGCTATTGTCGTCAACCAGCAGCGCTTTGATGCCCTGGTGCATCGCCATCAGGGGGCCCTGATCGTCGAACTGGAACAGCACCTGAGCGACTATCGTCCCGAAGGCGTCAGCGGCGAGGCCAACCTGGGCCGCATGCTGCAACGCCTGCAAAGTGCGAAGACCCTCCAGGCCTTGTATGAAATCAGCGTGCGGGAAATCCAGGCCATGACCGGTTACGACCGGGTGCTGATCTATCGCTTCGAGGAAGAAGGCCACGGCCAGGTGATCGCCGAGGCCAGCGCACCTTCAATGGAACTCTACAAAGGGCTGTTTTTCCCAGCGTCGGATATTCCCGAACAGGCCCGTGAGCTGTATCGCACCAACTGGCTGCGGATCATCCCCAACGCCGACTACGCACCGGTGCCGCTGGTCCCGGAGCTGCGGCCCGACACCCTGGCGCCCCTGGACCTGAGCTTTGCCACATTGCGCAGCGTCTCGCCGATCCACCGTCAGTACATGAAAAACATGGGCGTGTTGTCGTCCATGAGCATCTCGTTGATGGAAGGCGAGCGCTTGTGGGGGCTGATCAGTTGCGGCAATCGCCAGCCATTGCTGGTGCCCCATGAAATGCGCATGGCCTGCCAGACTATCGGCCAGGTGCTGTCGCTGCAGATCAGCGCCATGCAGGCGCTGGAACTCACCCGGCAACGGGACGCCAAGCTGGAAGACCTCAAGGTCCTCGCCACTGCCATGGTCGAGTCCAGCGACAATGTCTTCGATGGCTTGTCCCACGAGCCGCAACGCCTCATGGACCTGACCGGGGCCGGCGGTGTCGCGATTTTCGAGGACAACAAGCTGCATCGCCACGGCCAATGCCCGGAACCTGAGCAAATCCGCGAGCTGCACAAATGGATTCTGGAAACCGGCCAACCGGTGTTCGCCCACCACAACCTGGGCAGCGTCTTCGCACCTGCCAAGGCTTATCAGGATGTGGCGAGCGGCGTGTTGGCGATCGACCTGCCCAAACCGGTGGAAAACGGCGTGCTGTGGTTCCGTCCCGAAGTGAAGCAAACCCTCCAATGGAGCGGCGACCCGCAAAAACCCCTGGACCTGGAAAACAGCGAGACCGGCCTGCGCCTGCGACCCCGGACATCCTTCGAGATCTGGAAAGTCGAAATGGCCGGCATCAGCACCCAATGGACCCATGGCGATCTGTTCGCCGCCAACGACCTGCGGCGCTCGGCCCTGGAAAACGACCTGGCCCGTCAGGTGCAAAAGGAACGCCAGGCCGTGCAAGCCCGCGATGAACTGGTGGCCGTGGTGTCCCATGACCTGCGCAGCCCGATGACGGTCATTTCCATGCTCTGCGGCATGATGCAAAAGGCCTTCAGCTCCGACGG
This sequence comes from Pseudomonas sp. Z3-6, assembly GCF_051131985.1. Taxonomy (NCBI): domain Bacteria; kingdom Pseudomonadati; phylum Pseudomonadota; class Gammaproteobacteria; order Pseudomonadales; family Pseudomonadaceae; genus Pseudomonas; species Pseudomonas sp. Z3-6. Next base: position 6,608,118 of record NZ_CP071644.1, read on the forward strand.
CTCCCACAGCTCCAAACGAATCTCTTCCGCCATCGATACCATGCAGCAGGCCACCAGCCGCATGAACGCGCTGCTTGAAGACCTGCTAGACACCTCGCGCATCGATGCCGGGCGCTACACCATCAATCCCCAGCCGACTAATGTCAGCCAGATCTTCGAAGACGCCTGTTCGCTGCTGACACCGCTGGCCACCGCCAAGGCCATCGATATGTCCTTCCATGCCGAACCCAACCTGCGGATCAACGCCGACCCCGAGCGGCTGTTCCAGGTACTGTCCAACTTGATCGGCAATGCCATCAAGTTCACGCCGCAACAGGGCTCGGTGGGGATCAGTGCGATGTCCGTCGGTAACGAGATCGTGTTCAGTGTCCGCGACACCGGTGAAGGAATTGCGCCAGAGCAATTGCCTCATGTTTTCGAGCGCTACTGGACGACCAAGGAAGGCAACCCGAACGGCACCGGGCTGGGGTTGTACATTTCCAAGGGGATTGTCCAGGCCCATGGCGGTAAACTGCACGCCGAAAGCCGGCCAGGCCAGGGCAGCGAATTCCGCTTTACCGTGCCGAAAATCGACTGAGCCGGGCACCGTCCCCTAACGAATTGGAAACCGAAGCCCAATGGCCTCATTGAACAAACAGCAAAAACGCGCCAAGCGCGCCAAAGACAAAGCCAAGCAAATCCGCATGACCGGGCGCAAATCGATCCCGATGTATGGCGACCCGGCCCACGCCACCGCCCAGCCTCCAGTCTACGTGCTGGAATTGTTCGCCAAGTTGCGCGATGCCGAGGCCGTCAGCCGCAGTGAAATGCTTGATACGCTGCTGGCAAACGTTAGCGAAATGATCATCGAACGCCCGGGTCTGCTCGACCTGAAAAACGCCGAAAACGAAAGCATGGCGGCGACCAACCTGGCCGCCGACATGCTGGTGGACTACCGCATGTGGGTCGATGAAATGGACCGCGAGAGAGCCCAGCGCTGGCTCAGCACGCCGGAGTTCATCAAGGACTTCAGCGAGGCGCTGGACCGCTATCGCCAAGTCCTGGAAAAAGAATCCGCCGCCGAATAAGCCGGCCGGCTATTCGTCACTGTTCCAATGGAACACCAGTTTGCGCGCGGCCCCGCTGCCTACCTCAGCCGTGTCGCGCCGCGCTTCACCATTGCGCGTCGCCACCACGTTGTACTTGCCCGGTGGCAGTTGCACATAAACCAGCGGCCCTGCATCGCTGAGGGTCAGCACTATTTCTCCCGATACCTTTTGCACGGTCACGTCCACGTCCGGGACGTATTTGTTTTCCGGGCCGATCGCAAAGGTCATGTGCAAGTTGTAACCCTGGGCCTGCTCGATGGCCCGGGCTTCGTCCTCGCCGATACCGCCGGACAGATAAGTGATGCCGTTCTGCTGCATGGGTTGGACTTGGACGCCTGTGTTGTCTACAGGAGCGAGGTTGGTGGCGTTGAGTGCGATCGGCAACAGCAGGAAGCTGATGGCGATGAAGGGCAACACCAAGTAATGAATGAGCTTCATGGCGAGGGCTCCAGGTTCTGGAAATAACTCACATGAGTTTTTTGTTGGAGCACAGCTGCGCGTTGAGGTTTAGATCGATTAGGACTATTGGCTAGGACGAGATCATTCCTGCAGCCGGTATATCCCATTGACATATCCCTTCATTATCCTATGCTTCCCACTGCATTTAGTGGAGGACTGCACATGGAACAAACCACCCTTTTCATGAGCAACCGCAGCCAAGCGGTCCGGCTCCCCAAAGCAGTGGCGATGCCAAGCGACGTAAAGCGTGTAGATGTGATCGCCATAGGCAGAGCGCGCATCATTACACCGGCCGGCGAAGCGTGGGACAGCTGGTTCGACGGCGATAGCGCGACAGCAGACTTCATGGCAGAGCGTGAGCAGCCTGCCGATCAGGAGCGCGAGTCTTTCTGATGATCAAATTCATGCTCGACACCAACGTCTGTATTTTCACCATCAAGAACAAACCTCAGGTCGTTAGAGAAGCCTTCAATCGTCATCACGGCCAGCTCTGCATCAGCGCCGTCACGCTGATGGAGTTGATCTACGGTGCAGAAAAATCATCCGCCCCAGAGAAAAATCTCGGCGTCATCGAAGGGTTCTGTGCCCGACTTGAGGTTTTACCTTTTGGTTATGAGGCCGCAGCACATACCGGAATGATCCGGGCAGAGTTGGCAAAGATTGGCAGACCAATCGGCCCCTACGACCAGATGATTGCTGGCCATGCCCGTTCCCTCGGGCTGATCGTGGTCACTAATAACCTGAAAGAATTCGAAAGAGTCCCGGGACTGCGCATCGAAGATTGGACCACTGCGCCGAAGCCGGGGTTGTAACTTCGGTGGTTTGAAGTTAAAAAAACAGCTCCATCGAGCCTCCTATGGGAGTGAGCTTGCTCACGATGAGGCCATCAACTTCACATCTGCGTTGGCTTTTCTGCCGCTATCGCGAGCAAGCTCGCTCCCACAGGTTTTATGGTCACTTTTCTTTAACGAGTAACGGAACCACATCCATGGCCTCCGCGAACAAGCAACAAAAACGCGCCAAGCGTGCAAAAGCAAAAGCCAAGCAAATACGCGTCAGTCGTACAAAGCCTGCTGCCACCACGTTTGATCTTCCCGAATACGACGATCCCTACTTCCTGGATGCCCTGCAAGACGAATTCGCAGAACGCCCCAGAGACTTCCTGTCGCTGTTTTATGAAATGCGAGACGCCGAAGAAGAGGCGGGGCGCATCGACATGATGGTCAGGATGATGGGATTACTTCTTGCCATGACGAGTGAACAGCCCGAGCTGCTGGATAATGAAAATGCTGAAAACGAAGCCATGGCGGTCCAGATTCTGACCGAAAACACCCTGGTCGCTTACCGAAAGTGGGCTGACGATATCGATCAGGAAGCAGCGGAAGATTGGCTTCACAGCCCTGAAGTGCAGGCGGATTTCGTAACTGCAAAAGCCAGCTTCAAAGAGGTGCTCAAAATACTGTGGGATCTGGAGGACGCTCCCGAATAACCCAACAGACTTTTGATTGCGGCAACGCTCATCCGGTTAACCCTTCCAACCCCCGCCCAAAGCTGGCACCATCGCGCCTTTTTTTACGCGACTCCCCAGGCCTTTCACCGGTAACCAAAGTTCAAACGGCCGTTCGGTTGTTGATGGCGCGACAGTCTGCTGTGCCGATGCGACAACCTGCCGCACATCACCGGTTTACCGCCCGTCGCGCTGTTGGCGGCCATTCGGACGCATGCTAGCTTGGCCGCCTCGCCAAGGAAGGCTGCCAACAGCAAGGGAGCACATACCATGAGGACCGCACATGGCCCAGGCCACGCCCGCGCTTGAAATCCGCAATTTGCACAAACGCTACGGACAGCTGGAGGTGCTCAAAGGCGTCTCGCTGACCGCCCGCGACGGCGATGTGATCTCGATCCTCGGATCCTCCGGGTCCGGCAAGTCCACATTCCTGCGTTGCATCAACCTGCTGGAAAACCCCAACCAGGGCCAGATCCTAGTGGCTGGCGAAGAGCTCAAGCTCAAGGCCGCGAAAAACGGTGAACTGGTGGCCGCCGACGGCAAACAGATCAATCGCCTGCGCAGCGAGATCGGTTTTGTCTTCCAGAACTTCAACCTTTGGCCGCACATGAGCGTGCTCGATAACATCATCGAAGCCCCGCGCCGGGTGCTTGGCCAGAGCAAGGCCGAAGCCGTCGAAGTGGCCGAAGCGCTGCTGGCCAAGGTCGGTATCGCCGACAAGCGCCACGCCTACCCGGCCGAGCTGTCCGGCGGCCAGCAACAACGCGCCGCCATCGCCCGCACCCTGGCGATGCAGCCCAAGGTGATTCTGTTCGACGAACCCACCTCCGCCCTTGACCCGGAAATGGTCCAGGAAGTACTTAGTGTGATCCGCGCCCTGGCCGAAGAAGGACGCACCATGCTGCTGGTCACCCATGAAATGGGCTTCGCCCGTCAGGTTTCCAGCGAAATCGTGTTTCTTCATCAAGGCCTGGTCGAGGAGCAAGGATCGCCACAGCAGGTCTTCGAGAACCCGCTTTCGGCGCGCTGCAAACAATTCATGTCCAGCAACCGCTAACGGAGCAGTACACATGCAGACCTACAAGAAATTCCTCATGGCCGCAGCGGCCAGCCTGGTCTTCTCGGCCAGCGCCATGGCGGCCGAAAAACTGAAGATGGGCATCGAAGCGGCCTATCCGCCGTTCAACAACAAGGACGCCAGCGGCCAGGTCGTGGGGTTCGATAAGGACATTGGCGATGCCTTGTGCGCCAAGATGAAAGTCGAGTGCGAAGTGGTCACTTCCGACTGGGACGGCATCATCCCGGCCCTGAACGCCAAGAAGTTCGACTTCCTGGTCTCGTCGCTGTCGATCACTGAAGAACGCAAGCAGGCCGTGGACTTCACTGACCCGTACTACTCCAACAAACTGCAATTCATCGCGCCAAAAAATGTCGACTTCAAAACCGATAAAGCCTCACTCAACGGCAAGGTCATCGGGGCACAACGCTCCACCCTCGCCGGCACCTGGCTGGAAGATGAAATGGGCAGCGACATCACCACCAAGCTTTACGACACCCAGGATAACGCCTACCTGGACCTGACCTCCGGCCGCGTCGACGCGATCCTGGCGGACAAATACGTGAACTACGACTGGCTGAAAACCGATGCTGGCCGTGCTTACGAATTCAAGGGCGACCCGGTGGTGGAAAGCGACAAGATCGGTATCGCCGTGCGCAAGGGTGATCCGCTGCGCGACAAGCTGAACGCTGCCCTGAAAGAAATCGTGGCCGACGGCACCTATAAAAAGATCAACGACAAGTACTTCCCGTTCAATATCTATTGATATTGACGTGCCTGGCCGGCGCAGCTCTCTGGCGGCGCCGGCCCTTAGCAAAGCCTGCCGCGATATGAATTCCTACCCATGATGATCGATCTCTACGGATTCGGCCCGGCGCTTGCCGCCGGCGCGCTGATGACCGTCAAGTTGGCGCTCACGGCCCTCTGCCTGGGGCTGGTACTCGGCCTGCTCGGCGCCTTGGCCAAGACCTCGCCGCACAAGCCGCTGCAATGGCTGGGCGGCACCTATTCGACGCTGGTTCGCGGCATCCCGGAATTACTCTGGGTACTGCTGATCTATTTCGGCACCGTCAACCTGATGCGTGCCCTGGGTGAGTATTTCGGCAACCCCGACCTCGCCCTCGACGCCTTCGCCGCCGGGGTCATTGCCCTGGGCCTGTGCTTTGGCGCCTACGCCACCGAAGTGTTTCGCGGCGCGATCCTGGCGATCCCCAAGGGCCACCGCGAGGCCGGCGTCGCCCTCGGCCTGTCGAAGTGGCGGATCTTCACCCGGTTGATCATGCCGCAAATGTGGCGCATCGCCCTGCCTGGCCTGGGCAACCTGTTCATGATCCTGATGAAGGACACCGCGCTGGTCTCGGTGATCGGCCTGGAAGAAATCATGCGCCATGCGCAAATCGGCGTGACCGTATCCAAGCAACCGTTCACCTTCTATATGGTCGCCGCCTTCATGTACCTGGGCCTGACGGTGCTCGCCATGATCGGCATGCACCTGCTGGAACGACGCGCCGCCCGTGGATTTGCCAGGAGCACCCAATGAACTGGGACGTCATCATCAAGTGGCTGCCGAAGCTGGCCCAGGGCGCGACGCTGACCCTGGAACTGGTGGCCATCGCCGTGATCGCCGGGCTGCTGCTGGCGATTCCACTGGGCATCGCCCGCTCTTCGCGCCTGTGGCAGGTGCGGGCATTGCCCTACGCTTACATCTTCTTTTTCCGTGGCACACCGCTGTTGGTCCAGCTGTTTTTGGTCTACTACGGCCTGGCGCAATTCGATGCCGTGCGCAGCAGCGCGCTGTGGCCGTACCTGCGGGATCCGTTCTGGTGCGCCACGGCCACCATGACCCTGCACACGGCTGCCTACATCGCCGAGATCCTGCGCGGCGCGATCCAGGCCATCCCCCGTGGCGAGATCGAAGCCGCGCGGGCCTTGGGCATGTCGCGGCCCAAGGCGCTGTTCTACATCATGCTGCCCCGCGCCGCGCGCATCGGCCTGCCGGCCTACAGCAACGAAGTGATCCTGATGCTCAAGGCCAGCGCCCTGGCGAGCACCGTGACCCTGCTGGAACTCACCGGCATGGCCCGCACCATCATTGCCCGGACCTATATGCCGGTGGAGATCTTCTTCGCGGCGGGTATGTTCTACCTGCTGATGTCCTTCGTCCTGGTTCAAGGTTTCAAGCAACTGGAACGCTGGTTGCGTGTCGATGCCTGCCAAGGACGCTGACAGCGGCGTTCTGACGGGCGAGGCACTGCTCGCCCGCTTCACGGCGCTGGAGGTTTTTCTCACAGCGCACCAGGCACTGTGGAAACCACGTCCGTTCACCCATCTGCATCTGCCTTGGGAAACATCCCACCCGCAATTGGCCCAATGGCTACGCCAGCGATCGCTGGAAGCGGCGGAACACGATCATCACCAGCCATGGTTGATGGAAGACGCGCCAGCGCCCTTCCCGGAACTGGCCGCTACCTCTCGCGCGTTGAGCGCTGTCGCAGCATTACCCGCCAACACGCTCGAAGCGCCAAGCCATCGCCTGAACGTCGACGTACCCGGGCGTAAATGGCAACAGATCGAAGCCTTCGCCAGCCGCTTGCACTTCGCCACCCAGCCAACTCACTGGCTCGATTGGTGCGCCGGCAAAGGCCATCTCGGTCGCCGCTTGGTGCAAGGTGAGCAGCAACTGACCTGCCTGGAGTACGATCCTACGCTGGTCGCCAGCGGCCAATTGTTGAGCCAGCGCCATCACCTGCCCGCCACGCACCTGCAACAAGATGTGCTCGCGGCGGACGCGGCCCAGGCACTGCATCCGGGACACACCCCCGTGGCCCTGCACGCCTGCGGCGACCTGCATGTGCGCCTGATGCACCTGGCCAGCGCCGCTGGCTGTGCACAACTGGCTATCGCGCCATGCTGTTACAACCGCATCAGCAGCGAGCGCTATCAAGCGCTGTCCGACGCAGCCAAAGTCTCTGCCCTACAGCTATCACTCGACGATCTCGGCCTGCCGCAGACCGAAACCGTCACCGCTGGCGCGCGTGTAAGAAGACAGCGGGACCAATCGATGGCCTGGCGCCTGGGTTTCGACCTCCTGCAACGGCAGATCAGAGGGTGCGACGACTACCTGCCCACCCCGTCGTTGCCCAGCGCCTGGCTGGAAAAATCCTTCGCCCAGTACTGCACCGATCTGGCGGCCCTGAAAGACTTATCCACAGTCGGCACGCCTGATTGGGTCGCTCTGGAAGCAGCAGGTCACCAGCGCCTGGCCGAGGTGCGCAACCTGGAGTTGCTGCGAGGCCTTTTCCGACGGCCACTGGAGCTTTGGCTGGTGCTGGACCGAGCACTTTTCCTCACGCAAAAGGGCTACGACGTTCGCCTTGGCACCTTCTGCGAAACACCCCTGACGCCGCGCAATCTTCTGTTGCTGGCAGAGCGTTACTGAGACGAAACAGCCTGTGGATAACTCTGTTGATGAAATAAACTCGGATCCAAGAAATCCGCGATTTCCTGACCGAATCAGCATTGGTCATTTTTTGTTCATATGGATAAAAAACCATGAAAACAGGTATTTGCGACGAAACGCGAAAGCGGTCACAAAATCGCAAGATACCCTGCGCGTCATCCAGCCCGTTGTGCATAAGCGTCTAAGCAAAACGACATAACCGCCGAATTCAGTGCTGCCCCGCGCCAATAATTGCGTCCACCGCGCCCGTGCTATACAACAACCCCACGTATCGTGATTGACACAATGCCGACACACTCAAGGACTGGCCGTGACGTTCATTTCCTACGCACAAAACTTCGAAGACATACGCCTGTGGCGCGCCCTTCAATCGGTGGAAAACGGCTTTTACCTCGACGTCGGCGCCAACCATCCGACAGATGATTCGGTCACCCGCGCGTTTTACGACCGCGGCTGGCGCGGCATCAACATCGAACCGGTACCGGCCTACCACGACGCACTCTGCCAACAACGCCCGGACGACATCAACCTGCAATGCGTGGCCGGCGAAAACGCCGACAGCCTGACTTTCTACACCATCGCCGACACAGGCTTATCCACAGTAGAAACCAGCGTCGCCCAACAACACCGCGACGCCGGCATGGACGTGCGCACCCAGACCGTCCAATCCCGCACCCTGGCCTCCATTTGCGAGCAATACGCCCAGGACCGCCCCATCCACTTCCTGAAAATCGACGTCGAAGGCCATGAAGAAACCGTGCTGCGCGGCATGGACTTCAGCCGCTGGCGCCCTTGGATCATCCTCATCGAAACCCCATGGGCCCGCGACCAGACCTGGGAAAACCTGGTAACCGACGCCGGCTACCAATCCATCCTGTTCGACGGCATCAACACCTACTACCTCGCCGAAGAACACCTGGCCCTCAAACCCGCCTTCGACATCCCCCCGTGCAACCTCGACGGCTTTCAACTTTGCAAAGGCCACAAACTCAGCCACCCCGTCGACGATGCAGACCTACAGCTCAGCGCCGCAGTGCAACGGGCGGAACAGGCCGAAGCCCAACTTCACGCCATGCAAAACAGCCGTGCGTGGCGAGCCTTGCAGAAAGTACGCACCCTGCTGCGCCGCGCTTGAGCATGGGTCATGCAAAAATAGTCAGAATTCAGGGGTTTACAGAACGCGCCCAATCGCTATAATCGTCGCCCACACGCCGGTATAGCTCAGTTGGTAGAGCAACTGACTTGTAATCAGTAGGTCCCGGGTTCGACTCCTGGTGCCGGCACCACATTAGGCTCCACTGCATTCCACCGAATGCTCTGGAAGCCCCGAAAACCCGCCCTTTGGCGGGTTTTTTCGTTCCAGGACCCTCTGTCGGGATCCAACAAAATCCCCCTCCCCGAGGGTATGTTAGGGGTACTGCGATTTCCCGGTCAGGAGCGCGTACCCCTATGCCACGTCTAGCGATCCCCCTCAGCGACCTGCAATGCCGCACGGCCAAAACCCGCGAACGCGCCTACAAACTGTTCGACGGCGGCGGCATGTACCTTTTCGTCAAACCCAATGGCGTAAAGACCTGGCGCTTGAAGTACACCAAGCCCAGCGGCAAGGAAGGCACGCTCATCATCGGCAATTACCCCATCGTTACCCTTTCCGTCGCACGACGTAAACGAGACGAAGCCAAGGCGTTACTGCTCGACAACCTCGACCCAATGGAAGAAAAGAAGAAGGCCAAGATCGTGGCCCAGCGGGCGGCACTGCTTTTCCAAACCGTTGCCCTGGAGTGGCACGCCGACATGTCCCGTCGCTGGACCGAAGGCCACGCAAAAACCGTAATGAGCCGACTGCGCACCCACGTCTTCCCGCTGATCGGCCAACGCCCCATCGCAGAACTTGATACCCACGACCTGCTAGAGATCACCCAGCGCATCAAGGAACGCGGCACCATGGATGTGGCGTTGAGGGTACAGAACTACTTATCCACCATCATGCGCGGGGCCAAAAGGGCTCGGCAGATCACCATGAATCCTGCACTGGATCTGGCAGGCTCGATTCACGCGCCGCGCACAGTCCATCGCCCCGCCCTATCCCTCAACCGCCTACCCGAACTGCTACACCGCATCGACAACTACAACGGTCGCGAGCTGACGCGCCTTGCCGTCCTGTTGACGTTGCATGTATTCGTCCGCTCCAGCGAACTGCGCTTCGCTCGATGGAGTGAGTTCGACCTTCAACGCGCCATGTGGGAAATCCCCGATACGCGCGCACCGATTGAAGGGGTACGCAACTCCACACGTGGGACCAAGATGAATGGCGACATTCAAATGGTGCCGCTGTCGCCGCAGGTCATCGAAATACTGGAGCGCCTGCGCAGCCTCAGTCGCTTTTCAGAGTTAGTGCTACCGGGCGACCACAAGTACTGGAAGCCCATGTCCGAGAACACGGTGAACACCATGCTCCGCAACGTCGGCTATGACACCAGCAAGGACGTGTGCGGCCATGGCTTCAGGACCATGGCCTGTAGCGCCCTGCTTGAGTCCGGGTTATGGACCGACGCAGCCATCGAAAGACAAATGAGCCATAAGGAACGCAACCGCGTGCGCGCCGCGTATATCCACAAGGCCGAATTTCTGGAACAGCGTAGGCTGATCATGGCGTGGTGGAGCAACTACATCGACGCCAACCGCCATGGGCATGTGACACCCCACGAATTCGCTCACCCAGTCGGCGACAACATCACGGCCCTACAAAATAGCCGTGGCGCATCCAAACGTGGGTAAGCCAATAAGATCACCGCAGTCCGCCCTTCTACGCGGGTCCATCCAAACAGGGCTGCAAAGCCGCCCTGCTTGGATGGACCTCACTTAAAAATCTAAAGCCCGCGCAAATGTCTGTGGAAAACCACTGATTTCCACCGGTGGATAATTTCATCCACAGCCGCAGAACGCCCGATAATTCGAGTCTTGACCCAAATTATCCACAGGCGTAGAAAAGATCGGGCAAAGCGCTGTCGTTGACAGCACCCCAGGTAGCCAGAACCTTTAAGGCTACGCCACACAGTGGTGGTTCTCCCAAAGTGCGATTAGCGTCCGGCGGCTCGCACGGTCACTCACGGAGTGATGGATGCCTACTTCAGATCGTTGCCATTGCGGCAAATACATTCCCCTACCCAGCTGCCCTGCAGCAACCTTTCCGCTTGGCCATTTCACTGCGCCAGCCTGCGCCCGTCTCTTTCTCCCGGAAAGAGACGGGCGCTCCTACCGCTGCTGCAGCCCATCTCGTAAAAGGCTTTGCGGCATTCCTCCTTATGACAATCGGCGTGACAAACACCGAAGTCACCAGCAACAGCGATGCAGATGATGGTGCCGCAGCCCAGGGAATGGACTGCACCTGACTGACAGTCAGGCATGCCCCGATCATCGCATTACTGCCTTCACCCGACTCAGGATCTCGCGGCGTTGGTTTCGTCAGCCAGCGCAGCCTCCACCCGCCCACTTCCTCGGAAGTGCTCAGGAGGCCAGATCATGAGATGCCCAAGCTCCCGGTCGTAAAGAGCCGCCAGTCCCGCGTTAGTGGACAACCCTCACAGGTCGCAGGGACCTTGATCCCTGATAACACTCAACATTCTTGGCGGGATGACGTGGGGAAAGTTTCAAAGATTTTGGCTTCGAGAGGAGTTTGATCATGGCGCTAGTAGGTAGACGCGATGGGCGTAATTTTGGCTATGGCCGGCAGCTGAGTTATGCCGGACCGCAGGCGCTGCGCAACCTATTTGGCGGTGGGCATTACGGGACGGTCAAAGCACACAGTGATCGTTGGCAGACGTTCGTGCGCTGGTGTCGGTCGGAGGATGGCCCGGGAATTAATGATGCACGGCAGATTGATCGGCAGACCTTGCTGGATTACGCGGAGCATCTGCGTCACCTTGTTGAGCGCAGCGATCTCGCCATCGCCACTGCGCAAAACCGATTGTCCAGCGTCAATCGGACCCTGGCAGCGCTTCGCGGTGATCAGTATGTGAAAGTACCGAGTCCGAGCAAGGCGCTAGGAATGCGGCGCACCAGTGTTCGTCGTTCGGTGCCGCAAGGCCAAGACCGCGAACATGTGAAGAGGGTCGTAGAGGTGCTTTGCGCACACAAGCAGCCGCGTGCCGCGGCCATCGCTCAATTAGCGCGAGCCACCGGCATGCGCTTACGTGAGGCCATTTTGGCAGACCTTCCGCGCTTAAAACGTGAGGCCGAACAATACGGCAAGATCAACATCCAGGATGGCACCAAGGGGGGCCGCTCAGGTGCCTCGGCACCTCGCTGGATCAGGGCGGATGATCATATTCGCGAGGCGCTGAGATTCGCCGAACAGGTCTCACCCGACGGTAGCCGCAACCTACTTGCACCGAACGAAACCTACCTCGATTTCCAACGGGGAATCGTCCGTCCTGCACGGGACATCCTCCATCAGTACAACCTCAAAGGCTTCCACGAATTGCGGGCAACCTATGCGTGCGAACGCTACGAGCAAATTACCCACCATCCCGCCCCCATCAACGGTGGCCATTGCTACCAACTCGACCGACGCCTCGATCAGGAGGCCCGAGTGCAAATCAGCTATGAACTCGGACACGGCCGTATCGATGTGGTGTCGGCTTACATTGGGGGTCGAGCATGAACAAGCCATTCGATATGGAGATCTTCTTGGCTGGGGTGCTGACTGGAGCACATGCCACACGCGAACGTCACACCCGCCAGGCCAAGACTATTCAAGCAGCGATCTCTAATCGCTGGCACAAAGATAATCCATGGACATGGCAACAAGGCATCTCATATGGTTTCTGACATGCCACCTACAACATTGTGCAGATCCAACACATTACTATTACGGCCTCACTGCTCGATTGATCGCTCAGCGCGTGGGAAAGCGATGGTTCGAGCCGGCGAGAAATGACCATACAACTCTCCTGTGAAAGATTAGCCGTCGACAAAGGTACGGGGGACGACCTAACGCCAGAGCACGAATCGCAGGCTATGGAAAAATGTCTATTGACTCGGATCAATTTAAGCCCTTTAGAAAGAGCTACTGAAAAAAGCCTGTCTGATTCTGCCAAAAATATAGACTTGACAATAGGTTAGCTATAGCATTCCCGAAGTCTATGCCTCGCTGATTTTTCTGATTTTTGAGGGAATAGACAAGCTCACTAGTGGGAACAAATTCATGGCCAAGCGCCCTCAAAATCCTATCGCTCTGGACCTTTTTTGCGGCTCTGGAGCAGTAACCCTTGGCCTAAGACAAGCAGGCTTCGACGTAGTGGGCGCTGTAGATTTTGATGCTGGAGCTTGTCGCACCTACAAAGCCAATCACCCAGACGTGCGGCTGCTACAGAAAGATATCCGCAAGACAGCCCCAGAGGAATTTGCGGACCTCATTGAGGGAAAGCTGGACTTATTGGTTGTTTGCGCCCCCTGCCAACCGTTTAGTAGCCAGAATCGTAGAAAAGACAGCGGTGATAGCCGGAATAACCTTGTCGAGGAGTCGAAGAAATTTATAGATTACTTCAATCCTTCTTTGGTTTTTTTAGAGAATGTTCCAGGGCTTGCCTCAACCAATATTTTTGATGAATTTACGAACTGGTTAAAAAACACCGCTGGATATGATGTCTCTAATCCAATGCGAATCGACGCATCAGAATTAGGTGTACCGCAAAGACGCTCACGAATGATCTTGGTTGCCGCCAAGGGCGTACCATTAAAAGAAGCAACTAATATCGTTAGAAGTGCTAGAAAGACTGTAGGCGAAACCATTAAAAATCTACCGACACCACCAATCGGACGGCCGTCGGCTGGAACAGATCCGCTGCATTTCGCTAGAAAGCATTCATCATTAAATATAGAACGCCTTCAAAATATTCCAATTAATGGAGGCGGGCGTGAATCTTTACCGCCTCATCTTCAACTCGCCTGTCATCGCGATAAAAAGAAATCCTCTTTTTCTGACACATATGGCCGTATGTGCTGGGAAGACGTTGCTCCGACATTGACTACAGGGTGCACAGACATAACCCGTGGACGCTTTGGGCACCCCATTCAGCATAGGTCAATAACTCTTCGTGAGGCAGCAAGACTCCAGTCCTTCCCCGATGATTATATTTTTGAAGGTAACGCTAGTCAGATTGCGACACAAATTGGCAACGCAGTTCCGCCTCAAATGATGAGAAGCATAGCCAATAGCCTTAAAGCGGCCCTACAATCAAATAGCAATATTGTAAAAGCATCAGAAAATTCAAAAAATAAAGCGAAACTTGCAATTACAGCTGTAACGGATAGATAGTGCTTTGTCTTTTTTGTATACAAAGCAGAACTATAAGTAGAAGGCCACGATTCCAATAAAACAACGTTTACCATAATTTAACGCTCCTTAAGAGCCTAGGAGTCTTATGACACAGCTCAGGGTAAGAGCACGGGCCGTTGACATGCTCGGCCGCCAGCAAATCGCTGGCATTCCTACAGCCATCCACGAACTATTCAAAAATGCGCATGATGCGTATGCCGAGCGCGTAGAGGTCGATTTTTTTAGAAAAAATCGAATACTTATCCTAAGGGATGATGGCTATGGGATGACCAAGGAGGACGTAGAGAAACGGTGGCTTACACTCGGAACAGAATCTCGTGTAAATGCCAATAACCCGCTCACGCAGCATACAAAAAAATGGACCGGCCCCAAAGAACTTGCCCCAAGAGTTATTATGGGTGAAAAAGGCATCGGGCGGCTTGCCATAGCTGTTATTGCTCCGATAACGATTCTGATGTCACGCGCTATCCGTCCTGATGGTCTACACAACCTAGTTGTCGCACTAGTTCATTGGGGACTATTTGAGCAGCCCGGCATAGATATTAGTGCAATTGATATTCCTCTCCAAGAATACCCGAGTGGAACTTTACCTACTAGAGAAGACATAGCTAAACTCATAGGCAAGGTAGAAAATAATCTGCAAATTCTAGAACCAGAAATTGGTACAGATGCGTACAAAACACTTTGCAGTGATCTGGAACGAGCTAAATTAATTGGACCAGACAACCTAGATAAAATGCTGAATAACAACCGTGACTCTCCACTCTCTTTATCAGGAGACGGTTATGGCACACATTTTATCGTGCTGCCAGTTGCCCCCGAGTTGGATGACGACATTGACGGGGGAGCAGATAACGAGTCATCCAAACTCGAACGAAATCTACTTGGTTTTTCCAATACAATGGCCACCGATGACCCGGTAATAAAAACCGAGTTTCGAGACCATAAAACTGGAGACATTTTTGAGCGTATTGGCCCAAAAAGTTTTTTCACAATCGATGACTTCACGAGAACTGATCAACTCATTGAGGGAGAGGTCGATAATAACGGTCAATTCTCTGGCGTAGTTACAGTATACGGTAAACCGCGGACCTTTATCTGCAACTGGGTAGAGGGCAAAGGGCGAGCCCCCAGGTGTGGGAAATTTTATATTCGGTTTGGGTACGTTCAAGGAAATCCGAAAGAGAGTAAATTAACACCGGAAGATTGGACTGTGATGGAAGAAAAAACCAATAAAATTGGTGGTCTTTACATATACAGGGATGGTATTCGAATTCTTCCATACGGCAACTCAGACTACGACTTTCTAGATATTGAACGCAGACGAAGCAAGTCGGCAAAAGACTGGTTTTTTTCTTATCGCCGAGTATTTGGATATGTTTCTATCTCCCACGCAGTTAATGGCACACTGACCGAGAAAGCGGGCAGAGAAGGCTTTCGTGAGAATCAATCATATCGAGACTTTCGCTCGATATTAATGAATTTATTCCAACAATTAGCTATCGAATTTTTTAAGCCTGGCGCGGTTCAGGGTGACGATTATTGGACAGGCAAAGAACATTACGCACTGCAGGCGGATCTTCTCAAAAAACAAAGAGCGAAAGCAGACGCTAGAAAAAGCGCGTTCGACTTAGAATTGAAAAAGTTCTCCGAACTATACGAAAAAAACAGTTTCGAGTCAGAAGCAGAAAAAATAATTTTTGAGCTCAATGACAGATTAGATTTTTTCTCGTCAGAGTTAGACTTAGGTGACTTCGCATCGAAAGTCAGATTATTAGAACTGGACGCCCGTCAAAAACATAAAACATTAGCGAACAAAAGTGTAGTAATGCTTCCTAGGGGATTAAGCCTTAGTGGTAGGTTAACAAGAGAATGGGCAGCTTATGAACGGATGTCTAAACAAGTAGAGGAGAGTGTATTAGTCCCACTACGGGACCAAATAGATGACCTCATAAAAAAGGCGACTACAGGACGTATCGGAGACGACGAACGCCGCAAAGTGGCCATGCAGGATATTGAAAGAGAGAAAGACTTAACTGTAAAGGAGCTTGTAAGTCTTCGACGAGACACCTATCAAGCATCGGAAGTAATGCATAATTCCCTTAAAGAGGTTTTGCAAGAGGAGTTCTCTCAACTTCGTGCAAACATAGAAGTTCTGGTAGCCGACTTTGCGAAACGCTCAATTGAAGACCCCGAAAGCTTAGATAGTATTCGGCATGAGGTAGAGCAAGGAATAACTAATCTGCGCAGAAAAGAATTTGAACTATTTGACTCATTTAAACGCCAAATGGTCGATCTTACTGAAGGCGTCAAGGACAGAGAGACCTTAGACGATCGCTTTGCTGCTCTAGAAAATCGAAATCAGACTTTAGAGGAGCAAATCGAGTTCTATACAGAATTCGCACAAATTGGTATGTCCGTAGGTATTTTACAACATGAGTTTGAGGGGGCAGCACGAGGTATTCGCCAAGGAATGGCGGAGCTTAAACCTTGGGCGGATAGTAACGTACAGCTAGGTGATATCTATAAAAAATTACGGGACCATATAGAACATCTCGATGGTTACCTAAAAGTTCTTGATCCTCTCGGCCGCAGAATGCACCGCGCAACGGTAGAGATATCAGGGAGCGAAATCCTTACTGTATTACGTCGGGTTTTCAGTGAACATTTAGAGTCCGCGGCTATAAAAATGAACCCGACACATGCTTTCCGAGGCCTAATCGTAAAATGTAAATCTTCGGCACTTTTAGGGGCCTTCATCAATATTGTCGACAACGCAATATTTTGGCTTGACAGCCGCGCGAGTTCGGAAAAAACAATTACCCTTGATGCTGATAGCAATGGCTTTTTAATATCTAATAGCGGTCCAGGAATTGAGGAGCGCATGAAGGACCAAATATTCGAATTCGGCGAAACCAAAAAACCGGGTGGTCGAGGTATGGGCTTGGCGATTAGCCGCCAAACACTGCGTCGAGAAGGATTTGATATAGAATTAGTAAGTGCTGGACAAAATAATAATCCACAGTTTCGAATTGCCCCCATGGATGAGTTGGGAGAACAAATATGATTGCTCAGCTAGCGGAAAAAGTTACAGAAAAACCCAGCGCACAGGACCTCTGGTCTGATCATGTGCAGGGAGCAGTCATGAAATTTCTAAAAACCGCGGTCGTAATTGATAACCAACCTTATGTAAAAAAAAGAACCAGTACTCCTCCTGTCCCCGCCCCTGCACAAGTTGACTCAGGTATGGGGGATGAAGTTACCACGCTTACTATTCCAGCAAGCGCAACCACACAATCAGCGGGTGCTCACGATCTAGATATTAGAAAAATATCTGACGTCTTTGCTGAGTCCGGTGTTGCCTGCGCGTTTGTATTACCCGACGATGATGATACAAATGTTGAAGAAATCAAAAGAAGAATACTTTCTGCTACTAAACCTTCAGACATTGTCGTTATTGACTGGTATCTTCGCCCACAAGATTCATCTTTAACGTTACAGCTTTTGCAGGAAATAGCAGAGTCTGATCAAACCGAAAATGGGCGGATGCGGCTTCTTTGTGTCTATACCGGTGAAGGGCTCGACAATGGAATATTTAACGATGTTAAGGGCTATCTTTCCGCAGGTGGATTGACACTTAAAGATGTCCCAGGCATAGAATTTTGTGCAAAAAATGAAAATTTTTTGGTTGTGCTTTTAAACAAATCTATTGTACCAGCCGAAATATTACCCCTAAAGCTAATCAAGCTTTTTTCTTGCCTCGCGGATGGACTGATCCCTGCGTTCGCACTCGCTGCAATAGGCGCGATACGGAAAAACACTCACCATATGCTGACGCGATTTGGTAGAAATCTTGATCCCGCCTATATTGCGAATCGGCTAATCACCAATCCCCCTGGCGATGTCGCTGAACTAATGAGGGAGTTACTCGTCTCCGAATGCGACAATGCATTAGGACTTGATAGTATCGCGGACGATTTTCTAGAAGAAAAGACAATATCTAAGTGGCTTGACAATAAAGAACTTAAAGGCCTTTCCTACGACATAGGACAAGGGGAGGGAAAAAAAACCATATCTATTGATCGAGCTGCAGTGGATGGCTTATTAAAATTCGGCATTGGCGACAACGATTTTAAACTAGATGAGCAAACAACGGTGTCTTTTCCAGAAAAACACCGAAGTAAGGTTTCACATCTACTTTCAGGAACTACTCAATCTTCACACGAATCAGAAAATGAATTTGCGCGACTTGTAGTTTTCCGCAGAGAGGCTTTCGGCTTCTCCACACCACTTGGGGATAGCTGGAAACCGTCTTTAACTACGGGCACGTTACTCCGAGTTAAAGATGGACAACAGATAAAATATTTAATGTGTTTTACTCCTGCCTGCGATACTCTCCGGCTAGATAAAGCGCGCCCATTTGTGTTTGTAGAAGGCGAGCAAAGTAAAAAACCTTATAGCGTAGTAGTTACTGAAGAAGATGGAAGCACTGTAGGCCTGCACTTCGACAAAAACTACCCAAAAGTTTCCACCTACTCATTTCCTCCAGATGCGAAAACACAACGTGTTCGAGGAAAAAAAGCAGACACCAATCCGAAAGCTTTTATATTCAAATCTCTAGAGACACCAGATTTTGACTTTTTGTGGCTCGGCGAAATTCGTTATGGACGAGCAATGAGCGAGATGACCAGCATTGCTAACAGATGGATGAGGGTTGGAATACTTGATTCAGAGCACCTTCGACTAGCGAGTAGAAAGAACTTCGACTTTAAAAGCTAACAAACACGTATTTCGACCATATGCATGCGCCCCTCTATACCCCCTTCTGCCCAAGATTTGGCAGAAGGGGGCATAGAAATATGTTGAGCTCGGGATAGACGATTCTGTAGTGATTTATATTAAGTTCAACCAGGTAGGTTGAGATAGAAGAAAACCCTGCAGTTAAAACCTGTAGGGCGAGGTGGATTTTAACTTTGACTTGAGGGCGACTAATTGATGCCCCTTCCCCGGTACGAATTATTTCGTGGATTTTGTTCGTTTTGGATTGACCAGTACAATGATGTCGCCCAGAGGGAAGAAGAAGGACTCCGGTTCCACCTGCATGATTGCCTGTTCCACCGACTCGCGAAGGAGTGTAACGAACTCTAGGGCTGACGCGCGGGAGTTATTTGTGCGTTGACGCAGAAAGTTACCCCAATCACACCAAACTGCTCGTATGTCGTGATCTTCAGCAGCAGTGAAATGAGCATAGTAACGCCCCAAAACGACAAGATGGATGGAAAGTTCTTCATCAGACTTGATCGAGAGACGCTCTTTCACCCCATTGATGCCAACAGCCGCTATCCAGTCCAATACTTCGACGACCCATCTGTTGCTGTCACGGACTAGGCTACTTGCATTATTCCGCCGCAACTTGTCATCATTCATGAATGGCTGCTGCCATTTGAGCTGGAAGAGGATGACACTGCTGCAATCAGCATCATACGCAACGAAATCAATATCCGTGACCACCTTGCCATCTCGTTTTATATTGACGCCATCCGTGCATCTCCAACGAGGAGAAGGAAACTGCTCCCTAAGCTGAGAGACCCATCGAGACTCGCGCCGATTTGCCGCCTCAAACCATTCTTTTTCGTACCGCCTGCGCAACTCTGTCCAAAGAAACGAGAATGGGTTGAGCTCCAGGCCATACATTGGGAGCACTACGAAATCTTGACTTGTCCTAACGACAGGTGCGAGCGTCGGCATGCCACGTTTCAGATGGTACTTGGAGTTTCCCGGACTCAATGTTAGATGATCGAGAATGTCAGATACATCTTCTCGCGTTATTTGAAGAAAATTAGCCACTCCCTCGACAAGATCTTCACGAAATACACCGCCGGTAATTAGGTTCCTTATGCCGATCCTTGGATCATCTGCATTCCAAAGTCCGGCATAACATAACCTTTGCTGCGACATCGCAGATAATGCTTCCAAGACCGCTATGTACGCTGAATATGGGCGACCGCCAAATTGATCACTATCGTCCAACATATCCCTAAATGAGATTCTTCGCAGATACAGGACCGCCCACTCCCTGAAGTAGTCATCGACGCCGTTGAACGGTAGCTCTTCAGGAGATGTGTTGCTGCGTAGATACTTAATTAAACAAGGGAGTATCTCCACATGGCGGAGCTCCAAGGCCTCTTCCTTCTGACGATCTTCTGCAACTGTCATATCGCTGAGCCAGTTCAGCCCCTCGGACCCGATCTGCTCGCGGTAGGCAGTCGTATCATTGATCGACAGCACGAGTAGCGTCATTCCTCTCAATTTGCGCTGGTCGATCTCAGCCTTAAGAGCACCCGAGCGCAACAAGTTCAGCTGCTTCTCGGCCATAGTGAGGTAGCCCATTCGCAACAGGAACTCGTCTGTTTGTTCGGCCGTCTTCGGGTTAGAGGCGAAAAGCTTGGGCGCATCGGTTTTCAGTTCGGTAGGTAAAATTCGTTGTAAGGCGGCATTAATCGCATGCTTGCGAACGTTTTCCATCTGTCGCTCTGAATCATCCAAGCGTTGCAACTCAGGGATTAGTTCGCGACAGAACGCGAAGTCAATAGCGCGAAGTGCCTCAAACGTCAGAGCTTCTGAAGGTTTTTCGTAACCACTTAATAGATACCGTTCATCTTCGATTGTTTTTTGGAGGAGATCTAATGGATTTTTCATGATGTTCTGCGTGGACGAGAGCCGAAATTTATGTCGTTTTGATTTAAGCAGAACATCCGCAGGTTGTTAGACGCCCCAAAGACAGACTCCGCCAATGAAAAATAAATTGAATGTTCGCACCTTAAATCATTTTCCATCCTAGCTCACTACAGTTGCTGTCTCCGTAAAACGCAGACAAATCCAAAATGCCCGTTTTTGGCGAATACTGCTTGTTATCCAAGGAGGTAATAGTTGGCAACGTTCGAACTCAGGAGGTTTGCCATACCGTCTCTGGATGGTTTGTGCAGGTCAGCATTGATGCCCTACAGATTCCGGGTTCGATTCCACTGAACGCCATAACTAGCTGATTTATTTATAGTTACTAGTTGGGGTACGCTAAATTTTCCACCGCATTCCAGATCTGCAGAAATCCTAGCCTCGTCCAAAGATACCGTTCGTCTGGTGCCGCACCATACAAAACGAAGCCCTCGCAGAAATGCGAGGGCTTTGTTGTTTCTGGGCGTTCACTTTTCCTCCACCCCCTGAAAACCTGTGGGAGCGAGCTTGCTCGCGATGAGGCCATCAAACCCATCGACAATCTTTCAGCCAGGACAATCGGCAGCCTTTCCTGGACCCGCTCAACCTAACAGCATCTTTTGCCAATGATCCTCACCCACAATGGCAATCGAAGCACCCGCCTCCCAATGTCCAGGTACAAAAATGCCCCCGACAGCGACGTTGTGGGGGCTTGTCACCAGCGATCAGCCACTGGGCCTAGGCTGCTTCCACTGAAAGCGAGAGGCGGCGACCGAGTTGTTCCAAGGCGCGCTCGACGTTCTCGATCTTGGAGTGGTGCAAGAAGTCGACCAGACGATCTACTTGAGGCCTTTGTACGTCCAGGCGGCGCGCCAGTTCGGCTTTGCTCATTCCAGACTCCAGAAGCGCATTCCACAGCCCAACCTTGGCTGCAGTTAGAGCAGGCAGGCGGAGCAGGAAATGGTCTGTCTTCCCATCTGGCTTACCGTCGGGAATTGCCCGACGTTCATCGACGTAGATGGACAGTGCTGTCTCGATCGCATCAAGGGCACCGTCCAAGGCGTCTGCGAGATTATCGCCAGCGGCGTGCATTTCCGGAATTTCCGCGCACGACAGCCAGACGCAGCCCGGCTCCTCGTGAATTTCCAACGCATATTCAAACATGCCGCTTCTCCTCTGCCTCAACTACGTACAGCTAGGCCTCAGTCCTTGAGGCCCAGTTGTTTGATTATCGACTTTCTCAACCCTTCGCCCATTTCCTTGGCTCCATGGTCGGGAAACACAGTTGACTTGCCATTCAAGGAAACCTTGAAGTGACTGCCCTTCCCGGGTTGAAACTCAACCCCTTGGGCTTTCAACCATCGCCGAAACTCGCTGTATTTCATTTGCATACCTCGCCGTTTCAGCGAGGCAATCGTGCAACAAAAAAGTTGCATCAGCAACATTTATGTTGCGCATCGATTCGCCGGGCGACGCCCGTCAGTCTCCGATGGTCCAAATGACCATCGGATATCGAGATCACCGGCGAGGAATGAAATAGGCCACGTGTCCGATCGTCATCAACCAAACAGGCGAGGCTATAAGTCGTCTAGCGAAACCTTAACCCGCCGCGGGGCTGCGGACGTTCGCTTGAATTTCCAACTCGTGCTCACGACGCTTTTCGTTTCAGGCTCATCTGCTTCGCAGCGCCTGCTTGGGAATCACCGGATGAACATTCGTCTATTTCACAGGAGCCGGGAAGACCCAGGAGCCTGTCGACTCGCTTCACTTCGACGCGGGATACCCGAGACGCTGGGCGCTCGTCACGCTCAATTTCGCTCATCTGGGTCATGCTCTCGACCAGACGCTTGAATAGACACTTTTCCATTGTGGTCCTCTGTTTCAACTCGCTCAGTCAGGTGATCCGTTTTTCGACTGTCAGATTATGCATGGATGCAAGCAAGCCCTATTGCCGGTTTTTTCACCCGTTTTTCTTGCATCCGACGTCGGATCGATCTCGATGGAGAGCCAAACTATTACCTGAGCGTACCTAAACCTCACCCGCCAGCATCGCGCCACGATTGCACCCTACCCAATCGCCCGCTACTCTCCAACCGTCGCTGCCAATTCAGCGACCGGGCCTGAGAACCCGAGTAAGATGCAGGCGCTACAGCGCCCGAACCACGTTTTGCGGCGTTTTTTTATGTCCGCATTCCGTGCAATGGCGGCTGTGCGTGGGAGACCTTCGGGTCTGCCGGGTTCCTGTATCTCCGGTTTCTCAGCCTGCGCACAGCTGCCACCCATTCGCCTGAGAACGAACGTGGCAGCTCTCATTTGATATGGGAGTTTATCGATGCACGCCATGGATCTGCTGCAGCCTCGCTTTATCGCTTTGCTAGCCACCACCCGCTGCCAATTGGCAAATGGAGGTGCGCAATGACCCATCCCAGAGACCTCAAAACCCCAGGCCTAACCCCCTTCTGCTACCACTCCGACCGCCCGCTCTTCCGCGTCAACAGCGGGATCCCCATCGGCGAAGCCCTGTCCCACGCCTCCGACCTGCTCCACGTTGCCAAGGTCCTGGCCGAGGACGCGGCGATGATTCGCAGTACGGATCGGTATGCCTGGGCGTCGTGTTATTTGCAGGATATGAGCAAGGCCGTCATCGATGATGTGGTGAAGGTGCTGGAGGCGCCGGGGAGTAATCCGGCTTAAGGGCCGCAGGCGCAATGCTGCTCACGAGCGGGGCAGCGTTGGGCTTTCCTCAGTCACCACGAAATAAAGAAGGGCTGCTGCGCAGCCCAGCGGGAGCAAGCTCCCTCGCCACGGCTCATCTAATCATTCCCCCCGCCGATAGCCTCGAATAAGGGCATTGCCTGTTCCAAGGCTCCGCTTGCGCTCAACTACACTTCCCAGAATTCCCCCGCTCCAAGGAGCAGTAAGCGATGAAAATCCGCACCAAGGTCATAGGCTCGGGGTTGGTCAGTCTTTCTTTTGCGCTGTTGCTCGGCGGTATCGGGCTGTGGGGTTATCACTCGATGACCGAGGCCCTGGTGCAGAACGAAACCAGTATTTCGGCCATGCGCAAGCACATGGAAGCGGACATGATGCACGACGCCATTCGTGCCGATGTGCTCGCCGCCCTGCTGGTGAAGCCGGGGGATGCCCAGGGGGCGAAGGAAGTGTTGGAGGCGTTCGATGAGCACACGCAGCGAATGCGCAAGGTCATCGCCGAAAATGCCGAGGCGAAGTTGCCGGGGGATGTCGCCAAGGCGATTGGCGAGCTCAAGCCCCAGGTCGAAACCTACATCGATAAAGCCAAGCAAGTCATTGGCAAGGCGCTGAACGGCGCCCAGGATGGCCAGGCGTTGCGGGCGGAGTTCGACGGGGCGTTTTCGGCGCTGGAGGAGCGCAACGAAGCGGTGAGCGAGCTGATCGAAAACCAGGCGCAGTCATCGCGTGAGCATCAGGACCACAGCATTCACACTTCGGAGCGCTGGCTGATCGCGACGTTGCTGGCCACTTGCGTGGCGCTGGCGCTGTTGTCGTGGAGCCTGCTCAAGGCGGTGCTGACGCCGCTGAACAAGATCATCCTCAATACCCAGGCGATTTCCCAAGGGGATTTGCAGCGCTCGATGGGGGCCCAGAGCAAGGATGAGCTGGGTCAGTTGCAAGGCGTGATCGAGCAGATGCAGACCAATCTACGGCAGATGATCGCCACGATCCGCAGCCAGAGCGATGAATTGCACGGCACCTCCCAGAATCTGGGTAATACGGCCCGGCAGATTGTGTCCAGCGCCGATCAACAGGCCCAGAGCGCGACCAGCATGGCCGCGAGCATGGAGCAGATGATGGCGAACATCAGCCAGATCCATCAGCACGCCGACAGCGCCCGGACGATTTCAGCGCAGTCCGAGCATTTGGCGAGCAGCGGTGGCCAAGTGATCCTCGGGGTGGTGGAAGGCATGAACCGGATCGCCGAGGTGGTCAACCAATCGTCCAGCAAGATCACGGCGCTGGACGCCTCATCCGAAGACATTCATTCGATTATCCAGGTGATCAAGAGCATCGCCGAACAGACCAACTTACTGGCCCTCAACGCCGCCATCGAGGCCGCTCGCGCCGGTGAGGCGGGCCGTGGTTTTGCGGTGGTGGCCGATGAGGTGCGCAACCTGGCGGCGCGCACGACGCAGTCCACCCAGGAAATCACTGCGATGATCGAGCGCATCCAGTCCAGCGCCCGAGACGCGGTGGCGAACATGCAGGCCTGCGTCAGCCGTGTGGACGAAGGCGTCAACCTGGCCCAGCAGGCCGGGGTGTCCATCAGCGAAATCCGCACCGGTGCCCGGCATGCGGCCGAAGTGGTGGAGGAAATTTCCCAGACCATTGCCGAGCAGTCCAAAGCCAGTGATGAAATGGCCCAGCGTGTGGAGTCGATTGCCGAGCAGTCTCGCGAGAACACCCGTTCCATTCACAACCTGACGCAAACGGCGGATCAATTGAACGATGCGGCGGGGTCGATGCAGGCTTCGGTGCAGCAGTTCAAGATTTGATCAATAGACACTCTTGTGGCGAGGGAGCTTGCTCCCGTGGGCTGCATAGCAGCCTCTGGTTTCAATAATCGCGAATTATTGAAAATTATGGCTGGGCAATAATTATTGCCCAGCCATAAAACACCCCAAAAACCTGACTCACACCTCGCTCACCTCAAACACAAACGAAATCTCCCGCTTCTGGGCGCTCCAGACGTACCGGATATGCTTGCCCTGCACGGGGATCGAAACCGCTGGCGGGCGAAACGCGGCCACGCATTCGTGGCCGGGCAATCGGACGCTGTTGTACAGCAGCCCCCATGACAGGGTTTCACGCAGTTGTCGGGCGAACACTTGGGATGGACCGTAGGCGGTAGGGTCCGGGTCGTGGAGGTGGGGATAGTCGTGGCGGATGTCGTGCAAGGGTTTGACGACCTTGTTGACGTAAGTGCGCATGGTCAACTCAAGGTCGGGCTCGTTGGTCGCGCCGAGGAATCGTGCCTGGTGATAGCAGGTTTCGGCGATGGCCGCTTCCTGGCTGCTGGCGGCGTAGTAGACGCCGAAGGTGCCATCGCTGAAGCGGCTGCTCTTGCCGATGTGAGTAAACGCCGCCATCACCGGCGAGGAACCGGGCCCGGAAATACGGTCTTCGGGGCGTACCCGGGACAGCACCCCAGCCTGTTCCATCAGCCGATCGTTGGTCAACGCTTCCAGCGCGTAGGCGGTGGGCAGGTCTTCGGGGTCGAGTACGTCTTCAAACAGCGAAATCGGCGGGAAGCTGCTGTTGACGATCCGATAGGCCCGTTTCCATTGCGGGTCCGCCAGTGGTGGCACCATCAGCCGCGCACTCCGTCGAGGTATCGCCGCACATCAGCGATGTCCACCACCCGACCGGTCAACATGTAGGACAGCGCCGACTGGCCGTTGAACGGTGCCGCAGTGTTGGGGCTGCTGACCCACTGATAGGCACGGTCCCGGCTGTTGCTGAAGATGATGCTCAGCGCCTTGTGGATACCCATGAGGTAGGAAATGCGCTCCAGCGTATCGCGAGGCAGCCTCACGTTTTCCGGCAATTGCTTGTACTTGTAGAAGGTCGTATTTCCCACCTTGCCCAACAGCGTACGCTGCTGTTCGACGCTGCAGCCCCAGAGCGCCATGAGATTGAAGAAAAACTTCAACGCGACTCGGCCCGCGTCCGGGGAGTCCAATTGTTGCTGTGCGTTGAGGGTAATGGAGGAAGTCGCCATGGGGTTGGGCTCCTTTATAGCGGGGTGACGTTTAAAGGATAGTACAGATATGGATCATTTTTAAGTTTTTATTCGCAAGCGAACAAAACCTGAGTAAATCATTTCCGGGCTTCTCCTTGTTACATTTCTGACATAAAGAAGAGCACGGGCCCGGATTGACATAAACCTTAGCCATGCCGGAAAATCGGCTTCAAGAGCGCGAAACCGACTGCCTTCAGGTGGCGATAGTCGGCGTTAGGAACCCCGTTGATAACCTGAACATCAGCGCTCGGGTGAGACCTCTTCTCCCCTGCTTGAGGGAGCACAATATCAAGCGCCTCTTCAAAGAAAGCAGCCCTTGGGCTGCTTTTTTCATTCTTGGGGGGCCAGGCATCGCTGATAAACCAAATGGCCATGCCTGTGCTTGTTGAGTGCTTTCTTATCGCAATTCATGAAATTCCAGAGTACGTGTCCATGATCGACATTGATCACCACAAGCATCTGGTATTTCGCCGCGTAAGCGCCGATGAACGCGAGGCGATACGAACCATCAGAATAGAAAACCCGCCAAATCTCCAAAGGGTTGCGCACCGTATCCACTGCAAATTCCGTGAAGCGCTCTCGGGCGTTGGGTCTTTTCTCAACGATATGTAAAAGGTCGCGCCGTCTGACAATCACCGGCACATAAGGTGTGTCTATCCAGACGGTATCCATACCTTCCTGCAGCCCAAAACCCAGGGCTACTTGTTTCAGGGCGCTGTCGAAGTCAACTGCACCGGGTAATTCCCGCACCGGGGAGGCCGTTGGTGTGACTGAAATATCTCGAATATCGAGCAAGCCAAGATCTTTCCAGCTTGTTTGCCCAGACACCTCCTTCGTCCCAGGAAGATTCATGCAAGTGACCTTCAGCAACCACTTGCATGTTTCGTAGACGCCGGCAATTGCCTTTATCCAACCGATCCAGACGTGGCGATGCCTCTTTAATGTAAGCGCCACATTTCAACCGTTCGAACAACGCGCGGATATCAGCCAGAGTCTTTTCTTTCCTGGGAAATTTCTGACAAAGTTGCAGGCAAAGCGATAACCAGGCGAACGATGCAAGCCAATTCACGCCAAACCGGCAAAATCCCCAAATCCCGCATAAGCTCCAACCATCGCCGGCCAGCGCTTTTCGACACAAAATCGCGACAAGCGTGAAAAGGTGCATGATGATAGCCACCATGACCACCTGGCCCGGCCCAGGTGCACAACAATAGCGAGCCCACTTAAGCAGAGGGCATTACCTCATGGATAGCAGAACCCTACGCAACCTCATGCGTATCGTGCAGACCGGCTCGTTGTCGGCAGCAGCCGAGCATTCGTGCCTCACGGTGCAGGCGTTGGCGGCGCAATTGAACAAGGTCGAGGAACAGTTCGGTTTCCGGTTGTTCCGGCGTTCGAACAAAGGCCTGACGTTGACGAGCCAGGGCTCGGAACTGACGCCCTTCATGGACCAGGTGCTGGTTGCCACCCGACAATTGGAAGAAAAAGTCGCAGCGCTCAAGACGCCGCGACAGCGCACGCTCAAAGTGGCGCTCAATACCACCCTGCCGACGGAGTTCAACCGGCGGATGATCGATCGGTTGATCGCTGTATTCCCCCAGTATCAGCTGGAATTCAGCTATGCCGAGTCGATGGAGAACCTGAGCAAGCTCAAGAACGAAGATTTTGATCTGGCGATCCTGATCGGGCAGCAACAGGGCGGTTTTACCAGCATCACCATGCCGGATGTGCAGGTGCGCGTGGTCGGTGCCCATTGTGGCGACGAAGACGACTCCCTTGGTTTGCTCGGCGACAAGTTTCAGGTGCGTCCGGCAGAAGAATGTCCGTATTCCCACAGCTTCCTGCGTTTTCTCGACGCTGGCCTGGGCGAATACGGGTCGAGCCAGCGCATGGTGTATTCCTGCAGTGAGACGCTGACGCTGTCGTTGATCACGCAGCTCGATGGCCTGGGGCTGGTGTCCCGGGAAGCGGCGCTGCGCAACGGCCTGGCGATTTTTCCGGACTTCGAGGACTTTCTTGAAGTCCGCCTGGCGGTGAACAATGCGGAGTTGTCTGGCCAGGCGCTGCACGATGTGGTGGACCTGAGGCTACAGGAACGAACCGAGCGCGATGTACGCCGCCGTGCCCAGCGCCACACTGAGAAACAGGTTGCGGCTGAAATACGCACATAACAGCGTCGGGATCGCGGCATAAAATTCAGGGCGATCGAGTTGTATCTGCTGGTCCTTGATCAACAACGGGGTCAGGCTGATGGCAGCGACGATTGCCACGGGCAGGTATTCCAGGGCACGGGCGACGAAGGGCGGCCAGTGGTCGGTATTGATCTGCAACGGCAGGGCGCGCGGCAGGAAGGTCACGGCCATCATCAGGACCACGACCAGGATCAGGAACGTTTGGTCAGGCATACGCCTACCCCGCAGCCAACGAACGTGGCGATGAAGACGTTGAACGGCGAGTTGCCCAGCAGGCTCAGCCCGCCCATGCAGACGACAGCCGCCAGGGCCGCGATCAGTTTGTTGCGGGTGTCGCACAACGAAACCAGCACATAGAGCATCATCGCCGTCAGGGCATAGTCGAGTTGGTATTTGATGAGGTGCGCCGCGTATTGCGCACACACTGCGCCCAGCAAGCCACCGAGCACCCAGGATGTATGGCAGAACAGGTTGAAGCCGACCAGGTAGCGCACGCTCACCGGCGCCCCGCTGCCGAGCTTGACGCTGTGGAACGCGAATGACTCGTCCGTCAGCCCCGCCGCGTAGCACCAGCGTTCGAAACGACTGAGCCCCAGCGCGCGCAGGGCCTTGGCCATGTAGACCGACATCAGCATGTGCCGCGCATTGATCAGGAACGTGGTGAGCACGATGGTGGTCAGCGAGGCACCGCTGGAAATCAACGCCAGCGCTGCGAATTGCGAAGCGCCCGCGTAGACGAACAGGCACATCGCCACCGGCAACCACAGGGGCAGCCCGGCGTTGACCGCCATCAGACCGAACACAAACGAAACCGTGAAATAACCCGCTACCACCGGACTGGCTTCAGCAAAGGTACGCGAGGCTTGTGGTTCGACCGCCAGCGGCTGGCTGGAAGTCTTGTTCATAAATCCCTCTCGAAGGTGATTTCACCCCGAGGCTCACAGAACCCCTGAGCGGCCCAGAAACGCTTGCCGGCCAGATTAGCATCGTCGACGAAAAGGAACATGCGCAGCACGCCCACCCGCTTCATGTCTGCCGATGCCGCTTCGACCAGACGCTGGCCCAGGCCTTTGGTGCGATGGTGCGGGCTGACCGCCAGGTGATTGATCGTGCCGCGGGTGCCGAGCATGCCGCCGATCACCGCGCCCACCACTTCACCGCTCGCATCGATGGCCAGGTACGCGGTGGTGGTGTCCTGCAACAACACGCCGCGCAAGAATCGGGCATCCTGCCATTCGCAGAACGACACTTCGTCGAAACCGCGAAAGAATCGCTCCAGCCGCTCGGCGTCCCGGACCATGGCCCGACGCAACAGGACTTGCTGCGTCAGGTCGTCCATGGGTTCGAGCCGTTCAGCGAACAATGTCGAAAGCGGTCCCGGGCCGCGAGAAGGAAATGGCGAGGATCTGCCGGTACGCCATGTCATGGCTATGGGTGTTGCGCGCCGGGGTTACGTAATGGCGCATGTCGCGATCCAGGAAAAACGTGGTGTCGAGAATGTCCTCGTAAGTCGTCGCCGCCAGTTGTTCTTCCTGGGCGGTGTACAAGCGGCTTTCCGCCCCCGCCACATTCTGACGACCCCAGAAGTGCACGCCGCTGAACGGATAACCGTCGCAGTGAATCCCTTCAGGGGTGATTTCCAGCTGTTTGCCCGGTTTGATCTCGATGCGGATCTGATGGATCTGGCACTGCCAGATTTCATCGTGCAGTTCCTGCGGCAGGACGTTCTTGTACACCTCGAAGTCCGTGTCGATCAGGCTGCGCATCACCGGCGAGTTGATCACTTCGTTGGAGAAATCCTCGAAGTGCCGCTCCAGTCCGCCGACATAGCTGTTGTTGGCCTTGGACTGAACGTAGGCCCGGTGCTCGAGCTGCTTGAGCTCACGGGTCGTTGGGTTGTATTCGAAGTCGCTGTAGCGGCGAAAACGCATGCCTGACTCGGCCTGGCCGTAGTAACTGTCGGGCTCCATGTTTTCCCAGCTTTTGGTCAGCCGGACAAAGTCGCCGAAATGACCGTAGAGGTTGAAGTCCCCACCGCGAACGTTGACGTATTTGTCACGTCTCAGCGCTTCGCCCACTTCCCTGTTCAGAACGATCATTTTTCATAGGTCTCCACTGCGTTGAGCGGCCTAATCTAGTAGGTGCAGGATTTACGTCCATGAGAAAGTATTTGAGGCATTTCAAGCGGCGCTTGAAACGGCGGGCAACGTTACATAAAGACGACTTTTTCTCGGGGAAACAGGCGATTCCAGCGGCTTTTCTTGAGCTAAAAGCAAAAAGAACCCGAGCTTGGCGTCGCCATGCTGTTCACTTCAGGCAGGCATGAATCAACGGTGGCGAGGGAGCTTGCTCCCTCGCCACCGTTATCGACTTACAACCTGATCAGGCATCAGAAGACGCTGATCGGATAATCCACGAACACCCGCAGCTCATTGCCGCTGACGTTGTACTCGCTGGATTTCTGCGACACCCGCAACACAGAGCTGCGCAACCTGACACTCAAGTCCTTGGCCGGGCCGTTCTGGACCACGTACTTGAACTGGTTGAAGATCTCGCGCTCGGTCCCGCCTTCGCTGGTGGACGTGGTGATGTTATCGCCACGTACGTAAGCGACGTTATAGGTCAGGCCCGGTACGCCGAAGGTGGTGAAGTCCAGGCCGTAGCCCAACTGCCAGCTGCGCTCGTCCTCAGCGTTGAAGTCGGACCAGTAGGAGTTGGCCAGGTAGATCGTGTTACCGCCATCACCCACACGGTTCTGCTCGCGCTGATAGCCGCCGTAGGCGTAGCCCAGGTTGCTGTCGCCGGTGCTGCGCTGATGGGCGAGTGTGAAGCTGTGAGGGCCGGTGGCGAAAGTAGCGGCCAGGCTCCAGATCTTGTTGTCGTCGCCGGTGACGTTGTTTTCACGAACGTAGCTGTCGTCCAGCTTGGTGCGATAACCGTTGAAGTCCAGGGTCAGGGATTGATCCTTGGCCAGTGGGAACACGTAGTTGGCGTTTACGTATTGCTTCTTCAATACGTCTTCGACATCCGAGGCGTAGAGCGAAGCCTTGAACTGCTCGGTGAATTGATAGCTGCCGCCCAACACGTTAATCGATTTCAGGCCACCGCTGTCACGGCCTTCGGCGCTCTTGCGCGATTCGGCGGTGAAACGGCCGGCGTTCAGTTCCAGCCCCTTGATCTCCTTGGAGGTGATCAGCGTGCCGGTATAGCTTTCCGGCAGCAGGCGCGAATTGTCATAGCTCAGCACCGGCAGGGCCGGCATCTGGTCACCGTAGGCCAGTACGGTATTGGAAACGCGGAACTTGACCGCCGCACCGAACTTGGACAAATCATCGGCCGCGCTGCCGCTGTCGCCTTGCTTGAAGAAATCGATGCCTTGCGCACCGCTACGCCCCTTGCCGCCATCCAGACGCAACGCGTACAGGCCAAAGGCATCGACACCCACGCCCACCGTGCCTTGGGTGAAACCGGACGAGAACGTACCGATGGCCGCCTGGCCCCATTCGGCCTTGTCTTCTCTGCCGTCCTTGTAGTCGCGGTTCATATAAGCGTTGCGCAACAGCACTTTCAAGCTGCTGTCTTCAACGAACCCCTTTGACTCCGCCTGGTCATTGGCCATGGCGTGTGTCGTGCTCAAGATCCCCAATGCGATCAAACTGATGCGCTTGTTCAACATGATTATTTTCCTTGTACGGGTTGATACGCACCGCGACGAGCAGCCGAAATGGCGCTTTGCGCTCTTTTTCGGACTCTTGCTCCTGGAAATAATGAAAAGGCCCGCCCACGTCTGATCGTGTCGGGCCTTTTTATTATTTAAGAGTCATGGCTGTCAGCCACAGGCGTAGGACGAATCGTAGTCGCGCCCTCAACGGTGTGTCAATTTCGTGAATCGTCTGTAATTAGGCGAAAAACATCTAAGAATCGATCAAAGCGAACAGCCGTTCAAACCGCAAGTCGCTGAAGGCGCCGATGCTTGCTCCGGCAGGGCTTGCTTCAACCATTGGGCGAATGCCTCGGGCTTGCCCAGCCAGGAGCCGATGTCGATCAATGTGAACTGGCCGTCCCGCTCTAGAGCCAAAGTTGGAAAGCCCTGACCGCCAACCTGAGCGAGCAAGGCGCGACTGGCCTTGATATGCCGCTGCACATCAGCCGCGCGGAACGCCGCCAGGAACGCCTGGGCCGGCAGGCCAATGGATTGAGCGAGCTCCAGCAGGACGGTTTCGTCCGCAATGCGCCGCCCTTCGACGTAGTGTGCGGTTTGCAGCCGTCCTAGCAGTTCCAGGCCATGGCCGCCGAGCTGTTCGGCCGCAAGGACGGCGGCGGTCGGCGGCGCCGAATCGAACACCGCGCTGTGGTCGCGCAGCAAACCGTCGAAATAGGCCTCGCCAAAGGGCTGCCCGGAGTATTCGGCGATGCGCCGGTCGTGGGGCATCACATAATTGCGCAATTGTGGCGAGACCTGCTGGCGATTGGTGCCGGCCATCATGCCGCCGCCATGGGCGATCACTGGCAATACAGCCTGGGCCGCCTGCACCAGCGGTTTGGCACCGTAGCACCAACCGCACAGCGGGTCGTAGATATAATGGAGAGTGGTCATGGGAAACTCCGCTAGCCATGGGGATTCGATGGCAGCAGGGTAGCCTCGCGAGCGCTGCGGAAAAACGCCGGAACGGCTTTCAGTGTGTTTCGTGGATCGGGCGAATGCCCAGAATTGAACACCATCCTCTGTGGGAGCGGGCTTGCTCGCGAAAGCGGTGTGTCAGTCACCGCATAGGTAGCTGACCCGACGCCTTCGCGAGCAAGCCCGCTCCCACAGGGAAATTGCATCAATCCACAAAACCAGCGGACACAAAAAAAGCGCTGCCATCCCGGCCAGCGCTTTTTATCAATCCGTCGAATTCTATCCTTGCATCACATCCCACAGTGCTTCCAGCTCAGCCTCGCTGAACAGGCCAGCAGGGTACCGCTCAACGATCATCCGGCGCGGATCAGGTTCTCTGATCTGACGCGTTCCGTTGGACTTCAACCACTGCGCCAACGCTTGAAGCGACTCACCATTAACGGCCAAGGGATGGCATGTGCGCTCGCTTGTCATATTCATTCCAGCGCCCTCTCCTGGTTGATGAGCGGCTAATTTATCCAAGGTTTATGACAAAACAACTCAGTTCCCTTCCCCGGAACTGCTGCTGATCCAATACAAGAGCTATGCCAATCCATCCCTGCCCACCCACGAACGGACACAAAAAAACCCGCGACCCAATCGGGCCGCGGGCTTGCCGGGATGGATCCAAAATCACCGGTTTAGAGCCGGCGCTGGCGATATCACCGGGCTGTTACATCGCCACTCACTTTGTCCGCGGCGCGGGTTGCTGTTGGGTAAGGCAATGGATATTGCCGCCGCCCAGTAACAGTTCGCGTCCTGGCACCATGACCACTTCGTGCTGCGGGAACAGGTTCTGCAGGATGTCCCTGGCCGGTGCATCCAGCGGGTCGTCAAAACTCGGCGCGATGATGCCGCCGTTGACGATCAGGAAGTTCACATAGGAACCGGCCAGTCGCACGCTTGGGTTGCGTTCCTGGGAACCCTCCACCGCATCCACGCCAGCGCATTCCTCTGCGGTGGCATACAACGGCCCCGGGATCGGCATTTTATGCACTGTAAACGAGCGCCCCTTGGCATCCGTGCTGTTTTGCAGCACGTCCAACGCCGCGTGGCAGCGGGTGTAGTTCGGGTTTTGCGGGTCGTCGGTCCAGGCAAGCAGGACTTCGCCAGGCCGTACGTAACAGCAGAAGTTATCCACATGACCGTCGGTTTCGTCATTAAACAGACCGTCCGGCAGCCAGATGATCTTATCCACGGCCAATTGCGCACTGAGCACCGCCTCGATCTCCTCACGGCTCATGTGCGGGTTGCGATTGCGGTTGAGCAGGCACTCCTCGGTGGTGATCACGGTGCCTTCGCCATCCACATGGATCGACCCACCCTCGAGCACGAAACCTTCGGTGCGATAACGTGGGCTGCGCTCGAGCTCGAGGATTTTGCCGGCCACTTGCGAATCACGGTTCCACGGCGCGTACAGGCCGCCGTCAAAGCCGCCCCAGGCATTGAAGTCCCAGTCGATACCGCGCACTTCACCGCTGTCGTTGATCACGAACGTCGGGCCGGTATCGCGGACCCAGGCGTCGTCGCTGGACATTTCCACCAGGCGGATATTCGGCACGTCGAGGCGCGCCCGGGCATTTTCGTATTGGCTCGCGGACACCGCCACGGTCACCGGTTCAAAACGGGCGATGGCCTTGGCGACCGCCACGTGGGCAGCCTGTGCGGGCTTGCCGCCCAGGCGCCAGTTGTCCGGGCGCTCGGGCCAGATCATCCAGACCTGGGTCTGGGTCGCCCATTCGGCAGGCATGTGGAAACCATCCGCGCGCGGAGTGCTGTGCAACGTTGTCATGGGTCATCTCCTGGGCGATAGGCAGTGGTCACTTTATAGACGATAAATATCGACTAATAAAGTCACAAAAACCAAAAGCAATCAAAAAACCTCTTAAAACATCGACAAAAATCGATTTTATGACGAGAAAACCTGTGGGAGCGGGCTTGCTCGCGAAGGCGGCGGCACATTCAGCATCAATGCCATCTGAACCACCGCTTTCGCGAGCAAGCCCGCTCCCACAGGGGGAATACAGCTTCACAGCTCGGCATTCCAGATCGATTACAGCCCCTCGTCCAATACCTTCATCAGCATATCGACAAAGAAATCCACACTCTGGCGCGTAGTCACCATCGGCGGTTTGATCTTGAGGATGTTCAGGTAATCACCCGTCGGCTGCATGAAGATGCCCAGTTCCCGCAAGCGATTGCACAGCACAGTGGTTTCTTCGGTGGCCGGCTCCAACGTGTCGCGGTCGCGGATCAGCTCCACGCCCAGGTAGAACCCTGAGCCGTGCACTGCGCCGACCAATGGATACTGATCGATCAAGGCCTCCAGTCGAGCCTTGAAATGCCCGCCAACCACCCGGGCGTTTTCCCAGAGATTGTCCTCTTCCATGACATCCAGCACCGCCATGCCGATCTGGCAACTGACCGGGCTGCCGCCGGCCGACGAGAAGAAATACCCCTCGGCCTCCAGCGCCTCGGCGATTTCCCGGCGAGTGATGACCGCGCCCAGCGGCTGGCCGTTGCCCATGCCCTTGGCCATGGTGATGATGTCCGGCACCACGCCTTGCTCTTCGAAGCCCCAGAAAAATTCGCCCATGCGCCCGTAACCGACCTGCACCTCGTCGGCGATGCAGACCCCACCGCGCTCGCGCACCATCGCGTAGACCTGCTTCAGGTAACCGGGCGGCAGTGCGATCCCACCGGCGTTGCCGTAGACCGGCTCGCAGATGAAACCGGCCAGTTGGCGTTTGCTCTCGGCAATTTTCGCCAGGTTGTGTTCGACGCTGCGCACGTAGTCCGGCGCACTGTCGGGGCCGCGGAATTCGCCGCGATAGGTGTTCGGCGCGGTCACCGGGTGCACCCAGTCCGGGCGACTGCTCAGGGCCTGGGGGTTGTCGGCGATGGAGGTCGATACCGCATCGGCGGCCACCGACCAGCCGTGGTAAGCCTCCAGCACGCTGAGCATGTCCCGTCCGCCGCTGTAGGCCCAGGCCAGGCGGATCGCCAGGTCGTTGGCCTCGGTGCCGCTGTTGACCAGGAACACTCGGTCCATGTTGGAGGGCGACAGCGCCAGCAGGCGCTCGGAAAACTCGGCAATCGCCGCATAGTGGAAACGCGAGTTGGTATTGAGCAGCGACCATTGCCGGGCAGCCACCGCCGCCATGCGTGGATGGCCATGGCCCAGCACCGCGACGTTGTTGAGCATGTCCAGGTAGGAGCGCCCCTGCATGTCGATCAGGTGGTTGCGCCAGCCACGCTCGATGCGCGGCGGATCGACGTAATAGTGTTTCTGCGAACGGGCAAAGCTCGCATCGCGACGAGCCAGCAGCGCCTCGGGATCGGTCTCCGGCTCGGCATCGCACGCCAGCCCCAGCAGCATCGCCGGCGAAGGGCAAAGCGCCTGCCAGGCCAGGGCCCTGGAGGGCGTGCAGAACAGAGGCGGATTCACGTGGGCGCCCCGGCACAACTGGACACACAGCGACCCCGTCACTTCGCCCAGCACCTGCCCCTTGACCAGCGCCGCGCCGGAATGCAGCGGCGACGTCACCCCCCACAAGCGCACGCTCAACTGTGCACTGTCCAGTTGCAACATGCCGTCGGCAGACGTGTGCACAACCCCGGCGAACGGAGATTCGAGCGGCGTTCCCCGCGGCACACTCAACGCCACGTGCAAGGGATAAGTGTCGGGTTCGACGGCGCTGTCCGGCCGAGTGCGAGACAAGCGGTACTGCCCATAGCGACTGGCCGCCAGGCCGTGAATACCCGCGGCTTCATCCAGCAGGCGCTGGTCGATCCCCGACTGCTCCCAATTGCCGGCCTCGAAATGC
The DNA here is from genome assembly GCF_051131985.1 of Pseudomonas sp. Z3-6. Lineage (NCBI taxonomy): Bacteria > Pseudomonadati > Pseudomonadota > Gammaproteobacteria > Pseudomonadales > Pseudomonadaceae > Pseudomonas > Pseudomonas sp. Z3-6. The sequence continues at coordinate 6,645,201 of NZ_CP071644.1, forward strand.
GGGCTCAGCACCCCCAGGTCGATCAGGGCGAACTCGCGCCCTACCAGGGTCGGTAAGAGTGGCGCAAAGCCCTCGCTGGCAATGGCTGGCAGGTTGTGGCCGACGGCGGTGAGAATCGCCGCTTCCATGAGTTCGAAGGGCACCGAATGGGCGACGCGGAAAATCTCCCACTCATGGGCCAGGTTGTCGCGGCTGTAGTGGTTGTCCGGGTCGATGGAAACCTGCTGCTCACCGCTGAGCACCAGCACTGCGGCGCGCGCCACGATCAGCGGCCACAGCGCCAACAGTTCCTGGCGCTGCAAGGGGTTGACCGCGTGGTAGGCCTTGATCGCCGGCAAGATAAAGAACGGGTCGCCGTCGGCGTGATGCAGCAGGGCTGCGCACGTCACCGACAAGTCAGTGATGCGCCAGGTACGGATCAGGTCGCCGAAATCGATAACGCCCTGCAATTGCCATTGGCGCTGGGCATCGCGCTGCCAGACCACGTTGTCATCAGTGATGTCCATGTGGATCGCCTGCACCGGCAGGCTGGCCTTGAGCGGCTGCAAGCGCCGCTCGGCCTGTTGCGCGACCTCGGCGACCCGATGGCGTCGTGTTTCATCCTCGATGACAGGCAGTAGGTAATCGACCAGGGCCGGGGCGTGGCGCGCGTCCCATTGCAGGGTGCGCTCCAGGCCCGCGTGGTCGAATGTCGCCAGGGCCAGGTCCATTTCCGCGCACAGGCGGCCCAGGCCAGTGACAAGCTCGGGTGTCAGGTGCTTGAGCTGCGTGAGGGACTGGCCGTCGATGTATTCCAGCAGACGCATGTGAATCGCTTGGCCGTCGACGTCCAAGGTCAGCAGGTCCTGGCCGTTGATCGCCGCAATGACCCGTGGCACTTTCACCGCGTCGTGTCCGGCCAAGTGCTTGAGGGCGGCATGTTGGGCCTGGATTTCTTGGACAGCGTAGTCGCCGTGGCAAATTTTCAACACAAAGCGTCCGCGCTCGCTGTCGACGCGGTAGTTGAGGTCCTGGTTGCTGCCAAGGGGTCGCAGGTCGCCGCTGAGTCCGTAATTCGAGCGCAGCAGCACCAGCGCTTGCTCGGCGCTGATCTGTGGGCTAGGTAAACTGGCGCGGTGAACCAACGTAGCGAGTGGCATACAACGACCCCTGAGGTGGTTTTGTTCGGATGCCTATCTCGCCACCGAGTCGGGGGATAAGCAACCCCCCTGTTCAAAAATATGCACAGCTCTCCTGGGAAGCTAAATAGGAGGGTGTGTCCATGGGATATTCGCTTGCACCGCCCTCGACATGCCGACAAGCTATACTCCTACGCTTTGTCGTCTCACGGAAAAAGGCTTAACTGGATGCGCATTCTCATCACTGGCGGTGCTGGCTTCATCGGCTCGGCGCTCATACGGCACTTGATTCTCGATACCGAACATCAGGTCCTGAACCTCGACAAGCTGACCTACGCTGGCAACCTCGAGTCCCTGAGCAGCATCGATCACGACAGCCGCTACGAATTCGTCCAGGCCGACATAGTGGATCAAGCGGCTGTCAGTGCGGTGCTGGCGCGATTCCAACCTGACGCCATCATGCACCTGGCGGCCGAGTCCCATGTAGACCGTTCCATCGATGGCCCGGCGGACTTCATCCAGACCAACATCGTGGGCACCTACAGCCTGCTGGAAGCCACCCGCGCGTATTGGCAGGCTTTGGCCGAACCGCAGAAGCGCGCGTTTCGCTTCCACCACATCTCCACCGATGAAGTGTATGGCGACTTGCACGGCGTGGATGACCTGTTCACCGAAACCACTGCCTATGCCCCAAGCTCCCCGTATTCGGCGAGCAAGGCGGCGTCCGATCACCTGGTCCGCGCCTGGCAACGCACCTACGGCTTGCCTGTGCTGTTGACCAACTGCTCGAACAACTACGGGCCGTTCCACTTCCCCGAAAAACTGATTCCCCTGGTGATTCTCAACGCGCTGGCCGGTAAACCGCTGCCGGTCTACGGCAACGGCCAGCAAGTGCGCGACTGGCTGTTCGTCGAAGACCATGCCCGGGCGCTGCTCAAAGTCATCACCCAAGGTGCGATCGGCGAGACGTACAACATCGGCGGGCACAACGAGCAGAAAAACATCGACGTGGTGCGCAGCATCTGCGCGCTGCTCGAAGAACTGGCGCCACGCAAACCCGAAGGCGTCGAGCACTATGCCGACCTGATCAGCTTCGTCCAGGACCGCCCCGGCCATGACCTGCGTTACGCCATCGACGCCAGCAAGATCGAACGGGAACTGGGCTGGACACCTCAAGAAACCTTCGAGACCGGACTGCGCAAGACCGTGCAGTGGTATCTGGAAAACCTGCTGTGGTGCCAACGGGTCCAGGACGGCAGTTATCAGGGCGAGCGCCTGGGCTCGCTCGACCACAAGGATGCAATTGCATGATTAAAGGTATTGTCCTGGCCGGCGGTTCCGGCACCCGCCTGCACCCGATTACCCTCGGGGTTTCCAAGCAACTATTGCCGATTTATGACAAACCGATGATCTATTACCCGATCTCGGTGCTGATGCTCGCAGGCATCAAGGACATCCTGATTATTTCCACGCCTCAGGATCTGCCGCAATACCGCAACCTGTTGGGCGACGGTCAGCAGTTTGGTGTGAATTTCAGCTATGCCGAGCAGCCGTCGCCCGATGGCTTGGCCCAGGCGTTCCTGATCGGCGAGCAATTCATTGGCAGCGATTCGGTGTGCCTGATCCTGGGCGACAACATATTCCATGGATCGTATTTCAGTGACCGGCTGCAGGCTGCTATCAGCCGGCAGAGCGGCGCGACGGTGTTCGGTTACTGGGTCAAGGACCCGGAACGTTTCGGTGTGATCGAATTTAACGCTGAAGATCGTGCCATTTCCATTGAAGAAAAACCCATCGCCCCCAAGTCCAGCTATGCGGTAACGGGGCTGTACTTCTACGATAATGATGTCATCCGAATCGCCAAGGAGGTAAAACCATCCAAACGCGGCGAACTAGAGATCACAGACATCAACAACGCTTATCTACAACGCGGTGACTTACATGTTGAGCGTTTCGGTCGAGGCTTCGCCTGGCTGGACACGGGCACCCACGACAGCCTGCTGGAAGCGTCGCAATATGTGCAAACCATCGAGCATCGTCAAGGCCTGAAAGTGGCATGTCTGGAAGAAATTGCCTATCTACAAGGTTGGGTCAGTCGTGAACAAATACTTAAACGTGCCGAATACTTCGGCAAGACCGGCTACGGTCAGTATCTGTTCAACATCGTCAGGGAACCACGATGAAAATCACCGCCACTCAACTACCCGACGTCTTGCTCATCGAACCGAAGGTATTCGGCGATGAGCGGGGATTTTTCTACGAAAGTTTCAATGCTCGGGCTTTTGTCGAAGCCACCGGTTTTTCCCCTAAATTCGTCCAGGACAATCATTCTCGCTCCGCCAAAAGAGTTTTGCGCGGCCTGCATTATCAAATCGAGCAAGCACAGGGGAAGCTCGTGCGGGTAGTCGCAGGGGAAGTACTGGATGTAGCGGTAGATATCCGCCGCAGCTCTCCGACCTTCGGCCAATGGACGTCAGTACGTCTTTCGGCGAAGACTCCGCAACAATTATGGATTCCGCCAGGGTTTGCCCACGGTTTCGTCGTGCTCAGCGAATCGGCGGACTTCCTCTACAAAACCACCGATTACTACGCGCCCTCAGCCGAACGCTGCATTCGCTGGGACGATCCACAACTGGCCATCGATTGGGCGCTGGACGACGCGCCGATCCTCTCGGCCAAGGACCAGAACGGCAAGGCCTTGCACGAGGCAGACCTGTTCCCATGAGTACGCCCTTGCGCATCCTGATCATCGGCCGCAATGGCCAAGTTTCCCGGGCGCTTCAATCGCGCCTGAGCGGCATGGGCGAGTTGCTCGTACGCGGCAGCGACCAGCTCGACCTGGCGCAGGCGGATTCCCTGCGCGCCCCCATCAAGGCCCTGAGACCCGACGTGATCATCAATGCCGCCGCCCACACGGCCGTCGACCAGGCTGAGAGCGAGCCGGAACGGGTGTTCGCCATCAATGCCACGGCGCCGGGCATCCTGGCCCAGGCAGCGGCCGAACTGGGCATACCGTTGATTCACTACTCCACCGACTACGTCTTCGATGGCCTCAAGCCTACCCCCTACACCGAGGACGACACGCCCAATCCTCTGAGCGTCTATGGGCGCAGCAAACTGGCCGGTGAAGATGCCATCCGCCAGGCTGGCGGCCAGCACCTGATCCTGCGCACCAGTTGGGTATATTCCACCGAGGGCCGCAATTTCCTGTTGACCATGCAGCGTCTGTTGCAGGAAAAACCGCAACTGCGGGTGGTGGCCGATCAGATTGGCGCACCGACCTGGGCGGGCACCATTGCCGACAGCACCGCCCAACTGATCGAACGCTGGCAGGCCGGTCAAGCCGGAGCCTGGGGCACCTATCACCTGACGGCCCGGGGGGAGACGTCCTGGTTCGGTTTCGCCCAGGCCATCGGCGAGAACCTGCTCGAGCGACACAAGCCGTGCGCGCTACTGGAGCCCATTGCGTCCAGCGACTATCCGACGCCGGCCCCTCGACCGTTGAACTCGCGCCTGGATTGCAGCCGCCTGTCCAAGGAATGGGCGGTGAGCCAGCCCGACTGGCGAAGCGCGTTGCAGCGGTGTCTGGCCGGACAAGCCTGGTAAGGTCTTACAAATAGTATTTGCAAGGCAACTAGGCATAATACGCCTGTCACCACAGGCGCCCCATGCTCATGAATTCCACCCTTCCTCGCAGACCCCGTTGGCGCAGCCTGGCCTTGCTCGCGCTGTGCCTGGCGCCGTTGCTGTGGCCGTTGGAGCACCTGGCCGAGCGTTATTACCGCAGTGAGCTGGCCGGCCAGAACCGCCAGACCCTGGACCTTTACGTCGCCAACCTGCTGGGCACGCTGCACCGCTATGAAGTGTTGCCACAGATCCTCGGCGAGCTGCCGGCCTTGCGCGCCACCCTGTCGGCCCCGGACGACGGCGTCACCCAAGGCAACGCCAACCGGCTGCTGAAAAACATCAGCGCCCAGACAGGCGCAGAAGTCATGTACCTGATGGACCCTTCCGGCAAGACGCTGGCCGCGTCGAACTGGGACAAACACGACAGCTTCGTCGGGCGCAATTTCGCCTTCCGGCCGTACTTCATCGAAGCCATGGCCGGGCGCCTGGGGCGTTTCTTCGGTTTGGGCACGACGTCGGCCAAGCGCGGTTATTTCTTCGCGGCCGCCGTGCACGACCGCGAAAAAGTCATCGGCGTGCTGGTGGTCAAGGTCGACCTCGACCACACCGAAAGCCTATGGGGCAAGACCCCGGAACAATTGCTGGTGACCGACCACAACGGCGTGGTCATTCTCACGTCGCGCCAGGAATGGCGCTTTCGCGCGACCCGGCCGCTCAGCGACGACGAGCGCAAGGCCATCAGCGCGGTACAACCTTATCCAACCCGCGACCCCAAGCCGCTGAACCTGGATGCCAACGCCTGGCTGCCCCAGACCCAATCCATCGAAGAAACCGGCTGGAGCGTGAGCATCCTCGCCCCGCGCACGCTGATCGACCGTCCCGTGCGTACCGTGGTTGCCACCGGTGGCGCGGCCTTGCTGGTGTTGATGCTGTTGCTCGGGTTGATGATGCAACGCCGGCGCCACTATCTGGACCGGATCGCCTTCGAAGCCAAGGCCCGCCAGGAGCTGGAGGGCCGGGTGGCCGAACGGACCAGCGACCTGGAAGGACTGAACCGGCGACTGAGACAAGAAGTGCTGGAGCGCGAGCAGGCCCAGCAGGAATTGGTCCGGGCCCAGGATGACCTGGTGCAGGCCGGCAAGCTGTCGGCCCTGGGCACCATGTCGGCGAGCATTAGCCACGAGCTCAACCAGCCACTGGCGGCGATTCGCAGCTACGCGGAAAACGCCGAGATCCTGCTTGACCACCAACGCACCGAAGACGCCCGCGGCAACCTCAAGTTGATCAGCGAACTGACCGGGCGCATGGCATCGATCATCGCCCACCTGCGCGCTTTCGCCCGTCGCGACCGTCATGCCCCGGAAAGCGTCGCCCTGCAGCCGGCGCTGGACGACGCCCTGGCGCTGCTCGCCAAACGCCGGCGCAGCATGGAAGTGGAGCTGATCCGCGACTTGCCGGCCGCCACGCTGTGGGTCGAGGCTGGCGAAACCCGCCTGCGCCAGGTACTCGGCAACCTGCTGGCCAACGCCCTCGATGCGCTCACCGAGAAGGGCCCGCCGCGCAAACTCTGGATCAGTGCCCAGGCCACCGACACCGGCGCCAACCTGTACATCCGTGATAACGGTCCAGGGTTTTGCATGGAGGCCTTGGGCCGCGCCGGCGAGCCTTTCTACACCACCAAGACCCGCACCCAGGGCCTTGGCCTCGGGCTGGCGATCTGCGACACCCTGATGCGCGCCTTCGGCGGCGAACTGTCGTTCGCCAACCACAAGGAAGGCGGCGCCCTGATCACCCTGAAGCTGCGCGCCGGCGCACCCGGGGTGAGCCTGCAACCGTCCGAGGACCGAAGTGTATGACCATCGACAACCGGATTGAGGTGGTGCTGATCGATGACGATCCCCATCTGCGTCAGGCCTTGAGCCAGACCCTCGACCTGGCCGGCCTGAAAATCCTGCCCCTGGCCGAAGCCAAGGGCGTGGCCGGGCAACTGTCTCGTGATTGGCCGGGGGTGGTGGTCAGTGATATTCGCATGCCGGGCATGGACGGCCTCGAACTGCTGGGCGAACTCCATGCGCAAGACCCGGAACTGCCGGTGCTGCTGATTACCGGCCACGGTGATGTGCCGCTGGCGGTGCAGGCGATGCGCGCCGGGGCCTACGACTTCTTGGAAAAACCGTTCGCCAGCGATCATCTGCTCGACAGCGTACGCCGCGCCCTGGCCTTGCGCCGCCTGGTGCTGGACAACCGCAGCCTGCGCCTGGCCCTGAGCGATCGCCATGAACTCAGCGCCCGCCTAGTCGGCCAATCGACCCCGATGCTGCGCCTGCGCGAGCAGATCGGCGCGTTGGCCGCCACCCGCGCCGATGTGCTGATCCTCGGTGAGACCGGCGCCGGCAAGGAAGTGGTCGCCCGTGCCTTGCACGACCTCTCAGGCCGGCGCAATGGCCCCTTCGTGGCGATCAACGCCGGTGCCCTGGCCGAGTCGGTGGTGGAGAGCGAACTGTTCGGCCACGAACCCGGTGCTTTTACCGGTGCGCAGAAACGCCGCATCGGCAAGTTCGAGTTCGCCAACGGCGGCACGCTGTTCCTGGACGAAATCGAGAGCATGAGCCTGGATGTCCAGGTCAAGCTGCTGCGTCTGCTGCAAGAGCGCGTGGTGGAGCGGCTGGGCGGCAATCAACAGATTCCCCTGGATATCCGTGTCATTGCCGCGACCAAGGAAGACCTGCGCCAGGCCGCCGACCAGGGGCGTTTTCGTGCCGACCTGTATTACCGCCTCAACGTCGCGCCGCTGCGCATACCGCCGTTGCGCGAACGGGGCGAGGATGCGCTGATGCTGTTCCAGCATTTCGCCAACGAAGCCAGTGCCCGACATGGCCTGCCGCCCCACGAATTGCAGCCGGCGCACCGGGCGTTGCTGCTGCGCCACAGTTGGCCGGGCAATGTGCGAGAACTGCAGAACGCCGCAGAACGCTTTGCCCTGGGCCTGGAGCTGGCCCTGGACAACAGCGCGCCCGACGGCAACCCTGGGGCACCGGTGGAACTGGTCACCGGCGGCTTGAGCGAGCAGGTGGAAAACTTCGAGAAAACCCTCATCGCCGCCGAACTGGCCCGCCCCCACAGCTCGGTGCGCAGCCTGGCCGAGGCCTTGGGCATTCCCCGCAAGACCCTGCACGACAAGTTGCGCAAGCATGGCCTGACCTTCGGCGACAGCAGCCAGGGTACGGCCGATGAATCCGATTGAATTATCGTCACTACCCTGCCAAGCAAGAGGCCCGCAATGAACCGCGACAGCCGTTACCTGGAATCGATCCTGCACCACGACATCCCCTTGACCCGGGACATGGGCCTCAAGGTGCTCGATTGGCAGGCCCGGCAACTGCGCCTGTCCTTGCCGCTGGCGGCCAACGTCAACCACAAGAGCACCATGTTCGGCGGCAGCCTGTATTGCGGCGCCGTACTCGGTGGCTGGGGCTGGCTGCACCTGGCCCTGCGCGAGGAAGGCATTGAAGACGGCCATATCGTGATTCAGGAAGGGCAGATCAGTTATCCGTTGCCGGTGACCCGCGATGCGGCCGTTGTCTGCCAAGCGCCTGAGGAAAAGCTCTGGAAACGCTTCCTGGCCACCTACCGGCGTTACGGACGGGCGCGGCTGGCCTTGCAGACCCAGGTGATGAACAGCGGGAGCGAGGACGTGGCGGTACAGTTCGAGGGGCAATACGTGTTGCACCGCTGAAACAGCACATGACCTGTATTGGAGGGTGGGTGGCCACTGTGGCGAGGGAGCTTGCTCCCGCTCGGTTGCGCAGCAACCGCCAAAGCAGGGGCTGCTTCGCAACCCAGCGGGAGCAAGCTCCCTCGCCACAAAAAGCACTCTTGCCAGACAAAAAGCTTTTGCCACAAGAATCAGATAGGGTTCAGGAACGAGCAAGCTCCAACAGCTTCCCACGCCACGCCGCTTTCGCCGGCAACGCCAGGAACGACGCATTCAACAGCGACTCACGCGGTGGATAACAGAACGGCTCGCCGCTCAAATCCAGCACCGCGCCTCCCGCACCTTCCAATACCCCCTGGGCGGCGGCGGTGTCCCACTGGGAGGTTGGCGCCAACCGTGGATAACAATCCGCCGCGCCTTCGGCCACCAGGCAAAACTTCAACGAGCTGCCAATACTGGTCAGTTGCAATTCGCCCAGGCTCGCGCTCAAACCGTTGAGTAGGCGCTCCTGCTCCGGGCTGGTGTGCCGGCGACTGGCGACCACGGTGAACGCCTCGCCCGGCGCCACTGCGTCACGCACCGCGATAGGCAACGGTACGCCCCCCTTGTCACCACGCCAGGCACCCAGCCCAGCGCCACCCACGTAGAAGCGACCATTGGTGGGCATCGACACCACGCCGAACACCACACGCCCCTGCTCTACCAAGGCAATGTTGACGGTGAACTCTTCGCTACCGGAAATGAATTCCTTGGTGCCATCCAGCGGGTCCACCAACCACCAGCGTTGCCAGCCGGCCCGCACGCTTTGCGCGATATCGGCGTCTTCTTCGGAAAGGATTGGAATGTCCGGGGCCAGCGCCGCCAGCCCGGCCACGAGCACATCATGAGCCGCCATGTCGGCAGCGGTCACCGGCGACTCGTCGGCCTTGTGGTTGACCAACACGTTGGCGCGCCAGAACGGCAGGATCGCCTCACCGGCCTTGAGCGCCAGCTCGACCACCGGGGCCATCAGCGAATGAGGAAATGTCATGACAGGAATGCTCCACGCTGGGCCAGCAGGTCACGGGCCAAGTACAGCGCCGCCAAGGCCCGGCCCTCGGTGAATTGCGGGTTTTGCGCCAGGGCCGACAGCTCGTGCAGGTTGACCTTGTCCACGCGCATCGGCTCGGGCTCGTCGCCCTCCAGGCGCTCTTCATACAAATCGGTCGCCAGCACCACTTGGATCTTCTGGCTCATATAGCCGGGGGACAGCGACAACTCGGTCAGATGTTCCAACTGTCGCGCCCCGAAACCGGCCTCTTCCTTGAGCTCCCGCTCGGCCGCCGCCAGTACATCTTCCCCTGGCTCGATCAAGCCCTTGGGCAGGGACAACTCGTAAGCATCGGTGCCACCGCAATACTCTTCCACCAGCACCGCATGGTCAGCGTCGAGCATCGCCACGATCATCACCGCGCCGTAGCCCGCCCCTTTGCTCGCCAGACGCTCATAAGTGCGCTCCACACCGTTGGAAAACCGCAATTTCAGTTCTTCCACACAGAATAGGCGGCTGGTAGCGACGATCCGGCGATCGAGTATGGTGGGTTTCTGGCGCATAAACGGCTCCCTGGGCGATAGCGGGCTACTATACCCGGCCTATTCTGATTGTTTGTGTCGGATATCCGATGACCGCTGGAGAAGTTTTATGGCCTTGCTGCCCTGGCATGAGATCGATACGGTTCTGCTGGACATGGACGGTACCCTGCTGGACCTGCATTACGACAACCACTTCTGGCTCGAACACCTGCCCCAGCGCTACGCCGACCTGCATGGTGTAAGCCGGGCGATGGCCGAGATGGAGCTGCAGCCATTGTTCGAGCGCAACGCCGGCCAGTTGCAATGGTATTGCCTGGATTTCTGGAGCGCCGAGCTGAAACTGCCGGTGCGCGAACTGAAGTTGGAAACCGCCCACCTGATCGCCTTGCGCCCGGACGCCGATACGTTCCTGGCCGCGATTCAGCGCGCCGGCAAACGCGTGGTGATGATCACCAACGCTCACCGCGATTCGTTGTCGCTGAAGCTGGAACGCATCGAACTGGCTCCCTACTTCGAGCGTTTGATCAGCTCCCACGACTACGGCTTCCCCAAGGAAAACCCGCAGTTCTGGGACGCATTGCAAGCCGACCTGAACTTCGACCCGGCCCGCAGCCTGTTCATCGACGACACCCTCCCGGTGTTGCGCAGCGCCCGGGATTTCGGCGTGGCGCACCTGCTGGCGGTCAGCGAGCCGGACAGTCGCAAGGGGCCGAAGGATACGGGGGAGTTCGAGGCGCTGGGGGATTATCGGGACTTGATCGAAGGGCTTTGACAGGATCAGTGTGGCGAGGGAGCTTGCTCCCGCTCGGCTGCGCAGCAGACGCATTGGGGCCGCTTCGCAGCCCGGCGGGAGCAAGCTCCCTCGCCACAAGGGGACAGTTATTCAGGGATACGCAGCACCTGCCCCGGATAAATCTTGTCCGGATGCGACAGCATCGGTTTGTTGGCCTCGAAGATCTTGTTGTACTTGTTCGGGTCGCCGTACTCGGCCTTAGAGATGGCGCTGAGGGTGTCCCCCTTCTTCACAGTCACGAAGCGCGCCGCTTGTGCCACTGGGCCAGTCACGGTGATCTGGTCGTCTACGCTACCGACACCGGCGATATTACCCACCGCCAACAGGATTTTTTCCTTCTCTTCCTGGCTCGCCACTTCACCTGTGACGATGACTTTGTCGCCCTCGATGGTCGCCTGTACATTCGGATTACCCAGGCCGACCTTTGCAATGTGCTCTTTCAGTTGTTCGCTGGCATTGGCGTTACCGGGGGTCAGCAGGTCGATCAGCTTTTCACCGGCTTCCTTCACAAAGCTAAAGATACTCATGGCACATGCTCCTTGATTTAAGTGTCCAGACGCAAAGACTAGACCAGGCGAGACGAACCCGGTTCCCAGCCGACCAATGACCCCGCCACGCGCAAGCGCTAGAATCCGAATCTTCCCGCGCCCTGGAGCGAAGATGGACATCAAGCAGCTGAAATTTCTCATCGCGCTGGACGAAACCCGTCACTTCGGCCAAGCCGCCGCACGTTGCCATATCACCCAGCCGACGTTGTCGATGCGCCTGCGCAGCCTTGAAGAAGAACTCGACTTGCCATTGGTCAACCGCGGCCAGCGCTTTGAAGGTTTTACCGCGCCGGGGGAACGGGTGCTGGCCTGGGCACGCACGGTGCTGGCGGCTTATGACGGGCTGCAGGCCGAAGCAGCGGCCTGCCGCGGCAACCTGGTGGGTACGCTGCGCCTGGGCGTGGTGCCGTTGTCGGACTTCGACCCGCTGGCGATGATGCAGCGCTTGCACACCGAACACCCCAGCCTGCGTTTCGAATTGTCGTCCCTGAGTTCCGAACGCATCCTCGAACAGTTGGCGAACAACCGCATCGACCTGGGCATTTCCTACTTGGAGCGGCTGGACAATGAACGCTTCGAGGCCCTGCCCTTCAGCCCCACCCGCATGGGCTTGCTTTACGACCAGCGGTATTTCTTTTTCGGTGAACAACCGCTGAGCTGGGAAGCGTTGATCGAACTGCCGCTGGGCATGCTCACCAGCGGCATGCATTTTCGCCAGTCCATTGATCACAATTTCCACAGCCGGGGTCTGACGCCCCAACCGCTGTTGCAAACCGACGCGGTGCATCAATTGTTACAAGCTGTGCATGGGGGCTTGTGTTGCGCGGTGATGCCCCTGGACAGCGGCCTTAATGTCCTGACCGAAGACTTGCGCATCCAGCCCATTGAAAACGCCCAGACGTTGGTTTCGCTGGGCCTGATCATGCGGCGCGGTGCCCCCCGCTCGGCGTTGGCCGAGGCCTGTTTTGCCCTCTATCAGAAATCAGCGACGACTTCTTGATCGACGTCATCTATTGGAAGATCAGTAATAGCGATTAGACGTGGCAGATTGCCGCATTTAGTCTTAGCACTATTCCTACTTTCAGTGATGCCTATGAACGACAAGCCTCCGGTCAGTCCAGCGCCTGCGATGGAAACATCCGCGCCGGCCGCCAGCCAGAGCTATCGCTACTGCAATCTGGACCACGCCCAATCGGACAGCACCGCGCTGGCCGAGGAAGTGGCGCTGGCGATTGCCTATAACGGCATTAGCCAGGCGGTCATGCTGGTCACGCCCACCGACCTTGAAGACTTCATCGTCGGCTTCAGCCTCGGCAGCGGCATCATTGAAGACTCATCGGACATCTACGACCTGCAACTGAGCGGCACCGGTGCCGCGCACTACGCCCAGGTAACCATCGCCAACCGCGCCTTCTGGAACCTCAAGCAGCAACGCCGGCAGTTAGCGGGCACCAGTGGCTGCGGGTTGTGCGGTGTGGAAGCGGTGGAACAGGCCTTGCCCAACCTCAAGGTGCTGCCCGGCGCGCCCTTGCCTGCCGCGCAATGGCTCGATGGCCTGCGTGACCGTATCGGTCAGTTCCAGCCCTTGGGCCAACATTGCGGCGCGGTGCATGCAGCCTTGTTCATGAATGCCCAGGGTGAGTTGCTCCTGGGCCGCGAAGACATTGGTCGGCACAACGCCCTCGACAAACTGATCGGCGCGCTGATCCGGCAACAAATCCCGGTGGCCGGTGGCGTGGCGATCGTCACCAGCCGTTGCAGCCTCGAACTGATCCAGAAAGTACTGCGCGCCGGCATCCAGACCCTGGTCAGCCTGTCGTCGCCCACGGGCCTCGCCGTGCAATGGGCCCGTCAACACAACCTCAACCTCATCCACCTGCCGCAAAAAAGTGCGCCGCGGGTCTACAGCCCTGCGATGGAGAAACAAGCGTGAGCAATCATCAACAAGCCGACCAGAAACCCGTACCACGCTACAAGCCCTACAAGGGCCCGGCCGGTGGTTGGGGTGCGCTGATCAGTGTCGCTCAGGCCTGGTTGACCAGCGACAACGCGCTGAAGAACATCCGCATGATGCTCAAGACCAACCAGAACGGCGGTTTTGACTGCCCAGGTTGTGCCTGGGGCGACTCGCCGGAAAGCGGCATGGTCAAGTTCTGCGAGAACGGCGCCAAGGCCGTGAACTGGGAGGCTACCAAGCGCCGTGTCGATGCCGCATTTTTCGCCAGACACAGCGTGACCTCGCTGCTGGAACAGAGCGACTACTGGCTCGAATACCAAGGTCGCCTGACCGAGCCAATGCGCTACGACGCCGAAACCGACCGCTACAAGCCCATCAGTTGGGAAGCGGCGTTCGCCCTGGTTGGCAAGCACCTGCAGGGGCTGTCCAGCCCCAACCAGGCCGAGTTCTACACCTCGGGCCGGGCCAGCAACGAAGCGGCCTATTTGTATCAACTGTTCGTACGCGCCTATGGCACCAACAATTTCCCTGACTGCTCGAACATGTGCCACGAGGCCAGCGGCGTAGCGCTGGCCCAGAGCGTGGGCGTGGGCAAGGGCACAGTGACGTTCGACGACTTCGAGCACGCCGACGCGATTTTCGTCTGGGGCCAGAACCCTGGCACCAATCATCCGCGAATGCTCGAACCACTGCGCGAGGCGGTGAAGCGCGGCGCCCAAGTGATCTGCATCAACCCGCTCAAGGAGCGTGGCCTGGAGCGCTTCCAGCATCCGCAGAGCCCGTTCGAAATGCTCACCAACGGCAATAAGCCGACCAACACCGCGTATTTCCGCCCGGCCCTGGGTGGTGACATGGCGATCTTGCGCGGCATGGCGAAGTTCCTGCTGCAATGGGAGCGGGAGGCGCAGGACAGCGGTGCGCCGGCCGTGTTCGACCACGCGTTCCTCAACGAACACAGTGCCAACGTGCTGGATTACCTGGCGGCGGTCGACGATACACCGTGGGCGCAGATCGTCGAGCAATCGGGCCTGACCCTGGTCGAAATCGAACAGGCGGCGCGCATGTACGCCAGAAGCAAGAACGTGATCATGTGCTGGGCGATGGGCATCACCCAGCACCGTCACTCGGTGGCGACCATCCAGGAAATCGCCAACGTGATGATGCTGCGCGGCAACATTGGCCGGCCAGGCGCAGGCCTGTGCCCGGTCCGCGGCCACAGCAACGTGCAGGGCGACCGGACCATGGGCATCAACGAACGTCCGCCAGTGGCGTTCCTCGACACGCTGGAGCGGCGCTTCCAGTTCAAGGTTCCGCGTGAGAACGGCCACAACGTGGTCGAGGCGATCCACGCCATGGCCGACGGCCAGGCGAAAGTGTTCATCGCCCTGGGCGGCAACTTCGCCCAAGCCACGCCGGACAGCCACCGCACCTTCCAGGCCCTGGCCAATTGCGATCTGACAGTGCAGATCAGCACCAAGCTCAACCGCAGCCACCTGGCCCACGGCAAGGACGCGCTGATCCTGCCGTGCCTGGGCCGCACCGACATCGACCTGCAGACCGAAGGCGCGCAAGCGGTGACCGTGGAGGACTCCTTCAGCATGGTGCATGCCTCCATGGGTCAGTTGCAGCCGCTGTCGAACCAGATGCGCTCGGAACCGTGGATCGTCGCCGGTATCGCCGCCGCCACGCTGGGTAGCCGCCCGGTGGATTGGAACTGGCTGGTGGCCGACTACAGCCGCATTCGCGACCTGATCGCCGAGACCGTCCCCGGCTTCAAGGACTTCAACGAAAAGCTGAAGAACCCCGGCGGATTCTACCTGGGCAACAGCGCCGGCTCGCGACGCTGGAACACCCCGTCGGGCCGCGCCAACTTCAAGCCGAACCGGTTGCCGACCGACCTCGTGCATGAGCGCACCCGTGCCACCGGCCAGTTGCCCGACCTGATCATGCAGTCCATGCGTTCCCACGATCAGTACAACACCACCATTTACGGCCTCGACGACCGCTATCGCGGTGTAAAGGGCCAGCGCGACGTGTTGTTCGTCAACGAAGCGGACATCATTCGCCTGGGCTTCAAGCCGGGGCAGAAAGCCGACATCGTCTCGCTCTGGGAAGACGGTCGCGAGCGTCGGGTCAAGGGGTTTACCTTGCTGGCGTTCGACATTCCGGCCGGGCAGGCTGCGGCCTACTACCCTGAAGTGAACCCGCTGGTACCGCTGGAAAGCACCGGTGATGGCAGCCATACGCCGACGTCGAAATTCGTCGCGATCCGCCTGGAAGCGGCGAGTAAGAACGGACTGATCCTGGCCAAGTCGGCTTGATACAACCTTTTGGATCATGGTGGTCGTGTGGCGAGGGAGCTTGCTCCCGCTGGGCTGCGTAGCAGCCCCTTCCATCCATTCACCTGAAACGCCGAGATGCTAAGCTTCAGGGCCGCTTCGCGCCCCAACGGGAGCAAGCTCCCTCGCCACAAACGACTTTTCGAACGGGCACAAAAAAGGCCGTTCCCCATGGAAAACGGCCTGTCTCAAGTAGCTAAAGACCGGCCAATTCACCTTAAGTTCCCACCGAAAAACAATAACTTAGAGAATTGTGCACAAGTCGTGCTACTCGTCGGATTTCGATTGTAAGCAAGCGAAGCCAGCCTCAGGATCGCGCCGTCATCCCTTTGAGGCTCCTCTATGAAGTTCTCCTCCATTCTCTTGTTGTCCCTTAGCCTGGCCAGTGGCATCGCTTCCGCCGGTGGTACTGCCGAAGCAGGTGTGGGCGGCGCATTAGGCGGGGTTTTGGGTTCGGTCGTCGGCCAGTCCCTGGGCGGCAATACCGGTTCCACTATCGGCGCGGCGCTGGGCGGTGCAGGCGGTAGTGCAGTCGGTGCAGACAGACACAGCCGCGGCGAAGCGGCAATCGGCGGCGCGCTGGGTGCGGCCGGCGGCAACGTGGTCGGCCGTAGCGTCGGCGGCAGCACCGGCAGCCTGATCGGTGCGGCAGCGGGCGGTGGCGCCGGTGGCGCCCTGGGTAACTACATGGGCAAGGACGATGACGATGACCGCCGTTATGACGGCCGCCGTGGCGACCGCCGCTACTACCGTGACGGCCATCCGGGTCGCGGCCATGCCTATGGGCATCGCAAGCACAAGCATAAACATCGTTATTACGACGATTGATCGCTGGCTTTGATACCTGCCGATAAAAGATCGCAGCCTTTGGCAGCTCTTCACAGAGCCTGACCGGAGGCTGCGATTTTTGTTTCAGACCACCAAACGCTCCATCGCCCCACGCAGCCGATCCGGAATCGCCACCGGCCGATTCGATGCCCGATCCACGAATACGTGGACAAAACGCCCCGCCGCGCAGGCCTCTTCCTCACCCGCCTTGAACACCGCCAGCTCGTACTGCACCGAACTGCTGCCCAACTTGCCGACCCGCAGGCCGATTTCAATCCGGTCTGGAAAGGCGATCGAGGCAAAATAGTCGCAGGCCGAACTCACCACGAACCCCACCACCTCTCCGTCATGGATATCCAGGCCCCCGACCTCGATCAGGTAGGTATTCACGGCGGTATCGAAAAAGCTGTAGTAGGTGACGTTGTTGACGTGACCGTACACATCGTTGTCGTGCCAACGCGTGGTGATGGGTTGCAAGTGTGGGTATTCGCTACGTTGGGGCATCAAGTGCTCTTCATGGTTGTTCAATGATTTCAGGATGACGCCTATCGGCTCGCGAACCCCTTTCCCTGCGCCGCCAGTTCGCCGATCAGGCGCGCGGGCTGCCACTGGTCACCCTGCTTCGTTTCGAGCTCCAGCAGGCGCTCGTGGATAGCTTCCAGCCCCTGCCCGTCGGCCCAGGCCATCGGCCCGCCCTTTTCCGCGGGAAAGCCATAGCCGTTGAGGTAGACCAGGTCGATATCATGGGCCGACTCGGCAATACCTTCCTGCAAGATCTTCGCCCCCTCGTTGACCAGCGCCAGCAAGCAGCGCTCAAGGATTTCCTCCGGGCCGATCTCGCGACGCTGGAACCCCAACGCTTCGCTGACCCGCAGCACCAGCGCATCGACCTCGACGTCATGCTCGGCCTGTCGACTGCCCGGCTCGTAGTGATAGTACCCATTGCCGCTTTTCTGGCCGAACCGCCCCAGTTCGCACAAACGATTGTCCACTTGCACCTCGGGCGCGTCCTGGCCCTTCCCCGCCAGCTCACGGGCACGCCATTCCAGGTCGATGCCGACCACGTCGTACATGCGGAACGGCCCCATGGCGAAGCCGAAGCCTTGCAACGCCGCATCCACCTGGTAGGGGAACGCCCCCTCCAGCAGCATCTTGCGCGCTTCCAGCACATACGGGTGGAGCATCCGGTTGCCGATGAAACCATGGCAGTTGCCCGATATCACGCTGACCTTGCCCATGCGCTTGCCCAGCACCAAGGCCGCGTCCAGCACCGCTTTGGAGGTTTGCGCACCGCGGACGATTTCCAGCAGCTTCATGATGTGCGCCGGGCTGAAGAAATGCAGGCCCAGGACCTGGGCTGGCCTGCGAGTGACAGCGGCGATGGCATCGATGTCCAGTGCCGACGTATTGCTCGCCAGGATCGCCTCGGGCTTCAACAGGCCGTCCAGCTCGCGAAAGATAGTCTGCTTGAGCTCCAGGTTTTCGTAGACCGCCTCGATCACCAGGTCCACGTCGCGGATCGCCGCGTAATCCTGTGCCCGCGTCACCCGGGCGATCCGCGCATCCGCCTCACCCTGGTCGATACGGCCCTGGCGCACGCCATGGGCGTAGGTCTCGGCTACGGCGGCCAACGCCTGCTCAAGCATTTGCGGATTGTTGTCGACCCATTGCACCGCCACGCCGGCATTGGCCAGGCACATCACGATGCCCCGTCCCATGGTGCCTGCACCGACCACCGCGGCGCGCTGAATATCGAAGGGTGTCTGGCTCATGTCTGCTCTCTTGTTTTGGCGATCCGAAGACAGCCTTCACCTTAGTCAGCCAACGAATGTTTTTGAAATTTATTCGTGTGATGAGGGGCATTCAGCGGATGGATGCAGCTCACAGGTGCGCTTGGGCCCACTGGCGAACTTCAGCGTATGGATACGTTTCCAGTGCGGCATACCCATGGATCTTCCGTGCCTTCAAACGGGTGAACAGCGGCACGCTGATTCCGCACAGGAACCGGGTGAGGCGCTCGGCAGACGGCACGCTGCCGCTGTGCTGCTCATGCGTGTGGATAAAATCGCCACACAGCGCCTCGAAATCTTTATCCACAAGCGCCGGCAATACGGGCGGCTCCGGCAGGCGGGCAACATGCCCATGGCACACCGAACAATGGCCGCACTGGCGTGGCGCATTGCCGTCGCCGAAGTACTCCGCCAAGCGATGACCCAGGCAACGGTCAGTGGCGAACAATTCGAGCATGGCGTGGATCCGCGCGATCTCACCGTGTTCGTGCCGGGTGAAGTAGGCGTGTAGCTCGGTGCTCAAGAGCTGCGCATCCAGATCCGCTTCCAGCACGCTGTACACCTCGGTCATCTGTTTGCTTTCCAGCTCGATCCAGCCCTTTTCCTGGAAATAATCCAGCGCCTTCACCACCCGATTACGCTCGGCGCGATACTGCTGGTACATCCCGTTAAAATCCACCGTGGCCCAACTCCGGGCGCGACTGGAGGTTTGGATGATGGCCGCGACGAAGTCCCGTCGCTCCCCTTCGAAGCGCTCCAGCAGCTCGTGCGGCTCGGTCAGGAACTTGAAGCGGTACTCGGCGAAATAGGCATAACGCGGCGCGATCAGCCGGCGCAATTCCAACTGGACCAGCAGCGTCTTGAGCGGCAGTTGCCGGATGTTGCTCTGGTCAGCTAGCGGTCCCAACAAGAATTCCCACTGCCCGTCGGCTGCCGCGGCCTTCAATTCATCGAGCACGCAACGAATGCCGGTAAGCTCCGGCGTATCGCCATACACGAAGTTTTCCAGCACGTTGAGGCTGTCGCGGTTGGCCAGCACCAGGCAATCGGAGGGCTTCCCGTCCCGTCCGGCGCGGCCGATCTCCTGGCTGTAGTTTTCGATGGACTTGGGCAAGTCGAAATGCACGACGTTGCGGATATCACTCTTGTCGATGCCCATGCCAAAGGCGATGGTCGCGACGATGCAATTGGATTGGCCGCCCATGAATCGCCGCTGGATGGTTTCGCGCTGTTCATGAGGCAAACCGGCGTGATAGGCCTCGGCCTGGATACCGTGCCGCCCCAAGTGCTCAGCGATCTGCTCGGCGGTTCGCTGCAAGGTGACGTAGACGATGCTCGGCTGCCCGGCACGCTCGCCCAACCACTGCACCAGTCGCGCGCGCTTGTCGGCACCGCGCACGGGCTCGACCAGCAGATTGAGGTTCGGTCGGTAGAAACCGGTCGTCACCACATCGACGGCAGCGATGGCGAATTTCGCCTGCATATCGGCGATGACCTTGGGTGTCGCGGTGGCCGTCAGCAGCAATACCTGGGGAATATTGAACTGGTGCTGGTAATCGGGAAGCTTGAGGTAATCAGGTCGGAAGTTATGCCCCCATTCCGAAATGCAGTGGGCCTCGTCCACCACCAGCAACGAGATCGGCACCTGCTGCAGGAAATTGCGAAAGCGCTCGTTCTTCAGGCGCTCCACGGAAACCATCAGGATCTTCAACTCACCTGAACGGGCCCGCGCCATGGCGTCGTTGGCTTCGTCACGGCTCTGGGCCGAATCGATGCTGGCCGCCGCGATGCCGTGGCGCTGGAGGAACGCCAACTGGTCCTGCATCAACGCCAGCAACGGTGAGACCACCAGCGTCAGGTGCGGCAAGAGCAGGGCCGACAATTGATAACACAGGGACTTGCCCGATCCGGTGGGAAAGATGGCCGCCGCCGACCGACCGGCCAGTACGGCACCGATGACCGCCTCCTGACCGGGACGAAACTGTGGATAACCGAAAACCTGTTCCAGGGTGCTGTGCATGCGCGGTCGCTCCTTTGACTGCTGCGATGCCCAAAGCCTAGCGGGACAATGCGGCGAGTCGAGAAAAGGTCGGGGTCGAATCGATACGGGATGATACAGCCTGAATGGTCGCGACGCGGATCGACTCAAGAGGCAACGCAAGCGCGAAGACGTTTGATAACTGACCGTTTGAGCTTGGCGTTCAGTCATAAGACGTTAAATAAAGATCCAGCCCCTGCGGAAACTCAATGAGGCCAATCGTTCAATTTCAGGCACCTGCTCTGCAGCAGCGCTGGCAGCAGCACCAAGGGAAACCGGCATAGTCCGATCCAGGGCAAACGTGCCGAAGCTTGCCGGCAACGACCCGCCGATGTTCTTAAGCTGATCTTCTTCTTTTTCCAATGGCCAGCGATTCCCCCTAAACTTTCCCTCCAGACGAACACACGCCAACGCCCCGGAAACCTCGCCATGCACCTCGCCCCAGACTTCCCTGACGATCACACCATGCGCCAGCTCATGGAGCTGCTCCACGAAGAAATCGGCCTGCCTGAACGCAAGACGATTCGCCTGGACACCGCGATCAATCTCGACTGGGGTTGTGACGGCGCGGACGCTCGGCATCTGATGGAAGCAGTGGAGGAACGATTCGCCATCGAGTTCATCGACTACGACGCCTATCGCTATTTCCAGCCTGAAGGATTCGATGTGTTTCAAAAGCGCAGGGCCAAGGGCCGGGGGAACAAGCTGCCATTGACCATCGGCATGCTTTACAAGGCGATCAAGGCACAGCGATGGGATACGCGGGAAGTGGAAGAGGCCTAGCTGATCGGGGTGCCTCGAATAACCATGCATAAAAAAACCGCCCATTGAAGGGCGGTTTTTTATTCACCAACCAAGCCTTACAGCTGTGGACCTGCCGCCTTGATCGCGTCGCTCACGTCGAACTTCTTGAAGTTCTCGATGAACAGACCGGCCAATGCCTTGGCGGCTTCGTCGTAGGCGGCTTTGTCGGCCCAGGTGTTGCGTGGGTTCAACAGGCCAGTCTCGACGCCTGGAACTGCCAGCGGCACGTCCAGGTTGATGATGTCCAGGTGTTCGGTTTCAGCACCGATCAGCGCGCCGCTCTGGATCGCTGCGATCACAGCACGGGTGGTCGGGATGTTGAAGCGCTTGCCGACGCCGTAGCCACCACCGGTCCAACCGGTGTTGACCAGGTAGACCTTGGAGCCGAAACCGCGGATGCGCTTGATCAGCAGCTCAGCGTATTCACCGGCTGGACGCGGGAAGAACGGGGCGCCGAAGCAGGTGGAGAAGGTCGACTTGATGCCGCTGCCCGAACCCATTTCGGTCGAGCCCACCAGTGCGGTGTAGCCGGACAGGAAGTGGTAGGCGGCTTGTTCTTCGCTGAGGATCGACACCGGCGGCAAAACGCCGGTCAGGTCGCAGGTCAGGAAGATTACAGCGTTTGGCTCGCCACCGAGGTTTTTCGGTGCGCGTTTTTCGATCAGCTCACGCGGGTAGGCGGCGCGGCTGTTCTGGGTCAGGCTGTCGTCGGCGTAGTCGGCTTTCTTGGTGACGGGGTCCAGAACGACGTTTTCCAGTACGGCACCGTGCTGGATGGCTTTCCAGATGACCGGCTCGTTCTTCTCGGACAGGTCGATGCACTTGGCATAGCAACCGCCCTCAATGTTGAAGACCACGCCCACGCCCCAGCCGTGCTCGTCGTCACCGATCAGGTAACGGCTTTCATCGGCAGACAGGGTGGTCTTGCCGGTGCCCGACAAGCCGAAGAACAGGGTCACATCGCCCTCTTCGCCCATGTTCGCGGCGCAGTGCATCGGCAGCACGTCAACAGCCGGCAGCAGGAAGTTCTGCACGGAGAACAGGGCTTTTTTCATCTCACCGGCGTAGCGCATGCCGGCGATCAGCACTTTCTTGGCCGCAAAGTTGATGATCACGGTGCCGTCGGAGTTGGTGCCGTCGCGCTCAGGCTCGCAAACGAAATTCGGCGCGTTGAGGATCTGCCATTCGTCCTTGCCACCGGCGTTGTACTGCTCGGGGTTGATGAACAGGCAACGGCCGAACAGGTTGTGCCACGCCGTCTCGGTGGTCATCTTGACCGGCAGGTAGTGCGCAGGATCGGAGCCTACATGCACATGGGATACAAAACGCTCGCGCTCGCCCAGGTAGGCTTCAACGCGGCTCCACAGGGCATCGAACTTGTCGGCCGGGAACTTGCGGTTGATCGGGCCCCAGGCGATGGCGTCCTGGGTGGTTGGCTCTTCCACAATGAAACGGTCGACTGGCGAGCGACCGGTACGATGACCGGTACGGACAACCAGCGCGCCAGTATCGGCAAGCTCGCCTTCACCGCGATTCAGGGCTTCTTTGACCAGATCATCGACACTCAGATCGGTGTACACGGCGTTATTGGCTTGCGTCATGAGATTCCCCGTCGGCCCGTGGCCGAGTGCTCCAAACGTTTTGTAGTAGGAAGTCGCGCACTACTACCCGAAAAAAGTGGGCCGGATTATGCCAGAAAACCCCAAAAAGAGTAGGGCCCTCCCGTCAGTACGGCGTAAATCCGGCGTTTGCCAGGAGATTTACCTGCGCTGAACCGTTTTAGTGTCGAGTATCTGACGGTGTGTCGACACCCGCACCGGCGAACAATTGAGCGATGTCCGCCGCGTCGAACAGGTAGCGTTCGTTGCAGAACTGGCAGTCGACTTCGATGGCGCCGCCATGCTCGATCACCAGTTGCTGCGCATCTTCCAGACCCAGACTGACCAGCGCATTGCCGGAACGTTCACGAGAGCAACTGCATTGGAAGCGCAACGGCTGGCCGTCGAACAAGCGTACCTGCTCCTCGTGGTAGAGGCGATGCAGCACCGTTTCGTTGTCCAGGCCCAGTAGCTCATCGGCGCTCAAGGTGCTGGCCAGAGCGGTGATGTGCTGCCAGCTGGCATCACGTTCTTCCGGGTCACGCAGGCGATCGGCAGGCAGCTGTTGCAGCAGCAAACCACGCGCGCGCCGCCCGTCGGCGTAGAGCCAGAAGCGGGTATTGGTCTGCTGGGACATGACGAAGTAGTTGGTGAAGCATTCAGCCAGGGTCGCCCCGTCCAGATCGACGATGCCCTGGTAACGCTGGCCTTGGGTCGGATCGACCGTCAGGGCCAGCACGCCGTTGGGCATCATGTCGGCCAGGGTGGCGTCGGGCGCGATCTGTTCGGCGTCATACCGGGCCAGGCCACGGATCTCACGCTCGCTGGAGCATTCGATCATCAGCAGCGGGACCGGACCTTCGGAGCGCGCCTGGAGAATCAGCAAGCCATCGAACTTCAAGGTGCCCACCAGCAACGCTGCGGCCGCCATCAGCTCGCCGAGCATTTGTGCGACCGGCTCCGGATAGGGGTGCTTGGCGAGGACTTCGGCGTAGCTACGCTCCAACGCCACCAGCTCGCCACGGGCGTCGCTGTCATCGAAGATGAAACGCTGGGTGTAGTCGGTATCCGGTAAATCAGTCATAGGGTCTGGTATCTGAAGTGATGACAAATGATGGCAGGCATTTTAGGGGCATTCAGGGTGGGTTCCAAGCAAGGCTTGGGTTTGCCTGACGGGAAGGGACTGACGCCCATCTGAATGTGTAGGCTGACACATTGTGGCGAGAGAGCTTGCTCCCGCTCGGTTGCGCAGCGACCGCAAGATTTCGGGGCCGCTGCGCAGCCCAGCGGGAGCAAGCTCCCTCGCCACGGGTGACATGACCGGCGTTTTATTCGTTGTTGCTGCCATGAAACTTGAACAGGTCCCGGCGCTGCTTCTTGCTCGGTTTGCCGTCGGTGCTGACCCCCAGGGCGCCGGCCTTGCGTTGCGCGGCGGCGGCTTCGCGCTTGGCGATGCTGGCTTCGGTTTCACGATACAGCGCCTGTGCTTCAGGCGCGCCGCGCCGCACGATCGACAGGGCCTCGACCACCACGGTCTTTTCATCGAACCCGGTGCGGATGACAAACTCATCGCCGATACGTGGCTCCTTGCCCGGCTTGCAACGTTCTCCCCGGTGATGGACCTTGCCGCTTTCGATGGCGGTCTTGGCCAGGGCCCGCGTCTTGTAGAATCGCGCCGCCCATAACCATTTATCGAGACGGACCTTGTCGTCCTCTTCCTTTTTTTGTGCCACTGCCATTCCTCTTTTCTGCCAATAGCCGGAACTGTACTACCGTTTTTGTCGGGCGCACGAATCCGGCCCGACGGATAGAATGCCCGTCAAACCGACGCCGTACGCATCGCTGGGGTCGGAATCGGTTACAAGCACAAACAAGTGCGTAGATAACTGTCGCCATTTTGTGATTATTCTGCGTGAATACCGCGATTCGCGGAGTCCACGATCCGATGTGCCAATTTCAGGTTGTTCTTATTGAAGACTTTTGACCATCTGACCGTCGTCGGTCTGCGCGAATGGGTGGCGCTCCCGGACCTGGGAGTCGCGGGCCTGCGGGCAAAAATCGACACCGGGGCCAGCACCTCCAGCCTGCATGCCACTGACATCGAACCTTTCGAGCGCGATGGCGAAAAGTGGGTACGCTTCACCGCGCACCTCGGCACGGTGGTGCAATTGCGCCATCGCCGCTGCGAAGCCCCGCTGGTGGCGCGCAAGACCATCAAGAGTTCCAACGGTCACGCCCAGGTCCGCTACGTGATCAGCACCACGTTGGCGCTGGGCGACCGGATCTGGCGGGTCGAGTTCACCCTGGCCTGCCGCAAATCCATGCGATATCGCCTGTTACTGGGTTCCAAAGCCTTGATCGACGGCCAACTGGTGGTCAATCCGGGTAGCAAATACGTTCAAGACAAGCCGGCATTCCCGGTGTCCACTACCTCTGCCACAGGTGTTGCATGAAGATCGCTGTGCTGTCGCGTAATCCGCGTCTGTATTCCACCCGTCGCCTGGTCGAAGCAGGGACCGAACGTGGCCATGAAATGGTGGTGATCGATACCCTGCGCGCCTACATGAACATCGCCAGCCACAAGCCGCAGATCCATTACCGTGGCAAACCGCTGGAAGGGTTCGACGCGGTGATCCCGCGGATCGGCGCATCCGTGACGTTCTATGGCTGCGCGGTGTTGCGCCAGTTCGAAATGATGGGGGTGTTTCCCCTCAACGAGTCGGTGGCCATCGCCCGTTCCCGGGACAAATTGCGCTCGTTGCAGTTGCTCTCACGGCGTGGGATCGGCCTGCCGGTCACCGGTTTTGCCCACTCCCCCGACGATATTCCCGACCTGATTGCGATGGTCAACGGCGCACCGCTGGTGATCAAGGTGCTGGAAGGCACCCAGGGCATCGGCGTGGTCCTGTGTGAGACCGCGACGGCGGCGGAGTCGGTGATCGAAGCGTTCATGGGCCTGAAGCAGAACATCATGGTCCAGGAATACATCAAGGAAGCCGGGGGCGCAGACATTCGCTGCTTCGTGGTCGGCGACAAGGTGATTGCCTCGATGAAACGCCAGGCCAAGCCCGGTGAATTCCGCTCCAACCTGCATCGCGGCGGCAGCGCCAGCCTGATCAAGATCACGCCGGAAGAGCGCATGACCGCCCTGCGGGCCGCAAAGGTCATGGGCCTGGCCGTGGCCGGCGTGGATATCCTGCGCTCCAATCATGGGCCGCTGGTGATGGAGGTCAATTCCTCGCCGGGCCTGGAAGGCATCGAGACCACCACGAACAAGAACGTGGCGGGAATCATCATTGAGCACCTGGAAAAGAATGGCGGGCCGAACATGACCCGGACCAAGGGTAAGGGTTAATTCAACACAAACCCCTGCGGGAGCTAGCTTTTGTGGGAGCCGAGCTTGCTCGCGATAGCGGTGTGTCAGTCAAGATCAACTTTACTGATCCACCGCTATCGCGAGCAAGCTCGGCTCCCACAGGACTCGCTCCCACAGCGTCTCTGTCTTGCTTGAGAGAGATCGCTACACCGCATCCCGAGGCAGCATCAAGCCCAACGGCAACCGCACCCGAGCTTCCAATCCACCACCGGCGCGGTTGCGCAGCTCGACGTTGCCGCCGTGCATCGAGGCGATGCGCTTGACGATGGCCAGGCCCAGCCCCGTGCCCTTCCCCCCACGGGCGCGATCGCCCCGGGTGAAGGGGTTGAAGATGGCTTCCAGCTCCGAGGGATCGATGCCGGCGCCACGGTCCATGACGCTCAGCACCACGTAGGGCGCGCTGGTGTCGCCGGAGACATAGGCCGCGACTTCGACGCCAGCACCGGCATGGTTCAGGGCATTGCCGATCAGGTTGTTCAGCAAACGCTTCATCGACACCCGGCGTAATGGAAACGGCTGGATCGGTTCCAGGCGCAACTGCACTTTCTCGTCGTTCTGGTTATAGGGCGCGACCACTTCCCGCACCAACTCGCTGAGGTCCACCTCTTCCACGGACTCATCACGCCCGTCGCGAATGAACGCCAGGAACTGGTCGAGAATCGCGTCCATATCCTCGATATCGCGGACCATCTCGTCGGTCAGGTCGGTGTGCTCACCCATCAACTCCAGCGACAGCCGCAGCCGGGTCAGCGGCGTACGCAGGTCGTGGGAGACGCCCGCAAGCATCAATTCGCGCTCGCGCCCGGCCTGTTCCACATCCTCGGCCATCTGGTTGAAGGCACGGTAGACCTCAGTCATCTCGCTGGGCGTATCGCTGATCGGCAGCCGCACGCTGCGCCCCTGGCCCAGTTGCCGAGCGGCGTAGACCAGGCGCTTCAACGGTTGGTTGAGCTGGCTGACGAAGATCCACGCCGACGCGGTCGACAGCAGGCCGATAGCCAGGAACCAGCCGAGCACGTTCCAGATTTTCTGACCGCGCAGCGGATGCGGATACAGCGGCACCTTCAGCCAGCCATCTCCCAGGCTCGGGGCTCGCACCCAAAGCGCCGGCGGCGAATGCATGCGCAATCGCACCTCGGTGTCGGCGCCCAGTTCGGCCTGCATCTGGCGTTGATAAATCTCGCTGTACGGCCAGTGCTGCTCGCCCACCGGCACGCCGGCACCGACGACGCGGATCAGCGTCGCCGCCTCGGCGATTTTCGCCCGGTTGGTTTCGTCCGCCGCCCAATAAGCCCGCAGGGTCAGAGCAACGCCATGGCTGTACTGCCGATCCACGAGCACGTCTTCGTTCATCAGCAGGTACACCAACGTCAGTGCCTTGGAGAAGAGCACGACGATCAGCACCAGCCAGAGGGTGCGGGAGAAGAAACTCTGGGGGAACCACACGGGGGTTTTCATGAATAACCGCTACACACTTGCAGGAGCGAGCGATGCTCGCACAATGACAGACCGCGAGTCGCCTGGAAGAAGACATTTCAACCGGCCAGGCCACCCGCTCCTACAAATCGCCGATCACTTGCTGGCGGCGCCATCCGGCACGAACACATAACCGACGCCCCAGACGGTCTGGATGTACCGCGGCTTGGAAGGATCGGGCTCGATCATCCGGCGCAGGCGGGAAATCTGTACGTCGATGGAGCGCTCCAGCGCATCCCACTCACGGCCACGGGCCAGGTTCATCAGTTTGTCGCGGGTCAGCGGCTGGCGGGCGTTCATCACCAGGGCCTTGAGCACGGCGAACTCACCGGTGGTGAGCATGTGGACCTCATCGCCGCGCTTGAGCTCGCGGGTGGCCAGGGACAGTTCATAGTCGCCGAAGGTCACGCTTTCGTCTTCGCTGCCCGGCGCACCCGGCACCGGTGCCGACTGGCGACGCAGCACCGCCTTGACGCGGGCCATCAGCTCGTCGGGGTTGAACGGCTTGGCCAGGTAATCGTCGGCGCCCAGTTCAAGACCCTTGATACGGCTCAGCTCGTCGCCCTTGGCGGTGAGCATGATGATCGGGATCTGGTTGTTGGCGCCGCGCAGGCGGCGGCAGGCAGTCAGGCCGTCTTCGCCGGGTAGCATCAGGTCGAGTACGACCAGGTTGAACACTTCACGGGCCAGCAACCGGTCCATTTGCTCGGTGTTCGGGACGGTGCGGGCGCGGTAGCCCTTGCTGACGAAAAAACGCTCCAGCAGGCTGCTCAGCCCTGGATCGTCGTCAACAATCAGAATTTTTTCGCCTTCAGCAGTTTGTGCAGTGCTGCTCATAGGAAGCTCCTTTGATCTTGGCGCGCATTATGGCTTAGCTGCCGTTATACGCACCGTGTGCATTGTTAGCAGATTTTTCCTCTATCTCCAGCAAACCGCCCATCAAAACCACATTCCACAACGCCCCCCGAACAGCGGAACGCTGGTTATAATGCGCGGCCCTTTGTGCCAGGGCAGACCGGATCGCTGGATCGGCGCCGCGCTTTATTATCTTGGCCAGGCAGCACTTTTTGAATTTCGCGGGTCAACAGGCAGCCTTTTGACCCAGGCAGCGGCGCATGCCAGGCCGCTCAACCAGTCTCGCCGAGCCCTGTTTCTGCGGTGGCGAGCCTGATTTCACAATTTGTCAGGTGGTTTTATGGACAGCATCAACAGCCGCATCGCCGAGGAACTCGGTGTACGCCCACAGCAGGTCGAAGCGGCCGTCGCGCTACTCGATGAAGGCTCCACGGTGCCTTTCATCGCCCGTTACCGGAAAGAAGTAACCGGCAGCCTCGATGACACCCAATTGCGGCATCTGGAAGAGCGCCTGCGCTACCTGCGAGAACTCGACGAACGGCGCATCAGCATCCTGGCCAGCATCCAGGAGCAGGGCAAGCTGACCCCGCAACTCGAGCGCGACATCAAGTTGGCCGACACCAAGACCCGTCTCGAAGACTTGTACCTACCCTACAAGCAAAAGCGCCGCACCAAGGGCCAGATCGCCCTGGAAGCCGGCCTCGGCGAGCTGGCCGACGGCCTGTTCAACGACCCGACCCTGGCCCCGGAAACCGAAGCCGCGCGCTTCGTCGATGCCGAAAAAGGCGTGGCGGACGTGAAGGCGGCGCTGGAAGGCGCCAAGTACATCCTCATGGAGCGTTTCGCCGAAGACGCCAACCTGCTGGAAAAGCTGCGCAGCTACCTCAAGCAGGAAGCCACCCTCAGCGCCCGGGTCATCGCCGGCAAGGAAGAGGAAGGCGCGAAGTTCCGCGACTATTTCGAACACGACGAACCGCTCAAGAGCATGCCGTCCCACCGCGCCCTGGCGATTTTCCGTGGTCGCAACGAAGGCATTCTCAGTTCTGCACTGAAGGTCGGTGAAGAATTGCCCGGCACCATGCACCCGTGCGAAGGCATGATCGGCCAGCAGTTTGGCATCCAGAACCAGAACCGCGCCGCCGACAAATGGCTGGCCGAAGTGGTGCGCTGGACCTGGAAGGTCAAGCTCTACACCCATCTGGAAACCGACCTGCTGGGCGAGTTGCGTGACAACGCCGAGACCGAGGCGATCAACGTGTTCGCCCACAACCTGCACGACCTGTTGCTGGCCGCGCCGGCCGGCCCGCGCGCCACCCTGGGCCTTGACCCGGGCCTGCGCACCGGTTGCAAGGTAGCCGTAGTGGATTCCACCGGCAAACTGCTGGACCACGCCACGGTCTACCCGCACGTGCCGCACAATAAGTGGGACCAGACCCTCGCCGTGCTCGCCGCCCTGTGCGCCAAGCATTCGGTGGACCTGATCGCCATCGGCAACGGCACCGCCAGCCGTGAGACCGACAAGCTGGCCGCCGAGCTGATCAAGAAATACCCAGCCATGAAGATGACCAAGGTCATGGTCTCCGAGGCCGGCGCTTCGGTTTACTCGGCGTCGGAACTGGCTTCTAAGGAATTCCCGGACCTGGACGTGTCGATCCGTGGCGCGGTGTCCATCGCCCGTCGCCTGCAGGATCCACTGGCAGAGCTGGTGAAGATCGACCCTAAATCCATTGGTGTCGGCCAGTACCAGCACGACGTCTCCCAACTGAAACTGGCGCGCGGCCTGGACGCCGTGGTGGAAGATTGCGTGAACGCCGTGGGCGTGGACGTGAACACCGCTTCGGTGGCGCTGTTGGCGCGCATTTCCGGCCTGAACGCCACGCTGGCGCAGAACATCGTCACCCACCGTGACGAACACGGCGCGTTCAAGACCCGCGCCGCGCTGAAGAAGGTCCCACGCCTGGGCGAGAAAACCTTCGAACAGGCCGCCGGTTTCCTACGAGTCATGAATGGCGACAATCCGCTCGATTCGTCGGCGGTCCACCCTGAAGCCTACCCGCTGGTGCAACGTATCGCCGCCCAGACCGACCGCGACATCCGCTCGCTGATCGGTGACGCCGCGTTCCTCAAGCGCCTGGATCCGAAGAAATTTACCGACGAAACCTTCGGCCTGCCGACCGTGACCGACATCCTGCAAGAACTGGAGAAACCGGGCCGCGACCCACGTCCAGAGTTCAAGACCGCCGAGTTCCAGGACGGCGTCGAAGACCTCAAGGACCTGCAACCGGGCATGATCCTCGAAGGCGTGGTGACCAACGTCACCAACTTCGGTGCCTTCGTCGACATCGGCGTGCACCAGGACGGCCTGGTACACATCTCGGCCTTGTCCGAGAAGTTCATCAAGGACCCGCGCGAAGCGGTGAAGGCCGGTGATGTGGTGAAAGTGAAGGTCATGGAAGTCGACATCCCACGCAAACGCGTCGGCCTGTCGATGCGCATGAGCGACACGCCGGGCGAGAAAGTCGACGGTGCCCGTGGTGCGCGTCCTGGCTCGACGCCACGCCAGTCGCAAAACACCGCGCCGCGCAAGGAAACCGCCACCGCAGCCCCGGCGAACAGCGCCATGGCTTCGTTGTTCGCCAACGCCAAGCAGTTGAAGAAACGCTGATGGACGCACCGGCCGGGTTGGTGGAGAGCGCGTTCTTCAAGCTGCTCGGCTGCCGTCTGCAGAGCCTTGGGGATGGGGTGGCGCAAGTCGCCCTGAGCCTCGAGCCGCCGCTGCGCAACCGCGGCGGCAAGCTGCACGGCGGCGCGCTGTTCAGCCTGGTGGACATTGCCATGGGACTGGCCTGCTCCAGTGTCCATGGCTTTGACCAGCAGAGCGCGACCATCGAATGCAAGATCAACTACATTCGCGCCGTGTCCGACGGCGACGTGTTGTGCACCGCCCGGGTCATCCACCCCGGCCGGCGCACGCTGGTGGTCGAGGCCGAGGTGATGCAAGGCGACAAACTGGTCGCAAAAGCGCAAGGCACGTTCGCTGTCCTATAGCTCCCTGTCATCGATTTGAGTTAATTTCGACGCATGAATGCGGTGTCGAAATTTCTCCGTGGGAGCGGGCTTGCTCGCGAAGGCGGTGTGTCAGGCGACTACAATGTTGACTGACAGTCCCTATTCGCGAGCAAGCCCGCTCCCACAGGGGATCGAGGCGATCAGTCCTTGACCCAAAAAACCAGGCGAAAACGCCAGTTTTAACTTCACCCTTGTAGACCGTCTTGCCCACCCCCATATTGGGGCGACTGACGCGTGAAGGAATTCAACTTGAGCGACCTTTTAAACCGCCGCCTGGCCCTGCTCGGCGAGCGCGCCAACCTCTCCCTGCTCGAACAGTGCCTGCACGGCATCGAGCGTGAATGCCTGCGCGTCACTGGCGATGGGCGCCTGGCGCAGACCCCGCATCCCAAGGCCCTGGGCTCGGCGTTGACCAACGAGCAGATCACCACCGACTATTCCGAGTCGCTGCTGGAGTTCATCACGCCGGCCCTGGCCGACCCAGCCGATACCCTGCGCAGCCTCGACAAGATCCACCGGTTCGCCTACAGCAAGCTCGGCGACGAGTACTTGTGGAGCCCCTCGATGCCGTGCCCGTTGCCGGCGGAAGAAAACATTCCGATCGCGTATTACGGCACCTCGAATATCGGTCGGCTCAAGTACGTCTATCGCCAGGGCCTGGCCCTGCGCTACGGCAAGACCATGCAATGCATTGCCGGGATCCACTACAACTTTTCCCTGCCGGAAAAACTCTGGCCACTGCTCCGGCAGGACGAAGCCGCCGAGGTGAGCGACCGTGACTTCCAGTCGTCGGCCTACATCGCGCTGATCCGCAATTTCCGCCGCTACAGCTGGTTGCTGATGTACCTGTTCGGTGCCTCGCCGGCCCTGGACATCGGTTTCCTGCGAGGCCGTCCGCACCAGTTGGAGCAGTTGGATCCGGACACCTTGTACCTGCCCTACGCCACCAGCCTGCGCATGAGCGACCTGGGTTACCAAAGCAACGCCCAAGCCGGCCTCACGCCGTGCTACAACGACCTGGCGAGCTACACCGACAGCCTGCGCAAAGCGGTGGCGACGCCCTACGCACCGTACGTCGAAGTCGGCACGCACCAGAACGGCGAGTGGGTGCAGCTCAATACCAACATCCTGCAGATCGAAAACGAGTATTACTCCAACATCCGCCCCAAACGCGTGACCTACACCGGCGAGCGGCCGATCCAGGCCTTGATGGCCCGGGGTATCCAGTACGTCGAAGTGCGTTGCCTGGACATTAACCCGTTCCTGCCGATGGGCATCGATCTCACCGAGTCGCGCTTCCTCGATGCGTTCCTGCTGTATTGCGGCCTCAACGACAGCCCGCAGCTGGAAAACAACGAATGCGGCAACGCCACCAGCAACTTCCTGACCGTGGTCAAGGAAGGCCGCAAGCCTGGCCTGCAATTGCAGCGTCAGGGCCAAGCGGTGGATATGCAGACCTGGGCCGTCGAATTGCTGGAAAAAATCGCCCCGCTGGCCTCGTTGCTCGACCAGAGCCAGGGTGGCGATGCCCACCGCCAGGCCCTGGATGCGCAACTGGCGAAAGT
Source organism: Pseudomonas sp. Z3-6 (assembly GCF_051131985.1). Classification (NCBI taxonomy): domain Bacteria; kingdom Pseudomonadati; phylum Pseudomonadota; class Gammaproteobacteria; order Pseudomonadales; family Pseudomonadaceae; genus Pseudomonas; species Pseudomonas sp. Z3-6. Next base: position 6,678,269 of record NZ_CP071644.1, read on the forward strand.
CCGCGACCCGTCCTTGACCCCTTCCGCCCAGGTGCTGGCCGCCATGGCCGAACACCAGGAAAGCTTCGCCCAGTTCTCCCTGCGCCAGAGCAAGGCCCACGCCGAGTTCTTCCGCGCCGAGCCGTTGCCTGCCCAGGAGCAAGCGACGTTCGAGGAAACTGCCCGTAAGTCATTGGTCCAGCAGGCCGAGCTGGAACAGAACGAGGTGGGGGATTTCGATGTGTTCGTGGGCTCGTATCAGGCGAGCATCCTGGCGATCAGTAACTGAATCCCGGGGTACGAGAACGCTTTTTGTGGCGAGGGAGCTTGCTCCCGCTCGGCTGCGCAGCAGTCGTGAAAACGGGCCTGCTGCGCAGTCCAGCGGGAGCAAGCTCCCTCGCCACAAAGGTTCCGAGCCGCTCTCGATAGATTTTTTCGAAAATAAGCTCATTCGAAAAAGTTATTTATTTTCTAATTCTTAGATCATTTAGTCTCCTCCAACGCCGAACTCCCGGCGGTCTGTTGAGGAGCTTCCCCATGTCTTTGCGCTTCCCCCTTCGCCTTCTCGCAGCCGCCTCCCTGGCTGCAACGAGTCTTTTTGCCCAGGCGGCCGACCTGACCGTCGCTTACCAGACCACCGTCGACCCGGCCAAAGTCGCCCAGGCCGATGGCGCCTATGAAAAAGCCACCCAAGCCAAGATCGACTGGCGCAAGTTCGACAATGGCGCCGACGTCATCACTGCCATTGCCTCGGGCGATGTGCAGATCGGCTACCTCGGTTCCAGCCCGTTGACTGCGGCCATTACCCGCCAGGTCCCGGTGGAAACCTTCCTCATCGCTACGCAGATCGGCGCCGCCGAAGCCTTGGTGGTGCGTGACGGCTCTGGCATCAATTCACCAAAAGACCTGATCGGCAAGAAAATCGCCGTGCCGTTCGTCTCCACGGGCCACTACAGCCTGCTCGGCGCGTTGAAGCACTGGAACATCGACCCGTCGACAGTCACCGTGCTCAACCTGGCGCCACCGGCCATCATCGCTGCCTGGAAGCGTGGCGACATCGACGCCACTTATGTCTGGGACCCGGCCCTGGGCGTGGCCAAGGAAAACGGCAAGGTGCTGATCACCTCCGCGGAGCTGGCCAAGTTCGGCGCACCGACCTTCGACGCCTGGATCGTGCGCAAGGACTTCGCCCAGAAGCATCCCGAGATTGTCACCGCCTTCGCTAAAGTGACCCTGGATGCCTACGCCCAGTACCGCAAGGACCCGCAGGCCTGGCTGGCCGATGCGTCCAACGTCGACAAACTGGTGAAGCTCTCCGGCGCCAAGGCCAGCGATATCCCGCTGTTGCTGCAAGGCAACGTCTTCCCCCTGGCAGCCGATCAGGTCGTGAGCCTCGGCGCGCCGACTACCCAAGCCATCACCGACACCGCGGCGTTCCTGAAGGAGCAAGGCAAGGTCGACGCCGTGCTGCCGGACTACGCACCGTACGTCAGCGCCAAATACATCACTCGCTGATCGAAAAAGGGAGACACGCGATGGCCTTGCTACAGCTGGAGCGCATCAGCGCACAGTACCCCGGCGAGACGGAACCGGTGCTGGCGGATATATCCCTGACCCTGGGGCCGAAGCAATTGCTGGTTGCCCTCGGCCCGTCCGGCAGCGGCAAGACCTCGCTGTTGAACCTGATTGCCGGGTTCGTCGAGCCCAGCGCCGGACAGATCACCCTCGACGGCACACCCGTCAAGGGCCCGGGCGCCGAGCGCGGCGTGGTGTTCCAGGACGATGCGCTGCTGCCTTGGCAGGACGTGTTGGCAAACGTTGGGTTCGGCCTGGAACTGGCCGGGGTCGCCAAGCAAACGCGCGAAACCCAGGCTCGGGAAATGCTGGCACTGGTGGACCTGGCCGGCTTCGAGCAACGCCGCGTCTGGCAGCTCTCCGGCGGCCAGAAACAACGTGTTGGCCTGGCCCGGGCATTGGCGGCCGACCCTCGCGTGCTGTTGATGGACGAACCGTTCGGTGCCCTGGATGCCTTCACCCGCGAGCAGATGCAGGAACTGTTGCTGCAGGTCTGGCAGCGCACCGCCAAGCCGGTGTTCCTGATCACCCACGACATTGAAGAAGCGGTGTTCCTTGCCACTGACTTGATTCTGCTGGCACCGAACCCGGGGCAAATCGTCGAGCGCCTGAGCCTGGATTTCGGCCAGCGCTACGGGGCCGGAGAATCGGCGCGCTCGATCAAGTCCGACCCGCGCTTCATCGAAACCCGCGAGCATGTGCTCGCCAAAGTGTTCTCCCAACGCAGCGCCACTCGGCCACAGGAGCGCGCATGAGCAGCTATGAAATTCCAGCGGTGGTCCGTGACGCGGCGACCAAGCCCACGGCCCGTGGCTTGAGACTCCACCTGAGCACGCGCTGGATCAGCGGCTTGACCCTGATCACCTTGCTGGTGATCTGGTGGGCCGTCACCGCCAGCGGCCTGATCGAACCGCTGTTCCTGCCCTCACCGTCGGCCGTGCTGGAAAAAGGCTGGCTGCTGGCGACTCGCGGCTACATGGATTCCACCCTCTGGCAGCACTTGGCCGCCAGCCTTGAACGCATTGGCCTGGGACTGTTGTTCGCGGTGCTGACGGCGGTGCCGGTGGGCATCGCCATCGGCGCCAACCGCATCGCGCGCGGCGTGCTCGATCCGTTGATCGAGTTCTACCGGCCGATTCCACCGTTGGCGTACCTGCCGTTGATCGTGATCTGGTGCGGCATCGGCGAGCTGTCGAAGGTGCTGCTGATCTACCTGGCGATCTTCGCCCCGATTGCCATTGCCACCGCCACCGGCGTGCGCACGGTCGATCGGGTCAAACTGCGCGCGGCGCAATCGTTGGGTGCCACGCGGGCTCAGTTGATTCGCCATGTGATCGTGCCTAGTGCCCTGCCGGACATTCTCACCGGCATTCGCATTGGCCTGGGTGTGGGTTGGTCGACGCTGGTGGCCGCCGAACTGATTGCCGCCACCAGTGGCCTGGGGTTCATGGTGCAGTCGGCGGCGCAGTTCCTCGTTACTGACGTGGTGGTGCTGGGCATCCTGGTGATCGCACTGATCGCCTTCGCCATGGAAATGGGCCTGCGCGCCCTGCAACGCAAACTGGTGCCGTGGCACGGCCAGACCCATTGATATCCAATGACCACGCCGACCATTCGGCGCCCCAGACCGAGAACATTGCGATGAACCGTCCGACCATTACGCCTTTGAGCACCGCCCTCGGCGCGCAGATCGATGGGATCGACATCAGCCAGCCGCTGAGCCTGGCGGATCGCGACACCGTTAAGCAGGCGCTGCTTGAGCATCAGGTATTGTTTTTCCGCGACCAGCCGATCGAGCCGCCCCAGCAGGCACGCTTCGCCGCGTATTTTGGCGACCTGCACATTCATCCGATCTACCCCAACGTGCCGGAGCAGCCCGAAGTATTGGTGCTCGACACCGCCGTCACCGATGTGCGCGACAACGCCGTGTGGCACACCGACGTGACCTTTCTCCCGACGCCCGCCCTGGGCGCGGTGCTCAGCGCCAAGCTGCTACCGGCGGTGGGTGGCGATACGTTGTGGGCCAGCGGCATCGCCGCCTACGAAGCCTTGTCGACGCCCATGAAACGTTTGCTGGAAGGCCTGACGGCCACCCACGATTTCACCCGGTCGTTTCCGTTGGAGCGGTTTGGCAATAGCGCCGAGGACCTGGCGCGCTGGGAAGAAGCACGGCGAAAAAACCCGCCGCTGTCCCATCCGGTGATCCGCACTCACCCGGTGAGCGGGCGACGGTCGATGTTCGTCAATGAAGGCTTCACCACGCGCATCAACGAGCTGTCGGACACCGAGAGCGAGGTGATCCTGAAACTGCTCTTCGCCCATGCCACCCGCCCGGAGTTCACCCTGCGCTGGCGCTGGCAGGTCAACGACGTGGCGTTCTGGGACAACCGCGTCACCCAGCATTTTGCCGTGGACGACTACCGCCCTGCCCGGAGGGTGATGCACCGTGCGACGGTGTTGGGGGATGTGCCGTTTTTCAGGTGAGTGTCTTGCCCGAATGGTTTTCCGGGGTAACGCATATCCCCGTGGCGAGGGAGCTTGCTCCCGCTCGACTGCGCAGCGGTCGCAAAATCTGTCCCACTGCTTTTCCTGATACGCAGTGTTGAATGGGTTTGGGGCCGCTTCGCGGCCCAGCGGGAGCAAGCTCCCTCGCCACAGGGATTTGTGTGCACCCTCCTTGCGTTACTCAGCCGACGAAGGCTTCTCCCAAAGATTGATCCCGCCTTCCTGGGCAAACCGGTCGATCTCGGCCAGTTCGTCGGCGCTGAAACTCAAATTCTGCAACGCCGCGACGTTCTCGATGATCTGCTCCGGCCGGCTGGCGCCGATCAGGGCGGAGGTGATCCGTGGGTCGCGCAAAGTCCAGGCCAGAGCCATCTGGGCCAGGCTCTGGCCGCGTCGCTGGGCGATCTCATTGAGCGCCCGCACGTGGGCAAGGTTCTCCTGCGACAAGTGCGAAGCCTGCAACGAACCGCCCCCCGGACGATTCACTCGGGCATCGGCCGGAACGCCCTTGAGGTACTTGTCGGTCAGCAGGCCTTGGGCCAAGGGGGTGAAGGCGATCACACCCGTACCCAATTCCTCGGTGGCACCCAGCAGGTCTTTTTCCACCCAGCGGTTGAGCAGGTTGTAGGCCGGTTGGTGAATCAGCAAGGGGACTTTCCATTCCTTGAGCAGCGCCGCCATTTCCCGGGTCTTCACTCCGGAATACGAGGAAATGCCGATGTACAGCGCCTTGCCCTGCTGCACCGCAGTGGCCAGCGCACTGGCGGTTTCTTCCAGGGGCGTATCGGGGTCGAAACGGTGGGAATAAAAGATATCCACATAGTCCAGCCCCAGGCGCTGCAGGCTCTGGTCGAGGCTGGCCAGCACGTATTTGCGCGAGCCCCCGCCCTGGCCGTAAGGCCCCGGCCACATGTCCCAACCGGCCTTGCTGGAGATGATCAACTCATCGCGGTACTGCTTGAAGTCTTCGCGCAGCAAGCGGCCAAAATTGATCTCGGCGCTGCCGTAGGGCGGGCCGTAATTGTTCGCCAGGTCGAAATGGTTGATGCCCAGGTCGAACGCCGTGCGCAGCAAGGCGCGCTGGGTGTCGATGGGCGTGCTGTCGCCAAAGTTATGCCACAACCCCAGCGACAACGCCGGCAGCACCAGCCCGCTGCGCCCGACGCGGCGGTAAGGAATGGACTCGTAGCGGTTTTGCGCAGCGGTGTAGGTCATCGAAAAGGCTCTCTGTTCGGACGGCTGGAGGCAGAAGCTAACATTTCACAGACGCCTCGGTCAGGCGGAAAGTTCGCGAATCAGGTGTGGGAGCGAGCTTGCTCGCGAACGCATCTGCCCAGACAACCCAGAACCCGTGGCGAGGGAGCTTGCTCCCGCTGGCCTGCGCAGCAGGGCCCCGGCATGCTGACAGGCAGAACGCGTTGTTTGATTTTACGACTGCTGCGCAACCGAGCGGGAGCAAGCTCCCTCGCCACAGGGGCTTGGCAATGGCCGGAATTTGGTACCCATCCACAGGGTTTTGCAGTGCGAGGAAATCGGGGACCACGTTAACGCGCCTGCGCAAACACCTCCGCCACCCAATCCACAAACACGCGAACCCGCGGCGACATGAGTCGGTTGTGCGGATAGAGCACCGACACCGGCATGGACGGTGGTGGGGTGTGGGTGAGGACCTCCTGCATCAGGCCCTGCCGGATCGGCTCTTCCATTCGGTAATGCGGGCATTGGATCAGGCCCAGGCCGGCGATGGCCGAGGCGGCGTAGATTTCCGCGCCGGACACCGACAACGTCCCCCCGATCGGCACCTCCTTGAGTTCGCCATCGACCATGAACTCAAACGGATAGAGCTTGGCGGTGGTCCGCGAGACGTAATTCACTGCCCGGTGATGCTTCAAGTCATCGAGGCTTTTCGGTTCGCCGTACTGGCGAAGGTAACCGGGACTGGCACAGGTGATCTGCCGAAGATTGGCGACACGCCGACCAATCAATGAAGAGTCCGCCAACGTACCGGAGCGCAGCACGCAATCGACGCCTTCGGCTATCAGGTCAACGAAACGATCTGCTTCGCTGATGAACAGTTCTATTTCGGGGTAGCGGGCCATGAATTGCGGCAATGCCGGAATGACGAAATACCTGGCCTGGGTGCCGTGCAGGTCCACCCTCAGTTTGCCTTTTGGCGCCACGCCACGAAACGCCAGTTCGGCTTCTTCCAGCTCCGCCAGCAATTGCACGCAGCGCGGGTAATAGGCTTCGCCGTCGAGGGTCGGGCGCACCTTGCGGGTGCTGCGCTCCAGCAAACGCACGCCCAGCCAGGCTTCGAATTGGTTGAGTGTGTGGGTCAGCGTGGCCCGGGGCATGTTCAGGTCTTCAGCGGCCAGGGTGAAACTGCTGCGCTCGTAGATGCGGACAAACACCCTCATTGCCTTGACCTGATCCATCTGAATCCTGCGCTCTGATTGTTGGGGAATGTTGAACAGTCAAGGCAACTTTCCGGCATTTATCGCCAAGAGTAAACATGTGAATCTGGCTTCAACGACTCAAGCCTCAACAACAAAGGGAACCCTCACATGACTGTTCAAAACTCGAAAGTTGCCATCGTGACCGGCGCCTCCCGCGGCATCGGCGCCGAAATCGCCAAGCACCTGGCCAGCGAAGGCTTCGCCGTTGTCGTCAATTACGCCAACAGCGCCAGCGAAGCGTCCAAGCTGGTGGTGCAATTGCGCCAGGCCGGCCACCAAGCCATAGCGGTCAAGGCAGACGTGTCATCTGCCGCCGATATCCGTCGGCTGTTCGATGAAACCGAAGCGCAGTTGGGCAAGGTCGATGTGTTGATCAACAACGCCGGCATCCTACAAGTGATGCCCCTGGCGCAGCACAGCGACGAGTTGTTCGACCAGACGTTCGCCATCAACACCCGTGGCACCTTCAACACCCTGCGCGAAGCCGCGACCCGCCTGAACGACGGCGGCCGGATAGTGAATTTTTCCAGCAGCACCGTAGGCCTGAACCTGCCCGGCTACTCGGTGTACATCGCCAGCAAGGCGGCGGTGGAATCCTTGACCCAGGTATTTGCCAAGGAACTGCGCGGTCGCCAGATCACGGTCAATGCCGTAGCTCCCGGCCCGGTCGCCACTGAGTTGTTCATGCACGGCAAGAGTGAGGAGCAGGTGCAACACTACGCCAAGATGCCGCCCCTGGAGCGCCTCGGCCAGCCGCAGGACATTGCCAGCATCATCGCGTTCCTGGTGAGCCCGGCCGCGGGCTGGGTGAATGGGCAGATCTTGCGGGCCAATGGCGGGCTGGTCTGAGGTTTAGTTCTGTGGCGAGGGAGCTTGCTCCCGCTGGGTCGCGAAGCGGCCCTGTTCTGGGACTGCTACGCAGCCCAGCGGGAGAAAGCTCCCTCGCCACGGTTTGTATGTTTGCCTGTGGCATCTACTTAACTGACAGGCATTAGGCACTGCGGTCCCTTTGGGTCACCGCACCAAATGCAGGAACTGCAGGTGCCGCTCGTACTGGTCGAGGATGTCGTTGATGACTTGCTCCTTGGTGTAGCCCACTAGGTCGTAATCCTGGCTGCCTTCGCTCAAGTGCACCTCGGCGCGGTAGTAACGACGGTTGTTCAATTGCTTGGACCCCATGCCGCCACGGGCGAAGGACGGCGTGAAGTAGCCGCGCATCTGCACCTGGTAGATGAACGGATGCTGCTCGCCATGGCCAATCTCCAGGCTGACGCTGTCGTTGGCCGGGTCGGGCTGGGTCACCACCGTCAGGCCCTTCTCGGCAAACACCGCGGTCACTTCTTCAATGGCCGGGCGCACCGTGGTGTCGAGAAAACGGTACACCTCATCACGGGACGGGAAATGCACCGCCTGGCTCAAGCGTTGGCGCCAGCCGCCCGTGCCCCGACGTGAACCCGAGACCGGTGCCAGGGAATGCAATTGTGCGATCTGCTTCTGGGATTCCAGGTAGAACGCCTTGTGCAGGCCCCACATCATCAGCAAGAGAATCAGCGAGAACGGCAGGGACGTCAGCACCACCGCCGACTTCAAGGCATCGATGCTGCCGGAGAACAACAACGCACTGGTCACCAGGGCGGTCATCGCGCCCCAGAACACTCGCAACCATTTCGGCCCGTCCTCGTCGGGGTTGCCACCCTTGGCCGACAGCGTCGACAGCACCACGGTGCCTGAGTCGGCGGACGTGACGAAAAACACGAAGCTGATGAACACCGTGACCGCGATGACGGTCTTGCTCCAGGGGTAGGTCTCCAGCAGCAGGTAAAGGCTCATCGATGGGTTTTCCAGGGCAGACATGCCCAGGGCGCTCATGCCGTGGTTCAACACCTGGTCGATGGCGCTGTTGCCGAAGATCGACATCCACGCCAGGGTGAACCCCAGGGGAATCAGCAGCACGCCAAAGACAAATTCACGGATGGTGCGACCGCGGGAAATCCGGGCGATGAACAGCCCCACGAACGGCGACCACGCGATCCACCAGGCCCAGTAGAACACCGTCCAGCCACCCAGCCAGTCGCTGGGTTCGTTGTAGGCGTACAGGTCGAAACTCTTCATCGGCAGGGCGCCGAGGTAATCGCCGATGTTCTGGATCAAGGTGTTGAGCAAATGCTGGGTCGGGCCGGCGAACAACACGAACAGCAACAACGCGCAGGCCAGCAGCATGTTGATGTCGGACATGACCCGCACGCCCTTGTCGACGCCGGCCACGGCGACGATGATCGCCGCCCCCATCATCAGCACGATCAGGCCGACCTGAATCCATTGGGTGTGGGCGATGCCGAACAGATAATCGAGCCCGGAATTGAGGTGCAGCACACCAAAGCCCATGTCCGCGCCGAGGCCGAACACCGTCGCGATAATGCCGAAGCCGTCCACGGCGTAACCGATGGGACCGTTGATGCGCTTGCCGATCAGCGGGTAAAGCGCCGAGCGCAGGGCCAGGGGCAAATTGTGCCGGTAGGCGAAGTACGCCAGGGCCATGCCGACGAACGCAAAAACGCCCCAGCCATGCAGGCCCCAGTGCAAGAACAAGATCTGCATGGCCTGGCGCGCTGCCTGCGCGGTACCGGCTTCACCCTGGGGTGGCTGCACCATGTGAGTCAGCGGCTCGGACACGCAGAAGAAAAACAGCGTGATGCTGATGCCGGCGGCGAACAACATGCCGGCCCAGGACAGATAACTGAATTCGGGCTCGTCGTGGTCGGCACCGAGCTTGATCTTGCCGTAGCCGGACAAGGCGGTGACCACCACGAAGACCAGATACAGCGTCATCGCCAGCATGTAGTACCAGCCGACCGTATTGGCCGCCCAGTTCTGCGCGGCCAGCAACCAGGCGCCGGCCTGCGCAGGCATGGCGATCACCACCAGGCCGAACAGCAAAATGAAAGTCGCAGCGAAGTAAAAGACCGGCGGGTTCATGCGGACCAGGCCGCTGGGTGGAAGGGACGAAGCGCTCATGAACGAAGCACCTCGGGAAGCGAAAGGGCGGCAGTGATATACGGACTCGGCAAAGGCAAGCCTCCTGTTGTGAGCGGGCAGCAAACCGACGGTTTAACTTGAATGAACGTTCAAGTTAAACATGAATAGGCAGCTAAGGACTAATCGCAGGGCTAAACGGCATGTTTCCTACACTAGCTTACGGGTGGGTATGACGGTGCCAGTAGAGCATTCGTTCATTAGCGGCAATCCCAAAGTGGGAGCGGGCTTGCTCGCGAAGGCGTCGGCATATCCAACATCATCGGTACAGACAGATCGCTTTCGCGAGCAAACCCGCTCCCACAGGTCAAGTACAGGACAAGCGGGCGGTGTCGCCAGATTCAAGCTCGGACAAAAACATGCCGGTTGCCCCTGAATATCCGCATGCCTATAGTCCAGGCATCGCTTACAACCAGTACGGACCCATGATCAAACAACAGCTGTCTCGCTTTAACCGTCTCGACCTGCTCGGCCATCCGACACCGCTGGAAAAACTCGACCGCCTCTCCACCTGGCTCGGCCGCGACCTCTATATCAAGCGCGACGACCTGACGCCCCTGGCCTTGGGCGGCAACAAACTGCGCAAGCTCGAATACCTGGCCGCCGATGCCATCGCCCAGGGCGCCGATACCCTCATCACCGCCGGGGCGATCCAATCCAACCACGTACGCCAGACCGCCGCCCTCGCCGCGAAGCTCGGCCTGGGTTGCGTGGCCTTGCTGGAAAACCCCATCGGCACCGAAGACAGCAATTACCTGGGCAATGGCAACCGGCTGCTGCTGGAGCTGTTCGACGCCAAGGTCGAATTGGTGGCAAACCTGGACAACGCCGATGAGCAATTGCAGGCCCTCGCCGGTCGCCTGCGCAGCAATGGGAAAAAGCCCTATCTGGTGCCGATTGGTGGTTCGAACGCCTTGGGTGCGCTGGGTTATGTACGCGCCGGCCTGGAACTGGCCGAGCAGATCAAGGACACCGGGATCGAGTTCGCCGCCGTGGTATTGGCCTCGGGCAGTGCCGGGACCCACAGTGGCCTGGCGTTGGCCTTGAGCGAAAGCCTGCCGGCGCTTCCGGTCATTGGCGTCACGGTTTCGCGCAGCGAGGAGGACCAGTTTCCAAAGGTCCAGGGCCTGGCCGAGCGCACGGCCGCGTTGCTCGAAATCGCCCTGCCAGAAGCGTTCAAAGTGAACCTGTGGGACGAGTATTTTGCCCCCCGCTATGGCGAACCGAACGCCGGGACACTGGCGGCGATCAAGCTGCTGGCCAGCCAGGAAGGGTTGTTGCTCGATCCGGTCTACACCGGCAAGGCCATGGCCGGCCTGCTTGACGGCGTGGGTCGCAACCGCTTCGACGAAGGCCCGATCATCTTCCTGCACACCGGCGGCGCACCGGCGCTGTTTGCCTACAGCGCGGCGTTCTGAGGTGTTGGGGAAACCTCCATGTGGGAGCGAGCCTGCTCGCGATAGCGGTGGATCAGCCAAGATTAATTTAGCTGACAGACCATCGCGAGCAGGCTCGCTCCCACAGGAGACTTCCATTACATATTGGAATATGTAGATGATTTAATATTATTTTCCAATCTATAAAAGCCACCCTATAGTCTCGCCGCAGGCGCATTTGCCGCGAGACGCCCAGGCTGCTTTAAGGCAGGATGTGGCAATCTTTTTGGATCGCGGCTACGCCTTATCTCAGCCAAAATAACCTCTTCATAAGAAAACACAGGGGCTTGTCATGAATTTTTCCGCATTACGTCGCAACCTGCTGGTGGGTTCGCTGGGCCTGGCATTGAGCGCCGGCCTGTTGGGGCAAGCGGTTGCCGGTGAGCAACTGCAGAAAATCAAGGATGCCGGTGAAATCAAGATCGGCTTGGAAGGCACTTATCCACCGTTCAGCTTCGTGGATGAAAGCGGCAAACTGACCGGCTTCGAAGTGGAGTTTTCCGAAGCCCTGGCCAAGGAGCTGGGTGTGAAGGTCAAGCTGCAGACCACCCCATGGGCGGGCATTCTCGCGGCCCTGGAATCCAAGCGTCTGGACGCCGTGGTCAACCAAGTCACCATCTCCGAGGAACGTAAGAAAAAGTACGACTTCTCCGAGCCGTACACCGTTTCCGGGATTCAAGCGCTGGTCCTGACCAAGAAAGCAGCCGATCTGAACATCAAATCGGCAGCTGACCTGGGCGGTAAAAAAGTCGGCGTTGGCTTGGGCACCAATTACGAACAGTGGGTCAAAGCCAACGTACCCACCGCCGATGTGCGCACCTACGAAGATGACCCGACCAAGTTCCAGGATCTACGCGTAGGCCGCATTGACGCCATCCTGATCGATCGCCTGGCCGCGCTGGAATACGCCAAGAAAGCCAAGGACACGACGGCCGCCGGCGAAGCCTTCTCGCGCCAGGAATCCGGTATTGCCCTGCGCAAAGGCGAGCCTGAACTGCTGGCCGCCGTGAACAAAGCCATCGAAAAACTTCGCGCCGACGGTACGCTGAAAAAACTCTCGGAAAAATATTTCGACGCTGACGTCACCCAATAATGGAAGCAGCACTTCAACTCGCACTGGACTCCGCGCCCTTCTTGCTCAAGGGCGCGTACTACACGGTCATCCTCAGCCTCGGCGGCATGTTCTTCGGCTTGCTGCTGGGGTTCGGCCTGGCGCTGATGCGCCTGTCGCGTCTCAAGGTGATCAACTGGATCGCCCGCATGTACGTGTCGTTCTTTCGCGGCACGCCATTGCTGGTGCAGTTATTCCTGATCTACTACGGACTGCCGCAACTGGGCCTCGAACTTGACCCACTGCCGGCGGCGCTTATCGGTTTCTCGCTGAACATGGCTGCCTATGCGTGTGAAATCCTGCGGGCCGCCATCAGTTCCATCGAGCGCGGCCAGTGGGAAGCCGCGGCGAGTATCGGCATGACCCGCGCGCAGACCCTGCGCCGGGCCATCCTGCCGCAAGCCGCACGCACGGCCCTGCCACCGCTGGGCAACAGCTTCATTTCCCTGGTCAAGGACACCGCGCTGGCGGCGACCATCCAGGTACCGGAGCTGTTTCGCCAGGCGCAGTTGATCACCGCGCGAACCTTCGAAATCTTCACCATGTACCTTGCCGCCGCGCTGATCTACTGGGTTCTTGCCACCGTGCTCTCGCACCTGCAGAACGTATTGGAAGCCCGGGTCAATCGGCACGACCAGGAGTCCTGACCCATGATTTTCGTGGAAAAACTGACAAAACAGTTCAAGGGTCAGGTGGTGCTCAACGGCATCGACCTGAAGATCGAAGAAGGCGAAGTGGTTGCGATCATCGGCCCCAGCGGCTCGGGCAAGACCACGTTCCTGCGCTGCCTGAACTTCCTCGAAGAGCCTACCAGCGGCCGGATCAAGGTCGGCGACATCGAAATCGATGGCAGCCGACCGCTGAACCAGCAACAGGGGCTGGTGCGCCGCTTGCGCCAGCAGGTGGGCTTCGTGTTCCAGAACTTCAACCTGTTCCCCCATCGCACCGCGTTGGAAAATGTCACCGAAGGCCCGCAGGTGGTGAAAAAAGTCCCCCGTGCCGAAGCCGAAGCCCTGGGGCGCAAGCTGTTGGCCAAGGTCGGGCTGGCCGGCAAGGAGGATGCCTACCCTCGGCGCCTTTCCGGCGGCCAGCAACAGCGCGTGGCGATTGCCCGGGCGTTGGCGATGGAACCGGCGGTGATCCTGTTCGACGAGCCAACCTCGGCCCTCGATCCGGAATTGGTAGGCGAGGTCCTGGCAACCATTCGCGGCCTGGCCGAAGAAAAACGCACCATGGTCATCGTGACCCACGAAATGGGCTTTGCCCGGGACGTGGCCAACCGTGTGGTGTTTTTCGACAAAGGCGTGATCGTCGAACAAGGCGAAGCCAAGGCCTTGTTTGCAGCGCCCAAGGAAGAACGCACGCGACAGTTCCTCAGCAAGTTCCTCTCTGCCGGACACGGCGATCAGTAAGTAAGTGTGCATCACTTCCAGGGATGGAAGTCATGCCACTACATAACTAACACATCATCGCTACTCACTTCACACAAACGACACAACTTGCAACTTCTGCCTCACCAACCTCCTCAACTATTTATAGCGTTTCAAATACCGGGAAGCCTGGGAAAACGACCTGTGGCGCCGAGTATTCTTGACAGACAAGCGTAGGACGTTTCTGAAGCCCTTCATAATGAGTTATTAAGCAACCCACTCTATTGACACTGAAACTATAGAGCCCTTATCTAGTGCCCGACAGGCGACGTACATGACTTTAGTTGCGCAATGATTTAGCGCAGACAGCCCATATAACTGCCTAAATAAAATAGGCCGTATTATCCGTCGCCTTTGATCTTTCTGAAACGGACTTAGTTTTCAAGCATCAAGGAGAACACCATGACATGTAAGTCGAAGAGTCCCGAACTGGCCGCCCCGACCCTGGCCAATGCCCACCCTGCGGGCATCAACATCGCCAGCGCCGCTCACCTGGAAGTTGTCATCGCACCTTACCCCGGCATGGACGCGGGTGACCTGATCGAATTGTTCTGGGACAACTGCTACGTCGGCTCGCGCGTGCTCTCACAGGCCGACGTGCTGGACGGCATCACGATGCGCATCCCGGAGAGTTTCATCGTCAACGGGACCTCGCGCATCCATTATCGGGTGATGCAGGTTGGTCGCGGGCCGGCGCTGTCAACCAAGCAACGGGTCCAGGTCAAGCTCGACTGTCCCGGCGGCCAGCCCTCGGCCTTGAGCGGCGATGAAAACCAGGGCCTGGCGCCGGTGCGCATTCCCGCCGCCATTCGACGCCAAGGGGTGAACCCGAATCAGATCAAACGTGGCGTACCGCTGACCATCGAACCCTACCTGAACATGGCCGCCGGCGACGCCGTGACCCTGCGCTGGGGCGACGTGCGCATGGACCTGCCGGCGGTCACCGCCAGCGAAGTCGGCCAGCCAATCAATATCTGGGTCCCGCCGCAAATCATTCTGGAAGCGGGAGAAGACCTGCGCCTGGAAGTGACCTATTGCGTCCTCGACCGCGTGGGCAACAACTCCCACTGGGCACCGCCACGGACGTTGAAGATTGGTTGTGCCAATCCGTATCTGAACACCTCACCGAAACAGGCGTTCATGGCCGCCGAAACGCGCCGCCGAGAGCCCTGATGCAACCCTTCCTGCGGCCTACAGGCTTTTGTGGCGAGGGAGCTTGCTCCCGCTTGGGCTGTGGGAGCAAAGCTTGCTCGCGAAACAGGCGCCTCGATTCTGCAAGACCGCATCGCGTCCATCGCGGGCAAGCCTTGCTCCCACATAGCGGGAGCAAGCTCCCTCGCCACAAAAGCTGCCTGGCCCTCGCTGAGCGTATGGCCTTCAAATTAAAACCAACCTATCCATATTCCTAAAAGTTAGTTCAAAAAAAATTTATACGCGCTTAGGGTATATGGACCGGACCACCGGACATTCTTGATTTTTACTCGTCGCAATCATCGCGGCGTTTCTTGAGATGTGAGGTGGGTATGGAACGGAACACATTCACCCCAGCGCAGTATGCCAAGGCACTGCCCGCAGCCACGGAGTGGCTGTAATGTCGGATCTGGCGCAAGCAAAGGTCCAGAGCGACCTGGACATCGCCCCCCTGCTGTTGCCCGCACAAGTGCTGCGCAACGATGCCGAGGCGATCAAAGCCGCCCACGAACTGGCACAGGTCGCTCGTCAACAAGCGGCGCGTCGTGACCAGCAACGCAAGCTGCCTTGGGCTGAAATCGAGCAATTCACCCGCAGCGGCCTGGGCAGCATCGCCATTCCCCGGGCATACGGCGGCCCGCAGGTTTCGTTCGTCACCCTGGCCGATGTGTTCGCGATCATTTCCGCTGCCGACCCGGCCCTCGGGCAGATCCCGCAAAACCAGTTTGGCGTGCTCCAACTGATTCTCGGCACCGGCACCGAGCGGCAGAAGAAAATCCTGCTGCAAAGCGTGCTCGATGGCTGGCGCATCGGTAATGCCGGGCCCGAACGTGGCACTCGCAATACCCTTGAACTCAAGGCCCGGATCAGCGCCGACGGTGACGGCTTCGTCATTAATGGCCAGAAGTTCTATTCCACTGGGGCGCTGTTTGCCCACTGGGTCGCGGTCAAGGCGCTGAATGACGAAGGTCGGCAGGTGCTGGCGTTCGTGCGGCGCGGCACCCCGGGCCTGCGGATCGTCGACGATTGGTCGGGCTTCGGCCAGCGCACCACGGCCAGTGGCACCGTGCTGCTGAACAATGTACGGGTGGATGCCGAGTTGGTCCTGGATAACTGGCGCATCAACGATACGCCCGGTGTGCAAGGGGCGATTTCCCAACTGATTCAGGCCGCCATCGATGCCGGCATCGCCCGTGGCGCCATCGACGATGCCATCGCCTTCGTGCGCGAACGCGCCCGGCCTTGGATCGACGCCAAAGTCGACCGCGCCAGTGACGACCTCTACGTGATCGCCGACATCGGCATGCTGAAAATCGAACTGCACGCCGCCGAAGCGTTGCTGCGCAAGGCTGGACAGGTACTGGACCAGGTCAGCGCCGTCCCCATCACGGCGCAATCGTCCGCCCGCGCCTCGATTGCCGTGGCCGAAGCCAAGGCGCTCACCACCGAGATCGCCCTGCAAGCCAGCGAAAAATTGTTCGAACTGGCCGGCAGCCGCGCCACCCTCGCTGAATTCAACCTTGATCGCCACTGGCGCAACGCCCGGGTCCACACCCTGCACGACCCGGTGCGCTGGAAATATCACGCGATAGGCGCCTACCACCTGAACGGCACCTTGCCGGCCCGACATTCCTGGATCTGACGACCCGACCTCTGGAGCAGCACATGCCGTTTTCCCAACACGTCGCGGTGATCACCAGCGATGAACAAGCCCTGATCGTGGCCAGTGACCTGGCCGATGACTTCAAGCGCGACAGCGCCCTGCGCGACCGTGAGCGCCGCTTGCCGTATCCGGAACTGGAAGCTTTCTCCCGCTCCGGCCTGTGGGGCATCAGTGTGCCCAAGGCCTACGGCGGCGCCGGTGTGTCCAACGTCACCCTGGCCAAAGTGATCGCCCTGATTTCCCAGGCCGACGGCTCTCTTGGGCAGATCCCCCAGAATCATTTCTACGCCCTGGAAGTGCTGCGGGTAAACGGCAACGAAGCGCAGAAGCAACGTTTGTACGCCGAAGTCCTGGCCGGCCAACGCTTTGGCAATGCCTTGGCCGAGCTTGGCACCAAGACCGCCCACGACCGCGTCACTCAACTGCGCCGCGACGGCGAGGGTTATCGCATCAACGGGCGCAAGTTCTACGCCACCGGTGCGATCTACGCCCAGCGCATCCCCACGTCGGTGGTGGATGAAAACGGCGTGCAGCAACTGGCGTTCGTTCCCCGCAACAGCCAAGGCCTGACGGTGATCGACGACTGGAGCGGTTTCGGCCAGCGCACCACCGGCAGCGGTTCGGTGGTGTTCGAAGAGGTATCCGTCGCTGCCGACGACATCGTGCCCTTCCAGAGCGCCTTCGAACGGCCCACACCGGTGGGGCCGCTGGCGCAGATTCTTCACGCCGCCATCGACACCGGCATTGCCCGCGCCGCCTATGAAGACGCCTTGCATTTTGTCCGTAGCAAAACCCGTCCCTGGATCGACGCCACCAGCGATGTCGCCACCGAAGACCCGCACACCCTCAAGAGTTTCGGCCAACTGAGCATCCGCCTGCACGCCGCCGAAGCCCTGTTGGAACGCGCTGGTGAATTCCTCGACCGGGCCCAGGCCGACACCCAGGCCGACACGGTCGCCGCCGCCTCGATTGCCGTGGCCGAAGCCCGCGCCATCAGTACCGAGATTTCCCTGGCCGCCGGCAGCACGCTGTTCGAATTGGCCGGCAGCCAGGCGACCCTGGCCGAGCATGGTCTCGACCGCCACTGGCGCAACGCCCGGGTGCATACCCTGCACGACCCGGTGCGCTGGAAATACCACGCGGTGGGCAACTTCTACCTCAACGATGAAAAACCGCCGCTGCGGGGGACGATCTGATGGCGGCCGGCAAGAAAAAAATTCTCCTCAATGCGTTCAACATGAACTGCATCGGGCACATCAACCATGGCCTGTGGACCCATCCCGAGGATACGTCGACCCAATTCAACACGATCGAGTACTGGACCGCCCTGGCGCAATTGCTCGAACGCGGATTGTTCGACGGGCTGTTCATCGCCGACATCGTCGGCGTCTACGACGTGTACCAACAGTCGGTGGACGTCACGCTCAAGGAGTCGATCCAACTGCCGGTCAATGACCCGTTGCTGCTGGTGTCCGCGATGGCCGCCGTGACGAAAAACCTGGGCTTCGGCCTCACCGCCAACCTGACCTACGAACCGCCCTACTTGTTTGCCCGACGCATGAGCACCCTCGATCACCTGAGTCGCGGTCGGGTCGGCTGGAACATCGTCACCGGCTACCTGGACAGCGCCGCCAAAGCCATGGGCCTGACGGCGCAGGTCGAGCATGACCGTCGCTACGACCAGGCTGACGAGTACCTGCAAGTGCTCTACAAATTGTGGGAAGGCAGTTGGGAAGACGACGCGGTCATCAACGACCGCGAGCAGCGGATCTATGCCCGGCCAGAGAAAGTGCACAAGGTCCGGCACCAAGGCGAGTTCTACCAGGTCGAGGGCTATCATCTTTGCGAGCCCTCGCCCCAACGCACGCCGGTGCTGTTCCAGGCTGGCAGCTCCGAGCGCGGTTTGTCGTTCGCCGGGCAGCATGCCGAGTGCGTGTTCATCAGTGGCCAGAACAAACCGGCGACCAAGGTCCAGGTGGACAAGGTTCGCGCCAGCGCCATCGAGGCCGGGCGCAACCCCGAAGACATCAAGGTGTTCATGGGCCTGAACGTGATCGTCGGCGAGACCGAAGCCGTCGCCTGGGCCAAGCATGCCGAGTACCTGGGGTACGCCAGCGCCGAGGCCGGGGTGGCGCACTTTTCCGCGTCGACGGGGATCGATTTTTCCCAGTACGAACTGGACGAGCCGATCCAGTACGTCAAGAGCAACGCGATCCAGTCGGCCACCAAGACCTTGCAGAACAACGATTGGACCCGGCGCAAATTGTTCGAACAGCACGCCCTGGGCGGTCGCTACATCACGGTGGTTGGCTCACCCGAACAGGTGGCCGATGAGCTGGAATCGTGGATCGCCGAAACCGGCCTCGACGGTTTCAACCTGACCCGCATCGTCATGCCGCAAAGCTACGTGGATTTCATCGACCTGGTGATCCCCGAGTTGCAGCGACGCGGCTCGTACAAGACCGAATACGACAGCGGCACCCTGCGCGAGAAGCTGTTTCACGCCGGGCCCCGGTTGCCCGAACAACACACTGGCTCGACCTACCGACACTGATCCTGTGGCTACCGACACTGATCCTGTGGCGAGGGAGCTTGCTCCCGCTGGTGGGCGAAGCCCGCCCAAAAAGGCTTAGGGGCCACTTCGTAGCCCAGCGGGAGCAAGCTCCCTCGCCACAAAGGCCTGAGACTCACCCATTAATGACTGGAATAACCGACATGACCAAACACTTCCTCACCCTGCCAGTCAAAACCCTGGCCCTGGCCCTCGGCCTGTTCAGCTCGGCGCTGTTTGCCGCCGACGCACCGTTGAAGATCGGCACCACCGCCGCCTTCGCCATTCCCCTGGAAGCGGCGGTCGAAGAAGCCGACAAGCAGGGCCTGAAAGTCGAGCTGGTGGAGTTCAGCGACTGGATTGCGCCCAACGTCAGCCTGGCCTCCGGTGATATCGACGTGAATTACTTCCAGCACATCCCGTTCCTGGAAAATGCCAAGGCCGCCGCCGGATTCGACCTGGTGCCCTTCGCCCCGGGGATCATCAACAACGTCGGCCTCTATTCGAAAAAATACAAAAGCTTCGACGAACTGCCCAAAGGCGCCAGCGTCGCCATCGCCAACGACCCGATCAACAGCGGTCGCGGCCTGCAATTGCTGGCCAAGGCCAGGCTGATCAGCCTCAAGCCGGGCGTCGGCTACAAGGCCACCGAAGACGACATCGTCGCCAACCCGAAGCAACTCAAGATCCTGCAAGTCGAAGCCGTGCAACTGGTACGCGCCTATGAGGACGCCGACCTGGTGCAGGGATATCCGGCCTACATCCGCCTGGCCAAGACTTTCGATGCCAGTTCCGCCTTGCTGTTCGACGGCCTCGATCACAAGGAATACGTGATTCAGTTCGTGATCCAACCCAAGAGCAAGGACGACCCGCGGCTGATCAAGTTCGTCGACATCTACCAACACTCGCCCGCCGTGCGCGCCGCCCTGGACAAGGCCCATGGCAAGCTCTACCAAGCCGGCTGGGAAGGCTGACATGAACGCCGTCAACGCTCGACTCCGCCACGAAGCCCCCGCGCCGCAAAGCGCCGACCAGACCGAACTGCACCCGGAGCTGAACCGCGCCCACGTGCGCTTCATCGGCCTGGGCAAGACCTACAACGGCGCCCAGGGTCCGGTGGCCGCGTTGCAAGGCATCGACCTGGCGATCCAACGCGGCGAAGTGTTTGGCATCATCGGCCGCAGCGGCGCCGGCAAATCCTCACTGATCCGCACCATCAACCGGCTCGAACGACCTACCAGCGGCCGGGTGTTGATCGATCGGGTGGACGTTGGCGAACTCGATGAAGACCGCCTGGTGGAACTGCGTCGACGCATCGGCATGATCTTCCAGCACTTCAACCTGATGTCGGCCAAGACCGTGTGGCAGAACGTTGAATTGCCCTTGAAAGTCGCCGGCGTGCCCAAGGCGCAGCGCCAGCGCAAAGTCCGCGAGCTGCTGGAACTGGTGGGCCTGCAAGGCAAGCATCTGGCCTATCCGGCGCAGCTTTCCGGTGGGCAGAAGCAGCGGGTCGGGATTGCCCGGGCGCTGGTGCATGACCCGCAGATATTGCTGTGCGACGAGGCCACCTCAGCCCTGGACCCGGAGACCACCCAATCGATCCTCGGCCTGCTGCGCGAGATCAACCAGCGGCTGGGCCTGACCATCGTCTTGATCACCCACGAGATGGCGGTGATTCGCGAAGTCTGCGACCGGGTGGTGGTGCTCGAGCAAGGACGAATCGTCGAGCAGGGCCCGGTCTGGGAAGTTTTCGGCAACCCTCGACACGAGGTCAGCCGGACGCTGCTGGCGCCGTTGCAACACGCCATCCCGGAGGAACTGCAAAGTCGCTTGCAGGTGCAGCCGGCGCCGGCTGACGCGGCGACGGTGCTGCGCCTGCAATTCACTGGCGCAGGTGATGATGAAGTAGACCTGGCCGCCTTGTTCAGTGCCCTCGGTGGGCGGGTGCGCTTGCTGCACGGCGGCATCGAACGGATTCAGGGCCACGGGCTGGGTCAGTTGCTGCTGGCCGTGAGTGGTTCGTCGTGGGGTGCCGAGGAGCTGCGCCAACGGGCGGGCAATTGGGCGCAACGGGTGGAGGTACTGGGTTATGTGGTTTGATCGGTTGTTGCAGGGTTTCATCGACACGTTCCTGATGGTCGGCGTGTCGTCGTTGATCGCATTGATGGCGGGCATACCGCTGGCGGTGATCCTGGTCACCAGCGGCAAGGGCGGGATCTATGAAGCGCCAGTCTTGAACAAGGCCCTGGGCGCGTTCGTGAACCTGTTCCGCTCGATACCGTTCCTGATCCTGATGGTGGCGCTGATTCCGTTTACCCGGCTGATCGTCGGCACCACCTATGGCGTGTGGGCTGCGGTCGTACCGCTGACCATCGCCGCCACGCCGTTCTTCGCCCGCATCGCCGAAGTCAGCCTGCGGGAAGTCGACCATGGCCTGATCGAAGCGGCCCAGGCCATGGGTTGCAGGCGCTGGCACATTGTCTGGCATGTGCTGCTGCCCGAAGCCCTGTCGGGCATCGTCGGTGGTTTTACCATTACGCTGGTGACCATGATCAACTCCTCGGCCATGGCCGGAGCGATCGGCGCCGGCGGCCTGGGCGACATTGCCTACCGTTATGGCTACCAGCGTTTCGACAGCCAGATCATGCTCACGGTGATCGTGTTGCTGGTGGCGTTGGTGGCCGTGATCCAATTGGGTGGTGACCGCCTGGCACGGGGCTTGAACAAACGCTGAGCTGTGGAAGCAGTTGACCTGTTGGGGGCAATCCAACCTGTGGGCAGTTGACCTGTGGGGGCAATTCAACCTGTGGGAGCAAAGCTTGCTCGCGATAGCAGTATTCCATCCAACATGGATGCCAGCTGGACGACCGCAATCGCGAGCAAGCTTTGCTCCCACAGGCAGGTCAGCGGGCTTGCGGTATAGTCGGCTGACACTCCTCACCCAAGCCCGCGATCATGAAACACACCACCGAAGACCTGCACGCCATCACCGCCACGACCCTGGGCCATTACAACGCCGTGGCGGAAAGTTTCCGCGAAGGCACCCGCGATCACGATGTCAGTCAGAACATCGACGCCTTACTGCGCCATATCCAGGGCCAGGCACCGCTGCACATCCTGGATCTGGGCTGCGGCCCGGGGCGCGACCTGCGCACATTCACGGCCTTGGGTCATGTCGCGGTCGGCCTCGACGGCTCAGAAGAATTTGCCCGGATGGCGCGCCAGGACAGCGGCTGCGAGGTGTGGCAACAAGACTTCCTGGAGCTCGACCTGCCGGCCGAACGCTTTGACGGGATTTTCGCCAACGCGGTGCTGTTTCATGTCCCCGTCCAGGAACTGCCGCGGGTGCTCAAGCAATTGCGCGCCACGCTCAAGCCCGGCGGCGTGCTGTTCAGCTCCAACCCTCGGGGCGAAAACCAGGAAGGCTGGAACGGCCAGCGCTTCGGCGCCTACCACGACCTCGCGGCCTGGCAAACGCTGCTTGGCGAAGCGGGCTTCGTGGAACTGGAGCACTACTACCGACCGGCGGGGCTGCCGCGCGAGCAACAGCCTTGGCTGGCGAGTGTCTGGCGTAGACCTTGAAGGCAAACCCGCCCGAACCGGATGGATGCTAACCCCTGTGGCGAGGGAGCTTGCTCCCGCTGGGCCGCGAAGCGGCCCCAATCCGGATGATGTGATTTTCCAGGCAGACGGCGTCATCGGCTTTACGACGGCTGCGCCGCCGAGCGGGAGCAAGCTCCCTCGCCACAAGAGTTGCGCTTGATTCAAGGTTTTCCTCAGTCCTGCTTAACCAACCACTTCTGCGACAACTGCTCCAGCCTCCCATCATCCTTGATCCGCGCCAGGGCATTATCCAGGCTGGCCTTGAACGCCGGGTTGCCCTTCTGGAACGGAATTACCAGGCTCGGCGGCGGGCCGCTCTTTTCTTCCGGCTGGAACGACTGCGCCATGACCAACGGACGCTGCGGCTCTTCCTTGCTCGCCAGCAGTTGCGCATCCGGACGGCTATAAGCCGCACTGAGGTCGAAACGTTCCGCCAGTTCCGGGGTCATTGCTATGTGGTTGATGGCAACGTCGTATTTGCCGCTTTCCACACCGGGCAGCAGATCCGCGGCATCGGTGACGACGAAGTCGGGGCGTACATCCAGCTCGGCCGCGAGCATTTCACCCAGCTCCACTTCGAAACCGGTGAGTTTGCCGTCTTCCTTGAAGTTGAAGGGCGCGGTGTTGGCCTCGAGAGCAATGCGCAGCTCGCCACGGTCATTGATGTCGTCGATCAGTTCGGCATGAGCCAGGGGGCTCAAAAGGGGTAGCAGGCAGATCAGGCCAGGCAGGAAACGCATGGTCACTCCTAGTATTTATACAAGCGACGCTCGTTTCAGGCTCGCTTTGCTATGGTTGTTGCAGGCTTCGACAACGATTGGCCATGAAGTTGTGATGGCCAGGCGGATTTCATGGAAAAACTGGAGAAAAAAATGAAAAGCTTTATGTCTCGTGCCGCGTTGGCCGGTCTGTTATTGGGCGCTTCGATGCTGGCAAGTGCCGCGACGCCGGCGCCCAAAGGTGCAGAAGTGTTCATCGTTTCCCCGGAAGACGGCGCCACGGTCGCCCAGGAATTCAAGGTCAAGTTCGGCGTCAAGAACATCGCCCTGGCCCCGGCGGGCGATGTGACCAAAAATACCGGCCACCATCATTTGCTGATCGATGTCGACGACGTACCCGCCGAAGGCGCGCCGATTCCGACCGACGCCCACCACATGCACTTCGGCAAGGCACAGACCGAGGCCACCATCAAACTGGCCCCGGGCAAGCACACCTTGCAATTGATCCTGGGCGACAGCGGCCACATGCCGTTCGACCCGTCGATTGTGTCCAAGAAAATCACCGTCAATGTGAAGTAACACAGCACCGGCTGGCACTACGCAGATCCCTTGTGGGAGCGGGCTTGCTCGCGAAGGCGGTGTATCAGCTGGCAATATATCGACTGGCACACCGCCTTCGCGAGCAAGCCCGCTCCCACAGGGGGTTGATGGCGTATCAGATAAAAAAACGGGAGCCCTTTGGGGCTCCCGTTTTTCATTGCAAGCCAGGCTAGCTTAGAACAACACGCGGCAACGAATCGTGCCATTGATGTGCTGCAGCTTCTCTTGCGCCAGGTCCGAGTATTCGGCGTCGACGTCGATCACGACGTAGCCGACTTTCTCGTTGGTCTGCAGGAACTGACCGGAAATGTTGATGCCGTTTTCGGCGAAGACCTTGTTGATCTCGCTCATCACACCCGGAATGTTCTCGTGGATGTGCAGCAGGCGGTGCTTGCCAGGGTGGGCAGGTAGGGCCACTTCCGGGAAGTTCACCGACGATACCGAGGTACCGTTGTCGCTGTACTTGACCAGTTTCTCCGCCACTTCCAGGCCGATGTTGGCTTGGGCTTCAGCGGTGGAACCGCCGATGTGCGGGGTCAGGATCACGTTGTCCAGGCCACGCAGCGGGCTCTCGAAGATGTCGTCGTTGGAGCGCGGCTCCACCGGGAACACGTCGATGGCGGCGCCGATCAGGTGCTTGTCCTTGATCGCGTCGGCCAGGGCGTCGAGCTTGACCACGGTGCCACGCGCGGCGTTGATCAGGATCCCGCCTTTCTTGATAGCGCGGATTTCCTTCTCGCCGATCATCCACTGGGTGGCAGCGGTTTCCGGCACATGCAGGGTCACGATGTCGGACATGCCCAACAACTCGTGCAAGTCGTTGACCTGGGTGGCGTTGCCCAGGGGCAGCTTGGTCACGGTGTCGTAGAAGAACACCTGCATGCCAAGGCCTTCAGCCAGTACCGACAACTGCGTGCCGATCGAGCCGTAGCCGACGATACCCAGCTTCTTGCCGCGGATTTCGAAGGAGTTGGCCGCGCTCTTGATCCAGCCGCCACGGTGGCAGGAAGCGTTCTTCTCGGGGATGCCGCGCAGCAGCAGGATCGCTTCGGCCAACACCAGTTCGGCAACGGAACGGGTATTGGAGTACGGCGCGTTGAACACCGCGATACCGCGCTCGCGCGCCGCGTTGAGGTCAACCTGGTTGGTGCCGATGCAGAAGCAGCCGACCGCGACCAGTTTCTTGGCGTGGTCGAAGATCTCTTCGGTCAGTTGAGTACGGGAGCGAATGCCGATGAAGTGAGCATCGGCGATCTTTTCCTTGAGCTGGGCTTCCGGCAGAGAACTGGTGATGTACTCGATGCTGGTGTAGCCCGCCGACTTGAGGACGTCGACAGCCGATTGGTGGACGCCTTCGAGAAGAAGGAACTTGATCTTGCTCTTATCGAGAGAAGTCTTGCTCATCTGCGTAAACCTGTGTCCCGGAGAAAAATGGCAGGGAATCGGACAGCGCATGCTGGCCCGACCGGCGTGACAGCCGTCGCCGCAGAACAGCCGTTGGGCACTACGCTGCGGGGTCGGTATGCTAGCATACGCCCCCCGCAAACACTCATTCCTGCGACGTGAAGCGTTCTCAGGATGACCATGAATTGTTAGAGAGTTCTGTCGATGACCCATCCTGCCGTGATAGATGAGCTGAAGACCCTGGTTGAGCCTGGCAAGGTCTTGACCGATGCCGACTCCCTGAACGCTTACGGCAAGGATTGGACCAAGCATTTCGCCCCGGCGCCTTCGGCCATCGTCTTTCCCAAGACCACCGAACAGGTCCAGGCCATTGTGCGCTGGGCCAATGCGCACAACGTCGCGCTGGTGCCGTCAGGCGGGCGCACCGGGTTGTCCGCCGCCGCCGTGGCCGCCAACGGCGAAGTGGTGGTGTCATTCGACTACATGAACCAGATTCTCGACGTGAACCTCACTGACCGCACTGCCGTGTGCCAGCCGGGCGTGGTCACCGAGCAACTGCAGAACAAGGCTGAAGAACATGGGCTGTACTACCCGGTTGACTTCGCTTCGGCAGGCTCCAGCCAGATTGGCGGCAATATCGGCACCAATGCCGGCGGAATCAAGGTCATTCGCTACGGCATGACCCGCAACTGGGTGGCGGGCATGAAGGTCGTCACCGGCAAGGGCGACCTGCTGGAACTGAACAAGGACCTGATCAAGAACGCCACCGGCTACGACTTGCGGCAGCTGTTCATCGGCGCCGAAGGCACCCTGGGCTTCGTGGTCGAGGCCACCATGCGCCTGGACCGTGCGCCAAAGAACCTCACCGCCATGGTGCTCGGCACCTCGGACTTCGACTCCATTATGCCGGTGCTGCACGCCTTCCAGGGCAAGCTGGACCTGACCGCTTTCGAATTTTTCTCCGACAAGGCCCTGGCCAAGGTCCTCGGTCGTGGCGACGTACCGGCGCCATTCGAAACCGAGTGCCCGTTCTACGCGCTGCTGGAATTCGAAGCCACCACCGAAGAGGTCGCCAACCAGGCCTTGGAAACCTTCGAGCATTGCGTGGAACAGGGCTGGGTGCTGGACGGTGTGATGAGCCAGAGCGAAACCCAACTGCAAAACCTGTGGAAATTGCGCGAGTACATCTCCGAAACCATCTCCCACTGGACGCCGTACAAGAACGACATTTCGGTGACCGTCTCCAAAGTCCCAGCCTTCTTGCAAGAAATCGACGAGATCGTTGGCGAACATTACCCGGACTTCGAAATCGTCTGGTTCGGTCACATCGGCGACGGCAACCTTCACTTGAACATCCTCAAGCCAGAAAACCTGAGCAAGGATGAATTCTTCGCCAAATGCGCGACCGTGAACAAATGGGTCTTTGAAACCGTCGAGAAGTACAACGGCTCGATTTCCGCCGAACACGGCGTGGGCATGACCAAGCGCGACTACCTGACTTATAGTCGTTCGCCAGTGGAGATCGAATACATGAAAGCCGTGAAAGCCGTATTCGACCCGAACGGCATCATGAACCCGGGCAAGATTTTCGCGGTTAACGCCTAAAAAACACCTGATGAACCCCAGAGCAGGAGTCGGTAAATGAGCTATCAGCACCAGTATGTCGACGGTACACGTATTCATTTCCCGCTAGGAAAAATGGTGTGCATTGGCCGCAACTACGCCGAACATGCCAAGGAACTGGATAACCCGGTGCCCACCGAACCCTTGTTGTTCATCAAGCCGGGCAGCTGCGTGGTGCCGCTGGAAAGCGGTTTCAGCATTCCCGCCGACCGTGGCTCGGTGCACTACGAGGCGGAAATCGCCGTGTTGATCGGCAAGCCGCTGTCCACCAAGCCCAGCGTTGAAGAGGTGCTGGACGCGATCTCCGGCTTCGCCCCGGCCCTGGACCTGACCCTGCGGGACAAACAGGCCGAGCTCAAGGCCAAGGGCCTGCCGTGGGAAGTCGCCAAGTCCTTCGACGGCGCGGCAGTGATCGCGCCATTTGTCTCGAAGGATACGTTTGCCGACCTGACCGACATTCCCGTGCGCCTGACCATCAACGGTGAAGTGCGCCAGGACGGCAACAGCAGCCTGATGCTCAACCCCATCGTGCCGATGATCCAATACATGGCCGGTTGTTTCTCGCTGCAGGCCGGCGACGTGATCCTCACCGGCACCCCGGCGGGCGTCGGGCCGCTGAATGCGGGCGATGAACTGATCCTGGAACTGCCAGGGGCGAGCCGCTTCGAGAGTAGCGTTCGCTAACTCGGTTTTGTGACCACTACAGATCAAATGTGGGAGCGGGCTTGCTCGCGAATGCGGTGTATCAGAAACATATATGTCGACTGACACTAAGCATTCGCGAGCAAGCCCGCTCCCACATTAGAGATCCAGGCTTTCCTGAAGACCGAAGTTTTACCGTTTTTTTCACATGCCATCCGGATAATTCCGAGGAATGCGGCATCTGAGCCAGCCACTCCCTTAGCCGAACTTTCTGGAACGCATTCCCCGATGGCCAAAACCCAAACACTGCCTGCCGCCAAGCCTGCCCGCCGCTCTCGCTTCGCCCTGCCCTGGTATGCCTGGTCGCTGCTGGCGGTGGCTGCAGCCTATGGCTTGGCGTTTGCGATGCATTGGGACGACCGCGGCCTGCTTTGGCTGTCGGAACACTTCCAGAGCCCGGCCCAGCGCCAGGAAAGCATCTGGTTGCCAGACTATCGCGCCGTGATCGACGCCAAGCCGCTACCGGGCATGGAGAAGGACGAAGCGTCCGATGTGACCTATAACTCGCAGACCAAGACCCTGTTCGCAGTCATGGGCAAGAACCCATTCCTGGTGGAGCTGACCCTGCAAGGCGACGTATTGCGCAAGATGCCATTGGTGGGCTGGGGCAATCCGGAAGGCGTGGCGTTTATGGAAAACGGTCTGCTGGCCATTACCGATGAACGAAAGCACCTGCTATCGATCGTTCAGGTCGATGCCGACACCCGCGCGCTGAACATCAATGATTTTCCTCGCTATGACCTGGGCACGTCGAAGAATCAGAACAAGGGATTCGAAGCCATCGTCTGGGACCCGAAAAATCAGCAACTGGTCCTCGGTGAAGAGCGCCCACCTGCGCTGTTCACCTGGAAAAGTGACGGTAGCCAGTTGCTCAAGGGCGATAAGCAGATCCATGTCAGCAACGAATTGGACCTTCGCAACCTTTCAGCATTGGCCGTAGACCCCCGCACCGGTCACATGCTGGTGCTGTCAGCCGACTCCCATCTATTGCTGGAGTTGGACGAAGAAGGCGAGCAGGTCAGCTTCATGACCTTGCTAGGCGGCTTCAACGGCCTGAAAGACACGATCCCTCGTGCCGAAGGTGTCACGATCGATGAGGCCGGTAACCTGTACATGGTCAGCGAGCCGAACCTGTTCTATCGTTTCGAAAAACAGCGCTGACAACTAACTCTGTAGGATAAGTCCTGCTTCGCTGTAGGGTGTGGCACGCAGCCATTAAGTTTCAGTTCAGGCAGCCGTGGTATTTCCACCCACCTGTTCTTATCCGAGCCCACCCCAACATGCGTCGACTCGCCCACCCCAAATCTTTGATCCTGATACTGCTGACGCTGGTGCTGATCAGCCTGATCGCCGTCGGCCAGCACCTGCGCCTGTTCGAACGCGCCTGGTTCAACCTGAATACGCTCTGGAAAAATACCAGCGAACAGGCCATTGCCCTGGATCAATACCGGGTCACCGTCGAGGCGCGGGTGATCGAAGGCCTGGATGATGATGTTTCCGCGCTGACGTTCGATCCGGTCCGCAAGAGCCTGTTCACTGTCACCAATAAAAACGCCGAGCTGATCGAGCTGTCGCTGGATGGCAAGATTCTGCGGCGCATCGCCCTGATCGGCTTTGGCGACCCGGAGGCGGTGGAGTTCATCAGCGAAGACACCTACGTCATCACTGACGAGCGCCAGCAACGGCTGATCAAGATTCACTTGGAAGACAACACCCAATTCCTCGACGCCGCCGACGCCGAGCAGATATCCCTCGGCGTGCACATGAGGAGCAACAAGGGGTTCGAAGGACTGGCCTACGATTCGGTGGGCAAACGCCTGTTCGTGGCGAAGGAACGCGACCCGATGCTGATTTACGAAGTGCACGGGTTTCCCCACCACAATCCGGAAAAGTCCTACGCGGTGCATGTGATCAACAACCCCAAGCGCGATGCCGGGCTGTTCGTACGCGACCTTTCAAGCCTGCAATACGATGAACGCAGCGGCCATTTGCTGGCGCTGTCCGATGAGTCGCGGTTGATTATCGAGTTGGATATCGACGGCCGACCGTTGAGCACGCTCTCATTGAGCAAGGGCCGCCAGGGGCTGCAACAAACCGTACCCCAGGCCGAAGGCCTGGCCATGGACGACGATGGCAACCTGTACCTGGTGAGCGAGCCGAACCTGTTTTATGTGTTCACGAAGCCGCAGCCTTGATCCTGGTCTGACGCAGAACCATGTGGGAGCGGGCTTGCTCGCGAATGCGGTATATCAGACACATATATGCCAACTGACACACCGCATTCGCGAGCAAGCCCGCTCCCACAGGACTCGAGCTTAAATCAATAGCCCCTGGGCCTACTCAGCCCGCAGGGTCTTCACCCCATCAGCAGTCCCCAGCAACAGCACATCCGCCGGGCGAGCAGCGAACAAACCGTTGGTGACCACGCCGACGATGGCGTTGATCTGGCTTTCCAGTTCCACCGGGTTAGTGATCTGCAGGTTGTGCACATCCAGGATGATGTTGCCGTTATCGGTCAGCACGCCTTCGCGATACACCGGGTCGCCGCCCAGCTTCACCAGTTGGCGGGCCACATGACTACGGGCCATGGGGATAACTTCCACCGGCAACGGGAACGCGCCGAGTACCGGCACCAGTTTGCTGGCGTCGGCAATGCAGATGAAGGTCTTGGCCACCGCCGCGACGATCTTCTCGCGGGTCAGGGCCGCGCCGCCGCCCTTGATCAGGTTCAGGTGCGCGTCGCTTTCATCGGCGCCGTCGATGTAGAACTCCAAGTCGCTGACGGTGTTGAGTTCGTACACCGGGATCCCGTGGCCCTTGAGGCGCGCAGCGGTCGCTTCGGAGCTGGCGACTGCGCCATCGAACGCACCCTTGTGTTGCGCCAGCGCGTCGATGAAGCAATTGGCCGTGGAGCCGGTGCCGACCCCGACGACGCTCTTGTCATCCAGTTTCGGGAGGATGAGGTCGACGGCGGCCTGGGCCACGGCCTGTTTGAGTTGATCCTGGGTCATGCGGGCTCCGAAGGTGCCGAGAGAGAACGAAAGGCCGGCATTATAGGCGCCGAAAGGGCCCTGGTCATTGCCTGATTGGCACCGAGCCAGTGTGGCGAGGGAGCTTGCTCCCGCTCGGCTGCGAAGCAGTCGTGATTGATGTCTACCGCATATCGAAGGGGGCCGCTGCGCGACCCAGCGGGAGCAAACTCCCTCGCCACGGGGGTTTCTGCGCTCAAAGTGCCTTAATCGTATGGTCGCCCAGCCAAAAGCCGGGTTAGACTCCTTGGCCCTGCCCAACCCGCTCAGTGATGCTTTCCGATGCTTGAACAGTACGTCAAAAAGATCCTCACCTCGCGCGTTTACGACGTTGCCGTAGAAACCCCGCTGCAGGCCGCTCGCCAGCTCTCCGAGCGGCTGGGCAACAGCATCCTGCTCAAGCGTGAAGACTTGCAGCCGGTGTTCTCGTTCAAGATTCGCGGGGCCTACAACAAGCTGACCCAGCTCAGCGACGAAGAACGCGCACGCGGCGTGGTCACGGCTTCGGCGGGCAACCACGCCCAGGGCCTGGCCCTGGCGGCCAAGGTGCTGGGGGTCAAGGCCACCATCGTGATGCCCAAGACCACGCCGGAAATCAAAGTCGAAGGCGTGCGCTCCCGTGGCGGCAAAGTAGTCCTGCACGGTGACTCGTTCCCCGAAGCCCTGGCCTATTCGCTGAAACTGGTCGACGAAAAGGGCTACGTCTACATCCACCCGTATGACGATCCCCACACCATTGCCGGGCAGGGCACCGTGGCGATGGAAATCCTGCGCCAGCATCCTGGGCGCCTCGATGCGATCTTCGTCCCGGTGGGCGGTGGCGGGCTGATCGCCGGGATCGCGGCCTACGTGAAATACCTGCGCCCGGACATCAAGATCATCGGCGTCGAGCCGGACGACTCCAACTGCCTCCAAGCGGCCATGGCCGCAGGCGAGCGCGTAGTGCTGCCGACCGTGGGGCTGTTCGCCGACGGCGTTGCCGTGGCACAGATCGGCCAGCACACCTTTGATATCTGCAAGCACCACGTGGACGAAGTGATCACCGTCAGCACCGACGAGATCTGCGCCGCCATCAAGGATATCTACGACGATACCCGCTCGATCACCGAACCTGCCGGTGCATTGGGCGTGGCCGGGATCAAGAAATACGTCGAGTCACGGCACATCAGCGGCCAGACCCTGGTGGCGATCGACTCCGGCGCCAACGTCAACTTCGACCGCTTGCGCCATGTCGCCGAGCGCGCCGAGCTGGGCGAGGGCCGCGAAGCGATTATCGCCGTGACCATCCCCGAGAAGCCGGGCAGCTTCAAGGCGTTCTGCGAAGCAGTGGGCAAGCGCCAGATCACCGAATTCAACTATCGCTACAACACCGGCAGCGAAGCGCACATCTTCGTCGGCGTGCAGACCCACCCGGAAAACGACCCGCGCAGCGCGCTGATCGCCAGCCTGACCGAACAAGGCTTCCCGGTGCTGGACCTGACCGACAATGAACTGGCCAAGTTGCACATTCGCCACATGGTCGGCGGGCATGCGGCCCATGTCATCGACGAAGTGGTGCTGCGCTTCGAATTCCCGGAACGTCCGGGGGCGCTGTTCAACTTCTTGAACAAGCTGGGTGGGCGCTGGAATATCTCGATGTTCCATTACCGCAACCATGGCGCGGCGGATGGTCGTGTGGTCGCCGGGCTCCAAGTGCCCCACGATGAACGCCACCTGGTCCCGGCCGCCCTGGAAGAAATCGGCTACCCGTACTGGGATGAAAGCGATAACCCGGCCTATCAGTTGTTCCTGGGTTGATAAAGGCGGGCTAGGCTGTGAGCAAGACTTAAGGAAATCGAACCCATGGAAACATTGACCGCGCTGAAGATCGCCCACGGCATCGCCACTGTATTACTGCTGGCGGGTGCACTGGGGCTGGCCATCTGGGTCTGGCGCACGCGCCGCAACGGCGACGCCACGGCGGCTGCGCGCACACTGCAACGTCCGCGGCTGTTCATCTGGCTGGTCATGATCCTGGCGCTGACTAGCCTGCCATTCACCGGCTGGTGGATGGTTCATCAAATCGGCTGGCCACTGGGACAGACCTGGCTGCTGGCTTCCAGCGTGCTCTACACCTTGGCGGCGCTGGCGGGGTTCTGGCTGCTGGTGCGGCTGAACACATTGCGCAAGACGCCAGGCGGTAGCGGGAAGTTTACCTTTGCCCTGGCACTGTTCAGTGTTGTCTGCTTTGTGGCCATTGCGGGGTTGATGGGGGCCAAGCCGGTTTAAAACACAGTCTGTGGGAGCAAAGCTTGCTCGCGATTGGCATCCTTTGCATCGCCTAAAGCCAATCGCGGGCAAGCCTTGCTCCCACAGTCAATTGCGCAACGAAATCACCGGCCAACCCCGCTTCTGGGCCTCAGCCCGAAGATTCGGATCCGGATCCACCGCCACCGGATGCGTCACCGCTTCCAGCAACGGCAAATCGTTCATCGAATCGCTATAAAAGTAGCTATCGTCGAGCGAGTACCCGGTTTCTTCCAGCCAACGGTTCAACCGGGTCACCTTGCCCTCGCGGAAACACGGGATGTCGGTGCTGCGTCCGCTGTAGCGCCCGTCGACCATCTCGCACTCGGTGGCAATCAGGGTTTCGACCCCCAGGCGCTCGGCAATTGGCGCGGTAACGAAGCGGTTGGTGGCGGTGATGATTACCAGCTTGTCGCCGGCGTCACGGTGCTTTTTCAGCAGTTCGATGGCCTGGGGCAACACGATCGGCTCGATGCAGTCGCGCATGTAGTCCAAGTGCCACTGGGCCAGGATGTGCATTTCGGTACGGCCGAGGATTTCCAGGCAAAAGTTCAGGTACTCGGCATTGTCCAGCTTGCCGGCCAGGTAATCCTGGTAGAACGCGTCGTTGCGTGCCTTATAGGTGACAGCGTCCAGAAAACCGCGCTCGCACAGGTAATCGCCCCACGCGTGGTCGCTGTCGCCACCCAGCAATGTGTTGTCCAAGTCGAATAAAGCCAGCCGCATCGCAGTTACTCGCTGAAAAATCTAAAGAAAGGCGTCCAGAATACGGACTTTTCACAAGAGTGCACATAAGCTAGGGACGCTCGTTGCTGCTTTCACAACCTTTGTGGAACAATGCGGCGACATGCGTTTGCGAGGTTGTTGCCGTGATCGATCCCGATGGTTTCCGTCCCAATGTGGGGATCATTCTTACGAATGATGCTGGGCAGGTGCTATGGGCACGCCGTATCAATCAAGACGCCTGGCAGTTTCCCCAGGGTGGGATCAACCCCCAGGAGACGCCGGAAGAGGCCTTGTACCGCGAGTTGAATGAAGAAGTGGGGCTTGAGCGCGAAGATGTCGAAATACTCGCCTGCACCCGAGGCTGGTTGCGCTATCGTTTGCCGCAACGCCTGGTCAGGACGCACAGCCAACCGCTGTGCATCGGCCAGAAGCAGAAATGGTTTCTCCTGCGCCTGATCTCCAACGAGCAGCGGGTGCGGATGGATTTGACCGGTAAACCGGAGTTCGATGGCTGGCGCTGGGTCAGCTATTGGTATCCGTTGGGCCAGGTGGTGACATTCAAGCGCGAGGTGTACCGACGCGCCCTCAAAGAGCTTGCCCCGCGCCTGCTGACGCGCGACTGACGACGGAGTTCGACCCCGAGCCATGCTCAATACGCTGCGCAAGATCGTCCAGGAAGTTAACTCCGCCAAGGATCTCAAGGCGGCGTTGGGGATTATTGTATTGCGCGTCAAAGAGGCCATGGGCAGCCAGGTCTGCTCGGTCTACCTGCTGGACCCCGAGACCAATCGTTTCGTGCTGATGGCCACCGAGGGCTTGAACAAGCGCTCCATCGGCAAGGTGAGCATGGCGCCCAATGAAGGCCTGGTCGGTCTGGTCGGCACGCGCGAAGAACCCCTGAACCTCGAAAACGCCGCGGATCACCCGCGCTACCGCTACTTTGCCGAAACGGGTGAAGAACGCTACGCCTCGTTCCTTGGCGCACCGATCATCCACCACCGCCGCGTCGTCGGCGTGTTGGTTATCCAGCAAAAAGAGCGCCGACAGTTCGACGAAGGTGAAGAAGCCTTCCTTGTAACCATGAGCGCGCAACTGGCCGGGGTTATCGCCCATGCCGAGGCCACTGGCTCGATCAGCGGCCTGGGTCGCCAGGGCAAGGGTATCCAGGAAGCGAAGTTCGTCGGTGTGCCCGGCTCACCGGGCGCGGCAGTGGGCACGGCGGTGGTCATGTTGCCGCCCGCCGACCTCGACGTGGTGCCGGACAAGACCGTCGCCGACATCAATGCCGAACTGGGCTTGTTCAAGACCGCCATCGAAGGCGTGCGCGCCGACATGCGGGCCCTGTCGGCCAAGCTGGCGACGCAGTTGCGCCCCGAAGAACGCGCACTGTTCGACGTCTACCTGATGATGCTCGACGATGCCTCCCTGGGCAGCGAAGTGACCACCGTCATCAAGACCGGCCAATGGGCCCAGGGTGCGCTGCGCCAGGTGGTGACCGACCACGTCAACCGTTTCGAACTGATGGACGACGCCTACCTGCGCGAACGCGCCTCGGACGTCAAGGACCTTGGCCGTCGCTTGCTGGCGTACTTGCAGCAGGAGCGCCAGCAGACCCTGGTCTACCCCGACAACACCATCCTGGTCAGTGAAGAGCTGACCCCGGCCATGCTCGGCGAAGTACCCGAAGGCAAGCTGGCGGGCCTGGTCTCGGTACTGGGTTCGGGCAACTCCCACGTGGCGATCCTGGCCCGGGCGATGGGCATTCCGACGGTGATGGGCCTGGTGGACCTGCCGTATTCCAAGGTCGACGGCATCCAGATGATCGTCGACGGCTACCACGGCGAGGTCTACACCAACCCCAGCGACGTGCTGCGCAAGCAGTTCGCCGATGTGGTGGAGGAAGAAAAGCAACTGTCCCTGGGACTGGATGCGCTGCGGGACCTGCCGTGCATTACCCTCGATGGCCACCGCATGCCATTGTGGGTCAACACCGGCCTGCTGGCCGACGTCGCCCGGGCGCAGAAGCGTGGCGCCGAAGGTGTGGGGCTGTACCGCACCGAAGTGCCGTTCATGATCAACCAGCGCTTCCCCAGCGAAAAAGAACAGTTGGCGATCTACCGCGAACAACTGGCCGCGTTTCACCCACAACCGGTGACCATGCGCAGCCTGGACATCGGCGGCGACAAGTCCCTGTCCTACTTCCCGATCAAGGAAGACAACCCGTTCCTCGGCTGGCGCGGCATCCGCGTGACACTCGACCACCCGGAAATCTTCCTGGTCCAGGCCCGCGCCATGCTCAAGGCCAGCGAAGGCCTGAACAACCTGCGCATCCTGTTGCCGATGATCTCCGGCACCCATGAACTGGAAGAAGCCCTGCACCTGATCCACCGGGCCTGGGGCGAAGTCCGTGACGAAGGCACCGACGTGCCGATGCCGCCGGTCGGCGTGATGATCGAGATTCCGGCCGCGGTGTACCAGACCAAGGAACTGGCGCGGCAGGTGGACTTCCTGTCGGTGGGTTCCAACGACCTGACCCAATACCTGCTGGCCGTGGACCGTAACAACCCACGGGTCGCCGACCTGTACGACTACCTGCACCCGGCGGTGCTGCAAGCCTTGCAGAACGTGGTGCGTGACGCCCATGCCGAAGGCAAGCCGGTCAGTATCTGCGGCGAAATGGCCGGCGACCCGGCGGCCGCGGTGCTGCTGATGGCGATGGGGTTCGACAGTTTGTCGATGAACGCCACCAACCTGCCGAAAGTGAAGTGGATGCTGCGCCAGATCAACCTCAGCAAGGCCCAGGAATTGCTCGCGGAAGTGATGACCATCGACAACCCGCAAGTGATCCACAGCTCCTTGCAACTGGCGCTGAAGAACCTTGGGTTGGCGCGGATGATCAATCCGGCTTCGAACAAGACCCTCTAGACAGTTCAGCGAGCATTTGTGGCGAGGGAGCTTGCTCCCGCTGGGCTACGAAGTAGCCCCAAGGCTTTTTTGGGCGGGCTTCGCCCACCAGCGGGAGCAAGCTCCCTCGCCACAAGTGACTCTCATTCAAGTGTGTAGCGCCACCTCCCCCAAATGCCCCCCATGGGGTCCGAAACTGCGCTCGACCATCTGCCGCGTCCCATCGGCATGGACAATCAGCGCCGTACTCGCCCGTGTCCCATAAGCCGGGCTGGCGATGAACACACTCGACAACAATGCCTCGGTCGCCAGCCCGACGCCGGTGTCGGGCAGTTCGGCCACCGGCGCGGGTTGTGGATCGTTCAGCAAGGCCAACAAGGCCTGGGGTTGCGGATCGCCCAGCACCTCCTCCAGCGCCAACCGGGCCTTGAGCAACTTGGGCCATGGCGTGTTCAGCCCAGCATTCGACAGGCCATACACGCCCCTGGCCAATTGCTGTGGCCGGGTATCACGGGCGTTGTAGTGCCAGAGCTCGGCGCCATCGCCGAGCAGCAGGTTGAAGCCACCGTACTCGCCAGCACGGGGCACGACTTCGCTCAGGTAGTCGGCAATCGACAGATTCCCGGTGAGGAACCGCGCCACCAGTTCACCGCGGGACTTGAAGGCCGGCAATTGGCCAGGGTCGCGGATGTTGGTCAGCGCGGCAAAACGGCCCTCGGCGCCGATGCCGAGCCAAGTACCGCCGGCTTCGAGGTCGCGCCCTGCATGGACATGGGGCGCGTCAGGCCATTGGGCCAGGGGCAAGGTCGGCCGGGCGTAGAACTCGTCGCGGTTGGCCGCCACGACCAGCGGCTGGGCGTGGCCAGGGCGCCAGGCAAATACGATCAGGCACATCAGGTTGTCCTGTTATAGGAATAAAACCGAGCAGCGCTTTTTGTGGCGAGGGAGCTTGCTCCCGCTGGGCTACGAAGTAGCCCAAATCCAAGGGCCAGGCTTGTCAGACCGATCACCCTGGCTTTTTCGGGAGTGCTTCGCACTCCAGCGGGAGCAAGCTCCCTCGCCACAACAGCGGTTCGCCATCCGGTGTCGTGATGCAGACACCCGAGTGTTTCCAGCCACTCTACTCACACATCGCCCCGGCATCCATCGCCTTCAGTAGAGCCCAAGCCCCTCGATCCGTTACCATGCCGCTCTTATTTCGGGGATGGGCGGGGAGAGTCTGGTGGAATTTGTGCTCTATCTGCTACTCGGCGCCTGCGCCGGCGTACTGGCCGGGTTGTTTGGCGTAGGGGGCGGGATCATCATCGTCCCGGTGCTGGTATTCAGTTTCACCCTGCAGGGCTTCGACCCGCAGGTGTTGACGCACCTGGCCGTCGGCACCTCCCTGGCGTCGATTATCTTTACCTCGGTCAATGCCGTGCGCGAACATCAGCGCAAAGGCGCGGTGCGCTGGCCGGTATTCGCCTGGATGACCGTCGGCATCCTGATCGGTGCCGGTTTCGGCGCGATCACCGCCGAAGCGATTTCCGGCCCGCACCTGCAAAAGATCATTGGCGTGTTCGCCTTGATCGTTGCCGTGCAACTGGCCCTGGACTTCAAGCCCAAGGCCAGCCGCACCGTACCGGGCAAGGCCGGGCTGACCGTGGCTGGCACGGTGATCGGCTGGGCCTCGGCGATTTTCGGCATCGGTGGTGGTTCGCTGACCGTGCCGTTCCTGACCTGGCGCAGCGTGCCGATGCAACAAGCGGTGGCGACCTCATCGGCCTGCGGCTTGCCGATCGCCCTGGTCAGTGCATTAAGTTTCATGATTCTGGGCTGGCACGATCCGTTGCTACCGGCCCATAGTTTCGGTTTTGTGTATTTGCCGGCGCTGCTGGGCATCGCCTTGACCAGCATGGTCTTTGCCCGCTTTGGTGCGCGGCTGGCCCATCGCCTGTCGCCACGCTTGCTCAAGCGCTTGTTCGCCGCCTTGCTATTCTGCGTGGGGGTGAGTTTTCTGCTCTGACGCAATCCTGGCTTAATCCCGTGGTGGCAGCGTCGCCCGGGTATTTTTTGACGTTTACGAGGAATATCAATGCTGCCTTACCCGCAGATCGATCCGGTAGCCCTGGCCATCGGCCCGCTGAAAATCCACTGGTACGGCCTGATGTACCTGATCGGTATCGGCGGCGCCTGGTGGCTGGCGTCGCGCCGGCTCAACCGCTTCGACCCGACCTGGAACAAGGAAAAGCTCTCCGACCTGGTGTTCTGGCTGTCCATGGGCGTGATCGTCGGCGGACGCCTGGGCTACGTGCTGTTCTACGACCTGAGTGCCTACCTGGCCAACCCGACGCTGATCTTCGAAGTCTGGAAAGGCGGCATGTCGTTCCACGGTGGGTTCATTGGTGTGATGCTGGCGGCGCTGTGGTTCGGCAAGCGCAACAACAAGTCGTTTTTCGAGCTGATGGACTTCGTCGCGCCGATGGTGCCGATCGGCCTGGGTGCCGGGCGCATCGGCAACTTCATCAACGCCGAGTTGTGGGGCAAGCCGACCGACGTGCCCTGGGCGATGATCTTCCCGCCGTTCAGCGACCCGGCGCAGTTGCCGCGCCACCCGTCGCAGCTGTACCAGTTCGCCCTTGAGGGTGTGGCACTGTTCCTGATCCTCTGGCTGTTCTCGCGCAAGCCGCGCCCCACCATGGCGGTGTCGGGCATGTTCGCGCTGTTCTATGGCATCTTCCGTTTCATTGTCGAATTCGTCCGCGTGCCGGATGCCCAGCTCGGCTACCTGGCGTGGAACTGGCTGACCATGGGCCAGGTGCTGTGCCTGCCGATGATCATCGGTGGCCTGGCGCTAATCTGGCTGGCTTATCATCGCGCGCCGGCTGCGGCGGCCAAGGTTTAAAATTCGAACCCCGGGGCGCAGGCCCCGGGTTCAAGGACACAGGTAACCCATGAAGCAATATCTCGATCTGGTGGCCCACGTCATCAAGAACGGCACCAAGCAAGCCAACCGCACCGGTGTGAACACCATCAGCTTCCCCGGCGCCATGCTGCGCTATGACTTGAAGGAAGGCTTTCCCGCCATCACCACCCGCAAGATGGCCTTCAAATCGGCCATCGGCGAGATGTGCGGTTTTCTCCGTGGTGTGAACAATGCCGCTGAGTTTCGCGCCCTGGGCTGCAAGGTCTGGGACCAGAACGCCAACGAAAACGCCCAGTGGCTGGCCAACCCGTTCCGCCAGGGCGAAGACGACCTGGGTGAGATCTACGGCGTGCAGTGGCGCAAGTGGCCGGCCTATAAGCAGATCCCGGTAAGCAACCCGGCGGCCATCGAGCAGACGCTGGCCCAGGGTTACCGGCAGATCGCCGAGGGCGAAGAAAACGGCCAGGCCTACGTGGTGCTGTACAAGGCCATCGACCAGGTTCGCCAGTGCGTCGACACCATCATCAAGGACCCGGGCAGCCGGCGCATCCTGTTCCACGGCTGGAACTGCGCCCAGCTCGATGAAATGGCCCTGCCGCCGTGCCATCTGCTCTACCAGTTCCACCCGAATGTCGAGACCAGGGAAATTTCCCTGACCCTCTACATCCGCTCCAACGACCTGGGCCTGGGCACGCCGTTCAACCTCACCGAAGGCGCCGCGCTGCTGAGCCTGATCGGCCGCCTGACCGGCTACACGCCGCGCTGGTTCACCTATTTCATCGGCGACGCCCACGTCTACGAAAACCACTTGGACATGCTCAACGAACAGCTCACCCGCGAGCCGTTCCCGATGCCCAAGCTGGTGATTTCCGAGCGCGTGCCGGAGTTTGCCAAGACGGGTGTGTATCAGCCGGAGTGGCTGGAGCAAGTCGATCCGAGCGATTTTTCCCTTGAAGGCTACCAACACCATGCGCCGATGACCGCGCCGATGGCGGTCTAAGCCACGCTACCTCTCCCTGTGGGAGCGAGCTTGCTCGCGATAGCGCCCTCACATTCAATACTTATGTGACTGACCCACCGCTATCGCGAGCAAGCTCGCTCCCACATTGGATCTGCATGAGCTCCAAGGAGCGGGTGGAGCCGGGCGATTTCTCCCTCGAAGGCTACCGGCACCATGTGCCGATGGCAGTCTAAGCCCCATCACCTCCCCTTTGTGCGCGAGCTTGCTCGCGAAGGCGACCTATCACGCAGCTGTTTTCTCAACTGCCCCTCACTTTCCCGGCAAACCACGCAAAAAATAGGTCCATGGCGTAGGAAAAAGCGCGTTCCCGTTGGCGAAGTTTCCTATTCACTCTAAATTCCCTCCCCGCAGGGATTGCGACTCACCCGCGCCGCGACGTCTCATTCATCGTTCCAGTATTCGCCCGGCTTGGTGCATGCCAAGCGGACAACCTTGAATGGGAGTCTTGAAAAATGAACGCATCCTTGCATCTCGCCTACACCAACGAAGCATCCCCTGAATTTCTGCTCTGCTTGGACGACTGCCCTTTCACGAAACAGCAACTTGCCGATTTTGATGAACAGTCGTTGGCGATTGTTCATCAACAACAGACTTATGCCAAAGCCCATCCTCCCATTGCGATTTACCGCGTGGCCACCGAGGGCAGCCAGACCCGTGACGGCGGAGTTGTCCAGCAAGGGACCGCTCCGCTGGAGTTCACATTGGCTAATGGCGATCAGGTGCGTGCAGCACGCAAGGGCGATCTTGTCGTTTATGCCGATGGCAGCACGGCGCGCATCGTAACCACCGCAGGGGAAGGCAATAGCCATGTTGCGCTGGTGGGCAGCTTGCTAAGCAACGGCGACGAGATCATCAATACCCCCCAAGGCAAGGCACTTCTCATCGCCCGGGACGGCGTGCCGAAGGCAGAAGATTTTTTACCGCCTCTCCAGCAAATGGATCTTGCCCCCCTGCGGTCGGATGACACAAAAGGGAAGATCCAATGAACGTGGGTTATTACATCGGCCTGGGCGATGACACCTCCTGCGGCGGAAAGGTGTTGGACGGTGACCCCCGGATCAACCTGTACGGTTTGCTCCATGCCTGCGAAGGCGACCGCGTCTCCTGCGGCAAGGATGGTCAAACGTATCGGATCATCGGTGGGATTTCGCACATGATCAGCCATGGCCGACTCATGGCCGGGACGCTGGACAGCTACAGCGGTTGCCCGTGCGAGGCCCATCTGATTCCCTCGGTATTTACCGCTACCTACAGGAACGCATCTTCTGCGCCACGAGCGACCAGCAGAACCGCTCAACCGGACGCGCCTACGGTCACCAGCCGTCCGACGATGTCGCCAAAATCTGCTTTCGCCTCTTTCTTCCCTCCGTCGTCAGCGGCGTCCACCCGAGTAGAGCCACAGGAGCCAGGCTTCTACATCGTGCCCAAAAGCGTGACCCGCGAAGCGTTGGAAGCCACCCTTTTCCCAGCGCCCGACCCGCAGGTGATGCGCAAATTCCGCGCGCTAAATCCTCATCGCGACGTCGTTAAGGCCGGTTCGATGATCGTGCTGAGCGACCCGAACAATTACCAATGCACCCGTGAAGAAGCGCAGGTGATGGCGGCGGCGGAAACAGTGAATACCGCGCTCGATGACCTCACCGCTGAACAAGCCGACTTCATGCATCGCCACGCGGCTGAGATCGCCAGTTTCACCGGCCAGACCTCGACATGGTTGGGCGTCAGCGCGGTGATGATGGAGAAACACCTGAGCAACCTGCGCGATACGCTCCAGGCCATGGAACGCTTACACCAGAACAGTTTTCGTCAATACGGCCATCTTAGATCGCCGCAATTCTTCGCCGAGCGTAAGCTCCTGCTCGCCCAGCTGGATGCGCACCTGCTGAATTCCACCCGCCTGCGCGGCCATACGACCCTGGGCGACCACCCCAAACTGAAAACTGCCCTTGGCATTTCGAGCCGTAGCTTAGTGCACCATTGGAACAAGGCCGGAGCACCGGGGCAGATTCCGGGGTATGCGACGCATGTGGAGGCGACCAGTCGTGCTGCGAAGTACATGAAGTCAGGTGGGTATATCGGTATTGGAATTGGCGGGGTGTCTTCGTTGCTGGCGATTCAAGAGGTTTGTAACGGGGGATCAGGGGAAGCTTGTGAGCGGGTCAGGTTTACTGAAGGAGGAAAATTTTTGGGGGGGACCTTTGGCGGCGCTGCACTTGGATGGATGGCCCAAAGTGCCAGCGTCCCGCTCTGCGCGGCAATTGGCGCCTCTACAGCAGGTTTGGGTGGTGTTCTCTGCGTCGGGGTCGTGGTAGCGACTGGCGCATGGGTGGGCACAACTTACGGTGCGATGGGCGGTGAAGGAATCGGGGAAGTGGTGTACGAGAAAACTTTGCCATGATACCGGAGGCGTTCTGGAAGTCCTGGCTAGCTTTCTGGCTTATGGCCGGTCCCCTCCTGCTGAGCTTTTTGGGCCTGGTGTTCAATCTGTACCTCAGCCGCAGACATTTGGACGTCATGATGGAAGCTTTGAAAAATAGCCGCTACATATATCTTTGGGGGCCCGCATGGCGAGGCCGGGGTTGGTTCGGCGGGGTCGTACTGCTCAGTAAAATTGCCGGGATAGTGGTGTGGTCAAAGGCGCATATTCGCAGTGGAGATGCGGACCCTGTAGATATTAAGAACTTCCCGCCTCACCTGAAGCGTCTTCTCGCTATTGATCTGGTTGTGATGGGCATTGCCTCCATTTGGATAGTCGCTATTGGCCTGCTGATCCAGTTCAAATAATTGAGCTACCTCTGCATTTCTAACCGTCGCCTGGCGCACCACTGGAACAAGGCCGGAGCACCGGGGCAGATACCGGGGTATGCCGCACATGTGGAGGCGACCAGTCGGGCCGCGAAGTACATGAAGTCAGGCGGGTATATCGGCATTGGGATTGGTGGGGTTTCTTCGTTGCTGGCCGTTCAAGAGGTGTGTAACGGAGGTTCTGAGGCGGCTTGTGAGAGAGTCAAGTTTACCGAAGGAGGGAAGTTTGCTGGGTCGACCTTCGGCGGGGTGGCCGGCGGGATAGGCGCTTCGGCGGCTAGCGGTGCTGTTTGCCTGGCGCTTGGAGTCACTACAGGCATTGGGGGTGTTCTCTGCGTCGGGGCCGTGGTGGCGACTGGCGCGTGGGGAGGCACGGCCCTTGGAGCTATAGGAGGTGAGGGAATCGGAGAAGTACTATACGAGAAAACGCTGCAATGATACCGGAGGAGTTCTGGAAGTCTTGGCTGGCTTTTTGGCTTATGGCCGGCCCCACTCTGCTGAGCTTTGTAGGTGCGGTATTTAGCTTATACCTGAGCCACCGCCATCTGGATGCGATGAAGGAGGCTTTGAAGAACAGCCGCTATATTTATCTTTGGGGCCCGAACCTGGGGAGACGGGGTTTGATCTGGTCGTTCTTGGAGATAGGAAAAATTGCCGGGATGGTGTTGTGGCCTGGAGTATCAATCCGTATTGGTGAAGTAGACCCGGTCGATATCGAGAACTTCCCGCGTTATTTGAAACGGCTCCTATTAATTGAAATGACGATAATAATCGTCGCCCTCATCTGGATGGCACTTGCAGCCGTGCTAATCCAATTTAAATAACTCGATCAAAGCCAGCTGAACTGACGCTACTCGCGTGGTGATGATGCTCGTAGCGTCGATTGGGATACTGCTCGGAGCGGTACTGGTAAAGCTCCTATAAGGAGTCCTACGGCGGTTGCTCGCGATAGCGTCCTCACATTCAATACTTATGTGACTGACCCACCGCTATCGCGAGCAGGCTCGCTCCCACATTGGATCTGCATGTGCTCCAAGATCGGCTCAATGCCCGTGGCTACGCCCCACATGTGAATGCTCCACCTCCGGCGCCACCGCCCCGCTCACCTCCAACCGCTGCAAGATCCCGCATTGATCCAGATCCGGCCCTTCGCCACAGCGATGGCGCAGGTCGATCAGTTGCGTCTGCAGGGCCAGCAGGCCATCGATGCGAGCCTTGACGTGCTGGATGTGTTCATCGATCAGCGCATTGACGCTTTCGCATTGGTCC
This sequence comes from Pseudomonas sp. Z3-6, assembly GCF_051131985.1. Classification (NCBI taxonomy): domain Bacteria; kingdom Pseudomonadati; phylum Pseudomonadota; class Gammaproteobacteria; order Pseudomonadales; family Pseudomonadaceae; genus Pseudomonas; species Pseudomonas sp. Z3-6. The sequence goes on from NZ_CP071644.1 coordinate 6,722,795, forward strand.
TGGGGGCTGTCGCGCAGGGCCAGGAGGCTGCGAATTTCCTCCAGGGTCATGTCCAGGGTGCGGCAGTTGCGGATGAACGTCAGCCGTTCGGCATGGGCCTGGGTGTAGACGCGGTAGTTGCCGTCGCTGCGGGCCGGTTCCGGCAGCAGGCCTTCGCGTTCGTAGTAGCGGATGGTTTCGACCTGACAGTCGGTGATTTTCGCCAGTTCTCCGATCTTCATGGTGCGATCTCCCAAATAGGTGCTTGACCCTATAGTGGCTACAGGGTCTTTACTGCGCAACAGGCACTTTTCACGGACGTCACCCGATGAGCGATTCCCTTCACATCCAAAAACCCGACCACGGCCATGACCACGGGCATTCCTGCTGCGCCTCGAAAGCGGCACCGGCGGTGGTCGATCTCGGCAAAACGCCGACGGACGGCGCGCGGCTGAGCAGTTTCCGCATCGAAGCCATGGACTGCCCCACCGAACAGACGCTGATCCAGAACAAGCTCGGCAAACTCGAAGGCGTGCAGCGACTGGAGTTCAACCTGATCAACCGCGTCCTGGGCGTGACCCACGATCTGCCCAGCGACGCGCCGATCATCAAGGCCATCGAATCCTTAGGCATGCAGGCCGACCCGCTGATTGCGGGCGAGAAACCGCAAAGCCACGACCTGCCCGCCCCGGCCAAGCCCTGGTGGCCGTTGGCGCTGTCCGGCGTGACGGCCCTGGGCGCCGAAGTGATCCACTTCACCAATGCCGCGCCAAACTGGGTGGTCGCGCTGGTGGCGTTGGTGTCGATCCTCAGCGGTGGCCTGGGTACCTACAAGAAGGGCTGGATCGCCCTGAAGAACCGCAACCTGAACATCAACGCGCTGATGAGCATCGCCGTGACCGGCGCCGTGCTGATTGGCCAATGGCCGGAAGCGGCAATGGTGATGTTCCTGTTCACCGTGGCCGAACTGATCGAAGCCAAATCCCTGGATCGGGCGCGCAACGCCATCAGCGGCCTGATGCAGATGGCCCCGGAACAGGCCACCGTGCAGCAGGCCGATGGCACCTGGCAGGTCCAGGAGGTCAAGGCCATTGCCCTCGGCGCGCGGGTGCGGGTGCGGCCCGGCGAGCGCGTCGGCCTGGACGGTGAGGTGATCACCGGCCGCTCGACCGTCGACCAGGCACCGATTACCGGTGAAAGCCTGCCGGTGGAAAAAATCGCCGGCGACAAGGTGTTCGCCGGCACCATCAACCAGGCTGGCGAACTGGAATATCGGGTGACGGCGGCGGCCGATCAATCGACCCTGGCGCGAATCATCCACGCCGTGGAACAGGCACAGGGCTCCCGGGCGCCGACCCAGCGCTTCGTCGACCGCTTTTCGACGATCTATACCCCAGCGGTGTTTGCCCTGGCCCTGGCGGTAGCAGTCATTCCACCGCTGTTCATGGGCGCCTTGTGGTTCGACTGGATCTACCGGGCCCTGGTGCTGCTGGTGGTCGCCTGCCCGTGCGCGCTGGTGATTTCCACCCCCGTGACCATCGTCAGCGGCCTCGCCGCCGCCGCGCGCAAAGGCATCCTGGTCAAGGGCGGCGTCTATCTGGAGGGCGGCTACAAGCTCGACTATCTGGCGTTGGACAAGACCGGCACGATCACCCACGGCAAACCGGTGCAAACCGACTATGTGGCCTTGGACCCTACTCTGGACAGCACAGCCCCGGCCCTGGCCGCCAGCCTCGCCGCCCGTTCCGACCACCCGGTGTCCCGGGCGATTGCCAACGCGGCTGTGGATAAGCAAGTGGTGCAGCAGGCTGTGGATAACTTCGCGGCGCTGGCCGGGCGCGGCGTGCGCGGCGACATCGACGGCCGGACCTATCACTTGGGCAACCACCGCCTGGTGGAAGACCTCGGCCTGTGCTCTCCCGAATTGGAAGAAAAACTCTTCGCCCTGGAAAAACAAGGCAAGTCGGTGGTGCTGCTGCTCGACGCTACAGGCCCCTTGGCGTTGTTTGCCGTGGCTGACACCGTGAAGGATTCCAGCCGCGAGGCCATCCGGCAACTGCATGAACTGGGCATCAGAACCCTGATGCTCACCGGCGACAACGCCCACACCGCCGAAGCGATTGCCGCACAGGTGGGCATGGATCAGGCGCGGGGCGACCTGTTGCCGGAAGACAAGCTGCAAGCCATCGAAGCGCTGTATGCCCAGGGTCACCGCGTCGGCATGGTGGGCGACGGCATCAACGACGCCCCGGCCCTGGCCCGCTCGGAAATCGGTTTCGCCATGGCGGCGGCCGGCACCGACACGGCCATCGAGACCGCCGACGTCGCCTTGATGGACGATGACCTGCGCAAGATCCCGGCCTTCATTCGCCTGTCGCGGCAGACGTCCAGCATTCTGAAACAGAACATTGCCTTGGCCTTGGTGATCAAGGCGATCTTTCTCGGGGTCACCTTCGCCGGGTTCGCCACCATGTGGATGGCGGTGTTTGCCGACATGGGGGTGAGTTTGCTGGTGGTGTTCAATGGGTTGCGGTTGTTGCGCAAATAAAAAAACGGGGTGATTGGGCTGGACCCATCGCGAGCAAGCTCGCTCCCACAGGGAGCTCCAGTGAACACATATTCTGTGGGCAACAGAGAACCACTGTGGGAGCGAGCTTGCTCGCGATAGCGGTATGTCAGCCAACGCGGTGCTGGAGCAGGTGCAAAGCCTGTTCCAGTAACCCAGAGTTCAAGTTTGCGACGTATCCCTGTGGCGAGGGAGCTTGCTCCCGCTGGGCTGCGAAGCAGCCCAAAACCCAGACAATGAGTAACTTCAGGCAGACCGAGTCCACCGGTTCACGACTGCTGCGCAGCCGAGCGGGAGCAAGCTCCCTCGCCACAAGGGCAGCGAAGGCGGCCGCGTCAATCACGCTTCGGCTCGCGGATCTTGTACCAGGCCACATACAGCGCCGGCAGGAACAGCAGCGTCAGCAACGTGGCGATGATAATCCCGCCGATCATCGCGTAGGCCATCGGCCCCCAGAACACTTCCCGGGCAATCGGGATCATCCCCAGGCTCGCCGCGGCGGCCGTGAGCAGGATCGGCCGGCGGCGGTGTTCGGTGGCCTCCACCACCGCGTCCCAGGGTTCGTAGCCGTCACGCTCGTACTCATCGATCTGAGTCACCAGGATCACCGAGTTACGGATAATGATGCCGATCAGCGCGAGAATCCCGAGGATCGCCACGAAGCCCATGGGCGTGCCCGTCGGCACCAGCGCCAGCACCACGCCGATCAACCCGAGGGGCGCGACGCTCGCCACCAGGAACAGTTTCTGCACGCTGTGCAACTGGATCATCAGGAAAGTCGCCATCAAAAACAGCATCAGCGGCACGACGCTGGCGATCGGCCCCTGGGCCTTGCTGCTCTCCTCCACCGTACCGCCCGTGGCGACCTTGTAACCCACCGGCAGGCCGGCGGCGAACTTGTCGATGTCCGGTTGCAACTGCTTGACCAGGTCGGTGGGCTGGATCTCGTCGCGCACCGCGGCCTTGATGGTGATGGTCGGCTTGCGGTCACGACGCCACACCAGCGGTTGCTCCAGTTCATAGCGCACCGTGGCAAACGCCAGCAACGGAATCGACGTGCCACTCGGGGTGACGATCTGCAGGTTCTGCAGGGTTTCCGGCGAACCGCGCTCGGCATCCTCGGCACGGCCGACCACGTTGATCAAGTAGATATCATCGTTGACCTGGGTCACCGGCGAGCCGCTGACAATGCTGTTCATCAGCCTCGCCACATCATCGGACGACAAGCCCAATTGCCGCGCCTTGTCCTGGGCGATGTCGATACGCAGCACTTTGCCCGGCTCGTTCCAGTCGTAGATGATTTCGCCAATGTGCGAGTTCTTGTCCAGTTCGGTGGCCAGTTCGATCGCATGCTTGCGCACCAGGTCGATGTCCTTGCCGCTGACCCGATATTGGATCGGCCGGCCCACCGGCGGGCCCATTTCCAAGGCCTGGACGTAGCTGCCAATCCCGACGAAATCCTCACGCAGACGCTTTTGCAGGCGTTCGGTCAGCGCCGTGCGCGACTCCAGGCCTTTGCTGACGATCACCAATTGCGCGTAGTACGGGTTCTGCAACTGCTGGTCCAGCGGCAGGTAGAAACGAATCGCGCCTTCGCCGATGTAGGTGCTCCAGCGCTCAATGTCCGGGTCGCCCTTGAGGGTCGCCTCCAGGCGGTCGACGGCTTTGCGGGTCTCGTCCATCGAAGCGTTTTGCGGCAGGTTGAGGTCCACCAGGATTTCTGGCCGGTCCGAGGACGGGAAGAACTGGTTCTGCACAAAACGCATGCAAAACACCGCCAGCACGAACAGCAGCACGGTGATGCCGATGGCCCACCAGCGATTGCGCATCGCCCACAACAGGCCGCCGTTGAATGCCCGGCCGATCCGCCCCGGCTCGGCGCTGTGGGGTTTCACGTCAGCGCTGAGGATATGCACGCCGATCACCGGGGCAAACAGCACCGCGACGATCCATGACACCAGCATCGCCACGGCGATGACCGCAAACAGGGTGAAGGTGTATTCACCGGCGGAGCTGGCGTTCAAGCCGATGGGCACGAAACCGGCCACGGTCACCAGGGTCCCGGTGAGCATGGGAAACGCCGTCGAGGTGTAGGCGAACGTCGCGGCCTGATCCTTGCTGTCGCCTTTTTCCAGGCGCGTGACCATCATTTCCACGGTGATCATCGCGTCGTCCACCAGCAGGCCGAGGGCGATGATCAACGCGCCGAGGGAAATCCGCTGCATGGTGATGCCGCTATATTCCATGAACAAGAAGACCATCGCCAGCACCAGCGGAATCGAACAGGCCACCACCAGCCCGGCCCGTACGCCGAGGCTGACGAAGCTGACGAGCAGGACGATGATCACCGCCTCGAACAGGGCACTGGTGAAGCCGCCGACCGCCTCCTCCACCACTTCGGCCTGGTCCGACACGGTGTGCACGCCAACGCCCACCGGCAGGTCGGCGGTCAGCTCGTTCATGCGCGCATGCAGCGCCTTGCCGAAGTCCTGGATGTTGCCACCCTTCTTCATCGCGATGGCAAGGCCGATGGCCGGCGTACCGTTGAAACGGAACATCGGTGTGGCGGGGTCGACATAGCCGCGACGGATGTCGGCGATGTCGGCCAGTCGATAGAAGCGGTCATTGAGTCGCAGGTTGACGTTGGCCAGGTCTTTTTCCGATTGGAACTGCCCGGACGTACGTACGGAAATCCGCTCCGGTCCCGCATCGATCACCCCGGCCGGGGTCACGGCATTCTGCGATTGCAGGCTCTGCACCACTTGGCGCTGGTCGATGCCCAGGGCGGCGAGTTTGCGCGTGGAGAAGTTCAGGTACAGCACTTCGTCCTGCTCGCCCACCATCTCGACCTTGCCCAGGCCCGGTACCTCGCGGATCTCGGCGCGCACCTGTTCCACGTAGTCGCGCAACTGGCGCATCGACAGGCCGTCGCCGGTGAAGGCGTACACCGAACCGTAGACATCGCCGAACTCATCATTGAACCCAGGCCCTTGCAAGCCTTCGGGGAAGTCGCCGCGAATGTCGTTGATCTTCTTGCGCACCTGGTACCAGATCTCGGGGATTTCCTTGGCCCCGGTGGTATCGCGCAGGTACACGAACACCGTCGACTCTCCCGGGCGGGTGTAGCTCTTGACGTAGTCGAGGGAGTCGAGCTCTTCGAGCTTCTTCTCGATGCGGTCGGTGACCTGCCTGAGGGTTTCTTCCTGGGTCGCGCCAGGCCAGCGGGTCTGGATGATCATGGTCTTGATGGTGAACGACGGGTCTTCCTCGCGACCCAGGTTCATGTACGAAAACACGCCCATCAACAGCGCCACGAACATCAGGTACCAGACGAACGACTGATGCCGCAGGGCCCATTCGGATAAGTTGAAAGGCCCTTTCATCGTGCGTCCTCGTCGAGTTTCACTTTCTGTCCTGGCTGGAGACTGTGCACGCCGGCGCTGACCACGCGGTCGCCGGCCTTGATGCCGTTGGCCACCAGCACCGAGTTGGCCGAACGCTCAATAATCCGTACCTCACGGGGTGAGACGGTCTGGGTTTGCGGGTCGATCAGCCAGATGCGCGCCTTGCCGTCGATCTCTTGCAGGGCGCTGAGCGGCAGTTCGATGCGCGGTTCGATGGTCGAACTCAGGGTCACGCTGATGGCCGTGCCCAGGCGAAAACCTGGCGGTGTGTCGGTCAGCGTCAGGCGCGCGCGGCGGGTGCGGGTCGCGCTCTGGGCCTGGGGCTCGATCTCGCGGACGATGGCGGTGGTGTGGATGCTCGGGTCCAATTGCGCGGCGACCTCGAATACCACGTCCGTGGGCAAGCGCTCGACCAGCCCGGCCGGCAGGTCGATCACTGCTTCCTTGATATCCGGGCGGGCCAGGGTCACCACTTGCTGGCCGGCGGTGACCACCTGCCCGGCTTCGGCGTTCCAGGCGGTGACGACGGCGTCGTGGTCCGCGTGCAATTGGCTGTAGTTGAGTTGGTCGCGGGCCTGCTCCACCGAAGCCCGGGCCTGTTCGAGGGACGCCCCGGTGGTTTTCAGGTCAGTCTGGGCGACGTCCAGTTGCGCCTGGGCACCGACACCACGGTCGAACAATTGCTGCTGGCGACGGGCATTGGCCTGGGCATTGATGTACTGCGCCTCGATCCGCGCCAGATCGCCCTGGGCGGCGCGGAGCTGGTTCTGCTGGTCGGTGGGATCGAGCGTGGCGAGCAGGTCGCCCTTCTTCACTTCGGCGCCAACATCGACGTTGCGGCTGGCAATGCGTCCGGGCACGCGGAAACCGACGTTGCTCTCGTAACGCGCCTGGATATTCCCGGCGAAACGCCCGAGGGCCTGTTGGTCGAGGGCCCGGACTTCAACGGACAACACCGGGCGTACCGGTTCGGGCGGTGCTTCCTCCTTGGAGCAGGCCGCCAGCAAGAGGCCAGCCGCGATCATCCACACACGCTTCATGGCTGGGCTCCCGGCGTGGATTTTTCATAAGTGTTTTCAGCGATCTCGACGCGTACGCCGGGGTGCAGCAACTGCCCACCGGCGGTGACGATTTTCTCTCCTCCCTTGAGGCCCGCACTGATGATGACCTTGCCGGTCAGGTAGCGGCCGACCGTCACCGTCTGCAACTGCGCCTTGCCGTCGCCGTCCACCAGCCACACGGCCGGCTCACTGAGGTTCTTGGTCAGGGCCGACCAAGGCAACTCGAAGGCGGTCTTGCCGGCGGATTTGGCCGTGGCGCTGACCACCGACCCCAAGCGCATGCCTTCGGGCAATTCATCGAGGGTCACCTTGACCTGCACGGTGCCGGTCTGGGCGGACACCGCCGGGGTGATCTCGCGCACCGTGCCGGTGGTCTTGATGGTGGGGTTATCCAACAGGCTGATGGTGATCGCAGGGTCAGACGGCGGTTCGCTCAACAGTGACTCGTAGATGTTGAACACCGCGTCGCGTTCGCCGTCCCGGGCCAGGCTGAAGATCGGCTCCGTGGCCTGCACCACTTGGCCGACTTCCGCCTGGCGCGCAGTGATGATGCCCGGCGCTTCGGCAATCAGCGCGGTGTAGCTCAGTTGTTCGCGAGCGTTGGCCAGTTGGGCCTGGGCAGCGGTCAGCGCACTCTGGCTGCTGCGCAGTTGGGCCTGGGCCGCGTCGTATTCGCTCTGGCTGGTGTAGCCCTTGGGCAGGAGCTTCTGTTGGCGCACGAACGCCGCCGCACTCTGCTTGACCCGCGCCTGCTCGGCGGCCACCTGGGCTTGGGCGGAGTCGACGTTGGTCTGCAGGTCCCGGGGATCGAGCCGGGCCAGCACTTGCCGGGCCGAGACCCGGTCGCCGACATCCACCTTGCGCTCGATGATCTTGCCACCCACGCGAAACGACAGGTCGGCCTGCACCCGCGCCTGGACATCGCCGGTCAGGGTCACCGAGGCCGCGTATTCGCTGGGCACGGCCTGCTGCACGAAAACCCGTGGCAGGGCCTTTTCTTCGGGCTTCTTGTCACCACACCCCGCCAACAACGCACACACGCCCAAGCCAACAATCAATTTGATTCCGGGACCAGCCATGCAGACTCCTTTGCGTTGTACGGACGTACCAGTGACGATACGACTGTGAGCTTAGAACAGGGTTCCACGAATACAACGGGTACGGCAAATCAGGCAAACTGATCGCCTCTTGTAGGAGCTGCCGAGCGCAGCGAGGCTGCGATCTTTTGATCTTTCACTTGGGACTCAACGGGGTTTGGAAAGATCGCAGCCTCGCTGCGCTCGACAGCTCCTACGAACCCACGCAGCAGGAGTCTGCCCATGCTCAAGACATTGGCGGTGGCCAACTATCGATCGATCAATAAACTGGTCATCCCCCTGGGTCGGCTGAACCTGATCACCGGGCCCAACGGCAGTGGCAAATCCAATCTGTATCGCGCCCTTCGGCTGCTGTCGGAAACGGCCCAGGGCGGGGTGGTCAACGCCCTGGCCCGGGAAGGCGGACTGGACTCGACCTTCTGGGCCGGGCCGGAGGAAATCAGCCGCCGCATGCGTAACGGTGAGGTGCCGGTCCAGGCGGTTGTGCGCCAGGGCACCAAGCGCCTGCGCCTGGGCTTCGCCGGCGAAGACTTCAGCTACTCCATCGCCCTCGGCCTGCCTGCACCCAGTCGCTCAGCGTTTTCCCTGGACCCGGAAATCAAGCGTGAATGCATCTGGGCCGGCCCGGTGTTTCGACCGGCCAGCCTGCTGGTGGACCGCAACGGGCCGATGATCCGTGCCCGCGAAGGCCGTTCATGGGATGTACTGGCCCAGCACACGCCCACCTTCGACAGCCTGTTCGACCAGGTCGGCAGCCTGCGCGCTTCGCCGGAGGTCCTGCAGATGCGCGAGTTCATTCGTCGCTGGCGCTTCTACGATCACTTTCGCAGCGACGCCGACGCCCCGGTGCGCCAACCACAACTGGGCACCCGCACGCCGGTGCTGCATCACGATGGGCGGGATCTGGCCGCCGCGCTGCAGACCATTCTTGAAATCGGTGACGTCGAGGCCTTGCATGCCGCCATCGGTGACGCGTTCCCCGGCGCCCGACTGCACATCGATAAGCTGCAAGGCGGACGTTTCGCCATCGCGTTCCAGCAGCACGGCCTGCTGCGACCGCTGTCCGCCGCCGAACTGTCGGACGGGACCTTGCGCTATCTGTTGCTGGTGGCCGCCCTGCTCACGCCCAGACCGCCTTCGCTGATGGTGCTCAACGAACCGGAAACCAGCCTGCACCCCGACCTGTTGCCGGCCCTGGCGCGGTTGATCATCCGCGCCTCGGCCAATTGCCAGGTCTGGGTGGTGTCCCATGCCTCGCGCCTGATTGCCGCGTTGGAGCAGGATGAACAGTGCAATTGCATCGTGCTGGAGAAAGACCTTGGACAGACCGGGATTGTCGGGCAGCGGGCGTTGGATGAGCCGGCGTGGCATTGGCCGGATTGAATGGCGCCTGATCAACTGAATCGCGAGCAAGCTCGCTCCCACCGTAGGCCTTCAGCGAGCACAGAACTGTTCCCGGATTTGCCGGCTAGGACAAAGACGACTATTTTCCTTGCGCCGCAGGGAGGATCTTTTCGACATCCCCTCACCATTACAAGGAAGAAAAAAATGGCTGACGTGAAAGTGCCGCAGCGACTGGAACCGCAGGAAATAGTGAAATTATTGGTGGCGTTGCGCCGGGCATTGAAGACCAGGGTGGCCTGATTTGCGCGTTTGATCTTGTGGCGAGGGAGCTTGCTCCCGCTGGCCTGCGTAGCAGGCCCCCAGCAGTCCTTCACGAAGATCGCATTAGCGGGTTTTGCGACTGCTGCGCAGCCGAGCGGGAGCAAGCTCCCTCGCCACAGGTAATCCTGTCCCTGACCCAAGCAATCTTTCGAGCATAAAAAACGCCGACGCTGTATCAGCCGTCGGCGTTTGAAACCGTAACAGGGTTTACCGCGCGAATCAGAACGCCGGCAGCACCGCGCCGCTGTATTTCTTCTCGATGAACGCCTTCACTTCAGGGCTGGTCAGGGCCTTGGCCAGTTTCTGGATGGCCGGGCTGTCCTTGTTGTCCGGACGGGCCACCAGGAAGTTCACGTAAGGCGAATCCGCACCTTCGATCACCAAGGCGTCCTTGGCCGGGTTAAGACCTGCTTCCAAGGCGTAATTGGTGTTGATCATGTCCAGGTCGACCTGATCCAACACACGCGGCAGCATGGCCGATTCCAGTTCCTTGAACTTGAAGTTCTTAGGGTTCTCGGCAATGTCCTTCGGCGTCGCCAGGGCGTTTTTCGGATCCTTGAGTGTGATCAGGCCAGCCTTCTGCAGCAGGATCAGCGCACGGCCGCTGTTGCTGCCTTCGTTAGGGATGGCGATGGTTGCGCCGTCCTTCAGCTCAGCCAGGCTCTTGACCTTTTTCGAGTAGCCGCCAAACGGTTCGACGTGCACGCCGATGACCGTCACCAGGTGGGTGCCTTTGCCTTCGTTGAAGCTCTTGAGGTAGGGCAAGGTCTGGAAGTAGTTGGCGTCCAGGCGTTTCTGGTCGACCTGTACGTTGGGCTGGACGTAGTCAGTGAAAACCTTGATCTGCAAATCCACGCCTTCTTTAGCCAGGGCCGGCTTGATCAGCTCGAGGATTTCCGCGTGGGGTACTGGCGTGGCGGCCACGACCAGCTTCTCCGCGGCCTGGGCCAGGCTCGAGGCCAGGGCTGCCGCCAATGCGGTGAACAACAGAACCTTTTTCATGCAGTGTCCTTATCGAAAATCACGGTCGTCATGGACGACGGCTAAATGTGGATGTGCCAGTGAAGTGCTATCGCTGGCGTGATGCGGACAATACCGATATTTTTTATTCCTTAACAATATCTTTTATTCAAGTTCATATTCATTTTATTCATATACAAGGCGACGCTTTTGTGGCGAGGGAGCTTGCTCCCGCTGGGCCGCGTAGCGGACCCAAGATTTTTGCGGTCGCTGCGCAACCGAGCGGGAGCAAGCTCCCTCGCCACAGGTGGGTATCCGGTCTAGAGCGTTTGGCTCAATTGATTGAGCAACGCCTTGAGAGCTAAGCGCTCGGCGTCCGACCCCTGGGCAATGACCTGCGCCACCTGCTGATCAATCAGCTCCAAGGCTGAAGGCTGGGACGGCAGATTCAAATGCTCCGGCAAAATCTCCTCCCCCGTGCTCACCAGCAACGCGAAATGAATGACGTTTTCCAGTTCGCGGGTATTGCCCGGCCAACTGTGCTGTTCGAGGGCATGTTGCGCGGCTTCACTGATCAGCGGCACGGCCAGGCCGAGTCGCTGGCTGTAGATGCCCAGGAAGTATTCGGCCAGGGACAGGATATCGCCCACCCGTTCGCGCAGGGCCGGCAGTTCGAGCCGGCCTTCGCCCAGATAGTGGTAGAGCCGTTCGTGGAATTTCCCGGCCGCCACCGCTTGCGCCAAGTCGATGCTGGTGGCCGCGACCAGGCGGACATCCACCGGACTGGGCTGATGAGCGCCGACACGGGTGACTTCATGGTTCTCCAAGGCCGCCAGCAGCTTGATCTGGATCGGCAGCGGCAAGTCGCCGATTTCATCCAGGTAAAGAGTGCCGCCGTTGGCCGAACCAAACCAGCCGGCCCGGCTGCTGGCCGAACCACTGTAGCTACCGGCGGCATAGCCGAACAGTTCGGCGTCGGCGTAGGTCGGGCTGATGGCGCCGCAATTGACCGATACAAACAATCCGCCGCGATCGCTTTCGCGATGGATATGCCGGGCCAGCAGTTCCTTGCCGCTACCGGTTTCGCCGCGTATCAGCACTGAAATCGCCCGGGGCGCCAGTTGCTCCAATTCCTGGCGCAACTGCCGTGAACGGGGATCGACGAACACCAGCGCCTTGGCGCGAATGCTCAGGGGGCTTTTTTCCGCATCGGGAAAGGTCAGCAAGGGCTGACCGAAGGTTTCATGCAAACTCATGGCAGGCTCCCGCCCCAGGCCGCCGGGAGACGGGGGGCGCTAAAAATTCAGGCGCGACGCAGGGCGTGATGCTCCATGCGGTTTTGCAGACGGTAGAGGTAAGCGAAACCCTGCTCCCAACGCTGGTGGCCAGACTTCACATTGATATGCCCAGCCCCTGACAGGATCCCGGCCTCGGCACCCCAGTTGCGGGCCAGCTCCAAGGCGCGCGGGGCGCTCACGGCGGCGTCGTTGTCGGAGCTGACCACTTGGCTTGGGAACGGCAGCAGATCATTGGGAATCGGCGCGAAGTTGCGCAGCGCCGGGACGCAGGCCGGCCGCTCGACATCCGCCGGCGCCACCAGCAACGCCCCCCGCACCTGCCGCAGGAAGTGCACCGGTGCGGTGGCGGCCCAATGGGCCACCGTGATGCAGCCCAGGCTATGGGCAATCAGGATCACCGGCGTGCTGTCGGCGGCCACGGCCTCGGCCAGCGCCGCGACCCAGTCCTCACGCCGGGGCGTGACCCAGTCGGCCTGCTCGACCCGGGCGCTGTTGGGCAGGCTGTTCTGCCAGTGGGTTTGCCAATGATTCTCCGGCGATCCTTGCCAGCCCGGCACAATCAGGTAGCGAATCGACTCGTTGCGCATGGGTGCTCTCCTGCGTGTCTGTTCCCGGACGAGTATAGGGAGGAGAGGTATATTACTTAAGGAATAAGAAGCTATTTGTTAATAACAATAAAGAATAATCGTGTATCTCTGTGGGAGCGGGCTTGCTCGCGAAAGCGGTGGGTCAGTTGACGCTGATGTTGCCTGACACGACGCATTGGCGAGCAAGCCCGCTCCCACAGGTTCGTGCATCACTCACTGCGGCCCTTGCGCAACAGCACGTCGAGTTGATCCACCACCACCGCCCAGTCCGCATCCTCGAGGATTTCGTCGCGCAGGAGTTGCCGCTGGCTCTCGCTCCAGAAAAACGCATCGGCAAGCCGCAGGTCGGGTTTAAGCGGCGAATGACTGGCAATGAATTGATCGATGCTGACGGCGTCGTCAGGCAAGCCGAGTTGTTTGAACAGGGCGGGAAGTGTATGGATCGGGGTTTCCATGCGGGACTCCTGGGCATGAATGGATGGCTGGGCGCTATTCCTGCAGTCTAGTCCCTTGGAGCTGAGCACACCGTGGCGAGGGAGCTTGCTTCCGCTGGGCCGGTCCGACGCTTCGGGCGAAGCGGCCCCACGACTTTGCGGTTGCTGCGCAACCGAGCGGGAGCAAGCTCCCTCGCCACAAAAGCGGGTTTGAATCCGCTACGGAGAGAGTGACTTCAACGCCTCGTAAGGCCCCTGCGCCCAGCGCAGGACCCGCTCACGCAACAGCGCCGAAGCCTCCCGGCGCTTGTCCTCGCTGTCGCCAACAAACACCTGCGCCGGCTGCTTGGCATGTTGCCCGACCGCTGCGAACACTTGTTTGCACTGCCCTTCATCGAGGCCGAAAAACGCCGCCAGCCTGCCCGTCATCGCCTCAGGCAGTTCGGTGTAGTTGACCGCCATCCCAGCCAATGCCTGGCAGTGGTCCAAGCCCGTCGCCAATAACCGTCCCACCCGGCGCGGGATGAAATCTTCCTGGCCGGCGAACGGCAATCCATCGTCCAGGACCGTCGCCCCGATCATCCCCGGCACCATGTGCATGCCGGGACGGCGCAGGTGGGAGACCGAGATTTCCAAGGGGTCGCGGTACACGAACAACCAGGGCGTGTCGGGAAAGCACTCACGCAACAACGGCAGTTCACCGATGTTCCAGGCGTCGAGCTTGACCACCAGCCGTTGCTCCACGCCTCGGCGGCGCTGCCCATAGGCCGACATCAAGCCCTTGAGCGCCACGCACCGCTCGGGCAACGGCAAATCACTGCGCAGCAGCGTATCCAGGGGCGGTGGTTCCGAAATGACGATGTGATGGTCCAATTGGGCAAGCATCTGGCTGATCAATGTCGAGCCGCAACGGGAGGCATGGAAAATGAACGCATTGGGCGCCAGGCCCGGGCTTTGTCGTTGCCACTGACCGAGCACCTCCAAGGGTGTCTGGCGGCGGAACGCCTGGTTGAAGGGCAGGCGCAGGGCGTCTTCCACCGCATCTCCAAAGAACGGCTGTGACAGTCGCATGTCGCCGAACCAGCACCAATCGACCCGCCACTGCCCGGCCTCTTGCCATACGCGGATCGGCAACCAGCCGTGCAGATTCAGGTCTTCCACTGGTTTCTCCACTGCTGGCGACCGGTGCGCATCGCAGCCCGCAATTCCTCCCGGGTGAAGTGAAGCCCTTGTTCGGCCCCCAGTGCCAGGGCAGAGTCAAAAAAAGCGTCCAGCTCATGCAAGTTCTGCAAGGTTCGCGCGAGATGAGGATCCGTTTCCACGCGCTGCTGAAAACGGACAAAGTCGCCTGGCCCGACGCCCGCGGCGGGTGTGGTGGGTAGCCCATCGGCAATCTGCTGGGCCAGCCACGGCCCGGGGCGACAATCGAGCACCAGGTGAACCCGCGAATGAGCACTTCGATTCATAACGCGATGGGGCCGCGCCAGGTCGAGAAACCAGCACTCGCCGGCCGTCATCGGAATAATGTGTCCATCCAGGAAAAAATCCACGTCAGGTGGGCTGAGCAGCGGCACGTGCAGGCGCAGATCAGCATCCGGCCCGCCCAGATCATAGTCGCGATGCTCGTGGATGCGCCCACCGGGGCCCAACCGCAGCAGCCGGGCCGAGACGATCTCCAGGGGCCAGTCATGCAATGCCTCTTGCCAGCGACTGTCCGCTGTCCAAGGCGCGCGATGCACGGGCTGACCGTGCCCGGGCGACAGTTCGGTAGCGGCATCGGCCGCCGATATCAGCGCCACGCCGCTCCAATCGCCGCTGTGATAGGCACTGTTGAAGTGCCCCTGCCAACGTGTGTCGTCAATGGCCGCCAGTGCGTGCAACAGCAACGGCAGGTTCACCGCCACCGGCAGCCGGGAAAACGCCGGGCGCATCATCATGGCTGCGCCCGGTTATTGAGTCACCGTGGCAGGCTTCGGCAGCGTGATATCACCCTGGGCCCAGGCCGCTTCGCGGTTGGCCAGCGCCGTGGCAATCGACTGGACCTCGGTCGATTGCACTTCGTTCGGCAGTGGATCGAGGCCGGCGCTGGCAAAGATCTGCCCGTAGGCGTTGCGCAGGTCGGCATAAGCCAAGTCCCGACGCAGGTCGGCCTGCAAGGTGTTCAGTTCACCCTGGATCAGGTCCAATTCGCCAATGCCGGCAGCCTGGTGACGGCTACGCAATTGACCGACAATCTGCCCATCGATGTCCGACAGTTGCTGGCTGGTCTTGAACTGGCGCAGGGCTTCACGATAGTTGGCATTGGCCACGTACAGCTGCGCCAGCACGGCGATTGACATCGCCTGACGCCGTGCCGACGCCACTTCTTCACCGGCCTTGGCCACGTCGATGGCCGCCGGGGCGGAGATCACGTTGAACAGGTTCCAGGTGATTTTCACGCCATAGTCGGCCCAGCCTTGTTCCACCAAAAACGAGTTGCTGTCGTAGTGCCCGCCGGCGGAAAACTCCAGCCCCGGCAGCAGGCGCAACATGGCCTTACGGGTTTCGGCGGCGGTGATGCGGGTCTGGTAATCCTGCTCGCGCAATTCCGGACGACTGGCCAGGGCTTCCTGTTCGAGACGAGCCAGGTCGACCTTGAGTTCCGGGATGGTGTATTCATCCTGGGTCGCCAGGGTCAGCTCGGTGCCCAGGGGCAAGTTGATCAGCGTCGCCAGTTCGGTCTTGGCCAGGGACAGCGCCCGGCGTTGCTCTTCCAGTTGGCGGGTGGCCTGGATCAGCGAACGCTGGTAACCCAGGGCTTGCACCGGGTCGCCGATGCGCTGTTCACTCATGCTCTGGCTGTTGTCACGTGCCGCCTCGACCCGGACCATCAGGCTGTCGATCTGCTTGAGCAGGCGCTCGGCGGCCATGGCGCGCCAGTAGGCCGAACGCACGTCCTGGAAGATGGTGTTGATCACCTTGCGCCGACGTTCCTGCACGATCAGCCGCTGGTCCCCGGCTTGCTTGGCACTGATGTAGCTGACACCGAAATCGAGCACGTTCCAGACCATGGTCAGGTCCGCCACTTCACGGTCACGGTCTTGGGAGGTCGACGGCTCCAGGGACTGGGTACCGGTTTCCACGCTCTGGCTGCTGGAGGCACTGACGTTGTTACGGCCCACGTACCCGGCGTCCAGGGCCATGCGCGGCAGCATGTCGAAACTGGCCAGGTCCAGCTGACGCTTGGCCAGGGCTTCCTCCATGATCTTCAAGCGACCTTCGAGGTTGTACTTCACCGCACGGGCCATGGCCTGGTGCAGGGTCAGGGGGCCGCTCAGCGGCTCCTGGTCCTTGTACATGTTCTGCAGGTCGGTTCGAGCGCGCTGTTCGCTGACGCTACGCTCGATCGGATCGCTGGTGACCGCACAGCCACTCACCACCAACGCCAGCACACTCATACCGAATAACTTCTGACTTCTATTCATTCCCTGGATTGCCCCTGGCTGCCCCAATATTTTTTAGAATTCAGGCCTGCACTTGGCTGATGCCGACCTGTCGTAACGCGGTTGCCAGGCTGTCGACCTGATGTTGTTCAGTGTCCTTGAGCTGTTGCAGTTGCTGACCCAGGGTGGGCGCCCCGAACACCCCGCGCACCCCTTGGGACACATCGCCGCCCTGCATCGACTGGCTACCGAAGGCCTCCATCGATTCGCCCTCGGACGCGGAGTCCTGGCCGAACAGGGTGGAAAGCGTACTGCTGCCGAACACCCCGCCATCACCCCCACCAAAGCCCAGGAACCCCTGGCCGCTACCGTCGCCGGCGGCGTCAGTGCTGAACACCTGGGCGATATAGCTCGGCGCCAGGGCGCCATGGTTGATGAAAATATCCCCGATCGGCCGCAGGCCCCCACCCACGTCCCGTTGCTCGAACAGCGGCGGGAAGCCCAGCGGCGAACCCAGGTTGCCGGTCGGCGGGGTAAAGACGATCGGTTGCAGCGGCACCTCGGACGGCGGGATCACCGTGACCGGGTCGGACGTCAGGAACTCCGGTGGCGGCTTCACGTCGTTGGGCACCACGGTGTCGATCGCATAGTTGTTGGACACCGCCACGCTGGCCCCGGCGTTGCCCGTCAGGTCGCTGACGTTGCTGGTGTCCAGGGCGATGAAGTTGCTCGGGTCGGTGAGGTTCACCGTTGGCGTGAATGTCGCCGTCCAGATCTTGCCGCCGTCGCTGGTGGTCAGGTTGGTCAGTTCACCGTTGGTGACGCTGAGGTCCGACAGGTCGAAATCCGTCACCGCTTCGCTGAAGGTGAAGGTCACTTGGGTCGTCTCGCCCACCGTCAGGTCCGGATCGGCGACGACGATGGTCGCCGTCGGCCGGGTGGCGTCGAGTGCATAGTTGCTGGAAATCGCGATGCCCACCCCGGCGTTGCCGGCCAGGTCCTGCACAGTGCTGGCGTCGAGCAGAATCAGGTTGGTGGCATCGTTGACGCCCGCAGTCGGCGTCAGTGTCGCCGTCCAGGTCAGGCCGCCGTTACTGCTGGCGAGGTTGGACAACACGCCATTGGCGACGCTGAGGTCCGACAGGTCGAAACCGGACACCGCCTCGCTGAAGCTGATGGTCACGGTGGTGCTCTGGCCAATGCCCAAGGTGGTATCGCCGACGGTGATGGTCGCGCCTGGACGAACCGTGTCGATCGCGTAGTTGTTGGAGTTCACCACGTCGACACCACTGTTGCCCGAGGCGTTGACCACGCCGCTGGTGTCCAGGCTGATCAGGTTGCTGGTGTCGGTGATGCTGGTGGTCGGGGTGAAGGTGGCCGTCCAGGTGACGCCGCCGTCGGAAGAGGAGACGTTGCTCAGCGTGCCGTTGCTGATGGTCAGGTCGCTGTTGTCGAAACCGCTGACCGCTTCCGAGAAGGTGATGGTGACCTGCGAGGTTTCCCCTATCCGCAGCGCACTGTCAGCCACCACGATGGTGGCCGTCGGGACGCGTGTCTCGACCGCGTAGTTGGCCGAATCAGTCGTGCCTGTCCCGGCGTTGCCGGCCGCATCGCTCACACCGGTATTGTCCAGGGTGATCAGGTTGGTGGCGTCGGTCACGCCCAGGGTCGGCGTGAACGTCGCGGTCCAGGTCAGGCCGCCGTCGCTGCTGCTGACGGCGCTCAGGGTGCCGTTGGCCACGCTCAGGTCAGCGTTGCTGAAACCCGTCACCGCCTCGCTGAAGGTGATGGTCACCTGGGCAGTTTCGCCCGGTTTCAACACCGAATCGCTCAGCACAATGGTGGCAGTCGGACGCTGGCTGTCGACGCTGTAGTTGTTCGAATCGGTGGTGCCGCTGCCGGCGTTGCCCGCCAGGTCGGCGACGCCGCTGTTGGCGAGGGTGATGAGATTGCTGGTGTCAGCGATGCCGGCGGCAGGCGTGAAGGTCGCGGTCCAGGTGATGCCGCCGTCGCTGCTGCTCAACCCGCTTAGCGTACCGTTGGCGACGCTCAGGTCGGCATCGGTGAAGCCCGTCACGGCCTCGTTGAAGGTGATGGTCACCAACGACGTCTCGCCGGCGGCAATGGCGGTGTCGGCGACGACAATGGTCGCCGTCGGGCGCACGGTGTCGATGGCGTAGTTGTTCGAATCGGTGGTGCCGACGCCGGCGTTGCCCGAGACGTTGACGACACCTGTATTGTCCAGGGTGATCAGGTTGCTGGTGTCGGCAATGCTCGCGCTCGGCGTGAACGTGGCCGTCCAGGTAACGCCGCCGTCGGAGGACGACACGTTGCTCAGCGTGCCGTTGCTGATGGTCAGGTCGCTGTTGTCGAAACCGCTCACTGCTTCGTTGAAGGTGATGGTTACCTGGCTGGTTTCACCGATGCTCAGGGACGTATCGGCCACCACGATGGTCGCCGTCGGCACCTGGGTGTCGATGGCGTAGTTGGCCGAGTTGGTCGTGCCGGTGCCGGTGTTGCCCGCCGCGTCACTCACGCCGCTGTTGTTCAGGACGATCAGGTTGGTCGCGTCCCGCACGCCGAGGGTCGGCGTGAAAGTCGCGGTCCAGGTCAGGCCGCCATCGCTGCTGCTGACAGCGCTGAGTGTGCCGTTGGCAACGCTCAGGTCCGAATTGTCGAAACCGCTGACCGCCTCGGAGAAGGTGATGGTCACCAACGAGGTCTCACCGACACTGAGGTTGGAATCGGCCAGCACGATCGTTGCGGTGGGACGTTCAGTGTCCAGTGCGTAGTTGTTGGAGTCGGTGCCGCCGACGTTGACGTTGCCGGCCAGGTCGACGATGCCGCCACTGTTGAGCGAGATGACGTTACTGGTGTCCGTGACGCCAGCGGTCGGCGTGAAGGTCGCGGTCCAGGTGATGCCGCCGTCGCTGCTGCTCAACCCTGAGATCACGCCGTTGGCGACCGTCAGGTCGGCACTGGTGAACGCCGTCACGGCCTCGCTGAAGGTGATGGTCACCAGCGAAGTCTCGCCAGCGGCAACGGCCGTGTCGGCCACGACGATGGTCGCGGTTGGACGCACCGTGTCGACCGCGTAGTTGTTCGAGTCGGTAGTCCCCACACCGGCATTGCCCGCGCCGTTGATCAAGCCAGTGTTGTCCAGGGTAATGACGTTGCTGGTATCGGAAATGCTCGCGCTCGGCGTGAACGTGGCCGTCCAGGTGACGCCGCCGTCGGTGCTGCTCATGGTGCTCAGGGTGCCGTTGCTGACGGTCAGGTCCGCATTGTCGAACCCGCTGACCGCCGAGTTGAAGGTCACGGTGACCACGGTGGTTTCACCGATGCTCAGGGACGAATCGGCCACCACCACCGTGGCGGTCGGCACGTTGGTGTCGATGGCGTAGTTGTTGGAACTGGTCGTGCCGGTGCCGGTGTTGCCCGCCCCATCGTTGATCCCGGTGTTGTTCAGGACAATGAGGTTGGAGACGTCGGTGACCCCGAGGCTGGGCGTGAACGTCGCGGTCCAGGTGATGCCGCCATCGCTGCTGCTGACCGCACTCAGCGTGCCGTTGGCTACGCTCAGGTCCGAATTGTCGAAACCGCTGACCGCCTCGCTGAAGGTAATGGTCACCAGCGACGTTTCGCCGACGCTCAGCGCCGTGTCGGCCACCACGATGGTAGCGGTCGGACGCTGGGTATCGACGGCGTAGTTGTTGGAGTCGGTGGTGCCGCTGCCGGTATTGCCCGCGCCGTCCACCACCCCCGTGTTATTGAGGGTGATCAGGTTGGAGGCATCGCTGACGCCCGCGCTCGGCGTAAAAGTCGCGGTGTAGGTAATGTTGTCGCTGGTGCTCAGGCCGCTCAGGCTGCCGTTGGTGACACTCAGGTCCGCCAGGGTGAAACCGGTCACCGCCTCGCTGAAGGTGATGGTCACCACCGAGGTTTCGCCCACGGCGATGGCCGTGTCGGCGACCACGACGGTGGCGGTCGGACGCGCGGTGTCGACGGCGTAGTTGTTGGAGTCGGTGGTGCCGCTGCCAGCATTGCCCGCCGCGTCGCTCACGCCGGTGTTATCCAGGGTGATGAGGTTGCTGGTGTCGCTGGTGCTGGCGCTTGGCGTGAGCGTCCCGGTCCAGGTAATGCCGCCGTCGCCGCTGCTCAGGCCGGTGACCGTGCCGTTGGCGACCGTCAGGTCGGCGGTGGTAAAGCCGGTCACCGCTTCGTTGAAAGTAATGGTCACCAGGGAGGTTTCGCCGACGCTCAGGGAGGTGTCGGCTACAACGATGCTAGCAGTGGGCCGCTGCGTGTCGACCGCGTAGTTGTTGGAGCTGGTTGTGCCGCTGCCATTGTTCCCTGCCGCATCGGCCACGCCGGTATTGGCCAGGATGATCAGGTTGGTGGCGTCGGTGACGCTGGCGCTCGGGGTGAGCGTCGCGGTCCAGGTGATGCCGCCGTCGCTGCTGCTCAGCCCGCTCAAGGAGCCGTTGGCAACGGTCAGGTCCGCCAGGGTGAAACCGGTGACGGCCTCGCTGAAGGTGATCGTGACCAGGGACGTTTCGCCGATGTTCAGCGCGTTATCGGCCACCACGATGGAAGCGGTCGGACGCTGGGTATCGACGGCGTAGTTGTTTGAGTCGGTGGTGCCGCTGCCGGCGTTTCCAGACAGGTCGGCAATGCCGGTGTTATCCAGGGTGATCAGGTTGCTGGTGTCAGTGATGCTGGCGCTCGGGGTCAGCGTCCCGGTCCAGGTGATGCCGCCGTCACTGCTGCTCAGGCCGGTGACCGTGCCATTGGCGACCGTCAGGTCGGCGGTGGTAAAACCACTCACGGCCTCGCTGAAGGTGATGGTCACCACGGAGGTTTCCCCAGCACGCAGCGCGGTGTCGGCTACCACGATGGTGGCAGTCGGGCGTTGCGTGTCGATGGCGTAGTTGTTGGAGTTGGTCGTGCCCACGCCGGCGTTGCCATTGAGGTCCGCCACGCCCGTGTTGTTCAGGACAATGAGATTGGACGTATCGGTGACTGGCGCGTCCGGCGTCAGCGTGGCCGTCCAGGTGATACCGCCGTCGCTGGTGCTCAGGCCGCTGAGCGTGCCGTTGGCGACGGTGAGGTCGGCGGCTGTGAAACCGCTGACGGCCTCGGAGAAAGTAATGGTGACTGTCGAGGTCTCGCCAATCCTGAGGGCCGTGTCACTCACCACGATGGACGCCGTAGGCGCCACGGTGTCGTTGACGATGTAATTGTTCGAATCGGTGGTGCCCACCCCGGCATTGCCAGCCAGGTCGGCCACGCCGGTATTGTTCAGGGTGATGATGTTGGTGGTGTCGGCGATGTTGCTGGCCGCGGTCAACGTACCGGTCCAGGTGATGCCGCCGTCGCCAGTGGTCAAGGTGCCGACGGTGCCGTTCTGCACCGTCAGGTCCGCCGCGGTGAGGCCGGTCACGGCTTCGGAGAAGGTGATGGTCACCGTCGACGTGCCGCCGGAGTTCAGGTTGGTATTGGCCACCACGACGGTCGCGGTGGGCGGCGTCTCGTCCGGCACATAGTTGGTATTGATGGTGCCGCCATCGCCGTAGACGTTGGCCACCGACGCTGGCGAAACACCTGCGGTGCCCGCACTCGTCCCACCCACGCCGCTGCCGCCGACGTTGCCGGCCAGGGCGGCGAAGTTGGCGGCAGTGATCAGGATCGAGCCCTTGTTCCAGATGGCGCCGACACCGACACCGCCCGCACCACCTGCCTGGAGATAGCTACCGCCCGCCCCGCCGCCACCACCGCCACCGCCGGCGCCGACGTTGTTGGAAATGGTCGAGTTGCCGATGATCCGCAGGGTCGCGCCGGTGTCGTTATAGATACCACCGACCGCACCGCCGCCGTCGCCGCCGAAGTTGTCATACCCGTCACCGCCGCCGCCACCGCCGATGGACAAGCCACCGCTGCTGGCCGTGCCGCCGGCCGAACCGGTGCTGTAGCCCGGGTAAGCCGCACCGCCGGCGCCACCCGTGGTGGAACCACCACGCCCGCCAATGTTGAAGAAGCCGCCACCCGCGCCGCCCTGCCCGGCCGAGCCATTGGAACCCGTGGAGTTGAGCGTGTCGCCGCCCTTGCCGCCGATACCGCTACCGACCGCGCCACCGCCACCACCGCCGCCACCGGCGTACTGCGGCGTCACACCGCCGCCGCCACCGCCGCCCGACGCGGCGTTCGCAGTCACCGTAACGTTGCGCAGGGTCAAGGTGCCGGCGTTATAGATGCCGCCGCCCTGGGACACCAGCGCATCGTCGCCGCCGTTACCACCGTTGCCTGCCACCATGCCTCGGGTAATCACCAGGCCATCGAGGGTGGCCGTGGTGCCGGACGTCACTTGCAGTATCTGGGTGCGGTTCTGACCGTCGAGAGTCACGTCGGCGACGTTGTCGTTATTGAGGTCGCCATCAATGGTGATGTTCTCGTCGACCACCAGCACCTGGGTCAGGGCGACGGTCATGCTGGTATTGAAAGTGACGATGTCGCCGCTCTGTGCAGACAACAAGGCGGCGCGCAGAGAGCCCACGCCGCTATTGAGGTTGTTTGTAGCGGTCCAGGTGGCCAGGCCCCATTGATACTCGCTCATGGCATTGGCCGAGAGCACGTTGGCGCTTTCGATGCTGCCGGTGGCGATTTCCAGGTCCCAGTCGCCGCCCAGGCCGGTGCGGTCGTTGGACGCCGCCACGTCGCGGCCGGTCAACTGCGCCAGTGAATCCACCAGGCTCAGGCCCCGCTCGCCTTCGGCGGTGTAGCAGCCATAGATCAGGATATCGCCGCCAGCGTTCATGTCCTGGCCGATCTGCGCGAGCACTTCGCTGCGGGCCTGGACGTTGTCCGCCGACAGGTAGCTATCGCCCAGCCACAAATCACCGGCGTTACCGTGGGCGATGATCTGCACCGAGCTGACGCCCTGGTGGGTGTCCAAGTAATCGGCAATCTGCTGCAAGCCGTCCTTGGTGGCATCCAGTTGCACCACCTGGGTACCGGGCGCCACGCCTTCGAGCAGGCTGGCGGCATCCTTGACCCGGGAATCGACGAACACCACAGACTTGCCTGGGACGGCAGCCTCGGTGGCGTCAGTCTGACCTTGAGGCGCATGGTTGTCGGAAGGCTGGTCGGCCGTCGGCGCCTTCGCGGCATCAGCGGTCGGCTGCGTGTCCGGTTGCGCGGCATCGGCCACGGTGGCCGCCACCGCGCCGTCGAACAGCATTCGCGGTTCCAGGGACATGATCATTGGCGATGCCAGGGTCTGTGTGCCCTCGGTTACCCGCGATTTGCCTTTGCTCCACCACATGACGATCACCTGGACTCGAACTTTCTGAAACGCAAATGAAAAAAACCGCAGTCAGCTGACGGCGGCGTCGGTTTTCATACGAATGACATTGGCGGCGCTTGCTGACCCATCGCGCCAGAACGACAACTCGGCATACTTTTCAAACAGGTCCGGCGGCAACAAGGTCCGCCGGGCTTGCGGCGCGACCTTGGGCTTGACCTTATGCAGGCCGGCCACGCCCAAGGCCTGGTCGAAGGCCGGTGCGTCGTAGGTCAAGTGATTGAAATCGTGTTCGAACCAGGGCTCGCCGATGAATTCGTACACCAGGCGCATCACCCGCTCAGGGGCCTGGCTCAACAAATCGTAGTCAACGATCAGCAGCGACTCGGCGTTCTCGCCGTAATAGGCCTCTTTGAGCGCCGTCCAGGCGAACCCCACCAGGCGGTTGCGCTGGGCCAGGGTTTCACAGCGGCTGTAGACGGTGTTGCGCTCATCATCGTCGTTGAACAGCTTGGTGTTCTCGAACGGGTTGGCGCGGTAGAGCCGCTCCAGGCTGTCGAGCACCCAGGCCACGTTGCGCACGCAAGCGATGGTCTTGGCTTGGGGGAACAGGTCCTGCAGGGCTGGCAGGCGAGCACACCATTGGCGGTTGGTGTCGAAGATGACCGGCTTGTCGGCTTTGTCGGCGTAGTAGGAATCGAAGAGGCCGCGCAAGAGGCGGCGGCGCAGGTCGGTGTCGATCACCGAGCCGAACTCACTGCCGGCGCTGCATTGCTGCAGGACGCTGCTGAACAGCGTGCCGACGGGACTGGTCATGCCGGCATGAAAGCGCGGGTTCTGCAACAAAATGGCAGAAAGCAGGGTCGAGCCTGAGCGCGGCAAACCGGAAATGAAGTGAAACTGCGGCAATCCATTCACCTTTGTTTGTAGTCCCTTTGTAGCCGAAGCGTAGCCGAGGAAACGATCTTCGCCTAGTAGTACTTTGATATCAGATTCATCCCAAGCCGTAAAAAAGGATGGACGGTAGCGTCGCTCGGGAACCTGAATCGATTAAGCCGTGTCGCGACATTTTTCCGCCCGCTTCGCTCGGCAAAATCAAACATCCCGGTCTACGCTCAGCCGTGCGTGACCAGGCCAGGGAATCAAGGAGTCGGGCTGATCGCACTCTTGTCCTTCACGTCCGGGCACTGCAAGACCCAATCACCTGCAGGATGAGGAATCTATGGAAGTATTCATCGGCACTATCCAGTCGTTTGCCTTTAACTTTGCACCCAGGGATTGGGCGCTGTGCAACGGGCAGACGCTTGCCCTTTCCCAGTACCAGACCTTGTTCGCCCTGATCGGCGTGACCTACGGAGGCAACGGCCAGACCACCTTCATGCTGCCCAACCTGCAAGGTCGCCTGCCCATGGGCCAAGGCAGTGGCCTGGGCCTGACCCCGCGGGTCATCGGAGAGATATCCGGCACCGAAAACGTCACGGCAACGCTCAACAACCTGCCCAACCACACCCATGCCCTCACCGGCATCACCGCTTCCACTACCCTGCAGTTGGCCAACCCGGCCAGCAACCCGGTGAATACGCCCACGGCCACCAACTCGTTCATCGGCACCTCGGGCACCGGGCCGGGCTCGGCGGCGATCTATTCCGACCAGATAGGCGCTTCGCCAGTGCCGCTGCAAGGCGTGACCACCACGGTCAACGGCACGGTCGCCCCCACGGGCGGCAACACGCCGATGACGGTCATGAACCCGTTCCTGGCCATCAACTTCAGCATCGCCCTTCAAGGCTACTTCCCGTCCCGTAACTGATGAGCCGCCGGAGGGCTGCGGTCCTCCGGCCCTTTGGAGTGTCGACATGCTGCAACAGGTTCATAGCCGCCATTTCCAACCGCTGCTGGGCCAGACCGGCAGCCTGACCCTCCCCGACGGCAGCTGCCTGCCGGTGCGCTTCGAAACCCTTGAAGAAAGCCCACGGGCAAAGATGCCGAACACCGCGCGGATGCCGTTCAGCGTGGAATTCAACAGCCTGGAAGGTACTGAATTCGTCGACGGACTCTGCGCTCTGGAAGTGCCGGAACTGGGCAAGATCGAGGGGGTGTTTGTATCACGGATACCGCCCATGGGGCGGGATCCGACGCTGGGGTATTTCTATATTGCGTTTAACTGACTGGACTCATTTCAAACTGTGGTAGCGAGCTTGCTCGCGATGGCGTCAGCCCAGACGACCCGGAACCTGTGGCGAGGGAGCTTGCTCCCGCTCGGCTGCGAAGCAGTCGCAAAACCTGCAAAACTGTCCGACTGGAGAAAGACAGAGGGCCTGCTTCGCAGGCCAGCGGGAGCAAGCTCCCTCGCCACGGGTTCCGGATGGATGGAAGATCGCCTTCGCGAGCAAGCTCGCTCCCACAGGGGTACGGCGTCATTCAGTCGCCTTTCGGATACCAGACCAACCGCTCCGCCGCCGGGTTGCGCTCTTGCACTTCGAAGCCCAGCGCCAGGTAGTGCCGACGGGCGTGGGGGTTGCTGGCCCAGACCACGGTCGCCACCGGGCAGCGGATCTGTTGCGCGGCTTTCTGCACCCCTTGCAACACCGCCCGGCCATAGCCCTGGCCACGGGCCTGCGGGATGAAGGCCAGATACAGCACGCGAATCTCATTGGGGCCAAAATCCGTGCTCAGGGCGCCAATCGCAGTGCCGAGTTTTTCCACGACGTAATGCATGGCGTTGGGGAAGTTCTCGCCCAACCCTTGCTCCTGCACCTGGAACTGCTGGGCAATCACCTGCTGTACCTGTTCATGTTCGCCGTCGATCCATTGCAGGTCCGGCCGCGCCGCCTGGTACAGGCCCTGCAGGAACGGACCATCGCTGATCCGCGATGGACGCACCACCAACCCCTCTGCCGCCACCGAATCCATGCTTGCCCCCTAGGCCTAGAACCCGCTTTCCCTGACACCCAACGCCGCCAACCGACGCCAGGCCGCTCCCAACACCGACTCGCCCTCGCCCTGCAACACCGCCACGCCACGCAGCGGTTGCACCGGAGCGGACGTGGCGTCCACCGTACTCAGGCGCACGCCGTATTGCGCCTGCACCGGCTCGGCCCGTTGTTGCGAGTCGCGGCGCACCGCAATCGGCCCGTGATGGTCGGACGTCAACGCTTGCTGTTCGACCCAGGCCACGCCGTTGGTGTCGATTTCATTCAACCGCACGGCCATCGACGTGTGCATCGGGTCGTCAGCGATGAACCGGCCCGTGGCACCCGGCCCGACCCGCCAAAGCTCGGCTTCGGTGAGGTAGCCGCGCAACCGCGAATCGGTCTGCACCACCCGCGCCAGCGCCTGTGTGGGTGACAACCAGCGCCCTATCGACAGTTGCGGCAACACATCGCGCACCTGACCGGCATGGGGCGCACGCAACAACAGCCGTTCGCGCTGGGCCACCAGGCCGCGGTACTCGGCCACCGCTTCGGCCAGTTGCTGTTCGACGATGCCGGCATCGGCGGCGGTTTCGCTGCGCCCGGCCTGACGGCGCATCTGCAACTGCTGGATCTCGATTTCCCGGCGCACAATGGCCAGGCGCGACGCCATGTCCGGCGACTCCAACTCAATCAGCACATCGCCCTGGGCCACGGTCTGGCCGTCGTGCACATTCACCTGCTTGACCCGCGCCGCCACCGGCGCATGCAAGGCACTGGCGCGCCCGGCCTCGAGCATGGCCGGCACTTCCACCGCGCTGCGCCAGGGGAGCAGCAACACCAGCAGCAGCGCCAGCAACACCAGGCCACTCAGGAGCATCCGCCCGCCGTGGGCTTGCTCACGACGACTCCACCATTGCCGCCACTCATTCACGATGGGCATGAAAATGAACCACACCAATTCCACCATCATTAGAAAAATGCCCAGCACCTTGAAGAACAGGTGATAGACCGCCAAGGCAATCCCGAAAAACAACAATGCCCGCCACAGCCACGAGCCATAACCCCACACCAGCAAACGCCGACGCATCTTCGGCGACCAGGGTTCCGGCGCCGCCGCGCCATACCCGAACAAGGCTTCGCGCAGGCGCCAGCGACACAGGGCAAACGCCCGCCCCTGAAGGTTATCCACCGCCCAGAAATCACTGAGCAGGAAATACCCGTCGAAGCGCATGAAGGGGTTCAGGTTGATGATCAACGTGGTGATCCAGGTGGCGCTGGCCAACATGAACGCCGCGGTACGTGCCGGCCCGTCGGGCAACAGCGACCAGGCCAGCAGCGCGATGCACGCCAGCAGCAATTCGGCCAGCACCCCACCGGCACCGATCAGCAACCGTGCGCGGCGATCCCTGATCCGCCAGGCGTCGCTGACGTCGGTATAGAACATCGGCAACAGCACCATGAACGCCACGCCCATGCTCTGTACCCGGCAACCGGCGCGCTTGGCCATGAAGGCATGGCCGAACTCGTGGCACAGCTTGGCGAAGAGCAACGCCGCCCCGAACGCCAGCGCACCGCCCAGGCTGAACAGGTGTGGAAATGTCGCGACGAATCGCTGCCAGTCCCGCGACACCAGGAAGATGCCGAGACCCAGGGTCAGCGGCAGGCCATAACGCAGGATCCCAGGGCCGAACCGCGCCAACCAGGGCCAGGCCCGATTGAGAAAGACGTCCGGGCGCCACAGCGGAATGCGAAAAAACAGGTATTGATGCAGCAGGATCTGCCACACGCTCTGGCGTTGCGCGGCGGTCTTGAACAGATAACTGTCACGCTGTTGCGGGTCCATCGCGCTGATCAGGTCATGACCACGCAAGAAGCCCAGCAACTGCTCCAGCGATTCGCCATTGAGCGGCAGGCCCGGCTCGCGGTTCGCGGCCTGCAGTACCTGTTCCGGATCGCCCAGGGACCAGTGCCGCAACATGCGCATCGCCGCCGCGCCCAGCTTGAAGTAGCGTCCACGCACCGGATCGGCCAAGGTCCACTGCGGCGAACCGTCCGGGTCTGAGGCCGCCGGGGACAGTTGCAGGTCCGGCCGCAGGCTTGGCAAGTCCATGCTACAGGCCTACGCTCTGGCGCAGGCCGGCCAGCGGCCGCCGCAGCAGGTACAACGCCAGCGGGGCACGGTCGCCGAAGACCTTCGCCGTGCCTCGCAGGCCAATGCGCGGCGCCGTGGCATCGAAACGCGCATCCAATCGATACGCCAGTTGGCCGGCGGCGGTAGGCTGCGCTTCATAGGCCGAACGTTCGAGCCGGGCCAGGTGCCGCTGCAACGGGTCGCTGTCGAGAAACAACGCCACTTGCGCACCGGGCTCCAAGGCAATCGCGTCACCCACCGCCAATTCAATGCGTAACTCGGCCTGGTTTGGATCGGCGATTTCCATCAGCCGTTCACCGGTCTGCACGGGCTTGCCGAGCCAGCGCTCAGCGTCGGCAAACACCGCGATGCCATCCCGCTCGGCGCGCACTTCGCTGCGCTTGAGCAGTTCAAGTGCGTAGTTGCGCTCGGCGCGCTTCTGCTCGACGCGGGCAGCCAGCAGGTCAATCTTGGAACTGGATTCAGCGTCGGCAAACGAGCGCTGGGAATTGGCCTTGAGTTCGGCCTCGGCCACGCCCAACGCCCGCTCGGCCACATCGGCCTGGGCCTTGAGACTGGTACTTTCGAAACGCAACAACAGGTCGCCGTTCTTGACGCTCTGGTTGGGCTTGACCAGGAACTCGGCGATCACCCCATCCAACGGCGCCGCCACCACTTGCCCGCCCAGCGGCACCACTTCGGCCGGGGCCAACACGGACTGGCGCACCGGGATCAGCAAGCCCAGCAGCAACAGCGCCACCAGCGCCACCTGGCGCTTGCGTGTCCAGCGCAGGCGCCATGGCTTGCGCGGTTGCAACGCCAACCACGCATGGCTGTAGGTGTCGCCCAGTTGCGACAACAGCACTTGCTCCGGCGGAGTCCATGGCAGGTCGCGGGCCAACCACAAACCGCCGAACACCTGGCCCTGATGATCGATCAACGGCAGCCAGAACACTTGCCCGGCCGACAGGCTGCGCCAGTCTGCCCGGATGGATTCGCTCACCCCATCGGCGGCGATCACCCGGGCCTGGTTCAACAGGCCCAGCTTGAACAACTGCGCCACCGCCTGCTCGACAAACGCCACGAACGGCGCGTTCGGTTCCACGGTACTGACCCCGGTCACGGCCTGGACCTTGCCGGCGATCAACAACGCGGCGTGGCGAAAGCCGAACAGCGCCTGGCCGTCGTTGACCAGGCTGTAACTCAGCTGCTCCGGTGTACGCGCAGCCCTCGTCTGGCGCTCCAGATCGAGGAAGCGGGCGAACACCTGCTCGGTACTGCCCGTCACTGGCGCGTTCACTTCGACTCCGAGAAACGCGCCGTGCCGCTCATGCCGGACAGCAGGCCGCTGGCATCCGGCACGTTCGCCACCAGCAGCAGCGTCTGGCTGCCCTCGTCGATGCGCGCGCCCAGGCGCTTGACCGTCGCTTGCAACGGCTTGCCGGTTTCATCGGGGACGAAGGTAAAGGGCTGGCCGGGCTTGAGCCGGTCCATCCAGCGTGAAGGCACCAGCAGGTGAATCTCCAGGGTGCGGTTATCGACCACATCCAGCAATGGCGCGCCGGCCGCGACGCTTTCATAACGCTGGACCTTGCGCGCCACCACCTGTCCATCGAACGGCGCGATCACGCTGCAACGCTTGACCTGCACCTGGTAGACCTGGGATTGCGCCTGGGCCTCGCTGAGGCGCGCCTCGGCCCGCGACACCTCGAAACGCCCAACGGATTTCAACGCCGCCAACTGCCGGTTATGGGCCAGCTCTTCACCGGCACCACGGCTGGCCGCCTGGGCCGCATTGAGCTGGGCCTGATAGGCCGAACAATCGAAACGCGCCAGGGTGTCACCCTTCTTGAACGACTCGCCCTCGCTGAACGGCAACTCGACAATCCGCCCGGCCAACTCGCTGGCCAACACTGCCTGGTCCCGCGCCCGAAGCACGCCACGCGCCTCGTTTCCCGACACACTGGCCGAGACGTTGCTCTCCAGCAACGGATCGTCGGAAGCCGGCGTTTGCGCCTGGACCCCGCACGTTATGAAGGCCAATCCCACAACCCAACTGCTCAAACGTCGCATGACCGTTACTCCCTGACGGATGGGCGGAGTCTACGACAGCGGTGGGGGGCGTCAAGGGAGTAGCGGTGAAGAGGGGGAAATCTCTGTGGCAACGGTGGTGTTGATCTCGCGATTTCTTCAACTTAGGATTCGCTCACTGCTCAACCCTGTACGCAGAGATTAAGTTCTCTGGCCGTTGGGGTGAAAACACCGGCTTCGGCCGGTTTTTTCGTTTCTGGGGATTGAGAACAGCTCCAGAGTTGAACGCACTCCTTGTGGCGAGGGAGCTTGCTCCCGCTGGACTGCGCAGCAGTCCCAAACCCTAACGCCTCGGTGTATCAGGCAGATCGCATTCAAATTGCTTGGGGTTGCTGCGCAACCCAGCGGGAGCAAGCTCCCTCGCCACAGGTTCTGTGATCGACGGATCATCGCGCTGCCTACTCCACCAACCTCAACACCCCATCGCAATACACCACCTCGCGCCCCAACCACCCCACATCAACCTGAGGCAATACCGCCGAAGGTTTGCGCAATTCACGCAGCAGCGTCGAGCCGTGGGACAGGCGGCCACCCATGCGCGCGATCACCGCACGGGCGCTTTGATAGTGGGCGTGGCGACCAGGGTCCAGGGTGTCCTCCAACAGGATGTCCTCGCCCAAAATACCTTGAGCCTGCCCCGGGTAAATCAAGAAACCACTCGCCTGCTCGGTGCCTTCACGACCGTCCTGCCAGAAGCTGCCGTCACGGCTGCGGATATCCGGGTGCGGGGCGAACCAATGCGCCTGGTCAGCGGCGGGCATGGCGTGATGCAAGCGAAAGAAAATCCGCATCAGGTTGTCGCGATACCACTCGCGCACTTGCAAGTAATAACCGCGCAGCCCCGGCAGGCCGGCGCCATGGGCCAAGCGAATCGCCAGGGGCCATTGTGGATAGGCCTGCAACGGTAGCGCGATCGGCGCCGGGCGTGGTGTCGCCGGATCGGTTTCCCACGGCAGCCGATGAGGGCTGTGTTCAAGGTTGTCATAGGCGGTCGGTGGCCGCCCCAGCCAGTCGCCGCCACTGCTGGCCAAGGCGCTGGCGATGCACAGGTTGCCCTGCACTACGAACACGTAAAAGCGGGTAAACCAGTCGGCCAGTTGCTGGCCGTCGGCGCCTTGTTCGGTCAGTTCGCGCAGCTCTCGGTCAAAACGTCGCAAGCCGTTTTCCAGCGTCAACAAGTGCCCGCGGGCGATGCGTTGCATGCGCAGGAACAACGGCAGCGAACGCATCAGGCGCAGTGGCCGCCAAGGCAGGTGCGGTGTCGCGCCGCCGACCTCGCCGGCGTAGCTGCTGGCGCTGATGCCCCAGTCGACCAGCCGGGCGAGAAACAGGTCATTGTTGATGTACGAAGCGCCGCCAAACACTGCCGTGAAGGGCTCGTTGTCCTGCAGTACCCGCGAATCCCAACGCGCCATGATCGCCGGAATGCTTGCCGCCGCGCGACGCTGGGCGTACTCCACCAACACACTGGGTCGGGGCGGCAGGATCTCGGCGATGTTGGCAGCGGTCAGGTGGCGGCGCCAGCCGTAGTCGCTGATCGGCCGATATTGCAGCAGCCACAGTTGGCTGCCGTCCCAGGCCCATTCGACGTCGCCGGGCACGTAGTGAAAGACCCGTAGTACGCCTTGCAGAAAGCGCCATAGCGCCTCGGGGGTCAGGCCGTGGACTGGCTTGAACGTGCCACTGTTCCATGCCTCGCCGAGGCGGGAAATAACCGCCCGCTCGGGGCTCACTTGGCCATCGGCCAACGACTCCAGGTGCCCCTCGACCCATTCCAGCTCAACGGACAGGTGACGCACGAACGCGATCCCCGACAGCCGTGGCGCGATGAAACGCTGCACCACCACTTCCTCGACACCCGCCGTACTCAGCTCGGCAATGCGCGCCGGCACGTTGTGCGTCGGCTCGCGCAGGAACGTGGTGCTCAAGCCGGCGTTGGCCGCATCGGCCTGGTCCTCGCGGTAACTGGAGGAGCGCACCGCCCAGGTAGCGTCCGGCTGGCCGTCCAAAAAACCCCGCAGGCGCGGATCATCGCAGTGGTTGAGCGACAGCGCCGCCGGCACCGGCTGCCCCGCCAGCGCCGCGAGACGCAAGCGGCCGCCTTTGGTATGCGCGACAAAACCACGCTCGCCAGACTCCAGCCATGCCGTGAATTCAGCGGGCGAGTCGATCCACGGGTAGTGGCCCCAACCGGGCTTCAGGCTGATGGTCAAGTCGGCACGGGCCAGAATGGCCGACCAGGCCGCCGCCTGCGCAATGCCCAATACCTTGTCCTGATCGCCCCACACCAGTTCGACCGGGTCGGTGATCCATTCCAGCAATGGCAACGCGGTGTCGGCACGCACCAGGTCCCAGTGCGGCACAAAGGCTCGGCAACGAGCGTAGCCGGCGCCCATGCGCTGGTATTGCGCGGGCGTCCAGGCCTGGCTGGAGAACTTGTGGGCAAACAGCGTCGGCTTGTTCGCCAGCAGCCAATGAATGGTCTTTCGAATCGGCAGCGGCGACATCAATGCCGGCAGTCGCCGCTGCCACAAAAACGCGCCCACCGGCGCCAGCAACACGCTGCGGCAAAAGTGTCCCGGTTGCCGTTGCAAGGCGTGCAGCACCAGCAAGGCGTTGACCCCGACCGCCATGATCGCGCTGCCCTTGTCCGTTGCCGCCAGCAACGCCTGCGCGTAGGCCGCCAGGTCTTCGCAAGGAGCGTGGGGGTTGTTGCCAAAACCGGGCAGTTCCAGCGGCACGACGTCGTGGTGTTGAAAATGCGGCAACGCGTCGTCCCACCAATCGGCGGCGCTGCCGTTGCCGGCCAGCAGGTACATCCGGGGCTTGCTCATGGGCGCTCCTCAGGCCAAGTCGCGCAGGGCGGCGTCGAGCGTCGGGTAACGGAACGTATAGCCGGCCTCGACGAGACGATTGGGCACCACCCGCTGGCCGTCGAAAAACAATTGCGCCATCTCGCCGGCCAAGGCGCGCACTGGCGCGGCAGGAATGTGGAACCACACCGGACGCTTGAGCACCTTGCCGACACTTTCGGCAAACAACGCCTGGCTGACCGTCTCCGGTGCCACCAGGTTGTAGGTGCCGCACAGGCTTTCATCATCGAAGGCTCGGGCGATCACTTGGATCACGTCATCGCGATGCACCCAACTCATGATTTGCCGACCGTCGCCCATGCGCCCGCCGAACCCCAGGCGAAACGGAATCAGCAACGGCAGCAACGCACCGCCCGGACCGAACACCACGCCCAGGCGCATCACCACCTGACGCACGCCCAACTCAGTGGCAGGCCGGGCGGAGGCTTCCCAACGCACACAGAGTTCAGCCATGAAGCCATCGCCCTGGGCGGCGCTTTCATCGAGGCTTTCGGTGGCGTCACGCACGCCGTAAAAACCCACGGCTGAGGCCTGTATCCACAACGCCGGTTTGTGCCGGGCGTTTTTCAACCAGGCCATCAAGGCTTCGGTGGTGTTGACCCGGCTGGCAATGAGTTGCGCCTGGCGCTTGGGACTCCAACGCGGCCCGGCCACCGGGGCACCCGCCAGGTTGATCACCACATCGAACATTTCGTCATGGCCCAGCTTGCCCAGCGAACGCAGGCAGCGGGCGCGGCCGTCAAACAGATAGGCCGCTTTCAACGGATCGCGAGCCAGCACGCTGACCGTGTGCCCGGCGTCGAGCAATTGATTGACCAGGGTCTCGCCGATAAACCCGGTGCCCCCCGTGACCAGCACGCGCTTGTAGGCGCCGCCGGCAAATGGGTTGGCCGGCTTGCCGGCGCGTTGCATGCGCAAGGCCGCCAAGCCGTCGCGAATCCCCGAGGCCGTGACCCCGATGGCGAACAAGGTCAGCAGCCAGCCGCGCCAACCGAGGTCGATCGCGCTCAGGCCGGTGGGCAAACTCGCCCACTGGGCCAATTGCACGCCGTACAACGCGAAGAAGGCCCCGCCGTTGACCGCCAGCACCGTGTGCATGATGCGCTCGATGGGCGGCAGCTTGCGGCTGCGGTCCTCGACCACGAAGTCCCAGAGCGTCAGGCAAATCTCCAGGGCGAACAGCAGCGCGATGACAATCGCCCACGTTCCCTCGAAGGCCAGATGCGCCATGCCCAGGAACAGGATCCCGTAGAAGCACGAGCGCAGGGCGTGGATCGACAGCTCCAGCCGCGCACTGTGGCGATAGGGCAAGGCGACGGTGAGTTCGTGGTGATACAGGGTGTCCAGCGCACCGAGGATGGCTTGGGCGATCAGCAGGGCGATGGCCCAGTCCAGCAGTGAAAAATCAGCCATGGTTGGAATCACTCGACGCGTTGTCAGTCAGGGAGGTACGGCGGTCGTGGCGATAGAGCCAGAACAGCGGCGGCAATAAAACGAGCAGTGCGAAGCTGTCGAACCACAGGTGCGACCAGACCTGTGCCTGGGCGGAAATCCACATGTCCTGGGGTGCCCACAGCAGGATGCCGGCGATCAGCCAACCCCAGGGCATGGCGCGCTTCAATCGATGACCGATGTGGACAAGGGCGAGCATGTACAGCCCATAGCTCTGCAATGTGGCGCCGAACAAGGCCAGCCACCAGACCTGTTGTGCGTGGGCCGTGGCGGGCACGGCATTGGTGCCCCAGAAAGCCTGTTCAATGGTGTTCAGATAGTGATCGAGCAAGCCGGAGTGACCCGCCCACGTCAGCATGACGCCGGCGAGCAGGTGCATCAGGGCCGCCGCGTACAACCAAACGACCAGGGCGTTGCGAAGGGGGCTGTGAGGGGTTGGCATTCCATGTCCTGAAGGCTTGCTTGAGGGCGGCCAGTCTAAAGGAAATGGGAGGGGCTTTACTGGGCTGATGGGCTGGCAGCGATAATTAAATCTCGCCAACGAGACCTGCTTCGCAGGCCAGCGGGAGCAAGCTCTCTCGCCACAGGGATTTAAGTGTCAGGTTAGCGGTGAATTGAAGATTGTCATC
Source organism: Pseudomonas sp. Z3-6 (assembly GCF_051131985.1). Taxonomy (NCBI): domain Bacteria; kingdom Pseudomonadati; phylum Pseudomonadota; class Gammaproteobacteria; order Pseudomonadales; family Pseudomonadaceae; genus Pseudomonas; species Pseudomonas sp. Z3-6. The sequence continues at coordinate 6,758,659 of NZ_CP071644.1, forward strand.
GCGAGCAAGCTCGCTCCCACAGGGGTTTTGTGTCGAACCCTATATCGAGACCACCCCCGTCCCACTGTGGGAGCGAGCCTGCTCGCGATGGCGTCAGCCCAGACAACCCACCGTGGCGAGGGAGCTTGCTCCCGCTGGCCTGCGAAGCAGGCCCCAGCATTCCTTCAGGCACACCGCATTGCCCGGTTTTACGACTGCTGCGCAGCCGAGCGGGAGCAAGCTCCCTCGCCACAGGTTCTGTGTACCGCTTACCTACAGTTGAGTCCTAGGAGATTTCCTTCAAGTTGCGGCGATGTTGGTGAACTTGTCCGCCTTTGGGCTCACCGCTAGTCTGGGTTTGTCACTGAAAAAACGGTGACACGGACGTGCAAGTCCGGGTAAAAGAACGCCAAATAATGCCACCAGCCATTTAATGAGCATTCGTGCCCGTGTTTTATGGCGGCTGTGTGTGGGGAGACCTTCGGGTCTGCCGAGGTTTTTTTGGTGGTTCCTACTCGGTCTTGCACCCCCTCACATAGCTGCCACCCTTATATCGCGTGCAAGCGAGCTAGGGCGGCTCTGATTGAATAGGAAGCCAAAACATGTTCAAGGTAACTCCGAATCCGCCAGGAAACCCTGGCAACACGTCCGACAAATCCTCGAAATCCAAAAAACTCGACGAAGCCGCCGAGCGCGCCCTCGACTACTACCTCAACCCCAAACCCACCGCTGAAGCCTCGGGCAAAACCCAAGCATCCCAACTTTTCATGGTCGCCCCTGATATCGACACCGAAACCCTGCTGGCCAATGCTTCCGAAGACCTGCTGTCCATCAGCGCCATCGCCGCCGACCTGGCCGATGATGTCGACGGTTCGCGCCGCAGCGTGATCCTGGCGATCAGCCGGATGGCCGATGGGGTGCATTTGTTGGTGGAGCGGGCGATGGATCGGCTGGAGGTTCAAGCGGCGGGCTGACATACCTGTGGTGAATTGAAAACCGCCTTCGCGAGCAAGCCCGCTCCCACAGTTGATCGGTGTTGATTTCAGTATTTCGGTTCAACACAAATCCAGTGTGGGAGCGGGCTTGCTCGCGAATGCGTCGGGTCAGCTACATATACATTGACTGACAAACCGCCTTCGCGAGCAAGCCCGCTCCCACAGGGGTTTAAGGGTTAGCCCCACACTGTGGCGAGGGAGCTTGCTCCCGCTGGGGCGCGCAGCGGCCCCAAAAAAAGCGATGAGTGCTGCGCACTCAAGCGGGAGCAAGCTCCCTCGCCACAAAAGCTACCAAGCCACAGAATGATCAACTACCCGGCCCTTACCGCTCGTGCAACGCCTCGGACCGGGCCTTGATGATTGGCTTGAGCAGGTAGCTGAGCACGGTTTTCTTGCCGGTGATGATGTCCACCGACGCCACCATCCCAGGGATGATCAGCAAGGGCTTTTCAGGCGTGCCCAGATGGCTGCGTTCGGTGCGCAGCTTGATGATGTAGTAGGTGGTCTTCTTGTCTTCATCGGTGATGGTGTCGGCACCGATCTGTTCCAGCTTGGCTTTCATCCCACCGTAGATGGTGTAGTCGTACGCCGTGAATTTCACCGTGGCGTCCTGGCCGGGGTGCAGGAAGGCGATGTCCTGGGGACGGATTTTCGCTTCCACCAGGAGGGTGTCGTCCAGCGGCACGATTTCCACCAGGTCGCTGCCGGGCTGGATCACGCCGCCGATGGTGTTCACCAGCAGTTTATTGACAATGCCGCGCACCGGCGAGGTCACCAGGGTACGGCTCACGCGGTCTTCCAAGGCCTTGCCGGTGGCTTGGGCCTTGTTCAGGTCGGTGCGTGCTTCGTTGAGTTGGGTCAGGGCTTCGCTGCGGAACTTGCCGCGGGTCTCGTCGATCTTGCGCTGCACTTCCTTGATCGCCGATTCGGCGCGAGGAATCGCCAGCGTCGTGGCGTCCAGTTGCCCACGGGTCTCGACTTCGGCGCGCTTGAGCCGCAGCACTTCCACCGGCGACACCGCGCCTTGGGCCACCAGCGGCTCGGACATGTTGATTTCCTGGCGTTGCAGCGCCAGGCCGGAGCGGTACTGCGCCTGCTTGGAGACGAACTCACGCAGTTCCTGCTGGCGCTGGATCAACTGCTCCTGCAAGCCACCGATTTCATCGTGCAATTGCTGGCGACGGCTGATGTACAGCGACTCTTCGCTGGCGGCCTGGCCCGGCACCGCCTTGAGCACATCGGCCGGGAAGTTCAGTGGCCGGTCATCAACCTCGGCACTCAGGCGTTCGACCCGCAACAGCATCGACAGGCGATCCGCTTCGGTTTCGCCGACGTTGGAGACGAACCGCGTGTCGTCCAGGCGAATCAACGACGCGCCGGCCTCGACGATCTGCCCTTCCTTGACGAACAGCTCTGCGACGATGCCGCCTTCCAGGTTCTGGATCTTCTGGATCTTGGACGAGGGGATCGCCTTGCCGTCGCCCTTGGTCACTTCGTCGATCTCGGCGAAGTTGGCCCACAGCGCCAGGAACACAAAGAAGCCGATGATGCCCCAGATTGTCAGGCGCACCACCCGGGGAGCGTCCTCGATCAGGGCTTTGTTGACCTCGGGCAGCGGTTGGCCATGCAGTGAGTCGGAACCTTTGAAGTAACGACCCACAGCGCCCTTGAAACCTGATTTAAGCAACACTGATCTGCCCCTTCTTCAACGCTTCCATGACGGCGGCTTTCGGGCCATCGGCGAGGATCTGTCCACGGTCGATCACCAGCAGGCGGTCCACCAGGGACAGCAAGGAGGCCCGGTGCGTCACCAGCAGCACGGTCTTGTTTTCCACCACGGCGGCCAGGCGCTGTTTCAAGCGTTCTTCACCGGTGTTGTCCATGGCGCTGGTGGGTTCGTCCAGCAGCAGGATCGGCGGGTTGAGCAACAACGCACGGGCCAGGGCGACATTCTGGCGTTGGCCACCAGACAGGTTCTGCCCGCGCTCGCCAACTTGCAGTTCATAGCCTTGCGGATGCAGGCGGGCGAACTCATGCACGCCGGCCAGCTCAGCGGCCTGGAGCACCAGTTCGTCTTCGACGTAACGGGCACCGGAGGTCAGGTTGTCCCGCAGGGTCCCGGCCAGCAATTGGATGTCCTGGGGCACGTAGCCAATGTTGTAGCGCAGCTCGCTGACGTCGATCTGGCGGATGTCCACGCCGTCCACCAGCAAGGCGCCGTCATCGGGCTGATAAAGGCCCACCAGCAACTTGGCCAGGGAACTCTTGCCCGAGCCGCTGCGGCCGATGATGCCAATCTTCTCGCCCGGCTTGATCACCAGGTTGATGTTCTTCAGCGCGGGGTTCTGCTGGTTCGGGTAGGTGAAGTTCAACTGCCGGCATTCAACGGCGCCCTGCAACACCTTGCGACTCAGCGGGCGCTCGTCGAAATTGCGCTCCTGAGGCAGCTCCATCATCTGGTCGACCGAGGTCATGGTCACCCGTGCCTGCTGGTAACGGGTCAGCAGGCCCGACAGCGAGGCCAACGGGCTGAGGGCGCGGCCGCTGAGCATGTAGCAGGCCACCAGCCCACCCATGCTCAGGTTGCCGGCGATGATCAGGTAAACCCCGAAGACGATCATGATCACCCCGGCCAATTGCTGGATCAGCAAGGTGATGTTCATCGCCAGGCCGGACAGCATCTTCACCCGCAGTTCGAGGCGACTGAGGGTGCCGATGGTCTGTTCCCATTGGTACTGGCGCTCGCTCTCGGCGTTGTTGACCTTCACCGCGTCCAGGCCGGCCAGGGTTTCGATCAGGCTCGACTGGCGCTCGGCGCCCAGGGCCATGGTGCGCTCCATGGTCGCGACCAACGGCTTCTGCAAGGCATAGCCGATCAGCAGGGCAATCGGGAACGCCAGCACCGGAATCCACACCAGGTGCCCACCGATAATCGCGATGACCATGAAGATCAGCAGGGTGAACGGCAAATCGATCAGGCTGGTGAGGGTTAGCGAGGCGAGGAAGTCCCGCAGGCTCTGGAACTCATGAATGTTCTGGGCAAAGCTGCCGACCCGCGCCGGGCGGTGTTTCATGGCCATGCCGACGATGCGCTCGAACAGCGTCGCCGAAATGATCAAGTCGGTTTTCTTGCCCGCCAGGTCCAGGCACAGGCTGCGCAGCATCTTGAGGATCAGGTCGAACACATAGGCGCCGGTGATGCCGACGGCCAATACCCACAGGGTCGACTCGGCCTGGTTCGGCACGACGCGGTCGTAGACGTTCATCACGAACAGCGGCGCGGCCATGGCGATGATGTTGATCAGCAGGCTGGCGGCGATGGCATCGGCGTACAGCCAACGGGAGCGCTTGAGGGTGTCGCGAAACCACGAACGCGCCCGGGGAATGAGCGTGCCGTGGTTAACGTCAAATTTATGCTGCGGTTGGGCGAAGAACACCTTGCCGCTGTAGTCATCGGCCAGCAGCTCGCGGCTGACGGTCACCTCACCGCCGTCGCTTTCGCTGAGCAGCAATCGCGCCTGGTCGTCACCGACCCAGCCCAGCAGCACGGCGCTGCGGCCGTCTTTAAGCAGCAGCAGCGCCGGCATGGCGATGGTCGGAATTTGCTCGAGCTTGCGTTGCAACACCCGCCCTTGCAGACCGGCACGGGCTGCCGCGCGCGACAATAATTCGACGCTCAGCCGTTGCTTGGGCAGCGGCAGGCCGGTGGTGAGCATCGCCGCGCTGGCCGGCTTCTGATGCAGCATGCAGAGCGCCAGCAGACCGTCCAGCAGCGGGTCGTCGTGCAGCGTGCGCGGGTCATGAACTAGTTCGACTGGACTGACTTCTGATTCCACGCTCGGCACTCTGACTGATTAAAACGGCTGGTAGGACTCAATTCATCCCAGGCAACTGGACCTTGGGTTTCACGTCGTTCTGCACAACCGATGCCAACGGCGCGACCACACCCTGGCTTTTCAACAACTGGCCCATGGTTGCCTTGATCCGGTACTGGGTGAACAGCTGCACATTCTTGATTTCCGCCAGGCGACGGGAAGCGCTGAACAGCTCGTTTTCACTGTCGAGCAAGTCGAGCAGCGTGCGTTCGCCGAGGCTGAATTGTTTCTGGTAGGCGGTGCGCACGTTGGCACTGCGGTCTACGTATTGCTGGGCGACCGGCACCTGGGCGTTGGCGTTGTTCAAGGCGTTCCAGGCCAGGCCCAGTTCTTCGTTCAACTGGCGCAGCGCGTTGTTGCGGATGTCCAGGGCCTGGTTGGACAGGTACGACTTGGATTCCAGGTCGGCCTTGTTGCTGCCACCGGCATACAGGTTGAAACGCATGCGCAGCATGGCTTGCCATTCATTGTTGTGACCGTTCTGGCCGTCCAGGTCGTTGTCGGCGGTGCGACCCAACTCAGCATCGAAGCGTGGGTAGAAGCTCGACTTGGCGGCTTCATACTGTTGCTCGGCGGCAGCGATGTCGGCTTCGGCCGAACGCAGCACCGGGCTGTTTTCCAGCATCTGGGCGCGGGCTTCGGTCAGGTTGGCCGGCAGCAATGCCAGAAAATCGGCAGGACGCTCCAGTTGGTCGGGCAGTTGGCCGACGGCGCTGAGGTAGTTGGTCTCGGCATCGGCCAGGTTGGTTTGTTCGGTGATCAAGTTGTTGCGGGCCTGGGCCATGCGCGCTTCGGCCTGGTCCAGGTCTGCGCCGCTGCCCACGCCACGGGAAGTGCGCAGCTTGATCTGGTCGAAAATGCGTTCGTGGCTCTTGAGGTTTTCCTCGGCCAGGCGCACGAACTCACGACGGGTCAGCACGTCCAGGTAAACCTGGGCCACGGTCAAACCGGTGCGCTCGGAGGCGTCCAGCAACGAATAGGCACGGGCATTGACGGTGGCTTGTTGACGCCCGACTTCGCTGGACGTCGCAAAACCGTCAAAAACCATTTGCGACAAGCGCAGGCTCGATTCGCTGCGGTTCAGGGTTTCCCAATGGTTATTACCGCCCGAACGGGTGGTGACGCTGTCGGTGCCTTCGCGGCCATATCCGGCTGCAAGGTCCACTCTAGGCAGGTAGCCGCCCTTGGCCGCCTTGAGTTGGTAATCCGCCGCAAGACGGCTGTTCACGCCGGCCTGGATTTCAGGATGGACATCCAAAGCCTGTTGCATGGCCTGCGGCAAGGTTTGTGCTTGTACGAAACTGGCGGCGAGGACGAAGGGTAAAGCCTTGAGCAGGTGCGAACGCATGGTTGGATTATTCCCAGAACTCTTGTCTTGAATCACAGCGAAACGTGGCGCTGCATCGGATGATGGCAACCGGAATGACCGTATGTCGGAAAGTTCAAAACAGGAGCAGGAACACGCACTGAAAGAACAGGTCGCCGCTTAAATATCAATGTGACATTACGTTGGCAATTGTTTAGGATGGCCAGCAGAAGGTCAATAGTTTGGCACAAACAAAAATGATCGGAAAAACAGCCAAAATATTGACAAAGAAAAGCGTCAAATAACCTTACCTTGTACACATGAACGTCCAGACCGCTGCTGCCTAAAAGCCGCCGGGTCCATGGAAGTCTACTGAGCGTGGCACCCGGAGAGTCTTCAATGAGCAGTGTTATTGCCGTTGTCAAAAGCATTGTTGGTCAGGTTTTCGTCGTATCCCCAGAGGGCATCCGGCGCGTACTCATTGAAGGCGATCGCCTGAACGTAGGCGACCAGTTGGACACCGGCCCTGCCGGCGCCGTCACATTGGAGCTGGCCGATGGCCGCACCCTGGACCTGGGCCGCGACACCCAGTGGAGCGCCAATGCTCCGGACTCGTCCACTGACCTGGCACAAGCCACCGCCCAGGCCGCGCCGTCGGTAGAAGAGCTGCAACAAGCCATCGCCGCGGGCGTCGACCCGACGACCGCCCTGGAAGCCACCGCCGCCGGCGCCACTGCCGCGGGTACAGGAGGCGCCGCCGGTGGCGGCCACAGCTTTGTGGTGCTGGATGCCACCGCCGGCAGCGTCGACCCTACCGTCGGTTTCCCAACCGAAGGCCTCGCTGCGGCTGCGGCCACCGATGACAACATCCTGGGTGGCGATACCACGGCCGATACGACCGCCAACGCCGTGCTCAATGCGACCATGACCCTGAGCGCCACGCCGACCCTGACCGAGGCCGGCGGCGTGCTGGTGTACACCGCGACCGTGACCCAGGCCCCGCAGACCAACCTGACCGTAACCTTGTCCAACGGCGCGGTCATCGTGATCCCGGCTGGCCAACTGACTGGCAGCGTCAACGTACCGCTGGCACCGAACGACACGGTCTACAACGACCCAAGCCAGATCAGCGTGACCGTCACCGGCACCACCGGCGGCACCGGCATTGCCGTGACCGTGCCCACTACGCCGGCCGTGACTCAGATCACCGACACCGTCGACACCACCACCGTCACCCTGAGCGCGGGCAATACGGTCACCGAAGGCGGGCAAATCACCTACACCGCCACCCTGACCAACCCGGCCCAGACGCCGGTGACTGTGACCTTGAGCAATGGCTCGGTCATTACCATTGCTGCAGGCCAGACGACCGGCACGGTTGCCGTGGATACCCCGGCCAATGACGCCTACAACAACGGCAGCACCGTCAGCACCACCATTACCGGCGCGACAGGTGGCAATTTTGAAAATCTGGTGCCAAGCACGGCGCCTGCGGTCACCACGATTACTGATTCGGCGGATACCACCAGCCTGACCTTGACCGCCAGCAACACCATCACCGAAGGCGGCCAGATCACCTACACGGCGACGCTGAGCAACCCGGCCCAGACCCCGGTGACCGTGACCTTGAGCAATGGCTCGGTGATCACCATTGCTGCTGGCCAAACGACCGGCACGGTTGCCGTGGATACCCCGGCCAACGACGTCTACAGCAACGGCAGCACCGTCAGCACCACCATTACCGGTGCGACGGGTGGCAACTTCGAAAACCTGGTACCGAGCACCACGCCAGCGGTTACGACGATTACCGATTCGGTTGACACCACCGGCTTGACCTTGACCGCCAGCAACACCATCACCGAAGGCGGCCAGATTACCTACACCGCCACCCTGACCAACCCGGCCCAGACTCCGGTGACCGTGACCTTGAGCAACGGCTCGGTCATCACCATTGCTGCTGGCCAAACCACTGGCACTGTCGCCGTTGATACGCCAGCCAATGACGTCTACAACAACGGCAGCACCGTCAGCACCACCATTACCGGTGCGACCGGTGGCAACTTTGAAAACCTGGTACCGAGCACTGCGCCTGCGGTCACCACCATCACTGACTCGGCCGACACCACTGGCCTGACGCTGACGGCCAGCAATACCATCACCGAAGGTGGCCAGATCACCTACACCGCCACCTTGACCAACCCGGCCCAGACGCCGGTGACCGTGACCTTGAGCAATGGCTCGGTTATCACCATTGCTGCTGGACAGACGACCGGCACTGTCAACGTTGATACGCCTGCCAATGACGTCTACAACAACGGCAGCACCGTCACCACCACGATTACCGGTGCGACCGGTGGCAACTTTGAAAACCTGGTGCCGAGCACTGCGCCTGCGGTCACCACGATTACCGATTCGGCCGACACCACCGGCCTGACGCTGAGCGCCAGCAACACCATCACCGAAGGCGGCCAAATCACCTACACCGCGACGCTGAGCAACCCGGCCCAGACTCCGGTAACCGTGACCTTGAGCAATGGCTCGGTCATCACCATTGCTGCTGGCCAAACCACTGGCACTGTCAACGTTGATACGCCTGCCAATGACGTCTACAACAACGGCAGCACCGTCAGCACCACCATCACCGGTGCGACCGGTGGCAACTTCGAGAACCTGGTGCCGAGCACTGCGCCTGCGGTCACCACGATTACTGATTCGGCGGATACCACCGGCCTGACCTTGACCGCCAGCAACACCATCACCGAAGGCGGCCAGATCACCTACACCGCAACGCTGACCAACCCGGCCCAGACTCCGGTGACCGTGACCTTAAGCAACGGCGCGGTGATCAACATCGCTGCCGGCCAGACGACCGGAACCGTCAACGTCGAGACACCGGCTAATGACGTCTATAACAACGGCAGCACGGTCAGCACCACGATTACCGGCACAACCGGCGGTAACTTCGAGAATCTAGTGCCGAGCACGACGCCTGCCGTTACTACGATCACCGATTCGGCCGATACAACCGGCCTGACGCTGAGCGCCAGCGAAACCATCACCGAAGGCGGCCAGATCACCTACACGGCGACGCTGAGCAACCCGGCCCAGACCCCGGTGACCGTGACCTTGAGCAACGGCGCGGTGATCAACATTGCTGCCGGTGCGACCACCGGCACCGTCGCCGTGGATACACCCGCCAACGACGTCTACAACAACGGCAGTACCGTCAGTACCACCATCACCGGCGCAACCGGCGGCAACTTCGAAAATCTTGTGCCGAGCACTGTGCCTGCGGTCACTACGATTACCGACTCGGTAGACACTACTACCGTGACGTTGACTGCCACACCAACCGTGAATGAAAACGGAACCATCACTTACACCGCGACCCTGACCGATGCCAATGGCAATCCGGTCACCGCGCAGAACGGTCCGGTGACGGTCACGCTCGACAGCGGCAAGACGATCACTATTGCAGCCGGCGCAAGTTCGGGGGCGTTGGATGTCGCTGTCGGAAACGATGTTTACCAAGGCCCAACCACCGTCACCGAATCGATTGCCTCGGCATCGGGCGGTAACTTGGAAGCCATCGCGCCTAACACCGCGCCAGTCAGCACTGTCGTTAGCGATGTTGACGACACCACCACCGTGACGTTGACCGCTACGCCAACCGTGAACGAAAACGGCACCATCACTTACACCGCGACCCTGACCGATGCCAATGGCAATCCGGTCACCGCGCAGAACGGTCCGGTGACGGTCACGCTCGACAGCGGCAAGACGATCACTATTGCAGCCGGCGCAAGTTCGGGGGCGTTGGATGTCGCTGTCGGAAACGATGTTTACCAAGGCCCAACCACCGTCACCGAATCGATTGCCTCGGCATCGGGCGGTAACTTGGAAGCCATCGCGCCTAACACCGCGCCAGTCAGCACTGTCGTTAGCGATGTTGACGACACCACCACCGTGACGTTGACCGCTACGCCAACCGTGAACGAAAACGGCACCATCACTTACACCGCGACCCTGACCGGTGCCGATGGCAAGCCTGTTACTGCGCAAAACGGTCCGGTCACCGTGACGCTGGAAAGCGGCAAGACCATCACCATTGCAGCGGGCGCTAGCTCGGGTGCGTTGGATGTCGCGGTTGGCAACGATGTGTACCAAGGCCCAACCACCGTCACCGAATCGATTGCCTCGGCATCGGGCGGTAACCTCGAAGCCATTGCTCCAAACACCGCGCCAGTCAGCACCGTGGTCAGCGACGTCAACGACACCACCACCGTGACGTTGACCGCTACACCAACCGTGAACGAAAACGGCACGATCACCTACACCGCCACCTTGACCGGTGCCGACGGCAAACCCGTCACCGCGCAAAACGGTCCTGTGACCGTCACGCTCGACAGCGGCAAAACCATCACCATCGCCGCTGGCGCAAGCTCGGGTACGCTCGATGTCGCTGTGGGTAATGACGTTTACCAAGGCCCAACCACCGTCACCGAGTCGATCAAAGATGCATCCGGTGGCAACTTGGAAGCTATCGCTCCAAACACCGCGCCAGTCAGCACTGTCGTCAGCGACGTCAACGACACCACTACCGTGACGCTGACCGCCACTCCGACTGTGAATGAAAACGGTACGATCACTTACACCGCGACCCTGACCGGCGCCGACGGCAAGCCCGTTACCGCGCAGAACGGTCCGGTCACCGTGACGTTGGAAAGCGGCAAAACCATCACCATCGCAGCCGGCGCAAGCTCGGGCACACTCGATGTCGCTGTGGGTAACGACGTTTACCAAGGTCCGACCACCGTCACCGAAAGCATCAGCACCGCTACTGGCGGCAACCTGGAAGCCATCGCGCCAAACACCGCGCCAGTCAGCATTGTGGTTAGTGATGTCGATGACACCACCACCGTGACATTGACCGCCACACCAACCGTGAATGAAAACGGCACGATCACCTACACCGCCACCCTGACCGGTGCCGACGGCAAGCCCGTCACCGCGCAGAACGGTCCGGTGACCGTGACTCTGGAAAGCGGCAAGACCATCACCATCGCCGCCGGTGCAAGCTCGGGTGCGCTGGATGTTGCAGTCGGCAACGACGTCTACCAAGGCCCAACCACCGTCACCGAAAGCATCAGCACCGCTACTGGCGGCAACCTCGAAGCCATCGCGCCTAACACCGCTCCGGTTAGCACCGTGGTCAGCGATGTTAACGACACCACCACCGTGACGTTGACCGCTACTCCGACCGTGAATGAAAACGGCACCATCACTTACACCGCGACCCTGACCGGTGCCGACGGCAAGCCAGTTATCGCGCAAAACGGTCCGGTGACCGTGACGTTGGAAAGCGGCAAGACCATCACCATTGCAGCGGGCGCAAGCTCGGGTGCGTTGGATGTAGCCGTTGGCAACGATGTGTACCAAGGCCCAACTACCGTCACCGAAAGCATCAGCACCGCCACTGGCGGCAACCTCGAAGCTATCGCTCCGAACACGACTCCAGTCAGTACTGGCGTTAGCGATGTCAACGACACCACCACCGTGACGTTGACTGCTACGCCAACCGTGAACGAAAACGGCACCATCACTTACACCGCTACCCTGACCGGTGCAGACGGCAAACCCGTCACCGCGCAGAACGGTCCGGTGACCGTGACTTTGGAAAGTGGCAAAACCATCACCATCGCCGCCGGTGCAAGCTCGGGTGCGCTGGATGTTGCAGTCGGCAACGACGTCTACCAAGGCCCAACCACCGTCACCGAAAGCATCAGCACCGCTACTGGCGGCAACCTCGAAGCCATCGCGCCTAACACCGCTCCGGTTAGCACCGTGGTCAGCGATTTCGACGACACCACCACCGTGACGTTGACCGCCACGCCGACCGTGAACGAAAACGGCACGATCACCTACACCGCCACCCTGACCGGTGCCGACGGCAAACCCGTCACCGCACAAAACGGTCCGGTGACCGTGACGCTGGAAAGCGGCAAGACCATCACCATCGCCGCCGGTGCAAGTTCGGGTACGCTCGATGTCGCTGTGGGTAACGACGTTTATCAAGGTCCAACGACCGTCACCGAATCGATTGACTCGGCATCGGGCGGTAACCTGGAAGCCATCGCGCCTAACACCGCGCCAGTCAGCACTGTGGTCAGCGATGTCAACGACACCACCACCGTGACGTTGACCGCTACACCGACCGTGAACGAAAACGGCACCATCACTTACACCGCCACCCTCACCGGTGCCGACGGCAAACCCGTCACCGCACAAAACGGTCCGGTCACCGTGACGCTGGAAAGCGGCAAGACCATCACCATTGCAGCGGGCGCTAGCTCGGGTGAGTTGGATGTCGCGGTCGGAAACGACGTGTACCAAGGCCCAACTACCGTCACCGAAAGCATCAGTACCGCCACTGGCGGCAACCTCGAAGCTATCGCTCCGAACACGACTCCGGTCAGCACCGTGGTCAGTGATGTCGATGACACCACCACCGTGACGTTGACCGCCACGCCGACCGTGAACGAAAACGGCACGATCACCTACACCGCCACCCTGACCGGTGCCGATGGCAAGCCTGTTACTGCGCAAAACGGTCCGGTCACCGTGACGCTGGAAAGCGGCAAGACCATCACCATTGCAGCGGGCGCTAGCTCGGGTGCGTTGGATGTCGCGGTTGGCAACGATGTGTACCAAGGCCCAACCACCGTCACCGAATCGATTGCCTCGGCATCGGGCGGTAACCTCGAAGCCATTGCTCCAAACACCGCTCCAGTCAGCACCGTGGTCAGCGACGTCAACGACACCACCACCGTGACGTTGACCGCTACACCAACCGTGAACGAAAACGGCACGATCACCTACACCGCCACCTTGACCGGTGCCGACGGCAAACCCGTCACCGCGCAAAACGGTCCGGTCACCGTGACGTTGGAAAGCGGCAAAACCATCACCATCGCAGCCGGTGCAAGTTCGGGTACGCTCGATGTCGCTGTGGGTAACGACGTTTATCAAGGTCCGACCACCGTCACCGAAAGCATCAGCACCGCTACTGGCGGCAACCTCGAAGCCATCGCGCCTAACACCGCTCCGGTTAGCACCGTGGTCAGCGATGTCGACGACACCACCACCGTGACGTTGACCGCCACGCCGACCGTGAACGAAAACGGCACGATCACCTACACCGCCACCCTGACCGGTGCAGACGGCAAACCCGTCACCGCGCAGAACGGTCCGGTGACCGTGACGCTGGAAAGCGGCAAGACCATCACCATCGCCGCCGGTGCAAGCTCGGGTGCGCTGGATGTTGCCGTCGGCAACGACGTCTACCAAGGCCCAACCACCGTCACCGAAAGCATTAGCACCGCTACTGGCGGCAACCTCGAAGCCATCGCGCCTAACACCGCTCCGGTTAGCACCGTGGTCAGCGATGTTAACGACACCACCACCGTGACGTTGACCGCTACTCCGACCGTGAATGAAAACGGCACCATCACCTACACCGCCACCCTCACCGGTGCCGACGGCAAACCGGTTACTGCGCAAAACGGTCCGGTCACCGTGACGCTGGAAAGCGGCAAGACCATCACCATCGCCGCCGGCGCAAGCTCGGGTACGCTCGATGTCGCTGTGGGTAACGACGTTTACCAAGGTCCGACCACCGTCACCGAATCGATTGACTCGGCATCGGGCGGTAACCTGGAAGCCATCGCTCCAAACACCACGCCAGTTAGCACTGTGGTCAGCGACGTCAACGACACCACCACCGTGACGTTGACCGCTACTCCGACCGTGAATGAAAACGGCACCATCACTTACACCGCGACCCTCACCGGTGCCGACGGCAAGCCTGTTACTGCGCAAAACGGTCCGGTGACAGTCACGCTGGAAAGCGGCAAGACCATCACCATCGCAGCCGGCGCTAGCTCGGGTGCGTTGGATGTAGCCGTTGGCAACGATGTGTACCAAGGCCCAACGACAGTTACTGAGTCGATCAAAGATGCATCCGGCGGCAACCTCGAAGCCATCGCGCCTAACACCGCGCCAGTCAGCACCGTGGTCAGCGATGTCAACGACACCACTACCGTGACGCTGACCGCTACGCCAACTGTGAATGAAAACGGCACCATCACCTATACCGCCACCCTGACCGGTGCCGATGGCAAACCGGTTACTGCGCAGAACGGTCCTGTGACGGTCACACTCGAAAGCGGCAAGACGATCACCATCGCCGCCGGTGCAAGTTCCGGTACGCTCGATGTCGCCGTGGGTAATGACGTTTACCAAGGTCCGACCACCGTCACCGAAAGCATCAGTACCGCCACTGGAGGCAACCTCGAAGCCATCGCTCCAAACACCGCGCCAGTCAGCACTGTGGTTAGCGATGTCAACGACACCACCACCGTGACGTTGACCGCTAATCCGACCGTGAACGAAAACGGCACGATCACCTATACCGCCACCCTGACCGGCGCCGACGGCAAACCCGTCACCGCACAAAACGGTCCTGTCACCGTGACGTTGGAAAGCGGCAAGACCATCACCATCGCCGCCGGTGCAAGTTCGGGCACACTCGATGTCGCTGTGGGTAATGACGTTTACCAAGGTCCGACCACCGTCACCGAAAGCATCAGTACCGCCACTGGCGGCAATCTCGAAGCTATCGCTCCAAACACCGCGCCAGTCAGCACTGTCGTCAGCGACGTCAACGACACCACTACCGTGACGCTGACCGCCACACCAACCGTGAACGAAAACGGCACGATCACCTATACCGCCACCCTGACCGGTGCCGATGGCAAGCCAGTTACCGCGCAGAACGGTCCGGTGACGGTCACGCTCGACAGCGGCAAAACCATCACCATCGCTGCCGGCGCGAGCTCGGGTGCGTTGGATGTAGCCGTTGGCAACGATGTGTACCAAGGCCCAACGACAGTTACTGAGTCGATCAAAGATGCATCCGGTGGCAACTTGGAAGCCATTGCTCCAAACACCGCCCCAGTTAGCACCGTCGTTAGCGATGTCGACGACACCACCACCGTGACGCTGACCGCTACGCCAACTGTGAATGAAAACGGCACCATCACCTATACCGCCACCCTGACCGGTGCCGATGGCAAACCGGTTACTGCGCAGAACGGTCCTGTGACGGTCACACTCGAAAGCGGCAAGACGATCACCATCGCCGCCGGTGCAAGTTCCGGTACGCTCGATGTCGCCGTGGGTAATGACGTTTACCAAGGTCCGACCACCGTCACCGAAAGCATCAGTACCGCCACTGGAGGCAACCTCGAAGCCATCGCTCCAAACACCGCGCCAGTCAGCACTGTGGTTAGCGATGTCAACGACACCACCACCGTGACGTTGACCGCTAATCCGACCGTGAACGAAAACGGCACGATCACCTATACCGCCACCCTGACCGGCGCCGACGGCAAACCCGTCACCGCACAAAACGGTCCTGTCACCGTGACGTTGGAAAGCGGCAAGACCATCACCATCGCCGCCGGTGCAAGTTCGGGCACGCTCGATGTCGCTGTGGGTAATGACGTTTACCAAGGTCCGACCACCGTCACCGAAAGCATCAGTACCGCCACTGGCGGCAATCTCGAAGCTATCGCTCCAAACACCGCGCCAGTCAGCACTGTCGTCAGCGACGTCAACGACACCACTACCGTGACGCTGACCGCCACACCAACCGTGAACGAAAACGGCACGATCACCTATACCGCCACCCTGACCGGTGCCGATGGCAAGCCAGTTACCGCGCAGAACGGTCCGGTGACGGTCACGCTCGACAGCGGCAAAACCATCACCATCGCTGCCGGCGCGAGCTCGGGTGCGTTGGATGTAGCCGTTGGCAACGATGTGTACCAAGGCCCAACGACAGTTACTGAGTCGATCAAAGATGCATCCGGTGGCAACTTGGAAGCCATTGCTCCAAACACCGCCCCAGTTAGCACCGTCGTTAGCGATGTCGACGACACCACCACCGTGACGTTGACCGCTACGCCAACCGTGAATGAAAACGGCACCATCACTTACACCGCCACCCTGACCGGTGCCGACGGCAAACCCGTCACGGCACAAAATGGTCCGGTGACCGTGACGCTCGACAGCGGCAAAACCATCACCATCGCCGCCGGTGCAAGTTCCGGTACGCTCGATGTCGCCGTGGGTAATGACGTTTACCAAGGTCCGACCACCGTCACCGAAAGCATCAGTACCGCCACTGGAGGCAACCTCGAAGCCGTCGCTCCAAACACCGCGCCAGTCAGCACTGTGGTTAGCGATGTCAACGACACCACCACCGTGACGTTGACCGCTAATCCGACCGTGAGCGAAAACGGTACGATCACCTACACCGCCACCCTGACCGGTGCCGACGGCAAACCCGTCACCGCGCAAAACGGTCCGGTCACCGTGACGTTGGAAAGCGGCAAGACCATCACCATCGCAGCCGGCGCAAGTTCGGGCATCTTGGACGTGGCGGTCGGCAACGATGTGTACCAAGGCCCAACCACCGTCACCGAGTCGATCAAAGATGCATCCGGTGGCAACTTGGAAGCTATCGCTCCAAACACCGCGCCAGTCAGCACTGTCGTCAGCGACGTCAACGACACCACCACCGTGACGTTGACCGCCACACCGACTGTCAATGAAAACGGCACGATCACTTACACCGCCACCCTGACCGGCCCTGACGGCAAACCCGTCACCGCACAGAACGGTCCGGTGACAGTCACGCTCGACAGCGGCAAGACCATCACCATCGCCGCTGGCGCAAGCTCGGGCATCTTGGGCGTAGCCGTTGGCAACGATGTCTACACCGGCGCGCCGTCCATCTCCGAGACGATCAAATCGGCCTCCGGCGGCAACCTCGAAGCCATCGCAGTCGATAAGACCGGCGCGTCGACGGCCGTGGGCGACACTGTCGACAACACCAGCGTCAGCATCACCGGCAGCACATCGGTCACCGAAGGCCAAGCAGCGACATACACCGTCAGCCTGACGAACCCGGCGCAAACCGAAGTGACGCTCAAGATCGTCTACAGCGGCACCGCCGCCGACGGCACGGACTTCACCGGTGTCTACACCGTGAAGATCCCGGCCAACAGCACCAGCGCGACCTTCAACGTGGCGACGCTGGATGACAAGATCACCGAAGGCACCGAAAACTTCGTGGTCAGGATCGACTCGGCCACCGGTGGCAACTTCGAGCACCTGGCGGTCAGCGGCACCAATGGCAGCGTCAGCACCTCGATCATCGACAACGATGCACCGCCGGTACTCGACCTGGACGCCAACAACTCCAGCGGCAAGACCGGTGCCGATTATCAGGTGACCTTTACCGAAGGCACCACCGGCCCGGGCGTGTCGATTGGCGACACCGACCTGAAAATCACCGACCCGGACAGCACCATGCTGACCGGCGCCACCATCGTGCTGACCAACCGTCAGCCTGGCGATCATCTGAACCTGGGCAATAGCGTCAACGGCATCAGCATCAACGCCAACAGCACCGACGGCAAAGTTGTCCTGACGCTGACAGGCAATGCAACGCTGGCCGACTACATGCAGCAGATCAAGAACATCAGCTTCATCAACAACAGCGAAGATCCGAGCACCGTACCGCGCGTCATCACCGTGACGGTGACCGACGGCACGAGTTATTCCAACACGGCGACCACCACCGTGAACGTGGTCGGGGTCAACGACGCACCCGTAGCCACCGGTGGCGCGGTGACCGGTACCGAAGACACTTCACTGGTCCTCGGCTGGTCGACGTTCGGCATCAGCGACGTGGACAGCGCCGCCGCCAGCCAAGGTGTGAAAATCACCGGGCTGCCGGGTGACGGCAAGTTGCAGTACCTGGACGGCGCAACCTGGAAGGACGTGGCCAACAACCAGACCTTCACCAAGGCGGACATCGACGCTGGCAAGCTGCGCTTCACCCCCGATGCCAACGAATCCGGTGCCAATGGCAACCCGGCCGGCGTGGGCAATCAAAAGGCCGACTACGCGCAAATCAGCTTCCAGCCAACCGACGGCCAGACGCTGGGCAATACCGGCACCGTGAAGATCGACATCACGCCGGTCGCCGACGCACCGAGCCTCAACGTGGCCGGCAACAACGTGACCTCCACCGGTTTGATCAAGGAAGTCTGGACCGGCCTGTCGGGCCTGGGCACCGATGGCAGCGGCGCGCCGTCCGGCACGCTCAAGTCGGTGATCGATGCCGCCGGCACGCCGAACAGCAGCACCAATGTGAGCAACGTTCAGAACGACGGCAACGTCAATCCGGGCACCGCGTCGAAAACTTCAGGGCTGATTTTCCTCGAGGCCGGCAAGACCTACACCTTCAGCGGCACGGGCGATGACAGCCTGCTGGTGACCATCGGCGGCAAGACCGCCGCGGCAACCACGTGGGGTGCGGGCGGTCAGTTGAACGGTTCGTTCACGCCAACCGCCAGCGGCTACTACACCCTGGACATCTACCACCACAACCAGACCGGCCCGGGCAGCTACGACGTGAACCTGTCGGTCAACGGCAGCACGCCAGTGGACCTGAGCAATGCCGGCGTGCCGCTCTACACCGGTGTGACCGACCTGGCGAACGCGGGCGTGACCGTCTCCGACCTGCACGGCACCAACGGCGAAGGCTACTACGACGGCTTCAAGCTCAACGAAGGCGCCGAAGGCACCAGCGTGCACCTGTCGAAGATCACCACCGCCCTGACCGACACCGACGGCTCCGAAAGCCTGAGCGTGAAGATCGGTGGCATTCCGGAAGGCAGCGTGCTGACCGACGGCGCCGGCCATACCGCGACCGTGGGCAGCAACGGCGAAGCCTCGGTCACCGGCTGGAACCTGGGCAGCCTCACCCTGACCCCACCGACCTACTACCACGGCCAGTTCAACCTGACCGTAACCTCGACGTCCACCGAAGCCCTTGGCGGCTCGGCGGTCAGCACGGCGCAGATTCCTGTCACCGTGTACCCGGCCACCTACAACGCGGTCACCGCCACGTCCGGCAGCGACAACGTCACCGGCACCGACGGCAACGACATCGTGGTCGCCGACATCGGTGGGCTGACCGTCGTGCCAGGGGTCAACTACAACATCGCCTTCATGGTCGACAGCTCCGGCAGCATGAGCGACTCCTCCGTCGCCGCCGCGAAGAACTCGTTGACCCAAGTGTTCAACACTCTCAAGCAGAGCCTGGGCAGCAACTCAGGGACTGTGAACATTTTCCTGGCGGACTTCGATAACCAGGTCAACAAAAACGTTGCGGTCAACCTCAACGATCCGAACGCGCTGACACTGCTCAAGAACGTGCTCGACTCGATGGTATCCGGCGGCAATACCAACTATGAAGACGTGTTCAAGACCACCGCAAACTTCTTCAACAGCACCCAGGCCCTGAGCAATACCGGGGCGAAGAACCTGACGTATTTCATCACCGACGGTGAGCCAACGCGCTACCAGTCCGGCGAACAGCCGAACCCAGTGTTGTACGGCACCGTCAAGCTCGACGACGTCCTGAGCGCGGCCAACTACACCGTCGGCAAGTACTACACCCAGACGATCGACAGCACACACAAATTCATCATCGAAGAAAATGGGGACATGTACCTATCCATCAAGAACGGCAAGAATTGGAACGAAAACTACGTCGGCACGGTGCATGCCGAGGGTAATGGCACGTTCGAGTTCTCCAACCAGGCCGGCGGCTGGTGGGGCGACTCCTCGGCAGCAGACGGCTCAACGGCCAGCTTCACGCTGCTCAAAGGTCTGAGTAACGTTGAAGCCATCGGCCTGAACAACGGCGTCACCCTGTCCGATCTCGCCCCCTACGACTCGGATGGCAAGCCGCAAACCAACATCGACCCGAGCAACCTGGCCAACTCCATCATCGGCCACACCGAAGCGACCCTGCCGGGCGCCGATACGGTCAACGGAGGCGAAGGCAACGACATCCTGTTCGGCGACCTGGTGAGCTTCAATGGTGTTGCGGGTGAGGGCTACCAGGCCATCCAGGCCTTCGTCGCCAAACAGAGCGGCGTGGACGCCAGCAAGGTCAGCACCAGCAATGTGCACCAGTACATCACCGAGCACTACACCGCGTTCGATGTGTCCGGTGCCCACGATGGCAACGACACCCTGCTGGGCGGCGCCGGCAACGACATCATCTTCGGCCAGGGCGGCAACGACACGCTCAACGGTGGCAAGGGCAACGACATCCTGTTGGGTGGCACGGGTAACGACACTCTGATCGGCGGCCAGGGCAATGACACCCTGATCGGTGGCCTGGGCGGCGATACCTTTGTCTGGAAGTCCGGCGACACTGGCAATGATGTGATCAAGGACTTCAAGGTCGCCGACGGTGACCGGATTGACCTGCGGGACCTGTTGCAGGGCGAAACCGGCAGCACCATCGACCACTTCCTGAAAATCAGCACGGTCGATGGCGTGTCATCCCTGCAAGTCAGCACCACCGGCCAGTTCAATGCGGCCAACGGTGCGGCGACGCCGGACGTGACGATCAAGCTTGAGGGCAACAACTGGTCGAACATGAACCTGAACACGCTGATCGCCGGCAGCGACCCGACCA
This sequence comes from Pseudomonas sp. Z3-6, assembly GCF_051131985.1. Lineage (NCBI taxonomy): Bacteria > Pseudomonadati > Pseudomonadota > Gammaproteobacteria > Pseudomonadales > Pseudomonadaceae > Pseudomonas > Pseudomonas sp. Z3-6. The sequence goes on from NZ_CP071644.1 coordinate 6,779,443, forward strand.
TCAAGATCGATCACAACAACAGCTGAAGCTGACACCCGTGGCTAGGGAGCTTGCTCCCGCTGGGGCGCGAAGCGCCCCTGTTTTTTTAGGGCTGCTGCGCACTCAAGCGGGAGCAAGCTCCCTCGCCACGGGATAAGTGTTCATACTCCCCCCCAAGTTGGCCTATGCTGCCCAGCATGACGCCGCTTCATACATGAGGGATGCCCGATGTTTTATGTGCAACGCGATGCACAAGGCCTGCTGGTGCGCGTAGAAGCCACCGCCTACGCCGAGGCCACCGAGACCTTGCCGGCCGACAACCACGAGATCCAGGACTGGTTCGCCAACCAGGCGGTGGAAAACAGCCTCAAGCAACTCAAGCAAAGCGACCTGGAAATGATTCGGGTGCTCGATGACTTGATCCAGGTGCTGACCAGCAAGGGCGTCATCCGCGTCACCGATCTGCCACCGGCGGCCCAGGCCAAGTTGATGGATCGCAACCAGGCCCGTGAAGCCTTGGGCGGGTTGAGTCGGTTGATCGATGATGATGAGAAGGGGTTGATCTAACCTGCCACCTCGAGCAGCACACAAAACCCTGTGGCGAGGGGTTTTCTGGGCGGACGCCATCGCGAGCAGGCTCGCTCCCACACAGGTTTTGGTCATTTATAAGATCAATGTCCACCGCCGATCCTGTGGGAGCCGAGCTTGCTCGCGATGGCGGTGGGTCTGCTTGCACTAATGGGTGAGCAAGCTCGTTCCCACAGTGTTTACCGTGGATCAATCTGTACCGTGATGGCTGGGAAAGCTTTTGTGGCGAGGGAGCTTGCTCCCGCTTGAGTGCGCAGCGCTCATCGCTTTTTTGGGGCCGCTGCGCGACCCAGCGGGAGCAAGCTCCCTCGCCACAGGACCGTGCGGTTCCCAATATCGTGTGGGTATCCAACATCACCGCAAACTGACCCACCGCCTTCGCGAGCAGGCTCGCTCCCACACAGGTTTTGGTCATTTATAAGATCAATGTCCACCGCCGATCCTGTGGGAGCCGAGCTTGCTCGCGATGGCGGTGGGTCTGCTTGCACTAATGCGTGAGCAAGCTCGTTCCCACAATGTTTACCGTGGATCAATCTGTGCCGTGATGGCTGGGAAAGCTTTTGTGGCGAGGGAGCTTGCTCCCGCTTGAGTGCGCAGCGCTCATCGCTTTTTTGGGGCCGCTGCGCGACCCAGCGGGAGCAAGCTCCCTCGCCACAGGACCGTGCGGTTCCCAATATCGTGTGGGTATCCAACATCACCGCAAACTGACCCACCGCCTTCGCGAGCAGGCTCGCTCCCACACAGGTTTTGGTCATTTATAAGATCAATGTCCACCGCCGATCCTGTGGGAGCCGAGCTTGCTCGCGATGGCGGTGGGTCTGCTTGCACTAATGCGTGAGCAAGCTCGTTCCCACAGTGTTTACCGTGGATCAATCTGTACCGTGATGGCTGGGAAAGCTTTTGTGGCGAGGGAGCTAGCTCCCGCTTGAGTGCGAAGCGCTCATCGCTTTTTTGGGGCCGCTGCGCGACCCAGCGGGAGCAAGCTCCCTCGCCACAGGACCGTGCGGTTCCCAATATCGTGTGGGTATCCAACATCACCGCAAACTGACCCACCGCCTTCGCGAGCAGGCTCGCTCCCACACAGGTTTTGGTCATTTATAAGATCAATGTCCACCGCCGATCCTGTGGGAGCCGAGCTTGCTCGCGATGGCGGTGGGTCTGCTTGCACTAATGCGTGAGCAAGCTCGTTCCCACAATGTTTACCGTGGATCAATCTGTGCCGTGATGGCTGGGAAAGCTTTTGTGGCGAGGGAGCTTGCTCCCGCTTGAGTGCGCAGCGCTCATCGCTTTTTTGGGGCCGCTGCGCGACCCAGCGGGAGCAAGCTCCCTCGCCACAGGACCGTGCGGTTCCCAATATCGTGTGGGTATCCAACATCACCGCAAACTGACCCTGCCAGTTAAAAACTGTTACCTATGTGCGTGAACTGATATGTAACCCATGTGGGTGAGTCATACCCGGAACCCTATGTGGCCGTTATCGCAGGAATGGATATGTACGCGGTCAAAAGGACACAACCCGCCTCACCCCCAACGCTTAGGCTCACCCACTAACTGCCCCTGAACCCCAAACAACCCCATCTCCCGAATCACCGCCAACTCCCCCTCCGTCTCAACCCGCTCAGCAATCAACGGCAAGTCGATACTGTGAGCAGCACGCTGTATCGCTTCGATAAACAGGCGCTTGTCACTTTCCTGATCAATCGCGCGAATGTAGCTGCCATCAATCTTCAGATAAGCCAACCCCAACCGCGACAAGTTGCCAATCATGCTGAACCGCCCACCAAAACGCTGCAGGCTCAAGGAGAAACCAAGCTCGCGCAACTGCCGGGTCAACTGCTCCAGCACCGCTTGCTCCGGCAGTTGCTCTTCACCAATCTCCAGCGTCAGGCGCGACCCAAGGTTGGAATGCGCCCGCAGGATTTCAAAGACCTTGTTCAACGCCTGCGGATCGGCAAGCGTGGCGGAGGACAGGTTCAACGCCAAGGACTGCTCATGCCCAGCCATCTGCTTGAGCACCTGTTCAAGCATCAAGCGGTCCAGCCGCGCAGTCCAGCCGAAGCGCTCCAACCACGGCAGGAAACGCCCGGCGGGGATCGTCTGGCCCTGCTCGTCCAACAGCCGCGACAACACCTTGTAATGCAGCACTACCTGAGTGTCCTGGGCCGCCACCACCGGCTGGAAGTACAACTCGAAGCGCTGATGACTCAAGGCCTGGTCGAGCAGCGTGTGCCAGGCGTGGTGATCATCGCCGACACTGGCCGAGGCACTGTGATCCAGGCAGGCCCAACCCGGTTCGCCCTGGCTTTCGGCCTGGGCCAGGGCCTGGTCGCCGAGCTGCAGCACCGCTTGCGGCGAGTCGCCATGGACGAACGGCGCCAGCCCGATGGAGGCCACCGAGGCCACGTCAGTCGCGCCGGTGGCGTGCAAGCTCGCCAACGCGGCCTCGAGGTTCTGCGCCAATTGCAGCGCTTCCTCACGCACCAGCCCCGGGGCCAGCACCGCGAACTCGCCGCCGCGAATACGCGTGACCAGGTTGTGGGTTTCCGGGTAGCGGGCGCACTCACGCTGCAACTGCTCGCCCACGGCCTTGAGCAACTGATCGGTGCGCTGGCCGCCCAGCCGCTGGTTCAAACCGGCCAGGTCCTTGACCCGCAACAGCAGCAGGTAACCGGAACTGGCCTGCTCCGGGTTGCTCACCCGGGCATTGAGCTGCATTTCGAAATAACGCCGGTTGGCCAGGCCCGTGAGGTTGTCCTGGTAGGACTCGACCCGCAGTTTCTCGCTGCGCTCGGCCTGTTCCTGGAACAGCGCCTTGAGCTTCTCGACCATCTGGTTCATCGCCTGCACTACCCGACGCAGTTCAGGCGTGCGCGGCAGCTCCGGCAGGCTCAGGAATTCACGACGGGCAATGGCGTGGGACTGATGCACCATGTAGTCCAGCGGCTTGAGCTGGCGACGCAGCAGCAAGGCCCCCAGCACCGCGCTCACGGCGCCGCACAGCAACAGCCAGCCCAGGCTGCCCAACGCGCTCTGCCACAGCTTGGCGAGGGCGAACATCGGGTGGCTGACCACTTCGACCCGCGCTGCCTGCTCCCAGCCGCGGCTGACGATGGCATCGCCACCGGCCGGTTCCAGGCCGATCAGCTTGACGAACCATTGCGGCACACTGCCGGCGTCCGGTGTACCGGTGCGCTCGACCAGGGTCTTGTCGGTGGCCACGTCGACCACGCGGATGCTGGCGTAGTAGCCGCTGTCGAAGATCGAGCTGACCATCAATTCCACCATCGCCGGGTCGTCGATGTTCGGCGTCAACGACAGCGCCAGCGCCGTGGCCGCGTCCTGGGCGTGGGAGCGCAACTGGTTGACGTATTGGGCCCGCGAGCTTTCCAGGCTGACCATGAAGCTGCCGCTGAAGGCAACCACCAGGAACAGACAGATAGCGATCAACAGCTGTTTGAACAAGGACATCTGAGCGCGCGCTCCTAGTTAGTCGTCTCGACCGGAAAACCTTCGGCCTGCATTTTTTTCAACACGTCCTGCCACCGGGACAGGCGCTTGGTGTCACCCACTTTCTTGTTGCCCTTGGCACCCGGCAGCCACAGCCCTTCGGCATTGAAAGAGTAGACCGGGAGCAAGTCGGTTCGCTGGCTGGCCGGCTGGATACCGTCGATCAAGCTGTCGAGGACCAACGGCATCGCCTCGGGCGTGGCGTAATAGGTGAGCACCATGTGCGCACGGTTCTGTCGCAACGCCTTGACGTAGGTGATGCGCAGCTTGTCACTGGACACCCCGAGACGACGCAGGCTGAAATACTTGGCGATGGCGTAGTCTTCACAGTCGCCGGCGCCCTTCCACAAGGCCTGGATCGGCGTCTCCCAATAGTCGACTTCACGCCACAGGTCGATGTCTTCCACGTAGCGCACCTGTTTGTTGAAAAACAGGTTCACCACCTTGAGCTGTTCCAGTTCGGGGATCTGTTTCTGAGTCGCCAGCAGTTGCTGCCACGCGTCGATCCGCTGCTGCCCTTCGCCCAGTGGCCCATATAACGCTTGCGCCCGCCGGCTGATCTGCGCAAAGTCCCAGTCGGCTTGCAGGCCGCCCAGCATCAGGCCGGCCAGCAATAGTGCCGAACACAGCCAACGCAAGGACCTGAGGACCGGGAAAGGTGCAGCCAAGGGAAATACGTCCGAAAAGGGCCGTTGGAAATTCGTTGGATGGTGAAGCCTGGCCGGGCAAAAGACAATGGCAGGTTGCAATCACCGCAAGCAGACTAAACTTTAGTTCAGGAACCGGGGCCGCGAGATTTTGACGGCTTGGCAATCTGTAACTAACGTTGGCATGGATCCAATTTTCGTTCCTACCCGTTCAGGTGTTGTCGTGACAAAGAAGCCCAAACCGCTCAGCACTATCCAGGTCAACGGTCCCGTCCCCGCCGATCAGGCGCGGTCGATCATCGAAAGTTCCCTGCGCGAGGCCATCCTCGACGGGCGCCTGCCCAGCGGCACCGCCCTGCGCCAGCAAGAGCTGGCCGACCTGTTCGGCGTGAGCCGCATGCCGGTACGTGAGGCGTTGCGTCAGCTCGAAGCACAGTCGTTGCTCAATGTCGTCCAGCACAAAGGCGCCGTGGTGGCCCCGCTGATTACCAACAATGCGGTCGAGACCTACGCCTTGCGCGCGGTCCTGGAAGCTTTCGCCTTGCGCTTGTCCATCCCCCTGCTCGATGAAGGTGACCTGGCGCTGGCAGCCCAGTACATCGAACAATTGGAGACACAAACCGAATACGCTGAAATCGCCAAGCTCAATCGGCTGTTCCATATGTCGCTTTACCACAAGGCACCCAACGGCAAACTGCTGGACCTGATCGAACACGAGCTCAATGAAGAAGAACGCTTTTTGCGTTTTCATCTTTCGTCCATGGGGTTGGGCAAGCTGACCCAGGACGACCACCGCGCCATCCTCGCGGCCGCGATAGACAGAGATATCGATAAAGCGGTCGCCTTGTTGGAGCAGCATCTGGAAAAAGCCTCCATCACCATGCGCCGGTACCTGGAACAGCCGTCGAAGCCTTGATTCCACGCCGGCGCTTCGTCCGGCGTAAAAATTTCTTACATATCCTTCCGACTCACTTGTCGCCAGCGCGGCGCGGCCTGACCGTGGCCGCGCTTCGTCGCCCCATCAGTCCAATGGCACTGCCATCGATTTGGGCTCACTCTTGCGCTTGTCGATTCAAAACAGACCTGAAGAAGTCAACGCCTGGCTGAGGCCAGACGAATCGAAGCCAATACGCAAGGAGCGACGTCCAACCGGCGGGATGATCGGAAGTCCGACCGATGTCCTGCCCCTAACAAAAAACTTCTTACTCCCCGATTCCTGAAGTGCTCCGAGTGAGGCATTCACTCGAACTATTCGATTCTGATCTCGCTAAATCGGAAGGAGCTTCTTCGCCCCAATAAAACTTATATTAAAAGTTTTAAAGGCCTCTTCGCGCCCAGTAAAACTACAACTTCAAATAATTAAAAAAACACTTGCCGCTTACTTGTTACATGTATTAATTTTTTATTCACCGCGTTACCAGCGGCCCTTTCGATGCGCCAATACCTCAGCAAACACTGGCATCGAAAGCTGAAACAACGATTAAAAGAGAATACTTCACCCCCTTGGGTAATTCATGGATTCCGGTTCAGGCACCCGCTCGCCTTCATTAACTAACGAGCCGCCTTCCGGACATAACATCATTGATGAGGACGTTCCAATGCAGCCATCCAAAGAACAACTATCTCTGAAAAAGCATGAACTTGGACAACACCCGGTTTTTTCCGAGATTACATCAATCGATCTGTTACGCCGTTTCATGGAAAGCCATGTCTTTGCCGTCTGGGACTTCATGTCGCTGACCAAGCGGCTGCAACGCGAGCTCACCTGTGTCCACCTGCCTTGGCTGCCGCCGGCCGACCCTCACGCGGCCCGCTTGATCAATGAAATCGTGCTGGGGGAAGAGTCGGATGACCGCCCCGGCGCAGGCTACTGCAGCCATTTCGAACTGTACCTGGACGCCATGCGGGAAATCGGCGCCGATACCCGTGCAATCGAGCAGTTCATTACCCTGCAGCAGGAAGGCGTCAGCCCCGAGACCGCGTTGGACAGCGTCGAGGTCGAACCGGCGGCGGCGCGGTTCGTCCGCCAGACCTTGCACACCGCCCTGCACGCCCCGGCCCACAGCGTGGCCGCCGCGTTCGTGCATGGCCGCGAGAGCGTCATCCCACAGATGTTCCAACGCATGTTGGACGCCTGGGGCATTGGCCTGGATCAGGCTCCGACCTTTCGCTACTACCTGCAACGGCACATCGAGGTCGACTCCGAGGACCACGGGCCGGCGGCAGAGAAACTCTTGGCGCGGCTGATCGATGGCGACCCGCAGCGCGAAACCGAGGTGCTGGCCGCCGCGCTCGCCGCCGTTCACAGTCGCGCGGCATTGTGGGACGGCCTGCGCCAGAGCATGGCCCAGCCGGTTGCACAGGTGATGCCATGAACGCCGTCGAATACCAATCCTTCGCCGACGCTTGGGAAAGCCGCGCCACGATCCGTACCCGGCCACGGCGCCGGGTTGAAGACGACGACAAGCTGATTTTCCCCATGAGCCGCCAGCCGCTGGTGCACAGCCAGACCTTCCTTAGCCACTGTGCGCAATTGCGCGACTTCGTGCTGGTGCAGAGCCTCTACAAATTCATCAATGACGTGGTGATTTTCGAGACCGAACTGGTGGACCACACCGCCCGGCGCATCGCCAAGAACCGCTTCGGCATCGAGTTCCCGTTCGCCTGCCGCTACGACGCGATGACCGTGGTGGTGGACGAGGATTACCACGCGCTGGTGGCGATGGACTTCATGCAGCAGACCATCGACATGACCGGCATCGAACCGATCCCGTTGCCTGGGCAGATCGAACTCAGCCGCGCCATACCGGCGACCCTGGCCGAGGCGCCAGAGCATCTGCTCAGTGCCGTGGAGCTGATCTGCATCGCCATTGCCGAGAACACCGTGACCAACGAAGTGGCGGCCTTCGCCCGGGACGACTCGGTCAAGGCCTCGATCAAGGGGCTGATGGCCGATCACTTGCTCGACGAGGGCCGGCACTCCGGTTTCTGGACGCGACTGGTGCAGATCTATTGGCGCACCGCCCCCGAAGAGGACCGCGCGCAAATTGCCCGCCTGATGCCCGGTTTCATCGCCCAGTACCTGGCGAGCGACCTGCAGCAAGCATTCGACTTCGAGCTGATAGCGCACCTGCCCGTCGACGAATCGGTGCGCCAGTCGCTGCGCGAAGACGCCAGTGCGCTGGCGTATCCCATCAATCGTTTTCACCCCTTGGTGGGCAACATCACGCGTTTTTTTCGCGGCAGCTCGATGCTCGCGTCCCCCTGCGTGCGCGATGCCCTCGCTGATTATCTGACCCCATGAGGACCTTTCTATGAGACGCCTCGACATTGCAGTGCCTGGCACCAGCCAGGCCATGGCCGAACTGGCCCGGGAATTGGAGCAGCACGGTCACGCGGTGGTGGACCTGCAATCGCCGGTCGACCTGTTGATCGACGACGGTACGACACCGCGCGCCATTGAAGCCCGCTCATGCCTTCAGGTCCGCGTGGCGCTGCGCACGCTGCCCGACGAGGCATTGCCGCAACCGGTGCTGCTCTTTCGCGACGGGGCGCAGCGGCTGTTGTGCCAGGAAGTGATCGCGCCGCAACGCGATGGCAATGGTCAATCCTTGCGCCTGCGTACGCTGGCGACGCTGGTCGAAACCGGCGCACGACTGGTCAGCCAGTTGTCCCGGGATGAGACCTGCTTCGATGATTGGCCGACGGTACACGCTGACGCCGTTGACCAACCCCTGCTCGGGCTCGATGCGCTGGAGCCGCTGGCCTTCGAGCACGGCCTCAATCGACCGTCGGTGCCCTGGCTGCTGGCCGCCGCCGACGTGCCGGTGATGCACAGCATCGAACAGCGCCTGCTCGATGACGCGACGCAACCGGCCCTGTGGGTCGATGGGCAATTGATCGACTACAAATCCTTGCGCCGCCTGGCGCTGAGGTTGCAGCAGCCGATGTTGGAAATACTGCACCGAGCAGAACATGAGAAAGGAGCTGTTGGAGAATCTGTGGGGGCAAGAAAAGCAGAACCTGTGGGAGCAAGGCTTGCCCGCGATGAAGACGCCGAGATTCCCAACCAAACCGCGTTATCGTTCATCGGGGGCAAGCCTTCCTCCCACAGGACTTCTTCCCACGGGACTTACTCCCACAAAGTAATCGGCGTGTGCCTGCCCAAATCCGCGCACCTGTACGCGGCGATCCTGGCAGTGCTCGGCTGTGGGGCGGTGTACCTGCCGCTGGACCCGCAGCATCCAGCGCAACGTCGGCGCTTTATCCTGGAAAATGCCCAGGCGGACCTGCTGCTACACGACGGCGACAGCGACTTGGGCGACCTGATGCTGCCAACTCTGAACATCCATCAGTTGCCAGCGCCCAAGCCAGGCATTCCGGCCTCGTTGATCCGCCGCACCGTGGATGGCGACGAACCGGCCGTGGCGATCTACACCTCCGGCACCACTGGCCAGCCCAAAGGCGTGTTGCTCAGCCACCGCAACCTCAGCCATTTCTGTGCCTGGTACGGCGACTACGTCGGGTTGCAGCGCGACAGTCGGGCGTTGCAGTTTTCCACCATCAACTTTGACGCGTCGCTGCTGGATATCCTGCCGACCTTCATCCACGGCGCCCTGCTGGTGGTGCCCAGCGAAGACCAGCGCCGCGATCCGCAACAATTGGTCGCGTTGATACAGCAACAGCGGGTCAGCCACGCCTTCCTGCCGCCTGCGTTGCTGAGTGTCATGCCCCTGGAGGCGCCGTTGGGCCTGGCGCACCTGATCACCGGTGGCGATGTCTGCGAGCCGTTCGTGATCGAACAGCTCGCACCACAATGCCGGTTCCACAACATCTACGGCCCGACCGAAACCACGGTGCTGGCGACCACCCGGCGCTTCGGTGTTGGCGACAACAACCGCAACCTCGGCGTGCCCATTGCCAATGGTCGGGTGCTGATCCTGGACGAACAACTGCAACCGGTTTCCCAGGGTGTTACGGGCGAGCTGTACATCGCCGGCCCGGGCGTCGGCCTCGGCTATCTGAATGATCCGGCGCTGACCGCGGCGCGTTACCTCAACCTGACGCTGCCCACCGGGCAAGCGTTGCGGGTCTATCGCACCGGCGACATCGGCCAGTGGACCGACAACGGCATCGAACTGTGTGGCCGTCGCGATAACCAAGTGAAGATCCGTGGCTTTCGGGTCGAACCCGAGGAAATCGAACACTGCCTGCGGGAAAGCCAGTTGTTTCGCCAGGTGGCGGTGGGGGTCGATGAACGGCGGCGGATCCTGGCGTTCCTGGTTCATCCCGAACAAGAGCGCCCCGGCGCCGCTCTCCAGGCCTTGCGTGAGCATGTACAGAACAGCTTGCCCAGCTACATGCATCCGGCCGCCTACGTTGAATTGCCCAGCCTGCCCTACACCAGTAACGGCAAGGTCGATCGCCGGGCATTGCTCGCCATGGCGGTGCAGGTGCACGTCGACGGCCAACGCCGGCAGCCGCAGAACGCCTTGGAGACACAACTGCAGCACCTGTGGGCCGAGCTGCTGGAGCTGCCGGTCGACGACATCGCCACCGATGAAAGCTTCTTCAACCTCGGCGGGCATTCGATCCTGCTGTCACGATTGCTGCTGAGCATTCGCCAGGCATTCGGCCGCAGCCTGTCGATCAACCGCTTCATCGAAGCGCCGACGCTGATGACCTTGGCGAAGTTGCTGGACGATCCCGAGCAAGGCAGTGCGTCGAGCCTCAGCCCCCAGGCCTTCATCGATGCCGAGGCCGAGCTCAACCTTGACCCGCTGCCCATCAGTCAATGCGGCGATGTGCACAAGGTGGTAGTGACTGGCGCCAACAGTTTCCTTGGCGTGCACATCGTCGAAGCGCTGCTGGCCTGGGGTGCCACCGAAGTCGCCTGCCTGGTGCGTGCCAGCCCTGAACACAGCGCGGCCGAGCGTTTCTCCCAGGCCCTGCGGGACAATCACCTGACCCACCTGGACCTGGATCGCGTCAGCGTCTATGCCGCCGACATCACCCAACCGCAATTGGGTTTACCGGACGACGTCTATGCCCGCATCGACCGCACCTTCGGCGCGCTGGTGCACAACGCCGCCCACGTCAACCATGTGCTCGACTACGAGTCGTTGGCACGGGACAACGTGGAACCGATTTTCGAGTGCCTGCGCCTGTGCGAAGGGCGCAGCAAGAAAATCTTCAATTTCGTCTCCACGCTGTCTGCCTCCAGTGCCCTGGATGCCGACGGTCAGGTGCTGGAACAGCCGGCCGCCGAGACGCCGCCGATCTACATCAAGAACGGCTACAACCTGTCCAAATGGGTTGGCGAACGGATCCTGCAACGGGCCCGGGACCGCGGCGTGTGGGTCAATCTTTTCCGCCCCGGCAACATCAGCTTCAACAGCCTGACCGGGGTCTGCCAACCCCACAAGAATCGCTTGATGCTGATGCTCAAGGGCTCGATCCAGCTCGGCCAGGTGCCGGACCTGTCGCTCAATTTCGACCTGATGCCGGTGGACTTCCTGGCCCGCTTCATCGCCTTCCACGCCAGCCGCTACCAGCCCAGCCAAGCGGTGTTCAACCTGCATAACCCGCAACCGTTGAGCTGGGACGCTTATGTGGCGTCGTTCCGTGACAGCGGCCGGGAATTTTCCCTGGTGAGCATCGCCGAGTGGCAACGGCAATTGGCTCGGGTCGATGCCGACAACGCGTTGTTTGGCGTGCTGGGTTTCTACCTCAACGGCTTCGAGGAAGACATCGGTGACATCTCACTGATCAGCCACGACAACGCCCGCGCCGGCGTGCGGCAGATGGGTGCCAGCTACCCGGAAAAATCCGCGGCCCTGCTGCGCCGCGGCGCCGATTACCTCAAGGCCATCGACTTCATCTGAAACACCCTCAATCCAAAGCAAGGAGCAAGACCATGAGTGCATTTCAACCCGACACCCTGATCAAAAACCCACAAGCCTGCCAGGTCGAAACCTCGGTGGAGGTCGCGGCCGATGCGGCGCGCGTCTGGGACGTGGTGGGTGATTTTGGCGGCTTCAACCGTTTCATCCCGGCCCTGGAGCGCATCGAAATGACCGGCGAAGGCGTGAGGTCCCTGCGCAAGAAGTTCTTCGTCGATGGGCAGAACCTGGTGGTGGAGCAGCTCAACAGCCGTGACGACCAGGCCATGCACATGACCTGGACGCTGATCTACAACACCCTGGGCATCGACAACCTGTGGGCGGCCATGCGCGTCGAACCCTTGGCTGGCAACCGCTGCCGCGCCACCTGGACCATCATCGCCGACCACACCGACGCCCATACACCGTCGGGCTTCAGGGATTTCCTCCAGGGCTTCGCCGATGAGGCGATGGGGAATGTGCAGGGGATGTTCAAGTAGCGCCCATCCCTTGTGAGAGCGGGCTTGCTCGCGAAAGCGGTGGGTCAGTCAATGAAGCAGTTGGTTGGGCTGCCGTCTTCGCGAGCAAGCCCGCTCCCACAATTTGGTTCTGGGGTGGACGCAAGATCCAGGCTCACCGCAAATCCCCTGTGGGAGCGAGCCTGCTCGCGAAAGCGGTGGGTCAGTCAGTGAGAAGTTGGCTGTACTGCCGTCATCGCGAGCAGGCTCGCTCCCACAGTTTTGGTTCTGGGGTGGACGCAAGATCCAGGCTCACCGCAAATCCCCTGTGGGAGCGAGCCTGCTCGCGAAAGCGGTGGGTCAGTCAGTGAGAAGTTGGCTGTACTGCCGTCATCGCGAGCAGGCTCGCTCCCACAGTTTTGGTTCTGGGGTGGACGCAAGATCCAGCTCACCGCCAATCCCCTGTGGGAGCGAGCCTGCTCGCGAAAGCGGTGGGTCAGTCAGTGAGAAGTTGGCTGTACTGCCGTCATCGCGAGCAGGCTCGCTCCCACAGTTTTGGTTCTGGGGTGGACGCAAGATCCAGGCTCACCGCCAATCCCCTGTGGGAGCGAGCCTGCTCGCGATGGCGCCAGCCCAGGCAACCCGTACCTGTGGCGAGGGAGCAAGCTCTCTCGCCACAGGGGATTGGGTCGGCTTGCGACTGAGGTCAGATCTTGAAGCTGTCCACCAGTTGCTTCAGGCGATTGGCCTGTTGGGACAAGGCATCGCAGTCCTTCAGGGTTTCATTGAGGTTGGCCACGCTTTGCTGGTTCAGCAGATTGATGTGGCTGACGTCCATGTTGAGGGTTTCAACCACAGCGGTCTGCTCTTCGGTCGCGGCTGCAACCGACTGGTTCATGCCGTCGATCTCGCCGATGCGCTGTGTCACGCTGACCAGTCGCAGGCCGGCCTGGTTGGCCACTTCCACGCTTTCTTCGCTGGAGGTCTGGCTGGCGTTCATCGTGGTCACCGCTTCACGGGAACCGACCTGAAGCGAGGTGATCATCTTGTGGATTTCTTCCGCCGACTCCTGGGTGCGGTGCGCCAGGTTGCGCACTTCATCGGCCACCACCGCAAACCCGCGTCCAGCTTCACCGGCACGGGCCGCTTCGATGGCCGCGTTCAGCGCCAGCAGGTTGGTTTGCTGGGAGATGCCCTTGATCACGTCCAGGATGTGCCCGATGTTGTCGGTGCTGGCGTTCAGGGTTTCGATCTGGGTGCACGAGAGGCTGATCTTCTGCGACAGCTCGGTCATGGCCTGGATGGTTTTTTCCACCACCTGGCGACCGTCATCGGCCTGTTCGCTGGCACCGCTGGCCTGTTGCGAGGCATCGGCGGCATTGCGGGCGATTTCCTGGGTGGCGGCGCCCAACTGGTTGATGGCCGCTGCCACACTGTTGGTGCGGGCGCTCTGCTCATCCGAGCCGACGAGCGAAGCGTTGGATGAGGTCATCACTCGCTGCGACAGGTCATGCACCTGGCGCGTGGCGGAAGACACTTCCGCGATCGAGGCGTGAATCCGCTCCACGAACTGGTTGAACGACCCCCCCAACACCGCGAACTCATCCTTGCCCTGCACCACCAGGCGCCGGGTCAAGTCGCCTTCTCCCTGGGCGATGTCCTGCATGGCTCGGCCCATGGTGGTCAACGGGCGCATCAGCACCTGGATTAACAGGCTCAGCAGCAAGGCAATGGCCGCCACCGCGACAAACATCGCGATCAGCGCCGACGTACGGAACTGGCTCAACGGCGCGTAGGCCTTGGCCTCATCGATCGACAGGCCGATGTACCACTCGGCGTTCGGCAGGCCGGTCACCGGGGTGAAAGAAAGGATACGGTTCTGGCCGTTCAGCTCAACCTCCTGGATACCCTTGCCAATGCGCACCGGCGTACCTGGGTAGATGTCCTTGAGGTTTTTCATCACGTGGTCCTTGTCGGGGCTGACGATCACCTGACCGTCGCCACTGACCAGGAACGCATGGCCAATGCCACCGAAGTCCACGGAGTTGATGATTTTCACCAGGGTTTCCAGACTCAGGTCGCCGCCCACCACGCCAAGCAATTCGCCGTTGTGCTTCACCGGCAGGGCCACGGTCACCACCAGGCCACCCACCGCCGCCAGGTAAGGCGGGGTCAACATGGTTTTATCGGCGCTCACTGCCTGTTTGTACCAAGGGCGCTGACGCGGGTCGTAGCCGTCAGGCATTTTGGCGTCCGGGCGTTGGGTGAAGACACCGTTGGCCTGGCCCACATAAGTGAATTGGAAGTTCGACGTCAGCGCCGGCTGATCCACCAGCCCCGGCAGATCTGCAGCAGTGCCCTGATGCGCGATGTTTTGCGCCAGGTTTTCCAATACCAGGATCCGCCCACTCATCCAGTTCTGGATGCTGCTGGCCGTCAGGTCGCCGGACTGCTCGATGGACGACTCCAGGCTGCTGCCAATGGTGTTGCGCTGCAAATAATCGTTGTAGAGCGTGAACAGGGCAAAAGCCAAAACCACCACACCAGAGGCGGCAAGAAGGATTTTGTGGCTGAACTTTAGATTCATCGATGGGGCTTCTCATGCAAGGAGTGGGGGTGCATTCCAGGTTGCAACGTTCCATGTAACAGCGCGGGCAGTCTTGTCACTTGCTCCACTTTGGTGCACGCATATCCACTCTGTCGGCAAGCTTGTACAAATAATTAGGCATTTGTACAAATAGGCGACGGGAGGCTCGCCGGGTCGAACGGTGGTTGCAAATTCGCCGGCGGCTGATGACAATGCGACACGTTATCATTCGTAACATCCAGGCCGTCGCGTCCATGTCATCTCCCGAGTTTGCAGTACAGGCGCTCTACAGCCAGCATCACGGCTGGCTCAACACATGGCTGCGCACCCGCTTGGGCAATGCCGCCGATGCGGCCGACCTGGCCCAGGACACCTTCGTACGCCTGTTGCAGCGTAGCGAACGCCCGGAGCTTCGGGCCCCACGCGCCTTTTTACGCACCATCGCCCAAGGCCTGGTGATCGACCATTGGCGGCGGGAAGAAATCGAACGCGCCTACCTCCAAACCATAGCGCACCTGCCGGAAGCCGAAACCCCCGGCGCCGAAGCCCAGGCCTTGATCTTGGAATTGCTCGAAGCCATTGCCAGGATGCTCGAAGGCCTCAAGCCGAAAGTCCGCAAGGCCTTTCTGTTGGCTCAATGCGAAGGCCTGACGTACAAGCAGATTGCCGAACAGATGGGCATTTCGTTGCGCTCGGTGGAGCGCTACGTCGCCGATGCGCTGTACCACTGCTACGTGTTGCGCTATGAAAGCTGAGCCGGCGGATCCCTTGCAGAGCCGCCGCAACGGCCCGTCGCAACAGGTCGTGAGGCAGGCGATCAACTGGCTGCTGCGCCTGCGCAACCACGCCACTCACCCCAGCTTGCGCCAACAGTGCGACACCTGGCGTGCCGCCCACCCTGAACACGAGCTGGCCTGGCAACGGGTGCAATCGCTGCACAGCGAAATAACCTCGAACCTGCGGGCCGTGCCCGGTGCCCACATCGCCCTGGACACCCTGGAAAACAGCGCCCAGCGCCTCAGTCGTCGCCAGGCCCTGAAGGTGCTGTCGGGCGTCGCCCTGATGGGCGGCGCGGCGTGGCTGGGCAAGGACCTGGGCTGGCAGTCGTGGAATGCCGATTTCGCCACTGTCACCGGTGAACGCCGAGGGTACCAATTGCCAGATGGCACGCGACTGGAACTCAATACCCACAGCGCCGCCGACCTGGATTTCACCGCCCAGCAGCGCCTGATCACCCTGGCCCGCGGCGAAATCATGGTCATTTGTGGCCGCGCCCCCGGGCGCCCACTGCTGGTGAAAAGCCGCCATGGACTGTTCGAAGGGCTGGAGGGGCGTTTCGTCGTGCGCCAGGACAGCGACTGCACACGGCTGAGCGTCACCAGCGGGCGGGTGGTTATCCGTTCGCACCCAAACAGCGATGGCTCGCCCATCCAGGTGGAAGCCGGGCAAAGCTACTTGATCACCGCAGCCACAGCGACCCTGGCGCCACCGCTGGACATGGACGCAGGGGCTTGGGCAGACGGGTTGATCGTCACGCGCAACATGCGCCTGGCAGATTTTCTCAACGAAGTAGGCCGCTACCGCCCAGGCTATTTGAACTGCGCAGCGTCGATTGCCGACCTGCGCTTGTCAGGCGTTTTCCGCTTGGAGGACACCGACAAATTGCTCGCCGTCCTGCCACGCACGCTCCCGGTGCAGATCCGCTATCGAACCCGTTGGTGGATCACGGTGGAACGCCTGGCCTGATTTTTTTTGGCGGGTTTCAGGCCGGCGTCCGGCTAGGACAGTAAGCAACCCTTATCGGCCTTCAGCGACTCCAACGGAACCTACAATGACTGAGCGCGTACTTCTCAAGAACCCCTTCGGCTTCTCTTCGCAACCGGGCCTGTTGCGCCAGGCCATTCATGCCGCGCTATTCTCCACGGCGCTGGGGGTCAGCGTGGTGCCGATGCTCGCGGTGGCCGCACAAGACGGCGTGACCGCCAGCCGCCAGAGCTACAATATTGCCCCCGGCCCGCTGAGCGATGTACTGAACCAGTTCGCCCGCCAAGCCGGGATCACCCTGGCCAGCACCCCGGCGCAAACCGGCGGCGTCCAGTCACCGGGCCTCAAGGGCGAATACTCGCCCGACCAGGCCCTGAGCCAGTTGCTCAGTGGCTCGGGACTGGTTGCCGTCAGCCGGGATGGCAGCAGCTACGTGCTGCAAACCGAGACCGCTGGCAGCACCCTGGAACTGCCGAGCACCGACATCAAGGGCTTCGCCCTGGGTAATGCGCTGGGCAGCATGGAGGGCTACAACGCCACCCACAGCCAGGTCGCCACCAAGACCAGTACCGCCCTGCGCGAAACTTCCCAGAGCGTCTCCGTGGTGACCCGCGAGCAAATGGACGACCAGGGCGCGCAAACCGTGTCCCAGGCCATGCGCTACACCCCCGGCGTGCTGACCAACCCCTACGGCGCCACCCATCGCTACGACTACGTGGCGATGCGCGGCTTCAACGACGGCTCGGTGGATAACATCTACCTCGACGGCCTCAAGTCCATGGGCGACAGCGGCACCTACAGCTCCATCCAGGTCGATCCGTATTTCCTCGAGCGAGTCGATATCCTCAAGGGGCCGTCGTCGGTGCTCTATGGCCGCAGTTCGCCCGGCGGCCTGGTGGCGCTGACCAGCAAAAAGCCCCTGTACGAGGCCTATCACCAGATCCAGGCCACGGTCGGCACCCAGGGCCAACGGGGCATGGGCTTCGATTTCAGCGGCCCGGTGGATGACGACAAACGCATCACCTATCGCCTGGTCGGCCTGGCGGACACGTCCGATACCCAGTTCGACCACAACAAGGAAAAGCGCTTCGCCCTCGCGCCCACGGTGAACATCGACTTCAGCGAAGACACCTCGCTGACGCTCCAGGCCTACCTGCAGCATGACCCCGACGGCGGCTACCACGGCGGCATGCCGGCCGACGGCACCTTGCATCAGCGCAACGGCCGGCGAATCTCCGAAAACTTCTTCGAAGGCGAGCCGGGCGTCGACGGTTACGAACGCGACCAGCAGTCGTTCGGCTACCAGTTCGAGCACCGTTTCAACGACGTCTTCACCGCCCGGCAGAACTTCCGTTACCTGGACTCCGACGTCACCAACGATCAGGTCTATGCCTACGACTGGACCACCCCCACCAGCAACGAGCTGAACCGCTATTACACGGGCGCCGAAGAAAAACTCCACGCCTTCATCGTCGACAACATGCTGCAGGCCGAATTCTTTACCGGCGCGACCAAGCACACCGTGCTGATGGGCGCCGACTACCAGCGGCGCAAAACCGTGGTCGACTGGACCAGCGGCAGCCTCGCGCCGATCAATGCCTTCGACCCGGTCTACGGTAACTCGGCCATCACCTACTACAGCCCCACCAGCTACCTGCGGCGCCTGGAGCAGACCGGCGTGTACCTGCAAGACCTGATCGAAATGGACAAATGGCGCTTCTCCCTGGGCCTGCGCCAGGACTGGGTCCAAACCTCGGATGAGAACCGCATCGCCGAGTTCGGTCGCCCGGCAGGCACCGAGATCAACGACAAACGCACCAAGCTCACTGGCCGGGTCGGTGCGCTGTACCTGTTCGACAACGGCCTGGCGCCGTACATCAGTTATTCCGAGTCGTTCAACCCGAACTCCTATGCCGACAGCGCCGGCAATCCACTGGCGCCCACCGATGGCAAGCAATGGGAACTCGGCCTGAAGTACCAACCACCCGGCACCGATGATCTCTACACCGCTTCGCTGTTCCGCATCGACCAGGAAAACCTCGCGACCAAACTGCCCCAGGAAAACTTCTACCGCGCCGTCGGTGCCGTACGCTCCCAAGGCCTGGAACTGGAAGCGCACCTGCAGTTGACCGAACAATTCAAGGTGCTGGGCAGCTACACCTTCACCGACATCGAATACTCGAAATCGATGGTCAGTACCCTCAGCACGCCCACCAACATCATCGAAAACAAAGGCAACTCACCGACCCAGGCTCCGCGCCACATGGCCTCGCTCTGGGCTGACTACAAGTTCGACAGCGGCGCTCTCGATGGCCTGCGCCTGGGCGGCGGCGTGCGCTATGTCGGCTACAGCTGGGCCGATGCGGAGAACACCATGAAGGTGCCGTCCTACACACTGTTCGATGCCTCGGTGGGGTATGACCTGGGCAAGGTCGGCTTGAAAGGCGTGGATGTGCGCCTGAACGCGAACAACCTGACCAACGAAACCTACGTCGCTTCGTGCGCCAGCCTGAGCTATTGCTACATGGGCGAAGAGCGCAATGTGGCGGCGACCGTGAGTTACCAGTTCTGACCTGTTCCCGGTCTTGACGCATACCATTGTGGCGAGGGAGCTTGCTCCCGCTGGGTCGCGTAGCGGCCCTTGTATTTTGGGGCTGCTGCGCAGCCCAGCGGGAGCAAGCTCCCTCGCCACAAAGGCTTGCCCCTGTTCTTAGGCCTGGACCATATTCCCTTCCTCCCGCACCACACCCTCCTCCCGCACAAACCGATTCGCCCGCCCAAACGTACCGAAATCATTGAACCGCACCCCCATCTCCCGCATCACTTGGTGAGCCACCGGCACCGTCAGTTGGCGAATGTAGAACGGCTCCTTCACCGCGAAATGATGAATGCCATGGCTGCTGCCGAAGTTGAAGCAGAACGCCTGCAACGGCCACAACCACCACGGGTTGAGCACCTGGGTTTGCTGGATGACATTGCCCGGCTCGATGTCGCCGTAGTAATGCATGTTCGAGCTGACGAAATGCAGACAAAAGGTGCGCAATACGTTCGGTCCGATGATCACCACCACCGCGATGTCGATCACCTGCATCGTTGCCAGCGTGCTTGCCGACCAGTCAATTGAAGTTCCCATCAAGCTCGCGACGCCGTTGACCCCGTGGAAACCGAGGCACACATACCAAGCGCCCCAGTGCAGCAGCGCCAGCGGAAAATAAACCTTCAACGTACGCTTGAGGATGCTGCGCTTGTGCGCCCAGGTCTTGGCCCGCAGCAGGCGGATGAAGGCCGACATCACGTTGTCGCCGACCATCAGCAACCGCGCCAGCCCCCAGGGTTCGCCGTTGGTAATGGCCCGTTCTTCCATGTCAGCCTCGCTCCCGGACACCTTGTGATGGTTGAGGTGCAGGTGGCGGCGGATCCACGGGTTGATGGTGCTCGGCCGCGCCAGCCATACCAGGCCCATCATCAAGTTGTGGGGCAGGCGCTGCTTGCGAAAATACATGCTGTGGATCAGGTCGTGTTCCAGCTCGTGAGTCAGCGACGCGAAAAACGCGTTGAGCAACAGGCACGCCCAGCCGGCCAGGTCACCGTTGAGGTAGAGCAGCGCCGAACCGATCATCCCCGCCAGGGCGAACGCCAGGATGCCCGCACCCAGCGCATCCTGATGACGCAGAATCGGGTAGCGCTGACGCAATTCCTCACCCCGGGCCAGGACCACCTGGCGAATATGGGCCGCTCGTTGTTGTGCATTCAATCGCTCGGGGCTTGCGCAAGTGCCGTGCATGGCTTACATCCTCTGTAGAGATGTGCTCATCCTGCCGGGCGTTGCCCCACGGGGTGGTAGCCGTAAACGCCAACCTGTTGACCGCAAGCGCCAATCGTCATGACGGAACCGACTTCCCTCGCCAGCTGGACCCGCGCCCTGCGCAAACAGCTCGATGCGCTGGGCCTGGACAGCCATGCCTTGTGCATCGAGGCCGGCCTCGACCCGCAATGGATGGACGACCCGAACGCCCGCTACCCGCTCTCGGCCACCACACGCCTGTGGGCATTGGCGGTGCAGGCCAGCGGCGACCCGGCCATCGGCCTGCGGGTGTCGCGCTTCGTCAGCCCCACCACCTTCCACGCATTGGGTTATGCGCTGGTGGCCAGTGGCAGCCTGCGGGAAGTGTTCGAGCGGATCGTGCGTTATCACCCGGTGGTCAGCGATGCCCTGGCCCTGCAATTGAACCGTGGCGAAGACCGCTACCGCTTCAGCCTCAATGTGCCCCCGGGCCGGCCGGCGCCGGCGTTTGAAGCCATCGATGCGTTCGCGGCGATTTACGTGCGCACCTGCCGCAACCGCCTCGGCCGAGACTACGCACCGCTGGCGGTGTACCTGCGGCGTCCGGAACCGACGGACCCGAGCCCGTGGCACAAGGTGTTCCGCTCGCCAGTGCATTTTGGCGCCGCCCAGGATTGCCTGGAATTCAACCTCAGCGACTTCGACAGCCACCTGGACGACGCCAACCCGGAACTGGCCGAACACAACGAAACCGTGCTCGAACGCACCCTCGCCCAGCTCCAGCCACTGACCTGGGAGCGCAAGGTTCGCGCGGCCATCGAGGCGCAACTGCCCGAAGGCGAGCCCAGCGCCGAACGCATCGCCCAGGCCATGCACCTGAGCCTGCGCAGCCTGCAACGGCACCTGGCCGACGAAGGCTGCCGCTTCGACGCACTGCTCAACGAATGCCGGGAAAACCTCGCATTGCTGCACCTGCGCGATCCGCAATGCTCGCTGAGCGAAGTCAGTTATCTGCTGGGCTTTGCCGACGCCAGCAGCTTCAGCCGCGCCTTCAAACGCTGGACCGGCATGACGCCGGGGCAGTTCCGGGATGGGTTGCGGTAGGGATTTGGGTTGGTTGCACTGGCCCTATCGCGAGCAGGCTCGCTCCCACATTTTATCCGGGACGCACAAAAGTCCTGTGGGAGCGGGCTTGCTCGCGAAGACGGCAGCACAGTCAACATCCCAGCCAACAGACCCACCGCTTTCGCGAGCAAGCCCGCTCCCACAGATGCGGGGCGGGACCTCAGGGCGTGGTCAGGGCCCGCAACCGCTCGATGTCGACGATCTCGATCTCACCGTAGCCCAGGTGAAGAATGCCCTGGGCCTGCAAATCCTTGAGGATCTGGTTGGTGGTCTGGCGTGACAGCGAGAGCATCAGCGCCAGTTGTTCCTGAGGCAGTTGCAGGATCCGCCGGGCCGGTTCGGTTTCGCCGTAGCCTTCGGCGATCATCAGCAGGCGATGGGCCAGGCGGGCCGGGGCGGGCATCAGGCTCAGGTGTTCGAGGTTGATGAAGGTCAGGCGCAGTTTGTGGCTCATCAGCAAGGCAAGATGCCGCCAGTGGATCGGCTGCTCCTGCAGGAAAACCAACAACGGCGCCTGGGGCACGTGCAGCAGCACGCCTTGACCCACCACGACCGCATCATGGGTCCGTGGCTGGCCATCGAACAGGCAGATTTCACCGAACCAATGAGGCGCTTCCACGACGCTCAGCAACGCCTCCTTGCCCTGTTCGTTCACCGCGCCGACGCGCACCGCGCCTTCCAGCACGGCATACAGCCCGCAGGGTGGATCGCCGCGCTGGAACAGCCGGTGGCCCGGCGGCAGATGGCGCACCCGCGCCATGCCCAGCAGACTATTCTGTAACTCAGCAGGCAGATGGCTGTACCAGTGGCCCGCCATCAGGTGTGAGTGCCAGGGATGGGAATTCATGGAAACTCCGGGACAAGTGTCGGCTAACTGACAGAACGCCTGGTGATACCCGGGCATCATGCAGGCATCACCTCAGGAGGAACAACAATGAAAAGCCTCGTCGATCATCTCAGTCAATACGCCGCGTATCATCGCGACCCGCGCAACATCGCCAGCCACTTCATCGGCATTCCGCTGATCTTCGTCGCCGTCGCCGTGCTGCTGTCACGGCCCGGCTGGCCAGTGGGCCCGGTGCTGGTGTCGCCGGCGCTGCTGGTGGCGGTGGCCAGTGCCTGGTTCTATCTGCGCCTGGAGCTGCGCCTGGGTGTGCTGATGACCGTGCTGCTGGGTCTCGCCGTCTGGCTGGGCCAAGTGCTCGCCGCGCAAAGCACCTCGGTGTGGCTGGGCAGTGGCCTGGGCATGTTCGTGGTGGGCTGGGTGATCCAGTTCGTCGGCCACTATTACGAAGGCCGCAAGCCGGCGTTCGTCGACGACCTCACCGGGCTGATTGTCGGGCCGCTGTTTGTGGTGGTGGAAGCCGGCTTCCTGCTGGGGCTTCGCGGCGAACTGAAGCGCGCCATCGAAGAGCGCGCCGGGCCGGTGGCGTTGCGCAACCAGCGTTCGGCGGCCTGACAACACTGCCATACCAGCCTGCCACCCTTGTGGAGCGCGAACCTGTGGGAGCAAGGCTTGCCCGCGATGGCATCGCCTCGGTCTATCAGCTACACCGAGGTGTTTGCATCGCGGGCAAGCCTTGCTCCCACAATGGATCTGCGTCGTACACAAATCTCCTTGTGGAAGCGGGCTTGCTCGCGAAGACGGCGGCACAACCAATATCGTCGTCAATTGGCCCACCGCTTTCGCGAGCAAGCCCGCTCCCACGATAGGTCTGCGCCGTTCATAAATCCCGCGCTCGGGATGCCTTTAAAGGTTGGCGACTTTCTGCCAGACCTTCGGCTTGAAGAACAGCGTCTCGCCCTTCGCCAGCCCCACCAGGCTGTCATGGTCCTTCACCACTTCCGCCTCGATCAGCTCGCTCTGGCCTTCCACCTTCAGGGTCACCCGAGTGGTAGCGCCGAGCGGGCGGATGTCGCGCACTTCGGCGGCGTGGTGGTCTTCCAGCTCCGAGCGCGACAGCGAGACTTCGTGCGGGCGGAACAGCACATGCCGGTCCTCACCCAAATGCAGGCGGTTCGAGTCGCCAAGGAAGTGATACACAAAGTCGCTGGCCGGGTTTTCGTAGACATCCCCCGGCGAGCCGATCTGCTCGATCACGCCCTTGTTCATCACCACAATGCGGTCGGCGACTTCCATGGCTTCTTCCTGGTCGTGGGTCACAAACACCGACGTCAGGTTGATGTCCTCGTGCAACCGCGCCAGCCAGCGGCGCAGTTCCTTGCGGACCTTGGCGTCGAGGGCGCCAAACGGTTCGTCCAGCAGCAGCACCTTGGGCTCCACCGCCAAGGCGCGGGCCAGGGCGATACGCTGGCGCTGGCCGCCGGACAACTGCTCCGGGTAGCGGTCGGCGAGCCAGTCCAATTGCACCATGTTCAGCAGTTCATGGACCTTGGTCGCGATCTGGCTTTCGTTCGGACGCTGGCCCTTGGGCTTCATGCGCAGGCCGAAAGCAACGTTGTCGAACACCGTCATGTGGCGGAACAAGGCGTAGTGCTGGAACACGAAACCGACGTTGCGATCACGCACGTCGTGGCCGGAGACATCCTCGCCGTGGAACACAATGTTGCCTTGGTCCGGGGTCTCGAGGCCGGCGATGATCCGCAGCAAGGTGGTCTTGCCGCAACCGGATGGCCCGAGCAGCGCTACCAGCTCACCGCTCTGGATGTCCAGGCTGATGTCGTCCAGGGCCCGGAAGGCGTTGAAATTCTTGCTGACGTTACGGACTTCGATCGACATGACTTATTCCTCCGCGGCGCTGGCGCGCAGGCGGTTGATTCGGTTTTCGCTCCACTGCTTGAGCAGCAGGATGAAGAGCGCCAGGATCAGCAACAGGCTCGCCACGGCGAACGCGGCCACGTGGTTGTATTCGTTGTAGAGGATCTCGACGTGCAGCGGCAGGGTGTTGGTCACCCCGCGAATGTGCCCGGAGACCACCGACACCGCGCCGAACTCACCCATGGCCCGGGCGGTACACAGCACCACGCCATAGATCAGGCCCCACTTGATGTTCGGCACGGTGACATGCCAGAACATCTGCCAGCCATTGGCGCCCAGCAGGCGCGCGGCCTCTTCTTCCTGGGTGCCTTGTTCCTGCATCAGCGGGATCAGCTCACGGGCCACGAACGGCACGGTAACGAAGATCGTCGCCAGCACAATGCCCGGCAGCGCAAACACGATCTGGATGTCGTGATCCGACAGCCACGGCCCGAACAGGCCCTGGGCGCCGAACATCAGCACGTAGACAAGACCGGCGATCACTGGCGACACCGAGAACGGCAGGTCGATCAGCGTCACCAGCATGCTCTTGCCGCGGAACGAATATTTGCTCACGCACCACGCGGCACTGACGCCAAACACCAGGTTCAGCGGCACCGAGATCAGCACGGCAATCACCGTGAGCTTCAGCGCCGACAGCGCGTCGGGTTCGAAGATCGCGGTGAAGAACGCCCCCAGTCCGAGCTTCAGCCCTTGGGACACGACGATGAACAGTGGCAACAGCAAGAACAGCGCAAAAATCAGCCAGCCGAGGCCGATCAATACGCGCCGCGACGTCGCACTGCCCCGACGGGCAGCGTTGGTGGAGGCTGCGGAAATAGACGATTGGGACATGGTTCGCGCCTCCTTATGGGGTTTCGATGCGCCGCTGCAGCAGGTTGATCAGCAGCAACAGGACGAAGGAAACCACCAGCATCAGCACGCCGATGGAAGTGGCGCCGGTGTAGTCGTATTGGTCGAGCTTGACCATGATCAGCAACGGCAGGATCTCGGTTTTCATCGGCATGTTGCCGGCGATGAAAATCACCGAACCGTACTCGCCCACGCCACGGGCAAAGGCCAGGGCGAAACCGGTCAACCAGGCCGGCAACAGCGCGGGCACGAGGATGTGGCGGAACACCTGCCACGGCTTGGCACCGAGGCAAGCGGCGGCTTCTTCGACTTCACGGGGAATATCGGCCAACACCGGCTGCACGGTGCGCACCACGAACGGCAGCGTCACGAAGGTCAGCGCCAGGGTGATGCCCAGCGGGGTGTAGGCGATCTTGAAACCCAGGTCCGTGGCGAATTGGCCCACCAGGCCGGTCGGCGCGTACAACGCCGTCAGCGCGATACCGGCCACGGCGGTGGGCAGGGCGAACGGCAGGTCGATCATTGCGTCGATGATCTTGCGGCCGGGGAAGGTGTAGCGCACCAGCACCCAGGCCAGCAGCGTACCGATCACGCCGTTGATGATCGCGGCGTACAGCGCGGTGCCGAAGCTGAGCTTCAAGGCCGCCAGCACCCGCGGCGCCGAGATGATCGCCCAGAACTGTTCCCAGGTGAGTTGAGCGGCATGCACGAACATCGCCGCCAGGGGGATGAGCACAATCAGGCTGAGGTACACCAGGGTGTAGCCCAGCGTCAGCCCGAAGCCGGGTATGACGGGGGATATGCGACGCGACATAAAGGTCCTTGGTTGAGAACGCGCTTACCGTGGCGAGGGAGCTTGCTCCCGCTGGGCTACGAAGTAGCCCCAGAAAACTCTGGGAGCGCTTCGCACTGGAGCGCCAGCCCGGTCCAGCGGGAGCAAGCTCCCTCGCCACAATGAATTACGGCCTGAATCCGACTAGCCCAGCTTACTGCGCCTGATAGATCTGGTCGAACACGCCGCCATCGTTGAAGAATTTCGGCTGGGCAGTTTTCCAGCCGCCGAAGTCCTTGTCGATGGTCACCAGCTCCACCTTTGGAAATTGCCGGGCGAACTTGGCGGCCACATCCTTGTCACGTGGGCGATAGTAGTTTTTCGCGGCGATTTCCTGGCCGGCCGGGCTATAGAGGTGCTTGAGGTACGCTTCGGCGATCTCGGCATTGCCCTTCTTCTCGGCGTTCTTGTCCACCACCGCCACCGGCGGTTCGGCGAGGATCGACAGCGACGGCACGACGATGTCGAATTTATCGGCGCCACCGTCTTCTTTCAGCGCCAGGAAGGCTTCGTTTTCCCAGGCCAGCAACACGTCGCCCTGACCGTTGTTGACGAAAGTAATGGTCGAGCCACGAGCGCCGGTGTCGAGGATCGGCACGTGCTTGAACAGCGCCTGCACGTATTCCTTGGCCTTGGCTTCGTCACCCCCATTGGCCTTCAGGCCATAGGCCCAGGCGGCGAGGAAATTCCAGCGAGCGCCGCCGGAGGTTTTCGGGTTCGGGGTGATGACCGACACGTCGTTCTTGATCAGGTCATCCCAATCCTTGATGCCCTTGGGGTTGCCCTTGCGCACCAGGAACACGATGGTCGAGGTGTAGGGCGTGCTGGCGTCCGGCAGGCGTGTTTGCCAGTCCGCCGGCAAGGACTTGCCCAGCTTGGCGATTTCATCGATGTCACCGGCCAGGGCCAGGGTCACCACGTCGGCGCGCAGACCATCGATCACCGCCCGGCCTTGTTTGCCCGAGCCACCATGGGATTGCTGGATCTTCACGCTGTCGTCCGGGTGCGCCTTCTTCCAGAAATTGACGAATTCGGCGTTGTAATCCTGGTACAGCTCGCGCGTCGGGTCGTAGGACACGTTGAGCAACTCGTAATCCTTGGCGACGGCGGAACCTGCAAAAACAGCACTGGCCAGCGCGGCCAGGGCATAACGACGAATGGACGACATGGTGAAAGCTCCTGGAATTCTGGTTTTCTTATGGCTTCTGGAAATTCGTTTGGCTTTTAGAAAGAGATCGCAGCCTTCGGCAGCTCCTACGCCAAGCCCCCCGTAGGAGCTGCCGAAGGCTGCGATCTTTTGGCTTTCAAGACGGCTTATGACTGGGTTGCTGCAAGCGGAATTTTTCCTTGCGCTCGATCTGCACCACCTGGGCGTTGTGCACGGTGATTTCCACTGCCCCAAAGCGTAGATCGCGCAACGCGCTCTGGATCTCGCGCAAGATGGTTGCTTCGTCCTGGCCGTCAACGCTACGTAGAGATGCGCTCATGCTGCTGCTCCTTTGAATGAATGCCTGGCAGTGGGCGGCACTGCTTGCGGCGTGGAGCAATACTAGATAAAGCGAGATATTCTTAAAAAGACTATTTAAGAATTTTTATATAACCAAAATTACAGAAAGTAGCCGAGGTCCTACGGCAGGGGTGATTGGGGGCTTTTTACCGGCCAAATCCTCGGAGATTTCCTTCAAGACGTAGGGCTGTGCATGAACTAGGCAGCGTTTCCGAGTGCCGCTAACCTCTGTTCGTCATCGCAAAAAACGGTGACACGGACGTGCAAGTCCGGACTGGTACGCAATTGGTTATGGCTATTGACCGAGCATTTTTTTATGCTCGCGTCCGTTATGGCAATTGTGCGTGGGAGGCCTTCGGGTCTGCCGGCGGTACCGGACCGGTCTTGCACACCTACGTACAGTTGCCACCTCTTCGAATGCAAGCGAAAGGATGTCGACCCCAACTCTGGTACATGAAATATGGTCAAGCATTCACCAAATCCACCGCAAAACGGCCACAAATCCCGCGTCCAAGCGCAGGAAGAAAAAAAGCTCGATGACGCCGCCACCCGCGCCCTCGACTACTACCTCAAGCCCAAGCCCGCCTCACCGCCCGAACCCGACAAAAACCAACTCTTCATCGTGTCCCCCCACATCGACACCGAAACCCTGCTCGCCAACGCCTCCGAAGACCTGCTCTCCATCAGCACCATCGCCGCCGACCTGGCTGATGACGTGGATGACTCGCGGCGCTGCGTCGCCCTGGCGATCAGCCGCATGGCCGATGGGGTTCAGTTGCTGGTTGAGCGGGCGTTGGATCATTTGGAAACCAAGGAGATGGCGGCACCTGGGGCCAAGGGGTAGCGCTTTGCTCTGATGCAAGCTGAGCCGACGCCATCGCGAGCAAGCTTTGCTCCCACAGGGTTCCGTGTCGGACCGAATCTCAAGTTCAACACAAAACCATTGTGGGAGCGGGCTTGCTCGCGAAAGCGGTATGCCTGCTCCTGGTTTCTCAACTGACACACCACTTTGCGAGCAAGCCACCCAACAGATAACCCCAGGATGTAGGAAAAAGCACATTTCCCTTTGCGAAGTTTCCTATTCGCTCCTAATGCCCACACCGCCGGGATTGCGACTCACCCGCACCGCGACGTCTCATTCATCGCTCCGATATTCGCCCGGCTTGGTACATGCCAGCGGACAACCTTGAATGGGAGCCTTGAAAAAATGAATGCATCCTTGCACCTCGCCTACACCAACGAAGCATCGCCCGACTTTCTCAGCCACTTGGACGATTGCTATTTCAAGGAACGGCAACCGTCCGGTATCGGCGAAGAAATCTCGGCGTTCGTCGTTAAACAACGGGCATACGTCAAGGCTCATCCTCCCATCGCTATTTACCGGGTGGCCACCGAGGGCAGCCAGACTCGCGGCGGCGGTGTGGTCAAACAAGGGACTCTGCGGATGGTGTTCACATTGGATAACGGTCAACAAGTGTGCACGGCGCGCAAGGGCGACCTTGTGGTATATGCCGATGGACGTACGGCGCAGATCGTAACCACCGCTGGGGAAGCCAATAGTCACATTGCCCTGGTCGGCAGTCGTCTCAGCAATGGCGATGAAATCATCAACACGCCCCAAAAGGGTTTCTTGCTTTTCGCCCGCGAAGGTGTGCCGATGGCCGAGGACTTCTTGCCCGCCTTCAAACCGGCGGAGGTTCTTCGCCCGGACTCGAATGAGATGAAGGGGAACATGCAATGACCGAGGGCTACTTCATCGGGCAGGGCGACAAGACCTCTTGCGGCGGCAAAGTGCTGGATGGCGATAACAGGGTCAACATGTTTGGCCTGCTGCATGCCCGCGAAGGTGACCGCGTGACGTGTGGAAAGGACGGGAAAACTTATCAGATCAAAGGTGGTATCGGGCACATTATCAGCCATGGCAAACACATGGCCGGAACGCTCGATAGCCACAGTACCTGCCCCTGCAAAGCGCAACTGATCCCTTCGGTATTCTGGGCCACCTATGAAGGTGCGAATTCTGCACCGCAAGCCAGCCGAGCCGCTCAGCCGGCTCCACAGCCCGCGACCAGCGCTCCAACTGCTTCACGCCAATCGTTTTTCGCTCCGAGCACCCCACCACCCCTGCCTTCTATCCGTATGGAACCCCAGGAACCAGGCTTCTACATCGTGCCCAAAAGCGTGACCCGAGAAGCGCTGGAGGCCACGTTGTTCCCATCGCCTGATCCGGCGGTGATGCGCAAATTCCGCGCACTCAATCCTCATCGCGAAGTCGTCAAGGCCGGTTCGATGATCGTGCTGAGCGACCCGAACAATCACCAATGCACCCGCGAAGAGGCGCAGGTGATGGCGGCGGCGGAAACGGTGAATGCCGCGCTCGATGACCTGACCGCCGAGCAAGCCGACTTCATGCACCACCACGCGGCTGAGATCGCTAGTTTCACTGGCCAGACCTCGACTTGGTTGGGCGTCAGCGCAGTGATGATGGAGAAACACCTGACCAGCCTGCGCGACACCCTGCAAGCCATGGAACGCTTGCACCAGGAAAGCTATCGCCAACACGGCCACCTCAAATCAGCGCAGTTTTTCACCGAGCGTAAGCTCCTGCTCGCCCAGCTGGACGCCCACCTGCTGAACTCCACCCGCCTGCGCGGCCATACGACGCTGGGCGACCATCCCAAACTGAAAACTGCCCTCGGCATTTCGAGCCGTAGCTTAGTGCACCACTGGAACAAGGCCGGAGCACCGGGGCAGATACCGGGGTATGCCGCACATGTGGAGGCGACCAGTCGGGCCGCGAAGTACATGAAGTCAGGCGGGTATATCGGCATTGGGATTGGTGGGGTTTCTTCGTTGCTGGCCCTTCAAGAGGTGTGTAATGGCGACTCTGGGGAAGCTTGTGAGCGGGTCAGGTTTACTGAAGGAGGGAAATTCCTTGGATCGACTACAGGAGGAATAGCAATAGGGGGACTCGCTTCTTGGGCGAGTGCTCCCGTTTGCCTTGCACTGGGTGTTTCCACGGGTATTGGGGGAGTTGTTTGTGTAGCGGCGCTTGTAGGGACCGGTGCCTGGATTGGGACTACTGGCGGCGGTATGGGGGGCGAGGTCATAGGTGAGATCATTTTTGAGACCACCCAACCGTGACGAGCATTGATACTTGGCCCCCCTGGGTCGTTGTCGTTGTTATTGGCTGCCCACACCTGCTGGCTTTCTTTTGTGTCGTATTCAACCTGTATCTGGGCCAACGACATCTGGATGCGATGATGCGGGCTCTACAGAATGGTCGTTATGTCTATATCTGGGAGGCCGCGTGGCGGAGACAGGGCTGGTTCGGAGGCTGGGTGTTGGTCAATAAAATTGCCGGAATGGTCACGTGGCCGAGGGCATACATTCAACTTGGAGACATTAGTCCTGTCGATATCGAAAACTTCCCTCCCCGTCTGAAACGACTTCTAAGCATCTATGTGGTGATGATGGTCGTTGCGTCGATTGGGATACTGCTCGGAGCAGTATTGGTAAAGCTACGATGAGGAGTCCTGCGGCGGGTGGGCTTGATGATCTTTTTACATGCAAAACCCTCGGAGATTTCCTTCAAGACGCCGGGTTGTTCATGATCAAGCTCAGATGATAGGAGGTGAGATTTTGTACGAGAAAACCTTGCCATGATAACCGCTGGGTTTTGGAAGTCTTGGCTAGCTTTCTGGCTTGTTTCTGGCCCGACCCTACTGGGGGCTGCAGGTTTGTTATTCACTTTGTATCTGAGCCACCGACACCTGGATGCAATGATGGGGGCCTTGAAAAATAGCCGTTACATCTATCTTTGGGGCCCCGCATGGCGGCGGCAAGGCTGGATCGGAGGCGTTGTGCTGATTGTAAAAATTGCCGGGCTAGTGGTGTTTCCAAGGGCCTATATCATTAAGGGCGACGTAGACCCTGGCGATATTGCAGACTTCCCGCCTCGCCTGAAGCGTCTTTTGATCATCAAGGTAGCAATGACGCTCATTGTCGTTGTTTGGATGGTAATCGCAGCCGTGCTAATCCAATTCAAATAACTCGATCAATGCCGTCTGAGCCGACGCCATCGCGAGCAAGCTACGCTCCCACAGGGTTCCGTGTCGGACCGAATCTCAAGTTCAACACAAAACCATTGTGGGAGCGGGCTTGCTCGCGAAAGCGGAGTATCAGGCGACATGGATACAGACTGAACAGACGCCTTCGCGAGCAAGCCCGCTCCCACAGGGGATTGGGGGTGTTGCGGATATTTCGATCACCCCAAAAACAACTGTGGGAGCAAAGCTTGCTCGCGATGGCGGTGGGTCAACCAACATCAATACCACTGACGCTCAAGCAATAGCCGGCGCCCGCTCCCAATCCAACTGCGCCGCCGCGACGGGCCGGCCAAACCAGTAGCCCTGCCCCAGCTCACACGCCAGTCCAAGCAAGAACGCCGCTTGCTCGCGCTGCTCGATTCCTTCGGCGTGCACTTGCATCCCCATGCTATGGGCCAAGGCAATGATCACCCGGACGATCGGGGCGTCATCCTCATCCCACGGCAACCCCGCGACAAAACCCTGATCAATCTTGAGCTTCTGTACCGGCAAACGCTTGAGCCGCAGCAGCGACGAATACCCCGTGCCAAAATCGTCGATGGCCAGCCGCACGCCCAACTCCCGCAGGCGATGC
Source organism: Pseudomonas sp. Z3-6 (assembly GCF_051131985.1). Taxonomy (NCBI): domain Bacteria; kingdom Pseudomonadati; phylum Pseudomonadota; class Gammaproteobacteria; order Pseudomonadales; family Pseudomonadaceae; genus Pseudomonas; species Pseudomonas sp. Z3-6. The sequence goes on from NZ_CP071644.1 coordinate 6,811,416, forward strand.
ATCTGCTCCAGCGCCACCTCCGGGTCTTCCATCACCGCGCTTTCCGTCACTTCCAGCTCCAGACACGCCGGATCCAGGCCCGTGTCGTGCAACACCTGGGCGACCTGGTCATACAACTCACGACGGGCAAACAACCGACTCGATACGTTGACGGCGACGAACGACAGCGCCACACCCGCGTGTTGCCACCGGCACATCTGCCGACAGGCCTGGTCCATGACCCAGGCGTCGATCTGGGCAATCAGCCCGGTGCGCTCGGCGATGGGAATGAACTCGGCCGGCGACACCAGCCCCCGCGTCGGATGCTCCCAACGCACCAGCGCCTCGACACCGATCAAACGGCTGCTCGCCAGGTCGTGTACCGGCTGGTAATGAACACGCAACTCTTGCTGTTGCAGCGCACGACGCAGTTCGAAGGCAATTTCGACCCGTTGCTGGGCGTGGGCGGTGAGCTCTTCGGTGTACAGGGCGTAGCCGTCGCGCCCGGCGCTCTTGGCCTTGAACAGCGCCGAGTCGGCGTTGCGCAGCAATTGCCCGGCGCTGAGGGCATCACCGGGGAACAGGCTGATGCCGATACTGGCGTTGATAAACAAGGACTGGTCGCCGAGCTGCACCGGCTCTTTCAGTGCATCGAGGATACGCCGGGCCAAGGCCGCCGCCTGACCTGGCTGCGAGCAGTTTTCCGCGAGCACCGCGAACTCGTCACCGCCTAGTCGCGCCAGGGTTATACCCGGCGCAAACAGCCCGAGAAAACGCTCGGCCACGCCTTTGAGCAACTCGTCACCGACGTTGTGCCCAAGGCTGTCGTTGATGTTCTTGAAATGATCCAGATCCAGCAGCAGAAGCGCACATCCGCGCTTGTGAAGCTGCGCCGACGCCACGGCTTGCTCCGCGCGATCGGAAAACAGCAGCCGGTTGGGCAAGCCTGTCAGCGGGTCGTGATGGGCCAGGTGCGCCAGCTCATGCTCCGAATCCTTGATGGCGCTGATGTCCGAAAACACCGCGACGTAATGACTGACCTGGTCGTCATCATCGTGAATGACACGAATCGTCTGCCATTGCGGATAGATCTCACCACTTTTACGTCGGTTCCAGATCTCACCGCTCCACTCGCCCTGGCTGGCCAGGGTGGTAAACATGTCGCGATAGAACTCCGGCCCATGGCGACCGGACTTGAACAGATTGGGGCGCTGGCCCAGTACTTCGTCCCGGGCATAACCGGTGATCGCCATGAACGCCCGGTTCACATGCACGATCAAGCCATTGCGGTCCGTCACCAACACCCCTTCGCGGGTGCAATCGAAGACGGCGGCGGCCTGGCGCAGGCGCTCGCGATCGATGCCGTGCTCACCCTTGGCGAAAAACCGCGAGATTCGCGCCCGGGCCAGGAAGATAAGCCCGGCGCTGAGCAGCACCCAGGCATAACCGTTGATCAGCAGCCAGCGCTGCCTATCGACGAATTGATCGAAGAAACTGCTCAATAAATAACCAATCAGCTGCAGCCAGGTGACTGACAGCACGAGGTAAAGCAGCGCTACGCGCATGGCACTGCGTTGATAGGCAGGCATTCGGCCATCCATGTCCCTACAAAGTGATGGGATTATAGAGGAAGAAACATTCAGCCACTCTTATCTGAAAGGCCGACTGGTTTTATCTGTGGGGCTGGTGATAATGCAACAGCGGTTTCTATCTTTATCGAGGGCCCTACAGCCTATGTGGTACGAAGGTTTTCTTGGCTTGTCGGCCTGGTCACTGGTGGCAGTCACCCTGCTGATGACCCACGTCACAATCATTGCCGTCACGGTCTACCTGCACCGTTATTCGGCGCATCGCTCCCTGGAGCTCAACGCCGGACTCAAACATTTCTTCCGCTTCTGGCTGTGGTTGACCACGGCGCAGAACACCCGCGAGTGGACCGCCATCCACCGCAAGCACCACGCCAAATGCGAAACCGAGGATGACCCCCACAGCCCGGTCATCAAGGGCTTGTCCACGGTGTTGCGCAAAGGCGCCGAGCTGTACCGCGCCGAGGCGGAAAATCCCGAAACCCTGCGCATCTACGGCAAGAACTGCCCCGACGACTGGATCGAGCGCAACCTCTACAGCCGCTTCCCGCTGTTGGGCGTGGCGATCATGGGCGTCATCGACCTGCTGCTGTTCGGCACCATCGGTATCACCATCTGGGCCATCCAGATGATGTGGATCCCCGTCTGGGCCGCCGGCGTAGTCAATGGCCTGGGCCATGCCGTGGGCTATCGAAACTTCGAATGCCGCGACGCGGCGACCAACCTGGTGCCCTGGGGCATCCTGATTGGCGGCGAAGAACTGCACAACAACCACCACACCTACCCCAACTCGGCCAAGCTGTCGGTGCGCAAGTGGGAATTCGATTTGGGCTGGGCCTGGATCAAGGTGTTCAGTTTCCTGCGCCTGGCCAAGGTCCAGCGCGTTGCGCCTATCGCCCACCGGGTCGAAGGCAAGGGCCACCTGGACATGGACACCGCCATGGCGATTCTCAACAACCGCTTCCAGATCATGGCGCAGTACCGCCGGCTGGTCATTGCGCCGCTGGTCAAGCAGGAACTGGAGAAGGTCGATCACTCGGTGCGTCATCAGTTCCACCGCGCCAAACGCCTGCTGTCGCGGGAGACCAGCCTGCTGGACGACCGTCACCATGTGCGCATCCAGAACATGCTCGAACACAGCCAGGCGCTGAAGGTGATCTACGAGAAACGCCTGGCGTTGCAGCAGATCTGGGTCAAGACCAGCAGCAACGGCCACGACATGCTCGCCGCCATCAAGGAATGGGTCAGCGAAGCCGAGGCCAGTGGCATCCAGTCCCTGCGGGATTTTGCCGATCAGCTCAAGACCTACTCGCTGCGGCCTGCCACGGCCTGACAACCACTGTGGTGAGGGCTCCTGTGGCGAGGGAGCTTGCTCCCGCTGGGCTGCGTAGCAGCCCTGAAACCTGCTGGCTCGGTGTGTCAGGCTCACTTGAATGGACAGCCTTGGGTCTGCTCCGCAGCCCAGCGGGAGCAAGCTCCCTCGCCACAGGTTCAACACTTGGTATCTGACTCGCTAAATCCCCCGCCCTTCGTCGCCTGAAAAGGAACTTCGTCCCAAATCCCCTATCTCAAAGAGCACTTCGCCATCCTGGCGGGCTTTGGAGAAAAGTGCGTGCGAACCCACAGCAGTGCACGCTCTTTGAGATTTGTGCCGATGGTCGACAAGAACCTGCAGGATTACTCCCTACCTCATTGGCCCGAGGCGGCCCAGACGCTCATGGCGCTGATGCATGCCCAGGGTGAAGTGGCGCGACTGAGCGAGCGCGAGCAGCTGTTCAGCTCGCTGCTGGTCAGCGTCAATGCCGTGCTTTGGGCGTTCAACTGGGAAACCCGGCAAGTGCTGTATGTCAGCCCCGCCTACGAGCGCATCTTCGGCCGTCCCGCCGGCCTGGTCCTGGCGGACTACAACGAATGGCGCGACGCAATTTACCCCGACGACCTGGAGTACGCCGAACGCAGCCTGGCCGAGGTGCTGGTGAAGGGCGCCGTCGAAGACCGTGAATACCGCATCATCGCCGGCGACGGCCAGGTGCGCTGGCTGAGCGACAAGTGCTTCATCAACCGTCAGGCCGAGCCCGGGCAACCCGTGATCGTGGTCGGCATCGCCGAGGACATCACTGAAAAGAAGCTGCTGGAAAGTGAACTGCAGCGACTGGCGACCACCGATGTGCTGACCCAGAGCAGCAATCGCCGGCATTTCTTCGAATGCGCCAACCGTGAATTCGAGCAGGCGCGGCTACAAGGGACGCCCATGGCGTTCCTGTTGCTGGACATCGATGACTTCAAGGTAATCAACGACACCTACGGCCATCAGGAAGGCGATACCGTGTTGCAGAAGATCGCCGAAAGCGGCCGATCCGTGCTGCGGCGCGGTGACCTGTTCGGGCGGATTGGTGGCGAAGAGTTCGCGGCAGTGTTCCCCGGCTGCCCCCCCGACATGGCCTTGCAAGTAGCCGAGCGCTTGCAACGGGAAATCCAGCGGCTGATGTTCCGCTGCGGCGAGCAGACCTTCGGCATTACCGTCAGCCAGGGGCTCACCGCCATTACTCCCGAGGACCAGTCCCTCGACAGCCTGTTCGCCCGCGCCGACGCGGCCATGTACGAGGCCAAGCGCAAGGGGAAGAACCGCATCATCGCGGCTTGACGCCAATCGCAGCTCAATTGAATCCAGCCATGCCACAGTGGTTTCAGGATGGATGCCAAATTCCGGCCATCGCCAAGCCCCTGTGGCGAGGGAGCTTGCTCCCGCTCGGCTGCGCAGCAGTCGTAAAATCAAACAACGCGTTCTGCCTGTCAGCATGCTGGGGGCCTGCTGCGCAGGCCGGCGGGAGCAAGCTCCCTCGCCACGGGTTCTGGGTTGTCTGGACTGACGCCATCGCGAGCAAGCTCGCTCCCACAGGGTTAGGTGGTGGGGCTACTTGCGGCGCAACCGCATCAATTCCGGCAAGCCGATCTTCAGCAACCGCGCCGTGCGGCCACGGGCCAGTTCTTCAAGGCCTTCATGGGCGGGCAGATGCGCCATCTGCGCCGCCATGTTCATCACCAAGGCTTCACGGGAATAAACCCCGCCACCCAGGCCGTAGACCGCCGCGATCAGCTCTCTGAGCTCCAACGGCAAACGCCAGCGGGCACGCAATGCCGAGCCGAAACTGGCACCGAATTTTTCCAGCGAATCGCCGACTTCCTCCGGCTCATCCAGCTCGCCACCGGCCTGCTTCCATTCCTCCAGGCAGCGCAATAACGCCAGGTCACCCAGGCGATGCAATAACCCGGCGCAGTAACAGCGCTCCTGCTCCAGGTCCAGCAAGCGGGCCATCGTCCGGGCGTACTCGGCGGTGTGCAGCGACAGTTCCCAGTAACGCTCAGCATAGTCCGCCAGGCACGGAACGCTGAGCCGGGCGCAACGCTTGAGGGTCAGGCCGAGGATCAGGTTCATGCTTTGCCCGGTGCCGAGCTGGTGCAGCGCCTGGGCCACGGTCTGCACCGGACCGCCGCCCTGATGCTGGGCAGCGCTGTTGGCCGCAGCGATCAGCACCGCGGTGATCTGCGGGTCGGTGCGCAGTTCTTCTTCGAGCAGTTTCAGATCCAGGCCGCCGGGGTTGAGGCTGCGCTTGATCGCCACTTGCACATCGGTCATCAAGGGCGCGCCTTCGGACAGGTCACGCCGACGCTCCAGAAAGGTGGGCAAAGTCAGTCCCGGCCCTGGAATCGGCGCGGCGTTGGAAGTGTCTTCACCACTCAGAAGCAGCCCCAGCAAACGTTGGGCCAGGCTCTCCCGGTTCAAGGGCTTGGTCAGATAGGCCGTCGGCGCCAGCGGCAAGACCTCGCGCACGCTGGCGCTGTCGTTACGCTGGCTCACAAGGATGAACGGCAACGCCGGCGTACGATGCTGTTGGCGCAAGCCACGCAGAATGCTCAGGCCATCGACACCTGACAGCTCCCAGTCGGCGATCACCAGGTCGTAAGGATTATGGGCCAACAGCTCAAGGGCCTGCCGCCCTTCGCCGCACGTGTCTATCCGGGCATCACAGCGCACACCTGACAACACCTGTTCAAGCAACTCCCTGGACGCCGGATCGGCCTCGGCGATCAGCACACGCGGTACAGCGGGTAAATCCACAGCAGTCATGCCGCATCGCTCCCTTGCAATACATGCACCTTAGACAATAACCGCCGTTCCAGACAGCTCGAAACGCCAGGGAGCGGAGGCCGGATATGAAAAAACCCGCCGAAGCGGGTTTTTTGTGGGTCAGCGCACAAACTCAGAGCTCGGAGAAGCACTCTTCGATAATCGCCAGGCCCTTGTCCAATTGCTCGTCCGGCGAGGTTAGCGGCACCAGCACCCGCAGGACGTTGCCGTAGGTGCCGCAGGACAGCAGGATCAGGCCCTTGTCACGGGCCTTGGCCACCACCTGGGCCACAGCTGCGGCGTTCGGTTTGTGGGTGTCGCCGTTTTCGAACAGTTCCACGGCGATCATCGCGCCCAGGGCACGCACTTCACCGATGACCGGATACTTCTTCTGGATCGCCTTGAGGCCAGTCACCAGGCGCTCGCCCACGGCCTTGCAACGATCCAGCAGGTGTTCTTCTTCGAACACGTCCATTACCGCCAGCGCCGCCGCACAGGCGATCGGGCTACCGGCATAGGTGCCGCCCAGGCCACCCGGTGCGATGGCGTCCATGTACTCGGCCTTGCCGCACACACCGGCCAACGGGAAGCCGCCGGCGATGGATTTGGCGAAGGTGGTCAGGTCGGCGGCAACGCCCATCTGTTCCATGGCGAAGAACGTGCCGGTACGGCCGGCACCGGTCTGCACTTCGTCAGCGATCAGCAGGATGCCGTGCTGGTCGCACAAGGCGCGCAGGCGCTGCATGAATGCTTTCGGCGCCACATAGAAACCACCCTCGCCCTGGACCGGCTCGATGATGATGGCGGCGATATCACGGGGCTCGGCGTCGTTCTTGAAAATGCGCTCGATGCTGGCGATGGAATCGTCGATGCTCACGCCGTGCAGTTCGTTCGGGTACAGGGCGCGGAAGATGCCACCGGGCATCAGGCCCATGCCGGCCGAGTACGGCACGACTTTACCGGTCAGGCCCAGGGTCATCATGGTACGACCGTGGTACGCGCCGGTAAACGCGATCACACCGGCACGGCCAGTGGCGGCACGGGCGATTTTCACGGCGTTTTCCACCGCTTCCGAACCGGTAGTCACGAGCAGGGTTTTCTTGGCGAAATCACCTGGGACCTTGGCGTTGATTTTTTCGCACAGTTCCACGTACGGCTCATAGGCCAGGACCTGGAAGCAGGTGTGGGTCAGCTTGTTCAGCTGTGCGGTCACGGCGGCGATGATTTTCGGGTGCACGTGGCCGGTGTTCAGCACGGCGATACCGCCGGCGAAGTCGATGAATTCACGACCTTCAACGTCGGTCACCGTGGCGTTCTTCGCCGATTCGGCAAAGATCGGGTGAATCTGGCCGACGCCACGGGGAACAGCGGCGGTACGGCGGGCCATCAAGTCAGCGTTAGTCTTGCTCATTACAGTCCTCATTCGCCGCTCATCGGTCGGCGTAGCTCAAGGCGTACATGGCGGGGAGGCGACTGCGACAGCATGCGATGATCGACTGCCGCAGCGTTCCGGCCACAAGAAACAGAACGGGTGAAACGCGCAAGGGGACAGCGCTCTCGTGCCCTTTGCGCTTGAAGCAGATCAGATACCCAGGCAGAGGTATTTGATTTCCAGGTAATCCTCGATGCCGTATTTGGAACCCTCACGGCCCAGGCCCGAAGCCTTGATGCCGCCAAACGGCGCGACTTCGTTGGAAATCAACCCGGTATTGACGCCAACCATGCCATATTCCAGGGCCTCGGCCACACGGAACACACGGCCCAGGTCGCGGGCATAGAAGTACGAGGCCAGGCCGAACTCGGTGTCGTTGGACATCGCGATCACTTCGGCTTCGTCTTTGAAGCGGAACAGCGGCGCCAGCGGGCCGAAGGTTTCTTCCTTCGCCACGGCGGCATTTTTCGGTACGTTGGTCAGGATGGTCGGCTCGAAGAAGTTGCCTTCCATCGCCTTGCCGCCCGACAGCACGGTCGCGCCTTTGCTGACGGCATCGGCGATGTGTTCCTGCACCTTGGCGACTGCCTTGCCGTCGATCAACGGACCGGTGGTAGTGCCATCGTCCAGGCCGTTGCCGATCTTGAGCTTGGCCACCGCCACCTTGAGTTTTTCAGCGAACGCGTCGTACACCGAATCCTGGATGTACAGGCGGTTGGCGCAGACGCAGGTCTGGCCGTTGTTGCGGTACTTGGAAATGATCGCGCCTTCGACGGCCTTATCCAGGTCCGCGTCGTCGAACACGATGAACGGCGCGTTGCCGCCCAGTTCCAGGGAAACTTTCTTGATGTCCTTGGCACATTCGGCCATCAGTTGGCGACCGATCTCGGTCGAACCGGTGAAGGACAGTTTGCGCACGATCGGGTTGCTGGTCAGCTCGCCGCCAATGTCGCCGGCGCTGCCGGTGACCACGCTCAGCACGCCTTGCGGGATGCCGGCACGGTGCGCCAGTTCCACCAGGGCCAGGGCCGAGAACGGGGTTTGCGAAGCCGGCTTGATGACCATGGTGCAACCGGCAGCCAGGGCCGGGCCAGCCTTGCGGGTGATCATCGCGGCCGGGAAGTTCCATGGGGTAATGGCTGCGGTCACGCCGATTGGCTGCTTGATCACGATCAGGCGCTTGTCGGGCTGGTGGCCGGGAATCACGTCACCGTAGATGCGCTTGGCTTCTTCGGCGAACCATTCGATGAACGAGGCGGCATAGACGATTTCGCCCTTGGCTTCGGCCAGCGGCTTGCCTTGTTCGAGGGTCATCAGGCGACCGAGGTCGTCCTGGTTTTCAATCAGCAATTCATACCAGCGGCGCAGCTTGTTGGCGCGCTCCTTGGCAGTCAGCGCACGCCAGGCCGGCAGCGCCTTGTCGGCGGCTTCGATCGCGCGACGGGTTTCGGTGGCGCCCATCTTCGGCACAGTGCCCAGTACTTCGCCCGTCGCCGGGTTGGTGACCTTGATCGTCTGACCATTGTCCGCATCGACCCAAGCGCCATCGATAAAGGCTTGCTGGCGGAACAACTGGGTGTCTTTAAGCTGCATGTCGGCTTTCCTTAACAGCACCGCGCGCACGCGGAGCGAATTAGAGTTGTAGAAAGGCGCCTCGGGGGCTGCCGTCAGGGAAATCATTCACCGGGCTGAAGCACAGAAATAACGCACATAAGCACAGACGTGCGGTTCAGCACCCAGACAAGAGCGTTTGAAATCTCAAACGAATCCTAGGGCCGATAGGGGTTAAGGACAATAGCCTGTTCGAAAAAAAGAACGAAAAAGCCGCATTTGCCCGTTTTTTCTGATCAGCGTAGCCAACAGCCGCCGAGCTGCCCAAAAACGCAGGCGATTCAGCAGCATGGACGCCCGCCATGCATATGAGTATCATGGCGCCCGCGCTGCACCAGTAGCTCAGCTGGATAGAGTACTGCCCTCCGAAGGCAGGGGTCGTGGGTTCGAATCCCGCCTGGTGCACCATATCGAAAAAGCTAGACCTGTCCCGGACAGTCTACGAGTCTCTCCAAAAAACCCGCCCTGTGCGGGTTTTCTTGTTTTTGCTGCCTTGTGGCGAGGGAGCTTGCTCCCGCTCGGCTGCGCAGCAGTCGTAAAAACCTGACAGCCGTTTCCTGATGCTCCCCTGTTGAATGGTTCTGGAGCTGCTGCGCAGCCCAGCGGGAGCAAGCTCCCTCGCCACGGACGTTGCCAACTTCAAGGCTTGCGCAACGCCTCCAACCGCGCCGGCAAGTCTTCCTTGGGAAAACGTTTATGCAGCGCCAACAGTTTTTCATCTGCGGCCTTGGTATCCCCCGCCTGCCGCAAACGCAGGATTTCCATCAAGCCTTGCTCCAGTGACGGCAGTGCAGCGGGCGCGGATTTGCTCATTTTCGCCGCTGGCTTTTCCGCCAACGATTGCATCGGGCTTGCCGGGGCTCGGGCCAGTTCGCCCTGGGGCGCCATGCGGGTGATCGGGGCGGGGGCGGGCATGGCCGGCGGCGGTGCCGCGGCAACGGCGGGCGCTTGCCGATCGGCGGAAAACTCCATCGACGCGGGTGCGGCCAGCTCGTCGTGGGGCACTGGGGTGCGCACCACCAGGCCGATCATCAGTGCCACACCGGCGACCGTGGCGAATGCCATCTGCCAGCGCGGCTGTTGGCACATCTGCAGCCAGCGTTGCCACAGGCTGGGCGCAGGCGCGGGGGCTTCGCGACGGGCGGTGGCGAGGATGAAGGCGTCCAGGGAGGCCGGCGGCTCGCCGCTGGCGTGTTGGCGGAAATGCTCGACAAGCCTTTCGTCGTCGAGGTCCGGGGTGTGTTTGGGGTCGATCATGCGGGTACCTCCTCGGCCAGCAGTCGCTGCAGTTTCTGCTGGGCGTAACGCAAGCGGCTCTTGACCGTTTCCAGCGGGGCACCGGTCAGGGCGGCAATCTGTGGCAGCTCCAGGTCGCCGTGCAGGCGCAGCAGGAAGACTTCGCGCTGGTCTTCGGGCAAGGCCTGCAACGCGGCGTCGAGACGCGCCTGGTCGCGACTCAGGCTCAGCTGTTGCTCGGGGCCGCTGGTGTCGTCGGGCTGGACGTGCAGTTGCTCGTCGTAGCTGTCGTGCAACGGGTTATGGACGCCGTGTTTGCGCCAGTGGTCGATCAAGCGGTTGCGGGCGATCTGGAACAGCCATGTGCGAAAACTCGCCCGGCCTTGTGGTTGGGTGGTGCTGCGGATCAGGCTGAGCCAGGTGTCCTGGAACACTTCCTCGGCCAGTTCGGCTTTGTTGCTCAAGGACACGAGAAAGCGGTAAAGCCCTTGTCGATGGCGGGCGTACAGGACTTCGAAAGAAGCCCCGTCGCCGCTGCGGTAGCGGGCCAGCAGCGATTCGTCGCTGGGAGGATCAAGCGCAGCGGGCATGTGGGGGGCGAACTCCTTTCGATGTAGAACACGGTCTTGCCAATTGCACAGGACCTTGTGGGAGCCGGGCTTGCCCGCGAAGGCGGCGCGCCAGGCGAAACTTCTGTGCCTGACACCCCGCCTTCGCAGGCAAGCCAGCTCCCACATTTGATCCGCGTTGTAGCCAGGATCAGCGCTTGGCCGCAGGCTCAAGGCTCTGGGCCAGCTCCACCAACTGCACAAACTCGCCACGCAGCCCGAACGGATCGTCACCGCGGGCCGAGCGCGCCAATTGCGCGGTGTCCTTCAAGGTCATCGTCCCAGTGTAGCGCCCATCGCCCTTGAGCTGTTGGGCGAAGGCCGCCACGGCGGCGGAGAAGCGCAGGTCATCGCTGGGCTTGCGGTCGTTCTGTACGCTGGCGATGGGATGCTCGATCAATCGGCTGCTGCCGCCCTCGGCCGGCTTGTAGCGTACGCGCAACATGGCCAATTCACCCGAGGTGCCCTCCGACTTAGGGGTACTGCCATAGCGCAGCGGCTCCAACCAGCCCGGCGCACCCTTCGGAACGATTTCATACAAGGCCGTCACCGTATGTCCGGCACCGATCTCGCCCGCGTCGACCTTGTCATTGTTGAAGTCTTCACGCTTCAATGCGCGATTCTCATAGCCCAACAGGCGATATTCGCTGACCTGGGCGGGGTTGAATTCCACCTGCAACTTCACGTCCCGCGCCACCACCGCCAGGGTGGAACTGAGTTGGTCCACCAGGACCTTGCGCGCTTCGAGCAGGTTGTCGATGTAGGCGTAGTTACCGTCACCGGCGTCGGCCAATTGTTCCATCAGGTGTTCGTTGTAGTTATCCACACCGAAGCCCAGCGTCGTCAGGGATACCCCGCTTTTGCGCTGGTCCACCGCCATCTGCTTGAGGCTGTCGAAATCACTGACCCCGACGTTGAAGTCGCCATCGGTGGCCAGCAGGATGCGGTTGATGCCTTTGTCGATGAAGCTCTCCCGCGCCATCTGATAGGCCAGCTCGATACCCGAAGCGCCCGCCGTGGAACCACCGGCGTCGAGTTGATCGATGGCGTTGCGGATTGTCGCCTTGTCGCGACCCGACGTGGGCTTGAGCACCACCCGGGATTCACCGGCATAAACCACCAGCGACACTCGGTCCTGGTCGCGCAATTGGTCCACCAGCAGTTTCAGCGTGCTCTTGACCAGCGGCAGGCCTTCGCGACGGTCCATGGAGCCGGACACGTCCACCAGGAAGACCAGGTTGGCCGGCGCCAGGTCCGCCACGGCGCGGTCGCTGGCCTTGATGCCGATGCGCAGCAAGCGGGTGTGGGGGTTCCACGGTGACGGGGCCACTTCGGTGGTCACGCCAAAGGGTGAACCGTCGGTGGGCAGGGCGTAGCTATACGGAAAATAATTGACCATTTCCTCCAGCCGCACCGCCCCTTCGGGTGGCAGGCTGCCTTGGTTGAGCAGACGTCGCACATTGGCATAGCTGCCGGTATCGACATCCACGCTAAAGGTCGAGACCGGTGTTTCGGCCACGCTGTGAATCGGGTTGTCCGGGAGCTTTTCGTACTGTTCACGCGGCTCGGCGCGATAACCCGCAGCGATGGCATCGCTCGCTACGCTGGGGGCCGGCATCGCTGCCGGCTTCATGAGCATGCGCTTGACCGTCGACTGACGCACTTCGGCGATCTCGCCTTGCGGTACGACGCTGGGCGCCACGGACACCGGTTCGGATGGAATGGCCGTCTCCCGGGAGGAAGACAACCCACAACCGGCCAACGCCACCAGCAAAGTCACGGCGAAACCTTGGGCAGCAGGACGCATAAAAAGAAGTGGACGGGACATGGGCTGAACCTCGTGAATGAATGATCCGTTCACAGCGTCAGACGCAGGGCACACGCGGTTCGGGTTAACGACCAGGAAATATTTTTTCCAGCGCTGCAAAGGCGGGGCTGGCCACCTAGAACGTGGCCAGCCCGGTGCCCGCTACGCAGGCATTGCTAGCGGGACGGAATGTCCCGCAGGTCGTCGTCGATGAATCCGCTCAAATGACCGGTGTAATAGTCTTCGACATCGGAGTTGCCCCTGTTCGTCAGGGCGCCCGCAATGCCTCTCATGGCCTCAAGTTGGCCGACCGCCCCTCCCGGCATCAGCCCCTGGCGGGCCTGGGCAAAGTGCAACACCTCGACACCGGCCTTCTTCACCTTGACCTGATAATTGAAATCGACACTGGCCAGATACGTACCGTCGGCAACGATATTGCTCATGAAGCCACCTTGGGTATCTTGAATACGGCGCGCATAGACGGCATTGATATCCAACAGATAGTCCGCGGTTTCCTTGCTGGAGGCATAACGATTGCCGTCGAGCAGGCGGACGATCAGGTCGGTGTGCAACTTGTCGCGAACTTTTTCGTCAGGCAGGAAGCGTTCGTTTTTGCCGACGACTTCAACGTTGAACGTGTCGATCCAATAGGTGGCGGTCTCGGGGATCGCCACCGGCGCAGGGGAAATGTAGTAATCGGGCTTGGAAGCGCAGCCTGCCATAAGGCAGAGGGCCAGGAAGAGGCTAAATACTCGCATGTTTGAATTCGTCCTTGAGGGGTAGCGGCGTGAATGGCGGCTGCATTCTACGGGGTTTGAACGCGCGCTCAAGTTGTTTGGCCTTACGGCATGCGCTCGGCCCAGTGATATCCAGAAAGCGGAACTCTATAGCCTTGAGGGTGGCATCGCTAAAACCCGGGCTTTCAAGAACGGATGTTGCCGGGACAAGTCAGTTGCGGCAAACCTCGCTGAAGCGAAAACAGTTTGAGAAGCGATGTGAACCTCGTAAAATGCCGCCGCCATTGTGCTATCACGTCTTCAAGGACGACCTCTGCTGCAATTTGTTGACTCTTCACTTCAGGAGCATCACGTGAAACTACCGTCCCCCATCCTGCTGTCGGGCCTGATCGCCGCAGCGCTGCTGACCATGGCCGGTTGTGCCTCGGAAAGCTCCCGGGCACTGCCGGTGGAAAAAGTCGCCAGCGCCAGTATTGCCTATGCCGGCCAGCGCGTACCGATCGCCGTGGGCAAGTTCGATAACCGCTCCAGTTACATGCGCGGGATCTTTTCCGACGGCGTTGATCGTCTTGGCGGTCAGGCCAAGACTATCTTGATCACCCACCTGCAGCAGACCAACCGCTTCAGCGTGTTGGACCGCGACAACATGAGTGAGATCTCCCAGGAAGCCGCGATCAAGGGTACAGCTCAGAAGCTCAAGGGCGCTGACTACGTAGTGACCGGCGATGTGACCGAGTTCGGCCGCAAAGAGACCGGCGACCGCCAGTTGTTCGGCATCCTCGGTCGCGGCAAGACCCAGGTGGCCTACGCCAAGGTCAACCTGAACGTGGTCAACATCAGTACTTCCGAAGTGGTGTATTCCACTCAGGGCGCCGGTGAGTACGCCCTGTCCAACCGTGAAGTCATTGGTTTCGGCGGCACCGCCAGCTACGACTCCACCCTCAATGGCAAAGTCCTGGACCTGGCCATGCGCGAAGCGATCAACCGCCTGGTGGATGGCATCAATGCCGGCGCCTGGAATCCGCGCAACTGAATAACTCGTACCCAAGGAGCTGTACACGGATGAATAAGGCAGTGAAGTTGGCGCTGATGCTGACAGCAGTCGCGACGGTCGCCGGGTGCCAGACGGCGCCTCAGGGTTTGTATCAATGGGAAAGCTATCAGCCGCAGGTCTACGAATATTTCAAGGGTGAGCCCAAGGAAGCCCAGGTCGAAGCATTGGAGCGGGACCTGCAAAAGATCAACGCCAGTGGCCGAAAAGCGCCGCCGGGTTACCACGCCCACTTGGGCATGCTGTACCTGAGCATGGGCAAGGATGACCAGATGGTGCAGGAGTTACGCACCGAGAAGGCGCTGTTCCCGGAGTCTGCCGCATACATGGACATGCTGCTCAAGAACGCCAAGACCGGAGACGTCAAATGAGCCTTTTGAAACTGACGGGCGCCCTGCTGGCCCTGGCGTTGCTGGGCGGCTGTGCCGCCCCCAAGACCATTGACTATTCGGCCTTCAAACAGGCACGACCCAAGTCGATCCTGGTGTTGCCGCCGATCAATGAATCACCTGAGGTGCAAGCGTCCTACAGCCTCGTGTCTCAAGTCACTTACCCGTTGGCCGAAGCCGGCTACTACGTGTTACCGATTGCACTGGTGGACGAAACCTTCCGCCAGAATGGCCTGACGACGGCAAATGACATCCAAGGCGTGGCTCCGGCCAAACTGCATGAGATTTTCGGCGCCGACGCGGCGCTGTACATCACTATCACGGAGTACGGCACCCGCTACATGCTGATCTCCAGTGAAACGGCGGTCACCGCTTCGGCCAAGCTGGTGGACCTGCGCACAGGCATCACCCTGTGGACCGGCTCGGCTCGCGCCTCCAGTGAAGAGGGCGGAAACAACAGCGGTGGCGGGCTGGTTGGTATGTTGATCACTGCGGCGGTCAAGCAAATCATCAACAGTTCCACTGACGCTGGCCACCCGATTGCCGGTATTACCAGTGCGCGTCTGCTGTCGGCGGGCCAGCGCACCGGGATCCTGTACGGGCCGCGTTCGCCAAAATATGGTTCGGATTGATCAATCTGCGATAAACCGCCTGGGCACCATGGGGTGGCCAGGTAATGTCTTTTCAGTGCTCAAGGATTCGCTCGATGCGATTCTGGTGTTCGTGCGGCTGGTAGCGATTTCCCTCGGCGACAGCCCGACCAGGATGGCCGACAGCACAGCGTAACGATCAAGGGCAACGTCCCCTGCAACAGCAGCGAGGCGATCCGGGAAATGGTGCTGTCGGGGCTGGGCGTTTCGCTGTCACCGCAGTGGTTGTTCGCGGCCGATGTTCGCCAGGGCACCGTCTGCACCGTGCTTGCCGATTACCGGCCACTGGCGCTGCCCATCAGCACCGTGTTCAGTCAAGACCGACGTCGCTCGGCACGGACTCGGGCCTTTGTGGATTTTTTGCGCGAGCGTCTTTGAACAGCCGGATCAGGATTCACAGGCCAATGACGGCTGCGCAGCCTTCCCATGCCGCCCGGGAAAATACGCCGCCGCAGCCACGCCCACCGCGCCCATCACCACGCAATACCCCACGCACACCCACGGGCTCCACGGCACCAGGGCAATCACCATCAACGGGGTCATGCTCGCCCACAGGGCATAGGCGATGTTGTAGGTGAGCGAGATGCCGGACACGCGGATCTTCGGCGGAAACAGGCTGACCATCACCGATGGCACCGCGCCGACCACGCCACAGCCCAGGCCGGCCACGGCGTAGGCCAGGCCCAGCCAGGCGCTGCCGCTGATCAGGCTGGCGTAGAGCACGGCGATGCCCAGGGGCAGCAGCAGGCTGTAGAGCATGACGGTGCGCCAGGCGCCGATGCGGTCGACGATCAGGCCGGCGAGGACGCAGCCGATGTTCAGGAAGACGATGCCCAGGCTGCTCAGGGCGAAGGTGTGGCTGGGGGTCATGCCGAAGCTTTTTTGCATCACGGTCGGGGTGATGACCACGAACACCACCACGGCCGAGGTCAGCACGCAGGTCAGGATGGCGGCGGGCAGCAAGGCCTGGCGGTGGTCGCGCAGGACCGTGCGCAACGGCAGTTCCGCAGCGCCTTCGCGATTGGCTTGCAGGGCCACGAAGATCGGCGTTTCGCTCAACCAACGGCGCAACCAGACGCCGATCACCCCGAAGACGCCCCCCAGCAGGAACGGCAGACGCCAGGCGTAATCGAGAATCTCCGCCGGCGTGTAGATCCGCGCCAGCGCCGTTGCGGTCAAGGCACCCAGCAAGTAGCCGAAGGTCAGGCCGGCCTGGAGGAAACCCAGGGCATAGCCGCGATGATGCAACGGCGCATGTTCGGCCACGAACACCCAGGCGCTGGGCACCTCGCCGCCCACCGCCGCGCCCTGCAAAATACGCAGCGCCAGCAACAGCAACGGAGCGAAATAACCGATTTGCGCGTAGGTCGGCATCACCCCGATGAGCAGGCACGGCAAGGCCATCATCAGGATGCTCAGGCTGAACACGCGCTTGCGCCCCAGGCGATCGGCAAAGTGCGCCATGAGGATGCCGCCCAGGGGTCGGGCCAGGTAACCGGTGGCGAAAATCCCGAAGCTTTGCAGCAAGCGCAGCCAATCGGGCATTTCCGGCGGGAAGAACAACTGGCTGAGGGTCAGGGCGAAAAAGACGAAGATGATGAAATCGTAGATTTCCAGCGCGCCGCCCAAGGCGGCCAGGCCCAGGGTTTTGTAATCGGAGCGGCTGAATCGATCACCGGTTAGAACAGTGGCAGCAGTCATAGGCAGATTTGAACAAGTCGGTTGAAAGAGGCGACGGCTCAGTCGTCGCGATCATTGTCCACCGGTTCAACCGGTGGCTGGCCTGGCTCGGCGTCTTCGGCCTCGTCGACAGGCAGGAAATCCTTGCGGCTCTGGGCAATGGCCCGGCGTATTTCGTCGCCCTTGGTGGGGCAGTTCAAGAGGCGGGCGATGCCGTCGGGTTTCTGCGTCATCGCCATCCTCCGGCATGAGTGAACAGGGGCTCGATAGTGCTCGTTTTTGGCGCGCGATGCCAATGTTGTGTCGGGGCATCAGCGCCTCTGTGGGGGGCTGCTTCAGCCCAGCGGGAGCAAGCTCCCTCGCCACAGGGGTTTTGTGCTGTTCGAGTCAGCGGTGGTAGCGGCGCACGACGCTGCTGTTGCGCAGGACGTGGCCTTTGATTTTTTCCATCAGTTGGGCCCGTGTGAGGCCGGCGGGCAAGGCTTCCGGCGGCAGGTCGAGGGCGAAGAGCTGGATCAGGTAATGGTGAGCGCTGTCGCCGATAGGCGGGCATGGGCCGATGTAGCCGTGGGTGTTCTTGCTGTTGATACCGCTCATGCCTTCCAACGAGGACTTGGTTCCGGCGCCCGTCGGAATCTGCCGCGTGGAGGCCTTGATGCCGTAGTGGACCCAGTGGTCGACACCCTGGCCCCGTTGGCCGTCCGGGTCCAACATGACGATGGCGTAGCTGAGGGTGCCTGGCGGGCCGGCGTTCCAGCTCAGCGCCGGGGAAATGTTCTTGCCACCGCAGGTGTTGGCGTCACTGGCCTGCGCGGCAGTGAAGAGACGGTCGTCCGACACGCCGGGAATACTGAGGGTAAAACGCTCCTCGGCCTGGGCAGCCCCTTGTGCGCACAGCACCAGGGCGACGGCCGCCAGCCAAGGGGTGAGAATCTTCAATCGGGTCATACCGGGGCACCTTGTGCGTGTCAGGCCATGGACGGCTTGCGAACTATAGCTGCAGCTTCGCCAAGGGTGCAGTGACAATTGCGCTGAACCTCGTTCCGGCCCTGCGACTCCAACGGGAAACGCCAGCCGGAGAACGATCATGTCTCTGCATCAAGTCGCCCGTTTTGCCGACGTTCGCGAAGACCGCGGCCTCGAAGTCAAGATCAACGACACCCCTATCCTGCTGCTGCGTGCAGGCGATCAGGTGCGCGCCTTCCAAGGCAAATGCCCCCATGCCGGCGCCCCTCTGGCCAAGGGCGCGGTGTGTCATGGACGGCTGATATGCCCATGGCACAAGGCGGCGTTCCGGGCTGAAGACGGCGCCCTGTGCGAGCCGCCGGCCCTCGACAGCCTGACGCGCTATCACGTCGAGGTGCGGGACGGTGACGTCTGGGTCGATGACCAGCCACTGCCGGCCGATAAAGTCCCGCCGGCCGATGACGCGCGCACGTTCGTCATTATCGGTGCCGGTGCGGCCGGCACGGCTTGCGCGGCGGCGTTGCGGGAGAGGGGCTTTGGCGGACGCATCCTGATGATCGACCGCGAAGCCGAAGCCGGCTACGACCGCACGGTGCTGAGCAAATATGTGTTGGCCGGCGACATGGCGGTCAACGAGACGGCGCCGCTGCGCGATGAAACTTACTTCACCCAGCAACGCATCGAAAGGCTCCATGGCGAGGCCACCCATTTGGACCCTGGTGCCCGGCAAATCCACCTCGCCGATGGCCGGCGCCTGGACTACGACGCCGCGCTCATCGCCACGGGCGCGGAGCCGAAGACGCTAGCGTTGCCTGGCATCGATTTGCCGCAGGTCTTCGTGCTGCGTTCCATCGCCCACGCCCGCCAGATTCTCGACGCGGTCCGGCCAGGGCAACGGACGGTGGTCATCGGCGACAGTTTCATTGCCCTGGAAGTCGCTTCGTCCCTGCGCAAGCGCGAGCTGAGCGTCACTGTCCTGGCCCGGCACCCGGTGCCGTTCGCCGCGCAGTTGGGGGAAAGCGTCGGCCAGGCCATCCTTGCCCGGCATCGGGCCAACGGCGTGGTGTACCACACCGACGGCGAAGCGGCGCGGATCGAGGGCTCGCACAAGGTCGAAGCCGTGGTGCTGGATAACGGCCAGCGTTTTGCCGCGGACCTGGTGGTCATCGGCGTCGGCGTGCGCCCGGCCACCGAGCCGTTTGCACAGCTGCCACGGGAACAGGACGAGTCGCTGTCGGTTGACGCGGGCATGCGTGTGGCGGATGGCGTATGGGCCGTGGGTGATATCGCGACCTTCCCCCTGAACGGCGCGCCTGTGCGCATCGAACATTGGCGCCTGGCCCAGCAACAGGCGCGCATCGCCGCCGCAAATATGCTCGGGGGCGACGAGCACTATCTGGACGTGCCGTTTTTCTGGACGTATCACTTTGGCAAACGCTACGACTACCTCGGTCACGCCGAGCATTGGGACGAAGTGGAATTCAAGGGTACGCCCGAGCATCCGCCCTTTATCGCCTTGCTGGGCAAGAACGGCCTAGTCGCCGCCGCCGTGGCCTGCGATGAAGGCCGGGCGATGGCGGCGCTGGCCCAGCGCATGAAACAACCGTTGCCGGTGGACGAGGCGTGGCGGCTGATCCGGGATTTTTCGTCCTAGCCCCAAATCCCCCGTGGGGGCGGGCTTGCTCGCGAAAGCGGTGTGTCAGCCGGCATCAATATTAACTGACACGCAGCATTCGCGAGCAAGCCCGCTCCCACAGTTTTGTTCTGTGTGGACCGAACTATCCGCCACAACCCCAAGCCCCTGTGGGAGCGAGCTTGCTCCGGGCGGCGATCCGACGAAAGCGTCGGCACAGCTTGCATCAATGCACGGACTGATCCGCCGGTAAGTGAATCACCCGTGGCCGCTCCAACGGCGCCAGGGGCGGAGGTTGCAACTCCGGACTGAGCAGATGGAAATGCGGCACGATGTGGCTGATGTCGCCTTCCTGGTTGTTGTGGATGATCTTCGAGCCAGGCTGGCGCAAGGTGTCCAGACGCTCGTCGGTCAACTTGAAACTGGCGCTCAAGCCTTGGTCATCCACCGCCGGCACCGGCAGTCGACGCTGGGCGAAGCTGCGGCTTTTGCGCTGTTGATAACGGGCCCAGGTAATCAACAGCACCGCGTTGACCAACGCAATCCAACCATAGACCTGCAAGGTCGCCAGGGTGTCGAACAGCGACCCGCCCAGGCGCGGACCTGCCTGGCTGTCGAGCAGCGGCCATAGCCCATTGACCAGCAAATACAAAAGCCCCACCCACGCCAGCACGGTGAAAAACGCATCGATGACCACCAGAAAAGGCCGTTGCCGGGTCCTGATAATTTTCATCGGATCACTTCCTCTTCCTGATCGTCGAACGGTTTGATGCCGCGATCCGGACTGATCCAGCGCGCACGCTTCTGATGCTGCCCGAACAGCACTTTGGGAAAGCTCACCAAGGTGGTGAACAGGCTGATCAGCCAGAACACCAACGGGTACCAGACCACCCAGAACATGATGTGCCACAGGCCTTTTTCGTAGCGCCGGTCGATCAGGATGCTCACCGCGAATTGCAGCAGGCACACCACCGCCAGCAACAGGCCGGTGAACGCCGGCGGCATCAGGTGATCCACAGCAATGGCGGCTGGCATCTCGACGAATTTACCGACGCCCCAGAAGATCACCGACAGCAGGAAGGTGAACGCCCAACCGGTGGACAGGCAGTATTCGAACAGCAACGGCCACAGGTAGCGGTGGCGGTATTGCCAGATGCCACGGATGTTCTTGAACAGCACCTCGGCGCCGCCCTGGGCCCAGCGTAGCCGTTGCCGCCAAAGGCCGCGCAGGGTTTCAGGCATGAGAATCCAGCACAGCGCACGGGGCTCGTAGAAGATGCTCCAGTGATCCAACTGCAGCTTCCAACTGATGTCGATGTCTTCGGTGATCATGTCCGGGCTCCAGTAGCCCACCCGGTGCAGGGCCGTGCGACGGAACGCGACGATCACGCCGGACACGGTGAAGATTCGCCCGAAGACCCGCTGGGTGCGCTTGATCAGGCCGATGATCGAGGAAAACTCACCGACCTGGACCCGACCGATCAACGTTGACCGGGTGCGGATGCGCGGGTTGCCCGTCACCGCGCCGAGGCGGGCGTTGTCCAGCATCGGCGCCACCAGGTAGGCACAGGTGTTCGGCGCCAGCAGCGCATCACCGTCGATGCACACCAGGTATTCGCTGCGCGCCGCGATGGCCCCCATGCGCAGGGCCACGGCCTTGCCCTGGTTTTCCGCCAGGTGCAGGACGCGCAGGCGCGGGTCTTCGGCCGCCAGTTGATCGAGCATCTGGGCGGTGTTGTCTTTGGAGCCGTCGTTGATGGCGATGACTTCGATGTTCGGATAATGCTGGCCCAGCGCCGCGTGAATGGTGTCGGCGACGTTGTCGCCTTCGTTGAAGCACGGGATCAGGATGCTGATCAGCGGCTCGCCTGCCAGGGCCGGTGGCAAGGTGTCGTCCTTCCAAGGCCAGTGGCGCTCCCAGTGCAGCCAGAAATACAGGCCGCCGGCGATCCACAGCCCGGACATGAACAGCGGGTAAAAGAACACGAAGTCCATCAGGAATTGCCCGGTGACCAGGAAGATCAGGCCCAGGGGCACCCCAAGGACGATCGCCAGCACCAGCAGGGCGAGCAGTCTGTCGAGCATGTCAAGGATTCCACTTGTTGGAGAGCGCCGGCCGCACGGTTTTCACCGCCGGCTGGTCTTCGATGAAGTTGTCCGGGTAGTAGCCGAAACTGGTCACGCCTTTGCGCTTGAGACGTCCCATCCAGTCGGCCAGTTGTTTGCCGTCGATGTCGCTGGCCGGCTTGCTATGCCAGTCACGGGCCTGCAATTCGAACACCGTGCGCTTGAGCGCGCCGGGACGAGCCTTGACGGTGTCCACCAGGCGCTCGAGCCAGGGGCCGGATTGTTCGGGGGTCTGCTTTTCCATCAGTGGCATGGCCATCGGT
Organism: Pseudomonas sp. Z3-6; assembly: GCF_051131985.1. Classification (NCBI taxonomy): domain Bacteria; kingdom Pseudomonadati; phylum Pseudomonadota; class Gammaproteobacteria; order Pseudomonadales; family Pseudomonadaceae; genus Pseudomonas; species Pseudomonas sp. Z3-6. The sequence continues at coordinate 6,833,300 of NZ_CP071644.1, forward strand.
GCCGTCCAGTCGTAGGCGCCGAGGAAGTCGTCGAGGTTTTGGGCGAACCAGGCTTCGCTTTCCGGATTGAGCATCGGTTCGGCAAAGATGTTGCGCGCCGTCAGGATCTGCGGGCCGCGAATCGCCCGCACCTTGGCGGTCAGCTCATGGGTGAAGTCGATCAGGTAGCGGCTCTTGAAGCGGGTCCAGCGCTGCATCGCCGCAGGATCGTCCCGCAGGGCGGCGATGGACGTCGGCAAGCCGTGGGCGGCATAGACTTTCAGGGCCGCGGGGCTGGCATCCTCGAAATCGGAGAACACCGCGTCGTCATGGTACAGAACGCCATCCAACGAACTCATCCGCGCCAGGTCCTGGTAAATTTCGCCGATGATCTGGCGCACCTTCGGATCAAATGGCGACAGGCGCACGTATTGGTCCGGGGCGACGCCGATCTTGCCGGTTTCCGGGTCCCAGCGCTGGACCCGTGGCAGTTTCGCGTCCAGGGCGAAACTGAGCACCGGCATCCAGGCATAAACGTTGGCATTGGCCCGGGTACGCAACTGCCAGGCAACCCGGTCAAACAGGTCAGCGCGTACCGGCAGGTGACGGTTGGGGAAGTACAACGAATGCACGAGGCCGTCGCCTTTCGGATCGGCGAAGGCTTGGAGAAATACGGTATTGGCGCCCAGGTCGGAAATGCGCTGGACGAGCTTGCCGACGTTGGCTTCCTGCTGCACCGGGTCCGCGTCATAGACGTAATCCAGGTCGACATGCACCACGCGCATCGGGTCCATCGTCTGCACGGACACGATGCTTTCGGCGAAATGAGCGCCATCGGGATCGGACGCCACCAGGAAGCGTGGGCCGCTCATCAGGTTATCCAGGCTGTCGAGGCCGTCCTCCAAGGTCAGGGCCATTTGATAACCCTCGCTGCCAATCACCTGCAACGCCGTGCCGTCGGCTTCACCGTAAGGCCAGACCCAGACGCGCGGGCTGTAGCCGGCGACCTTGCGGATCTTCTCGGATATGGCCGCCACGTCCTTGCGCAGGCGGGCCTGGAAATCGGCCTCGGTCTCATAACGACCGGTGGCAGGGTCGTACCGCCGGGTGGTCGCGGCGGGTTGCTGGTTACCTTGCGGGTTGGCGAGGATGCCCTTGTGATTGGCGTCGGTATGGGCGGCGATTTCCACCAGGCCCGATTTGGACACCTCGCGAATCTGCTCCCAGGTCAGGAACTCGGAACGCTTGCGCGGCACGCCGGCGAAATCCACCGTTTGGTTCAGCGGCGTATCCACCCAACTGCCGACCGGGGCGAGAATCGCCGGCCAGTTATAGGCACGCAGGATAGGCATGACACGGGTATAGAAGCTCGAGTAGCCGTCGTCGAAGCTGAGCAGCACCGCACGCGGCGGCAATTCCGGGCCACCATTGCGGGCGGTGATGATCTGATCCACCGTGACCGGCTGGTAGTTGTTTTCTCGCAGCCACGCCAGCTGTTCGATCAAGCGTTCGGTGCGCACGGCCACCAGTGCCTGGTCCGGGTCTCGGTCGTCGACATCGTGGTAGGCGATGCCGAGCACATGGTTCTTCGGCCACGGGGCGTCATTGGCCGCCAGCGGACGCTGCGAAGGTGGCGCGAAGGCCGGGGCTTGCTGGGCACAAGCGCTGATCAGCAAGGCCCCCAGCAGAAGGATGAATCGCGAAATGACAGGCATCTTCAAACTCTTCTAGAAGCGATAGGTGAGGTCGACAAGCAGGCGCAGATCGCTTTCACGATCGCCGTCGTAGGGGCGGTTGAGCCAGCTCAGCGCGGCACCGGCCTCCAGTACGTCGTTCCAGATGAAACGCTGACCGTAGCTGAGCAATCCCATGGCCCCAGTGCTGTAGTCGCGCTGGCTGTAGGTACCCGCGCCGGCCTGGAATTGCTGGCTCCACGTGGTTTCGTAGCGGCGGTGCAACACGTGGTTGGCGCTCACGGTCGGCATGACGCTGAAATCCGATTCCGGATTGAAATAAGGCACTTCGTTGGAGCCGCTGTTGCGGCTGGCGCCCACTTCCAGGCCCAGTTCCACCTGCAGGCGCGGCGCGCTGTAGATGCCCTCGCGACCCGTCAGCAGGGCTTCGAGGCGGTTGTTGCCGTCGCTGAAATTGGACGGGCTGACAGCCAGTCGCCACTCGCGGCTTTCATGGGCACGCCACCGAACGAAGCCGCTCCCGCCATTGGCGCGAATCCCGCTGTTGAGGGCCCGGAGCGGGGTATTGGCCGAGAGATAATCCAAACTGCCGCCGTACTGCCAGTGATCGTCGATGTCCCGAGCCACCGCCACGCGCGCACCCTGCTTGTCACCGGAACCATAAGAGTGATTGGACACCTCGGCCTCCAGCGTCATGTCGCGGGTGCGACGTTCCACACCCAGGCGCTGCCAACGGTGATGGCCGGTGCCTTCCTCGAAATCACCAGTGGCGTAGCCGGCACCGCCGAACAACCGCCAGTCTTCATCGATGGGTGGGCTGTAGAGCAGCGTTTCGATGCCGAAGTCCCGGCTGCCAGTGACTGCACCGGCGCCACCGCTACCACCGCCATAGCTCTTGCCGGTATAGGCCTCGATGCGCAGCTCGGCCATGTCGTGGACCTCACGCTGGCGTTGCAGGCGTTTGACGTGGGCATTTTCCGGGTAGCGGGCGACTACGTCGTCGGTCAGCGCATCCATCTGCCGCCATTCCTGCAAATCCATGGCAGCACGCGCCTGGGCGACTTCCAGATCACGGTTGCGCGGGATCGTCGCCTCGACTTCCTTGAGCAGGCTTTCCGAACGGCGCGGCCAGTCACGGGCCTGGTACAGATCGGCCTGGGCCAGGCGCATACCCGTGTTCCCGGGACCTTGATTAACCAAGGTTTCCAGGCGTGCTTCGGCAGAAGGCAGGTCGGCGCCGTAGGTGCCGGCCTGGGCAGCGAGTTGCTGGGCGTCCATCCATTCATCGTTGGGGTTACCGATCGGCAGGCCCTTGAGTTCGACGCGTGGACGCTGGGCTTTCGCCATGTCTTCGGCCAGGGCACGGGCCTCTTCGGATTTTTCACTTTCCAACAGCGCGTAGTAGAGCGCGGTGCTGTCTTCAAAGCGCTCCGCAGGATCGGCATCCGGCGCGATCAGGACCCGGCGGTACAGGTCGACGGCGATCTCCGGCTCCCGCTGCTCCAGATAGGAAGAAGCCACCCAGCGCAGGGCATAGGTAGGAATACTCACAGCCTCGGCGAGCAACTTTTGATATTCGGCAATCACTTCGGCCCGACGGGCACGGGCATTGAGGGCGCCCATGCGATCGATGCGCCAACGGAGCACGTCGTCTTTGGCTTCGGCTACCGGAGTCCAGGTGGCGAGCAACTTGTCGTAGTCGGCCAGGGCGCGGTCGGCAATGACGAAGCGCTCCTGTTCGCTGCGGCTGGCCATGTCCGCCAGGCGCACCCGTTCGGCCGCGACGTCACCCTCCAGGCGCCGCTGCACGCCACGGTCGATCAACCCCGGCTGCAGACGCGCCAGGCGCAGCGCCGGCTCCGGCAGCCGCGCGCGTTGCAGGGCGTAGATGTATTCGCGGGCCACCTCTGGGCTGTTGCCGGCGCGGGTGAATGCCTGGTCGTATTCAAACAGCGCTTCGTGGGGACTGTCGGCGCGGGTCAAGGCATAACCCAGGGCCAGCCGACGCATCGGATCTGTCGGCTTGGCAGCCACCAGGGCCTTGGCGCGCGTGACAGCTTCGTCGGGCCGGCCTGCATCGGCCTGGGTCAAGGCCAAGCCGAGTTGCAAATCAGGATTCTGAGGGTCGATCACCAAGGCCTGGCGGTACAGCTCGGCCGCCGAATCCCAGCGCTTGAGGTTGCGATAGGCTCGCGCCGTTGCAGTCAACGCCTGGACGGGCAGCGTTCGATAACGGCCCTGGGCCTCATAGACTTTCACCACCTCGGCGTCGAGACCGGCCCAACTGGCGATTTGCAGGTGGTCACTGATCTGCGCGGCGCTGGCCTGGTCGGCCGGCACCTGGCGCAACGCGGTCAGCGCAGGCGTGTAATGGCCCGCACGGGCATCGAGCACCATCTGGTCATAGGCGGTATCGGCAAACGCCAGCATCGGCCAGCACAATTGGCTGCACAGCGCGACACGAAACAACGGGCGCAAACCACGTTGAATAAAAGGACCCACAGTACGCGGCATTCGTCAGCATCCTTACATGGCCAGCCGGGTCGCAGTGCCCCCTTGCCCATCAAACAGGAAGCCGGATCAAGGAATCCAGCCAAGCTCTAATGGGCTTAGTCTTGCACTCTCGGACGGGTCATATTCTGGAATGCCACAATTCTTCAGAATCGATACAGATTTCGGCGCAGGGCTGATCGGTGGCCATAAAAAAACCCGGCCCATGCGTCATGCACGGGCCGGGCTTGGGGTATTGCTCGAATGCTTACTGGAGGGCGACGCCACCACCCAGCTTGCTCATCACGAATGCCGTGAATTGCTCAACGGTCATTTTCTGGCCGTTGAAGTCGACCTGATTGTTGGCATAGTGCAGCTTGGTGACCACATCGTTGCCTTCAAGGGTCGCCAGCTGAGTACCCACTGCCATCGCACTGAACATGTCGCTGGTGGCGGTGGCCTGATCGGCGATCAGCTTGGCATCCGTCTGGCCTTCCATCTGTGCCTGCACGGTCATCAGGTCCACCAGCATCGGCTTGGAAACCTTGAGATTGAAATCCAGCAGGGCGAGCAACTGACGGCCCAATTCATCTGGTGGCAAGTCCATGGACTGCGGCTTGGCCAGATCAACGATCAGGCTGGCACGGCTTTCACCGTTGGCGGTGTTGAACGACAGGTTTTCCAAGGCCACTTGCGGAGCACCGGCCAGGAGTTTTTCCAGGTCGGCCTTGACCTGGGCTTCCTCGGCTTCGGTCAGGCTCAACTCTGGCGCTGGCTCACCGGCCGCAGCAGCCTCGGCAGCGGCTTTTTCGTACGGTTGCAGCTTGGTCTGGTAAATCTGCATCAGCGACATGGTGGCCGGGATGTCCAGGTTCTTCAGGCTGACCGCCATCTGCGCCGAACCAATGGTCTTGTCGTTGAACGACAACTCACCGATCTTGTAATCGGCACGCCCCGAAGCGCTGGTGCCGTTCTCGCTGCTGCTGTTCTTCATTTCGAAGTTCTTCAGGCCCAGCACTGACTTCGGCTCGCCAAAGGTGGCCTTGGTGCTGCTCATCAGCAGGGTGTTGTCACCCATGTAGTAACCGTAGGTGCTTTTGCTCAGGTTACTGGCCAATGTCAGGCCGTTCAGCTCGACCTGCACTGGTGTCTGGTCTTCGGCGACGGTGGTCAACTTGAAGCTGTCCATGTAGCCGTCAGCCTTGACCTTCTGTCCCTGGGCGCTGGCGGCCACGTCGATCTTCAGGCCGGAGAAGGTGAGCTGGGACTGCTCATCCAGCTTCGTCTCCAATGGCAGCAGCTCATAGGTGCCGTTGATGGACTCGTCGTAACCCAGGTTGACCACACCTTTGAGCGGGGACTGGTCCTTGGTGGCAGCGAACCACTTGTCTGTCAGTGGATTGCGCTCGAGAGCGGTGTGACTGGTGGCCATGACCGGCAGCCACTTGAGCGTAATCAAACGCGAGAATGGTAGTGGGCCGTGCTCGATCCGGTCGACGAAGAGCAGCTCGACCGACTCGCCGCCGAATATCTCGCCTTCGCCTTTGAGGCGGTAGTGGGCGGTGCTGCTGAATGTGCCACGGTCCATGGAAACCAGCTCCAGGGCGGCAGTGCTGTTGGATCCGGACAAGGCTGTCTGCATCTGCTTATTGCTATCGGCAATAGCATTTTTCAACACGCCTTCGAGTTTGGTTCCGGTGTACCAGGCGCCACCTGCGCTGATAGCTCCGACAGCCACAACGATTCCCAGAAGTACGCTTGCTGATTTATTCATGAGTGACCCGATCGATATCCATGGTTGAAGAAGCCGTCGTCTTCCCTGACCCGCGAAGGGTGTGGCTCGACGCCGTAAAGAGGAGGGGAGATTACCATCAGGCACCCTTGCGGGCCCAATGTTTATAGGGGCAAAAACGTTTTCTTGAGAGGTGGTCTACGAATATTGGACTTCGATCTCGTCGAGCTGATGATCGAAAGTCTTGAGCCGGGCCGTCCAAGTGTACACCAGCACTTCAAAATCGCGATTGATCACCGCCGCACCCGATGACTCTGCGCGTGAATCGCAAAAGTCCAGTTGATAGCGCTCCCTGGCCATGGCGCTAGCCACGTCACACAATTCACGGGCGTTGTTGAGCCAGTGCCAACCTTCTTGGGTGACTTGCTTGTCCAGGGCTGCGCATTGGGTTTTCAGGGCCTCCAGGCTTTTCTCCAGCGGGGTGCCGGTGAGCTCGCCCATGACTTCCTGGAAAGTGCGGCCTGGCTGCCAATAGCTGCCCCAGAAATAACGGTCAAACACCGTTTCGACACGGCGCAGCGCCACTTTGGTGTCCCAAATCAGCACCAGGGTCTTGCCTTGCTCGAGGTGTTTTTTCTTGATGCGTTGGCCCTGAAGCGATGCCCAGGCCACGATTGCAATGGATATCACGCCAATCAACGCCGCAGCGCTATCGAGGAACAAGAGCGCCTTGTCGATCTGGTGAGTGAGCATGACGCCATAGAAATAAGTGGCTGAAAGCAGCAGCAATGCCGCAGTCGCACACCAAAAGCCGGGAGCATAAGGGTTTTTCATTATTGGAATCCCCATGACCAGTGACCGTCGCGGGCTTTTGGGTCGCCAAAGCCCGACTACAACAGCATAGCAACGGCATTGGGGGTTTGCCGGGGCATCAGAGGCTCGATCCGATTACCGGCCCAAAAACGACAAAACCCCTGTCTGCATCAGCAGACAGGGGTCCTGGGAATTCAATCTTGACGATGACCTACTCTCACATGGGGAAACCCCACACTACCATCGGCGATGCATCGTTTCACTGCTGAGTTCGGGATGGGATCAGGTGGTTCCAATGCTCTATGGTCGTCAAGAAATTCGGTGTCCAACCCGTTCAACAGCAACGTGTCGGTAAAATCGATGACTCTTACTAAAACAAAACCCCTACCTGCATCAGCAGATAGGGGTTTCGGAATTTAATCTTGACGATGACCTACTCTCACATGGGGAAACCCCACACTACCATCGGCGATGCATCGTTTCACTGCTGAGTTCGGGATGGGATCAGGTGGTTCCAATGCTCTATGGTCGTCAAGAAATTCGGGTACCGAGTCGTGGCCTGATGGCCTCGCTTCAGCAAATTGGGTATGTGACAGCTTTCGGTGTTTTGTGAGATTCGAACTTTCGGTTCGTTTCGTCTTCACACACCGCAATCTGGCGCTCTTTCGAGTCAGCAAATTGCTTGGGTGTTATATGGTCAAGCCTCACGGGCAATTAGTACAGGTTAGCTCAACGCCTCACAGCGCTTACACACCCTGCCTATCAACGTCGTAGTCTTCGACGGCCCTTCAGGGGACTCAAGGTCCCAGTGAGATCTCATCTTGAGGCAAGTTTCCCGCTTAGATGCTTTCAGCGGTTATCTTTCCCGAACATAGCTACCCGGCAATGCCACTGGCGTGACAACCGGAACACCAGAGGTTCGTCCACTCCGGTCCTCTCGTACTAGGAGCAGCCCCTCTCAAATCTCAAACGTCCACGGCAGATAGGGACCGAACTGTCTCACGACGTTCTAAACCCAGCTCGCGTACCACTTTAAATGGCGAACAGCCATACCCTTGGGACCGGCTTCAGCCCCAGGATGTGATGAGCCGACATCGAGGTGCCAAACACCGCCGTCGATATGAACTCTTGGGCGGTATCAGCCTGTTATCCCCGGAGTACCTTTTATCCGTTGAGCGATGGCCCTTCCATACAGAACCACCGGATCACTAAGACCTACTTTCGTACCTGCTCGACGTGTCTGTCTCGCAGTCAAGCGCGCTTTTGCCTTTATACTCTACGACCGATTTCCGACCGGTCTGAGCGCACCTTCGTACTCCTCCGTTACTCTTTAGGAGGAGACCGCCCCAGTCAAACTACCCACCATACACTGTCCTCGATCCGGATAACGGACCTGAGTTAGAACCTCAAAGTTGCCAGGGTGGTATTTCAAGGATGGCTCCACGCAGACTGGCGTCCACGCTTCAAAGCCTCCCACCTATCCTACACAAGCAAATTCAAAGTCCAGTGCAAAGCTATAGTAAAGGTTCACGGGGTCTTTCCGTCTAGCCGCGGATACACTGCATCTTCACAGCGATTTCAATTTCACTGAGTCTCGGGTGGAGACAGCGCCGCCATCGTTACGCCATTCGTGCAGGTCGGAACTTACCCGACAAGGAATTTCGCTACCTTAGGACCGTTATAGTTACGGCCGCCGTTTACCGGGGCTTCGATCAAGAGCTTCGCGTTAGCTAACCCCATCAATTAACCTTCCGGCACCGGGCAGGCGTCACACCCTATACGTCCACTTTCGTGTTTGCAGAGTGCTGTGTTTTTAATAAACAGTCGCAGCGGCCTGGTATCTTCGACCGGCGTGGGCTTACGCAGCAAGTGCTTCACCCTCACCGGCGCACCTTCTCCCGAAGTTACGGTGCCATTTTGCCTAGTTCCTTCACCCGAGTTCTCTCAAGCGCCTTGGTATTCTCTACCCAACCACCTGTGTCGGTTTGGGGTACGGTTCCTGGTTACCTGAAGCTTAGAAGCTTTTCTTGGAAGCATGGCATCAACCACTTCGTCACCCAAAGGGTAACTCGTCATCAGCTCTCGGCCTTGGAATCCCGGATTTACCTAAGATTCCAGCCTACCACCTTAAACTTGGACAACCAACGCCAAGCTGGCCTAGCCTTCTCCGTCCCTCCATCGCAATAACCAGAAGTACAGGAATATTAACCTGTTTTCCATCGACTACGCTTTTCAGCCTCGCCTTAGGGACCGACTAACCCTGCGTCGATTAACGTTGCGCAGGAAACCTTGGTCTTTCGGCGTGGGTGTTTTTCACACCCATTGTCGTTACTCATGTCAGCATTCGCACTTCTGATACCTCCAGCAAGCTTCTCAACTCACCTTCACAGGCTTACAGAACGCTCCTCTACCGCATCACTTACGTGATACCCGTAGCTTCGGTGTATGGTTTGAGCCCCGTTACATCTTCCGCGCAGGCCGACTCGACTAGTG